>MKRX01000009.1:31289-91856 GCA_001898035.1 Armatimonadetes bacterium 55-13
CCCGCTGACCGAATTTTCTTTGGAGACTCATCCGGGGACATCAGACACATGAACCCAGACGGCTCGGATGTCCAAACCTATGTAGACCTAAACGACAACTACCGTGGTTTCGCCCAAAGCCCCGTGAATTCCAACAAAGTCGTCTTCGGCTACACCGCCTCTCCGGGTCCCAACGCCGACTACGCGATTTACACCAACACCACCGTCAGTATCTCCGGAGCCACTAAACTCACCACCACCACGTTCAAGAACTTCGGGTCCATGCAATTCACTCCCGATGGAACTAAGGTGGTCTTTACCGGAGCGCACCTTAACCCAACCCCAGATGACCCAAATTTCCCTGAGTACATCTACCGACTCTACGTCATGAGCTCAACGACGGCAAACCAGACCGTTAGCGATGCAGGAGCCTTAGACTTTGCCGACGATGCATTCGTAGCCCCATCGGGAACCAGGGTGGTCTACACTTACTTCCCGCTCAACGCAAGCAACTCCAAGATCAAGGCTATCAACCTCGACAAGTCAAACCCCACCGTCCTCGCGAGCACTGGCAATAGCTTTTTCCCGCAGTACAGCAAGACAGGCACAAAGATCAGCTTCTCATCCGACCGAAGTGGCCAGTTTGAAATCTGGACCATGGACGCTGATGGTGCAAACGCCAGCAAAGTCACTTCCGATAATTCCTCAACCACCGATCGCAACTACGGAAGCACCTGGAGCCCGGACGGAACCCAAATTGCCTACACTCGAATCACTCTTGATTCGTCGTCGAGTGGTGTGTACAAGAAAACCATCGGATCAGGTGGGTCCACGCACTTGTTCACTGACTATGTTCAAACCTTCACCTACTGGACCCCCGAAGGCACAATCAGTTTGTCACGCTCAGCAAAGCACTACGGCGGACTAACCCTCGGAACATCCGAGCGAGTAAAGAGATTCCTTGGACTGACACCCTAAATGGACGCGGGGGCGGCATAAGTGCCGCCCCCGCGATGGGATTGTCTCTAGGTCAAAGCTAGATTAACTCGTAGCGAGTGTTTCGACGCTTCGCCTCAAATCCGGCGCCCTTGATAATTCTCTCAAATTCTTCAGCACTCAAGATAAACTTGTTCCCGGCAGCGGAAACAACATTCTCTTCGATCATAACTGACCCGAAATCGTTAGCCCCATAATTCAGAGCAGCCTGAGCAATTTTGGGGCCTTGCGTCAGAATCGAGACTTGAAGATTATCGAAATTGTCCAAGAACAGTCTCGAAATCGCCACCGTCCTCAAATAGTCCGCGCCCGATGCCTTATTTGAAATCGGAAGATTCGTATCCTCCGGCTGAAAGTTCCAGGTGATAAAGGCTCGGAATGGAGAACATTCGTCTTGCAGGTCACGAATGCGGCCCAGGTGTTCGACTCGATCTTCAATCGTTTCGACATGTCCAAACATCATCGACGCCGTACTCCTAATCCCAAGCGCGGATGCCGCGCGCATACACTCCAGCCACTCATCGGTGGTGTCTTTATAGGGAGCAATGATCTTTCTCACTCGATCGACGAGAATCTCTCCTCCAGCTCCTGGGATCGAATGAAGACCGGCCGCTTTCAGCCGCTCCAGTGTTTCCACAAGCGTCAGCTTCGAGATGTGAGCGATATAGATGATCTCCGCTGGTGAAAGCGCGTGCAGGATGACCTGAGGAAAGCGTTCTTTGATCTTGCCAAAAATCCCCTCGTAGTAATCGATCTTTAGCTTAGGGTTTAGGCCCCCCTGAAAGAGGATCTCCACTCCACCTTTTTCCACGGTGTCTTGAACCTTTGACAAGATCTCTTCGTCGCTGTGCAAATATCCCTCGGGACTGTTAGGCACGCGGTAGAACGCGCAAAACTTGCAGCGAACCCAGCACACGTTCGTGTAGTTCAGAATGCGACCGATGATGTAGGTGACGGTTTGGGGGTCGGTGACTTGCCTACGCCTGAAGTGAGCCAAAGTTGCGAGGTCCAGCAAATTTGGGTGCTGGTAAAGATATAAAGCATCTTCCGCCGTCAGCCTTTGGTTGCCGTAAATCTTATCCGCAATGGTGTCGATACTGATTCCTGCCAATCGATCGGGCGCAATAGTGGCCATCACCATTAGTTTACTTGGTTGAACCGTCCAACTTTCAGGATTTTATGAAAGTTCAAGATTGCTCTTCTTTTGAAGCGATCATATAATGCATTTATGATGCGTTTACATTTTTTTGGAGTATGCATCGTTATCCTGGGCGTGTCGTTAACTCAAGCCCAGGATTGGGATGCAAGGGGGCAGATTCAATCTCGAGATACCCAAATTGAGCGTCGGAACGGAAACGTTATCGAAGGCACCGAACTCGTTCATTACGAGTACCGCGTTTTTACCAAGTTGGTCCCCACCGATGACCTGAAATCGAAATATCACATTTCTCATGACAACGTTTGCCAAGGGAAGAAACACAAAGCGCATGAGGAATGCGATCTTTCCTGCGATAAGAAAGACACCAAAGTCAAGAAGGTGACTGTTCGTGGTCAAGCTGAATCACTTTCTGGCGCCATGCGCCAGATGGAACAGGAATCAGCGAAGCTCGCGAGGAAGTTAGGAATGCCTGGCGGGCCCAATAATTGGAGTTCGGAAACTTCTTCCTACATCCATCAGATGAAGAGAGACTGCGAGTCAAAGTCCATAGAATTGACCTCTCTTCCTCACGAAAATCCCTGCACGCTCGTCACCGAATACTTTGGATGTAAAAAAACTGAAATCCACGTTAAGGGTGAGTTTTGGAAAGTCGGGGTATATCGGTCCCACGGTGTAAACACGCCGATCAATGAGAAGATTGCCGAACACGAAGGAACCGTTGTGAATCTGTGGTATCCCTTTGATAAAGCCGTCGGGAGCGCCACAACGGTCACCTGCCGCTGTAAGGAAAGGCCAAAGGATAAACCTACCGTTTCGGACAAACCGGTTTTGAGCCTCGGCTCCACGCTCAAGAAGGGAGACCCTCCAGGGCCGACACTTGGTGGGCTGGAATTTTATGTTGAGGAGTCGGGACTCGGATGCCTCCCCTCCCCTGAGCAAATTCTTATGCAGTGCTCAGGCCAATCACTCACGAAATGCGAATTGTCCATCACCAACAAGACTAGCGACGATCTTATATGTCGCCTGCCTTTGGGAGCGGAAATCGTTCCTGAAGACAGTGGAACGCAAGTCATGACTTGCACAGAACCCTTGGAACTTATTTGTAAGTCGTCATGGTCTTGGGATATCGTCGCCGGATTTCTTCCGTCAACACCGAGCTTCGAAACGGCCACAATTCGAGTGGCGTGTACTGAACTGCATAAAAAGGAGCCAAGCGCCAAAACGAAATTTACGATCGTTCCGCCTCAAGATCCTTTGCTCGTTGCAATTCTTGAGCAACCAGCCCAAAGCTCGTTCTTCGCAAACGCTATCGTTCAGGGTCGAGTTTGGATCTACAGGGATCAGGCTTCACTTGCGGAGATTAACAAGAGGATGGTTCCGGGTCTGACGGAAGGTATGTATCTTAATGCGCTCCTCGGACTCAATCAAGCTGGAGTCGACCTCTCGGACCGGAAGTTCGCGAAATGCGTAGACGCAAACCTACTCAAGTCAAGCGGTTCCTCTGAAGAAGCAACGGCGTGGTTCGTCGCATACCTTGCCGAACAGTCTCCTAATGACCTACTTGCCGTTGGCAAATACCTGGTGCAATCCTTTGCGGTCAAGGAAGCAGTAGATGTGCGGCATCTTGCTCATGTGGCAGACGTCTGCTTGCGATCAGTGGATCCCAATGTTCTTAACTTGGGCGTGTCGCTACTTGAAAAAGCAATACCGGCAGAACTCGCGCCAGAATTTCAAAAGTCCGGCGGGATAAATGCACTTCGACTAGCGTTAGCCCTTAACGACAAGGAACTTGTCAAGCGGGCGTTTGCTGTTGGGAAATCATGGGAGAGCCCCGAAGCCAAGGAGCTGCTAAACAATGCCGAGTTCTTCGGAGCAGCCCAGGGGTAGTCACTATGAGACAAAGTTCTTAAGATATCCAAAGCCCATTGACGGCCCATAGATTTCAGATTTTTATCAGAAATCCCCCTGTCACGGGCGAACGCATTCAGGGAAAATCGAATCTAACGGTTGGAGTTCCAAATATGAAGAAGCTCATCAATGCTCTCGTCGTCGTTGCCGCTCTGGCAATGTCCGTTTCCGTCTTTGCTCAGCCAAGCGCACCTAAGGCATCAGGTGGCGCTCTACATTCTCAGAAATCTGCTGCCGCCACTAAACTGTCTGGAATCGTGAAAGGCAGTCCCGTTGGAAAGACCTTTACGTTGACTTCAAAGGGCAAGCCGCCCGTGAAGGTCGATTGCTCAAAGGCGAAGATTCGCATGAACGGAAAGTTCATTTCGATCAACGATGTCAAAGGTGGCTCCATCGTCAACGTCGAAGGAAAAATGATGGGCGATCACTTTATGGCTGACAAGGTAGACGTCAAGTCCATTCCCGGCAAGAAGAAGAACTAAACTTCCCTTTCAAACCTTGAGGTGGCGCAATTCATCGCCACCTCACCTACAGTCGATATTTCAGGACAGGAGGCCAAGCTAGTCCCTTGGCCTCTAGTGGAAGGGTTACGACCGTATAACTCTCTTGCTCAAGAACCTTCGGCGGAACCGGACACCCCAAGATCTCGACATCGGACGACGATCGCGGGCGCAAAGCCGCCAACGTGGCCTCACTCCCTTCCATGAGGAATGCGTAGACATACTCGCCTTTTGAAGTGAACTTCACATGACCATCTCGGTATGGCGCCACGGCTCGGGTTCCATGGATAGCTTCGCTATTCGTTTCCATCCAGACCGCGATTTCTTCTAACCTCTCGATGGCTTGCGGAGTAAATTCGCCGTCCGGAGTTGGACCTATTCCGATCAAGAAATTGCCTCCCTTAGACACAATATCGATGAGCATTTCTAGTATCTCAGCTGTTGAGCGGTATGTGTCACGCGGGTGATATTTCCAATTCTGAGCCATGCACAGACAAGATTCCCAGGGCCTTGAAAGGGGTGCAGTGGGAATCTCATGCTCGGGAGTAATGAAATCTTCAAATTCGTCGCCAACGGTGCGATTTGCGACAAGAAGGTCTGGCTGCAGTTTTCGAGCCATCTGAACCATTCCAGACATATCGATGTCCTCGTTCCTTTCAGTTTTAACCCAGCCTGCATCCAACCACAGGATGTCGATTTTTCCGTAATTCGACATCAATTCACGAATCTGATCATGGGTGTACTGAACGAACCTCTTCCAGCGCTCTGGATCATGAGAGGTATTTGCCTGCCGGGAATCGATTGGAAACTCTGGCGACCAATAGTCTGGGCAATGCCAATCAGCTTTGGAAAAATACACGGAGATAGCAAGCCCTTCGGCCTGAAATGCGTCACAAAGCCCCTTATAAACGTCCGCCCTCGGATCGTCGCGAAACGGAGATTCGGGGCCAGTTATACGGTACTCAGTGGTCTCGGTATCCCACATGCAAAAACCGTCGTGGTGCTTGCTCGTGAGGGATACGTACTTGATTCCCGCCTTCTTTGCAAGGCTTGCCCACTTGTGGGGGTCATAATTGACCGGATTAAATTGCTTGTTCAGCGCCCAGTAATCTTGCTGAAACAACGCGAGGTCTTTGCCCCTGCTCGTCCAGCAATCCATCTCATCGTTTCGAGCCCAGGGATCACCCGGCGATAGGGGCCATGATTCACAGCAATCCCAAAGCGCATACGGTCCCCAATGCAAAATGAGACCAAACTTGAGATCTTGAAACCATTCAAGCCGTTCCTGAAGCCAAGCAGGGACCGTCTCCCTTTGCGTTTCGTTATAAGCAATGACATCTTCCCTTTCAAGCATCTTCTACTTGGTCACCGATGAGAGGGTGTAGGGGAAGGAGTCGACTTCCTGGGAAGTAGGTTCAAAGTCCGTATCAATGGAGAAAGTTGCCTGCGGCGAGTGCATCTCAACGACTTTTTCTGCACTGAGAGGTCCTCGGCGTACTCGAACGATAAATCGAAGCCGGAAAGGACTAGGTGTACCTGACTGCTTCACGGTCACTCGTGTCCGCCAATTCCGTTCGATTTTGGCCTGATCTCCACTTAACACCTGGAGACTTGGAAAATTGGCATTTGAAACCCATTGATTCCAGAACCAATCAAGTTTCTGACCAGAAGACTTCTCAAAATAGGGTCGTAGATCTGTCCAGGTTGTTTCCTTACCGAGTCTATCCTTGATCATCGCCCGTAGGGCTTCCATCATTTTGCCCTTACCAATCTCATATTCAAGCATCTTCATCACGTACGCACCGCGCCAGTAGGTGGCGCTGTTGTTTGCGTAAGCAACGTCCATATCGATCAAAGGTGTTTTGAGATTAACCGTACGCAGACCATTTTCTAGCGTGCGGTCATTGTTGTTTTGAAAGGCGACGCTATCGATGTATTGCGTCAAGCCTTCATTCCAGGTATCGCGGGTGTACGCACAAGGGACGATGCCACCGAAGTAGGTGTGTCCCATTTCATGGCTGACAAATCGCAACGTGTAGCCCTTTTGAAGGAGGGTGTGACTGTAGCTCTCAATTCCATAGTATCCAGTTGCATCGAAACACCAATAGTGATCAAAGGGAAATGGCCCGAGGTTGTCCTCGTAGAACTTCATCGCCGCAACCATTTGATCCACTTCTTTTTGTCCCCGATCCTTTTCGACCGGCTCAAGCTGATAGGATCGAAAATTCTTACCGTTCACGGTGGATTCCGCGACGAGTCTGTAACGTCCCCCAATCACCTTGGGATAACTAATGGGCAGGTCGCACTGGAAGGATTTAGTTTGCTGTCCAGGTTGCGTGTCGATAGGTCCAAGGCCGTCAGATGAAGAATCTATCTCCTTACCCTCCGCCTTCAGAACCCAATCTGCTGGTCCGGAGATCCGAACGATCGAGGGATGCGGAAGTCTTCCGATGCTGGGCACCCACCATGCCGTTACATATGCCTGCTTTTCATTGATTTTGTCTTGGGTAGACGTATTAACCACTCCGCTATAGGTGAACTCCAGCTTTGAGTTGGGCTTGGAGGTCCAAGGGATGAGTAACCCGCCGGCCCTGACCACATCTCCGGCACTGGGGCTGGGCACTCCACCGCCGGCGTCAATCACTTTGGAAGTCGCCCCGCCCATCTTCACCGCCGACAGGCTGTAGACGTCATTAAGCCTGAAGATGGGTGCGCGTGAGGTTGCCTTGCCGTCTAGTTCGACCACGGATCGGACGCTAATTTTGTGTTCACTGGGCGAAAGTTGGGCCGCAGTCGCCATCTTGGCAATACGGGTTTCGATCCCAGCCCACTCTGGCAACTCACGGCCGAGTTTGAGTCCATCATTTGTTCTCAAAAGGCCATATACGGGGTCGTGGTCTTGCTCAATTTCCTGTTGCGTATGAAAAACTGCCCAGTACGGAGCCGTGTCTTCCCATCCCGGAGGAGCGGGAATGATATCTACCTTTACCGCCCTGAGCCCTCCCTGTCGTGATGCCATTTCAAAGAGATATGCAGAATCCTCCTTGTTCTGAAACAGCTGTTCAACCTTTGAACTCACCCCGCTACTCACTACACTCCGGCTATAGGTCAGAAACTGCGCGGGGTTGACGATGACAGGCGTTTGAATCAACAATAGGGTGGCCAGAAACGTCATACCAATAGTTTGGACGAATCATCACCCGCAACTTTCTCAGCGCAGCGTTCAAACTCGGGAAAAAGTAGAATGAAATAGATCATGAGCGAGCTCGATAGTCGAAAAAAGTCCATCTTGCGAGCCGTCATCATCGAGTATGTAACCGGCGCCGAACCAGTGGGAAGTGAGCTCCTGGTTCAAAAGTATTCCTTAGGCGTCAAATCTGCGACTATTCGAAATGAACTCGCCGAAATGTCCGAATTGGGCTACTTGGAACAGCCTCATACTAGCGCCGGAAGAATTCCTAGCGACCAAGGCTACCGCTTCTATGTCGACCAACTTCTCCAGACAAAGGAGCCTGATACGGTCAGTAGGGAGCGACTCGAGTCCGTGGCCGAAGAAGGCGAAGCGCTTCAAACCCAACTTCGGGAAATGACGCGAGCCCTCAGTCGACTGACTCACCTGCTAAGCGTCGCAACAACAGTTCGAGACGTCGGAATCACGGTCAAGAGCGCTTTGGTCAGTGCAATTGGTCCACAGCAGGCCCTGCTCGTCCTGATGATGAGCAACGGACACATTGAGAATCGCCTATTGGAGTGCCCTGCAGGCTTAAGCTTACAGGATGTGGGCGCAGCCAACGAGCTATTGCAAATGGCGATCGTTGGGCTATCCCTTAGAGACCTACGTCGTGCCAAGGCTCCCGCTTCCCGATTTGCCGGAGCCTCCGAAAAGTTTCACTCGGCAATCTGGACACAGATCCGGAGCATAGCTAAGGAAATGACGCGCGGACTTATGATCACCGAGGGTGAAGAGTTTATGTTCGGGCAACCTGAGTTCCAGCGAGATCTCAGTTCACTGGCCGAGTTCATTGACTATCTTCATAACTCCGACTCGTTTTACGAGGCAGTTAGCGGCCAGCCCACCGCGCAAACGGTCACTATCGGGCGCGAGAACCGTCATGAGAAGCTGCACCAGATGAGCGTGGTGCGTCAAAGTTTCTATGTGGGAGATCAAGAAGCCGGAGTGATTTCACTGGTCGGCCCGACCAGAATGGCCTACGATGCAGGAATTCCTTTGGTGAGCTTCACGGCCAAGGTGCTGAGCGAGTCGCTCACCAAATATTTCGGCTAACGGAGTGCAAGCTGCTCACGGTTAGCCAGAAACCAATCGTAAGCGCTGCGGATGCCCGACTCCAGCGAGATCTGTGGTCGCCACCCCATGCCAAATAGCCGAGTCACATCCATTGTCTTTTCCGGAAAGCCGTCCGGCATGGATGTATCCCATAGGATGGAGCCCTGATGACCAACGATTCGTTGAATGGTCTCAGCCAGTTCGCGAATTGAAACAGAAGCACCGGTCCCAACGTTAATGTGGCCTTCCACCCCGTCTTGTTGAAGCAGAAAGACGCAGGCCCCGGCGACGTCATCGGAGTGAAGAAACTCGCGGCGAGGATTTCCCGATCCCCAACAGATTACGTCTGAATTTGGGAGGGCTTCATGAAACTTCCGAATCAGTGCCGGCAACACATGCGATGTCTTCAAATCGTAATTGTCGCGATCCCCAAAAACATTCGGGGGCATCACCGTATAGTAGTTCCTACCAAACTGTCGACGAATGGAGTCGCAAAGATACAGACCGGCGATCTTGGCTATTGCATAAGGAGCGTTTGTTGGCTCTGGCTTTCCCGACAAAAGCGCTTCTTCTGGTATGGGTTGCGGCGTCTCTCTTGGATAAATGCAACTTGAGCCCAAGAATTGGAAGTGCGGCACGTCTGCCAGATGAGCGCCCCAGATGAGGTTGGACTCGATGATAAGGTTCTGACCGATGAAGTCTGCGGGATAAGTGTTGTTCGCATTGATCCCTCCGACCTTCGCTGCCGCTAAAATAACGGCTTGAGGCTTCTCGCTCGCCAAGAATCCGTACACGTCGGCTTGGTTCATTAGGTCAAGCTCCTGGCGTGTCTTCACCACGACATCTTGGTAGCCTTCATCCAGAAGGCGCTTGTGAATCGCCGATCCAACCAGCCCACGATGTCCGGCAAGAAAAATCTTATCGGTCTTCTTCAGCACTCTGATAAACCTTAAATCCTTGTTCCTTGACGAGAGCTTCTCGCCTTGCTGTGTCGAGGTCGGCAGCAACCATTTCCTTGACAAGTTCTTCCAAAGAAACCTTGGGTTTCCACCCAAGCACGGCATGGGCTTTGCTCGGATCTCCCAACAATGTTTCCACCTCCGTCGGGCGATAATACTGAGGATCCACCGCGACCAGCTCTTTCCCCGTCGCTTTATCTAAGCCAACTTCTTGAGCTTCGGTTCCCTTCCACTCCAGATCAATCCCGGCTTCTTTGAACGACAAAGTCGCAAATTCTCGGACCGAACGTTGGATCCCCGTCGCCACAACGTAATCGCCAGGCTCCGGCTGTTGCAACATAAGCCACATCATTTCCACATAGTCTCGAGCGTGCCCCCAGTCGCGTAGTGCACTCAGATTGCCCAAAAACAGCTTGCTTTGGAGGCCCGTGGCTATTCGGGCGGCCGCACGTGTGATCTTGCGAGTCACAAAGGTTTCTCCTCGGAGTGGCGACTCGTGATTAAACAGAATGCCATTGGAAGCGTGCATTCCATAGGCTTCGCGGTAATTCACTACAATCCAATAGCCGTACATCTTTGCCACCGCATAAGGGCTGCGAGGATAAAAGGGAGTGGTTTCCTTCTGCGGCACTTCCTGGACCAATCCATAGAGTTCACTGGTGGAGGCCTGGTAGAAGCGAACTTTCGATTCAAGTCCCAAGATTCGGACAGCCTCCAGCAATCGAAGGACGCCTACGCCATCGACTTCCGCGGTGTATTCGGGAGAATCAAAACTGACTTTAACGTGCGACTGCGCGCCGAGATTATATATTTCATCCGGCTGAACCTTTTCAATCACTCGGATCAGCGAAGAACCATCCGTGAGATCGCCATAGTGAAGATAAAATGGGAGCCCTTGTTCATGGGTGTCATGGAAGAGATGATCGATACGTGCCGTATTGAACAGCGATGATCGCCTCTTGATTCCATGGACCTCATAACCCTTTCCAATCAAAAATTCGGCAAGGTACGCGCCATCCTGACCCGTAACGCCGGTAATCAATGCTTTTTTCATAAGATAGATACGCCTGCCTAATCTAGCAGATGTTGGTTATTGGCAAGTTAAAAGCCAGTCTACGTACGTCGAAGGATTTTCGGTAATCCAATGGTCCAGCGTAGGCCAAAACTCACGAACGTCGTGAAGAATCCAAGGATCGGTCCTTGGTGCTTTCTCCGAAGTCGCCACATAATGGGCCAACTCTCCGGAGTGTAGACGGAGGTCATCCTCTTTTTGAGCGCCTTAAACAACGGCCCCAGGTTCTTTCGTTTTGTCTCGTTAAAGTCCCGCTTGTTCACGATTCCTGCTTGAGGTACCAAGAGGAGTCGATAGCCCAGACGACGAGCTTGAAGCCATAAATCGTGGTCGCTCGCGTAGTGGGGGAACCTGCTTACATCCATAGATGCGCTCTCAAAGAGTGCGGATGGTATCAGAACACCTTGACCACCGGTGAGATCAATGGGAAACGGGTCCATTGGAGCATCGCCTGGGCTTGTCCAACGCCGAACCAGCTTTCCATACAAAAGCGGTCCCAGATCAGACTGGTCGCTATAGAGCAGTGAGACTGGTTGATCCCCAAGCTGAATATAGGCAGGTGAGCAGGCAATGGTCTTTTCGCCAGATTCAACTGCAAGGAGAAGACGGTTAACGGCGCCCTCTACAAAAGTGGTGTCGGCATTGGTGAAAAGATAGAAATCGCACTTACCCTTCACGGCTTGGACGCCCGCGTCGATGCAGGCCGTCCAAAAGAAGTTTTCGGGTACGTCCAGTTCGGTAACTCGGTGGGCAAGCTCAGCAGGCAAAGCGTCGCCGGCATTGGCGATTACGATTTCGAGATTCGGATATCCCTGTGCTTCCAAGGATTCAACGCACGCTGTCAGCAGCTCGACCTCGTTGTATGTCGGAATGATTGCGGCAATTCGAGGAGGCATTGACCGGTATAGCTTACCGGTAGCCGTCAAGAACTTGCGGCTACCGGCTGGGATGGAGCAAGAAGCTCCCTCGAATCAAGCGGCTTTGTGAGTGTCTCTAGCCGAGCCATTGACGACAGTCAATTCCTGTTGGGACCTGACTTTGAACTTCGACGCCATGTCGTTCAGCTCTTCTGCCATTGCATTGACCTGCTGTGTCGTTGAAACAACCTGTTCCACGTTAGCTGTCTGCTCTTCCGTAGCCGCCGAGACTTCCTCGGCAGCGGCGGCGTTTTCTTCGCTAAAGGCGGAAACCGCTTCAATGCTGTGGCTAACTTGACTCGACACCGCACTCATTCGTTCGGTGAGAGCTTCGGTCTGTCGAGCAATCTCATTCAGCGATGCAATTCCTCCCCTTATGCCAGAAACCTGGTGAGATACCTTCTCCGTGGAATCCACAACTTTGGCGATTTTCACGGCTGCCTCATTGACCGCGGATTGAATATTTTCAAGCGACACCCCGGCATCCGCAACCATTTGGCTCCCAGACGCGACCGCCGCACTCCCATCGTCCATCGCCGACACCGCTTGGGCGACCCGG
Source organism: Armatimonadetes bacterium 55-13 (assembly GCA_001898035.1). Lineage (GTDB taxonomy): Bacteria > Armatimonadota > Fimbriimonadia > Fimbriimonadales > Fimbriimonadaceae > 55-13. The sequence continues at coordinate 43,624 of MKRX01000009.1, forward strand.
TTTTGAATTTCGTTCACCAAATTCGTAATATCTTTGGTCTGGTCGCTGGATCGTTCTGCCAGCTTTCGCACTTCGTCAGCGACGACTGCGAAGCCCTTGCCATGCTCTCCCGCTCTCGCCGCCTCGATGGCAGCATTCAGCGCAAGCAAGTTTGTTTGCGAAGCAATATCCTCGATGGCTTCGACAATCGTGCCGATCCTTTGAGAGGCGTTCCCAAGTTCGCGAATGGCGTCCGCCGTCGATCCCGCGGCCGTCTCGATACTCGACATAGCGGTAATGCAAGATGAAACGCTTGCGCTTCCCTGCTCGGCTGCGGCAACCACTCTTTCGGCTGCCTGCAGTGTTTCCGCGGCGTTTTGAGATGTGCTATTCATAGCATCGGTGATCGCCTCAATCGAGCGATCGGCATCCGTGACTAGTGCCGCCGTCTGCCGCGCGTCTTGCGCGACTTGGCTCACCGAATTGCCCAAATCATTGATTGCTTGGGCGGTTTCGCTCATGCTCTCCGCCGTCTTGCTTGAGCCCATGGCAACTTGCTCGATCGTGGATGCAATTTGCGTGGTCGCAAGGCCAACTTCATCTGCCGCTCGCGCAAGGTCACCAGCCGCCATTCGCGTGTGTTCTGCCATCGAACGAACGGAGGCATTGAGGTTTTCAAGGCTGTCCAGCGATTGATTCAACTGACCGCCCATCTTTGCCAACTCATCTTTGCCAGGCAGCTGAACTCGCTGTGTAAGGTCCCCTTCGGCAACTCGCCCCAACACATCCACCGCTGCGCCCAAGGGCTTAACCACGCTCCGCGTTAGCGCAAAAGCTAACCCCGCGCCAATTCCCACCGCCAGAAGCCCAATAAGATATGACAGGCGCGTTGAGTTCTTCTTGACGATCTGAGCATTCCCATATTCTTCTTTTGCAACATCGAGTTGCACTTGAACAAGCTCGGAGAGTTTTTCAGAAATTGGATCGATAGCTGGATAGAGGTCCGTGGCGCAGAATTTTGCCAACGCTCCTCTATCTTTGTTCACCATCATTGCCCGTGCCTTCGAAGTCGCCTGATCTCCGGATTGAAGCAACGGTTCAAGCTCGCTGACAAGCTTGGTTTCTTCGGGAACAAGCTTCGTCGCCGTATAAGCCTTCCACTCTTTCCCAATAATCTGTTCAGCGTCGTCGTAGTTCTTGATGCCTTGCTCAAAAGTGAGCGATCCGTTGCGAGTCTTGTGACTTGTGTCAACAATATTGACCGCATAAGCGTCGGCCACTTTCTTCAGGCTATTGAGTGGAACGACACGGTCGTTGTAGACGGTTTCCAGGCCCGCCTCCACACTTTCAAGCGCTTTGATGCCAAATCCAGCCACCACAAGGGTACAGACCAGACAGGCCCCAAACCCGGTCGAAAGGCGGGTGCCCACCCGCCAGTTTGAAAGGTTCATTTCTCTTCCCCAACCAATTTTATTGCTCTAGCCAGAATGCTGGCGAGCAAAGAGAATAGTTGGCGAAGAATATTCTTACCTACACCCTTCTTTATGAAATAGACCGGAAATAGTTACGCGCTTTAGTCAAATTTTAGAAGTTGGTTACTGAAGCGGGCACCTGTGAGTTTCGTAATCCCCATTTCTTATCCAACATTGCCTCAAAGTGCCGGTCGAGCTCAGGATCGTCAGTGGGCCTATCAATGTAGTACTTTTGCAAATACTCACTATTAAGATCGCGCATCGTCTCCTGCGGATACAGTACTGCAATTTTATTTAATTCTTCCACTCCAGGATCAATCACCTGCTTTGCCAAACTTTGGGTGAGCGCCTTAACAACATCAAGTCCAAAATAGCTTCCCAAGTGCATGAAAGTTCCGAGGCGGAAATTGATTTCAATAAAGTAGGCGGGCCCGGTTCCTTCTTCTTCGACCATAAACTGAACGGAGGCGATACCGTTCAAGCCACACAATTGTGTGAGCTTATAGGTGGCTGCTGCCATCTCTGGGTGGTTGATCGATCTGACCACGGTCGAGGGCCCCAAGGGAGCTGGATGGACGACCATGCGGTCAAAACTAATGCCAGCTTTGTACTCGCCATCAAGGGCGGCAACGTGGTGATTCGCGGGACGACCCTGGATGTATTTCTGAAGGCACCACCGTTCGCGATTTCCAGGTTTCAGTCGGCTGTGCAAGGCACTTAGCAACTGGTCTTCTGTATGACAGACGGCAATGCCAGCGCCAGCCCATCCGGTGTCTGGCTTGATGATTACAGGATATCCTTGCTCTGCGACAAAGGATTCGGCATCGCCCAAACAGATCACCTCGATCTGAGGAGGAATCCTCACACCCAAGGCATCCAATTCGTTGAGAAGCAGATATTTGCTATCTAGCAGATGCGGCTTTAAGGGATCGGAAATCGATTGACGAATGACCGCGATGGAACGCTCACTGGCCTGCGGTAACCGGCCTAGTTGAAAAAGATTCCAGATTTCATGGAGAGCGTAGGTCGCGTTATCACTTCCGGAGAAAATGAAATCAGGACTCCACGCTTCGACGGCGTTGAGGATATCCCGCATCGTCTCCAATTCAGAATGCGGGTCTACGAAGAATAGCCGGTCAATATGCTTCGATTTAGAGGCCGCGAATCCCCGGCGCGTCACGGTTGCCACATCCCAACCGTTGCGCTTCAACGCGACAGGCAGACGGGCAGGACCTTGCCAGTCCGCTAAAGCTATGATTAGACCACGCATCGTTGCCCTCCAACTAAGGATTTATTAGCCTTGAAATACGGGGGCGGGCTCGGTTGCGTAGTGACCCTTGAAGGGTTCGTCGGATTGACCGGGATACTCTTCCAAGAGGCGTTCCTTGGTATAAATGAAGTCTTCTCGCTTGTAATCCGCTAACTCAAAGTTCTTTCTCAGGACGATGGCTCCAGTAGGACAGGCTTCCTGGCAGTAACCACAGAAAATACAGCGGATCATATTGATCTCATACCGAACCGCGTAACGCTCGCCTGGCGAATATCGTTCCGTATCCGTATTCTCCTTCGCCTCTACATAAATACATCGAGCGGGGCAGGCCCCTGCACAGAGGGAACAGCCGATACACCGCTCGAGCCCACTATCGTATCGAGTCAGAAAGTGGCGCCACCGGGTGCGAGGATATTGTTCCCGGATTTGCTCCGGGTACATCACAGTTACCTTCTTGTGCTTGAGTCGACGGGCCGTGATACCAAATCCGGCGAGAATGGGTTTGACGACGCCCTTGACGAGATTGACGCTCACGCCTTCACCTCTTCTTGAGTCCGAGGACCAGTCAGTCCTTCAACGAGTCGTAGTTCTTTCCAAGTTCCGGCCTTGTTCTTCTTGATCTTCTCCTGAAGTTTCAGGACAGCGTAGATGAGCGCATCGGGCGATGGCGGACAGCCTGGCACGTAGACATCTACCGGCACCACTTGGTCAGCCCCTTGGACAATAGCGTAGTTGTTATAAACGCCTCCTGAAGAAGCACATGCACCCATAGAGATCACCCACTTGGGCTCCGGCATCTGGTCATAAATTTGCCGAAGGACGGGGGCCATCTTCTTACTAAGTCGACCGGCAATGATCATCACATCGGCCTGACGTGGGGTCGCACGGAAAGCCTCTGAACCAAACCTCGCGAGGTCAAATCGGGAAGCCACCGTCGCCATCATCTCGATGGCGCAGCAAGCCAAACCAAATGTCAGCGGCCAAAGAGCATTAGCTCGGGCTTGACTCAGGAGAGTGTCTACCGTCGTAAGAACGACACTACCTCCCTTCTGGACATCTCCGAGAACGGGGGTGGAGCTGTCATGTAGCACTACGGTTTCTACTCTCTTTGGCATGATCTCTTCTCTGATTCTACCGAACTCGAATCGGATTATTTCTAAGTAGCTTTGACGAATTCGATCACGGCAAAGCCTCTTCTCGAAAATACGAATGCCCTCGGTGGCCCATTCGGACCCCAGAGGGCATTCCTGCTCCATCCTTCAGAAATTCAACGAATCAAAACTTGCGACGACGGCGAAGGACCAGATTTGCAATCCCTACACCACAGATCGCCAAAACCGCAGGCTCCGGCACCGGTGCGATTTGGCCACGAATCTCTCCCGAAGGAAAGCCCGCTGTATGAACGTTGAAGTAACCATTCCGGGCATCTAGCAAGCTCTTGAGGCTGGCAAACGACGCTGCGTCCGACAAGGTCTTTGTGAAATTAACGGTGGAACCAGAGATTCCGGTTGTTCCAATATCTAAAACGACCGGCCCATTTGAGCCATACGGTGCGTTGTGAATATGAAATGCAGCCGGTGCTCCACCCAGGAAAAATATTACGCCGGCCCCATTGGCGGTCAATAAAGTGTCGTCAAGCGTCAGTTGAATGACGCCAACGGCTTGCGAAGGGGTCGATGGCACTTCCTGAAATCCGTTCAGTGCCGAAGTGTATAAATAGGTATTCGCGTTGGCGAACGGCATAACCGCAAGCAACGCAACACCAGCTATTAGCTTTCTCCACATGGATGCTCTCCTCAAAAAACAAAGCCAACGACGGCTTTGCCCTAGGCTCGCCGACGCTGGCATATTTAATGTACTCAACTTGTCCCGATAGTGTTCGGTTTATTGGGACCTTGACCCAGCAAATTTTCTTGGTGCGGCGATCATTCGAAAAGCCCTAGGGTAGTGAATCGAGGCGGTACACTTCTGGCAATGCGCATCGCCGATTGGGCGCGTCGCGTAACCCAAATTCCAGCCCTGGCGGAGGTCTGTGCACCACTGGAAGGCACTTCCGAGTGGCGGTCGGTTGCGCCCGAAGCTCGTCCGTTTTTGATTGCGGCGAGCTATATCGCCCACCCTCGCAAAACCCTCATCGTCACTCCCAACTACGAGCGTGCCTTGGCCTGGCAGGCAAAGTTGGAGCTTTGCGGTATTCCCCACGATCAGATTTGCCAACTGCCCAGCGGTATTTCTACTCTCTTCGAAGACGCGGCTCCCGAGCACGTTGCTCTATCAGACAGATTAGGCGCGCTGCGTGCTCTGGTCGAAGATTCACCGAAGATCATTCTTGCAACGCCCCAGGCGGTGCTTGAACGCACATTGCCCCGCGAAATTTTGCTGGATGCGTTTATTAACATCAAGGTCGGAGAGACCATTGACCCGGACCGCTTGACGAGGCAACTGGTCAACCTCGGATACGAACCCCAAGAGCCGGTCCGATTGCCTGGACAATACAGTCGCCGCGGCGGCATTCTTGACGTATTCGCCACGGGACACGATTTACCGTACCGAATTGAGTTGTTTGGCGACGAGATTGAAAGTATCAGGTTATTCGATCCCAATAATCAACGCTCCGTGGGACAAGTTGATCGACTTGATCTTAGTCCGTCTAGGGAAACCCTCTACACCGACCTGGACGAAGGGATCAAGGATATGCTGATTTCTACCGCAGAACGCGAAGCGGCTGTCCTGGAGGACGAGGCGGCTAAACGCCTTGAAGAGCTAGTTGCGGGCGATGCGGACGCGCTAAGTCAGAAAGTCTACTTTGATCGCTTGGACCTTTATCGCCCTCTCCTGCACCCGGATTCAGGCTGCGCCGTTGACCTTCTTCTCGAATCCGATCTGCTGCTTCTGGACGAACCCCTGGAATTGGAAACGATTGGAGTCCGTTCGGAGGATGAGTTATCCCAAGCTCTGACCGCCCGAGCAGAGCGTGGAGAAATCCTCCATGCCCCCGCCAACGACTTTATGCTCTCGGTCGAGCACCTCGCAAGCCACCCTTTCACTGTCGCCGTCACGGCGATGAACGCCTTGCCCGATTGGATATCGGCAAACCAAGGTTACGATGTCGGCGCAATCTCTCTCGAACCCTATCGTGGCCGCGCAGATGCCCTGGCTCTTACACTGCGGAACTACCTCAAAGACGACTTCTCGGTTATTTTCTCCACCGACCAGCCCAATCGAGCCAAAACGGTTCTCTCTCAAGCAGAGATATTCGCCGAAGAAGGCGCCACTTCGGAAGGGTTCGCTCCCGGAGCCCGGCTCGCCCATGGGAATCTGGGGGGTGGATTCGTCTTCCCAGATCACAAGCTTGCCGTTGTCACGGATGCCGAAGTCTTTGGCGTAGCTCGCCTCAAGCTTCCACAAAAGCGCTTCATGGAGGGAGCGCCAATCGCAACGGTTCTCGATCTTCGACCTGGCGATTACGTAGTTCACATCAACTTCGGAATCGGAATTTTTCGGGGTCTGATCAAGCGCGAAGAGCACGGGGTTGAAAAAGAGTTTCTTTATATTGAATATCAGGCCCCGGACAAGCTCTTTGTTCCTGCCGATCAACTGGACCGCATTCAGAAGTATCTGAATCCGGGCGATGAAAATCCCAAGCTGAACAAGCTTACGGGAGGTGAATGGCAGAGGACCCTGGGAAAAGCCCGGGAGGAGGCCAAGGAGTTCGCGAGAGATCTCGTGAAGCTCTACGCGAAGCGAAAGGAAGTGACGCGTAAATCCTTCGGCCCCGATACTCCCTTTCAGAACGAAATGGAACAGACGTTCCCGTGGGTCGAAACACCAAGCCAGCTCCGAGCGATTAAAGACGTCAAACGCGACCTCGAGACTCCCTATCCCATGGATCGCCTGGTCTGCGGCGACGTTGGGTTCGGAAAAACGGAAGTAGCGATCCGGGCCGCCTTCAAGGTCGTGCAGGATGGTCGACAGGTAGCCGTGCTCTGTCCAACCACCATCCTTTCCGAACAGCACATGCGGAACTTTCAAGAACGTCTTGGTTCCTTTGGCGTGCGTATCGATATCTCCAATCGCTTCCGAACGACCGCCGACAAAAACCAGGTTTATAACAAGCTCAAAGTCGGCGAAATCGACATCATTATCGGCACCCACGCTCTCCTCGGGAAAGGCATCGAGTTCAAACACCTCGGAATGGTTATCATTGATGAAGAGCAAAAATTCGGTGTAAAGCAGAAGGAGATGCTCAAGCAACTTCGTACCGAAGTGGACGTTTTGACACTCTCCGCCACTCCGATTCCGAGAACCCTGAGCATGGCGCTGATGGACATCCGGCAAATGTCTCTCATTAACGATCCGCCCCCCGGACGCCTGCCTATTCGAACCTTCGTTCGCCCCTATGCCGGCGAAGTCGTTCGAGAAGCCATCCTTCGTGAGCTCGCCCGCGGGGGTCAGATCTTTTACGTCTATAACCGGGTGGACTCCATCGGCCACGTCGCCGAAAAACTCCGAAAGCTGGTTCCCTCCGCCCGGATTGGCGTGGGCCATGGGCAGATGACCGAGGCTGAATTGGAACCGATTATGGTCGGATTCATCAAGGGAGAAATCGATATCCTCCTCTCCACCACCATCATCGAGAATGGAATCGATATCTCAAACGCCAATACATTAATCGTCGAAAACGCTGACCGGCTCGGACTTTCGCAACTCTATCAACTCCGTGGACGCGTAGGTCGATCCGATCGACAAGCCTATGCCTACTTCCTCTACTCTGGAGCTTTGGACTCCACGATTCGAAGCGGACTGATTTCGCCCATTCATGAGGGAATGGACAGCCGTGGAAACGCGGGCTACACGTCGCCCACCGCCGCCGATCCGGTGACCGGAAAGAAGAAAAAGAAAACCGTTTCCGAAGGCGCGATTCAGAGGCTTCAGGCACTCCAAGAGTTCTCTTCCCTCGGCTCCGGCTATTCTCTTGCCTTCCGCGACCTCCAAATTCGCGGCGCAGGAGAATTGATTGGCGCCAAGCAAAGCGGCACGATGCAAACCGTCGGATATGAGCTTTACACCCAGCTCATCAATGAGGCAGTAGCCATGTTGAAAACCGCGGTCGACGATCCAACTGCCGCCATGTTGGCGAGCACCGAACCGGCGGACGAGTTCATCAATATGGCGCCTCTGCCGCAGTTCGATATTCCGGTCGTCGCTCTTATTCCAGATCAATTCATCAAAGACGCGGCACAAAGACTCTACTATTACCAACGCATGATGTCGGCCCGAACGGAAGCGATTCTGGGCGAGGTTCAAGCGGAAGTCGAAGACCGCTACGGTCATCCTCCCGAGCAGGTTAGCAACGCTTTTGCCATCATGGGCCAACGATTGCGAGCTCGCGACTTAGATATTTCGAAGGTGGAAGCGGGCCAGGGTCGCTTGAGCGTGACGTTCCTGGACAAAACAAAGGTTCCACCCCGCGTCTTCTCGATCATGGGCCGCAAGCACAAGGAGTGCTTCCTCACCCGGGACTCATTCGTATTCCCCTATACCGGTAACCCAATCCTCGCGGTGGAACGGATGATTCAGAGTTTCGAAGAATCCTATCAGCAGCTTGAGCAGGAGAGAGCGGCTCTCGAAGTCTAGTCTCCCTTCCGAAAGACGAATGCAAGGGCAGCGGCAAAGGCTGATCCAAACCAAAGGGCATTCATATCGAACGCACGATGGGCCACCGCCCCCAGCGTGGCCCCTGTGATCAGCCCTACCCACAGCACCAGGAAACGCAACCACTCCTTCTTCGATCCACCCTGAATTGAGTCGGCGATCGCATGGCCCATTTTCACCAGGTTGCCAGTCATATACGTGAGTCCAACTCCAATCCCATCTCGCCTCAGCACCGTATTTTCTGCCCCCATGGCAATGACCATCGCGGCGGTACCAAGGCGAACATGATGAGTCGCGTAAAGCACCCCCGACACGGCAAGAAGCCCGGCAACAAGGGACAAAATGAGCACCCTTCTTTTTTCGCTCCGGGGACTTGCTATTAACGAACCAACAACGACGCCGAAAACAAAGAGGAAGACGATCACAAGCACCGTCACCGCGCTCTCCCAATCGCCACTTCCAAGACCAATGCCGAGACGCGTGGAATTTCCGCTCATGAACGAAACGAAGTATCCGCCGAGGTCGAGAAAACCTAGCGAATCCACATAGCCCGCCAACATCGGGAGCGCAATTGCGAACGCCAGAGATCGGCGATCTAATCGAGTCATAAAGGAACGTGGATCAGTTTATCTGGGAGGAGCCCCCGCTCCACCATTCTGATTGCTTCTTTTGCGAATCGTCTCTAGACCACTCTGAATTTCTTCTCGAATGGATTGTGGCAGTTGGTCCCATTTACCGGGCTTTGCGTTCTCAGCGGATGGAGGGATTGAGATCGAAAGTTCCTTCCAAAGACCTGGAGCAACCACTATTCGAATCAAATACATCTTTTGCTGTGCCATCCCATAGCCAACCAAACCCGTTAACCCATATTTCTGAAGAGTTTGGGGATTATTGCTTTGCTCGGATTCCACCGTTGCAAGATTCCAAGGGTTAATGCTGCGCAGAATCCTTAACTTCCCGTTCGGATCTTTTCCAAATGCGGCGATGACGTCTAACGCCTTTACTCTGGCCGATAGATAGGCTTGTGGCGAAATCCCGTTGGCAAGCTCTTTTGTAGGTTCAACTGGAGCATGCTTGCTTTGCCATGAGTTCGTATCGATTCTCTCCTCGCTGGTGAGTAATCCAGAAAAGATGATCCGATCCACAATCCTCTTCTGCTCCTTGGTCAGTCCTCCATAGGGTATTTGGGAACCGGACTCCAACGATCGAAGGGCATTTTCATTCAAGGAACCAAACAACCTGAGGCCGTCCCAGTCGGTTGAGTCCAGGGAAGTCAGCAGCGCAGGATAAAACGCCACCATTAAGATTCCGCCGATCCCCATTCGGGAGTCTGACCCAGTCTCAAAGGCATAGCGGGCGTTATCGTAAGCTGTAAGCTCACCTTTATCGTCGATTGCGCGAAGGACTTTGACAATCGGCTTACGGGGCTCCAGATTCAGTTCAGCTTCCCATCGATCGGACGGCTTCATAAGCGTCCACCCGTTTGCTTTGTCCACGATCTGCTTTTCTGAGACTGACTTCAGCAGCGACAACACCGCGCCGACTCTCAACGGACGATCTGGAGGAAAGAGAAAGACCGCATTGAAGTCGAGGTCTCTCAAAGAGGCGATGACGTCTCGATGATGAACTTTTCCGTAAGTTGCGAGCGCATCGTTTACCGTGTAGTAAAGAGGATCAGTGTCCTCGAAACCCAGAAATTGCTCCCGCACCGCTCCCTCTAAAGGTGGTTGAGCACGCGTCCTCAACGTGTCGACGACTCTCTTGATAAACCGATCGGCTCCTTCCGATAAGGTCACGAGCGGGTCGGAATCCGTATTGGGCGTGGCCTCTAGCACCTCATTCGAAAATTTCCTATTCGGAGAATCCAATGTGAGTTGACACAACACTCGAGTGCCTGGAAATCCGCTCTCACCAAGCAGATTGACAAATAACAATCCGCTTGCTTCTCCTCGGCGAACTTCTAGATAGGCGGTTTTCGTAACCTCTTCACCTACTTGCAGTTGGCTTCGAGGATCACTGACCGTCAACCCATCGTTTTGGCCCAGGGTGACCTTGGTCGCGGCCTCAGCCCAGGCCCGTTGCTCCTTGGAAAAGTCTTGAAAGGCACTTCTGACTTGGACAGAATCCATCGCCTTCTGCATTCTCGTTGGACGCTCGCTAAAGACGACTCGACTGTCCGGTGGAATCGCGGCTAGATCGCCCAGATCGCAGGCCAGAAGCAATCGCTTCATCAACCGGGACATCGGCCCTTGATCGCTGAGGGCTTTCTCTCGAAGGGAACGCGCTCGAGCCGTTCCTGGATCGTTTGAATTTGCTGGTTCCTTGGCAAGACCTGCAAGGCCGTTTGCCAGAGCCATGCCGTCAAACGGAGTCTCCACTTGTTTTCTTGAGACGAGCAGCGCTTCGGAAATCAGCGCCTTTCTCCGTTCCAGATGTGCCCGCCAAACCTTCTGCTTCAATTCAGGCGGTCGTTCGAGATACTCTCCATCTGGTTTCTTGACCCAGGTCGCATCCAGCGCATCGGCAATCTCGCTCTTGAACTCTTCCAGAGGACGACGATCGACGCAAATGAAAACCATCTGCTCGCCTAATTCCGCCGATGCCGCAAGATGCGGGCCCTTACTGGACACGGCCTCTAAAACCCGACGAACCGAATTCGTCTGCGCTTCAAGATGAACTGAATTCGATCCGCCTTGAAGGCAAACGGCTAGGAGGAAAGAGAGACCCAACGGCATGCGACCATTGTACAAACGGCGCCCTAATCTGGCTATTCAATTGAAGCGGATGGACCATTCGCCCCATTTGCTCAAGTATTGGCTTGTTGGAGTTTTCGAAGAATGGAATTGAGGAAGTTCCGTTCGCATTCGATCAAGGGCCATATCTTCTCGGCCATAGCGGATACTCAGGAACTCATTCTGGGGTTTGAACCGTCCCAATGAGGATGATCTCTCTGCTGTGCATCTTCGCTCTCCGGTCAGAAACCACCTTCACCCAGATGTGGTCGGTCCGGTTGCAGACGGAGATCCAGAGCGTGGTGGTAGGAGAGCGTTCAATCTTCTTTGGCACCAACAATAGCTTTGGTGCGATTGATCAAGCGACCGGAAAAAAGGTCTGGGCGAAGAGCGTAGCCCTTCCCCAGTTGGGAGTCTATATTGCGGAAGGCGATGGGGTGCTCTATGCTTCGGTTGGACAAGGTTCGCTGTGGGCCTACAACTCCGCCAGCGGCAAACAGATGTGGACGGCAAAGCGCGACGGATATTCCAGTCCAATTGGCGCCTACAATGGCGCCGTCTATGCAGAGATGACTCCTGGCAAGCTCTCAGCCTTGTCTGCTGGAACCGGAAAACCAATGTGGACGGCTGACCTCCTCAACAGCAGTCCGTCGGCCAAGCCAATCCGATACGGAAAAAGCATCTTGGTAGGCACGAAGCTGGGCACAGTCTTTTCCTTCGATAAGGACTCCGGTAAGCAGGCGTGGAAGTTCGAAAAAGGCAACGCCAGTTGCCGAGCTATTCTCGTCGGTGACGAAGGTCGGCCGGTGGTGTTTTTTGATGATGGCGCAGTGATCTGCCTGAGCAATGTGACCGGACAGCGAATGTGGGCCTACTACTCGAATAACGGCATCTTTGGCACACCGCTTTATCAGGACGGCCGAGTCTTTCTCACGAGCGCGAGTGGAAATTTTATTTGCTTAGCTGGACTAAATGGCCAGGAACTCTGGAAACGTAAACTGAGCCCCCGACAGAACTTCGGATTGTCTCAACCTCTTCCTTGGCGCGCTGGCTATCTCCTGGCCGATAGAACAAAGCTCGCCTATTTAAATGCAGAGGGAGAGCGGCAATGGGAATCTGACCTGGGCGAGGATCTATTTGGCCAGCAGCCTCGAGCATTGGGCGGCGACCTTCTCCTCAGCAGTTCGCATGCCATTATGCGATATCACCCCAGCGATGCCGAGTAGTGTAGCTGTCATCAGAAATCCCGTCAGTGGACGGGGAAAGTGGCAATCCAGATGGCCCGCCTTGGAATTCCAACTCAAGCGCATCTTCCCCACGTTGGAGGTCCTAGAGACCACGCGTTCCGGCGATGCCGCTAGATTGGCAATTCAATGTGTCGGCAAAGGAGTCGACTTGGTTATTGCGGCCGGTGGCGACGGCACGATTTCTCAGGTGGGTGGGCAATTGGTTTCAACGCCTGCCACATTGGGAATTCTCCCATGCGGTACCGGAAACGATTTAGCCCGCACGCTCGGTGTGGGACCGGAAATTGACTTGGCGTTAAGCCGGCTTGAAAGCGGTGTAGAAGCAGTTATTGACGTGGGAGAGTGGTGCAGCGATACCGCTGAAGGATTCTTTCTGAATGTTGCGGGAAGCGGATTCGATGCAGCGGTTGCCGACAAGATCAACAGCGGCATAAAGCGCCTTCGCGGAACCCCTGCCTACGTGGCCGCCGTGCTCTCAACTCTTCGTAGCTTTCGACCAGAGCCCGTCCTGATCGAAGTTGATGATGACAAGTTCGAGGCGACTAATATGCTGACCGCTATCGCGAACGCTCGGTGCTACGGGGGCGGCATGAAGATAGCGCCTAGAGCCAGTGTCGCCGACGGCCTTCTCGACATAGTGCTTGTCAAAAAAGTGAGCAAAGTCGCATTCTTGCGCGCCTTTCCACGGGTCTTTAAAGGAGAGCATCTGAGCCATCCTGCTGTCACCTATCGTCAAGCGCAAAAGATCACTTTGACATCGGCAGGGATACGCCCATTTCTCATCGATGGCGAATTGATTGCGGCCCGCCAAGTCACGCTTGGAATTCGTCCCCAATCCCTAAAAGTTCGAGTCTGAGAAATCTCCAACCGCCCGCGTCGTCGGCTATGCGATACTGATCACCAGTGAGTATCTACGATGCGATCATCCCGGCGGGCGGAACGATAGACCCCACGTTCTCGGCCAAAGCAGGGACCGATCAAAAGGCCCTGATCGTTTTTAATGGGGAAACCATTCTTGAATCGATTCTCAAAGCCCTCCGGGCATCTGGTGTTATTCGTAACATCGTGGTCATTGGGTCAAAAGAAGTTCAAGACGCATCAAAAGATCTGGCTACCCATACTCTGGATCAAGGCTCAAGCGGTCCTGACAATATCTTCCGGGGTTTGGAAAAGCTGAAAGGCGCGGATTCCAATCTTGATCGAGTCCTCATTGTCACGTGCGACTTACCTTTCCTGACTGGAGAACTGATCAAGAAATTCGTGGAAAGCTGTCCGGCCGACCGCGACGTCTGTATTCCCATCATTCATGAAAATGACTTTGAACGGGCCTATCCGGGCACCACATCTACCTTTGTCAAGCTGAAGGATGGCACCTTCACCTTGGGCGGCATGTTCATGATGAACGCCCAAAAACTGCCTGAGATTCGATCGTCGATTCAACGCGTATTCGATCAGCGCAAAAGCAAGCTTGGCATGGCAATGCTTCTCGGACCGGTCTTCGTTTTCAAGTGGCTCACGAAGGCGCTGACGATCGATGACTTGGAGAAGAAGATCGTTTCCATGCTTGGTTGCTCGGGCAAGGCGATCGTTGGCGCCCCGGTAGAACTTGCCTACGATATCGACTATCTGGATGATTACGACTATGCAATGGATTTGGTAGGAGCCAAGGATTAATGGATTCGATTGAATCGGTTTATCCTCGCGAATTGGGCGAGCGGAAGATTGGTTTCTGGGAACATCTCGCGCTCTCAGCATTTTGGTTCGGTACGAACTTTATCTGGGGAGCATTCTTGGGACCAGTGCTCTCCAGCCAAATGGCAAAGCTGGCACCCAATTCAAGCGCCGCCTCCTTGGGCATACTCTATGCCTTCGGCGCTTTACCAGCGCTTCTCGTTCCTCTGATATTCGGCCCCCTCAGTGACCGTTGTCGCCATGCCCTTGGAAGGAGGCGTCCCTACATCATTGGCGGCGGATTGATGGCCCTTGCGGGATTGGCCAGCATGGCAGTTGCGTTCCAATCCCAGCAGCTCACCCTCTACTTTCTCGGTTATTTCATCCTCCAAATAGGAGCCAATATTGCAATCGCCGCCTATAGCGGCATCATCCCGGATCTCGTTCCCAAGGATCAACGCGGCAAGGCAAGCGGCTACATGGCTTTGATGTCGCAGTTGGCGACCCTGTTTGGCGCCTTGATCTCGGGAATATTGATTGACAAAGGCGCCCACATGTTGGTGTTTGGCCTCATCTCTGGCATCTTCTTCTTGTTCTTGCTTATTACGATCTACGGGGTTCGAGAACAACGATTCGAAGACGAGGTACCTCCCTTCGAATTCGCGACGTACCTGAAGAGCCTTTGGATCGATCCCAAGAAGTTTCCCGATTTCGCTTGGGTATGGCTCACGCGGGCCTTGATGATGTTAGGGTTTTACGCAATCCAACCTTATCTGCTTTATTTCCTGCGTGACGTAATCAAAGTCGAGAATCCTGCCACCAAGTCGGCCATCGTGTTTGCGCTGATCCTGCTTGCGGCCACCATCAGTGGATTTGTTGGCGGCATGATCTCGGACAAAACAGGCAGGAAACCAATCGTAAAAATTGCCAGCATGACCATTGCCGTTATGTGCGTCATCTTGGTTTTTTGCCGCAACCTGGAGCAAGCTCTGATCGGAGGAGCAATTTTTGGACTGGGTTATGGAGCCTATATCTCGGTCGATTGGGCTTTGGGAACTGATGTCCTTCCAAACAAAGAAGATGCAGGAAAGGACATGGCGGTCTGGCATGTCTCGATGACCCTTCCCCAACAAATTGCGCCTCTCATTGCGGGACAAGCCCTCGCTCAATTCGCTGGCCAACCTATTATTGAACACGGTGAAAAGGTGCAGTCCTACACCCACAGCGGGTACATCGTGATCTTCTTCTTCGCCGCCATCTGCTTTGCGGCCAGTGGTTTGTTGATCGATAAGGTCAAAGGGGCCAAGTAGGCCCCTTCCTAACTCCTTCGAATGACCATGTCGAACGCCTTTTCAACGGGGGCGAGACACTCTGTTTCGGTGCAGGCCTGGTAGCTGACTTTCAACTCGAATTCTGCTCCGGACTGCCCCGGAGGCAATTCAACGGTGAACGGTATCTCTAGGATGCCCTCGTATCGATCATTATTCGCTGGGGGGTAGTCCACCACGACCTTGATAGGTTGAACCTCAATCTTGGTTGGGATCAGCCACCGCGCGGGAGGAGTTGAGGAGTTGATATGAAATCCTTCCGGGATGGAAATTCTTACCGTCCCTTTGCCATCGCTCCTCAATTCTCGTGTGAGTGTCTCCACGATCACTTCTGGCGCCTGGGGTGGCGTGGTGGCAACGACGGAAGACAGATCAACTTCGTGGGAGTCTTCATGAGAATGGCCGCTTTCGTCGAGAAGCGCCATCGCGACCAGGAAGAGAGACATCGTCCCGCTGGGTGCGCGTCCCATCCAGCCCAGAAACGCAGACAGGCTTTGACGAATTCTGTCGTCATCGCCAAATGTAACCAGACACTTGAGGGCGGTGGCGTTCGCGCTCGGGATCGGCTGGTCGAATACCGGTTTTGACCGACCGAACAGCATCTCATGATCTTCGGACGTTCCGAAGAAACCTCCGACTGCATGATCGTAGAACTTCTCAATCATCACCTGGGTGAGTTGAAGCGCGATCTGTAGCCACTCGTTCGAAGTCGTGCCATGAACCTCGCCGGGATGGAGCTCTTCGAAGAGCGCTTTCGTCGTGGCAAGGGAAACTAGCCCGTCGATAAAGTAAGCGTAATCTTCGAGAAAACCTTCGCCTGAGGCAATTCCCTTTGCGATCTGTCGGGGCAATTGGCCGTGGGATTGCGTGTGATTCAGGATTACTGTGGCCGCCCTTTCCGCCAAGGCGACTTCACCCGCCTCCGCCAGGGCCCCAATCATCAAGCCATTCCACCCAATGATCGCCTTATCGTCTAGTCCCGGGCGAACCCGATGCTCACGCTTAGCCTTCAGGTGCTTGAGATCCAAGTCGAATGCAACGCCATAGTCTTCCAAAGCGTGAAGAATGTTGCTTCCTGATAGGTGCCCCGTTGCTTCTTCGTGGATATTGCCTTCTTGCCGAACCTGGAACGCATCGATGAAAGCATCAGCCCGTTCACCCAAGACCTCTCTAATTTCAAGGTCCGTCCAGACATAGAACCTTCCCTCTTCCCCCTCGCTATCGGCATCGATGGCGGAGTAGAAGAGCCCATCATCAGAGGTCATTTCTTCAGTGAGCCAGGAGACAATTCGTTCAGCTACTCGAGAGTAGAGCGCCTCTAGCTCTGGAACCTGACCATGACACATGGCGGCGGCTCGGGCGTAATTAGCCAGTAAGAGCGCATTGTCGTAGAGCATCTTCTCGAAATGAGGAAGCAACCAGCGGTCATCGGTGGAATAACGATGAAAGCCTCCCCCAACCTGGTCGTGAAAACCGCCCAGCGCCATTTTTTCCAAAGTGCCCAGCGCCATATCCGCCGCCACTTGTCGAAGTTCCTCGGACGAGCTTTCTCGGAGAGCAAAGTTCAATAAGAACTCAATCGCCGTGTGAGGAGGAAACTTCGGGGCATCTCCAAATCCACCATTTTCACTGTCGAACTCACCGACTAAGGTCTGAACCGCTTCGTCAATCAGCTCGTCATTTAGCTCGATATCACTGTCTGGGGCTGGGTGCGTCAGAGTCTGCTGAATCGCCGTTGCAAACTGTTCCGATACTTGAACAAGACGCTCCTGTTCTGAACCCCAAACCTTGATAATCTGGCTTAAAACTGTCTTAAATCCCGGAAACTCACCGCGATCTTCTTTAGGGAAATAGGTGCCCGTGAAGAAGGGTTTGCGGTCAGGTGTGAGGAACACCGTCATGGGCCACCCACCTCTTCCCGAACCTATCTGAACGGCGGTCATGTAGGTTTCGTCAATGTCCGGTCGCTCCTCTCGATCCACTTTCACAGAGACAAAGTGTTGGTTCAACATGGCCGCTACGTCTTCATCTTCGAAAGACTCGTGTTCCATCACGTGGCACCAATGGCAAGAGGAATAGCCAATGCTGAGAAATATCGGACGACCGAGATCGCGAGCCTTTGCGAACGCTTCGTCCCCCCATGGAAACCAATCGACAGGGTTGTTTTGGTGCTGAAGAAGATAGGGAGAAGATTCGTTCGCCAGTCGATTCGGCATGGTCTCAGTATGGCGTAGCTATACTTCCTATGAATGAAGAGAAGTCCATTTATTGTCCCACTTGCCTGGGCGACGGTGATCTTCATCACGTCTTGTTTCTATGTCAACAACCGAACGTTTGCCAGAAATGTCGCCGGCCACTTACCCACTCATGTGACCGAAGCCAGCGTCAATCACTTTTGGGACCACTGGTGGTGGGTGTTCGTTAAGGGATGGCACGTGAGTGAGTTTGCAATCCTTTACATTCTGCTTCGCGTCGCCCTTGCTCGGATCCAGGTTAAGAACGCAACCCCTGTCGCCTTTGTCGGGACGGCTATCTACGCGGCCTTGGATGAATACCACCAAACCTTTGTGAGAGCTCGCGGCGGAAGAGTCTCCGACGTCGCCATCGACGTGATCGGAGTTTGTACCGCAGCAATCATCTACGAATGGGCTACCCGCCGGCGGTTGCGAATGCGTTCATGAGTTTCAATGCCTCCTCTGCTCGATGGGCTTTTCCTTCCAACTCTGGAATCGAATCCCGAACAGATGTGACCTTGTCTCGGCAAAATCGATCTGCCTTCTTGACCGCCGCCTCGTAGGCAATTTGTGTAGCCTTGATTCGCTCGTGGAGAGCGGCATCGAGAGCGGCTCTCTGGACCCCGTAGGTGATTTGCGCGAATACTGCAAACAAGATAGGAACAGCCGTCGCCGTCAGCCCAAACCATCCAAAAATCGTTCCATAACCGGCTTGAACTCCCTGAGTGGCCAAAACGGCAGCAATAACCAAGTACAGCAAAAAGGCGCCGCAACCTGATCCAAAGCCCATGACACACCCCATCTGATTCCGGTCTGATTCCGCGAGCGATTTGCGCAACGCCTCACGCGTTCGCTCTGCCGCTACCTTCTGCTCTCTTACTGCGGCGTCAACCATGGCATCCCTTTCCGCCCATGCTTGATCGATCCTGCCCTTCGCCTCTTGAAGCTTTTTCGCTGCGATCTCATATTCCCGCTTGACAACTTCACGGCTCATTCGGGCCGCGTCATGGCGAGTATCCTTGACCTGTTGGAGGAGCGAAATAGCCAGGAACATGTCTGCCTCGGCGACTCTTGGCGCCAGAGCGCGTCGAGTTCCCTCGCAGATTTCCACGAACGGCATCTCAAAGCCACCCAGCTTCTTGATCTTCCTAATCTGGCGAATGTCTCCGTTTAAACCGTTCAGTTCTCGATCGACCTCAAGTCGGACTGCCTGTTGTCTTTCGGCAATGAGCGTTATTAGGTCGCTGCCCAGCTTTTCCATCTCAGGTGCAGCCAAGAGTCTCACGACGAACAGGTTGCTAACTTGCATTCCCCGTTTTGCAATCTGGATAAAGGCATCGATCTTACCAAGTGAGATCGCCAAACGAGCGCGTTCCAAGATCAAGTCTGGGTCGGCTTCTTGTTCGTCTCCTTTTGCGAATAAGGTCCAAGCCGCATGAGGGTCCTCGTCCATTAATTCCAGATTTCCATGCATCCGAGCGCCAAGGTGAAGCACTAAGGAGCACTCTGAATCCCCCGCTGGCCAGATTCGCCGGAGGATTTTTCCTGTTTCCTCGATCGACCGGGTCATCTTCCATTCCGCTACTGCGGCAATGAGAGATGGGAACATGCACCGGTCGCCCACTGGAGATGACTGAACCCGAAGGCCCGCCGTTCGAGCCGCGTGAAAGTGCCCGCTTCGCTCCGGCCCTACCACCACCAACCCGTGCTCTAGCCGAGTTATCGCTTCAAGCATGTGTTCTTTGGTGTCCCCTTCCATCATTGCAATCGTTTGGTTGGCCGACTTAAATAGGCGTGCCTGACGATCTACGAGCCGAAACACCTCTTCGTCGATCGCTTCGGAGAGGCCCTGCACGATTTCGATTCCGGCTCGACTAGCGCCGTTGGCGGCTCCAAAACTCTGCTTAGCAAGGTCCAACCCGGTCAAGAATCGCTCAAGTTCACCATTGGGATCAAGCTTCTTCAAAATGCCCGTCGATTGATGGCGTTCAATGTATCTCGATAGATTGAGGTGTGCCCCTTGAATATCGCGCAACAGTTCACGCATGCGATATTTGCTAAGCGAAGGGGGGTCGGCATGCGTGAGTAATGCCTGGAGTGTGTATTCCCAAGCATGTATTGGTTGGTCTCCGGCTAGCTCATCTTTGAGCAGCTCATCCAGTTGATTCGTCCCCAATTACTCCACCAGGTTTCGATTTCCCATGACGAAACCTAGTTAGAACATTGGGAGACACCTGTAGATCTCGCATTGTAGAATTACGGGCTTTCGCGGTTAACCCGTAATCCTACGGAGCCACGCGCCACGTCGCCATGGGATTGAAGCGCTGTTTCCTCTTGTGGAACGGAGAACGCGGACGTAAGCGCCGACTTTTCTCCCAAGTGGACTAACATAGGTAGGGAGATAAATCGATGGACAAGAAAAGAGCCGCTCTTGTTGCGAGCGCCAGCCTTGGATTCCTGGTAAGCGCAATAATTCTTACAAAGTACCGTCTCAACCTGACAAAGCAGGCGGATGACGATCAAGTACGAGCCGTGGTCGAAACCGACCGTGAACCTGCCGCCAAAACATCGTCAACTTCAGCCGACTAGCCAGAATCGCCCCTTGGTCCCGTTTTCATTTTCGGCGATAGGCTAATCTAGCCAATACATCGCAACCTAATCGCCTTGGGAATGGTCCATGAAAATGGACATGCCCTGTGGGTTGGCTTTATCGCCTTGGAGTGACAATGAAGTTTGGACTGAGAATTCTGACGGCTGGTGCCCTTGCCCTATGCGCCCTTGCGGGATACACCGCCGATCTATCGATTGGCTCTACGGCGCCTCCTCTCAAAATCGCGAAGTGGATTAAGGGTAATCCAATCGCCAAGTTTGAAAAGGGGAAAGTTTATGTGGTCGAGTTCTGGGCCACCTGGTGTGGCCCCTGTAAGGCAAGCATCCCTCACCTTACAGAAATGGCGAAGAAGTACGCCGGAAAGGCTACTTTCACTGGCGTCAGCGTCTATGAAGTTCCCAAGGCACAGTGGAATAAAGACGTCCATGCAAAGGTTGCCAGCTTCGTTAAAGACATGGGCGCAAAGATGGACTATAACGTTGCCGCCGATGGTGAAGATGGTGTCATGGCGGACACCTGGATGAAAGCCGCCGGTCAAGGTGGCATTCCTACCGCCTTTGTGGTCAACCAAGACAGCAAAGTCGTCTGGATTGGGCACCCGATGGTCGGCCTTGACGAAGTCGTCGGAAAAGTTATCGAAGGCAAATTTGACGTCAAGGCAGCAAAGGCTCAGTTCGAAAAAGAACAGGCAGAAGCGAAGCTGGAAGCCGAGAAAATGAAGAAGCGTAACGCCGCACTTCAGCCCTATGCGGAGGCGATGAGGGCTGGAAAGTATGCGGACGCCATTGCCGTACTCGATAAAGTCATGGGGTCCGACCCCGAAATGGCGACCCAAGCCGCACTCCTGAAGTTCAATGCCCTTCTGCAATCAGATGAAAGGGCCGCCATGGCCTGGGCGGATGAAGCGGCAAAAGGCATCGCCAAAGATGACCCGATGGTTCTCAATCAAATGGCTTGGACGATCGTCGACGACCAAAGCAAACTGAAAAAGCCTGACTTCGCTGTAGCGATTCGAGTCGCGCAACAGGGCCTTGCCGCCGCAGGAGGAGAGGACCCAATGGTTTTGGACACCCTCGCTTACGCCTACTTCAAGAACAACGAGCTTGAGAAGGCGATCGAGACTCAAGAGAAAGCAGTAGCCAAATTAGACGGCAATGCCGCGATGGACGAAGAGATGAAGAAAGAAATTCGAGATCGTCTCGCCATGTTCAAAGCCAAAAAGAAGGGACTCTAACCTAAGAACTGCCACGCGTTTTTCATCGAAAGTCAAACGCGTGGTAACGTATACACCCTAACCCACAAATGGAACAGCGCCAATCGTCAGAAGTTGAAATACTTCACGAATCCCTTTCGCTGCTCCAAATGATCCCCGGATCCATTATCGGTTCCCGACCGATCACCGAGAATCTCCAAGATCATGCGAGGCGTGTATGCCGTGCCCTCCGTGCCGATTATTGCATCATCCGTCGGCTCGTGGATCGAAGGCTGCAACTCATTGGAGCCTATGGAGTTGATCTGAATGTTCTAGACCCCGATCTCGGGGCTCCACTTGGGATAGCAGAATCCATCATCGAAGCCAAACAAACGATCGCACTCCGAAACGTCCACGCAAACGAAACCGCCAAAACCTATTTCCACCGCCCCAACGCGCTCAAAATCGTCTCTTACGCCGGGTCGCCTATGCTTGTCGGCGAAGAGGTCATTGGCATCGTGGGCGTTTATACATCGGAGGACTTGAGGGACTTTACCGACACCGATTTAGAACTCCTCGCCGCACTTGCCGGACAAGCTACCGTTTGCTTGCGCAACCAAGAGCTCTATGAAGAGTTACAAGAGATCAATCAAAGTCTGGACGAACGGGTCCAATCTCGAACCGAGGAGCTTCAACGGGCCAATCAGGAACTAGAAGCCTTTACCTACACCGTAGCTCACGATCTCCGAGCGCCCCTGCGAAGCATCATTGCCAACAGTCAAATTCTTATGCAGGAGTACGGGGCGGAGATTCCACAAAAGGCAAAGGTTTACATCGAGCGTCAGGCAGTCTCCGCAAAGAGACTTGCCACTATGATGGACGGACTCCTCTCCCTTGCTCGCCTTGGCCGGCAAAGCGTCCAATCAACCCATATGAATCTTTCAAGGCTCGCCGAGGACGTTTCTGTGGAGTGCGTTCGCGCTCACAGTGCGTGTCCACCGCGAATCAACGTGGAGCCGGATATCTTTGTTACCGCCGATGCAAGATTGATGCGAATCCTATTACTTAATCTATTTGAGAACGCCGTCAAATTTGCAAAAGATGGCCAACGGGCCCTCATCTCAGTTCGTACCGATCCATCCAATCCAGAAGTGTCGTTCGTCGTCGAAGATCAGGGTATCGGATTTGAACCTCAATACGCTGAGAAGCTGTTCCTTCCCTTCGAGCGACTGGTTCGGCAAGATGAATATCCTGGAACCGGCATCGGCCTTGCCAGCGTCAAGCGCATCATCGATAAACATGGGGGAAGCATTTCTGCCACTGGCGAAATCGGCGTTGGTGCCCGCTTTCTTATCTCCCTTTAAAGGAAGAGTCCCGGTAAACATCACCGGGACTCTTGAGTACCTATTCAGTTGCGTGGCATCTTTCCGGGTGGCGGCTTAGCCGCCAGCGCCGTCGGATCGCCCGCCGGAGCCGAGTTCATATGCTTAATCTCTTCCGGCGTGAGTTCTCGATTAATGTTCGTTCTGAGCGTGCTTTCGTCGGACTTCGAAAGATCGCTTGGGCTACCAGAGCAGCCGACTGCAATCAGAAAGACGCTCAGGCCGCCCAGCAGCATCTTCATTCTCATGGCACCTCCGGTGCGGCATAGGCAAGGTATTTGACCCCACTAGGACCAGTCACCGACTTTGAGTGCATAGCGAGCCACTTCTGAGCACGCGCATGTCCATCCGTATAGACGGAAACGTTTATGCCTTGAGGCCACTCGGTCATCTCGTACACGCTGGTCGGGAAAATGCCCGCCTTCTGACCGTTCTCTCCAATACGTCCGGCAGGAGCCGTATTCATGTTCATGTTTCCGTACAGGTTGAAAACGCCATCTCCCCAGTATCGATACGCCTCGTCCGGATTCCAGTCTTGCTCCCACATCATGCTCCAGGTGTTGGCTTGGGTGACCAAGAGAGTATCCGCGGGACGTGCGATTTGAGTTTGAGTAAGCGAGGGAGTGGAATCTCGGTAGCCATAGACGTGCCAAAAGTCGTTGACCGTCTTGTAGGCGCCCGCAATCCCGTCTCGAATCCAAACTTCTCCGTTCGTGATCTCCGCCCGAGTCTTCGGATTGTAAAGTCCAAACGCGCATCCGCTTGTATCGGTCGAACTACTCGGACAGTAGACAGATGCCGCTCTCCTTGGGGGCATCGCCCACTGGCTCTGTAAGACCATGGGATTGGAATTGATAGACGCCGGCGTAAAGGGATCCATAATGATCCCAATATTCTTGATATAGGGTTGGGTCAGAACGTGAAAAGAGTTGGGTGTGTAACCACCGGTATGTCCTACAACCGGCGAAAACATGTCGTCGTAGTCTCCCGCGTACATCAGTTGGGCTAGACCCATCTGCTTCGCGTTCGAGATCATCATCGTCTTCTTCGCGGCTACTTTTGCTTGGGCAAACACCGGGAAAAGGATGGCTGCGAGAATTGCGATAATCGCAATAACAACCAAGAGTTCAATGAGCGTAAATGCATTTTTCATACGAAGAGTCATTGCTATTCCTCCTCTGAGAGGGTTGTGGTTGGGAGCAAATTTCGGCGAGGTCGTCCAATGGATCCCTTGTCCACCAAGGGAGCATCGAGCAACACATGTCTGAAAGTGGAAGGGACCCCGTTAGAGATCCGGGAAAGAAGGATTTCAGCGGCGATTTCACCGATGCGTTCAAACGCTTGGCAAGCAGTGGTCAGATACCCCCCACCAGGAATCCATTGAAGTAACCCATCGAATCCTACGATTGAGAAGTCAGCAGGAATGGAGTACCCGCGGTTCTCCAAAGCGCGGTGGAGACATAGGGCAGTGGCATCGTTCACGCAAACCAGGGCCGTAGGCTTATCGTCGAGGGCCTCAATCTCGTCGATGACTTCATCGGAAGCGTCTCCCACGGCATCCGTAGGTTCGGTAACGTAGTGAAAGATCAGGTCTGAATCGAAAGGAATCGAAGCCTGTTCCAGTGCCTGTCTGTATCCAGCCAATCGCTCTTTGACCGAAGAAACGTGATCGTTATTTGTGACATAGCCGATCCGGCGATGTCCCAACTCAAGCAATCTTCGAACCGCCTGTTTGGAAGACCCCGCGTTATCCGTCCCAACGTAATCCGCTTCAAATCCCTCAGGGGGTTGACGGTCGATAAAGACGATCGGCACTTTCGCCTTTTGCAAGTCGTAAAGTTCTGGCAGGCTATCACTGCCACCAAGCAGGTACACGATCGCACCCAAAGCATGAGGATCCTCACTAATGCTTCGAAGAAACTTGCCCTCAGAAGCCACCCGGCGTTTCCAATCGTCACCCACCGCATTGGCAATCATCAGCTTGAGATCTGGATCGCAGATTTTTCGCTGAATTCCTTTGACCGTTAACGATGCGCCATAGTCGCCCATATCGGGCCATATCCAAACGCCCAGGTACCGGTAGGCGCTATTGGACACATCCGGCCTATTTCGGTCTTTTTGGGCAACAACAGGGCGACAGTTGGGGCGACATTCCACCAAACCTTCGCCTTCAAGCGCCTCAATGGCCGCCCTTACAATCGCCCTACTTACATGAAACTTTGAACTCAGATCCCTCTCAGTCGGCAATCTTCTGCCGGGCGGAAGGGTTCCGTCACCAATCCATCTGGATAAATCTCGCACGACGGACCGCACTAAAGGCGAATGCTTCCCCTTCATGCGCCAACCTTCCGTCTGGCACTCTCTCTGGACCGATTGGCCGTGGTGACCATGTCACCTTTATAGCAAAAGAAATCAAAAATGCCAAAGAGTTTTTTGGTCCACAAATGAACCAAAGATTGCACAATCTCATTAAAATGAGAAGTCAATAAAGGAGTACGCGAAGGATCCTAAATTAGATCCCGAATTGTTCGCCTAACCAGCGAAATGAGGTCTCAAATGGGGACGGATGGCGGTAGTCCGTAATTTGAACATGCGACCAAGCCCCCTTTCCTTCCCGACCTACTAGTTTTTTGCCTTGGTAGGTCACTCTTCCTTCACTCACGCGGATGGCTTGCTCGGGAGTATCGGCAACCATTACACGGTCTCCGGAACGTTGAGGCAACACAAGAGAAATCGACCCATCCGACTCGCGTCGATGTAATGCAGAGGGAAGCGCGGATTCGATTTGCCGATAGACTTCGGCAGGTTCAAGGGGGACGTTGAAAATCGTATCCGACGAAAAAATTCCCCGATCATTCGCACGCTCAAGGTTGGAAACAACGAGTTCCCGTCCCTTCAAGAAATCGAGGTTCGCTCGACCGTCACCACGTGAAGTGACGACAAGCGACACTAAAGAGAAAGCCAGAATCAGTCCGGCGCAAATAGCCTGAGGCATTCTCCTTCTTTTCACAACATGAATATTGTAACCGCCCTTATCAAACGCGCCAACCTTCATGGACCAATACCGAAAAACTTCTACACGTCAAGCGACCGGAACCACATGGAGATGTCACTTAAACACGGCCAAGCAATTTCATGACCCATGCGGTACTCGCGGAACTCAACGGATCGATGTCTGGAGGTCAGAAGAGCGGCACTTTCTCGACCAAAAGAGACTGGCACTATAGGGTCGTCTGATCCGTGAGTCATGAGAATTGGACCTGCTGCCGCTTCTGAGATGTCGAAGATCGGAAGTAGCCCCCCGCTCATCGCCAACCCGGCCTTTACCAATCCTGGATTCGCCGCCATCACCCCGAGAGTCATCATAGCGCCCTGACTAAATCCGCCGAGAATCACTCGACTGGAATCAAAAGAAGACAAAAATTCGAGGAGTAGCTGATAGCTGCCAAGAACTTCTTCTCCATCCACCGCCAATTGTCCGTCCGTCACATCGATTCCAAACCAGGAATACCCGCCCCATGGGCAGGAAAGGGGCGCGCGCAGGCTCACGACTCGCATCGGATGATCGAAAGTGTCGACCAATCCTAACAAGTCGAACTCGTCGGCGCCAAGTCCGTGAAGAAGAATCAGCGTAAGCGGATCAGCTTCGCCCGACGTTAGCTTTTCTCTTACCACCGCGTGCAGCATCGAACTAGTGTTCCCTACCCTCCCGAATCGGGCTTAGGAAGTTCTCAAAAATTCTAAGAAATTTGACCTCAAAACCTAAAGCATTTTGTGAAGATGACGATGATTTAGAGAGTGGGAGAATTTACATTTGAATTTACGGAGAGCATGCGGAAGCTCGCTTATGACGTCCGCGAACGAGTTTACGATGCCACGATGTGGTGTCGCGACACCTACCTTCACGTTGCTGCGGTAAGAGCGGCGATCGATTCCATCCTCGCGCACATCGGACTCTGTCTAATCGATGGATGGTTGGGACACCCCCTCGGCTTACGAATGGCGTACATCTTCCCCATTTGGCTAGCCGCTAAGCGAGGTGGTCGGATTCCGGGCTTTGTCATGGTGGTCGTCACCACCCTTACGCTCATGAGATTCGACATGAATTCCAGCACGAACACGATAGAGGCGGTCCGAAACAACACGATCTTAAGATTGGGCGTTCTATGTGGCCTCATGCTCTTCATCGAGCATTTGGAAAGCGACTTGCGACGATACGCCAATATGGCCAAGCGAGACGCTCTTACCTGCAGCCTAAATCGGTTAGGGTTGGATGAGTATGCCAAGAGAGCCATCGATCGTGCTCTTGCAAGCGGTGGCATGCTTTCAATCGCCATGATTGACTGCGACAAGTTCAAAGAACTCAACGATCAATTTGGACACGAATATGGCGACCATATTTTGAAGACTCTGGCTCGACTCCTTCGTCGGTACTCCCAAGGTGGCGTGGTTGCAAGAAATGGCGGGGACGAATTTGTCATCGTGTTGCCCGGGCGGACACCTAACGATGCTCGGGCCATTCTCGAAAAAGTCTATTGGAAATTCCGTGAAGCAACCGTTCTCGGTGATCGCTGTGCCAGTTTCAGTTACGGAATCTCCCGTGTCGGCGCTGATGGAACGAGTCTTCGAGAGTTGATGGTCGCCGCCGACAAGAACATGTATCTCCACAAGGCATCTCGCCAAGGAAACGCCATTGTCGAAGGGGCCGACAAAAAGCTCATGGCCTAGATGGTTGGCCGAATCTCAAATCCAGGTCCAAGATTGTTGATCTCGGACCTGGTCACATCTACTCGCCCCACATAACCAGGGCCGTGTTGAATCGCTTCAACAAAGCTGCTGAGTTTCGAGGCCTCTTCGGCTTCGACCACCACTTCAACGGTGCCAGTTCGCGAGTTCCAAACGGCGCCACGTAGATCCATACCTTCAGCAATGGACTTCACATAAGCCCGAAATCCAACTCCCTGAACTCGACCATGAACTACCAGATGCAATCCCGCCAAGACTCACTCTCCTATTTGAAGATAAAGAACGCTCCTAAACCGATGAATCCAAATCCGATCAAGGTGTTCAACTTTGGCGCCTCTTTAAGATAGAGCCAGGCGAAGACCACGAATACGGAGAGAGTGATCACTTCTTGAATGACTTTTAGCTGGGCCGCACTTAATACTTGATATCCAAGACGATTGGCCGGGACTTGAAAACAATACTCGAAGAGGGCAATTCCCCAACTCACCGCAATAACTTTCCAAACAGGCTGATTTTCGAACTTCAGGTGCCCGTACCAGGCAAGAGTCATAAAGGTGTTGGAAGCAAGCAAAAGGCCGACGGTGAGTGCGGTAAGTCGCAGTTTCATTTTCTCTTGTTTACCTAGCCGACCCCAACCAATCCAATGCCCTCAAGCGGGTAAACAGCCATCATGCTCCTCGGAATAGCCGTTCTTGCCGCTCAGGCTCTATTTCACTCTGATGCGAATCTAGATGATATTGTCTCATCCGTGGCGAATCAGACCAAAGCTGAGTTCAGAGACCTTAGTGATGATCAATTCGCCATCACAATAGCTCGAATAGATCGGAAGGCAAAGGAATCCCATTTCGGACATATTCGAGGAAGCGTGTCCTTCTACCCCGCAAGTACGGTGAAGCTTTTCTATCTCTCGTATGCCGCCCATCTCATCCAGCACAAGAAGCTCGTCGTCACTCCGGAGTTTCAGCGTGGGATAACTGACATGATCGTCGACTCTTCCAACGACGCAACGGCGCTTGTTTTAGATACGGTCACGGGAACCACCGGAGGGCCTGAACTTCCCGAGAAAGAATTCAAATCTTGGCAAGAAAAACGAAACGCCGTCAATCGCTGGGCAAAAGAGATGGGACTTGAGGGAATCAACGTGAACCAGAAAACCTGGAACGAAGGGCCATACGGTAGAGAACGACAATCTCTCGGCCCGAAATATGAGAATCGAAACGCCCTCACTTCAGATGCATCAGCAAAACTTATGAGTCTTATCGCGCTGGATCAGATTGCCGACGCCGATCGAATGGAGTGGATGAAAAAACCGTTGCTGAGAGCTATTCCCGCCGACTCCGACGTCGCTGATTTCCAGTCGAAAGCCTTCACCGGACAAGTGCTGCCGAAAGGCACGATCCTGCACTCCAAGGCCGGCTATACCGATACTGTCCGACATGATATTGCTTGGTTCAAACTCCCAAATGACCACGAGTACATCTTTGCAATATTTACCAAAGGAAAGAGTAACGAACCAAAGCTCATTCCCTTTATTGCGAAGTCGTTACTAACTGCACTGGGTGAAGCGACCATTTGATTTCTGGCCACTTCTCCGAATCCCCACAATGATTTGCTGGTAAAAATGAGGGGTATCGAATTCCATTCACGCTGAATACGCAATTCTCTTGCGATTTTATCGAGGATTGGCCAGCTTTAGAGGAGAATCTGATAGAGAACTTATTGAATGGCGAGTTTTGATCAAGGAACCGCGCGAGCGGCGCTGTTGAGGTGGGAGGTGGGGATGGCGATTGCCTACATCGCGTCCATCGCTTTCCTCGCCACAAACGGGATTATCTCGAACCACACGATCGACAACACGCGAGACATCCAGCGCAATCTTGTGCAAGCTCTCGACTCCAGAGTCGCGTGCGAAGCCTTGATGTCGACCATGAATGATGCCGAAACAGGACAGCGTGGTTACCTACTAACGAAGAACGATGCCTTCTTAGTGCCTTACAACCGGGCTTTTGACAAATATCCCGCTGACATCAAGCGCCTTCAAGACTCTGCCCAGAAGTTGGGGCTCCCAAATGAGCACTTCAATGATATCGAGCGCATCGCTCACGCGAGGATGCAATCGTTGTCCGATACCATTGCCTCGTCAAGGCGGAGTCCGACCGGCGCTGTAGACTTCGATGCGATTCGTAGGGGAAAACAGCTCATGGATCGGTTTAGAGCCGAAATTGAGACGATCAAGACTCAAATCTCTAAGCAGGTCGATAAGCTTAAGTCCGATGCTCAGACAAACAGCCGAAGTGCGGTCCGTACAAACGCAGTCAGCACTTTAGCCGGAATTGTTCTCTCCACAGCCGCATTCTTTTTTGCGTTAAGGCTCATTCGAAAGCGACTTGAACTGCAGGAGATCAGAGCCCGCACAACTTCTGATCTGGAGCGTCAGGTCAAACTCAGGACCGCCGAGCTAAAGCATGCAAACGATGAAATGGAAGCGTTTAGCTATTCCGTTTCACATGACCTCCGCGCGCCTCTTCGAGCCATCAGCGGACATGCCGCCATCCTGGAAGAAGACTATGGCGAAAAGCTGGACGATGAGGGCAAGGAAGCGATTCATCGCATCAAGTTTTCCTGCCGAAAGATGTCCGATCTGATTGACGACTTGCTCGTTCTTTCTCGGGTGACAAGAGGAGAGATGAAGCCGGAAGAAATTGACCTGTCAACCTTGGTCGCCGACATCATGGGGGAAATCCGACAGCAGGCGGATCGAAAGGATGTGATGATCGAAATTGAGTCCGGAGTAATGGCTACTGCAGACAGAAGGCTCACGCGCGTTTTACTGGAGAATCTCTTGCGAAACGCATGGAAATTCACTGGAAAGAACGAGCAGACCACGATTCGATTTGGACGCACTCACAACCAGCAGGGAAAAGTCTGCTTCGTTCAAGATAACGGAGTAGGCTTCGATCCCGAATATTCCACCAAGATATTTCTTCCCTTTCAGCGTCTCCACCGAGATCAAGAGTTCGAAGGCTCGGGCATAGGGCTGGCCATCGTCCACCGAATTGTGGAACGTCACGGTGGTCGAATCTGGGCAGAGGGAGAGCCGAATAAAGGCGCCACCTTCTACTTCGCTCTTGAACCGGCAGAGTGACCCAGTCTTGACGGCCCAGAGCCGGTAATCTGAAACGGCATGAGCGCAGGTAGTTACGAACACGAAATCACCCCAATCCGCGGCGATGTTTTCCTTGATCGACTCTTCGGGTGGATGACATTTGTGCTGGCATTCGTGGTTCTTGGTGCGGCCGTAGTTCGGGTGACTCAACCTGGCAACATCCTCTGGCTTGAGGCAACTCGCATAGTCATGATTCTCTTGGGAATGATTGGTGCATGGTTGGCGACGCGCTCCACGCCTCATTCTTTTCGTGCCGTTCTTGTCGTCTTCGCTATTCGATTGATCGGTTGCCTGGCACTCTATCCATGGTCCGGGGGCCCGCGATTCGTAGGGTCTGAGTTCCTCTTCGACGTCGTGGTGTTGATTTATGCTTGGGTTCGGATCAAAGCCTTAAGCAACGAATAGGCAAAAGATCCCGTTCTCTTACCGCTGGCAAAACCAAATCTCAAGCGAACCCGTCTCTTATGTTCTGCATCGGCATCTTGGGCAACTGCCGATAGCTCACGGAGGATCCAATGAAAATCAAATCCTTTGGCCCAGTGGACGAAAGGGCTAAACAACAACTTGAAAGGTGCGCTGAGCAAGCCCGCTTCGCCGTTCTTTGTGCTGACCATCACCCCGGCTACTCTCAACCGATTGGCGGAGCCGTGGCCTACGCTGCTTACATTTCTCCGAGCGGTGTCGGATACGACATTGCATGTGGAAACAAAGCAGTCTTGACCGACGTCATGGCCGACCAGATCGATGTAAAAACGGTGATGGACGACATAGAGCGCTTAATCGGCTTTGGAGTTGGGCGTCCGAACCCAGAACCGGTAGACCACGAAGTCTTGGAGAAGATCTTCAAGGCCGAGTTCCGCCCGCAAAGAAAGATGCTGCAGATGGCATCGAACCAGTTAGGAACGGTGGGATCGGGTAACCACTATGTGGACTTGTTTAAAGACGAGCAAGGTCGTTTGTGGATCGGGGTCCACTTTGGCTCGAGAGGATTCGGACATCGGACAGCCACGGGATTCTTGAACCTAGCGAAGAATCGCAACTTCGATGATAAGGCTGGGAATGACAGCATGGATGCCGAACCAACCCTGATTCGGATCGACACAACGCTTGGTCAGGACTACATCGAAGCCATGAACCTTGCTGGTGACTACGCCTATGCCGGACGTGATATGGTTGTGATCAAGGTTTTGGAAATCATCGGCGCGAGAGCGGTCGAAGAGATTCATAACCACCATAACTTCGCATGGCTGGAAGAGCATTTTGGCGAGAAGGTCTGGGTTGTCCGAAAAGGTTGTACACCGGCCTTCCCTGGTCAAAAGGGATTTGTCGGATCCACCATGGGTGGAACATCGGTGATCTTGGAGGGAGTTGAAACCCCCGAGTCACGTGAAGGCCTTTACTCCACGGTTCACGGCGCCGGACGAGTCATGAGTCGAACTCAAGCCGCCGGAAAGCAAAAGTGGATCAAGGGTGTTCCCCACCGCGTGTCCAAAGGACTCGTCGACTGGGAAGCGGTCCAACTCCGAATGATGGAACTCGGGATCGAGCTTCGCGGAGGAGGTCCCGATGAAGCGCCTGAGGTTTACAAGTCTCTGGATGAAGTTCTGAGCTTCCACGGAGACACCATCAAGGTTCTCCATCGCCTCCAGCCTATCGGCGTGGCGATGGCGGGAAGCGAAGTGGTAGACCCATACAAAGACTAGATCCAATCCACCCATCCCATGCGGCTGGGTGGATTCAGGTTTGAGTCTACGACTTGGACTTCGGAGTCGGTGATTGGGTGGACTTAGCAGTTGAATTTGTCTTGGTGCTCGTCGAAGTTGGTGGCATAGGAGGACAAGCAACGGCTCCCGCCACAACCATCTTCCCTGTAGCGATTGGAGGTGAGCTGATCCCAAAATCTTCCTTCAATCGCTCACCAACCTGCCCGCATCCGATGGCCGAAAGTACAAAGGACGAAGCAAGTGCGAACTGACGCACAACCTTTCTACGGAATGCCCGAACTCCTTTAGGACAGTCTCGAGTAATCAGCGTGCCATCGGGTCGTTTATACAGCCGTACGCAGACCCTTCCTTCCGCTTGCTGAATGAAGTCGTATGCCTCGTTCGAGTTCATCTCTGAAAGGTTGTAGACGTTGAGTCGGCACTGGGAACAGTGGCGCACCTGATCATTGCCTTTCATCTCATCCCAATTGGCCGGACATGGCTTAGCGACCGTTACTTGATTAAGCAGTTCCAGATTCCGTTTCATGGCTTCCCTTTTCTGTGTGTAACGATCGTCCAATTGTTCAATCTCTTTTGATGGAATGAACGATTTTTGTTCCGGGCAACACTCACCCTTCAACGATCACAATGCTAACAACATTTGAAATGGGGAATCCTCGGGACTACCACGACATTGCCACGATCGCGCGAGAACACTATGACCTCGTGTTTCGATTCTGTGCACGAAGGGTGGGAATGGAGGCGGCGGCGGATACGGCACAGGAAACATTCTTGACTGCACAAAAGGCCCTTGCCAAGTTCAAAGGCGCTTCCTCCCTCAAAACCTGGCTATTGGGTATTGCGAACAACGAATGTCGACGAATGTCTCGAAAGAGGAGGTGTCAGCCACCAACTATCGAACTGATCGAATCAGGCTCGGCCGAGCATCATGAAGAGACAATCATCAATCGACATGCCCTCCAAGAGGCGCTTTCTCGACTGAGTAGCGAACACCGTGAAGTCGTTCTCTTGCACGAAGTCGAGGGTCTGAGCTATGAAGAAGCTGCTCTCGTACTTGGAATTCCCGTGGGAACTGTAAAATCCAGATTGCACCATGCCTTTGCAAACCTCCGCAAATCGCTTTCTGGTCAGGTGGAGGTCACGCGATGAATATAAGAGAAGATCTCAAGGCATTTGTAGATAACGAGCTACCGGAAGAAAGGCGAATCGAAGTCCTCAAAGCGATCGAGTCCGACCCGGCTCTTCAGGCTGAGGTAATTGAGATTCGCCAGGTTTCGCGGCTGGTACGCGAGGAAGCTTGGCAACCTCTGCCGACGGGCCTCGAAAGCACACTTCAAGCTCTTTCGAAGGGTCGTCGTAAACTGCCATGGTTCGCCTCCCCTATGGTTGGCTGGGGGCTTGCCACCGTGGTGTTCATCGCCTTCTTTTTGAAGATTTCTTCCACGCCTGAGTTCTCAAAGATTGCATCGAGATTCTCTGCTTCTGGTGAATCATCGGATGCCGTCGCCTCCGCTCCTGGTGATGCGGTCGGCACGGCCTCTTCACAGCTATCAAGAGAAAAGAGCGTTTCTCCCGGTGAGAAAACACAAAAGAGTGATGTGTTCTTCGACAATCAAGTCAACACCGGACAAAAGGTATCAACGGCCAAGTCGGCACGAGTTCCAGAAAGGCCAATGAGTCCCTCGCCACAGATGCTGGGAGCCCCTTATGCCGATCAAGTTACTCATCTTGAACTGGAGGTAGAGGATGTCCCTAAAGCTCAAGTAAAGGCCCGTGAGATCGCTAACGATCTTAGAGGAAAAGTCGAATCGGATGAAGCGTACCGATTATCCGACGAAGAGACTACCGCTAACATGAGACTCCAGATTCCCTCGAATCGGGTAGTCGATGGCCTCACTCGACTAAGGGCCCTGGGCAAGAAACCAGCAATGGCGAGTCAAGGGGGTTTGGAGACGCCATCCACGATGAAAGACGAAGGCGGGTTTAAGAAAGAAAGCCTTGCTCTGAAAACCCCATCTCAAGAAAAACTCAAACAAGGGGCGGGAGCCACTCAGCCGAAGGTTACGATTAATCTGAACTTACGGTCCGCACCGCAGATGGTAACTCACCCTTCGGCGCCTCAAGAAAGACGGGCTGACAACTCGAATGAGCCCAGAGATCGTGAGACGGGACCGATTGTGGGGTGGCCGGTCGTTCTGGGATTGGCGGCTTTCTTGGTCGTCTGGATGGTTGTTCGGAAGAAACTAAGACGATAGATACCGGGAGCGTTCATTGCGCTCCCGGTAAGTTGCTTGCTATCAGCCCATGTGAGCGACGATGTTGTCGCCGAACTCCGAGCACTTGATCTCGGTGGCGCCTTCCATCAATCGGGCAAAGTCGTAGGTGACCTTCTTCGATCCGATGGCGCCATCTACACCCTTTAGAATGAGATCGGCAACTTCGGTCCAGCCCATATAGCGGAACATCATCTCGCCGCTCAGAATCACCGACGAAGGATTGACCTTGTCAAGGCCGGCGTACTTCGGCGCGGTTCCGTGGGTGGCTTCGAAGATGGCGTGCCCCGTGTTGTAGTTCACGTTTCCGCCGGGGGCGATTCCGATGCCGCCGACCTGAGCGGCGAGGGCGTCGCTAATGTAGTCACCATTGAGGTTTAGAGTGGCGATGACTTCGTATTCCTTTGGACGGAGCAGAATCTGTTGGAGGAAGGCGTCGGCGATGGCGTCTTTGATGACGATGCCGTTTGGTAGTTCCTGCCAGGGGCCGCCATCGATTTCTTTACCACCGAATAGCTTGGCAGCAGTTTCGTAGCCCCAGTCACGGAAGGCGCCTTCCGTGAACTTCATGATGTTGCCCTTGTGAACGAGGGTAACGCTCTTTCGGCCGGTTTGGATGGCGTACTCGATGGCAGCCTTCACCAGTCGCTCGGTCCCCTCTTGGGAGACGGGCTTGATGCCGAAGCCAGCGGTGGCTGGGAATCGAACTTTCTTAAACCGGTCGGGGAAATTCTCTTCAATAAGCTTAGAGAACTTCTTAGCGTCCTCCGTACCCTCTTGGAATTCGATACCGGCATAGATGTCTTCCGTGTTCTCTCGGAAAATCACCATGTCCACCGCGCCAGGATCCTTTACTGGAGATGGGACGCCTTCGAACCAGCGGACGGGGCGGAGGCAGACGTAGAGGTCTAGAATTTGGCGAAGGGCTACATTCAAGGACCGGATGCCGCCACCGACCGGGGTGGTGAGGGGGCCTTTGATACCGACGAGGTGGGCTTTGAATGCTTCTAGAGTGTCGTCGGGGAGCCAGTTGCCGGCTTGGTTATAGGCTTTCTCGCCGGCTAAAACTTCTTTCCACTCAACTTTCCGCGAACCGCCGTATGCTTTTTCTACGGCCGCATCGAAAACTCGGACGCTGGCGGCCCAGATGTCGGGGCCGGTGCCGTCGCCTTCGATGAACGGAATGATGGGATCGTTGGGGACGTGGAGTCCCTCGGGGGTCATCGTGATCGAACTTGGCATGATCCCTCTTAGCATACCGATCTATGGGATACCCTATGATCGATTGGTTACCTATAGAGGCGAAAATGAGACTGTACCAATTCTTTATCTTAACGACATCTCTGACCTGGTCGATGGCGGTGGGTCAGGTGGGGTCTCTTTCCGAATTGGAAAACACGGTGAAGTCGCTTCAAAGTAGCGGCGAGTGGAGCATGGAAAAGGGGGCAAAGCTCGCGGCGGTCAATGGCGAAATTCTTAAAATCGTCACAGCGGACACCTTGAAGTCTTCTGAAGACTTTATGACGGCGGCAAGGCTAGTTCAGTACGACCGAGGAGGGCTTTCAGAATGCCGCCTTCGATATGAGTTGACTCTTACGGCAATGGCCCTTGGCAATGACGAAGCGGCGAGGGCCATCGCGTCCAGTTGGGATCAGTTCTTGATGAGCACAGGTCGTCGGCAACATTTTGGAACTCAGAAAGCCTTGGAAGGTCTGCAAGCGGATAAGTACAAGGTCCAGGCGCCGGTGACCTGCGTCCAAACCGTGCTCCTCAATCCCGAGGAAGCGAGAAAGTTAGTCAAGAACTTGGAGGGCAATGACGAACTCCGAAGATTGGTGGAAGAGGACCAAAAGGTCCGTCAGGGGGATTGGTCGAAATTGACTCAAGAGCAATTGATTGCGATCAGTCGCGAGGACGACGCTCGCCGAGCCCGTCTTCGATCCATGCTCGCGGACATTAAGATCATGACGGCGCAAGACTATCAGGATGCGGCGCTGATCATGCAGCACGGCTGCTGGTGGGACGATTTCGCGTTGGCGCACGAACTGGCGCTTTGCGCCACGCTTTTGGATCCGGCAATTGGTCGGCAACTGGCGGCCCTATCCTACGATAGGATGCTTGAATATGGAGGCTATCTCCAACGTGTGGGAACGCAGTATCACGGACGGACGCTGGCGGAAGTCGATTCCGTCGGCTTTAACGATACGATGCGAAAAGCGCTTGGCCGAAAACCATTGGGAGAAGTGGAGAAAGTGCTTGGGAGTGGGCCTTAGGCGTTGGGCTTTTGGGAGTTGGGCGGCTGAACTTGATTGGGGTGGCGTCGTTTAACGTGATATGGTTTCCGTTGCGATCTTTTTGGCCTCCCTATCGTCGGCGGCATCAGAACCCGAGACTCGAACTTTTAAGGTCGATGGGGTGGAAAGGACGGCGTTGGTTTATGCACCCTCGGTAAAGACCGCGCATCCGCCCTTGGTGTTTGGCTTTCATGGGCACGGCGGGACCGCTCGATTTTCTTCTCGGCATTTCCTCATCCACCAACTTTGGCCGGAAGCGGTTGTGGTCTACCCACAGGGATTGCGTACAAAGACCGAAGCCGATCGTCGAGGATTCTTGCCTGGCTGGCAGAAGTCGGTAGGCATGGAGAATGACCGGGATCTCCATTTCTTCGACTCCATGTACACATCCTTCGCGAAAGAGTTCGGCGTCGATACTCGTCGCACCTACGCGATGGGGCATTCCAACGGCGCTTACTTCACCTATGTCCTCTGGGCGGCGCGACGGGATAAGTTGGCGGCGGTATCGATCGTCGCGGGAACCCTCGAAAAAGTTGCGGAATCACTCAAGCCTCTGCCCGCCCTTGTGATCGCCGGCGAAAAGGACACGATGGTTCCCTTCGAGGGTCAGCAGCGCTCCATTGAATTCCTGAAACGCGTGAACGGCATATCGGGAAAGGAAACGAAGATCGGTCAGATGAGCCTTTACCATGGCGCCGCGGACCTAGGAGTCATGATCTATCCAGGGTCGCATGAGTACCCCACAATGGCCTCTCAGGCAATTGTGGAGTTCTTTAAGCGAGAGAATCGGAGGGATTAGTCCATTTCATTTGGACTACCAGGACATCCTTTGGGCTTCCGCTTTGCAAAACGGGCAGGTCGTCCGGTTCTTTCCCATTGGGAAGCTGATGAGTCCTCCGCAGTTGGCGCAATTCACCTCATCCGCAGAAACATCGATGCGGATTCCACAATCTTCGCATAGCACGGCTTTTGCTCCGGAAAGAACTTGGAGGTCGCCACCGCACGAGCCGCAATGTCGAAGGGTGGTTTCCTTCGGCTCAAGCTTGCTGTACTCACCTTTCAATCCACTTTCTCGAATCATCCTCTCTGAGTCTTCTTCACCCAGGCAAGGAAGCCAGCCCTGGCAGAACATCGAAGCCGCCATACGGCGCTGAAGCGATTCGGGAGCTTGATCGGGATGACGTTCAATCACGCCGCGATCGCGCATAAGATCAAAGCTGAAATCGAGTTGCTTCGATACGGTCTCGAATAACGGCCAAAACGTTTCACCTGAGGCTACGGGGCGGGGAAATGTCCCACTCCATTGGATTGCCCGTGTCTGACGATTCACCTGGTCGGCGAATTGCCGGTACGTAGGATCAAACTCGTTGATTGTAGCCATCTCAGCCATGTATTCAACCAGTTGGTTTCGGTATTCCTCGTCATTCTTCGCGCGAGGGGAGTTCGCGTTGGGACAAAGCTCAACCCACTTACCGTAAAGCTGCCGCTGGATTTCTTTGAATTTCACTGCGTCATCGGTCTTCTTAGCGGCTTCAATATCCGCCTGGAGACTTCTCACCAATTGCTCGTATGCGGGGCCTGGCATCGCCGATTGAGGATTCTCGCACGCCTTCTGAAAGTCGTAGTCAGTCAGGCTGCCGCAGAAGTCGCAATAAACATAGGCGGTTTTAGGGGCCAAGGTTTTTGCGCCACCACAGTTGTGACAGGTCGTCTTCTTCACAAATGTGGTCCGAGGTTCTCTATTGGCGCCGGTGATGGCGCTCGCCATGGTCATGTAGTCGCTTGCAGTCACCGTTTG
This sequence comes from Armatimonadetes bacterium 55-13, assembly GCA_001898035.1. Classification (GTDB taxonomy): domain Bacteria; phylum Armatimonadota; class Fimbriimonadia; order Fimbriimonadales; family Fimbriimonadaceae; genus 55-13. The sequence goes on from MKRX01000009.1 coordinate 82,398, forward strand.
TATTTCAACGTGGACGGCGCTGGCATCTTGTGCCTTCTGAACCATTTCGTTCAGATTGATCCCGAGCTTCTGTAGTGGGTCGGATTTTTCTTCCCCTCCACCAAACAGTTTCTTCAAAAAACTCATCGCATCGATATCTTATCGCCACTTCTTGGCACCAGCATTCTCACTTTCGTTAGGCCCAAGACCCCAGGTTCACATTGGACCGTCGTAATATGCATTTGGGTTATTGCGACATGACAGTTGGCGCTCAGGAATTTCAATCAATTTCGATGTCTCCCGAGGAGACGGAAGCCGTATTGGAGCTTTGGGCCAAGCGGCAAAGCGAGACCGATGCCTTACGAGCCCGGACCTCCGTCAACGATCTGGCGGAAGCTATTGCCGCCTCCCCTTCTGACATTGAGTCCATGCTCAAAGAAGTCCGTGCCACGCGCCACTTACCACCGGTCACGCCTAACGAGACGAAGCGCCGCATTCGGAACCGGTGGTTGATGGCAGGAGCGGTCGCTTTTTGGCTTGCTTTTCTGGCATTCGGAGTCGTTATGGCCTACAAAGTGGGCTTAAAGAACGGCCGAAATCATTCGGCACCTTGGGTTTCAGCTCCCGAAGCGCCGGTTGATTTTGCGATCCCTCCCACGCCAGCCATTGCCGGGAACGGTACGGCTGCGGTAGAAGTAGCGGCGGACGCTGGAACTACTACCCTTGGCAGCGCCCAAGTCGAGAAAGACATTCCCAAAGGAGTCTCCGCTACCTTTAGGGAGTATCAAATCGACGGTGAAGGCAGTGGCCAAGAACTCACCGAAGATTCCATCAAGGCAGGTTTGGCTCGGATGCTCAATCTCATGGTAAAGCCTGTGAACGTGCAGGATAGCGCCACCTATCCCGGAGAGATGATCATTGAGGCTCTTCAAAAGGAAGACGCGACGCGCGTTTCTCGTGCCATCAAATTTGAGCCCTTTAAAATCGTGGGACAATCAAGCCAGTTCACTCTCCAGATGCCCTACTCGCTCACTTCCGATTATCGGATAACTGCCTATGTTAAAGCGGAACAAGACCGGAAGCTTCAAATTCTCGCCAACCAGGCAAAGCGGCTGGGAAAGAAAGGAAGTTAATCGCCGTTCTTTTCCTCGATCTTTTTTCGGCGTTGCTTTACGGCTTCACGCAAGAGGAATTCGATCTGTGCGTTTACAGATCGAAATTCCTCATTAGCCATTCGCTGGAGGTCCTCCCACAAATCGGGGCTGATTCTCAGCGGGAATGATTTACGCTCCGCCATTAGCCTGGATAGAGCGTCCCCGTGTTCACGACCGGCTGAACGTTGGTCTCGCTGCAGAGGACCAGCATCAGATTCGACACCATGGCAGCTTTGCGCTCTTCGTCCAGATCCACGATCTTGTCTTTTTCAAGATGCTCGAGCGCCATCTGAACCATGCTCACCGCACCATCCACGATGCGTTGACGGGCGGCGATGACCGCGGCGGCCTGCTGCTTTCGCAACATGACGCCCGCAATCTCCTGTGCGTAGGCCAAGTGAGACAATCGAGCCTCTAGGATCTTCACTCCTGAGCGCGCCAGTCGCTCGTTGAGTTCTTCCTGAAGATGCTCACTGATTTCCGCTGTGTTCCGCATCAACGAAATCTGCCCCTCATCGCCATCGTATGGGTAGCTGCTCGCCGAGTGTCGAAGCGCCGTTTCACTTTGGATCGCTACAAAGTCCTCGTAGTTTTCCACGTCAAAACTGGCTTTGTAGGTGTCCACTACTTGCCAGACGACCACAGCTGCAATCTCGACCGGGTTTCCGACTTGATCGTTCACCTTGAGCCGTTGACCATTTAAGGTCTGAGCCCTCAACGAGACGTTTCGCTTGCTATAGAACGGATTGGCCCAAAAGAACCCACTTTCTTTGACCGTGCCGACGTACTTACCGAACAGGAGCAGCACCTTGCTGCCGTTCGGCTCGATGACGAAGAAGCCCCCCATCATAAACGCGGCCAGGATAAACAGCGCTCCACACAGAATGACCTTTCCGGTTATTCCTTGTGGATTCGGCCCCAACTGCGTAAAACCGTAGATCATCCAACCGGCGTAGGCATACATCGCCAACACCACAAACACCATTAACAAGCCCGGCAAACCACGCTTTTCTCTTTCTTGAATCATCTGATTCTCCTGTGACATCGATATGATATCACGTTGCGATCACTTTCTCGGTTTCAGGGGAATATGGACCTATGGCAAAAAAGTGTCATAGAATCGAAAACAGATTCAGTCGTAGAGAGGAAATATGGATAACGCAACGTTGCTTAGCCAAATGAGTAATGCCTCAGTGATCACCAATGAGCAGGTTAAGGACTTACTTCTGGGATTGGATGACGACCAATTGAACTGGCGGCCCGACGATAACACCTGGAGCATTGGGCAACAGTTTCACCATATGGTTCTTACCAACCGGCAATACGTTGCGATTATCGAACACCTCGCCGCCACATCCGGCGAAAAGAGGAAGCACTATGCTCCCGGCTTTTGGGGCAAGTTCATGTTTAAGGCGGTGGGTCCCCATTCAACGATGAATGCCCCGGTACCCAAGCCGCTCATCCCTTCAAGTGGCAAGATCAACTCTGAAATCGTCAAGGAATATTTAGAGCTTCAGGATCGATTTGACCGGGCGTTGGAGGCTGCGCAAGGTAAAGACCTGACCCAACGATTCTCCTCGCCGTTTGCCAAGTTGGTCAAGCTTAAATTTGGCGATGCGATCCAGATGGTGGTTCTTCACAATCAACGCCACGTGGGCAAGGCAGCGGCGATGCTCAACCGGCCCGAATTCCCTCGCAAAGCCGCCGTGCGCCTATAATCAGGGTGTGATTTACGGTCTCTTGGGTTCCCTATGGAGCCCGACTCTGGAGGGCATCACCTTCGCGGATCGGCCCGGACAAGTTTATGTGAGCGCCCGTTCGGTCGCAAATGCCACTGGACGTCGGTTTGAATACGACAGCGTCACCGATCTGGCAAAGCTGGGTGGCCAGGATCTGAGCGTCGACTATCCTCGACTGTTTTCCGGAGCCATTCTCATGCCTGTCGAAAAGACGAACGCTTACGGAGTCGAAGTCGGGAAAAAGCGCGTCTTTGTGGATCTCAACAAACAAGAGATTTGGGCTTGGCAGGGCAAGATGGTCGTGCTTCACTCGCCGATCAGCAGCGGTCGAGAACTAAAGGACACTCCCCCGGGCGATTACATCACGGGCAAGAAGGAGACCATGCACATCTCCAGCATCTATGGCTCTAAGATGCCCTTTAGCGTGCATCTTAAAGGCAATTACTTTATCCATGGGTCGGAACTGACCTTGTCCACGCCGGGCTCGCATGGATGCATACGTCTGCCTATGTACGACAACAACGCCGCTAAGTGGTTTTTCTCCTGGGTAGATCAAGGCGTTTCCGTCAAAGTTAGAGGAAAAAAGGGGAGCTCAAAGGGGGTGGAGTGAGCTCCCTGAGAAGGCAGTCTTTCGACTAGCTCGCTTTATGCTTCCCTTTCACCGTGACAGGGCCGTGACAGACTCTTGACCTGTCTTGCCGTTGCTCAAACCCACTATAGTTAGTTCCGAGACTTTCCTCCTTCGCCGGTAAAATCTAACTCTTGTCTGAAGACCTTACTGTCGAAAGCTCCGGACTTTCGAACAGCCACATTTTTCGTTTCTATCTTCCCCTTGCGTTGTCATGGCTCTTTATGGCCATTGAATCGCCGATTGCGATGAGCGTTATTTCTCGCATGGCAAACGCCGATATCAGCATTGCGGCGTTTCAACCCCTCATGGCCGTATCGCTTTGGATCGAGAGTCCTGTAATCGACCTCCTGACGACGGCAACGACCCTCGGGAAGGATCGCCAACACTATGTGGAACTCAGTCGGTTCGTGTGGAAGATCATGGCGGTCGTGACGGTGGTTCACGCGCTGGTGGCGGCGACTCCACTTTACTGGCTGTTAACTGAGCATGTGATCGGGCTCGATCCGAGGGTGTCCGAAGTGGCGCGACCAGGATTAATCGTGATGATCCCCTGGAGCGCCCTCATTGGATGGCGAAGATATCTGCAGGGCCTAATGATTCGCAACGGTCAAACCCGGCTTATTGGAATGGGAACCGCGGTGCGAATGACCACCATGGCCTTAGTGGCGGGTGGCCTTTACTTCCTCGGTAGTTTGTCCAGCATCATGGTGGTCTCCATTGGGCTCGTCTGCGCCGTGGCGGCGGAAGCGGGGTTCGCTCATTGGGCAAGCCGCCCCACGGTGGCCAGTAGTCTTGCTTTCGATGAGCCTGGATTGCGCCCCCTTAGCCAGAGGTTCCTCGCTCACTTTCACCTTCCTCTTTCTTTAACCACGATGGTGACCCTTCTGGGGCAGCCAATGGTCTCAACTGCCCTGGCCAGGAGTCCCCACAGCATCTTGGCTCTGGGCGCCTTTCAGGTGGCTTCGACCCTCATTTGGTTACACCGAACGATCGTCTTTGCGTTGCCGGAGGTAGTGATAACCCTATACCGAGATGCGGCGTCTTCGCTTAAACTCAAGCGGTTTTGCCTTTACATTGGGTTAGGCACGACCAGTGTTATGGCCCTAACTTCGCTTTCCCGCCTCGACGTGTTTTTCTTTCATACCCTTCTGGGCGTATCTGACGTTCAGATCATCAAGACCGCTCATTTGGCGATGTTGCTGAGTTGCTTCCTCCCATTGATAGGGGCAATGCAGTCCTACTTAAGGGGGATGCTGGCGGCACACCACCTGACTGTTTCAAGGTTAGCGGCAATGGGCGTCTCGGTTACCTGCCTGATTCTCCTGCTCTTCGTCGGCGTGGGAATGAGGTGGCCTGGCATCGTCACCAGCTGCGTCGCGTTAACGGTATCCCAACTCGCCGAACTTGGCGTGTTGGGATACTCTTGGCGTCGGGGCACCGTTGCCTTAGCAGTTTAGTGAGGCGCGTGAGCTTCCAGCCAGGATTTGATCTCATCGCGTTCTTTGTCAGAGATTTTGGGCGCGGTCTTCTTGAGCATTTCGATAAAGTGGCCAACTTCTTCCGGGGCGGCGGGATAGCCGATATTCTCTTTCTTCTCACCGCGATTGGAATTGATGAGCATCCTCCCTTCTGGATTCACGATTGCAGTGAAAGGCAGTCCAGCCTTCGCGCCATCGAATGTCTCCATGTATTTGAGGCCGCCAGCATTCTCCAGGGCCTTCTTTTCAGGCGATTCCAAGACGTCTAGGTGCACGACGACATACGATTTCTTGATCAGCTTGCCCATTTTAGGCTCGGCCAAAAACTCGTCAAGCTTCTTGCACCATCCACACCACGAGGCGTGGAAGATAACCATTACGTTCTTCTTAGAACCTTTCGCTTCGGCCATCGCCTTTTGGAGCACTTGGTCGGCGGTAGGTTCAGAGCAGATACCGAAAGCCGCAAGGGCAAGGAGGATCGCGACCGCAATCTGTCGTTTCATCATGGTTCGATTATCTTACGGCATAAAATCGGTACCCTGAGCCTATGAAACTTCTGTTGGCGAAGCTATGCGAATATGCCTGCAAGCTTGAGAATCAACGACACAGCATGGTGGGCATATTCGACGACATTCGCCTTCCGGGTTTGCCTTTGGATCATCCCGCCTTCTTCATCTGCGTACAGGTGGAGTTTGAGGCGGATGAGGTGGGGACGCCTTGGGCGGTGGACGTTCACTTAGTCGATCCCGATGCCAAGCAGTTGTTTCATGCTAACCTAAAGGGAGAAGTCCCCCAGCCGCAGGCAGGGGCCATTCCTATCAAGCTCTTTGCCCAGATTGCGGTTCCTCCCATTCGTTTGGAGAAAGCAGGCGACTATCGGCTGGACGTCATTATGAACGGCCGTCGAGCCGGAGAAGAGCGGGTTCCCGTTTACATTGTGCCGGGCTACTGAGAACGGCGGCGCCCCCATTCGGCGTATATAGTAAAGGGACAATAGGCGATAACGCTTTGATGAGCCGTGCGCGGCTCTCCGACCACACACGAGGGAGGTTCACGAATGAGTGAGAATATGGAGAAATTTAGGAGTTTGGATGGAAGCGAGGCATTGGTTCAAAAACCATTTGTCAGTATCGTTTTCCAGCACGGACATCCTAACGAAGTGGGCATCAACGGATGCCGTCTGGAAGACGTGATCGACGTATTGGTCGAAAAGCTTCTGGACTTTCAAGGCCGCGATTTGGCATGTGCCGAGAACGCTGAAGCATTAGAGCACCTTCACTTTGCCCGAGAGGCTCTGGTGCGACGACGGCGGCGACGCGAGGAACAAGGGGTGGTGAACACCCAGAAGCCTCATGAAAGCGCGGATATGGCTTCTTCCAAGTAGGTCTCTGGCTTGCGAAGCCCCTCTCCAGGATTGGAGAGGGGCTTCTTGTTTTAGGGGTTCCTTTCGATTTGGGTTTTGTCGTAGGATGGCGACATGATCGTTCGATCTCGATTCACGACGGCCCTGGCATTAGCCGCCCTCGCCGCAGTTACCCACGCTGAAATTCGCTACTCCGTGACCGCTACGGAAGGAGGAGACCGACTCCAGGTGGAGATGCGATTTGACGCAAAGGGACCAGTTAAGATTCAAATGCCCAACTGGGCGCCAGGCGCCTATGTGCTTTCGATGCCTGCCAAGAACGTTCAGGGGCTGGCGGTAACGGATGGCGCGGGCAAATCCGTTGACTTTAAGCAGGAGAACGATAACACGTGGTCGATCGACCAGGCTCCCGACCGTAAGGTGACAGTTCGCTACTCGGTTCCGTTCCGGTTCAGCGCCGGCTCTGGCAATTACAGCGGGCCGCCCACCTATTTCTATGTCGTGGATCGGAAAGCCGAGTCCTGCCGTCTCGATCTTAGAGTTCCGGGTAGTTGGAAGATTGCGACGGGGCTCGATCCCGTCGGTTCCTCGGGCCATGAGTTTGTGGCGCCGGACTACGACGTGTTAGCGGATTCACCGGTGACTCTAGGAGATATTCGTGAGCTCCGGTACGAGGTAAAGGGCCGGGATCACCTCATTGCCCTTTACGGTGCGGCCAAGGACGAAGTGGATGCGGACGCCATCATTAAGGCTTGTAAGTTCGTCAGCACGATGCAAACGGACTTCATGAAAGGGATTCCCTACAAGCGCTACGTGTGGCACTTCTCTACCACCGACCGATATGACGGCGCGGGCGGGTTGGAGCATCTGAACAGCACTCAGATCGGCTTGGCCAGTGGCGTGGGGCCGCGGGCCGTTGGGGTTTGCAGCCACGAGTTTTTCCACCTTTGGAACGTGAAGCGCATTCGATCCAAACCTCTGGGTCCCTTCGATTACAACGTCTTGCCAAAGACGGGCGCGCTCTGGTGGTTGGAGGGCGTGACGGACTACTACGCTCACACGTTGCTTCATCGGTACGGTTGGACTAACCAGAACGAGTATTTCGAGACGTTAGTTGGGAACGTTCGCGGTCAGCGGAGCAAACCCGGACGGCTAGAAGTGAGTCCCTATCAGGCCAGTTACCGCGTGGGCGACGCGGCGAACGGTCGAGGAAACAGCACGGGCTTTCAAGTGAGTTATTACGACACCGGCTGGCTGGCAGGAATGTGCCTGGACATCGAAATCCTAGCCGAGTCCAAGGGCAAGAGGAACTTGGACGACGTAGAGTATGCGCTTTGGAACTTGTGCAAGGACAGCAAGCCGGGGTTCGAAGAGGATGAGATCCGAAAGCAGTGCGTGCGATTCGGCGGAGATAAGCTGGGTCCCTTCTACGATCGGGTGATCATGAAGGCGGGCGAATTGCCGATCGAGGAACAGCTTGCGAAGGTTGGGCTGCAACTGGTCAGCCGAACGCGTCAAGACGCCGACCTGCTGGTCAACTTAGGTCCATCTCGCGAAGACAAAGCCTTAAACACCAGGGGTGCGCGGGGCGATGCGGAAGCGCTATACAAGGCAGGCGACTTGGTGGTGGCGATCAATGGAAGGCCGACGACCGGCGACACCGTAGCGAAACTTCAGAAAGCTCAAATGGACGCAATGGAGGGCTTGAAGCCAGGCGAAACGGTTACCGTTTCCGTCAAGCGCGGCTCGGAAACCGTGGAACTGAAGTACAAGCTGGGTTCCAAGGACGTTGAGGAACAGGTAATTCAGGAACTTGAGGGGGCAACGGCAGAGCAGAAGCGACTTCGCGGCCTTTGGCTCAAACGCAAATAGGTCTAGGGGCCTTCTTTCTTCCGCTTGACGCTCCCATGCCTTACAGTGATTGGAAATTGCACAAATTTGCGAATGTTGGAACTAATATTGCGGCCACGTTCGTATGCCGTGTGAGCGCTCAGCGTTCTGGTGTGTGAAAGAGTAGGAGATTGCAGAAATGGATGTGAAAACGATACTAGGATTGACTTCGGCGGTCTTTGGAGCCGGGATTGTAACTCAAGACCCCAGCTTCCAGTATCCGGGCGTTCGGCCGATTCTGACGAATGAACCGGAGATCATCGCGACGGGAACCGGTACGGTTTCTAGCTCCAATGCCGTTTTCCAAAAGCAAATCAGCGTTCGATTCAAGGATGCGTCTGTTTCCGAGGTCCTCGATTGGCTCAGCAACCAAGGGGTCAGCTTCGTTACGACGGGTCTCTCTAAGGATGCGAAGATCAATCTGAACTTGAATAACGTTCCGTTGGATGCGGCGGTTCGGGCTATTGGAAGCGCTCTGGGTGGCAGTTGGACTCAGAACGACACCGTTTACGTTTTCCGCTCCGAGCCCTCTTTCTACGCGGATAAGCAAGGTGTGGTCCGTGAAATGCCCGCTATGCCTGCTATGCCAGGGATGCCCGCTATGCCTCCGATGAACTTCGAGTTTAAGTCTCAGAACATGGAGCAATTAGCGAAAGACCTCGAGAAGAAATTCGGCGCCGATAGCGAGTTTGCCAAGCGAATGGAAAAGCAGTTCGGTGAGAACAGCGAATTCGCGAAGGAAATGCAAAAGAAGTTTGGGCCGGATAGCGAATTTGCGAAGAAGATGAAGGCTCAAGCTCTCGAACAGAAGGCGTTTGGGGAGAAATTTAGAGCGAAAGCTTTCGACAACAAAGCTTTCGCCGAGAAGATGAAGGCCCATGAAAAAATGATGGAAGACCTCGAAATGAGGATGAAGACCGATAAGGATCTGAAGGACTTCCATGGATTTGACGATTCATTCAAGTTCAGCATGCCAGAAGAGCGATCGTTCGTCTTCTCTCATCAGGGGCAAGATCTGAAGAGCGTGGCGAAGAGCCTGACGCCGGCTCAGCGGGAGAAGAACAAAAAGCAGGGCTTCCTCTATTGGAGCGATCTAACCCCGGACCAGCAGAAGAAGCTGGGAGTTGTGGGGGGTAACGGAACTTGGACGATTCAATACAGTAACAACGGTGAGACCTTTACCGTTAAGAGCGATCGAAAGAAGTAACTTCAATCGATTTTGAGG
>MKRX01000009.1:91890-112513 GCA_001898035.1 Armatimonadetes bacterium 55-13
AGGAGTCTTGACGCTGCTGAGTGTGGCGTTTGGAGCATTTGGAGCGCACGGGCTTAGGGGTTCGATCTCAGACGAAGCCTTGGCTATCTATCAGACCGGCGTCCAATATCAGATGTTTCACGCGATGGCGTTGCTGGTTCTCGGAACGTTGCGGCTTATTTTTCCGCAGGCAGAACGATTGAAGCCCGCGGGATGGTTATTCCTCGCGGGCATCGTTATCTTCAGCGGCAGCCTCTACGCCTTGGCTCTCTCGGGAGTTAGCTGGTTGGGTGCGATCACTCCGATAGGGGGCGTTTGCTTTCTCACCGGGTGGGCGCTTTTTACCTGGGCGGTTGCTTCACTCCAGGAATATTCTCGTTCGTCGTAATTTCGACGGTTCTTGTGTCCTTGACGTAGTCCACTGTGGCTCCGAGCGATTCGGCGATGAACCTGAGGGGGACCATCATGCGACCCTCAATGGTAAGGGGTGCGACGTCTAGTTCTATTTCAGCGCCGTTTCGGTGGGCCAACTTGTCGCCGAGGCCCAGGTCGATTTCTTCGTTTGCCCGTCGAGCGGTGACGCGGTGGTTTACGGGGTTGTACTCCACATAAGCGCCTATGGCTTCGAACACGCCGCGAACTGGAACCATGACGCGGCCGACGATGGTGTGCGGTTGAGTACCTTTGAACTCCACGGGCTTTCCGTTGACCTTAACCAGGGGGTATTCCCCACCCGCCATGGCGACAGAACTCAGCGCAATGGCGGCTAACACAAGTGCTTTCATCGTTTAACTCCTTTATCGCTTGAGGGTGATCTTGGTGGCTTCAGACATTTTGTTGTCCGCGCCAAGGGTGATGGCGGTCACGGTGTAGGTGATGTTGCCTTTGCCGAGACCGGTGTCCAGATCGATTTCTCGGGTTTCCCATTGGCCTTTGTCGTTCGCTTCGACTTCAAGGTCGGCGACGACGCCGCTGATGGGGATGGCTCCGAAGACCTTCTGGGTGAATTCGATTCGGATTTGGATCTTTGCGTTGGCGTCAGCTTTGCCTTTGAAGACTATGTTTCGATCGACCTTTTCTCCGTCTATGGGCGAGGTGATCTTTGGGGCGGAGAGTGGTTGATCACTGGCAACGACCGATCCGATTTGAACGTCGGCGGTGTAGGCTTCGCCTTGTTTGGTTTTCAGTTTGGCCTTCGCGATGACTCCGTCCAGTCGGTCGGTGCGGCGGACAACGTAGGATGCGGTGTACTTGCCCTGCGAGACCTCTTCCATCTTGAGGGTTTTGAGGTCGCCGATGCTGAGATTGACGGTTGCTCCAGGTTCGCCCAACAAGGTGAATGTGATTTCGTCACCCGGCTGGATTTCTTTAGGAGCATCATGTTTAAACGAGGTGATCACGCTCGCTTTATCGACGACGTTGAACGTCCATGTTTTGGCTGTGTAGTTACCAGCTCGGTCTTTTACTCGAACTTCGGCTTCGTGCTTTCCAGCTGTCAGTTCCATTGCAGGCTTGTAGGCTACTAGGTTTGCGGTGACGGTGGCGTCCTCGGTCACGTCTTTTCCGTCGAGACGGAGACGAACGGTTGATGAATCGATGCCGCTGCCGTTTTGATCCTCAAAGACGGCGGTGATGTTCGGGCGAAGTTGGTTGACGCGTCCCTCTAATTCCGGCGTGGTCGCCGAGATGGTCGGAGCTTGGTTATCCACTTGGAAGTTGTCGCCAGCTTGGATGAGGCGTTCGTTATTGCCAACTTTGAGTCTGGCAATCGCGCTGGCTTTGCTGACGGTGATAGGGTTCTTGTTTGCTTCCGGCACGGTAAACGCTCCGGTATAGACACCCACTCCAGACTCTTTGAGAGCAATATCTTTGACCAACCCTGGAATCTGAACGGTGGCGGTTCCACCCGGGGTCCCCTTGAGCGTGAAACTGATGACGGAGCCTGCCTTTAGAAGACTATCGCCTTCCACGTTGAACGCGGAGATGGAAATGCCTTCACCAGTTGGCGGATTTCCCCCGCCAGAATCGGTCGTCCCATTGGTCGCGATCATGACCGTGGACGTCGCCCCGTCCCACTTGACCTCCGCACCCAATGCCTCACTCATGAATCGAAGAGGAACTAGAGTGCTTCCCCGATATTCCATCGCAGGGACATCCATCATGACGTCACGACCGTTAAGAACGGCTCGTCGTTGCCCCAGAACGAGTTGCAGATCAACATCGCCTCGCGTCGCGGTGACGGTCTTTGTTGCACCTTGATAACCCACGTACGCACCGAGCTTTTCCATGACTCCGCGCAGTGGTACGAGTATTCGTCCTTCGATTTTCTGAGGGCCCACGCCCGTGAAGTGAACCGGTTCTCCGTTCACCAGAACGTTAATTTGGGCCAAACCACTTACGGCCAAAGATAGGGTCACCGCAAGTAGCGCATTCCTCAGTAATTTCATGTATTTTCCTCCAACAACGTTTTCCTCAGACTCGGGGGAAAGGAGCGGGGTTCCCTTGGTGGAGGTGGGATACGGCGAGCGGGGTGCGGGGGTGGGCCTATGGGCCCGACGAGGGACGAGGGACGAGGGGCGAGGGACGAGGGGCGAGGGACGAGGGACGAGGGACGAGGGACGAGGGACGAGGGACGAGGGACGAGGGACGAGGGACGAGGGACGAGGGACGGAGGGGGTATGGCTGATATCGGGAGCGTAAGGATAGGGTTCGGGGGTTCCTTTTCAAATGAATTGAGAAATTGGGGAGCGCACGCCGGGGGTTGCCGGACCACGTTCGCTACATTCGTTAAGTTGTTGAAGGAGGAGGTTGGGACTGTCTCGAAATTGGGAGGGGATGAGTCGTGGTTTTGGGTGTATTGGGGTGGTTACCCTGTGTTCGCTAGGGTTTGGTCAGATTGATGAGGAGTACTCGAAGAAGATTCGGGAGTACACGACGGAGCCGTTTTTCCTTACGGATCTCGTCGATACCTTGCCGTCAAGCAAGACGGTGCCGACGCCTGAGAAATATTTGGGGTACGTCGTCGGCGCCCCCAATGTTCTGACCTATGCATCCAAATGCGCGGACTATCTTCGGGAACTTGAGAAGAAGTCTAAGCGGGTCAAGGTCGTGAGCCTCGGAAGGAGCGAAGAGGGGCGGGAGATGGTGGTAGCGATCATCTCAGATGAGGCCAACCTAGAGAATATCAACCGTCTGCGAACCTATAACCACTTTCTTGGTGATCCGAGGGACCTCTTTAACTACAAGCGCGGGGAGAAAATGGCGTCCGGCTCTTCGCCCGGTTCCGATCCATCCGATTGGTCGGATCGAGACAGAAAGGCGGACGAGATTATTGACAAAGCCCTTCCCTTCTATTGGGCAACGGGCGGGATGCATGCGCCGGAAAGTGGGCCGCCGGAAATGATCATGGAGCTTGCTTACCGGTTGGCGGTTAGCGAGACCCCGATGATCAAGGAGATTCGGAAGAACTCGGTGGTCATGCTGACACCCGTTCTTGATGTGGACGGGCGGGAGCGGGTGGTGGACTTGTACCGGTACCGGAAGGCGAATCCCGATAAGCCGGAGATTCCCTTGGTTTATTGGGGGCATTACGTTGCCCACGATGACAACCGGGACGGGATGACGCTATCTCTTCAACTCTCGAAGGCGCTTACCAAGACCTGGCTCGAGTACAAGCCCTTGGTTTTCCATGACTTGCATGAGAGCGTGCCCTACCTGTACATCTCCACGGGCACTGGACCTTACAATGCCTGGGTCGATCCGATCCTCATCGACGAGTGGCACATGTTGGCTTACAACGAAGTCAACGAGATGACAAAGCGCGGGGTGCCGGGGGTGTGGACCCACGGGTTTTACGATGGGTGGTCGCCTTCCTATGGATTCATGGTGGCGAATGGGCACAATGGGATTGGTCGCTTTTATGAGACGTTCTCCGGCGGTGGCGCGGATACCGGAATTCGATCCTCAGTTTCCTCTTCGACGCGGGACTGGTACCGCCCCAATCCGCCGTTTCCTCGGGTGCGATGGTCAATCCGCAACAACGTCAACGTCATGCAGAGCGCATTGCTGACGGGGATGTACAAAGTTGCTCATGAACGAAAGACGTTCATGAAGAACTTCTATTTGAAGTCCAAGCGCTCGATCCTCAAGGCACGTGCAGAAGGGCCAGCCGCGTACATCTTCCCCGCCGACGAAAAGCACCCCGACCAACAAGCGATGCTTTTGAAGCTCCTCATGGCTCAAGGGGTGGAAGTTCATAAGCTCACCCGACCGACCCTTCTGAAAGAGGGGACATTCCTGGCGAATTCTTACGTGGTGAGGATGGACCAACCCTATAGCCGGATGGCGGACATGATGTTGGATCAGCAGTATTACAACCCCAATGATCCCCGGTCCTACGATGACACCGGATGGCAGTTTGGCCCGCTGTTTAATGTGTCCACGATCCGCACGAACGACACCAAGGTTCTGGACTCCGCCATGGAGTTAACGACGGACTTTGAGTCTGTCAAGGGGCCAGGGCAAGGAATCTCGGCCAGAATCGCCCTCGTTCACACCTGGACGAGTACCCAGGATGAAGGCTGGTACCGCTTGGCGTTGGACCAGCTTGGGGTCAACTACAAGTACGTTTCAGTCCACGAATTGAGAGATACGGCCGATCTTCGCGCCAAGTACGACGTGATCCTGATGCCGCCGGGAGGCGGGAGCGCGCAATCGATCGTCAACGGGCGACCGATGGTCGGCGATCCGATGCCTTGGAAGGCGACTTCCGAGTATCCGAATCTGGGCGGACCGGATACGAGCAACGATATTCGAGGCGGCATCGAACTTGAAGGCGTTCTCCATCTGAAGAAGTTCGTTTCTGAAGGGGGGCTGCTCATTTGTGTTGGCAACACGTGCCAGGTGCCCATCGACTACGGAATCGTCAACGGAGTCTCAGTGTTCGAACCCGCGGATCTTAATGCTCCAGGTGGCGTCTATCGAACGTTGAATTCGGCGAAGGACAATCCCATCTTGGCGAACTATGGAGACGAGTTGGGGGCTTACTTCAACATGAATTCGCTCGTCATTCTTCAAGCGGGTGGAGGAGGACGACGGGGTCGGGGTGGTGGAGATAACGGCCGGCCCAGCGGACGCGGGTCTTTGACCGATCCCGATATCGTTCAGGGACGCCCTCCTTACACACCCAAGTCTTTGCCGGGCGATGTTCCGGAGTCTCGCAACACGAATGCGCCGCGACTTCCCTCTCCAAAGGTTCTTCTCCGGTTCGCGGATGAGGACAAGCTTTTGATGTCGGGCATGATTGATCATCCCGACGAGTTGGCGGGCAAGGCAGCTTTGGTTCAGTGCCAGGTGGGCAAAGGGAACGTGTTGCTCTTCTCCATCAATCCGATGTGGAGGATGCAGACGGTAGGGAGTTACGATTTGTTGTTCAACGCGATTCGGAATTTCGATCAGTTGAACGAGAAGCCGGTCGACAAGAAGGGGTAGCGAACGGATTTGCGCGACGAATTGGTTGCGATTCGCGATTCGCGTTGGCGGGAGAAGTAGTGCGTGAGTGCGAAGGAGTTTTTACGAGGGGTTGTGGTTTTGTTGAAGGCACCCTATGGGTGGTTTTGCTCGCGCCGAGGAACGGCCCTCCGTCTGAGGATGGCAAGGATGCGGGCCGGGAGAGACGCAACCCCCTTGGGGTTGGATTCTGGATCGCCCTAAATACCAGGGTAAGGGTCGCCTTGCGCCCCTTACCCTTCGCTATCAGACGGAATCCCGTTGGGATTCATCGCTCTCGCCGGGGTTTTGCAGGTGTCAGAAAGAGTGCCTTCATTTTCATGGCGTCAGCCGGAAATATGCCAGCGGAGATACGGTTCGCGTCGGTTTGCGAGGCGGTTGTGCTGACGCTGAGGAACGGCCCTACGTCTGACGATGGCAAGGATGCGGGCCGGGAGAGACGCAACCCCCTTGGGGTTGGATTCTGGATCGACGTAAATACCAGGGTAAGGGTCGCCCTGCGCCCCTAACCCTTCGCTACCAGATGGAATCCCGTTGGGATTCATTGATCTCTCCGGGGTTTTGCAGGTGTCGGCGGGAACGCCTTCATCTTCATGGCGTCCGGGCGGAAATATGTCAGCGTAGACATCCTGCCGGTGGCCCTAATGGGAGTGCGCAAGTGCAAGGTACTGAGTGCGCAGGGACCGAAAACGGATTAGGATATGGGCATGGTTAGTCGATCAGCGGAGATAGAGGCCTTGGAAGCGGAGATCCTTGAGAAGAAGAAGGAACTCGCTGAGTTGCGGAGAGCCCACCGGGAGCGGGTGGAGGACTTTGTTTTGGAGACCCCCGAGGGTTCCAAGCGGATTTCTGAGCTGTTTGGAGATAAGGACGAGTTGGTGGTCGTTCACAACATGGGGCGGGGGTGCAACCATTGCTCTTTGTGGGCGGATGGATTTCGTGGCTTCACTCAGCATTTTCTCACGCGGGCGGGGTTTGTATTGGTGAGCGCGGATCCCATTGATCGGTTGATGGAGACGGCGGAGCGGCGGGGCTGGAACTTCCCTCTGGCCGCCGACGCCGATGGCGCGTTCCGTCGAGCGATGAACATGGATAAGGATGGAGATCCTTGGCCGGGCATCTCGGCGTTCGTCAAGGAAGGTGGCGAGATCTATCGGTATGGATACGCCTATCTGGGTGAAGGAGATGACTTTTGCTCCATCTGGCACGTGTGGGATTTGTTCCCCACTGGATGGAATGACTGGTCCCCGAAGTAAGATTGCCCGGTGGATTTTGAGCAATCGACGGATGCGGCGCGCATCACGGCCCTCTTGCGGGAGGAACTGCCGGCGGAACGGATTGGGGAACGAGATTTCGTCAAGCAGGTCTTGCTCGATCCGAACTTTGATCCCGCGGGTTCGATCCTGGCGACCGATCAGGGCCAAGCGGTTGGCTATGTCTTAGCGATGGGGCGACGGGTTCCCCTTGAGAATGCTCCCGACGATGGTCACCGGGGATACATCACGCTCATGGGAGTCGATGCGAGACATCGGGGAAAGGGGATCGGGGCTGAGTTGCTGGAACAGGCAGAAGCGTTTCACCGCGAGCGAGGGAGGGAGGAGGTTTGGATTTCTCCCTATGCGCCCGGCTACTTCTGTCCCGGGGTTGACGTTCAGGCGTATGCGGAGGGATTGGAGTTTCTCAAGCGGCGAGGTTACCAAGAGGTTTATCGCCCCATCTGGATGGAAACTTCACTTGAGCACTACTTGGCGATCCCGGAATGGGTCCAGCAGATTCGGGCCCGACTCGAATCTGAGGGGGTGCTGATCGTGCCCATGTCTCCTCGCTTTGTCTGGGAGACGCTGCAGTTTGTCGAACGGTGTTTTCCGGGAGATTGGGTACGAGTGGTGCGGCACAGGATGCAGGAGATCCTCGATGAGTGGGCGGGAGCGGATCACCTGTACTTGGCGGTTGACGCGCAAGGCAAGGTGATTGGTTTCTCTCACTACGACAGGAGTCGCTTTGGTCCGATTGGAGTCGATCCCGACCACCGTGGGAGGGGGATCGGTCAGGTTCTCTTGCATCAAACGCTCTTTGTCCAACGCAGCCGGAATTACACACACAGCTATTTTCGATGGTCGGACGACCGGACGGCGGCCAAATTGTATGAAGGAGCGGGATTCCAAATTAAGCGTCGCTTTGCCCTCCTCAAGAAGACCTTCTAGGGGCTAACATGGCAAGATGCCGGACATCTTGGCCATTGGCGCCCACATGGGAGACGAGATCGCGTGGGGCATCGCCCTTGCGGCGCATCGACGACAAGGACATTCGATTGGACTCCTTCACCTTACACCGGGGGAGAAGGGACACAAGACCCTCACGCCGGTTGAATATGAACGGCAGAAGCGTGAAGAGGCGCCACGGTGTGCCGAACTCTTAGGCGCAGAAATGTGGGCGCTGGACTATCGGGATGGCGAACTGCCAACGACCGATGAGGTGAAGCTCCAGGTGTGCGACATCATCCGAGAGGCCAAACCCAAGTTAATCATTACGCACTGGCCAGGCAGTATGCATAAGGACCACACGGCCACCGCAGAGATTCTGCCTGACGCCATCTTCTATGCCGGGCTCCCTGCTTTCAAACGAGATCTTCCCCACCACTGGTGCGGGCGCTATCTACATGGCGAGAACTGGGAAGACCAGCGCGGATACGTGCCGGAGACGTTCTTGGAAGTCACGCAAGAGGACATCGACGTTTACGAGAAGGCCATGCTGAGCTACGGACTGTTTCGTGGCGAGGTCTCGACGTTTCCTTATCTGGAGTACTACAAGTCGCTGGCCCGAACCCGGGGGTGCGAAGTGGGTTTGCCGTTTGCTGTGACGTTTGCGGTGCCAGCGGATCAAAGGAGGAAGCGTGTTTCGACGCTCTTGTAGCGTTGAAACACGAGGGATGAGGGACGAGGGACGAGGGACGAGGAGGGGAGTGTAGTTCCTGGCAGGGGTCAATTAAAATTAAAACCGGGTGATGTAGGCGATGGTGACTCTTCTCATTCCCTTGAACTGGAAGGCCCAGTTTGGGAATTCGGAGAAGCGGAAGGTGGCTCCGAAACCGCGGGAACGGACTTCGATGAGGCCGAGGCGCTTAAGAATCTCGCCTTTTAATCCTCCGGTGGAAGTCGGAGCGCTGAAGGACCATCCGCCGTTCGGGCCGGGGGCTTCGGTTTCGTAGTCTAGGAAGTCGGGGAGGAAGGATATGCTGAATCCGGTTGCCTTTTTCCTCTTGAATTCCATTGTGGTCCCGGGGATCGTCACCTTCGTGAGATCAACTCGGTACAGATCTTTGGCGAGGAGGTCAAGGGGCGTTCGGCAAGGGAGGGTCCAAGCGCTTGGCTCTGGGCCCGCGCTTGTTGTCACCACCGATACGGCCAACATCGCGTTCAGCATCGTTCCCCCTTTGCGTCACTACATTATTTGATCAGGTTCTGACCAATACCAAGAACCTTTTTATAGACGTATTGACGAGAAAACAACGGGCTGGGGTCCGTTTCGAAGGTTAGAAGAACTCTTGGCAGTAGATTGCCGATTCGGGCAAGAAGCGTTGGGCGGCGGGAGGTAGGTTGCTCCACTGCCCTGCTCCGGCTTGCCCGAGATAGATCTGAACCCAGGCTCGGATATCAATACTTTGCCCTGCTTGGTCACCTCTACTCACACTCACCGTCGCGCCATCGTCTTGGATGAGCCACACCCCTGAGTTGTCCGAAATGAGGTCATCCTCTATGGTCACCGAGAATGAACCGGCTCCGACAGGGGATAACGCCGCGAGCGCTCCCGGTACATCTAAGAGGCGATACATGATGGGGCGAACGATCTTCGCTTCCACTCCTTGCTCAAGGTAAGTGGAATAGAACGGCGTGGTACTGGGTTCGTACCAGGTGAGCGCAGATTTATTGATGGCAATGCCGCTTAGTACGGCCAGGATCGAGCGGTAACCAGCGGGAGTGGACCAGACGACCTCGTTGATACGTTGCGGAACCCAGAAGTCGATGGCGTGATCAACAATGGCGTAGGCTTCGACAGGGTCTCCAACCGCGTAGATGGACTTCTTTTCATCGAGGACCCTTCCCCAGTGCATGTCGTTCCGAATGTTCATTCCGCTGAGATTTTTGGCGAACGACTCAAGACAGGCTTGGAGAGGTTCTGGAGCATCGTACGGAATTTTTCGAACGGGGAGTTCTGGCGCGAGACGCGGAAGACGGTGCGAAGGGCAGCTGATCTCAACCTTTAGACCGCACACTTGGTAGCCGAACTTTCGGTAAAAGCCCTCGCGAAATCCGTAAAGCGACGCCATGTGATAGCCCTGCGCCTTCAGGTGGGGCACGGCCCAGCTCATCATTCGGCTCCCGACTCCAAGATGGCGGAATTCGGGAGCAACGGCGACACCAGCGATGCCAGCGCATTTCAGATTCGCTCGATCGCCACGATTACAGGTGAGATCGAGAACATTGAAACAGCCCACGACCTGACCGTCCAATTCCGCGACGAACGGCTGAGTCGTTTTGAAGACACGGCTTTCAGGCGGCGTTCGGACTCCGTTGTTGTAGGTCATATCGCGGGCGTGGAAATAACCTTCGATATCTCGGTCTTCGTACGGGCGGACGATCAAGCTCGACATTGAATGCCGAGCTTATCACGTCAGCGTGAGGATTCGGTGAAAGACTGGCGTCGCTGTATGTACCAATAGCCGCCGCCGATAAGCACCAAGCCGAGGGCCATGAGGACGGCAACGCGGATTCCCGGAGCTGCGCCGGAGAGATCGAGAATCAAGACCTTGAGGACGGTGGCGGTCAGGAAGGCCAGAGAGGAATAACGGAGGGTGCGGAAATCGAAAAGGAATCCTAATCCCATGATAGCGAATGCGTAGACCGTCCAAGCGAGCGAAACAGCCGGTAGGGCTTGCATGCCTACGCCTGGGTGGGTCAGCACGATATAGGCAAGGCGGGAGAAGAGCCCCCAGCCCAGCCAAGCGCCAAGCGTTGGCAGGACATCTTTTGACTCTTGATGACGGTTTGCAAGTGGCAGAGAAATAGCCAGAGTCGTGGAAAGTACGAGCAGGACAGACAATTCCTGATTGAATGCGAATCCGTGGTCGGCGAAGCGCAACGCGTAACTGAACACCGCGCCTGCCCATGAAAGCCCCGCAACCACGTGAAGCGTTGGCAATTCCTTCCACCGAGCTCCGAGTGAGTTGAGGAGAGCGTAGGTGGCGAGAGTCATGGGGATGGCAACGTGAGATGGAGCAAAGTGCCAGTGAGCGCAGAGAAGCACACTCGCCCTGGTCACAAGGCCTGCCAGGACGATAGACGCCGCGGCAATTGTCCAGTTTTGCTCTCCGCGTCTTTGGGTGAGTCCGGCCAGAGAGCCCGCGAGAAGTGCGGCAATGGTGAGGAAACCGATTTCGATCGCAAAACCTAGCGTGGCTTGGCTTGCAGAAAGTGCGTACGCCGATAAACTGAGGACTCCCGCGAGGGCGGCGAAGGCCGTGCCCGACTCCCATCCCGAAACGACGGTGACGGCGAACGTAATCACTGCCACCAGGCCGATTCCGATCGCCACCGCGAAAAGGAGATCAAACCGTTGGTAAGAGGTGAGGATCAGGGTCTGGGTCACCCGAACAAGCATGGGACCGGTTATCAACGAGGCGAGGAGAGTGAAGTGATTGGCGGAACTACCTCGCTTTGTTTCGGCAAAGGCCAGAAGGACAGTGGCTACGGCCATTGCTACGAGAACAGTCAGTTCTCGTTCCAATCCGAGGGGCGGCTGCTGAGCTTGCCCCATGGCGTAGGCGATAAAAGATAATCCAAGACAAATCGCTCCGTACAAATTGGGGATTCGGCTCTTTGTTCTGAGGCTAATCGACGCGTGAGCGGCAGCGAGACCAGGCAAAATGAGAGCGGAGAGTTCGGGTCGGAATCCAAACGGGGCAACAAAGGCGGCGGTTCCCCACCCGGTGGCCAGGATCGGGATTCGAACGGTCTTTTCTCCGGTAATGAGCCAGCCAAGAATCACGGTTACGGTGGCAAATGCCAGCAGATGAATCGTGGCTTCCGGTCCGCCCTGGACATTGAATGCGACGAGCGCCGTGAGGGCCAAAGCAAGCGCACTCGCCACGGCTTGGGGATCGAACTTTGACGGTTTGTAGCCGTGGGCATATACGGCGACGCAGATGAGTGTGCCGAGATCGAACGCCGCGATGCGATAGACCCAATGAACGTGTGACGTCCAGAGAGCAGGCTGTATGGCCAAGGAAGAGAAAAACCATAGCCAAGCGGCAACATCGGGCCACCGGCGCTTTAATGCAATGATTGCGCTGGGGAGCAGGATGGCAAAATGGAGGACCAAATTTAAGGTGAACGCTTGCTTATCGAGCGGCATTAGGGCCGCAGCAAATCCCCCGATGACGCCAATCGCGAGAAATGACCGGGAGGATCGCCAGGCGCTATATCCTAGGTTCGCCAGGCTCAGGCCCAAAAAGAGGGCCACAAGCGTTTCGCCACTATACAGCTTTTGGAAGATATGGCCCCCCGCAATCGTCAGATAGAGGCCACATGATCCGATCCCGGTAAGTACCTGGCCAAATTCTTCCTTCTCTTCCCTCTTCCATTGACCAACGCCCAATAAAGGCCAGGCAGAGAGCCACGGCTCCGCCGAAGAGCATGGCGGGGGTAATCCAGCCATTTGAGAGTCCAAGGCTGACGAGATACCCAACCCCCAGGAGCAAGAGGAGAGCGCCTACTCGAGGCAGAATCTGCGCTCCGATTTTGTACTCGGCCGCGGTCTGTGAGGATGGCGGCGTGCGTTGCGGGGGAGGCGTAGGCGGTGCGACGGGCGCGACGATGGGAGCTTCGGGGGGATTGGGAAGTTCGAACGTCGGGGTTGGGCGTTGCACTGGGGGCGGCGCAG
This sequence comes from Armatimonadetes bacterium 55-13, assembly GCA_001898035.1. GTDB lineage: Bacteria > Armatimonadota > Fimbriimonadia > Fimbriimonadales > Fimbriimonadaceae > 55-13. Next base: position 104,317 of record MKRX01000009.1, read on the forward strand.
GTTTGGCGTGCGGATTTTCCAGGCGCCTTAAGCGCTGGTCCACGGACTGAACGATTTGCTCGAGGGCGTTCAAGCGGCTTTCGACGTTCGACAGGCGTTCTTCGGTCATAGATGACTCCCACTTCCATGATCCGCCCTGCGGCATTTCCTAGAGAGCAAAGTCTGATGAAAGTCAGACCTCCACTGGATCGGGTAAACCCCAACTAATGAACGTTGATCTGCTGAGACGTCTGACAGAGGCCCACGGGGTCCCGGGACAAGAAGACCTGATTCGAGAGATCGTCCGCGACGAGTTGAAAGGCGTGTGCGAGTTCTCGACCGATTCGATGGGGAATCTGCACTGTGTGAAGAAGGCAACCAAGAGCGGCGGGACCGCCAAGAAGCTGATGATTGCCGCGCACATGGACGAGATTGGATTCGTCGTGAAGTACATCGACGACAAGGGTTTTCTGCGACTTCAGCCACTGGGTGGCTGGGATCCGCGGCAGATGAACTCCCAGCGAGTGTTCGTTCACACCAAGGAAGGGGCTCGGAACGGCGTCTTGATGTACGGTACGAAACCCAAGCATATGCTCTCGGACGCCGAAGCCGGAAAGAAACAGGACGTGGCGGAGTTCTTTGTGGACACCGGATTGAGCGGCGAAGAGGCGAAAGCTAAGATTCGACTGGGCGACATGGTGACGATGAACCGAACGCTCCAGCAAATGGGCGACCTCTACACCTGTAAGTGTATGGACGACCGCGTGGGCGTCTACGTGATGATTGAGGCGATGAAGGCGCTGAAAGATCACGAAGTTGATGTCTACGGGATTGCCACCGTACAGGAAGAGATTGGGCTTCGCGGTGCGGCTTCGAGCGGCTGGTCGGTTGCTCCGGACATCTGTGTCGCTTTGGACATTACCTTGGCCAACGATATTCCGGGGATTCCTGAGCCCGACCATGTGACGAAGCTGGGTGCGGGTGCGGCGATCAAGTTTCTAGACAGTTCGCTGATCTGCCATCCGAAGTTAGTTGAGCACTTCCGAACGGTGGCGGAGGACAAGAAGATCAAGTATCAGATTGAGATCTTGTCGGCGGGGGGTACCGATGCGGGAGCGGTTCAGCGATTGCACGGCGGCATACCTTCGATTACCCTTTCGATCCCGACCCGATACGTTCACACGGTGAACGAGACGGTTCACCAGGGCGATGTAGACGCGTGCGTGGAGTTGTTGGCGCGTTACATCGAGGATGCGCACAACGGGGATTACTCCTACCGATAAATGCCCATTCATTACGCCCCGGCGAGTTTTTTCGCCGGGGCGTAATTGTTTAGTTTTCTTTCGGAGGCAGCTTGCGGGTGACCGAGTAACTGATGATGACGGAACCGGAGAATGCCTTCTTCGGGCCAAATTTGAACTTGATGGTTCTGGCACCGTAGTAGTTTGATCCGGTGTTGTTTTGGAGGGGCGTTTCTTTCAAGGGGAGTTCAATTGCTCGGTCCTTGTTGAGGACGCCGTCTTCTAGTTCGATGTTGGTCCAGAAGTCGAATTCGCCTTGCTTAGTCTCTGTTGGGCGTTTGCCCGCAACCCTGGTATGGGCGCCTTTGACTTTGCCTTCGAACCGAACCAACGCGACTTTGTCAGCTAGATTGACTTGAACGTTGAAGTTGAAGGGATTGGGGTTGTTGGCCGGGATATCTTTTTCGCCCGAGCCTCGGTAGGTGTCCGATCCGGTGATGACCTCGACCGAGCAGTCTCGGTAGGTGTCTCTCCAATAGGCAGAGTCGTTAATGCTCATAGAAGCTCGACCGGGTCCCATGCCGAAGAAATCCCGCTTCTTGGCAGCTTCTCTTGCTTCTTTCATGCCGGCTTCCACTTGCTTTCGGACTTCCGGTGGGAAGTTCTTGAGAGCGGCTTCATCAAAAATGGGCGGTTCGGCGCCATAGACCTGCATGGCCATGTCGGTGATGAAGAGTTTGTGATCGATGGACATCTGATAGGAACTATCGTTGCTAAAGGAGCTTCCGCTTCCCGAGGCTTCGACGGTGAGCTGACCAAAGGTGTCGCCTTCAACCCAGTCCTTGATTTGGAGATCGAAGTGGGCGGCGACCTTCCACTTCATGCGGTACATGACCTCCATGAGCGGGGTGAGGAGGCCGGTGGGGCCGTCTTTGAGGCCCATGGCTCCGAAGACAGCGTCGACGAGGTCCTGCTGCATTTCCACGGATTTCATTTGCGGTGAAACATGGATTCGGACCTTCTTCATGACGGGCATGGCCTTCTTGGGGTCGATCTTCTTGGGTTGGGGCTTGCCCTCCCAGGTGACCTTGGCGATGCCGTTGTCATCGGTTTTGAGCCGAGCGAGGTCGGTGGTGCCTCGAACGGCTTGGATGAGCTGCTTGGAGTTGTATTTCTGGTTTTGGTCGACCATCCAGAAGGTCTCGGCGCCCTTGAGAGGACCACTCTTCGGGGTATCGGGGTCAATGCCGACCGTGTGGAACCACTTTCGGTTTTCCTTCACCCAGTCGGTGGCTCCGGTCCCGTCGATATAAAAGTGGACGACGGTGGTGCGCTCGTCACCGGGGTCGAAATCCTTGGTGCGAACGAGGGGTTGCCCCTTTCCTTCCAGGTACATCTCGCCCTTGAGGAATTGATAGGACATCATAAATTTGGAGATGGCGGAGAGGGTGTTGATTTTGCCGACGACGCCGTTGACCTTTTCGCCCATTTCTCCGAGGCGGTTAGATATCTCGCCGACGATGCCGGTGATCCCTCCGGCGAAGGCGTCCTCGGCCCAACCGGGGGCTTCGGCTTCCTGCCACGGGGTGACGCTGGCAAAGAGTTCTGGGGACTTTTGCGCGAGCTTTCTGAGGGGTTGACAGAGCTCTTCCGTGACTACTCGCGTGGCCAAGAGAGCCTGAATGGCATCCAATTGAGAGTCTAGCGTCACCGGCATGTCCGTGGGCTCGGCATGAGTGCGGCCCAGTTCCTTGACGAACTGCGCTAGGCTTCGCACGGCGGGACGGGGGTGAATGAGGTTCTGCTCCAAGAATTGCTTTCCGTACAACTCCATTCCAGACTCGCCTCCAATCAATCTATAAAGGGGGGTGAACGAGCCGAAAAGGTCGCTCGCGACTATGCGATCTCCTCGACGGTACATCTCAACTGCGCCTTTGATCTCGCCTTCCGTAATCGCGAGACCCAGCCCTGGAGTAGTCAGAGGGTCGGAGACCTTGGTTCGATCGTCTTTCCAGATCGAGAATCCACAGAGGCGGATTGCTTCGGTTAGGAGAGCGACCCCGTCGGTCTTGGGATCATCGAGATCGGACGCAATTTTTGAGAGTCGCGCACTTCGTCCCTGTTCGTCATCCTGAAATTTGGCTCCTTTCGCCAAGAGGCTGGTGATTGCGACCGATGATTGTGCCGCCGCCGTTGCCTGCATCCCAAAAATCAAAACAGCAACGAAGCACCAGAAAAGAGGTTTTCGGGGCTTCTGAATTGCTTTCAAAGTCCCCAAAGCTTAACTAGCTGGGGAGACCGTCCCGTGAGACCTTGACCAAAATAGAAGTCAATAGTTCTATATCTCGAGTGGCACTAAAAATACTCGGCGAGATGCGGATTCCATCAAATCCGTTCCTAGTTGATGTCGTTACATGAATATTGTGTTTTTGGAGCAGCCATCCGGCCAACTGAGCGGAAGGTACTTTATCAAACCCCACCGCATACATCCCATGGCCCATATTTTCGCCAAGATGGCTGTAGTGGCGGGCGCCTTGGGCTTCGGCTAGGCCTTTGGCCAGGAGTCCGCGGAGGTGGGCAACGCGGGCGGACTTGCGTTCGAGGCCGATCCAGTGGTGGAACTCGATTCCCTCTTTCATCGAGAGCATGGGGGCACTGGAGTGGGTCCCGATCTGTTCAAACTTGGTGATGTTGTCATCCAGGTCGGCATCGGCGGGGTGGAGGGGCCAGATTCGGTGGATGAGGTCTTCCCTTACGGCAAAGACGCCAGTTGGGATGGGGCCCATCATCCACTTGTGGAGGCTGGCGAGGTAGATGTTGTCGCCGAGAGCTTGGAAGGTGTCAGGAAGGAGGCCGATGGACTGGGCGCAATCGGCCATAAGGATGATGTTTTTGGGTTGGAGGATTTTTTTGATTTCGGGGAGGGGGACGATTTGGCCGTTGAGATAATTGATTCGGCAGAGACAGACGAGGCGGGTTCTGGGGGTGATGTGGGATTCAATGAGATTTGCCCATTCGTGAGGCTCAATTGGGCGTGGGGGTAACTCGATTTGAACCATCTTGATCCGTTCGCGGCGCTCTCGTTGTTGGATGGCGGTGATGGTTCGGGGGTAGTCGTGATTAGTGGTGAGGATTTCATCGCCGGGGTCCATTTGAAAGCCGGAAATGGTGGTTTGGAGGCCGAAGCTGGCGTTGGCGGTAAGGGCGAGTTCGGTGGGTTTACAGCCGACGAGCTTGGCAAGGGATTCTCGAACGGCTTCCAGTTCTTTGTCCTGTTTGCGCCACATGATGTAGCTGGGATCTAGGTTGGCTTCCCTTTGGAGTTTGGCTTGGAGTTCAATGATCCGCTTAGGGGAGGGGGAGACGCCTACGTTGTTGAGAGCGATAAGGTCTTTGTCAATCTGGAATTCGTTTCGGACCCTTAGCCAGAATTCTTCATTATCCGGAGCGCCTTCTTCTGGTTTGAGCTTTTCAAGTCCCTGAAGCGTCTGGTCGCGAAATCCAATCGCGAGCGCGGTCATCCCGGCGAGGAAGTTTCGGCGATTGAAAGTGAGTTCGTCGCTCATGGTAAAGGCTGGTCGTAGTATGAACCCAATTCAAAAATGGGGCTGTAACGAGGCTTCATTTCGCGAGAAGACCATCTACAATTGACACATGAGCCGCCTTTGCCCAGAATGTCGAATTCCGATGGATGTCTTCACTTTCCACGGTACGGTGCTAGATGAATGCCCTCAATGCGGGGGGATCTGGTTCGATGAGGGAGAGTTGAAGCGCTGCCAGGCGGCCGGCTCTTTTGTTTATTTGGAAATGGAAGCCGCCGCTCACCCCTCTGTATTGCCCGTGGACACCAGTGAATCTGGTCGGACGTGCCCCAATTGCGATACTCGACTTTCGTCGTACAACTACCTCTACACATCCGAAATCGAGCTCGATGAGTGCGACGACTGCTTCGGCGTCTGGGTTCAGGACGGCGAACTTCAGAAGATGGCCGACTTCTTGGCATCCGAACGTTCTCGGGAATCGAGCCCGGCGATCGAGGATGCCAAGGTGCGCGCCAAAGCGGCGGAACTCGTGGCGGCGTTAGAGAGTCAATCGGCGGAATCGCGCATCCGCACGGGTCGAATCGTTACGCTTTGGCAAGCGTTGGGTCGCCGTCCGATGCCGTTTTCACACAGTCGTCGGTAGCCTCGGCTCCCCTTTACTAGGACCGCCTAGCGTTTCTTTTGCAAGTTCAAATTTCTGTCTTATACTGACGTCACTTCCGATGACGTGAGTTAAGACAATGTCCTGGCATAACAAAGACGACCTTGGACTTGCCCTGGTGGGCTTCGTACACGATTCCCTGAAAATTTCAGACAAATACCGATTGGATCAAGGTCGGGGATTTACCTGGTGGGCGAGCGACTATGCCCAGACGATTTGGGCCGATATGGGCATCTTCCATAACATGGCCAACTTCTTCCGCCTTCACACCGAAATCGAGTTCCTTCGATGCGAGGGTCAAGCCCATGAGTGTGAAGTTCCGCTTCTGGAAGCCATGGCCGATGCCAACCTGAGCGCCATGGTGTACGACCGGGAGAAGGACACCTACAAACTCCACTGCAGCGTTTACGCCTGCTATGAGAACGAGGACTGGCTCAAGCGCCTTTTCTTAGGAGCGGTGGGTCTTCAGATTTGCGAAGTTCAACACACTGCCAAGAGTCTCGCATCGCGGCTGGGAGTCCTTCCGGCAACCTCGGTTCACCCTCTCGCCGGGATGCGTGAACATGCGGATGCCATGGTTGAAGCGGATGAGAGATTCTTCAAACCCTGGGGAACGCAAGCCAGTCGATGGAATGGTTCAGCGGAATGGGAAGATGCGCGGCAGGCGGTGAAAAGAATCTCCATGACTTGCACCACCGACGATCAAACTCAACTCACCGCCGATTTCGAATGGCATCACGGCGGCAACGGTAACCCCATGCGGCTGACGATTACTTCGAACGAGGCACATCCGGGGTTAGGTAACGGGCTGAGTTGCCACCTCATCGTTCCTATAAACATGGTGGTTGGGAGCCGGGCTCACTTAGCGCTGTATCTCAATGAAATGGAACGCAAGGAGTGGAACTGGTGCAACGATATCGGCTCGTGGTGTTGCCGAGGGATTGATTTGGCGTTCGATTGCTTCGTCCCGAATATCAGCTTCGCCGTCGGCGTTCTCCCCGGACTCGCGCACGATATGGCGAACAGGGCTCGATGGCTGGATGAACAGTGGGAATCTATGTTGACTTCTGCCGCAACTGGATAGGCGACGGACTCGATCTCGACTCTCCAACTTGAGAAAGTAAGTTGTCAGACAAGGGGTCCGACAACTTACTTTCACCTGGAGTTCCTACCAAGTGGTTCGGACGGTGTAGGTCACTTTTTGAACCTCACCAGCCTTTAGCTTTAGGGTGAACTGCATGGTGGTCGAATCCAACTTATCGAACGCCATCGTTTTTGAGAGAACTTCCCAGTCTCCCCACTTACGCTCCATTACGTAGACCGTCTCGGGAGTTTCTTTTCGGTTTCGAACTTCGATCTCGAATGTTTCTTCCACGACTCGGTCACTGATCCGGCGGAAATTAGTCCGCTTGCGGCTGGCAACCACGTCAAACGAACGCCCTACGGCAAGCGTAAGCTTCTCGTCCTTGGGCGTGTGATCAATTTGATCCTCGCCCAGCATCTGCACGGAACCGGATTTATCGCGCTGATAGACCTTCACTTTGCCTTGAGGCAAGGGCATCCCGAGTCCATTCTCTTTCGAGTTGACAAATTCGACAAGCACCAACGGTTTGATGTTGCCAATGCCAACCTGGCCCTCGTTGGGATAATAAACGCCGAATCCCCTCAGTGCATCGATGACGAGCTTCTTTTCGTACTTGACGCCCTTCCCTTCCAACAGCGAGAGTTGTTTGATCTCCTTGTTGCGGATGCTTGCTGGACGTTGAAGCGTGTAGAGGTGGTATTCGAAGAGTGATTCCTCGGCGAACCCCGCCTCTGACTTCATCATCGCCATGTCGGCGGCTCCGCCACCAAATCCTCGACCTCTCGGCGGTTGGACTCTGGCAACATCACCCGCCAACAACTTCATTTTGGCGTCGGTGAAGGTCGCACCGGACTGGTTATTCACGGTAACCCAGCCTTTGAGATCGCCGTCTTTGTCGCCATTGAGGGTGAACACGTAGTCGGCGTTCCAGTTGATTCCCTGGGTTAAATAGCTGAGTTCAACTGAATTTGAACCAGCCTTGGTTGCGTTGAGATCCCAGAGGAGGGTGGGCTTCGAAATGAGGCCATCCGGGATGGATTTGACCTCCACTTCGCCGGTGGGGTTCAGGACGATGCGGCCGTCGTCGGTCTTGATGACCATTCCGTTGTAGGTTTGCTGGGAACCTCCATCGGCAGAACCGACGATGGCGGTGGGAGAGCTCATCAAGATCCCTTCCAGCACGTCCTTTTGGCTCCCGATAGTGCGGATGAACCGAATTCGCTGCCCAACGGACTTGTTCAGGATTGCGAGAGGGTTAATCAGATCGAACTGGTAGTTCTGCTCCAACACCTCGAAGGAATTGGGATCGGTGAGGCTCCTGATGCCAACACTCGACGGCTCGATCATGGAAGCAACATCTTCCACGGAAACCGTCTGACGCCCTTGTTTTAACTCGAATTGTCTCGATTCTTTAATAAGCCCGAAGCCCTGATTGTAAATCGTGACTTCAGTGCCTGTGGCAGCCGCGCTACTGAGCGCGATGCCAATTGCCATGTTCCAAAACATCGCAGCCTCCTTTCTGTCTTAGTCTGACGGATGTTAGTGCAAATGGTTGCCATGGACGTTCAAATCGGCCGGATTGGGATTGCGACAGATTTGGGCATTTCGTCGTTTTGAGCTGACCTGCCCCCCATTATGAGGATCGTTTGAAATAGTAGAGTTTCCTGTTAGGAGACTTATGAAGAAATCC
>MKRX01000010.1:0-45504 GCA_001898035.1 Armatimonadetes bacterium 55-13
CATGGGTCACCCAAACGTCTTCCGCCCCCGTCGCCTGAATCGCGCCAAGCAAAGACGGCCAGTCCACGTGATCGCTTAACGCGACCCCCCGATCCAAGGCTCGCCGCCTCCGCGTCCCCCGAATCGCCATCCACCCCGAAAGGAAAGCCGTCGAATGATCCCCAAAGCGCCTCACCCAGGGCGAACCCGCCGCACTGGGGGGAGCGACAATCAACGCCTGTGACCAGTCAAAACCCTTCTCCACTTCCCAAACCTGCCGGGTTGGCGGCAGCGATATTCCCTGCTCCCTGTACGCCTCCGTCAAACCATGGACCGCCCCGTGAACAAAGATCGGCCCAATCGAAGCATCTACACCCGCCAGCGCCCTTTGTGCCTTTCCAAGTGCATAGCCAAGAAGAATCGAGGCCTTACCCTTCGCCTGGTTCTCTCGCCACCAGGAGTTCACTTCGTCGAAAACCTGAGTCTGAGGCGCCCACCGGTAGATCGGCAGCCCAAAGGTCGATTCCGTCACAAACGTATGGCACCGGATCGGTTCAAAAGCCGAGCATGTCGGATCTGACTCCGTTTTATAGTCGCCGCTGACCACCGCGATTTGCCCGCCCACTTCGACCCGAACCTGCGCCGAACCCAAAATGTGCCCCGCCGGATGTAAAGACACCTTCGCTCCGTGAAGCTCCAAGGATTCTCCGAACGCCAAAGTGTCAATCCTCGCCCCCTCTTCCAACCTCAGTCGCAAGACGCGCTCAGACTCTGCAGAGCAAAGGTATCGCTTCATCCCCCATCGGGCGTGGTCGCTGTGGGCATGGGTGACGATGGCTCGCTCAACCGGACGCCAGGGATCAATGTAGAAATCCCCCGCCGGACAATAAAGCCCGCGGTCCGTCAGCGTCAGCACCTCCTCAGCCATAAAGTTATCTACGATACTCAACCTAGAAGACTCGTATTTTCGCGGGCTATTTGCCTCTTGCTCATAACTATTGACTGACTTAAACTACATCCATGTTTTTGCCAGTTGTCATTGCCTTTGCCACCGTCGGCAGCGCAAAAGTTCAGTTCTCCGCCATAAGAACATCCTGGGATGGCCAATGTGGAGATGCTCAACACACCGCAATGTCGACCGTCCGATCTCAACACCTTGAAGGAGTCTGGTGGAGCACTCCCATCGACCTCCAGCCGCGCTACTCCGGGGCTAGTCTTCTCACCCACTATGGCTCTCCTTGCATCACCCTTAAGAACAACCTGATCATCCCTGTTAAACAGAATCTTGACAGTGGATTTAGAGTTGAAGCATACGAACTCAAACACCACAGTCAAATCTGGTCGGCGGACACGGACTACATCATGCCGCCCCATAGTTGGACCCCTTCTTTCGGTCCTTGTCTGGTGAAGTATAAGACGGGTCAAATGGTTGCGTGGCCCATGGCAGGCGGGCGAATCGCCATCCGTTCGGCTGATTCTCCTAGCAGCTCAACCACCATCGTTGCTTTCTACGGAAATTCTGCCTACAACGCCGATCCTAGCCTCTATAACGACGTTGTCCGGATATCTACCCCGCTGACGGCATCTCCAAACGGAAATATCTATTTCGGATTTCAAACGTCGGGCGCCAATCCTGCTGGAGTCCGATCAGGAATCGCAATGGTCACACCATCGGGAACGGGAAAGTGGATGGCTGCCGATACGGCCTCCGGTGATGGCTCGGTGAATAAAGTTCGCATGAACTGCGATCCCGCTCTCAGCAATCGGCTAGATTCGGTTTATATCACACTCAGTAGCGGAGGCTTTGGCTACGGCTACTTGGCCAAACTGAATTCTTCGACTTTGGCCCCCCAAGCAAAGGTTCTCCTCAAAGATCCCAAATCCGGGCTGAATGCGCGAACCGAAGACCTCGGAACTGGTTGCCCAATGATTGGCCCCGATGGCGATGTGTTCGTTGGCGTCCTGGAAAACTCATCGTCCAACCATTCTCGCGGTTGGATGCTTCATTTCAATGGAGATCTTTCCCAGACCAAGATTCCCGGCGCATTTGGCTGGGATGATACGCCGTCCGTAGTTCCCGCCTCTTGTGTTCCGAATTACACCGGATCGTCTCCTTACCTGATCTGCAGCAAGTACAACAATTACGCCTCCACGGGCGGCGATGGAGTCAACAAGGTTGCCCTGCTCGACCCCTTCGTCTCCGCCACCGAGGCTGTCTCAGGAATTCCCACCATGAAGGAGGTCGCCGTTGTCGCTGGTCCTACTCCCGATCCCGAGTTTCTGTCTACATTCCCGAACGCGGTCCGAGAGTGGTGCGTTAACACCTCTGCCGTTGACGTACCGGGAAAGAGCGTGATCTTAAATTGCGAAGACGGCGTTGTCTATCGCTGGAACTTAGTGAATTTCACCTTGAGCGAAAGCGTGCGATTAACGGACGGAATAGGTGAGGCCTACACGTCCACGGTGATCGGTCCTGGAGGTGACATCCTTGCCATCAGCAATGCTCGGTTGTACATCGTCAGAGGCGCTCCTTATCACTGATGCTCGCCTTCATTGCCCTGTTGGCAACCCAGTCGGTTGCCAATGCTGAACTCACCGCATGGCGCACGCCCGATTCAAAGGGGGCGGCGTGCGCCTCATGCCATTCTCCCGACGGAATCGAATTATCGGCCTACGGTTTTGGAAGTACGGATATTGTTCGTCGTGCCAGCGCTCATTTGAATGAATCCAATCGAGCCTTAGTACTGAAGCAGGTTCTTGGCGGAAGAAAGGCCCTCCCCAAACAGTCCGTCCTAACTCCCGAAGACCGCCCCATGCAACCCGGAGGCGTCGTCCTTCCTGGAAATTCCCCTGAAGAGAGAGACGTTGCTCTGCTCATGGAGCTAAGGGAGTTAGTGCCCGCCCTCTTTAATAAACCGATACAGACCGCCTCGGAAGCAAAGGTTGCCGCTTCCAAGATTCTATCTTTGGATCTGCGCTCCGTCCGCGTCGGCATCATTATGAATCGGCTCAGCGAAGATGGCTTCCACGGTCCTGAGCACGCATCACTCGCCAACTGGATTCCCGATGTCGCCATCCCCATCTCGCCTGTCTTCATTGCCGCTCAGGAGGCTTACCTAGACTGTCCAACTCCCGCAACTCTCGCGCTTCTTGATGAAGCCGCCCGAAGGGCCTTCACACCCAAGTCACCGATCGAATCGCTTTCCTTGGCCAAGTATCGGTGCCTTCTAGTCATGCAGCACCACTTACGGCAAGGGGCGGGTCTGGCGCCCGCCGCACCAGACCCAATCGTTGTTCCTTTGGGGAACCCGTTTTGGCAGATCGGAGATATGGCCCGAATGTATGCGAACGCAAATCCGAACCAGTTAGGATTACCTGCAGACATGCAGGCCAAAAAGACCGCTGGCCCAAGCATTGGCCGCCAACTTCAAGCTCTCCGTCTTCCCTGGTTCTGGTTGGGATGGTTAGAAGATCCTAGCCTCACCCAAAGTGGACCGGAAGTCGAGACCCGCCAAGCCGATTATTTTGTGGAGACTCTTCTCGACGATTCCCATCTCCCTGCGCACGCTGCGTTCATGTTAGCCAGGAAGCTCCTGGAGCAGACTCGCCAGACCAAGCGCCCCTTTGAAATTCAGTTCTCCTATCTCCTTCTTAAAGACCGCATTGGCGACCGCGAACCCAGATCTGAGGAAGGAAGGCAGCTCTTTAGAACCTTTATCGGCAACGTTTTTCGGACAATCATGTGGACCGCTCAGAGTGAACTCGCCCGCACGGGGATCACCATCAATCCGGAGTCGCAGAGTCTCCAGATCAAACTCATGCGCGACTACCTCAACGAGATCGGCGAACCGGAGACTGCCCTTGCCGACCACGTTATGAAGTCTTTGTCTACCGCTAAGGTCAAAGGACGACGCACCCAACTCTAGTTACGCGTCGTCCTTATGTCCATCGGATGCCCCATCAAACGATTCGCGATGTCTATCTGCCTGCGGCCCGTGAGTGGTCAAAACACTCAGGCGCTCGCCTTGCCGCAGCGCTGAGCTTTTACTCGATTCTCTCATTAGCGCCTCTTTTAGTCGTCGCCGTTACCATTGCGACTCAGATTATCGATACCAGCACCGTTCGTCAGACGCTCTATGACGAGTCAATGCAATCACTCGGTAAAGGATCGGCCGATCTCTTTATTGGCCTCGTAGAAAGGGCTACTCAACCGGCAACCAGCGTGTTTGCGACCATCGCCGCCATCCTGGTCTCCGTCTATGCCGCATCTGGACTCTTCAACCAGTTAGTGGAATCCGTGGAGTACATCTGGGAAATTCGACGGGAGGGCTCGCCTGTCCGCGTTTTCTTGCTCAATCGATTGAAATCTATCGTCCTACTTTTAGGGTTTCTTCTGGTCTTTGTCACCTGGATAGCGGTTGATGCTGTGCTTGGGTGGTTGGCACGAACTTCGGGAGATTTTTACGGATGGCCCGTTATCAGTCTTCTCGCCTCTGTGGTCTTCGTGACCTTGGTTTTGGCCCTCACCTATCGTGCGACTCCCAGAAAACGGGTTCGCTGGAGAGACGTTTGGCATGGCGCCATCGTCACGGGTCTGGGATTTAGCTTAATGAAGGCGGCGCTGGGTCTCTACTTCAGTTACAGCGGCGTTGCTACTGCCTATGGCTCAGCAGGCGCCCTGGTAATCATCCTGCTTTGGACGTATTATTCTGCCCAGATCTTCTTTTACGGCTTCGAAGTGACTCGCGTCGTTATCTTACGACGCGAGTCACAAGAGGTTAAGTCGACGCCCGATTCTTCGGAGGGCTTGCCAGACGGATCAACCATCGTAAAACAAGAATCGCCACAATCCAGATTGGACTAAAAACAACCAACCACATAAGGATTCCGACCATGGCCCGAAAGGCGCTCACGCCCGCTCCCCAAGCATTCGCCCAAGAGGTTTGAAACCAGTTGGGATCAGTTGCGGCGACCGCCTCAGCCGTTGCCTTCTGTATCAGCGTGATGTTGAGAGTAGAAAATGCCGCTTGGCTCGCCAACGACTTCCGTTGCGCCGTCATGCTCTCGATCTCACCGCGAAGGTTCATTAGCTCTCGGTTCACCGCAAGAGAATTTTCCATTGAAGAACTCTTCGCAAGGATTTTTCTGAGCGAATCCTCTTGCGCCAACATTATCTTTAGTCGGGCCTCCATGTCCACGATTCGTTCAGTAACATCCTCGGCTGAAACCGACTTGTTCATACGAACGCCTATGCCCTCAAGGTCCTCCATCACATCGTCGAATTGTCCAACGGGCACCCGAACAGTCATCGAAATGGACGGGTTTGGCCCGGCCAGATCGGAACTCTCGACCCTGTCGACTCGACCATTCGCCCTCTCCGTGATTTCCCTTGCCTGCTTTTCTCCTTTATCCACCGCCTCTACCTGAACCGTAAGACTTCCGGTCTTGACCACCTGACGAGGAACTTCCATCAAGGAAGCCAATTGAGCGTTGCCACCGGCATCGCCTGCCATTCTCGTATCGGTTGTCGAGGGAGCCTTTGCCGCCTCGCCATAGCTGCTTGGTGAGGATGCCGAGGTGTCTTCGCTGTAATGGCCGCTGGCACAACCAACTACGAGCCCGGCTAGAACCAACAGCATTGCGTATTTAGCCATTTGACACATCTGTGACCATGTGATGACGATTTGTTCAACAAAGATTCCCCGACAGGTTTCACGGATTGGCGCCGCGAACGGAATTCGGATGTCAGAATGAACCTGATATGCGCGTGATGATGCTCTCCTGGGAATACCCGCCTCGAATCGTGGGAGGCATCAGCCCTCACGTTCACGAACTATCCCAAGAGTTGCAGAAAAAAGGCATCGAAGTTCATGTCGTCACCAAGGCGACACCCAATGCCCCAGATGAAGAAATCGAACCTAGTGGAGTCCAAGTTCACCGCGTTCATCTGGAAGGAACTCCAAACGATTTTCTGCACGAGATCCAACTTCTGAATCTGGCTACGGAAAAGCGCGTGAGAAATCTCCTGGAGGACTGGCGTCCGGGCGGACAGCCTACACTCTTTCACGCACATGATTGGCTATCGCTTGATGCGGCAAGGGAGTTGAAGTACGACTACAAACTTCCCATAGTTGCCACTATCCACGCCACCGAAACCGGGCGCCATGGCGGCATCTTCAACAATACGTCCCGCTATATCCATGAACAGGAGTATTGGCTCACCTACGAAGCTTGGCGCGTTATCGTTTGTTCTCAGTTTATGCGAGAAGAGGTTGGTCGCATCTTTAACACTCCAGCGGATAAGGTCGATGTTATCTTCAACGGGGTCAATGCAGAAAAGTTCGAGTTTGACTGGTCTGATACAGAGCGTGCGGCTCACCGCGCGAAACTTGCTTTGCCCGAAGAAAACATCGTCATGTTCGTTGGCCGATTCGTTCGGGAGAAGGGAATCCAAGTCCTTTTGAACGCGGCGGGAGCGATCCTGGCCCAAAAGCCTAACACCAAGTTCCTGATCGTTGGAGGGGGGAACCGGGATAAATTGGAAGAGTTTGTGGACTGGGCAGGGCTCTCGGACAAGGTGCTTTTCACCGGATTTATGGCGAATCGATCGCTGCACATGCTCTATCGCTGCGCAGATGTCGCAGTCTTTCCTTCTCTCTACGAACCTTTCGGCATCGTAGCTCTTGAAGCAATGGCGGCGGATGCAGCGGTCGTGGCTTCCGATGCGGGCGGACTACAGGAAGTTGTTCTGCACGACAAAACGGGCACGAGTTGCTTTGCCAACAACGCCGAATCTCTGGCATGGGCGGTTTTGCGAGTGCTGGATGATCCCGCCCGTGCCAAGAAACTCAAGATTGCCGCCCGCGAGCGACTTACGTCTGACTTTGATTGGTCGGGCTTGGCCGATCAAACGATCGAAGTCTATGATCGAGTTTGGAATGAGTTCATGAGCTCCTACTGGGTGGAAGACACACTGTGGCCAGTATCACCTGGCGCAGAAGAGCGGGCCACGACGAAACGCATTCGAGAAAAGGCAGAGGCAGCGACCCTTATCGAGAGACCTATGCCCGCAGGAGGATCCATCCTGCACAAACCGGAAGAGCTGGAAGAAGTCGAAGCCGTCTAGTTCCACGAAAGGAGGAATTCGACTATACTCAGCGCCATGACACGGACGTTCTTGCGTACGATTCTTGGTTGTTCGGTTTTGGCGGGTGCAGTCGTCGCTTCAGCTAGCGACGTGCTTGGAGTTCGACTTCGAGTCGGTTACCACTTCACTCAGAACTTTGAGCTCAAGAATGGAGGATCTGGCCATTTGGAGGGTCCAGAAGTCGCGGGCGACTTCCCTCTTTCAAAGCTGCCGGGAATCCAACTCTACGCGACTCCATCCATCTGCTTTGGTGGGAAGCTTTCGCACGGGGGCGACATCGACGGATCTATCTATCGATTCATGATTAGCGCCAAACAGACCATTACCCGCGACGGCTTCTATGGAATCGTTGCCGCTGGAGCCGCCCACTCAGAGTCAAGGGGCTTGAACGAATTCAAAGACGCCAACGCCTTCGTAAGCTCGGTGACTTTCGGGGTGCCGCTATCCTTTAAGATTTTGGGAGTAACACCCTCTTTCGAGGGAACCTACTACATCAGTGGCAAAGATCAGTTTCGAGGATTCACCTTCGGCATCTCTGCCAGCTTCTAACTGCTATCGAAGCGCCTGGCCCAGGAAGTTGATTCCGACTGAGGCCAGGTACGCCAACGCAGTCATGTAAGTAAACACGAAGACCGGCCATTTCCAGGAATTCGTTTCTCGTCGAATCGTTGCCAGAGTAGACATGCACTGGCAACATAAGGCGAAGAACACCATCAAACTGATGGCGGTCCACACGGTAAAGAGGGGGCGCCCGTCGGGCCATTTCGCCCTGTTGATTGCCTGCTGCAAGTCAACGGACCCTTCGTCTACATCTCCGCCAAGATTAAAGATAATCCCTAAGGAAGGAACGACGGTCTCTCTTGCCGGAAAAGCCGAAAGCACCGCCGTGGTAATTCGCCAGTCGAATCCTGCCGGAACGAAGACCGGCTCCAACGTTTTCCCAAATCTACCAAGGTAGGAATTCGCCAACTGCTGCTCAGCGACATAGCTATCCTGCGCAGACTTATATTTGTCGCCGAAGGGTTCCTGCTTCTCCGTTTCCACCCACTGACGTTCAAAAGTCTGTTCGTATCGAGTCGTCGCCTCATTGGACCGTGGGAAATAAGATAATCCCCAGATCAAAACCGACATCAAGACGATGATCGTCCCCGCCGTAGTTACGAATACTTTGCCCCGAAAGTACATCGCCAGCCATACGTCTTTCCACTTGGGCCACTGGTAAGGCGGGAGTTCCAACAAGAAGGGCAACCGGGTGCCCTTGAAGACTCGGCGGTTAAGGAACCAAACAATAGGAATTGCAACCACCAGTCCCAGCAAGTGCATCGCAAAGAGGGTGATGCCTGCCCAAACTGGTCCATATTTCGGCGCGATAAAAGTTCCGATGAGGAGAACATAGACAGGCAGTCGAGCGCTACAACTCATCAGGGGAGCCACCAAGATCGTTGCCAGTCGGCTCTTAACGTCCGGCATCACTCGCGCCGCCATAATCCCGGGAATCGCACAGGCGAAACTTGATAGCAGGGGAATAAACGCCCGTCCATTCAAGCCACACCAGCCGAGCACTCGGTCCATCAAGAAAGCCGCCCTCGCCAGATAACCCGTTCCTTCCAGTACAGCGATGAAGAAGAACAGAATTAGGATTTGCGGGAGGAACACCAGCATGCCTCCCACTCCGCCGATCAAACCGTCTACGACCAGAGATTGCAGCACGGGCGCTCCATCAAGCATGGGGCCCACCCAACCTGAGAGTTTCCCAAAGATCCAGTCGATTCCGTCCATGAGTGGACCTGCAAAACTGTAGATCGATTGGAACACCAGGTACATCACCCCGGCGAACACCAACATTCCCCAAACTCGATGCGTCAAGATGTGATCGATTCGGTCGGTCAGCGTCTTTCTTCCCGGGTCTCCTGGTTCACTGATCGCCGCCCGACTGACCATCGTCGACCATCCATATCGATACGAAGAGTCGTCCTCCGGCGTTGGTTCTACATCGCTCGTTACGGCGTCCAGCGCACGCACATAGACCTCCTCGATTTCAGGAAAGTCCTTTGCGTAGCTCGCAAGATCGTTCGACTCGGATTGCAGTTTGTCCTTAAGCTCTCGCTTGGTGAAGTCCTCGCCAGATCGCGCGAGCCGTTCGCGTAGCGAAGCAATTTTGGCCTTCGTTTCAAGTGAAAGCGTGAAGTCGACGTCTGGAGGTTGGGGGCTCTCAAAGGCTCGATCAACCGCTTCGAGCAGATCTTTGATGCCTCGTTCCTTATGGCCAACCACTGGCACGACCTCAACGCCTAAGAGATTGGACAACCGAGACAGATCCAGTAATCGCTTCGCCGACTCAAGTCGATCAACCATTGTCAGAGCGACGACGGTAGGTATGCCCAACTCTGCAACCTGGCTAAAGAGGAACAGATTGCGCTCCAGGTTCGAGGCGTCAACGACGCAAATCAACAAATCAGGTTGACGGTTTGCCGGCGCTTCACCCCGGATTGCTGCCACCGCCACTCGCTCGTCTTCCGATACCGGAGACATGGAGTAAAGTCCCGGAATATCGACGCATTCAACGCTGCCCGAAGCTAATTGAAGTGGGCCCGAGACCCTTTCTACGGTCACGCCAGGGTAGTTGCCGACCTTTTGACGTGAACCCGTGAGGGCATTAAAGAGAGTGGTCTTCCCCGCGTTCGGATTCCCTACGATCGCAACAAGACGCGTTCCGGCGGCTACGGTGGCCAAGGCCAGTTTTACTCCACCGGCTCAACGTCGAAACCGAGCGTTTCCTTCTTCCGAAGGCACAAGCGATAGCCGCGAAGATCGATTTCAACGGGATCGCCAAAAGGAGCGACCTTGACCACGTTAAGCGTGGTGCCCACCGTCATCCCCATTTCCTTGAGGCGGCGTGCCTCGGGGGAGTCATTGTGAATACCTACGATGCGAACACGCATTCCCTGTTTAAGCTCGGAAAATGTCATGACGGAATCGCGCATCAGCGGCATACAATGAATCTACCCAAAAATGTATTTTTTGATACGTCAAAAAATTAATTAATGGGTAAGACGCCCAAAAATTCACGCCGTTCAATTGTATTTCAGCTTGACCTTGAATAGGGAGGGCTCAACGGTTGCGTTCACTTTCAGGTTTACATCCCACTGGCTGGTCACCAAAACGGATTTACCCTCTCCAACCGCCACTTTCATCTGCTCGACGTATTGCAGAAGATCTCCTTCCTCGGAAACAACCATTTGATAGGAGCCCATTTGGGCGGCCCCTAAATTCTCACGCAGCCCGCCGGAAATGCGAAACCCTTCGACTCCTCGGAGGGTGTTTTTGCCAGTTACCGCGTAATCCATCCACTGGTTCTTTCTGAAGAGCATATCGTCTCGGCGAGCGATTGCAATGTCCAGAGGCATCGACCGGTCGCCCAAGCTCTTTCCCGCTGCCAAGTAAATATCCCCAATGTCCATGGGCTTCCCAGTCCGTGGATTGGTCTGAGTCTCTTTGAGCCGGGTTCCCGCATTTCCCGTACCAAGACTGGTGGAAACGTCAGGAGCGTCGTACGAGAATTCTTTTCCATCGCCCGTCACCATCCAGCGCCACTGCTCGTCTTTGCTGCGATGGGATTCATCTTTTTGTTGGAAGAGATAAAACTTTCCTGGGCGCTCGTACTGGAGAACCGTTTCCATCTTCGCGGATTGGTTTCCGCTGGCTACGGTCAACATGATCGTGCCCACCACTGACTTTGCGCTGTAGTAGTGGCCCAACATCTTCTCGATGAGTTGTTTGGCGTTTGGGTCCCCTTGGGACGTTCCCCCAGCCAATACGGCGATCAACGCTAAAGTCGTACTCATTAATTACAATCCTCTTTTCCAGTTCACTTCCTCGACGTTTGAGAGATGGTTTGCGGTTCGTGCGCCGATAAACAACCAGTCTGCGAGTCGATTGAAGAAAACTCTCAACTCATACCTTACCGGTTCTTCCCGATGCAGGCAAAGCGAGGTCCGTTCAACCCGTCGGCATACGCTTCTGGCCAAATGCAAGTGAGCCGCTAAGAGATTGCCTCCTGGCAAAATGAAGTTCTTCAGTTCTGGCAAGTCACGCTCTTGCTCGTCGATCGAAGCCTCAAGCGCGTCGATAGCTGATTGCCCTACGGTGGCGAAGCGCGATTCATTCGGTGAAGCAAACTCCGCGCCCGCTTCAAAGAGCCATCCCTGAATTTTTTCCAAAAGCCCATCGAGGGGAAATGAAGCGTCGATCGCTCGTACAACGCCAATGAGGGCATTCAATTCATCCACCTCGCCAATTGCGCTAATTCGAAGTGAATCTTTCCCGACTCGTTCGCCGCCAATGAGGCCCGTCTCACCTGAGTCGCCCGTCTTGGTGTAAATCTTCATCGAGGAGATCGCAGAATCAACCAAACGAACTTGGGCAAGTTCTTCACCTTGGCAATTTTCTTCGGATTCTGCAAGAGCCGCCAGAGCCACTCCAAATGAAGGGCCTGAAAGAACTTTGGAGCTCGCCTCACTTTCCCCGAAAAAACATCGAAAGAACCACCGACCCCCATTGATACCGACGCGTTGATGATGCCTTCGGTCGCCTTAATGAACTTCTCCTGGCGAGGGATTCCCATGGCTACAAAAAGGAAATCCGGTTGAGTCTCCGCCACCTCTTGCGCAATGATCGCATCGCTGTCAGCGGGGAAAAAGCCATGACGGGCGCCCACAATATTGCATCCGGGATGCTTTAGTCGCATCTTTTCTGCCGCTAGCTCAGCCACCCCCGGCGCTGCGCCCAAGAAGAAAATCCGGTATCCCTTATCCGCGCTCAGACCACATATACGGTCCACAAGGTCCACTCCGCTCACTCGTTCCGTGATCGGCATTCCTTTCCGCTTTGCTGCCCAAATAACGCCGATGCTGTCTGGGGTGATCAGGTCGGCGCTCTTGAAGAGTTCCTGGAATTCTGGGTCATCCTGCGCCTGGACGATGCCGCTTGCGTCGGCCGTCACGACCAAGTGGGGTCGCTTTTCGGCCACGAACGATTCCAAGACCCGGAGGGTTTCGTTCATGCCCAATCGGTCGACGGGCATTCCCAGGATTTCGACACGACTTGGTCTAGAAATGTCCGCGTTGAGAGTCATCAATTTTCTCGAATTTTACCTTTGGGTTCAAAGACCACCTCTTGCATTCGGGACGAAATAAGATCACAATTTCGCACGTCTTTTCTTAACAACCCGACAAATTTTGATTTGGTCTGGTTTTTGCAAGAAAAGATGATATATCAAGTCGGCTCAGACCGACAAACGCCCATACGAGGAGGTATGAGTGAAACGAGCATTTACTCTCATTGAGCTATTGGTAGTTATTGCCATCATCGCCATTTTGGCGGCCATCCTTTTCCCGGTTTTTGCCAAGGCCAAAGAGGCGGCAAAGAAAACGGCTGCACTGAGCAACGTCAAACAGAACGCTACGGCGGTCCTCATGTACAACACCGACTATGACGGCAACTTCGCGATGGTCGCGTACATGGGCAATGGAAACGGAACCATTCCTGGCACCGGCACCATGGTCGTCTCCATCTTCGACGCGATTATTCCCTACACCAAGAATAAGGACATCTTTCTTTCGCCAGGAGATCCCAAAGCCATTCACTGGAGTGACAATCCTCAAACGACAAGCTCAATCATCGGCTCTCTCTCGGGTGGGGCATGGACTTCACAAGCCGATATTCGATATGCCAGCTTTGGACCTAACTTCCGCCTCTTCGAGGACACCGCCGTCCTCGCTCCCTTCGGAGCTCAGCACCCGGTTCGAAATGAGAGCGGACTGCCCGATTCGGTCAACACCACCATGTTCTACGACGCGCGCTATATCAAGGCCGGCGTAACCAATCCCGATGCCCCAAGCGGACCCTACCGAGTCCCCACATTGCCCTTCAGCCGTTTCAACTTCCCCGGAACAGCAAGGTATAGCGAAACCTTCGTGGTGAATTTTGCCGATGGCCACGCCAAGGCATACAATAAGAAAGCGAACATCTCAGTTGTTGCCCCGGAAGCTGGCGTCCAAACTCAGGTCTACTACTTCCCCTACGACCTGAACGGAATTCCCGAAGTCGTCGCCGAACTCAACCCCTAATCCACCCGCCCTTGGCCGATTTTCCTCGTCCAAGGGCGGTTTAGCGCCCTAAACCCGCGCCTTCTAAGGTTCAAAAACCGTATTATTAGGATTAGAAATGTCTGCAACCATAACCGCGACCAAGATCAGAGTCAAGATTCTTCGTCAAAAGTCGGCCGGTGAGCCCTCTCACTGGGATACCTTCGAGGTTCCCTACCAGGACAAGATCAACGTCATCTCGGCCCTGATGGAGATTCGCAAGAAGCCGGTGACTGCGGATGGCAAAACCGTAGAGCCACCCGCCTGGGAAGCCGCCTGCTTGGAAGAGGTCTGCGGTTCCTGCACCATGAACATCAACGGCGGCATCCGTCAGGCTTGCACGGCGTTGATTGAAGAAGTCGGAGAACTCGTCGGAGACACCTACGAAGTCACCCTTGAGCCGATGAAGAAGTTCCCGCTCATCCGGGACCTGATGGTCGACCGCAGCAAGATGTTCAACAACCTGATCAAGGTGAAAGCATGGGTTCCCATCGACGGCTCCTATGATCTCGGCATGGCCCAGCCTCAAGACGATCACGTCCGACAGCTCCGCTACGCGCTCTCGCGCTGTATGACCTGCGGCTGCTGTATGGAAGCCTGCCCCCAGATCAACGAGAAGTCTAGCTTCATCGGCCCTGCCACCCTCGCCCAGTCACTCCTCTTCAACTTGCACCCCATTGGAAAGGGGTTAGAAGGTGAGCGAATGGAAGTCCTCACCTCGGAGGAAGGCATTACCGGCTGCGGCAACGCTCAAAACTGCGTGAAGGTCTGCCCGAAGGGCGTTCCCCTTACTCGAGCCATTGCGCAACTCAACCGAGACACCACCGTGTACAAGATCAAGAAGTGGATGGGCCTGTCCTAAGGTAACGCCTCGGGCAGTCCATCCGTCAAGAACCATGATGAACCTGAAACGAATTGCAATCCTCGCCTCGCTCGCCCTTTCCGTCTTCGCGAGCGCTCAGGCCCCCGATCCCAAGGTCGCCGTCTCCGCAGTGCCGAAGGAAGTGGCTATCGGTGGCCAGTTAAAGCTCACGGTCACCGTCACCTTTGCCGAGGGTTTCCACGGTTACCAAAACCCACCCGCCTCTGAATACGAGATCCCGGTTGTCGTGAAGGTAGACGGTAAAGAGTTCAAATTGACCAAGGTGATCTATCCCGCTGGCGTTGACGCCAAGGTTGCGGGCAGCGAGACGCCCACCAAGACCTACATGGGCGCTGTCAAAATCCCGGTGGTCATCACCGTCCCCAAGAAGATCGGCAAGAAGGATCTCAAAATTCTGGTGAGCTTCCAGCAGTGCAACGAGCAAAGCTGCATGCCTCCCGGCGAAGTCGCTTCCACCGTGAAAGTGAACATCGTCAAAAAGGTCAAGAAGTCTTGAACGTAGGGCCCGTTACAGTCGGCCCGGAGCGGCTGACTTTGATCGCCGGGCCCTGCTTGGCAGAATCCCTCGATCTTTGCCTCCAAGTTGCCGACAAACTTGTTCCCCTTGCTGAAAAGCTGGGAGTGAACTACATATTCAAGGCCTCCTTCGATAAAGCCAACCGGACATCCATCGGCACCACCCGAGGAGCGGGGCTCGAAGAGGGCCTCACTATCCTCCAGACAGTCAAAGACCGCTTTGGCGTACCCGTGACCACAGACGTTCACCTGCCCTACCAAGCGGCCCCAGTATCTTCGACCGTCGATCTCCTTCAAATCCCGGCGTTTCTCTGCCGCCAGACCGACCTGCTGGAGGCATGTGCCCTCACCGGTCGCCCGGTGAACGTCAAAAAGGGCCAGTTCTTAGCGCCTCAGGACACTAAGAACATCGTCGATAAGCTTAAATCCTTCGATGCCTCCGGCATCATGCTCACCGAGCGCGGCACCACCTTCGGCTACAACGCGCTCGTCGTCGACATGCCTGGCCTGGAGATCATGCGATCCTTCGGAGTCCCCGTGTGTTTTGATGCCACCCACTCCGCCCAACGCCCGGGTGCTGGCGGAACCTCCAGCGGCGGCAACCGTGACTCCATCCCTGCCCTCGCCCGCGCCGCCGTCGCCGTCGGCGTCGACGCCCTATTCATGGAGATCCATCCCGATCCCGCTCACGCCCTTTCCGATAGTGCTACCCAATGGCCCCTGGACCGCGCAGAGGAGCTACTCACCGATCTCCTCAAGCTCGACGCCGCTCGACGTGCCTAATCCAAAAAGAAACGCCTCCTGCGACCAACATCGCAGGAGGCGTTTTCGTTGATGAACGAATCAACTAGCGTCGCGCGATCGCGCCCGCCTTCGACTTTCCATCCCGAATGAACTTCAAGAACTCATCGGGATCTTCCGTCGAACCACCAAACTGGCTCAAAACATCACCCTTCGGCGAAAGCACTACGTAAACCGGAAGCGTCACGCTCCCCGTCAGCTTTTGCTGAAGCTGCTGATTCTGCTTGTTGTCGTCCGTCTTGCCGTCGGTATAAAGCTCGACGATGACCATATCGTTGAACTCCTTACGTACATCGCCCTTTGGCAAAATGTTCTGTTCCATGTATCGGCAGTTCGTGCACGTGTATCCCGTGAAGTTCACAAAGACCGGCTTGCCAGAGGCTTGAGCCTGAGCGATCGCTTCCTTGTAATCTTTCATCCAAGGCAGCGCATTCTCCGACTTCGACTCCCTACCCGGATACGGATCCGGCGGGAGCAGCGCGCCAATCTTGCCAAGGTTGTAGCCTTCCATCGCCGCCAAGCACATCACGCCGCCGACCAGCGTCGCCACGCCGAAGCCTCGACGGAGCCACCCAATCTTGCTTGCCCCGTGATCAGTAGCAATCTGGAGCCAGCCAAACAGGTACCCCGCCGCAATCACCGCAAGTGCAAACCAGACACCGAGAGCGATCGGTCGTGTGATCAGTCCCCACTGGTAAACCACGTCGATATTCGACAGGAACTTCACCGCAAACGCCAACTCAAGGAAGCCCATAAAGGACTTCACCGTGTTCATCCAACTGCCAGAGCGAGGCAGCTTGCTTAAATAACCGGGGAACAGCGCAAGGAGGAAGAACGGGAAGGCAAACGCCGTGCTGAAGCAAAGCATGCCAATCGTGGGCCTCAAGAAGTCGCCCTTCGAAGCCGCGACCAAAAGTGCGCCGACTACCGGAACCGTGCAGGTGAAGCTGGTGAGCGTAAAGGTCAGACCCATCAGCACCGGCCCAAGCACACCGCCCGTTCGAGACTTCGCGCTAACCTTGTTGACCATGCCGCTCGGCAAGGCGATGTTAAAGACGCCGAACAAGGAAAGTCCAAGTCCAACGAAGACCAGGAACATCAATCCGTTGACCCACGGGTTAGTGGCCAAATTCTGAATGCCAGCCGCGCCAAAAACGGCCGTTACCAACAGTCCAAGCCCCGTGAAGGTGCCGATAATTCCCAGGCAGTACCACAGCGGCCCTTTGATGTTAACCTTCTCGTCTTCCGCCTTCTGCTTGGAGAAGTAGCTCACCGTGATCGGAATCATCGGGAACACGCAGGGCAGAAGCAGCGAGAGCAAACCCGCGCCAAAGCAGAAGCCGATGTAGCCAATCAGGCTCATCTTGCTGAAATCGTTCGGGGTTCCCGCACCGGTGGCGTCCGTATTCTCGGGAGCGACTTCTGGAGTCGCGCCTGGCTGCTCCGGCTGGTTGGGAAGTCCGGTCATCGCCGCTAACCGTTCCGAACGAGGCTCGCCCGGTGCGACGTCAAATGAAACCTTGAGCGTGTTATTCCGAGGGATGTCGCAGGTTCCCTTCCGGCAAGCCTGGTAGCTGTAGTCCAGCGTAACTTCCTGCTTGCCCGAGACTCCTTCTTTGACCTTGATCGGCAGGGAGAAAATCGCCTCTCCCTCGTAGTAGGTCACATCGATATTGAAGTTCTTGTCGAAGTCCTTCTTGGGATTAGGGACAACCAACTTTCCATTGGTCTCTAAAACCTTGTTCTCAGGCAGCGAAATCACCGTGTTCATCGGCGCCAGCCCGTCCGGACCTGGCTTCGCTTCCTCGGTCCCGTAGACGTGCCACGGATCCTCGACCTTCAAGTGAATCAAGATTCGTCCCGATTCACCGGCCCGAATGTCCGTCGGCTCCATGGTTGCCGACCAGGTTGCGTACTCTTTGCCTTGGGCGAAAGAGGAGCCCACCAAAGTGAGCAACGCCGCCAAAAGAGCGATAAGTCTTAGTCTCAGTCTCATTTGTTCGCTAACCAAAAGTCTCCGACCGGTAGCCGGGTTCCCTAATCGCTAAATCTTTGGGTCCCCAACGCGAAGAAAAACCTGCTCGATCCTCTCCGCCATCTTCTCGACCGTGTAATCCTCACGGTGACGAGTCTTGGCCGTCTCTCCCATTGTGACGCGTTTGCCTTCGTCAGCGATAAGACCGCGAAGCACACTCGCCAATTCCTGATCATTGTTACGTTCAAAAAGCATGCCGGTGATCCCAGATTCCACGATCTCCGGTAAGCCGCCTACCCGAGAGGCCACCACTGGCCTTCCCAAGGACATAGCTTCTAGTACGGAGGAAGGAAAGGCTTCGTCCCAAGTCGAAGGCACCGCGACCAAATCACAAGCATTCATCGCGTCCGCCACGTTTGGCACGAACCCCTTGAACTCCGCCCGATCCGTAATGCTGAGCGATCGCGCCAAGTCCTCCAGAGCCGGTCGATGAGGTCCCTCGCCAAAGATCAGCGCACGAGCATTCTGTGTCGCCGACACCGCCTTTAGGAGCACTTCGATCCCCTTCTCCGGCACCAACCGTCCAAAGCTCCCCACCACAAATTCGCTATCTGCCAAGCCGAGGTCTTTGCGAACTGCCTCAGGCGCCCTTTCCGCAACCAAGCCCGGCGTACCCGCTTTGGCCACCGTCATCATTTGCATCGGAACGCCCGACTCCGCCAGCTTCTGCTCCACCGCATGAGAAACCGGAATGATGTGGTCGAACAACCCCGTGTAGCGCTTAACCTTCCCTGCCGACCACTTAAGCGCCACATGCCGGGTGGCCACAATCTTTCCCGCCCGAGCGTGTCGAGCCGCCAGCGCTGGCATCACAAAGTCTGGACTGAAGTGCAGGTGGATGACATCAAACGAACGCCCCCGGAAGAACTTGCGATACCGCAGATAATTCTTGGGAGAAAACTGCCCCCGTAAGGCAAACCGGAATTTCTCACCCGAAACCCGCTCATCAAGCGGTGAACCGGGAGGACAAGAAACGGTCACCTCATGCCCCCGTCCTCTCAGGCCCTCCGTCAAATAGGCGACATAACGCTCAATCCCGCCCCAGTCGTAGAGCGAGCTCCCGACTTCCAGAACCTTCATTTCAGATGATCGAGAAGCCACTGGCGGTTATTCTCCACCATATCCGGGTGCCAGTCATGTCCCCAGTCATAGACTCGCAGCGCCTTCTCGCCCGGCAATGCATCGTAGGTAGCTTGCACCACATCCGGTCGGCAAGCCGGATCCTTCAGCCCCATGCTCACTTGTGTTGGTACCTTGCATCGGGTTGCCTGATTCATGGTGTCGAAGTAGCTCAACGTGTTGAGAACGCGAGCCTCGCCCACTGGAATCGAATCCATAAAGTCTCGAACTTCCTTGAGCGGGTAACGATAGACTGTCTTTGTCAGCGTGTGGTTAATCGCGCTCAAAAACGGCATGTCGGCACAGACCGCTTTGACCACTGGCGAATGTGCGCCGAGCCAGATCGACATCCCGCCCCCCTGGCTCATTCCCATCGCGCCAATTCGCTCCTCGTCAACCTCAATCTGCGCCTGCAACACTCGCGCCGCAATCATCGCGTCCTGAATCATTCGCCGAAAAACAAAGGTGTGGGGATCCGCCGATCCTTCCGAGAAGTAGCCCCGCGAGGTCGTGTACTTTTCTTGGTGAAACGCGTCGTGGCCGTGCAGGTTGATGCTCAAACTCACCAATCCTTTCCGAGTCCCGTATTTGTTGGGCAGCAAACTCTCCCGTCCATAGGGCGGAACCCACAGAAACCCTGGCAGCCGCCGCGCCCCCTCGGGATAAGCAATCCAGCCGTGAACCCGGTGACTCATCCCCTGAAAGGAAAGGGTTTCAACAACGAAGCCTGGCCAATCGCAATCGTTGGTCATGCTTCGGTGATAATCCAGCCGAACGGCATTGGCTTCCGACACCGTCTCGGCCCAGAATTCGTCAAAATCCTCGGGAACGTAGGGCGTTAGCTCGCTCATGCACCGACGGCGCGCTGGAGGGCTTCTACGTGCAGACCGGTGGTCATCAGCCATGCGGTCGCACGCTGAATCTCCTCGACCGGGCCCTCAAGCTCCAGGCTTACCCAACCGAAATCGACGTCGATGTTCGCCTTCTTGATTGTAACCTTGACGTTGAACTCTCGGCTAAGTCGCCAAATCCAGGGCTCGCCAACGCTATCCTTACCGGCGGTGATATTAAGATCGACTTGAGTCATGCGCTCGCATAGGATACCGAATCGCTAAGATAAATCCCAACCGACTTTTAGGTTAGCCCTAACGGCACCGCCTCCCCTCAAACGTATAATTAAGATCGAGGTCCCATAAGAAACAATGAACAATCGAGTTTTAGTTTTCGACACTACCCTGCGCGACGGTGAACAGAGCCCCGGCGTGCGGCTATCCGTTGCCGATAAAATCGAGATTGGACGTCAGCTAGTGGACCTTGGTGTTGACATCCTAGAATCTGGTTTTCCCATCAGCTCCCCCGGCGACTTTGAAAGTGTAGAGACGCTTGCCCGTGAGTTGAAAGGCGTTACCATCTGCGCCCTCACCCGAGCGCGACAAAAGGATATTGAGGTTGCTGCCGAAGCCCTCAAGCCTGCCGAGCGACGCCGAATTCACACTGGCCTGGGCGTCAGCGCCAACCACCTGGATTTCAAACTCCGCATGACCAAGGAGCAAGCCTTGGAAACCGGCGTGAACGCGGTCAAGTTTGCTCGCCAGTACACGGATGATATCGAGTACTTCATGGAAGACTCCGGTCGAGCTGATCCCGAATACGTCTATCGCGTCGTTGAGGAAGTCATCAAGGCGGGTGCGACCACCATCAACGTGCCCGATACCACCGGCTACACCTACCCGAACGAGTACTACCACCTCATCAAGGGAATCATCGACAACGTTCCGAACTCTGATAAGGCAATCTTCTCCTGCCACTGTCACAACGACTTAGGCATGGCCACCGCCAATACCCTCGCCGGCGTCATGGCCGGTGCGCGTCAGGTCGAAGTCACCGTCAACGGAATCGGAGAACGAGCCGGAAACACTGCCCTTGAAGAGGTTGTAATGGCGCTTCACATCCGAAGCGACAAGTTCATGTGCCAAACCGGCATCGACACCAAGCAGCTCCTTGCCACCTCCCGCATGGTCTCTCGCCTCACCGGCATGACCGTTCAGCGAAACAAGGCGGTCGTCGGCGCCAATGCCTACGCCCACAGCAGCGGCATTCACCAGGACGGCGTGCTCAAGGAGCGCTCCACCTACGAGATCATCGATCCTCACCTGGTCGGTGCGGAAAAGAGCGAGATCATCCTCACCGCCCGATCCGGTCGCCACGGCCTGAAATTCCGACTCCACGAGATGGGATTCGACTTCCCCGACGAGCGATTCGAGCACCTCTACAACGAGTTCCTCAAGGTTGCCGATACCAAGCAGGAAGTCGATGAGGACGATCTGCGAGAACTGGTCAACCGCTAACCTCTCGCCTCTCACGCCCTCCCCGGTCATCCGCCGAGGAGGGCGTTCTTGTTTTTGACCTTTCCTTGCAATAAAATCCTTGCATGGACATCTTGAATCGAACCTTTGTGGGGGTGCGAGTTCCCGCCGATCAACTTGCGATGATTCAAGAGAAGGTGCAACTGATCAAAAGAAAACCGGGAGTAGAAAATGTCCGCTGGAACGCCCCCTCGGAACTCCTGTTGAACCTCGCCAGTCTCGGCGAACTTGAATTGGGCACCCTTCAAGCCCTCAAGCCGGTCCTCCATCAAGCCGCCGCCATAAGTCCACCCATGAACCTTGAGATCAAGGGCTTCGGTGGACTCCCCAATCTGATCCAACCGCGCTATCTGTATGCCGGAATCGAAGGCGAAGATGCCCAGTGGCTGCCACCCCTTGTTCAAAGAATCAATCAGACCACCCAGCCGCTGACCCCGCATCGAGAAATCAAGGAGTTCAAAGCCCACATCCTGCTCGGTCGCCTGAAAACCGAGAACGAACAGTATCGTGTTGGACTAGGAAGGGCCCTCAAACTTGCCGAACAACCCGTCATCGGTCCTTGGCGGATCGATCACATCGAGCTATTGATCAGCTCGGCCAGCGAGAGCGGAATTGGCTACACCGTCGTGGAAATGATCCCACTCGGTGGTTAATTTTCTGCCTTTACCTTTGGCAGGTCCAGCACGGTCCCCGCTTTGATCCCAAACTTCTCTGCCTGTCCCTGCTTTAGCTCCAGCACAAACTGAGCGCTTCCCTTACTGGGCAGCCCCGTTTCATCGTAGCTCTTCCCTTTCGCCACGTTGAGCACTTTCCCCTTAGGGTCGATGTAGGCAATATCCAGCGGCAAAACCGTGTTCTGCATCCAGAAGGTCCGTGGCTCGGAATTCGAGAACACAAAGAGCATCCCCTCGTTATCCTTGACTTCCTTTTCCGTCAACCACATCATCCCTTCTTCCCGCTTACCGTCGTCATCCATGATCCAGACCTTGATCTCCTTACCGTTCACCTTGAACGTTTCGGCCTTCAGGTCTTTCAATTGATAAACGCGCTTGGCATTGAAGCTTGGATCCTGGGCTTCGGGCTCTTCTTTCGTGGGTTCCGAGGTGATCGGATTTGCGGGTGGCGGGTTCTCCACCTTCGGCGCGGGGGCGGGCGGATCCACCGGCGCTGGATCGCATCCGAACACCGAGACGGCCAACAGCAGAAGGAGAGCGGCATGCTTCAACATAGGTTTATCTCTGCGGAACGTAAGCGATGGATTTCGACTCGTACTCGCCGATTTCCTTCTCGTGGATAAGTGTCGTCCCGATCAGGTCCAGTCCCTTCAGGATAGCTTCCTTACTCACCGGGCTGATATCGAAGTGAGACTCCTCACCCTGCTGCCGAACCAGCTGGCTCGGCAAATCGATCTCAATCTCGACTCCGGAACCTCGCCAAGAAATCTTGTCGTGATCTTCCTCCGTCAGCTCCACCAGGAGCAACCCGCAATTCGCCGCATTCTGCCGGAAGATATCGCTATAGGCCGCGCTCGTCTCCGTGCGCTTGGCCACCACCGCCTTAAATCCTGCCTGTTGAATCGCCCACACCGCATGCTCGCGAGAGGACCCGCAGCCAAAGTTGGTTCCCACCACCAAAACCGTTGCCCCCTGGGCCGCCGGCTGGTCGAGCGGAAAGCCTTCGCCACGAACATCCGAAAAGAGAAGTTCGCCATACCCAGACCGACTCACTCGCGAAAGGAACCGCGCGGGAATAATGCGGTCCGTATCGACGTTATCGTCCGGTAACACCGCAGTCGTGCCGCGATGAATCGTAAAGCCTTCCATAGTTCGATTCTGGCATACTCAATTGAATCTATGGTCGTTCCCGATAAGTCCGAGTTCTTGAAACGAACATCTGGCGGTAATCGCATGTCGATTTACCGCGATCTCTTGGCGGATATTGAGACTCCGCTGAGCGCTTATTGGAAACTGTCCCACGATCAGACCTACAGCTTCCTCTTGGAAAGCGTCACAGGTGGCGAGCAGCTCGCCCGGTACAGCATCCTAGGCGTCGGTCCCAAGCGTGTTCTTCGCACCAAGAACCAAAACGTCTCCATCCAATCCGGCGATCAAATCGAAACCCGTACCCTTGCTCCCGGCGAGGACCCGCTCGATGCTCTCCGAGACCAAATGGCTGGCCAAGATGTCCTCAAGGTGGACGGCCTCCCCGCGTTCGTGGGTGGCGCGGTCGGCATCATGAGCTACGACCTCGTCCGCTTCTTCGAGCAACTTCCCGATACCTGCGCGGACGACCTCCAAGTCGATGATCTGGCGATGATGATTACCGACACTGTCGTGGTCTTTGATCACGCCAAAAACGTCATCCGCGTCATCGTCACCGCCGAGGGAACCGAAGCCGGATATAACCAAGCCGTCGCCGAGATCGATCGTGTCATCGCTCGGCTCCAAGAGCCTATCCCCGCGCTTCCCTCCTTCACCGGCGAACCGCACGAAGTCAAGTCGAATGTCACTCAACCGCAATTCGAACACATGGTTGAGCGCATGATCGAGTACATCTCCGCTGGCGACGGCATCCAAATGGTCCCCGCCCAGCGATTCCAAACCGACGTTGAGGCCCACCCACTCACCGTCTATCGAGCCCTCCGCTCCCTCAACCCGTCGCCCTACATGTTCATTCTTCGGTTTGGAGACTTTGATGTGGTCGGCGCCTCACCGGAACTTCTCGTCTCCCTCCACGGCAGCACCGCCCGCGTCCGCCCCATCGCCGGGACCCGCTGGAGAGGCGCCACTCCTGAGGAAGACATTGCCTTAGAAGAAGAGCTCCTCGCCGACGAGAAAGAACGGGCCGAGCACATCATGCTCGTTGATCTCGGTCGAAACGACCTCGGCCGGGTCTGCGACTACGGCTCCGTCAAAGTCAACGAGTTGATGGTCATCGAGCGCTACAGTCACGTCATGCATATCGTCAGCGACGTGACCGGCACGCTCCAGTCCGATAAGGACGCCTTCGATCTCATCCGAGCCTCCTTCCCCGCCGGAACCGTCTCGGGAGCGCCCAAGGTCCGCGCCATGCAGATCATCGACGAACTCGAACCCACCCGCCGAGGACTCTACGCCGGATCGGTCGGCTTCGTCAGTCATACCGGCGACTTCGACGCCTGCATCGCCATCCGCACCATCTACCTAAAGAACGGGATCGCCTACGTCCAAGCCGGTGGCGGCGTCGTCTACGATTCTGTTCCCGAAAAGGAATACGTAGAAAGCCGGAACAAAGCTAAAGCTGCCTTGAAAGCGATAGAAATGGCTCAGCGTGGTCTCTAAAACACGGGACGCGCACAAAATTCACGACTCTGTGCGCGTCTAAGATTCAATTTCCCTAAAGCGCCGTGTAGCCTCGGTCGTCCAGCCCCATCGCGGTCAGCGTTCGCCCCACGATGTCCCGGTCGTACCGATCCATCTGCTCCGCCCGCTCGACCTCAAGCTCCGCTTCCTCGATCTGCCCGGATTCCCGCAGCAAAGCCTCCAGAAGCCCGTGATAAACGTTCTTCTCCGTATCAAGGTCGCTCGCCAATCGAATCGCCTTGATCGCCTCCGGCTTTCGATCTGTCATCCAAAAGGCAATCGAGGCCCTCAGATAAAGAAAGTCGTCCCCGGGCGAAAGCTCAATCGCCGCGCGAAGCGACTGCAAAGCCTCTTCATACCGCTTCATCTGAATCAGCAAGTCCCCGATCCAGTAATGATAGAACGGCTCGTCCGGTTTAACCACCACCGCATACTGGGCCGCCTCCAAAGCCTTGGTAGGCTCGCCCATCTCCCGAAGCGCCTCCGCCAACTTGATGTGATAGTAAGCGTTGCCTGGTTCAGCTTTTATTGCTCGCTCCAGCTCCGCAATGCTGTCGCGGAATCGCCCAGACCGCCGAAGCAAGTCGGACAGTCCCAGGTGCGGTTCTGATGAGCCTTCGTGCTGCTTCAGCGCCTTCCGATACTGTCGAAACGCCTGAAGCTCCAAATCTCCATAGTCGTAAGCGCCCGCCAAATCCACCATCGTAGTCAAATCGGAGGTATCCCGTTGACTCAGAGCTTCCTTGAAGTGACGGATCGCGTTCTGGTAGTCGCCCTCGCCCAAGCGCAAGCGACCTAACTCTTCACTTTCCTCGGCGGTCTTTCCAGCCGCCGCATTTTTGGCAGCCTTGACCTCGTCGTCCTGCATATCGACGACGTTAAACAGTTCAGCGATCTGCTGAAATGAGGGGTTCATATGCCTCAATTTTGAACGATCTACTTCTTATCGTCCCGGGCATAGGCCCCGGTAGAGATCGACCGGATCGTCAATGTTGCCGGATAGCTGCTTCCCGAAAGGGGCACCGTCATCACTTGAATCGTTCGGCTGGCGCCTGCATCTAGATGAAACTTCGCGATCTGGGTCTCCGCTTTCGGCTGCAAAAGCGGCGTCCGCACAAGTTGACCGTTGATAACGAACAGAGCTCCGCTATATCCTGCGCTCGCTTCAAAAACGAGTTCGATATCGCTCGCCGTCCCCGTCGGATTCTCCAGCGTTGCCGTCAGGTTATAAGTCACGCCAAAGTTCCCACTTAACTTATCCAACTTATCCGCCCTAGAGATTGCCTTCTCCCCAATTCGAAAGAACCCATGTCGTCCGCCCACTTGGTAAGTCAGCTCTTCGGTCTTGAACGGGTGCGGATAGATGTGGATCGATGGAATATGGCTGTCTCGATCAAGGTTGGAAAGCGCTTGACTCCCTAAAATTCTCCATGGAGTACTACTTTTCGTTGCCGAAACCCATCGAGAATCCATTGGAAATGGCGACTTCGCTTCCGTTCGAATGGTTACCTGATCGGGTCCTTCATCCAGGAGACGCAGATAACAGAGTCCACTCATCGTCTGCCCATGTGCGATTTGCCTCATCGCGATAGGAAGTCGACTTCGTGCGGGAATTTCCACTACCTCGCCCGAGCTCAAGCTCCATCCTTTGATGAACTGATCCGCCGCTTGCACTCCCGCCAGAACGGGGTTTCGGTCAGGGCTACTGTCACCGGGAATAACCATAACGCGTGCGGGTTGGTCGGACTTGTTGATTGCCTCGACGGTCACGATCAACGGCTGGGACATCTCGTTGATATGGTGATACAACATTCGCGCCGGAGTCTCAGGACGCAACGGAGCCACAAACAACAGGCCCGGCTGTTTCAGATTCTCAGGCTCGTTGCAATACCAAAGCTCTTGCTCAGGAACTCGGCCCAAAGCTAGATTCTTCACCGTGACAAACACGGGCCCTTCGGCGTCTAGCATGTTTGGCCCGGTGGCCTTCACCCGAGCGGTAAATGTCTTGGATTCGCCGGGCAAAATGGAACTGACCTTTGGAAACTGAAGGTCGACCTTTGCGTTGGCTTCACTTCCAAGCTGAGTCCGCAAGATACTCTCAATAGCACCCTTTACCGTCTCTTCGCTTGCCGGAATGCCGGTAACTACCGCCACGTGGCTTTGCGGGAAATTCGTGGCGTAGGGCAAAACGGAGACGGAAAAAGTCTTTACGATCTCGCCCGCCGTCAGCACCACTTCGGTCTTTCCGTATCCCACCGACTTGACCGAGATTCCTGTTTCGGTCTTTGCGGTTTGCACGACAGCACCGTCTGACGAGACGACTTGCATCGTCTTGAACATTCCTCCGCTTACGGACACTTGTCGCGTGGCGCCCAGCGGCATGCGAACCGGATCCGTCTTCAGGAGCAAAGGAGGAACTAGTAGTGCCTTGTGAATGTTTGCCGCCCATTGCGTCGCCAAGGCTGCGGTGGTGGTGTTATTCGCCTTCGCTTCCTCGCGCGTGATCGTCAATACCAAGTGACCGTCTACCAGAACCTGGTGAGTTCGCTTGAGCCTCTTAATCTCAACCTTGCCTTCACTCGCGACTTTCTCGATGTTCGCCGCCAACATTGCCGCTCTCGAGGAGGGTCCCATGTTTCCGGTCTTGGTGCGCAAGGTCAGAACGCGCGAGCCGTTGATAAAGACAGATGCCCCTTGGGCAGTTACCGAGGCGGCACGGACGAGTCCGGTTCCCCAACAAAGAAGCAGCGATAAAGCAAAAACGAAGCGCACTTTCCAATCCTTGGACGTGTTCAGCCCTGAAGCGTTCACCACGTTTACGCTCCTTCTTAGATTTTCGGCAATGTTGACCCTCCCGTCAACCCTTTTGGCGGAAACCATCCTAAATCCCCCCAAGGTAAACTTAAAACGTTGGCCCGAGGTTCGATGGGGATCCCGCTTGAGCCCGTCCTCTATTCCCATGATCACCATCCCGTTTCGCGGCATTCTGTTTGACCTTGATGGAACACTTGTAAATTCCCTTCCCGCCGTCGAGCGAGCGTGGGCTCAGTGGTCAATCGAACATGGTCTTTCTCCCGAAGACATTCTTCCAAAAATCCACGGACGTCGGGCAGTCGATTCCATCGCCGCCCTTGCGCCGCATCTGGATCAGGAAACCGCCTTCATCCGCCTGGAACATCTCGAAGCCTCCGACACCACGGGAGTAGTTCCTCTCCTCGGCGCTATCGACTTCGTCAGCAGCTTAGTAGACGTACCCTGGGGGATCGTAACATCGGGCACCTCTGCCATTGCTGAACCTAGGCTTCAAGCCGCGGGTATTCCAAAACCCCCTATCTTCGTTCCTGGGGAAGAAGTGCCGGTAGGCAAGCCAGATCCCGCCCCTTTTCTTGAAGGAGTAAAGCGTATGGGGTTACCCGCCTCCACCATCGTCGCTTTCGAAGATACTCTTGCCGGAGTCTTATCGGCTAAGCGAGCCCAACTAACGGTCATCTGTCTTACGGAAGAAGGAGCGGCCGAAGCCGACTACATCATCTCAGACTACTCGCAAGTAAAGGTTTCCTTGGGAGAGGATGGACAACACGCCCTTCACATTCAGTAAATTTGCCTTGGAAGAAACCAGATCTATTGGTATAGTTTCATAGTTTCGGAAAGTTTCGCGCCTTGCCTCTTGCACGTCTGTGTGCCAAAAAGCCAGTACAGAGCGAGTCTTGCCTGTCGCAGAATACGAACCGGACGGTTCCCGGGCTCGCTCGGGCAAGGACAGAAATGGCTACAAAAACTTTATACGTCGGGAATCTCCCGTACTCCACATCAGAGAGTGACCTCTTGGAGCACTTTGGCGCGTATAACGCAGTCAAAGCGCGTATCGTCGAAGGCCGAGGTTTCGGTTTTGTCGACATCGACGAAGACAAACTTGACGACGCCATTAACGAAAAGCACAATTCCGAACTTGGCGGTCGCAAACTCACCGTAAATGAGGCCAGGCCCAAAGCGCCAGGGGGCGGAGGCGGTCGTGACTTCGGCGGCGGAGGCCGGGATTTCGGGGGAGGCCGTGACCGCGACTTTGGTGGCGGCGGGCGTGATCGCGATTTTGGCGGTGGCCGAGGTGGCGGCGGTGGCCGGGGTGGCGGATTTGGGGGAGGCCGCGGCGGCGGCAAAGGCGGCGGCCGCGGCGGTCGTTACTAGTTAGCCTGCCAGCGAATAAGGTTTAACTCGCTGGGCACATACACGTCGGGATGACTCGGAATCACTCGAACGGTGTATCCACGATGGCCAGGTTCGTCACAAAGGATCTGGCCATCGAATTGGTGAGCCAATCCCTGTTGCCCGACGACTTTAAGTTCGTAAGGCACAAAGTCCACCAACTCCCGATTAGGACCAATCCTGCCAAGCAGCACTTGAACCTTCACATCCTCTGGCTTGAGTGATCCAAGATTCACTAGCGCGGTAATCGTGAGTGGCTTGCCGAGTTCGGTCGTGACGCCCGCGGTATCGGAAGCGCTCACCACTCCCACTTCACCCCAACTGCCCCGCACGCGTTGTCTCCAGGCAAACGCGTCTCGAGCCCGCTGGAGGTCGCCGGATCGCATATTCACAAATGACCGGGAGGCCGGCACATAGAATTTCTCGGCGTAATCCTGAACCATTCGTCCAGTTGAGAACTCGGGAGCAAGCTTCTTAATGGATCTACGCATCATTTGAATCCATCCCGTGGGCAGCCCATTATCCGGCCGATGATAGAACTTGGGTGCAAGCTCCATCTCAATCAGACCGTACAGTGACCGACTGTCCAGCCAGTCCTGCTGACCTTGATCGCCATACTCATTACGATCGCCGATAGCAAATCCAACGCCGGGATCGTATCCCTCGTCCCACCAGCCGTCCAAAATCGAACAATTAAGCCCGCCGTTCGGAACGACCTTCATGCCGCTGGTTCCGCTGGCTTCCATCGGTCGGCGCGGGTTGTTAAGCCAAACATCGACGCCTTGAACCAAAGCTCGAGCGACCTGCATGTCGTAGTCTTCTAGGAAGACCATCCGATTGCGACCACCTTCATAGTTGATAAACTTCACCAACTCTTGAATGAGCGATTTTCCACCATCGTCGCGAGGGTGACTCTTGCCCGCTATGACAAACTGCACAGGTCGCTCGGAGTGATTCATTAACTCCAGCAGCTTCGCCTTGTCGCGTAGCATCAGCGTGGCTCGCTTATAGGTAGCGAATCGACGTGCGAAGCCAATCGTCAACACTCGCGGATCGAAAACCCCGCCGATCATGTTGAAGTCGGCCGGTCCGGCGTTGCGTCGAATTAGATCATTCTGAACTCTCTTACGAACGAACCGTACGAAATCTCCTCGCTGGTTTTCTCGCACCGACCAAAGCTCATGAGCCGGAATCTCGTCGATACCCGCCCAAACCTCTGGATTTCCGGGATCATCACGCCACGCCGGTCCTAAATATTCATCGTAGAGTTCTGCCGAACGCCGACTCACCCATGTCAACGTGTGGATGCCGTTCGTAATAGCTTCGACCGGCACTTCGTCTTCTGGATACTCGGGCCAACGCTGGTGAAACATCGATCGCGTAACTTTGGCGTGTAGCTTAGAAACGCCGTTCACATGATTGGCGGTCTCCATTGCCAAAATCGCCATATTGAACGCCTCGCCCTGATTTTCAGGATCGATGCGTCCCAGGGTTAAAAACGACTCGAAGTCCAAGCCCGTCTCTTGCACCAGCTTGCCCATGTATCGCTGAAGCAAGTCCTTCGTGAAGAGGTCGAATCCTGCCGGAACTGGCGTGTGCGTGGTGAAGACGTTTCCGTTAACCACCACTTGGCGCGCCGTGCGGAAGTCGCACTGCCGCTCGCCCATGAATTGCCGGATACGCTCGATGGACAAGAACGCCGCGTGCCCTTCGTTCATATGGCAGACCGTCGGTTCGATACCTACTGCACGCAAGGCACGCAGACCGCCGATCCCCAGGATCATTTCCTGGCGAATGCGCATCTCTTCGTCTCCGCCATAAAGCGTGTCCGTAATGCCCTGGTCCGTCGGCTCGTTCTCAAGAACGTTGCTGTCCAAAAGATAAAGCTGGATGCGCCCCACGTCCGCACGCCAAATCTGACAAGTGACTGTACGATCGGGAAACTCGACTTCAATCCGAATTGGATCGTTCTGCTCGTTCCGCATGAGCGTTAACGGCATTTCATAAAAGTCGTACTGAGGATAGTGTTCTTGCTGCCATCCATCGGGAGTTAAACGCTGCCGGAAATAGCCTCGGGCATAAAGAAGTCCTACGCCAACGAGAGGAAGCCCCAGATCGCTGGCTGCCTTTAGGTGGTCACCCGCAAGCACTCCAAGACCCCCTGAGTAAATTGGAAGCCCTTCGGAAATACCAAATTCGGCGCAGAAGTATGCGAATTTCGCCGAGCCTGCTTGATCGGGATAGTTTTTCTGGAACCAGGTCTCGGCCCCTAAATAGTCGTCGAGGTCTTGTTCGCATGCCCGCAACTTCGCGAGAAAGACATTGTCTTCGGCCAGCTTTCCCAATCGATCCGCGTCGATCTTGTGGAGGAATTCAATAGGATTGTGGTGGGAACTGTCCCACAGGTCTTTGTCGATCGAACGAAAGACATCACGAGTCTCGTGATGCCATGTCCATCGAAAATTCATCGCAAGCCTCTGTAGAGGCCGAAGCGGCTCCGCGAACTCGGAGACGACTTCAAATGAGCGGGCAAATTTTGGGTTCCTCATAGGCATACCTCTCGTATCTTCGGTTGACCTGTAGAAATTACCTAGGTTAGACCGTATTCGCGCGAATCTTATTGAATCGGCTAGAATCGTGGGGTCCTATGCTGGAAATCAACGGCATCAACGTTTTCTACGGCGCGATTCAAGCCCTCACCGACGTTTCAATCAAGGTCGAGCAGGGAGAAATCGTCTCAATTATCGGCTCGAACGGCGCAGGTAAAAGCACCCTGCTAAGAACGATCAGTGGCCTCCAGCGCCCAAGATCTGGCGCCATGTCATTTTTGGGAACTGAAATTCAGGACATGGCTCCAAATGACATCGTCCGATTGGGAATCAGCCACTCTCCAGAGGGCCGTCGGATCTTCACGAACATGTCGGTTCTGGAGAACCTCCAACTCGGCGCCTTCACGCGAAAGGATAACGAGATTGCTCAAGACATGGAGGCTGCCATGGACCGCTTCCCTCGCCTTCGAGAGCGAATCAAGCAGAATTCCGGCACGCTCAGCGGAGGCGAGCAACAAATGCTCGCCATTGGCCGCGCGATTATGTCCCGCCCAAAGCTCCTACTTTTGGATGAACCATCCCTCGGGCTTGCCCCAAACCTTGTTGCAGAAATCTTCCGAATCGTTCTCGACCTAAACAAGGACGGCACCACCGTGCTTCTTGTCGAGCAGAACGCAAATCGCGCCTTGGAGATTGCCCACCGAGCCTACGTTCTAGAAACAGGTTGTATCGTTCTCAGCGACACCGGTAAGAATCTCCTCAGCGATCCCAAGGTCAAAGAGGCTTATCTCGGAGGCTAAGCGCGCGACCGCGCCTTGGCAACTCATGAACACGCTTCGCTTCGAGCCCATCGCCGAAGACCACATCGCCCCGATTCTTGAGATCGAACGGGTCGTCAATACTGCGCCTTGGTCAGAACGTAGCTTCCGCAACGAACTCACCCATCCGTATGGCGTTTTTCTTGTCGCGATTGCCGAGGGCAAAGTGGTGGGTTACGGCGGATTCTGGATGGTAATCGACGAGGCCCATATCACGACGGTGGCCGTATCGCAAGCCTACCAACGAAGGGGAATCGGTCAAAGGCTGATGATCGAATTGCTGACGCGCGCCCGAGACAACGGGATGCAATGCTCGACCCTTGAGGTCCGCGCCGGCAATGTTGCCGCCATCAAGCTCTACGAGAAACTCGGTTACATAGCTTCAGCTCGACGAAAGGGCTACTATCCCGACAATCGAGAAGACGCCGTGGTAATGTGGCTGCACGACCTTCCTCACTGGGAGCCGCCCGCCAAATGAGCCCCTTTTTCTCTGATCCTATTCTTGCCCTTGAATCCTCGTGCGACGAAACCAGCGCCGCCGTCGTGGTGGGAACTGAGATTCGCAGCAACGTTGTTTCAAGCCAAGTCGATCTCCACAAGCAATGGGGAGGCGTTGTTCCTGAGGCAGCTGCCCGTGCCCATGTCGAAGCCATCCTGCCAGTCATCGAAGATGCGCTCGCTGAGGCACAGATCACACTGAACGATATAAGGGCCGTTGCCGTTACGAATCGACCGGGCCTCATTGGCGCTCTCAGCGTTGGAGTCTCGGCAGCCAAGGCTCTTGCCTACTCACTCAAAGTTCCCCTACTGGGCGTTCACCACTTAGAAGGTCACTTACTCAGCACGCTGGCCGGTCGGGACGGCTTGCCCTTTCCGCACATCGGCCTGATCGTATCTGGGGGTCATACCGAATTGGTTGAGGTAACCGGCTATGGCGAATATCGAATCGTCGGACAAACCCGAGACGATGCTGCTGGCGAGGCCTTCGACAAAGGAGCGCGCGTGCTTGGCTTGGGATATCCCGGAGGAAAGGCCATTCAGGAAGCCGGAGCGGCCGGAAACCCGAAGCGCTACAAACTTCCTCAGGGCCTTTCCGGCGTAGCGACAATTGACTTCTCATTCAGCGGCCTAAAGACTGCCGTCCTCCGCCTGGCACAATCGGAGGGCGACAATATCTCCGTCCCAGACGCCGCCGCAAGTTTGCAGGAGACGATCGTCAGCGTGCTGGTCGAGCGGGCGATTCGGGCGTCTCAATCCCTAAACTC
Source organism: Armatimonadetes bacterium 55-13 (assembly GCA_001898035.1). Taxonomy (GTDB): domain Bacteria; phylum Armatimonadota; class Fimbriimonadia; order Fimbriimonadales; family Fimbriimonadaceae; genus 55-13. Next base: position 33,169 of record MKRX01000010.1, read on the forward strand.
AAAGGCTCTAACTCTGGTGGGCGGGGTCGCGGCGAATAGACTGCTGCGCGATCGGTTGGCGGCGGCTTGTGAGCAGGAAGGAGTCGAGTTCATCACCCCTCCCATCGACCTCTGCACGGATAACGCAGCAATGATCGGCTTGGCAGCCTCCGTCAGATTGGCGAGGGGTGAACGAGACTCGATGGACCTTGACTGCTACGCCACTGCTGACCTTTAAGAGCGGGGGTGCGCTTTCCGGTACCGCTTCTTGACCTCATCTACATCGAGCTGAGTGTAAACCTGGGTGGTAGCAATGGACTCATGTCCCAACAACTCCTGCACCGCTCTCAAATCGGCCCCGCCCTTTAGCAGGTGAACCGCATAACTGTGCCTTAGGACGTGTGGGCTCACCGACGTCTCGATTCCAGCCTTTCGAGCGCAGTCTTCTAGAATCTTGTAGGCAGTTTGTCTCCGCAACTGCAATCCACGATTGGAGAGAATCACCAGATCTGACGCCTCCTTCGCAAGCGATGGCCGAGCCGCTTCCAGATACTTCCGAACCCAGAGTAAAGTCTCTGCTGGTAACGGTATCCACCGCGTCTTTCCCCGCTTCCCCGTCACCCTGACCGCGGCATTCCCTAGATCAAGACCATCTCGAGTCAGGTCAACCGCCTCAGAAATCCGGAGTCCCGCCCCGTAAACTAACTCCAGTAAGGCGCGATCCCTCAGCCCTGGGATCGTCCCCAGGTCGGGCGCCTCCAAAATCGCCAAGATTTCATCAATCGTAAGCGCCTTTGGAAGCGCTTTCTTCTTTCTAAACCCTGCCGTGCTGGGCAAATCCGCCGAGGGCCCCGAGTTGTTTCGCTTGAGGAATTTCAGGAGCGATCGCAGTGAACTCAAGCGACGTTGCGCGGTTGCCTGCGAGATATTGCCTCCTAGAGAGGATTCAAACTGAATAATCTTGGCGGCGTCCAGTTGGCTCCAATCAGAAAGCCCCAGCCCCTGAAAGAACGCTCCCGCTTTTCCGAGGTCATTTCGGTAGGCCAGTACAGTGTGCTCACTCGCGCCCCTCTCGACGCGCAGGTGGTCAAGGAACCACTCGATCGCCTCGACTAGCCCGTTGTGGCCTTCCGTTTCCATACCCACACCGTCGGCTGGACGTACATCATGTCGTGGACCAACTCATCTCCGCCCGGTCCAAATTGCCGGTCGATCACATAGTTCGTCTTCAACCTCTCCATGAATTCCTTAGACTGCTTGACCATCGTCTCTGCTGCCGGAGAGAGATTCGACTGCCGACTCAAACGGTCCAGCCCTTCACCTTCAAAACTGCTGATTACCACGTACTCCGGCTTATCGTTCTCCAAGAGCCGAATATCCCAGTCCGTACGATGCGCTAGATCTCGCTGTCCTAACTCATCCAGCGGAGCGTAGCGATCGATCTTCGGCTTGGTCATCGCCATAGTCAGCGGATCCAACGGCTCATAGCCCGTTTTCACCGGGAATGGGATATCTGGCCTGGCAATCAATCGTCGTCCGAGTTCCGGATGGATTGAAGGTGTGTAAAACCACGGGTCGGTCACCACTCCCACCGTCGTGTCCAGACCGCTCAAATACTTGCCTGCCAACTCCCGGGGATCCGGCGATGCCATCCAGCCGGTGAACAACGCCGTACCGCGTAAACCGCCCATCTCCAGCCCACCGAGCCCTAAAATGCCCGCCGCGACCACGATGTGCCACTTCCCCTCTTTCTCCCGCGCCTTCCCCATTAGCCATCCAAATCCAACACCCAGCGCCAGATAGAGCGGGAAGGTGTATCGAATGAACTTCACTTCTGCGCGACCAATTAAGAGGTAGTAAGGGATGAAGAAGGCGAGCAACGCCAGCGCCCACGCATGTTTCCTAAAAGCGCCCGCTCCCAACCCGGCCATCGCCGCAAGAGTAAGAATAAAGCCAATCCCAAAGAAGAGATTAGACAGGTGATAGAGAAATCCACTGGTCGTCCCCTCAAAAATCAAACCGTGCCCCGCGCTCGTGTGCTTCATCTCGTAAACGAAGTCCTGCATGAACTTCGCGTTATCCAAGATCGCTCCCGGTGTAACAAGGAAAAAGGCCGCCAACGCCGCTCCCGTCCCGATCAAACTCAACTTAATCGCCGAGGGCCGTCGCGCCATAAACACGGCGACGTACAGCGTGAACAGACACAGAATCCCGGTGTACTTCGTTCCCGCGCTCAGTCCCGCGAAGAGCCCCGCCAAGACCGCTAGCTTGACATCCGAAGTAACTTTGACCTCTTCCAACTTGCTCGGCAAGAACTTCAGGGCAAAGTAAGCGCTCACCGAGAGCAAGAAAGCCGCTAAAATGTCAACCGTCTGAAATCGGGAATGCACCACGTGAGCTGGCGCCAGAGCAATGAGCAATCCACCAAACATTGCGCCCACATCGCTGCTAAAACGCCGAAGAATCAGAAAGACCATGAGGGCCATTCCAGCCCCTGCCAGGGCGCTCAGCCACCGACCAGCTAAATGACACCTCGCCATATAGCTCCAGGCCGTATCCGGGTTCTTCGGATCGTAGCCTCCCGTGTAGGCCGCCGTCATGTCTGAAGCGATCTTGAGCGTGGTCAGATAGAGCGTGCCGTAATTATAAAACCCGGGCGTGAAGCTGAATTTGGCCGGTTCAACCTGCTGGGAAGAAATCCAAATGATCGACTCATCTGGGTGATAGCTTTCCTGGTGAACGTTGTTGGGAAGGCCCCACCCAATGCCAATGAGCCGAATGCCTAAGGCTAGGACGAAGAGGATAAGCGGCAGACCCCAACGGGCCTGACTAGGCCAAGCTGGGCTCAGGCTCTTTGACACGGGAGGATGTTAGCACATGGACGAATTCATCGACCACGTCAGGACAATACTCCAAGCCGCGCCCGTCAATGATCTTTCGTTGTGCATAGGCGCCTCCAGATTCGCCGTGAAATCTAACGTAATCTGCCGACACCTTCAATATTCGCGAGTTCAACGGCAAATCTGTTCCCACAGGGCTGCCGATTCCTGTAGCTCCATCAAACCTCGCGTGATGCCAGCGCACCATGTCCGCCACATGTCGCAGCGATGGCACCAACTCCAGCATTGCTGCGCTCACTTCGGGATGACGGTTATAGATATTCCGTTCCGCTTCCGTCCACTGAATCCGACTTTTCCCGTTAAAGGGTTGGTAAGGAATCGCGCAACAGCCAATATCTCGCAAGTGAACCACCAGTTCAAGTTGATGCAATTCGGAGCGCGTGTACCCAAATCGCCTTCCGATCATCGTCGCTATCTGCACCACCTCGTCGGTACTGCCTGCGTTCATCGGGAAACGGAGTTCGATCGCCTTACTGAACGCCTTCATCGATTCAAGAAAACGCTGTTCCAGCTTGCGAGGCAAATAGAACTGGACGTAGACAATGAGCCAAATCGTGGCAACAGCCGCCCCCACCAGCACGATGGTGGTGGTAGTAAACATCAGTACCGCCCCTCCATCACTACGTTACGAAACGCCCGGACGACTCCGCGATCAAACTGAGTATCCGCGCATCGCTCCAACTCATCGAGCGCTTGCTGGACCGTCATTGGTTCTCTATACGACCGACTTGCGCCAGGTATTTCAGAACCGGTCATAGCGTCGTAAGCGTCTACCACTGCGATGATTTTGCTCTCGATCGGAATTTCGGGATCGCCCAGGCCGTCTGGGTACCCACGTCCATCCGGTCGCTCGTGATGATGAAGAATCCAGGGAAGCATTTCCCGGAACCCATGGACAGGCGCCAATATCTCAGCTCCCCATTTCGCATGTTGACGGACATGATCCATTTCCTCATCCGTCAACCGCCCGGGCTTATCCAGCAACTGTTCATCAACCGCAATCTTGCCTATGTCGTGCAGGACTGCCGCCTCCCGAACCATCCGCGCTCGATTGCTCGAAAGTCCCAACCGCCGCGCAACCTCTTCAGCCGTCCTTGAGACACGCTCCAAATGGCCATGCGTATAAGGGTGGGCCCGCTGAAGCATCAAGGTTAGCGCCGTGATTGTTTCATAATAATGCTCGAACATCTTCGCCTGATACTGCAAAGCTGTCCGAAGCGCCAGAACTGGCACAAGAGTTAGGGGAATGTAATAAAACCGTCCCTGATAGGCCAGAATCGTCACCGCCATCCCTACCAACGTATAGAGGGCAAAACTCTTACTCGTAAGTTTGAGAGCGCCAACCAGATTCTCTTCCCATCGCCTCCCGCTGACTCTCCAATCTAAATAGGTAACAAGCAAGAAGTTCACCGCGCCGTAGCCCAGCATAAAGGCTACACACGAAGCCGCGACGGTCGAAACCGATCTCCCCAACCAAGCGTCGACTCCTAGCTTCACCAAGCTGCCAACACTTGCGCTGATCGCTCCCACGCAAGCATTAATTTCAAGCCAAATGATCGCCGAGCGCGAACGACGTCTTCTCGCCATCATGTAGCCTGCGATCACCGTTACAAGGGCGTCGGTAATCACCGCCGCCATCGGGCCGACGGCAAATGCGAGGCCCGCAACAAACGGGAGCGTAAACGCCACACGCACGCCGCGACGAGAAAGTTCGACGGGAATAAACTCGGCAAAAAGGGCAAGGGCGGGCAATACGAGCCACCCAAAATCGGGCGGAAGAATATCCCGTCCAAAATAGACGACCAACGAAATAAGAACTAGCCCGATAAGGCACAACCACGCTAGGGTTTGCCGCACCGAAACTAGTTCTCTTCGAGTCTGCACAGGCCGTTATTAAGGCGCTAATTCCGCTATCGGAAACTACCGCCCTCCTTAATCCGGTGAACACCACACATACGTGCAGTCCCCCCACCGATTATAGGGCAACTCTACTCGGCCTTGCCAGTTTTATAACCTGATTCCAAGGATTAACCGGATTTTGACCCAGTTTTTTTACTAGGCGTAGTCTTTGCACCAGGTTGTTTCACAATAGTTGCTTTGGTGAGGGACAGCACTGTGCGTCCTTTGAAGGTCTCCTCTTCCACCGGATCGTTCGGAAAGTCAGTGATGATCACTTGGAACCCGCCTTCTGTCTGGGCGATCGCAGTTAATGTCTTCATCGTTGCCGGATCCAAGTCGAAGTCGATGTGAGCCTTGAACTTCAGCGGAATCGTCTTCAGACCGGTGACGTCGGAATTTACGTCAAAAGTTTCGTTGATGAACGTCGCCAAATCCGAATTGAGAACGCAATCTCCTTCCACTCGCTGAACCTTCTTGCCATTGGAGTCCACAACACCCTTGTAGGTATAGGTGTAATCGAGTCGTTGCACAACCGTCTTGCCGTCCTTACCCTTCAGCTTCTGAGGTGAATATCCAACCGTACGCTTCCAGGTGTCTCCCACCTTCAATTTCTGAAACGGAAATCTTGGCGAAAAATCCAATGAGCTATCAAAGCTTCCGGCAAACAAAGAGAGTCGATGAATTTCCTGAATGAACTGGCCGATCATCGGAATTTGCCTTCCAGCCGCCGAGGTCCTCCAAAGCGCCGAACCACCCTTCTTCTTGGGAGTCTCTTTTTTCGGAGGGTTTAAATCCTTCGTTCCCAGAATCTCGTTGGCGGGTGAAACGGTCATCAAGAAATTCAGATTGGTCTTCTCCACCTCAGTCTTGGGAGGACTGTCAAACGTCTCGCCGGTGATCATCGTCATGGTTGGACGCTTGTAAATCATGTCGGCAATGCCATCGGCCTTCAGAGCCTTAACTTCAGTAGTGAAGCCGTAGTTGATATCGAAGTCTTCCGGAATCCAAGTTTCCAGGCCCCGTTGCCGGTGCTGGGCGGAAAGGCTGGACTTGATGCTGTACTCCAATTTCTCGCCCATCTTATGGACACGAGCAAGCAATACCCCCTCGCCTTGGGAGGGGGCGCTAACGGAAAGGACCGCGGCAAGGGCCGTCAAAATCATGAATTACTCCTTACGGCCACAGCCGCTACGTTATTTAAGACGATTTACGTTCTTACCTCAGAACCTGTTTAGCGATGACCAATCTTTGGATTTCACTGCAACCTTCTCCAATTTCTGTGAGTTTGGCGTCTCGCCAAAGCTTCTCCACCAGAAAATCCGGAGTCATGCCACGGCCGCCATGAATCTGTATCGCACGGTTCGTGACACGGTTTGAGGTCTCGCTGGCAAACAATTTTGCGTAAGACGCCTCGACGACAATCGGCAAACCCATGTCGAACTGCGCCGCTCCCTTATCCACCAAGAGCCGCGCGGCTTCGATCTCCATCGCGCTGTCGGCAATCATGTTTTGCACCGACTGCATATCGCATAGACGTCGGTTGAACTGTTCGCGTTGCTTCGAATACTCAACGGCAAGCTCAAATGCCTTCTCCGCAATCCCAAGCGCCATTGCGGCGATGCCCAACCTCCCTCGATAAAGTAACCCGATCGCCTCTTCGAACTTACAAGGCGTATGCCATCCAACGGCATCAACCAAGTCGAAACTGGTCGTCCAAGATGCGGAAACCCCAACCGTATGAATCCGTTCGACGTTCTGGATCCCTGGCTGTCTGGTCTCCACAAGAAACGCGCTCAATTCCGTGTCCGAGGTTCGGGCGATCAACACGATCAAGTCAGACTTCCCTGCGTTCGTAATGAACATTTTTCGCCCGTTTAGCCTGTAATACCCGGGCCGATCCTCGATCGGCTCCGCCTTCGTCTTGACTCGCCGAGCATCGGATCCTGCATCTGGTTCCGTCAACGCCCAAGCGAGCTTGATCTCGCCTTTAATGATGCCCGGCAGGTACTTGGCTCTTTGTTCTTCCGTGGCAAAGTGAACGAAGTGTCCAACACATAGCGCATTGATCGCGGCAATGTTCATTGCCAATGCCGGATCGCCCTTGGCTACTTCTCGGCAGACTTCACAATACGCTCGGCAAGAAGCACCCATCCCGCCTATTTCCTTCGGCAGGGTCATCGACAGGAGCCCCATTGCCCCTAACTTTGGCCAGATTTCATCGGGAAACGCCGCATTGCGTTCCCACTCGCGAGTATGCGGAAGTACTTCGGACGCGACAAACTCGCGAACTCGTTCTAGGAATGTCGCTTCATCGGAGTTCATGGGTAAATACATATTTCTTCTTATTTCCTCTATCGTTGAGAATGACTGCTACGCTGCTGCTTCATTGTACTTAGCGATACCCTCAGCCAAGCTAACCAAGTCCAATCTGCCGACGTATTGGTAAAGTAATCGCTCGAAACCACCGCAGCTATGATCGATGTCTACGAAGAACTCGCCGATTGCTCTCGAAGAAGCATTTTGGGAGAACTGAGAACCGGCCCCAAATGCGTGAAAGATCTGGTCATCGCGACCGGACTCAAGCAACCCAACGTGTCCAATCATCTCAACCGGATGCGGTCAAAGGACGTGGTCAGAGCCGAAAAACTTGGACGACAGGTTTTCTACTCATTTGCATCCACCGATGTAGAAGAAATCGTAAATACCGTGTTCAGCGGCCGGAATCCCTGCCATCTATCAACCGAACTCGACCAACTTCAAAGAAGCTACGCGACCTCAGCCATCCAGAGCGACGAAGGCGCCTGCTGTGAAATGATCGACTGCCTTCTAAAAGAAGGCGCCAATTTAGTCACCATATACAGCAAACTTTTAACTCCCGCCATGTCCTTAATTGGACAGTGGTATTTGGACGGCGAGATTTGTGAAGCGAAAGAGCATATTGCCAGTGAGATCACCTTCCGCATGATGGCAAAGGTGGTTCAAGCCAGTGGATGCGTTCGCCGAACTGGCAAGACCTCCGTCTTAGGGTGCGTCCAGGGATCACACCATTCGATGGGATTGAGAATGGTAGCGGACTACTTAAAGGTCCTTGGCTGGAGAACCATCTACCTCGGCGCCGATGTTCCGCTCCCCGCTTTCCTTGCCACCGTGAGAGAGTACTTGCCTGACCTCGTCCTCATCAGCTGCGTCGCCGAAGAATCCCTCGCCCCATCCCGAGCCCTTGTCAAAGCTCTAGCCGAAGATGAACGATACGTAATTGGAATCGGCGGTCACGCCGCGTTGAATCATCTGACGGAACTGAGAAGTGACGGCATTGACCTTTGGGCCGAGTGCCTGAATGACTTCACTCAAAAACTCGCCAGGTCCTTTCCCCAAGCCTGCGGAAAATAATTAAGCCCCAGGGAACCATACATCCCTGGGGCTGAATTGCCAAAGACTCTTACGCGGTCAGAGCGGCCTTAGCCTGCTCGACAACGGCCTTGAAAGCGGCCATATCTGCGATCGCGAGTTCGCTCAACATCTTTCGGTTAACCTGAATTCCGGCCTTGGTCAGACCGTTGATGAACTGGCTGTACTTGATGTCGCACTCGGTGCAAGCCGCAGTAATTCGGGCAATCCACAATCGGCGAAAATCTCGCTTCTTGGCTCGGCGGTCACGGAAGGCATACTGCCCCGACTTCATGACCTGCTCGTGAGCTCTCGAGAATACGTTGCCCTTACGGCCCCAATATCCCGAGGCCTTCTCGATAATCTTCTTATGGCGTTTGTGGCGCATTAAGCCACGTTTTACACGTGCCATGGGTTCTTACTCCTCGTTTGTTTAATGACCGGGTCCCAGTCTCAAAGGACGGTAGCGGTAGAGATGACGAAAGCCCGACGGAGTCGGGCTTACAGGCAGAGCAGTCGCTTTACGCGCTTTCGCTCGCCGCGGAAAAGTTCAGGCTCTTGTTCAAGACGTCGCTTTCGGCTCGCCTTCTTGTGCAGGAACTGGTGATTGTTGTGCGACTTGCGGCGCAGAATTTTCCCCGTCCCGGAGATTTTGAACCTTTTCGCTGCTGTCTTGTTTGTCTTCAGCTTTGGCATTCTTCTTACTTCCAATATTAGGCTTCGGATTAAGAACCATGATCATGAGTCGACCATCGAGTGATGGCGGTCTCTCAACCACGGCCAAATCCTTCACCATGTCGGCAAAGGTCTCGAGTTTCTTTCGACCCAATTCAGGGTGCGTAATCTCGCGTGCCTTAAACATGCAGGTCACCTTGACCTTGTGCCCCTCCTCAAGAAACTTAATCGCGTTCTTGACAAGGAAGGTCAAATCGTGTTCTGCGATGCGCGGACTGATCTTTATACCCTTTACGTCAAGCTGCTTGCTCTTCTTATCTTTGCCTTGCTTGCCTTCTAGGTATTTGTGCTTCCCGTAGTCGATGATCTTACACACCGGCGGCTGAGCCGTCGGCGAAACCATCACGAGGTCCAGTCCTTCATCCCTCGCCATCTGCAGCGCCTGACGGCTCTGCATGATTCCAAGTTGTTGACCTTCAGATCCGATGACTCGAATGTCTCGGTACTTCAAGACGCGTTGGTTAATCTCGGGGCCCGGTTCAGGGCGGGGCGGCCTTCTAAATCCTGCTATGTTCTCTCACCTCTAGTTTCTGCATTCATGCAGACTCGTTAGTATATCTCGGGTATTTATGACGGTCAATCTAGAGTATATGTTGCTTACACTTTAGACCCGTATTGTCACTGGTATCCTCTCACGCAGTTTTCCTGATCTCTTTCCTCGGTCCAAGCACATGAGTTCCGACAACCAAAACTACGATTCTTGGCAATCCGCCCAACGCGTCTGCGTCATTGGTGCAGGCACGATGGGCGCTGGCATCGCCGCTCATTTGGCGAACATTGGCTTTCAAGTCAGCCTTCTGGATGTCACGCGGGAGGCTGCCTCAGAAGGCTTAGCCCGTGCAAAGGCCGCAAAGCCACCGCACTTTTACGTTCCAGAACGCGCGGCAGATGTTGAAGTAGGATCCCTCAAAGATTCATACGACTTAATTGCACGTGCGGACTGGGTCTGTGAGGCCATTGTCGAGAAAATTGACATAAAGAAAGCTCTATTCGCGGAAATCGAGCCACATCTTAGGCCCGATGCGATGATTTCAACCAACACCAGCGGCCTCCAAATATCTCTTCTCGCGCAGGGGCGCTCGGATTCATTTCGTCGCCGTTTCATGGGGACTCACTTCTTTAATCCGCCTCGATACCTCAAGCTTCTGGAGTTGATTCCTACCGAAGAAACAGACCCAAACGGCGTAACCGCGATGAGTAAGTTCTTGGAGGACCGTGTGGCCCGCCGGGTGGTCGTTGCCAAAGATACTCCGGGATTTATTGCTAACCGCTACGGAATGTGGGCGATGTACCAGGCCATCCACGCCGCAGAGCGCCTCCATCTCACCATTGAGCAGGTTGATGCAATCACCGGTGAATTCCTTGGTCGCCCCCGAAGCGGCAGTTTCCGCCTAAACGACATCGTCGGGCTGGACATCATGGAAGACATCGCGAAAAACCTCGTTCAGCGGTGTCCTCACGATTCCCACATGGGCGTCTTCGAGACCCCTAAATCCATGAAGGTGCTCATTGAAAAGGGCTGGATTGGCGAGAAAGCCCGCCAGGGCTACTATCGAAAGGAGGGTCGCGAACTCCTCGCACTTAACCTGGATACACAGGTCTACAACCAACGCCAGGAACCCGACCTTCCATCGCTGAAGGAGTTGGGAAAAACTCCCCTTGGTGAGCGCATCAAACTCGCCCTCGATAAGAAGGATGAAGTGGGGGAGTTCTTGAGGAACTACTTGGTTCCGGTTCTCAAGTACGCTGACTTCCTCAAAAAGGAAGTCAGCCACAGCGTGGAAGACTTTGATCGGGTCATGAAGTGGGGCTTTGGGTGGAAGATGGGTCCCTTCGAACTCATAGATGCCATAGGCCCTGACCGCCTCGGCCTCTCGACCGGATCAAATTATTCAGAGGCTGGGATTCGAGACTTCGACGGGATTTATCGCCAACGAGAAGCCCATCCTGAATACCTCCAACTCGCCGACTGTCCTGTCATTGACGGCACGGATACCTATAGTCTCCGCGACCTTGGCGATGGGATATTGGCCGTTGCTCTCAAGACCAAAATGGGTGTCATTACTCCCCAGGTCGTGAGCGATCTCACTGAATTCGCCAAAGAACGCAAAGCGCAACCGTTCGTCCTCACCAGCGAGGCCAAATCCTTTTCCGCTGGCTACGATCTTAGTTTCTTTGATCAAGCTATTGACAAGGGCGACTACGAGAGCATCGATCGCGCCCTCTCAGATCTCCAATCCCTTGGCGAGCTTCTTGAAGAAGCGGAGTGTGTAGCCGCCGTCTTTGGTCACTGCCTCGGCGCCGGGCTCGAAATCGCCTTGTCATGCGCAAAGATCCTGGCCCATGCAGAAACCAACATCGGCCTGCCCGAGTCGCGAGTCGGTCTTATCCCCGGTGGACGAGGAACGACTCTCTTGCGCCTGCACAACCAGTTCACGGCAAAGCGACTCGCTGAGGTGGCATTCACCATGGCCGAAGGAGCGATCTCGACCAGCGCGGACCAAGCCCGTTCCCTAGGCTATCTTCGCCAAACCGATGTCACCGTCTATCATCCAGACCGACTCCTCAGCGCTGCCAAACGAATGGCCCTCACCGTCGGCCAGTCTCGTCGACCGAACTGGCACACTCCCGAAGGGCCGATTGCTGGAATGATCGACCGCGAATTGGATTCCGGAAAAAGACAGGGCGTTCTGTCAGACCATGACAAAACCATTGGCGATAAAATCAAGGTCATCTTCGCCAAGGCTGTCTCCTATGAAGATGCCGTCCGGATGGAACGGGTCGAATTCGTCGATCTATGCAAAAAGGCGTTATCGCACGCCCGCATCAAGCACATGCTGGAAACCAACCGCCCGCTTCGCAACTAGAAATTAATGTCAACCACTGGTGGCTTGAGTCGCCAGTGGCCCCCACTCCGTACCGGGCATCTAGTAATCTATTCGCCATTCCGCCGCCCCAGCAGACAAAGTCTTTGAGCGGCACAAAGGTGTGTTCATCAGTACATGAAGATTCTTGTTCCCCTGAAGAGAGTCGTCGATCCCTATGCCAAGGTCAAACCCCTGGCGGACGGCACGGGCATCGACACCTCCGGCGTCAAATTTGAAATCAATCCTTTCGACGAAATAGCCGTCGAAGAGGCGGTTCGACAAAGAGAAAAGGACCCAAGCATCGAAGTCACCGTCGTCTCGATCGGTGGTCCGGAGTGCGAAGAGCAGCTTCGAAAGGCCCTTGCGATTGGTGCGGACAAAGCCGTCCTCATCGAGACCAACGCCTTATTCGATTCCCCTGGAGTTGCGGGTGAACTCGCGGCATTCGCGAGAGAGATTCAGCCCGACCTCATCCTCATGGGCAAGCAAGCGACTGACGATGACAACGGCCAAGCCGCTCAAATGTTAGCCGCAAAGCTCGACTGGCCCCAAGCCACCTTTGCCTCCAA
>MKRX01000010.1:45512-112308 GCA_001898035.1 Armatimonadetes bacterium 55-13
CCGCCGTTGTTACCACTGATCTCCGGCTGAACGAACCCCGCTATATCGCTCTCCCCGGCATTATCAAGGCGCGAAGCAAGCCACTGGAAAAGCGTCCCGCCCAAACCAATCCTTCTGCCAAAACGAGAATCACAAAGGTTGAAGCTCCTGCACCTCGCGCTGCCGGTCGCAAAGTGAGCTCGGTTGCCGAGTTGGTAAACGCTCTGAAAGAAAGAGGTGTTCTCTGATGTCGAAGCTCTTGATCGTTGCCTTCCAGCCGAGCGACATCGCCCAACTGTCTGGGTTCGCCAAAAAGCTTGGACTTCCGTTCGATATCTTGCTCTTGACCGGCTCCCCGGCCCAAGGCTACGGCGCAAATCGCCTATTTGTAGGAAGTCTGCCAGAGCTTCCGCCGGCCGATGCGCTCGCCAAGGCCGTTCAGCCGATCGCCGCGAATTACACGCATATTGCCTCCGTCTCCAGCATGTCCAGCAAGGATTCCCTGGCCAGACTCGCAGGTCTTCTAGATGCTGCGATGGTCACCGATGTCCTCGACCTGGAGTCGCCCACCGTCTTTAAGCGCCCTATGGTCGCCGGGTCAATCGTCGCCACCGTCGAAGTCTTAGCCTTTCCCGTCGTTCTCACCGTCCGCCCAGCCGGCTTCGGTACCACCGACCCCGGCGGTATGGTAGAGCAAACCCCGGCAACACTAACGCTGGAAGGAAGAGCCAGCCGACTCTCCGCCACGAGCAGAGGCGGAAGCCGACCCGATCTCGGCCAAGCAAGCGTCGTAGTCAGTGGAGGGCGCCCATTGAAGGACGCGGCCACCTTCGAGAACGTGATTGGCGGACTCGCCGATGCTCTCGGAGGCGCTGTCGGCGCAACTCGAGCCGCCGTCGATTCCGGCATTGCCCCCAACGAACTTCAAGTCGGTCAGACCGGCAAGATTGTTGCCCCGGATCTCTATATCGCCGCCGGAATTTCGGGCTCCACTCAGCATATGGCTGGGATCAAGGACTCTAAGGTCATCGTCGCCATCAATAAAGATCCCGACGCTCCCATCTTCGAGGCGGCGGACTTTGGCCTCGTTGCCGATCTTTTTGACGCCATTCCGGAATTTCGGGCGGCCATCGGCAAGTAGGCCTTTTGAGAGTTGGAGACCAATTCCGGATACGATTCGGTCTCCAACTCGTCTTATTACCTAGAATTGAGCTCGGCTCAGATACGGAGGATTCGTTTGAACAAGCTTTACAGCCTTTTGGTCGTTTTGGCGGCCGGAGCAGCCCACGCCCAAGTCGACACCAATAAAACCGTCGCTATCATTAACGGTGAAGAGATCAAGGGTGGCGAGTATTACCACCGCATGGAATATCTCTCTGGCGTCGGCAAAGTCTCTAGCTCTGGTGTCATGGAGTTCCCTCCCGGATTTCTCACCATTGAGCAAATCATCACCGAACGGCTGATCCTCCAACTGGCCAAAAATAAAGGTGTCTATCCATCGGATCTTGAAGTGGACAAGGAACTCCAGACCCGTCAAGAGGAGAATCCCAAGATGATGGAAAACTGGATCAACTCCGGTCGGTCTGAGGCAGATCTCAAATATATGACCCGCCTGGAACTAGCCCAATTCAAAATCTCCACTGCCGGCGTTACGGTGACCGATCAAGAGGTTGAAGATCACTACAAAAACAACCCTGAAATGTACACCACCCCCAAGATGGTCAAACTTGCCGTAATCGTCGTGAGGGACGATGCGGCGAAGAAAGCCGTTGATGACGGGCTTACCGCCAAAAAACCATTTTCTGAACTCGCCAAGAGCTACAGCGCGGATGTTACCAAGGGTGTTGGCGGCGAACTTGGAACAATCTATATCACCGCATTGAGCGGCGAAGTCCGAGCCGCCATCGAAAAAATCAAAATCGGAGAGATCACGCCCTGGCTAAGCACGCAAGATGCCCGAGTTCGTTTCCTCCTAGAAGATGTCACCGCCGCTAAGAAGGACCCGCTCACCCCTGCATTGAAGCGAGATATTCGCAAGCGCCTCATGCTGGATCGTGGCAAGGTCCGAAACAATATCGGTAAGGAGATGTTTGACCTCCGCATGAATGCCAAGATCGATATCAAAGATAAGGTCTTCGCCGAGGCATACACCAAGTACATCGACGCGTACAAGAAAGACATGTCGCTGAAGGGCGTTAGTGGGAACTAGCGGTTGATCCGAATCCTTCGTATCGAAAAGGACCCGGTGGCCGCCATCCAAGGCAGCCCTGGGCCCTTCTATCATTCCGATCCCTCTCACCACACTTACGAGCAACTCCAGGCTAGTGGCATCGAAGTAAAGCCCCTCCCCGAGGGAGATCTAGAGGCTGGAACCTTAATCGTTCCCCAAAACGCCGGCCCCGTCTATAACTTGGTTCACGTGGTAGATCGCCTTCTGGGGCCTGGTGGGTGCCCGTGGGATCAGGAACAAACTCATTCTTCGCTAAAGAAGTATCTCCTGGAAGAAGCATATGAGGTCCTCGATGCGATCGATTCTGAAAACCTCGAACAGCTTCAGGAAGAGCTGGGTGACCTTCTCCTCCAACCCCTCATGCATACCCAAATGGAATCGCGCGATGGAGGCTGGGATATTGACGCCGTTGCTCAAGGCATTACCAACAAACTGGTTCGTCGCCATCCCCATGTATTCGGCGATCTTTCTGTCGCAGACGCAAGTGAAGTGCTGAAGAACTGGGACCGCATCAAACAAGAGGAAAAGGGCGGCGAACCCAAGTCCATCCTCGCGGGGGTTCCCAAAGGGATGGCTTCCCTGCTTCGTGCCCACGAAGTCAGCAAACGAGCGGCCGGCGCGGGATTCGAATGGCAAGACATTGAGGGAGTGTTTAACAAGCTCCGAGAAGAAGAGTCAGAACTCCGCGAGGCCATTGCCGAAGGAAACTCCACCCACATTGAAAGTGAAATCGGCGATCTCTTGTTCACAGTCGTTAATATCGCCCGCTGGTCCGGGGTAGAACCAGAGGAAGCGCTCCGGCGCATGTTGAATCGATTTACAGAGCGATTTATGTTGGTGGAAAAGGCCGCGACCAAGCCACTCCGCGAGCTCACCGCCCAGGAATGGGACGATCTGTGGAACGCATCCAAACGGCAACTCTCCGCATCCCCTCAAACATCATGAAAACATCCAGGATTCTCTTGACCTTCGTTTCGGCCCTGGCCGTCACTTCCGCATTTGCATGGCACGATACCGGCCATATGGTCGTCGCCGCCATCGCGAAGCAATCTCTTACCCCCAAAGCCTTGTCGGAAGCAGAGTGGTTGCTGAAAATGGATGCCGACCCCAAATCCGACAACTTCGTCACCGCTGCCTGCTGGGCAGACGACGCCAAGACCAAAGAGAGCGGGCCGTGGCACTACATCAACATCCACTTCCGAACCGATGATAAGCCCACCTCGAATGAGCCGCTGAAGCAGAACATCGTCTGGGCTATCTCGAAGTTCTCGGAGGTGCTGAGGGACAAGAAGAGAGATCCTAAGGAACGCGCCGAAGCCCTTCGT
Source organism: Armatimonadetes bacterium 55-13 (assembly GCA_001898035.1). GTDB lineage: Bacteria > Armatimonadota > Fimbriimonadia > Fimbriimonadales > Fimbriimonadaceae > 55-13. The sequence goes on from MKRX01000010.1 coordinate 49,047, forward strand.
TACTTGATCCACTTTGTCGGTGACATTCACCAGCCCCTTCACGCCGTCGCGCGCGATAGCGACGAACATCCGGACGGTGACCGTGGTGGGAACGAGTTTAAGATTTCCCCCCCTGAGCGATTTTCAAGGCAAGATCGCCCTCCCACCAACCTGCACTCTCTGTGGGATTCCGGCCTCGGACTCTTCAAAAGCGTTCCCCGCCCCTTGACTGACGATGGTCTCGCAACGATCAATCGAACAGCCAATGCAATCAAATCGCGCTTTCCCGAAATTTCACTTGATGGCGTCAAGCAATCCGACCCAATGGCCTGGGCCCAAGAGAGTGCCGATATCGCCAAACGCTTTGTTTACAAAGACATCACGGAGGGAACCGTCCCTTCGCCCGAATACATGCGAAAGGGCGAAGACGAATGCGCCAAACGGGTCGCCTATGCGGGTTACAGGCTCGCCGCGCTACTCAATAAGCTCCTAAATTGAGCTTTTTTTCAGCCTGATCGGACCCAAACCTAAACTTATTCCATAGTGTGCCGAAGATTTCACATGGAATTTGCGGGGTTTTTTAAAAATTCCCGAATTTCGAGGTCAAGGAGTCCGATCAGTGAGTCTGAGAATCAACACGAATATTCCGGCGATGCACGCCCTGTCCAATCTGGCAAACACGAATGCCCAGATGGAAGGGTCGATTGCTCGCCTTAGTTCAGGTCTGCGCATCAATAGCGCAGCCGATGATCCTGCGGGTCTTATCATTAGTGAAGGCATGCGGGCGCAGATCAAAGGTCTCGACCAGGCTGTCCGCAACTCGCAAGATGCGATCAACATGGCGAAGACCGCGGAAGCGGCGATGGACGAAGTCCAGCGGCTGCTTCGCGACATTAGAGGTTTGGCCGTTAGCTCTGCAAATACCGCCGTTGCCGATGCATCGGTTCTGCAGGCTAACCAAACCCAGATCCGATCCACCATCGCTTCGATCAACCGAATTGCTCAACAAACCCAGTTCGGCACGAAGAAGCTACTTGATGGTTCGGCAGGCGCTCTTGCCAACGTAACCTCCACCGCCAATGTGGACAGCATCTACATGGGTGGCACCTTCGCCGGCGAGTCAGTTGCCAGCGGCCCCATTACAATCGATCGCGTGTCGCCGGGTTCCGTGGCTACCACCGCTCTGGGTAAGACATTCGCCACCACTAACACCATTGTTCCAACCGCTGGCTCGTTTGTCATCAACGGCTATTCGTTCACCAGCAGCGGCACCGAAACTTTGGCCAGCTTGGCGGCCAAGATCAATGAGATGTCCTCCACCACCCACGTGACGGCTCAAATCACGGGTTCGGGTCCCTACGGCATCTCCTTGAGCCAAACCACCTACGGTTCACAGCACAGCATCAATTTCTTTGATCCCTCGGGAGTCCTCCACACGTCTTCCGCCGCGTCGGCAACTGGAGCCGATGCCGTGTTCAACGTGTCAGTAACAACGACCTCGGGCGTTCAGACCACGCTTTTCACCGGTGGGCAGGGCCCCGGCGAATCCGGTCTCAGCCTTTCCGACCGAGAGGGTAACCGAATCGTCGTGAATCAAAACGGAAACTCGTCCATCGCTGCGCCGACTCAGGTCGGTGTGGTCACCGCAGGCAGCGTGCACTTCCAGATTGGCGCTTTCGCAAACCAATCGGTAGCGTTCTCTATGCCCGCCGTATTCGCGCAGAATTTGGGCACAGGCGTGGTGCCAAACGGTTCGATTTCAAGCCTCGACGTCACCACCCAGCAGGGTTCCTATGACGCGATGAAGATCATCGACGCCGCCATCACCCAACTGGCGCAAGCTCGAGGTGAACTCGGTTCGTTCCAAAAGAACTTCCTAGAGTCCACATCCCGCTCTCTCGGAATCGCCAAGGAGAATTTAACCTCCAGCGAAAGTCAGATCAGAGACGCGGACATGGCTCAGGAAATGACCGAATACACCCGTGTACAGATTCTTCAACAGAGCGGCATGGCAGTATTGGCGCAAGCCAACCAACAGCCACAGCAGGTTCTCCAGCTCCTTAAGGGCTAATCGAAAAGACTTACTATTAACCTCCAAAACCTCTCTCGCCCGTGCTTTGGCCAGCACGGGCCTTTTTTGTTTCGCCTTCGCGCCATAATCTTTTCGTGCCGGTTTGGGGTGTGGTTAATCAGAAAGGTGGCGTCGGCAAGACGACCACAGCGGTAAATTTGGCGGCGGGCCTCGCCCTCAAGGGCCAACGCACCCTCGTAATCGACTGCGACCCTCAAGGAAACGCCACAACTGGCCTCGGAGTGGATAAGCACCAAATCTCAGCCACGCTTTATGAAGTCCTCTCAGAGGTCGTTGACAATCCGGACAGCGAGACGGCCATCGAAAAGGCCATTGTCGACGTATCGCCAAACCTTCACATCGTCCCCGCCACCCTCGATCTCGCCGGTGTGGAGGCTGTTCTCTTGAATGCCGTAGGCAAAGAGCTGATTCTCCGAGACGCCCTGGTACCCATCCTGAGCAGATATGACTGGATCATCATGGATTCACCGCCCAGCCTCGGAATCCTAACCATCAATATCCTTGCCGCCGTAGACAGCGTCCTGGTACCGATGCAATGCGAGTTCTACGCTCTCGAGGGATTGAGTCAACTCCTCAAGACCATCGAGATGGTTCGTCGCCGAATCAATCCATCTCTCGGTGTCAGAAAGGTGTTGCTCACCATGCACGATCCAAGAAATCGCCTAACTCAGCAGGTCCAAGACGAGGTGATCGAGTATTTTGGAGATAAAGTTTCGAAAGTGGTGATCCCACGCAACGTTCGACTGAGTGAAGCTCCCAGTTTTGGCGAGCCCGCCGTAAGTCGTTTCCCCGGCTCAAGAGGAGCCGGAGCCTACATCGAATTTGTGGAAGAGGTGATGACGGAATGCGCCGCGCGCTAGGAAAAGGATTATCGCAACTGATCGCTGAGCAGTATGACGGCGCCCCCAACGAGGTGGAGATCGACTCGATCGAACCCAACTCTCGTCAGCCGCGCACCATCTTCGATCCCGGCGCGCTTAAGGACCTGTCGAGTTCGATCAAGGAGCACGGCATTATTCAACCGCTCGCCGTGCGCCCCCTTGCCGACGGAAAGTACGAACTGATCGCCGGGGAACGTCGCCTTCGCGCCGCAAAAATGGCCGGGCTCAAGACGGTACCGGTCACCGTTCGCTCTGCAACGAACGAAGCCAGCCTCGAACTCGCACTGATCGAGAACATTCAGCGTGAAGACATTAACGCAATGGAGTGCGCTCGCGCCTATCGCCAACTCATCGATGAGTTTGACCTAACCCAGGAAAAGGTCGCTGAGAAAGTCGGCAAATCGCGCACCGCCATCGCGAATACGCTCCGCCTCCTGCAACTGCCTAAGCGAATTCAAGAAGGTGTTAGCGAAGGCGCCATCACAGAAGGTCACGCTCGCGCTCTTCTCGGATTCGAAAGTGACGCTCATCGCCTTGCCGTATACGACCAAATCCTCGAACGCGGCCTCACGGTGAGGGACGTGGAACAGAAGTCCAAACCAACCACCAAGGCCACCGGGAAAGGCGCTGCGAAGAAAGCATCCCCTGCCTCCAAAGGTGACCCCAACGACGAGGCTCTCGCCGAAGCGCTTTCAACCTACTTCGGAACCCCTGTTCGGCTCATCAAGTCGGGAGTTGGCGGTGAAATGGCCATCGAGTTCTACTCGGACGATGATCTCGAACGCATTCTCGATATCCTCGGCTTTCGGCTGTGAACGCCGAAATTCGCATTGAATCCATGACGACCGAGTACATCGCGGGAGCGGTGGCTCTTCAACGTGCCTGTTTCCCTGCTCCATTCCCAGAGGATCAACTCTGGAATCAAGACCACTTGACTCGGCACTTGGAGATCTTCTCTCAGGGCCAGTTCGTGGCTCTTGATCAGGGCCATGTGGTCGCCAGTGCTAGCGCCACCCTCATTTCCGAAGCAAACTGGCAATCTCACCGCTCTTGGAACGAAACCGTTGGCGGTCCCTTCCTAGAGAACTTTGACGCTACTGGCCAAACCCTCTATGGACTTGATATTAGCGTCCATCCTGACTATAGGGGTCGGGGAATTGGGAAGAGACTCTATCGTGCACGTTTCGATCTCGTACGCACCCTCGGTCTGACCAGGTACGGCACCGCTTGTCGGCTCCCTGACTTCCGGAACTTTCAAACGAAGTTCCCGGAAAAGACAGTCGCCGATTATGCCGAAGATGTTGTGAGGGGCTCTGCCACCGACCGTACCCTTAGTCCCCTCCTCAAATACGGTCTGGTCTATAACACCGTAATTAACGATTACATGGAAGACTACGAATCTGCCAATGCGGCCGCTCTTTTGGAGTGGAAGCCTTGAAAATAAAAGTTGCCTCCGTCGCGTGGAAGATCAGGAAGATCGCCAGCGATAGTGAGTTCTTCGCCCATTTTTACGACCTTGTCGAACAAGCCTACGACGCAGGTGCAAATGTTGTCGTACTCCCAGAACTTCAGGTCTTGGAGCTACTCCACCTGGAACCTCAACTCAAAGAAGTCCATGTCCCGGAGTATTTAGTTCAATATAGCGATGCCTTTGAAGACTGGATTCAGCGAATCTCAACCAGCAGCGGCCTGACTCTCGTGGGAGGCTCCTACTTCAAAAAAACCGATGCCGGAATTGTAAACGCCTGCGCCGTAGGCCATCCAAGCCTCGGCTTAGTCGTCGGCGCGAAGAACAATCTCACCCGTTACGAGCGAGAGATATGGGGTCTGACCACAGGCAATAGCTTGGTGAAAATCCCAGATCGTCGCCTCGGCGTCACCATTTGTTACGATTCCGAGTTTCCCGAGTCCGGTCGCGCGCTTGCTGAAGAAGGCGTTGTCATCCAATGCGTCCCTGCATTCACGGAAACGGAACATGGATTTCATCGTGTTCGCTGGTGTTGCCACGCCCGGACCATTGAAAATCAGGTCTTCGTTGTTCATTCATCGCTAGTGGGCGATTTGGGCAGGGAGCCGGTTCCTAGTACGTACGGCTCGAGCGCGATTCTCTGCCCTGCCCACCAAATGTTTCCGGCCAAAGGCATCCTGGCGGAAACGGATCTGAATAAAGAAGGGGTAGCCATTGCCGATCTCGACCTCGATCTGCTCGAAGAGTGTCGCGAAACCGGCGACGTCCAAAACTGGCACGACCGCCATTCGAGCGAATGGCCTCTCGGCCGTTCGCTATAACTTGGCCGTATAGGCGCCTGAAGTCTTCGGATCGGTAACCCCGCGCAAGAACCGCCCGTACTCGTCAAAGACGGCGAGACGGGCTCTTCCGATATTCAGCGAACCTCTGATCTGCCCGAGCCCTATTGCACACTTCTTTCCGCCTGGTAAGTCGATCACGGCGATCGCCCCACCTTTGGTCAAATCGACTGATGTGCCCTTGTAAGTAAGGGCATTTCCTTTAACTGCAAATCCTGCTTTGGTGCAGAGGGGTGCCATTTGTCGTAACGTTTCGGGCGAGCCAACGATAAATCGCCCTGCTACATCGCTGCCAAGCGCCGAACCATCGCCGCGGCCTATGCCCTTCAACCAGTCTTGCTGAGCAGGCGCTGTATATCGATTCATCGACCTCAAATCACGCGAAATACTCGTCGGCTCCTCGGAACTTTCAAATTTGCGCACGACCCGTCGCCAAGGATCGAACGAAACCAGCACCGGTTTCTCCTTCGAAGGAACTTTCCAAACGTGCTTGTTCCCCACTACCTCGTTCGTCGCGGTCATGATCGCCTGTCGACCGTCCTTGTATTTCAGAAGCACATCCGCCGTGATCTTCCATTTTCCGTTGGAAATGGGAATAGAGATCACCGCGTTCCCTTGTTTGTAAGAAGCCGTCATCTCCCCTAACCGCGGGTAGCCCGGTCGCCGAACCCATTCGTCAAAGAACCACTTGACGTCTTTCCCCGCCACGTCTTGAACCACGACTTCAAAGTCTTCCCACTCGCCACCGCGGGTCGGATCTTGTCGCTTAATCCACTCCTGGCAGGCCTTCAGCATCTTCTCTGGACCAATTTCTTGCTCCAGCATCTGCAAAACAAACGCGCCCTTGCCGTATCCCAAAGTAGTGGAAGCCGGTCCAATGTCTGGCGGTGAATCGTTCAGCGGCGCCGCGTCGTAGTCCTCGTTCACATCTGGAGTCTGGATGAAGGCCAGTCCTCGCTCCGCCTTATTCCCAAGTTCGGCATTGCGTCCATAAAACCCACCCGACCAGTCAGCGAAACTTTCATTCCATAGCGAATTCAGGTAGGTGTTATTGATCAAGCCGCCCCACCAGGTGTGCGCCGGCTCATGGCTATCTTCTCCAGGATAGTAGCCATAGGTTGCGAACGAATACGCCTCCAGGGCCCCTCCCCCATAAAGAGGAGTGATGCAGGCGCCATACCCGCTAAATGGAAACTTGGCGAACTTCTCGTAAGTCTTCAAGATCAAAGGATAGAGCTCTGTCTGAAGGTTCATTCGAGGTTCCGGTGTCGTCTTACTCCACACCCGAAACTTTCGCCCATCTATCGTATTTTCGACCTTCTTATAGGGCGCGACGTTGAGACTCCAATAGGTACAGGGCAAATCCATTCGGTAGGAAGTAACTCGCGTCCCAAACTGAGTTCGCGTCCCCACCATTTCTCCCTGAGCTACCACCGTCCAATCCTCGGGACCAAACACCGTGATTCCGTAAGGCGATGGCTTGCGAGCGATCATGGGATACCAATAGTCATTGGTGAGCATCGCCTCGCTCGGTGTGATGGAGCCCGCATAGTTCGGTTTGTCCACCGTTCCCTCGTAGGTTACGATGAAGGTCTGACCATCTTTGGCGTCAGGAAGAAACACGATTCCCCCTAATTGAGTAAACGGAACCTTCTCTAGCCCTTTCGCCTCTTGGATGGATTGAACAACATAGTTCGGACCCATCCGAAATATCAACGGTCCTTCCTCCCCCGTGTGTCGGAATCGAAGCCGATCGTTGACCTTCACCTTCTTGCCGGGAATATCGAATGAAACGGACATGCTGTGACTCTCGATCCGCCAGCCAAAGTCTTCCCGTTCGTCGATGTACTTGGTTAGCTTGTCTCCATCGGTCTCGAAGAGACGTTCCCCAATATCTTCACTGGTCAGCGGCGTCGAAAGTACGATATATCTCTTACCGTTCGCTTCCCCTTCTAACGCTGTCCAACCGAATTTTCCGGTTTCATAAGCGCCATTCGTCTTGATCACTGTAAACGGATTCCGGCCCGACCAGCTGCCCGGGGCGGCATATTTCATCAGGCCGGATACATCCCTATGAACCGCCAAGGAGTTAAGCTCCTCGCGAATCGAAGGACGCCAGATGAGCAGGGTGAGAGCCGTCAAGACCATGCTAGCCAGTATGTCCCAAGCCCCGGTTGCGAATGCGACGGAACCTGCGCCATAATAGTCACCTCGGTTGGCGACGTAGCTCAGTTGGTTAGAGCGAACGGTTCATACCCGTTAGGTCATCAGTTCAAGTCTGATCGTCGCTACCATCCCCACCTAATGAAGTCAGTGAGGGGCCTTGCAAGCGCCCGTTCGCTGCTCTCTAAGGCAGCCCAATCGGGATTCGCTTGTCGTCTGAAGATGCCCCTAAATAAGAAGGGACCGTAGGTGACCAAGTCGCGACGATATGAACGTTATCCTGACTAGGTGAAGTCGGCACGTAGAAAGCCAAATCTGCCAGATTCGTTTGCCCGTTACTGGTGTAGAGCGTCCCGATAGAAGTGAGTCCCTGAACATCGGAATACCACTTGAATACGACCTTGCCAGGCACCGAGACCGTCAGCCCAAGGTTCTTGGTTACGGTACTCCCCGTGACCAAGTCGCCTCGTGCGTATCGACTACGGCTGAGATTGATCGTCGTCTTTGTCAAATCGCCAGGCGCCTGAACGAAACCTGTCGTAATGAAGAACGCACAGACAATCGACACAACGGTGGGTAGATGTTTCACGGCCGCTCCTTTTAAGGACATACAGCAATCCTACACCATAATCAGTAACTAAGAACTACAAATAACATACTTTAATATCTGACAGAAAAACCTCCCGGCAGAGGCGAATCTCAAATTCGAGAATAAGAGACTGACTGAACGTTTGCCGTACCTGCCCCAAGGATCACGGTGTAACGATATCTTCCCGGCTGACTTCCATTTCTGGCCGTGAACTCGCCACGAACCGTGACCCTACCAAAAATCGCATTCCCTACCGACTCCGAGTTCCAATTGAAGGAGGTTGAAGAAGAAAACTTCTTACGAACCGCCTCGCGGGCAGACTTGAGGAAGCGGTTATTCTCAGGCTGATCATGATCTCTCGAAGATCGAAAGTCCAATTCGTATCTCAAGTTACGAATTGAACCGCTCAAGGTCACCTTTTCAAAGCTTCCCCGCTCGTCCAGCTCGATCGAACCCGATCCCGACGCATACTCGTTACCCAAGTGATCTATGTCGATCCGAACCTTGTTACGGCCATCCTGCCACCAACGCCCTTTCCATGTCTCGCTGACCCCCGACAAAGTGCGGATCTCAAAATCACTGTTAGACCGTAAATTGACCGATAGCCTAGTCACCCGAGAATTGCTTGACCGAGCCATAAACTTCAGATTGCCGGTTCCTTCTCGGGTTGAGGAAAGATTCGTCAGTCCACCGCCGGATCCTGACGCCGAAAAGTCAAGTTCGAATCGAACGCCGCGCATCGTACCACTCATCGTAACGTCGGTTATTCCTCCCCGCCCATCGTGCCGCACATATCCGCTGCCGCTCGCCGCATCGCGACCCACGTTCCGAATATCGATGCGACACGCCCGTGAACCGTCGTTGCTCCATCGACCGCTGAAGGTCTCGGATGCGCCCGATAAAACAGAAATCTCCGCATACCCATCTCGACGGAGTGAAACGCGAATCCTGTTAATCGTCGAAGTGCTAGATCGAGTAATGAATCGAAGCGTGCCGCGACCATCCTTGGTCGAGGTCAAATCCACGAGTTGGGCGCCAGCCACTCCGTAGAGGGCGCATAACAGCAAGAGGACCCAAATGGGTCGCTGAGATCGATTCTTCAAGTTCTCCTCTCCTGGCGGCTCAACAAATCGCCGCCTAGCGTTACCCAAGTCTACGGTATTTCTACCGTATTCCGGCTTGACGCAAGAGGTCGCTCGCGTGTGAATCGGGCATGAGATCGATGCCTGCCTTCGACTTCAGAATGTAACCACAGACGAGAAAAACAATCAGGGCCACTAAGGCGCCAATCCCCAAAACCCAAGCGATGACCCATCTGCCCGCTTCCTGGCGGCGGTCGACCATCTTCTCTTGAGTCTCACGACGTAGATCCTTTCCTACGAACAGCACGAAGTAAAGCTGAGTAAAAATCAGGGGGATCACGAATCGAATATCAATGGCGTGCTTGCGACGAGATTCCCTCAAAGCCGCAGTAATCGCCGACCGTTGTTCAAACGTCAAGCTCCGCCGAATCTCCAGCGGAACGCGTTCCAACACCTCGCTAAACTCCGGCTCCTCGTAAACTCGCTGGACCATGGTTCCCTTAGGAATCTTCCAGGCCCAGCAAATTCACGAATCGGCAATAGTACGAGGTTCCTACTCTCGCCGTAACGCCACAATGGGATCAAGTCGGGAAGCGCTTATTGCCGGATAAAGTCCGAAGACCATTCCTATGAGCGCAGAAAACACGGCCGACCCTATCGCCGCCGTAACCGGAAACGGGGTGGGAAGACCTTCTGGAGAGGGCCATTTCATGGCTGCCGTCGCCAAGGTAACGAGATTTCCTAACAACCAGGCAATCCCCATCCCGATCAATCCTCCCACCAAAGAAAGCGTGCCCGCCTCAACCAAGAATTGAGTCAAGATCGAGCCCCGCTTAGCTCCAACTGCTTTGCGCAAGCCAATTTCCTTGGTACGTTCGGTTACGGAAACCAACATGATGTTCATGATCCCGATTCCACCCACCAAGAGCGAGAGCGCAGCAATGCCCGAAAGCGCAACTCCGGCAACACCAAAGATCGTGTTGAACACGTTCAAAATCGACTCATTGGAGTCCACGCGATAAATCGGTCGATTCCCAGATTTCCGCATCATGGCCTGCCAAACTGCTTCCATAGCATCCTTAACCTGAACGCCTTTCTTGGCGCGGGCCGTGATGTACTGAATCGATTCGCCGCCTTTCCACTTGTCTTGAATCGTAGTAATCGGCAACATCACATCTTTGGAGTTGGACTGCCCCATAATGTCTTGCCGCTTGATAACCCCAATGACTTCGAGCGTAATCCCCGGAAAAGTGATGTACTTTCCGATTGCGCTCTGGCCGGGGAAAAGCCTTTGTTCCAACTCCTCGCCAATGACGCAAACGTTGGAACGCATGGTCACATCGGATGTATCGAAAAATCGACCGGAGTTGAGTTCCAGACTATTCAAGATCGGATAGTTCTGATCCGTCCCATAAATTCGCGCTCCCGTTACCTCCTTATCGGCGGCGGTGGCCGTATCCGAGGATTGAGTGATCGGCGAGGCTAAGTCCAAGTCGCTCACGTTATCCATGAGGTATTTCACATCGGAAGTCTTCAGACCTTCGATGCTCCCTAAGGAAGTCCCTCGCATCCGCCGCCCGGGATCGAACGCAATGATGATGGTGTCGGCGCCAATCTTCTTGAACTGGCTTGTCATGAAGTATTGGAATCCGTTGGAGATCATGACGATAATCGTCACACTCATCACGCCGATAATCACGCCCAGCATCGTCAGGAAGCTGCGGAGTTTGTGCTGCCGCAGCATCGTGAGTGCGATTAAAAACGACTGTAGTAGCATGGCTTATTCGTCGTCCGGTCCGGCTTGCATCATCCCCATGCGCTTCGGACCCTTAAATTCCGGATGAACCAATTTCTCGCCGCCACTCAGGCCAGAAACAACCTCATACTGCGCCCCACTCTCCGCTCCGACCTTGACCTCCTTAGGAGTTGGTTTCCCTTTCGGAGTAGAGGGTGCCAGACTCACGAAATACTTATCGCCATCCTTGCTCACATAGTCCTTGTTAACCACAACAACATTGTTTTTGCGGATGACGTCCAAGGTGCATTTCGCAGACATTCCTGACCGCAGTCGCTCGTCCGTCGAGTTAAGGCGAATTTCAACCTCATACTTCACCACCGCGTCGGCAGACGCCGCTCCGGTGGTCGATTCATTGGAAGTCGGTGCGATGCGCTTAACGACCCCCTTGAAGGTTTCATTCGGGAAAGCGTCGACCGTAATCGTCGCCTCCATCCCTTCTTTCATTTTCGCTACGTCGATCTCGTTGACGTTCAATTTGACTCGCAGTGAATTTCGATCCTCGATACGAACGATCGCCGTTCCTGCGCTAAAGCTACTCAAGCCCGTCGCTAGTTCGCCAACCTTCAACTCTTTCTTTGTGACCACGCCCGTTATCGGCGCCCGAATCTGAGTTTCCCGAAGCTGACGCTTGGAGTCATTTAGAACCGAGGAAAGTTGCGCCACCGTGGCTAGATTCTGCTGGCGAGACTTTTGGAGGGAAGCCACGTCGGAAAGTGCCGCCCTCGCCTTGGCGACATCGGCGATGGCCTGATAGTACTCCTCTCGTTTCACGCCGTTTTGAATCGAATTTGCTTTAGCTCTCCGTAATGCTGCTTCGCTTGAGCGGACAGCTTCATCTGCTTTCGCTAACTCTAGCCGCTGCTCATTGTCCAGTCGACCCAGCTTGTCCGTGGCCGCATCCAACTTGAGCTTTGCGGTATCCATCTGCAGTTTCGCCGTATCGACGTCGCGACTCGCCACAAATCCCTTTCCTAACAGAGAACTTTGTCGTTGAAACTCTCGTTGCGCGTTCAGAAAGTTAACTTCGGCATCTTTCTTCTCCGTGACCGCCGCAGTTCGAGCGTTTGGTTGATCGTTTCGAACCAAATTTTCCCGATCTCGGAGCGTCCGGTTATATTCCGCTTGCGCCTCCTGAATAGAAGATGACGTAAGGGTTGGCTGTGCCTTCAACTCCATCTCAAGCCGCTTGAGCCGAGATTCTGCCTGCTCCAAATCCGCTTGGGAAGAAACTCGTCGCTGCTGGATATCGATAGCTGTCTTTTCCGCGGCGCTTTCCGCCCCGTTTAGCTGAGCCTGATTCTGTTCCACCATTAGCTGGGTTTCTAAGGGATCGATTACGCCGATCACTTGTCCCGCCGTGACGAAATCCCCCTCGTCAACAAGAAGTTCCTTCAGTCGTCCGCTGACTCGGCTCTTAACCTCCACCGAATTGACCGCGTCGATCGTCCCCGAATCGACGACGGAAACCACGAGATTGCCCTTAGAAACAACATAGTCCGCCTCGACTTTCTTGTTCGCCGCCTGCATCCCAGCCATGTTCTTCATGAACATTCCGCCGAGACCACAGATCACGACCAAAACAATCACCACGATGACCGTAGTCTTTTTCATCGCGCCCAGTTTCGCAGGCTTGCTGCACTTTGCAAAGTCGTGTGGGCCCAAACTCCCAACTAAGAATGACTCAGGACGGCTGGGCCAATCGCTTTTGGCGGTTCCTTTGACTCTGGATAAGCCAAATAAACTGTGTTGAACGACTTGCCCCACGCTTTCACAAAGTCTGCGCGCTTGTACGTCTGTCGAATTTTCTCGGACCACCCTGGATCGTTAAAAATTGGATCTCCGTTGGCCTCAAACCCCACCAAAACAACCAAATGGCCATCCCCACCGGCTGGTTTTCCGTTGCCCTGCAAAAGGTTGTACGCGACTGAGCAGATAACCGGAAATCCCGCGTCGATCAATCTTTCGAGGTCAGAAACGCCATTCAATCGAGCGACATAAGATCGGATCCCGACGAATGATCCCATGTAGGCGCAGTTGAACGGCCAGTTGCCGGTCCCGGGCATGTTTTCATCGAAGACTCCGACCACTACGTCGGGCACATCGACTGCCAAATCGGGTCGCCCCAGAGCCTTTCCCCAATAGTTCAACACCATCGAAGAAGACGTTGGACTGCAATACTGCGCCGAAGTCACTCCTTTGAACCAGGTCTCAAAGTTGCTGGAAACCCGATCCGGGTTGTATTTCAGATGTCCGTTTTCATACGGCATCTGGGAACGTCGCGGGACATCCAAGACCTTGCCCCATGCCTGTTTGAAAGCAGACGCGTCCTGAGGCACTCCCACGGTATTGGTGAAGCTCACTCCCAAGAATCTCAATTCGGGCGTATTATCTGTTACTGATCGCTGAGTTATTCTTAAACGTAAGGTTTTCGCCATCCCTTGTAGCCGCAACGTGTCCGTTAGTACGGACCCTTCGTCATCTTTCTGATCGTTGACGCTGCGACGGGCGCCGCCATGCATGTTGCCCGCCCACTCGGCTAACGTGTACCAACGGGAAGAGTGATCCTCATAAACCGCCTGTCCCTCAATTTTCAGCGATGCGCCATCCGCGTGAGAAACGTTCCAAGAGACGATCGCCTCATTCCACGCAAATTCGGTAGTGACAGGCTCCAAAGTCGTTACAATCTCCTTGTCTTTCTGAAACTCAGGCAGGTGGTCGAGGCTGCGCATAGCGCTAAAGGGAGAGGTTTGAGTCATTGCGATACAGGCCAGAAATGCGGGATGCATGGCGATTTGAAATAAACGGTACCCGTTAGACATTCGGACCTAGGCAGAATCTGGCGATCTTAGGGTATAGTCCGATGATTGTAGGAGTGTCCCCCGGGACACGTACGGATTTATGGCGACATACCGAGGAAGAAAAACTGATATCTGCCGCACCGTCGGCTTCGACATTTGGGGACGACCGTCCAAATCGGTCACCAAGCGACCTTATCCGGTTGGACAGCATGGTCCCAACCTAAAGGATCGACGACAGTCGGAGTATGGTGAGCAGCTCCTGGCCAAGCAGGTCATCCGCCGCTATTACAATATGCTTGAGAAGCAGTTCTCAAACACGTTTAAGAAAGCGCAGCGAATGAGCGGCAACACCAGCCTGAACTTCCTTCGACTTTTGGAAATGCGATTGGCCACCGCCGTTTGGCGACTTGGTTACGCAAAGTCCATCTTCCAAGCACGACAGATGGTTTCCCACTGTCACATCGTCGTTAATGGAAAGGTCGTTAACATCCCCAGCTTCCAACTGAAAGTTGGCGATGTCGTTGAAGTCCGAGATCGAGAGTCCAGCCGACGTATCGCTCGTGACAACCACTACGAAGGCGCTGCCGTTCCTGCTTACATGGAGGCCGAGGTCGCCCAGTTCCGAGGCAAGCTGATCAGCCTGCCGGAGCGCGAGGACTTCCCCAAGTTCTTCCAAGAGCAGCAAGTGGTCGAGTACTACGCTCGTTAAGATCCCAACCTTCCTCACAAAAACCCTTCGATTCTTCAATCGAAGGGTTTTTTTGTTGTCCTCTGGACCTAGCGAATGGAACACCTTTTCGCAAACCCGCAGTTCATAGATACATGCAAAAGGAGATGCCTATGAACTGGAAAACACTTGCCCTAGCCATCCTCGCTGGCATCACAGTATTCGGATGCTCGCCCGAAGCCAAGGAAGACATGAGCCAAGCCGGCGATTCTGCTTCTAAAGCCGTCGAAAAAACGGGAGACGCAGTTGCGACGGAAGCTGAGGGCGTAAAACAGGCAAGCGCCGACTCGATGATGACCGGCAAGGTCCGTAGCGCCATCACCACGGCAAACGATCTAAAGATCGAAGATTTGGACGTGGACACCACGAACGGAGTCATTACGCTACACGGAGTTGCCGAATCCTCGGATGCGAAAGAAAACGCAGGCAAGATCGCCGAACTCCAAGGAGGAGACGACTACAAAATCGACAATCAGATTTCTGTGAAGGGATAACCGAGCGCGGCTAATCTTGAGTAGCCGCTTTTAATTCACGAATGGCCCCAATGATCGCTCCGCGATTGTGGGGCCAATTCTCTTTAAGAAGATTTACGATGAATGAGCCCACCACGGCTCCGTCCGCGTGTTGACAAACCATCCGCACATGCTCTGGCTTAGAGATTCCAAAGCCCACGCACACCGGTAAATTTGTCCGAACTTTAATTCGAGTCACCAGATCTTTGACTTCCGGTGGAACTTCACTCTCCGCCCCGGTTACCCCGGTCCGAGAAACCGCGTAGACAAACCCTGTTGTCTGACCGCAGACTTCATCCAGTCGCTGGTCCGTACTCGTAGGCGCCGCCAAGTAAATCGTATCTAATCCCGCCGAGGCTGCCGCCCGGTCCCACGCCTCGCCTTCATCGGGAATCAAGTCGCTAATGATGGCGCCTGAAACGCCAACTTTGGCAGATTCCTTAGCGACTTGTTCCAGCCCCAGACGAAGATAGGTGTTGTAATAACCCATTGTCACTAATGGAACTGAAACCTTGACGTTCGACAGAGCTTCCAGGATCCCCATCGGTGTGGTCCCATTGTCCAACGAGCGTTGACTGCTGGCCTGAATCGTCGGTCCTTCCCCAAACGGATCGCTAAAGGGAATCCCGACCTCGATCAAGTCCGCTCCGCCTTCCTCAAGGGTTGCCAGAATCTCTGGCAAATCGGAAAGCGATTGGTCGCCTGCCGTCAAAAACAAAACGAGGGCCTTTTCGTTGCGGGCCCCCAGTTCTTCAAACTTTGCGATGATCCTACTCAACGCTTCGAGTCTACCAGCGCCGGTTCCTTATCCCGAGCTACCTCAATGCAGTCCAAACAAAACGCCAGCACGTGGTCGGACCGGGAACGATTCAATTTCTTGGCGACGGCCACCACGCGCCGGAAAAGCGAACGGCACTCGTCCAGCCATTTCAAAACGTCCGAGCGCTTAAACTCTTTGTTCCATTCCGTTTCTTCGTGGCTAGAAATCTCCTTTTGGAGAACATCCATTTCTCGCTCGACTTTTGAAACGACCATCGGCGCCTTCGACTTGCTGCCTTTAACGAGAGCCTGCACGGTTTCTTCCAAGGTCACGTCTTGGCTAGACCCAATCAGCGTCCACATCGTGCCCCCGCCAGAAAAGGCTCGGCCAATTCGCAGAGTCGTCTCATTCAGTTTGACAAAGAGAGGACGTAGCGTTCTTATCTGAGCCTGCAATGCCGAAGAAAGCTTGGTGGCAGCTCTGTCATTGCTCCACTTCAGCGCCGAAGCGTAGAAATAGTTAGCCCGAGACATCCCATAGGTGGTCTCTCCTTCTTTTCCCGTGTAGAAGTCGTACCACTTCTCGTAACCCATGGCCAGAATCTGCGCATTAGCCTTTCCGTGAGTTTCTTTCAGATCCTGGCCCGCCGCCACAACGAACAGAGGAAGAAAGAGGCCCATGAGGCCCGATTTCACTTGTCCACCAATTTAAACGGCTTTCCAAGCAGGCCCTTCCACTTTGAAAGCTGGGCGGCTGTCAAAACAGCCAAAACTCCAGTCTTGCCCTTTTCGTCCGCCGCATCAATCTTGGGATTGTATTGAGAAGCAACGGCGTTCACTTTCTTCTCATAAGCCTTCGAAGCCTTAGTATCGCCGGTCTTTGGTGCCGGGATCTTTTCGATGGCTTCACCCATTTTCGCGCTCAAGTCATCGATCGTTGCCAGAGTCGCTTTCGCCAAACTCTCGATCGAAGCGCGCTGCTGAGCGGACAAACCGAGTTTCCCTGCTAAAGCAGCGTTTCGGAGCGCCCATGGGCCGGTTTCTTGATAGGCCAGTTGCTCCAATCGCCCCTTTTGCACACTCGAAAGCACCGCCAGCAACTGATTCGCCGTCTGTTGATCGAGCTTTTCTTGCTTCACAACAATTCCTGCGTATTGATCCGGCTTGGCTTTGGCGAGCGCGTCGCTGAAGCCGGTTTGCGCAGAGTTGTGGCTAGCAAAGATCGAATTGATCTTGTCGACCTGAGTCGAAGACAACTTCAATTCAGTCTTGTAACGAAAATCGTTGAGGTGAAAAGCAGCCTTTGCAACCATTCCAAGCTTCTCCGCATAAAGTTGCGAAGCGCCAATTGCTGCCATGGCGATCAAGCCAATAACTGTAGGAATCTTCATTTTCAAAATTAGCCCTTGAACGGGGTGCCTTGAAGCGACTTGAACTTTGCCCGTTGCGCCGCCGTCAGAGCCGCCTCGAGCTGTTTTTGAGTGCTATTCTTCAGGGCTCGCATCTTTGGCTCGGCCTTCTTCCCCGCTTCCGCTACTTCCTTCTGAAACTTCTCTTGGAGCGATTTCTTTTCTGCGTCGGTCTTCGGCTTCATCGCCTTGTATTTGTTCAAGATCGGTTCGAGAGTTTGACGTTCCAATGCTGCCGCTTTTTCAGCGCCTGACTCAAAAACTTTTCGATACTTGTCTAGCTGAGCATCCGACATTCCTAGTTTCTGGGCGACGACCTTGTCCAAAATCGCCGTCAAACCCGCCCGTTGCAGAGTTAATTCGCGAAGACGCTTTAGCTGGGTAGCAGAAAGTTGGGTGAGCACCGATTTTTTCAGCTCATCGTAGTAACCCTTCAACTTCGTCCGTTGCTGCGCTTCCGTATCCTTGACCTTTGCCGCGCGCTGCTGCTGCTCGTAGGTGCTCAGTCTCGTACGGTGTGTGTCCGCCGCGTCGTTCATCTTCTTCCGCTGCGCATCGTTGATCTTCAGATCCTTTTGTATTTCCTTGGCCTGAAGGAGCGCCACGTCCGCGCAGTGGTAGTCAAATGCGTCCACGGCTTTGGCGGACGGAGCCAGAGCAAAGAGCCCTGAGCACAGGAAAAGAAGCAAGCGAAATCTCATGAATACTCCGACGGCCAACCAAGACCGCCACTCCCTACAAGTATGCCTAATCCGATCGAGAGGTTCCCGTCTAGCTAGGAACGAGTTCCATCCCCTTCCAATGACTGACCTCAACGCTGGCACTTAAGACCTGCTTCTTAATTCGCTGCAGGAAGTCATCAGAAGGCTTAACATGCTGAATGAGCTCGATGGGTAAGGCGAACTCGTCGTCCGCAACCTCGATCATCACTTCATAGCTGCCCGGGTTTTCGTCGATCAGATGCTTGAGTTGTAACAATTGCCGAGGAGTTGCCCGACGTAGTTTGATCTGAACCAATCCTTCGGCATTACTCTCTTTTGGGTGCCCAAAATCGAGCGTTCCCTCCAGTGGTTTGACTTCATCGACGCGAATCTCGACCGATCTTTCACCCCGCATTTCCCGAATCATGACGAACCCAGAAAGCTGAACGACCGAATCTTTAACGAGAAGTTCCCTCAGCTTGGAGTAAGTCGCTGGAAAGGCGATCGCCCCGATCTGTCCGCTAAAGTCTTCCAAGGTGATCGTAGCCATCTTCTCGCCCTTCGACTTGGTAACAATGGTGCGGACCCCGGCAATGACTCCCGCCACCTTCACAAAGGTGTTCTCTTCCAACTCGGCCACCGCCTCGCACTTATGCGTCGCCGCCTGCCGCAGCGTGTTCTCATGCCCTCGCAGCGGGTGGTCGGAAACATAGATTCCCATTGTTTCCTTCTCCATCGCCAACCGATCGGACCGAGATTCCATTTCGGCGTCGGGAAGAATCGGATAGCTCAAAACCTCGGGCGTATCGGAATCGCCGCCAAACAACGAGTCTTGCCCTGCCAAGCGGTTCCGATTGGCGTTTTCCGCAAACACTAATGCCGCTTCTGCCATATGGAGAAGCTTCGTGCGACACATGTCGATTCCGTCCAAAGCTCCGGCACGGATTAACGCTTCCATAGCCGTCTTATTCAATCCGGCTGGCTTAACCCGATCCGCAAATTCGAACAAGTGCGTATAGGGTCCATTCTCGTCACGATCTCGGATGATCGCCTCGACAATCCCTTCGCCAACTCCCTTGATTGCTGCCAGCCCAAACCGAATGGATGTCCCGTTCTCGATGGCAAAGTCTTTGTGCGACCGATTCACATCGGGTGGCAAAACCGGAATCTTCTTTCGGCGGCACTCCTCAATGAAGGCGATGACCCGATCTTCCTTAGAGCGATAGACCGCCAAGAGTCCCGCCATGTACTCCACCGGATAGTTCGCCTTTAGATACGCCGTTTGATAAGCCAAAATCGAGTAGCAAACTGCGTGTGCCTTGTTAAATGCATACCCGGCAAACGGCAGCAGCATTTCCCAAATCTTATTCGCCGATTCCTCGCTGATGCCGGCCTCGGAGGTTCCGTTCATGAACTCCGTCTTCATCTCGGCCATCGCCTTGGCGTCCTTCTTGCCCATGGCGCGCCGAAGGATGTCCGCCTTACCAAGCGTAAAGCCTGCAATCGCTTGAACCAGCTTCAAAACCTGGTCCTGGTAGACAATGATGCCGTACGTCTCTTCCAAAATCGGCCGCATCCGCTCGTCCAGATACTCTGGCTTGGTGCGCCCAAACTTGGTGTCGATAAAACGAGGAATATGCTCCATCGGGCCGGGTCGATAGAGCGCGATCATGGCCGCCAATTCGCGAATACTCCCCGGTTTCAGTTGCGTAACCCACCGGGTCATTCCGCCACCTTCTAGCTGGAACACTCCCGTTGTTTCGCCCTTGGCCAACATCTCAAAAGTCGCCTCGTCGTCCTCAGGAAACTTTTGGACATCGATATCGATACCCTGACTCTGTTTGATGTTCGCCACCGCGCGGGCCAAAACGGTAAGGTTAGAGAGTCCCAGAAAGTCCATCTTGAGAAGACCAATCTTCTCGAGAATTCCCATTTCGAACGCCGTCACCGGCTGTCCGTCGTTGCCGCGATAGAGCGGCACATATTCCACAAGGGGGTCCCTAGAAATAACGACTCCCGCCGCATGCACGCCTGCGTGCCGGGCAATTCCCTCGACCGATTTGGCGGTGTCCACCAAACTCCGGTACCGAGGATCGTTATCGACCATCTCCCTGAATTCAACGATCTCCTTATAGGCACGGTCGATCGACCATCCCGGCAAGGTCGGGATCGTCTTACAAAGTCGGTCCGTCTCTTGAGGCGAATACCCTTGTACGCGGCCGCAGTCCTTGATTGCCGCCTTGGCCCCAAGCGTCCCAAACGTGATGATCTGGGCAACACGGTCCTTACCGAACCGGTCGTTGACATACTGGATAACCTCGTCACGCCGAGCGTCCTCAAAGTCCATGTCGATATCGGGCATGGAGATTCGCTCTGGATTCAAGAAGCGTTCGAAGGTGAGGTCATATTCCACGGGATCAACGTCGGTTATCCCAATGCAATAAGAGACAAGCGAACCCGCCGCCGAACCTCGGACACCGAAATAAATGCCTCGATCGCGTGTCGCCTTCGCAAACTCTCGGACTAAAAGGAAGTAATCGCCAAATCCTGTAGTCTTGATAACATCTAGCTCATAGTTGAGCCGATTCAAACATTCTTCCGGATTCTTCGTCCGCGCGCTCAGACCTTCCATCGCCACTTCGCGCAGATATTCAAAGTTGTCCTTACCATCCGGCACGTCCGGTTGAGGCATCGGAGCGCGCTGCTTGTCCAGCTCCACGTTGCACATATCTGCGATCATCGCCGTGTTCTCAAGCGCCTCCGGCACATCCGAGAATAACGCCGACATCTCCTGGGCTGATTTGAGATAGAACTCGTCTGTCTCAAATTTCATGCGGTTCGTGTTTGCCACCAACTCGCCCATTTGGATACAGAGCAAAACGTCGTGGGGCTGAGCGTCTGATTTGCAGAGATAGTGTGCGTCGTTCGTCGCCACCAAAGGCAGTTTCAATTCGCGGGCAATTCGAATGAGCGGCTCCCGGATGGCCGCCTGCTCTTTCAATCGATGGTCTTGCAGTTCAATAAAGTAGTTGCCTTCCCCAAACATTTCGGCGTACATACCAGCGATGTACTGAGCCCGGTCGTAGTTCCCCTTCAGAAGCTCCTGACAAACTTCAGAACCCAGACACGTGCTCGTCGCGATCAAGCCCTTGGAGTGAGCCCTCAACAAATCGTGGTCGATTCGGGGCCGGTAGTAATAACCTTCCAGCGCTGCGATGGTCGAAAGCTTGCAGAGGTTTCGATACCCCTCCAAATCCTTCGCCAAAAGGATTTGATGAAAACTGTCCTTTTCTTCTCCGCGCCCTTTCTTCTGATATCCACCCGGCGCAACATAAGCTTCTACACCCAAGACCGGCTTAATCCCGGCCTTTTTGCACTCCATGTAGAACTCCATGACCCCAAACATGACGCCGTGGTCGGTGATCGCCAGCGAAGGCATTTCAAGCTCCTTCGCCCGCTTGACCATGTCTGGAATGCGGTTGGCTCCGTCAAGGAGCGAATACTCGGTGTGGTTATGGATATGACAGAAGGATCGGCACATGGGTGAAACGGAGGGTGAAGTCGGGAACGACTTCTCCTTCTATGATGACGGCTAGAACCCCGTTTGCGCCGCAAGGAAATAGACCTATGCTCAAATGCGCAGACTTCACGCTAGAATTGACTTCGATGAGAGCAAAATTCTTCGTACTCGGTCTCTTAACCCTTATAGGACTCTTGATGCAGGGTTGCGGTGGAAGCGTAACCTCCCAAGGTATTAGCCGTGTGAGGGCGCTGAACCTGCTCGATAGTCCAGCCAGTATCGACGTCGTTTCCGATGGGACGCTTGTTGCCCTTGGCCTCGGCACCGGCAACCTCAGTGGCTATAGTCAAGTTCAATCTGGATTCGTGCCCTTCAATGCCCGTCCCGATGGCTCAACGAACACCATTGCATCTTTTGATCTCACCGCGTCAAACAACGTCAACTACACGGTAGTCGCCTATAAGAATTCGAGCAATCAGCCCGCGATGTCTGCGACGATTGACGACTACACAGCTCCGGACGCTGGTCTCTACAAGGTACGCATTATCCACCTTGATCGCTTGGTCGGGAATGTCGATCTCTATGTGACGCAACCTGACGCCGATCTTGCCGACGAAACCCCTGTCGTCACCAATGTTCCGTTTGAATTCGCCACCGGATATTACCAATTCACCGCAGGCAGTTCACTCGAGTTCCGCATCACCAACGCCGGGACGAAGACCGTTATCGGCCAAGCTCTGACCCTAAATCCAAATGCCGGAGTTTTTCGATCCATCGCCATTTATGACAACTCGGGAGTCCAAACCAAGCTCATTTCTGACAACGGCTAACCCGGATTGTTAAATCTTTGCATAGCGTTGGGTCCTGTATT
This sequence comes from Armatimonadetes bacterium 55-13, assembly GCA_001898035.1. GTDB lineage: Bacteria > Armatimonadota > Fimbriimonadia > Fimbriimonadales > Fimbriimonadaceae > 55-13. The sequence continues at coordinate 71,235 of MKRX01000010.1, forward strand.
TCTGTATACTCTCTGCACCGTGGGCGCTGTAACGTGGCGCCCTAAAACAACTTGCAAGTGTGATTCGGTGAGAGAATTTATGAAGAAATCCCTAGTCTTAGCGGCACTCGCGGGCGTATTGGTTGGATTGGTCGGCTGCAATGGCGGCAGCGAGACCCCTGCCAACACGAACGCTTCGGGGCCAAGCACTGATAACGGCGGTTCCCCAACCTCAACTTCGGCTCGCTCGATGCCGACGGCTGCAGGAAATACCGCCACCGGCGACACCATCAAGATTGGTCTCGTCGCCAGTCTCAGTGGCGATCTTCGCCCCTGGGGGGCAGATTGCGAGAACGGCGCTAAGCTCGCCGTCGAGGAATTCAACGCGGCGGGTGGCGTCAACGGCAAGAAAGTTGACCTGATGGTACAAGACAGCCAGTCCGCTCCTGAAAAGGGCAAGACCGCGGCGGAGAAGCTGATTTCCGATGGCGCCCTCGGCCTCGTGGGTGAAGTCGCCAGCGGCATCACCGCCCAAATCGGTCAGTCCGCTTACGAGAAGGGCGTTCCCGTCGTCGCCGTCGGCGCAACTCGAACCGACATCACCGACATCGGCGCCAACATCTTCCGCGTCTGCTACACCGATGATTTCCAAGGCCCGGTCATGGCGAAGTTCGCTTATGAAGAACTCGGCCTCCGAAACATCGCCATCATGACCGACATTAAGCAACCGTACTCGGTCGGACTCAGCGCAAGTTTCAAATCCTATTTCGAGAAGCTGGGTGGCAAGGTCGTTGACGAGCAGAAGTATGAGTCCCAGCAGACCCAGTTCAGCAGCCAGCTCACGGCGATCAAGGACAAGACCCCAGACGGTCTCTTCCTGAGCGGCTACTTCAATGAAGTCGGCCCCATCATCCGCCAAGCCAACGAAATGGGCATCAAAGGCCCTTACCTCGGTGGCGACGGTTGGGACAGCCGAGAAATCATCACCAACGCCGGCGAGGCCATCAAGAACGGCTACTTCTGCAACCACTACAACAACGATGAGGATCGTCCCGCCGTCAAGGACTTCCTCGCTGCGTGGCAAGCCAAGTATAAGAGCCTTCCCGCCACCACCATGGGCGCGCTAGGCTATGACGCCATGAAGGTCACTCTCGAAGGCCTCAAGAATGCCAAGGAACTCAATTCCAAGTCGCTCATCGAAGCGATCGAGAACACCGAAAATCTCCATGGCGTAAGCGGCGACATCACCCTCAAGGGAAGAAACGGCAACCCGCCCAAGCGAGCTCTTGTCGTTGGTCTCGATCCTGTGGCGATGAAGCAGGTCTTCAAAAAGGCTTACGAGTACTTCGACAAATAGCCGATGCTTCTCACCCACGCTCCGGTGGCAGAGTTGACCTTCTCATCTCTGCCTCAGTTCTTCGTAAATGGCGTCTTAAACGGCGCCATTTACGCGCTCATTGCCCTCGGTTACACGATGGTTTATGGCGTCCTTCGTTTAATTAACTTTGCCCACGGCGAGGTTTACATGCTGGGAGCCTATGCGGCGCTGCTGACCTCCTACGCGCTTGGCTACGGACCAGGTCAATCTGGCCCCGGTTTCCCGTCCATTCTCACCCTCGCGATTATGCTCCTCGTCAGCATGTCGTTCTGCGCCCTTCTCGGCGTATTGATCGAGCGATTCGCTTACCGCCCGATGCGCAGCCAGCCCCGAATTGCCTCCCTCATCACGGCAATCGGTGTTTCGCTTTTGTTCCAATTTGGTGGACAACTCGTTCTCCCTGTCTCACCCCCACCGTCGATCAGCGAACGGGTCAACCCAGATTTTCTCCGTACTCCGGTTGAAATCACGCTCAAAGCGCCTGATCGGCAAATGGTCGCGACCGCTACTTCCCTCAAGCCAGCCTATGAAGCCGCCAAACAAGCTTGGGAAGAACAAAAGAAGCACGAGGCAAACGAGTTCGACCTCTCTCCCGAAGGCAAGACTCTTCGAACGTCATTCCAAGATGCCGAACGAGCCTACCAAGACGCCGCTCGAAAGGCCGATGCCAGCGCTAACAAGATTCTGATTCCCAAGGGCAAGCTGGTGATGTTCAGCACGTCCATCTTCCTCATGATCATCCTTTGGTGGTTGGTCACACGAACGTCGGCGGGCCGAGCTATGCGAGCCGTGTCTCACGACTTCAACGCTGCCTCTCTCATGGGTATCAGCGTCGATAAAACCATCACCTTCACCTTCATCATCGGTTCCGCCCTCGCTGGCGCTGCTGCCATGATGCTCGCTACATTCCAGGGCACCCCCTTAACTACGTTCTACGGTGTCCAACCGGGCGTTAAGGCGTTCGTCGCCGCTGTTCTGGGCGGCATTGGAAACATCCCGGGCGCGGTTATCGGTGGTCTTTTGATGGGAGTGGCGGAAGACCTCGTCATCGGCATGGGCTACAGCCAATACAAAGACGCCATCGCCTTGGTTATCCTGATCGGAGTACTGCTCCTGAGACCCGGCGGCATCCTTGGATCGAGCAAGGTGGAGAAAGTCTAATGTTCTGGATTTCACGACTCGGGTCCATTCTCGGCGCATTGCTGTTCTGCTTCTTGCTGGACAAGGTCACGGGCGGTCTGAGCGACTTCTCAAGTCGCTTGGTCGTTCTCGCTGGCCTATACGTCACTCTCAGCGTCAGCCTAAACCTGATTAACGGCATCACCGGTCAGTTCTCCATGGGCCACGCTGCCTTCTACCAAGTGGGCGCTTATACCGCGGGATACTTATCGGTAACTTATTTCTCAAAGGCTCATCTCCCGGGATTCCTTTGGATCGTCTTGATGATGATCGTCGCCGCCATCGGCGCCGCGCTCGCGGGTCTAATTGTGGGACTCCCCTCGCTACGGCTTAAGGGAGATTATCTGGCCATTGTCACCCTCGGATTCGGAGAGATCATTCGCATTGTCGTTCAGAACCAACCCTCCATCGGCGGGGCATACGGTATGAACGTTCAACCCAAATTCCCCCAGCTCTTCGCTTCGACGGGGACCCACGGCGTTTGGTTGGTCTGGCTCCTTGCCATCCTATGTATCGCCGTCTGTCGTAACTTGTTAAAGAACGTCCACGGACTTCCCTTCCTCGCCGTTCGCGAGGACGAAATCGCAAGTTCGGCCATGGGGGTAAACGTCACCGGAGTGAAGGTCACCGCATTCCTGATCGGTTCTGCCTTTGCCGGTGCTGCTGGTGCATTGCTGGCTCATTACGAAGGCTTCCTTTCGCCCACCATGTTCACCATGGAACTTTCGTTCATCGTCTTGACGATGGTCGTTCTGGGCGGAACGGGATCGATCACCGGATCGACCCTCGCTGCGATCGTGTTGTTCTATCTGCCCGAGAAGCTCCGCGATCTTCCACCGGTCCCTGTTAGCTTCTTGGTGGGAGCCGTGATCGGCGCGGTTGGGATTGTCGTCTTCCTGAAAAAGACCATTGATAATTACCACGGCAGCAGTTCCCAAAAGACGGTTCGGATGATTCTTGGAACGGCAACGGGAATCGTTGTCGCCGCCGCTCTAGGCTTCGTTCTGAAGGTCATTCCCACCATTGGCCACGCCGCTCCGGTTGAGGCCGCAAAGCTGAGAATGGTGATCTTCGCCGTGACCCTCATCTTCTTGATGCTCCTCCGACCTCAGGGCGTCTTCGCTCACCACGAGTTCAGTTGGAGTTGGGTCAAAAAGCTCCTTGGCAAGAAAGACGTCCCCACAACGGCGGTGTCCACATGAGCCTCCTAACGCTCAAAGACGCCACCATCCGTTTCGGTGGGCTTGTCGCCGTCAACAAGGTCAATTTCGAGATCGAGACCGGGGACCTCTTCGGTCTCATCGGCCCCAACGGTGCGGGCAAGACAACATGTTTCAACCTGATCACCGGTGTGTACACGCCCACTAGTGGTCATATCCTTTTCAACGGCCGCCCCATCGGCGGAACTCCGCCCAACAAGATCGCTAAGCTGGGAATCTGCCGGACCTTCCAAAACATCCGCCTCTTTGGCGCCCTGTCTTGTCTGGAGAATGTGATGGTCGGGGCCTACCTCCGACATCGCACCGGGCTCTGGACCGCCCTTTCGGATATCCCTCCTGCGATCAAGGAAACCAGGGCGCTCAAAGAAGAAGCCATGCGACTCCTGGAAGTTGTAAATCTGGAAGACGTGGCGAATGCGCGGAGCGCGGATCTCAGCTACGGCTCTCAGCGACGCCTAGAAATTGCCCGAGCCATGGCAACCCAGCCTAAACTCCTTCTCCTGGACGAACCCGCCGCAGGCATGAATCCTCAGGAAAAAGCCGAGCTCATGGAAACCGTGCGGCGCATCCGAGACGATCACCAAAAGACTGTCTTGCTGATCGAGCACGACATGCGCTTTGTGATGGGCCTGTGCGAAAAAATCGTCGTGCTAGACCACGGCGAAGAGATCGCTTCGGGACCACCCGACGCCATCCGAAACGATCCCAAGGTCATCGCCGCATACCTGGGCGAAGCCGTTTAGTTGGAACTCCAGTTCGAGGAGTGACTCGAAGAAGCACTGCTCGAACTGGAAGAAGAGGCCCCCCAAACTCCTGAAGAGCTCGAAGAACTCGACTGGCTCCAATCGCCCGATGCACTTGAACTCGACGACGATTGCGATGTCTGAGAAGTGCCGGAAGTCTCCACGGAACTGGTAGGCCCGTAAGACGTTTCTGTCACCTGCTCATCTCCCCCATCATCCGACCGAGTGGTCACCACCACATAGGTCGCCTGATACATCGTGGGTCGAGGATTCTGTACCTTGACCATTCGAATGGAGTCAACTCGCTCCAAGGTCAAAACGGGACTCATCGCAGCCTGAGAGGGGAGCAAAACATCGTATTGCGCCGGCGACACGGACGAACGCATGAACATCACCGTGGACTTTTTGGCAATCGAGAGGGGCTCTCCCTTCAGCAAAAGCTCTTTGGCCTTGACAAACGCCGCGCCGTTAGATTGCTTACCCGGCGCCGCCCAGACGCCTACCGCCAATGCGCTGAGCAACAGCATCAGTACTACCGAGATGGCCGACAACGAAATACGTGGTTCGTGTGAAAGTCTCTGAATTCGCAATCGTCGTACTCGTTGCAGTAGACTTCCCCCCGTTGCCGCCACCGCCAGCGCTGGCTGAGGCCCCTCAACCAATCTCAGGAGCGCGTTGGCATAAACTTTGGGCGACCCAACGTAGCGAACGGCCAAGTCGTCGCAACAATGTTCGCGCTCCTTCCGAATCTGTGCAGAAATCCACCACACCGCCGGATGGAAGAACAGCACTGATTCCACGAGGCCCTGGACTAAACTGACTAAGAAGTCCTGTCGCGCCATATGCGCGATCTCGTGAGCCAAAACCGCTTCGAATTGTTCGCGGGAGAGACGGGACATCAAGCTCGCAGGAACCACCAGCACATGCTTTATGATCCCAAAGGTCGCCGGGCCAAAGTCGTCCACCGCTTCTAAAACTCGGATATAGCGCCGGAATCCCAACTCACGAGCCACTGTTCGAACCCGATCGATCAAAAAGGTTGAAGCCCGCCGTGTGCGCTGCTTCAACATCCGGTGAAGCTTCAACCAAGCCAGCGGGTAACGAGAAAGACTGAGAACCGCGCCCATCGCCCATAGCCCTAGCACTAATTGCCGAGCGTCAAATTGCTGAATAAGCTCGCCGCCTAGCCGAATCACCAGGCGATGCGGAACCGCAGACAAAATCGCAAAGTTAACGATGGGCAGCGCAAGCAAGACAAAAAGTCCCCCCACCAAGGCGACATAACGATCTTGCGGGTTACGATAACCCTTCAGCAAAATTGCAACCACCATGCTGAGCGCTACTCCCTGCCACAAGAAATGGCCAAGGGACAAGATGAGGTTGTCGTAAAGAGTCGCCACTAATCTTTCTCCATTGCTTCGATCTCTTTTCGGATCTCCGCAAGTTCCTCGGATGACACCGACTGGGTGCCTAAAGCGTGCATCAGCAAAGCTTTGGTCGAACCGCCAAAGGCCCGCTCCACCATATCTTTCAAAAGGTTCGTCTTAGACTCCTCGGAACTGGCCTTCGCCTGGTAGACATGGGGACGCTCATCTTCGTTTCGGGTCACCAATCCCTTCGTCAACATGATTTGAAGAAACTTCAGCACAGTTGTATATCCAACTTCAGAGGTCTTCTTGACCTCTTCGTGCAAGTCCTTGACCGTACTGGGACCGCGCTCCCACAAGTGATTCAATATTTCAAGCTCGGCTTGGGTGGGACCGTTAGACTTCTTTCTTCCGCGCATGATTTTTACTGTTTTACGATATTTTTCGTCGATAAAACTCCCCTACTCTCAATAAACGCATTGAACCATCTCAAGAATTCCCGTCACAAAGAGATTGAACATGACCCAACGTGTACTTTCCGTCGCCATTGTGGGAGCACTGGGACTCATCGGGTGCGGAGATTCTCCCGAAGAACCAAACCTCCCACTTCCCACGCCCACTCAGCAGGAGGCCGGAGCCAAGATGCAATCTAAAGTGAATGACTTCGTATTTCGCCTGATCAACGCGTCGACGACTCCAACCACCGAGGGAAACGTGTGCATCGCCCCCCTCAGCGTCTCGTTATGTCTAAGCGCACTCCTCAACGGCGCCAGCGGAAGTTCCATTGCGGATTTAGAAACTACCCTTGGCTACAAAGGTCTTTCGCTTCAAGAGGTTAATGACGGATCGTATGCCATCGTTCAGGGTCTGCTCGGCTCCAAGGGTTCCCCCATCACCGTTGCCAACTCTATCTGGATTCGTGGCGACTTCAAACCCAAGCCCGCCTACGTTTCCAGCCTGTCCAACTATTACCGGGCACTCTTGACTCCCGTGAAGAACTTTCAAAAGCCTACGGTTGACAAAATAAACGCCTGGACGTCGGAGAAGACCAAGGAAAGAATTCCCAAGCTGTTTGATAGCCTAGATCCGGCGACCGTCGTCGTACTCGCCAACGCCCTGACGTTCGATGGGAAGTGGTCACACCCGTTCAAGAAGCAACGCACTGCCCAAGCTGCTTTCCATCTCGCAAACGGAGACACCATTCAGGTTCCCCGCATGTTTGGTAACTTTGAGGTCCCCTACTATGAGGCCGAGACCTGGAAAGCCATACGCCTTCCCTATCAAGGCGAAGAATTCAGCATGATCTGTGTGCTTCCGAAGGAATCACCTATCCAGTGGCTACGGAAGCAAACTTCGAAATCGATGAGCGATCTCATCCAAAATCTCAAGAGTGGGGGCATTGATACTCCTATATCCATACCTCGATTTAACGCTTCCTACACCTTGGATCTGGAAGCCCCTCTTTCAAACCTCGGAATGGGCAAACTGTTCAAAAGCATTGAGCTAAACAATCTGGCCGACTTCGGCCCTCTCAAGGACCAGCTCAGCATCGGGGAGGCAGTCCACAAAACTTATATCAAGGTCGATGAAGAAGGTACTGAGGCCGCCGCCACAGGAATTGGGGTAAAAGCGGCCGCCTTTCGCGGTAACTTTCTGGCAGACCGACCCTTCGCGTACTTCATCGTCCATCACAAGACCAACCTCGTTCTGTTCGCAGGCGTCTGCGCGGATCCTCGCTCCTAAAAGCAAAACTTCCCCGGTTCCAGAGGAACCGGGGAAGTTTAATGAAGGCGAATTAGAACTTAACGACGCGCTTTGCGGCCGTCACGATCTTATCGACCGACGGAAGGACGTAAGTTTCCAGTGGCTTCGCCCACGGCACCGGGGTGTCCATCCGGGTGACACGAACAGGCGGAGCATCCAAGTATTCGAACGCGGAATCGCTGATGCGAGCCACTAACTCGCCTGCAAATCCACAGGTCATCGGAGCCTCGTTTACCACCACAACGCGATTCGTCTTAGCGATTGAGTTCACGATCGTCTCTTCGTCCAACGGAACCAGCGAGCGGATATCGATAACCTCGGCAGTAATTCCCTCTTCCGCGAGCTGCGTAGCCGCTTCCAGACAGTGATAGACATTCTGTCCATAAGACACGAATGTCACATCCTTGCCCTCGCGTCGAATGGCCGCCTTGCCCAGCGGCACGATGTAATCGTCCACTGGAAGCTCTTCTTCGATTTCGCGCTTTCGATAAAGTTCTTTGATCTCGTAGAACAGCACCGGGTTTCCATCGCGTAAGGCTGCCTTCATCATGCCCTTGGCATCGTATGGCGTCGATGGGCAGACAACTTTGAGTCCAGGCGAATGGCAGAACCATGCTTCATTCATTTGGCTGTGATAAAGAGCCCCACCACCATAGGCGCCCGCCGGACCACGGACCACGATCGGCAAATTCACCTCACCGGCAGTCCGGTAATGATAGGTTGCCATCATATTGACAATCTGGTCGAAACCGCAAGAGATGAAGTCGATGAACTGCATCTCCGCCATCACCGTCTTGCCATTGAGAGCGGCTCCAACGCTGGCGCCAATGATTGCCGCTTCGGAGATCGGCATATCCATGACGCGGTGAGCGCCAAATTCCTTTTGCAATCCTTCGGTAACGCCGAAAGCGCCACCCAGAAGCCCGATGTCCTCACCCATGCAGATCATATCCGCATTTCCGGCCATCTCTTCGAACAGGGCTTCTTTCAAAGCCGAAAGATAGTTCTTCTTCAGCGCGATCGGCGCTTCAGTTACGGTCGCACTCATGCGTTCTCCTTGAAAACCCACATGGCGCCCTCTGCCTCATCCGGTACCGGCGACTTAAGGGCGAACTCGATTCCTTCCTTCAGGTACTCAACCACTTCCGGCGGGAAGTCTTCGTCGGTTACCTCGGCCGCATTCTTGCCCTCGGCAAAGAACTTCTTCGCGGCTTCACCTTTCAAGTAACCCTTTTCGATCAACTTCTTGCGGCAAACGGCGATCGGATCTCGCTCCCGCCCCTTCTCTACTTGGTCGGGCTCACGGTATCGAACGGCTCGGTCGTCATCGTGGTCGCCATGACCATAGGCCCGGAAGGTTTTGCACTCAACGATGCTCGGACCATTTCCGGCTCGGGCATACTCAACCGCTTGCATAACCTTATCGTAAACATCGAAAACGTCCTGTCCATCCGCGATCAGTCCCGGGATGCCATAGCCATCTGCACGGCGAGCAAAATCCGGAAGGGAATATTCCAACTCAGTCGGCGTTCCGTATGCCCACTGGTTGTTTTCGACGATGGTGATCACCGGCAATTTATGAACTGCCGCGAAGTTGATCGCCTCGTGGAAAATGCCCTGGGCGGTCGAGCCCTCGCCGTTAAAAGTCAGAACGACTGAGTTTCCACCATTGAGCTTGTCAGCCAGCACCACACCGGCCGCAACCGGAATCGTGCCTGCCAGCATCGACGTGGAGTGAATGATCTTCGCATCCCGCTTTCCAATGTGCGACCAGTTGTCTCGCGCCCGGCCGGGAGATCCAACCTTGCCCCAAACTTGGCAGCAAACTTCTTCGATCGACATTCCTTTGCGCTCTGGATTACGCCAACCCGCACGAATGTCCTTTAAGAAGAACGCCGGCATATCGCGGTGAATGGGGCTGATCCAGTCGTTGGCCTGCAGGCCAAAGAGGGAGCCAACAAGGACGGCTTCCTGGTTGTGGGAAGAATAGAGTGTTCCGCGGAGTCGCCCTCGTTTTTTCTCCTTAATCAGGCGAACGTCAAAATAGCGCGCCAAATAGAGCAGGCGGAAGAGTTCGAGGCATTCGTCTTTAGAGAGCGCCTCGGATGGACGTTGTGGGACACTGCTGTCCTCAGACTTTGGCTTGTCGGCCGTTGCCGAACCTGAGGTGGAACTCAAAATTGTGGTCTCCGATAAGGTTTTGGGTGGTATCGAATGTTACCTTAACACCCCATTCTAAAGACTCGGCAAAAAACAGTAGGCCCGTCACCCATAAGGCAACGGGCCTACTAATTATTGTTTATTCCTTAGATTCAGATGCCTAACGCGCCGTTTACAAACGCATAGAAGTCGGACGGGTTAGCGTATCCAACCTTCGTCGCAAGCACGGAACCATCGGCGGCCAATACCATCTGAGTAGGCATTGCCGTGATGTTGTAGGCCGAAGCTACGCTTTTCTGTTCATCTACGTCGATCTTGCAGAAAACGAGATACTTGCTCATCTTCTTCCAATCTTCCTTCTGGAAAACGTCTCGGTCGAGCATCTTGCACGGTCCGCACCAGCTAGCCATAAAGTCTACGAAAACCTTCTTTCCAGTCTTCGCTGCCAGCGCTTTTGCCTCTTCCAAGTCCGTGAACCATCGTGCAGAACTCATTTCCTCAAGGGAAACTTCTCGAGAGCCGTCGGGAGCGTTGAACGCGAACTGATTGGAGTTAGCCGCGCCCAGTTCCAAAGACTTCGTATCCAGAACCGTCGTGTCCTTCACGCCCTGATCGTTAATGATGATCTCGGCTTGTCGCGCCACGTTGTCCTTGTTATTCAGGTACAGCGTGATGGTCTTGCGACCCTGTGAGTCCACAGAAGCCTCAACCACATTCAAGGTCATGCCCTTACGATTCTTGGTTCCCAAAGACTTGCTGGAAGCGACCTTCGTAAAGGCCTTGTTCGAGAAAAATCCGGCCCAAATTGCCGTCTCATCGGATGAAAAGAGTCCTTGAAGCTCTGATTCCGTTTGAGGAACCTTGTAATAGGTCTTCTCTTTCTTATCGTAAGTCGTAATGTTTGTGCCATCCGCAACGATCAACTGCGAAGGCGAATCGATCTTTGCCAGGTTCGGCTTTGCCAACTCAACGTTGTAGTTCATTGGCGCGCCGCCCACTGGCGTAACCACGTACGTGGTGCTCAAAGATTTCGCGTCTCCCAGTGCTTTAGTAAAGTTGGCCAGAAGCTGCGAACCCTGCCCCTGGGCAAGGATGACTGCCGCAAGCGATGCGGCTCCGAAAAATGCGAGTGCCCTTCTCATAGAGTTCTCCTGCTAAGATTCAAGCGGTTACCAACATCATAGCGTATTACGCGCTCCCGCAACATCCCTGCAAGCGCTCCAAAAAATTCATGACTCGCAAAACCGCCCTTATTCTTGCGTCGATCGTCGCGCTCGTTCATCTCTTGCTTGCTTGTTATTACGCGTCCATCACCCCCTACCGAACCCCGGGCATCCTTCTCGGCCAGCGCGGCCCTGATGGGGGGCCAGCCAAGATCCCGGACGTGGGCGCGCCCGACGAGCGCCAGCATGCCAACTACGTCCTTCACTTGCTAGATGGCAAGGGCTTTCCTGTCCTCGATCCCAAAGACCCCAACTTAGGAGAGAACTACCAAAGCCACCAACCACCTCTCTTCTATCTCCTGGAAGCCGGTTGGACCAAGATCACATCCGCCGACATTGAAAGCTCTTCAGATGGCCTCAAAGTAAGATCGCTCAATGCTCTCATCGGCGCGGTCACCGTCGTTGGAGTCTTCTTTGTGGGACTCTGGGGATTTAAGCGAGAGGATGTCGGTGTAATCGCCGCCACCTTCGCGGCACTGCTCCCAATGAACTGCGCCCTCAGCGGCTCCCTCAGTAACGATCCCCTTCTCTATTGCCTCGTAACCTGGACGCTCGCCTTTTGCGCAAAGGGCATTCGCGAGGGATGGGATCTCAAACTGGCGATCGCCACCGGCGTTGCCACCGGGCTCGCCATCATCACGAAGACCACCGCCGTCGCTCTTCTGCCCGCCTTGCTTCTCGCGGCCTACCTTTCAAATCCCCGACCGAACGCCAAAACGATCCTCGCCGTTCTCGCACCCACCGTGGTCGTTGCTCTGCCTTGGCTTCTCAGAAACAAGTCCTTGTATGGCGATTTCTTCGGCATGAGGGCCTTCAACGAAGCATTCGTCAATTCACCCCAGGCATCCACCTTCATCGATGGCTTCGGCGCTTTTTCCTACTGGACGGACTGGGTCGGTTGGTGGACCGCACGTAGCTTCTTCGGCGCCTTTGGCTACATGGACATCTTTCTCAACGAGCGAGGGACTCCTGCCACCGGTCCTCAGGCGCCCAATGCTCTCTACCGTGTTTTGATTGCCCTTATGGTCCTCGCCTTCATAAGTTGGCTGGTCCGTCTCAAGGCAGATGAATGGAAGAGTTCGCGTTCCGTACAAGTCTTGCTCGGCGCATTCACGGCCATTGTGCTGGTCCTCTTTGCGCTCTTCAATATGCGCTACTTCCAGGGACAGGCTCGCTACGTCTTCCCCGCCATAGCCCCTATTGGCATCGGCGTCGCCATGGGAATCCTGAACGTTGCCCAAAAGAAATGGCGAGTGGGCTGGGGAGTTCTCACGGCAATACTCCTCGCTCTCAATATCTTCGCGCTCTCTCGGCTCCCCGGCGAGTTTCAGCGCCGCACGGGTCTTTTGTCTCAGAGAATCTTCGAATCAGAACCGGTTCTCATCCCGTCCTTCTCAGCGAGTAACTGCCGAGACTTGCCTGGCGTCTAAGGATTATTGTTGTCAGCCGTAATCGAGAAAACACGGAACGAAGCGTTTGACGAGGACCTCATCCTCGTTGAGCGGCACCTCACCGGAGATGCCGCCGCTTTCGAGTTGATCTACCGCAAATACTATGACAAGGTCTTTGCCATTGCTCGTGGTGTGTTAATGGACGCTGACGAAGCGGCCGACGCGGTTCAAGAAGTCTTCACGCTGGTATACCGCCACATCTCTCGATTTGACCGACGCTCCAAGTTCAGCACCTGGCTCTTCCGTATCGCCGTTAACCGGAGCATTCAGGAGGCCAGAAAGCACCGCCACCGTCATCGAAACGTGGAGCTCACCGAAGCCGCTGGCAAGGAAGCTCCGGTCGAGACTGAGGAAATGGATCCAAGGGTCCAAGCTTCGTTGGCCCAACTGGCTCCGCAGGACCGCGCCCTGCTTACATTGTTCTACTGGGAAGAGCTCAGCCTGAACGAAATCGCCGATAGCATTGGTTGCAACGTGAACGCCGCCAAAACCCGCCTCTATCGAGCCCGCGAGCGATTCCGATCTCATTATGAGGAGGAAATCTCGTGAAGGGCCGAATTCCCGCCGATGTCGAGCGTCTCATGTGGCTCGTCGCCGAAAGCAATGATCCTCAAGCGATCGCGGATTTCGAACAGCGCTTCCCGGACTTCAGATACGAGCTCGCCCAACGCAGGCGCATGGTTTCGGACCTGAAAGGAGCCAAGACTGGAGGAATCGCAAGCGTTCCTATCCCTGCCTTTAAGTTACGGTCTCAGACAAGAACCGCCCCACCGAAACAAGTTTGGATCGCAACCGGATTTGCGTTGGCCGCACTCGCCGTCGCTTCTTATTCCGTAACCGTCTGGCTTAATTCTGCGCCTTCCAAATTGCCGGCGCCCCCCGTCGTCCAAACGGACACGCCCAAAGCGCCTAACTACGTGCAATACAGCCCCTCGCAAGAACAACAGATCCCGCCAAAGGTGGAAACGCCTCCTCAAAACCCCGCCCCAACCCCGGAGCCTGAACCTTCTACTGCCGATCGCCCCAAGACGGTGAAGATGTCGAATACTTCGCTTGTCGCCGCCCTGAAGATGATCGGGAGCGAAGCGGGCTACAGCGTGGAAATCGCCCCCGGATTCCAAGATCAAAAAGTCACCTTGGATTACGAAAACGCCACCACCTCGGAAATCCTCAAGGATCTGGGCATTCAATACACCTTCACTGCTTTCGATCAGGGAGATGGCACCATCATCATCGTCCCTGCGATAACCGATGGACCAGCCACCACCGGAAGCCCCAACGGCCCCACTCGCCAGATTGGCGGCTAACGCAGCACTTGGCGAATAGCAAAGCCATTGCTATACTGACTTCAATTCAGTTGGGAGGCAGCATATGCCATCGGTACAACGTAGCTCAGATGTCGTAGAGTCCCACTCGGAACGCGCCGTGATGTCAGGCATCGCCGGCGTGATCCTCTTGGCCCTGGGAGGGGTCCTGTGGATGTTCCGCGGAGACGGAATGTTCTCCATTCTTTCCCTGATGCTCATGGCTGGCGGACTCGGCGCCGTAATTTATGCCGCCGTGTGTATCGCTCAGGCGCGCAAGGTTACTTGCTTCAAAATTGAGTGTCCCTACTGTCACTCCGCCGTCAGCCTCCTAACTGCGCCGGATCGTGACGTCTCCTGCCGGTCCTGCCTCCGAATGATTCCCATCGTGGACGGTAAGCCTATCGCGGTAACTCAGGTCAGGTGTGGTTATTGCAATGCACTCAACTATTACAGCGATAAAACCATCGTTCTCCTCTGCGAGGAATGTAATCACGAAATTCCCATATCCCGAGCCGACGGCCAAGTCGCGCACTCCAGGTTCGCCGTAGTCGATGATGAGCGCTTTTATGAACTCAAGCTCGTCGGATTCGAGCATCCAACCGAAGATCTCCTCTCGACTCTCCAGCAAGCCCTTGCCCTCAATCGCAACCAAGTTAAAGATATGCTTGGCGAGTTGCCCGTCACTCTTCTCTCCGGAATCCCGAAGAAGAAAGCTGAAATGCTCACGGCGCAATTGAACTTGCACGGCGCTAGCTGTCAGTTCTATCCGCTGAACTAGCTTTGATGCCGGTTTCGATCCGCATTCCCCTCGGTTTGGCATAAACTAAGCGGGTATCCTGCCGCAGGATGTAAAGGCGGCCAAGTGTCTGCGGACATGGAAGCGCTCAAATTCAGGAGGTTTCTCTCACAGATGAAGTTACTTCGGGAAGCGATGCGCCAGACACTTGCTCACGCATCGCTCAGAGGGCTCTATACAGTGTTGGCGATCATCGCCTCACTCATCGTGCCCGCCGCCGCCTTTGCCGGCGAGGCAGATGTCAAACTAACGTTCTCCAATAGCGACAAGTTGTATCTCTACATCTCGCTCGGTATTGGCATTCTCACCATCATCGGCGCGTTCATGCTGCGCTCCGCCGTTCTCAAACGGTCCCCTGGTAGTGAGAAGATGCAATCGGTTGGACAGGCCATCCGAGAAGGCGCACTGGCGTACCTAACCCAGCAGATCAGGCTGATGGTCGTCTTCGTCGTCATCCTCGGTATCGGCCTTTACTTCCTCACCAATAACGTTTTGGTTCCGGTCGCCTTCGTCGCCGGTGTTGCCGCCTCATACTTCGCCGGATTTATGGGCATGCTCACCGCCGTCGACGGCAATATGCGAACCGCTCATGCCGCTCTGACGAGCTACAAGAGATCGTTGGAAACGGCATTCCAAAGCGGAGCGGTCGCCGGTCTCTTCACGGTTGGTATGGGCCTTCTGGGCGCCACTATCATCCTCCTCGTTGGCGGAGACCACGCCATGACCCTCCTCGTCGGATTCGGCTTTGGTGGCTCCCTGGCTGCACTCTTCATGCGAGTCGGTGGAGGCATCTTCACGAAAGCCGCAGACGTCGGCGCCGACCTCGTCGGCAAAGTCGAAGCTGGCATCCCCGAGGATGACCCCCGCAACCCTGCCACCATCGCAGATAACGTGGGTGACAACGTCGGAGACTGCGCAGGAATGGCCGCCGACGTTTTCGAGTCCTACGAAGTCACCCTGGTCGCCGCCATTGTATTGGGCGCGGCCACCGCATCCATCTTCGACCAGACCACCTGGATGAAGCTCATCATCTTCGCTCTGATGGCGCGCGGAGTTGGTATTGTCGCCTCCGTCATCGGCATTTTCAGCGTGAAAGGGACCGACGATATCGATGCCGACCCGCTGAAGAAGATCCGAACAGGCTTCTACGCATCCGCTGGCGTCGCTGGCATCGCTACCCTTGTCCTCGCCTACTTCATGATGGGTGGAACGGGTAGCCCGATCAAGACTTCCAAATTGGAGTCCATCGAGGCGGTCCGACTTCCCTCCTACGAGAAGATACGATCGATCCGAGATAAGATTCTCGCCGATGACAAGGAAGGCAAGCTCACTCAATTCCCAATTGAGCAGATGCAAAAGGACTCCGAAATTGTCGCCATGGGGCTCGACAAACAAGACGGCGTCCAAGCCATTCAAACCGCGCTTTCCGCGGACACCTCGGTGACCATCACCCCGAAGCCGATTGAAGGGTTCAAGCCTGTCGACTTCACGGACCCCAACGATGTAGTAGCCAACTACACCACCGTCATTCCGGCGGCCAAGCCTGGCGACAAACCAAAGTTCGTATCGCTAAAAGACGCTTACAGCAAGGAACAACTTCAATACTTCCGGCTGAGCGTCACTCAAAAGAACGCCACGGCCCCCGCCGCTCCAGACACTCGAGAAGTCTATGCTGGACCGATGACCGAATCGGTCCTGGATGCCCAGATCAAAGGTGCAGAAAGCCTCAAGATCGAAAAAATCCACGCATACCCGGTTAGCCTGTTCTACAACAGCGAGAAAAAAGAAATTCTCGCCGCGGTATCGGACGACTCCAACAAACCGCTCAATTCGCTCACTATCCCCGTCCCGCAGTTGATGGTGTGGAAAGAGGACGCTTCAACTCTCGATAAAGCCTACAATTCGGCGACGCCCGATCCCAACGCGCCACGTCCATTGAGTAGCGTAAAGCTTGCGGTGAACACGTCTCAGGTTGTGCCCTGGTACATGTTCTTCGCTGCCATCGCCTTCGGTCTGATCATGGCGTTCATCATTGAGTGGCTGACGGACTACTACGTATCAACCCACAAGAAACCGGTTCAGGAAGTCGCTGGCGTATCCAACGCGGGGCCTGCCCCCATGATCATCCAAGGCTTCGCCTATGCGGCGGAATCCAGCGTGTTCATGGTGTTCGGCATCGTGCTCGCACTCATCGCGCCTCTCTTCTTCTTCCCACCTGCCACATACGGCACATACATCCTCAGCTTCTATGGCGTCGCCCTCGTAGGCCTCGGTCTCTTGACGACCACTGGCTACGTACTGGCGATGGACACCTTCGGCCCCATCTCAGACAACGCTCAAGGCGTGTACGAGATGTCGGGTGAAGGCCATGATAACGAGTACGGCAGCAAAGCCGTTCAGCGACTCGACGCCGCAGGCAACACAACGAAAGCTCTCACCAAGGGATTCGCCATTGCCACCGCCGTCGTTGCCGCCGTTGCTCTGTTCCACTCCTATCTTGAGGATGCGAAGCTGGGAACCCTTGGCCTTCGACTCGACCTACCCGAGATCTTCCTCGGACTTCTCATCGGCGGCGCCGCACCTTATCTCTTCTCCGCTTCCACGATCAACGCAGTAGGCCGAGCCTCCTTCCAGTTGATCAACGAAGTGCGTCGTCAATTCCGAAGAGATCCGGGAATTATGGCGGGCACCAGCAAGCCAGACTACGCTTCCTGCGTCAGCATCGTAACCGCTGCTGCTCAAAAGGAACTTCTCGGCCCTGGAATCCTCGCGATCGCTCTTCCTGTCGCCGTTGCCTTTGGCTTCTCGATCGGTAAGCCGCAGGTCGCCATCAATGGTGAGATGTATAACCTCACCGGTGCGCAGGCCCTTGGCGGATTCCTCGCCGGAGCCATCCTCAGTGGCCAACTTATGGCCGTCCTTCTCGCCAACTCCGGCGGCATGTGGGACAATGCCAAGAAGCTAATAGAAGATGGACTCTATGGCGGAAAGGGAAGCGAAGCCCACAAGGCTGGCGTGGTCTGCGATACCGTCGGTGATCCTTTCAAGGACACCGCGGGCCCTGCCCTCAATCCGCTGATCAAGGTCATGAACTTGGTCGCGCTGCTGCTCGCGCCGTTTGTAATCAAACCGCTCGGCAACCCTGCGTTGATCGGAATCACCGTCGGCGCCATCATTCTCCTCGCAATCGCAATCTTCATTTCCAAGAAAGGCTCCCTTTCGGAAGAAATGCAAAAAGTTGCGGCTGAAGAAGGCGATGCTCATCCCTCTCCCGCTCACGCTGTGATTGAGCCCTCAAAGCCCACCCAGCGAATCACCGTCGACGACGATGAGCCGGTGAGCGAAGAGACGCACTAACTCTTCTCCATTGCGAAGAAAAGAGTCCCTGGCGCCTTGCCAGGGACTTTTTAGTTTATTTCTAGAGCTGTTATGAGTTTCCGCTCTGATTCCCTTACCACTAGGCTCGTTCTGGGTGTACATTAGCAACCAATGGCAAACGAAGATGATGTTCGGGGCACGAAAGCCGCTCGCTCGGAAATGGGACGTCGAGGAATCGACACCACTTACGCCGATATTCGCGTAATGCACGGCACTTGCTATATTCGGGGCACCGTCAAGGCCCTGCGAGGTTCGAACATTCCAGATATCCGCTCGGAAATGGAAATCGTCGCCAAGGTACTTAGAGCCAAACCAGAAATCAAAGATGTCGTCATCGATTGCATCTTCCGAACCTGACGCTATTCGCTATCGCGGGCCGCACCAATTCGGCGACCTACCTCACCCACGAGATAAAAGCTTCCGGTAACCAAGATCAGATCGTTACTCGCGGTATCCAAAATCGATGCCGCTAACGCCTGATCCATGGTCGGATACCAAGTCGAGCTTTCAAACAAATTCCCCGCTACTTCCTTGAGTTCGATCGGCTCAACCGCCCGATGAAAATCGATCGGAGCAAAGTGAGCCGACTTAATCAACGGTGAGATCTGGGCATAAAACTCCCGAACATCGTGACCCCGCACCATTCCCGAGAGGAGAACGATTCTTCGATCTGCCCACCCTGTCTCTCGCAGACTCTGCGCCAGCACTCTGGCCGAATCTAGGTTGTGCGCTCCGTCAAGAAGGAACTGTCTTCCCTCAAACCGAACGCGTTGAAACCGCCCAGGCGCCCATGCCCTTCGCGCGCCATCCTGTAATCCGCGAAGTGTACGCGTTGCTCCTGCTGCGTCAAGCGCCGCCACCGCCAGCGCCATATTGTGAGGCTGCATCGTTCCCGTCAGCCCTGGCCTCAGCCCTGCGTGACTTCCCTTCGGCGTGGTGACAACAAATGCTCCTTCGTCGTTCGGATCTTCCTGAACAGAGATCTCCTGGCCCATGCGCCAGATTTCGGAGCCATGCTCGTTAGCAACGTCCTCGATAACCTGAAGCGCTTCGTCCGGTAGAGCTCCCACAACGACGGGAATTCCGGCCTTAATAATCCCAGCCTTCTCCCGCGCCACTTTTGCCAGGGTATCGCCCAAAAGCTGAACATGGTCGAGCCCAATACTGACAATAACCGAACAACGCGGCATGATGATATTTGTTGCATCCAACCGTCCGCCCAACCCAACTTCCAGCGCGACCCAGTCGCACTCTGCTTCTTTCCAAAACTGAAAACCCAAAGCCGTCTTCAATTCAAACTCGGTGATACCACCGAACTCCGTCTCCGCTAGAGATTCTCCAACTGGCTTGATCAGGGCCGTCAAATACCCGAATATCTTCTTCGGAATCAGCCGTCGCCCGAGTTGTACGCGCTCTCGAGGGTCATAGACAAACGGACTAAAGAATGCGCCTGTTGAATATCCCGATTCGATGAGCATGCTCTGAACGTAAGCCGTCACCGACCCCTTTCCATTGGTCCCGGCGATATGAATAAACTGAGGACCACCAGGTGCACCTAAGGCGTCTTCCAGACCTAATCGATTTGCAAATTCCTGCATCCGATCTAAAGCCAACCTCCACCCGCGTGATTCGAGCGAGGCAATGTAGTCAAGCGCTTCTTCGTAGGTCATACCGTTCTTAGAACTCAATTGAAATTATGAATAACCGGACAAAATGAAAGGGCCGTCCGGCGAACGCCAGACGGCCCTTTCAATAAAGAAAAACTAGACGCCTGCAGGAGTAGGAACCAGCCCGGATTCCTTGATCCGTCGGACTGCTTCCTTGAATCGTTCGCCATCCTTGTCACCCTGCAATGTCAGTGCCATCCGGACATACCCTTCGCCCTCCGGCCCATAGCCGTTTCCGGGAATCATCACGATGTTTGCCTTCTTCAGCACTTCCGCGGCAAATTCAGCACTCGTCATGTCGGACCGAGGCACACGTGCCCAGACATAGAAAGCCGACTTCGGCTTAGTGACCTTCCAACCGATCTCGTTTAAACCATCGCAAAGCATGTCTCGACGGCGTTGATACATCTCCAAAGTGTGCTTGTTATCAACATTTAGCAACGCTTCCGCCCCTGCCTCAGCAATCGCTGGGAACTGCTTACTGTCGATGTTCGACTTCAGACGTTGAAGGTTTGCCACGGCATCCGGGTTGCCCAAAGCAAAGCCCAACCGCCAACCTGTCATATTGAACATCTTCGAAAGAGAGTGGAACTCGATAGAAACATCCTTGGCCCCCTCAACTTGCAGAACCGTCGGATTCTGATACCCGTCATAGGCCACCGTGGCGTATGCCATGTCATTCACCAACAAGATATCGTGGTCTTTGCAGAACTTGACCAAGTCCGCATAGAACTCAATCGTTGCCGTTGCGCCGGTCGGATTGTTCGGATAGCAGACGTAAAATAGCTTCGCCTTTTTGGCCACGTGGGTCGGAATGTCCTCTAAAATAGGCAGAAAACTATTCTCCTCACGAAGCGGTGTCTCATAGACCTCACCGCCAGCCATCAACGTATTGACCTTGTAAACCGTATAGCCGGGATTGGGCACAATCGCCAAGTCTCCCTCATCGATATAGGCCCAGGCCAAATGAGCTAGACCCTCCTTGGATCCAATAAGTTGGACCACCTCGTTGGCGGCTTCGACCTTGACCCCAAATTCTTTCTCGTACCAAGACGCGGCAGCATTCAAAAAGGAAGTCCAACCTCGTGCTGTCTCATCGTACCGGTGAGTCTCTGGATTCTGAACGGACTTGCACAAAGCATCGATAACCGGTTGCGGAGTCGGAAGATCCGGATCGCCAATTCCAAGGTCAATGACATCGGCTCCGCTCGCAATGGCTTCGGTTTTGATACGCGAAATCTCCGCAAAGAGATAGGGCGGAATCATGTCGAGGCGCTTAGATCGCTGGGGCATGCCTAAAACTTTACCCTCCGATACCTAGAATCCGATGAGCCCTTCCCAGTTCAATTCTTGCCAATAGACGGCCCAATTTGCATCTCTTCTCTAAAGGAGCTGTGGTATCATCTCCTTCCCGTCGGGGCGTGGCGCAGTTGGTAGCGCGCGTGCTTTGGGAGCATGAGGTCGCACGTTCGAATCGTGTCGCCCCGACCATCACCTCGTGCACTCACATAGAAACAAGCCTTCCATCAAGCAGACACGGTCGGCGGATATGCTCCTAAAATCCAAAGACAAGTGAGAGATAGAGGTATTTTCCACGGACCAGCCCGGCCGAAACTGCGCCGGTGGCCGTTCGAGATCCAACTCTTCCAATAGATCCGAGGTTGTAGCTCGCCAGCCCGTTGAAATTGTATCCGTCGTGCTCTACTTCAAACGTTAACCTATCCGACACATTGTGGGATAAACCCAGGAATCCAAATCTAAATCGATTAGATCCCCAACCTCCTGAGACATAAGTATTTTTGCATGCGGTCCAAGTGGCAACCGCGAAACATGAGCGGCTGTTTCCTCCTCCTCGGCTATCGATTGCCTCTCCACCAGAGCCGCCATCCCCAATAATGTCCTGAACTCCGAGAGCAAATTCCCAGTCCCGCAGTCTGGTCCGCGGCGTCAACTGCCCGTTGAAGACATTATCAAATTTCGAACTAAGAGCCATAACGCTCAAAGTAGCCCTTCCCCAGTTCCCCTCCATCCCTCCGGCGAGCCAAGCCGTGCCATTCCCTCTTGCTTCTTTTTCCGCATTTAGACTAGGAACACGTACACCAAATCCATCGCTGGTGTACGCTCCTCCTATCATCCAAGTGTCGCGACCAAGAGAGAACGCGGTGGGGATACTAAGAGAGATCACTCCAAGGCCACCGACCTTTCCGTCTTTTGAAACCGTAAGGCTTGATCCTGCGAGGCCCGAAGCAGTTCGGAATTGAGGATATTGCCGTTTCCCAGAAAGATCTTCTTGAGCTACGCAGGACGCAACTATGACGAAAAACGCGAGGCAGAAGATTCTGGACATTGATTGATAATGTACATGAATTGATGGGTTGACATACCAAATCGCCGCCTTCATATTCCAAATTCGAACAGGATCTCCGAACAAGCCCCGCAACGTTCTCGTCAAACCGTAATAAAATGTGAAGTAGCCGGTTCTTTTGCCAGGTTTCACACGTCCGGTAATAAGTGAGGGAGTTGGGGGGAAAGAGTGTCTCAGGCTGTCGCCGATAGTAACATCGCGCTTGATCGCGCAGTAGTGCTCAGGCCCGTTCGCAGATATCTGCTAACGACAATACAAGTAGATGGAGTGATTCGTTATAGAATGCCCATTTTGCGCGAAATGCAAAGACGCGGATGGGAGGTACATGTTGCGGCGCCTAACTCAGACACATTACGGGCTCTTTCGCAGAACGGAATTCACACTCATCAACTCCACCTCGATAGAAGTAGTACAAACCCCTTCCAAGAACTAAAAACTCTACGCAATTTCAAGGCAATTGCCGACCTTGTAAGACCGCATTTGTCCCATCACTTTTCAACAAAAGCGGTTATTTATGGATGCCTTTCCGGCAAGGGTTTGAATGTTGCCACCATCACTGGCTTAGGCTATAGCCTCTCCGGTGCGGCTGGTACCGCAAAGCATATTCCGGTCCGCATCATAGGTAAAACGCTTTACAAGCGGGCAATGCAAAAGTGTCATCATGTCATCTTTCAAAACGATCACGACTGTTCATTCTTTTTGAACAAGAAGATTGCCAAAGACCACCAGGTCAGCATTATCCAGGGATCGGGAATAGATATGAGCTACTTCCACCCGGACAAATTGAGCAAGAAAGATAAACCGATTAAATTTGTAGTCTTATCGCGAATGCTCATTAGCAAAGGGATTGAGGATTTCGTCGCAGCTTCCCGAATAGTTCGCGAGCGCACGAACGAAAAGTGCGAATTTATCCTCGCCGGCCCCTTAGATGTAGACAATCCTTCTTGCATCAAAGAGTCAATTTTCAACGGATGGCTAACCGAAGGAAGCGTGAAATGGATTGGCCAGGTGCCCGATGCTCTGGAAGCATATTCAGACGCAGACGTAGTCGTGCTCCCATCATTTTATAAAGAAGGACTTTCTCGATCATTGATTGAGGGTGCCGCGATGGGTCTCCCCTTGATTACCACCGACAATCCCGGCTGCCGCGACGCGGTTATTCACAATGAAACTGGGCTCATTGTGCCGCTCCGCGACCCACATGCTCTAGCAGAAGCCATGCTGACCCTGATTTCCAACGCCAGCATGAGACGACAGATGGGCAAGGCGGGTCGCAAATTCGTAGAGCAACATTTTTCTCAGGATCAAGTACTATCAAAAACGCTCGAAACCTATGATGCAGTGCTAACCAGAAACGGAGGCGTTGGCCTTGACTAGAACATTACCCTTGCTGTTGCTGAGTGCCAGCCTGTTTTATCCCACCTTCGCCCAAGGCGACTTGCCACTCAGACTCTCGCCTGGCGACAGCATTTCCGTAGTCGTATCAAACTTCAAAGAATATAGTTCCGAATACACTATACTTTCCGACGGATCTGTAACCGGTCTGGGGTTTGGTCGAATTATCCTGTCTGGAAAAACCCTTCAACAATCACGAGAACTTATCCGAGCGAGCCTGGCAAAAAAACTCCGCAATCCTGCTGTTGAGCTTATATTGCGAGGAGAAAAGCCCAAAGTTGTCTATTTCGTCGGAAATGTGGAAGCACCAGCCGTCGTCACTTGGTCGTCGGGACTCTCAATCGCAAAAGCAATAGCCGGAGTCAATGTGAGCATCCCACCCGATCAAGCAA
Organism: Armatimonadetes bacterium 55-13; assembly: GCA_001898035.1. Lineage (GTDB taxonomy): Bacteria > Armatimonadota > Fimbriimonadia > Fimbriimonadales > Fimbriimonadaceae > 55-13. The sequence continues at coordinate 94,999 of MKRX01000010.1, forward strand.
CGGTCACCATCTATCGAAAAGGAAAGGAGACAACCTCGGCTTCTCTCGAGAGCGTCTTGCGAGGCGACGCTCGGAACTTTGGACAAGATCTTCAACCTGAAGATCTGATATCGATCCTTCCCAAGCGTCAAATACGAATCTGGGTTCTGGGCCAGGTCAGTAAACCAGGAGAACTACAAGTCACCGAAGGATCCGACCTTTACCAAGCTATTTCCCTCGCTGGAGGAATCAATAGAGGCTCTTCCCTCGATACTGAAATGGAACTTAGCCTTCGCCGTGGCCTTGAGATCACTAAATACGATGCCCACTTCCGAAACTATAAACCAGTCCCTCTCCAAGCTGGCGACACCATCGTGGTGGCCGCCCCAGAGTACGTTCGCGTAACCCTTGCCGGAGAGATAACCCAACCTGGCGAAATCATCCTCAAGAAAGGCGCCTCTATCACATCAGCGCTTGCCTTAGCAAAAGGCAAAACACCCCAAGGCACCCTCGAAAACATCATGCTATTTCGCGGTGGAACCCTCTCCCTCATCAACGCGATTCATCCTCAAGTCGAAGAAAAGTCTCTTCAAAACGGTGACATTCTCTTCATCCAAAAATCTGAAAGAATCATTTATGCCCTCGGAAATGTCGCGTCCCCCGGGCCGATCTTACTTCCAGAAGGTAAGAAATTCTATGCCGCGGATGTTCTGAGCCAAGCCCACGGAATATCAGGCGCCGGAACTCTAAGAAGGGTCATTCTTATCCGCCCAGACCCTCTCGGCAAATTCGCCATCAAACACCAATTTAATCTTGATGAATACCTAAAAGACGGCAAAACCACTTCCAATCCCGAGGTGTTGCCAGGCGATATTCTCTATTTTGGAACCCCCAAGGGAATCACCGCAAACAACATTCTCCAGGGAGTCTCAGCAGCCCTCCTCATCGAATCCCTACTGCGGAGATAGAGTGAAAGAAAGGCGTATCTTGAAAGCGATCATATCGGTTGGCGCTGTTACAATTCTTGCAAAATCCTTCTTAGTTATTAGAGATTTAATTATTGCCAAATATTTTGGAATAGACGCAGATATCGACGCCTTCTTCTTCGCTTCTTTAGTTAGAATGCACATTGTAAATGTTCTTGGCGGTGCCATTGCAATAGCGTTTTTACCGCGCCTAATAAAAGTTAGGATGAGACTAAGCCAGGCGGAGTTACAACGCATCTATTCATCTTTGTGCAGTACACTGGCTCTCGCTCTCGTCATAGTGTCCTTGATATCTGTGCTAGCCATGCATCTTTATACAACTATGGCATCCGGCATATCGAGCAAACTTGTTGTTCTTTTCTTCATTATGTTTCCAGCGCTAATAACGTCAGCATTGAGCAACGTACAAATTGCCATGTTAGCAGCCTATGAAAAGTACACAACACCAGCATTAATCTCCTCAATTTCGCCCATTGTCTCCATCTTTTGCCTGCCTTTAGCACCCAGTATGGCCAAAGTATACTGGTTGGCAACTTCTGTTTCATGTGGAGCAATCCTAGAATGTATGTTGCTACAGTTAATTCTGAAACGAAATGGTCTAATGGTTATTAGAATACAGGAATTCGCGTGCCGATTCCGGATTCCAAGGCGTTACAAGTCGATTCTGATTGGAACAGCTATTCTGACACTAGTATCAATTATTCCACAAGGAATAGCAGGCATTCTTGGATCCGGAAACATAGCAATTTTAGCCTATTCACAGAAAATAGCATCTGTTGTTTCAGCCATTGCAGGCACTGCCATTGCGACTGTATCTCATACATATTTTTCTCAGCTAGCATCGCAAAAGGCGTGGAGGTCACTAAGTTATACATTAGTGCGATTTGTAACATTCTATAGCCTGGCCCTGGTGATGATATGTATAATTTTGATTTACCTTAATGACTCTTTGGTAAATATGCTGTTTGTCCACGGGTCATTTTCCGAACAAAACGCGTCAAAATTGCGCCCTGTCCAAATAGCCAGCATCATCCAAATTCCATTCGCAGCGCTCAGTATTCCGTTATACAGAGTACTCACAACACTAAATCTATCAAAACCTCTATGGAGGATTCCCTTGTTCGGCGTTCTCTTTATGTTAATCGCGATTGCGCCACTCACACACACGTACGGTATTACAGGAATTGCCCTTGCCATCACGAGCTATCATATATTCTCTACTACTTCATATTTGTTTGCCATTAGAAGGAAGCTATCACTAAAAGATAGCACTTCACAACCGTTAGGCGAAGTGGAGAGAGATTCAAACCTAGAAACATCTCTAAACCTATCTTGAATCTTTGTTGTATGAATTCTGCTACCACTAATCCAAATCTAATTGTTATCAGATACCAGGAACTTCTTGAAGTAAGGAAGCATTTAAACGAGGGATGTTTACTAGAGATCGGCGGAGGAAGTGGCTATCAGGCGATGCTTCTTGCGGAGATGGGCTACCATGTTACATCGGTTGATGTCACGATCCGAAGCGATGCGATATTTCCCATTCAACCGTATGATGGCATTCACCTTCCCGGCAGAGATCAAGAGTTTGGAACTATCTTTTCTTCGAACGTGCTTGAGCATGTGCAACACCTTCCGGAACTCTTTGGCGAAATGAGACGCGTGCTCAAGGACGAAGGACTTGCGGTTCACGTGATGCCTAGTTCCGTATGGCGATTTTGGACGACAGTAGCAAGATATCCATTTCTCCTGAAGGTTGCATTGGGATTGAAGAAACCGGGTAGAGGCATAGCTTCAGTAGCTGACCTACCAAAAGCCCAACGCTTTATTAAGATTCTTAAGCGCATTTGCTTTGAACCTCCTCATGGAGAATTCAAGAGCGCCTGGCAAGAGCTTGTTGAGTTTAGAGGCAAACGGTGGAAACAGCGATTTGAGAGCAATGGATTTGAGATCGTGTCACAAAGGGGTAATGAGCTTTTCTATACAGGCTATTCCACGTTTCCAAAGATGTCTCTCAAAGTGAGAAGGCATCTGGCGAGGCTCTTCGGGTCATCCTGCCATGTATTCGTAGTAAGGAAATCCCTTTGATTCGTATCCTCTGGGTTGTGACCGGGCTAGAAATCGGCGGAGCGGAAGCCATGCTCTCAAAGATCGTCACGAGACTCGATCCGGAGCGATTCCATTCATTGGTGGTGAGCTTAAGAGGAGAGGGACCGATGGGTCAAGTGCTGGATTCTCAACGAATTCGCAGAAGAAACGTTGATTGGACAAAGGTTACACACGCCCCACAAGCCATTCAAAGGCTAAGACAAATTTCACGAGAGTTTCAACCTTCTGTGATTCAAGGCTGGATGTACCATGGCAATCTGGCTGCATCGTTTGTAGACTCAAATATCCCCCTTGTCTGGAGCATTCGTGTGGCCGCAGAAGGAAGGAAGCATCAAAAGCTTCTCACCAAATTGACAGTTAATCTAGGCGCGAGGTTATCAAAGCGAGCCTCTCGCATCATATATAACTCGCGCAGAGCCATGCAACAACACCAGAGCTTGGGTTATCAAGTCAATTCGAGCGTTTATATTCCAAATGGGTTCGATACCCAGCTCTATAAGCCATTAGATAGCTCCAAGTTTATTCGCGAAACTCTAGAGCTTCCTGTTGACAAGAAAGTTGTTGGCATTGTGGCTCGTTATCATCCTAACAAAGACCATAAAACGTTCTTGCTAGCAGCAAAAGAACTAGTCGCCAAAGATCCAAACGTCTATTTCGTCATGGTGGGTCCGGAAATTACCGCATATAATCAGGAACTGGTCAGCACGATAAAGGCGCTGCATCTCGAATCATTCGTTTCTTTGCTAGGCCCGCGTCAAGACCTTCAAGGCATCTACCCTGCTTTCGACGTGTGCGTTCTTTCTTCACGGACTGAGGGGTTTCCAAATGTGATTGGTGAAGCCATGAGTTGTGGGATTCCGTGTGTGACCACTGACGCTGGAGACTGCGCCGAGATAGTGGACACGACAGGAGCCGTCGTGCAGAAAGAAGATCCCGGTGCGCTCGCGTTCGCTATCGCTCACATACTGGGAGAGTCGCCAGCCCAGCGCAAGTTAAGATCAGAGGCCGCGCGCACAAGAATCGTCGATCACTTTGAACTGTCGAAGGTCGTGAAACAGTTCGAGTCTTTATACGAGCAACATTCCATTGCTCCTATCGGTGATCCAAGATCGTCTTGAAGTTTTTGGAGAGAGAGTCGTTGAGCATTTCGTCCACAGAAGGAGAACCTAACGCCAGAAAGTCTGCCCTAGACTGGATGCGCATAATCCTGCTCTCGGCTTGTGCCGGTGTGCTTGCTTTCGGATTGAGCTTCTTCTTCCGACCGAAATATGAGAGTTACGCGACCTACTACTTCCCGATGACGTCCCAGGGCTCTTCTCTCCTGGCGGTAGCAGGCGCGCCGTCCGGCGATGCGGGGGTGGTCAGTAACCTTGGGGGCGCTTTGACTTCACCTGTAGTGGGCAGCGCACCCCAAACAGCCATTGGAATTCTGTCAAGTAGAGCTTGCCGACAACGGGTTATTGAATTGACGACAGCAGAAGGCGTTTCAAGCCCCGTCTTAAACGACAAGGATCTTGACGATGCTACCGATGCACGATTGGACCGTAATGGCTTACTCCGACTTTCGGTCACCACGGAGTCACCTGAAGTCGCGCAAAAAATCGTTCAATCATATCAAACGGCATTTGAAGAAATAGCCCAGAACCTGACCCTGAACGTCAGTAAAAAGAACCGTCAGTTGATTGAAGCAAGGCTAAAGAAGCTGAAGAACGATGCTGACACTACGAGTCGAGAACTTCTAACGGCACTGTCACGGCCCGGCGCAGTGAACGCCGAGCTAGCTAAGTCCAGCATCGAAGAGACGGAGCGACAGCTTATCGCCGCTCGCCAACTGCGTGCGGCAACCAAAGCGAAGGTTCGTGGGCTCATGGAGTCCCTCATCAAATTCTACGATTCGGGAGAAGTAGTATCCAACCCAGGCGATACAAACGCCTCTCCATTGATGACGGCTCTTCAAAATCGACAGCTTGAGTTCGAGGACACAAGAAAGGCGTTTATGCCCTCAAGCCCTGAGTATCAAAGGAGCGAGGAGGTCTATCTTAATGCCAGTAAGCTAGTACGGCAACTCGCAAACCGTAAAGCTGAACTTGCCAAAGCTGGCATCGATCCTCAAACCATTGTCGCGGCCTCGGACTATTCTGCCCAGCTTGCGGCCGAGCGTGAATTAGAAAAGCAACTTTCCGCAACCCGCCGACGCGCGAAAAAGACGGCAACGGATGAAACGACAATCGATGGCCTGACGGCTCGGTCGGAACAACTAAACAAGACAATTGCGCAACTTGAGTCCGAATATCAGCTTGCCGTCATTGCGGAGGCTCGAGATCCCTCCCGCTTTGAGATTCTAGACAAACCTGAGATTGATCTCAAGCCCGTCTTTCCGCGTCGAATACTCATCGCCGCGCTCGCATTTGCCATAGCCTTTGCCGCCTTGGGCATCAGAAATGGACTGGCGTGGGTCCGTAAACAAGAAGCCGAATCGTGAAACCAACTCAACGGGGATTGCCGATTGATCTAAAGTCACTAGGCTTGGCGGTGGGTGCGGTTTTGATCTCACTTCCCCTGAGCGGAGCGATCAAGAAGCTGGGCGCAAACATTCCTTCGCACGCATTACTGGAAGGGCATATTCAGGCAACGCTCATCGGGGCATTGTTGGCGTTTTCGATCCTTTTGTGGCCCTCCCAGCAGAACGAGAAGAAGATTTTGCTCATGGCTTGGGGCATCAAGCTCTGCGTAGTGCTTGGAGCGATGCTGTTCTACGAGAACAACTATCTCACTTTGGATGCCTACTCTTACTATGCCGGATATGGCCTTGACCCAGGATCAGCTCCCAGAGACCATGGCTATTCTCTTGGCATTGGAACCGGGACCGCCAACATAACGTTGCTCACCCAGTTCATTAAGAACTCCTTCGGCCTGTCTTACCACGCCATCAAACTTCTCTATGCCTATGCCGGATTTGCTGCCTGTTGGATCACCTACCGTGCTGGCGCATTGATCCTGGGAAGATCGTCCTTTATCTGGTTATGCGTGATGCTTCTTACCCCGTCCATGCTCTTTTGGACGGGAATCCTCGGCAAAGATCCTCTAGTCGTCCTCGGCATCGCACTCTATATCTACGGAAGCGCTCGCTACCTCAAGCAGCCCACTTTTCGCAATTTTGGCTGGGCCATCACGGGAATTGTCCTTGCCTCGGTGCTTAGACTCTGGATGGCGCTGGTGTTTGTGCCGCCGCTTGTGTTTCTCTTCGCCTGTTGTGGGCCCAAGCGGTACCGAGGCGCCCTTGCCTTTGGCGCAGCGATTACCATCGTGATTGCCGCCATTGGCCTCGCCGCTATGCGAGGAGTAACAAGCCCCTCCGACATCGTCCCAATGTTGGCAAAGGTTTCCCAACAATGGGCCGAAGGGGGGTCGGCACAGAAAATCGAAATACCCTTTACCAGCATCGGTGGCTTAGTCGCATTCATTCCTCTGGGTGCATTTACCGCCCTTTACCGGCCGCTTCCACTTGAGGTCTCAAACGCCTTTGGTCTTCTAGCGGGCATGGAAAACCTTTGTCTACTTGCCTTCTCCGCGTACGTGTTCATCAGAAAAGGGTTCAGACTCCTTAAAAATCCCTTTGCCGTATTCCTTCTTATTTGCCTCATCTGCTGGTGTCTCCTTTACTCACTAATCTCCTTCCAAAATCTCGGCACGGCTTCTCGGTTCAAAGTCCAAGCGTTACCGTTCCTCCTGCTCTTCTTTTGGACCAGTCTTGCCCATCGACCCGACCTCCCAGGAGATCATCAGTAATTCATGTGCGGAATCGCGGGCTTCATCTCAAAGTCCGAGTCGATCGACGGATCGGATCGACTTAGGTCGATGACGGACCGCATCCGGCATCGAGGACCGGACGATTCCGGTCAATGGATCGACCAAAGAGCCGGTATCCACATGGGATTTCGGCGCTTAAGTATCTTGGATCTCAGCCAAGCTGGCCATCAACCCATGCTGAGCCACTCGGGTCGATATGTCTGCGCCTTTAACGGTGAGATTTATAACTTCAGTCAACTCAAATCAGCCTGCGAAAACACTCACTGGCGTGGCCATTCGGATACCGAAGTGTTACTCGAACACATTGAACGCTACGGGCTCGAAAGGACCCTTAAAATTGCTTCGGGTATGTTTGCCATCGCCCTTTGGGACAAAGAGGCTCAAACGCTGAGCTTGGCCCGAGACCGACTCGGCGAAAAGCCGCTCTACTACGGCTGGCTAGGTTCAAACTTTGTCTTTGCTTCAGAGCTAAAAGCTCTCGCCCCCTTCCATCCCAAAATAGATCTTGCCGTGCTTCCTGCCTACCTAAGCTCTGGCTATATCGCCGCCCCATTCACCATTTATCAGGGCATTCACAAACTCCCGGCCGGAACTGTCGCCGTCGTCCGACCAGGTACCTCAATCGTCGAGACGAGACCATACTGGTCGATCTTGGATGACTCTCATCAAGACAAATTCGCGGGCTCAGATCAGGAAGCCGTGGATCAACTAGATCACATTCTGCAGAGCGTGGTGAAAGATCAGATGGTTGCCGACGTTCCGCTGGGTGCGTTCCTCTCGGGCGGTGTCGACTCATCGCTCATCGTCGCCCTCATGCAAGCATCTTCATCGCGCCCCATCAAGACCTTCACCATGGGCTTTCAAGATGAGAAGTTCAACGAGGCTCCCTACGCTCGGGCCGTTTCCCATCACCTGGGCACGGAACATCACGAGCATATCGTCAGTCCTCAAGACGCCCTGGATGTATTGCCCCTCCTCCCGAAGATTTTTGACGAGCCCTTCGCTGACAAGTCTCAGATCCCAACGTATCTCGTGTCTCAAATCGCCAGGCACAATGTCACCGTGAGCCTTAGCGGGGATGGCGGAGATGAAGTCTTCGGAGGCTACTCTCGATACCTCACGGCCCAGCGCCTATGGTCCAGGCTCAGTCGCGTTCCCAAACCAGTCAGAGCCATGTCTGCCAAGACCATCCAAGCCGTCTCACCCCGTGCCATCCAATCTCTTGCTGGCAAACGCCGACCGCTTACCGGTGATCGAGTTCATAAATTCTCTCATCTTCTTCTTGATGCCCACACACAAGATGATCTCTATTCGCAGTTGACTGACCAATGGCCCCGTGGCTATTCGCCGCTCTCGGCATCGCAAGAGCCTCTCAAAGTCACTCAACCAGACTTGGGACATCTGGACTTCGCGCATCGCATGATGGCTCGCGACACTCTCACCTATTTGCCGGACGACATCTTGGTCAAAGTCGACCGATCATCCATGGCCGTCAGTCTTGAATCTCGTGCTCCATTCCTCCATCCCCGTGTCGTTGAGTTCGCTTGGCAACTCCCGCTAAACTTCAAAATGAGAGACGGAAAAGGTAAGTGGATACTACGCCAAGTTCTCGAGCGCTACGTCCCCCGAGAACTCATTGAGCGCCCCAAGCGAGGGTTTTCCGTTCCCATCGACTCCTGGCTAAGAGGTCCTCTCCGCGAATGGGGAGAGAACCTAATCGCCGCCGTCCCTAAGCAAGGCATTCTCAATCCGCAGACCATCCAGCGGCTCTGGTCAGAACACCAATCGGGAATCAGAAACTGGCAACACCCGCTCTGGTCGGTCCTCATGTTCCAAGCCTGGCTAGAGGAATACACCTAGAAACCACCAGGCCGGTATCATCCCACCAGCAATGGAGCCAATCAAATCGAACCTCAACCTGCAAGACGCGGAGCACCAAGCCAATCGCCGCGCCATGGATGCCATCCTCGCCGAGTATCGCCAGAAGATGGATCAGACGATGCAGGGCGGAGGCGAAGCTGCCGTTGCCAAACATAAGGCAAGAAAGAAACTCCTCGCCCGCGAAAGAATCGACGCCCTCGTCGACCCCCAATCTCCCTTCCTCGAATTCAGCACCCTTGCCGCCAATGGCATGTACAACGACGATGCCCCCTGTGCGGGCGTCGTCACCGGTATGGGCCGCATCCATGGCCGCGAGTGCGTCATCGTCGCCAATGACGCCACCGTCAAGGGCGGTACCTACTATCCCATCACCGTAAAGAAGCACCTCCGAGCCCAAGAAGTGGCGCTAGAGAACCGCCTCCCTTGCATCTACTTGGTCGATTCCGGCGGCGCGTTCCTGCCCCTCCAAAGCGAAGTCTTCCCTGACAAAGAGCATTTCGGCCGCATCTTCTACAACCAAGCACAGCTGTCATCCAAAGGCATCCCTCAAATTGCGTCTGTCATGGGATCCTGCACCGCGGGGGGGGCTTATGTACCCGCGATGAGCGACGAAACCGTCATCGTCAAAAACCAAGGCACCATCTTCCTCGGCGGCCCTCCCCTCGTAAAGGCCGCCACTGGGGAAGAAGTTTCCGTCGAAGACCTGGGCGGCGCTGATGTCCACACCCGGCTCTCCGGCGTCGCTGATCATCTTGCCGAGAACGACGCCCATGCCATCGAGATCGTCCGCAATATCGTCGAATCCTTTGGTCCCTCAAACCGCCGAACCTCAGACGCTCACCCTGCTGAAGCCCCCCTCTACGATCCCAAGGACCTTTATTCACTCGTTCCTTCCGATCCTAAGGTCCCCATGAACATGCGAGAGCTTCTCGCCCGGGTCATCGATGGCTCTCGGTTCCAAGAGTTCAAAGCCAACTATGGCAAAACCCTCATCTGCGGATTCGCCCGTTTCCACGGCCACCTTACCGGCGTCCTCGCCAACGACGGCATCCTTTTCTCTGAATCCGCCCTCAAGGGCGCGCACTTCATCGAACTTTGCTGCCAACGCGGCATCCCCCTCGTCTTCCTCCAAAACATCACCGGATTCATGGTCGGCCGTAAGTACGAAAACGAGGGCATTGCCAAGAACGGCGCCAAGCTTGTCACTGCCGTATCCACCGCCAACGTTCCCAAGTTCACCGTCGTCGTCGGCGGCTCCTACGGTGCGGGCAACTACGGCATGTGTGGCCGAGCCTACGGCCCCCGACAGCTTTGGATGTGGCCAAACGCACGCATCAGCGTCATGGGTGGTGAGCAAGCCGCCAATGTACTCCTCACCGTCAAGCAAGACCAACTCGCCGCGAAGGGTGAATCCATGTCGCCGGAAGAGCAAGCCGCCTTCAAACAGCCCACGTTGGAAAAGTACGCCGCCGAATCATCTGCCTACTTCTCCACCGCCCGCCTCTGGGATGACGGCATCATCGATCCGGTAGACACCCGCCGCGTTCTCGCCCTCGGCATCGAAGCGGCCCTAAATGCCCCTCTTGAACCCGCCGGATTCAGCATGTTCCGTATGTAGGTGCGATAATAGCCCCGTGAGCCAAGGCGAGCGAATCTTCAGCGAAAAGCAAGCGTCGGACATTCTCCAGCGCGCCGCCCGCTTGCAGGAAGAACGGGGCGATCCCACCGATCCGTACGCTCCCGGCCTGCGTCAAGAAGACCTCGCCAAAATCGCCGCCGAAGCCGGGATCGATCCCAAGTACCTGGAAGCCGCCATCCGGGAAGCTCAGCAGCAAAAAGAAGATCGCCGCTTCTTCAACCTCTCAGAAGAGCAGGAACGGATCGTGGAGGGCGAACTAGATCCTGCCGAGTTCGACGTCATCTTTGAAGTCGCCAAGCCAGCCCGCACTCGCCGCCATCCCCCGACCCAGGTGGGCCGAACCCTTACTATGCGCACTAGCTATAAGGGCAGCCTCTACCACGTCGAAGTCTCATCCCGAAATGGCAGAACCCGGGTTCGCGTCCGTTCGCTTCCCTTCTTCGCCTATCTCATGTCGCTGCACCCGGCCATCCTCCTATCCTTCTTTGGCGCGGGCAATCTCGGCGCTCACGGCCAGTTGACCAGTGCCGTCCTCTTCGTGCTCGTGTGCATGATCGCCGGAGCCGGTGCGTTCCTCGGACTCGTCCGTCGGGCCAAGAGCAAGTCAGGCGAACTTGCCGACCTGATCGAAGATCGCATCGTCGAAGCGAACAAAGACCTCCGAACGCGACTCTCGTCACCCTCAACCCAGGGGTCGACCTCGGAACTCCATCAAAGGACCTGATTCATGTCGGACAATCCCATTCTCTTGGACCTTCCCGAGCACATCGTCGGAGAACGCATCCTCCTTCGTTCCTGGCTCCCGGGTGACGGCGCTGCCTTGTTTGAAGCGATCGAGGAATCCCGAGATCACATCCTTCCCTGGCTTCCCTGGGGTCCTTGGCATGACAAGGTCGAAACCACCGAAACCCGTGTTCGAGAATGGCATGCCCATTACCAACTTCGAGACGACATGGCCATCGCCATCTTGAGCCGGGATCAATCCCGAATCCTCGGCGGAACTGGACTTCACCGCATCGATTGGCACAATCGCTCTTTCGAAATCGGCTACTGGATTCGCCAATCCGAACACGGCAAAGGCTACGTCACCGAGGCCGTCAAACTCCTGACCGACTTCGCCTTTGACCACCTCGAAGCAAACCGAGTCTTCATCCGTTGCGCCACCACCAACGTCCGTAGCAATGCCGTCCCGAAGCGCCTCGGCTTTATCCATGAGGGCACCACCCGGCAATCGATCAAAGACACCGAAGGCGTTATTCATGATGTTGAGGTCTATTCCCTCATCAAAAGTGACCGATTGCGCTAACCTCATACCTATGCCCTGGTTCACCGAGGACGCCTACGACTTCTTCCGAGAGCTTGAGCTCAATAACGATCGAGAGTGGTTCGAGAAGAACAAGAAACGGTACGAGGCCAACGTCAAAAAGCCGATGGAAGCCTTCGCCGCGGAAATGATTCCGCGAATGAAGGAAATCGATCCCGCTATCGACATGACCGCCAAGAGCGCCCTCTTTCGCATCTATCGGGACACGCGGTTCAGTAAGGACAAACGCCCCTACAAAACCAACGCGGGCATGCATGTCAACAGCGCCCACAAAGGGGACCTTGGCCGCCCCGGTCTCTACTTCCACATCGATCCCCGCGTCATGGGCATTGCCAGTGGCTGCTACATGATCGAGACGCCAAAGCTCAAACAGATTCGAACATTCATCAGTCAAAACCTCGATGAGTTCGACGCTCTCCTCGCCGACTCTCATTTCAAAAGGTGCTTTGGAACCATCGCCGGCGAAAAGAACAAGATCCTTCCTCCTGACCTAAAGGCCGCTGCCCAGCGTCAGCCGCTTCTCTTCAACAAACAGTTCTACTACTGGGCGGAGTATGAAGTGGAAGATGCCGGTCGAGAAGATCTCCCCGAGTTCGTCATGGATCACATGCGCGCCGCCAAGCCTATGAATGACTTCCTCACGCGCGCCCTAACCCCTTAGATCCAATGAAAGCTTGGTGCCTAACGGTTGTCGCTCTCACCGCCGCCCTCACCAGCTGTGGCCCCAAGTCTGCGCCAAAGCCCGTCGCCAAACTCATCGAACCCAGCCCTTCCCCTGATGCCGTTTGGCCCTGGAAAGATTCCCAAAAAGCAGCTCTCCACAAAGGCATCACCCGCTGGCGCAACGAGAAAACCGCGGACGGCACCGTCCTCGATCTCTATCAATTCGACTTCAAAACCAACCCCAAGCTCCGCTTCGAAATCTACGACCAGGACGAAGACGACGCCAAACCCTTCGACAACGAAGCTGACTACTTCCCGAACGGAGTCGGCCAAGTCGTCCGCCACCTCAATGAACGCCAGAGCGGAAAAGTTCTCGTCGCCTGGAACGGCCTCTTCTTCGCCTACGACCGCGGCCCCAAAACTCCATCCCGAGGTTTCGCCAAACACATCGGACCTGTGGTTCTCCGTTCGAAGGCTTATCACAATGTTGGCAAATACCGGTGGACCTTCGGCGTCAAATCCGTTGACGGCAAGCCCTCCTTTCGAGTCCGCCACGAACCTCCTTTCAAGTCGCTCCCCGGCCTCTTCGATTTCGCCTCCACCGGAGCCCAGTGCCTCATCCTAAACGGGGCACCTCTCCGCCTTACCGCCATCGACGAAAAGCCCCGTCCGTCCACCCCCGCCGAAGTAGGAAGCATCGCCCTCGTCGACCACATGCGAACTTCCCGAACCTCCATGGCCTGGAGCAAGGACGACCGGTACTTCTATCTCCTCGTCGTCGATGAACCCGATTCCGAAACCGCCAGCAAACTCGCTCTTAAACGAGGCGAAAGCCCAACCGGTGGCTGGACCCTCGCCGACCTCCAACGCTTCTGGATCGCCTTCGGCGCCTGGGGAGCCGTCAATAGCGATGGCGGTTCGGTCACCCAACTCGCCAGTATTGACCCCGAAGGCGGGTATGAAGTGCTCCCTCCCCGCATTGTTTCTTCCGAACGCCGCATCCATCTCGACAAGGACCTCAAAGACGCCCCCGAAGGCGGCACCCTCCTCACCTTCTACATTACCGAGTCCCGTTAACGAGCCTTAACCAATTCCCAAAAGCCCACAACCACATTTGCAACCCATTGGAGAAAATGGATGTACTATCCCGTGGACTTTCTCAATGGATCTAAATACTTCGCCCCAAGAACTCAAAGCTAAGGCAGATGATCTCTATGCCAAGCAAGACTACGCCGGAGCCGTAGTCGAATACCGAAAGCTGCTAGACCTGATGCCCACATCGGTGCCGGTTCTCAAGTCCTTCGGCCTCGCCCTTACCCTCACCGGCCAGCCCGAAGAAGGCATCCAGTTCTGTGCCAAAGCCGCCACCATGCAACCCGCCGATGCCGATGTACGGTACGCCTACGGCTACGCATTGGGAGCCGCAAACCACTTCGGAGAAGCCATTCCCGAGCTAGATGCCGCCCTCAACCTTCAGCCCAACCATATCCCCGCGCGCCAGGGCCTCATTTACTGCCTCATGAACGCTGGCCAAGCCGCCGCCTCCCCCAACCCCGTTTTCGCCGAGCAGTGCCTTACCCGTGCTCACAAACTGGACACCAAGAACGCCCATCTCGCAAACTCACTCCTGGAATTCTACGTCGGCACCCAGCAGAAAGGGAAAGCGATCAAATTCGTCCAATCGCTCGATGACTCCGTAAAGTCCCAATCTCCTCTCAAGGATCAATTGGATCGCCTCTCCCAAGATCCCGAGTTTTCGACGCATCTGAAAGTTGCCGCCGCCTCCAAGCCCAGCGCACCCCCCTCACCGGCAGCGCCGACTTCGCAAGCTATCAAGCAGGTGCCCTGCCCCAATTGCAAGCAGATGATCATGGACTACGCTGCCATCTGCCCCCACTGCAATTTCCGAATCCGAGCCACCGGAACCTTCGCTGGTATGGATACCGGACCAAAGCACGAGTGGCAGGAAATCGCCTACACGATCATGTCCATTATCTGGATCGCCCTCGCCGGATTAGACCTCGCCCGCGTCTTGCCCACCGCCATGAAAGAAGGCTTCTCAGGGCCATCCACATTCAGCTTCATCGTCGCATGCGTGCAGATCCTCATCGGCTTCGGCGTCCTCTTCCGCCAAGAATGGCTCGCCTTCATCGCCAAGATCTTCTGCTACCTAACCCTGCTCACCAGCGGCTACATGATCATGATCTCATGGGGCTTTAAAGACGGCCTAGGCGCCGCCCTCCACGCCCTCCAAATCACTGTCGCCATGTTCATGGTCTATCTCATCAACTACGTCATCGGAGATTAAGATCCGTCCGGCCACTGCCCGTGGTCCCTGGTTCTTCTTCGAAGCAAGGTATCGTAAACACTTACGTGACACTCCTGGTCACGCCGCCCGACGGTCTTATCGACGACGCTTCGCACCGCTCGGCGAACGTTGAAATCGAAATGTACATCAAGACCGACGACCTTCGAATCAAACAGATTCGCCCCCTGATTCCGCCCGCGATTCTTCAGGAAGAAATTTCCGTTACTGAGGAAATCACGGAGACCGTAACGATCGCCCGCAAGACCTTCAGCGATATTCTCCATGGGAGAGATCGAAGAATCGCCGCCATTGTCGGCCCCTGCTCTATACATGATCCAGAGGCAGCCGTTGACTATGCCCATCGCCTCAAGAAAATTGCCGATCGAATTAGCGACGACGTCTTCATCCTCATGAGGGCTTACTTCGAAAAGCCACGCACCAGCGTTGGTTGGAAAGGCTTCATCAACGATCCTGAACTCGATGAGAGCTTTCATATCAACAAAGGCTTACGCCTGGCAAGAAAACTCCTGGTGGAAATCAACGCCCTCGGAATTCCCACCGCCTCCGAATTTCTGGACATACAGATTCCTCAACACATCTCGGACGTGACCTCTTGGGTGGCCATCGGAGCCAGAACTACCGAAAGCCAGGTTCATCGTGAACTTGCATCCGGCCTCTCGATGCCCGTCGGATTCAAGAACACCACCGAAGGGAGCGTCCAACCCGCCGTCGATGCCGTCATTGCGGCAAGATCTCAGCACTGGTTCCCCGGCGTCACCAAGCAAGCCATCGCCGCCATCCTCCAGACCGCAGGGAATCAAGACTGCCACATTATCCTAAGGGGAGGGTCAAGAACTGGCCCCAATTTCGACGCCGAGCATGTTGATAAAGCAAGCCAGAAATTGGCCCAGCACGGCCTTCCTGAGCGTGGAGTAATGGTGGATTGCAGCCACGGTAACAGCAAAAAAGACTATCGCCTTCAATCCAGCGTCTTGCAGGATATCTGCGGTCAACTGAAAACATCAAAGGCCATCTGCGGCGTCATGATCGAAAGCAATATTGTCGAGGGCCGTCAAGACTATGTTCCTGGCAAAGATCACGTCTACGGCCAGAGCATCACCGATAGCTGTGTCGGCATCGAAGAAACCGAACGGATGTTGCTGGAACTCGCTGCCGCAGCTAAAGGTTCTTAATCATCTCCATCTGAAGATGCACAGGCGTCTGTCGATGAACCGTCAGGCGCCCGCTATCTTGATCCACCCAGCATTCTGAAGCCATCGACACCCTCAGGACCTTGCCAGATCTTCGATTGTAGGTAACGTCGTAAGTCATCCCGACCGGCCGTAGATTCATATTAATCAAGGCTCCTTTCAACCGGAGCTGAAGAAGATCGTCGGAAGAATCGATGCAGGTCCAATCACCTTCAAAATATCCGTTGGGATTGGTCGCCACTTGACGTTTAACATGGCTTCCTGAACCCTCGATATAACCGTTATCGGGCAAGAGATCGGCAAAGGCGAACATATCCAAACTTCCCGGCAATCGAGGAGAATTGCTCAGCTTAGACTGCCTCCTGCCCCAAATCTCCTGAGTTGGCTCGATCGAGGCTTCGTCCTTCTTGTCGCCATTGACGGCAACTTCCATCTTCTCAATCTGGACGATTACCGTCGCACGCTGATCTTTGTCCACCGACTTCACGGTAAACCGATTCGCAATCAGGAACTCAATCATGGGATTTCCACCCAGAGTGACCAGGGTTCGATATCGGTCGACCTCGCCAACCCGGTAAATCCGGTCGGTTACGGTGAGTCCGCCCAAGGGCCCCTTCCCCAAAGTGAGAAGAACGATCAGACCAGTCATGACTTTATGACAGTTTCAAGTACTCTTTTCGTTCCCAAACAACTGAAATCTTCACACGTATTTCATGAAAAAGTGCATTTACTTCCCTCCTGGTCGCTCTCGCCTTACAATGAACAACATCCTTCTCCATGAGATGCATTGCCAATGGATGTCAAATCTGATCGCGATAAAGTCCGTCACCTCCTGCGTCGCTTCGGTCTTGGCGCAAATCGGACCGAGCTGAACCAATACGCCGCGCTCGGCTACAAGAAGGCTGTCGAAACGCTTCTTAACGACGATAAACTCGATGAAGGCTTCCCCATTAGCCCGTGGGAATTCGGCGCTCAGTTGGATGGCAACCTAGACTCCGGCGCATACCACGTCGCCGGGTGGTGGGCTCTGCGTCTTATGATGACCAAGCGCCCGCTTCAAGAGCGACTCACGCTCTTTTGGCACGATCACTTCGCCCTTGATGCCGAAAAGGTCTACGAACTCCCCATCATGGCGGGATACCTGGAAACGTTAAGGACCTACGGTCGAGGACGCTTTCGAGATCTCCTCCAAGCCGTCTTCAAACAAGGCGCCCTCTTTATCTACTTGGATAACCAAGCAAGTAACCGAATTCATCCCAACGAAAACTTTGCCCGCGAGCTCTTCGAACTCTTCACCTTGGGCATCGGCAACTACACGGAGAAAGACGTGCTGGAATCCGCCCGAGCCTTCACCGGCTGGTCCACTCATTATCTGGGAACCGGCTTCAATACGGAGTACA
>MKRX01000010.1:112344-133323 GCA_001898035.1 Armatimonadetes bacterium 55-13
CCGGAGACAAAACAATCTTTGGCGTTACGAAGAAGTGGACCGCCGAGGATGTACTCGACGCCGTAGCCGATCATCCCAAGACCATCCGCTATATCTCACAGAAGCTCTGGGAATGGTTTGCCTATCCGAACCCACCTGAGACGGTCCTCGCCAAGATGGAGCGCACATGGAAATCCACCAAAGGGGAGATACGAGCGCTTCTGAAAACCATTGTCGATTGTCCCGAATTTTGGTCGGCAGAAAATCTTGGAACCAAACCGAAGAGCCCGATCGAAACGACGGTCTCCCTCTACCGTACATTTGATCTGGCAGATGTCGTTCTCAAACTCCGGGGGGCGCCCAAAACTCAATACGATCCCATTCCGAAACCAGTGAGGGACACTGCGGGCGGACTGTTCTATTTGATGCAGCGTCAAGGATTCCGACTTCTCTATCCTCCTAATGTCGCCGGTTGGGATTGGGGCCTTGCATGGATCAATACCGCCTCGTCCATGGAACGCCTCAACCTCGCGAACACTTTTTGGGGTGGCGGCGCCGAGCGCCCATTCGCCGTGATTGTCGCGAATCGGCTCAAGAACGAAGATAAAGCCGAAACGCCAGAACAAATCGTAGACGGTCTGGCCGATATTCTCGATGTTCCGATCGACGCTGCCACTCGCCCCATCCTCGTGGAAGCCTGCAACAAGCACGGCGGCAGAAAAGCCCTCGATAACAAAGACCAAACCGCAAATCTCTTCGCCAGACTGTCCCGCCTCCTCTACGGATCGCCCGCAGGTCAGCTGTATTAAATGGGGAAAATCTGCTTCTGGCTAACCTGTCTGCTTGCTGGCTTGGCAATAGTTGCGACTGGCTGTGCGGTGGCGGAAGAACCTGTTGCCCAAACTTCCGTCGCACGCTCGTCCATCGGGTTCACCTCTCAAGATCATCTCCACCGTCACTACCAAAAGCACGGATTCGAGTTCGGAAACATTGACGAGGCGACCTACCTGAAGAAGGCTCAAACCCTCCGAGATTCCCCTCTCGGAACTTCGATCCTCGAAGCAACCCGCCAAGACGCCGTAACCACTCGTTTCGACCGCGCCTCAGGCTCCTTCATCGCCTTCACTGAGGACCTCACCATCCTCACCTTTTTCCGACCGAACGATGGCGAACGCTATTTCTATCGTCAAATCAATCAACCCCATGACTAACAAAGCCGGAGAGTATCTGCATCAACGAGGCGTCGCCCCCCACGTCATCCAAGGCGGCATTCCGGGCCTGTTGAACGCTTGGCAAGCATTCGTTGAGTCGGTCGAAAGCAAGATCCCAACCACTAGCTTTGAATACCTCAACGACTTAGACGTGAGAGAGATCCTCCAAGGAGTTCAATCCCAACTAACCCCGGATCAATCCAAGCGCCTAGATGCCCTGGACCAGGAATTCCGATCCCTTGTCCAGCCTTCCGAAGTACCTCTGGTCGCTATGAATGAACATCAAGATGGCCGTAGCCACTGGTGGTACTTCCATAGCCTCCCAGCCTTTGTCTCATAAAGAGAAAGGGCCAGCGCTTGCTGACCCTTGCCCTTGCCAAGATAAACGAAGCTAGTGCTTGGCGTCTTCGGCAATTTCTTCTTTTGTCAATCCGGGCGGGTGACTTGCACTCGCCCCTGGCCCACCGGCTGGCGGAGGGTTCGAGGTTTCGCCTTCGATCTTGCTTGCACAGCCAGCAAGGACAAACACCAACAGACAAAGTGCGATCAGAGTTCTCACTTAGAGCTGTCTCCGTAACCGCCCCAGAACTTCTCCAGGTTATTGCGCGAAGTCAGTAGGTTGCAGTAGTCGGCGCGGGCAGGCGCTTCATCCCAAGAGATGAACTTGTCTCGTCCTACCTTGTTGGCATGAGAGTCCGCATAGACCACCGGAATGCGCTTTCCGGCATGGGCTAAGCGGGTCTGCCAAACCTGGTTGTACCAAGTCCAAGCCGTGTATTCCTTGCTGGTGTCAACCCAGCTTGCATCATAGTGTCTGAAGTAGTACCAGCCCACGCTCGTACCGGCCCACATGTTCGGCATGAAGATCACCCGGTCCGCCACACTCTCAATCGCCGTCATGCTGCGACCATAGTGGTAGGTGCCTTTCGCCGTACAAGTGCCGTCCCAATAACCTGAGAAGCCTCCATCGTTGATCGCAATCGTCGGAACCGCATCCCAGTTGTAACCGCCCACGACATTGCCCTGTGGAATCTGTCGAGCCGGATCCCAGTTGATATCGCGATTCTTGGTGTACGGCATCAAAAACAGAGCCCAAGTGGGGCTGTCGTAGGCCGTGGGAGCTTGGTCCGTCAAGACCGTCATGTCATCGTAGTCGGCCCCATACATCTGAACCGCCGTTCCTTCTTGCTTCAAGTTGGAAAGGGCGGATGCCGTCTTAGCCGCAAGTTTCGCCTGCGCGAATACGGGAAATAGGATCGCCGCGAGGATGGCGATAATCGCGATAACAACCAAAAGTTCGATGAGGGTAAACGCCCCGTAGCGCTTCCCCGGTGTCGCTGCCGCGACAAAATGCCTCTTCATAGGATGACTCCTTGAGTTAAGTTGTGATGTCCAAAAGAACAAAACAATTCTAAGGCAAGATTGTTAAGAAGAGGATAAAACCTTTGTCGGAAGCCAAATTATTCCTAAAGAGTCCCGCTAGCAATGTGGCTTTCGAACTCACCGAGCACCATTCGATGATCGGAGGGCCAAGGGCGAACCACAATATCCGCCACCGACCGATGCTCTCCCACTAACGCCGCACCTCCCAGGCGAAGACCCGCCCCGCGATAAAAGACATAGTCCACACGGTCGTCTTTCTCGTGCTTCGTCTTCTTGGGCGGCGGATACCCTGGGGTCCACGTATAGCCCGGATGCGTCTCTTCATTGGGTCGGAACTCTCGATACGCGTCCACAAACCCCGCCGCTTCTAAGAGGCAGGTCACCGGCCACTGCGCCGACACCCCGTAATGCCGATCCACCACCCTTGGCGTCCAATCGCGATGAGAAGGAGAATTCAATCCCGCCAAAAGCAGCACGTTCTCTTCACCAGCAATGGCATCCAGTTCGCCAAGAACAGCCCTCATCAATTCAACACGCCCTGAAGCATATTCACCCGCCACGACGTCCAATTCCAAGCCGTGCTTACGCACTTCGTAAGGACCATAGGCGGTTTCCGGCAAGTGCCCCTTCAATACCCATAGTCGGGATCCATTGGGAAGCCTTGTGGCGCTTAGTCGAAAATCTGCCGTTGCCAAGGTCCGTGAAGACTCAATGGGATAGGCGCTGAGCAGATCTCCAACTTCGTCATAGGCTAACCCAGAAAGTTGCCCAAGTCGCGCCAGATTGCCTTCGGCTTCATGGACACCTACGATTTGAAGCCGAGCGTGCTTAATCACGAACGCCGTCTGGTGAAGCGGCTGAAAATGATCTCCACCTCGCCAGACGTTAAAGTACGCCGCTCGAAAGATTGTTTGGCGCAAGTGGCGATCCGGTGGCATAGCGGAAGATCGACGCAGGTACCTGCGTCCTAGCGGTTTCTAGACCATCCATCCTACCCAGATGTTAAGATTTATCGCGCTGCAAAACAACCGTAATCGACTTCAAGCCCGGTAACCCCGGCGTTGCCGATTGCTCCACATTCGTCACCTTAGATTCCACCCGATTAAGCTTGGAAGACTTGGTATCGAGGTAGGAGATCGACTCCACATGCATCGGCTTCGAGCTGTTCTTCGACGTGATGTCCAACTGGGTGACCACCTTCGCCACTCCATCGGAAATTGAATCCAACTTTGCCTTGCCCTTGACCTTGGTCTTGGCCTCATCGTTCAGCTCTTCTTGGATGGGCATGGACTCGCCCAATTTCAAAGTCGCCCCATTTCGGTAGGCTAAGAAGTTCATAAACGTAGGCTGCTTAGGCGCTTTCGGATCCACTTTTTCGATGGGCACACCGTATTTGTTATATCGACGCACCTGGGCGGGACTCTCCGGCTGTTGAACCTCCTGGCCCATTGCATTCATGACCACGTTGTAAACCTTCGTTTCCAGATCGGCGTCGCCATTGTCATAGAGCTTCTTGACCAGATAAGACATCTTCCCGGTCATCGTCACATCGTATTGCTCAGACTCCATCTTCATGCTCATGGAGTAAACATCCTTCTCGCCCACCACATAGGTCCGAAGAGGAGAAAACGTATCCTGTGCCACCGCTACCGCAGCCACCGCTATGACCGAAAGAAAGACATTCCTAACCTTCACCACCCCATTGTAATCCACCCAGCCAAAATCCCCGCACCCCGCAAGAAAGGGTATCGTGCGAGCCGATATGCTCCGAGTCGCGGTCCTCATTCTTACCGTCGCGGGCCTTACCGCCTGGTTCCAGGTTCCCCAGAAGCAGAAAGTCGACGACAATCTCATGGCCAACGGTCAGTTCATCCGACCAGTTGGGACCACCCTTGTCATCCCGGCTCGACCGGTTTCGATGGCCATTCACCCCTCGGGGAAGTGGGCCTACGTGAAGGAAAATCGCGGATTGACCGTGATCGAAACTACATCTTGGAAAACCTTACAAGAACTCTCCAGTTCCGGAGGAGCCTCCTACACCGGTCTTATCGTTGACCACGCGGGCAAACGCCTCTGGCTCTCCAACGCCGCCTCCGTCATCCATGAGGGAACGATTGGAGAGGACGGCAAAGTCACCTGGACGCGCGACCTTACCCTGCCAAAGCCCAAAATTGGCGGCGAAGCCTACCCCTGTGGCATGGCCTTGTCGTCGGACCAAGCAGAACTCTACTCCTGCGCATCCCGCACGAACGAGATCGTCGTCTTCAACCTTCAGTCCGGTGAAGTCAAACGCTCCTTCCCCACCGATATTGCGCCCTTTGACTGCGCCATGGCCAATGGTCATCTGTTCGTCTCATGCTGGGGCGGTCCACGGCCCCTTACCGGTGCAAAGACGGCGGATTCCGCTGGAACTCAAGTCGAAATCGACGATCGCGGAATCGCCAAAGGTGGCTCTCTCGCGGCTCATCAGTTGCCTGACGGCAAATACCAATCCATCGCCACCGGTCTCCAACCCTCGCAAGTCCTTCCCCTCAAAGACGGCCGCATCGCGGTGGCAAATGCCAATCACGATACGGTGTTCCTCGTCTCGCCGGATCTAAAATCCAAACTAGAGATCGTTGCCAAACCCAATAAGGCGTTTCCGTTCGGAAGTGCCCCAAATGCGCTGGCTACCGATGATCAAAATCTCTATGTCGCCTGCGGAGGAAACAACGCCGTGGCGGTGATTGAATTGGCGGAGAAGCCAACCATCAAAGGATTCCTTCCCACTGCCTGGTATCCCAGCGCCCTCCAAGTCCAAAACGGCCACCTCTATGTCGCCAACAACAAAGGCACCGGAGCCAGGCGAACCACCGAATCGCACAAAGGCTTCAGCGTCTACGACTACACGGGCGTTTTACAGGACGTTGATCTCAAAGAGCTGAGTGATCTAACCCAGCACACGAAGACCGTCAATATGCTCAACGCGACCCAAGAGGTCCTTCAAGCTTCATCTGCAGAAAAGAATTCAACCGTAAAGCCGGTGCCCGTGCCCAAGAAGCTCGGTGACCCCAGTGTTTTCAAGCACGTCATCTACGTCATCAAAGAAAACCGAACCTATGACCAAGTCTTTGGTGACATCAAAAAGGGTGACGGTGATCCCAACCTCTGCATATTTGGCCGCCAAGTTACGCCGAACCAACACGCCCTTGCCGAAGAATTCGTCCTCTTGGATAACTACTACTGCAATGGCGTGAACAGTGCCGACGGCCACGCCTGGACGGTAGAAGGCAACGCTACATCGCACTTCGAGCGATCGTTCGGAGGCTTCACACGCAGCTATCCCTTCGGTGACGACCCTCTCAGCCCTTCCACCAGCGGGTTCATCTGGGACAACGTTCTGAATTACGGCAAGAGCTTCCGAAATTACGGCGAATTCGACTACGCCACCCCTGATCCAAAAGGCAGTTGGTCTGAGGTTTATCAAGACTGGAAAAACAAGACCGGCAAATTTAAGTTTAAAACCAATATTGGTGTAGACCGCCTACGACGCTACTCCCACCTCGAATCGCCCGGCTGGAATATGGGAATCCCTGACGTTCTGCGGGCCGATGTATTCATCAAAGATCTCGAAGAAAGAGATAAGAACGGTACCTTCCCTAACCTCGCCATCCTCTACTTACCGGAGGACCACACCAACGGCACGAGCCCCGGCATGCCCACCCCCCGCGCCTTCGTTGCCGACAATGACCTCGCAGTCGGCAAAGTCGTCGAGGCTGTCTCCAAAACCAAATTCTGGAAAGAAACCGTCATTTTCGTGATCGAAGATGACCCTCAAAACGGATTCGACCACATTGATGGGCACCGCTCAACCTGTCTGGTCATCAGCCCCTACTCTCGCACGGGCAAAGTCGTCACCAACTTTTACAATCAAACGAGCGTGCTTCACACGATGCAGCAAATTCTTGGCATTCCGCCGATGAATCAAATGGACGCCCGATCACCCCTGATGACGGCCTGCTTCGCCCCGAAGCCGAACCTCGCGCCATTTAAAGCCCTGCCAAATCAAATTCCTCTTGACGAACTCAACCCTTCCCGGTCGGCTCTTAGTAAAGAGGGTCTCAAGTGGGCGAAAGCCACCGCATCCATCCCCTTCGATAAACCCGATCAAATGGATGAAGAAGAGACCGACCTCTTTAATCGAGCCATTTGGTATTCCGTCAAAGGCAGCAAGCCATACCCCGCCAAATGGGCCGGCGCCCATGGCAAAGGGTTAAAGAAGAAAGGTCTCGTCCACACCGGTCAAAGGGACGACGATGACGACGACGACGATCACGAATGAGCAAACAGGGCCGGAATTCCACCGGTATGCCAGAAGCAAATCCGGCCCTTAATCTCACCCCGCCGAGCTAAGTCGAGCAGGCCCGCAAACGCTTTACCGGAGTAAATGGGATCAAGCACGATCCCCTCGCGCCGCGCCAGATATCGAATGGCTTCGCTCCCGGCTTCACTCGGAACCCCGTAACCTGGCCCTACATAATCCAGATTGATCAAGAAGTCTTCGGGCGCCATGTAAAAATTCTCTCCCAGCAATTCCGCCAATCCCTGACTAAGCTCAGAAAAGTCTTCGACAATCTCCGGCTCCGGATCGCACGCCATCCCCAAGATCTTCGTAGAGGTCCCTCGAAAGGCATGCGAAAGCCCGGTGTGAGTAGAACCGCTGCTGCTCGCAAAGATGATCCAATCAAACGGCTCTCTGGCCTGTTCCTGGAGTTCCTTCCCCGCTTGCAAGAAGGCATAAGCACCCCGAGGTGAGGACCCACCAATGGGAATCGCCAACGTCTTCAGTCCCTGATCGTTGAACGCTTTCGCCAGCGCCTCATAGTGCGAATAGAGGGTCTCCCAAGTGCCATCCTCGAAGACGTGGAGTTCAACTCCAAACAGTTCGTCCAAGAGCACATTGCCACTGTTCTCCCCCACCCCAAGAGTGGCCGGCGGCTCGTACTCGTAAGGCATCGCCATCACCGCCGCCGCACACCGAATGCCATGAACCGCACACGCTGCCCCCAATTGCCGAATGAAGTTGGATTGCATCGAGCCGCAAGTAACGATCGCCTCCGCCTTCTCGGCCACCGCTTGGCCAATCAAGTACTCCAGCTTCCTCCCCTTGTTTCCCCCAAGCGCAAACCCGGTGAGGTCGTCTCGTTTGATCCAAACCTCGCAAGCTAGATCATCAGAAACGTGTTGAAGGCGATGCAAAGGAGTCGGTAATAAAACCAATCCTGCCCGATCCAATCCCAAACCCACCCCCAAATTCTACATGCCGACGCCCTCGTCGCGCCGCGAACCTAATCCCTGCGGCACCGCCGCCCCTAGAGCCTAAATCCAAATACCTCTTTCTCCACCGCTTCCCCGTTCTTCTTGAGCCAAGCGCTCATCGCATCGCCTGCTTTCTTGCTGTAGATTCGGTGTGAATAGACAACCGAAGTCCCCACGCCACCGACCATCACAAATCGCGTAAAAGCTGCCTCAATGAACGTAGGTCGGGGGAAAAGAACGACCACCAGATGCTCCGCTTCCTTGGTCGCGGTCCGAGGAACCGAGTTCGTTCGCACAACAATCGCTTTATTGGCTTTATAGGTCTCAAGAACTTGATTGGCGACCGACGCCAGCCCTTCACCGTCCTTGACCTGTTTGTATTTGTTGACCGTGACCATATCGGTCCACTTGTTCAGGTCGGTCTGGCCCTTGGGCGTGTACTCCTGCATCTCTCCCTTAGAGAAACGCTGAAAATATTCGACTTTTCGAAACGAGAAAGCCGCCTTCGGATCCAAAACTCCCCCAATCAACGCCTGAAACAGAACTCCAGCAACCAAAACCATAACCGCCAGATTATGTCATTAGAAAACGCATTCCAATGGGTCAAGGGCCGTGCGAATCGCCGAAACGTCCCGCCACCAATTTCAAAACGATGAATTCCACCAAGAGTCAATCGACAAACGCTTGGCATATGACTTGGCGTGTCCGGAACGAGTAATGTAGTAACTCAATGCCAGACCTGCACCCCGATGCCACCAGCGTCCTCATGGACGTCATCACCCAACGCCGAAGTATGGGCCTCGCGCGGCTCAAACCCGACGCGGTACCCGTCGAAATCCTCCAGCAAATGATGGAAGCCGCCAACTGGGCGCCCAGCAACGGCGACACCGAGCCCTGGCGCTTCACCATCTTCTCTGGCGACGGTCGCGAAGAGCTCGCTAACGCCTTCGGTGAAGCCTACCGAACCGATATCGGTGACGGAGCATTCGACCAGGTCGCCTACGACGGCTACCGAGCCCGCGCCTACGCCGCTCCCGTTTGGATCGCTATCGGCATGGAGCCCGGCAAGAACGAAGACGGCAGCCTCGCCGAGTCCCAAGACGAAGAAATCATGGCCGTCGCCTGCGCCGTCCAGAATTTCCACCTCATTGCCACCACTTACGGGCTCAGCGGCATGTGGCATTCGAAAGGAACGTCCACGCATCCCGCTGTCGCCAAGGCCCTCGGTCTAGACTCCCCCTCCCGCCTCCTCGGCCTCTTCTTCCTCGGCTACCCCGAGATCCAATGGCCCGAAGGCGAACGCCGCCCCCTAGAATCCAAAGTCCGCTGGGCCTAACCCTCCGGTGTGCTCCCCCCTCTCCCCCTGGGAGAGGGGCAGGGGTGAGGGCCGCCCACAGATCGCTTCTGTCATAAAGCCCCCGATATCCATCTCCACGAATGCCCGGCCCCCTGATATGATTCATGCATGCCGGACGAATCCACGCTGAGCCGAACCGATTTCCTAAAGTCCATGGTCCTGGGCGTCATGGCCGCCGGACTTCCCGCCGCCTCCCTCGCCGACCCTACGGAACCCCAAGCCCAAAACCCGTCCGCGCAACCCAATATCACCCTCGACGACCTCCGCTCCTTCGCCAAGATCGCCGGTCTCGAATTCACCCCGGCTGAACTCGAAAGAACCCTCAAGGACATACAAAACGACCGCGCTGGCTACGCCGGTCTTCGTCAGGCTTGCAACGACTACAACCTGACCCCCATGAACGTCTACCGAGCGCCCGGCTACGACAAGCTCGGCCCGGTCAAAATCGACGTCAAGACCGCCAAAGTCACCCTCAAGCGACCCACCAAAGACGAGGACATCGCCTTCCTCACCGTCGCCGAACTCGGCCATCTCATCAGGACCCGACAGATCACCAGCGTCGAACTCACCAAGATCTATCTCGCCCGCCTCAAGCAGTTCGGCCCCAAACTCGTCTGCATCGCCGCCCTTACCGAGGAACTTGCTCTCAAGCAAGCCGCCGAGGCCGATAAAGAAATCCAGTCCGGCAAAATCCGCGGCCCCCTGCACGGCATCCCCTACGGCATCAAAGACCTCTTCGCCATCAAGGGCTATCCCACTCAATGGGGCACTGCTGCCTTCAAGGGGCAAGTGGTGGAAGACAATTGCACCGTCTTCGAAAAACTGACCGCCGCCGGCGCCGTCTGCGTCGCCAAACTCAGCCTCGGCGCCCTCGCCATGAACGACAACTGGTACGGTGGCCGAACCAAGAACCCATGGAACCCCGCCGAAGGCTCAAGCGGTTCCAGCGCCGGTCCCGCCTCCGCCATGGCCGCCGGTCTCGTCGCCTTCTCCATCGGAACGGAAACCAGCGGCTCCATCGTCAGCCCCTCCGGCCGTTGCCGTGTCACCGGCCTTCGTCCCACCTTCGGCAGCGTCAGTCGCGCCGGCGGCATGACCCTCGCCTGGTCCATGGATAAAGTCGGCCCCATCTGCCGGACCGCCGAGGACGCCGCCCTCATTTTCGCCGCCCTCCTCGGCGCAGACCCCAAGGACTACGGCTCGCTCGACCGCCCCTTCCAATACGCCACCCCGAAAGACCTCAAAGGCTGGAAGATCGGCGTCCTCGGCAGCCGAGACACCGAGTACGCAAAGATGCTCGCCTCCCTCGGCGCACAACTCAGCGAATTCCGCCTGACCAAACAGGTCCCCGGCCTTGACGCCATCATCTCCGTTGAAGCCGCCACCATGTTCGACACCATCACCCGAAACGGCAAGCTGAACCTCGTCACCGAAAACGATTGGCCCGCCATCTTCCGCGCCGCCCGTTTCGTCCCCGCCGTCGAGTACGCCCAAGCCGAACGGGGCCGAACCCTCCTGGTTCAGATCTTCGAAGAAGCCTTCGCCCCCTTCGATCTCGTCCTCGCCTCCGGAATCGCAGGTCCCCTCATCTACAACTCCAATCTCACCGGACACCCACAGATCCACGTCCCCTTCAAACCGGACGAGAAAGGTGGCTACACCAGTTTCTCCCTGCTCGCCAAACCGTTCCAAGAGCACAAGCTCATCGGCGCCGCCCACCTCATCCAGATGAAGACCGAGTTCTATCGTCTCCGCCCCGATCTTTCAAAGCTCTAAGAATCATTTGAACCGGAAGCGCCGTGGCTCCCGTCCTGGTTGATGTAAAGATGTTGATGCAGGCTCAAGTGGACGAAATGGTCGGAGGTCTCATGATCTCTGTCGCGTCAGGCATCGTCCTCGGAATCGCCGTTCTCCTCATCGTCTACAAGATGATCGATGGAGATATTCCCGCTGCCCCCGGAATGGGCTCCCTGGTGGGGATCGTAGGCGTACTTCTCCTCACGGTCAAAGCCCCCCACCCTGCCATTCCCGCCATCGTCCTGGTGGTAGCCCTCACGCTCATGGCGTTCTTCCCTTTCGCCCTGAATCAGCTCGACAAAGCCGATCTCCTCTCTTTCGATGTCGACCGCCTGGAGAAGTCCTACCAGTCCCTGGCCGCCCGCCCCGATAACTTCGCCGCCAAGCTGGAAGTCGCCAAAGCGCTTCATTCTCAAGGCTTCGTCCACCAAGCCATCGCCATCGCCAGCGCCACCCTCGACACCATCTCGTCCGAGCGAGATTCCGTGAGCAATCGCTCTTTGCGAGATCAGTTCAAAGACGAGGATTATCGCGTTAAACAGTGGATGCGCACCGCAGGTAAGGCGCCCTTGTACGCGCACCATATGAAGTGTCCAAAGTGCGGCCATGAAAACGCACTTTCTTCGCCTTTGTGTGAAAAGTGCGGTAATGCTTTTTTGCTCGACGTGGCCAGAAAAGGCGACAATAAGTCCAAGGTGGTTGGTAAGCTCGTGCTGGCCTGGGGCATTCTTGCCCTGTACATTGTCGGAGTCGCGGCCGTCAGTGTAAACCTGAGTGGGGCAAAGGCAGTGGGAGTAATCAGCGTGGCTCTATTGGGACTCGGCGGATTCTTCGCATGGCTGTTCCGCCGCCCAAGCTTGGCCTAACTCCGCCCGCATACCAAACCCTTTCGCCTTCCACAAGGCAAGGGAGCCCAGTCCCATGAGCTTATTACCCCTGTTTGTCGCGCTCACCGCTATGAATCAAACCCCGCAGGTGCCCGTTTGGGAAGATCCCAATGTCGTCGGCATCAATAAAGAACCGTCCCGAGTTACCTCCTGGCCCTACTCCACCGAAAAACAAGCGTTAGACGGAGAGCGCACCCGCTCCCCCTATTTCAAACTGCTGAACGGCGATTGGAAGTACCACTGGGTCGGCAAGCCGGATGATCGCCCCGAGGACTTCTATAAGACCAGCTTCGATGACACAGACTGGGGCACGATTCCCGTCCCCTCCTGCGTGGAACTCCAGGGCTACGGAATCCCGATCTACACCAACATCCGTTACCCCTACCCCACCAACCCGCCGTTCATCGACCACCGCTACAACCCCGTCAGCTCTTACCGAACCAACTTCGAGGTTCCCAAGGACTGGGACGGTCGCCAAACCCTCATTCGCTTCGCAGGTGTTTACTCCGCCTTCCACATCTGGCTAAACGGCGAATATGTGGGCTATAGCGAAGACTCCAAGGGTCCCGCCGAATTCAATCTCACCAAGTACCTCAAGCCCGGCAAAAACCTCCTCGCCGTCGAGGTCTACCGCTGGTGCGATGGAAGCTATCTGGAAGACCAGGACATGTTCCGCTTCAGCGGCATCTTCCGAGACGTCAACCTCTTCTCGGTCGCCAATGTCCAACTCCGCGACTTCCAAATCACCCCTGACCTAGACTCCAACTACAAGAATGGAGCCCTCAAAGTCGCGGCCCTCGTTCGTAACCTGGGCAAGACCGAGGCGAAGCCGAAGGGCGTAGAGATCCAACTCTTCGATGCCCAAGGCAAAGAAGTCCCCCTCCGACAAACCGAAACCGGTTCCAGCGCCAATTCCCGAACTCAGGAAATCGCCACCGTCGCCGCCGGGAACGAGGGCAAGACCGAATTCAAAGTCTGGGTAGACAACCCCAAGAAGTGGTCCGCCGAGGACCCCAATCTCTACACCGCCGTCGTTACCCTCCTCGACGAAAACCAGAAGCCCATCGATATCCGCTCCTGTAAAGTCGGATTCCGAAAGGTCGAATGGAAAGACGGCGTCTTCAAGGTCAATGGCCAACCCGTCAAGATCCACGGCGTCAACCGCCATGAGCACGACCCCGATACCGGTCGCTACGTCTCCCCCCAACGCATGGAGCAAGACGTCAAGCTCTTCAAGCGGTTCAACATCAATGCCGTCCGTTGCTCGCACTACATGAACGACGCTCACTGGTATGAGCTCTGCGATAAGTACGGCATCTACGTGGTGGACGAAGCCAACATTGAGTCCCACGGCATGGGCTACGACTGGGATAAGTCGCTGGGTAACAAGCCGCAGTGGCAAAAGGCGCACCTCGATCGCACCGAACGCATGGTGAGCAGCCACCGAAACCACCCCAGCATCATCATGTGGTCGCTCGGAAACGAGGCTGGCCCCGGCGTGAACTTCGCCGCCACCTCCAAGCTCATCCACACCATGGACGCCACCCGTCCCGTTCACTACGAACGCTACAACGAAGTCACCGATGTCGATAGCGTCATGTATCCGGACGTCAACTACGTCATCAACCAGGGCAAGCAGAACTCCAAGAAGCCGTTCTTCCTCTGCGAGTACGCCCACGCCATGGGCAACGCCGTCGGCAACCTCCAAGAGTATGTCGACGCCTTCGATTCCTCCCCCCGAAACATGGGCGGATGTATCTGGGACTGGGTAGACCAGGGCCTCCGCAAGTTCACCGATGAGGAACCCGGCCCCGATGGCAAGCCGCGCTGGTTCTACGCCTACGGCGGCGACTACGACGATAAGCCCAACGATGGCCCCTTCGTCGGCAATGGTCTCGTCATGCCGAACCGAGAGATCATGCCCAAGACCTGGGAAGTCAAAAAGGCTTACCAAATGGTCGTGATGAACCTCGCCGGAGACGCCCCTTCCACCGATGGCAAGAAGCGCCCCTCGCCCCCTGCCACCGGCGGCATCAAGGTCTCCGTCCGCAACAAGTTCGCTTTCACCAACCTCTCCAAGTACACCGCCGAATGGTCGTTGACCGAAGACGGCGTCGAGATCCAAAAGGGCGCCCTACCCGCCGTCCAACTCGAACCCGGCAAGACCGCCGAGATCGAAGTGCCGGTTAGTAAGATCGATCCCAAGCCCGGTCGCGAGTACTTCCTCCGAATCGGCTTCCACGAACCCGCGGCCACCCTCTGGGCAGACAAGGGCTACGAAGTCGCGTGGGAGCAGATGGAACTCCCCGTCTACGCCACCCCCACCGTCGCTCCCCGCTCCGGCAAGGTCGATGTCACCGACAACGTAGATCGCCTGGTAGTCAAAGCGTCCGGCGCCGAGATCGTCCTCGACAAGAAAGTCGGAACCATCGTCTCCTACAAGGTCGATGGCAAGGAGACCATCGCTCAGCAAATCGGCGCCACCACCGGCCCCCTCCTGAACGTCTTCCGCGCCTTCACCGACAACGATTCCTGGTTCCAGCGCGCCTTCTGGGATTCCGGCCTGAGCCAACTTCAGCACCGACCGGCCCCCATCAAGGTGGAGAAACTGGATGACGGCGCCGTCCGCGCCACCGTCCGCATGTCCTGCCTGGGATTCAAGGGCGCTGGCTTCAACCACACCGCCTCCTACACCTTCCTCGCCGATGGCTCCATTGTCGTGGATAACCAGTTCGATCCGTTCGGCGATCTGCCCCCGCTTCCCAAGCTCGGCCTCATCATGCAGGTCGACAAGAGCCTAGAGCAGTTCGCGTGGCTCGGTCGTGGCCCCTTCGAGAGCTACCCTGACCGCAAGCGCGCCGCCGATATCGGCCTCTACAAGGGAACCGTTGCGCAGCAGTATCAGGAATACCTGCGACCGCAAGAGAACGGAAACAAGGAAGACGTCCGCTGGGCTGCCCTTACCGATGAGAAAGGCGTCGGCCTGCTCTTCCAATCGGAGGGTCACCTCGCCGTCACCGTCTCCCACTACTCGCCTCATGATGTGGACGATGCCCGACACGAAAATGGAGAGCCACGCAAGTTCAACCGCCTGGTCCCCCACCGAAACATCTTCGTCTGCTTGGATGAAGCTCAGATGGGTCTCGGCGGCGCCTCCTGTGGCCCCGGCCCACTCGAGCAGTATCGACTGAAGGCCGAGCCGACCAAGTTCCGCGTCATCGTCAAGCCGCTCCACGCGGGCTCCAAGCCCGGTGAACTCGGTCGCCAAGCCGCTCCCGTCGCCGCCGCCCCGGCGGTGACCCGTGGTGAGGATGGCCGCGTCACCATCACCGGATCCGGCGCCATCAAGTACCGACTCAACGGCTCCACCCAGTCCTACTCGTCTCCCTTCGTCGTCTCAGAGGGAACCCTGGAGGCTTGGTCAGAGCAGTCCGGCCTGGCCAGCGCCACCACCACCGCCAAGTTCGACCGAATCATTCCGGTCATCGAACTCAATCGTAAAGACTGGAAAATCGCCTTCGCCAACAGCTTCGAGCCGGGTGAAGGGGACCCCATTCACGCCATCGACGGCGATCCCGGCACGTTCTGGCACACCGAGTACTCGAAGAAAGAGCCCAAGCACCCGCACGAGCTTCAAATCGATCTGGGATCCACCATGCCGATCATCGCCTTCGAGTACCTGCCCCGGCAGGGCCAATCGAACGGCCGCCTCGGCGGATATGAGTTCTATGTCAGTGGAGACGGCAAGACCTGGGGCTCCCCCATCTCGGCCGGAAACTTCCCGAACTCGCCAGAAGCCCAACGCGTGTTCTTCAAGAACACCGTTAGCGCTCGCTACATCCGAATCGTCGCCCTCACCGAAGTCGGCGGCTCGGACTTTGCTTCCATCGCCGAAATCCGAGCCTTCTCCCCCGCCCAAAAGTAGGAAAAATTACCAGGGTTTCACCGGGGCCGCGCACGAATGCGGTCCCGCAGGGCAATATCCCCGAACGGGTGCGTTTGCATACGCCTTGCGCACCTGAGTGAAACCTATGAATCTCAAGTTTGCTCTGATCGTTGGCAGCGTCGCGCTGGTCGGATCCGCCGCGCATGCCCAACTCGTCTTTGGACACACACTCTACAGCTCTGCAAATCCAGGATTGTCAGGCGCCTATTATCTGGACATCACGTCGGGTAACGCCACCCAGCTTTGGATTGGTCAAACCAGTCCAGGCAAGACGAACGCTCTTGCCGCCGATGAAGCTGGACGCACGCTCTACAGCGTCAACTCCGCTCGGGTCATGCAGTGGTCCTATAACACCGTGGGCACAACTCCCACTCTTATCAACGGCCTCTATCGTATGGGTTCCAACGGCACTGTGTACGCAACCGGCGTCGATGGATTGGCGTTTGCGAACGGCAAACTCTACGGCTACACCAACTACAACGCTGGCGGAAGCGCCAACTTTGTCGAAGATGGCATCTACCTTATCGACACCTCCATCACCACAGGAGGAACGCCGAACATGTCCTTGGTCTGGCAGCACTCAGACCTTGCCTACAATCTGCAGGGGCTTGAGTTCAACTCCGCCGACGGCCTGTTCTACGCCACGAACACCTCAGCCAACAACGCCCACGGCATTTACACCATCGACGTCTTCGGCGATGGCTCCATTAACAAAGTTGCCGACTTCGATCCTTTCCTGGCCAATCCCGATGGCCTTGCTATCGGAGGTGGACACATCTGGCTGACCGGAAAGCAGTCCGGAGACACGACTCTCAAGATCGTGGGTTACAACCTTAGCACTCAAACTTACGACGAGGCATTTGAACTGGATGGCTTCAGTTCCAACGCGCGAAGTACCGGAGCTACTTGGGCTCCCGGCGTGCTGAGTGAACCCGTTCCTGAGCCAGCAACTCTTGCTGCGTTGGGCATGGGAGCTCTAGCCCTCCTTCGACGGAAAAAGAAGAACAAGCCCCAGTAAGAAAGTGTGGAAGGGCTGTGGCACGGGCGGCCCGCCCGTGAGCCCTTCCACTTCTTCTCACTCCCCCACACCCACATAAAAATTCTCTCATCTCCCGAAATCCTGAGAGTCCTTCGTTCATATTAAGGGGATGCTTTCCAGTGTCCTGAAGATCGGCTTCCTTCTCTTCCAAACCCCTACGTACCGCGAGCACGTTGAAGCGAGTTGGCAGGTCAACCTCCCGTCCAATTCCGCTGGTTATTCGGCCATCCTGACGACGAACCCTAACGAAACCCTGACCAACGTCGTCGAGCCAAACATCCCCAACGCATTTGCCATCGGATTCGACACCTCAAATCCTAAGTCACAAGACCCATTCAATGCTGATGGCAACATTTATGGCCGCCCAGAAAGAGAGGTTTCCCTTCACCTCAATGGTCGTGAAATCGCGAACCGACTCTGCCCCGAAGAGATGAAGACCAGTCAACCCGTTAATTACCGGGTCGATATTGATAGCGTCGTCGGAGGCTCAGCGGTCACCGTTACCGTGGGGAAATCGAAGGTTTACAACAGATTTTTCGTCCCCGAAATGAAGCCCCTGGAAGGCAACTGGACGTTCGGACAAACCGATGGTGTTCAGACCACCCGTTTCCGCAAACGTGAATCCGGAAAGGTTATCCCCGCCGAAACACCGGAGCATGTAAGCGTTTTCACGAACGAGGTGAACAACAACGGACGTCACCGATTTGAAAAGGCGGTCGATCTCCCTCAAAATACCGATGCATTTGGCCGAGTGGTCGCGACTTTGACGCTTGCTCCCACCCCTCAGGGCCTCGACCCCTGGGATCGCCTCGCCCAAATTTGGCTCACTGATGAAAAAGGCGACCGTTACGAAGTACTTCGCTACATCACCCCCTACCGCAAGGGTTGGACGTGGAAGGTCGATCTCACGCATCTTCTGCCCATCCTCAGCGGCAAAAAGACCTTCAAGCTTGAATGCGAAACCTATGCCGAAGGCTGGCTCGTCAGCTTCGATCTAGACTACTACAAAGGCGCTCTCAGCCCACGCCCCTTCCAAGTGATCAATCTTTGGAACGGGACCGCCACTCTGGGGCAGCCGGACAAGTTCCCCTTGACGGATCTCCTCAAGGCCAAGAACCTTGATCTCCCGACATTTAAGAAAGCTGAATTTTGGGCCACCGTCACCGGTCACGGAATGTCCCCCAACTCCGAGAACGCCGCCGAATTTCATCCCCTGTGGCGTAAGCTCCACGTAGGGACCTCCATATTCGAGAACAATCTTTGGAAAGAGGACAACTACCTCAATCCATGCCGACCCCAAGGTGGCACTTGGAAATATGATCGTGCAGGCTGGGCGCCAGGCGATGTTGTCACTCCGTGGAGTGTTGATATCACCAAAGCCGTGAAACAACGGGCCGTCAACGAATTCGGCTACGAGATCCAACCCTACGAAAACAAGAGCCCTGTGGACGGCAACGCAGCGCGCCATGTCATTGAATCCGTAGTCGTTCTCTACAAGTAGTTCGAATCTAAGGAGTAAATAGTCTCTAAAACCCTATTTACTCCTTGCTCTCTTCCATTTACTTGACGGAGCTGAATTCGCCAAACTGGCCTCATGCTGGTTTCTCCCCTTGCATTAGGCCTTGTAATGTCGCAATCGCTCGAATCTCGCGTTGACGCGACCCTCCGGCAGATGACCCTAGAAGAAAAGATCGAATACACAGGGGGAGTCAAAGGGTTTTGCATCCGCGCCATTCCCCGCTTAAATCTGCCCGAAATCCGCATGGCAGATGGCCCCGTAGGTGTCCGCAATTACGGCCCCACCACCGCTTATCCCGCCGGTGTTTCCCTCGCCTCCACCTGGAACCCCGATCTCGCCAAAACCTTTGGCGTTCAGATCGGCCATGACGCCCGAGCCCGCAACACTCATATCTGGCTTGCCCCCGGCGTCAACCTCTCCCGCGTCCCGCAGAACGGTCGCAACTTCGAATACCTCGGAGAAGATCCGTTTCTAGCCGGCAAGATGGCCGTCGGCATCATCCAAGGTGTCCAATCCCAAGGCGTCGCCGCGACGATCAAGCACTTCGTAGCAAATGATCACGAGTCCGACCGAAACAACGACAGTTCGGAAGTCGACGAGCGCACCCTCCGCGAACTCTATCTCACTCCTTTCGAAATGGGTGTCATCGAAGGCAAGGTCGAGTGCATCATGTCCGGCTATAACCTACTGAACGGCATCCACTGCTCTCAAAACGATTGGCTGATCAACAAGGTTCTCAAGACTGAATGGGGTTTCAGCGGGATCCACATGTCCGACTGGGGAGGCGCTCATGACGCCCTCGGATGTGCTCTCGGAGGTCTCGATCTCGAGATGCCCGCTGG
Organism: Armatimonadetes bacterium 55-13; assembly: GCA_001898035.1. GTDB lineage: Bacteria > Armatimonadota > Fimbriimonadia > Fimbriimonadales > Fimbriimonadaceae > 55-13. The sequence goes on from MKRX01000010.1 coordinate 131,603, forward strand.
CGACTACATGAACGTCAAAAATCTGAAACCCCTGATCGACAGCGGCAAGCTAAAGGAATCGGTGATTGACGATAAAGTCCGACGCATCCTCCGAGTCATCTACCGAATGGGATGGGATAAGCGAGACCAACAAGTCGATACGTATCCCAAAAATGATCCCGCTAGTTCCGCCGCCGCGCTGAAAGTTGCTCGAGAAGGCACCGTCCTGCTAAAAAACCAAACCAGCTTCTTACCTCTCAGCAAGTCAAAGGTTAAGAAAATTCTCGTGGTTGGCCCCAATGGCGAGAAGCCCGCAACTGGAGGTGGCGGAAGTTCTTACACCACCCCATTCGGGGCCATTTCGATCGGAGAGGCTCTGAAGAAACTACTGCCCAACGCCGAGGTAGAGTCCGTACCCTTCGAAATTGACCTCAACCACAGCTTGCCCATGGGTCCCTTCAAGGCGGAGTATTTCAACAATGTCGACCTCGGTGGAACTCCGGCCGTTGCTCGCAAAGACGCCAAAATTGCGTTTGACTGGAAAACGGGTAGTCCGGCCGCTGGCGTCAACGCGGATAAATTCTCAGTACGATGGACCGGAACATTCACCGTCCCCCAATCCGGAACCTACCTGCTTGTTACCAAATCGGACGACGGCATGCGGGTGTTCGTGGATGGCAAACGTGCCCTCAACGATTGGAACGAACACGGAGTCACCACGGTCACCGAATCGATCCGTCTTCAAGCCGGCCGAACCTACGCCATTAGGGTCGAATTCTATGATAACGCGGGCGACGGCGTCGCCAACTTCGGCATCGTCCCCCTCGAGACCGTCCTGACGCAAAGTATTCCGGTCGAAAAGCTTAAGAATGCTGATTTGGTCGTGGCAAGCGTTGGCCTCAGAAATAACCTAGAAGGCGAAGGCTTTGACCGCCCATTCGATCTTCCTATGAGCCAGCAGCTTCTTTTGGACCATGTAACTCAAGGCAGCAATAAGGTCGTCCTTGCCCTCAACTCCGGCGCCGGAATGAATATCGCAAAGTGGCTCCCGAAGGTCCCCGCCATGGTTCAGTGTTGGTACCCGGGAGAAAATGGAAACCAGGCTCTCGCCGAAATCCTCTTCGGCGACGTGAATCCATCCGGCAAACTTCCAACCTCTTTCCCCAGAGCCCTCAAAGACACTTACTATGCGACGGCTTATCCTTCAAAAAATAGAAAGATCGTCTACAACGAAGGGCTGTTCATGGGTTATAGATGGTTCGACAAGAACAAGCAGAAACCGCTCTACCCATTCGGCTTCGGCTTGAGCTACACCGACTTCAAATTAAGCGCGGTCTCCGCGACTCGAAAGAGCGTGACTGCAAAGGTCACGAATATCGGCAAGCGCGCGGGAGACGAAATCGTTCAAGTTTATGTCGGAGAACAAAACCCAACCGTTCCCCGTCCCGTTCGTGAACTCAAAGGCTTCCAAAGGGTATCGCTTGCGCCCGGCGAAACCAAGATCGTAACCATCTCGCTGAACGAACGGGCGTTTCAATTCTGGGACACCGCCAGTCACCGATGGAAAGCTAACCCTGGCGCTTACCGAATCTGGGTCGGAGATTCCTCCCAGAATCTCCAAGATCCGGTCACCGTAACTCTGAAGTAAGACGAAAAGGGCAGTCAGACCACTCTGTCTGACTGCCCTACTTCGAGCTGGTGTCGTGCGATCGGCTAGTGAATGGAGTTCGACACAACCGTCA
>MKRX01000010.1:133334-133948 GCA_001898035.1 Armatimonadetes bacterium 55-13
CCGGTGGAGTGCTTCGTCGAACCGATGCTGAGGTAAAGGCCAATCGCGAGAAGGAGGATGACCGCGGCCACCCAGGAAAAGCCCGAATCCGCTTCTTCGAATGCGTCTCGTTCCTGAGTTACTTCCAGTTTCTTGAGGTGCTGAGATAGGGCCATTTCTGCCTCCGCCTTGCGGCGCTTACATTCCATGATGTCGGCAGTAACCTCAACATTTCTTCGCCGTAAGTATGCTAGTTTCCCTAACTTGCGATAGGTTCCGCAAAGCAAAACCGGTAGTTCTCCGTGCCCTCGGTGAGTTCTTCTCCTGCGCCCCTAAGAAGGCTTGAAATTGTCCAGCGAGGAAGCCATTCGACCAAGCTCTATAGCCACGCGGCGCAGATCGCCGAGCACAAATCCCACGCGTACTTACCCCGACTCCCCTCGTACAACATCACCCACTGACCACTGGAGGTCTCGCGTAATGCCGGAAACCAAATCGCCCCGCCATCCGGCGCCCCCTTCGCCCCACATCCAAACACCGGATTCCCCGGATGGAACTGCCAGTCCACCAAATCCTTGGACCTCGCTAACCCAAAGAAGTCCGGCTCATCCGCCAAATACGAACTCCCTCCATAA
>MKRX01000010.1:133960-138477 GCA_001898035.1 Armatimonadetes bacterium 55-13
TCGAGAGCGAATCCCAACTTCCTGCCGTTGGCCGAATCACCGGCTCTGAGACCACGTCCTCAAAGGTAATCCCGTCCGAGCTCTCCGCCAAATAGACCTGATAGTTCCCCGCCGCATCCGCCTTCTGATAGACCATCCGCAGCTTGTCTCCGTATCCAATCACATCCGGCGCCCGCCCCGTCAGCACCTTGCCAACCTTAGTAAACGAGACCCCGTCCTTGCTCACCGCCAGCCCCACGCTGTCCGGCCCCGGCCCAATCGCCGAGTAATACAAAAAGACCTTCCCCTGAAAGACCACCGTTGCCGGGTCCAGCACGTCCGTGCCGTCAAATGCCTCCGGCTCCCCCACATCCACCACCGGGGCATCCCCATTCAGCATCTCCAAGCGCACGTCACCGGCTGCAAGGCTCAGAACCTCTGCAACCCCAATCCGGTCATGCTCCCCCTCACGCCCGGCCAGAAATCCCGTCGCCCGGAAATAAAGCAACAGACGCCCTTCAAACTCGAGAAAGTCAGGATTAGCCGTCCAAACCGACCGCCACCCCTCCCCCGCCGGAGGAACCACCGGAGCCGTCTCATGCTCCCAACTCAAACAATTCGCCCGATAATCCCCAGAAAACCGATCCCAAAAAGCGCCACTCAAAGTCCCGCCAGTCTACACGCCCAACGCCCAACGCCCAACGCCCAACGCCCAACGCCCAACGCCCAACGCCCAACGCCCTCCCAAAGGAATCCTAACACCTCGTCCCTCGTCCCTCGTCCCTCGTCCCTCGTCCCTCGTCCCTCGTCCCTGCCGCGAAGCGGCGAAGTCCCTGCACAAAGTGCGCAGTCCCTAGCGAGGCGAGTCCCTTTGCGAAGCGCTCTGCTTCCGCATCGCTTCCGCCCCCGCCGCTCCCCGCTGCATGTATTCCTCCGCCGCCTGCTTCTGCTCCGCCGACATCGAAGACCCCTCGATCCCCGATTTCGCCGATTCCACCTTCGCCTGCGTCGTCGAAGGCGGCAAAGGAGAAGTGTCCCCCTCATCGGTCTTCACGCACCCCGCGCTTAACGCCAAGGCAATGCCCAAGAAAAGTCCCAAGTACTTCATCGTTAAACCTCTCTCACACAAAAAGGGCCCCGCAAGGAGGTCGCGGAGCCCGGTCGAACCTAGATCGTGATTCCAGGAATTCGAATGTTCTTCCCGTAGTTCAGCTGCCCCTTCTTCATGCCCTTCGCATGGCAGTCAAAGAAGGTCACATTCGCCACCCCCGAGTGTCGGAAGCGCGGAAATGCTGTACAGTCAGGCGGCCAATTCCAAGGCGCGCCACCATCGCAGTCGCCCTTTTGGCCGGTTACCGTGTTGTAATTGGGCGGGGTAAACACCACGTCGTTACTCACTTCGGCCTGGTTATCCCAAACCCCCGTCCAGTCGATCGCCCGGGTGTCGAACGCAGAACCGGAAACCAACCCGTTGTCCGCCGCGCCCTTCTCCGTCATCATTGCCTTCCCTGCCGGGTCGTCCACAATCGTGGCCACCTTCGTCGCCGTACAAACGCTCGGATCGGCCCCCATCCAGTTCAGACAAGCCGGAAACATGTCGTTGTGAACGCCATACACGTTCAGTTGCCCGTTCACCTTATTTGTAGGACAGTTAAAGATCGTGCCCGGACCGCCCGCCGCGCCCGCATAGCTCAAGGGAACGTACTTGCCGTTCTTGATGTACGGCAGCACCACCTCGCTCCATTCGTGCATGCCACCCGCGGCCGTCGCCCAACCTACCCCCGGGGTGTAATCCCAATAGGCTTGTCGGGGCAATGTGTCGTCGTAGTCGGCCAGATACATCGCCATACCGGTGCCGATCTGCTTCAAATTACTCAAACATTGGGTCTTCTTCGCGGCTTCTTTCGCCTGAGCGAAAACCGGGAAAAGGATCGCGGCAAGAATCGCGATAATCGCGATGACGACGAGAAGTTCAATAAGCGTAAAGGCTTTTTTCATGATCAGACTCTTCGGTGAGTGCTAGGAGGAGCTGTGGAGTCTCGGACATCGAGGCCACAGTCATAAAGGCAACAAGTCATGGGCGAACGGGGGAGCCCCTTTTCCGCCTCTTCGATAAGGGAAAGAAGATGGGTCGTCGCCGCATTGGCCATCCGGTCGACCGGCTGGCTGACCGAGGTCAATCGCGGCTTGGTGGTCTCGCAGAACGGCGAGGAGTCAAACCCCACCACCGAAACGTCGTCCGGAACCCGGACTTCGTAGCGAACACAAGACTTCAAAACGTGGCAGGCCAGTTCGTCCGAGAAACAAACCAGCGCCGTATGCAGAGCCCCCGGCCCCGCGTATTGGGCCAAGACGGAATGGTCTTGCTCCAAGACAATCAATTCCGGCGTCGGCATCCCCGCCTTCTCCGCCGCCGCCTTCAACGCTTCCCGACGAATCGCACCCTCCACCGACTTCACGCTGATCGGGTCGATCACAAACGCAATGCGCCGATGCCCCAACGACTTCAAATGCGCCACCACCTGCCGCATCGCCCCATCGTTGTCCGCGCAAAACGTCGGAATGTTCGGCGCCATCCCGTTCGGCACGTGCATCATCACCACCGGAACTGAGGCGCACTTGATCGCATCCAGCGACTCCGCATCGAACTCTGGTCGACACCAAAGCACCCCGTCGAACCGCCCATCCGACATCAAATTCGCATCGCCGTCCAAGATCATCCTCGGACAAAGCGTCATCGCATACCCCTTCGGAAACAGCGCTGAGGTCACCCCCTGCAAAACCTGAATGTGATAAGGATTCTCCGGCCCAATGCCGCAGAAGTGCTGAAACACCACCGCGATCTGATGCGTCTTCTGCGTTTTCAAAGACCGCGCTAGGTGATTAGGCCGATATCGAAGCTCCTGCGCCGCCCGCCGAATCCGCTCTGCCGTCTCTGGACTCACCGAGACCCGCTTGTTCCCGCTCCCGCTAAGAACCACACTGACCGCCATCGTAGAAACCCCAGCCGCCTGTGCCACATCGCGCATCGTTACCTTCATTTATCGATATATGCCTCTGAAATGGCATTATAAGACGACTTTTGCAAAAGACACAGAGATATTTTTAGAATTCTAAAATAAAGCTGATAGAGGCAAAAGGCAGGTATTCGGAGCGCCATCCGCCCTCTTCATAAGAAGATCTCGTCACTCTATCGATATATGCACCGGCAGATTTCGCTCCTGCCAGGAACAATCAAGCGCCTGAGCCAAATTCCCCATTCACTTCTCGGCGTCGGAACAGAAGTGAATCTCCAAAAAATCTCCTTGTTTGAGATCAAGGTCTCATCACGGTTGGGCTTTTCCGAGTCTGACAAGCCCATGCCGAAAGTGAATCCCTTCACCAAACCCGGCTCATTAGTCTTTGGAACACGCGGCTTGAAACTTCCGATCGAAATCCCGAGAGGCATTGTCAATGACCACGTAGTCTGCATCAAGACTCGGATCGTCAGCAATCACAAACGACTTGTCATTAATTGCCTTTTTCAGAGAATCCGTTTGCTTCTTGCGGACGACTATTAGCTCCTCAACAACCGAGAGTAAGGCTTCCTTCAGTTCTGGCTTGGCCGATTGCTTTTTGATATTTTCAGATATCGTTTCGAGCGCTTTCAAGGATCGGAGCTCGGAAGACAGCAGAATCTCCATCCTTCGCTGCTTACCGGAGGCTTTCTTTATGTCGTCCCTTGTCGCTTTGTCTAGGTAATCAGCGTCACTGCGGAGTTGTTGAGCAAGCGCCCCCATTTGCTTACAGGTGTCCGTGCTTCTCGCGCAACCAACAACTGCTAGGAGGGCAAGGCAAATTAATGGACTCTTACTCAACATCGTTTCTCACGCACCATACCAATCGGGCGATTGCAAAAATGACCATTAGAAGGCCGGGAATGAGCCACTTGAGGCCGTACTGAACGGCCTCCGGGCCGTACAGGTCGGGGTGGGACAGACCTCTCATCCCACCCCCACCGGAGGCATGTCGCTTGATCACCGTCGTTAAGCCCACGTAGCACGCGAACAATCCGAGTATGCCAACGATCGAAGCGAACAGCCTAGCCATTTCTTAGTTTTTGTTGACCCAGTTTTGAAGGGCTCTCTTGGCAGTTAGGCTACCCCTTGTATCTCCTTCTTGGTCGTAGTTGTCGTAGGGATCGCCGCCCTCATACCGATGCCCCAACATCTTCAGCCCCGAGTCTCCATCCTCCTGGTACCCATTCGCTCCCGCAAAGCCAAACTGACCTGCCCCCGCTTTGAGGCACATTTTTAAGAGGAGAGTTTCTCCTTCATTCTAGGTTGTTCAAAGTTCTTTGCGTAAGTCGCGGGTGCGACGTAGCCGAGTGACGATTGGGGTCTTTCTTGGTGTAGAAGTTCCTCCAAAGGGTGAGTTGTGCATCTGCGAGGTTGTGAAAGAGCTCGGCATTAAGGAACTCAGTTCTGAGTCTGCCGTTAAAGCTCTCGATGGTTCCGTTCTGCCAGGGAGATCCCGGCTTGATGAATCTGCTCTGGGTT
>MKRX01000011.1:0-11821 GCA_001898035.1 Armatimonadetes bacterium 55-13
GAACAAACTAGAATGAAGGAGAAACTCTACTCTTAAAAATGTGCCTCAAAGCGGGGGCAGGTCACTTTGGCCTCTTCTCGCTTGGCGTCCAGAGAAGCCTTGATATCTTCAGCCTTTTGACCAGTCAGATTCGGCTTCTTGGCCTTCTCTTGCTTTGGCGGTTCGGGGCTAATGACTTGTCGTGTCTTAGGCTCTTCCTGCTTCTTCGCCGGGTCCTGAGCGTTGGCGACGAACGGCAGGCAAAAGACTGCGGCCATCGCGGTGTAAGTCCATTTTGGTTGTGACATGCAAATCCTCGTCGGGTTATTCCCTCGGCGAGTGATTCTGCAAATTGAATGTTAAGACCGTGTAAAGGCATTGAGGCTAGAGAAAGTGTTATTAACACTGACCGAGAACTCAAAATCCGGACCGGTTAAGTTCAAATCGCTCCCCCTCGCCGGTTAAGAAACCTTAACAATGGGTTAGCACGATTTTAACGTTACAAACCAACAAAAAAGGCCGCGACTCATCTTACGAGTCGCGGCCTTTGGAAAAGAGTTTTAGCTCTTTACGAGTTCTTTCTTCTTTTCCTTTCCATCGTTCGCGTCCTTTTTGCGAAAGATAACGGTCTTCTCGTCATCCGGCGCCAGTTCGGCCACGATGTGGTCTCCGGCGTGGAATCGGCCGAGAAGCATCTCTTCGCTCAGCGGATCCTCGATGAATCGCTGGACGGCTCGGCGGAGCGGTCGGGCGCCAAGGTTGGGATCGTAGCCTTCGTTGACGAGGAGGTCCTTGACCCCTTCGCTCAATTCGATGGTGATCTCCATGGCGGCGGCCTGCTCGTTCACTCGCTTCAGGTAGAGGTCGGCAATCTCCAGAATCTCTTCCTTTCGCAGGTGACCGAAGACGATGACCTCGTCCACGCGATTCAGGAACTCCGGTCGGAAGAGCTTCTTCATCTCGTCCGTCATCCGGCGCTTCATCGCCTCGTAGACCTTGGGATCGTTCGGATCTTCTTTCCGCGTGTTGAAGCCCATCACGCCCTCGACTTCGATCGGTCGAACACCGACGTTAGAGGTCATGATGATGATTGTATTGCGGAAGTCGACCGTGCGGCCCTGGCTGTCCGTGAGGTGTCCGTCTTCCATGACTTGCAGGAGGATGTTGAAGACCTCGGGGTGCGCCTTCTCGATTTCGTCGAGGAGGACGACTGTGTACGGATTGCGTCGGACCTGCTCCGTGAGCTGACCACCCTCATCGTAACCCACATATCCGGGAGGGGCTCCGACCAAGCGGCTGACCGCGAATTTCTCCATGTACTCGGACATGTCGATTCGCACCATCGCCGATTCCTTGTCGTACAAGTAGGCGGCAAGGGCCTTGGCAAGTTCGGTCTTTCCAACACCGGTGGGGCCGAGGAAGATGAAGCTGCCCATGGGTCGCTTCGGATCCTTCAGACCACTGCGTGCTCTTCGAATGGCGCGCGAGACGGCGGAAACCGCGTCGGCCTGGCCAATGATTCGCTTGTGCAGATCCTCTTCCATACGGAGGAGCTTCTGGCTCTCGGCTTCGACCAGCTTGGTAACGGGGATACCCGTCCAACTCTGAACGATTCCGGCGATCTCAGCTTCACCCACGATCGGCTCTTTCTTTTCGAGCGAATTCCAAGCCTCTTCTCGCTCTCGGATGCTTTCTTCGAGTTCGTCGCGCTCCGTTTGGAGTTTCAGAAGCTCGTCGCTGGCTTCCACGCGCTTGGCCATGTGATCGTACTGAGCCTTCAGCTTGGTCAGGCGAACGCGGTCTTCGCGAACGTCCTTCGGCGGCAGACTCTCATGGAGTCGCACACGGCTGGCGGCTTCGTCGATCAGGTCAATCGCCTTGTCGGGAAGCGTTCGATCCGAGATGTAGCGCTGGCTGAGTTGCACCGACGCGGTAATCGCGTCATCGGTGATTTCCACCTGGTGGTGGGCCTCATAGCGCTCTCGCAAACCTTTGAGAATGTCGATGGCCTCTTCTTCGCTCGGCTCAGCAACCTTAACCGACTGGAACCTTCGCTCCAGGGCGGCATCCCGCTCGATGTATTTGCGGAACTCTTCTTGCGTGGTTGCGCCGATGCACTGCAGTTCGCCACGGGCGAGCGCGGGCTTCATGATGTTTGAAGCGTCGATGGCTCCCTCGGCAGCGCCTGCGCCGACGAGCGTATGAAGCTCATCGATGAAAAGGATGACTTGACCCTCCGCCTTGCGGACTTCTTCCATCACCTTCTTCATGCGCTCTTCGAATTCACCTCGATACTTGGTACCGGCAACGAGGCCAGCCAAGTCCAGGGCGACAATTCGTTTATCGCTGAGAAGATCAGGAATGTCTCCGCTCACGATGCGAAGGGCGAGCCCTTCGGCGATGGCGGTCTTACCTACACCGGGTTCACCGATGAGGCACGGGTTGTTCTTCGTTCTTCGGCAAAGAATCTGCATGACCCGCTCGATCTCGTTCTGTCGACCGACGACGGGATCAAGCCGTCCCTCTCGGGCGAGCTCGGTAAGGTCTCTTCCGAACTCGTCGAGAGTTTGGGTCTTGTTTCCTCCACTCGAACTACTGGTGGAGCGTGTGCTCCCGGGCTTTGCTTGGCTCTCGTTGTCCTGCAGTGACATAACGTCCCGACGGGCCTTTTCCAAGTCGACGCCGAGTTTGGCAAGCACTCTGCCTGCCAGGCCATCGCCCTCTCGGATGAGTCCGAGCAGCAAGTGCTCGGTTCCGATGTAGTTGTTGTTGAGGTTCCGGGCTTCGTCATAGGCCAAGTCGATGACGCGCTTCGCCCGAGGCGTAAGGGTCATGTCTTGACTGGGCCGCGCATCTCCCCTCGGGAGTTGCTTTTCGACTTCAGCACGAATTCGTGTAAGGCTAACACCCAACTTATCCAGGACACGCGCCGCGACACTGTCCGATTCGCGGACGAGCCCTAGAAGCAGGTGCTCGGTGGAGACGTATCCCTCACCAAACTTCTGAGCCTCTTCTTGAGCGTAGAAGACAACCTTCCGCGCGCGTTCTGTAAAGCGTTGCCACATGTTTTTCTATTTCACCTATTGATTCGACGGGCGAAGGCCCTTGATGTAGCTTTGTCTACGTCTAAGACCTAGGCGATATCTCAACGGTCCCACTGCGCTCCCTAGTCCATAGACGGGGTTTTTCGTGACTCCGTTCTATTGGTGAGAGTACCTCGCAGTGCTTCCAGGTTCCCTTGATTATTGGTCGTCCTAGGTCTGGCGTGATAGGGGGAATTTGCAGCATATATAGATATTCACCTCAACACTAACTGCCGTCGATCTTGATATGGGCCACTTTAGGCCATAAAGTTGCCGCTAATTTAGCAATTCGGCATTTGTCAGCCAAGCAAATTTGGCGGTGAAAAAGGCAAGAAGGCACAGGTAGTTTTCTGCCTTGGCCCACATCCGCTAAACTACCGGCATGCAAGGCGCGGCGAAAGTTGGGGCGTTGGTAGTGGTCTTTGTGATCCTTCTCTACGGGGCCTTCATGATTTTGGGGAATGACCTGCTTGGCCCCAAGAAGGTGACCTACTACGCTGAGTTTACGGATGCAGGCGGGGTGACTGCGGGCTCTCAGGTGCAGATGGCTGGCGTCAAAATCGGAAAAGTTTCTGAGGTATCCCTTATAGGGCCAACCACCGCACGGCTCAAACTGGAAGTGCCGCAAGACGTAAAGATCCCGGCTGGCAGCACCGCAACCATTCCCACTGCCCTGATTGGGCTGGGAGATAAGGCGGTGATGATTGTGCCTCCCGCTCAGCCCACTGGCTATCTGATGGCAGGAGAAACCCTTAAAGGGGTCAAAACCGGAGCCCTGGACGGCATCTTGCCCAACCCGGAGGCCACCGTTACCGAACTCAACAAGACCCTGGCCGCCACTCGAAAGCTCTTGGAGGACCAACAACTCAAAGGCAAGCTGGTCAGCCTCTTGGATTCCAGCAACAAAACGGCGGAGAACTTTGGCAAATTGGCCGGTCGGCTCGATCTGATGCTGGCCCAGAGCAATCCCAAAATTCAAACCGCCCTGAGCGCCGCCACCGAAACTATGGTGGAAGTTCGCAAGGGCACCGCGATGCTCACCGAGATCCTCAAAAGCGGCAAGTTTCAGAACGAGGCGCTGGCGCTGCTAGAAAAGCTCAACCAGTCCGCCGAAGGCGCGAACAAGATCATTTCCGATGTACAAGCGCTTACCGGCGATCCCGAGATGAAGGCTTCGCTCAAGAAGACCGCCGATAATGTGGCAACCATGTCGGACAGCGGCGTGAAAATGGCGAAGAGTGGAGAGAAAATTGCCAAAGATGGAGAAACGATCAGTGCCAACGCCATCACCATGAGCGATAAGGCGATCGAGATCGAGACCAAAGCCAGCGCGCTGCTGGACGAAGTCCAAAAAGCGGTGGACAACATCAAGGGCTTTTTCGAGAAAGGTGGCGCAAAGGTCAATGTGCCCAAGGTGGAGACCACCATCGATCTGACGCGCAACTCCTACGACAACGACTTCCAGACCGATATCAACGCCAAAGTCAACTTCAATAGTTGGAACCTGAACGTAGGTCTTTGGGACGCCTTCGAGAGCAACAAAATTAACGCTCAAATCTCCAAGTCCTTCAGTTCAAAAGGCGAATACCGGTATGGGATCTATGCAAGTAAGCCTGGACTGGGGGTAGACTATCGCGTTGCGCCAGGGTTGTACCTGCGGGGAGACTTGTTCGATCTCAACAGCCCCCGGTTTGACCTGCGCGCACGATACGAATTTGGCAAAGGCTTCTACGGCTGGATCGGCGTCGACAAAGTGTTTGATCGAAACGCTCCGATGATCGGCTTTGGAATCCGAAACTAGATGAGGTCGTAGGTTTAAGGCGTGAGCCTTTGACCTCGCCTGGGACCTGTAAGAAATGAAAGTTATCTTGAATCAGACGGTGCCGAAGGTCGGCAAGGAAGGATCGGTCGTGACGGTGGCCGACGGTTTCGCTCGCAATTACCTCTTCCCGCGCGGGCTAGCGATCCTCGCCGATAAGAACCAGCTCAGGGCCCTTGAGCGACGGCAAGCCAAGATCGCCGAGAAGACCGCCGATCAGAAGGCTTCCGCTGAGGCGCTGAAGGCCGAACTGAACGGCAAGACCGTTCGGATCGAAGGCAAAGTGGGCAAGGACTCCACCAAGCTGTTCGGCGCCATCACCTCGCAAGACGTGGTCGATGCCATCGCTGCCCAACTCGGCAAGACGGTCGAGAAGAAGCAGGTTGCTCTGATCGAGCCGATCAAGCGACTGGGCGTTCACGATGTGGAAGTCGATCTGCACCCGCAGGTGGACGCCATTGTGAAGGTTGATGTCTACGACCCCAACGCAGTGGTTGAAGCCCCGGTCGCTGAGGAAGAGACTCCTGCCGAAGACGAACTCGTCGAAGCCTAAGTCCACCCACCTATTCGTATTGCGAACGCCCCGGCCAGACGGTCGGGGCGTTTTATTTTTGCTAGGTCGAAGCCTGGAGCCATTCTTTCCACAGAAGCCAGAACTCGTCGAGGGTTTTAGGCTTCCTGTCTTTGTGAAGTCTTCCCCGCAGGAAGTTCATCACGATGTTGACGGGTTCTAGCTGCGCCGTGGATCCTTCGCGGACAAGCATGGGCTTGTGATAGTAGATGTTGCGCTTGTTGTCCGTGCAGAGAGTCCAGTGGACGCCGTCTACTTCATCCATCAGATGCTCGGCAAACAAGAGGGCCATCCAACAGCAAAGGCTTTGTGTCGGAAAGGAGAGATCGAGAACTGCACCTGGCAACCCAAACTTCGGATTTGGCTCGACCGGGATGGTGCCAAGTTCCCCCACGCTCACAAGCCATTCTCCCACGGCCCGAACGAACTCCCGGTGGTCACCCGTTTCCACGATTCCGGAACTTTTCACGATACTCTTGGCATATTCGATACGCCATTCGAGGGACTCGATGAACTCATTAAACTGTTCGGTAGCCTCTGCTCGCGTCATGTCATGGGGCCTCTTCGTGCCGGAAAGCATATAGGGTTTGAGCGCTCTTAAATTCATTGATCGCCCCTTTGCCATGCTCCTAAGTTAGCATCCTCTGCTCCAACGCGACCAAGTGCCAAACCATTTGCATGGCGAAAACGAGGGCATAGACGGGGCGCTTAGGAATTCGACTGCCTTGCAACAGAAGAACGAGGGGCAAAGAGAGTTGATCTTGAGGCGCCTGCGACCCGTTTGCTGGAAGGTGCGATACCACCTTGAACGGGAATTCTCCGGACAACACCGCGTTATCGAATTGCTGGGTGATTCTCAAAAGGTCTTGGTCGTAAACGCATCGCCCGACAAAAGCTTATCGTTGTCGTCCACCGTGTACGAAGAAGAAGTCTATAAGACAAAGCATGCCCTGCCGATAGCAGGGCATGCTCTTTTTGAGGTTGTAGCCGACGAATGGGCCGTGCGTCTTAGCTTGCCGCTTTGTATTCGGCCAGCTTTTTCTCAAACTCCTCGACCGTTTGAGGTGGGACCTTTGAGTTGTTTTTGGCCAAGTTCACAGCCTCTTCTTGAGCGGCAATCGCAGCTGCTTTGTTCCCGTCTTTGAACAAAGCCTGTGCCTTTAACGAATACGCAATATAGGCGTATTGTTTTTCAACCTTGGCCAATTGGTCAGAGATTCCAATGGCCAGTTTGTAGTCGTGTTCCTTGTATTGATTGGCATCGTCGAGAAGGATCAGAACAAAGTTGAGGAGAATCACCGAGTTGGACTTGAGGGGCCCTTGGGCCATCTCTTTGGCATAGGTGAAGCCAGCTTTCGTGTCTTGTCCCATCAGCAGGCGAAACTTGAGGATGGCGACCTTTTCGAGATACTCGGGATGAGCGGATGTGATTTTATCCAGTTCGACTAGCGCCGCTTTTGGATCTCGATTCTGAAGTGCTTCTTTGTATGGGTCTAGCAGGCGCTGCAATTCGGTTTTCGACCGCTCGGCCTTCTCCTGCTCTTCCTTTTGGCGTTGAACTTCCTGCTGCATGTCGAAGTTGCCATCGGTCACCTTCGCCAAAATATCATCCATCTGCATGGGGTGGCCCATCCACACGATCTTGCCGGATTTGTCCACCACAAAGGCCGAGGGTATGCCCGTACGGGCAGCCGCAGTCATCCAGTTCTTGGCCATAGGCCCACCCGAGTCGTCCGCCACCACGTTGTAGTCCATCTTGTCACCCATTGTTTTGACGAACTGTTTGACCTGGTCGAGCGTGTTCTCTCCCCTTTCCCAGACGCTAACCCCCGTGAAGGTGATCTTGCCCTGGTACTTCTTCGCCAGTTCAGTAAGGTGCGGGATGCTCATTCGACACGGCCCACACCAAGTCGCCCAAAATTCAACGACGTGGACTTTTCCGTCTTTCAAATTTGGCTTCTTGCCTTTGACGGCCACAACATCGATGGCGGGAGCTTTATCGCCTACGAAAAGCGTTTGCTTCTGCGCGAAAGAGACGGACATTTGCGCGATGAGCGCAAGAGAAAGAAGAGTTTTCGTTCGGTTCATATCGGATGTATTTGGTGTGGGACAAGTAGTGACCTGCCCCACCGAGAGAAACTACTGAGCTTTGACTGGCAAGTAGTAGTTATCGATTTTCGGATCGGTTGGACCCGAGTAACCGGGTGCTGGAAGAACGCCAAGCTTAAGGGCCTTGTACTGCTCAGGGGTCGTGCTGGCGTAATTGTTTGGCAGGATGTACGCAACTTTCATCGACTTCGCATGTCCATCTAACCAGAAGGTATTCGCCTGTTCAGTGTGTCGAGCATGAACATTAGGTCCTCGGGTGCCTTTTGCGACTGCCGAAGGAAGCTGAATGGAGCCAATTTCAAAGAGATTACTTCCAGACTTGATCGCCGCATCCTGACCCATAATGGTTGATGCAGGTTCTTCATAAGCGCCCAAGTTGCGCGTGCCACCATAAGACTCTATGACATCGAGGTAGTAGTTCAGGCCAAACCCGTAGGCATCCATCTTGTACCCAAAGTATTGAGTCGCCATCGAAACCAGCGACTTTGCCTCGGCACAGGCCTCGATTTGCTTGTTTTTCAGATAGGGTTGAAGAACACCGCCGAGTGGATTAACCGTGATAGTGCCCCCAATATATGAATAGGAGAACCACCAATATGCCTGCGTGTAGCCGCCGGGTTCCGGCATCATGACTGCGCCCTTAGGCACCCAATCATCGTAGTCGGCCGCATACATAATCGCTCCGACAGAAATTTGCTTGGTATTGCTCAGACAAGCCGTTTTCTTTGCGGCGGCCTTGGCCTGGGCAAAGACGGGGAAAAGGATGGCAGCGAGAATCGCGATGATCGCGATGACGACCAAGAGTTCGATAAGGGTAAAGGCCCTTTTGATATTAGCCATAGAATTGCTCCATCATCGGCGGCCCGATGGATGTTAAGCCCTATGCTACGGTCGGTGTCGAAAAGAACTCGAAAAGGGAGATTGCGCGCTAAAACGCCCTTTAAAAATCTCTTAAATTCGTCAGGATCACTACGAAGGGTCACACTGAGGCTTAAGGAAGGGCGGGCAAATGTTGTGCGGTGGGACTTTCCAGATCCTTGGCAATTTCCATGACCTTGAGCATCAGCTGCTCCCAAGGCAAGATCTGGGCGAACGAGCTTGCGGCAGCCCTTTCTTCTTCGCCGAGATTTTCCTCTAACAATCTTCTGGCATCGTCATGAAAACTGCGCTCAGATGGGCTCACAGGAATGCCGATCGCACGCGTGATACCCTCCGCTGCTTCAAGCGCCATGGCGGCTTCGGCGTACCGACCATAGTTGGATAGCAGGGCAGATAGCTCCACCAATCCAAGCCGCAGAAAGAAGCGATTGCCGAACTCGATGAAGATGTTCAAACTCCAAAGCAGCAATTGCGCAGCACGGGCGTATTCCCCTCTTCTGCGAGCAATTCGGGCGAGGTTGGCGACGGGTGCAGCGGAACCGCTCCGGCTACCAATAGTTCGTTCGGCACGAATAGCCTCCTCCAAGTAGAAGGTGGCCAGGGTGTACTGTCCCTGGAGAAATGCAAGGTTTCCCAGGTTATTCATGGCGGCGGCCACCCTCTGGGTGTTGCGCAGTTCCTGCTCAATCACCAGGCTTCGTTCGTAGTAGTGCCTGCCCTCTTGGGACCGACCCAAATCCATCCCAATATTGCCGAGGTTGAGAAGAATTCGGGCAATACCTGGACGGTCGTTCAGTTCTTCGGAAATCTCCAGGCTCTGCCGGAGGAGAGCTGATGACTGTTCATGTTCTCCGACACGTAAGGCAACGATCCCGAGATGATAAAGAGAGTCGGCGATAGCATGGCGATCACCCAACTCCCGGTAAATTTCAAGCGCCTTGGCGTGGGCGACCCCGGCGGCATCGAAGTCGGTTTGCATCCATGTCAGACTTCCCAACGCAGACAGTGCACGTGCACGAACGACGGGGGAAACCTCCCCGGGCATCTCCAATAACTGGGTGAGCCATTGCCGCCCCTCCGAAGCCGGGCCCCTTACTTCCCAAAACGGCAACAGGCGGGTGGCCAACTCCAGACCATCCACCACATTTCCATGCTCGGCATACCAACGCAAGGCGCTCTGAACGTTAGCGAAATCTAGCGCCATATTGGAAAACCATTGAGCTTGGGCACGTCCCCGAAGGTGGGGTTCCGCTTGCTTTACAAATCGAAGGAAGTACTCCGAATGAGCGCCACGAAGAACGGCTTTTTCGTCTCCCGTCAGTTGTTCGGCCACGTATTCACGAAGGGTTTCCAGCATTCGATAGCGAATGGTCCGAAAACTTGAGTCTGCGACCTCCTCCGCGATGATTAAGGATCGATCCCGAAGTGCGGTGAGCTTCTCGCGCAGATCGGCTTCGCCACAAACTTCTTCCGCAGCTTCCACGGACCACCCACCCCGAAAGACGGAAAGTTGGGCAAAGAGGTGCTGGAGATCGGAAGGGAGGAGTCGGTAGCTATATTCAACCGCCGCACGCAGGGTCCGATGGCGGGGCGAAATATCCCGACGACGGCTAACCAACAGATCGAAACGATGATTCAATTCCTGGAGCATCTCAGTGGGCGTGTAAGTCTGCGCCCATGCTGCCGCCAATTCAATGGCCAACGGCAGTCCCTCTAGCTGACCACAGACGGCGCGCACCGCCTCCGCATTATCTTCTGTAAGTTCAAATCCCGTTCGAACGGCCGCCGCCCGATCCACAAAGATTTGCACGGCAGGACAACTCAATACTTCGCCGACCGGGGCAGCCGCCGGAGGTACGGGAAGCGTCGGGACTTGCACTTCCTGCTCACCTTCGATGTTGAGTTTTTGTCGAGACGTCACCAATAAGCGCAACCCGGGGACGCGCCCGAGTAATTCGTGAAGCCACTTTGCCTGCGGCACCAATTGATCGAAATCGTCCAGAACTATGAGGCAGTCTTTCCATTTATTGAGTTCATCGCTCAAGGTCTCCAAGATCGGGCGAGACACATGGTTCTCGATTTGGAGAGCCTTGAGCACGTTGGGGGCGATGTATTTCACATCGGTCACTTCTGCCAACGCGACAAACCAAACGGCCTGTTCAATGTCTGGTCCAACCTTGTGCCCGTACTCAATGGCAAGCCGGGTTTTGCCACACCCCCCTGAACCGGTGAGCGTCACTAATCGTCGATCGGCGTTTGCAAACGCTCGGCCAATCTGATTCAGTTCCTCCTCTCTGCCGTAGAAACGGGAAAGCGGTTTGGCGACTCCTCCTGCCACTCGCGAAGAACCCTTTTTCTCCTTGGGCGGAGCTTCTGGGAGGTTAAGGGCAATGTCCGCAGAAGGTCCAGGCAAGGTACGACCGCGGATTTGGTCGATGAGCGATAAAGTGGCGGCCGACGGCGTAACGCCCAGATCATCGACGAGAATCCTTTCGAGGTCAGCGAACTGTTTAAGAGCGAGGGCGGTCTTCCCCGTCAACCCCAAGAGCCTGATCAGCGCAAAGTGGTTTTCTTCGTCCAGGTTGTCGTTAACGATCGCTCTTCGCGCGAACGTTATCGCACCCTCTAAGTCGCCGGCGTGTTCGTGAAGGTCGATGAGCTGTTTGAGGGATCGGGAAAGAGTTTCGCTTAGGTGCATCCGCTCGTTTTCGATCCATTCTTCATGCATTCCGGGGAGAAACTCGCCCTTGAAGATTGCCACCCCTTCCGCCAAAAGCTTCATTTTTTGATGGGAATCGGTAGCCTTTTCCGCTTGTCGGACGAGAGCGAGAAAGGTTTGGACGTCGGTTACCGTGGCCGTTGTGCTCAATCCCGCCTGAACGCGGTCCGAGATCAGCACGCTCCCGGCAGGAATCCCGTTCGTTTCGAGGTGGCGCCGCAACCAAGAGAGGGCCTGATTGAGACGATCTCGCGTCTGCTCGGGATCGTCTCCGGGCCAGACGATCTCCACAAGTTGTTCCCGCGGAAAGGTGCGGTGGTTATTGAGGGCAAGGTAGGCGAAAAGACAGGCCGTTCGCTGGGTTTGAAATTTGGAAATCGAGAGATCCGAGTGGATGGCCCGCAACCATCCCAACATCTCAATACGCCAAACGGCCTCCATACTAAGATTCTATTATCCAGAGAGAAGGGATCACTCGCTTGTTCAGACGTGGACAAACAATCTAAGGCATTCGCATCGATTTAGCCATTTGTCCGATGAGCGCCACCGCCTGCTCCGTTCGATTATCCCATACGCTCGCGGCTAATCGCATAAAATTTCGGTACTGGTCGTGAGCGCTAAAAAGGATGCCAGGCGTGAAGGTGACTCCCTCTTCTACGGTC
>MKRX01000011.1:11845-71241 GCA_001898035.1 Armatimonadetes bacterium 55-13
CCGGTCGGGTCATGCGGGTTCCCTCGGGGAAATACCTGACAATAGCATCGGACATTTGCTGCATGTTCGCGGCGTACGCCTTCCGTGCCTTGCGCAGGTAATGGTCATAACCGCCGTTACTCAAAAACTCGGCGACGATCAACTGCGGGAGCGAAGCGGTGCTAATTGTTGTCACGTGCTTGGCCCGCTCGATCTTCGTTCGGTACTTGCCGGAAACAACCCAGCCCACACGCAAACCGGGAGCCAGAGTCTTGGAGAAGGAAGAGCAGAGGAGGACATTGTCGGAGTCGTCATAGGCCTTTGCCACACTCGGACGTGAATCGTCAAATCCAAGTTCACCGTAAACGTCGTCCTCAATGATGGTGGCCTCGTAACGCTGGCAAACCTGCACCAGCCGTTGCTTATCCACATCTGATAGCTGCCCACCAAGCGGATTTCCAAAATTGGTCGAAATTAAAACCGCCTGAATCTGCCCGTCCGTCCCGTACGCAGTGGCAAGCGCCTCTTCCAGACGGTCGATACACATCCCTTCACGGCTCCGGGTCTCAATCTCTACCGCCTTTAGTCCGACCATCCGAGTCGTTGCGAGAACTCCGTAGTAGCAGGGAGATTCGACGGCAACCACGCCTCCGGGTCGGCAAACCACATTGAGCGCCAAAACCAAAGCCTCTTGACAGCCATTGGTAATGACGACGTCATCCGGAGAAACTGAACACCCCGCTTCGAAGAGACGCTGCGCAATTTGCTCCCTCAGCGGCTGATAGCCATTGATTTCCGTGTAGTTGTAGGCGTCGGACGGAAAGTCGCGAAGGATCTGATTGGCCACCCTATTGAGCTTGCCTTCCGGCCGCAAATGGGGTCCGGGAGTCGCCAAAGCAAGGCTCACCACGCCAGGCCGATGGGCGTCGTGCATGATTTGATCCATCAGGACTTCTCGGCGAAATTCAGCGGGTTCGAACTTTGGGCGAGTTCGGTCTGGCTCCGCGATAATCTGATTTGGACGAGACCGCACGTAATGACCCGATTGGGGCCGGGGATGGATGTATCCCTGATCTTCCAGGAGACGATAAGCATCCAACACCGTGGTGATGCTGACCTTGTAGGCACGACTCAATTCCCGCACTGACGGCAAGCGGTCGCCTGGACGGTACGTGCGCTTGAGGATCTGGTCCTTCACACGTCCCGCAACCCGCTCATATAAGCGTTCTCCGACTACCGCCATAGAGACACTGTACATCCACTTTTCGCAAAATAAGGAATACAGTTTTTAGGTCAAAAAGAAATACAGCCTAGTCCCAGGACACTGTACTGGTCTCCCTCTAAAACAGCCGAGAATAACGTAGAACTGAGTAGAGAACCCGATGAGGGGATCCCAAAATGAGAACCACCGAACAAATCTCCACCCTCGAAAACCACGGCGTCCAACGGTATCAAAGTCGACGTCCGGTGCAGGTACAGGTCATCAGTGGCCGCGCCTATGTAACACAAGAGGGCGACACTGCCGACTATGTCTTGGAATCTGGCGAGTCCGTGTCCGTCGATAGGCGCGGCAACATCGTCGTGCAGGGCTTGCCCTTTGCCCAATACCGAGTCTTAGCCCGCTAAGGGCTAGACTCGACGCACCATTTGGACCATTTGGAGGATCATTTGCTCCAGAGAGTCCATGGCGGTATAGGAAGGCAGCATCCCTTTGAGTTTGGCGTCCGTGTCGCTCACGATGCGAAAGCAAGCGGCAATTTGATCTAACTTCACTCCTCTTGCCGTTCGAACCGATTTGCTCTTCACAAACGGCGCCTGCTTAGCGAAGTTAGGATTGTCGGGAAAGAGACGGGTCACGCTTTCTGGCGGATTGTCTGGGTCGGCTTTTGCGTCAAGCACCACCCTGGCTTGCCAAATCAGTCTCAACTGCCGAGAAAGCGTAGGCAGGATTCGGCTGTGGGCGGCATCCTCCGCTTTTGCTTGCGAACCCACCAATATTCTCAATTGTCGCAGGGCCTCTCCAGCGTCGCCGCCAATGGCCGCGTCCGTCATTTTGTAGACGTTCCACTCCCGCGAAGGCATGACCACGGTTCGGACGTCATGGTCGTTGACGTTGTCTCTTTGACCGACAAAGAGGACTAGCTTTTCGAGTTCTCCCAGCGAACGACTCAGGCTGCCGCCACACATTTCGGCGAGAGTTTCGGCGGCTTGGGGCGAAAGTTTCTTACCCAATCGAGTCGCCTCCTGTCGGATGGAATCGATCAACTCCTTGGGATTGGTCTTAAACTCCTCTGTGTAACCCCCGCACGCCTTCACCGCCTTTTCCCAGGCCGTCCTCACGGCGGCGAGCTTGCGTAATTTGGCTTCGTCACCACCCTCATCGTCGGCGACGAGGATCATCAAAGCCGTTCCCGGCAACTGCGCCCACCCTGCGGTGGCGATGTCGTCACATCGAAGCAGATGCCGCACAACGACGGTGCGACGAGCGGAAAGGAACGGCGCCGTACCAGCGGAAGCGCTCCAAGAGGCGGGCGAAGTTTCTCCCGCGTCGAAGGTTTCCAAATCAAAATCGTCTTCAGCTGTGGCCGCTTGAATAAGCTCCAAGAGAGCCCTCCCTCGGAGAGCCTCTTCTTCGCCGGTAAGCAAGACGACCCTGGCCGCCATCGCCTTTTCTAGAGAGAACGCCACGCTATCAGGCTACCTTGGAGGGCTTCGATTTGACCTGTGACTTGAAAGCAGAAATTTCGTTGCGGAGAGCCTTGAGCTGGTCGGAAGTAATCCCGTTTGGAGAATAGAGATAACGCTCAAAAGCCTGCGTGATCTGCTTGGCTTGCTCACCCGCTCCATTGAGGTTTCCGAGGACATCTTCCACGTACTCAGCCGGGGTTTGATCAAATCGTCTCGGTTTGCCGGTTGATCTGGCAACGATCTCCGAAAACCGGATGTACTCACGATCGACTTCCGACTTTCGCACCGTCGTCTTCGATCGTCTTCGGAGACTGTTCACGGCCATCGAGACGACAACCAGAACACCAAGCACGATGAGAACGTCAATTCCGCGACGGATCAGGTCCTGGTTAGAAATCTTCGAATGCGTGGCGGTACCCCGCTCGCTTCCGGGTGCAGCTTCTGCTCCTTCGGTCGCGTCGAACACCACCCAGCCACCATCTTTGAAGAAGAGTTCTGCCCAAGCGTGTCGATCGGCTTCTCGTACGATAAACCGTCCGCTCTCATCACGATTATCGGTAAATGGAAAATAGCCGGTAACGTAGCGCGCGGGAATACCAACCGATCGCGCCATGAGAACCATGCTGCTGGCGAACAAGTCGCAGTAGCCGCGTCTCCCTCCAAACAAGAAGTACTCAACCGGTTCACGGCCTTCCGGCGCGGCTGGAGCCTCCAAGTCATAGATAGCGCGACGTTCAATCTCTGCCTTGATCAATTGAGCTCGTTCAAAATCGTTCTTGCCGTGCGCGGCAACTTGGTTCGCCAGATCATAGACCTTTGGACTGATCCCTTCCGTAGAGATAAGGGATTCCAGACCAGGTACGTCCTGAAGGGCGGTGGTCGGGTCCGGCGAGCCATCTGGAACTACTGACTGCCCCTTGAAAACGGGGACCGTTCCCGGCTTATTGATGCCCAACATCGCATCCACCTTCACCGTGACTCCGTCGGACGGCTCAATCCGAACCGGTTCGCCTGGCACCGGCAGAGTGTCCACGCGACTCGTCAGAGGCTCGATCTCGAACGGAATGTACTTCCACTTCGGGATGGCCGAGATTGCTCGCCGATCCATCGATCGACCCAGGACCGTGTTCGCATCTTCTCCCACTGGGACGGCCGCCGTGGAAAACCAGGTGCCGTCCCGATACATCTGATAAATATTCGTCCTCAGATATCGAGACTCATCCATGGTTACCCGCAGGACGGCCAACTCCGAATTATTGTTGGGGCCCCGTCCAATTCGGGAAGAAGTCATATCTTGGCGATTTGCCGAATTCACTTGTAGTGAGGGCGAAAGGGGTGATTGAACCGGGACGTTTATCGTAACGCCCTGCACGGACTCGCGAATAATCGGCGCGCCAATGAAGCTGAAAAGGATCACTCCAAATGCGGATCCCAGCGCCCATTGAGGACCGGCGACCCAACGCCATGGCCCCGCTTTCATTCGTTCGAGTTCGGTGGCAGAACGATCCATCCGATCCCCGGTCTGGCTATAGCCTGACTCCTTTGCTTGGCGCAGCATCGTTCGTCCGTGAACACGAGCCAGTAGCGTGGCGAAGCATAAGAGAAATCCGAAGAACATCCAGACGGCGCCTCGATAGGTGTCGTAACACCCCACCAAGCCAAAGATGGCAATTCCAGGAACGGCCTGAAAGAGGATCGTTTGATCGCTCCAAATTAGAAAGCTACCGAATACGAGCATCCAACAGAGGGCGCCACAAAGCGCTATCTGGGCCTTAAATGGGTTCTCCGGGATGAAGTCGCACAGAAGCCGGGACAACATAAAGGCGGCCAGCACTCCCACCGCATAAATGAAGCCATTGGCCTTCGTGAGCTTTTCGCTGAGAGACGCGCGAACCGTCACAAAACTGATCCAAACGCCTAAGAGCGAGAGAACGATAAAAATGTATCCAGCCGTCTGGCTTGCCACTGCCATGCCCGCCGAGTAAGCCGTGAGTACCCCCGACAGAGCGGTCAAACCGTAGTCGAACGCCGACGGGTACAAGTCCGCGTACTGATCTTGGCTGCGTTTCACAGGGCCTCTCCGTGCTTTGAGGCGAGACGAACCAAAACCCCGGCTGACTCCAATTCGTCCATGTATCGAGGGTCGTCGGCAGATTGGTATTGGTGCGGCAATCGTGTGACCTTGAACTCGGCGGGTGAATACAACATCGCCACTACTTGGACCCCTTTCCCTCTCAATTGCCGCGCCATTGAAACCACTCCGCGGTCAGCCACGCTGAGCATGAGAATCAGGATGCTTCCGGTAGGGAGAAGTGAAGCCACGTCCCCAATCTCGGCCGAGAGAGGGGCGGTAAGTTCGGCCTGTACACGGGCTACTAACTCGTAAATTTCATTCACTCGCTCCGCACCGGAGGAACGATTGGGACGGCCTTCCAACGTCGGAAACTGAACCAGCGCTCCTTGTTGCATCAATTGCTCGGCGAGAAATACGGCATGCCCACACATCGTTTCAAGCGTGGTGTCGGCGCCGATGCCAAGATCGGAACCTTGGATTCTTTGTATGACCAGTGAGACCGCCGAGTGAGAACCGGCCTCGAATTCCTTAACCAGGAGTTGGCCCCGGCGAGCGGTCGAAGCCCAATGGACATGCCGTAACGAGTCGCCCGATACAAACTCTCGGACGCCACGGGGTTCAAGGCCCGCCCCGCGCGACTGGCCGCTTTCCGCCTCGCTAATTCCCCAGCCACGAGCCACCGGAAGTTCGACAGAGATCGGAATGGGGCGCGGGAGGACCGTTAGTTCGACGGGCTCGGTGTCGTAGACCTTGGTCATTACGACCAGGCCAAGGGCATCCGTTCCCACTGCTTCAATCCCGCTCCACTTGTAGACTCCTCGTTTTTGAGGGCGGAATCGATACTGAGTCCGAATGGGAAGATCAAAGGCTGGGGCGATCGGAGTACTGACCGTCTTATCGCTGTAGATCAACTTACCGGGAAGCGTATCGGCAACCGTGATGAGCGGTCGTCTCAGCTTTCGTTCGCTCCAGACCACGATGTTGATCGTCACCCAGTCGCCGACCTTGACCGCGTCCGGCGCTTCCCTCTCGAACCGCAAACCTCGTACGGATAGCCACGCTTGAAGACGACTCGCCCCAATTGTCGCAATAAGCGCTGTACCCATGTAAAACAAGATGGGCGTGTTGATCAGGATGGCCACGATGGCGAAGAAGAGCGCCGCCATTCCCAACGCAAGTCCCACGACGCTGCGGTTGGATTGACCCGCGAGTTGGTTACGGTTCGATTGGTAGTTGCTGGATTGGGCCATCAGCTTACGGGAACGGGAGCTCGCACGGTTTCGACGACTTTGCGGATTAAGTCCTCAGCCGTTTCGCCCCGAGCCCGGGCTTCCGCTCTTGGGAGTACACGATGGGCGAGAACAAGTTCTGCCGTCGCCTTGATATCATCCGGGCGAACAAACTCAGAACCATTCATGGCGGCTTGGGCCTGTCCAGCTCTCATCAGGTGCAGAGTGCCTCGGGGCGAGGTGCCCATCAACAGATGCGGGCTCTCTCGGGTGGCTCGAACGAGATCGACGATATAGGCTCGAATCGTCTCGTGGACGAAGACGTCTCGGACCTCATTTTGGAGCTCGATGAGTTCTTCCGGCTGGATGATCGTGCTAACCAATTCGATCGGATGCGACACTTGCTGGCGAGAAAGAATGTCGATTTCACTCTCACGGGACGGGTACCCAAGTGAAACTCGACCGAAGAATCGATCCAACTGGGCTTCCGGCAAGGGGTAGGTTCCGGTCATTTCCACTGAGTTCTGAGTGGCAATCACGAAGAACGGTCGGGGCAACCGACGCGTCTCGCCATCAACGGTCACGGTTCGCTCTTCCATGGCCTCAAGCAGAGCCGATTGAGTTTTAGGGGTAGCTCGGTTTATTTCGTCGACGAGGACGACGTTACCGAAAATGGGTCCGGGTCGGAAGGAGAATTCAGCGTCCCGTTGATTGAAGACAGACGTTCCGGTCACGTCTCCGGGGAGGATGTCTGGCGTGAACTGAACGCGTCGAAATTCCCCGCCGATCGACTTAGCCAGCGCTTTTGCCAGGGTCGTCTTACCTACTCCGGGGATGTCTTCAATCAATAGATGGCCGTTGCACAACAGCGTCAGGACGGCCTTCTTCAGGGTTTCGTCTTTTCCGACGATGACACGTTCTACTTCCTGGACGATCTCTTGCGACTTAGCTTGGATACGGTCAATGTTCAATCAGATGCCCTCTCTTATTTCCTAGTCCTACTGCGTGATAGCCGGTTTCGGTTTCCATGATGCGTCAGGTTGTTTAATCCAGTGTTTAGAATGTGACGCCCGACCTACTGGATTCCGATGCTAGAATCTCCCCCGTGCAGCGTGAGTGCGTCATTGGTGTCGATTTAGGCGGAACAAACGTTCGTGCCGGAGCTTTCTACGAAGACGGGTCTCCCGCCGGTCCAAAGTTCAGCCATCCTTCAAGGGCCCAGAGTGGGACCTCCGCCATCTTGGACTCGATCAGTAACACGATTAGCCAAGCGATGAATGCGGCGGAGACAAAGCCGGTTCGGGTGGGCATGGCCGTTCCCGGACACATCGACAACCATACCGGAGTTGTCCGCTGGGCGCCCAACTTTGGCGAGACGGTCGACGGGGTTTTTCATAACTGGAACGATGTGCCATTGCGGCAACCCTTAGAGAAGTCGCTCGGAATCGACATTGAGTTGGGCAACGACGCGAATTTGGCCGCATTTGGCGAGTACAAGTTTGGTTCGGGCAAGAACGAGGCAAAGTGTCTGGTTCTTTTGACGATCGGAACCGGCATTGGCGGCGGCGTGATCATGAGTCCCGAGGCCGTGGAAGGCGAAGCTCGCGGCCCAATGATGCTCGTGGGCGGCAACCAGGGCGGCGCAGAGCTTGGCCACACGGTTATTCTGGATGGCGGACCTCCATGCCTGGCGGGCACTTACGGCGCCGTCGAGGGCTTGGTTCAGCGGGACGCGATTGTGGAGCGCGCAACGTTGAGGCTTCGACGCGGGCGAGAATCAGTGATCGACGAAATGGTGGAAGGCGATCTATCTAAGATCACACCCCGAATCATTTTTGATGCCGCCGAAAAGGGTGACGAATTGGCGATTCAGGTCTTTGCGGAAGTCGGCCACTACCTGGGGGTGGCGATGGGCAATTTTATCAACGTCTTCAATCCAGACGTCTTGGCCGTGGGCGGTCAAATCGCCAAGGCGGAGAAGTATCTCATCGAGCCCGCCCGCAAGGCCGCACGAGATGTCGCGATTCCTTCCCTGTTCCGAGATGTCAGAATCGTGGTGGCGGAGCAATTGGACGATGCAGGAATGCTCGGCGGCGCCGCCCTGGCCCTGGAGAAGCACAAATGGAAGACCCGGTAAAGATGGAAAAGACGGTCGTTGAAATTGAGGGCGACCGAAAGTTGTACAAATACGAATTCGAGATCGAGTCTGATTCCAAGGAAGAGCCGAAGGATTCGGACAAGAAAACGGACTAAACCTAACCGCCCGATCTAAACCCAGAGTTGAGACCGGGTTTCTTGTACACCGACCTCCCAAATCGCTCGCATGTCCTCGTCCGAGCGTTGGTAGCGACCGGCAAAATTGCCATCCCCCAGCACTTCCCTCACCCGCTCCGGCCCTTGCCAACGAGCGGCCATGTAGTCCGGAGCCGTTTTCTGTTCGTCGGGCGCATCGACACCTGAGAGCCGGGTCCAGGGAAAGTTTTCCATCCAACTGGCATGAGACGCCACGGGATCGATCTCTTGGACCTTGGCCATGGTGGCGGGTGCATTCCACCAGTTGTGCCAGCGAACTTCCATGCCTTCGCCAGAATCGGCGAGCCACTCTTGCACCACTGAAGCTCCCGCGATGTTTCCCCCGTGACCGTTCACCAAGAGAACTCGGCGGAATTCTTGTTCCTTGAGTCCATCCAAGATGTCCTTGAGGATCGCCACGTAGGTTGCCACTCGCAAACTGATCGTGCCCGGATACCTTCGGAAAGACGGGGTAATACCGTAGGCGAGAACCGGGAAGACCGGAATTCCGAGGGGTTGAGCGGCTTCGATGGAGATCCGCTCCGCCAAGATGCTGTCCGTGCTGAGGCTGAGGTAGGCGTGCTGCTCCGTACAGCCAAGAGGAAGAACGCAACGATCGTCTGCTTTCAAGAATTCCTCCACCTGCATCCAATTCTTCTCGGAGATCCGCATGTCAGCATGCTACTCGGCAAGATTTGACGAATAATGTTGATTAAATGAATTTGCGTTTATGGCTTCCCCTTTGCGTCCTCTTCCTCGGGGGCTGTAAAGATCTGAAGGAGCAGCAGCTGGGCGCCTATGTGGGAGACTCCCAGACTAAAATCGTTTACAAGAATGTGGGCAAGAACACCGAGACCGTGCCCAACGAGAGGCGAGTTTATTTCAAGTCCGTAGACGAGGCGATGGGTCAGGGCTACACCCTATCTAACGTTGCCGATACCGACACCAGCGCCGGAGAGGAATAGGACTCCGCGTTCACAGCCTTCTAAAACCGCGCTCTAAAAGGTATCCTAAGACCCGTTTTGAACCGGAGGAAGCTGCGCGGATGACAGAAGTGATCATGCCCAAAATGGGCGACGGAATGGATGAAGGCACTCTCGTAGAGTGGCTGAAGAAGGAAGGAGATTCCGTTAAATCTGGCGAGGTGATTGGTACCATTCAGACCGATAAGGCCACCCTCGAATTGGAAGCGCCGGGAACCGGCGTGCTCACCGGCATTTTGCTCCAACCTGGCGAGAGCGTCCCGGTTGGTAAGGCAATTGCCGCACTCTTGAAGGATGGCGAAAAGCTTCCAGACGGCTGGGGCAGTGGCAGCGCAGCACCTGCACCCGCAAAGGAAGAAGCCGCTCCGGCCAAGGAAGAGGTGGCGGTTGCCGCTTCCTCCGCCGCCGCGCCGGCAACGAACGCCAAGGCCCCATCCACTGATCGAGTTAAGGCGAGCCCCCTTGCGAAGAAGATCGCGAAGGAGCTGGGAGTCGATCTCGGTTCCATCGAAGGCTCCGGCCCGGGTGGGCGCATCGTGGAGAAGGACGTTCGAGGCGCGAAGCCCAAGACTTCCGCTCCCGCCGCAGCTGCTCTGACGCCGACCGCCGAAGATTCGGTCATCAACCTGAACCGACTTCGACAGATCACCGCCAAGCGAACCACGGAATCCAAGCAGCAAGTTCCCCACTTCTACGTCACGGTTGAGGTTGACGTCGAGAAGATCCTCGCCCTCCGAGCGATGTTCGAGGAGGAAGGCAGCGGCAAGGTTTCGATCAACGACTTCGTGGTCAAAGCCAGCGCCCTCGCTCTTCGCGAGATGCCCATCGTCAACTCCGTCTTCCAGGGTCAAACGCTTCTGGAGCATGGCGGCGTCAACGTCGGCATCGCGGTCGCGCTTCCAGACGGCTTGACGGTTCCGGTGGTTCAGAATGCGGACCAGCTTTCCCTTCGCGCCATCTCGGCCAAGGTGAAGGAGCTTGCCGGAAAGGCCAAGGACAACAAGTTGGGCTTGGACGAGTTGAGCGGATCGACGTTCTCCATCTCCAACATGGGAATGCTGGACGTAGACAACTTCATTGCGATCATCAACCAACCCAGCGCGGCGATCCTGGCGATTGCCTCCGTCCGCAAGAAGGTTGTGGCAACCGCCGAAGACGAGATCGAAATCCGAAGCCGAATGAACATCACCTGTTCGTTTGACCACCGCGTGGTCGACGGCGCCGTTGGCGCGAAGTTCATCAACGTGGTCAAGGACTACCTCGAGAACCCGTCTCGCCTGTTGGCCTAACGGATTCTTATCGCCATCCAGTCGTATACTCAGTTAAGCGAATGGATGGCGAAACCCCAACTTCCAACGAATTTCCCGAGCAAGATGAATTCGGGAACGACCTTGAGCGACTCCGGTACAACCTCACGCTCACTCCCAAACAACGCATCGAGCAGCACAATAACGCTCTGCGATCCGTCTTAAGAATTCGTGAAGCCCGAGAACGTGCCCGCAATCGAGAAACTGGCTCAGGCTCTGAATGAATCAGGGGTGAAGTGGGTGCTTGTCGGTGGTATGGCACTCACGCTTCATGGAGGCAGTCTCTTAACATCCGACTGCGATCTTGCTTTCGAAAAGTCGGAAGACAACCTTCAAAGATTGAAGAGCGCTTTGGAGAGCATTTCCGCCCGCCCGCTCAGGGCAAGCGACAACGGAGAATACGAACTCGACTTCTCGACGCTCCTTGCTCCGTTCATGCACCTTAAATCAGAGGTTGGCCCCGTCGACCTCATTAATCGCCTACCTGGCGTTGACTCTTTTGAAGGACTCTATTCTCGGTCGGTTGAGATTGATGTCGATGGTATTGAGATCCGCATCGCGAGTATCGACGATCTCATCCGACTCAAATCTGGCACCGACCGCCCAAAGGATGCCCTTCATCTAGAAATGCTCAAAGCTCTCATCAACCTTGAGTAAAGACTAGATAAGCTTCTCTAAAATGTCGCCCAGCGACGCCAACTCGCTTTCCGCCATTTGGGTCGTGAAGAGTTCATAGATCGCCGCTCGGTAGACCGGCCACGCGCGCTTCCGTTCCTCTAATCCCTTCTCGGTCAGCCAGGCATGAACCCGCCGTCGGTCCGCAGGACAGGACTGCCGTTCGATCAAGCCATCCTTCTCCAGTCGGTCCACTAATCGGGTGATGCCGCTCTTGCTGAACACCGACGCATCGGCCAGATCGGTCATCTTCATGCGACGATCAGGGGCTTCTTCTAACCTTAGAAGGATGTCGTAGATGGTCAAATCCACTACTCCCGCCTCGTGCAGACGGCGATCCACATCTCGCGTAATTCGGGCGCTAGAGAGGAGGTAGGACACCCAGGCTTTCTTCTCGACCTCCGACAAACTTGCATTCATAAAAATAATTTACCACGCAACTATTGACAAATCAAGAAATTGGGTCATAATGATTGACATAGCAATTGTTGCTTAAACAACTTTTGAGGAAACAAAGAAAATGTCAAACCGCGCAAACGAACTCGTCGAACTCGTACTCCAGGGTCAAATCCTGGAGGCGTTTGAGACTTACTATCACGACGATGTGGTGATGCAAGAGAACGGCTCTGCCCCGACGGTCGGAAAGGACGCCAACCGAACGCGAGAAGAGCAATTCGTAGGCTTCGTGAAGGAGCTTCACCAGAATCAAGCGACCAAAGTGATCGTAGATGGCGAGCATTCCGCGATTCACTGGGAATTGGAATTCACTGGCGCCGATGACAAACGGTATCGCTATAACCAGATCGCCGTCCAGAAGTGGTCGGACGGAAAAGTTGTTCACGAGCAGTTCTTCTACAACCCAGGGGAAGGTCAGGTCGCGTGAAAAAGCTCCTCGCTACCGACAACTCGGGAGTTTTAACCTTCCTGCGAGTCGTCCTCGGACTCGTCATGCTTCCCCACGGTCTTCAGAAGGTTTTCGGGCTCTTTGGTGGACTGGGGTTCTCTGGCCAGATGCAGGCGATGACGCAAGGGATGCACATCCCAGCGCTCTTTGCCCTGCTCGCGATCCTAACTGAGTTTCTGGGCGCCCTCGGGCTGATCACCGGAACCTTGACTCGTCTTTCTGCCTTTGGCACCGCCATGGTCATGATCGTGGCCATTGTGATGGTCCACCAGTCCAATGGCTTCTTCATGAATTGGTTCGGTAACCAAAAGGGGGAGGGCTTTGAGTACCACCTCTTGGCTCTCGGACTTGCCTTGCCGCTTCTGGTGAAGGGCGGTGGCGCTTGGTCAGTGGACGGAAAGATCGTTCCGCAAGAAGCGTGATTTCGTAAGGGGACCGAATGAATCAACGGTCCCCAATTCTCGTTACTTGGCCGAGACCAAGGCTCGGTTGAGCGTACTACCAAGTTCGGCCCACGTGAGCTTAACCTCGAAGTCTCCTGCTGCGTAGGGGCCCATCACATAGGGGTCGAAACCGTAAGTGATACCATCTTTCTCGATCGTGAATTTCTCGATCTGAATCTTGTCGAGCTTCTTCACTTCGCCATTCTGCACCCAGTCCGCGCCTTCCATCTTCATCAGCTTTGCGATGACTTTATCGCTCACCAACTTCTCTGGGTTACCTCCCGGTTTAAACAGATCCTTCAGTTTGATCTGCTTGGGTTTGCCCTTTACCATCGCAAAGTTGAAGCAGAGCGTCCAGTGATTGGGGTGGGCTCCGCCGGAATAGTCTTCCATCCCGGCGACCACACTCAAAATTCGCGCGTCGCTCCTCGCCACTGAAAATCCGATTTCGTGATACCAAGCCATGGTCGGCTTCTCCAGGTCTTTCTGATCCTGCTTGACCTGCGCAAGCCACGAATTGTGCTCGCCAAGGGCCCACTTTTTAAGGACGGGATTGGCAAACGCCCCGAGCTTGTTGGTCGACTTCCACTCCGGATAAGAAGTGTTGATCTCATAGTAATCAGCCTTCTTGGCCGAGACCTTCTTGGTCACGTAGTCGGCAGCTTGGGCAAGGGCGCAGAGCGCGGCAAGAATCAAAAATGCGGATTTCTTCATTGTCTTCCTTTCATCGTGAGAGCTTCCTGCTCCCATCGAGGGTCATCCATCGGACGAACCACTCCAATCTACCTTTCCGCAATTAGGACCGAATTCCTAGATTCCCGGGCGAATTTGTGAGCTCTCCCCAAAGACAAGGCCAGACGCAATCTTCCACCTCTTCCCGGTCCGAAGGTCGCCCACGTAGACCGAACTGGTCCAGACGCTCTTATCCTTGCCGTATTTACTCATCGGACGATAGGCTTCGACGCCCGACCAATAGCGGCTGCTCGCGTCGAAATCGACGTTGTTCACATCTCGAAGAATCTCTTTCAGTTCTCCCGCTTCCGGATCGAGGCGATAAACAAACATCTCTGATCCTGCGGAAGCTCCCCCGAGCATGGCGAAGAGATAGAGGGTCTTCCCATCTTCGCAATAGAATCGGTTAGGAGTCGCATCAAGCTTCAACGACTTTTGATCGTTGCCAAACGTGTAACTCAAGCCGCTTCCACCGCCTTGATCGAACTTCCAGACCAATTCCTTCCCATCAACTTCGATCCTGTAAGGAGGGTCCCAATAGCTCGCCACGTCAGGATGCTTCACGGTTGAGAGCTGCCCACTACTGCCAACCAGAAATCGCCCCGACTTCCCTTCAAGAGTTGGCACTCCACGCTCCGGTTGACCGCTAACGAAAAGATCCCCGGATAGTTGCTTTCGTACAACGACCTTTCCCTTGGCTAGGTCGTAAATCTCTAGGGTCGACTTCCCTTCGCTCTTTTGGGGCAGGGTCACCCAAGCGAGCCTCGTTTGCCCGATCCACTGAGGAGCGATGTGTTCCGACTTGCCTGAGGACAATTGGCGCCGGTGGGAACCATCCAATGAGGAAACGTAGATCTGAGAATAGCTCGTCCGTTTATCCCCGGGCGGGTAGTAAAACCGAGCCGAAAACGCGACCTCTTCTTGAGGGGCGCTTGCCGAAAGAAGACAAATAAGTGAGAGAACCATACCAATTACAGCATAGTCCGACTTGACTTAATCGTGGTAGAGATTTCGGTACCGTGCGTACGCCGATTGGAAACCGAGGATGACCTTACCAGTGGGGCCGTTTCGGTGCTTGGCGATGATGATCTCCGCCTCTTCCACATTGTCCGGACTGTAGTCCACGTCCTTGCCCACTTCCTTGGCCTTATAGTAGGCGTCTCGGTAGAGGAGCATAACCAAGTCCGCTTCCGCTTCAATCGAACCCGATTCACGAATGTCCGAAAGAACCGGGCGCTTGTCTTCTCGGGTTTCTACGCCTCGGTTGAGCTGGGAGAGCGCAATGACCGGAACTTGCAGTTCCTTCGCCATGGCCTTGATTCCGCGGGCAATGTCCGAGATTTCTTGTGTTCGGTTTTCGGTGCGCTTGCTGCCCCGCATGAGCTGAAGGTAGTCAATGATGACTAGCGCCAACCCCGACTCGGCCTTGAGACGACGGCACTTACCGCGCATCTCAAGCGGGGTGACGTCCGAGGCGTCGTCGATGTGGATGGGCATGGAGTAAAGGTGGTCGCACGCGTCGGCCAGCTTCTTGTAAACGTCCATGCTCAGGTTCGGATTCTTGAGAACGCTCTGACTCACGCCGCTGACCATGGAGACCATACGACGGACAAGCTGCATGCCGCTCATTTCAAGCGAGAAAATGGCAACGCCACCCTTGTTTTCCCGGGCGGCCGAGAGGGCGAAATCGAGAACGAGCGCGGTCTTACCCATCGAGGGTCGAGCGCCGACAATGACCAAGTCTCCGCCGTAGAAACCGGTCGTCATCTTATCGAGGTCGGCGAACCCGCTGGTGATACCGACCAATGGTTCTCCCGTCTCGATGATTTGATCGACATCGACGAAGAACTCCTTGGCCAGCGAGCTAACGTGCTTGAAGTAGCTTCCCAGTCGGCGACGGCCGACTTCGAAGACCATTTGCTCCGCCTTGTCCACCTTGTCGTCGGCGGTTCCCTGGTCGGCATCGTGAACGACGCCGACGATGTTTCGTCCCGCTTCCTCCAATCGGCGAAGCGTCGCCTTGTCTTGGACGATGTGGGCATAGTAGTTGGCGTTGGCGGGGCTGGGAACGTATTCCGCAACTTGGATGAGATAGTCTTCGCCGCCAATGTCGTTCAGGATTTCGCGGTCGCGGAGTTCCTGAATGACGAATTCCAGGTTGGGCGGCTTACCACCGTTCACCAGTTGGCGAACCGCGCGGAAGATCTCCCGGTGGGCAGGGCGATAGAAATCGTCCGCATCGAGGATGGAAAGCACTTCTTCTGCCGCCCGCTCGTCCAACATCATCGACCCGAGCGTGCTCATCTCCATTTCGAGGGAGTGCAGGGGGACGAGTTCTTCGGTAGCTAGGCGCAAATTGGGTTCCTCGGAGACAGGATGCTATTGAACCACATTTTCAGCCACTTTAGTGGACAAAGTTATACACATTGTCCATGTGGAAAAGGTGTGGATGCATGCCTCGCGAGGCAATTGAGCGCTTAGGCCCAGATATCGACTTTGCGTCGAAACTTGTTCAAGATGCGTCGCCACAGGCTCGGCTTTTTGGGCTCTTCCAGGCTCGCCCCATTGGTGAGTTCGGGACATCGGTCCATGAGTTGATTGAGCCCTTCTTGAACGATTGCGGGGTCCTGGTCGAACTTACCGTGCCAGCCGCAGGCAAAACACTGATGGTTCTGCTGCGTGTTGACCGCGCCACAGAGCGGACACCGCTTGAGATTAGCGGCGGCAAAGCGTCGGCGGTTATCCTGGTTCGTTCGGGGTCTCAATGACATGGTGCTACCATTTAGTAATCGGTTTTCCCGGCCATTTCCGTATCCTCAGACTGCAATAAATCCATGGATCGTTCGCCTCTTTCTACTGAAAAGCTGATCTATTTGATGCTTGAGGTAGGTAAAGCGATTTACCGGGACCATCTAGGACGTTGGGTCTGTCTTGATATCGAGGGAGCGGGCCAATTTGTGGTCTCCCACCCGGTTCGAGCCGAGATCGATGGGGAGATCCGGGAAGAGACCTCTCAAGGGAGCTTTCGAGAATCGCTCATTCTGTTTTCTCCTGAGACTTCCGTCGCGGAGGCGCGGGTCTATCTCGGCGCTGAACCACCGGAGAGCCTTCCCCAAGCTTTTCCACGATCGGGGATGATTCGGGGCCGAGGCTGGGTCTTAGCGGCCACCCATCCGTTTGTTGCAGATGGCTATGAGGTCGCCGCGGAAGCCCCCTCAAAAACTTTTCCACAGCCTTTCCACCGGGAGATCGAGTCCGAGTTTCCCGTAGAAGTTGTCGTTACCAACGACCGACCGGCACAACTGGTCGATTCCTTTCTCATTTCGGATTCAGAAGCTCTCAAAAAGCGTGGTTGGAGGGTCCAAAACATCAGCGCCGTCGTCGAATTAGACTCAAATGGCGTAGTTGGAAAGGTCGCGAGCCACTTGAATCGAGCGCATTGGCGCGTTTCGATACCCTCGGATAATTGCGGGCTTTTATTGCAAAAGTCTTACGATCGTTTTCACGGCCGTCAACGGGCTCGAGTTTTGATCGATGGCCAATTCGCCGGATGGTGGTACGAGGCGTCTCAAGACCGCGCTTCTCGCTGGTGGAAAACTTCGTTTGGGATCCCCGCCGAGATGACGAGGGGAAAGAGCGAGATCGAGATCACGATCGATCCGCCCGGGGGAGTGCCCCTCTGGAGCGTCTCTAGCTACGAACTTTTTGCGCTTTTGCCGCAGTGACCTTGACTTTTCTCCTCAATCGAACGATAATGATCCATAAGCCCAGAAATGTAGCCTTGGTTACAAATGATATCATCGGATTCACCCCAACCAGAACCTTCTCAATCGCTTCCTGACGTGTACCGTTCGGTACCGGTTAAGGGCACGTGGCTCAAGCGGATGCTGGCCTTTGCTGGACCGGGTTACCTTGTCAGCGTCGGCTACATGGACCCCGGAAACTGGGCGACCGATCTGGAGGGCGGTTCCAAATTTGGCTATCAACTCCTTTGGGTGATTTTGCTCTCAAATCTGATGGCGATGCTGCTTCAGACCCTGTGCACCCGGTTGGGGATTGGCGCGGGGCGAGACTTGGCTCAGGCCTGTCGCGAGTACTACAAGCGTCCAGCGGCCATCGCGTTATGGATTCTCTGCGAGATCGCGATTATTGCCTGCGACCTTGCGGAGGTCATCGGTTCTGCCGTCGCTCTGAATCTCCTTTTCAAGATCCCCCTGATCTGGGGCGTGTTGATCACTGGGTTCGATGTCCTGCTTCTACTCGGACTGATGAAGTTCGGCTTCAGGAAGGTCGAGGCGATCATCGTGACGCTCGTCGCTACCATTTTCGGCTGCTTCGCCCTTAATGTCTTCTGGTCCAAACCGGACTGGTCAGGCGTGGCTCATGGGTTGGTCACGCCGGCGCTGCCAGGCAAGGATGCCCTCATCATTGCGGTTGGCATTCTGGGGGCGACCGTAATGCCTCACAACCTTTACCTGCATAGTTCAATCGTCCAGACCCGGGCGTTCGATCAGAGCGAGGAAGGCCGGAAGAAAGCTTCCAAGATGGCAACAATCGACGTGATTCTCGCGCTGGGCTTCGCCTTCTTCGTGAACGCCGCCATCCTGGTGGTTTCTGCCGCAGTCTTCCATGGAACAGGCACGATCGTTAACGACCTTGGGCAAGCTCATGAACTGCTCACCCCTGCCCTAGGTGGTGCCGCCGCGACCCTCTTCGCGGTCGCCCTTTTGTGCTCGGGCCAATCTTCGACGATCACTGGAACCTTGGCCGGTCAGATCGTGATGGAAGGCTTTTTGAACATTCGGATCGCGCCGTGGCTCCGACGGCTGGTGACCCGAAGCTTGGCCATCATTCCCGCGATCCTACTTATCTCGGCAAGCGGCGGGGAGGACAACGTGAAAATTCTCACGCTGTCGCAGGTCGTTCTCTCCATGCAACTCCCCTTCGCCATCTTCCCTCTGGTGATGTTCACGGCGGACCGAAAGAGAATGGGACCGATGGTTAATCCGAAGTGGATGACCGTGGTGGGCTACCTGATCTGCTTGGTCGTGACGGGTCTAAACATCCAGCTACTGGTCGAGGAATTAGGCATGCATTGGGTGATCGTTGGAGCGGTGGTGATGAGTCTATTCGCCGCCTGGGTGATGTTCTTCTACAAGGGTCGAGCCCCGGTGGACGACCTAGCCGAAGCCGCCTAGCCTACTGTGGCTGGGCGAAATTGGCCATAATAGAGGGCGTCAGTGTCCGAACTTAAAGCCGCCACTCACCTCCCTGAGGCGCGTCTGAAGAAGCGCGCGGCTACGATTTCACTGGCCTATAATATTGTCCTCACGCTATTAAAGTTAGCCGGGGCTTTATTGACCGGATCGGTCAGTCTTCTCTCCGAAGCCATCCACTCGGCCACCGATATCATCGCTTCCGGCATCGCCCTCCTCAGCGTTCGCGCCGCCGCCGCTCCGCCGGACGAAGAACATCCCTACGGTCACGGAAAGATCGAAAGCCTGGCGGGATTTGCCGAATCGATCCTTTTGCTGATGACGGTGGGCTATGTCGTTTACGAGTCCATCCAGCGGCTTCTGCGCAACTCTGCGGTCGAGAACCTGAACCTTGGTATTTGGATCATGGGCTTCTCGGTGGTGAGCAGTTTTCTGGTGGGGCGTCACGTGCAGAAGATTGCCGACGAGACGGGCAGCATGGCCCTCGCGTCGAACGGGCAGCATTTGATGGTCGATTTCTGGACCAGCCTTGGCGTCCTTGCCGCCTTGCTAGTAACGAAGCTGACCGGGTGGGCTCAGGCCGACTCCTACTTCGCCATGGCCCTAGCGGCATGGCTCGCGCTCGGCGCATATCGCCTGAGCCACGAGGCGTTCCAGCAGCTCATTGACCGGCGTTTGGAAGACTCCGAAATCGAGAAGGTGCGAGAAATGGTCCATGAGCACCCAGGAATCCTGAGTTTCCATCGGCTGCGATCTAGGATGAGCGGCACAACTCGCTACATTGAGTTCCATGTGGTGGTACCGGCAGAGTGGTCAGTGGTGGAAGCGCACGACTGCGTGGATGTGCTTGAAAAAAAGATTGCCGAGGCGCTACAGCCCGCGGTCGTCGTCATCCACGTCGATCCCTACGATCCCGCGAAAGCCAAGCGCAAAGCGACTGTATAAACCCTCCCGGACATGGAATAAGAATCCAGACGGGTACGGAGAAATCATGTTTGGCTTGATGTTCTATGCGATCGGCTGCTTCTTCCTCGCCGGGATATTGACCTTTATCTCGACGATGTTTCGGCCTATTCAAGATAAAGGTGAAAGCCGTCCTTGGCGAGCCTTTTTCGTTTGGATGGTTCTCTGCATGGGAACGCCTTACATCTACTCCGAAATTCTCACTCGATCCCTGGGTCCGAAGATGGACAAGAGTATCCGCTACGCTTATGACTCGCTCGACATCACCGGGCCGATGCAGTACTACCGCGTCATCTGGACCACTGGGAACTCCGCCAAGGTGATCGTCGTTGGTCTGGAAAAGCAGTCCTGGGGCGGAAAGGACCGTCCTTTGGCGGCCTTTAACATGATCAAGGAGGGCGAGAAGTGGAAAGTTCAGAACTACCGACTCGTCTATTCAGACCGCCTCAACAAAGACGGCATCAGTTTCCCACCGTACTGGTAGAGCAGCAGTCAAGGGCCGGGGAAATACCCGTTGGCCTGCCTGAAAACTGAACTGACGACTGCACCCTGACCCTTGGACGCTTATACAGCGTATACTCCCCTTCCATGAGCCAATCGATCGGCTTCTTCGGCGCGGCAGAGACGGTTACTGGGTCGAAGCATTTGCTTACCCTTAACGGCAAGAAAATCCTGGTGGATTGCGGCATCTTTCAAGGGCGTCGCGAGCTGAGTGAACGGAACTGGCAACCGTTCCCTTTTGATCCCAACGAACTAGACGCGGTCATTGTGACCCACGCCCACCTGGATCACATCGGGATGATTCCCAAGTTAGTGAAGGAGGGCTATAAGGGCCCTATTTACTGCACTCGGGCAACCCAGGGTCTGGCTAAAATCAGCCTTCCCGATTCGGGCCGAATCCAGGAAGAAGACGCCCGCTTTGCGAACAAGCACGGTAGTCGTCATAAGCCAGCCCTTCCACTCTATACTGAGCAAGACGCTTACGCGTGTCTGAAGCGGTTTGTGCCACTTCCCTACTTTGATTTCCAACCTCTTCCGGGTGGAGGAACCTTCCGGTTTATGCCAGCTGGGCATATTTTGGGTTCTGGCTTTGCCGAAATCTACTTTGAGAACGGCGAACGGATTCTGATGTCCGGCGACCTCGGCCGCTACAACACCCCGATCATCAAGGATCCAACAACGGTCGAGTACGCCGAGTATCTGGTCGTCGAGAGCACCTATGGCAATAAGCTGCACGCTCACGAAGACACGGTCGGTAGGCTCGAAGAAATTGTTAAGGACGCGTTTGCGGACGGTGGAACGGTTCTTATCCCTAGCTTCTCCATTGGTCGTACTCAGGAGATGCTCTATTACTTCCGCCAGCTTCAGGATCAGGGGCGAATGCCAAGGATTCCGATTTACATTGACAGCCCTATGGCGATCAGCGCCACTCGGCTCTACGCGGATTGCACTGACGAGCATGACAAGGAGATGAAGATTGCGATCAACAACGACGAGAGCCCGCTGGAACCGCACCTCCTCACCCTGGTTCGAGATCGAGAGCAGTCGAAAGCGCTGAACTCAAGCAAGGGACCGATGATCATCATTGCCGGAAGCGGGATGGCGACGGGAGGACGAATCGTTCACCACATGATTCATCGCTTGGGTGATCCAACAACCACTCTCGTCTTTACCGGCTACCAAGGCGAAGGAACCCTCGGACGGAAACTTATTGAAGGTGAATCTCCTGTTTACATTCACCACCAAGAGGTCCACGTTCGGGCGAAGGTGACTAAACTCAACTCTCTCTCGGCCCACGCCGACCAGGAAGAGATTCTGACTTGGTTGGGCAAGTTCAAAGCCGCGCCAAAACACACGTTTATCGTCCATGGAGAACCGCCAGCCCAGCACGTTTTGCGTGACAAGATCGTCGAGCAATTCGGATGGGAAGTTACGATTCCTAAACAAGGCGAAGTCTTTCCTTTGTAAATTCGCCCATTCCCCGGCTTCCTTTCGCGCCGGGGAAACCGAGTCTGCCATCATCTAAGTGTGAAGGTTTTGGTGGTTGGTTCGGGTGGACGCGAGCATGCTCTCGCATGGAAGCTTTCTCAGGAGGCCGAGGTCGTCGTTGCTCCTGGAAACGCGGGAATCGCTCAAGACGTCGAGTGCGTAGACCTCGCCGTCAGCGATTTCGAAGGGCTCCTGAATCTATGCCGCACCCGGGCGATTGACCTCGTTGTGGTTGGCCCTGAGGACCCTTTGATCGTTGGACTGGCGGACTTGATGCGAGCGGCTGGGATTGCCGTCTATGGACCAGGAAAAGAAGGCGCGCGATTGGAGGGATCTAAGGCCTATTCAAAAGAAGTCATGGCCGCCGCTGGAATTCCAACGGCCCGGTTCGGCGCTTTCGACCAACCTGAGCCTGCCCTTGTCTTCGCTCGCGAGATGGTTGCCTCAGGCAATCTGCCCGTCATCAAAGCCAGCGGCAATGCGCTCGGCAAAGGAGTCGTGGTTTGCAACGATCTCGATGAAGCCGAAGACGCGATCGAGATGATGATGCTCGACCGAGAGTTCGGAGATGCAGGCTCTACGGTGGTCGTCGAAGAGCGACTCCTGGGCTTTGAATTCTCGCTCCTCACGATCTGCTCGGGGCAGGATTACTATTCTCTTCCCGTGGCCCAAGACTACAAGCGAGCTCTGGATGGAGATCGGGGGCCGAATACGGGCGGTATGGGCACTTACTCTCCCGTTGCCGCAGTGTCTGCCGACATGGTCCGGGATGCAGAAGAGAAGGTCGTCAAACCCGTGTTGGACTACTTGCGGAAAGAAGGTGTGGACTACAGAGGCACGTTGTTCTCGGGCCTCATGGTTTCGCAGGGCAAGAGTTACTGCTTGGAATACAACGTTCGCTTTGGTGACCCTGAGACGCAAACGGTCATGCGACGTGTAAATGGCGGATTGCTAGCCGCGCTCTTGGCCGCCGCAAAGGGCGAACCGATTCCTCCGGTTTCTATCTCGGATGAGGCGGCAGTGACGGTCGTCATCGCAAGCGGCGGATACCCCGGAACCTATCGTAAGGAAGTGCCAGTGGGAATTCCCCAGGATCTTCCCTCAAACGTCAAAATCTTTCATGCCGGAACCAAATTCCAGGACGACTCTCTTGTCTCTAGCGGGGGCCGTGTGTTGGGAATCTCCGCAACGGCGGACAGCCTCTCGGAAGCGCGACTTAGCGCGTACCGGGTCTGCGACAAGATTGAGTTTGCCGAAATGCATTTTCGCCGAGATATCGCGGCCAGCAGCGTTTAAGGCTCCGAAAGTCCGACATTCTTCATTCGAGCGCTGATGGCCCGGTCCCACTTTTCTTGCATGAGAAAGTCAAGACCACCATCAGTATCCTCATCGTATTGGGCCTGCATGCTTCGGTTTTGCTCCCAATACCAATCGATTATTTTCGCGATCTTCGCGGCCAACGTTTGAAGTGCAGCCTGAGGGCTTTCTCCCTGGCCGACAGGAAATGTCTTTGGCCCCCTCCTGGCCAAGAGACGCCCATAGATCTCGTTCAGGTTTAAATGCCCTTGTTCGTGCGACATAGCCTTCGCCGTGTCCTGAAACCAACTCTTTCGCGTCGTTTGGCTCCGGTCCAGTCCAGAGCGGACCTGCCATTCGGTAACGCTCGCCGTGAACCACCGCCCATGCTGGACCACTTGTGTTCGATAGGAATAGTGAATGAATCCAAGCGTGTACATCGCCACTTCTGGATGAGCTTTATCATCGATTTTGAAATCTTCTAGAGTTAGCCGCTTAAACGGGATATAGCCTTGGCTTATTTCCTGCTGCCACTCCGGTGTTCCATAGTCGGTTGAAAGCCCGGCGGGCGCAAATGCAGAGCATCCAAAAACGGCCATGAAAATAGCTGATCGAATACGGGCAAAGCATGCGGCGGTCATATGTTCCTACGACGTTGCCGTAGGTTCAAAACAGCATGAAGAACCGATGAAAATGAACCTATGACTCGTAGGTCCGGGGATACCCGTCGTGGAAAGTCTGAAGAGGTGAGTCGCTACGCTGGCGAACGGCGCACTCTTTGATCAGAGCCATCAGATTCTTTGGCGATAACTCCGTTCGAAAGAGAATAAAGAAATATGGTGGCCAAGATGGTGCCGCCAATCTCTCTAGCTTGCCCTTAATGCCTTTAAGCCCTTTGGGATAGAGGGTCTTTCCGATGCCGCTACGGTGATATGTCCCGCCCTGCGAAGTCGTTATCGAGGACATCGATCACGGCCGACCACGGCAGAAATCGCGGATACCCGCTGCCATGATCATGAATTCCCTTCGGATCCAAGATAATCATCGGATGCTTTTGGGTTAGGGTGGCAGCTCCGCGATAGAGTCCCCCTATCGATATCAAACCTCTCTTGCCGTTCGAGAAGAAGTAGGTGACAATACAGTTGTGCAAAGCGATGCAAAAAGCGTGGAAGAGTATTTAGCAAGTTTGCCGGAAGACCGGCGAGAAGCGATATCAGCCGTACGAGAAGTAATCCTCAAGAACTTGCCAGAAGGATATCAGGAAACCATGCAGTACGGCATGATTGGCTACGTGGTGCCCCATACCATCTATCCCAAGGGATACCACTGCGATCCGAAACAAGCCCTTCCCTTCGCCGCCCTTGCTTCCCAAAAGAATTACATGTCCGTCTATCTGTCTTGCGTGTACGGCGATACCGAGCATGCCAAATGGTTTCAAGAAGAGTATGCCAAAACCGGTAAGAAACTGGACATGGGTAAGTCATGCATCCGGTTCAAGAAGCTGGAAAATCTAGCTATCGATGTCATTGGGCAAGCTATCGCCAAAATTCCCGTCGATAAGTATGTGGCCCGCTACGAATCGATTTTGGCTGAACCTCGTCCGCGCAATCGATGAACGGAAAAGCCCCGAGTCAAGATCGACTCGGGGCTTGGGAGAATAGGTTTATTTCTTGTTGCCGAACTGCTTCTCCATTTCCTTGCCCCACTTTTCCATCGCATCGCCAAATTCTTTCCCGCGCTTCTCCATCTCCGCGCCGAATTTCTTGCCCATCTTTCCCATATCCATTCCCATTTCCTTCAGGTTGGTCAGATCGAGTTCTTCGATCTTGACTCCTTTGGGCAGATTGGGCTGAATATCGATGCGGTCGTTGTAGCGAAGTGAAATGTCCACATCCCCATCCTCATCCTTGGCGCCTTGAGTGCGGATATGGGTTGGCAAGTCGGTCTGAGCGTCAACGGTCATGAAGACCTTCGCGCCCTCTTTGGGATCGTTCATGCGTACGTCATACACAGGTCTACCGTTTTCGTTCCGAATCGGCAGTATTTGGATGTTTTCCTTTCCGTATTTCTTCTCAAAATCGGCAAACTCTTTTTTGAGATCGAAATGAGTCGCGATCTCACCGGAAATCTGGGAGAGTTGGTCTCCGATATTGAGATCTCCAAACTTCAGCCGGAGAACGGAGTTCTCCTTGGGATCGTAGACTTGAATCGACTGTCCATCCATGTAAACGATCTGGCCTTCGCCAGCGTCGATTCGCATTTTGCCATTGGCAGAGGCGATATTCACGACCTCTTGCTTCGGACTATCGATCATCTTGACCGCCATCTGGAACGAAGTGATTCGCTCGACGGCTTGCCGCACCAGTGTCCAGGTCTTGGCCATAGCCGGCTTGGGGGCCATGATGTAAGCGCCGAACGCCAAGGCGGCGACTCCAGCGGTCAAGCCAGCGACCATCCAGGGACGGCGAGCGGTGTGGGGCCGTCGGTTGGATTCCAACGCCGCGTCCATAACTTTCGACTTTAGCTCTCGGGGCATTTCATAAGACATAGGGAGTTCCTCCAGCGCCTTCTGAATCAGCATTTCGTCGTCCAAGTTTTCTTTCATAGCGATTCCCTCCCCTCGGAGGTGGCGCCTTCGGCGCGCAATCCCGGAAGTTCGGCAATCCCCATTTCCCTCAGAGATTGTCGAGCTCTCTGCAATAGACTATTCGTCGCGTTCGGCGATTTCTTCACGATCTTTGCCACTTCGTTCGTATCCAATCCGTTCACATATTTGAGAATCAAGACGTCTCGATAGAGATCAGGAAGGCGTTCCATCAGAAGCCTCACTTGCTCTTTGACCTCATGATTCTCTGGCTTTGTGGTCGCATGGGCAGCAAGATCTAATGGCAACTCTGATCGGCGGTAGGAACGTCTGAGACAATCCATCGCCTTTCGCCGAGCGACCACCAGTAACCATAACTTGGGCGAGTCTGCCTTTTGAAGGCTTTGAATGTTCTGAAAGGCGATAGCGAACACTTCCATCACCACGTCCTCGACATCTTCCCTTCGCCGGAGCTTGGAAGACACGAATCGCCACACGTCATCGCTGAACTTTCGAACAACGTCCTCAGGGCTCAGCCTT
Source organism: Armatimonadetes bacterium 55-13 (assembly GCA_001898035.1). Lineage (GTDB taxonomy): Bacteria > Armatimonadota > Fimbriimonadia > Fimbriimonadales > Fimbriimonadaceae > 55-13. The sequence goes on from MKRX01000011.1 coordinate 37,740, forward strand.
ACGTCGATTTTCTCGCCCCTCCGTTCATCGGAACGCAGGGTACTCCGAGATTCCGTGGCTTCACTTGAAATTGTCGTCATTCGACTCAGGGTGCTTCCGATGCTCATCCTCTCACCTTTCTTGTCATTCGGGGCAAGAGTCGCTTGATGAGCCTTCGATCTATCGCGGTCCCAAAAATCCCTGGGTCCTTCTCGATTAAAACGCAAAAGCCCCCGTTGCCGAGGCTCCCTGCAAACCTGGAAACTGAGGAGCCTGGCAACGGGGGCTTGAGAGGTTATTCGCCGGGATTAGCTAACCAACGTCGTGGATTGAGATAGTTGCCAGACATCAGAGAGCCTGGCTTAAGGAACTTGGCACTCGTATCGCCGAAGGCGAAATTCGAGCCGTTAGCGAAGTGATTCCAAGCTCTCTGAAGCGTAGAATTCACATCTCCCGAACCGTTCGGTCTTCCGGTGGCAAGCGAAAGGACGTCGAGGCCGCTGTAAAGGTCCGGCGCAGAATTGACAAGAATCTCAGTGTTGGGTTTGTAGCTTGTATTCGCGTACTTACTCCAGTCTTCGGCTCCGCTCGAAAGCACAATCATCTCGGATGGGTTATCAAGAGCCGTTTGCGATCTGGAAGCCTGAGTTACGACGGTGCCCGAGCCATCGTCGTACCAATATCCGAAAACACCCCCTGACGCGGAACCAGTCCAATCTGGACCGAACAAGGTAGTCGCATTAGTCTGGATGTAGCTGTCCTGAAGGCCATTGGCCATGTATGAACGGGGAGGCGCCGTGGACGCTCCGCTTGGCAGGCTACCAGCAGGAATGGCGACGTTGGCTGAACTTTCCGTTGGGCTAAGAAATATCTGCGTGTTCTTAGTGTAAGGTCCTAGAACATCGGTGCTCGACCACAGCGGATGTTGGTTGATACCCGCGGTGACATTGTCCGAAACCATAGCCGGATACAAGTCATCGCTATCGTTTAAGTAAATCGCGAGTGCCGTACCAATTTGTTTGATATTGGATAGGTCGGCTGTCTTCTTAGCCGCCAGTTTTGCCTGAGCAAAAACAGGGAAAAGGATGGCCGCTAAGATCGCAATAATTGCAATAACGACCAGTAGTTCTATCAGCGTAAATGCGCGTTTCAATGATTACTCCTTAAATCCAAGAGCAGGGGCAAACGAATGTCAAATAGCCCGCGATTGCTCGCGTCTCTAACTCTGTATGACGTCGGATTTAACGAAAACCTTGTGAAGAATAGATGAAAGTGGGGCCGGAGGTCCCTATTCGTTATTTTGTTTCAAGAGATTGACGATAAGCGGCAAGCTCGGCTTTTGCTTCTTCGCCCCTTGCTTCCAGGTCCCTCAGCCAGTCGTCCTTATACGGCTTGAGCGTTTCCACTAATATTTCCGTGACGGCCAAGTCTCGATACCACTTATGATCCGCAGGCACGATGTACCAGGGAGCATGATCTCCATCGCACTTTGTAAGAGCATCGTTATACGCTTCGGTGTAAGCGTCGGCAAATTCTCTTTCCTTCCAATCTCCTACGCTCAGTTTCCACGCTTTCGCCACTTTTTCTTCCCGAGCCATGAGTCTCTTCTCTTGCTCTTCAAGCGAAATGTTGAGGCAAATTTTCACGATGATCGTGTTGTTCTGGGCCAGCAATTGCTCGAATTCGTTGATCTGATCGTAGCGCTTTTTCCAAACCTTTTCGGGCACAAGTTCATGGACGCGCACCACCAGAACGTCTTCATAGTGGGAACGGTTGAAGATCGAGACCAACCCCTTCGCGGGGGCATGAGGATGGACTCGCCAGAGGAAATCGTGGGCCAATTCTTCAGAAGTTGGAACTTTGAATCCCTTCACGTGGCAACCCTGGATATTGATATAGCGACTCAGTCCGCGAATCGTGCCATCTTTTCCTGCGGTGTCTCGCCCCTGAAGAACGATGAGAAGACCGTGGGTCCCGGCCGCGAACATCAGTTCTTGCAGCTCTTCCAACTCTTTACCAAGACGTCCCGTCTGCTCCCGGGCGTCATCTTCCTCGATCCCATTGTGCTTTGTCGTCGAGATATCCTGAAGCTTCACCTTTCCGTCGACTTTAATCGCGTAACTCATCGTTTGAGCATGTTACTGCGATGAGTTCTTTTCCGCAATTCGTCTTCGAACCATCACTCGCGCTAGGACGGAGCTCATGGTGAGTTGTGGCGCGCAAGAGAAGATGTTCGGCAACATTTGAATTCAACTCAAATTCTTATGTTCACCTTAATTTAACTTGGCCCATACTCATATCCATGGCCACGACGCATTCCGATCCGACGAAGCGGTTCTCGAATCGCGTTGAAAATTACGTCAAATTCCGCCCCAGCTATCCCTCAGAGGTCATCGATCTCCTCAAGCGCGAGTGTGGATTGGGACCGGGCCGAAATGTAGCCGACGTGGGCTCGGGGACTGGGATCTTAACCAAGCTCCTTCTCCAGACCGGGGCCAACGTGTTTGCGGTGGAACCCAATCGGGAAATGAGAGTGGCGGGTGAAGCCCATTGCGCGGGAATGCCTGGGTTCCGAAGCATTGCCGCATCTGCCGAAGACACAACCTTGCCAGATGCCTCTATGAATATCGTCATTGCCGGGCAAGCCTTTCACTGGTTCAATGCGGAGCAAAGTCGAGATGAATTCAGCCGCATTCTCCTTCCTCGCGGATGGGTCGTGCTTATCTGGAATGATCGCCATGTCGACACTACTCCATTTCTTCGGGCCTACGAAGAAATCTTGGCCAAGTACGGCACCGACTACGCTGATGTGAAGCACCGGGGCCATAAAATTCAGGGGCATGACGCTTTCTTTGGTTCTGGCCAATACAAGATGGCGACCTTCCCCAATGAACAGATGTTCGACTGGGAGTCCTTCCTCGGTCGAGTCCTCTCGTCTTCCTACGTGCCGCAAGAAGGACATCCGAGCTTTGAGTCAATGTTAACGGAGCTTCGCGCTATCTACACGAAATACCAAGAAAGCGACCGAGTGAAGTTCACTTACACAACCGAAGTCTTCTACGGTCAGCTAGAAGCCTAGCCCCCAATAGGTCCGTCCATTGAAGATCGCTCAATGGACGGCAAGAAGAGTGCCCGGTTGAGCCGCGGACACTCCCGCCCTTCTTCCTACCGTGGGGCTTAACAACCCCTGTCGAGGGGTATCTTCCTAGGCGATGATCGATCGATATACGACCCCTGCCATGAACGCGATTTGGAGCCGTCAGGCCAAGTACCAGCGATGGGAGGACGTGGAGATCGCCATCTGCGAAGTTCACGCCGAAATGGGTGCGATCTCGGCCGAGGCAATGGCGGAGATCAAGTCAAAGGCCAAGTTCGATATCGCCCGCTGCGACGAAATCGAAAAAGAGACTCGCCACGACCTGATGGCGTTCGTTCGTAACTTGAGCGAGAACATCGGTCCGAACGGTCGCTACGTCCACATGGGCGTCACCAGCTACGACGTCATTGATACCGCTCTCGGCATGATGCTTCGCGACTCCTGCGACGTCTTGCTCGAATCCGCCGCCAACCTCCAGAAGGAGATTGGCCGACTCGCGAAAGAGCACCAAGACACGCCTTGTATTGGTCGAACCCACGGCATCCACGCGGAGCCCATCACCTTCGGTTCAAAGTGCGCCAATTGGTACGCAGAGCTCAGCCGAAATATTGAGCGACTTCAAGCGGTGAAGGCAGATGTGGCGCAGGGCAAGGTCAGCGGCGCCGTCGGAATTCACGCCATCACTTCACCAGACATGGAGAAGCGAGTTTGCGAGTTACTCGGCCTGAGCCCAGCCCCCGCTTCGACCCAGATCATCAATCGAGATTCGCACGCCGCCTTCCTGAACGCCCTCGCGCTGATGGGCGCCGGGTTGGAGCGCATCGCGACCGAGCTTCGCAACCTCCAGCGAACCGAGATCCTGGAAGTTCAAGAAGCCTTTGCCAGCGGACAGACGGGTTCCAGCGCGATGCCACACAAGCGCAACCCTTGGAACAGCGAGACGGTTTGTGGCTTGGCGAGACTGCTCCGAGCCAACGCCCATGCGATGTTGGAAAGCGTTGCCACCTGGCACGAGCGAGACCTGACGAACTCCTCGCTTGAGCGAATCGTCTTCCCCGACTCCTGTCACCTGGCCGACTTCATGCTGAACCGCCTGACCACCATCCTGGGCGGTCTGCACGTCTTCCCTGAGCGCATGATGGAGAACCTGCGCAAGATGGGCGACCTGGTGTTCAGCGAGCACGTTATGATCGCTCTTATCGCCAAAGGCATGAGCCGAGAAGCCGCGTACAAGGTGGCTCAGCGAAATGCCGCGAAGGCATGGGACGGCGAGGACTTCAAGACCAGCGTCGCCGCCGACGAGGATGTGACCACCCGACTGACGCCGGAAGAAGTCGAAGAGCTGTTCAGCCTGGAGCACCACTTGCGACACGCTCGATATACGGTCGAAGCGGTCGGCATCAACTAACCAAGAGCGACGACTCCTTTCTCCGGACCCGCAGATGGAGGAAGGAGTCGTTTTCATTTGGCGTAGATAGGAGTGATCCTGGTGGATACCCACGAAGCGGAGGATGTCGAGCGAGTCCTGAAGGAGCTTTTGAAGAAAGACTAAGGGATGGGCTTGGTGTCTTGCAGTTCGAGCTCGTTGCGGTGGGATTTGGCATCGTAGTTGACTTCCCACAGAGAGATTCGGTTCCCATTCTTGATCAAGAACTGACGCGTGTTCGGGACTATGACAACCTCGCCACTCCCCCCTTCTAAGGTGGCTTTTGGTTGCGCCAAGGTCACGAACGGAACAAAAATGAGGACGCCAGCCAAGAAGGCCGCTGCTATCGCGAAGAGACTCTTTCGATTTGACATATCAATGTCAAGGACGTTCCGCGCGAGACGGGGTTGCAGACGAGTACCCTAATCAACATGCCTTCTCTTCGTGCGCCACTTACCGTTCTGCGCGAAGTCTTTGGCTACGAGTCCTTCCGTGGACAACAGGGGGACATTATCGACTCCATCGTCGCGGGGAAGGACGCCTTTGTCCTGATGCCCACCGGCGGCGGAAAATCGCTCTGCTACCAGATTCCGGCGTTGGTGAGGAACGGCGTCGGGATTGTTGTTTCCCCGCTCATCTCTCTGATGAAGGACCAGGTGGATGCCCTGGCGGCGAACGGGGTGCAAGCGGCTTACCTCAACTCTTCCCTTTCCGCCGACCGCGCGAGAGCGGTTTACAAGGAACTCGTCTCGGGAGAGATCGACATGCTCTATGTCTCCCCTGAACGACTGATGATGCCGGACTTTCTGGAGACTCTGGGACGACTCAAGATCGCGCTCTTCGCGATTGACGAAGCCCACTGTGTCTCCCAGTGGGGGCATGACTTCCGGCCCGAATACGTCCAGCTTGGCGAAATCCGAGATAAGTTCCCCGGCATTCCGGTGGTCGCCCTGACCGCCACCGCTGACGAGCAAACCCGGAAGGACATTCAGCATCGACTTCATCTCGACGAAGCCCATACGTTTATTTCGGGATTCGACCGCCCGAATATCCGATACCTGGTCGAGCCCAAGCAGAACACGTTCGCCCAGTTGAAGTCGTTCCTGGATAGCTTCGAGAACGAATCTGCCATTGTCTACTGCCTTAGCCGAAAGCGAGTGGAGAACGTGGCGGAGAAACTTCAGGAAGAGGGCTTCGATGCGGCTCCCTACCATGCGGGACTTCCCTCGGCAGAGCGCTCTCGGGTGCAAGAAAAGTTCTTGCGAGACGACCTCAAAATCGTTGTCGCGACCGTGGCCTTTGGCATGGGCATCGACAAGCCCAATGTTCGCGCCGTCGCCCACTATGACCTGCCCAAAAATTTAGAAGGCTATTACCAGGAAACCGGACGCGCCGGGCGCGATGGTCTACCCTCTCACGCCCTCCTGCTTTATAGTTTGGGCGACGTCGTTATCGCCCGAAAGCTGATCGAGAACTCGGAGAACGCCCAGCAGAAGCAGATTGAATCGCACAAGCTAGACGCGATGGTCGGATTTGCCGAGGCGATCACCTGCCGCCGGCGGGTTCTGCTCGGCTACTTTGGCGAGGACCTGAGCGAAGACTGCGGCAATTGCGATGTTTGCCTGAAGCCTCGACAGACTTACGACGGCACGGAAGACGCGTACCGCGCGCTGATGTGCGTCTATCAGCTTCAGCAGCGGTTTGGCATGGGCCACGTCATCGACGTGCTCCGAGGGGCGGACACCCAGAGGATTCGTCAGTTTCGCCATCATGATATTCCGATGTACAACCAAGGGGCGGAGCACGGCCAAGATCACTGGTCAAGTGTCATTCGGCAGTTGATCCATCTCGGGTTCTTGCGCCAAGACATCACTAACTATTCCGCCCTGAAGCTTACGCCTCTCACCAAGCCAATCGTGAAACGCGAGCAGACTTTGACGCTCACCCTTCCCGAGCCCAAAGAGCCGCGCAAGAAGCGGGAGAAGAAATCCAGCTTTGGGGGCTTCGCCGATGAGCCTCTGTTCCAGAAGCTCCGGGAAGTCCGCAAGGCTCTGGCCGACGCTCAAGAGGTGCCCCCTTACGTCATTTTCAACGACACCACGCTCCTGGACATGTCCAAGATGAAGCCGAAAAACGGCGACGAAATGTTGCAGATCAGCGGCGTGGGGCAGCACAAGCTGGGCAAGTACGGCGAGCAATTCCTTGCCGCCATTCGAGAGCACCTCGCCCTCGTCTAATCCTTCCGTTCCTAGCGCTCACCACCGCAATTTTATGAAATTTGGGGGATTTATTTCATTAATTGAAAAATATAGATAATAATGTACACGCATCACCGCAACCGCGTTACCGCAAGCGTGTGCATAACTCAAAATGAAGGCTATCAACGAAGATAAGAGCCGACGAGTACGGCTCAAAGATATCGCGGCGAAGTTGGATATTTCCCACGCCACGGTGTCCCGCGCATTGAACCGCACGGACGATCCTTTGATATCTGAGGCGACGCGATTGCGAGTGTTGAAGACGGCTGAAGAGATGGGATATCGCCCAAATCACGCTGCTCGTTCCCTAGCTACCGGTCGAACCGGATTAATTAGCCTTTGGCTTTGGTCGGAAGGTGTGCAAAACGCCTACCATGCACGTGTCTCGCGGCTGATGCACGCGGAGGCGCTTCGCCACAAATATCAGTTGTTGGTTGACCTCGTCGGTCGGCCCACGATGGAAATGGCTGCCCGCCATACCTTCGATCCTTGGCATGTGGATGGCGTGATCGTTCACGAAGCTGGCCCTGCCATTGAAGCGCACATGGGCGGGATCGGGATACCTAGCGTTCCCCTGGTCTCCACCGGAAGTTATCACCTGCTTCGGGGGGTTGACCGAGTTCAGATCGATCTGAGCGAGGGCGCCCAGCAAGCTGTTGAGCATCTCGCGGAGTCCGGACGCCGACGCATCGTTTACATCACGGATCAGCTTGAGAGTCGTGGACAAGATCCGCGGTACTTGGCTTACACGAAAGTGCTTGCCGAAGCTGGGCTTGAAACACGATTCGTCGACGTTTCCAGCGAGCGTCGCCAAATCCGAACCCAGGTGGCCGAGTACATCGAGACTCAGGGCACGCCTGACGCCTTTTATTGTCACAACGACGACATCGCCATCGCGGCTTACCGCGCAATGCGCGACCTCGGCGTCCAGATTCCTGACGATGTGGCCATTGTTGGCTGCGACGGGATCGAAGACACCGAATACCTGGACGTCCCCCTCACCACTATCGCTTTGCCATTGGAAGAAATGTGCAGCCTCGCCTGCGAATTCCTTCAGCGTCGGATTGAAAACCCTTCACATCCGATCCAAGAGGCGGTCCTCAAGGCCCGACTCATCGTTCGCCAATCTTCGGGAGGGCCCGCCGCCTAACCCGACCCTTATCCTTAGCAATTATTCCGATCTGAATGTGCAGATCCTCACTTGGAGGTTCACTGATGAAATTCCGAAAAGCCTTTACGTTAATTGAACTGTTAGTCGTCATCGCGATCATCGCGATTCTTGCTGCCATCCTTTTCCCGGTCTTCGCCCAAGCGAAAGCCGCCGCCAAGCAAAGCTCGTGTCTCTCGAACATGAAGCAACTTGGTCTGGCCGTTTTCACTTACGCGAACGACTACGATGACACCTATCCTGGCACCCAGATCATGCCGGAGGCCTACTGGATTGCTCCTGGAACCGACCGAGCCCTTGGTTGGATGGACCCGAACGTCGAGCGAAACTGGGCGAAGTCGATCTATCCGTACGTGAAGAACCTTGGTGTCTATGTTTGTCCTTCCACCCAAAAGAGCACTAGTTCTCGTTGGGGTGCCTCCAACACTTCCGGCGCAGGCAACACCAGCTACTACGCAAACGGCGCGGTCGAAGACCGATCGATGACCTCTGTCGAAGAACCTGCTGGGATCGTCTACCTTCAAGAAGCAGGTGAGACCCTGCGATCCGCTCCTGAGCGACCGTACAAGTACGATCTGTCGGGCAGCTGGTGCAACTCGTTCGACCTGTATCTGTTCAGCAGCACCCACAAGAAGGGTGGCAACCTGGCTTACGCCGATGGTCACGCGAAGTACAAGATGCGAACCGCCATCACGTACAAGGAACTGGGTTCAACCCTCACTCCCGCTTGGTACTACAACGGCACCAACTGGGTTTGGACCACCAACGACAAGGCGACGCTTTCCGATCCGGACAAGTACGTGAACAATACGGGCGCGTACTACGAATGCAAGCCCTGATCATCATCTAGCTAGCACGTAAAAGGGGCCCCCGGCTGCGACGGGGGTCTTTTTATTCAGCCTCCGTGTCCCCCTTTTCCTCGGGCTCAAAGTGGACTTCGCCCAGCCCATTGATCTGACAGAAGACCCGAAACTTCCCATCCGGAAGCCGTTCGTAAGTGTAGCGACTGCCGGAGAGAGACTCCGTTGGCTCTTTACCAAAGACCTCCTCCAAACTTTCTGGCAGTCGGTTTTGCTGCCATCGGAATATTCCTACGCTTGCGTAGATTCCCAAGAGGCGGGTTTTCACCCGATCCTTCGCCACTTCTTTGACCACCTCTCCTGGATCAATGCTATACGCAAGGGCGTTAAAGGCTTTTAAGATCGCCATTCCCCAAACCCCATCACCGGGCGACAAAGGGCTAGAAGTTCCCGATCCCTCGAGGTAACGACTTGTATCAATGTCGCCGAGCCATTGGGACTCGGGTTTAGAAAGCCGGTCGGCAATAGCGAGCCAAGGCGCTTCCAGTCGCTGAAATGCGAGTCGATAAACCTCTGCCTTGTGACTCTCCGTTAGTTTGGACACCGCTTGGACCAGAGCTTCTTTGTTTCCACCGAAAGCTGCCAACTCCTCGGGATGATTCAGAAAATAGTAGTAGCTGGCGCTGACCTCTCGAGCTTCCTGCCGCGCTCCCTCAATCATTCTCACGGGCTGTTTAGCCTGATAGTCTGCCCAAGATCGGATTTTCTGCAAGTCGTAGAGCGACATCTGGCCGAGTCGATTCAGGAAGGAAGCTCTTGCAAAATCTCGAATCGACTGCGCGACGTTCGAGTGCAACATCGGTCCGCACTCAATCCGGTCGCCAAAACTGAAGGTATCCAAAATGGCTTGCGTACCTTCCGCTCCCTTCCCTTCGGAGAAGCCGACATACGCGTACCTCTGAAGGTCGCGCATCATCCACTTCAGGGGAGCCAGTTCTGGATAGAGGGTAAGGATCGTGCGACTGGGGTTGGGATAGAAGACGGGTTTGGTATTCCCTTGACGAATGAGCTTTAAGGCTGGCTCAAGAGCCTTTGCTTGGATTCGGTACACGTCCAACAGCGTCTCGGGATCTGTACCAGGAGGCGCTTCGGGTTTGGTCGTCTCTTCATCCCACTTGCCCGTTTCTCGATAGCGGACATATCGATTGAGTTCCGTCACCTGCGGGGCGCTCAAGAGTTGGGCCGCTCGGACATATTCCTCGTAACCATTGCGACCGGTCCAGACCGGAATGATTTTCTCAAGACGAGGGTCCTGCGAGATACCGGAAAGGCTCAGCATCAAGGTCAACGAAAGTCCAAACATGGACTATTATTGCCTCTACCGATGTGGCCATGGCAGCATGCAAGAAAAGGATCCTTTAGTGATCCTCCAGGCAATTGGGAGGCCTTAACGCTCTTGGATTTGTCCCGATTGGAGTTTCCAGATCTTGCGGCAGAACAAGACACGAGGGATCGCTTCCTTGCTCGCTGCAGAGTTGCCCCTTTTTCTGAATTCTTGGAGTTGGAGAGGAATCGGCACCGCATTCTTCCTATCCTCTCTGGCCGAGCTCTGGCCCCCCTGAGAACAGGAAGGCATCGAGCGCGTCTCCTCTTGGCAACTGTCCACTGGTCAGGATTTGTTCGAGAGCGTGCACTGAAGACTATCTGCCGTGAATTGCAAATAGACGATCTTCCCTTCCTCTTGATAAGAACATGCGACTGGGTCCCAAAAATCTCTCGGTTGGCCCAGGATTCAGTCCAGAACATGCTCCGGGAGCACTCGGCGTCAATCCTTCTCCCTTACATCGACTTTCTTCCCTGGCTTGCCCGCCAAAGTCGTACGAACCGGTCACCATTCATCAGCGAGATCGAGCGGAAATGCATCGCGGATTGCGGACCCCATACCGTCTGGGAAGCCGCACATCCAGATGACCTCCGCTACTTCGCTGAACTCCTCGCGGAGCATGGCGATATTGACGAAGAGTTTGCCCGCGAACTTCTACTCAGCCCGCAACCCCAGGTAAGTTCAGTCGGAGCCAGGTACCTCTCAGCCAACCCAGAGCTAATCTCTCTTGGCCTCCAATCTGGGTTTGCCGGAACTCGGCTCTTTGCCGTAAGCGCCTTAGGCGAATCGCGGATTGCGGGCGACGATCCTCGTCTCATTGGGATGATCTCCGATCCCAGTTCGACCGTCCGAGCGGCCGCCCGGTTTTATCTTGAGAAAGCCGGATATAACGACTTCGTCGCTTCTTACCGAGAGCAAATCGCTCATGGCATTCAGAAAGATGGACGCGGTGCGATCTTGGGTCTGGCCGAAGTGGGGAGCGCCGAAGACGTAGACGTCATTCGCCCCTACCTCGCTCATACCAATCGTCAAGTTAGGGATGCCGCCTTTAAGGCGATCCGTAAGCTCCGCCCCGAATCGCTCGTATCGGACTTACCAAATTTGCTCGGTCGCATTTCACCTAACCTCATTGTCAGTTTCGCAAGTGAGTATCCGGGTTCTATTCCAGATGTCGAAGACTTGCTCAATTCGCCGGAGCCCACAAAGCGGCGCTTTGGATTTCGGCTTATGTTTCAGCGCCGGTCGTGGGTGGCGTTGGTTTGGATTTGGAGGGCTCTTGCCGATGAAGATCCCAAGCTAAGAACTCTCGCCGCTCAACAATCCGCCCGGTGGATTGCCCAGAGGAGCCGGACCGTTATCCTCCCTTCCGATGACGAGTGGCGAGAATTCTTGCGGGTGTATCAAGCGCATCCGAATCTGGAGTTTCCCATCCATCTTGCGGAAGAGATGAATGGCATTTTGGCTTGGGTCGGGGACCGAATGGCCGAACGCCAGCCAAAACCCGCCTGGGACTTTTAGGAAAGCTGGAACACTCTTCTTTGGACCGGGCTTTTGGTGCCCGAAGCTCAATCCTATGCGCGCTAGGGGCGAGATTTCGAAGGAGAAATCAACGACATGAAGCACATCCCCACCCTTGCCCTCGCCCTCGCGTTTTCCGCCATTCCCGTCTTCTCTCATGCCAGTTCTCACCCCGTCGGCAATGTCTACACCCAATCCAATCAGGTCGCGGGAAACTCAATCCTGATCTACAACCGGTTCTCCGACGGACACCTGGAAGCCGCTGGGTCGGTCTCCACCGGCGGTCTTGGAACTGGCGCGGGGCTGGGCAATCAGAACGGCGTCACGTTGAGTCAGGATGGAAGATTCCTTTACGCCGTCAACGCCGGAAGCAACTCAGTTTCCATCTTTGAAGTCAGTGCCTTTGGCCGCCTCTCTTTGCGAGACGTTCAGCCAAGCTGCGGCGTTCGACCGATTAGCGTCACCCAATCCGGGAATTTGGTCTACGTCTTGAACGATGGCCAAGGCGAAGCAAGCGCTTCTATCCAAGGCTTTTTCCAGTCCCGCCGAGGCGAACTTACCGCCATCCCGGGCGCCAGTTCCGGCTTGAGTCAGGCCCACCCCGGTTCGGCTCAGATTCAGTTCACCCCAAAGGGAGATGGCCTGGTCGTGACGGAGAAGGCAACGAACACTATCGACACTTTCGACCTGGACCGGTGGGGCCGCCCCAGCCAAGTTTCGTTCCAAGCCTCCGTTGGACAGACGCCCTTTGGCTTTGATTTCGACCGTCGAGGCCGGCTCTTTGTGTCGGAAGCGTTCGGCGGAGCTACCGATGCCAGCGCGCTCTCCAGCTACCGTCTCTCCCGCAACTTGGACCTTACGCCCATTAGCCCCTCCGCTCCCACCACCGAAACCGCCGCCTGCTGGACGGTCGTTTCGAACAATGGGCGGTATGCGTACACTACCAACGCAGGCAGCGGCTCTGTTTCGGGTTACCGCATCGCTTCCGACGGAAGTCTCTCGCTGATCGATGCCGGTGGCGTCTCGGGTTCAACGGGGGCGGGTAGCGCTCCCATCGATATCGTCATCACCAACAACGACCGATTCGTCTACGTCCTGGCCGGTGGCAGCCACTCCATCGTTGGGTTCCGAGTCGAATCCTCGGGCAACTTGACCGCTATCGATACCGACGGCGGACTGCCGGTTGGCACGAACGGTCTCGCCGTTCGCTGATCGAATGGAAAGTGGGGCTCTCCCGAACCCCACTTTCTACTTCGCGGTGATTTTGCCCTTCAGACGAATATCGTCCGAGGCGCTTCCGATCATCACATCAAAGTCTCCCGCCTCGACCGCCTTTTTCATCTTCAAGTTCCAGAAAGAGAGCTTGTCGGGGTCGAGCCCCATCTTCACCATCACTGATTGTCCAGGTTCAAGCGAGATTCTCTGAAAGCCCTTTAGCTCAATCAAAGGGCGGGTCACAGAGGCGACCAGATCGTGAATGTACATCTGGGTGACCTCATCCCCTTTTACCTTGCCCGTATTCTTGACTCGGAACGTGACCGAGAATGTGTTCTTGGACCCAGGATCGGGAGTGATCTTGAGATCCGAGTAGGCGAAGCTGGTGTAGCTGAGGCCATGGCCGAAGGCGAACTCCGGCTTTCCGGTGAGATCGACGTAGTCATAGCCGCGCCCGGAGGGCTCCATGTTGTAGTAGATGGGGCACTGGCCCACATAGCGCGGAAACGTCATGGGCAACTTTCCGCCCGGGTTGTTATCGCCAAAGAGAGTATCGGCAATCGCGATCGCGCCTTCTTGTCCGGGGTACCAAGCATCCAACACCGCGGGAACATCGTCCACCCAATTTCGCATCGTCACCGGAGAACCGGCGACGAGGACCACGACCACCGGGGTGCCGGTCTCAACTACCTTCTTGATCAGTTCTTCCTGATTTCCAGGAAGGTCAAGGAAAGCTCGGTCTTGCCCTTCGCCTTCGATGATTCCGGTGACGATCACTGCGACATCGGATTTCTTGGCAAGTTCCACGGCTTCGCTGATCTCGGGATGGGCATCGTCGCCCACGCTCCAGCCCAATTGAATTAAGGCATCCCCCGCCTCTTCGTAGTATTCCAACTTCATGTCGACGGGGACGCCCGCCTGGAGATTGAGTTTGATCTCGTCGGTCTTGCCGCTATGAACGGTCCAATCCTCCATCACCTTGCGGCCATTGAGGAACAGTCGGTATCCATCGTCGGAACTGACGGCGATTCGGTACTCGCCCGACTTAGTGGGCGTGATCTTGCCGGTCCATCGGACCGAATAGTGGTCAATACCAAAGCCATCGGCGGGCGCCCCGGCGTGCCAGTTGAAGGCAATCTGAGGATCGTTTCGAGTCAGCGCAGGGGTTCCCGAGAGATTCCGATTCTTGAAGTATTCGCCTTTAAGACCTTGAAAGGCCGAAGGTTCGATGGCCGGAATGGACGTGCCACGTCCGTACTGAGTTCCCTTAGCCCATTCTACGCGCACTCCATTGCCTGCACGTTCTTTAATCGCTTCCAATATGGATTTGGTAGGTACGTTAAAACCACTGTATCCACCCAGAGGAATTCCATCTTTGGCATTGGCGCCAATGACGGCAATGGACTTCAAACCTGATTTCAGAGGCAGAGTATTTTGTTCGTTCTTGAGCAATACCATTGCTTGGCGCGCCGCCTCCAGCGCCACTTGCCGATGAGCGGGCGATTGTACGATCTGTTGAACTCGCGCCGGGTCAGCCAAGGGCTCATCGAACACCCCGGTCTTAAACTTGATTCTTAAGACTCGGCGCACGGCTTCGTCCAGCACTTTCTTGCTGATCAAGCCTTCCTTCACCGCCTGATCCAAGCCTTCGCCCCAGATATAGACATCGGGCCATTCCGACTCCATACCTGCATTCAGAGCCGCCGCCGCCGTTTCTTTGGCGCTGCCGGTGTTTCGGTGAGCAAATTGAATGCCGCTAACGGCGCCGTAATCGGAGGCGACCCATCCCTTGAATCCGTACTCGCCGCGCAAGATATCGGTCAATAGCCACTTATTCGCGGAGGCGGCTACCCCGTTTACGGAATTGTAAGAGGACATGATCGTGCTCGCGCCCGCCTCTTTGATGACTGCCTCAAATGGGGGCAAGTAGATCTCCCGCAGCGCCCGCTCCGAAATCTGAATCGAATGGCTATCACGTCCACCGTCCCCCACGTTCGCCACATAGTGTTTGGGAGTCGTCGCCACGCCCCGGCTCTCAAATTCGCGAACAAAAGCGACGCCCATTCGTGATGAGATCAGCGGATCCTCGCCATAGGTTTCCTCGACACGGCCCCAGCGCGCGTCTCTCACTACGTTAATAACCGGAGACAAAACGTGCCGGACTCCCCTTGCCCGAGTCTCTTCCGCGATGGCCGCGGCGACTCGACCAACCATCGAAGGATTCCACGTGGCGGCCATCCCGATCGATTGCGGATAGCTAGTCGTCCCATTTCCAATCAAACCGTGGAGCGCCTCGTCGTGAATGACGATAGGAATTCCCAGCCGCGACTTCATCGATCGAGCCTGGACTTCATTAGCTCGCTTTGCCGCATCCAGACTCGTCAGGGGCCGGAGGATATCGTAGGTTTCACCAAACCCTGTCGTATCGATCGCCGGTCCCCACACGTTTTCACGTATGTCGCACCGGAGTTGGTTGATCTTCTCGGCAGTGGTCATCCTCTTGAGCAGATCTTCCACTCGCGTCTCGATGGGAAGTTTGGAGTTCTTATAGGGAGGGTCCGCCGCAAAAATGGCGGTAAAAGCGGCTACGAGTAGGCATGAAGAGAGGAGCTTGGCGGGCTTCATCTTGAACTCTAGGTTCGCGAATCCGGGCCAATTTCCTCTTTTTCCTTAGTAAACGCTTCGGCCGGAATACTTCGCGGCGACTTGCTCTCGACGAGATTGGTTTTCTAGCAGGTAGGGATAGTCGCGATCCGAACTCGTCGAAACGCAAATGGACTGGTTCATCGTCCATCGCATAACCCGGGCCCGGTCCTCGGGACGAATCTCCCAAAGTAACTCCTTGTCAAGCAGGACTGTCGCGCCATTCTTGAGCGCCGCCGCGAAAGGATAGCTCCGACCAACGCCCGTAAACGGATATCGAGACGGATCGTTGGTCCGAGCGCCGCCTCCTAGGCTTCGCTTCAATAGCGAAACTTCATATTCTAACGAGGACACGCGATCCTCCAGCGTGCGACCACGTTGTTGGGCAAAGGAATAGGCGCTGAGCAATGCGATCCATGCGCATACAACGACGAGTCCGAGGCAAAGACGACGAATCATTTGAATTCCTCCGAGATTTCAAGACTTGACGCCTAGACATCGGGGCGATTACGGGATCCTCAAATCATCATTATTCCGGCGGCGATGCCAGATCCAAATAGTGCGAGCGCACCATGGGCCACTTGTGCTCATGCTCAAAGTCAAAGAGCATGTAGTAGAGCATATAGAGTCCGCAGAAGAGACAGAGAACGCCTTTCCAAATCTCGTCCTTGAATGCTTCGACCAAAATCAAAATCGAACCCGCTAGCCCAGCCAAGGCGAAAATTACGGCAAACGCAATTTTGATGATTTCCATGATCGTTACAGAGTACGAAATCCGTCGCTCCAAAGATGCATTCTTTTGTGGGCCAGTCCTTTCCAAAAAAAGTAGGGCCAAAAAACGGGAATAGTGGTCAAAGTTTTCTTAACGAACCCGTCAATCTCCGGGAAGCAAGTTAATAGTTGAGGTAGCACGTTGACGATGTTGAGCATGTTGGCTTTGTGCGCAACCGCCACCAAGGCGGCGCCTGCGCCGATCACCTTCACCGGTCCATCCGGTGAACTTTCGGTTGTTCTGGAAGTTAAGAGCGGAGAACTCAAGTATCAGTTGAAGCGAGGCGGCTCAACGCTGATCGAGCCCTCCCATCTCGGTTTTGTGTATGTTGATCGCGACTCCCTTTCAGGTTTAAAGAGCGTCCGGACGGTGGCTGAAACATCTGGAACTCGCAAGATTTATCCCGGCTACGCTTATTCCGGCCTGGACGTCCCCTACAAAGAAGCCGTTGTCGAGGCTATCCGCAATACGGGAGAAGCCGTCCAAATCACCTTTCGAATCGGCGACTCTGGCTTGGCTTGGAGACAAGCAATGCCCGCTCAAGGTCAGAATCGCAGAATTTCCTTTGATCGAGCGGAATGGTGTCTGCCTAGTGGGGTAACCCTCTGGACGCAGGACGGCGGAGCCGGGTGGGGCCCTTGCGAGGGCATCTTTTCCGCAGCGCCCGCTGAAAAGCTCCACGGCACTCGTAGCGGTCCGGTCACGGTTGAGTATGGAGACAAACGCGGCTACCTTCTCATCTCGGAGTCCGGGAATATGGATCTCGGATTTGCAGGCGTCAAGTACGTCATCGATGGTCCTCGCATTCGCTCCACGTTTGCGTTCGACCTAACCGGATTTGAGCCTAACGGAGACGCTAAATGGAGCCCCTGGCGCACCGTGATTGCCGCGAAAGATCTGACGGAACTCACCACGAATGGGTGGATCGACTCTTTGGCCGCCGAGCCGGACAAGAAGCTCTTCCCCGCTGGCGGAAAGGACAGTTGGATCAAACCGGGCCGCGCCGCCTGGTCTTGGTGGGACTCTGGCGATGTGAGCTACGACGCCCAGAAGCGTTACACCGACATGGCCGCTGAATTTGGTTTTGAAAACAACCTGATCGACGAAGGTTGGGAGCACTGGTCGACCCCCAGCAGCGATAAATGGCAAAACATCAAATCGTTAGTCGAATACGGAAAAGCGAAAGGCGTCAGTCAGTGGGTTTGGAAGCGATGGAGCGAAATTAACGATTCTCGCGACGACTGGAAACAGATGGGCGACTTCATGGACAAGGTGAAAGAAGCTGGCGTGGTGGGCATGAAGATCGACTTCATGGACAGCAATTCCCAATCACGCCTACGTTTCTATGACGCAGCTATGCGTAAAACCGCCGAACGACACCTGATGGTGAATTTCCACGGCGCAAATATTCCGAGCGGAGAATCGATTACCTATCCGAATCAACTCTCCCGAGAGGGAATCTTCGGTCTGGAACAGACCGGTTGGACAGCAATTCCGTTCACTCACTATGCGGCCCTTCCCTTCACCCGCTGCGCTACCGGACCTGCCGACTTCACTCCAGGCTACTTTGGCCATCGAGAGGACAAACTCGATGGCTCGACGTGGTCTCTTCAACTGGCCACCGGCATCATCTACACTTCCCCTGCCCTTCATTGGGTCAGTCGACCGCAGGACATGCAGGAAGCCTTTCCCGAGGGCAGCCTCCAGCGTCAGGTCATCAAGGCCATTCCTTCCGTCTGGGACGAGACCCAATATTTGCCCATGAGCAAGATTGGCGGATTGGTGGTTGTCGCTCGGCGGAGAGGAGACACCTGGTTTGTTGCCGGTCTTAATGGGGGGCCGGAGGCTCAGGCAACGGTCAAAACTACATTCCTTGGTAAAGGCAAGTATGAGGGCGTGGTCATTACCGACGCGGCGAAGCATGACGCTTGGGACGTCCATGCCACTTTCGCCCAAAAGGACTCTACTCACCTCTTCCGTGTGCAGCCAGGTGGCGGCTTTGTCATGATGCTAAAGCCCGCAAACTGAATGCTGGGCTAAGTCGGGAGGGCCGCTTGGCCCTCCCGACTATCTTCTGAAGTTCCGCCGATCGACTTGGCCGAAATATCCTCCGAGGATGTAGGGAAACTTGCCCGGAGTGACGTGGTAGTGCCACCCTCGCACCTCGTCGAAGTGAGCGTTGAAGGCGTTCAGCTTGTTCGTCGTTAAATCCTTAGCCATCACGCCATTGGATTCATAGGGGCCATAGACAGGCAATCCATCAAAGGCGAATCCGATCACCGGCGAGTGTCTCTCTCCTTTATCGACAAAGGGGGTGTTCACACAGATTGGATACTTGTGATAGTGATATCGGTAGTCTGGACTTGGATGGCCACAGCAACGGTCCATGATGCTGGACGCATCCTGCATTCCGGCATCGAACGGATTGTAAAACACGACGCCATTAACTGCAAATCCGACTGACCCCATCGGCAATGCGCCATTTTCGTCGCGTGCAGTCATAGCGATGGCCCTTGGGTTGGTAACGGGCTCCAAGGGCAGAAAGAAAACGGACTTCTGAACTTGGATATAGCTGGGGTTGTAACCCTGGGTTCCGTAGGTGTCTGGAAATTTGGCCGTTGGATGGTTGGGGATATTCTTCGCCCGCACTACCGCCACTTTAGCTTTACCATCGAACGTAAGGGTCACGTTATCTGGCACGAACGTATCCTTGGTAACGGGATATCCCGACTCATCCAGATAACCTTTCCGCAACCATGCCGTCATGTTGCCGGCAAACGGATTGATCAAACGATCGTCTCGATAGAAGAGGCGATTGGCATTTGCCTGGGTGACTCGAAGCGTCCCTTCGAACCGCCCCGCGGCATTCAGAGCGAGTGTCTCGGTTTTGGCTGGTTGGTAGTACCACCGACCTCCTAGCGACACAAGGCCCTCGGTGGTGGGAACGGCGGTTTGGTTACGCGCCTTTGGTCCCTCGGCTGGATCGACCAAGCCTGTAGACGACTTCTGGAGCTGGACTACCGAGAAGTCGTCCAAGAAGAAGCAGATTTGGGCATTGCTCTTCCCCCCTCCATTTTTGTAGCCCACAGAGACCTTAACGGAATCAACCTCAGGAAATGGCAATAGCTCCTCAAATTCGTAGGTTCGCCAAATCGCGGCGCCGTCTTTCCCGTAATTGCCATTCACAGCGAGTTCCTTACGGTCTTTTTCAACTTCCCTATAGATCAGGCGCTCCGCGGAATCTACGTACTCCGTGCCTTGCTTTTCATAGAAATCTATCTTCATGAAAAGCTGATCTCCTGAGACTTGAAAGTTCTGCTCTGGCAATCCTCGAAAAGTAAATCGAATCCACTTACCTTCCTTTTGATCGATTCCCGTGACCATCTGACTCACCGAGCCGCTCGCTTTGGCTTTTGCCGGGAATGCAAAACCAGCGGTGACGATCTCATCGGTATAGCCAACCCACGACCAAAAGGCGTCGCCCGTAGACTGATAGCCAAGGGCCCCTTTGCCCGTTGCATCCTTTTGAGAGAAATCGGCGTTCTTCACCAGGTTCTCGCTTGACATCGGTATTGCGAGTGCAATCAGCAGAGCCGTCATCATTGTCAATCCTCCTCGATGCCGACATTAAAACTCCACGAAATGACAATTTCATGAAAGCCAAAGAATGGTTTAAGGGACACGCAACGCAAACCCGAAATGATCGGGAAATGTGCGGGTAGGGTAACGGGGAGAACCAATGCTGATCGCTGCACTTTCTTCTGTCGTCATGCTGACCGCCGCCGATCCTCTTTCCTCTTACGACGTGGTTTGGACGACGCCTTCACGGGACGCGTCCGCCTCAATGCCTCTAGGAAATGGCGAGGTCGTGCTTAACGTGTGGGTGGAAGAAGCAACCGGCGATTTGCTGTTTTACATCGCCCGAACCGACGCGATATCTGAGATTAGCCGCTATCTCAAACTCGGTCGCGTACGCCTACACTGGGCATCCAGCCCCTTCAAATCCCGAGGAGATTTCCGCCAGCATCTGCATTTACGCGAAGGCTTCATCGAGGTGACGGGGGGAGGATCAAGCCTGCGAGTATTCGTCGATTCCGATCGAAATACGATCTATTTAGAGGGCGCAAATGCCGAGCCCGATACGGTCACTGCCAACGTGGAGTGTTGGCGAAATCAGCCACGTACACTGCCAAAGGAAGAGATGCGCTCGGCGTGGTCGGTTCATGATGCTCCGTTCGATCTCGTTGAATCGCAGGACATTTTCAAGCCAACTGCAGACGCCATCGTTTGGTACCACCGCAACGAGACCTCGGTGGTTCCAAAGCTATGGGCCAATCAATCGCTGTCCGGTCTAAGAGGGACACATGATCCTCTCATCCACCGCACTTTTGGCGGCAAGCTTGCTGGCGAGGGATTCACGAGATCGGGAGAAAGAACCCTCAAGACGGCAAAGCCCGTCCGTCAATTCCATCTCTGGCTTGCGACTCACACGCAAGTGACTTCAACGGTGTCGGAGTGGGAACGAGGCTTGGCCAGACAAGGCGTGAGAGACGGCAATGCCGCCAAACGCACTCGGGCTTGGTGGAACGCGTTTTGGAATCGATCCTGGGTATTCGTCCACGGAGATCACCCTGACTTTTCGGTTCCGCAAAACGACTATCCATTTCGCATCGGAATGGACTCGGGCCACGGCAACGTCTTCCCCGGACAGCTATCCTCGCCCGGCATCCTGAATCGCCCCGCCTCCTATGAGGAATTGTGGAAGTGGAGAGGACAAGACGAACCTAAGCCCCTGCCCAACCAGCCGACCTTTGAGGATGGAGTGAGCGGACCACCAGACTTCCGCAAGGGTCTCTCGATTGCCGCCTGGATCAAACCAGAGAAACTCGCTCCCGGACGAATTGTCGACCGACTGACGGCAGGAAGGAACGATGGGTTTCTGTTCGACACTCATCCTGGCGATAGCCTTCGACTCATCGTCGGCGATATTGAATTGAGCGCTCCGAAGTGCCTCAAAGTCGGACAAAAGCAGTTTGTTAGCGCTTCTTTCGATGCGATGACGGGCGAAGCTTCAATCTATCTGGACGGCAAGCGCGTCGCCCATCGCGCGGCCGCCGCCGGATCGCCCATCACCCAAGGTTACGTTTTGCAACGGTATGTCCAGGCCTGCCAAGGTCGAGGTGCTCATCCTATCAAATTCAACGGCGGTTTCTACACCGTTGAACCCAAGGCCAGCGGTATGCCCTACAACCCGGACTGGCGAAATTGGGGCGACTGCCAGTGGTTCCAAAACCTCCGTCATATGTATCACCCCATGCTGGCGAGTGGCGACTTTGAGATGATGGAACCGTTTTTTAGAATCTACGAAGACAACCGAGCGCTCGCCGAGTCTCGATCTAAGCTCTATCATGGATCCCAGGGCGCCTACTTTCCGGAAACGATGACCTGCTTTGGAACGTACTCCGGCGGGGACTACGGATGGGACCGGAAGGGACACCAACCAAACGAAGTTCTGTGCCCGTGGTGGGACGATGCTTGGAACCAGGGCCCCGAATTAGTTGGATTGATGCTCGATCGGTGGGACTTCACTCGGGATGAAAAGTTTCTCTCCCAGCGCCTGTTGCCCATGGCAGAGTCGGTCTTGAAATACTTCGACACCCGATTCAAAAAGGACCCTCAGGGTCGCATCGTTCTTGATCCCACCCAAGTTGTGGAGACTTACTGGGAAGGTGTTGTCAATGACATGCCAGCCACGGCAGGGCTCATTTCAATTACCCAGCGCCTCGCCGCTCTTCCCCGTCGCCTCGTTCCCGCTGACTTGCGCACTTTCTTCGCTCACATGAAGAAAGCTTGCCCTGAACTTCCCCTGCAAACTCTCGATGGCAAGATTGAGTTAGCCCCAGCCCAAAAATACGTGAACCAGACGAGCAATGTCGAGAATGGCGAGCTCTACGCGGTGTGGCCGTTTCGACTCGTCACTCTGGCCCATCCCAAGCTGTTAGACGAAGCGAAGCGAGCATATGCGCACCGCAAAAACCGGCTTGATAAAGGATGGGGATACGACGGTAATGTAGCCGCCCTCTTAGGCATGACCGACGAAGCAGCTCGAATTCTTCAAGTCCACTGCTCCAACAGTAACCCCGCCTATCGATGGCCCGCAACCTGGGGACCGAATTACGACTGGTTGCCGGATCAAAACCACGGCGGCAATCTTCTCAACATGACGGATCTGATGTTAATGCAAGCGGAACCTCTGGAAGCAGGCGGCGCCATCCGCATCCTGCCCGCTTGGCCAAGAACCTGGGACGTGAAATTCAAACTCCATGCACCAGGAAAGACAACTGTCGAGTGCGAAACCAAAGATGGCAGAATCGTAAGACTTGTGGTCAGCCCGACCACTCGCGCCAAAGATATCGTTCTGCCTGCCCATATGGAGAGATAAGAGATGGAACCCCAGCCAGGTGTGATGAGAGTCACCGCCACCGAAAAAGCAGATGTTCTGGCGACCTCCGTCAAGTTTCACGTCGTCGTGAAAGGCGAGAAACTGCTTTTTGGCAACGCTGCCCTAGAGAAGTCTCAAGACGTTCGCGCGTTGGTGGATGACCTCAAAGTCTTGGGCGCCCAGGACAAAGATTTTGAAATCAAGAGCATCACATCTAGATCGAACTCCGGAATCTTCGGCAAAGACAGTCGCGTCGAATATCACTTAGTTGTTAAGCAAGACGATCTGAGCATGGTGGGCGAATTCTTGGGTGCAATTTCGGATCGACCGGGAACCGTGTCCAGCAGCCTGGAGTGGGTTTTTGACGACGATTCGGTGGTGGCCGATCTGGCCGCAAGGGCCCTCGTCAAAGCCAAGATCAAGGCTCAGAAAATGGCCCAAGCGATTGAGCAAAAGATCCTCGGCATTTCGGCTTGTTCAGATACATGGTCTATGCCCGAAGTCTATTACGACGCACTCCCAAGTGCACCTGCTCAGCAAAGCCTGCGAGCGAAAGCGAGTGATATGAAGCTCATCGACGTGGGCACAGAATTCAAGGCCACAAAGCCGATTTCCGTAACCGTTACCGTCGACTTTTTCATCAGCGGACTCTAAAGCAGGAGAACGAAGCTCTATTCGCGAACCGAAAGGATTAGGATGTCAACGACGCCAAAACCTATTTCCATCCAGTTGTACACCGTACGCGAGCAAGCAAAAGACGGAAACCACATCCGTGTTCTTCAGGAGATCGCGGATATTGGTTACAAAGGGGTTGAGGGCTTTGGGTATGGGATGTCGCCTCGCGACTTCCGCCATACGGTCGAGGACATGGGAATGGTGGTCTCCAGCTATTTCGGCCCCTTTCCCGATCCCGACAAGATTCAAGAATTCATCGAGACCGCTAAAGGCTTAGGCGTCACTCAAACGGTCACCGGGCTTTGGATGGAAGATTTCGCTTCAAAAGATGCCATCTGCCGGACAGCGGATCGCCTCCGGCCTGCCATCGACACCCTGCGTGAAAATGGACTGAATCTGTGCCTTCACAACCACTGGATGGAGTTTGAATTGATTGAAGGTCGACTCGCGATCGAATACTTAATCGACTTACTCCCTGACCTCAATCTTGAAATCGACATCTATTGGTGTTCAGCATTTGGAGCAAACAATCCGTCGGAAGTCGTGCGTCGTTACCGAGATCGAACTTCTCTTCTGCATGTAAAGGATGGCCCACTAACCAAAGGGCAACCTCATCAGGCTCTGGGACAAGGAAGGATGAATCTCATCGAGACCATTAATATGGTAAATCCAGACAAGCTTGAGTGGTTGGTAGTCGAGTTAGATGAATGTGCGACTGATATGATGACGGCTGTTAAAGAAAGCTATCAATATCTGATTGACCGGGCCCTTGGTCTGGGTAACCGGTAACGATCGTTGCGCATATCGCCGCAAGTCTCAAAAGAGTTAATGACCTCCTAACTTTACGGGGTCCGCCATTGGGCACAATACCCGTGTAGTCCGATTACCAGCGCGCTGACGCTTCGCGCGCTATCTCCTAATCCCTCCCAAAGAAGGCACGGAACTGGGTGCGCACTTCTAGTCGGACGACCCACGGTATTCGGTGAACTTGACCTTGGGAAAGCTAAGAATTCAGCAACTTGATAAAGGCGATAATCCTGGGGCCAAGTCGTACCTCCGGGTAGCGACTATCCTCTTAATCTACTTTTTCCTCGAGATCGGCGCTCACCAGATCGGCATTGATGTGCGATATCAATTGGCAACTTCTGCTTGGTGGCCACCCGCAGGCGTAAGCCTTGCGCTCATCTTTCTCTTTGGTGTCAGATACACTCCGGCGGTTCTGATTGCGAATATCGCGAGTCGACTCATAGTCGGGAATCATGATATCGTAACAAACCTCGCCCTCTCGCTGAACACCGCCGTTTGCTATGGGTTTGGAGGATGGATCTTAAAGCAGGGTCTGCCAAAGAACGGAGAATGGACCAGCGTTCGAGACGTTCTCGTCTTTCTAGGGGTAGCCGGACTGATTAGTTCGCTAACGGCTGCATTTGGGGTACTTACCCTCATCGCTTCCGGCAAGATTCTCGCAAACAGTTTTATTTCGGAATTCACAACATTCAGCATAGGAGACTTTGCTGGAATCCTTCTGTTTGCACCTCCTCTAGTCATTAATCTCTCCGCTTACCTTCATCGATTATCCATTAAGTCCGAAGTACGTCAGAAATTCTACGATACACCAAAAAGAAGCGAATCACCTCTTCTTCAATTTGACACCTGGTTGCAAGCGCTTGCTCTCATTACCTGTTGCGCCTTTGCATTTTATTCCCCAGCTAGCCAGATGGTCAAAATCGAACACCTGTGCTTCCTACCGCTGTTTTGGATTTCCTACCGACATGGCATTTACGGAGCCAGCATCGCATCTGCTGCCGTGGGACTACTTGCTTACATCGCCGTCAAGTCAGGAGCGTATCCGGTGCTTTCGCTTTTGGGCCTCCAAGACTTCTTTATTACATTAGGTGCGCTGGGGTTGGCTTTAGGTTCTGTGATTACTGGTCAGCGCAACGCGAACTTTGCATTGATGGCAAGCGAGCAGCGATATGCCTTGGCGATGCAAGGCGCTCAAGATGGAATCTGGGAGTTGGACATTCCCAGCGGTCGAATCTTCATGTCGCCTCGATTGCGACAGATGATTGCCGCACGAGCCGAAGTGGAATATGTTCCCCTCAGCATGTGGTCGGATCGTATTCATCCCGACGACCGCGAGAGAGCCCTTGAATGTCTGCACCTGCACTTGAAGGATGGACGACCCTACAATGTTGAGCATCGGCTTCTGGATGGCAACGAACGCTACCGATGGTTCTTAACTTTCGGCCACGCCATTCGAAATGAGTCTGGACAACCGGTTCGTATGGCTGGCGCTCTCAATGACATCACGGAGCGTAAACAGGCCCAACAAGAGATCCTTCGCCTCAACTCCGAGTTGGAAAAACGCGTTGCGAAACGAACGGCTCAACTCCAGGCCGTGAACGAAGAACTCGCTTCTTTTAGCTACAGCGTCTCTCATGATCTGCGCGCTCCCCTCCGGGCGATTAACGGGTTTGCCCGAATTATTCAAGAAGACTTTGGCTCGCAAATCCCCCCTGCAGCTCACTCTTACCTTGACCGAATCACTCAGGCGAGTCGAAGGATGGGACAGCTTATCGATGGCCTCCTGCAGTTGTCTCGAATGGGACGCTTTGAGCCTGACCGAAGCGTCCTCGACCTATCTGAGATGGCATCGGATGTGATCGAGCAACTCCAAGCCGGACAGCCCGACCGAGATGTAAAGGTTTGCATCGAGCCTAACCTAGCAGCGAAAGGCGATGATCGGTTGGTTCAGGTACTCCTTGTTAATCTCATCGAAAACGCCTGGAAATTTACTGGCAAGCAAGCCCACCCCGAAATCCATATCGGACAAGAGGAGAGAGAAGAGGGCCACGCCTTCTTCGTCCGAGATAACGGGGTGGGGTTCGATCCCGCCTACACTTCAAAACTGTTTCGCGCATTTGAGCGACTCCACGATGACCCCAGTTTTCAAGGCTCCGGAATCGGCTTGGCCACAGTCGCCAAGGTGATCAACCTTCATGGCGGCCAGATTTGGGCAAAGAGTGAGCCCGGGCAAGGCGCCACTTTCTATTTCACCCTCAGCCAGCACGCGTAAGTCTCGCGCGCGTATTATCTGGTTAATGGTGCATCGCGAACTGCTGATCGACGGCCACTTCATTGGAGGGCCATGTGATCAGGCCACCGGCAAGGAAGTCATCCGAAACCCTTATGACGGTTCGGTGGTGGGAACGGTGGCGGAAGGCGGGCTGAGCGAGCTTCGCGGTTGCCTGGACGCAGCCTGGGACGCCTTCCAAACTTGGAGATACTCTCCTCGACACGAACGCCAAGCCCTCCTCCGCAAGATCGCTCAATCCGTACGAGAGCGGTCAGAAGAACTGGCTGAAATGCTCTGCGACGAGGTCGGAAAGCCCATCGTCTGGTCGCGGGGTGAAGTATCGCGGCTCGCCCTGACGTTTGACTATGCCGCCGACCTTCTTTCGACGTGGGGCGTGGAGTCTCTTCCTCTTGACCTCGATCCGCGTGGAGTTGGCCACCGTTGCCATGTAGAGCGATTTCCCATCGGGCCCATCCTTTGCATCGTTCCCTACAATTGGCCCTTCAATTTGGCTGCGCACAAGATCGCTCCGGCACTGGCGACCGGCAATACGCTGATCCTCAAGCCCTCGCCGCTTGCCCCGATCTCGACCCTTACACTCGCCCGATTGATCCACGAAGCGGGTTGCCCCCACGGCGTGATCAACGCCTGGAATGGTCCCGCGCAGGTGATCTCCAAGGTTTCCCATGATCCGCGGTGCCGCATGCTCAGCTTCACCGGCTCGCCCGCCGTTGGCTGGCCCGTCAAGAAGGACATGCCACCTGAGACCAAAGTGACGCTGGAATTGGGAGGCAACGCCTCCGCCATTGTCTGCGCCGATGCCGATTTAGAATGGGCCACCAACCGGATCATCGCCGGAGGCTATGGATACGCCGGACAAGTTTGCATCGCCGTTCAGCACGTCCTGGTTGAGCGCTCGGTCTATGAAGAAACGCGAGAGATGCTTGCCCAAAAGACCAATGCCTGCGCCTATGGCGATCCTCGCGATGAGAAAACCGTTTGCGGCCCCATGATCTCCGCCGAAGCCGCCGACAAAGTGTCGGACTGGGTCGATGAAGCCGTGGCCCACGGGGCAAAGATCATCGGTGGAGGCGGGCGAGAAGGGGCGCTGATCAAGCCCGTTCTCCTCGAAGGCGTTCCCGATCAGGTCAAACTCGCCAACGAAGAAGTGTTCGGCCCCGTCCTTACGATCGAGCCCTTCGATAAGTTTGAGGAAGCCCTTGCCCGAGTGAATCGCAGCGACTATGGCATCCATACCGGCATCTTCACTCAGAAGATCGCCCTTGCCGATCAGGCGTTTCGCACACTGGAAGTCGGAGGCGTCATCGTCAATGACTATCCCACTTTGCGGTTTGACAACATGCCCTATGGCGGGGTCAAGCATAGCGGATTTGGACGAGAAGGCGTCCGGTACGCCATGGACGAGATGACCGAGCCCAAGACGATGGTTGTTCGGTCGATTTAGCACCGGGCAACAAAAAAGCCTCCTCGCCACTTGAGCGAGGAGGCCCTGACGCCTGAACTTAGCGGATCGCCGCTTCGGTTTCGGAATCGAAGACGTGGATGCGTTCAAGATCAACGATGAACTCGGCAGTTTGACCTTCTTTAATTTTCGTGCCGGTATCGATCGTGGCAATCATGTTGTGCTTGCCACAAGCCAGATAGGCCACATACTCTGGGCCTAGGGGTTCAAGAACGTCGACCTTCGCAGAGATGGTGTTGGCTTCCGTCCCTTTCACGTGCGTCTCCATTCCCTTATCGAAAACGGCTTCCGGTCGGATTCCGAGGACTACCGGCTTGCCTTCATAGGCTCCGGCGGCATGTCCGGCTCCCAGCGGCAACTTGAATTCGCCCGTATCGACCATCACCACGCCGTCTTCCTTCACGATCTTTGCATCGATGAAGTTCATGGGAGGTGAGCCGATGAAGCCGGCCACGAACTTATTCGCCGGCTGGTTATAGACCGTCTCCGGGACGTCGCACTGCTGAAGGACGCCGTCCTTCATGATGGCAATGCGCTGCCCCATCGTCATGGCTTCGACCTGGTCATGGGTAACGTAAATCGTGGTGATGCCCAGGGTGCGGTGCAGACGGATGAGTTCCGCGCGGGTCTGAACGCGAAGCTTTGCGTCCAGGTTCGAAAGCGGCTCGTCCATCAAGAAGACCTTAGGTTTCCGAACGATAGCGCGAGCAAGGGCTACGCGCTGCCTTTGACCACCGGAAAGCTCCTTGGGACGTCGCTGGAGATATTTTTCAATATCCAGCATCCGCGCGACTTCTTTCACTCGGGTATCGATGTCTGCCTTGATCTTCTTGGCATCCGCCATGTGGCTGAGTTGCCAGAAGAATCCCTTGAGTTCGCGCAAACGAAGACCGAACGCAATATTGTCGTAGACGTTCATGTGCGGATAGAGCGCGTAGTTTTGGAAAACCATCGCGATGTCTCGATCCTTCGGCGGTACGTCGTTAACGCGGACATCGCCGATCATGATGTCTCCACTCGTAGCTTCTTCCAGACCGGCAACCATGCGCAACGCGGTGGTCTTGCCGCAACCGGACGGTCCAACCAACACCATGAACTCTTGGTCCTTGATGCTGAGATTGAGGTCGTCTACGGCTTTTACGTCTTTACCGAAAACTTTGCAAATGTTCTTGAACGTGACTCCTGCCAACCAGGCCCTCCTTTGGGGTGTCGTCCCGCATTATAACCTTTCACCCCCTTAAGCGAAACTAAACAGCGATATAACGCTCAATCTCCTTCAAAATTTCTGGGATTTCGGGAGGATTGGAACCACTTTCGAGGATTTACGCGGGCCATCAATCTAGACACTTTCGTCAAGATTGTCAAATTTTCATCACGATCAAAATCGATTTTTTGATGCCTCAAAAGATATCGTCGTTGTCGCGAAGGCATCGTGCCTTTGTCAATGGCTCCCCAACGACTTATGAAAAGAACCTTGATCGCTCTGGGCCTTCTGATGGCCTCTCTTTCGCACGCTCACTTCCTGTGGGTCTCGGTCGATCCGAAGAACCCGCAGCGGGTCAAGATCGAACTCTCGGAGACTCCTGGCGACTCCGCCGTGCCGGGGATTGCTGGCAAAGCCGATAAAGTGAAAGGCTGGCTCCCGGGCGGCCGCGCGCTGAAGTTGGACAAGACCGAACAAGGGTTCACGGCCGATGTTTCCGGAGGTCAGGTCAGCGGCGCCAGTCTGGAATACGGCGTGTTAGATCGCAACGATCAGAACCGAGGCGTGTTCCTCTTGGAGTACTTCGCCAAGTGCGCTTCCACCCTGGAGGCAGCCAAGACCAAGCTTGGACTCAAGACGGAATTGATCGCTGAGAAGGCGAACGGCAAGCTGGTGCTCACCGCCCTTCTCAACGGCAAGCCCGCTTCCGATGCCGAGTACGTGGTGGTTCTGGGGAATGACGATGCGGTGGAAGCCAAGGCCGATGCAAAGGGACAATGGAGCATCGCCTGGCCAAAGGACCGCTTCATCGCTGCCCGGGTCATGGTTCCTGAGAACAAGTCGGGGGAGATGGACGGACAGAAATACACACTGGTTCGCACCTATGCCACCCTCGCCGTCGGGGTCTCGCCGGTCGCCGCGGGCGATTCTTCCGCTTACGAATTACTCAAGCAAGCCGCTCAATCGCGCGCCTCTTTTCCGAAGAATGTCCTTGGTTTTAGCGCCGATATCTCGGCGGATGTAGCGGGGCATGCGGTGAAAGGCACGTTCGTCTTTGACCACGAGCGCGGTCTGGATGTAAAGTTCACCGATGGAAGCGACGAGGACTCCAAGTGGGTTCAGGGCCAACTTCGCAGCCTCATTCTCCACCGCACTTCGATCCCGTTCGAGAAAGGCGACGGCGCGTACGCCATCAACTTCACCGGCTCCGAGAATGCCCTCGGCAAGCAGGTGGTCCTGAGCGATTCCATGGACTCCCGCTACCGCATCCGGGATAGCCAGATCCTGGAGGTCGATCGAAAGATCGGCGAGGGCCGGTTGGTGGTTTGCGTGCTGGACTCCGTTCTCACCAAGGGCGGCCAGCGACTCTCTACGCAAATGAGCGTCTCTCACTTTGCCCGAGACGGCAAGCTGCAATCGAACGAGATGATCTCCGATCAATTCGTCGAGGTTGGCGGGGGCGTCTTCCCTGCCGTCCGAAGAGTTCTCTCCACGACCGACGCCGGAATCGTCACCCGAGTATTAACCCTAAGCAACGTCAAGCTCATCCAAAAGTAAGGTTTCTCCCTTTGGGCCGCCCCTGTGCGGGGCGGCTCATTTTTTGTTTGAACTCGGCGCGTCATCAAATCGCACAAAAATTCATCAGGACGTCCCAAAGAATCTTGACTTTTCTTGGAAGATAAGACATATTTTTGATGCATCAAAAAATTATTTGAGGCGACCATGACAGCAGCGCAATCCTACGATCCGAACTCAATTCCGCCGGAAACCGGCTTTGTCGCGATTAACTTCATTTCGTGCAACGACACGTATAAATCGCGATTCGAAGAACTCTTTGCCACTCGAGCAAAGGCGATCGACCGGATGCCGGGATTTTTGAATATGCAGGTCCTCCGCCCGAACAAAGACGGCGAACCCTATCTCATCGTGAGCCACTGGAAGAACGAAGAAGATTTTCGCAAGTGGACCAATTCTCCCGAATTCATTGAAGGTCACAAGCGCGGCTTTGAAGACTTGAAAGCCGCTAAAGAGCGAGGCGAGGAGCCTCCGATGTCTTCCTCTTTCGTCACCTACGACGTTATCGCTCGTTAGTTTGAGTTTTAAGGGAAGGCCTCCAGGGGACTTCCCTCATTTCACCCTAGGAGCCCGCATTGGCCATGGCCACGCGGAATTTCTTCTCTCCCGATGCTTGCGGACCTGTGGAATACACCTGGTAGACGAGGTCCTTTAACTTAGCATCGTGCGGGACGTCGAATGTAAGTGCGAAATCGACGGCCGCGCCCGGCAACAGTTCGGCGCCTCGCGTTGGACAGTCGATACTGAGCCCGTTTCTGGGCGCAATCGATCGCTCTTTATCATCTGTCAGCCCAGTTACCTCTCCGGCGGGTAAGAAAACTGTCACCTTTTCTTTGAGTCCATTCTTAATCCGACAGATGGCGATGACAAGATCGTTGTCCTCTGGATATGGGGTCACCTTTTGGTTATCCCCGCTGAACTGATTGGTATATTCCTTGCCTCGAATGACCTTCACGACTTGGAATCGAAAATAGCCATTCCATAGGACATCCCCAATTTTGCCGTTCACTCCTTCCACAGCCGTCGCCCCACCCGACTGCGAAATTTCCCATCCTCGAGATGTTTTGGCGACGGTTAAGTTAAGGGCCTTGGCCACATCTTTAATGGGAACGTAGGTCACGCCATTGCGCTCTATCACCCCGGAACTTGCCAAATTTCCGTTCACGAAAAGTTTTCCGCCGGCCTGAAGAGCCCATGTCAGAGTAACGATCGAAGCCAGAATCACGCCGGTTAGCCAAACACGATGCCGCATAGCGATATTCTCCACCGTCTTCTTGCTTTTGAATCAAAAACGTGGGGTGTTAAATTCTAATCTTTTCTGAATATTCTAATTTGATCATCGATTGTCTCAGACGACGGAGCGGCTGAAGCGAGTCCGCGTCATCGTTCAGACTTGGGGCGCATGCAGAACTCGCGAAGGGCATTCACGCTCATCGAACTCCTCGTCGTCATCGCGATCATTGCGATCCTTGCGGCCATCCTCTTCCCCGTCTTCGCCCGGGCTAAGGAAGCGGCCAAGAAGACGGCTTGCCTCTCTAACCTCAAACAGATCGGGACGGCAATGATGCTCTACCAGGGCGACTATGACGACGGATTCCCGAACACCGGCCTCAACGTGCTTTGGATCGGTCGCCAGTTCCGCTGGCCGATCATGCCCTATCTCGCATTGGCGCTAAAGCAGAACGGCTCGCCCCTGACGGCCTCGGGCTCGTCCGCCCTCCTCTACTGCCCTTCCGACTCCACCAAGAAGACATACGACGACACCAGCTACGCCTTCTCCATGGCGTTCTACCGCCCTTACTCGGTGCTGCAAACGCTGACGCTGCGAGACCTCGCCATCGCCGCCGCCTGCCCGGACTGCACCACGTTTACCGCCACCAACGTCGTCGAACCCAGCCGCAAGATCATGCTCTTCGAGTGGACCAACGCCCACCTCAACGAAGGCAAAGCCATCAGCCCCTGGGGTTCCTTCTCCACCGCCGGTTCCTGGACTCCGGGCGCCGACCGCTGGCAGGGCGCACGAAACGACACTTTCGCCGATGGGCACTCGGCGTTCATCCAAGCCAAACGCCAAACCCCCAGCCACCTGGACACCCCGGATCCGAATGTCACGCCGCTGGGGATTGAAGGAAGCGACTTGCGTTAGACTTTTTTGTCCTTGATTGCGGCGTAGTTTTCCTCAACCTGTACCCGGACAGGATGTTTAACTGGAAGGACCTTTTCTGCCAACTGGGACGCTTCAGCAAGGAGGCTTTCCGCTTCAGAGTAGCGGCCAGTGGAATCGTAAAGAGCAGCAAGGTTGTTGAGGCTCGCCAGGGTGTCCGGGTGGCAATCACCGAGAACATCGCGGCAAAGCGTATGTCCCTCCACATACAAAGGCTCCGCTGCAGAGTAACGGCCAGTCGCTTTATAAAGTGCGGCAAGGTTGTTCAGGCTCGCCAGGGTGTCCGGGTGGCGATCACCAAGGACATTGCGCTGGAATTCTAGTGCATCCTTATACAAGGGCTCCGCTTCAGAGTAACGACCAGTGGCCTCGTAAAGACTAGCAAGGTTGTTCTGGCTCCTCAGGGTGTTGGGGTGGAGATCACCGAGAACTTCGCGGCGAAGCGTAAGTCCATCAGCCAGCAAAGGCTCCGCTTCAGAGTAACGGCCAGTGGCCTGGTAAAGACCAGCAAGATTGTTCAGACTCGTCAGGGTGTTGGGGTGGAGATCACCGAGAACTTCGCGGCGAAGCATAAGTCCCTCCACTAGTAAAGGCTCTGCCTCAGAGTAACGACCAGTGGC
>MKRX01000011.1:71554-94310 GCA_001898035.1 Armatimonadetes bacterium 55-13
TGGCCTCGTAAAGACTAGCAAGGTTGTTCAGACTCGTCAGAGTATCCGGGTGGCGATCACCGAGAACTTCGCGGCGAAGCGCAATTACATCCACGTACAACGGCTTCGCGTCAGAGTAACGGCCAGTGGACTCGTAAAGACCAGCAAGGTTGTTCAGGCTGGAAAGAGTATCCGGGTGGCGATCACCGAGAACTTCGCGGCGAAGCGAGAGAGCCACTTCCCCATATTTGATCGATGCCGACCAAACTCCGCGGCCATGTCCCAGCATCACCATCTCATTGAGGAGATTGCCAACGCGAATCGTCTGCTCTTCATTCGCCCTCTGAAGAGTGGCCTCTAGGCAAAGCCATGCCGCCTCCAGATCACCCCCAAGAATTTCAACCTCTGCCTGACTGAGATGGTTTTCAACTCGCTCGCTTTGAAGACGTTCGTCTTGCGCCCTGAAGAGCCTCCGGTAGCCCTCGACATCGCCCTGCGCTAGCAACTCGATCGCCTTAGATTTGATGGTATCGGGAGAGTTGGCCGCGATCGTGTGGAGTAGTTCTCCATACTCAGCTTGTCGGGTTTCCAGTTCACTGGTTAGCCTAACCACTTCTGGTTCGAGGGCGTCAACCCTCTTACTTGCTGATTCAGCTTCCAATTCGAGGAACTTTATTCTGGCTGCGGCTTGCTCAAGTTCCTCACGAGTTCTAAATTCGATCTCAGACTTCGCTTCAGCGAGTCGCGCATTTGTCCTTGCCAACAAGGAGTTGGTTTCCGTTAAGGATCTATTGGTTTCCTCCAACTCAGCCCTTGTCCGCTCAAATCGAACTCGTTCTTGAACCGCCGTTTCAAATCCGTTCAGCCTTTGAACGATTTCGTCAAGAATCGGCTTAAGAGAAGCCACAAAACCTTCAATCTCCACATCGTTTGGCAACAGATCTCGGGCTTCCTCCTCGCCCGAATCGAGGCGGACTTCAAACTTTTGAGAAAGGTCATCAAGTTGGCGTTGAATTGCGTTTAGCTTTTGACCATCGCGGCAAAAACTACGGAGTACCGAATCTTGGGTGCTCTGCATTAACGCGAGCAACCTCTCCATTGCCCGCGAATCTTGAGTGTCCTTTTGCTTCTCTTTCTTACGTTGTTGGAGCTTGCCCCTTAGCAGTACGCTAAATACCCCAACCCCGACAAGCGGGTTGCCAAGAACAACTCCGGCAGTGGCTCCCTGCGCGGCAATTCCCATCACATCGGCAACCGTCTTGGAGAACGCATCCACATCGGCAACGGTGGCGAGGGTTTCTAGAACCTCATTCGTATCGATTCGTTGTCCAAATGCGGTTTCTTTCAGAGCATTAAAAACCCTCTCCACACTACGTTCGACATCATCAGCATCGGACCGCCGTACGTGCTTCTCGCCCATAGAATCCTCATCATACACCGGGGGCTCCTTCCTGAAAATGTCCACCTCGTGCATACCAAGCCCCAACCCGGGCATAATCAGAATCTATGTCGAACGACATCCGTCGCATCGTCGCTACTGACTGTGGCTCGACCACGACCAAAGCGATCCTCATTGAAAAGAACGATAAAGGCGAATACCGCCTGGTCGCGCGTGGCGAAGCTCCTACCACGGTTGAAAAGCCCTTTGAAGACGTCACCATGGGCGTCATTAACTCCATCACCGAGCTTGAAGAAATCACCGGTGAAGTGGTGCCTGAGGGTTACACGAAAGGTCGCCGAAAGCTCCTGAAAGACGGCAAGGTTAGCCGGTTGCGCAAAGAGGGCAAAGAGACCGCCCAGCGGGCCGATGAGCTAGACGCCGCCGACCTGTACGTCTCCACCTCCTCCGCCGGTGGCGGTTTGCAAATGATGGTGGCGGGCGTGGTGAAGGCGATGTCCGCCGAGTCTGCCGAACGCGCCGCGCTGGGTGCGGGCGCCATTCTGATGGACACCCTGGCCGTGGACGATGGCCGCAAAGATTATCAAAAGGTTGAGCGACTGCGCCAGCTCCGCCCCGACATCATTCTCATGTCTGGCGGAACGGACGGCGGCACCAAGAGCCACCTCATCGAGATGGCGGAAGTCGTACGCCGCGCCGACCCCAAGCCCCGATTCGGTGACATGAAGCTCCCGATCATCTACGCGGGCAACAAGGACGCCCGAACGGAAGTGGAGAGCGTCTTGGGTGAGGGGATCTCGCTCCAGGTGGTCGACAACCTTCGACCGACCCTGGACAAAGAGAACCTCGGCCCCGCTCGCGAAGAGATTCACGAGATGTTCCTAGAGCACGTCATGCAGCAGGCTCCGGGCTATAGCAAGCTTTTGGAGTGGACCAGCGAAGAGGTCATGGCGACCCCGAACGCGGTGGGCAAGCTCCTGAAAGAATACGCGGAGAACGAGAAGATCAACGTCCTCGGCGTCGACATCGGTGGCGCCACCACCGACGTGTTCTCGGTCTTCTTGAACGATCAAGGCGAGCGCGTTTACAACCGAACGGTATCGGCCAACCTCGGCATGAGCTATTCGATCTGTAACGTCTTGAAGGAAGCCGGAATCGAGAACATCGCTCGTTGGCTGCCCTTCGAGATCGATCCTGCCGAAGTCCGCAACCGACTCCGCAACAAGATGATCCGCCCGACCACGATTCCTCACACCTATGAGGATCTGTTGATCGAGCAGGCCGTCTCCCGCGAAGCCCTCCGCCTCGCGTTCATCCACCACAAGAGCCTGGCCCGAAACCTGGTCGGCGTTCAGCAAGGAGGTTTGGACCGACTCATGAGCGAGCAAGACACGGGTCAGACCTTGGTGAAGATGATGGCTCTGGACATGGTCATCGGCTCCGGCGGCGTTCTCAGCCACGCTCCGAAGCGCGCTCAGTCTGCGTTGATGATGATGGACGCCTACCAACCGGAAGGAATCACCATGCTCACCGTTGACTCCATCTTCATGATGCCGCACCTGGGCGTTCTTTCTGAGCACCTGTACGAAGCGGCTCGCGAAGTTTTTGAGCGCGACTGCATCGTCAAGATCGGTACCTGCATTGCCCCCGTCGGCATCGCAAAGGACGGCGAGCCTTGCGTGACCGTCAAGGGCAACGGCCTGGACGTCAGCGTCCCGTTCGGCCAGATCAAGGTCGTTCCGATCGATATCGAGAAGACTACCGAACTCACCGTCGAGCCCGCCAAGGGATTCGACGTGGGCGAGGGCAAGGGCAAGCCGGTCACCGTCAAACGGTTCGACACCAGCAAGGGCAATCGAAACCAAACTACCAACCTCATCGATGGTCAGGTCGGTTTGATTATCGACACCCGAGGCCGACCGTTCAACCTGGAACTAAACACTCCGGGCCGCGTCGAGAAGCTCCGCAGCTACCTCAACGCCTTCGGCCTGCCGCTTCCGTAAGAAAGCAAGAGGTCAGGGCTCGGCGATGAATGATCGCCGAGCCCTTTTTTGTTTTTAGCTCCCCGACCGTCGCGTCAGGTTCCAGTTCGATATTTGAAACGATTCCCTTCATATTCCCGTCTTTCTGGTGGCAATCGATTAGATGCCTTCTATGCGTACTTACTTAACGGCCTTAGTTCTTTTGTTCGCCAGTATTAGCGCCGCCCAAGAGGTTCGCGAGGAGTCACCTGCTGGCCTTTCGAGCACCGCCTATCGGAAGGCTGCCGAAAAGGCGGGGACGTATTGGCCGAACTACAAGGAAGGGGATACTGGCACCCAAGTCCGAGTGTCATTCGATGCTCGAAACGCCGACGTTGTCGTTGTGACGGAGAAGTCTTTTGGTAACGAACGCCTCCTAAAGGTTCTCCAGTCTCTTGCCCAAGAGTTGGACATGCCAGAGGGTGATTTCATCACCTATCCGACCTCGGAAATAAGCACCAGCGTGGCCGTAGATCTGGAAATGAACGACTACCTGGTCTTTCCCGACCGATGGAAAACGATCTTTGGGCTCCCGGTAGGAAAGGTCATCGACTTCCTTAAGCGGAACGGCCTTCCCCAACCGATTGCGATTGCGATCAAAGGAAGCGAAGTCGATTCGGCCATCCTCAGCGTCAATGGAAAGTCCACGACCATCGAAGATCGGTCCTTCTTTACGTCGGAGAACCTACCGGAGGGAGCGACGGTCCAGTTTTCCGATACCCTCTCACCCTCTGGATACGTGGTGCTCGGCATTGTCCTGCTCATCGTAAGCGGTCTGGTTTCGATGCCATTTCGAATCGCCAAATCCATCACCAAGAACGCCAACAAGCCGAAGCCAGAGGAAATCGCACAACCAACTCCAGAGCAAATCCAGGAAGCCTACGACAAATCCAAGTCGAGCTATTGGCAAGTTCTATTTTTTTTGCCAGTCATCGCGTTGCCCCTCGTGATCGAAAACCCCGTCGGGGAAAAGGCCGCGAGATCCATGTACTTCTTGGCCCCAAAAAACTTCTTCCTCTTCGTGGGAATGGGCTTATTTGCTGGGCTTTCGACGGGATTTATCGCTGCCCACCGGGCAAAGAAGAAATCTGAATCCCTCGAGCAGACATCCACCCGAGAAGCGGAGCCAAAGTCAGAAGCTAACTCCAATCCCTTCAAGTCGATGTGGCCGATGTTCGTGGCCATGTTGTTGATGTTTGGAACGCTAATCCTGGTCCAGAATTGGCCCGGTTTTTATCGCTTGAACATTCCTTCCTGGGCGATGAGGACTTGGACCTTCGGTCTGATCGGACTGGGACTTCTTGGGTCTGGATATCTCTCATGGTGTCAGCGACGTTCCAACCGAAAAGTTCTGGAGCCCGGAGATCCCTGGTTCGAAATGACGAGCCAATTGGCCGAGCGCGCCGGGGTTCGGCTCTATCGCGTCGTTATCGTGAAGAATCCAGCGGCCAACGCTTACGCGAACCTCATCGGCGAGGTGGGGCTGACAACGGGGCTCATCGAGAACCTCTCACCGGAAGAGGTCGAGGCCATCCTCGCGCATGAACTCGGTCATCATCGGCTAAATGACGTAAGAAAGGGCTTCCTTCTTTCACTGCTATTCCTCGTCGCTTGGTTCCTCTTCCTCAACTACCCAATCGAGTGGCTCGCCGACAAATATCAATGGAGTCGAGGAGTCAGGGGGCTGGTTCGAGGGCCGCTTGTCTTTTTCTTCTTGCTTCCCATCCTCCAAAACCTGGTGCTCGGCAAATATTCTCGGAAACGAGAGCTTCGTGCGGATGCGTTTGGCGCATGGTTGATCAACGATAAGGAGCGGATGATCCGAGCCCTCAATAAAATCACTCACCTCAACCAATCGCCGAGCCGCTTGAAGCCTTCGGACGAGGTTCTAAGATCTCATCCATCGTTGCTCAATCGGATCAAGTCGCTCGAAAACTTGAATCTTGAATCGTTTAATCCCGATACATATTCAACCGAAGCGAAGTAGGATAGGAGCATGTTTCTCTCGCTCCTTGCCGCCGCCGTCATGGCTGACGATCAGGTCTATCTGGCCACCTACTTCCTGGGAAACGGGGAATCTGGGGCGATGTTGGCGGTGAGTGAGGATGGGTACAAGTTCGAGCCCATCGTCTCGCTCCAAAAGGCGATCATGGTGACCAAGGATGGCCTGATGCGCGATCCTTGCATCCTTTACGGCCCGGACAAGCAGTGGCACATGGTTTGGACGACCGCGTGGTGGGGATCTAAGCTCGCGCTCTCCCACTCCAAGGACTTGGTCCACTGGGCGGAACCGACTTACGTGGACGCGATGGGCGCGTTTCCGGACACCAGCAACACCTGGGCGCCCGAGATCACCTACGATGCGGCCGAGAAGCGGTACACCATCTTCTGGTCCTCCACCGTCCAAGGCAAGTTCCTAGAAACCGCCCGACAGGACGGCGACCTGGATGACAAGAAGCGCCCGCTGAACAACCGCTTTTACTACACAACCACCAAAGACTTCAAGACCTTTGCCCCTACCCAGTTGCTCTGGGACCCTGGCTTTAACTGCATCGACGCCACCCTGCTGCGCTACAAGAACACCTGGTACTTGTTTGGCAAGGACGAAACCAAAGCGCCGAAGGCGGCCAAGTGGCTCTTTGTGGCGAGCGCGGAGAAGATGCGCGGACCCTTTAAGATGGTCGCCAACCCCATCACCGGCAAGTACTGGTGCGAGGGGCCGACCGCGGTTGATACGGGCCACGGCGTTCGGGTCTATTTCGACCGTTACATGGATGGCCATTGGGGCGCGGTGGAGTCCACCGACATGAAGACCTGGACCGACCTCGGCAATAAGATCGAGTTCGTTCCCGGAGGTCGGCACGGAACCATCCTCCGGGTCAAGCGCTCGTTGGTCGACGGCATTCGCAAGGCGCTAGGCGCCAACCCATAGCTTCTGCAACCTCACCCTATCGAACCTCGTATAGCTCGGTGGTAACCTGACCAACCCAGCCATGCTTGAGATCCGCCACCTTGTCAAACAGTACAAGAACTACCGTGCTGTCAACGACCTAAGCTTCACCATCAAACCCGGCGAGATCGTCGGTCTCTTGGGACCGAATGGCGCGGGAAAAACAACCGCGCTCCGGTGCGTGGCGGGCATTCTGCGTCCCAGCGAGGGCAACGTGCTGATCAATGGCTACGACATCGTGACCGATCAGGCAAAAGCAAAGGCTGGACTCGCTTTTGTCCCCGAGGTCCCTTCGCTTTACGAACTCCTCACCGTGGAAGAACACCTCAAATTCGTGGCGATGTGCTTCAACACGATGGATGTATTCGAACAGAAGAAAGAAGAATTACTTGGCCGATACAACCTCTTGGAAAAGCGCAACGAATTGGTAGCGACGCTCTCGAAGGGAATGAAACAGAAGCTCTCGGTCGCGTGTGCCCTCATTCATAACGCAAATGTCATCCTCTTTGATGAGCCTCTCATTGGCGTGGACCCGGCGGGCGCCCATGAGCTCAAACAAGAGATTCGGCGAACCAAGGATGCTGGCGGCTCTATTCTCATTTCTACCCACCTGCTAGACACTGCCGAAAACTTATGTGACCGCGTCATCATTCTGAATCGCGGAACCAAGATGGTAGAGGGCACGCTTGCCGAGTTGCGACAGTACAGCGGTATGGAGAACAGCAGCTTGGAAGATGTGTTCTTGAAGTTGACGGAGGAAGGGCATGAAGCCGCTGCTGTTTCTCACAGCTAGAACCTTCGTCAACGGCATCCGTCGCGCCGTTACAAACCCTCGACGTCTGATCGGCCTCATCATGGCCCTGGCGTGGCTGGGGCGTTACATTTTCTTTCCTTTCCGGGGTGAGCGGGTTCAGGATTTTTCAAGAGCCAACGCCGGGCGCGCGACGGAACTCATCAGTTCTATGGATGCGGTCCGAATCATGGATGCGCTGGTATTTACCTTTTTCGCATTCATCACACTTTTCCTTGCGTTGGGCTCACTCAACACCCGAACGAGCTTCCGTCCCGCGGATGTCGACGTACTCTTTCCCACCCCCGTCGAACCGAAATTGGTTTTGGTTTTTCGGATTTTCCGTGACTACCTCGTCACGCTGCTTGCCCCCCTGTTCTTCATCGTCGTCGGCTACCGACCTGCCGCGGCGGGAGTGACGAGTCTCAAACGGGTTTTGGAAGATCCTTCCGCAATCTCTCAAACGATGCGCCTCGCCTCTATCGCCTGGTTCCTGGTTGCTCTGAGTTGGGTGTGTATTAACTATGCCGCTTCGCTCTTTATGAATAGAAGCGATCTGGCCAGCGACCGCAATAAGCGAATCTTCGGTTGGTCGATGGCCACGATCATCGTCA
Organism: Armatimonadetes bacterium 55-13; assembly: GCA_001898035.1. Lineage (GTDB taxonomy): Bacteria > Armatimonadota > Fimbriimonadia > Fimbriimonadales > Fimbriimonadaceae > 55-13. The sequence goes on from MKRX01000011.1 coordinate 79,308, forward strand.
GTGTCTTCGGCTTTATCTACTGGCAAGCCACGCAGTTTGACGGCTGGCGCGATGCTGTTAATCTGGCGGAATCTCCTGTTCTGAGAACCATCTTCTTTACCGCCACGCTGGCAGCATGGATCGTACACGGCATCGTCCAGGGAGAAGCGTTGCCGACCATTGCGGGCTTGGCCGGTCTCCTCGGCATCATCGTCATCTCGATTCGGATCGCCATGACGCAGGCGGGTTGGATGTACGATCAGGCAGCCGTTCGGGGCTTCGATAGCATCAATGCGCGCAAGCTGCAGCAATCGGGGGACACGATTGGACTGATGGTGGAGCAAGCGCGGCGAGGAAAGCTCAAGGCTCGCCGAACCCGGTGGATCGCCCGAATCAATGCACCGGGAGGCTGGGCGCTCTTGTGGCGAGAAGCCATCATCATGTTGCGCAGCACCCTTCCTGTCATCATTCTGTTCAGCCTGATGACCATGGGGCTGTCGTTGATTCCCCTGTTCGCGGAACGGAAAGGTTCGGCGGAAGTCGCCGGCGGACTCTTTATCCTATTTCAGGCATTTGGGGCCTTCATCATGTCATCGGCTATCGCGCAGGCTGGCTTTATAGAAATGCTCCGCCGAGTCGATGTCCAAAAGCCATTGCCCTTCAGCTTCTCGAACCAGGTGTTGTTTGAAATCATGGCAAAGGCGCTTCTGGCCATCATCATTTCCTGGGTCTGCTCGATCCTGATGGTGGTCGCCAAGCCTGCGCTGTGGCAATTCGCGCTTGCCACCATGATCGCCATGCCATTCCTCTCCGTTTTGCTTTGTGGCGTTACATGCCTGATGACCATTTTGTTTCCCGACTATGATGATCCCACCCAAAGGGGCTTCCGGGGCCTGATGAATCTGGTAGGAATCGTTGCCAGTTGCAGTCCGGGCGTGGTCATCTTCATTCTCCTGACTGCCATTCACCTCTCCCCCATCATTAGCGCGTTGATCGTTTCGCTGGTGAACATGGGCGTGATTGCACTGGTTTCGATGATCGCGGGCAATCAGTACGCCCAATTTAATCCAAGCGAATAGAGCGGTACACTTCTTGCCCTACTTTGGGAATCGACATGGAGGAGCAAGAAGCCAACCTTTCGCGAAACTCTCACGGCCATAGCGTTGTTGGCTATTTCTAACAAACCATGAAGATTCGATCATCCGCTAAGATTGCCATCGGATTCTGCGTCCTTCTCGGGGCTTCCTACTTTGGTTGGAAGGCATACACCGAGATGACGGTGATGAAGATCAAGTTTCCTCCCGTCAAGCCGGGGCGAGTCAACATCGTCGGGATTGAAACCGGTAAAGGCTATCACATCCTGGTAGCCAATCAAGCGGCCCAGTTGATCCGTGGTGGTGTTGGCCAATTTCAAGGTGACAGCGGTCCTGATTCCAGCAGTGAAGTCGAGAAGAAACGCGTCCCCATTCGCGAAATGCTTCAGGCATTGCAGGGCGATCAACAAGCGCTCGGTCAATTCATTGCGATCATGAACGACATGCAAGAGACGGACGACTGGCCCACTCAGCGAGTGGTCTGGAAGGATGCCGACCTGCGCAAAGCGATCGATGGCTCAGACCCCTCTCTTCGCAAAAAATTGGAAGACGATATCAATGTGCACCTTGATGGAACGCCGTTGGACCATATCAATACAAAAGCGCTGGAAAACGGCATTATTCTTGAATCCACCGTTCCTTGCCGCGTTCAAATCGGCAGCGAATCAAAGCAAATGACCGGTCCCATCCAGATCCCTTACCGGCCGAAGATCGCCAAGTTGCTCGAACAAAGACTTAAAGACCAGGCTTACGACGAGCAGAAGATGGCCAATTACTATGCCGACGAAGGACGGAAAATCCTTTCCGGCGAGGTGCCCAAGAGCGATGCGGGCAAGGAAATTCTGGATCTGATCAATCCAAAGCGCCTAGCAAATTTGGCCGCCGCGGCCGAGTCCGTTCTCCAGAGCGCTCAAGTCGTCTGCACAGATGCTTACATCAGCAAGGCTTCCTACAAAAACTACATGATCGGCTCTCAAAGGCTTAATGACTTGAGCATTGAGCTAACCGACGAAGGACGAAACCGTCTTTGGCAATATAGTCACAATCGAGTCGGATCTCAACTCTTGCTAACCGTTGACGGAGTCGCCATCGCGGCTCCTCGGATTCAGCACGAACTTGCCCAGGGGCAGCTGGATATCACCCAGTTACCCGACGAGATTTTGGTACAAGATGCCGTCAAGGCCATTAACACGAAGAACTGACACCCAGGACCAATGAAGATTCAACACCTTTCTCTAGCCCTTGTCGCCATCGCGATAGTTGGCTGCCGTGGAGGGGACGGCAACGGATATACCCCCGTGCCACCTTCCAAGTTAGAACCGGTCTCGGTAAAGCCGGGCCAAGAGGCGACCCTGATGCCCATCGCGGTGGGTAATCAATGGACTTATAACGTCGAAACCATCATCGCCACCCAGAAGGGCAAGGCCCAACGAAAGGGCGAACTCACGTTCAAAATCACGAAAGTCGACGACACCAGCAATGGCAAACAAGCGACAATCGATATCCTTTCATCCGGCAAGGTGACGGAGCGACAGATTTGGCTAGTGAACGATAAGGGGATCTACCAAGTGTCCACGGGGGTCGCCAAGCCGGTCACCTATAGCACTCCCATCCCCCTCATTCTTTTCCCCGTTGACAAGAACAAGACGTTCAAGTGGAAGGGATCCGGTGGCCCTTATCAACGGTCGATCGATGCCAAGATTCTTGAAAATCAAGAAGTCGATACCGACGAAAAGCGTTACTCCGCTATCGGTGTGGAGACCAAAGGCGAGAACAAGGACGGTAAAGTTACGCAGAAGACTTCGGGAATCATCTGGTTCGTACCGGGCGTGGGGCTAGTCCGGTATCGGGAGTCGACGTTAAGCAGCGAGAACGCCACTGAACAGCTCCTTCAGTTGAAAAGCCACTCATTGAAGTAAAGATGCAGAAATTCTCCTCCCTCGCGCTCCTTGCCATTTTGATCGGATGCTCTTCGTCCCCCAGCGACGACAAGAAGACGGTCCCGGCCCCAACGACCACCGCGACAACTGGCGCCAACGAACCAAAAGACGCTCAGCCCAAGCCGACGACCGCCGAAATCCCAGCCGAGCTCAAGCATGCCGGTTATGCTTACTTTGGCCTGGAAAACACGAAGACGATGGATGTCGAACTTCGAGTAGACGGGCGTCCTACCGAGACTGGTGGCGTCACCGTCGTTCTCGACAAGATCGAGAATGGAAAGGCCTACTACACCGTCGAACGGACGGGAGCTATCCAAGACGACTTGGGAACAGATACGGTCATGGTAGACAAGACCGGCGTCTACGTGGTGGGAACCACCATGGGAACGATGACCCCTCCTCAAAATCTTCAACTCCCAGCGGATGTTAAAGAAGGCTCCAAGTGGGAGTCAAACTCGAAAATCGTTCAAGAAAACGGCCAAGAGTTATCCGAACAAAGCGTCTATCTTGTCAAAGGCATCAAAAAGGTTAAAACTAAAGTCGGCGAATATGATGCCCTCTTGGTGACATCGACGGGCACAGCGAACGTAAAGTCTATGGGTGCGGACCAGAAGGCAAAGTACGAAACCGAGGCCTATTACGTGAAAGATCGCGGATTGGTGAAGGCGACGTTTACAATGACCTTTACCGGTAAAACGCCGAACCACGTAACGATTGAGGAAACGAAGTAACACATGATACTTGCCGCGATTGCCACCGCCTTTCTTGCGCCCCTCGCAACCGCGGCAGACTTCTTCCCTCTTACACCGGGAACCACTTGGACTTACCAAATCTCGGGAGACTTTTCAGGATCTGTGCTGCAGAAAGCGCTCGAACCTACGGAAATTGAAGGGCAAAGTGAACCGCTTCCCGCGCTCTCTGTGAGCTCCCAGGGCAAAGTGGTGAGCACGGTTTTCTATCAAGCCAAGTCGCAGGGAGTGTACGTGTTGGGCACGGACCCCTCCAAGCTTTACGCTACACCCCAACCCGTCTTCGAATTTGGAGATAAAGGAACGAAGTGGACATTTAACGGTCCTTCTCCTTATGAGAATGACAAAGCCTCCACCCTGCGAATGACCGGTCAATCGAAGGCGATTGGCATGCGGGATGTGTTAGGGGTCAAACGCGAATGCATCGAAGTCAAGACGGAAACCAAAATAGGTCCCTCCGACGAAGCTTCAACTACAGTTAAGCGAACGTCGATTTACGCCAAGGGTGTCGGACTCGTCGAGACGCAGGAAACTTCCCAGTTTGGGAAGCGCCAAACGAAGCTGACCACGAAGCTGGCTAAGTTCGAGCCCGCCGAGGGGTCAATTCTATGAGGCTATTCGCCGCCATCCTCCTCCCTGTCCTTCTTGCCGCCGGATGCGTCAAAACCGGCGCCAAGGGAAGTGGACCACGTTTGGCTACTGCTTCTTCAATCTCTCCTACGGCCACGATCTATCCCAAAGCGGAACTGAAACTTGCCGATATCGAGATTCCCGTGGAGGTCTCCCAGAAACTTAACGGGAAGGAGATGACGGTGGAACTGCTCTCTTATGGCCAGGTGTTTGAGAAAGAGATCTATCGCGCCGAGGATGACTCTTTCTGTCTCGTTGACGCCGCTGGCGAAAAGTATACGGAACCGTTACCACTGCTGAAATTCCCGATGAATGTGGGCGACGGCTGGAGATGGACGGGGACCATGACTTCCGGTTCAGAGCCCCACAAAGCGTCGGCCAAGGTGAGCACCTCCACTGAGCAACTCCTCTTGCCAAGTGGCCCCGCCGAAAGCGTTTTGGTCGTCGTTGATCTTGAGATCGATGGCGGAAGTCCCACTCCGGCCACCCGAAAGCTCAGATTCTGGTTTGCTATGGGTAAGGGCTTGGTAAAACGCCAATTTGGCATCGGGTCGAGCCGAGAGCCCACGGAGTAAGATTGAGCTATGGCGAGTGCATCTCGCGCTTTTGAGCACGTCAGCGATCGAAAGAAGCGCGCTCCGCGCAATTTTGACTGGTTCCTGCTTCTGGGAGCCTGTCTTTTGCTGGTGTTCGGTCTCGCCTCTCAGTTCAGCAAAGCCTACGGCACCACCAGCAGCGACTTTAAGAAGCAGGTTCTGAACGTCATTATTGGCGTCATACCGTTCTCCATTTTTTGGTTGGTAAAGCCGAAGTTTTGGATGAAGATCGTCAATGCCTTGTACTTCATCAACATCGGTCTACTCGCGCTGGTGCTCAAGATTGGCGTCAATAAGAACGGGTCGGATCGGTGGATAAGCCTCGGATTTACCGAGTTTCAACCGAGTGAAGCCGCAAAGATTCTGATCATCCTGACGTTGGCCACCTTCTTTGCCAAGAACTACGACCGTGTGAATCGATTTTCTACGTTCGCGCTATCGTTCCTGCATGTGATCGTGCCGGTGGCGCTGATCATCAAGCAGCCGCACTTGGGCGCGGCGGTCGCCATCCTGGCTACCTGGCTATGCATCTGTCTCGCCGCAAACGTGCCTGGCAAGTTTGTTCTCGGGGCCGGAATCGCGGCGGTCGCCTTCCTAGGGATCTCCTTTGCCTTTCCTCAACTAGGACTGGTGAAGGACTATCACATCAAGCGCATCATGGGATTTGGGAATTCGGGCGACCTGGAAAAGACGAAAGACATCAACTTCCAACAGGACCGGGCCGAAATCGCCTTTGGCTCCGGGGGCTTGCTCGGCACCGGGTTCCTCAAAGGTGAGCAGAAACGCCTGGGCCGGATTCCCGAACAACAAACTGACTTTGTTTTCACCATCATTGGCGAAGAAGGGGGTCTTGTCGGCTGTGCGCTCGTCATCGGCACGTTCGGTTTCTTTTTCTATCGTATCTGGCTGATCCTGTTTGAAGCGACCGACCCCTACTACCGCATGATCGCGGCGGGAATTCTAGGGATGCTGGCGTTTCATACCGTCGTCAACCTGGGGATGGTGCTTCAACTCTTGCCGGTCATCGGTCTGTGGCTTCCCTTCATGAGCTATGGCGGTACCGCCATGTGGCTTTGTTTGGCTTGTGTAGGACTCCTCCTGAACATCCGCAGCCGCGAAAAGCCGGTTCTATTCTAAATTCAAGAAAGAGACGAAGCCCATGCACGTCACAACCTCGCAAGAAGCTGGGCAACTTTGCGACAGTATTCCTTCCTCCGTCGTGCTCCTCTGCGGGTTGCAGGCGTCTGGAAAGACGAGCTTTTACCACCAGGTTCTGCGGGGGCGTTACCTGCACGTCAGCATGGATCACTACACCACCTCCCGCCGTCGGAAACAGGCGCTTGCCGCTTTGGAAACGGCATTGGAGGGAGGCTCGGAAGTCTGTGTTGACAACACTCACCCCACGATTGAGGAACGAGCGGAGGTCATCCGTCGTGCGCAAGCCCATGGCCAACAGGTCGTTGCCTTCTTCTTTGAATCAAAGGTGGACCTCTGCCGGGATCGCAATCAAAAGCGCGACGACTCATCTCAGGTGCCTCTGGTGGCCATCTATTCCACGATCAAGAAGCTAGTCCCTCCGACCCTTAACGAGGGCTTCGTGCAGGTGTTTTCCGTTAGGCTGCTTGAGGCTGGTTTCGAAGTCATGAAGGAGGACCGTATTGAATCAGAACGACCTTGAAAAGCAGATGCGATTGGGAGAGTGCTTCCACTCGATTCGTGTCCTACCGCACGCATGGACCATCGTTCGGGTAGATGGTCGAAGCTTCAGTCGATTTACAGAATCGAGATTCGCCAAACCCTTTGATCTTGCCTTCAGCGAACTCATGGTCACGACCGCTTCCGCGCTGATGACGGAGCTAAACGGAGTGTATGGCTACACCGAGAGCGATGAGATATCGATTCTCCTTCCGAGAGCATGGGACCTGTTTGGTCGAGAGGTGGAAAAGACCGTTTCGGTTTCCGCCGGCATCGCTAGCGCCGCGTTTACCGAGGCCTATGGGCAAGCAGCTCACTTTGATTCAAGACTCTGGGTTGGAGCGGAAGACACGGACGTTGTCGACTACTTTCGCTGGCGACAATCTGATGCCGGGCGTTGCTGCCTGAATGGATGGGTGTATTGGACCCTGCGTCAAAACGGAATGGGTTATGAGGATGCAACCAAAGCGAGTGAGGGCCGCACGAAAGCGTGGAAGCACGACACTCTGATGGCACACGGCATCAACTTTAACGATCTGCCCTCTTGGCAGAAAAGAGGACTCGGACTGTATTGGGGTGAAGAAAGAAAGGACGGACTCAATCCTATTACGGGTGAGTCCGTCCCTACCGTCCGAAGGAAGCTGATCGTGGACCGGGAGATTCCGCTCCATGATCGCTACTCGGACTTCATTGCCGAGTTGCTAAAGCCTTAGCGTCGGAACTGGTAATACTTCTTTCCGTTCTTGGTCACGGTGTACCGGGTGTACTTGTGACCGTCTCGGTAGAAGTAAGGCTTGCTGAAGTAGGTCGCCCGTGCACGGTCGAGCGAACTCTGACTCTTTCGATCTTGCTCATATCGGTAGAGCGAATAGAGCGTGCCAGCGGCTCCCGCGAAGGTCAAGGTGTTGTCCTTTTTTAAGAGACCAAGAACGGTGACCGCGCCGGAAGCAATGGCGATGTTTCGCCATTCGTTCTTCGTTTGTTGACGTCGGTCAGATTCTCTGCGCAAAGAATCATAGCTACTTCTGCGTCGTGCTTCCTCGCGGCGCCGTTCGTCTTCTCGGCGTCTTGCCTCGTCCCTTCTTCGTTGTTCTTCTCGTCTTCGAGCATCTTCCCGTCTACGAGCTTCTTCCCGGCGACGTTCGTCCTCACGACGGCGGTCTTCCTCTCTGCGACGGTCGTTATCCTTCCAATGCTGATCCCGATTATCGTGACGGCCATGATCCTTCGGGTTCTTCCCACGGTTACCTTGATCGCGTCCATGACCCCGATGATCGTCAGGCATTACGGCGAGGCTGGCCGTCGGGAGGACAACAAAGCCGCCAATTGCAATTGCGGCCAATACGCTTGCTGAGAACTTGGTGTTCAACATCAATACTCTCCTTGTAGATTCGCCCAACCGAGCCTCCGGGCGAGTGATCTACACTATCTGACGCCTCATCGCGCCGGAAGTGCCGTCCGCCTTTTGGGGAGGCACATTTGGCCTAGGACCCTCCTGGTGAGTATTCTCAGACGATGGTCGCGTTGTTCGTAGCGCTGGCAGGTTCAATCCTGAGCGCCCAAGACCCTGCATGGGTCGGAAAAACGAGGTTCTTTGGCGCAAATGACGATCAGTGCGTTTATGAGGTCAAAGAAGACAACGTCACCCTTGACTTTAAAGAGGGTGTCATCCTCTCTGGCAAGCCGGTCAACCCGGACCGCAGTCAACTGACCGGCACCGGTCTCCTCATCCAAAACCGCAAAAACGTCACGATCAAAAACCTGACCGTGAAGGGATATCGATTTAACGTTCGGGTGGTGAATTGCGAAAACGTCCGTCTCATCAATTGCCAAGCGAGCGCGAGCCGAACCTTGCGAATGGCGAATGAGGGAAAGGCGATCGACACCTTTCTGGACCTGCGAAACATCGAAACCTGGCGCACCTATGGAGCGGGATTCTGGATTGAAGGATCGAAAGACGTCTCCCTAACGAAGTGTTCCGCTAACGATGCCCAAAACGGCGTGATCCTCGTCGATTCCACCGGCTGCACCTTACTTGACAACGATTTCTCCTTCAATTCGGGCTGGGGCATCTGTTTGGGTAGATCCAGCGATAATCAGGTGATTTGGAACAGAGCCGATTTCTGCAACCGACCATGGTCGGGATTCTGGGGAGGCGATTCGGCGGGGATCGCCGTGGCCGATAGCTCTCACCGAAACTATTTCGTGGGCAACAGCATGACCCATTCTGGCGACGGGTTCTTCCTCACTCACAAAGGCGATCAATTCAACGAAGGAACCAAAACAGTCACCCTGCATGGCCCCTCGAATGACAATGTCATCGCTTACAACGACGGCTCTTGGTCCACGGCAAACGCCTTCGAAGGCACGTTTTCCACCGGAAACGTTTACTACCAAAACTGGGCTTGCGACTCGGCCGCCGCCGGCTTTTGGCTCGGATATTCAGATAACTCGCTCGTGCTTGACAACAAGATTTACCGAGACGGAACGTTTGGCGTGGCGATCGAACACGGTAAACAAAACCTGATCCAAGACAACGTCATCAACGGAACCAAAGGCGCCGCGGTGGGGCTCTGGGCAAGCGGCGACTGGAAGGCGGTGGCCCGGCCCTCCGAACGCAACGACGTGGTGGGGAACAAACTGAAGGACAACGCCTTGGCTTACGACCTGCGAAACGGACGTGGAGCCTATATCAAGGACACCTCGGTGGAAAACTCTCCCGCCCGGCAGATGACCGAGTCTTTGGTAGCGTCCGCCCCCAATACGTCCAACCGATCAGAGACCTTCACCCGAACCCAGCTAGCGAAAGTGAAAGAATTACTAGCCCTCCGCCCGAAGGATTTCCGCTACTACCGGGAGTTGGACCTCCCGAAAGGCATCGGGTGGCTTCAAGCCGGGGACTGGGCGCCGACGAACTTTGCCGGACAACTCGCGGCTTGGCGACAGCCTGATCCGGGATGCTTGGAAATGTATCTCTTAGAAGCGGGGGTACGAATCGCGGCGCCAAACTTCGTTCAGTACGATCCAACTCCCGAGGACCCGCACCTCGTCCGAATCTCGATGAAGCCTGAGGCCGCGGATCCGGGGCGTGATCAGCCGATTCAGCTCAATATGGCCACCACGGACAGCAAGCGCCGGCAGCAGATCAACACCTTCCTGCGTACGGCGGTTTGGAACATCAAGTGGTTTGCGTGGCCGCGTATGACCTACGACGATGTGGACGGCTGGAAGGCGCTCTTTGCTGGCAATCCGATTGCGACTCAAACGACACGAGCATTGGGCGGCGACTTCACCGGCCGCTCTCCCATGGCGGGAGTCCCCAGCGATCACTTCGCCCTGGCGGCCGAGACGAAGGTCAAGCTCGAGCCAGGCAAGTACGTCTTCTCTTCCCTTTCCGACGATGGAATCCGCGTCTTCCTAGATGGCCAGGAGATCATCTCTCGCTGGAACCACCACGGGCCGACCCCCGACGAGGCAACCGTGACCCTCGACGATCAACCGCACGTGATCCGGGTCGAGTATTGCCAGGAATCAGGATCGGCGGTACTTCACTTTGACTGGCGAAAACTCTAAATCCTTACCCGACTGCGCATCGCATGGCAGATGGCGACGGCGAGAGCGTCGGCCACATCGTCAGGTTTGGGAGGTTTTGGCAGGCTGAGGAGTTTGGTCACCATAAACTCCACTTGCTTCTTATCCGCGGAGCCCACCCCCACCACGCCCTGCTTGACCTCCGGCGGCGTGTACTCCGCCCACTCAAGACCTTTTTCGCTGGAGGCCAGAAGGATGACGCCTAGCGCCTTGCTCACGTCCATCGCCGTCGTCTTGTTGGCGGCGAAGACCAGGCGTTCGGTCGCCATCGCGTCAGGTCGATGAGTTTCAATCAGCGCGAGGACCTCTCGATGGATCTGCGCAAGTCGCTCGGTAATGGCAACACGGGGAGTCAAAATGAGACCATAGTCGATGACCGTAAGCCGAGATCCTTCTCGCTTAATCACCCCATAGCCCACCCGTTCCAGACCGGGGTCGATACCGAGAATGATCAAGGTCTTTGACCTCGATCATTCCAGGGTCCAGGGTGCAGGGTGCCGGGCACAGAGATGAGTGGATGATTAACAGCACTCCTGTTCCCTGTTCCCTGTGCCCTGTCCCCTGTTGTCATGTCCTCTTGAACTTCCTCATCAATTCTTCGGTTGAGAGGGTGATGGTGATGGGTCGGCCGTGGGGGCACATGTAGGGGTTCTCGGTGGTGGCGAGGTCCACGATGAGCTTTTCCATCTCGGCGTGGCTCAGAGGGTCGCCAGCCTTGACCGCCATCTTGCAGGAGCTGGTGATCCAGATTTGCTCTCGAGTCGGAACGAGACGGCGGGTGACGCTGACGTCGACCAACTCGTCGACAAGGTCTCGAAGAATCTTGAGGGGGTCCTTGGCGCGGATCGCGGCGGGGACGGAACGGACGACGTAACTTTCACCGCCAAACGGCTCCAGGTCGAAACCCACGCGAATGATCTCATCGATCTTGTCCCTTAGGAGAACCGCCGACCGACGATCGAGGTGCAAGGTTTGCGGCACCAGAAGTTGCTGCTTCTCAATGGCCGTCTCACCTTTGAGGCCGCAGAGATATTCGTAGAGGATACGTTCATGAGCGACGTGTTGGTCCACAATCACGATTCCCCGCTTGGTCTCGGCGACGATGAAGGTGTTCATCGATTGCCCCAAAATCTTTAGGCCATCTAACAATTCTGCGAACGGATAGCGTTCCTTATTCAGTTGGGTCGGCGCTTCAATTCCGGATGCAGGCAGAGGTGCTTCGGTAAGGGTCGGCGTGGTGTCTGGGATAATGATGGCGGAATCGAACCCGAGCGCATTCTCGCCCGTGGGCGAAGAGAAATCGACTCGGTAGTCTTGCACCGCCGAGGATTCTTGGACACCAGAAGTCGCCGCCCGTAACGCCTCGTTCGCCGCTGCGATTCCGGCGGCGCTGGGCATCATGCCGTGCTCCATCAGTGCGCTCTTGATCGCAATCCGAATGGCGTCAAACGCCTGTCCTTCCTGCTGAAACTTGATTTCGCTCTTGGTGGGGCTGACATTGACGTCGATCCGGTTCGGCTCCACTTCCACCATCAGCACGATGAGGGCGAACCGGCGCTCGGGGGTCAGGTCGCGATAGGCCTGATCCATCGCCGCGGTGAGGGTCCGAGTGCGCACCGGGCGACCGTTCACGTAAAGGTACTGATAGGCGCGGGTCGGTCGGGTGACATGGGGTGGGCTGACGAAGCCTCGCAGTCGCATCCCGGCAACGCTCGTATCGACTTCGGCGAGGGCTCTTGAAAGGTCGCGTCCCCATACGTCCGAGATCGCTTCCAATTGATCGCCACTCCCACTCGTCCGGAGCGCGTTCTGCCCGTTGTGGGTCAGGCTAAAGGAGACGTGAGGGTAGGCGATAGCGTACTTGGACACAATATCCATGCACTGCCCCAACTCGGTGGTGTCTGACTTCAGAAACTTGAGACGAGCGGGTGTATTAAAGAAGAGATCCTCGACGGTAATCTCCGTGCCCTTCGGCCCCGCCGCTCCCTGAGGCGTTTGCAACACGCCGCCGTCCACCTTGAGAACGGTCCGAAGTCCGTCTGACTCGGCGCTAGAGAGGGTGAAGTGGGAGACGGAAGCGATCGAAGGCAACGCTTCCCCACGGAAGCCCAAGGTCCCCACATGAGTCAGATCGTCTACGGTCGAAATCTTTGAGGTGGCGTGACGCTGAATGGCCAGTTGGGCGTCTTCTAGCGACATTCCCCTTCCGTTATCGCTCACCCGGATAACGCTTTTTCCACTATCGACCAGGTCGATTTCGATCTTGGTCGAACCAGCATCCAAAGCGTTCTCGACCAGTTCCTTTAGCGCCGCCGCCGGTCGTTCCACCACTTCGCCCGCCGCGATTTGGTTCACGGTGTGGGGATCGAGGAGTCGGATTCGAGGCGTAGAGGTGGTCAAGGGCGTAAGGATAGGACGATTGGAAAGGGCGATATGGAGATTATGACCGCCGAAACTGGGACTAACCGTTTAAGTTCAAAAACCGCACTTTCCTAACCTAACTTCTCAAGAATTGGTGCCGATCATCTCTCTAGGCGGCCCTGGCAATTGCGCGGGGCGGTAATCGGTTCTATGTTCGTTATTATCGGCATCGTCGTTGTTCTCGGCTGCACCATGCTCGGCTATATGATGCATGGTGGCAACTTCGGCATTCTGATCCAGATCAACGAGTTCGTGATTCTGGGGGGAGCCGGATTTGGGTCGTTCTTGGCGGCCAACGGCATGAAGAACGTCACCGGCGCCATCAAGGGCGTGTTAGGCCTTTTGAAGCCCGACCCCTACACAAAGGCGGCATACATCGACCTGCTGAAGATGATGTATTCCCTCTTTAACGTCGCTCGAAAAGAGGGCCTCTTGGGTTTGGAAAAGCACATCGAAGAACCCGAGAAGAGCGACATCATTAAAAACTTCCCCACGTTTCTAGCCAATCATCACGCCACCGCCTTCTTCTGCGACACGCTGAAAGTCATCTTGACCGGTGCGGTCGGTCCCCACGATTTGAGCGAAATGATGGAACTGGACCTGGAAGTCGCCCACGCGGAAGCGGCGATTCCGGCAGACGCCATACAGACCGTCGGTGACGCTATGCCCGGGTTCGGCATCGTTGCGGCAGTTTTGGGCGTTATCATCACGATGGGCAAGATCGGCGGCGAAGCAGCGGCAATCGGTGAGTCGGTTGCGGCGGCGCTCGTCGGTACCTTCCTTGGAATCCTCCTCGCCTACGGCATCTTCGCCCCCATGGCCCGCGCTATGCAGCTGCGATTGAAGTCCGAGGGCCAGTATCTCAACTGCATCCGCTTCGCCCTCTTCAGCTTCGCCCGAGGCGAATCGCCCATCACCTGCGTCGAGTTCGCCCGCCGCAACATCGAACCCGGCGTCCGCCCAGGATTCGCAGAGATGGAAAAAGCGGTGAAGGAGAAGGCGGCTTAATGGGGTGCGGGGTGCGGGGTGCGGGGTGCCGGCTAGGTTCCGGATCGAGTCAGAGACTTTTCCAGGCCGTAGAGCACTCTGCCCACTCGATCGCACTTTTCCAGAACTTCGTCCGCTCCCTTTCCAATTTCAATTCGTTGGGCCAGGATAAGGCACGTTTCAAGTTCTCGAAGACTGCCCCTTGCAATTCCGAGAAACTGGAGGTACTCACCACGATTTCTTCGCCCATATCCTTCAGCGACATTGCTTGGCACCGAAAGCGCTGCCCTTCTCACTTGGGAAGTCAGCTCATAACGGTGTTCGGTTGGAAAGGTTTGAGACAAACGGTAGCAAGCTTCGGCAAGTTCCATCCCCAGTTTCCACGCATCCAATTCGCGATAGGACTGAATCGACATTTCGTGCCCATTTTGACCAACTTAGGTCCGAGACCGCACCCCGCACCCAGCACGCTGCACCCCTGTTAACGCCATGGCCGACACACCCATTATCATCAAGAAGAAGAAAGGACACGGTGAGCATGGGCATCACGGTGGGTCTTGGAAGGTGGCTTATGCGGACTTCGTGACCGCGATGATGGCCTTCTTCATGGTCATGTGGATCATGGGGCTCTCGGCGGAGACGAAGGCTCAAATTCAGGGGTACTTCAATGATCCGCTTGGGTTCATGAAGAACACGCCCAAGCTTAAGATCAGCGTTTCCCCTCCCGGAAGCCCCAACGCGGGCAAAGGTCCGGGAAAGGGCGCTGGAAACGAGGCTCAAAAAGCGGATGAGCAGCAACTGAACAAGATTAAGGGAGAAATCACCCAGAAGCTCTCGACGACAGGCGATCTAGCCGAACTCCTCAAGCACGTTGACATTACCGTCACCAACGAGGGACTACGGATCGAATTCGTCGAATCAACTGTGGCAACCTTTTTCCAGAGCGGACGCGCCACCATTTTGCCGGAGGCAATGAAGTTCGTCCAGCGCATTGGTCCGATTCTCGCCCAGTCGAAGCGTCCTCTTGTGATCGAGGGACATACCGACGCCGTGCCTTATCCCAGCAACAGTTACAACAACTGGGACCTGAGTTCAGACCGGGCCAACGCCATGCGGCGCGCCCTGCAATCCTCAGGAGTTCCGGCAAAACAATTCTGCGGCATTCGCGCTCTTGCTGATACGGAGTTAAAGCGTCCCGACAAACCCAACGACGTCTCAAACCGACGTGTCACTATTCTTCTCCCCTTCGGAAAAGTGGACGACAACAAAAACGAGTTACCTCGCGACGTCTTCGAGCAACGCGTGAAGACCGGCGGTCCCA
>MKRX01000011.1:94363-126544 GCA_001898035.1 Armatimonadetes bacterium 55-13
CAGGGTATGCACAATGGTCAAGATATCTGAGTTCTCAAAGTGTCTGACCAATTTCACTGCCGAAGCTAACGGGTCTTGAGGATTGCCGATCTGCCGGGCAAGGCGACTAACGAAAGTTCTCCTTCGTTCAATTGCGCGCTGCCGCTCGTCCGCATTCAACCCCACGAGTTCCGTGGCTAGATGCCAAGCGTCCTGACGTGCCAGCCGAAGACTGAAGTTAATCAGTTCTGCATCGGCATCGCCACCTACGTTATCGACGACATAGAGCAACGGAGAGAGGGCCTCCAGTCGAGCGCTGACAATGGGAAGTATCTCTGCGAGAATTCCATTGATTCGGTCGAAATCGTAGCGAAGGTTGTTTAGGGTTGTAGGCGTCGAAATTTCCGCGGCGGCCGCTCCTAAATCCAGGTTGATATGAGCATTCATGCCCAAGAGCAGGTGTTGCAAAACGATGGGTTTCGATCCGACTTCAAAGACTTCTCGCCAGCAAGAGCAAGTGAAAGGATCATCTAAACGCCATCTGCGGAAAGCGACTAGATAGCGCTCGGCGAACACCGCGTCGAATCGATCCATGCGTGGACCATCATCGAACTCATGGTTAAGGATGCCTTGCTTTACCCGTTCCGTAACTTGACGATAGAGGCACGCGAAGAAGGCAAGGGGGTGTCTGTTTTGGATGGACCAATCGATGATCTCATCGATGCCCTGAAGCGCCAGATCAATTTCCATGGGAGGCTCGGCTTAAGTTTGACGTAACTTCTTTACTTTATCGCAGGCCCTAAGCTAACGTAACCTTAATGCTTGCGCTCATTGCGATTGCGACTCCGTTGTTCGCTCCCCCAGTGCCCTGGGCCTTGAACTTTGCCGCACCCCCCCGAATCCCTCTGGTGGGTGATGTGGACAATGATGGCTATGCCGACTTGATCGCTGTTTATCCTACGGGCGCCTCGATTATCGACGTATCACTCAATCGCAAAGGTCAAAAGGCAGGATTCGGATTTCAAGCGCTCAACCCTTGGGGCCAAGACTGTCAGGCGGCAGCTTCAGGTCAATTCGATGATAAGCCAGGCGCCGACGTGGTAGGGCTCTTTGGCGGCGACAAACTTCAACTCGCGGGCTCCTTTGAAAATGGGCGATTCAAGAACACGTCCAATTGGATCAAACTTCCAACTAAGCTCGAAAATGGAGCTTTAGAGATGAGTTCAGATGGAACCACCCTCTTTGCCTTCTCCGACCCCGGCTCGGTTTGCTATGCCATCGACCTCAAGACCAAGGCAATCACGAAGGCTAAGAAACCCCCACTATCGTCTGGAAAGAGCATTTTTTACGACGCCGACATGGATCATGACGGGGACTTGGACCAAGTGGAGTTCCGGTACGGAAAAGAACCCCATACCGCTTACGAGATCCTGGTTCATCGGCGAATTTCTCCCGACGAGGTCGACTCAGACAATGACGGTCTGTCCAATGCGGAAGAAGAGAAACTCGGAACCGACCCCCTCAATCCCGACACCGACAACGATGGGCTCTTGGACGGGTGGGAGGTAGGGACGTTTCGTGGGCTTGATTTGAAGGCAATGGGTTGCGATCCGAAGCGAATGGATCTCATCTGCTATGTCGCCCGTTTTGAGGATGTTAACGACGACCATTTTAAGAAAGAACTAACTAGAGTCGAAAAAACATATAAAGAACTAGACGTCACCAATGTCGATGGATCCAAGGGCTGGGACCTTCATCTAATCTATCTCGACCCGATCAAGGGCGAGGATATGAAGAAGCCTTGGCAAGCAAACCGTGACAAATATCTTCCTTCACAACATCGAGGGGTCGCTCACTTCATGCAGGTTACCAATGGTGGTGGCGGTCAAGCCGATCAATTGGGTGACGGCGGGGGATGCGGATCGAACGCTCTGTGGGCAGTGTTCCTCCACGAATTTGGTCATCAGATAGGCATGGACCACAACGGATTCTGGGGCCCCGCATTTTGCCCCATTTATAGAAGTTTGATGAACTATGCCTATTCTTATTCCCTGGAGGACGATCCCAACAAGATCGCCTATTCTAACGGGCAACTGAAGGGCTACGTCCTCAAAGAAACCGACCTGGATGAAGAGATACCACTTCCCTACGACCAGGTCAAATTCTTGGAAAAGGGTCCCTACCGATTCCGACTGAAGCCGAACGGTAAGACGACCTTAATCGACTGGAACTGGAACGGCATTTTCGGTGAAAAGCACATTCGGGCTGACATCAACTATTCTTACGCGACCGGCGGCGGGAGGAGAGACGATGTCGATAAATCCAACTGCGCACCTTGGTTAGTTATCCATAAGGGCGAAGCCTACGTCCTTTATGGAAAGCCAAACAAGCCGGGAGATGGTAAAACCGATCCGACGATTTCTATTAACAACCCAGGAACGCTCTATCTTCGTAAGCTCATAGAGCCCTTCAAATGGGAGCCTCCCGTTAAGATCGCCGAAAATCTGACCGGAGATCCCGTAGCCGCGAGCCATAACGGCTACATCGTCATTCTCTACCCTAGTTCTCAAGGAGTCATGAAGAAGACTTTCGGAGTAGAAAGCCAGCCGGAAGTCGTTAGCACCAATCCCGCCCTTGTGCCAACGGTGGGGACAAGCGGCAAGCGAATGTACGTTTTTCTTTGGGATCCCACAGATCATTCGATCATTTACCGTTCGATGGTCAAAGGCAAGTGGGACGTTGAACATACCCTTGCCGAAAAGAGCACGATTCCCGTGGGCTTCACGGTGGACACCATCCGCAAGCAGGCGGTGATTGGCATGGCTCAGGACCAGACGGACGAAAAGACATCTCGGTGGCAGATTCGTCGGTATCAAGAACAGGATGGCGAACTGATCGAAAAGAGTATGGATTGGATCGAAGGAAGCAAAGGCAACTCCCGTGGCTCCTCACGATGCACCCTTCTCTTCGATAACACCCGCGATGCAGGTCCTGAGGGCCGCATCATGTTCTTTGCTCAGGGATTGACCTCCGCAAAGTCGCCTTGGGCTTGTAGCTATGTCGCAGTCCAGATTGCCGATAAAACCATTCGCGGAGGATGGTTGGTGAAACGTTTTTACGATGAGTGGACGCAAACTCGGTCCGCGCCGGCCGCCGCTTGGTTCAAAGGCGATATCATCTGGTCGTACCGCTGGGTTGACGGGGGCCAGGGTCCGACCGATAACAACTTGCATGTGGCCTACCGGGCATCAGGAATCGACGATGCGCCGATGGGCGATCACGACGATCTGAGCCTCTTTCGCGACTTTGGAATTCGCCACTCGATTCTCTACATGAACGGCGATTAACATCCAGCCCGTCATCCAGCAGGCAAGAGCTAAAAAATCCATGGTGATAGCAGGAGCGTTGGCGTTGGTGAGTGCGATGAGTGGGGGAGATACTGTCCAGGTCTCGCCCGACGGCAAGCGCAAAGGAACCGTGACGTTGTCCCAGGCGCTTAGGTCCAGGGCCAAAACTATCGTGGTTCACTCGGGACGGTATGAGTTTTTCCACTTTGAGACCGTTGCCTCGACGGTGACGATCAAGGCGGCGCAGGGGGAAAAGGTCATATTTTCGGGAGCCGTGAAGGTGGATGCGACTTGGACCCCAGAGGCTGGAGGCATATGGCGATTCCCGTTGAATAACGGCAAACTCTCCGCGAACCGTCTCTGGCTCAACGGTCAACTCCTCCAACGCGCCCGATATCCAAATTTCGATGCTGGCGCCAGGTATCTCAATGGAACGGCTAAGGATGCACTTTCACCTGAACGGGTAGCTCGTTGGAAGAATCCCAAAACTGGACTGATCCATTCCATGCACCAGGGCTTGTGGGGCGACGAATGGTTCAAGATCGAAGGTGTTAACGCAGACGGGACGGCGCAACTGAGCGCGCCTATCGGAAACAATCGCCCTTCGGGTGTGCATCCAGAGCTGCGATATGTCGAGAACATTCGAGAAGAGCTCGATGCTCCCGGAGAGTGGTTTGAGGAGAACGGAACCCTCTACGTCATTCCGCCTCAAGGAATCGATATTCAAAAGGCTCAACTCGAGGTTGCTGCTACCGACGTGATGTTTATCGTTCGGGGTGAGAAGGATCGACCCGTTAAGGGCGTCCGCTTCGAGGGCATAACCTTCGAAAAGTCCGGTAGCACCTTTCTTCACACCACCGAGCCCTTGCTACGCAGTGATTGGCAGATTGCACGAATGGGCGCGGTGATGCTCTGGGCTACAGAGAACTGCTCCTTCGTCGACTGCGATTTTCAAGTCCTCGGGGGTAACGCCGTTTTTGTCAGCGGCCAGAATAAGGGAGTCTCCCTCGATCGATGCCACTTCAGGGACATCGGGGCGAGCGCCGTTTGCTTTGTCGGAAATCCCAAATCGGTGCGCACCCCGCTGTATAGCTATGGCGAACGACTCTCCTTCAACCAAATCGATTCGAATCCCGGGCCGTCTTCGGATCACTATCCCGTGGATTGCCTCGTTAATGACTGCCTGATTGAGCGGGTGGGACGCGTGGAGAAGCAATCGGCCGGCGTGCAGATATCCATGGCTCGCCGCATCTCGGTCAAAAACACCACCATCCACGATTGCCCTCGGGCTGGAATCAACATCGGCGATGGATGCTGGGGCGGCCATTTGATCGAAGGCTGTGACGTGTTCGATACCGTTCGGGAGACGAGCGACCATGGCGCCTTTAATTCGTGGGGTCGAGATCGGTATTGGGGAGTGGACTTCAAAGGACTGCCCATGCCACCCGATATGCCCAAGTGGGACGCGATGGAAACCACTATCCTCCGGGGAAACCGTTGGCAGTGCGCCCACGGGTGGGACATCGACCTAGACGACGGTAGTTCGAACTACCTTATCGAGAACAACCTCTGCCTGGAAGGTGGTTTAAAGCTCCGCGAGGGCTATTTCCGAATCGCGAGAAACAACATCTTGGTCGAGAATGGTCTGCACCTTCACGTCTGGTACCCCAATAGTCGCGACGTGGTCGAGCGGAATTTAACATGGCGAGGGCACGCCGGTCCGGTAGGAATGCCCGAAAAGTGGGGAGATTCGGTGGATTACAACTTCGTCCACCACGCAGGTTCCGGGGTTGGACCGGCAACTCAAATGCAATCGATCAGTCACGCTGACTCCCATTCGCTCGTCGGCGACGCCGGTTTTATGGACGCCGCAGGGGGAGATTGGCGTCTCAATCCAGGTTCTCCGGTTCTCAAAACGGGATTCAAGCCGTTCCCACTTGATCGATTTGGGGTTCAGCACGGCAGACTCCGGGAAGCTGCTAGGCTAGCCTTCGTCAATCGCCCTCAAAAGACCGGCGTTGCTTCTGCCCTCGATCACCAAGAATATTCGATGCTTGGCGGTCGGGTTAAAAATCTTTCGGGAATAAGTGAAGTCTCGGCCACCGGCATGCAAAGTGAGACGGGAGTGCTAGTCGTCGAATCGCCTAGCGGCTCTCCTTTGGCCAGGTTGGGATTGCAGCGGAATGACGTCTTGTTGAGTTGGGATGGGCGTACGATCTCCCGGATCAAGGATTTGGAGTCTGCGGTGAAGACATCCCCCCGCCCTCGCACCATCGTCGTATGGCGAGGACAGTCTCGTCAGGAGGTTCATCCCAGTTCGTAGGTTTATCTCAGCATCTGGGTGACCACGTCGTTTTCGCGACTAAGAACGCAGGCGGTGGTCGGGTGCTCTGGATCCTCCGGGTTGGGGACGGGATAGGATTGAATCAGTCCGCCCTCCAATGCGCACGACAGAGCTTCGCTGATTTCTACCGCTGGGTATCGGTCTAAGAGTCGTTTGCGGAAGTAATTGAGTCCAATGAAGTCCTTTTTGAGTTCCCGCTCACAGTAGTCCAGGTGGCGAACAACGTGACCGACGTTCTGGTTCGTCAGGAGCGTTCGGACTCTCCGTTCGCGCTCCGATTCGGTGACCTTTCGCATGATCTGCGGGTAATCGTCCAAGGCGATGAAATGATCCACCATTTCTCGGACGGTGCGACTGGTGTGGCATTCGAATCCCATCAACCGGACACTCTTTCCGTGAAGCATCAGACGGCGGACGACATGCGCCAAATCCCCATCGCCAGACAACAGAAGAAAGTCTGTGATGTGAGGATAGTCGTACATCGTCTGGAGAATATCGAGCGATAGTTCGATATCGGTAGAGCCCTTCAGATACTGATGAGGCGTTTTGGTTACAACATGACGTGGCTCGATTCCAAGTCGTATAAGTCGGGTTTGCAGACCGGCATCGCCTCGGTCGAAGTCGCCATGAGCGAAAATCCCGACGGAGCGTAAATCACCCTGGGTCGCCACATCTTTGACAACTTCCACAAATCGGTCGAAGTCCAAAACGGAGCCGAAGGCCTCGCGTATGGTTTTTTCTAGGTTCTCGAAATCGATAAAGGCGCAGGTATACACAAGTTTTCCCAAGAGCTAAACAAACATCTATTAATAAGGTACCTATTATCTTATCGTCATTTGAAGATGATTTGCAACATCATCCTTGGATTGCGAAACGACCGAAGGTTTGGGGAAAAATAGGCGCGCCCTTTTAAGGCTGGAGGCCGTCCCGAATGGTGAAGGGACTCGCTTATGGCACAGCTCATTGGCAATCTATGGGAATACAATCTGGCCAAAGTCGTAATTGTCGACGTCACGGATGACTACAAGTTGATGCAGCCGCCCATGCCTTCGGATTTCTATCCGGTGCTGATGGAAACGTGGTTGCCTCGACACAACCTCTCCCAGCACCTTCCGGGAACCAATCTCGTGCAGGGGTACCTCTACGACTGGCATGAGACGCCGGACAACGAGGATGGGGCGTGGTATGTAGGCGTTGTCATGGCGGACTTGGCCAACGAACTGACCACGCAAATAAGGGCTTGAGACGGCGGGCGCCGTTTCAAGCCCTCTTTGTATAATTTCCGGCTTCGGCAGCGCGGAGCCATGCGGCTACGCGACTACCGAATTCGATCGGCGATGGAACGTCGAATCATCGCATCCGCGATATCATCGCCCGTTGGGTTGTAGGTTCCGGCTTCAATCCGGGCCTTCAAATCCGCGACCAGGTCTTCCCTGTCGCCCATCTCTAGGACGTTTTGCGTTACTTGCGCGGTCAGTTTCTCGTCCGCCTCGCGGTCCGATTCCTTCCCGATATGCACGATTTCGTCAACGATGGACTGGCCATCGAGGATCTTTTTCACTTCATTGTCTGATATCCGCATGGTTCTTATCACCTTCGAGCTGATCTCAGACAGGTAACCCGGCTTTCTCGTCCTTCCTTAGAGCTTTTCCCCTCGGCGGTCTCGAGACCCTTAGGCTTTGCGTGTGTAGAGTCGCCTCTACCGTGCCCTTTTCTGTCGCAGACGTTGCGTCGCTACATTTGGTATCGGGCAGTCTACGCCCCCTCATTAGGGTAGGCCCGAAAAAAGTGATAAAAAACTTTAGGTTTCCACCAAGTCTCGTTCGCGTTCGCCTCATCTACACGCCAAAAGCGCTACATTCTCAATCTTTGGAAGCGTTGGTTTCAACTGAATCGAGAGATTTGCTAGGAACTGAAAAGACGTACGATTTGCTCCCTCGCGGAAGTCAATTCCCCTTCGAAATCGTCCCAGCGCACTTCCAAACTCACCCTTCCGTCGTAGCCCAGGTCTCGGAGTCGAGCAACGAAAGGTATAAGCGCGGGGTCCTCTGCCACTCGCCATGTTCTTTCGCGTGTGGCAAGATGAACGTGAGCAGGTGCAAACGGGACCTCCTTCTTCCAAAAGGCCGCCGTAGGCTTCTTCCCTCCCTGCTGCGCCAAGACGTGATAGGAATCGGCGGTGAAGGCGCACCCGCGGGCAGCAAGCTCTCCAGCCAAAACACCCAGATCGTTCCCCACGTTTGTCTCTTCCCTTCTCAGCGACTCCGGGGCGACGGTGACACCAAGAGGTTGGGCGATCGAGTGCATCGTTTGGATGGCTTCAAGAAATTCTTCGGTTGCCTTCTCGACCGAATACCCCTCCGGGGCCCGGCGAGCACCCCCGCTTCCGATCACCATGACCTGCACTCCAAGCTGAGCCGCTTTGGGAATCAGATCTCGTCCATATTCACCAATGTCTCCCTTTTCCGGACCCACCAGTTTGAGATCCGTAAACACAAAGAGGTTAGTGACTTCGGTTCCTCGAGGAACAACACCCGTCGCCACCGCGAGAGCAGGCGCCTCCACATAGTCGAAACCCGCCTCCAGGACGGCCTTGGCTCGGTCGGGATTACAGCAGACGCCAAATCTCACACCGTCAGTCTAACCGGAGCGCGCCTTTACGCCAAGACGTCAAGTCTTTCAAGCAAGGAAGGCAGGTCGGCCACCGACTCGATCAGGTGCGTGTGAGGGTAGCTCGAGAGCTGTTCTTGGGTATGAGTACCTGCCCACACGCCAATTACCATGCCACACCCCGCCGAGGTTCCTTCGCCCAGATCAGACGGCGTATCCCCCACTTTAGCAACGGCCTCTACATCGGAAACGCCCAGGCGTTTCATCGCTTCAAAAATGAGGTCGGGATGGGGACGTCCTCGTTCGACTTCGTCGCTGGTGACACTGGCATCGATGAGCCCTTGCCATGGGAGACGGTTCAGAAGTACCTCTACCGTCGCTCGATCAAAGCCCGTATCGAGACCAATCTTGATCCCTTTCGACTTGAGCCAACGAAAGGTATCGGAGGCTCCCTCAATCTCTTTCACATCAGGAGTTTCTCGATAGAAGGCGATCATTCGGCGCTGGAAATCGGCATGAATCGCTTCGATCTCCTCGTCGCTGGCCCCCGTCGCCACTTGCCGAACGGCTAAGGGCTTCGGAATTCCCATTCGTCCGTTTAATTCCGCAAAAGCGACTTCGTATCCACCCGCTCTTAAGGCGTCGTCCAGGCACTTGACAACCGAATTGTCATCCTGCACAGTAGTTCCGGCGAGGTCAAAAATTACCGCTTGTATCTTCACGCTCGAACCTCCGATTTGAGCACATGGTCGGCGAGGCCAAACGAAAGGGTCATCCCGATGCCGCTGAGGACATTGACGACCGTCACTCCGGGGAATGGCGACTCAACAAGAAACGATTCCGTGGGATGCTTGGGATAAAAGCCTTGCCAGCGCTGGACGATCTCAAATTCCTCGCAGGGCAAGAATGTGTCCAGATAGTCAAGGATGAGCTGATCGATACGATCGTCCGAGAACGGCGCAAAGCTACGGCCGTACTCGTGCGAATCCCCAATCGTCAATGCGCCATCACCATGTTGAGATACCAAGAGATGAATATGATTCTCCAGGTATTCCGGCAATTCGGATGCGAACCGATCCCGAACCCATGACAGCGATGGACACGGTTCGAAATTGTTGTAGTGCAAGAGCGTCAAACCCGCGCAAAGATGAGGGCCGATTCGATAGTTCGGCGACTTGGGACGGGCTCTCATCATTTGAAGCTTGCAGAGCTTCACTCCCCGATCCCACAGCAACTCTGGGAAGAGGTCGCCTGGAGTGGGTCCCACGCAGACAAAGACTTCGTCCGCTTCAAAGACTTCTGAACCCACTTTCACAATCCCGGAGCGAATGTCGGTGACTGACATGCCAAAGCGAAAGGTCACATCCCACCGCTCCGAGAGATGGCGAGTTAGGGACGAGGCGGTGAGGCGAGGATCAACGCACAGTTCGCTCGGGCTGTACATCGCCCCTCGCAATCCCTCTTGCCGAATCGGCGGACTCATCCGACTTGCCTCTTCCGGAGAGACAATGGCCGGACCTTCCGGCTCCTCTTGCGCCAAATCGACGAACTCTCTCAAAACTTCAAGTTCGTCGTCAGCATAGGCAAGGTGAAGGGATCCTTTGGCCTCATACCAAGTGCCCGATTCGTCCAGGATCTCTTTCCAGAGATCGCGACTGCGCATCGCCATGTCACGCATCGGTCCAAGCGGTTGCCCGATGGGCCAAATCATGCCAAAGTTCCGGACGGATGCGCCAATGGCACGCTGTTCTCGCTCCAAAACCAAGACCCGTTTGCCCTGACGGGCTAGGAGCGCGGCGTGGGCAAGCCCTATGATGCCTGCGCCAACCACGATGGCATCGAACAGGAATTGGCGCGACGGAGAGATAGAAAGGGAGGGAGAACTGGAATTAAGGTCAATCATGCGAGCGGTCGATCCGACTCTTCCCAAACGCGGGTTCCTGCACCGCGTTCAGAACGTTCGCCGCCGGTTCTCTCGGCGACACCTTGAGTGTATCTCAAGGAATCACGATGAAACCCGGCTCAAGGTTAATCCTTAATGCTCTCTTGATCACAGGCCACGACGCGGAGTCTGAATTCTCCGTCATCGGAGAGATCCACGACGGTTAGTCCCGCTGGATTTCCCAGGAACTCCCCTCTCCACCAAGCGCCCGACACGGACGGACCGCTGAAGTAGGTCACTCCATCTAGATCAATGCGCTGAGAGGCATGCGTGTGTCCTGTGAGACAGAGACGGACGTTTCCAGCCGCTGAAAGCGCCCTGTGCAGACGATAGCTATCCACATGGACTTGGTGACGCGGCAATGGCCAAATATTCTTTTCATTCGGCCCCATAAGGTTCATCGCGAAAAGATCGATTGGCCCTGGGACGATCGACACGTGCGACAAAACGAGGGTAGGAGTGAGCCGGTCAGCGGACAGTTCGTTCTCTAGCCAGGCCCATTGCTCAGCTCCCAACATCGGTTCGAAACCATGCTTGCCTCCACGTTGGATGGAATCCAACACCAAGATTCTCCATGGCCCCAAACGGTACGCGCCGTAAGAGCTAGACATGCCCAATCGATCCATGGCGAGACGCTTGCCAAACATCGGCTCACTCCCGGTACATCCGCTCGCCTTTTGATTCCATCCCCAGACGTCCTGATTCCCTAGACATGCGAAAGTAGGAATTGCTGGAAACTGTGAGCGCGCACGGTTCCACAACTCCCAGAGCTGACTCGCCCGATCCCAGTCAGCGCTTACGGTGTTCATCACCGTATCGCCCCCTATCAGCAAAGCCTCGGGTGTGGGATCAAGAGCGAACGCAACTTCAAAAGCTCTCACGAGCCCTTCGAAGGCGTCGCGCTCAGGTTGAACGTGGATATCGGTTAGGTGAACCAGTCGCACAGTGAAGCTTAGGCCGTTTCTGCCTTTCGGTAGAACGCCGCCACGATACAACTAAGTGCCGAAACTGCCGCTAAAATGAGGAACGCTGATTTCCATCCCGCCTGCTCAGCCACTTCCGCGATGACGTAGCCGCTCAGGATTCCCCCTACATAACCGATGCCATCGATCCAGCCGCAAGCCGTAGCGCTCGCATCCTTTCCCCCGAAGTCGAGTGAAATGGCCCCGCCCAGCAGTGAGTAGGGGCCAATCAAAACGAATCCGATGACCGCGGTAAGGGCAACGATGGCCATGGGCGCGGTGACCAGATTGAGCCCCAACAGAAGTAAGCCGATCGTGCCCAGGGCCAGACCCGCGGTGATCAGCAGAGCTCGATTTCTGAGCCGATCCGCCAGGCAACCCACGGCAAGGACACTAAAACCTCCAAACAATGGGAACAGCGAGGAAGCCTGAGCCGCGTCGCCCGTGGAAAGTCTCCCAACTTCGTGCAGGTAGGTCGGGGTCCATTCATTAAAGGTCTCCCTCATAAAGGTAAAGCCGAACGATAGCGTACAAACCGTCCAAAAGCCGCGACTCTTAAAGAGAACCTTTAAGAGCTGGCCAAGAGGCATTTTGTGGGGTCGGTCTCGATGAAATAGCGTTTTGTCCCCTGCTTCCGGCTCGGGCAACCCTCGGTCGCCGGGCGCGTTTCTCAGCAGAATCCAGCACGGGATAGCAATGGCGCCCAGGATAGCGGCGGACACAAAGAAAATCTGACGCCAACCTAGTCCGTGGTTGATAAGCTGCCCGAGAAGCAACCGTGAGAAGAAATCTCCGAACAGGTAGCTGAGACTGATCACTCCCATGGCTCGGCCGTAGGTCTTGTGGGAGAACCAGCGAGACGTCATTTTGACCATTCCCACCCATCCGGCGCTTTGAACAAGCTTGTTGGCGCTCCAAAAGATGCCGAACGCCAATAGTCCGCTGCTCAGGCCAAAGAAGAAAGTGAAAAGAACCGCGCCGACCATTCCGTAGAGAAAGAGCCGACGGCCTCCCAGTCGATCCGCCAGAGAACCGTGAAAGAATTTCCCAAAAGCATAAAGAACAGTGGCGACCGAGGCAATCAGCCCAATCTTGGCTTTATCTAGATCCTTGAACTCGTCAAGGATCAAGGGACGCGCCACGCTAAGGTTAGAACGACAGAGGTAGTAGCCCGAATAGCCGACGACCATCAAGACGACCGTCAGCACGGGCCAAAGCACCGACTCCTTGGAAGCAACTCGCGTGGCGGTTACGGCTTTCTCTTCAAGGCCCGATCCGGTGGGAATTTGATTGATTGCCATGGGTTATGTCACAGGACCTGCCTGCCATCGCGCCCTGGGACTGCCCACGACACGCTTGGGTGATTCCTGGGTCTAGGGCTTCCCACTCCTTCGACCGTTAGGGCTTGCCGCCGCTTCTTACGACGCCTTGTCTTATAGTGAATCATGCTTCAGGATCGAATGGTTAACCTGGGGTTAAACAAAAGAAAATAATCCTTGGTGTTTTACGAATTAATTCGTAAAATAATCTTCATTGGAATACGGCTTGTGTATTTCGCTTGCCATTCGCCGCGTTTCGAGTGATGGAGGATTTGAAGATATGAATCACAACCGATGGACTTTGGCCTGCGCCATTCTCTTTCTGGCCGGATTGGTCGTGGCACAAAGCAACACTCAGAGCCAAAGCAATTCACAGAGTCAAAACGGTCGCTCTTCCGCTTCCAGTTCCAGTTCAGCCCGCTCGTCCAGCAGCAACTCGGCTTCAGCTGGCAACATGATGAATCGGCTGTTTGGTGGTGGCGCAAATGGGATGAGTTTTGGCTTCGATGGTCGTCCAACTCATGCGATTCTCTACTCCTTGACGGGCCGCGCTGCCGACTCGAATAAGGCATTTCAGAGCCATACCAACTACTTGGGAGAACTGCAATCGAAGGGCAAAGTCTTGCTCTTTGGCCCCTGGCGAGACCTGCCTGGCTCGATGGCGCTGGTCTTGGCTCAGAGCGACGACGAAGCCAACAATATCGCCAAGAACGACCCTGCCGTGAGTTCCGGGGCGTTGACCTACGAGGTTCGAGCATGGACGGTGATGGCGCCGCAGGGCAAGCCTGGTTCCGGATCTCAGTCCAGCCAACAATCCGGAAGCTCACAATCGAGCCAGCAATCCTCTGGATCAAACTCCGGCGGAGGCTAGCCCTTCTCGGTTGTACCGAGATGCTCAACGTCTGGCACCGTCCACCCTGGCACGGCCAGACTCTCAATGGCATCGTTGCCGAGCCTGCATCTCAGCAAAGCGGAGATTCTCAGATGAGTTCGATCGGCTCGTACCCTAGCCTGGCTCTTCTCAGGGTCAATGGGTAACTACCAACCCGTGCAGATTCCGAAACACAGCGAACGCGCTGTCCTTCGGAATCTGCGACGTAGACGCACAAGGGTCAGTTCAGCTTTGTGACGATGGCGTCGCCCATCTCTCGGGTCGAAACCAGCTTGGTTCCCTTCTCGAAGATATCGGCGGTGCGCAGACCATCTTCCAAGACTGCCTCGACCGCGCGCTCGATTCGTCCCGCGTTGTCCAAATCCTCAAAGGTGTACTGGAGCATCATGGCGACGCTCAGGATCGCGGCTAAAGGGTTGGCCCTTTGCTGACCGGCGATATCGGGCGCTGAGCCGTGAATCGGCTCATACAATCCAAAAAGTTTGCCGTCCTTAGGATCGCTCAGCGAAGCGGAGGGTAACAAGCCTAGCGAGCCGGTGATCATGGAAGCCTCGTCGGAAAGGATGTCGCCGAACATGTTCTCCGTCAGCATCACGTCGAACTGCTGCGGGTTGCGTACCAGTTGCATCGCAGCGTTGTCGATCAGCATGTGAGTTACCTTCACATCCTTGTTTTGCTCCGCCATCTCGGTAACCACTTCACGCCAGAGACGACTTGTTTCCAGCACGTTTGCTTTATCGACGCTGACGATCTCGCGGCGGCGTTGTCGTGCGATCGTAAAGGCTTGCTTGGCGATTCGCTCGACTTCATGCTTCGAGTAGATGCAAGTGTCCACCGCCGTCGTCCCGTTATCCCGTCGTTCTCGTGGTTGACCAAAGTAAATGCCGCCGGTCAGTTCGCGCATGACGACCAGATCGATCATTCCATTTGCACCCTTGAGCGGGCTGGCCTGAAGCAAAGGCTTTAGCGTCTTGGCGGGTCGAACGTTAGCGTAAAGGTTGAGTTCGGACCGTAGCGGAAGCAGTGCACCCACCTCGGGTCGCATGCTCGCAGGCTGAACTTTATCCCACTTGGGGCCGCCGACCGCACCCAGCAAAACGGCATCCGCCTTCTTGCAGAGGTCGAGCGTTTCCGGGGGAAGCGGGTGACCTTTCTCATCGTAGGCAATGCCTCCAACGAGGGCGTCTTCAAATTCGAAGGAGACTCCGGTGGCTTTAAGAACTTTGACGGCTTCGGCGGTAACTTCAGGCCCGATTCCGTCGCCGGCGAGAACGGCGACTTTGTACGACATCGTCAGGATTATGGCAGGCGAAACCGTTTGTCAACGCCGGAAGTCTGACAAGATATGAGACCCGATCATCCCATTCAACCGGATCCCGGTCAACCAAGCCCCCGGCCGCCGGTTCCGCCCATGCCTCCCGAGACGCCGATGCCCACGCCACCCATCCCAGGACCCGTCGAGCCTGAGCCCGATCACATCCCCGGGGTCGGAGACCCGCCACAGGTTCCCGAGCCGGAAAGGCCGAATCTACCGGATGAGCCGGAGCGATGAGGGCTTTCATCGCTCTCAGCGCGCTGGCCGTCATGGCTGTGCCTGCCCTCGCCAGCGAACCGGTCCAGCTTCCCGTCGCGGATAGTTTCTTTCAGCGCCCCCGGATCGGACTCCGGCTCGGGGTTGGAAACTGGCATGACACCACGGTAGCAGCGGGCGTGGATGTGACCTTCAAAGCCCCGTTGCTTCCGGTGCTTCGGTTCGATGCCGAGGCATGGAGTCGGCCCGATGACCTTGGCGGCGCAAGGCGAGGAAACGCCGTCTCGCTCTTAGGCATGCAGAACTTCTCCCTGGCCTACGCCGGGGTGGGATTGTCTTACTACTTCACCAGCGATCATGGCGACCACCGCAGTGGATTCGGCGCGAAGCTGCTGGTGGGGGCGAACTTTAAGAACTTCTACGTGGAGGGCAGCACTATTCTGGGACCGTCGCCGGTACCAACGACGATTTGGGTGGGAACGCGCTTCTAGAAGTCGCTTGCCGTGAGGCCAGCAGAAGTCAGCAGACCATGGGAAAGGGTTTGCGGTTCATTCAAAACCGCCTTGAGAAAGTGGAGGTCCGAAAACTCCTCACCAGTCGGCTTGGACTGATAGAACTTGAGGATCTCTTCTCTCGGCAAATTGTCAAAATCGATCTCGGAGATGGGGCGGGTTGTCTCCATCTTTTGATCGGAAGGAAGGTTCATGGTCAGATCTCGCGAGTTTTCTGGCCACCTGGGCCCAGATTCTTGGCGAGCCAATCGCTTATCGAGTTGCTTGTACCAGGATTCGGGATCGATCCCCCGGGATTCCAGGAAGTCAAAAGTATGCGTGCCTGGCTGAAGCAGCGCGGCGATCATGTGGTCTAGCGTGACGAAGGGCGCTTTACGGATTCGCGCTTCGTTGCCTGCGGCATGGAGACACAGCCCGGTAAGGGCTAGAAACTCCTTTCCTTCCGGCAACTCTCGGGAGTAGGCATCCGAGAGAGGAAGTCGCTCCTCATACCGGCTGGGGTCCTGCTCGTACAGTTCATCTTTAACTGCTTGGGCTCGTGCCAATTCGGGACGGTTACTCAGCGCTTCTTCCTGGAGTTTGGGCCACATTTTGTCGAGAAGTCCCCGCATGTTGCTCATGGTTGCCGCCATGAAATCAACGGGCTTCTCGGGGGTTTCCTTGAGCACGGAGAGAGAACGCTCTAGTTCATCGGGTGAAACGACTTGCAGGACCGTGTCCCGCACTTCCCCTTCGCCCTCCAGCAAGGCAACGGCAAGATCGCCAATCTTGGGTTGAGTACCGGTCTGCTTTCCGTGGTGTTTAATCCTCTTGAGCGCATCGCGAACCACTGAAGAAACGACGCGGTTGTTTTGAAGCATCCGTTTTGCCCCGGGATCGAGTTCAGCTGCTTCGGCAGAGAAGGCATTAGGTTCCGGCGCGGGCTCGTTGGTATCACCAACCGAATTCAGGAGTTCGAGAATCTTTTCTTGGTCTACCGACAGGGCGCCGCACCAACGGTCCGTCATTTCGTGCTGATGTTGGAAAAGCCCAAGGACGATATCCACCGATCCCATCATCTGGTTCTCCAATGCATCCAGCCCCAGGTGGGCGTTTCTAAGGGCTGTCTCTTGCTGCGTGACAAGCAGGAACTGAACCAACGATGGGTTCATGCCCGTGAAGTTCTGTTCTGATGAATCGCGGTCCGACAAGAAACCCACCCCTTTGACTCCAATGAGTCACTCAAGTTGTGAGCATAGTCGAAAGATCACAGGGCACGAGAAATCACCGACAACTTGTTGTGCAATGCCCAGTCAAAGTCATCCCAAATTTCAACCACAGACTCGTGTAGAAATCCCTCCAAAACGTGCCAGACTTTTGATTCTTGGTAGACCTTCAACCTTGCAGGATCGTATCGAACAATGCTTCCAAACCAGTACATCACGAGATACGCGATTTCCATTTGATCTAACCTGCACCACTTTGGCATCCACTCCGAAAGATCCAGATATCGGTAAAGTTCGGTTCCATTCCCGCCAGAATGTTGCCGGTAACTGGCGCCCATTTGTCGAAACAACTTCGCGGTGAAGTCCAAGGCTTCCGAATCTGTTTTGTAGGGCCATGAATCGCTTGATTTGTATGATCTGCATTCAACGCCAACAGACATTCCAGGGGAGAGCTTCCTAGAGACTTTTGTGATTCCGAGTTCTTCAATGCTGACGCCAGCGTTGGCGAGAACATCTATAAGAGAACGACTCGATTCATCTGATTTTAACTGGCTCGTAGAGACAGAAAACTCAAATCGGAATTCATTAACGTTGGGGTCAATTACTAATAGTGGATCAAGGATATATGTAGGAGAAAACGACTTTCCAAACACAAGATCACATTCTGAAGTGATTGATTGCATGGACGAAAGTAAATCCACAATGGCGATTCTGTGCGATCGTCGCCCCCAAGCAAAATTCTTGCGTATCGAAATAAGTTCTGGAAAGATCCCCTCTTGTTTGATCTCTATGGACTCATCCAAAAATGAAGAGGCACTCGTTTGCCTAGAAATTCCATGAACAAGTTTCCTAAGCCTTAGACCAGGGTTTCTCAACTCCACAATAGCCTTAGCAATATTCATGTAACAGTAGTAAAGATACAGAGGCCTAGTGCTTTCACTTGTGGTATGAGAACTCAAATAAAAGTCGAGAGCTTGTTGAAGATATGCGGCGATATCTGTAGCGGCTTCAGAAACCCTTTCTGCATCCAAATTCGGATTAAACGCTTTAAGTTGTTCTTCCGCAATTTCTCGAACGCATAGAAGCTTAATAGATGACCATCTTAGAGTCTCGATAGCCCCTCGAGTTGTTGATTCTGAGAAAGACGGATATCCTTCAAACTTGACTCGTTTGACACCGCCGTAGAATTGCGTAGGCTCGTGCGTCATCGCTTTTTCTCTTTCAGACTATTGTTGGATATTGACCACCTGCAAGATCCCGCCCTTCACATGAGCTTGGAACTTCTCAGATTCCCACAGGTCTTCTCGATGGCCGAGCGCAGTGTAAAAGACCTTTCCCTTGCCATAGGGTCTCACCCAAGCAAGAGGAACATCTTCGGGTTGTCCGGCTTCGGGAGCGCCGTCGGGCGGGTGGGTGTCAAGGGACAGGAGGACCGTTCCCCGATTGCGGATGGATCCGTCTCTGTGGGGATGGAAAAGGTAAATTTCATCCTTCACTTTCCAGGCGCCTCCTAGCGGTTTGATGGCGGGGTTCTCGGGATGTTCGAGTTTGAGCACAACCTCGCATTGGTTGCCATGCCCCTTAAAGTTGAGACCGAGCATGTCCATGAACGACGCGTCTCCCTTCATCTGCTCAGGTTGGCAAGTATTGGCGGCGCTGTGGATGCCGACGAAGCCGTGACCCTCTTTTACCCAGTTCAGGAAAGCGGTCATGTCTGGGATACCGATATCTCCGGTGGTGCTATTGAAGATTACGGCGGAATACTTCTTCAAAGCTTCGGGCGAGAGTTTGGCTTTGACCTCTTCCCCATTCTTCGCCGTCTCCACGTCCATCTCATCTTTCAGGATGCGGGTGAGAATCTCCGTGCTCATTTCAATGCACGAGTGGCGGTAACCCGTGGTGTGGGTGACGATGAGAACGGTGGGACGGGCGGGGGTGGTGAGCATGGCGGCGGTCGCGATTAGGGCCAACATCGGCTTTACCTCTTTCCTATTCTGATTCGAGAACAAGGCGGAAAGTCCTGCCATTGCGCGGGTCAGGAATCTTGTGCCATACTGTTTGGACACTCTGAAGACAGCAGGTGGCTTAGCGCCCTAATCGATCTATACGAGATCGGCCCGCCGAGGGGATGATTGAGACAGTTTTGTCGAATGCCGTTTTACGGTGTTTGAACGACCATCAGGGTCACACAAGGCTTCCGCATCTACCTCCTGCGGAAGCCTTTTCTGTTTTCTTCAGGACTCCCGTTTTCGAACGGGAAAGGTGCGAATACAAAAATGCCAACCGCAGATAAAGCACGCACAATTGAGCAGGCCAAGGAGTGGTACTCCAAATCGGTCGGCGTAGTCTTCACGGACTATCGCGGGCTCAAGGTGAAAGAGGTCCAGGCTCTTCGCCGATCCCTTCGAGAGAAGGGTGGCGAGATCCACGTCCTCAAGAACACCTTGTTCCGCCTTGCCGCCGGTGACGATGTCACCAACATGCCGGATGAGTTCCACAACGGAACGACGGCAGTTGCGTTCGTCTTCGAAAACGAAGCCGAGTGCGCCAAGGTTCTTCTCGATTATGCGAAGTCCAGCAAGATTCTCAAAGTCAAGGGCGGCTATTTCTCCGGTAAGGCCTTCACCTCGAAGGAAGTCGAGGCGCTCTCTGAACTCCCACCGCGCGATGTTCTCATCTCGCAGGTCATCGGAGCCATTGCCGCGCCGCTCACCAACCTCGTTGGCACCATCGAAGCCCTGTACGCAGATCCGATCCGCGTTATTGGCGCCGTGGCCGACAAGGTAGCAGAAGGCAGCCCCTTGCCCGAGCCGACCGCTGAAGAAGCACCCGCTTCCGAAGCCGCCGAAGCTCCCGCAGAGGCCGCCGCTGAGGAGACTCCCGCCGCTGAAGCGCCTGCCGAAGCCGAAGCTGCTCCCGCCGAAACGAATTCTGAGGAGACCGCTGAGTAAGCGCTCCCAACCGTTAACCCGCAACCAAGGAAAACACAATGCCCACCGCAGTTGAAACCATCGTTGATCAGATCAGCAACATGACCGCCCTTGAGCTCAGCGAGCTCAAGAAGGCTCTCGAAGACAAGTTCGGCGTCACCGCCGCCGCGCCCATGGCCGGATTCAACCCCGCCATGTTCGCCGGTATGGGTGGCGGAGCCGCTGCTCCTGCTGAGGAAGAGAAGACTGAGTTCGACGTCATTCTCGCTTCGGCTGGCGATGCCAAGCTCAACGTCATCAAGGTCGTCCGAGAGCTCACGGGTCTCGGCCTCAAGGAAGCCAAGGACCTCGTCGACGGCGCTCCGCAGCCTATCAAGCAGGGTGCAAGCAAGGACGACGCCGACAAGATCAAGAAGCAGATCGAAGAAGCCGGCGGAAAGGTCGAGATCAAGTAAACCGATCCGACTCTTTACGGGACCTACCTCTACGAGGTGGGTCCCATTTTTATTTTTTCTCGACCGCCCATTCCGGCGGAAGCACCCGTTGCCAGCCTCCTGACATGTCAAATATGCGATATGCGACCAGCGCCACGGTCAGCGCGGCGAGACTCAAGGTCAAGATTCGGATGCGGTGCGTGAGGACCGCTCGACGAATGGCGTCCTCGGAGCGCTCACCGGGGGACATATTCCACCCACGGAAGTTCGCTCAGCAATACCGATAACACGAGGCACACAAGGACTCCCAAGTTCAACATCATCAGGAATCCAACCGCCGCCTCCAAAAATGTCAAAGACGGTCGCCATTGCCATTTGCGAACATTCGTCATAGCAAAACCAACCGCCTTAAGTGCGTAAAGGGTTCCCTTTAGCGGATCACGAAGCCTTCAGCCGGAAGCTTGTCATAGGTTGCTCCTTCGAACGCCGGGTTTTCCTTGGCGATCTCGGCCATGACCTCACCTGGATTGAAGAACGGGGTTGCGGGGCGAAGGCGGACGGCGATCTCGGAGAAGATGTTCCAGCCCGGCTTGGTGGAGCCCTTCGGCTTCAAGACGGGGCGCATGCGCTGGACGCGTCGCTCGACGTTCGTGTACGTTCCGTCCATTTCGGCCGGGGCGCACTGCGGCAGGACCACGCTGGCATAGTGCATGGCTTCCGAGGCCACTGTGCCTTGAACGGCAAGGAACTCGACATTTTCAAGCGCTTGCTGGACCAGTTCTCGGTCGGGATAAAGAGCAAACGGATCGACATTGACCAGCCACAGAGCCTTGAGCTCGCCAGCGGCCGCGGCGTTCAGGATCTGGTGGGTGTGCATTCCCTCCTTCGTGCCGAGCAAGGTCGCTCCCTCGGCGTTGGCCTGAAGGCTGTAGCAGTTGAACTTTCCGTTGGTCACCATCGCCAGACCCGCCAAAGCCTCCAGAGCGTCAACACCGCTGGCTTGGTTATACATGGATCGGGTGGTGATGATGGGGGCGCCTTCCAGAAGCTCGGCGGCGACTCTTAATTTTTCGGCAGGGACGCCGGAAAGCTGCTCCACGTGTTCTGGAGTGAAAGGCTTGATCGCGTCAGCGGTGGCGGCAGGAACCTGGGCCTTCCCTGCGCTCACCAGGAGCGAAAGCAATCCGCTAGCCACGGCGGCCTCGGTCCCTTCCTTGTAACGAAGGATGACTTCGGCGAACGAATCGGCATCGGTCGGGGCGTGGTGAGCGACCACGACCTTGGCGCCATTTTTGAACCAAGCTTTGCGGACGCGGAGGAAGACGATGGGAAGTTCGTCAGCAAGGGACGTGCCGAATACGAGCATCGACGGCGCATCTTCCAGCGATGCGATGGTGCTTTGAACTTCCGAGACGCCCAGTTTCTCGCCGACGCCGGTGACCAAGTTTCGCTCAAAGCGGTGGTCGAGATTCTTAGTGCCAAAGATGCCGGTCATCAGCCGGTTGAGCATGAAGACATCTTCGTTCGAGTTCGCGGCTCCCCCGAGGGCGGCAACCTTGTCTCCGCCGTTGGCGAAGGCTCGGATCACATCGGAATAGACGCGCGCCCAGTCCGTCGGGACCAGTTGGTCGCCTTCACGAACGAGCGGGGTCAACAGCCGATCCTCGGAGTTGTAAAATTCGTGGCCAAACTTACCCTTGTCGCAAGTCCACTCCTCGTTCACGCCTTCGTTCGTTCGACCATTGATGCGGACCATCTTGCCCACGCGGTAGTCGAACCAGACGTTACAGCCGTTAGAGCACACCGTGCAGACCGCAGGTTTGGTCTCCAGGTCCCACGGCCTGGCTCGGAAGCGATACTTGGCAGAGGTGAGAGCGCCCACCGGGCAGATCTCAATCACGTTGCCAGAGAATTTCGATTCAAAGTCTCGGAGTTCAAACGTCGAGGGCTGCATATTCGCGCCCCGGAATCGGAATGCCAGTTCGGAGTCGCCGGAGATCTCTTCCGTAAAGCGAACGCATCGTCCGCACTGAATACAGCGCTCAAGGTCCAGGGTGACGTACTTGCTCAGCGGGAACGCCTTCGGCGCGTGGCGCTTCAGTTCCACGTAGCGGGAAGTGGACGGGCCGTAGAAAAGTGTGTTGTTCTGAAGGGGGCACTCGCCACCGCGGTCGCAGATCGGACAGTCCAGCGGGTGGTTAATGAGGAGGAATTCCAGGACACCCTTTCGGTCTCGGTGGACCATCTCGGTGTCGGTGTAGACGGCCATGCCTTCGGAAGCGGGCAGGGTACAGGCGGCTTGCGGCTTGGGCATCTTTCGAACGGTGCCATCCGGCTGCTTGAAACCGACTTCGACGATGCACATGCGACACATGCCGACCGGCTTCATTCGGGGGTGGTAGCAGAAGATCGGAATCTCCAATCCCAATCGTTTGACTGCTTCAACGATCAGCTCGCCTTTAGGGACCGCGATCTCGATGTCGTTGATCGTAATGTTTACCGTCTCGATTTGAACTGCCGCTGCCATTCCGTATCCTTCAGATTCAATCTAGGAGTCTACCATCGGAATCTCCCCGGTTGCTTCGCCGGTTTTGGCGAAGCGAACGAACCTGGGAAGAAGCCACCTGGTCAGGCAGCTTGTACGGCTTTGAAGAAACGGGCGACTCGGATAAAGAACGCCTGGATTTCGCCCAATTTTTTCTCGAATCCTCGGATTTGATCGTCGGGGGACATTGGGAGCGACATCTCCTTTTGAGCATTCAAGACTTTGAGAAGGAGATCCAGCCGATACCAATTCACATCGTCAGCAGATACGTCAAGACTCACGACCCCCCGGTCGCGAAGAGCCCTCAGATAGAGGCTCCCAACTTCCACTTGAACTTCAGCGTTTCCAAAGCACTCTTGATCGCGCTCTTCACGGATGATGAAGCCGTTATACTGCTCCACTAACCGGAACAACTCCGGCGACAGTTCACGAACCAATTCAGACATCTAACCTTCCTCCGTGGGTTTGCAGACAAATCCACTTAGACCTGCAGCAATTACTTGCTGAATACAACCTCGAATACAGGAAAGACCTTGTTCGTGCGCAACAAACTCTCTCCACCTACAGAAGAGATTGGGCGCTCCGATTGATTTCTGTCCTGAGCCAATTACCGCTTTTGACCGGCTCGGTCAAAAAACCGGCCATTGAACTAGGGTTTTGCTAAAACGGATTCCATTCCAGAGGGAGTGGTAAGTCTTCGGCGGCGAATTCGAGATGAAGAACTCTGCGGTGAGAGGGGTTTACCGCAGGCGAAGAAGCGTGCAACAGCAGGGGCCGCATGAACAAAACGGAACCCACCCCTCCCACGCAAGCCACCTCATTTTTGATCCATCCCGATATGTCGGATTCACCAATCTTTCCATGTCGGTGAGAACCAGGAACGACGCGTACGGGACCATTTTGAGCGCCACAGTCATCTAGATGGATGCGAGCCGTTAACATCTTTTCCAGAATGATCGCCGGCGGTTGAACGTGAATCGCCCCGTCCTTGGGGGGCCAAGGACCAAACCCGTCAATAGCGTGCTTTTCCTTGACGCAAATCGTGAGATCTTGATGCCAAGGTACCGACCAATTTGCGCCCGGTACCTTATCGAAAAATATCGCTCGGACTAAACGACTATTTAATCCCAATACTTCATCTACTAATTCAATTAGATGTGGAAGCTTAGCCGCATCCTGGACAATAGGCAACACGGTTAAATTCCTAAGAGAGTGGCCACCTTTCCGTAGCGATCTTTCCAATTCAAGACCCTGGGCAATAGCCATTGCATTTGCCACAGAAACTACATTTTCAACAACGCAGTACCCTTTAGATTCAAAGTCTATGAGCAAGGATAATTACTAGCCTCCAAATGTTGCGCAATTCTTGGCGATTGGATGTTCTCATGACTACAATTAGCCAAGAATTTAGGAAAATACATTAACACTTAGCGCGATTTGCGCGAATTACTTGCCGGAGAAAGAGCGACGGAGAAACGAATGACTGCCAAACGACTATGGATGTTGACGGCGGCTTCATTTTTGGTTCTTCTTGCCTTTGGTGGAGTGCTGGAATGGCAGCGTGAACGATCTCGCATTGCTCAAAAGCGCCACAACGGCTTTATCGCCGCCACAGAATACTCCGAGCGACTGAAGGACCGGCTCTCCCGCTCGCTTGCTGCCGCCTACGCGCTCTCTGCCGTCGTCCACCAGACCGACGGCAAAGTCGAACGATTTGACTCGTTTGCGGAGAACCTGATGCACGTTTACGGAGGCATCAGTTCCCTTCAATTGGCTCCGAGTGGAGTGATCCAATCGATTCACCCACTCAAAGGAAATGAAGCGGCCATGGGCCACCGGCTGTTTGCAGATCCGAAGCGCAATCAGGCGGCAATTGTGGCTCGACAAACAGGCGAAATGACTTTGGCGGGCCCCTTTGAATTGATCCAAGGTGGTGTCGCCGTCGTAGGAAGACTCCCAATCTTCCTTTCCTCCTCTGCCGAACCCGACAAGTTCTGGGGTTTTGCCACGGTCGTCATTGGCATTCCTGAGTTGTTGAATTCGAGCGACTTCGAGAAGCTCGAAATTAGCGGTTACAACTATCAGTTGTGGCATATCGCAAGGGAAACAGGCAGTCGGTCCGTTTTCGCATCTTCACACGGCTCCAATCTGACCGATCCCCTGTCCTATGCTTTCGATGTTCCAAACGGGAAGTGGCACTTGAGCCTTGCCCCCCGCCAAGGCTGGTACTCAATGCCGGCGACCCTTGCCGAGAGTTCTATCGTCTTAGTCGTGGCTTTGGGACTCACGGCGCTGGTTCACTTCTTCCTAAGGCAGCCTCTGATTCTTTCTAAACAAGTGGCCGAGCAAACCGCTGAACTCAGAAATGCCAACGCCAACCTCGAATCAGAAGTCCAGGAACGTGCAACGGCTCAACGCGCCTTGGCCGAGAGCGAACGGCGTTTCCGGAGCATATTTGAGCACGCTCCGGTTGGCATCATCAATATCGCTAGGGACGGCAAACTCCTCGGATCTAACTTGGCCTTCCAAAAAATGTTGGGCTATACGGCGGAAGAGCTGTCCCAGATGACGGTGATGGACATCACTCATCCCAACGATCTTGAGCGAACGATGGAGGCTTTTCGCGTGTTTTGTGAGACCCGCGCCAATATCGCTGAGCTAGAGAAGAGATATCTGCGAAAGGATGGAAAGCCGATCTGGGTCCAGGTCAATGCTTCAACCGTGTTGGACGAGGACGGAAACTTCAGTCACAGCGTGACGATGCTATTAGACATCACGGAGCGGAACAACTTAGAATCTCGTCTCAGGCAATCGGAAAAGATGCAGGCCATCGGCACCTTGGCGGGCGGGATCGCGCACGACTTCAATAACATCTTGGCCGCCATCCGGGGAAACGCAAAGATCATCTCCGAAGACCTTCCGCCCGGACATCCCTGCTTAGAGAACATCGAAGAAGTGAATAAGGCCAGTCGTCGGGCCGCCGAATTGGTCCGGCAGATCTTATCGTTTAGCCGAGCATCGGATTCCGAACGAGCCCCCCTTTCGATCACTCCGTTGGTGTCAGATGCTCTTAAGCTGCTGCAAGCGACCCTTCCGAGCACGATTCTTATTCAAACCGACTTTCCCAAGGAAGATCTGTTCGTCCAATCGAATCCAACGGAAATGCACCAGATTCTGCTCAATCTGGGCTCCAATGCAGAACATGCGATGAGAGGCGGAACGGGCAAACTCGTGGTGAGTCTTTCTTCCGAGGACATTCAAGCACCCGCTGTGTTACAACAAACGGGACTGCCTCCCGGACGTTATGTAATTCTCACGGTCACCGATACAGGAATGGGAATGTCACCCGATGTGAGCGTACGCGCCGCCGAGCCTTTCTTCACCACCAAACCGGTGGGGCAAGGAACCGGTCTTGGTCTTTCGGTCGTTCACGGCATCATGGCTTCCGTCGGCGGGACACTTTCCATTGAGTCTCGTCCCGGTATTGGCACCAAGGTTGCCCTCTACTTCCCTCAGATCGCGGAGTCCCTTACTATGCAGGACCAGGAAAGCACTCCTCCCCAAAAGGGCCATGGAGAAAGAATTCTGTTCATTGACGACGAAGAGCAACTGGTGTTCTTAGCCAAGCGCATGCTTGGCAGGCTGGGATATCAAGTATTTGGCTACACCCAACCGGAAGCTGCCCTCCAGGCATTCTTGGATAACCCGACCGAATTCGACGCAGTGATGTGCGATGTGTCGATGCCCGGAATGAGTGGGTTTGAAGTTGTGAAGAAGATGCGAGAGGTCAAAACTTCTGCCCCTATCGTCATCATGTCTGGCTACATCCGAGCCGAAGACGAGGTCAGGGCGAAGGAGGTAGGGGTGACCGACATAATTCTCAAGCCAAACACGGTTGAGGAGATTGGTCCGATCCTCCATCGGATCTTTAACAATATGCCCGCGACACGGGTGTCGCGGGCATTTCTAGGCGAAACTCACCAGTCCGCTTACTAACCGCCGCGCTTCTTGGTCGTCTTCTTGGTCGTCTTTTTTGCCGGAGCCTTGGTGGGCGCCTTGGTCGCGTCCGCTTGGGCGGGATTGAGCGAGTAGATCTGCATATAGTCGCTCACCCCTACGGTCACGAGATACTTACCATCGGCCGTGAACGCGACTGGAGACCCTACGCCACTCTGATTCTCAATCAGGGCAAGCTGCTTGAGGGACTTTGGCTCCCACAGACGGACGGTTCGATCTGAAGAGCCGGTCGCAGCGACCTTTCCGTTTGGCGAGAAAGCAACTGAAGTCACCCAGTCCGTGTGCCCTTTAAGCGTGCCTAACTTCTTCATCTTTTTGGCGTCGAAGATGACGGCGTTTCCGCTCTTCTCGCCCGTCATGATCATGGTTCCCTGCTTATTCCAGCAGATGTCCACCGCGCCCTGTGGGTCCACGCTCGTCAGGAAACCTACCACTTTGGGCCCCGCGCTGGTTTGCCGATAGATGCGACCATTAGGGGTCAACGTAGCCGCAACAAACATATCGGTCAAGGGATTAAACACGCCCCCATATAGATTGGAACCCTGCCCCAGAATTTGCCCGACCTTCTTTCCGGTGGGGATGGACCAGACGTCGATCTTGTCGTCCTTACCCGTACTGATCAAAAGATTGCGTGCATGGTTGAAACTAAGCTTCTGAATCCCTCGTTGGTGATCGCCGTAAATCGTTTGGATCTTCTTTCCCGTCCGCGTGTCCCAAACAAAAATGCGGGCTGACTCATCGCCCGTGGCAAGAAAAGAACCGTCATCGCTCCAAGCAACGGCGTAAGCGGGCTGCGGATGTCCTTCGAAAGTCTTAACTGTTTGAGACGTCTTGGCATCGATGATGCGGACAGTGCGGTTCTCCAAGGTCACCGCAACCAAAGAGCCAGTGGCAGCCGGAGCGAAGGCAAGGGGTCGAATACCCATGAGTTCGCGAACAAGTTTGACGGACACCGCAGGGGCGGCATCGGCGCTGGCCATCGAGGCCGATTGGGCCATGGCAAGGGTGGCTAAAATTGAGATTGCGGGCATTGAGTTCCTCCGTGAACAGTTTGAATTGTGACGCCTAAAGGCGCTCACGGCTTCGGGGATATACGTTGAGATTACGGATATTGCTCCCAAATTGTTCATTAATTGGTTGAGGGTTTTGCCGTCTCGCAATGATGTTTCGATGGCATTGTTTCGCACCTGTACACTTTTCCGGGCTCGGCGTGGTTCCCTCCTTTCAACCTTTGTGGCCCTTGTTAGACTCGCACTTTAACCAGCAAACCGTTCTTGTGCAAGAATCGGGCAAGGATGCACGAGTACGTCACGCATTGGCAGGTTCACTACGGCGAGGGAGAGCCGGTGTCGGTTCTGATCCCACACGCATGGAAGCAAGAAGTTCCGGTTACCTTCGAAGGCCCCGTGGTCTATTCGACCACCATCGACGTCCCTAGAGAACCCGCTGTCCTCGTCTTCCACGGGGTGAGCTATGAAGCCATCGTGGCCATCAATGGGAAGGAGGTTCTCACCCATCGCGGTATGTGGGATGCGTTCGAAGTCCCCCTCGACGCCTGGATGAATAAGAAAGTCGAAATCCAGGTTACGATCACTAAAAATGGCGGATCGAAGTTTCCGGTACGGGACGTGGCCAGCGGCTTTCTTCCTTACGTCTACCACACTTTCGGCGGGATTCACGGACGTGTGGAAATCGTCAAGAGAAGCGAAATCGATGCGCCTGCTCCCTCTGAAGGCTCTCGGGTCTATGCGGAAGGGTCCCAAATCTATGTAGATGGCGAACCTTTCTATATACGCGGACTTTTGCACTGGGGCTGGTATCCCGAACTAGGGCACACCAATCCTCCGGAAGAAGTCATTCGGCGCGAAGTTCGGGAAGCGAAGGCGCTCGGATTCAACTTGGTCAAGTTTTGCCTTTGGGTTCCCTCTCACGCTTACCTCGACATTCTGCGCGAAGAAGGAATGGAGGCATGGCTGGAACTTCCTCTTTGGGATCCCACCTCCGACCCCCACAAGTTAGAAGAAATCGGACAGGAGATGGAGCGAATTGTGCGCCAATACCGCCACCACGACAACATCATCGTCTGGACGGTTGGGTGCGAACTGAGCCATGCCACACCTCCCGAGTATCGCGAGTACTTGGTGAACCTCGTCCACAACCTCACCGGATGCCCCTTGGTCAAGGACAATTCAGGCGGCGCCGAAATGTATGGTGGCGATCTGCGGGAATTCGGGTCGTTCTATGACTACCATCCCTATTGCGACACGCCTTTCTATCCCTCTGTTCTAGACTCTCTTCTCCCCGGCCCTCGCCAATCGATGCCCCTCCTTCTGGGTGAATTTAACGACATTGACGTTCACCGAGACCTCGCGCGGCTGCATGAGGAGATGCCCTATTGGGCCTCCTCCATGTCCGAGTTAAACGACCAAGGCGTACGCTGGCAGCACGATTTACCGGGATTTATTCGCACAAGTCCGCTTGCCACCGGAGACGAATATGAACGACACGAGCGGCTCATGAAATCTTCCGCGGAGAAAGCACTCTTCATGAGAAAGTGCGTGCATGAATGGGTGCGCGCACGCGATCCCATTTCTGGGTACGCGATCACGGGTTGGCGAGATACCCCAATATCGACTTCCGGATTCTTCGATGACTGGGACCGTCCCCGCTACCGTCCCGAAGACTGCTTGGCATGGAATGGCCCGGATGTGCTCTTCCTCATCCCGGTCCGACGCCCACCTTGGATCAACGGCGGCAACCGCCCCGGATTTTTGGATCCCTTTAATTATTTCGTCGGTCAGATCTTCTTCAGGATCGGCATTCACTCTGAATCCGGCCAAGTTAGCGGGCTTGTTTGGCGCATCTTGGATTCCCAAGGACAGGTCTTGGCCAGAGGAGCAGAGCCATCGATGGAGGCAGAGCCCCTTCGTTCAGTGGA
Source organism: Armatimonadetes bacterium 55-13 (assembly GCA_001898035.1). Lineage (GTDB taxonomy): Bacteria > Armatimonadota > Fimbriimonadia > Fimbriimonadales > Fimbriimonadaceae > 55-13. The sequence goes on from MKRX01000011.1 coordinate 123,871, forward strand.
AGTAGCCCAATTGAGCTGGGTCTGCCAAACGCCTGGCGCCTATCGATTAGAAGTCGAGTTTGGACCGGCTGCCAATGCCTGGAACTTTTTCGTCGAGCCGGAGACCGAGGAATTCGCGGGATGGTCTCTCGAAGATCCTCGAAACGACTTCGTCGGACTAAAGGTTGGGGAGGGAGAGCATAAGATTTTCGTCGGCACGACCGAAGGGTTGGCCGATCATCTCTCAGCTGGCCTGAATGCGCTGGTGTTTTTGGATGGACCGGGCACCGCACCCGCTCCCTTCTGGAGAGAATCGGCGTACGAGTTCGCTAAAAATGCGCCCTTCGCCGAACAGTGGGAGAGACTTCTCGCCTTATCCGGTGACCGGGTTCTAGAGTTGAAAGGGTTACAGGAAAACCTCCCTTCGGGCTACAATATCTCGACTCTGATCAACCGCGTCGATGCGCGTACCTATGCGGAATCTCCCGTTCTGGTTCGCGCCACCGGTGACGGAGGCGCCGCCTACATTTCGACTTTGCGTCCCCAAGGCGGCCTCGGTGTCCAGCCTTTGGGTCTCGTTCGTAATCCGGCGGGAATCGCGCTCTTGCGCAGCCTAATTGAGAATCTGTGATGACCCGAAGAGACTTTCTCCGCTTCGCCCTCGCCGCGCCTATCGCTTTGCGTGCCGGTCAAGTATTTGCCCATCAGTCCCCTCAGAACGAGGACTACTTCACGGGCAAGGATGTCTTTGCCAAGCTGATGGCGGAAGCCAAGGAGAAAGACTGGAAAAAACTTCCGATGGGCGAGTTGGTTGGCACAATCGGTCTTACCTTTGTCGGAACCCCGTACGTGGCCCACACCTTCGAGATCTTTGACGACAAGGAGGTTTGCGTCATCAATTTGGCGGGATTGGACTGTGCCACGTTCTACGAAGCCTCGCTTGCTTTGGCACGAACCATCAAGGGAGGACGGCTCACCGATAGTGAATTCAAAAAGCAGATCACCCGCATTCGATATCGCGACGGTCGGTTGAAAGGCTACGTGAGTCGTCTGCACTATGCCAGTGACTACTTCTTTGATAACGACAAAAAAGGCACGGTCAAACTGATCACCCAGGATCTGCCGGGCGCTGAAGTCTTCACCCATCCCGTTGGATTCATGAGCAAGAACCCCGACAAATATCGGCAGCTTAATGCGAACCCCGACCTGGTGCCCGAAATCGCGAAAACGGAAGCGGAGATCAATGCCCGCAAGAACTACTTCCTGCCCACGGCACGAGTGGCTGACGCCGAGCAGCTCTTAAAAACGGGGGACATCGTCGGACTCACCACAACGATGGAGGGCCTGGACTGCTCTCACACGGGCATGTGCTACCGGGATAAAGAGGGCGTTCTCCGATTTCTTCATGCCTCGTCAGCCAAATCGGTGATGCAGGTGACTCTTGGCCCGCGTCTCTCGGATTACCTCAAAAACTCAAAGGTAAACGATGGCCTTATGGTGGTTCGACCACTGGAACTGTAAGGCTGAGTGGCCAAGCCACCCAGCCCTATCAATTTAAAATTTGTACTGAGCGATGAACTCGGCCCAGAGATCGTCCAGCTTCTTGCCGGTCGACTTCTCCCAGATATCCGCCGTGTAGTTTCCGTGACGTAGACCGCCGTCGAGCTTTCGCACAAGTTGTCGGTCGTACTTACCAACCGCCCATGCCAGGAAGGCAGCAGTGGTGCGGTAGGCGTCTCGGTAGCTTCCCTTTTCCTTGTCGATGTGCGGTCGGGGAGTCTCCGGCTCGTAGCGCCACCAGCGAACGTAGTCGGCAATTCCCTCAACCAGCCAACCGGTATCTCGAGGAGTTCGATTGTAGCTTTGGATGATGTGGGTCATTTCATGGATGACAATCCCGAAATCCTCTGGATGGGCCTTGATCCACTCGACCTTGATCGTGATGCCCTTGCCATCGGCATACGCAGGAGGATCGATTCCCTTCTTGAATGTCAGCGTCACCGTCTTAGGCGGCTTGTAGTTGTCAGTGTCAAGGATCTGCGCAATGTTGACGAACCATTCGGCAGCGAGCTTGCGGACCTCTTCCGCCCAAGGCTTGACCTCGGGAGCATCGGTTACATCGATCTCGATGGTGGGTGGTTGGACCGGCTTCGCCAGGCTAAAAATCTGCTTGGAATAGTCCGGCTTCGCATCCTGACTGAATGCGGGGACCATAACCGCCGTCAGGACCAGGAGACCTGAAATCTTAAGGATATGATTTCGAAGCATATCTTCAATTTACCGATGGGCACGATGCGTAGTGCCCCGCTCATCGGGCCAATTTGAACGAGTGGTTCAAGTTGGGTCCGTATTGCCCAACTTTGTAAATTTTGTGAGATGGCTCCTTTAAAGAGTAGGACCGTCGCCCACATCGCGCTCTGAAATCAATAGAGCGCGAACAAACACCGAGCGAAAAATGTAGGCGTCAGTCCCCCTGACGTGAGCGCAACCAACCCCAGAGCGCCCTCGCCAAAACCAACGCGCGTACGACGATAGGACCGTCGCCTACATTGCGCTCGGTTTTCCATAACGTGTGAATAATCACCGAGCGAAATGTAGCCGTCAGTCCTCCTGACCTGAGCGCGATCTGAAACAGAGCGCCCTGTTTGGCCATCGCGCGTACGACGGTAGGACCGTCGCCTACATTACACTCGGT
>MKRX01000011.1:126647-191494 GCA_001898035.1 Armatimonadetes bacterium 55-13
TTACACTCGGTGGACATCACGCGCGAATAATCACCGAGCGCAATGTAGGCGTCAGTCCCCCTGACGTGAGCGCAACCAACCCCAGAGCGCCCTGCCAAAACCAACGCGCCCACGACGGTAGGACCGTCGCCTACATTGCGCTCTGTAAAACCAGAGCGCACAAAAACACAGAGCGAAATGTAGCCGTCAGTCCCCCTGACGTTAGCGCGATCTGAAACAGAGCGCTCGGTTTGGTGATCGCTCCCACGACGGTAGGACCGTCGGCTACATCACCCTCTGAACCAACAGAGCGCACATAAACACCGAGCGAAATGTAGCCGTCAGTCCCCCTGACGTGAGCGCAACCAACCCCAGAGCGCCCCCGCCAAAACCAACGCGCGTACGACTGGAGGACGTCGCCTACATCGCGCTCTGAAATCAATAGAGCGCGAACAAACACCGAGCAAAATGTTGGCGTCGGTGGGATGACTCCTAAAAAGAGAGGTCTGTGAATGGCATGGAGTCCCATCGCTCGCCCGCGGTCCGACGCTGTTCCGCCCCTCTTGCAATCTAGGTCGCGGTTAGCAATTGCCGAGCCGCCTGCTTATCGCCAGGCGCAAGCTCTCCGTCGAGAACGCGCTCCGTGAGGAGACTCTTCCACCGGCCGACCTCCGGCCCCGGCTGGATGCCCAGAATCGACATGATTTCCTCACCGGTCAGGGGGCTATCCAGGACCTCGCGGGGCGTCTCGTGGCAGACCTGTGAAAGTCTCTCGCGGATCGGATCGAGATCAAGCGCTCGGACCCCAGGACGAAGGCTGGATGCGTCCGCTTCGACTAGCAACAAGAGTTCCTCCACATAGTCCCCCAGGTCTCGGATCAGGCGACGGGCAGCGGGTTTGCTAAAGGTAGGTGAACTCCCCAGGCGCATGTGATTCTTGACCAGCAGCGCTACCGGATCGATCTCTCGCTCCGAGAGTTTCCAACGACGGAGGATCTTGCGGGTCATCTCCTCACCCACCGATTCGTGACCAAAGAAGCGGGTCCTTCCCTCCTCATCGATGATGCGAGTCGGGGGCTTGCCCACATCGTGAAAAAGCGCCGACAGGATCAGGGCGCGAGTGTCAACCGAGGCGTCCGACTCACCCATGACCCGCCACGCGTTCCTGATCACAAGCAAGGTGTGATCCCAGACATCCAGGTGGTGATAATTGCCTTGCTCCACGCCCACCATGTCCTCGAATTCGGGAGCGATGGTCTCCATGAGCCCCAGCTTCAGCAACTCGTCCAGAGCCTCCGGTCCGGTGGGACGAGATAGCATTTTGAGAAGCTCATCGCGAATCCTCTCGAAGCTGATGATCTTGAGGCGATCTCTCGTCTCGCGGATGGCTTCATAGAGTCCCGGAGCAGGTTCGAATCCCAGTTGCCAACGGAACCGCACCGCTCTTAGCATTCGTAAGGGATCGTCTCGAAACGTCTCGACCGGGTCAAGTGGTGTGCGCAGGATTTTCGCGCTAAGGTCCGCCATGCCCGTTCCCAGGGGATCTTTCAACTCCCCCGAATGCAGGTTTCGCATAAGGGTGTTCGCCGTGAAGTCTCGACGTCGAGCGTCGTCCTCGTAGCTCGCGGGTTCCACATGCGGCTTGCGAGAGTTCTCGTCGTAGCTCTCCTTCCTTGCAGTGACGATCTCGATGGCCACGTCCGCCACCTGAACCATGGCGGTGCCGAACCGCTCGTAGGTCACTGGAAAGATGGTCGAGACCTTCTTTTGGTAAAGCAACTGAGCTAACTCAGCGGAGGAACCTCGGGTGACCAGATCGAAATCGGACTTCGGCGGTAACCCCAGAAGTTCGTCTCGCACCGCGCCACCCACCAGAAACAGATCGTTCTCGAACGAAGTCTGTAGCGTGGCGTCTCGGATGGCGAGGAGGGCGGGGTGCATGTTCTCGAATATTCTACAGAAGGGCTAACCACAAAAAAGCGTCCCCTCATCTCAGTTGGACGAGGAGACGCGGATTGGGATCGACTAGAGCTTGGTGATCTTGTCGACCTCGGTCAGCTTCGCCAACTCCTTCAGGATCTTGGCGTCGCAGGAACCAAAGACGACTTTGAGCCCCTTGTCCGAGTCGTCGATCTTCAGTCCAAGCTTCTTCAACTTGGCCAAGATCTCATCGTCCAGTTTGGTCATGAGGATTTGAATCTCGACCTTGCCCGTCGCCTCGCGAAGCGACTTTTCGACCTTGGTTTCATACACGGCCTTTTCGCGGGCTTTAGGATCGGCCAATGCCATATCGCTAAGCTTCTCGTTGACAGGAAGCGCCTTCGCCGCTGTCACGGTTCCCCCACCAAATCCGCCACGCATCAAGCCCGCGCTAGACGCGCTGCGATAGTTAAGCGAAAGACCCGTGGGAGCTGGGAACGAGACTCCGTCGGCCTGCTCAACGGGAACCGCAACGGTCCTTTGCTTGCCACCCACATTCACGATTCTCTTTTCGACCGCCACGAACGAGGTGTACTGGGTCATGATTCCGAATTCGAGGGCGATTCGGGTGATCTCGTCGCTGATGTTGCGATCGACCTCCGGCCGCGTACTCACGAAGTAGTTATGCCGCTCCAGATCTTCCACCTTTTTTCGAGCCCACAGCGATTCCAGCGCGGGAGCACTGGCTTGGGCCGGGAAATCAAGTTCGATCGTCTTGGACCAGGGCTGACCGCCGAGTTTGCCGGTGATGGTCACCCGGCCATGGCCCGCGGTGGCGTAGCGCCCCGTGATGACCACCGGCTTCCCACTGAAAACATCAGGAAGCGCCTCCGGCAGCGAGTCGTCCACTTGGACACCCTCGAATCTAGCCGAGACGTCGGTCAGGACGGGGGTGCTGGTGCGGTCGATGAAGCGCTGCACCGCGCCATCTGCGGCTTCTGCCAAGGTGACGTACTCCGCGTCGCCTTTCCCTTCCAAACTCATCGAGTCGATCAGATAGCGATTCACGCTGTTTCCGATGCCAAATGTGAACATTCGAGACGTATCCCGTCGCTTTTGGATGCAATCGAGAATGGCCGCCTCGTCTCCCACGTAGCCGTCTGTGTTGAAGACCACCAATCGCAGACGCTTGGGATCGGTTTGTCCCATCAACGCCGACTCAACGGCTGAACGTAGTTGAGTCCCTCCGTTTGCCTGCATGGCCTGGACATATTTCTCCGCCTCGGCCATATTCTCCGGGGTATTTGGTCGCGGAGATGGCCAAAGTGATCGGACGTCGTTGCTAAAACCGAGGACGTTGAAGGTATCGCCCGGTCGAAGCGTCTTGATCAGCTTGAGAGTCAGTTCCTTCGACTTGTCCAGAGGGAACCCGTTTTGACTCCCGCTCTGATCCATCACAAAGATGATCTCCTTCGGCGCGATTTGCGTTGCCTTTGGCGCTTTGGGAGGCAGCAAGACCAACGAGAAGAATCCGCCCTTCGATCCCATATGCGTAATGAACGCATCTTGAATGGAATCGGTGGCGGTTTGGTAACGGAGGATGAAGTCCTTATTCGGAATCTCGTCTGCCTTCGCCAACTTAATCTGTGCCCGGTCGTCGCCTTCTCGCTTCACGTTAACCTTGTGAAGAACCGAGTTGAAGGACTGGATGGGTGCACCCGCGTCCAAATTCACCGTGATGTCGATATTGGCCCCGGTTCGGGTCCCTTTGGGAGTCACCGGCGGAGCAATCTTGCCCGGGTCGGGAGCGTTGCCCAGAAATCGGGGCCCAACAACCATGGGGAAATTGAATTCGAACTGGCCATTTTCAAACTTCAGCAATTGAACGTAGCTGATCCGAATCTGGACCTTGGCGCCGGGCATGATGTTGGCCACGGACTGGGTGAAAATGTTGGGACGTTCTTGGTCCAAGAGGGCGGCGGATTGACCTGCCTGCTTGGCCGCGTCGTAGATCTTTCGGGCGTCCTCCCGCTTCTTGATTTCGCCTTCAATGACCCGGTTTCCGATGACCATCTGCATCTGGTCCACCGAAGCGTCATTGGGAAGCGGGAACGTATAGACCGCCTCGATCGCCTCTTTGCTGGGGTTGGTGAAGTCCTGTACGACCGTAACGCGGGCGCCAAAGCCCGAAACGTCGGCGTTCACCGTCGTCTTCTTGAGTGGGCATAGGTCCCCGACCTTGCCATCCTTTTGCATAATTGTGAGTTGTCCCGGCGCGGGTCCATCGTTGACCTGCGCGGGTGCGGTTCGGCTGGTAAGGACCGTCGCCGCGAAAAGTGTTGCCACTAGCATTCCTACTGCTCCTATCGTTTCGATCCGCATGTTAGATGGGTGAGCATCTTGGGGCGTTTCGTTCAAAACCATTTTTTTGCAAAATTTTTGCTTTAATGAACACGCATCGATTTGACAACCATAGCGTAGCGGCTTATATTACTGAAGACACCTGTCAAAAACAGGTGATTTCATTACCAAGGGAGAAACCCTGACCTGAGAGGAGACTGATATGCGAAGTCAAATTCTAGGTGTTTGCGCAGTACTCGCCGCTTCATTGGCGACCTCTGCTTTTGGCCAAATCCAGCGAAGCGCGATCTCAAAGAATCGCGTTTTCGGCGTCCAAACTCTGCTACCCGCCCCCATTTGCGATGACCGGGACCTCGCCGGGACCATCCGGACGAAGTTGCAATTCAAACCGCTAACCCCACCGGGACAACCCGTGAAAGTCGATATGCTCTTCACATCCGCTCAGGGTGACCCGGATATGCAGGTAAGCATCGACCTCCCTCGGCCTTTGCGGCTAGCGAGCGGAGCCAGCACCGCTCGGAGTCGTGTCACAGAGGACGGAGTCTTTAGATCCAGTTGGTCCATTCAGCCAAGCGTCTATGGCCGCTATCCGATCACCATGCGGCTAGAACCTTCCCAAGGTCAACCCGCTCAAACCGTGCGACTCTACATGGACGTGTATCAAGAAGGGGTTTTCCTCACTCAGGGCGCGCCGTACCAGACGTACCAGGAACTCACGCAGACTCGACCGTTCCGATTACTTCCCGAGACGGCCCTTGGCGGAGCCGTCAAGGCTCCTCAACACGATCCGACGCTTCGTCAGAAGGCGTACGTTCCCGGCACTGCCACCGGCACCATTTACACCTGGGATGGCTCGGGCGGATGGTCAACTGTCGGCGGGACATTAATGTTCTTGGGCTACTGGACCGGCAGCACGTGGACCACCCTTTGGAGCGGCTACACCAACGATAGCGGCGTGTATTCCGCCACCTACGATTGGTCGCTGGCCCCCGGCAGCGGCTCCAGCAAGACGCTTTGGCTCTACGCCATGTCTTACGGCGTGGCCGCCAATGTCACCAACACCTCGAACGCCTTGTACCAGTACGGCCAGTCGCAATCGATCACTTCCAGCGCGACCGTGAACATGTACATGAACGACAATGCGAATAACGAACTCCCCGAGGGCGCGTTCCGCATCGTCGATAGCGCGAACCGGGCGCGAAACTACTCCATCAGTTGGGGAAACACCGTGCCGCAGACCCATTTCTGGTGGAAGGACTCCGGCTCCTACTTCGTTCCCTCCAGCAGCGCGCCGGACATCCATATCGGCAGTAGCTGGGATGAGTGGTCCAAGGTGGACGTGGTGGGGCATGAGTACGGGCACTATCACCACTTCAAGATCTGTAGCGACTGGCTCCCTCCCAGCCCCGGCGGAAGTCATTCGTTCAACACCCTAGAAGACCCCATCCTCGCGTTCGTGGAAGGCTACGCCACGTTCTTTATGAATAAAGCGTTCAATAAGACCGACTACCTAGGCTGGATCAACCTGGAAGACAACAGCCAGACCAACCTCTATGGACAACGCAACGAAGCCTCCGTCGCCGGTGCGATGCTGGACATTTCCGATAACGGAGCCGAATCGGGAGACTTCTTGAGCATCCTCACGTTCGACTGGGTGAAAGTGGTGGTGCAGAACCGCCCGAACAACATGAAGGAGTTCTACGATAAGTGGTCCGCCTGGGGCTGGCCCTACCTGACCGACCTCAGCAACACCCTCCAAACCCACGGCATGAACCCGCCCACGTTCAGCCCGTACTAGTCCCCTCCATGCCTCTGGGGAATCCTAAGGTTCAGGGTTCCCCAGAGGCACCCCGATGAGTTGGCTCAGCACCTCGGCATACGCTAACGATTCGTCTTCCTGAGCTCCCTTGGTGAGACGGGTTTCCAGGATCTCTTCCCAATACATCCAGTCCGGCCAGACCGTGTCATTCACGAATCCTCCCTGACCATAAAATCGAAAGAGCTTCACATGCTCGCCGGTCTTGAGCTCAAGGCTGACGGTGAAGCAATCCGATTCCTGATATCCGCCCACCCACGAGGTCACAGACCCCACCGAGTAGTCGCTATAGCTGTACAGCACCTGCTCCACCCAATCAAACTGGATCCGCCGCGTCTTGACAATGCCCCACAACAGTCTCGCCCGAATGCGAATCGTCTTGGTTGTCGGGTTAACGCGAACCGTCCTTGCCCATGAACCGAGCGACATTAGGGAGGACTTCCAACTGGAACTCGCCACCAGCTCCCCACCCACCTTCTGCACCCGCGGACGAATCTGAAAGAACCGTCCGAAGGCGAGATTGAAGGCGAAGTTGGCGAGGACACTCATTCAGCACGTTTTTACGTATTGAGTCCCGTTCCGGTTGCGCCTTGTTGACGCGGTGTCAAGCCGTGGGGTTTAATATAAGCCTTCTCGTGGGGATTTAGCTCAGCTGGGAGAGCGCTTCCATGGCATGGAAGAGGTCAGGGGTTCGAGCCCCCTAATCTCCACCAAACTCCGATCGAATCTGAAATCGGTTCCAGAAACCCCGAACAAACCTCAACGGTGTCCTTGGACATGTTCGGTCTACAATCACCTTACATATGGGCTCCCTACTCATATCAGAACTTCTATGTGGCTCACCTAAACGTTTTCCTCGTCATCAACAAACCTAACAAGGGCAAGAGCATTTGTGGAGAGTTGGACTCTGGAAGGAGGAGGTGATGTCAAGGCTGAGGACAAGAGCCCAATACGCGCTTCGCCGCTTGTTGAAGCGCGGAGCAATCGACCTGTTTCCCCCATTTGAACCCGGTGAGGCCAATTAGGAAGCCCCTGAGCTATTGCTGCTTCACAGGCTTGAGGCGCCATCGATGAACATTCGTGCGAAAAGAAGCCGAGTGGCTATTATGGGGCGGCCTCAAAGTGACCAAACTCAACCCAATCGTTCGAATGAGTGGTGCCGATGGTAGGATTTGAACCGACAACTCTCACGGAACTAGCTCCTGCGGTTGCGCGTTTACCGTCTCGCCATAGCCGCGCCAAAAAAGTCCGGTACCGTACACAACCAAAGCAATCCGATCAAGTGAGCGAATGATCTATGAACTCTCATATTCAATGGCCGTAAATCTTTTGGCGGCGGATGAATGCTGCGGGGCTTCCTTCCAGAATCTGTTGAACCATATTTTTCGTTGCTTCCTTGTCAATTGATCCTCTATCAACAACCTTGCCAACGTCATTTTCTCTTTTCATTGGCAAAATTAATTCTGAGTCTCCAAGGACAGCTATGTTAGCGTTGTGAGTTACTAGAATAATTTGTCTTCGCTCTTTCACGGCTCGAAGGGTTGAAACGATACTTTCAAAAATGAACGCATTGTCCAGATCATCCTCAGGTTGATCGATTACAAGAGGAATATTGGATTCGGCCAGCATTGCAATTGTAAGTAAGATTGTATGCCTCTGACCGTCCGATAACTGTTTAACCGGTATTTCTCTTGGCGGCGAAGAAGTCGTTCTAACTATTATCAGTGGCTTGGGTTGTTTCGAGAGGATTTGCAACTCATATAAGACATTCCAAGGTGTCAACCTCTCTATTAGCTGCTTTGCCCATTCCTCTTTCAATTCGCACTTCTCTTCAATACCCTTTACATCCTTTGCAAATACGAGATCAACGAGCTCTTGAGGCGTGAGGCTCTCACAAACAGCTTTACAGGTCACCTCTTGAAAGTAACTACCTGCCATTTTACTTTGCAAGAAACCTTGAAACTCATCCACAATTCCAGCGTCATCATACTTAACGAAGACTTTATAGTCTTTAATGCTCTGGGAAAGATTCTTGTTTACTTCCAACAGCTGAGCTTTTCTTCGTGAAGTCATTTTTTGTCTCGCGGAAACCAATTCATTCAAAAATTCCGTTCTCTCTCGTCGTATTGCCTGCAATGTCGTCTTCTTTTGGTCTGTCTTCGTAACTTCAACTGTTAGGGCGGCCCTATCTTTAATTAGTTGTGCAATTTCGGTCATATCTCCTGCCAAGCCGCGCGTTTTAAGGTCCGCGATTTTGGTGGCAATTTCTTCGTCAAGTTTTGCGTGCGATTGCTTTAACGCAGAGAGATGACGGTCGATTTCGGCGGCTTTCACCTTAAGCTCTTCTGTAAGTTCAGTAGCCTTTGTTGTAAGCAACTCGTTTGAATCTTCAATGACAGCCCTGAGGTTTCCCAGTTCTTTCTCTGACTCCGCCTCTCCTGTTAACTCGCCCGCGGTCTCAATCAGTTGATCGAAATCTCTCTGATAATCAGCCAATGTCACACCGCTGGCGTACATTAGACTGATCTGCTCCAAATTTTGCACTACAGACTTTTCTGCAGCAATCTTTGTTTGAGCTTCGACTATTTCCTTTAGATTTCCCTCTTCAGCAATTTTAAGTTTCTTGGTTATGTCCGCGATTTGCTGACGACGTGGTCCGAGTTGGGAAGCATTTTCTTCTAGGGGAGCCAGTCTGGCAGCATTCTCTCTCAATTGGGACATGAGCGTAGTTTCTGTCGCTTCTAGGTCTTTTAAAGTAATATGTCGATCCAAAAAGTCTTGAAGTAAATCGGGCGAGTTGAGCGGATCTTTCGCGACTTCAGCTAGCATGCCTTGGCCGAAATACTCGATCCGAAAAGAATCTCTCGGAACCTCAGTTCTCGCATCGCCTTCTTTAGCTTGAACAGAAGGCGGATTGCCCCTCGTTCGCGTGTACATAAATCGAATTCCGTTGGCGTCTTCGCAAAATATATACGTTACGTCTGGGCAGTTTTCAACCTCTGCAAAGTCATCGATCATGCCAAGGCCATACGCTAACGCACGTATGGCGGTCGATTTGCCTGTTCCACGCCCGCCGATAAGACAATTGAGGTTATCGCTGAAGTGAAGCTTCTCGCCGTTCAGGAAACCTCCGGCTATTCCCATGCCTAATATCCGAGGAGTCAGACGTGGAACAGATTGCGTAGGACGAACCCGGGCGGTTGGATCGATCAGCGCTGTGCGAAATGCAGACCAGCTCAACTCCGTCAGTTTTATTTTCGTCCAAACTTTATTGGGATCGGAAGACTCAAATTGAGCAAGGCTATGCGAATCCGAACCTTGGAGGTGGGCTAGGTGATGTCGACCTTCAAGCTTAACAGTGGCGGCCCTTGCGCTGTATATCTTTTTCCGTTCAGATCCTGCGGGGGAGGAGTCATCTTGATTGGAGTACCAATCGATGGTCGAAATGTCGTCATGTTCAAGGCCATAGAGTCCGGAGCTACAAATGATGTCACGCTTCCAGTCTTGGAACCCTGGCGCGAACTTCTCGAAGCCAGTTTTTTCCCTATCTATATGGGCCGCTACGCAGATAGCACCATGCTTTTCTGCTTCTGCAATAACGTCCGCCATGGACTTCGCAGTACGAGAATTTTCGGCGCCCATTTCTCCGATGAGCTCAATCTTGACGAGGAATTTTCCGAGTTCTTTATAGTTCTCGGGCGCGAAGTACACCAACAAATGACCATGGGCTGTGGTTACTTCAACGCCCGGTAACACCATAAGCTTGTCTGCATACTGCTGGGCGTGAGCCATTGCGGCTTCTACGCTGATATTTGAGTTATGATCAGTAATTGCGATAACGCTGAGGTTCTGTTTGACGGCAGAGTCTACGATAGCTTCTGGAGTTAGCGCAGGGTCTTTCACATCAGCGGATCCGCCGTAAGTATGAATGTGCAGATCAACATTGAGGAATTTAGCTCCGTTGTCTACTGGTCGTATGTCTTTTAGAGCAATCATGTTTGCTGAAGGATCATTCGTTCAGCGCATTTAACGCAAAAACTTTCCAGATTGGTGGACATTATTACGGCCAACCAATGCAACTTTCAATACTAAACTATGCATAGCACGGTGCAGCGCGCTATGATAGCAATGCTTAAACTACCTCAAAGGCCGTGCCTTTCTCATGGATTGACTACAAAGAACCGAAACAGCCACTACACGAGGGAACTGCTTCTTAAGGCTCTCGATCTATTACATCTGATTGGCCGCTGCCTTGGCCGAGATTGTCCGCGGAGACGCGCCTGCATTTTCGCGCGGAAAAAACCTAACGGAAAGGCAAATCCCCAGAGGTGCCGCAATGACAGCATCCGGTTATGATGAACCGCTCTTGCTCTAGGTGAGCCAGGTCTGCAAGAAGCCTCAGCACTGCGAAGCGCTGGCCTATGCACGAAAGAACTCGCGCATATCCGCGGCGGGAAGAGCATCCGCATTCTGCGAGAAGCGCAGGACGCTAGATCGGCAAAAAATGCGTTCAGCAGTCAGTGGCTGACAACTACGACGCCAACCACTGACCACCTTGCTAATCACAAACCAGCCAAAAGCTCTTCCAGTTGCTCAAGCACCTCGGGCATCGCGCCCGTCGCCCCGGTATCGACCGCTTCCTTGGACGGGTAGCGGTCGTGGATGGTGAGGAGGGTCTTGCCTTCTTTTTCCTCGAAGGTCACCGTGGTGACGGTTTGGCCGGCGTCTCCTTCGTCGTTAGTCCAGACGAGGCGGGAGTTGGGGACGACTTCTAGGTACGTGCCGAAGAACTCCATAGTGGAGCCTTCGTGCAGGAACTTCAGGCGATACTCGCCGCCGACGCGGACGTCCAGTTCGCAGGACACCAGGTTCAGGCCGTAGGATTTGGGGACCCACCATCTCTTGAAGAGGTCGGCGTTGGTCCAGGCCTCGAAGACGATATGGGGCAAGGCGTTGAGGGTGCGGGTGACGACGAGTTCGACATCCGAGACTCGCTCCACATTCGTGGGATTCTTAGTGACTTCCATTTGATTTCTCCTTTCGTTTCAGTTCCTCGACAACGGCGTCCAACTCATCGAAGCGCTCGGCCCAGAGTTGGCGATGCGTCTCGATCCAGGCGGCCTCTTCTTCCAGACCGCGCCGGCCGAGCTTGCAGGTCCGCACGCGTCCAACCTTCTCCGTGCGAACTAACCCCGCTTGCTCTAGGACGCCGATGTGTTTCTTCATGCCCGTCAAGGTCATTTGAAACCGCTCGGCAAGCGCGGTGATGGATGCGTCCGCACGCCCGAGCTGCTCCAGAATGCCGCGCCGGGTGGCGTCCGCAAGGGCGCCGAACGTGGCATCGAATTGGCTTTGGCTATACTGAACCATTTGGTTCAGTATAGTAGAGATGTGACGAAATGCAAAGAGATTTTTTTGAAATCACGCCAAGGCTATCCGTGCTTGGGCGCCGTAACGCCCGGCCAATCGTCAGTTCGAAAGGGGATAGCGGGAAGACCCGCGCCGTTGTAGAGGGGAACATCCGGATTCCCCGCCCAGGCGTAGCGCACCGCGACCGGGTGGGGAACATCCGGGGAGCTTAGAACAACCTCATTTCCCCGAATCTCCGCCTTCGCCCAAAAGAACTTACGGTCAGCCCCCGCAATCGCAAAGGCGTGGTCGGTAGAACCTCGGAAACTGAGCCCGCCGTTCGTCTCTTTAAACTGAACCCGCAGGTTGACTCCCTCGACTTTGAGACTCGTAAACCGGGGACCAGAGGCGACAATGGATTTGTCTCCGTAGGTCATGTTGAGGGCCACCAGCGCCAGGCGTCGCCCCACTTCTTGCTTGTTCACTGGGTGAATATCGTTCCACATTCCGATATCGATGGCCGTGGCCAGCCCCGCGTTACGGACCTTGGCGGCGGTCATGGCTTGGGCCTCTCTCAGTTCCGCCCATTCGTTGTCGCGAGGCTCATTCACCTTGCCCATGAAGTTGGCCAGCTGGACAATCAGGAACGGGAAATCGCCTTGGCCAAAGTGCATTCGCCAATCTTTGATCATCGCGGGAAGCAAGTCGCGATACTGATAGGCCCGATTCACATTGCTTTCGCCTTGGTACCAGATGACGCCCTTGATGGCCATGGGGACGAGCGGGGCAATCATGCCGTTGTAAAGCGCGGTGTCCGTATTGGCTTCATTGAAGAGCGCGATGGGCAAGCCCACTCTTCCCCTCAGATCCATGGTCGGCTTAAAGCGCCAGGTGGTGGGGAGCGGAATGTGATCGCCGCTACCGAAGTCCAAGAACTGGGCGGACGCCTCTGCGGTCATGCCCCCGTACCAACCCGTGTCCAGGCTCCTTACAGCGATGACATTGGCGCCTTCCTTAAGGAGTCCGGCAGGAATCTCGTAGTTGCGGGCGGCGCTCCATTCAAAGGTGGCGCCCAGGGTTTTGCCGTTAAGCCAGGTTCGGTCGCAATCCGAGACCGGCCCTAGGGAAAGGTGGGCCGGTTTGCCCGCGTGGGCCGCGTCCACCTCCACCGTCGTCCGGTACCAAACCGTCCCCACAAAGTCGCCAATTTTCAGGGTGTCGTACCGAACCGGCGAGGTCGCGACCTTCCAATCGGAGTCGCTTACTTCGGGTCGTTCCAATCCCATTTCCGGCTTTGAACCAGGATCGTTGGCATAGAACCAATCGTCCATTCGGCGCTCAAAGGTGGGCGCGCCGGGTTGCTTGGAGCCCTCGGCAAAGCCGACGGCCTGGCGGAAGTCATCCATCTTGAGGAGCGCATCTCGGCTCGTCCAGGCTTCCGCAACGGTGCCTCCCCAGCAAGATTGAACCAGTCCGATCGGGACATTGAGGCGTTGATTCAGCTCGCGCCCAAAAAAGTAGCCCGCCGCAGAAAAGCCTCCCCAAACGCCATGGGTGATCCCCTCCGGCGAGCACACTCGCCAAGTTCCCTCCGCATAAGCCTTGGGGGTGAGAGAGATGGCGCGGGGGACTTCATAGAGTCTTATCTTGGGGAAGTTGGCGTTCGCGATCTCTTCTGCCCCGTTCTGGACGTTGGCCACCCCCATCTCCATGTTGGATTGCCCGGTGCAGAGCCAAACATCGCCCACCAAGATGTCGTGGAATTCCACCCGTTGACTACCGGTAACCGTCAGATCGTAGGGTCCGCCCGCCGCCGGAGGATCAAATCGGATTTGCCACTTACCATCGCTCCCTGCCCGCGTTCGAACGGTCTTTCCTTCAATGGTGAGCCGGACCTCTTCGCTCGGCTTGGTCCACCCCCAAAAGGTGTTGGGCCGGTTGCGTTGGAGGACCATGTGGTCGCCAAACACCGGGCTAAGGAAGGGTAAAGATGGAGTCTGTACGGAGAGGCTGAATAAGAGGCTAAGGATCATGTCGTTTGAATCTGCGTTGAGTCGTTACGGAATATTCAACACCGTGTACTGCCCCACCTTCTTGGACATGGGTCCGGACTTCGATCCGTCGGTTCCGCCCGACCAAAGCACGACGCCGTTGGCCTTCACCAAGAACGTCGCGTAGCCCGAGGCGTAGGCGGCGGCAATCCCCGAAACATTGGGCTTTCGTGGCGATTGGATGTAGGTACCGCCACTCATTCCCAACCCGCCAAAGCCGTTAAAACCCCAACTGGTGACCGTGCCGTTGGTGTGAACGACCACGATGCAGCCGAGACCGGTGGTGACCTGCTTGGCTCCGGTGACTCCCTTCACCGGGATCGGACTCATCGCCGCGCCGTCTCGTTTGCCATTGCCGAGCATCGAAGACCCATTGCTTCCCCAAACCCAGACTCGGCCGTCCGAAGTGATGGCAGCGTTCGCGCCGTCATCGTTCTTGTCGGCGGCGCACTGAATCACCCCCGAGAGCCCCTTGACCCGAACTGGAGTGGCAATGCACCGGCTGGAAGAACCTTGGCCGAGTTGACCGCTGGTGTTGCATCCCCAAGCCCATAAGGATTTGTCCTTCTTCAGGGCAAGCGTGGTTCGACCTCCGACCGAGATGGAGGTGACATCGCTCAGTCCCTCCACTTCGTGCGGCATACCGTCTTCTTTATCCGTGTCTTGCCCATCTCCCAAGACACCATAGGTGCGCTGGCCCCACGTCAGCACCTTGCCATCGCTTCGGAGTGCGACCGCGTGATTCCAACCGATGCCGATCTGCACGATGTTCTCTAGTCCCGCGATCTTGAGTGGCTTATTGGATTTGCCCACTCCGTTTCCCAGCAGGCTATGGCTAGAGCTTCCCCACCCATAAACCGTGCCGTCCTGCATCAGCGCCAGGGCCTGGCTGGTGGTTGCTTCCAACTGACGAACCGGGCCGCTGAGCGCGATTCGCTCAAAGTGGACCTCGGGCTTGGTATGCCAATCCGAATCCGGAATCATGTCCGGCGAATTCCCCCCGCAAGCCAGGACGCTTCCGTCCTTCTTCACAAAGAACCGAGGCACAACTCCGCTCACCCTAATGTCAGGACTGGGCCTAAGAAACGAGCAGGCAAGAAGCGTGAGAAGCACGCCTCATTCTAGCCCCTAGCTCTGCACACAATGGGTGGTCCGTAAAGTGCCGAAGACATCAAGACCTTGCCTGTCTCTATCGTGCTTGATGCCCAGGAGTAGCTTGATTAGCTTGACCATCAATGCCAATCACTTTCCCGCCGGATCTTGGCGCATGGCAATCGGCACGTAACCCACTTCCAGCCCCTTCGGCGGCTTAACCAGCTGCGCCTTGTCCAGCGACGCCAGCGTCCCCCGGGTGGGTGGGGCCATGTATTGTTTTTCAGGGGTCCATTCGCGGTGCATCTTCTCCACTAGCGCCTGGAGCTTTGCCTTTTCGGCCAGACTCAGCCCAGCGTTTTGGAGGGCGGGTTGGTCGATGAAGCGGTACCAGTAGTAGGTGACCACGCTGCCATCGACCAGCTTGGCTTTATACGGTCCGGAGCGGGGGCCGGGGGTGGTCCAGACGCCTTGGCCGTTTTCGGATGGGACGTAGGATTGGGTGGTGTCGGGCGAGGGGAAGGTGGCGAATTTGAGACGGGAGCCCTCGGGGACGGAGGAAGCATCCACGGCCTGGATCTGACCCTCCTGGTGGCGATAGTAGGCAGGAAACTCGCCCTTGCGGACTCCTTTCTTCCACTGGGAGACGCGGGCCGGGTTCCAGTGGAGGCCAAAGGTATGTTCGTCGAGGGTGGCGGTGTTCACCCAATCGGTCACGCCACTCGCCCGCTCCTTCCCTCCCTGCTCCACCACCAGCGGGTTCGCTTTGAGAGGGGCGAGGAAGGCGCCTTTGGCGTCGAATCGGCCGCTCGGCATCGCGCCACCGTTCATCCAGGACTCCACTTGGTTCCACAGGGCTTGCTTGGAATACGCGGTCATGTTGTGCATCAGAACGGTTTGGCCGTCCTTGTCTACCGGGAATTGAATCTGCGGGATGCGGTGGTAGGTAGCCTCGCCCACCTTCTGGCTGACCAGCTCCGGCACGCCGCCGATCTCGATCGCGCCGCTGTTGGCCAGTCCGGGCAGCGCATCAAGCCCTCGGCCCACGGCGGGCGGGTGGTTTTGGGACATCTTGGACCAGATGCTGGGAATGTAAAACGCCACCGGCCCTCGGAAGTTGGCGGTATTCAGGAAGGCGGTCCAGCATTGGTTGCCGGTTTTGACGGGCCGGTCTTTGGTGGGAATGAGCGGAAGCGCCATCCAGGCGTAGCCAAAGAGTTGGCCGCAAGTATCTCCGGCCAGGGTCACGCCGTCCGGGGGGATGAGGAGGCGGGAGCTAAGTTGGGCGATGCCCATCCACTCGCCGGGAAGCGGACGACCGTAGAAATCCCAACCGGAAGTGGCGACCTCGTGGTTGTAACCATCCACGCTGCCGTTCATGCGAAACTTAGCGGTGGGGGCGAAGTAGCGGTTACTAGCCCAAAACCCCAGGCCGCCCTCGATGGTTTGAAACACCGTCCAAAAGCTCGGTCCTCGTTCCGGCATGGAGTCCCTCGCCACTGTCCCATGCGGAACCAGCGGTTCTTTGATCGACCGATTATCCGGCAATATCCAGGTGCTGGCCAGGCCGATCTGGAACCCGGCGACCGGCTTTTCCAACAGCGGCCAGGCCGTGGAATAGAGGCTGACCCCATAGCCAAACTCGGCGGGTGGATTCTGCACGGAGGCGTTGATGTATCCGTGCAGACCGCTGTGCTTGAGTTGAGGCGTGGAATCCTGAGAGATGGCCGCGAACAAAAGAGGTAACACGCGGCCAGTATAAAACGGTAAGCCTGAAAAGGAAAATCGGCCGTTATCGACGATTGAACAGAGCCACCGCATCCGGACCCGCGGGGAACCTCAAGAGCCCCGTCTGATCGTGAACCGCCCGCCAGACCGCTTCCGCCACATCGGTTTCCTTCGTTACCGGGCCAGGCTCGGCGAAGGCGGCTAAGACGGGCTGGGCGAATGGCATGTAAGCCGGTGGGATCACGTCTTCCAGGCGGACGTCGGTATTCGCGGTGAACCGGGTGGTCGGACCGTATCCCGGTTCCACCAACTTAACGCCCACATTGAATCCTTGCAGTTCGAATTGGAGGGATTCCGTAAACCCTTCAATGGCGGTCTTGCTGGCGGCATAGACCGAAACCAAGGGCATCGGCGTCAGGGTCACGCTTGAGGTGACGTTCACGATGACGCCGGAACCCCGTGTGCGGAACATGGGAATCACCGCCTGGGCCATCGCCATCACGCCAAAGGTGTTGGTTTCAAAGATGCTCCGTACTCTCTCCATCGGGGTCGCTTCCAAAGCGCCAATCGCCCCGATCCCGGCGTTGTTGACCAGGACGTCGATGGGGCCACTCGCTTCCAAAACGGCCCGGATGCTCTCGCTATTTGTGACGTCCAGTGGGAGGATGCGAATGCGATCGGAGGAAGGCAAAACACCCTCCCGTGGAGTGCGCATGGTGGCGATGACGTTCCAGCCTTGCTCATGAAAGTATCGAGCGGTTTCCAGGCCGTAACCCGAAGAGCTGCCGGTGATGAGAATCGTCTTGGTGGTTGGTTCCATGACTGAATTGTGCGGCTTTGGTTTTGGACTATCTATTGTAAATATCCAGTTTTCTTTTATAATCATCCAAAGATGTCAGACCCGCTCACCGAGATCATTGCCTTACTCAAGCCGCGCGCCGTCGGCTCCAAGCTGATCAGCGGGGCAGGAGCGTGGGCGGTGCAGTACCTCGACTTCGGTCTTCCCAGTTTTTGCACGGTGGTAGAGGGCAGTTGCCGGTTGCAGGTGGAAGGACATCCGGCGGTTACGTTGGAGGCAGGGGACTTTATCTTGCTGCCCAATACTCCCGGATTCGTCCTTTCTGGCTTCCAGCCGGCAACGCCTCAGGTGATCGATCCCAAGCTCGTGCCGCCTCCAAACCTTGAGGTTCGCCACGGGGACCAAGGCGGACCGCCGGACGTGCAGTTGTTGGGCGGGTTCTTCGAGTTCGAATCGCCCGACCCCGACCTCCTCGCCGCACTCCTCCCCGCCATCCTCCACCTGCGAGGAATCGAACAGCTTTCGACGGTAGTTCGACTGGTGGGTCGCGAAGCGAAATCGGGGCAACCAGGAAGAGACTTGATCCTGGAACGATTGGTCGAGATCCTGCTCATCGAGGCCCTCAGAACCTGCCAAAACCTGGAAGCGCCGCCCGGGCTATTGAGGGGACTTGGCGAAGAGCGTCTCGCTACCGTCTTACGCCAGATTCACCACGAACCCGCCGGAACGTGGACGCTGAAGCGGATGGCAAACGTGGCCGCCCTCTCCCGCTCGGCGTTCTGTGATCTCTTTGCCCAAACGGTGGGAGTCCCACCGATGAAGTACCTGCTGATTCTGCGCATGGCGCTCGCGAAGAGTTTGTTGCGAGAACGAGGGCGGAAGTTGGACGAGGTGGCGCACCTGGTGGGCTACGTTTCCGCCAGCACTTTCAGCATCGCGTTTAGCCGCCACGTGGGGCGTTCCCCGGGCCGGTTCGCTCGGGATACGGCGTAAAACTGGCCTTTTAGGTCAGGCCCAGAGCATTGCTTCCCTCTTACACATGAATCGTACAATTTGGCAACAAAAACATACGCATCTCATGAAACCTCTTCCCTCTCGCATTCTTTCTTTCATGGCTTTCGCCTCGGTCGCCGCCGGGGCGCAGGCAAACCTTATCGTCAATGGCGACTTCGAAACCGGAAACACCAATGACTGGTTCCTGAATTCCCCGGGAAACAACTCCGCGGTTTGGGCGGGGTTTGGCGTCGGGGGTTCGAACGGCTATGTCATCGCCGAATTCTCCGGGACGGGCGGATCGGTCTTGAGCCAAGACGTGATCACCGTGGCGAACCAGAACTACCTCTTCAGTTTCGATCTCTCGGACGATGGATTTGGCGCTAGCGGTTTCACAGCTTCCTTTGGCGACAAAGTCGTCTTTTCTGAAATCAATCCAGATACAAATGGCGACTTCAAGCATTTTTCCTACCTGGTCACCGCGACCTCCGATCTGTCCACGGTCAAGTTCACGGGATACAACAATCCCTCGATCACGATCCTTGATAACGTCTCTCTGACCGCCGCTCCCGTTCCCGAGCCCGCCTCCATGGCGGCCCTAGGTCTTGGCGTTGCGGCATTTATCCGACGGCGCAAACGCGCCTAGAACTCCTGTCCAAAATGGGGCGAGTAGGTAATCTCGTCCCCATGACGCTCAACGAAGTGATGTCGCAATTGCAAGCCCTCGGCAGCGAAAAGGCCATCGAGATGAATACCCGCCACGGGGTCAGCGGAAAGCAGTTTGGCGTCAAAAACGGCGATCTTCGCCCGATCGCGAAAGCAATCAAATCCGATCCCGAGTTGGCGTGGCAATTGTGGGACAGCGAATATCACGAAGCACGGATGTTGGCCACCTTGATCTGGAATCCTAAGAAGCTGACCGAGGAAGAAGTGGAGCGGTTGGTGAGCCAACCGGCGAACAGTTTCCAGTCGGACTGGCTCAACTCAAACGTCATGAAGGCGTTGCCAAACAAAGAAGCCTTCCGGTTGAAGTGGATGACCTCCACCGACCCAATGACGCTTCGCTCAGCCTGGAGTTTGACCACTGAGCGTGTCGTGAAGAACCGAGAAGGTCTGGACTTGACCGCCCTCCTCGACCGCATTGAAAAGGAGATGCTGGACGCTCCCGAGGCGAATCGGTGGATGATGAACTACTGCTTGGCCGAGATCGGCATCAACAGCCCCGAGCATCGCGACCGCGCCATCGCCATCGGCGAGAAGTTGGGCGTTTACCGAGACTACAAAGTCTCGAAAGGGTGCACGTCCCCCTTCGCGCCGATTTGGATTAAGGCGATGGTTGACCGGGCCGAGGCTACTTCGTAAAGATCCGCTGCGTGAACAGATAGAGGTCGTTCTTCCATACTGGCCAGGTGTGGGCCCCGGAGTCCACGTGATAGACGTGCGGCACCTTCTTCTCCGCCAAGAACTTGTGGACGTTCCGACTGATGGTGATCAGCCCGTCTTGGTCCCCACAGGAAACCCACAGGAACCGCAGGACCTTCAGCTTCTCGGCATCTGGAACTAGTTTGACGGGGGAGAAGGTGTTGGGCGCGGAAGAGAATCCGCCGATCCAATGGAAGGTATCCGGGTTGCCCAGCCCAAAATTCAACGACTGCCCTCCGCCCATCGAAAGCCCTGCCAAAGCCCGATGGTCCGCATCGGCCAGGGTGGGATAGTGGGAATCGATGTAGGGGATCACACTGCCTAGCAGGTCCTTGTCAAACTCCCCGAATGCAGGGGCCGTTTTGAAGACATCGCCCTGGGCGCGATCATCGGCCTGAGCCCGACCGTTGGGCGTAACCACGATCATCGGCTTGATCTTGCCCTCGGCATAAAGGTTGTCCAAGACCACATTGAATTGGCCGCTGTCCAGCCACTCGCGCTCGGTTCCTCCGATTCCGTGAAGCAGATAAAGCACCGGATACTTCTTGTCCTTGCTGAATCCGGGCGGGGTGTAGACAAGCATCTTCCGCTTGACGCCGACCGATTTCGAGTCGTACTCCACCGTTTCCACTTTGCCCTTCGGCTTGTCGTCCTGAGGCTTATCGAACCCGGCGGGAGCGGGTGGAAACGCGGCTTTGTCTTCTGGCTCCAAGTTGATCCGTTGGGCAGAGGCGGTAGCAAGGGCGGCCAAGGCGGCGACTGAGAGAAGAAGCGGTTTGAGCATGATTTAGATTCCTTGTTCAAGAGCGATCGAGAGTTCGGTCACCGATATGAAAATAGTCGAAGTCGGCAAAGCCTCCGGGAGATTGGGTTGAAAACGCAAACAGTCCGTAGCGGTAGCCCATAAAGTGAGTCAGGTCGTAGCGCATCTTCAGCGGTTCTCCGAAAGGAGTCCAGGACTTGCCATCCTCACTCATGTAGAAACTCGCCTCGTCCTTCCTGTCCATGAAGTTGCAGTCGATTCGAAGATAGGCGATCTTCGCTTTCATCGGCTGCCGAGCGGTTTCCTTGGGGGAACCAGAGCCTGCGTTGACACTCACCCAAAAGAGATCACTACCCGTTCGAGTCACGCCGACAAATCCGTAACGCCCCTGGAGCGCGAGCAATCCGGCGAAGTCGCCATCTTTGAGTCCGGTGGCGTCCAATCGGATAGTTCCAGAGCAGAGTGGGCCAAAGGTTCGCTGGGTAAGGGTGTTTCGCGCTTCGACGACTTCCTTATCCACTCGAGAGGTGGTGAGACGCAGAAAGCCGGGACGCGCGGTGAGAGACCAGTGCGCAGCGTCCGGGTTGTGGTTCCACTGCCACACCAGCGGAAGTTGAGGCTTCGTAAATTCATCGCTGGCCACAATTGCGGGGATGCCGCTTGCCTCGGACTTGACATTCAGGGCCTCTGGGGCCTGCACCTTTGGCCAACCGTCCTCCCACGTCATCGGCATCAGATAGGGGATTCGCCCCACTGCCCCGTGGTCTTGGAAGAGATAGGCGTACCACTGCCCATCAGGGGTATCGATGATCCCGCCTTGGGCGATGCCGCGGTCCTGGAACATAATGCGGCCTTCGTAGGGTCCGGTCAAAGAATCGGCACGGTGGACGATTTCGGTGCGCATTCCCCCCTTGGGCCAGGTGATGTTGCAGAGATAGTACTTGCCGTTCACCTTGAAGAGTTGCGACCCTTCGGCCCGCAGTCCAACTTCCCCGCCCGCCACTTTGCTCGCGTTTCGGACGATGATCTGATCGATACCGCCTGGTTTGGGTCCGGTCAGGTCGGCCTTCAATTCCACTAGGCGAATGTCTTCCGCCCCGGTGATGAGATAGACGCGACCGTCATCATCGAAGAACAGCGAATGGTCGTGAAACGCGGGCGAGAAGGAGATGGTTTTCCAGGGCCCTTTCTCGATGTTCTTGGTGGTGTAAATGTAAGTTTTGCCGGTGGTGAAGGAGAAGGTGGATGCGCAGAACGTTCCGTTGTGATAGCGGAGACTGCTTGCCCACGAACCCTTTCCGTAGGCGTTCTTTCCGTTAGCTAAGTTGAGTTCGTCGGTATCACCCAGGGTTTGGTAGGCGTAGCTGACCAGCTTCCAATCCACCAAGTTCCGGGACTTCATGATCGGGAGACCGGGGGACATGTGCATCGTGGTGCTGCTCATGTAGTAGTCCCGCCCAACGCGAATGATCGCCGGGTCGGGCACGTCGGCCCAAATCGTGGGGTTCTTCACTTGAGAAGGAAGCACCCCCGCGAGCATCCCAACCATCATCGTCAAGGCAAACATCATCGTCTCTCCGGGCTCCCTAGCCCGATTTCATTATAGAGGAACGATGATGATTACTAAAGACTCTTAAATTTATCTTTCTGAGAGGGCTTGAATAATGAGCTTGGCGGCGGCAAGGCTAGAAGCGGGGTTCTGTCCTGTGATGAGATTTCCGTCTCGGAGCGCATAGCTGGTGAAGTTCGCCTGCGTCTTCAAGTTCCCACCTTCTTGTGCGAGCTTGCTTTGAAGAAGGAACGGAACGTCTTTGGTCAACCCAACGGCGGCTTCCTCAGAGTCGGTGAACGAGGTCAAGGTCCGTCCGGCGACCAGGCTCTTTCCATCCTTACGCTTGACTCCCACAAATGCCGCCGGGCCGTGGCAGACGGCAGCGACGACTTTCTTCTCAGCGTCGAAATCGGAAATGAGCTTGGAGAGCGCCTTGTTTTGAGGAAGGTCAAAGACGGCGCCGTGTCCACCGGGAATATAGATCGCATCGTAGGATTGAGCGCTCAAACCGGCCACCGGCACGGTTTGACGAAGCGCGAGGATCGCCTTGCTCCAGGCTCTCGCTTGCTCGGAGGTGGGATTGCTACGCGCATCGACCGGGGCCGAACCACCCTTGGGGCTGGCAACCGTCACCTGATAACCGTTCTTAAGAAACTCCAGGTACGGAACTGCGAACTCTTCCAACCACAGCCCCGTGGGTTTGCCACTCGTCATCCGGTCGGCGCTGGTGACCACGATGAGGATCTTCTTCGGCGCCTTCCCTGCCGCCATCGCTCCAACCGTCGTCAATAAGAGCAAACAAAACAGTCCAAACTTCACCATGGCTTTCATCTCTTCAAAGCTTCTACGTTAGTGGCGATCTTTCTTCGCCACCCATTCGATGTCGATACCCCTGGCCATCAGAAGCTCAGAGAGTTGCCCCACGTGATAGTTGATGTGGCCGATGGTCATCATCTCGTGGGAAAGCTTGCCAAAAGGACCGTACCAAGAAACGCCAGAGTCTTCGGTATCCAGGTCAAGTCCGTCAACGACAGAATCAACTATTGAGTCGATGAATTCGATGAATCGAAGAATCTCGTCTCTGGAGGCGACGGGAGCGGTATCCGGCAGTTCGTAAGGTTCGACATCGCCGGGGTTTGCCCACATCTCTTCGTAGACGTCCTTTGTTCGATCCGGCCAGGGCTGATAGGCAGATTCGTTCTGAACGAGATAGACGTGGGTGAAGAAGGCCGTGTGAAACGCGATGCGCCAGGTGTAGCGCGGATAGGCGCCAGCGGTCCAGAGATCGTCGGGGCACTTTCGGACGCAGTCGGCCAACATTTCGAGACCTGCATGGTACTGCTCCTTCAGCGCGTTTCTAATATCCATGATTGGGGAGGCTACCTTTCACCAAACGCCATATCACGGTCGGAACCTCGATGTCACGATTGACGAAAGTGAGCACTTCGAAGGGAATTATTTTCTGGCAAAGAAGCCCGTTAGAGGCTCAAAGATCATGAAAACGAGAACTCTTTTTCTGATGGGTGCGTTGGCGGCGGCAGCCTTTGTTTACGCTCAATCTCAACGCACTCTCATCATTAATTCGAAGACTGCTTCCACCGATGTCCGGGTTATTCAGGGCAAAGCCTACGCACCGATTAACGACGTCGCGAAAGCGCTTGGGCTCACTGTCTCCCTCAAAGGCAACCGGTATGAGTTTGTTCGACCGGGCGGAACCAACCAAATGAGCGGATTGTCCGGCAAGACGGGCGATTGGCTGTTCGATGGTGGTTGGCGATTCAAGGTGAACAAGGTCTACAGGACCGACACCTACATGGCCAAGAACGACTACTACGGTGAAAATGAATTCACCGCCGAAGACGGAAAGGAAGCCATCATTGTGGAGTACTCCTACCGAAACGGCAGCAAGGAGATTCAGCCTTTCTCCATCGGCAAAACGGCATTGGCTGGAAAGGATGGCGATTCTTGGACGCCGTATTCAAACGACTTCCCGTTCGATGGGAATCGGTATTTCTCGCGCGGAGTTCTGCCCGGAGCACAGGCCGATGGCGCCTTGATCTTCTTCGTCAAGGCTGGCTTTGAACCAAAAGATCTGGTCATGACGGTTGGTGATTTGGCCGGATATGACGATGCCGTCCGCCCCAAGAAACCGACCGTTTTCCGAATCGCCGTCGACCTCGAGTAAGTCTTCTCAACCACTCCCCCGCCCGCCCTCGGCATGTACAATCTTGTTGATGGGCGGGCTTATTCTTGAGATTGGTCAAACCGTATCGGCGAAGACCTCGTCCGGCGTACCTGTCGTTCTCCGAACTCAGCACGAAGCCTATCTGTTGGGTGCGCTGGCTCTGGCCGCGCCCAGAGAACTCGATCGCGAGAAACTGGCGAGCGAGCTATGGCCCCAATCTCCTAAAAGCTTGGCCCAGCAGAACTTCCGTCAGCGACTGTCTCAGCTAAGGAATCAACTGGGCGAGCGGCTGGAGTCTGACCGTACGGCAGTGAGCCTCAACCGGTCGGATTTCCAGTTAATCATTGATCAGAGCCGGTCGCAAGCTCCGGACTCTGCGCTGCGCAGATGCCAACAGCTGGTCGAGGTCTGCCTAATGCCGGAAGATGCGAATCGGCAGTACCTGTCCTTCGGCTGGTTGCGCAACCGAGCGGAAGAGGCCCTGGAATCCGCTCGACTCAATGTCCATCTTCCATCCTCGATATTCGATCAAGTCGCGCATAGGATCGGCGATGTTCGCCAACCTTTGGAATTCCGAGTTTTTCAAGCGGTCTTTGCGTGTTCGGGAACAACGTGCCAATCCCGTCGTTCGCCGCTTCTCAAGTTGATCGGGGACCTTTCCAATTCCCAATCTGCCGATCCTTTCCTGAAGGCTTGTCTCGGCTACCTCTGCCAACAGGCGGCAACCATTGCTCACTCGATGGGGCAATGGCAAAGAAGCATTTGCTTCGAACGTGAGGCGATTCGACACGCCAGTGACTCTTCCCAACCTTGGCGCGCGGATTGGTCGCGATTCCGACTGATTCGCAAACAGATCGACGTCGCCTTAACCGATCAAAACTATCGCGCTCTCAATCAACTTCGACTTGACTCGAGACTGAGTTCGGAACTGGAGTCCTACATCGACATGAACTTAGTGCACGCCCATGCCCTTCGCGGAGACTTCGGTTTAGCCACTCAGGCAGCGCTGCGGTGTCGCCAACGTTCCCAGATCAAGGAGAGTCCTGAATTGGAAGTGTGGCTGCATCTCAATGAAGCTCTCCTATCTTCACTCGCCGGCCACCCTCGCCAGGCGATCGAACCCCTCATCGAGGCGAGCCAAAAGCCCGTTGCTTATGCGACCGCTTGCTGGCAGTGGTCAGTCGCCGCTCAAGTCTTCGCCGCGCTGGGAGACGCCAAACGCACCGCCGAGTTCTTTGCCCTCGCCGAACGTGGCCGTATCGCCGCGGATCTCCATCTCACTCCCACAAATCACACCCTCTTCCACAGCATGATTTCTGACTTAGCGCAGCGAGCTCATGCGGGAGACTGGTTGGCCGCCACGTCCTCTGCCGAGCAGATTCCGCTCCTCGCCGCCCATGACTACTACGGGCAAAGCCTTAAGTCAGCACGGGCGGGCTAAATCAAAAGCCGTAACGCTCTAGTGAGTCTTCACGCTAAACTCGTCCAGAAAGCCTTCCTCATTTCTCCAGGTTCCTAGCTTTCCTCCAGCCGCGATCTTGACGACAAGTCCAACTTCTTTTCCTTGGTAGGGGGTCAGAGAATAGACGAGGCTGAGCCAGTTTTCTGCCGAAGGTTTGCCGCCCGCCGTAACGATGCGAGATGGGAACCACTGCAGGCGCCCATCGACGACGACACCCGCTTGAAACATAAAATCGGAACCCTCCGGAAACTCGAAAGGGTCACCTGAGAGAACCACGGAGAGATAGGGATCTCCTTGCGGGGGAAGTTTCACTTTACGAATGGCGAGGCAAGCGTCGCTAACGCTTGCCGGATGAAGCGCCAAAATGCCAGTTCGCCCCGGGTTGGGATTACCTGGATGTCCTCCCTTAGACTTCGGCACTTCAATCCACACGGGATGAGTCCCTGGCGCGGGGTTGAGAATACGTAGCCTGCTCAGATCCCGTTGGCTGTCGAAGGTGTTGGAGAGGATGCCCTCTGCATCCATGTCCGCAACCGTCTGGACCAAGTCTCGTTCGTAACGATCTGGACAGAGCGAGATTTGGGCTCTCTCCGCAACCGATGGCAGAGGCGCATGAACAAACCCTCCCGGGTCGTCTTGATACCAGTAGTGCACGGCTGCGTAATCCACCCAACAGCCGCCCTTGTCGACCAGCGCCTGCCACGTGGGGTTGCCTGTAAACGCTTTCTCCTGGGTCCAGTCGATGCTCCATTTCAAGGACTTTTCAAACCGGATCGGCGCAGAGTCGTGGAATCGAAAGACCGATAATCGTTGCAGCGAAAGATCGTCCACATCGACCAAGGTCATTCCCGCATGTTGCCCGGCGAATGTCTTCTGAAAGCCCCAGCTAAAAGTGAACGAATCTTCGGTGCCGAGGTAGTCGACGGCTCGCTCCCGACCGTCTATATCGATCTCGTTGTTCCCCTCCATCACCGTGTTAAAGGTGTCGAAGTGGGGTTCGTTCGTGACCAGGCTAAACTGTCGCCCCAAAATGTGTCCTTTCCCCTTGAGTTCAAGAAAGGTGTGCCGAGTGCTTTTACTCAGTTGAAATGCGTCGCGTCGGTAGGTGGCATGAAAGTAGCCGTATGCATCGTCCCAATGAGGCAGCTTTTCCCACTCGACAAAGCTGTAATTCATCGCGTTTCGGTCTGTGTCGTTCCTGAGATACACCCGGGCCCGCTGCTTAAACGGCATCGGAATATAGCAATTGTAGGCCCAGGGTGCGCACTCGATGAGGTTGCTGGTGAAATCCATTCCGCTGCCATTGCAGCCATCGCCAAAAAAGTCGGCTAACGGCGCCTGAACGGCCGGGGTTTTTGCTTCGTCGTACCAGACCTCCAACACGATCCCTCTTGCAAAAAGGTCCTTGGGATTGTGCCTCGTTGTATGGAGAGCGCGAATGATCCCCGGTCCCTTTAAATCGGCGACGAGCATTCGTTTGCGCGCATCTAGTCGTTCGAGATCGGGATAGCGGTCGTAGTTCCAACCCCCATTTGAAAATCCGGTCTGGATACCCGGCTTGATGCGAACCAGATCGGGGACTTGGGCATTCGAGACGTCGCTCGCTCCCTGAAAAAATAGCCACCCGAAGACCAGAGAGAACAGCGAATAGGTCAACGGGTGAACCTCTTGTTGAGGCGAGATAAGAATTGCATATGCAATTAAATTATATCTAGTTCTTAGGTCAATTTTGCATATGCTTTAAAAATAATGTGCCAAGGATTCAGGGAGCAGAAGAATTTAAGCGGCTCGTTTCGACTCTGGAACATCGTCGACCCGGAATTTCGCACCATGCTCATCAAACGAGACTCACAAAACAAGAATCGAAACTCAACAAGGGCCTACCAAGCTCGAACGAAAAACCGGCCGTCCCAAAATATGGGATCAGCCGGTTGGTAGCTGCCTCCTGAATCGATTTAGGAACTGACCGTCATGTCGTCCATTCCGATTAAGTCGCCATTCCCACCATTTCCAAGGATCACCATAGAGTCGAATCCGCCCTCCTCCGCCAAGTCCCAATCGAAGATCGTGTATCGATCATCTTTTACGATGGAATAAACCGAGAGGCCAACCTGGCTGCCATTCCGGTAGAACTCGACGACGGCAAATGTCGGATTGCTGGATATCGTCCTTTTTGAACTTGCCAGCATCTCAAAACTGGGAACTCGAAAGTAGCCCGTAATGTGATTCCAGGTTTGGTCGAACGTGATCACCACGGCTGCCCCATTTCCAAAGATTGCGTTGGGATTGCTGCGGGGCGGCAGAGAGCCAGGATCGGCAAGAATCGAACCGGCGCCGTAGGCACTGAAGGTGGCGTGTCCGCCAAAAGCAGAGAAACTGGAATAGCTTCCGGTGCTCAGCGAGTCGAAGTTCTCCGACAGTGACGACGAGGCTCCCGCCACGGCCGAGAGTGCTAGGATCGTAAGATGCAGAGCCATATTAACCTCAAGTACATTGAGTATATAAATATGGGTACTTTAAGACAAGTCCTTTTCTGCGATTTTGTGACTTGCCCCCGCATTGGGAAGAAGCATGGTGGTGAGAGTGGCTCGAACCAGTTCTTCGCCGTTTCCTGTGCCCGGCGCTGGCTCGCTGAGTGATCGAACCAGTTCCTGTAGATCCTCGATTGCCTGCTTCACCTTTAAAACGTTCTTTGGGCTCAGATACACCCGACTCCATTTGTAGGCAAGATAGTCTTGGAACGAAGGGTCAACATGGATCGCACGTTGAGCCGCTGCATGTTCGCGATCCGCCAACCTCATTTGACCACTGAAACGGTTGAGATAGAACTCAATCGTCTCCCAATCGTGATCTCTCATCACAAATCGAGTAATCAGCCCTTTGTGAGCATAGAGGGCCTCGGTTCGAGATCGACGCTTGCGTTCCCCAACTTGAATCAGTAACCCGACGCCAACCAGAGTCGCAACATGCTCGCCCACAGATGCAGGACTCTTTCCCAATTCGTTGGCAACTTCTCGGATTGCCAGCGCCTCGGTCGGCCAAAACGCGGAAAACACGTCTGAACATGGAACAGAACTCAGGGCCCTAACCTGCTCGGCATTCATCGGAAGCAGTTCTATTTGGCCGGGAAACTTCACTTCCATGTTATGTGGGGATATTCTACGGCATCCGTTCCATATCAATTGAGGTGCTAACTCAACAAAACGGAAGCTAAAATCTACCTCGTGCTCGATCTGCCCGTACCTCTTTCGACCCACCAACTCACGACCTTCAACTTGGAAACACGCAACAAGACAGCTTGGATACCAAGAGGAGCCCGCGTAACTTTGGGAGAGACAGAAGGTCCCGGCTACATCGCCAAGCTCTGGATCACCTTTCCGGGGTGGTTCTGGCAGCACTGGTCGACCGAATCTCCGGTCAGCCAAACCATCCTCAAGACACTGATCCTCCGCATCTATTTCGATGGCGCGGAAGAGCCTCAAGTCGCCGCCCCGGTCGGTGACTTCTTCGGCATCGGGCTCTGTGAAGTCGCAAATTACACCTCCGAGTACCTCGGCATGTCCAGCGGCGGCTTCTACTGCTCTTTCCCGATGCCCTTTCACCGCTCCGTTCGCATCGAAGTCGAGAACTTGGACGCCACCATCGATACCGTCGTCTTCATGAACGCGCTCTACCAAAGAGTCGCTGAACTGCCGGAGGACATCCCCATCTTTCATGCCCAGTTCCACACCGGCGAGAATCCGGGTACGGAGGTATTGCCGGTGGCAGAGGCACTTGGATCAGGCAAGTTCGTCGGCTGTGCGCTCTCATGCCAGGGCAAGGACTTCAACTACCTCTCCTTCCTGGAAGCGCCCGAGTACGTCTATGTAGACGACGATTGGAGTTCACCTCGTATCGTCGGGACCGGGCTTGAAGACTATTTTTTGGGCGGGTGGTATTTCCGAGAAGGCACGTTTGCCGGTCCGCACCACGGGGTGCCGGTGAAGGACACCTTGAACGCCTCCATCTCGATGTACCGAATCCATGATCGCGATGCGATCCACTTTGACGAACGGTTTCGGTTCACCTTCCAAAACCCCTGGGAGGCTGATCGGTTAAAGACGTTCCGATATTCGACCGTAGGCTACCTTTACCTTGATCGCCCCACCGCAGCCCCCGAGATACCCCCGGTTCAAGACCTGCTCTGTTGGTACCGCGTTCGAAACTGCGATCATCAGTCGATACCTTAGCTCCCGGGACTCTGCCGGTATGCTCGGTCAATGTTACAATCCCTCATTTGCTCGGTTGTACTGTTGGGGACTCTTCCGGCCCAAGGGCCGGAGCAGGGGCCTCCGGGCGGATTCCAGGGTGGGCGAGCTCGACAGGGGCGCCCGACGACACCCGCGCCAACGGGTGAAGCCACCCCTTCCGGATCTCCGAACATCGAGCTATCGCCTTCCATCACCAAACACACCATTAACCTGCCCAGTGGTCCGCTGAACTACACCGCGACCGCCGCGCAGATTCCGCTTCGAAACGATAACGGCGAGGTGGAATGCCGCATGTTCTACGTGGCCTACACCAAGGATGGCGAGGATGTGCGAAAGCGTCCGGTCACCTTCGCCTTCAATGGTGGCCCCGGTAGCGCCACGCTTTGGCTCCACATGGGAGCGCTCGGTCCGAAGCGTGCACCGATGAACGACGACGGCAGCCTGCCCAAGCCACCGTACGAGTCCGTGGACAACATGGAGAGTTGGCTCGATTTCACCGATGTGGTGGTCATCGATGCGCCCGGTACCGGCTACAGCCGCCTCGCTCGCCCAGAGTTGGCCAGCAAGTACTTCGGCATCCGCCAAGACATCTCCGCCTTCACGTCCTTCATCCGTGAGTTTCTTGGCGAGCACCAGCGATGGCGGTCGCCCTTGTTTGTGGCGGGAGAAAGCTATGGCGGGATTCGAGGTTCGGGTCTGAGCTACAGCCTCTTCCGCAGTGGCATAGCTCTCAATGGATTCATCAGCATCTCCGGCACCAGTAACTACATGACGCTGGATGGCATGCGTGGCAACGATTCCACCTACATCGGATTCCTTCCCTCCATGGCCGCCTGCGCTTGGTATCACCACAAACTTGGCTCTCGCTTCAAAACCGTCGATGCCTTGGTTCGTGAGACTCAGGATTGGATCGACAAGGAATACGCCTCCGCCCTGGAGCGTGGGGACAGCCTCTCCGCGAAGGAAAAGGACCATGTCGCTTCCAAACTCTCCGAATACCTCGGCTTGAGCAAGAAGTACTGTCTAGGTTCAAACCTCCGAATCACCGAGCGCGCGTTCTTCCGAGAATTGCTCCGAGACGAAGGAATGACGATTGGCCGATACGATGGCCGGTTGACCGGCAAAGAAGAGACGATGGTGGGTGAGCGGTCCTCTGGCGACCCCAGCGACGAAGCGACCACGCCTCCCTTCACCAGCACCGTCAACGACTACCTTCAGCGCGACCTCAAGATCGACACCACGATGCGATATCTCAACTCGGGCAACGTCCGACCTTGGGAAGAGCCGGAAGGCAGCTACGGCGAGACTGCTTCCGATCTCCGCAACTGCATCGCCAAGAACCCCACGTTCAAAGTGCTTTACTGCTGCGGGTACTACGACCTGGCCTGTCCCCTGAATGCGACGATCTACACCGTCAACCACATGGGACTGAACGATGAACAGCGCTCCCGAATCTCGTATGAGTACTACCCGGCGGGCCACATGATGTACATCGAGAAGTCGTCCCGCAAGAAGTTCCATGACGACTGTGCGCAGTTCGTCAAGGACTGCTTAGCTTCCAAGTAAAAGAAAAAGGGGGACGGCGCCAATCGGCCCCACCCCCCTTTTTCTTCTCGAAGCTAACTTATTGCTTCCAATCGGACGTGAACTTGTAAGTTCCTGATCCTACGGTATAGGTCATTGATCCAGACTCAATGGTTGGAGTTCCCTGAACATCGCTGATTACTTTTCCGGCACCTGAAACCGGGACCCGAATCTTGGCCCTGATGTTCGGCGGAATGACCACCGTCAGGTTCAGTTTGTCGCCAGAGATTTTCCAGTCCGTCGAGATGACACCGCGAACGCTGTTGTACGAAGTCTTCGCATACGTCAGCTTGGGGTCAATCTGCGGAGCGATGGTGATTGTCTCAAATCCCGGAGTCTCGTAGTCGATACCGCCGACCTGAGCGAATACCCAGCCCATGACCGCACCGTAGGCGTAGTGAGCAAAGGAGTTCATTCCCGCATCCTGGAACCCGCGCTCGGGAGTCCAGCCATCCCAGCGCTCCCAAATAGTGGTCGCGCCGTTGACGATCTCAAATCCCCAGCTTGGGAAGGTGGTGTTGTGGAGCAGCCGGAAGGCAACATCGTTGCGACCGATCTTGCTCAAGACCTGCATGAGGTCTCGGGTGCCGACGAAGCCCGTCGAGAGGTGCCAACCGCGCTTCTCAATATCCGCCACCAATCGGTCGGCGGCTTTTTTCGCCATGTCGGGGCTCAACAGGTCGAACGCCAACGCCAGCACATATCCGCACTGGGTATCGCCCTTGACCACGCCGTCTGCCGACACATAAGCTTTGTTGAAGGCCGCTGCCACGTCATCGGCTAGTTTGCCGTACTTGGCCGCGTCTTCGGTCTTACCCAGCACCTTCGCCGCTTGGGAGACCATGCGGGCGCTGGCTGCGAAGTAGGCCTCGTAGATGACTTCGTTCGGGGTGTTAGCATTGATGCTCAGCCAGTCGCCAAAGCAGTGGAATCGGGCCGGGGGCAGCAAGTCTGCGGTGCTACGGTTCTTGCAGAAGTCCACGAACTTGGCCATCTGCGGATAGTGTTCACCCAGCAATCGCTCATCGCCGTAGACGTTGTAGATGGTCCAGGGGCAGATAACGCCGGCATCGGCCCAAGCCGGTCCGCCATCGCCTTCGGCGACCTTGAGCGGAGCAACCATCGGGAATTGACCGTCGGCTCGCTGGGCGTCGTCCAGGGCTACCAACCACTTGCGGAAGAACGACTGAACGTCCGAGTAAGTCGTGGCGGTTCGGATGTACGCCTGTGCGTCACCGGTCCAGCCCAATCGCTCGTCACGCTGCGGACAGTCGGTTGGGATGTCGATGAAGTTCATCTTCTGCGTCCACCAAGCATTGAGCGCCAGGCGGTTGATCATCGCATCCGAAGTCTCGATCGATCCGACTTCGGGAGTAGAACTGCTGATGGCAAGGGCCGTAACCGTATCTGCCGAGGGCTTGGACTTGAGGCCTTCGATTTGGATGTATTGGAATCCGTGGAACGTGAAGCGAGGCTCCCAGATCTCAGTTCCATTACCCTTGCAGATGTAGCGATCGATGGCCTTCGCGCCTCGAAGATTAGCGGTGTAGATCGTGCCGTCTGGGTTCAGCTTTTCGACATAGCGAAGGACAATTTCCTGACCTGGCTCACCTTTGACCTTCAACCGAGCGAACCCGGCTAGATTCTGGGCGAAGTCCAGGATATAAACCCCCGGCTTGATCTCCTTGATCGTCTTTGCCTTGAGTTCGTCATAGACTCGAACCGGATCCCCCGGGAACGCTTCCACCTTGGCGGTGATGTCGCTCACCGAATACGGCTTGACCCAGGTCGGATTCAGGTAGCCCGGCTTGTCCCACCCGACCGCCTCTTTCTGAGCATCGTAGGTTTCGCCCATCAAGAAGTCCTGCTCGGTGGTTGCGCCAAGACCAGCGCTCCAGTTTTCGGAACTGGCGACGGTTTCCTTCTCGCCGTTGTTGTACTCCAGGTTCAACTGAACGCGAACGCGAGGCTTATCACCGTAGTGAGATCGGCGACCTCCGTAGCCGACGTAACCGGAGTACCAGCCATCGCCCAGCATCGCGCCCACCGCATTGGCTCCGGACTTGAGCGACTTGGTGACGTCGAAAGATCGGTAATAGACTCGCTTATCGTAGTCGGACCAGCCCGGAGTGAAAAGATCATCGGTGACGCGCTGCCCGTTCAAGTGCAAGTCCACCAAGCCAAGCGCGGTGACGTAAGCCGTCGCGCGCTTAAGACCGCCCTTCACATTGAAATCGGTTCGGTAGTAGGTGGCGGGTCGCACGTCCATCTCGCCAGGACGTCCCCACGGATTGATCCCATATTCACCGACAACTTTGACCGGCCGACCGCTCTCGTCGCGCCACTGATCATCCGTCACCACCGCCGTTGGGGAACCGGTACCGGTGTCGAGAGAAAGCTTGCCCACCACGCCCGCGGCGCCCTTTTCGGTGTTTTCGGCGGTGATCGAGATCAAATTGTTGCCTTCGTCGAGGAACGGCTTGACATCGACCTTAACCGGTCGCTTCCAGGCATCTGTTTGGCCATCGCTTCGGGCGACTTCTTTACCGTTAATCGAGAGGACAAACTGATCGTCGGCGGTGAGGTTGAAAATGGCGCTGCGGATGCCCACCACGTTCGTGACATTGATCCGGCGCTGGAAGGTCTGCTTGCCCATCGGCGCATCGGCAGGAGTACCCGCTTGCCAAATCCAGGAAGCTCCCTTGAACGCGCCCGCCCCTTTAGAAGGAGCGTCGATGGCGATCCACTGCGCCTTCCAATCGCTCGGCTTCATGAGACCGGTCGAGAACGTAGCCGGCTTGCTCCAACCCGAAGCGTTACCCGCCTCGTCCCAAGTCTCGACCGACCACCAGCAATACTGGGTGCTGCCGAGAGGCTTTCCGGCATAGGCGATGCCGTAGGTGTCATCGGAACCGACCTTTCCGGAATCCCAAAGGTCTGCTTTCCCTTCTTTAAGCAGGCTGGGCTCGGAGGCCACTAACACACGATAGGCCGTCTGAAAAACGTTTCGAGGACCGCCAGCTTTGATCTTCCAACTTAAGACTGGCTGGGGACGATCAATACCTCGGGGTTCGGTAAGGCTCTCAACTCGTAGCTCAACGGGAACGGCATGCCCGGCGGCGGAAGCCAACGAAAGAGCGATAGGCAAAATGGTCACGCCCGCATTTTACGCCGCAAGACGTCAAGGTTCAACCTAATTGGTGGCAAGCGTGAGTCGTTCCAGTTCCTCGCACACCCATTGACTCAATGTGCCCGCCGATTGTCCCTTGAGCGGATTCTTTGCGATTTTGACGTTGTCAGGATCAATCGACATGATATCCCGAATCAAATTCGCTTCCGCCGGCGAGCAAGAGTGCTGCAAGATCGCGCGATGATCGGCATTAGCGTGGATCACGCATCGCGCGACATCCTCTCGTCCCAGTAGCTTAAAAGCTAGAGCCGCATAGTCCACCGCGATTTGATTGAACCGTAGCATGCCTTCTCGAAGAGTTCCAGACACACCGGCAATCAGAAAATCCAAACCTTCCTTCCGCTCACCCAGAGCGACCAATCCCAAACCTAAAGGAATCGGGAATACAACCCGACCGACCGGGATGCGATCCGTACCGGCAAGCGAATGACGGCCATGTTCTACCGCTGCCTCCCATTGTTGCTGCACGGTACAAACGAAACTCAGATTTCCGTGAGCAACCGACTTCGCCGCAACGATCTCGTCCTCGTCGGAATCGCCAATCTCGCGGATGACCTCCAGGTAGGTTTTTTTGGCGCCTTCGAAATCCAGGAGGTGCCATTGAATCCCCGCCATTCCGATCTTGGTGCGCCACATCTTCACCCACTGACCTTGCTTTTGGAAGGCCTCGGTGGATCGTTGAATGAAGGCTTTTGCTTCGTCGTAGCGACGCTGCTCAAAGAACATAAATCCTTTCGTATTAAGGACTTGACCGTGGTAAATGCTTTCGGGAGTTGTATTGGCCAATACGAAGTCGCTCCACCGATGGCCAACCTCGAATTCGCTCGACCAGCTTGCGATGGTGGTCGTCTGAGCGGCGACAGCGATTCTCTCCTCAGAGGCGCCATCCGTTTGATCGAGTGCCAGAGTCAGCAAACTCAACGTGGTGCGAGGATGGGCCATGGCCGCCGGTTGCGCACATTCGTGTGCCAGCAAGCTTAGCGCTTCCGTTCGGTTAGCTTTGAGGCTGGATTCAAACATGCGGGCTAGCAAAAGCAACTCACTTCGTGTCCGAATCAGATCTGGCTTGGGAATGACTTCTAGAGCGTTCGACTGGATGGCTTTCACCATTTTCTGAAGCTCTTTCGGCATCTCTATTCCCAGGTCGCTTCGGTAGTTATCGACGGCCGTCTTCGCCAAAACCATTGCCCCCGCCTTGCCTTTAAGCTGAAATTCCAGTCGGATGGCATGTTGCAGCGCCTCCGCGTGATGAGGGGTTATTGTCAGCACCTCCCGCCATGTCTCGGCGGCAAGTTCCAGATCGCCGTTTGCTTCGAGGTGTTTGGCCAGTTCGCCTCCAACTTCCGCAGCCTCAATCTCCATCCTTGGCCGCAGCTCGTCCAGCCACTCGAATTCCCATCCTTCCAAAAGCGTTCTTCGACGGATTTGCCACTCTTTTCGAAATGCATCCAGGCCATCTGGGCGATTCGCCGCAAGGAGGAATGTTCGATGCAACCTTTCAGACTCGTCCAGATCCGTTCCCACCATGGCAGGATCCAGACGTAGCGTTTCACCCTCGGCGATGATGGGGTAACCACGCGGCAAGGACTTCTTCACCCGATGAAGTGCCGTTCGAAGGCTCGTCATCGCCGCCGAGTGATCATGCTCGGGCCAAAACTCCTGAGCGAGCGACTTTCTAGAAACGGGGCGTCCCTTCTTGATGGCGAGGTAGGCGATAGTTGCCGCCGCCGTCCGCGCCGGGAAACTCACAAGTTCCCCGTCGTTCTTTCTCATTTCAAAAGGGCCAAACAGCCTGACAAAATACAGCCGGTCTTCCACTGGGTAAAAAATCCCAGGGGAGTCGGCGCCAAGCCATACCCTCCCTGTTATGGGATCTATCAGCAGAATACAACTCCTTTCTCGGGGTTAGCGTGACAAATCGCAATAAGATTCGTCCAACCGAGAAAAAGTGGTCCAGGCATCCAAACCTGGACCCATTCTTGGAACGGAACCTAGCCGATGGAAGCCTTTACTTTGCGACGCCGCACCATGGCGATCAGGCCGATCCCAATGGCTGCGCAAGAAGTAGGTTCGGGAACTGCCGCCAGATGACTTTGCCCCGAGCCGATGACCTGACCGTCTGAGAATGCCATGACGGTAAACGAGTCGTTCAGGTCAAACCACGCTGAGTCTGTAAAACCTCCTGGGCCAAGAATGTTCATGGCCTCTCCGTCAAGGAAGGTCGAGACGCCATCTAATCCTGGTTGAATAATCTCCCAGTCCTGCCCGGAGGTCGCGAGTTCGAGGTCCGAGATCAGTTGCTCTTCCAATGTCGTCGGAAAAACAGTGCCCCAAGCGATGTGGTTCACCAGCGAAGCGGCGTTGTTATCCATCATCAGCACCACGTGCTTTTGCCCTTCCGGGTCTCCGGGAAGGTCCTGAACGATTCCGATCAACAGCGCCGAGGTTTTGGGTTCAGGGGAAGGAAATGGATTGTTTAACGTCGTCGTGCCATTTCCGCTTGCTTCAAAGGCCCAAGTGAGGCTACCGCCCCCCTCCGTCTTTTCGCCCATCATGATGTTGGTCACGGGGCTGCCGAAATCCAGCGTTACATCGTAGCTCGTGAGGTACTGAACTTGAGCGCTTGCCACCGTCGCCAATGCGCCAAGTAATCCAAAGATCGATAATTTGATCAAACCTTGCATTCAATGTCTCCTTTGCAGCGCTGGGGCGACACACCCCCTAGCGATACAAATCGATTGTCAACGTCACCCGTGACAGCACCGTGACAGGTCTTTTGGCGGAGTCTTTGAAACTCATAGAATCGGCAGTTCGTGATTAGCGTCTGTCATTCAAGCGCAAATCAGCCAAGGAGGGATAGGCAGATTGGGGAGAAATCGGGAAGCTACGCCTCACGATGTGGGAGCAAGGATCAAAAGCGGCCGTCTGAGCCGAGGACTAAACCAAATTGAGTTGGCAGAACAGGCCGGGGTCCACCGGACGGTGATTGCCAGAGCCGAAGCGGGCGGGGTGTGTCGTCCCTCCTCGCTCAAGAAAATCGCCAAGGCACTTGGCGTCACCTTGACATGGCTCAATCGCCCCTTCCTCGGTAAAGAGCCTTACCGAGCCGAT
The DNA here is from genome assembly GCA_001898035.1 of Armatimonadetes bacterium 55-13. Taxonomy (GTDB): domain Bacteria; phylum Armatimonadota; class Fimbriimonadia; order Fimbriimonadales; family Fimbriimonadaceae; genus 55-13. The sequence continues at coordinate 164,255 of MKRX01000011.1, forward strand.
CACCTCTGCAACACCCTCTGGGTAGCCACCAACCCAAGTTTTATCCGCCGAAAGGGCCTCGTTACGCCGGAGGCGCTGATGGATCCCAACGAGCGGCACCGACTCGGGGCTAACAAACTGGCTAATGCCTTTGTTCGCGTCCTCAACAATGACCTCCCCGGGGGCCGTCTTCACGCGCTGATCGTCGAGAGCTATCGCCGTGAACAAGACCCCATCTCCTTCCCGGGTCAGATGTTTTTGTACGTGATCAAGGGGCGAATTCGCCTGTGGGTGGACAACGAACAGATCGATCTCTGTGAGGGAGACACCGTCTCTTACTGGGCAGACAAACCCAATCTGTACGAGGCCATCGGAACCCCCGACGAACTTCCTGCCACGGTATTGGAGGTCTTCTTGGACCTTTCGGATCAAGAAGTGGCGCTTCGAGATCAGTTTTAGAGGGCGGTGACCCCTCGCCCTCTCGCTTTGTCTAACCCTCTTTCTTCAGTTCGTCGATGAGAGGGCAGACCTTTTCTTCGGGCAGGTATTCCTTGCTCCAATGTTCAATCGCCTTTAGAATCGGCTCGATCGCCTGTCCAACCGCGGTCAACTCGTAGCTGGTGCGTGGTGGCATGGTGGAGTGGATGGTCTTGGTCACCACTCCCGATTCTTCGAGCAAAAGGAGTCGTTGGGAAAGCGTCGTCGCACTGACGCCCTCCGCCTTTCGGGCCAACTCGTTAAAGCCGCACGGTCCCTTCAGAAGTTGGGACACGATGAGCATGACCCACTTCTCTTGCAGCAGGAGGACCCCCTTCATAAGGTGTTTGGACCCGCATTCGGTGGTCTCGTTCTCGCTCATCGCAACCTATTCTACGTTAAAGAGTAATCCACTTCAGACTTTAGACCGATCATTTTTATATATCACTACATTTTTTGTAGTGATGCAAAGTATGATGCGTATATCAAATCTGGAGAAACCATGAAAGCTAGATTCGCAATCGCACCCTTAACCCTGGCCCTCGGATTCAGCGCCTACGTCGCCTTCCACCCCGGTCGAGCCTTTGCCGAGCCCCGACTTCCCCACCTGGTCGCTGCCTCGCCCTTCCAAGAGAGCGGTAAGTACACCACCGACCCTGCCCATACCAGCGTTGGATTCGAGATTCAACACCTCGGAATCTCTAAGGTCCAAGGTCGATTCACCAAGACCGAGGGCCACCTCGATGTGAACCTGAAAGACCTGACCAAGTCTAGCGTTGAGTTCAAGGTCCTCACGGATTCTGTGGACACCGCCGTCACCCCGCGGGACAACCATCTTCGCACCCCCGATTTCTTCGACGTAGCCAAGTACCCAGAAATTAGCTTCAAGAGCACATCCATCCGAAAGTCCGGTAAGGGCTACATCGCCGATGGCACCCTGACCATCAAGGCCGTTTCCAAGAAGGTCTCGATTCCGTTCAAGCAGTACGGTCCCATCACCGATCCGTGGGGCGGTACCCGAATCGGAGTAGTTGCCGATCCGATCACCATCAATCGTCAGGACTACGGCATCGCCTACAACGACAAGCTCCCTGACGGAACTCCGGCCGTGGCCAATGAAGTCACGATCAAGCTTTCTTTGGAAGCCACCAAAGACAAGTAAGTCTCCGTTTCCTCACGGCTCCCACCTGAAGTTGGTGGGAGCCGTTCTGTTTTTGGGGTCTACTGAGTTGGTTGAGCGCAAGACAAGAAATCGAAGAACTCACGCGGAGGCTCCTGCCCCGCAACGCCTTTGCCCTCGCCGCTGGCGCTCGAAAGGGCACCGCGCAGATCTTTCGGCGTCGTGGCATGTCCGATCCGGTTTGGGGATTGATCGAACTTTATCCCCACGAGGCCGCGCTCATGGTCACGCCCTTAATGCGGCGGCTGCACAACATCCGCCAAACCGCCTTCGCGTTTTACGCCCATCCCGGCGCCTCCCACGACCGATATCTACACTCTCTCGGCGTGATGCACCAGGCCACCGAGATGTGGTACCACCTGCGCCGATACCACCCCGAGCAGTTAGAGGAGCACGGACCTCACTTCTTTCTCCTCAGATTGGCGGCGCTGCTCCACGACGTAGGTCACGGTCCGTTTTCCCATTCCTCCGAAGGCTTCTTCAAGTTCCTGCCTGATCTGACCGACCTTCGGGCCGAACTCGCTGAAGAACTCAGCGTTCCCTTATACAAAGTTGGCGCGGCCGAGGCGATCTCCGCCACCATCGTTCTTTCCCCTGCCTTCCGGGAGTTCTTTGCCGCCTGTGCGGAACATAGCGAAGAACCACTTGGCGAAGTCTCTTGCGAAGAGATCGCTCGGTTCTTCTTCGGCCTTACCGCCGACCCCGACCGCCCCTGGTTGCCCAAGTTAATCAGTGGAAGCATCGACGCCGACAAACTGGATTATCTCCATCGCGACGGAGACTTCGCCGGACTGGAAACGGCAGTCGATATGACCCGGCTCTACTCCAACCTCCGCCTTTCCGAAAACCGCCTAATCGTGCTTCGCGACGGGCTCAGTTCCGTTTCCGACCTTGCGGAAAACCGATTCAACCTTACGGCGCTGATGTACAGCGAGCCACAAAGCCAAGTCGCGGAATCGATGTTTCAGCGGGCGATCAAGCTGGACGGCAAGCGGGCGGACACGCGGCTGAAATCGACGGCCTCTTACTTCGAATTTGACGACGCCTCCATCAGCGCCTACCTTCGGTCTTCCGGCGATCCGTTGGTCCGCGATCTGGCGTGGCGCATTCAGTACGGTCCACTGTTCTCGGTCGCCCTCACGCTCTCTCCCCCTCTGCTAACCCGCCAAGCGAAGCGTTTTGGACTCGAACGTGACGCCGCTGATTGCGCGGCGCTCATGGATCGGCTTCGCGATCGTCACCTCCAGACCGAACTAGAAGCTAAGATCGCCCACCGTGCCAAGGAACTCTTGGTCGAGCGGTCCATCTCACCTATCGCTCAGGGATTCGATGGCGCGGCGATTTCGTTCGATGAACGGATGGTTTCCATCGTGATCACCAAGCCCCTTAGCTTCCAAGAGTTGGGCGAAGAACCGATTCTGGTTCACGGGCAAGAGTTTGCCGAGGAATTCGCGGTTCCCGTAAACGAGCTTTTAGCGCTTGAAGAGCGAAGGCTGGCCTACCGGCAGCGACTCTGGCGGGGATTTATCGTCACCCATCCCGACTTCATGCCCTCGGTGAGAGATGCCACCCTCGAAGTTCTTCACGAACTAATGGCTTAAGAAGGAGCGCACCTGCTATCTAAAGGTGCGCCCCTTGAGAAGTGTTTAACGAGGCTCGTTATAGATCCCGAGTTCGGCGATGTGCGCCGTGTTCTGCTTGGGATCGTTGTGGAAGAACAAGCGAACGCGCTCTGCCTTCACCTTTGGAATCGCGTGGATTTGGACGCGGCTGGGGGTGTTGCCACTTGCCAGATCAACCCAGGCCTTGCCATCCCAGTACTGCCACTTGTAGTCGGTGATCCGACTCTTCTGGTAGTCGTGGAACTTGCCCACCGGTTCAACGAGCACAAGCGTGTTGAACTCGGTCGGCTTGGGGAGGGTGATCTCCAGCCACGCGGGCTCATCGTTGTTGTCGGCGTACCAAGTGGAGCCGAAATCGCCGTCGTTGCTCAGATCCGGGCCAACGGTATCCGGATAGCTAGATGCGTGGATCGGGAGGCCCGTCGCGAGGTTGGTCGTGGTAATGACCACCGACTCATCAATCTTCGGCGCCGGGCCGGAGTGTTTCCACGCCTTACCGATCTCCGCGAGTCGCGCGACGATGTTCGGCGCAAGTTTGCCCTCCCGGTTGGGAGCCGCATTCAGGATGAGGTTACAATAGCGCTCGTTCTGCGGAACCAACCACTCATCCACCACCTGTTTCACCGACTTCAGTTCCGCATCCTTGTCGCTTTGCTTCCAGAACCAGCCATCGGTGAGGGTCACGCAGGACTGGGCGGGGATTTTGCTGTCGTTCGGCAGCTTCTGACCAGCGTTTTGCTCGAACGCCTTGATATCGCTGTAATACAGGGCCGAAGACGGATACTGGCTGGCGTTTAACTCCGAGATCACGCAGTTGGGCTGGAGTTTCTTCACCAGTTGATAGATCTCGTCGAAAGGAATCTCGGTGTACGTGATTCGGCTCCACGGCGCATCCCACCCGTCGAAGATCAGCATATCGATCTGGCCGTAGTTGGTCAGTAGCTCGGTGAGCTGATCCTTGATCAGTTTGATCTTGGCCGGGGTGACGTTGTGGTGCCGAATGTCGTTGCGCAGATCGAGAATCGAGTAATACAGCCCAACCTTGAGCCCTGCCTTGCGGAAGGAGTTTACGTACCGGCCAACCACATCGATCTTCTTGGGGGTTTGCAGGATGCTGGCAACCTTGGTCTTGGTGGGCCAAATCGGGAAACCGTCGTGATGCTTGGTGGTCAAGCAGCCGTAGGTCATGCCTGCCGACTTCGCGGCGGCGGCCCACTGGTCGGTATCCAGATTCGTCGGATCGAAGGCCGAGACGGGACCATTCGGATCGCCCCACTCACGGTCTTGGAATGTTGCCATGTTGAAGTGGATGAACATGCCAAACCGGAGGTCGATGAACTCTTGTTGGAGTTGATGAAGGGACTTCGCTGGAGTCGTAGGCTGGAGGGTGAGCGGCGGGAGCTCGGATGAGATTGTCATAGAAACGCTAGCCATGGCGGCCGCGCCGAGCAACAGTCGCCAGGAACCATGGAAATTACGCATTGAATTAGACCTGCTTTTGGATCGCCTTGTCACCCGCATTGGTGATTGGACTCCAAAAGTGTATCGAGACTGCCCGCTAAATTCGGATGGGTCTGAATTGAAATTAGTGGTATAAAATCGCAGTGGCATTTGAAGGATGGGATCGACTTTATTGGGATATCTCCTTGGAAAATCCACCTGAGGTGGTCTCCATCTCTACGAATATCCACGGCATCAAGCCCATCGACCGATACCGGCTGCCCGAGCTATGGAGCCTCCATGTATACGGCTATCTGGGGCGACTCATTGTCGATGGAAACGACCTCCCTATTCGCCCTGGCTATGTCAGCATCGCTCCTCCAATGACCATCATGGAGTATCACTACGTGGGTATATCCACCCACATCTACGTCCACCTGCGACTGCCACCCCCCGGCAACGGCCCATTAAGAAGAATCCGCGCCATGCAGGACTTGGGAACGGGCTATAACGCCCTTTACAATCAACTCGCCGAAGTGATCCCGCATTCCCGCTCTGAACCAGCCCGCGTAAACGCTCGAGTCTGGGACGTACTCTGGCAACTCAGCAGCCGAACGGAAGACGACGAGCGGGAATCCGCCATTCATCCCGCCGCCAAAAGGGCAGCGGAAATCATCGAGCGAAATCTGGTCAAGGCGCTAACCGTGTCCGATCTGGCACAAGACGTCGGGGTTTCTTACAGCTACTTGGCCCGGCTGTTTCACGACGCCTACGGAGAATCCGTCGTCGGGTTTATTCGGAAACGACGAATCGAACGTGCCGTCCACCTGATTGAACGAACGACTCTCCCCATCAAAACCATCGCCGCCTCCGTGGGGATGCCCGATCTGCAATATTTCAACAAGACGATGCGGTCCGAACTCGGCGCTTCTCCCCGAGAGATTCGCCGCCGATACATGGGGCAATAACCTCCGTACTGGAACCAATTACCAGACTTTCAGAAGTCGAAAAAATGTGTTGTGTCGCGACATATCCTGTCGTATAGTATTGTGTCGCACCTCTAGGTATAACCCTCGGTCCAAGGCTACAGGGTGTGTGGCTTGCCATCTATTCCGCAATCGAACGCTTGCGGCGACAAGGAGAAGGACCCCAAATATGAACTGCACTTATCCCGTTTCCTCCCATAAGAAGAACGCATTTACATTGATCGAGCTGCTCGTCGTCATCGCCATCATCGCGATCCTGGCGGCCATCCTCTTCCCGGTTTTTGCTCAGGCAAAAGAAGCGGCGAAGAAGGCTAGCTGCCTGTCTAACCTCAAGCAAATCGGGCTGGGCACGGTGATGTACGCCGGCGACTACGACGATACGATTTACCCCATGCAGTATGCGAACGTAGACGGAGCCAACTCCGGCATGCGAATGTGGTTCGCTGAGTACAAGTTTGCAACCAGCAAATGGGACATGACCGGTGGATTCGTTCAACCCTACATGAAGAATATGCAGATCACGGACTGCCCTTCCGCAAGTGGAGTTGCCAAAACCGCCACGGGAATTCCAGTGGCCTATGGTGTGAACTGGTACATCTTCTTCGATTACACCAACTTCTTCAATCACACAACGGTCTACACCTCGGTCGACTTGCCTGCTGAAACCATCTTGATGGCAGATACGGCAAGCTTGAGCGGTTCCACACTGGTAAGAGACAACCTCCTGTTTTCCAACAGCGGAACCAACCATATGCACGCCCTCCATGGCGGCGAGCAAGCCAACGTAGCGTGGTTAGACGGTCACACCAAGTCGGCCAAGCCTTACTATCACCAAGTCGATCAGACGGGCGCCACCGCTGCTGCGCTGAAGGCCAACAAACTCGGCGATCTTATCAAGGGCGGCAAGGATCCCAGCTCTCCGACGATGACGTCTCGCGACGAGTACTACTACCTCTTGCAGAAGCCTTATTAGGCCCTGCGGCAGGCTCCCAACCTCGACGGGAGCCTGCCTTTCCGACCTTTGACTGTGCACTTTCGCAAGTCGATGTAAAATACTTCCGGCAAGGTGAGTCGAATGATGGCAATTCCGCCGTCTTCACCATATGTCCGCCCCCTTGTTGGCCATCTGACGGCGGACACCCAAGTACGTGGAGCATGAGTAAAACAACAGCCGAACCCTCACTGACGAGTCTCCTCAAAGGAAACACCGGCGTTCTGATTCTTTCGATCCTCAAAGAAGGCCCTAGCCACGGATATGCCATCTTTTTCGAAATCGCTCGACGTACCAATAACGTTCTACAGTTCAAGCAAGGCACGGTCTACCCCTTGCTCCACGCGCTGGAAGATGAAGGACTTATCCAAAGCGAATGGCAGGAGATGGCTCCTGGTAACCGCCGACGCCGTCGGGTCTACTCAATCACGGATGCAGGATTAACCGAGCTGAACGAAAGGCTCGATGCTTGGCGCCTATTTAGTCAGGCAATGATCGATGTGACCGGAGTGGAACCCGTTGGAAAGCGATCTTGACGTCCAAACTGAAGCGCTCGATCCTCGTATAGAAGCCTATCTCGAAGAGCTTCATTCGCGGCTGTGGAAAGTCGTGCCCGAAGCCGAGGAATCCCGGCTCCTTGAGGAGACAGCCGACCATCTCGATATGATTGTCGAAGAGTTTGGCGGCGATGTCGAGTCCGTAGAACTCGCCCTGAACGAATTCGGCTCGCCTGGCACCCTTGCCGATCAGTACATCGAGACGTGGTACAACAAGCCTTCCCGATTAAGTTGGCTCGAACGCAAATTAGGTCCGGGCAATGTTTGTGTCTTGGCCCTCTTCGGTCTCGCCGATCTCGCTTACTGGGCAATTCTTCAATTCCGGGTCTTTCTTCCCGCCAATGCCGCCATCCGACTCCCCTGGAGCCCTGCGGAAATCCGCCAATATTTCCCTGAGCCGCTCCCTTTCCCTGATTTCTCCGTTCAGTTTCTCCTCATGACCGGAATCCCACTTCTTGCCCCGCCGATCCTGGGCTGGATCGTGGGAAGAAAGATTCCTTTAAGACCTCAATTTCATGTCTACTCGGTCATGATGCCTTTGATCATTTTCAGCTTCATCCTGGGCATCTTGCTTCTTCCGGTCACGGACGGCCTGATGTTCGCCATCGTCCAAGCCGTGTACTGGCTGCCCATCGGTTGTGGAGCAGCTGCTCTTTCCTCCCGATTTGCCGCAAGGGAGCGCAGAAAGCAAGCGGCCTTGAGAGACGCCTGGAGCCTGCCCCAATGAAGCGCCGCGCCTTCACGCTAATGGAGCTACTCGTGGTAGTGGTGATCATCGGCCTTTTGGCGGCCCTTCTTTTTCCCGTATTCGCCAAGGCAAAACAAGCGGCGCAGAAGGCAACTTGCATCAGCAATTCTCGAGAACTAGCTCTCGCCTCCTTGATGTACATGCAAGATCACGATGACCACCTATTTCCCTACGGATACTGGGAAGGCTCAACGTATCGAACCTGGTGGGGAGACCTGATGACGGGCAAGCCAGATTCCGGGCTCATTTTTCCGTACACCAAAAGCGGACAAATTCGGGCCTGTCCCGGCGCCATCGGCCTAGATACGGGCGCTAGCTACCGGTACATCATGGGCTACGGGATGAACTTTCGAATCTTCTATGCCTATCCGCCGGAGTACGATACGGCGGAGTTCCGCGTAGCCAGTGGACAGGAAGCCGAACGACCGGCGGAAACACTTTTCTTCGCCGATACCGCCTTCTGGAACTCGGCCGCAAACTCTTGTCAAGGCACCCCTTGGCTGTTTGGCGACAGCAACACTTATCACATGCAGGCCCGCCACACCGGAGACGTAGCCAACGTGACGTGGTTGGACGGGCATGTAAGCACCGCTCATCTCACGTACCAAAACGGGAAATTTGACGATTCCAACGCTGTGGACCCCGCCACCCTTAAGGCAAACAATCTAGGAGATTTCCTGAAGTATCCTCGGGAAAACCCTTTCGCGTTGGTCGCAACGGAGCGAGATCAGTTTTACTACCTCTTCCGAAAACCACGTGGCCTTTAGCCTGCATATGGAAGCCGACGACTTCATATCGACCCCTGACGCCGTGTACGCAGACACCTTGCGCCATGCCATCCAATACGCGTTGACGCTGGCACTTAGCCAACGAGCCGAGTACTTCGATGCGGCGGTAGAAAACTTGGATTCGGCAAGGGACAGCGTATCTATTGCATGGCTCACCGTCACCTTCGCCGCCGTGTGCGGTCGAATGGACGCCGTCCGAACCGCGTGGCAGTGGCCCATTCTCGACAGCAGCTTCTACTCCGCCACCAGCAAGGCCACAGACCTGCTTGAAAAAAATGAGGACCATGACGCGGCCGTCCAACTTGGTGCACTACTCGTCGAGTTGAATCCTAATCATCCTGATGTGCGGTTTGACTACGCTGTTTCCTTGCGACGGGCAGGAAATCCGACCCAAGCGCTTCAAGAGATAGAAAGAGTCTTAGAGAGTGAGCCGAGAGCCAAACACGTTTTCTACACCCGGGGAAACATCTTCCGCTCCCTCGAGCGTTTTCATGAAGCGCTTTCCAGCTATGAATCTGCGCTCGAGATCGATCCGGACGATGTCTCCACTTTGAACAATTACGGACTCACGCTCTATGAAACGGGGCAAGCCGCCCGAGCTTGTGAAGTCCTCGAACAAGCAATCGACTTCGCGCCCGATGACGCCGTGCTATGGTCAAACCTCGGGAATGCCTATGAAGCCCTGGGAAATGATTCAAAGGCGATTCAGTGCCTAGAACTAGCCCATGTTTTCGACCCTGAATACGATGCGCCTCTCCAGAGTCTCGCCGCCCTCTACAAGCGCAGCCCGTCCCATCCAAATGCAGCCACGTTCCTTGACGCCTATTGGGACGGCGAAGAAGAATCTTGAGCGCTCTGGTCTCATCTACCGAGGTCGTGCAAGCGATCAAAGATGCTGCGATAGCCAACTATAGAGACCTCATCGACGCAGTCCTGACCGCGTCGCCATTCGTTGCCACCCCCGTGGATTCTGGCCGTAAAGCGGCTCTCAGTCAAATCTGGTCGCATTGGTCTCCCCGAGGGGACTGGTTCTTCGTTATTCACGAACACAATGTCTGGCCCAGTTCCAATCTGCCCGAGCTTCCGAATCTTCTTCGCTCTGCTCGGGGCTTATCTCCGATTGGCGACCAACAGTGCGAAAGAGGAGATCAGACCGAAGTGGACTACCTTAGATCACTTATCTTTTGTGGTCTCAGTTTCTACTGGACGTTTCTGGTGGTTTGGCCCGAGAGCCACCTCGTCTTTTACGGGCATCATGACGAAATCGTGGGAGCCTGGAGCAAAGACATCGTTGAGCTTAATCGGGCCATAGAAGACACTCAGCCCTACGCCAGACCTGAGCGGTCAGACTCCCACGAGTGATTTCCTCACCGTCCCCGGCGCTACACCGATTTCCCGCTTATATGCCCGAGAAAAAGCAGCGACGGAATCGTATCCCACTCGACTCGACACCTGCTCCATCGTCTGCCCTTGTTTCAGGTACTCCGTGGCTTGCATCATCCGCCATTGCGTGACAAACGAGAGCGGGCTGATGCCGGTGATCTCCGAGAACTTAACTGAAAACGCAGTGCGAGACATCGCGACTTGAGTTGCCAACTCAGCTACCGTCCAAGGATGATCCGGACGAGCGTGGATCAGCTCGATCGCTTTGCCTAGTTGAGGATCGAAGAGCGCGCAAAGAATGCTCAATTCGCAAATGTCCTCCCGAGCCTCGCGGTGCTTTCGTAGGTTCGTGCGGAGGAACTGAATAAAGAGCAATTCAAGAAGTCGGAATCTCACGAAAGCGTATCCTGGCTCCTGAGTCCTCACCTCTTCGCAGATGATTCCCAACACGCCCTGCAGCCATGCCGCCGTCGGCCCCACATCCCCTCGCAAGTGAACGAACGGCCCCAAGGCAGTCCCCACCGGCCCCGCCATCAGTCCCTCAATCGAGAAATCGACGGTCATGACCCATGCCGCATTCGGAGAGGTCGGCCCCTCGCAAAGCACCTTGCAGTCGATGATATGATCTGCCATTTCCAAATGGGGCTGGACCACTCGGTGCGAACCATCGTGGAGGACATGCTCGGTCTCACGGCTAATCAGCACGGCGTCGCCAGTGGCCAAAAGCACAGGTTCCGGTATAGCCGGAGACTCCAGCACGCAAGTGCCTCTTCGCACGATATACATCTGATAGTGCCCCTTCATTTCGGGAGTTCTATATCCCCAGGGCGGCGCAAAGCCATAGACCCCGCCCCCGTGGGACTTCAGATCTACCTTGCGAAGAACATTTGAAAGCGCGTCATCCATTCGTTCAACTAGTGTGAACGATAGAGCATGTTTTTTGTCCAATTAGACATAGAAAGTTCAGAAAATAGGCATCAATATTCATTTCATGGTTAACAGCAAGACCTACGCGGCAAGAACCGCCCGGCTGAACCAACCCGGGCATCTGTAGCCCGATTCCCGTTCGAATTCTCTTCCTTGCGGCCCGCCTGCGGGCGCCCGCCGCGCTGTCTCTCACCTCACAAGAAAAAGAAACCATGTCAAAACTCGCAAACAAAATCGCTCTCATCACCGGTGGTACCTCGGGAATCGGTCTGGCCACCGCCAAGGAATTCCAAAAGGAGGGCGCAACCGTCATCGTAACGGGTCGATCCGAATCCACCCTGAACTCCGCCCAAAAGGAATTGGGACCGGATGCGGTGGTCATCAAGTCGGACACTGCCAACTTGAATGACATCAAGAGCCTGATCGGTCAGGTCAAAGACAAGTTTGGCCGTATCGATACCCTCTTCGTGAACGCAGGCGTTGGCGCATTCGTGCCGGTCGAGCAAGTCACGGAAGAGCACTTTGACCAGCTCTTCGATATCAACGTGAAGGGCGCTTACTTCACCGTGCAGAACGCGCTCCCCCTCATCCCCGAGGGAGGCTCGATCCTTCTCAACGCGTCCACCGTCGTCCACTTGGGTCTTCCCGATGCCAGCATCTACTCAGCAACCAAGGCTGCCCTTCGCTCGTTCGGTCGCAGCCTGGCCGCTCACCTCGCCCCTAAGAACATTCGGGTCAACACCATTAGCCCTGGCCCCATCAAGACTCCTATCATCACTAAGTTGGGAATTCCCGAAGATCAGGTCGATGAGATGGCGGCCACTCTGGCGGCGGGAACTGCCTTCAAGCGAATCGGCGAGGCCCGAGAGATCGCAACGGTTGCCGTCTTCCTTGCATCCGACGATTCGACCTTCATGACCGGAAGCGAACTTTTAGTCGACGGAGGCATGGCCGACCTCTAAGCGGGAACAATCGTAGGACAAGGAATGTCCACAACCGTATCTCGTGCGCGACTTATTGTCGCGTGCCTTGCCGCCGCTCTGGTGATGGGCCGAGCGGCGGCGCAGGTCATCCCGCTTCCCCCCACCGATACGCTCGGAATCTCGATGGAGGGGTATCCCTATCCGTTTCCCGTCCAGTTCCTAGACTTGGTGAATGACGGGCAGGATGTGAGGATGGCGTACATGGACGTCGCCCCCACCGGCCAAGCCAACGGCAAAACCATCTTCCTGCTCCACGGCAAGAACTTCTTCGGCGCCTATTGGCGAGAGCCCATCGAAAAACTCACCGCCGCCGGATATCGGGTAGTCGTCCCGGACCAGATCGGATTCGGCAAGTCTTCCAAACCAGAACTCAACTACAGCTTCGATCTCCTCGCGAGCAACACCCTCGCTCTTGCCGACAAGCTCAAGATCGAAAAGTTCGCCGTCTTGGGTCACTCGATGGGCGGCATGTTAGCGGTGCGCATGGCCCGCGCGTATCCCAACCGGGTCGCTCGCCTGATCCTGGAGAACCCCATCGGCTTGGAAGACTATCAACAGTGGGTGCCCTCCGCCACGACCGAAAGCCGATACCGGTCCGAACTCAAACAGACTTCAGAAGCCTTTGGTAAGTACGTTGCCGGATACTACGTCAAGAAGAACAACGATTGGATCGAGCCGTTCATCAAGATCAAGGAAGCCATTTCCAAGAGCGCCGAGTACCCGCGTTGGGCGATGTCGGCGGCACTGACGACGCAAATGATCCTTCAACAACCCACCGTATACGATCTGCCTCACATCACCGCCCCAGCGCTCCTGATCATCGGACAAGAAGACCGAACCGCCGTGGGCAAGGCGCAGGCATCACCGGAAGATCAAAAGAAGCTCGGCAACTATCCTGAACTGGGACGCCGCACCGCAAAGGCCCTGAAGAACGCCAAGCTCGTCGAGATCCCGAACGTGGGTCACATCCCCCATTTCGAAGCTCCCACCGCTTTCTACAATGCGCTTTTACCATTCTTGGAGGAATGGAAAGAATAAACGCTTTTCTCGGACGAGTCGCGGAAGGGAGCACTGCCAATTAGGATCGGATGGAAGGGGTTTGGTGGCGTGCCAGGGATTCGAACCCAGTAACCCATTGGGGACAGATTTACAGTCTGCCGTGCCTCTCCAACTGCACCGTCACGCCGTCTGACACAGGGCATTCCCCCGGCAGACGACTAAAGGTTAGAGTCCGGCCGGAAAGCTGCCCGCGGTATAGGAATAGTCGCTTTCCATGATGATTTGATAGTACCTACTCTTTTCAGTCCCCGCTTGAGCATTTGGTCACCACTTCCACCGTTGGCGCAATCAAGGTAACGGAATTCAGTCCGAGAACACAACAAAGGGGCCTTTTGATCGCCCAAACCAACGGGGCCGAGCCATGCAATCATATTTTGCCCGTTCAGACGTTCCCTGCCTTGCGGAGATACTCCGCGAAGTACTCCGGCAGACCCGCTTCCACCAGCCGAGACGCCGCCAGTTCAACGTCGTATTCTAATCTGACTTGTTCCGTGGTGACCTCACCGCTTTCAATGGTCAGAACGCAATAACCCGCCCGAGGGTCCCCGTCCTTGGGGCGGCCCACCGAGCCGGTATTGATGAAGTGAACGTTATCCACCACGCGATGAAACGGGACGTGAGTGTGACCAAAAACGATCACATCGGCATGCGCGTCGGCGACGCCCCCGGCAGTGAATTGTCGAAGATAGCCATCCGAGCGGTTCTCGAACAGGTATTCCGTGGTCTCTCGGGGAGACCCGTGACAAAGGAGGACCCGTGAGCCCTCAATCTCGAATCGGATCTCTCTGGGTAATCCGCGCAGCCATTCTTTGTTCTCGTCGGTCGTATGATCCCGCGTCCACTGGAACGAGGTGTTGGACATCTCGATGTCAAATGGCTTAACGTAGTGACATCCGCAATCCGGTCCGTCGAATCCCACTCCTTCGTCGTAGTTGCCCAGGATAGTTGGGACGTTCATGCCTCGAACGACCTGTTCCACTTCGTTCGGTTGAGAGGCATAGCCACCAAGATCACCCAGGCAGTACACGCCATCAAAAGTTTGAGATTGAATGTGATCACGCACCGCTTCCATGGCCGGGAGGTTGGCGTGGATGTCAGAAAAAATCGCGAATCTCTTCATGGTTCAGGAACGGGAAATCTCCGTGAGGGCTTCGAGGAGTTCGTTGGGTGCGCCTTTTGCATGCTCTCGCTCCAACCGAACCGCTTCATATATCAAGGCGGCGATCACCGCGCCAATGCAGGGGCCAACAACATAGATCCAATAGTGAGGAAGGGCGGTCTCGGCGGCGAACAGCGCCGGGCCGAGGGAGCGGGCAGGGTTCATGGAGCCACCGGTGACGGCGCCCCCAATCAAGACGTTCATCACCACCGTTAAACCAATGGCGATGGCCGGCGCCGTGCCGGAAACTCGTCGGTCGGTGGCAACGGCGATGATGACGAACATCAGAAAGAAACTCAGCGCCGCCTCGGTTCCCAAGTTTCGTCCCAAGAGGTCGGGATTGGCCGGGATATGAACCCCATGGCCACCGCCGAAGAGAAGCGCAACCAGCGCCGCCGCCAAGATTCCCCCGGCCAATTGGGCAATCCAATAGGGCACAACGTATTTCCAGGGAAACCGTTTGGCCAGCGCAAACCCAAGCGTCACCGCCGGGTTGAAATGGGCGGCCGAGATCGGGCCGAGGGCGTAGATCATGGCCAGAACGGCGAGTCCGGAAACCCAAGCCGCTCCCATCAACCCGGTCTCGCCACCAATCGCGGATAGCGCAACCGGGGGGAACACGATGCCAAATGTGCCGATGAACTCGGCCAAGTAGCGCTTGTTCAACAGCAACCTGCCCCGATCTTGCTCAGCCGTCCAAAGTAGGATTCCAGCCAGATCATCGCCTCGGGCGAGGGCGCACACAGAATGTTCTTCCCGCGTCGCTCCATTGTGATGAGCCCCGCGTTTCTCAGTTCTTTCAAGTGGAAAGAGACGGTGGAAGGGGTCTTCAGCTCGGGCTCCAAGTGGCAACAGACCTCGCCGACCGTCGATCCTTGGGCGGGGCGAGCGTCTCCGGATTCATCTACTTCCACCGGACTCGCGCACGCGCACAGGAACTCGAAGATCTGCAAGCGGGTGGGGTCGCCTAGCGCCTTGAATGCGGCCGAACGCTCCTTGATCGTTTCCATCATCGGAATCTTACATCAACATTTCGATAATTATCGATCTATCTAAAAGATTTATTTCGCGCTTCATCGAAATGTGTGGTATTGTCATTTCGATGGCAGACGAAATGAAACTCAGGACGCTCAAGGCGCTGGCCGATCCCAATCGGCTACGCATCGTAGAGTTTCTGTCAAACATGTGCTGCGGGCGAGCGGCGGTGGATGACGAGGGGGGCGTGTATGACGGCCCTACCGCCAGCGAAGTCTGTTGCCATCTCACCGGCGCGGAGAAGATTAACTCGACCGTTTCGCACCACCTTCACGAGTTAGAGGCGGCGGAATTGATCCGGATCGAGCGCCGCGGAAAACGAATGATCTGCACCCTACGCCCAGAGTCCCTTGAGAACCTTGCCCAAGGATTGACCGCTATCGCCAAAGGAGATACCCACTGTGACTGCTGTTGAATCGCTTCCCGTTGTTGTGATCGGGGCTGGCCCCGTTGGGCTTGCGGCTGCCGCGCACCTGATCGAAAAGGGTGAGAGTCCCATCGTGTTGGAAGCTGGCGACTCGGCGGCGACCAGTGTGCTGAGTTGGGGCCATGTGAAGCTCTTTTCACCTTGGCAATACTGCGTGGACGACGCGGCCAAGCGAATGCTGGAACTCACCGGTTGGACCGTTCCCTCTCCTGATGCCTACCCAACCGGTCGAGAGTTGGCCGAGGCTTACTTGCTGCCCCTCGCTTCCCTTCCGACCATCGCCAAGGGTCTTCGGACGGGAGCCAAGGTGGTTTCCGTCACCCGCTTCGGGCTCGACAAGATGAAGAATAATGGTCGGGAAACGGCTCCTTTCTTGTTGGCCGTGGAGTACTCCGACGGTCGCGAAGAGCAACTGATGGCCCGTGCGGTCATCGACGCCTCCGGCACTTACACCACCCCAAACCCCATCGGTAGCAGCGGCATCCCGGCTCCCGGAGAAACCCGGGCATCGTCTCAGATCCTCTACCGGATCCCTGACGTGCATGGTCGCGACCGAACGCGATACGCAGGCAAGAAGGTGGTAGTCGTGGGAAGCGGTCACTCCGCCTTTAATGCTCTGATTGAGCTGACCGAATTGGCCAAGGAAGTGCCCGGCACGGAGGTCGAGTGGATCGTTCGCCGAACCGACCTTTCCCAGATCTACGGCGGCGAAACGGGAGACGCTTTGCCAGAGAGGGGCGCGCTCGGTTCTCAGGTGAAGGCCCTCGTGAACCTGGGTCAGATTCAAGTTCACTCTGGCTTCCGAATTGCCGAAGTGCGCCCTGGTATTCAGCTCGCGGCCGAGGATGGTCGAGTGGTGACGGCAGACGAGGTCGTCGCAACCACCGGATTCCGCCCGGACTTGAAGATGCTCTCGGAGCTTCGCCTCAACCTTCATCCCGCAGTGGAGAGCCCGGTGGCGTTGGCGGAAATGATCGATCCCAACTTCCATAGTTGTGGGACCGTCGAACCTCATGGGGCCGTCGAGCTTTCTCACCCCGAGCCGAACTTCTACATCGTTGGAATGAAGAGTTATGGTCGAGCCCCGACGTTCTTGATGCTCACCGGGTACGAGCAAGTGCGATCGATCGCCTGTCGACTCACCGGAGACGAAGAAGGCGCCCGCAACACTGAACTTGTTCTCCCCGAAACCGGCGTGTGTTCCGGTGACGGCTGCTGCGCTCCCCCACCCACCCGCAAAACTTTAAAGGTTTTGGCTGGGGCTAGTTGTGCTCCTGAGTCCGGCTGCTGCTAGACGCCTTCTTCCAACAGAAAGCGATATCCCACTCCCGTCTCCGTTCGAATGTATCGGGGACGAGCGGGTTCGGGTTCTAGTTTCTGCCGAATCGCACCCATATGAACTCTGAGTGTGTGGGTGGAATCTTCGTAGGCTGGCCCCCAGACTTCTGCAAGCAGCTGTTTATGGGTAATCACTTTCCCCGCGTGGCGAGCGAGGAAAGCGAGCACTTTATATTCCAGCGGAGTCAGGCGGATTTCTTGACCGTTTACAAACACCTGCCGCGCTTCAAAATCGATTTTCAGCCCTCCCGTCTCCAGGGTTGGTACGGTGGGCGGAGCGGTTCGCAAAGACCGACGAAGAGCGACTCGGACCCGGGCAGTGAGCTCTCCGAAGGAGAAGGGTTTGGTGAGATAGTCGTCCGCGCCACCATCGAGAGCCGCCACCTTATCTTGTTCCCTTCCCCTGGCCGACAAGACAATAACGGGCTTGTCGCTCCACTCTCTCATTCGGCGGAGGACCTCCAGACCGTCTATATCGGGAAGTCCTAAGTCGAGGAGGACGATATCGGGGTTCTTTTGGGCAACCAGACGCAAGCCGTCTTTCCCATTCTCAGCTTCAAAGATCTCCGCTTCTTCGGGGGGAAGGCTGGCGCGAAGAAAACGGCGAATAGCCGCTTCGTCTTCGATCACCACATACCGCACGGGCGCTTTCAAGGTTTCACCGGTAGACGAAGGACGAATTCCGCTCCGCCATCGGCGCGATTTCTCGCCAGGATGGTCCCTCCATGGGCCTGCATGATCGCGCGGCAGATCGAAAGGCCGAGGCCGAAGCCTTGAGTGCTTCCCCGCTGAAACTTATCAAATATCCTCTCCTCGCCACCAGGCGGAATGCCGGGGCCGTTGTCGGAAACCGTGATTTGGACATGACCGTTAGCCTGGCGGGCGCCGACCGTTACCTGGGCCTCTCTGCCCGCGTAGCGCGAAGCGTTTTCTAGGAGATTGACGAAGACCTGTTCCATCAGTACCGCATCAAGTTTAAGCGGAGGTAGCTCGGGAGAGATATTGGTTTGAACAGGGCGAGAGAAAAAGCTTTCGGTCCGGAGGATGGCCGCGCCAACAAGTTCTTCAATGGA
This sequence comes from Armatimonadetes bacterium 55-13, assembly GCA_001898035.1. Taxonomy (GTDB): domain Bacteria; phylum Armatimonadota; class Fimbriimonadia; order Fimbriimonadales; family Fimbriimonadaceae; genus 55-13. The sequence continues at coordinate 182,407 of MKRX01000011.1, forward strand.
CTGCCAGTCGAGATTCAGTTCCACGGAACCCCCTTCGACTCGAGTCATGTCGAGAAGATTGCGAACAAGGCGGGACATGCGTTCGGATTCCTCGGCGATTGTCTTTGCCAGTTCCTTTCCACGCTCGCCAAGGTCGGGCTGGCTGAGAAGACCGGTTGCGGCGCCTTCGATGGATGCGAGAGGCGTGCGGAGGTCATGGGAGACGCTACTCAGAAGACTTCCCCGAAGTCGCTCGGTCTCTGCGCGCAGGTTTGCCGCCTCGCTCTCCTCCGCCAATTCCGCACGCTCCAGAGCGGTCGCGAATTGGTTGGCGATGGACTCTAGCATTGAACGCTTGGCCAGGTCGAGGGAATTCACGACGCGAGCATCGACTCCAAGGGCGCCGACGCAACCCCTTGAGGTCTTCAAGGGCAGATACATGCCATCAGCCGACGGAAGGGTTTCCGTACCCCGTCCGGCAGCCTTGCCATGCTCGATAACCCAGCGAAGAACTGCCTCTTCCTTTTGTCCCCTCTCGAACCAAGAGTCAGATGGCACAACAATGTCAGGTTTGGCGGTTGGGTTTTCGGCGAGCGCCACGCAGACAGGGCCGTCGACAATCTCCTTCGCCTTCTCCGCCGCGATCTTAGCAATCTCCTCCGGTTCAACCGCTGAGGCGATGCGGCGGCTGAGGTCATAGAGCGCGGCGGTGCTCCTTTCTCGAATAGAGGCGGCAGCGGTTCGCTCCTTGAGTTTGCCAGTTAGGGTGGTGATCACCAGCGCGACGACGAGCATGACGAAGAAAGTGAGGAGGTATTCGACATCAGTAACCGCAAAGGTCATGCGAGGGTGGACAAACCAGAAGTCGAAAGCTCCCACGGCAAGGAGAGAGGCAAGTAGCGATTCTTTTCTGCTCCAAAAGGCGGCGACGACCATGACGCCAAGCAGGTAGATCATTACGATATTTGTTAATTCGAACCGTTGGTACATCAGCATTCCGACACAGGTGCTGAGAGCGGTTACGCCGAGAGCGGCGAGATAGCCTTGCCAAGAGCCAGAGCGATGAGCGATTGAGGGTCGGGTGGCAGTGCCTTCTCTTTCTTGGCCCGTGATCACGAGAACATCAATGTCGCCACTGCTCCGAATCAGCGTGTCCACCACGGAGCCGAAGAGAATTTCGCGCCAGCGCGGGCGGACGGGTTTTCCTACGATGATAGTGGTGACTCCGCGGGACCGGGCGAAGGATAGGATTTCTTGGACAATATTTTCACCCGAAAGGGTGGCGGTCTCCGCTCCTAGTTTTCCGGCGAGCGCCATGGCTTCTACGCTGTGGGGACTGGTTTGGGAGTCGGTCTGACGAGGACTCTCCACGCTGACGGCGATCATCTCGGCGTGGAGACTGTTGGCGAGGCGACGGGCGGAGCGGACGAGGCGGGAGGCCATTTGGCTAGGAGCAACACAGACCAAGATGCGTTCCCGGGCGTGCCAGGACTGGCCGGTTTGGGTGGCGGCTCTTACTCTGAGCAGTTCGTCGTCCACGCGTTCGGCGGTAGCCCTGAGGGCGAGTTCTCGGAGAGCGAGGAGGTTTCCTCTTTTGAAGAAGCCGGTAAGGGCTTGCTCGACTTTTTCGGGAATGTAGACCTTGCCTTCTTTCAGACGGAGGTGGAGTTCTTCGGGGGGGATGTCTACGAGTTCGATTTCGTCGGCGCGGTGGAGGATGGAATCGGGGACGGTTTCTTGGACGAAGACGCCGGTGATTTGGGCGACGACGTCTCGGAGGCTTTCTAGGTGCTGGATGTTGACGGTGGTTCGGACTTCGATGCCGGCGTCTAGGAGGTCCATGACGTCTTGCCAGCGTTTGAGATGGCGGCTGCCGGGGGCGTTGGTGTGGGCGAGTTCGTCGACGAGGATGATTTGGGGATTGCGGGTTAAGGCGGCGGCTAGGTCGAACTCTCGAATGGATACCCCTTGATAGCTGGATACCCATAGAGGCAGTTTTTCGAGACCCTCGGAAATTTGTTCGGTTTCCTTACGACCGTGGGGTTCTAGGTAGCCGATGACGACCTCGGCGCCGCGGGCTCTCTCCTCTTGTGCGTCGCTGAGCATGCTGTAGGTCTTGCCTACTCCGGCGGCCATTCCCAGATAGATCTTGAGGCGTCCTCGTTTGCCACCCTTTTCCGTATTGGAAAGTTGAGCGAGGAGGGCGTCGGGATCGGGACGGTCGGCGGTCGCCATCTGTTATTGAATTATGAGGTCAGGTTCTGGGTCGGGTCGAGGCGTTCAGGTCTAACGGTGAGAATCTTGACGAAATCCTGATATGGGGCAGGGCGGGTTGACGCGGGCTTGACCTTGCTACCGGGCAGTCTGGATGCGATGAAAAAATCGCTCTACTTGGCACTTGTAGCCATCTTTCCCCTCAGCTTTGCTCTTGCCCAGGATGGGTTTCCCATCAGTACGGATCGGCCGAGCTTTTCCGACGGGACCTCGATCATTCCGAAGGGGAGGTGGCAGGTTGAGATGGGTTATACGAATACCCAGTTTCGCCGCTCGCGGTTTGAGACGGTCGGAGAGATGCTTGTTCGGCTTCCCGTATCGGATCGGATGGAATTGCGGCTATCCAACGTGGGCTTTGGCCGCTCTTCCGATGCGGATGGTTGGCTGGACCCGGTCGTGGGGTTCAAGTACAAACTTCTAAACGGCTCCCTGGGGAAACCGGAGTGGGCGCTGATCGCCCAGACGACGGTTCCGGCGGGCAGCCGAGACTTTCGCCAGGACGAGACGCAGCCGACCGTAAAGTTAGCCGGGTACCTCCAACTCGATCCTCTCACCGGCCTGGGTGGAAACCTTGTGGCGTCTTCGCTCTCCGACGGAACGGATCGGTTTGGGCAGTATGCGGTGAGCGCCTACCTGACGCGGAGCCTCAATTCTCGAACGGGAGCGTTCTTCGAGATGTATCACGTCACCCCGACTGCGAAGGACGGACCTCATTCGACCGGATTCGACGCAGGAGTGACGTATTTGGTTGACAAGGCAACGCAGGTTGATTTCCGCATTGGTTCAACCTTCGATCCCGGGCGTGATGGAACTTACTTCGGGTTTGGGATTGGGTATCGGTTTTGATCTCAACCTTTTGTGCGCCCGGCGGTCGTCGGGCGCTTTTTTCTTGACGACTTCTTGACCCTTCTGGGCTCTCCCTTGACCCGGCGTTGATGGCGGACTCTACCAATCTTTGGATATGCCCGTGAGACCCCACGATTTCCTCACTCTTCTGCTCTTCGTCGTCATCACGGTTTTGGTGGGAAGGGCAATTAGTCATGCAGAGAGCCAGAAAGAGATTCCGACTAAGAAGAGAGACTTCCCCAACCGTCGGTAGGGCTCGCGTCTTTGGATCACGGGCGGACCGCCGTCTCGAAGACCTGGTCAGGCAAACGCAAATTGGTTTCAGGGTGCGATCGAGGGACGCGTGTCTTCGATTCATGGGCGAGCCGCCCGTGCTACTCCTCGACATCGTTTCTAGAGCATAGGGACGACGTTTCGAAGACCTGGTCGGGCAAACGCAAGTTGGTTTCAGGGTGCGATTGAGGGACGCGTGTCTTCGATTCATGGGCGAGCCGCCCATGCCACTCCTCGACATCGTTTCCAGAGCATCGGGACGACGTTTCGAAGCCTCGTCGGGCAAACGCAAGTTGGTTTCAGGGTGCGATTGGAGGCGCGTGTCCTCGGTTCATGGGCGAGCCGCCCGTGCTACTCCTCGACATCGTTTCCAGAGCATCGGGACGCCATTTCGAAAACCTGGTCGGGCAAACGCAAGAAGGTTTCAGGGTGCGATCGGGCACGCGTGTCTTCGGATCATGGGCGGGCCGCCCATGCCACTCCTCGACAACGTTTCTGGAGCATGGGCGGAGCGCCGATGCTCCAGGTAGACACGCTATTCTTGGGGATGGTCGAGGGCTAGGTTGAGTTCTAGGACGTTGATTCGGGGTTCGCCTAGGCCCAGTTGGCGGGCTTGGGTGTGTTGTTCTACGAGGGCCTTCAAGCTGGATTCTTCTAGGCCTCGGGCTTTGGCGATACGGGGGATTTGGACGGCGGCGGCTTGGGGGGAGATGTCTGGGTCGAGGCCGCTGGCACTAGCGGTGACCAGTTCCGTTGGGACGGGTTGGCCTGGGTTGGCGGCTTGGAAGGATTTGACTCGGGTTTCCAGCGCTTCTTTCAGGGCTGGGTTCGTGGGGGCGAGGTTGGAGCCGCTGGAGGCGGCGGCATTGTAGGGAGTCGGAGACGTGGCCGAGGGGCGGCCCCAGAAGTACTTGGGGTCCTGGAAGTCTTGACCGATGAGTCTCGAGCCGACGATTTTGTCTCCCTGCTTGATCAGGCTGCCGTTGGCTTGATCTCGGAAGGCGGTTTGGGCGATGCCGGTCACCAGGAGCGGGTAGGCCACTCCGGTGACGATGGTGAGGACGACGAAGACGCGCAAGGCGATGAGAAGGTCTTTCATTTGAAGAACACTCCGATGGCAAGGTCGATGACCTTAATGCCGAGGAAGGGGACGAGGAGGCCGCCCGCCCCATAGATGAGCAAGTTGGATTTGAGCGCTTGATCCGCGCCGACGGGTCGGTACTTGACGCCGCGCAGGGCGAGGGGGATCAGGAAAACGATGATCAGCGCGTTAAAGATGACGGCGCTGAGGATGGCGCTTTCGGGGGTTTTTAACCCCATGACGTTTAGTACCCCGAGTTGGGGATACGTGGCAGCGAAGGCGGCGGGGATGATGGCGAAGTACTTGGCAATGTCGTTGGCGATGCTGAACGTAGTCAGCGCGCCGCGAGTCATGAGCAGTTGCTTGCCGGTCTCGACGATCTCGATGAGTTTGGTGGGGTTGCTGTCCAGGTCCACCATGTTCCCGGCCTCTTTGGCGGCTTGGGTTCCGGTGTTCATGGCGACGGCCACGTCGGCTTGAGCGAGGGCGGGGGCGTCGTTGGTGCCGTCGCCGGTCATGGCGACGAGGCGACCGCCGGTTTGGTACTCGCGAATGAGTTTCAGTTTGGCCTCGGGAGTCGCTTCGGCCAGGAAGTCATCCACACCCGCTTCGGCGGCGATGGCGGCGGCGGTCATGGGGTTGTCTCCCGTGATCATGACCGTCTTGATGCCCATGCGACGGAGTTCAGCAAAGCGCTCCCGGATGCCGCCCTTCACGATGTCTTTGAGATAGATGACCCCGAGGACTCGCTTCCCTTCCGCGACCACGAGGGGGGTGCCGCCCGCGCGGGAGACTTCTTCGACCTTCGCTTGGACCTCAGCCGGGAAAGCGCCGCCTTGGCCTTCGACCCACTTTCGCACAGCGTCTTGAGCGCCCTTGCGGAGTTGGATCCCGTCAAGATCGACGCCGGACATTCTGGTTTGGGCAGTGAAGGGGACGAAGTGTTCTCCCGCGACCTCTCGGCCACGGAGCCCGAACTTATCTTTGGCGAGGACGACGATGCTCCTCCCTTCGGGGGTTTCGTCGGCGAGGCTGGAGAGTTGGGCTTTGTCGGCCAGTTCCTCCGGGCGGACGCCGGGGGCGGGGATGAACTCGACGGCCTCACGGTTTCCGAGGGTGATGGTGCCGGTTTTATCTAAGAGAAGGACATCCACGTCACCGGCCGCTTCCACCGCGCGGCCGGAAGTTGCGATGACGTTCTTGCGAAGGAGTCGGTCCATTCCCGCGATGCCAATGGCACTCAAGAGGCCCCCGATGGTGGTGGGGATGAGGCAGACCAGAAGGGCGGCGAGGACAGTGACGGTGATCGGGCTTCCCTGCTTGTTGGCGTCTACCGCGTAAAGCGAGAACGGCAGGAGGGTGGCGCAGGCGAGGAGGAAGACAATGGTGAGGGCGGCGAGCAGGATGTTCAGCGCGATCTCGTTGGGTGTCTTCTGACGCTTGGCGCCTTCGACCATGGAGATCATGCGATCCAGAAAGCTCTCGCCGGGGTTGGCGGTGATGCGGACGACGACCCAGTCGCTGAGGACTCGGGTGCCGCCGGTAACGGCGCTACGGTCGCCTCCCGATTCACGGATGACGGGGGCAGATTCGCCGGTGATGGCGCTCTCGTCCACGGTGGCGACACCTTCGACCACTTCCCCATCGCCGGGGATGAAGTCGGAGGCTTCGACCAAGACGTGATCGCCCTTGCGGAGTTCCGACGCGGAAACCATAGAGACGGCATTCTTTTGAGATGGGTCAGGGAGTTTTTTTGCGGGGACGTCTCGCTTGGCGCTTTTGAGAGAATCGGCCTGAGCCTTGCCACGCCCTTCCGCCATCGCCTCGGCGAAGTTGGCAAAGAGGACGGTGAACCAGAGCCAGAGCGAGATGGCGAGAATGAACGCCGGGGCCGCCTCGCCTTTTCCAAGCAATGAATGCACCCAGAGTCCGGTGGTGAGGATGGAACCTACGAAGACCACGAACATGACCGGGTTGCGAACCTGGACCCGAGGGCTGAGTTTGCGGAACGAATCCAGGATGGCTCGTCTCACGAGTTGGTTTTGAAACATGGGTTGGGGTTTGTTTTCCATCTGGTTTTCTCCGGTTAGCGCGCCATCCGCAGGTGCTCAGCGATGGGCCCGAGGGCGAGCGCCGGAATAAAGGTCAGCGCACCGACGATCAGGACGATCGCGCAGAGGAGGCCGACAAAGAGAGGCGTGTGGGTGGGCAGAGTGCCCGGGCCAGAGGGGACGATCTTTTTCTTAGCCAGGGAACCCGCGATGGCCAGAACCGGCACGATGAGCCAGAAGCGCGAGACCCACATGATCAAGCCGCCGAGCAGGTTGTGAAACGGAACGTTGGCACCGAATCCGGCAAAGGCGGAGCCGTTATTGTTGGCCATGCTGGAATAGGCGTAGAGGAGTTGGCTAAACCCGTGCGCCCCCGGATTGCTCATGGAGCTTTGTCCCGTCCCGAACATCAGTGGGATCGCCGTTCCGAGTAGGGCCAACGAACAGGGGATAAGGATGACGAGGGAGGCCATTTTCATCTCGAACGCCTCGATCTTCTTGCCCACGTACTCGGGGGTTCGTCCCACCATGAGGCCCGCCACGAACACGGCGACGACGGCGAAGATGAGCATGCCGTAGAGGCCCGAGCCCACCCCACCGAAGACGACTTCGCCCAGTTGCATGAGGATCATGGGCATGAGGCCACCCAGAGGGGTGTAGGAGTCGTGCATGGAGTTCACCGAACCATTGCTGGCGGCGGTGGTGGCGGTGGCCCAGAGGGCGGAGTTCTCGATCCCGAAGCGCGTTTCTTTCCCTTCCCAGTTCGCCGCGGTGGTGAGGCCGAGTTGTTTGAACATAGGGTTGCCCGCCTGCTCGCTGAGGACACAAGGGACAAGGAACATGAGGAGCAGCACGGTCATGGCGGCAAGCACCGCCCAGCCCTGGCGGCGATCTTTGAGCATCTGGCCAAAGGTGATGCAAAGACCGGCGGGAATGAGGAGGATGGCAAGAGACTCCAGGAAGTTGGAGACCGGCGTGGGGTTCTCCAGCGGATGCGAGGAGTTCACGTTAAAGAACCCGCCCCCGTTGGTGCCGAGTTGCTTGATCGCGATTTGCGAGGCGGCGGGACCGAGGGCGATGGTTTGTTCTTTCGTGTCTTTGGTGGGTTGGACCAGTTCGGCTTTCGCGGAAGGATTGAACGTTTGGACCACGCCCTGGCTGACCAATCCGACCGAGAGCAGGATGGAAAGGGGCAGCAGGATGTAAAGCGTGGAGCGGGTGAGGTCTACCCAGAAGTTGCCGATATGAGTGGCTTCCCGGGCCCGGAGCCCTCGGATCAGCGCGGCGAGGACAGCGATGCCGGTGGCCGCGCTGACAAAGTTCTGCACACCCAACGCGAGCATCTGCGTCAGGTAGCTCATGGTGGACTCTCCGCCGTAGCCTTGCCAGTTGGTGTTAGTCGAGAAGCTGCTGGCGGTATTGAACGCGGAGTCCGCGCTGACCGCGCCCATCCCGGCGGGGTTAAGCGGGAGGCTTGCTTGGAAACGTTGGAGCAAGAAGACGAAGAGGAAACCGAGGGCGTTAAAGATCACCACGCCGACGGCATAGCGCTTCCAGTCTTGTTTCTCCTCGCTCTTGACTCCGCCGAGGCGGTAGATCAGTCGCTCCAGCGGGCGGAGGATCTTTGTGAGAAACGTTGGCTCACCTTCGAGCACCTTGGCCATGTAGAGTCCGAGCGGCTTTGCGCACAGGAGGAGCACGGCGAGATAAAGGGCGATCTGCATCCAACCGGACATGTCAGAAAACCTCCGGTTTGAGCAGGGCGGCGAAGAGGTAGACGAGCAGCAAGAGGCAGAGCGCGCCGACGATCCAGTAGAGCGTCACGAGTCTTGCCTCCCGAGCTTGTCGCAGGCTCGCACGAGTCCGAGCGTGCTGAGCACGAGGACGGCGAACAGTAGGAGAGCCAAAGTGTCCATATTCCTGGATCAGATGGTCGCCCAGGAGGGGGACAAGGCCGCGTCAAGAGGGACGCGGGGGGTGTCAAGGTTTTGTCAAGATGCGGCTTTGCCGCAGGGACTTTGCCGCTTCGTGGCAGGGACTTCGCACTCCGTGCAGGGACAAGGGACCAGGGCGTTGGAGGGGGATGGTTTGCCAGGTTAAGTCGTGAAGCCTGGTGTGTTGGGATTGAGATCACCCGGGAGGGGGTAGGGCGACTTTGGCTCAATCTGCTTGGGGCCGGACTTATATGTCGGCAAGATGGGGCGCTCGGTGGAAAGCCTCAGGGCTCAGCGCTCTATTTTTATAGCGCTCTTCTGTCGACACCCTGAGGCATCGCGTTTGGGTTGGGTACCGAGTGGGAAAGGGATTTACGCTTCAAGTTGATGAGCGAAGGATTGAGGATTTGGCAAGGACGCTCCGTATTTGGTAACGCGCGTATGTCCACCAAGCGAAATTTAGGCGTCAGTCCCCCTGACGTGAGCGTGTTCTGGTTCAGAGCGCTCTGGTTGGGCCTCGCGCGTACGACGGGGGGACCGTCGGCTACATTGCGCTCGGTGATAGGTTGCGCGTTGTGAATGGCCGAGCGAGATGTAGGCGTCAGTCCTGCTGACGTGGGCGCGTTCTGGTTCAGAGCGCTCGGTTTGGC
>MKRX01000012.1:0-34724 GCA_001898035.1 Armatimonadetes bacterium 55-13
TCATGAGCCTCCTTAACTGGAGACTCTACTAATTCAAACGATCCTCACAATGGGGGGCAGCTCAGTGTTGGTCTGCCCCCATTCGTGAAGACATTTTAAGATGAGATCTCCGGGGTTGACGAAATGGGTTCTATCTGAAGTTTGGAATGGAGGGAGGGCTTAACCCGACCGGAGTTCCAGACTTGCGCGGCGACCCGAGGGGGTAGATTTCCCAAACTGGAATGGGGACGAACCTCGTTGTGCCAGCGCCGCCAGATCGCAGCCTTAATCTGGGCATCAGCGACGTTTGCAAAGACCTCGACTCCCAAGTGTTCACGACGAAGCGTCGAGTGGAAAGACTCCACGAAGCCGTTTTGCCACAGCGAACCCGGAGCGACAAAGTGACTCGCCGAACCCAACTCCGAGAGGAACACGGTCAAAAGCCGGGCGATGAACTCAGACCCATTGTCCGAGCGAACGAAGGCAGGAGCACTGCGTTCTTCAATAAGGCGAGCCACGACCTCGCGAACCCGGGCGGGTGTCCACCTCCAAAGCAAGGCACTCCCTGGTGAACTCGTCCATCACCGACAGGATCATGAGCTTCGAGCCATTCAGACACGCATCATGGATGAAGTCCACGCTCCAGACATGGTTCGGATGCTCGGCTTTGAGCGCGATGGAGTTACCTGTGCGTCGCTTGCGATACCGCTTCACTCGGCCAAGCTTGAGTTCCCTCCAAACGCGATGCGTCCGCTTGACATTCAGCGGGTCGAACTCCTGTGTGACGAATGCATGCGCCATTCGGTAGCCCATATTGCCTTCAATGGACCATCCTTGTCAGGCGCCGGATCCCGGTACGGCGCAGGGGACGATATCCCGACGATGAAGCAGGCACGTCTTGCCTTCACGAACTCAAGCATCATCGGTTGCTCTCCCGCAGTTCGCTGGGAAGCGTCCAGGCGTTTTTTCGGAACACCTTCTTCACCGCAGATATCTCAATATCTCGCTCTGCAAGCAGGATCTTGAACTGCTCGTTCTCGCGCTCCAACTCCCGAAGACGCTTCACGTCGTCCGTCTCCATGCCTGAATACTTGCGCTTTCACAAGTAAAGCGTGTTCTGGCTCACGCTATGGTCTCGGCAGACTTCTGCCCGCGTCTTCGGCCACTGGCCGCCTCCTGCAGAATCCGGACAATCCGCTCTTCGCTAAACTTCGACTTCTTCATGAATCTCCTTAACTTAAGGTCGAGGAAAACTCATCTTAAAATATCTTCACCAACGGGGCAGACCAGGTGATCATTCGGTCGATCGTGAACCGTGTCGTGATGATTGACCCGAGGGGAGTCTCAGATTCACTGAGAATGATTGAGACAAGACTTGAGCGGCCAAAGGGTTAGGGATTTTATGAGGATGGGCCCGCCGGTGGCTTTTAGGAAGAGACCCTCCATGCTAGGTAGTGCGTAACGGGTGGAGGAGAGTTCTCCGGCGTTGACGAAGGTTTCGATGGAGCCCCGGTCGAGAAGAATCTCTACGCTCTGTATTCGATCGGTAAGGTGGCCGGTGGCGGCGCCGGAGACGAATCTATTTGGTAAGAGGACAACGGATTCGCCGCGGAGGGAGATCACGAGGCTGGCGCCCTCGGGAATCTCCACTTCCGCTTTTAGGTGATAGAGGTCGCCGGATTCGGCGAGGGTTTGGGCGGCGCCTTCCGAGAGGCGGAGGTCTTTCCAGTTGGTGGGGGAAAGGTGGAGGGAAGCGATTTCTGGGATGGGGTTCCGGTACAAGCGAGGGCCCTTCGGCGAGGAATGAAGTGTCAGGTCACAAGGGAAACTGACTTGTTGGTTGAAGGGCATGCCCGGGAAGAAGGAGCCGCGCATCCAGGCGGCTTGGACTCTTCGGCCCTGGGGGGCATCATGCCAAGACTGGGTGGCATAGAAGTTGGGGCCGAGGTCGCATGTCTTGCGCTCGCCTTCCTCCTTGTATTCGAATCCGTCGAAGGTTCCCACCGAGTAGACGCCATTGCCCTGGATGAGCACCCACTTCTTTTGGTTGGGATCGCCATCGAGGGGGAGTTCGAAGAAGTCGGGGCATTCGAAGGAGTTGGGGATGGGGTGGTGTTCGTCCTTCCAATGCAGAAGATCTGGGGACGTGAGGATGTGGTAGGCGCCATCTCCGTACATGATCATGACCCAGTGTCCGCCCTTCTTTGGTCCGTACCAGAACACCTTGGGGTCCCTTTCTGGACGGTTGAAGGTGGGGTTGCCGGGATAGCGGGTCCAGGTCCGGCCTTTGTCTAGACTGTAGGAAAGGCACTGGCTTCGGTTGTCGAACCGGGACCAGAAGGCAATCATCGGCGGATGCTTCGGATCTTTTCCTAGGCCGGAGGTGTTCTGCTCGTCTACAACGCACGTTCCAGACTGGACTCCCGACTCCAGGGATTCCTCATAGAAGGCGGGCTCAAGTTCGGTCCAATGGATGAGGTCCTTGCTTACGGCGTGGAGCCAGCAGGTGGCCCAGCGTTGAGCGAAGAGGTGCCATTCTCCATCGTAATAGATCAGGCCGTTAAGGTCGTTGATCCAACCTTCCTGGTGTTCTTTAGGTTCCAGGCGATCCATGGTCCACTGGCGGGCGGTGAAATGGAATTGGGGGCGAAGAGGCTCTTGGTAGAGGGGCCATTTGCTGACGGGCATCCGCTCAGGGCGATCGGTCTGGACGATGCTCTCGACATTGATATGGCCCCAATCTCCGGAGGCTTGGTCGGTTATTTTTAGGGTTGCGCGCTGGCCATGCCATGGGCGGACGTCCCAGGTTTGAAGCTGTAGATCGTCCGATCTTCGACCGGTGGCCCGCTTGACGGTCTTGCCATTGACGATGAGATCCATGCAGGTATATCCCTCGTAGTCTCCGCCGGCGATCAGGAAAGAGATGTAGTTTCGCTCAAGGGTGAATGCAGGTGAGGTGAGATGGCCCTGGGGTTTATCGCCTTCTTGTTCACTGCTGATGGTTGAACCGGCTCTGGAGCCCCGAATCTCCAGCTTGACCGCCACATCCGAATCTACGGGTCCATTCCCAAACGCCGTTCCATCCACTTTCCAGCCTCCAAAGTCGCTTTTTCCCAGTCTGGGAACTCCGATATCGGCCCGGTCCGAACCTAGCGGGCCGAGGAGCGCAGTGAGGAGGAGGGCGACCATTCGAATTTCAGCTTAGCCCGTGGTGGGTGGACAAGTCCATTCTGGAGTAGCATCCAGGTCGTGAACTCCGAACTCATCGCGGCGGCCGAAGCGGGCGACTTGGCGCAGATTTCCATTCTTTTGGCGGGTGGGGCCGATATCAACCAACGGGATTCGCGGGGGAGAACCGCGGTTCTGGCGGCCACTCATGCGAAGCAGGTGGAAGCGGTTCGCACTTTGATCGAGGCGGGCGCCGATCTCGACTTACAAGATGAGCGTCGCGACAACGTTTTGCTGTATGCGGGGGCGGAGGGGCTTTTGGAGATCGTTCGGCTGGCCATCCAGGCGGGGGCGAATCCTCGGATTACCAATCGATACGGTGGGGTGGCGCTGATTCCGGCTTGCGAGCGCGGGCACTTGGATGTCGTTCGCGAGTTGCTGAACACGTCGGACGTGGAGGTGAACCACGTCAACAACTTGGGCTGGACGGCGTTGATGGAGGCGATCGTGCTTTCCAACGGCGGGCCGGTTCACCAGGAAATCATTCGGTTGCTGATTGAGGCGGGAGCGGACGTGAACATTCCCGATAAGGAGGGTGTGAGCGCGCTTCGGCATGCCCAGGCGCGGGGTTTTCGGGAGATCGTGGCGATGCTGGAGGGGGCGGGTGGTCGTTAGGACTAGGGTTCTTGGGCTTAAAGGGGGCATAGTAGAGAAGTGGAAAGAGTTCGATTCTCCGCCAACATCTTTCGTCCCGGTGGCACCGACGAGGGCGCGCCTTGGATGTTTTTGAACTTGCCTGACGATGCCAGTCAGAAGTTGCCCAGCCGCAGCATGGTTTCCGTGGAAGGGACGTTTGCGGGGACGGCGTTTTTCACCACGCTCATCCCGGATGGGAAAGGGGGGCATTGGCTAAAGGTGAAGCCGGAACTTTCTGAGGTTTCCGGAGTTCGGGCGGGCGATCTGGTTGAAGTGGAATTTACACCGATGGCGAAGGAGCCGGAGCCCGAGGTGCCGGACGACTTTCAGGAGGCGTTGGATTCCGCGCCCGAGAAAGCTCAAGAGACTTGGCGGTCGATCACTCCGCTGGCTCGGCGCGACTGGGTTTTCTGGGTGGTTTCGGGGAAGAAGGCGGAGACGCGCGTGAAGCGAATTTCTGTGGCAATCTCCAAGATGACCGCCGGAAACCGACGCCCTTGCTGTTTCGACCGGACGGGGATGTATGACAAGAGTCTGAGTAGCCCGATTCCTGATTTGGACGGCGGCTAGACGGGGCGACCCTCGATGGCTACCACTCTGGCGAAGACGTTTTCTATTCCCACCCAGCCATTTACATGGCCCTTATTGTTCGATATCTGAAACAGCCAGCGTCCGCCTTCTTGTTTCTTTCCTGTAACGAGGTGGGTGAAGTGGCTGCCGCGAACCTTGCACCACACAATGTCTCCCTTTTGGACTTGGTCGGCGTCCGTCACAGGCGCGTATTCGCACTCCTGATTGCTATATATCTTAGGGACCATGGAGTTTCCTTTTTCTCGGAACTTCACATGCTGGCCGGAGGCTAGGCGCGCCTTGTAGGCTTCGCGACCGCGAAGCACTTCCTCTTTTCGGTTTTTAGACATCTTATGACTCCTTCTCGCCGCGATCGGTCTAGGTTGTGGCGGCGTGGTTTGGTTTATCAGGGTTCCTTTCGATCGATCCCAGGTCAGGGGAGGGAGCAATGAGTTCGGAACAAGATTTTCTCGGAAGTGGCCGTTGGGCCGGTGCTTCCGATGGGTGAAATGTACCTTCTTTGCTATGGAGCGGAACGGGACGATCTATCCGCTGAAAGGTAACCTGCCATCACTGGCCATGGAAACCACGCTGTATGAACAAGTTGGTGGATTCGACCGAATCCTTGCGCTCACCGTTTGTTGGCATGAGCTCTGTTTGGCCGATCCGGGGGCGGCTCACCCTTTTGAGCATGAGCTGCATCCTCATCACGACGAGCGATTAGCGGCGTACTTGGCGGAGGCTCTGGGTGGACCTGCGCTTTATACGGCCGGATATGGGGACGAGACGTACGTTCAGAGGCTCCATGCGGGAAATGGAGTTCATATCGAGTTGGACGAAGCCTGTTTACGGTGCTTCGATCAGGCCCTTTTGGATGTAGGCGTGCCTGCCGTTGCCGCCGAGTCATTTGCGGCTTACTTTCGAAGAGTGACAGAGGCGATGCGGATGTATGGCGATACGTCCGCGGCTGTCCCGGATGGATTACCGCTTCCGAAGGCGTAGATCGAATGTTGAGTCGATCTAGGTTCACGGTCAATGGTCCTGATGCCCGGTCGGGACAATTGTTAATTCATTGCACCTGTGTCAAGATCGTGGCTTATGACCAGTTTGCTTTTTGCTGCACTTGTTTTTCAGGGTTCCACTGCTGTTTCCGGGCACACCCGTGAGGTTGCTTGCGTCGCGACCTCGCCGAAGGCGGCTTTGGCGGCGAGCGGGTCGGCGGATTTGACGGTTCGGTTATGGGATCTCGATTCGAAGAAGTTGCTCGTTTCTTTGGAAGGCCACGGTGGGGAAGTTGGGGCGGTGGCGTTTAGCCCGGACGGGAAGCTGTTGGCTTCCGGCGAGCGTTATAACAAGGTGAAGATTTGGGATGTCGCGGCTCGGAAGGAACTCCAGACCTACACCGACATTGAAGCTCCAGTTCAGAGCATCGTGTTTTCGACGGATGGCAAGCGGGTCATTGCAGCGTGTAAGGACAATGCGGTTCGGATTTGGACGGTAGGGGCCAGCGCTGGAGCCAAAAAGTTGGCCCTCAAGTATATGGCTAACGCGGTGACGGTCACTCCAGACGGAAAATCGATCATCTCGGGCGACGATGGCGGACACATTATCTTTTGGGACGCTACCACGCTCAAGCAGACTCGTGGCCTCGCTCACGGTTCGGCGGTCCGCACTCTTGCGATCTCCGGCGACGGCAAACTCCTTGCCTCTGGCGCTTGGGGAACGCTTAAAGTCTGGGATGCGGCAACGGGCAGCGAGAAGGCGTCGGCCAAGTGCGAGGCGAACTCGGTCTGCTTTGCACCGGACGGCACGAAGGTCTATGCGGGGACTCAGGACAACTTGGTGGTCTGCTTCAACACGTCGGACCTGAGTCAAGCTTGGAAGCAAGAATCTCACGATCGCCCGGTTACCGGGGTGGCCATTACCGCCGATGGGAAGACTCTGGTTTCCGGCAGCATGGATAAAACCTTGCGCCTTTGGCCGTTGAAGTAGGCGCGCTCAACCACTAAATGGCCCCCGGTTCCCATAGGAAACCGGGGGCGGTATTTTGCCGTTTAGCTTTGAAGATCGAACCGGTCAAGGTTTGTGATCTTGGTCCAGGCAGCGACGAAGTCTTGGATGAACTTCTCTTTTGCGTCTTCGCTGGCGTAGACCTCGGCGAGGGCGCGGAGGATGGAGTTCGAGCCGAAGACGAGGTCGACTCGGGACGCGGTCCATTTGACTTCTCCGGTTTTGCGATCCCGGCCCTCGAATGCGTTCTTTGCTTCGTTGGTTACGGACCACTTTACGCCCATGTCCAGGAGGTTCACAAAGAAGTCATTGCTCAGGACGCCCGGGCGGTCGGTGAAGACGCCTTGGGTGTTTCCGCCAATATTGATGTCGATGGCACGGAGACCGCCGATGAGAGCGGTCATTTCGGGAGCGGTGAGGGTGAGGAGTTGGGCCTTATCGATGAGCAGATGCTCGGCGGGGATTGAGTATTGCGCCTTCTGATAGTTGCGGAATCCGTCGGCCTTTGGCTCTAGCGGCGCGAAGGAATCCACATCCGTTTGATCTTGAGTCGCGTCGGTTCGTCCGGGGGTGAAGGGAACCGTTACCTCGTATCCGCCTGCTTTTGCCGCTTGCTCCACGCCAGCATTGCCAGCGAGGATGATGAGGTCGGCGAGGGAGACCTGTTTACCGCCGGTGGCGGTGCTGTTGAACTCCGCTTGGATTCCTTCCAGGACGGTGAGGACCTTACTCAGGACCAGGGGCTGGTTAACTTCCCAGTCCTTTTGCGGGGCCAGGCGGATGCGGGCGCCGTTTGCGCCGCCGCGCTTGTCCGACCCACGGAAGGTAGAGGCGGATGCCCACGCGGTGCCGACCAACTCCGAAGTGGTGAGCCCAGAAGCGACGACTTTCGCTTTGAGGGTGGCTACGTCGGCATCGTCGATCAACTTGCCGACAGGGGCAGGAACGGGGTCTTGCCAGATCAGCTCTTCCTTTGGCACTTCCGGTCCCAGGTAGCGAGATCGGGGGCCGAGGTCTCGGTGGGTGAGTTTGAACCAGGCTCGGGCGAACGCTTCGGCGAAGGCTTGGGGGTTCTCCAGGAAGCGGCGCGAGATCTTCTCGTAGATCGGATCGAACCGGAGCGAGAGGTCGGTGGTGAGCATAGTGGGGAGCCTCTTTTTGGACGCATCGTGGGCATCGGGGATGATGGCTTCGGCGTCTTTGGCCTGCCACTGGTGCGCACCCGCGGGGCTCTTGGTCAGTTCCCACTCGTACTTGAATAGAATCTCGAAGAAGCTATTGCTCCACTGGGTGGGGGTGGTGGTCCAGGTGACTTCCAGGCCGCTGGTGATAGCGTCTCCGGCAAAGCCGGTGGCGTACTTGCTGCTCCAGCCAAGGCCCTGCTCTTCAAGCTCGGCGGCTTCGGGATCGACTCCCACGTGGTCAACCGTTCCGGCGCCGTGCGTTTTGCCAAACGTGTGTCCGCCGGCGATAAGGGCCACGGTCTCCTCGTCGTTCATGGCCATTCGGGCGAAGGTCTCTCGGATGTCCTTGGCGGCGGCGACGGGATCGGGGTTCCCGTCGGGACCTTCGGGATTTACGTAGATCAGGCCCATTTGGACGGCGGCGAGAGGATTTTCCAGGTCGCGTTCGCCAGAGTAGCGGCTGTTGGGATTGTTGCTGAGGGCCACCCATTCGGTTTCGCGACCCCAATAGACGTCTTGATCCGGCTCCCAGGTGTCTTCTCGTCCTCCGGCGAAGCCGAAGGTGCGGAAACCCATGGTCTCCAGCGCGACGTTTCCGGTGAGGATGAGGAGGTCTGCCCACGAGATCTGTTGTCCGTACTTCTGCTTGATGGGCCAGAGCAACCGACGGGACTTATCGATGTTGACGTTGTCCGGCCAACTATTGAGCGGCGCGAAGCGCTGCTGGCCCCGACCGGCGCCCCCTCGACCGTCGCCGATTCGGTAGGTGCCTGCGCTGTGCCAGGCCATGCGGATGAACTGGGGACCGTAGTGGCCGAAGTCGGCGGGCCACCAGTCTTGAGAGTCGGTCATGAGCTTGCGGAGATCGCTCTTCAGTGCTTCGTAGTCCAGTTTTTTGAACTCTTCGCGATAGCTGAACGCATGGCCGAGGGGATTGGACTTAGCGGAGTGCTGGTTTAGAAGATCGACACGCAACTGGTTTGGCCACCAGTCTCGGTTTTGGGTTCCGCTACCGGTTCCCGAAAATGGGCACTTGGATTCGTTTGACATAGTTCTGTTTGTTGTTTTGCTTATGAGTTTTGCTGACAGGTGGGGCAGAGCCCCCAGTACACGACTTCGGCCTCATCGATGACAAAGCCGTGATCTTCCGAAGGTTGCAGGCATGGAGCATGGCCCACCGCACAGTCGATATCGACGGTGGCGTAGCATCTGCGGCAAATGAGGTGATGGTGGTTATCTCCTACCCGCGTTTCGTAGAGGGCCGGACGACCGGCGGGCTCTATTCGACGGATGATGCCGGCGGCGACGAGCGCGTTGAGATTGTCATAGACGGCTTGCCGCGAGAGCTTGAGGCGCCGTCTGGCGGCCGCTGCGATGAACTCGGCATCGCGATGCTTGCCTTCGTGTTCCAGCACGTCCAGAACGGCAAGCCGAGGCGCGGTAAGGCGCATCTTCGACTTGCGGAGCAGTTCTTTGACCTCAGGATGCACATCGCCATTATAGCATGATATCTGTACAAAGTACAGATAAGAGTTGGGTTCTTAAATTGGGATTCGGCAGGGAGTAGTGGGGAAGACGTATACTGGTCGCCGTCGTCACCGTGGATGGCAGTAGGTAACTGTGAAACGGGTCGGCATTCTTAATAGTGGGGGCGATTGCTCCGGTCTAAATGCGGTGATCGCTTCGGCGGTCAAAACGGGGCATGCGCTCGGCTACGAGCTCGTGGGATTCCTGAAAGGTTGGGAAGGAATTTTGGACCCGATGATGTACCGTGCTCTTACTCCCGAGTCCGTTCGCGGCATCAGTCATCTTGGGGGCACCATTCTGGGCACGGTGAACCATGGCCGTTTTGGGGCCAAGCAGGGAGCGGGAGACTCGCGCCGGATTCCGGCCGAGATTTTGAAGGCAGCGGCGGATAACCTCAAGAAAATCGAAATCGACGGATTGATCGTGATTGGCGGAGATGGGACGTTGAGCGGGGCGGTTCAGCTTCAGGAGCATGGGGTCAAGATCGTGGGGGTGCCGAAGACGATCGATAACGATTTGATGCTGACCGCCCGTACGTTTGGCTTTAGCACCGCCGTGCAGGTGGTGGTAGATGCGCTGGATCGCATTCATACGACGGCCACCAGCCACGAGCGTGTGATCTTTGTTGAGACGATGGGGCGTCACACGGGTTGGATTGCCTTCCGCGCAGGACTCGCCGGTGGGGCTCACGCGATATTGGTTCCGGAGTTTGAATTCAAGGTTGCGGATTTGGTCGAGTTCCTTCGGCAACGTCAGGCGATGTATCGGTCGTCGGTGATTGTGGTGGCGGAGGGGGCTCGCGTTGGGGCGAGCGAGGTCTATCAGAAGGCCGAGGCGGAACGGGAAATCAAACTCGGGGGGATTGGCAATCACCTGATGAATATGGTTGAGGCGATGGCTCCGGGTGAGTTTGAGATGCGCAACACGGTCCTGGGGCATATTCAGCGGGGAGGAACTCCCACGGCGGCCGACCGCGTGGTCGCCAAAGCCTACGGTTGCGAAGCCATGAAGGCATACCATCGAGGCGAATACGGCACGGTCGTCGCCTACGTGAACCAGCACATGGTTACCGTCCCCATCGAAGCCTGTACGGGCGCCCTCAAGGAAGTCACGAGCGACTCTCTAGAGTACGTCACGGCCCGAGACCTGGGCGTTTTCGTTCACTGATGAGGCGGGACCAGCGGAGAGGTTCCTTCCTCGTAAGTTCGGCTGGCCACTCCCTGGCATCTTGCCGCGCGTGCAGATCCGTCAAGGATGGGTATTCATTCGTTTCAACCAGTTTGGGCTTCAACTGGCAAATCTGGCACGGCGTTCTGGCCCGGTCCCGCGAAAAGTAGAAGGTTCCCATCTGAGTCTTCCACGATAAAGGTCCTTGCTCCCCAAGGCTCGCGTCGAAGTTTTTGGAAAAACTCGACTCCCGAGTCAGTGAACTCCAGATAAAGCCTCTTGGCATCCGGGGTCAGAAGGGTGGCCGCTAAGAGCGAATCGGCTTTCATCACCTTAGGCGAAAACGGAAGCTGAGAAACAACCCGCAGGTTCAGCGAGACACCATCGCGCTGGACCTGACCGTAGAAGGGTGGTTCGCCGTACTGAAAGGCGACCTGAAATCCCAATCGGCGGTAGAACGCCAGCGAGGCTTCCATGTCGGTCACAAACAGCTGGGGCTCCACTCCGGTGAATCCAACCAAAGACGAACTGGGTGAGGAATCACCTGTCTGAACGCCCTCAAGCATCGACTTCCAATTCTCAAAACCCTCCCGTCGGGCAACAACCTCCTGAGCCTCGGTCAAAGTGAAGGAACTCTCCAATATCTCGGAATCCGCACTGGATTCAAAACAGGAAAGGTAGGTGCGAAGAATCGCTGCAACGGGATAGTGCTTCTGGCGATGCCAACGCACGATTTGCTTGGCTTGTTTACGAAGGTTTTCGAGGCTGGACACAGCAGATCCTTGTAGGTGGGCATTGCCGTTCGGATCGAACCTTTGCTTCCTACCGTCGCAAAGTCACTCTATCACATTTAGCCAGGTTTGGAGGCGTTAAGAACCGGCCAAAGGATGAAGTCGGTATTGGTCGGGTCAATTCCGTGGAGTTTCAACAGGAGCGCAATTTGGCCCCTATGAAATGTTCCGTGGTTGGTTACCTGCATGAGGGTTTCTTCGACCGTCAAGTAGAAGGGGCCGATTCGGGTTTCGTGCGTGATCGTTTCGGCCAATCTCTGGGGAGTCAGCGCCTCGATGAGATCCTCGTATCGGGCGGCTACCTCGTAGTGATGCTCGATGATTTGTTGAGACGTTTCGAACTGCTCGACGGGGATATCGGGGGCGGGCTCCCCCATCAAGCGAGCTCGGTAGCGATCAGGTACCAGAACCATGTGGGCGGCCTGTTGTCGGACGGAGCTAAATGGCCCGGCGAACTCCTGATGAAACTGAGCTTGAGATAGCTGACAGACTTGCTCCAAGGCTTGTAGAGTGGCCCATTGATCGTAACGAATCAGTCGGACGATATCCATTGCAAATGAGCATATCTAACAGGGAATTCCCGTTCCGTGACAATTTGACCTTCGGAACATATTTTGCCAATATCGGGGAGCGAACGAGGCAGGATTTTCGGCTATGTAACAATGGCAGGGGAACTCTTGCCGATGCCGATCACCACTCTAACTTTTGCCCTGTCCCTTGTCACGCTCCAAACTTCACCTATCGAAGCGGCAATTGAATACAGTCCCTATAACTGGTATCGATCTGCCGAATACTCGCAAACTGCAAATCCGGGAGGGTATTTGAAGGTTGGCTTTACCGGGTCGCAGATTGCGGTGAATTTGGACGTTTCACCCCTTACGGCAGCCAACGTTCCGGCGAGCCAATATCCGGTTATTCGGTATTCGGTCGACGATGGTCCACCAACGACTCAGCAACTGACGCCGACGACAAGGAGCATTCAGTGCGCGAAAGGGCTGGCAAGCGGCAGCCACCGATTCCAGTTGGAGTATGTGGCGGGCTATGTTTTTCTGGATTTCTGGACCCCAATCAACGTGGTGCGAGTTACTGGATTCACTCTGGATGCGGGCGCCTCCCTTGTCAAACCGAGTCGGGCTGAGATGAAGCCTTCCCGTTATGCGCTGTTTTTAGGGGACAGCATTACCAACGGAGACGACAATATCGCGACGTTTGCCGGGGGCATTACCAACAACGTCGATACGCAGGACGCAACGCTTGGATATCCGGTGGTGGTGGCGGCGGGAATTGGTGCGGAATATGGAATCGTCGCCTATGGTGGGGCATCCTGGGATCATCGCGCGGCGGATGGTCATACGCCCGGACTGATGACTTCCTTCTCGATGCTGGACAGCATTCATTCTCGTTTGGTGGAAGGAAAGTTCTCACCGATTCCTAACGACATCTTCATCAATATGGGAGAGAACTCTCCACCTTCGGGCGATGATGTGCCGAAGCTGCTCGGGGCGCTTCGGGCGGCGAGCGATATGCGTACACATATCTTCCTGATCGTGCCTTTTTCCGGGAGATCAAGGCCAGAATTGGTCGCGGGATTCAAAGCCTATCAGACCGCGTCGCCCGGGGACCGCCAGACTTATGTGCTCGATCTTGGCAACAATCCATATCTTCCGACCGGTCGAGCGACGACTTACTCGGTCGATGGCCAGCACCCGCTGGCTAGCCTTCACGCGATTTTGGGCGCGCAGCTGATTGCCGCAAGAGCGGAGAAGATTTCCGGTCGCTGACGGCTACTGGATGGGACGGACTTCGATTCCGAAGCCATATTGCTCACCAAAAAGTGCCGCCGGATGGAGGGAAGCGACTTCGACGGCTTCTTCGATGGTGTCGGCTTCCACGATAAAGAAACTGCCGAGCTGTTCCTTGGTTTCAGTAAAGGGGCCGTCCGTGACGCTGGGTTTGCCATTCTTCGGGCGAATTGACTTCGCCTGGTCGATGTGATGCAGCGCCTGCTCTTCCAGCACCTTTCCTGTTGCCCGGAACGGCTCACATTGGGCGAAGCATGCCTTCATGACCTCTTCTTTTTCGGCCGGGAGAACCCGGTCGAAGGCGTCCATATTTAAATAGCCTAGGCAAAGAAACTTCATGTTTTGATCCTCCTCCGTCTTGCTCGCTTGGGTTGAAATTAGGCGGGCAGATATGAGTCGAATGATCGGATCGTTAATCGACCCAAGACTCGGAATACCTTTTAGAACTTCATCCGAACGCCTTGGCACACCGCTTTCCAAGTCTCACCGGCTTTACCTTTCGAGTCGAAAATGGTCATGGATAGATTCGACTTGTAGCTCTTTCCGTCCTTGCTCAGGGAAATCTTTTCTAGTAGGATGCCTTTTCCATCCGGCATCCATCCTCCGCCGGATGCGATCTCGTCGAATTTTGACGGCGCTTTGGTGATGTAGAAGACGTATTTGGCCTCGTAACGACCGACGCCGGTTTTTCGCCAAATGCCGTATGCAGGTGGGACGGGCGGGGCGGCGTCGTAGTTTGAGGATTCCACCATGGTTCCGCCTTGGTTAAACACCATCAGGAACTTGAGGTCCTTAACGCTTGAGAAGTCTCCGGTGGTGAACTGCACCTTCGTCTCCCAGGCGCCGACGAGATCTATCGGTTTGGCTTGGAGAGTCGCAACGACGAAGAGGGCGGAGGTGAGCATGGCAGTTAGGACGGATGAAGCGGCATAAGCGTCGCTACGCGAAGATTTGTATGAGAAATTCTACGTGTAAGAACGAAGAACGGTCAAATCACTCGCCCATGTGGGCCAATCCATCAAAGACGCGTCCCAAGATTTCTTCAACCTTTTTATCGGTCAAAACATCCGGTTCTAGCTGTGATTCTAAGACCAGGGCAGGGAAGATTCCTCCCAGCGCTTCGCCAGCGGCAGAGGCGGAAACGCCAAACAAGCGACTCCAAGCCCCTTCGATGCTGTGATTCGAATGGTCGTGAGATGGACGGAGTTTCTCTTTTGCTTCGGGGTTTCGGTGCATAAAGAGTTTCACTTCTAAAATCAATAATGCCCAATCCTTATCCTGCGCCAGGTCGAGATAGAAGCGACGGAACGAGTCGATCTTTTCTTGTTTCGTTGTCGAGCGATTCATCCGGTCGCGAAGTTGGCTTTCGTAGCCTTCCGACTTCATCTGAAAAAGCGCCAAGAAGAGATCTTCCTTGCTTTTGAAGTGAGCGTAAAGACCTCCCTTGCTGTACCCAGCCGCAGCCGCAATTTCCTCCATTTGGGCTCTTTCATATCCGACTTTGGCAAAAACAAGCTCGGCCGCCCTCAGGAGAGATTCTCGCGTTTGTAGGGACCGACTCTGCGGTTTGCGCAACCTATTCATTTCCGCTCACAGCATAACTGACTCATGGGTCTCTTATGATATATATACCGACTGGTCGGTATATAATTTAGATATGATCCATAATCGTCGGGGCAATGAAGACGTTATCGAGTCTTCCGACTACGATGTCATCATCGCCGGAGCGGGGCCAGTTGGACTGTTTCTCGCTTGCGAACTAGCCCTTGGGGACTGTTCGGTCCTCCTCTTGGAGCGTACGACTGGGGCTGACTCTCCCTTGAAGCAAGTTCCATTTGGAATTAGGGGCCTGTCAACGCCCACGATAGAAGCATTTGACCGTCGCGGATTGCTGGACAGGCTGAAGCGTCACCTCGAACTTAAGAATCCTCATAAGACTTCGGCTCCTACGGAGGGGCCTCTTCGCCAAGTAGGGCATTTTGCAGGCATCCCACTCTTGGAAGGCAATATCGATCGCTCCGCCTGGATCAATCGTCTTCCGAGTTCCACGCCGCCGAGCTTGATTTCTGATGTTTCAGAGTTGGAGACCGTTCTGGCGGAGAGGGCAGAAGAGCTCGGGGTTGAGGTACTCCGGGGAATGGAAGTGACCGGGTTTCGCCAGTCTGAGGGTGGAGTGAGGGTCTTTGCCGCAGACAAGTCGTTCAACGGCAAGTGGCTTGTCGGCTGCGATGGCGCACGAAGCGTGGTCCGAAAAACTGGGGACTTCGAGTTTGCTGGAACCGAACCGGAATTCACTGGCTATTCGGTGTTAGCCGACCTCACCGACCCCGAAAAGCTGAGCGCCGGGAGAGTCCTCACGGCCCAAGGCATGTACTTTCAATCTCGACCCGGATATTTACTTATCGCCGATTTTGACGGAGGAGCGGGCCACCGAGCCGAGCCATTTGGGCTCAAGGAGTTGGAAGCGGTTCTTCAGCGAGTTTCAAACACGAACGTTTCTATTCAAAGACTTCACGCATTTACGTCTTGGACCGATCGGGCAAGACAAGCAACTCGATATGTCCAGGGCAGGGTAGTCCTTGCCGGTGATGCCGCCCATATTCACTCTCCGCTTGGTGGTCAGGGCTTGAACCTAGGGCTCGGCGATGCCATGAACTTGGGCTGGAAGCTTGCGGCAACCATACGAGGAACTGCTGCGAAAGGGCTTTTGGACAGCTACGAACAAGAGCGTATTCCAATTGGCGGCGAGATTTTGGACTGGTCGCGAGCTCAGGTCGCAATCATGCGGCCGGAATCGTCTTCTCGCGCGTTAAATCAGATTTTTCAGAAGTTGTTGAAGACTCGTGATGGCGCGACCTACGTTGCCGAACGAATCTGGGGCGTTAAACTCAGATACGGTTCTTTCGGCGATCATCGTCTTGCAGGTTCCAGCGTCCCCAATTTTGAGTATGAGAACAGACTCACGGTGGGCGAACTTCTGCGCGCGGGAAAGCCCTTGTTTCTCGACTTCGAAGGGGACAATCGTCGGAAGGCGATTGTTCGTGAGTATGGGGACCAGATCAGGTGCGTCTCGGGACCCGCCCATGATTGCCTTGGCGTATCGGCGGCGCTTGTCCGTCCAGACGGAGTCGTTGCTTGGGCGACCGATGAGAAGTCAGACATCGAAGGACTTGGCGAGGCGATTAAACGGCTTTTTGTTCCGCCGGATTCTATGCGTATTTAGGATGGGCTCCGTACGAGCTTTGCGATCCGAGTCCCTTGAGCTTTTTCCCTTCCCGTGTTAACCTTCTAGGTAAGTAATTTACCGGTAGATCAACATCCATTTTTCGAAGGAGAGACCATGCCAATCTCGAAAGCCTGTCCGTCATTCATAGGAGGAAACTTGTGATCTCCCTCCTTGCCGCCACTCTCATTTCCCTTGCTTCGCCGAATCCATCAAACGGTGTTCCGCAACCCTTGCTGAGCCGCTTGACCACCGGAGTCAACATCACACGTTGGTTCTGCTACTTGGGAGCGGACGCCAACGATGCTCACTTTGCGAATTATCTGAAGGAAGCTGACTACAAGAACTTCAGCCGTATTGGCGCCAAGTTTGTGAGGCTCTGCGTCTCGCCCGATTTTATTTACTCCAATGGCAAGCCTTCAGCCAATCTCGCGAAGATCGACGTGGCTCTCTCGCAACTAAAACGCCGAAAGATTGCCGTTATCTGGGATCTTCACGACAATGGTCAACTTGGGCTGGACAAGCCGGGGAGCAATGGGGCCGGTTTGGTCTCGTTCTGGTCGTCCCTAGCCAAGCACTACAAAGGGAAGTACGGCACGGACGTTGTCTTTGAGGTCGTCAATGAGCCCGTCTTTAGGGACAATCCGAACGATTGGTACAAGCTGCAGGCCAAGGTAGTGGCGGCAATCCGGAAGGAAGATCCGAAGCGAACGATTATGGTTTCGCCGACTTCTTGGAGCGGCATCGATAGCCTCAAAACCATGGCGGTACTTCCGGAGAAAAATCTTGTTTACACCTTTCACTGCTACGATCCATTCCTGTTCAGTCACCAAGGGGCCGAGTGGGTGGGAGATATTCCGAAGAATTTGAATTCACTTCCGTTTCCGTCCAGTCCTGAGGCGGTTCAGGCGGTGACGGGAAAGAACGACGCAAAGTATGCGGGGACGTTGCAGGACTATGGCAAGCAGAGATTCGATGCCCAGTATTTGGACGCTCGGCTGAAAATCGCCGTGGACTGGGGCAACAGGAATCAAGTGCCCGTGCTTCTGGGCGAATTTGGAATCTATCCCAAGGTTGCTCCCGTCGATTCTCGGGCTCGGTGGTTCGAGGCGATGAAGGCGGCAATTTCGCGCTACAAGCTGCCCAACGCGATTTGGGGTTATGACGATGGATTGGGCTTGGGGCGAAGGCTCAATGCCGATGGCTCCGTATGGGTCGACGAGAACGTGCTCACGCATTTTTATAAGGTCAAGCCGTAGATTCAGATCGCTGGCTTGTCATCGTTAAGTGATCATTGCCCCGGCTTCGCCTGGGGTTCTCATGCTGGTTAGCGCTTTTTTAGCGCACGTCATCTTTCATCTGATGGACTCAGTTCTTAGGGAAGAAGGTGAAAGGTGGCGGAATTTCTCAATCGGTCGATGTCTCGTCGAGAGTTCAATTTGGTGGCTCTCGCCATGGTTGGAAGCTCGGGCTTTCTCCTAGCCGGATGCGGCGGACTGTTTGGCGGGGGCGGGGGAGGTTCCAAGTTTTCTCTGACGACGGTGAGCGGTCAACTGGAATTGCCCGCAGGACTCGATCCGGCCGGGCTTCAGACAGTGGGGGGCGGCGGGTTTGGGGTGGTCGGCCCGACGGGTTTCACGGTCGAGGTGCAATCGCATATTCCCAGCTTGGCTCTTGTCTGGGACGCGAACGGTCGCTTGGTTTTGATGGGAATGATCGATCCGACGGCGGGCGACCATCGGATCGATGCGGAGAGCACGGCAGCGGCCCTAATGTTCCTGGGTTTGGGGGGCATGGCATTGAATGCCGAGGACCGTCGCGGGTTGATGGGCCGAATCGCTGCCAGCTCGGAACTTACAACGTTGACCTCGGTGCTGACTTCCGCTCTGCAGAGCGATCCATTTGCCGTGACAACGGCGCCGCAAAACTTGAAAGACGCGATTGTGGCGGCTACGAATGGGTTTCAAACGACCTCGACGATTGCACGGGTCGGAGAGAACGGGACGAGTCCCAGGGCGGGACTTGCACCCTTACTTTCCCTTGAACCCGGTAACGAAGTGGACGGGCTTACCTTCGTGCAGTCATCCAATCCCCTTGGATATCAAGTTCAAAACGTTCGGCGTCGATTTGGACGCGTGTTGACGTATGTGACGAGCCATGTGGACCAGGACAATGTTGAGACGCAAGAAACGCCACCACGTCTGGTTGGATCGCCACTGGATATTCCTCTGACGGTTGGTTTGTTGAACAGCTCCGGCACGGGATGGTCGCAGGTGACTTCCTCTCCGGTCCCCCTGAAAATCTTAGCGCAGGACAAGAAGACGAAGTACGAGATGATCGCGTTGACGCCGGTCTTTGGGAGCTACGTTCCGGCGGTTTACTCAGATTCACGGTTTCTGGGAGAGGTGGATAAGTGGAAAGACGAGTGTGGGAATCTTCGTCAATCAGTTCTGCTCGCCGGGTTTATGGAACTCGTGCTGGAGATATTGGGGCTCGGCGGAGCGGCGATGTCGTACTCCACCGTGCAGGGGGCAATTGCCGGTCTCTTGACCACTACCCAAGTCATCCGAAACTCGATGACGGCCGCTTATCTTGGAAACGTGTTCTACAGTCAGGTCATTAGCGAACTTGCTTCGAGCATGACCTTTGAAGAGATCTTCCTGGCGGAACTTCCGCTCCTTGAAACGTTGACGGTGAAGATCAAAGCTGACGTTGCGGCGAACACCGTTCGCAATGCGTTCTTGCGGCCGCGATTGGTGGCGGCGAGAGCGGCTTTGGTGGCTTTGGTGGCGCTGGGCGTAATTGAACTCGTCGACATCTTTGCGATTGCGAAGGACACCACCACGGGTAGCGAAGCCAATCTCTGGACCGGACTCGTTTTCCAACCTGTCATTGGCCTGACGGCAACCAAGGAAACCTATTCGCCCGGGGGACAAGTGGTCTTTACCGCCCAAGCCCCTCCGACCACGGCGCCACTTATCTATCATTGGAAGGCATCTGGAAGCAATTTGATGGTGCTGGACGACGGCGTCACTTTCGACAAACTGGAATTCGATAGTTCAAATAAGGTGGTTACCCTTAGCACGACCCCTTCGACAGTAGGAGATTTGTCGGTTCGGTGCGAGGTCTTTGATGTAAGCAATGGGGGCAGGGTTTCTCTGGGTTCGGCCTCGAAGACTTTGAAACTGGATATTGGGGATCAAGCGTTTTCCTTAAGCGTGGCGCGGGCGACGCGGACGTTCGCTTCTGGTTTCACCGTGGTGCTGCAGTACATCGTCGTTGAGATAGCCGTTGACGAAGCCGGCTCGAAGGGAGTTAAGATCACCCGGCCCGACGGATCCGTTTGGACGTGGAAGGGATCTGCGTTTTCGGGAGTCACGGGCGCAGTGGACATTTACCATCCGGCAGTAGATATCAATGGCGACCTGGTTATCAACGGGAATTTCAGCTATTTCCATGGGGATCAGCAAACGGCGCTGTTGGCACGAATTGAGTCTGGTCGGGCTTATCTGCCCGGCTTTTGGAGCCCTCCACACTGGCGAGCAGAGGGGCTAACCCAGGAAGCGCTGGACGCTCAATTGGAGCAAGTCCAGCAGGAAATCGATCAAATTTCGGATGATTTGCGAGCGAATTTGAAGGTGCAATATCTGCCCGGATACTAGTCCTTAGCAACGGGTGTACAAGGTGAGACGATGATGGGCGATCGGCTCACCTTGTACACCCGGTGGCCGACGCGTTCAGGACGGTTGTGAGTTGAGAAGGGTCCACTTGCCTTCGGAAATGACTTCGGTGGTGCCATCGACGACTTGGATGGCGGTTTCGTCATCGATGACGTAGGCAGGGTTGGTGAGTTTGGCGGCCCACTTTTCTGCGTTAGCCATGTGATTTTTCGGCAGGGCGATGTGATCCAGGTGAGGGAAGATGGAGAAATCGACAAGGCCCAGCGTCTGATCGTCACCGGATGGCGGTTTCCATCCGACGAAGTCTTGGCCGATTCGGGGAGCCATGATCATGCTGCCCGCGCTGAGGGCCACGTAAACACCGGGGAAGGAAGGGATGAGGTCAGCGAGTCCCGATTTTTGCATCCAGTGGCACAAGTAGAGCGGATCGCCACCGTTGACGAGGAGGACATCCGTCTGTTGAACCGTTGGAACCCAGAGGTCTTTATCTATGCTGGGGAGGGCGGTTAGTTCTAGCACCCCGAGCGACTTCCAACCGAGCTCGCACATGGGGGTACTGGATTGACCAGAGATGAACTCATAGGCGAGCCGGGGACCGCCGGGGATGGCGTAGCTGGCGGTGGTGATGCATAGAGCGCTGGCCTCGGCGGTAGGTTTTCCGAGCAGGGCTAAGAGAGCGGCATGGATGCTGGGGTTTTTGACGCCCCCGGATGTGAGGAGAAGCTTCATGCTAGTTTATTCTCCCACTCTTCCGGTTGCGGGTCGTCCCGATCTTCGATAGGTGGCCAAGACAACACCTTTGGACGTGACGACGCTTTCGACCAAGCTGAAGGCGGTGGGAATGGAGTCCTGGCCGAATACCTTTTTGCCGGCGCCCAGGATGACTGGATAGGTTTTGAGCCAAAGCTCATCCACCAAATCATGCATCAGGAGCAGTTGGACGAGTTCACTACTGCCCCAGACCTGGAGGTCTGGACCGTCGGACGCCTTGAGCTTCTCGATCTCGGCAAGATCGGTGAGGAAGACGGTGTTCTGCCAATCGGACTTGCTTTGGGTTCTCGACAAGACGTACTTGGTTCCCGAGTTGATGCCCGGCCAGAAATCGGCGTGGTTCGGCCAATAGGGTTCCCAGATGCGAAACGTCTTGCCGCCCAGGAGATAGTCTGCCGGTTCCATCTGCTTTTTCAGGACTTCAAGTCCCAATTCGTCACCGCAAGGAGCCGTCCAGCCGCCCAATTGAAAATCTCCGGAGGGGTCTTCCTCGGGGCTTCCCGGAGCCTGCATCACTCCATCCAACGTGATCATTTCTGCAACGATAATCTTTCTCATTTCGCCTTTTTCCTTTCGAGTGTTCGTGGGTTAGTCGTATGGGGAGGATGGAATTCGACGGTTGACGTTGAAAATTCTGGACGATTGGTTCTTGTCCTGCGACATTCAAGTTTGCGCGACTACAAAAGTCTTGTGATGACAGGGTACATGGTGATATCGTGGAGGCAATGCGTGTGGTTCAAAACGCCTTGATCTGTTCTTTGCTTTTTGGATTGGCCGGGGCTGCCGTTCAGAAACAGACTTTCGACATCGCCTCATATGATGCGCCGGCGGAGTGGACGGCAAAGAAAGGGGGGGATTACATCTCTTATTCCAAGACGGATGGGGAGAATTGGTGTCAGATCGCCATCTATCACCACCGGATCAGCAAGGGAAGCATCAAGGCCGACTTCGATAACGAATGGAAGGAACTGGTGGCGGAAGGGAAGACGATTTCTGAACCAGAGAAGACCGAACCGCAGATGGCTAACGGTTGGTCGGTGATGGCGGGCACGGGGCTTTGGAAGTACAACGGGGCCAATGTGGCTTCCGTCCTCACGGTCTACTCGAACAAGAAGGTTTGCGTATCCGTTCTGTGCAACACCACGGCGCAACCATATGTAAAGGATTACCAAACCCTTTTAGCTTCCTTGAGCCTGGATGCCAGTAAGGCATCTAACGCTCCTGTTTCAGCGGCCCCGGCCAACAAATCGTCTCTGGTTGGTCTGTGGGTGGACTACAAGACGGAAAACAATGGGTATCAGAACGGATCTCCCATGCTTACCGGCGGATACTTCCGGCGAGAATATTTGCTCAAGTCTGACGGGACGTATGTGTTTCGAGCAAAAGATTGGAGCGTCCTCGCCGGGGATATCCTGTTCATCTATGAGACCGGCAGTTGGAAGGTGAACGGGAACAAGATCACCATCACGCCGAAGAAAGGGAAGGGCGGATGGTGGGGAAAGACCCGCAGCACGAAAGAGTGGGGACCCCTCAAGCGCGCCTCGAGCTATAAATTGCAGCCTACAAGCTACACGTTCGAACTTCACTACGAATCACTCGTCAAAGAGACCTTTCTCGTCCTCTACAACGGCCAGGGGACGCAACGAGACCGAGGTACGTCCGGCGGCGGGCAGAATCGATGGAGCTATTCGCCCCGTGAACTGACGAAGTCCCTGATCGACAACCCGCCAGGCTTCAAGATTCCCTGATCGTTATCTGGCGACTTGGAAGAACCTGAAGCATCGATACCAATCGCGGGGCGGGAATCCGTTCGTTGGGCCGCCTACCAGCGATTGGCGGGGTCGCTGGTCAGTGCCGTGGCGTCGATTGATTTTCCTTGACGGGTTTTGCCGTTTGTTCTGACTCAATTGATGATTCGGCGTCAGGGGAGTTTGGTGCGGAGCGCAGGCGGGCACGTTTCGCTAGAAGTTGGCGAAGTAGGCGTGGGAGATGTTTGGCCGTGGTGGCCAAGCATCTCCCTTCCACCTGGACTCTATCCGTAGGTTGGTTTTTGAGGCCAGCCTTCGGGCGAATCTTCGAAGTCTTCTTGCCGACCGTAGGGAGTTAAGTCGAGGAAGCTGTAGGAGTCGGTGATCGGCTCCAGGCCCCGGGCGTAGACCGAGTAGGTGTGGTAGATGTCGTCGCCCAGTCGGAAGAAGACGCTCATTCCCGGACCCTCGCCTTCGTCATCCCGGCCCCTCGGGGCGAAATTGTACTCGGCGTCCTTGTCGCCGGCTTGGAACGAGACGTGGTAATCGAAGTTGAAGTCGCTGCCGTTTGAGGAGTACCAGGGGAAGTCCCAGCCGTGGAGCTTGCGGTATGCCTCAAGTTTGTCAATGGGGGCGCGGGAAACGATGACGTAGCGTGTGTCTCGCTTTTCGAGCAGGGAGAGATCGCCAATCTCGTCTACGTGGCCGGTGCAGCCTGGGCAACCCTTCTCCCAATCCGGGCCGAACATGAAGTGGTGGATGATGAGCTGCCGTTTG
The DNA here is from genome assembly GCA_001898035.1 of Armatimonadetes bacterium 55-13. Classification (GTDB taxonomy): domain Bacteria; phylum Armatimonadota; class Fimbriimonadia; order Fimbriimonadales; family Fimbriimonadaceae; genus 55-13. Next base: position 23,094 of record MKRX01000012.1, read on the forward strand.
CCTTCAAAGAGATCAAGCAGACTGACGGGGCCATCAGGGCCTTGGAAGACGTAAGATTTGGTCACCTTCACCATGGGCAACCGACGGCGTTTTGCGTTGACTCGGTCTTTCAGTCGAGTCAGTTCTTTTTCTTCCGCCAGAAGCTTTCGGCGTTCGGCAAGCCATTCGTCGGGGGAGACAACTTCCGGGTGCGGAATCTGGTCCGTTTGTGTGGCCATGTTTTTCAACTCCTTTAGCCCTGCTACTCTGAGGGCCCTTTTATCTATTAGTCGAACGAATAAGGCCGAAATCGACAATAGCCAGGAAAAAAGTTGAGGGTTTGGCTATTTGTGGATTATTTTCCAATGAACCCGTGCATCCGTAGCCAGGAAGCAAAAGCCTCAAACCATCCGGTGCTGGTGGTTTCCTTGTTGTACATTCCAAATCCGTGTCCGCCTTGCTCGAACAAGTGAAACTCTACCGGTCTTTTGGCCGCCTTCCAGCTATCGATCAAGCCGAACCCGGCGTTGGCAAAGAATGGATCGTCAGCCGCCAGAGCGATGAACAGGGGAGGAGCATCTTCAGGAGCTTTGACGGCATTGAGCGGGCCATAAATATTTCCAATGAAGGCGGGCTTCGCATCTTCTCCGTATAAGGCCGTGGAGAGAGTCAGCATGGCGCCCGCGGAGAAACCCACCATTCCAACTTTATTGGGATCGACGTTCCACTCCTTGGCGCGGGACCGGACTACTTGGAAGGCGGCTCTGGCATCCGCGATTTGAGGGGCCAACGGCATTTGGGAACTGCTCGGAGTTGGGGGTCGCTTCGCGGTTCCTGAGAACATTTCGCGCATGGAAGCTTCAAAGCCTGCCATGTCCGGCGGAGTTGGGTTCAAACGGTATTTAAGCACGAACGCAGCCACGCCTTTCTTTACCAATGCCTTGGCTACATCCCAGCCTTCGTTTTCCATGGAGAGCGTTCGAAAGCCTCCTCCGGGCGCCACGATGACGGCCGTCCCCGTGGCGATTTCCTTGGGGGGCAGGAAAGGAGTTAGCGTGGCGATGCTTACGTTTCGTGCGAATCGGCTGCCGTACTGAGAGTGCCAAGATTCCTCGGCCGTGGCCTCGGGAAGTTTCCCGGTGTTCAGGGTTATGGCGTTTGGTTGGTCAGGGATCGGAATGGGTTTCATCTTATCGCCTTGGGCTCTCGCCCAGACGGGTGAGCTCATCACGATGATCACTGCTGAAAGCACTGCGCTTGATCTCATCTCTTTCATTTCCCACGGTTTGCCGCTGTGATTGTCGGGGCCGTCTTTTAGTCAATTCGTGACCGCCGACGCCCTCTCTCGTTGTTCTCTTTCGAATCCAAAGGCTACCGGATTTTTCGTTAAATTAAATAAATAATGCAAAAGAATGCAATCGTAAAATTCTATCTTGTTTTGATTGATGCCCGTCGCCTTCACTCCGATTCGATTGAGAACCCAAACCGAATCGCCGCTTGGAGGACCTCCAGATCGATATCTTTGACCGCCTTGAATCGAATGCAGTATCCGGTCACGGTCGCCTTCCCGATCGAGTCGCCGAACGTCTTGGCCAGGTAAGCCTTATCCTCGATCCCCAAAACATAAACGGAGATTCCGGTCTTGTTTCCGCTCAACCCCACCCGATAAAACTCTCGACTCGTCCCATCCGCATACCGGATGGTGTACGCCCCGTACCCAATATTGGGATTTGCCACGACTTTTCCATCCTCGTTCGTTCCGTCGGTAAACCAAAGTCTGCAACCAGGGGAGGTCTGGAGAGCCAGTTCATGCAGCGCTCGCAGATCAGTTTGCTTGGGCTCAGGATGACTGGCAAGATAGGATTCGATTTGTGTTTGGATATTCATTTCACTCCGAAGCTGAAGTGTACGACGGTATTTGCCTGCCCATCGCGACTGGGTAAAAACCTGAAATGGAGCTAAAGCGAGCACTGGTGGGGCAGTTTCGAGCGGGTCTCGCCATGTTGCGGGAGTGTGTGGAAAGGTGTCCGGACGATCTTTGGGAGTCGGTGGTAGACAAGCCGCCCCGAACATTTTGGCGGATCGCCTACCATGCGGCGTTCTACACCGAATTCTATTTGGGGCAAGAGCACACGGGCTTTGAGGCATGGGAGAAGCATGTGAATCACGCGATCATGACGTTTGCCGAGGAAGGCGAGGAACTGCCGCCCGAAGGAACGCTCTATTCTCAAAGCGAGCTTGTGGAGTACATCGATCTCTTGAGTGACCGGATGAGCGAGATCGTTGAAAGGCTCGATCTTGATTCCCCAGAAAGCGGCTTTCCCTGGTACCCAAACTTTGCCAAGCTCGACCATGTGCTTTTGACCCTCCGGCATCTGGGCGTACATGTTGGGCAATTGCAGGAGCTTTTGTTTGGGCGGGGGATCGAGCCAGCCTGGATATCGAGGAGATGAGTCGCGACCGGTTTCCGCAGCCCTTGGCGGAAACTGATCATTGATTTGTCTGGTGGGTCGTTAAAGGGTGACGGGAACCCTCGCGCCAATCCACGCCTTGATATCCGACATCACCTCTTCTCGCGTGTCAGAGCCGGTATCCAGGACTGCCACGGACCTTCTATTCTTCGACAATCAGCACGCGGCGGCCCGGCTCTTCCTCAACATATTGGGTTGCCGCTTCCATGGTCGCGGCCATCGCCTCGTCAAGTGGCCACCCTGCATCCAAACCTATTGGCTTCAATGCGACTGAAGATTCGGAGCCCATCCTTACCGCTTCAAAAGCCGAGAAGCAAGCATCTCGCAAGGCATCTCTTCCTAAAGCGGGACGGGGCTCGGCGACATGGATCAAGTCATGCTGGCGGAGATAGTAAGCGGGCGTTCTGCGGATTTCACCCGGTTCCGGGTTCCACTCACGGAGGTCGTCAGCAAGGTAGCCCCCGGCCAGATCTCGCAACTCTCGGACCCAAGTCGACTCCGAATGAGGCATGATGATGGTCCGAACGTCTAGCTCAGTCATGTCACCAGTTACAATCTCAATGGGAGGCAAAACCACCTCCTGCTTTTCGCGGCGTTCTGGACGCTGGAGTGACTCCAGGTCAAAAACGGCGGAGGGCTTGTGCGCCAAGAGGTCAGAAAGGCTATATCGGTAGACAACGCCAAGGCGCGCCACGACAAGCTGACCAAGAGAATCGTAGGTAGCCCACGAGACATGCTTATCAAGCAAGTCAGGATGCTCAGGTAGGTCCCACTCAAACACTCGCCCGCGATCGCTGAAGTACCCTCGGTATCGAACCCTTAACTCTGGGTGAGCCGAGGTCGGCCGAATAACCCAACCAGGATCATCATCACAATAGACTGAGTAACCGTTCTTTTTGACAACCCGTTCTTGTCCAAAGGGGCCAACGCGCTTGTAGCCATCACGTTCCAATCTCGCATACAGAACGCCCTCGTCTTCTCCATAGCCAGGGTTATCCAATAGCCCGAATGAGAAGGGAAAGTCGGCCTCCGATTCGTTGATGGCTTTTTCGGCATCGCGGCCACCACGGCCCACATTGAGTTCAAGTTGAGTTGGCGAACGAAAGAGTCCCCCGCCATGCCACGTGCCGATGTTGGGCCAATCGATCTCGGTGCGCAAAAAAGGCGGACGGCAGATCCCATTCCATGTATCTCCTACGGCCCCCATTGCCAGGTAAATCATGTACTGGCCGTCAAAGGAAACATCGCTCCGACTCTCGTAGATCCGACCCGAGAACCAACTCCCGTGCTCCATCTCGTCGGTGAGAGTGTTGAGCTTCAAAATGTGCGCGACCTTACTGGGTTTGCGCCGGATGACAATGACGCAAGGCGCCTCCTTCGCCACAAGCAAGTGAATCCTTGCCGGTGGGTCCACGTTCGTTTTGCTTTCCAGCACGAATCAACTATATCTCGATACTTTCTACCGTTCGCTGCTCAACTCAATTCGTGGACCTTCCATGAGGGCCACCAAACACTCCTTCATCGGCCAAGCTTCCAGTCCTTTGGGTAGGTGTGCGTTAACGGGTAACTAAGATCCACTGAGATCGGGAAACTCATGGATACTCATCTATCGTTTGACCGCTGCCGGACTTCCTTAGTCGCTATGGCAGACCAAGTATAGGAGCAAATCGGACCACTCTTCTGTGCTCTAATGCCTTGTTTCCACCTCGCCTAAAACCAAGAAAGCTGACCTACCTTTAGCAGATCAGCTTTCTTGGTACACCGAAGTGGACGCACTTAGAACTTACTTGTCCGTCGCCTTGTGGAGTTCAACTGTAGATTCTCCCCGCTCGAGGGAACGATGACATCGCGGAACCGCATCATTCCTACCGAGGGTAGCTAAATAGAACATCGCCGATCTTGCTTCGGTCATCGGTACAATCATGGTCTCTCGATGCCAGTACTCACTCTCGCCATAATCATGAGTCTGCAGTCACCTCCTGACTTCACCCCTGCCGAACTCCATGTCAAAGAGCAGTTGCAAAGCGTGCGAGGCGCCATGGTTTGGGTGTCTCCTGACCCGCGAGAATCGAAGGATAAGTGGGTGCTCAGTGTCGATATCGAAAACAAGGGCCGAAACTTTGACTGCACGATGATCAAACCACTCAATCGCCTTTATGCCCTTCGAATTCTCGGAGGTAATACCGTGCGGAAGAGCCTTGCGGTACTTCCGCGCCTTCCTAAGCTTGACCTATTCGTGGCCACGGGAACCGGACTTGATGACGCAGATCTGATTCATATCGGGAAGTGCAAGTCGCTCAACAAACTGGATATTGGCGGAGAACACGTTTCGGGCGCCGGACTAAAGCAGATATCCGGTGTGCGCACACTTCGCCGACTCTTTCTATACAACACCAAAATTAAGGACGCAGATTTGGCTCCGCTAGAAAAGATGACCTTTTTGGATCAGCTGGTTCTTCCCAAGACCGTCACAGAGGGCGCACTTGAGGCTCTGGCGCATAAGTTAAAACACACGCAGGTTAGCCAATAGTGGCGGAGACTGAGCCAGATTCACCCTTCTCCAAATGACAAAACGGCTTGAGACACATCCCCCGGTGTCGGTCGTCATCTCCTACCAAAGTCTGGATAAAGCTGAGCTGACCGATGTGGCACCACAGGTGGAGCATCATGAACCGACACCGTTTGGAACGATCGGTTTGTGTTTGGTCAATCTTGATTAAATGGGCGATGATACTGGTGGCTTGTTCCACACGCATCTTAGCCACAAACTGCTGTCACCCGAATTTGTTGCTCCTGCAACCTAAGAACTCAGAAAAGGGTGCTGGTACTCCGGACGGGATTCGAACCCGCGATCTTCGCCGTGAGAGGGCGATGTCCTAAACCACTAGACGACCGGAGCAGTCAGTGGGTTAAGATACCCCAAGCCCCCGAGAGTTTCAAGCCCTTGGGACCGTTCGTCTCATGAACACCCGCGATGCCATCACCAACCTCCTCTTCCTGAAAGACGAACCCACAAAAGTCGATCTCTGCTGCGTCCTCGGCAGCCGCTTCGAGACCACCATGGACGGCGCCATCGATCTCTACCGAACCCAAAGAGCCCCCAAGATCCTGATCACCGGCCACGGTCCTGAGGAGGACCAGGAGAAAGAGGCGGACCTCTTCGCCGCCTACGCCCAAGCCCAAGGCATCCCCGCCGAGGACATCCTGCTGGAAAGGGAAGCCCGTCACACCAAAGACAACTTCGTTCTCACGAAAGGCATCATCCAAACCGCACTCGGTTGGGACACCATCAAGAAAGTCGCCATTGTCGGCAAACCCTTCCACATGAGAAGGGCCCTCATGACTGCCCGTCGCTTCTGGCCGGAGCATGTGGAACTCATCATGCTCCCCTCAAACGACCCTCGCGACCTCCAACCCGATACCTGGTGGCAAAGCGAATGGGGCCGCAATCGCGTCATGGAGGAGGTCCGCCGGATTGGAGAGTACGCGGTCAAAGGCGATCTGGCCGACTACTGACCGCGAAACCGCATCGGCTTGAACAGCCAAGCCCTCGCGAGAGGGACCTGGTCGAGAGCGTGGGCGCCGGTTTCGGAGACTCCGGGCGTTACCACGTCTCGGCCCTGGGGGCCGTCCTTTAGGAACTCCACCACTTGGATGTAGGTGCCGCGGTTGGAGTAGGGGATGGGCGGTTGGCCGGGGACGGGGATGCCGGGGGCGGAATAGGGGGTCTTGAATTCCGACCTTGCCTTGGCCAGCGCGGCCGCGATCAGCTCTTCTGGCTTGCGGCCCTGGAAATACTTCACCTTCGTCTTACCCTGGAGGGCGCGCAGCATGACGCTGGGCTGGGCAACCAGTTTGAAGTTGTCCATCGAAATGAAATTGCCGGTGGTGGTCAGGAACAGTTGCTCGCGCAAGGCATCGAAGAACAGTTGGTACAGCTTGGCCTCTCGGGAGCCGTCTAGCATCCAGCCCTCGAACGCGCCGAGGCCGTCTTTGACGAACGGTTTGAAGTAGGGCCAGGTTTCGTCTCGCCGGGCGATGGTCCAAGCGGCTAATTCGAGATCGCTTGCGGCCAGTTTGGGCTTGGCGAGAGCGTGAAGGATTTCGGTGTTTCGGAAGATTTCTCCCCAGACCGGGGTATCGGCATTGGTCCACCAGGAAACTGGCTTGTTATTCCAGTTCACGAGCAACCCGCTCCTTGGATTCTGGACGTGGGGCATCGATTCGAAGGGAACCAGGCCCTTCCAGACGGCATTCGGTTCGCCAGGGACGGGGAAGCGGGGATCGAAATTGGCGGAGCGCATGGGAATGGCGCCGGTGTACCGGTAGCCGATCTCGCCGGTTCGGGTGGCATAGAAGCAGTTGAAGTTGACGGAGGCCGGGCGGATGGCGTTTTCGACGTCGGCCACGCTGCTGGCGGCGTCCATGCCGACGATGCACTCGAACGACTGCATCTCTTTCATGCGCGAGGCGGAATGGCGGGAGAACGCAACCTTGGAGGATTTACTCTCGACAACAACGGGACCCCATTCAGTCCGTTTCTGGGCGATCTTTTGGGCGGCTCCGCCTTTGACTTTGAGTTCGAAACTCACGATGGAAAATGGTTTTTGAGTTCCGCCTACGCGGTAGGAGCTTTCGTCGCAGGAGTTGTAGAAAATGTCGTCGGTATCCGCCACGCCACTGGTGAGGCCCCAGGCAAGGAAGCCGTTATGCCCGATGGCAACACCAGGGACGCCGGGAACGTCCATGCCCACCACGCTCAATCCCGGTGCCTCGATGGACATTTCGTGGACGATGGAAGGGGTTCGGAATCCCATTTGCGGCGCGGATAGCAGGAGCGGATATCCGCTGCCGGACCGGGCGGGGGAGACCACCATGCAATAGCTGCCCCATTTGTAGGGTGCGCTGACTTGCTCCGCGACTTTGGTCGATTCTTGGCGTTCGACGAGCCTCAATCCTGGCAGGAGTTCAAATAGGGATACCTTGGGGAGGGAAGCGACGTGCTTCTCGGTTACGGCCCGGGACGGGACGGGAAACTCAGGATGAGTCTTTTTGAGCGGATCGTCAACATCGGAAATGGTGCAGGTTGCCGTTTTGTCGTTTTGCCAGGCGAAGTCGTCGAGGACGTCCAAGACTTTGCCATCCAGTTCCTTTCTGCTTTGCAGGTAGCCGAGGAGAGCGAGATTTCGGATTTCTCCGGCGCCGCCCTTGCCGAACTGTTGGAAGAGGCGAATGGTGATGGCGACGGTGTCCAGGCGGGTCCAGGGTTCTGGCGCTAAGTCGTTCTCTTTGTATCCGGTGGGGAGGGAACCGTTCCTCTTGGCTTCGTCGATGTAGGCGTTGACGCCCTTGACGTAATTGTCGATCGTAATCTTAGCTCGGGGGGAGAGGGCTTGGTATTGAGCCTCTAGTTCTTCATCGGTGTAGGCCTGGCCTAAGATCTCGCGGTCGGAAGCGACGAAGGCCGATCCGAAGGCTTCCGCCATTTTGCCGCGCGCGACGCGGCGCGAGTTCTCCATTTGCCACAAGCGATCCTGGGCCACCGCGTACCCGGCTTGAAAGAACGCCTGTTCTAAGCTGGCGGCTTGAATGTGGGGAACGCCGTAGTCGTCGCGCTCAATGGGGGCGCCTTGGAGAAGGACCAGGCTCGCAAGTAGGGGGAGCATCAATAAAAAAGTTCGTCGTGAGATGGGCGCAATCCTGCAACCTTCACGACGAACCCTGAAATCTTAACGCGCTTACGGCAGAAATCTGCGACCGCCGCCAAGGGCTTTTCGATCGATGGCCAAATAGATCACGTAGCCGATACCTAGAACGATCGCGAGGGGGACGACCAGCGAGAGAACGGTAGATATCAGACCCAAGAGGAGCTTGTAGACGATGACGATTCCAACGACAGCCGCCAGAATCATGAGTACGAGCTTTACGGTTCCCGACACGTTTATCTAATCTCCTTAACCTGCTTCGTTGCAAGTTTTGTTAGGTAAGTCTTTTCGCCGATCACACGGTAATGTACAGCATCTTCGGCGATCTTGTTCGGCTCGTCTAGGTTCCTGGGGACTTTGGACCCCCAGTCCTACGCCGCCTTTGGGTGTAAAGTCTCGCTATGGCCCTACCCGTTAGCCACGAGACCGCTTTCGATCCCCTCTCCGATAGTTGTCTTACCATAAACGCGCCGCTCGTTGCCGGATGGCTCGTTTCGTTTCTGCAGGATGAGGTGATTCGGCGACGTGGAATTCGCAAGGCCGTTTTGGGGCTCTCCGGTGGCGTCGACTCGGCGGTGGTGGCCTATCTCTGCGCCCGGGCGTTTGGACCGGAGAACGTTCACGTCTTCCGAATGCCTTACAAGATTTCTTCGCAAGAGAGCTTGGACCATGCTCAGTTGGTGGTGGACGACTTGGGAATTCAGGATCGCACCATCGAGATTACGGGGATGGTGGATGGCTATATTTCGGCGGAGCAAGAGATTTCTCCGGCTCGTTTGGGAAACGTCTGCGCGCGATCTCGAATGATCGTGATTTTCGATCAGTCAGCGAAGCTCAATGCCCTACCGATTGGAACGGGGAACAAGAGCGAGCGGCTTTTTGGCTACTACACCTGGCATGCGGACGATTCGCCTCCCATCAACCCGCTGGGCGATTTGTTCAAGACTCAGGTTTGGCAATTAGCGCGGGAGCTCGGGGTACCTCGGGCGATCGTGGATAAGCCGGCGTCCGCCGATCTCATTAAAGGGCAGACCGATGAGGGCGACTTTGGGATTACCTATCTGAAGGCAGATCGGATTCTTCACTACTTGATCCAGGGGTATTCCAAGACGAAGCTGATGGAATTGGGCTTTGAGCAGGCGGATGTTGAGTTGGTTTGCCGAAAGGTGGATGGCACTCACTGGAAGCGAAGGATGCCCACGGTGGCGATGTTGAGCTCTACGGCGATTGGCGAATACTATCTCCGTCCGGTCGACTATTAAAAAGAAGATGGAGGTGGGGATGCCACCTCCATCTCTCTTTTGAACGTCAAGATCAGTCTTCGATCTTGAATGGGTTCAGCTTGACGTGGTCGCAGCCGCAGATGTCTCGATCTTTGAAGCCGAAGAGGGCAGAAAGATCGAATGAAGGCGCCGCGGGCTTATTGGTTTTGCCGTTCATGATCTTTTCGATCTCCTTGCGACTGTCCGCCAGGTGAAGGGAAGTCATGCGGTCCGTGGTTTTGGGCAGGGCCTTGTCGATCCGTTTAGCGAGCGCGCGAAGGGTCTCCTTGGCCAGTAGGCGGACGTCGCTCGTTGCCGATCCGTTGACCTTTCCATCCATCACGGAGAGGTACTGGCGCTGGGTGGCTCGTCGATAGATATCGACCTTGGGAGACGCGGTTCCCAACTCCGACCAGACGCCGGAAGTGATATCGTCCAACATCTCATCCACGGTGTATGCGGCTTTGCCGTACTGAGCTTCGATATCGAACATACGCCGAGTTCGACCATCGCTGAGGAGGGTGGTCATCAGCATATTCGCGCCTCCGCTGACCTGATTGACCAAGCCTTCCGGCGAGATGCGGTTGAGGATGGCGGGGTCGGCGAGTTCTGGTTGGAGGCGGAAACCTTCTTCGACCAGGAATCGGACGCAGCGGCGCTGCTTTTCGGCATCGACGGGTTTGAACACCTCGCGACCGCGTCCGGCATGGTAGTCGGTCTCGATGATGCCGCCCACGTTCTTGGCGACGTGGAAGAGTTCCAACTGGCGCTGCCCCAGTAGCTCACCGTAGATTTCCTTCAGGTAAGAGTAGTCGTCTCCAAAGTTCGAAGTCGCGGGGATCAGGTTCTTGGCGATTCGCCGAATGTTTGCGATTCCGAATCGACCGGCTTCTTCAGCGTCCGCACCGATGTCCTCGCTCTGCGTGGTGGGATCCTGCGGATAGAGGTAGTTTCCGAATCTGAGATAAGGATTGGTCACCTGCCGAGCGGCAATGCGATCCAGTTCTCGAACCTCATCGTCGGGAGAATTGGCGTAGGGAACCGGTTTGTAGCCCCACTCAATGGCAAACATGTCATAGGGCCCGATCTTTCCGATCATGGGTACGTCGTCGCCGGGTTGCGCGATGTAGTTGAATCGGGAGTAGTCCATGATGGAGGCCGAGAGACCGTACTTGCTGACGAAGTCCTTGTCTCGCAGTTCCTTGGCGCTGTACCAGGCACTGGCCTTGAAGTTGTGCTCCAGACCCAGGGTGTGTCCGACCTCGTGACAGACGACATAGCGGATGAGTTTTCCAACCAGTTCATCGGGCAGAGGCAGCTTTTGGGCAGATTGATCGACGGCAGATGCCTGAACGAAGTACCAGCTTTGAACGAGGTCCAGGATGTTGTGCCAGACGATGATGTGGGCGGAGAGCGTTTCGCCGGACCGGGGGTCTTGGACGCTGGGGCCCATGGCGTTTGCAACGGGAGACGGCACCCATCTGATCACCGAGTTCCGTACGTCTTCAGGGTCCCACTTGGGATCTTCCTTCTCGCTGGGGGCGTCCTTGGCGACGATCGCGTTCTTGAACCCGGCTTGCTCAAAGGCGCCGGTCCAGTCTTCGACACCCATCTTGATGTACTTTCGCCACTTGTCCGGAACCTCTCGGGAGACGTAGTAGACGATTTGCTTCTTTGGTGGGCTTACCGCGGCGCTGGGGTCCTCTTTTTCAAGCCGGAAACGGCTGATGAAGGACTTGTCGATGACGCGTCCCTCTGGGCGTCCATAGATCGAAAATGGAGTGGCAAAGAATCCAATGCGGGAATCTCGGTAGCGGCCCATCATGGGCGTCTCGGGTAGCAGAACCAAACTGTAGTGGACCATGCCGATGGCCGCACCGCGGGGGCTGATAAAGCTGAGTTGAGAACGGGTTTCGATGTTCTCCGGAAAAGCGGTGATTTTATCGACAAAGCTCTTGGAAGGATCGACACCGCCAGCTCCGAATAGAGCCTTCACGCTGAGGGCTTGGGGATCGCTGGTGAAGAGCCGGGTTACGTCTATGACGACGGATTTTTTCTTCTCGTCCGGGCCCTCGGCTTCAACACCGAACGACTCTAGAATGGGCTCCATGTTGTTGAGTTTCAGCGCGCGGAGGAGACCATCTTTGGCGTCGGTTCGATTGGAGTAATCGACATCCCGCATGAAAATCGTGTTGTTTCTTCGCTCAAATCGGG
>MKRX01000012.1:34757-97679 GCA_001898035.1 Armatimonadetes bacterium 55-13
CCACAGAAGTTCACGACCTAGCAGGGATTCGGGAATTTCCCATAAGATTTTGTCGTCGATCCGGTGAACCTTGAACAGACCATCCTGGCTGACGGCTTCTTCAGTCACTACTTCTTTGTAGGGTTTGGGAGTACCAGGCTTTTGGGGCTTTGCCGGCGGCTTTTGGTCGCCAGTTTTCTGGGCAGGTTCCTGTTTGGGAGTGGTTTGCCCATAGGCGGGAAGCGCGGCAGCCCAACAAGCGACAAGCGCGATGGCCAAGTATCGGCCGGTTCGAAAGGTCATGAATCCTCCAGGTTTAAGTTGCATCTCGGAAAGGTAGGCTGAAATGCTACTTCTTCAATCATGGCAAAGTTCCTTCCTTCTGAGCAAAAGTGCCGGGACCTCGGTAGATTTCAGCTTCGATTTCTAGAAACAACAACGAAAGACGGCTAATCGAGCCCGATTGATGGAATGACATGGAAGAACTTGAACTGACTCCCTGGCTCATCCGATACGCGTATGAGGAAGGCGCGTTTCCGATGACGATGGAAGATGAGAGCGTTCAGTGGTTTCAGCCGCGTTACCGTGCCTTGTTTCCCATTGAGGGGATTCATGTTTCTCGATCTCTGGCAAAGGAAATCCGTCGGGGAAGATTTCGAGTCACTTTCGACACCGCATTTGAAGAAGTGATGCGGGGGTGTTTGCGGCCTTCGGGAAATTGGATTAGCGAAGAGTTTATTCGCGTCTATACGCTGATTCATCACCAGGGTTGGGGGCACTCTTGCGAAGTTTGGATGGACGATCGCTTGGTCGGCGGGGTCTATGGAATCGCAATTGGAGGGTGCTTCTGTGCGGAGTCAATGTTCCATCGCGAAACGAACGCATCGAAGGTTGCCTTATCGGCGATGGTTGACCAATGTCGCGAGCTCGGATTTGTGATTTTCGACGCTCAGATCATGAATCCTCATTTGGCTTCGCTGGGCGCGTATGAGGTCCCGCATGTCGAATACATGAGTCGACTCCAGGGCGCGATTGCCATAACCACACCCTGGAGCTGAGCCTCTTATTGAGGAGGGGCCGTTTGTTGGCGACCTCCGCCCAAGAAGGCGGGGTCGAAGAAGGGGATTTTCTTGATGGCGGCAATTCGGTCCTGGACTCGTTTCTGCATGTCCTCAGGCAGATTGGCCATGCTGACGATCTTTCCATTCTTTGGAAATGAATCGTCATGCAGGGTTTGTGTGATCGAGACTCCTGGCGCCAGCATAAACTTGAAGTTGTACAGTTTGCGCTCGCCTACGCGAAGTTGATCCAGGCGCGGCATCATCGCCGAAAACTGAGCCATCGAAGGCATTTCGGAGAAGTACTTCAAGAGAGCAAGCTCGTCCATTCCTAGCGAGGCATTTGCGAGGTAGGTCGGGACATTCCCAGTGGCCTTTGTGACAGGTTCCTGGGAGAAATTGACGATCACATAACCGTTGCTTGGCAAGCCGTTCGGCATGACTTCCGTAGGTTCACTTCGAAAGTCTCCACCCGCCGATCGTTGGAACAGCTGCTTCATCATGCCTGGCAACTCATAGTCGGGCTTCTTTTCGTCGTTTCTTTCGACGCTGATGCTTTGATCTGGGCCGAAAGCCATTTGTTGGAGAGCGGCGCGTTGCGTTGGGTTGAGTTGGCTAAACGGGATTCGGGCGCCTTCGATGAGGCTGTTCTTCATTCCAACGGGCAGGGCGCCGTAAAACCTGAGCATGTCCCAATTGGTCATCGACATGAACCCTGACTGCATGGCGGTCGGGGCAAAGAAGATGATGTAGCGCATGGTGCTCTGGTTTTCCATGGGCGATTCCGATTTTTGAGCGTAGGTGGCGAGGTCGTCCAGGTCGCACGTTCCTTTGCTGTCCACAGCTTGAATAAAGCGAGCGAGGGCCGGGCGGTCAAATCGCTTCTGGCGAGCCTCGGCAGGCGTGAGCGGGCGCACAACCATCCATTGACCGTCATCGACCACAGAAACGGCAGACTTAAGATCCTTCAGGAATGCCGTGGGCGTGGTCTTGGCGTTGTCTCCACCAAGCATTCCCAGCATCGATTCCATGGAGTCGGGCAGTACCGCCACCAATTGCTTATTTCGTAGATTGGCGATAGCCAAAAGACCTTCGGATTCAGAGAAGGAAAGAGGGTCGAATTCGTCCGGATGGAGGAGTCGATTGCGAAGCTCGTCGCTCATCTTTGGCGCGTTCGCCATCTGCATCATGTTGGATATCGACTCAAGCTCTTTGGTTACGTCCGAGAATTCGATGGGCTTTTCTTCGGTTGCCGGAGCCTTTGTTTGGGCGCCGCCCTGCATTTCCTGGGCTCGTCGGACCAAGCCGTCCAGCATGGAGCCGGAAACGTTGATTGTTTGAGTGCCGGTCACAACGACTTGTCCTTGGTCGTTGAAGACGCTGAGGACGGCGGAGATTCCGCCGAGAAGCTGCTGGCGCGTCAAGACGAGATTGGCCTTTGTCGGGGTGCCGACGATCGGTTTGTCCTCGTCCATGAAGTTGCCAAAGAACTCCCTCATTTTTCGGACTTGTTCGCTTTGTTCGGTGTTTACCGGTTGAGCCGCCTTTTGGTTTTGGAGCTCTTTGGCGTAAGCGTTATGTTCGGTAACGAGTTGAGCGAGGATTTGGCTGGTATTGCCGGGCAGGGCGACTTGAACACGAGTCGGGCGGGAGGAGTAGACGACGCGGGTTTTCTCGTTGATATTTGCCAGGCTCGCGGGTCCGATGGCCTGCAGTAGCCGGATGATGGCTTTTCCGGCCGGACTTGTGGCGGCTCCGAATCCGAACTGGGCCATCATGGCTTCGGCTTCGGGATCGGTCTTCTTATTCGGATCCGGCTTGGGAGGATTTAGGGTCTTCACTAAATCCTGGAGCGATTTCGTGAGGGAGGCGGTGTACGCGGCCTTTTCCGCTTGTTCTTCCTGGCGACGAGCCGCGCTATTTGGGATCAATCGGTAGCCGCCGTCCATCTGTTCCCAACTTCCTGCCGTGACGGTGGCGATTCTCTTCATCGCCTCGTCGAGCGTCGCCTCTTTGAATCGGATCACTACGATTTCGTTCGCCATCGGGACCGTAGCTTCCAGGCGTACGGAAAGGCCTTTGCTCATCTCGGTGAGCGCCCGACCAACTGGAACGGCGACGGTGGAATAAGTGATCTTTGTGGCCGAATCCTGGGCGAGAGTACACCCAGCAATCGCCAGAGATAAGGCAATAAGGTTAATTTTAATATTCATGACGACCGCGTCCTTTGTGACATCTTGACGATAGAACGTTGCTAAAGCGTCTTTCGTTGCGCCTGTCGGTGATAGGTTAACACGAGTAGCCCAACAAAGAAGAGACCTCCTAGAAGGTCCAGTCCAATGTCCCACACCGAGCCCGTTCGAACGGGAGAAGAGTGTTGGCGGAACTCATCGAACGAAGCGAAGCAAACAAGAAGCGACAGGCCGAAGAGACAGGCGCGCTTGAGGTCGTATCTGGGGGTGGCCAGCAGGCTCCCGACCAGAGCGAGAGAGCCGTAGAACGTGAAGTGGATGGTCTTGCGAACACAAAGGGTGGCGAGGTGGGCCTGATCGTGCGTCCAACCGAAACGGGTCATGAACCAGTTCACCATGGGATCGGCTCCTCCTTTGTCTCCGCTGACGTAGGCGAGAATGCAGGCCATTACACACAGAACGATGGCGGGAAGGAGTCGATATTGAGTCTCTTCATTGGCGCCTTGGGCTCGCAAGAGAAAGACGATGGCGCAGAAGGCCGCGAGCAACAGAAAGAGCGTGGGCATGAGACTGGCCATCCGTTGAAGCCCCCGCATGGGCGACGGACCCACCGATTTCATCCATGCGCCAATGACGCCAAATCCCAAGGTGGCGAGATACGGTCCGGTCTGAGGAGACATCGATAGTCGGGGATGGGTGTAGAGAAGGATGCCTACGGCGGCAACCAGGCCAACCGAGAGCCACACTCCGCGGAAGACCATGTTAAAGCCGAGAAGGAGAACCATGCCGAGGACGAACCCGAAAATGAACCCCAGTACCGTCCGAATCTTTAAACCCACACCTTCCACCTGCCGATTAAACCCCCCAAAATGCTAACATCGTTCCCATGCCCGTACCGGATCCCAAGACATTTGCTCGAATGCTCCAAACCGCGCAAGAGAACGACTATGCGCTTGCTTCGATCAACGTCACTTCGACCAACACTCTTAACGCCGCGCTCGCGGCCTTTGCCGAATCAAAGACGGACGGCATTATTCAGTTCAGCACCGGGGGCGGAGAGCACGCGAGCGGTCCGGCAAAGGACATGGCGCTCGGCGCGATCGCACTTGCGGAATATACGCACCGGATTGCCGCCGAACTGCCCATCTATATCGCTTTAACCACCGATCACTGCGTTCCCGCCAAAGTCGATAAGTTCCTTCGCCCCCTCATTGCCGAGTCGAAGAAGCGAGTCGATGCTGGAAACGCTCCCTTGTTCAACGGTCATATGTTTGACGGTTCGGAACTGCCGATGAAGGAGAACATGGACATCTCTAAGGAATTGCTGTCTCAGATGGCTCCGTTGGGAATCGTTCTCGAAGTGGAAGCGGGCGTTGTCGGCGGCGAAGAAGATGGCATCGACAACACCGGCGCTGAGCATTCCAAGCTTTACACC
Source organism: Armatimonadetes bacterium 55-13 (assembly GCA_001898035.1). Taxonomy (GTDB): domain Bacteria; phylum Armatimonadota; class Fimbriimonadia; order Fimbriimonadales; family Fimbriimonadaceae; genus 55-13. The sequence goes on from MKRX01000012.1 coordinate 39,422, forward strand.
ACGCCTGAGGATATGGTGTACGTGTATGAGTGCTTGAAGGATATCGGACCTTTCACCTTAGCGGCGACGTTTGGTAACGTTCATGGCGTGTACAAGCCTGGAAACGTCAAGCTGAATCCAAAGATTCTTCGAGATGGTCAGGCGGCCGTGGTGGCAAAGTATGGCGACGCCGCCAAGCTAAACCTCGTTTTCCACGGTGGTTCTGGCTCACTGATCGAGGAGATTCATGAGACGCTTGACTATGGCGTGGTGAAGATGAACGTGGACACTGATTGCCAGTATTGGTTCACGCGAGCCATCGCTGGACACATGTTTGAGAATTACGAAGGAGTGCTCCGAGTAGACGGGGAGATGGGTGACAAGAAGGTCTACGATCCTCGAAGCTATACGAAGAAGGGCGAGAACAGCATGAAGAAGCGGGTTTTACAAGCCGCCGAAGAATTGCGCAGCCTGGGCAAGAGCATCTACGTATAAGATTCGATGTACCGAATCACCGTCAACGGAGTTGACTATACGGCCCCCGATCTGACTACGCTTCAGCAGTGGGTGGACGAGGGCCGCGTTTTGCCCACGACTCAGATATACTCCGTTGCCGAAGGGCGGTATCTGGTTGCACAGGCAGTGCCGGGCCTCAGAGTTACGGCGGGCTACCCTCGAGGATATCCGAGTCCGCATATGGGCGGCTCTTACACACCGGTCCCCAATAATCTGGTGCTGGCGATTTTCTCCACGATGTGCTGTTGCCTTCCTTTTGGCGTGGTTGCCATCGTTTACGCCGCTCAGGTGGATGGTCACGCCCGGCGCGGGGATCAAGGGGCGGCTTTGGCTTCAGCAGATAAAGCGAAGAATTGGGCCATTGCTTCCATCGTGTGTGGACTCATCGCGATCGCGATTCAAGTCGTTCTGATGGCGAGCAAGAGCTAAAGTTTTTTGTCATTTTATTCGGGGCCAGGCGATATGATGTCGCTATGGATCTGCTCTCTGAACTCGTCGGCAAGAAGGTCGCGCTCTTAACCGAGCAGGGAAATATCGAACGCCAAGAGATTGGCATTTTGGAAGACGCCAAGGGACATTGGGTCAAGATCGCAAAGGACAACCATGAGATTGTCTATTTCAGCGTTTACTTGATTCGGTCCATTCGCGCCTTCGGAACTCAGCCTTCATAATCCAAATAGTGAACATGGGGCGGTACGCTAGTGCACGCCCCATGAGAATCCTCATCACCAACGACGACGGCATTCTTGCCCCCGGACTCGTCCACCTCGCCCGTGTGGCTCGCCAGTTTGGCGAGGTCAAAATCGTGGCGCCCGATCGTGAACGCTCTGCTTGCGGGCACTCCATGACAATGCGAGATCCGCTTCGGGTAGACAAGGTGCGTTGGGAAGGGCTGGAGGCATACCAGGTCAACGGAGTTCCCGTGGATTGTGTGAACGTGGGATTGACGGTGGCTTGGCCGGACGGTTGCGACCTTGTGTTGAGCGGAATCAATAATGGCCCGAACCTGGGCTTCGACATCACTTATTCGGGAACCGTGGCGGGGGCGATGGAGGGGACGATCAACGGAATCCGTTCCGTGGCGATGAGCATGGCAATCTTTGTAACGGGCGCTCCCTTTCACTACGAGACGGGCGAGCGTTGGCTCCTGGAGAATTGGGAGGCGGTGGTTACCGCGCCGACCAAGCCGTTGACATTCTTGAACATCAACGTTCCCGCTATCGACTATCAGGAAATCAAGGGAGCAAAGGTATGCGGCATGGGTCAGCGGGTTTATAAAGACCGTGTGGAGTTTCGTGAAGACCCTTGGGGACGGCCGTATTACTGGCAGGGAGGCGTAGTGGTGATGGAGGCAAATTCCCAGCCAGGAACGGACGTGGAGGCAGTTAGCGAAGGCTTTGTTTCGATCACACCAGTGACGCTCGATTGGACCGACCGCGAATTGGAAAAAGATCTCCAACGCGCTTTCGCCCATCCAGTGAAGACGCCGCTTTAGATACCAAAACTTTCTTCGAACTGGGTTCGGGACGAACCTTCTTCAAGCGCCAAGATGGGGACAGGAACAAACTCAAATTTTCTGAACTGCACGATGTAGTAGCCAGCGAGTCGAAATACTCGGCGAATGGACGTCCGCTTCAGCTTGAGGCGGCTTACCGGCTCGGTCTGGCTTTCAAAGTACAGGGCGTCGTGATCGAAGGACATTACCGTCGGCTTGGCCCATGCCTTTGCCGGTTTGCCTACAAGAATGAGCGCTCTGACGAACACGGTGCCTGGCCAGGCCGCCAAGAAGACGCCAAAGAGTCGCAACATCTGATTCGTGCCAAAGATCAACAGGGCGATTCCGAAAACGGTTGGGCCGACCAAGATGGGCCAGAAGGTGCGGAGATAGTAGATGCCTGCCAGTCTCGACAAGATCGGGCGGGGAATGGTGTAAGGCTGAGAATGGGGGAGCGCGGTCATGAATTTTTGGGTCGGATCAGGCCCTTTGCGGCGAAGAACAGTAGGAGCTTGGCGTCTAGTTCGCTTCCGAGGATGTGGCGAGGAATAAAGAAGTATTGATTTGCGGCAAATCCGATCCTGAACGCTCGTTTTCCATCAATAACATTGGTGACGGCCCGCCAGGGAACATAGCTGTCGATTCCGTTCTCCATCACTCGTCGGATTCCGTTCTGATCTAGCGTTATTTCACAAGTCCCTAGGAATACCGAATTTTGGGGCTTAGCGTAAGGGCGCTTCAGGGTGACAAAGCGATAGAGGAGTCCATAGAACGGGGCTGCGATCAAGCCCAGGGGAATGGCGGCGGTTGGAGGCAATCCGACGAAGTGCCCGACGATTATGAGCGCCAATCCGCCTAAGAGTCCAGCCATGACCGGCAACATTGGACGAGCTTCGGCGACAATGGCCGCTAATTCGCTTGCGTTGAGTCGGTGCTTGGGAATGACTATCGGTTCGTCCACGGGGCTAAAGGATACGCCATACTCGAAATCATGCTCAAAGTCGAGTCCCAAGGGCCAGTCCTTCATCTCACTCTCAACAGGCCGGAAGTGCGCAACGCTTTTAACGATGAGCTGATCGCGGAGCTCTCTCGTTCGTTTTCTCAGGTGCCGGAAGGAATCCGAGCGGTTGTATTAAGAGGTGAAGGACAGTCGTTCTGTGCGGGAGGAGATTTGGAATGGATGCGCAAGGCCGCCGGTTACACCGAGGATGAAAACTTTCGAGATGCGCTGAAACTTGCCCGTTTGTTCCGGGCTATCGTCGAATGTCCGGCGGTGGTGATTGCGTCAGTTCAAGGCGCCGCATTTGGGGGTGGCTGTGGATTGGTTGCGGCGGCAGACGTGGCAATTTCTTCGGGAGAAACGAAGTTCGCGTTTAGCGAAGTCCGGCTGGGTTTGATTCCCGCGACGATTTCGCCGTTCGTCATCGATAAAATCGGTCGAGGTCATGCAAGAGCCCTGTTTGCCACGGGAGAGGCATTCGATGCTGACCGGGCCCTGCGAATAGGTCTGATTCACGAAATCGCGGAAGATCGGGAGGCGGCGATCAGCCGAAAGCTCAAGGCAATCCTTGCGGCGGGTCCTCGGGCGGTCGATGACGCGAAGCATCTCGTCACGGACGAAGGTGTAAGTCTTGACGATTGCGCGCGACGCCTTGCTCAGGCACGGGCGGGGAAGGAAGGGAAAGAAGGAGTCGCCGCTTTCCTTGAGAAACGTAAGGCCAGTTTCGTTATGGAGCTCCCGGGATGATCAAAAAAATCTTGATTGCAAATCGAGGTGAGATCGCGGTGAGGGTGATTCGGGCCGCACGCGAAATGGGGATTCGCACCGTGGCGGTGTACAGCGATGCCGATGCGGAGGCGTTGCACACTTCATTAGCCGATGAAGCCGTTCCTCTTGGGGCTCCCGAACCTAGTCTGAGTTATCTCGATATTGGCAAGATCATCGCGGCAGCGAAGGCGACGGGTGCGGACGCAATTCACCCCGGATATGGATTCTTGAGTGAGCGGGCCGAGTTTTCCGAGGCTTGCCGGGACGCAGGAATCACGTTTATTGGTCCACCTCCCGAGGCGATGAGAAAGCTCGGAGCGAAGATCGACGCTAAGCAGATAGCGGTTGCCGCGGGGGTGCCGGTGACGTCTGGCTTCTTCGAATCGGGAGCGACGGACGCACAACTCAAAGATGCGGCGATCAAGATTGGTTTTCCGGTGATGCTAAAAGCAAGCGCGGGCGGCGGGGGGCGTGGGATGCGAATCGTTCGCGATATCGCCGACTTTGATTCAGAGCTTAAATTGGCGTCTGACGAAGCGTTGAAAGCCTTTGGCGACGGCGAGATGATGGTCGAAAAACTGATTGAACGACCTCGCCACATCGAGGTTCAGGTCTTGGCCGATCAGCATGGCAACGTCGCCTGTCTCTTTGAAAGGGAATGCTCGATCCAGCGCCGGCATCAGAAGTTGATCGAGGAAGCGCCTTCCCCTTCTGCGTTCGCCCGACTGGGAATTTGGACGGCGATGCGCGAGGCTTGTCGCAAGCTGATTCTGGAAGCGGGCTACGTGGGAGCAGGAACCGTCGAGTTTATGTTTGACGAGGCGGACGCCTTGTTCTATTTCTTGGAAGTCAACGCCCGCTTGCAGGTAGAGCATCCGGTAACGGAAGCGATTACGGGTTTGGATCTGGTGGAGTGGCAGATCCGCATTGCGCAGGGGGAAAAGTTGGAAGTGAACCCTCGCATCCAAGATGGAGATAGAGACGCGATCAACGGACATGCGATGGAAGTTCGCGTCATTGCCGAAGATCCGGCAAAAGGGTTCTTGCCTTCGATTGGAAGAATTCTCGGTTGGGCCGAGCCCACAGGGCCAGGAGTGCGGATTGATACGGGTTATGGGCCAGGGTCCGAGGTTTCTCGATATTACGATTCGATGATCGCCAAAGTGATCGTTCATGCCGAAACCCGTGAGAGGGCCATTGCCAGGATGATCTCGGCTCTCGAAGCGTTTCATGTCTTGGGAGTGAAGACAAATATCGCGTATATCCTGGAGGTCCTGGCGAATCCTCGATTTGTCGATGGCGAATTCGACACTGGATTCTTGGGACGCGAGATGAGCGATTGGAGGCCATCTACCGAACTTCCCGGGGAACTTCAGGCAATCGTTGATTTTGCTCAGCCCTTGGGCAAAAGGCCCACGGCAAACCCTTCAAGCGAGGGAGCTTGGGATGCAAAAGATACATTTCGCGTGTATTCCGGCAAATAGATGGGTCTTTGGGCGCAATGGGAGAGTTGAGCATCCGTATTACTTTGCGTGTCACCGTTGGGTGAACGGAGGAGATGCAAATGCAAACTCGCTTAACTTTTTATTTAAGTTCTTTGGCCGTTGGAATCGTACTAGCAGGTGCGGCGCTGAGCTTAGTAGGCGGCAAAGCGAGTGCGAAACCAATGGCGGTTGAACCGACAGCGTTGGTAGGGGTGCCCACCGTCGCTGAATTGGGACGCTTAGCAAAAGCGGTAGACGCTTCACCGAAAAACGAAACCTCGGCCGAGCGGCAGAAGAGGGTGGATCGTGTGATGCAGCTGTATAAGGGAGGAGCGCTCAAGAATGGCGCCGACTACTTCCTGGCATCCAAGGTCATGTCTCAAGGAACGACGGATGAAGAAGCGCTAGTCTGTCATGAAATGGCGGTTGGAGCTCTTTCGCTTGGCGATAGGCGAGCCGCTTATCTCGCAGCGATAGGGGAGGACCAGTTCCTGGTGCGGATTGGCCGAGCTCAGCGATTTGGAACTCAAAAGGAGGCCAAGGCAACGAGCGCCTCTGTCGATCTCGCGCCCGTGACTCCGCTTCTTGGGATCCAGAATAGTGGAACGGTAAATACAAACGCTCCCACTCGTTTCTCTGAATCGGCCCCAACTTTAAGCAACGGCGATCTTTGATCGACAGTTCCAGTCATAGGCCGCTATGTCATATTCATAGCGGCCTATGCGCTGGATCAGCCTTTCTTTGCTCTTATTGATGGTGGGCGGATGCCATCGTGTTGGCCCCGCCAAGGGTGCCCTTGAGCTTTCCTATTGGTACTGGCACACGCCCTACACGCTTAACCGTTCCGAGGCGGCGACTCTGCGAGACCTTGGAGTGAAACGCTTGTTTGTTCGTGGCGGAACGTTTCGGAATGACGGCGAGAAGCTGATCCCCGATATCCCTCAGAGATTTGAGGGCCCACCGGAAGGATTTCCGGTGTACTTAGTTTACAACTTTGACGCAGGCGCCATCGCGCACTTAACTCGTTTCAAGCCCGCAGACATGGCGAAGGCGATTCTCGATCGATTCGAACTTGACAAGCTTGCATGCGAATCCAAGCGTATCGAGGTCCAAGGGATTCAACTCGACATCGATTCACCCACGAGCCGACTGCCTCTTTATGCCGAACTTTTGAAGGAAGTCAGAGCGCGTTTGGGTGCGGGCCTCTCCTTGTCGATTACGGCCTTGCCCACATGGTTCGACTCTAAGGAATTGGCTCAGGTCGTGGAGCAAGTCGACGACTATGTCCCCCAATTTTATGAAGGTAGCGCCGCGCGCACGGTGGAGGACAAGACACCGCTTTCTGATTTGGATGCGGTGAAAAAGGGAATGGTAGCCGCCGAGCGGCTGGGCAAGCCGTACTTCGTGGGGGTGCCTGGATATGGTCGCGCGCTCTTGTACGACGAGAAAGGCAAACTGCTGGGAGCCTATGGCGGACTGAGCGCCTACGATGCGGCAAGGCATCCAACTTTTGAGCTTAAGGAGCGTCGGCGCGTCGATGGAGAGGACTATTATCGCTTTCAAGCTACCCAAGGGGATGCGCACGGAAAGGGGGCAGGCTATTCGCTTGTTTACCGCCTGCCGACACCTCAGCTCATTGTCAATCACTTACGCGAGGTCGAAAAGCTGAGGGGCGCGAACTGCCGGGGATCTATCGTTTTTCGCATTCCAGAGGAGGGAGAGAGCACCGCAGTCGCTCTTCCGGCGGTATTGGCGGCCATGAAGGGGAAGGACATGCAGCCGAAGCTTTCAATTTCATCGAAGACCGTGGCTTCTCCATGGGGCCGGATCGAGGACCCGAAGGCGAAGAGCGAGCCCTTAAAGGTGACGCTCACCCTCAAGAATGAGGGGAACGGAGGCACAGAGATTGGACCGAACGCTTGTCGGATCCTTCTCACGATTGAACGGGGAAGCGTAGATGCCTTGGAGAAGGGTGGGTTTGACTTAGTTCAGCCCTTTAGAGAGCTTGCCGACGGCTCTACGGCAAAATCCAGCCTCGCTTCCGCGAATCAAATCGTCTTTCAAAGAGTACACCTTGCGGCAGGCGAGAAGACGACGATCGGGCCCCTCACATTGAGTCCCGGGACAAAGCTAAACTGTAGTTACGATCTTATCGCTGAAGCGTCGGGAGACCACGTGCGAGGTTCGCAAAGGATTGATTTGAATGTTGAACGGTAAGGGATTACTTGTTTTGGGCCTCACCGTGGCCGGTGGGATGGGTGCTTATCGAATCGTGCAGTCGTGTATCGGGTCGATTTACGATTCGGTTCATTACAATGACGCTCAGCCGGATTTTGGCGCGCCCCCCTCTCGAACCGTCATTACCGTGTGGGGAGAGCAACCCTCTCGACCCGTGCCGGATAGCGTTGGATGGTATGACGACTGGGACGAGGCTAAAGAAAAGGCGAAGACGGAGAGAATCGCGAATCTGAAATCTGCCATCGATACGGCTTTTTCAAACGGCAACTACTCGAAAGCGGAGGAATCGCTTGTAGCGCTGCTCAAGGAGAAGCCCGAAGATCTGGATAACATCGATTTGCTTCGGGACCAGCTTGAAGTCGCAAGGGAAGCGCAGAAGCACAAACTGCCGCAGTCGGCGATCGACGCCTACTTAGCTTCCCGAAAGGACGCGGAAAATCCGTCGTCCCTCAGGGCCATTGCCGCCGATGCCAAGAATGGCTTTCTCTGTGCGTTTGCCGCCTATGCGGCCGCGGGGGTTGCCTACGATCATGGCGAATATGAAAAAGCGGCTCGGCAATATGAAGAGGTTGCTACAAAGTATCCCACCAGTCCTCGCCGAGAGTACGCGCTCATCATGGCAGCGAGAACTCGGCTAAAGGGGACTGAGAAGGGTGGGGTCATCGCCCTTGAGCCGGAGGATTTAGCAGCGGGAACTCAGGCGATTGGCAAGCTCCGCCGCGAGTTTCCCAAGTCAAAATTCCTGCAGAGCGCATACGGCTGGGAAACGCGCGCGATGTACCTTTCGGGCAAGCGGGCCACTGCATTTCTTCGCTACCTGAAGTCTTACGATAACGCGAAGTCGCATGTCGAGCGTGAGGGCCAGTTGGCATCGCTGCGCTATGTCAGCGAATCTTTCAAGGGCAAAGACGCCGACGATGTGCGCAAAGGTCTTTTTGCTGACCCATCACTTTTACAGCCCTATCTGGAATTCCGGGTGAATCATGGCGGCGAGGATTCGGCCAAGAGTCTGACCGGACTGGCGAAGTTGGCGGAAGACGTTTTGACCCGACATCCAACAGCGAAGATTGCGGGTTCAATCCAAGCTCGCCTCGCCGAGATTGCCTATCTTCGGTCTGACTATAAGAAAGCAGAGGAGTGGGCGACAAAGGCACTGACCGAATCTGGCAACCGAAACGCCGATTTGGCGTTGTATGTCCAATCCGGCGCCCAGGAAAAGCTGGGCAAATCGGATGCGGCTGAGCAAGGTTACGGAAAGCTACTCAGAGATTTCCCCAAGAGCTACCTGGTGGGAGCAGCGAGAGAAAATCTCGCCTTGATCTACGAGCGAAAGGGCCAATGGGACAATGCGCTTGATCAGTACCGAGCCCTCTCCTATCGATTCGATATTGCGACGTTGGTGGATGTCAAGATGTCGATCGAGGAGCTTCAGAAGTACGTAGCCAGCCGTCCTTCCGATCCAGAACTGAACAAATACAAGTTCGCTCTAGCGATGCGGCTCCTTCGGAAAGATAAGCTCGAAGAGGCGGACAAGGTCTTTCGAGAGATCCCTGATGCAAAGAGGAAGGAGATCGGGGAAGTTGGCAGCGACTATTCCTGGTACGGGGCGGAAGATAGCGTGCGAGATCGGCTGGTCGATCCAGTCGATACGATAAAGGACCTCAAGGAACTGAACGCCGCGGTGGCCAAGGCTTCAACGTCAGATGCAAAAGCCAAGGCGAAATATGCGCTGGCGAGCTATTGGTACGAGCGCCGGAATTTGTTGCTTTACAATCCCTCGCTTTGGATGGGTGGCCGCTCGATTCTCGCCGGTTTCTGGAATGCTGGCGTGACTAACGCTGGATACGACAAGGCGATCGAAGAGCATCACTATGAGCATGAATGCCTCTGGCGAGCCCGAAAGATCTGTCTGGAAATCGCAAAGGATATGCCGAAGTCTCCCGAGGCTCCCAAAGCCCTATACCGAGCCGCCTGTGCCGCCCGGCGACTGGCCGATTTCAATCCCTACTGGCGAAACGAAAAGATGTCAAAGTCGCTCTGGAACGAATGCGTGACCTTGATGGATAAGGTAACCGCTGACTATCCCTCGAGCGACTTGGCCAAGGACGCGGAGAAGTACGGGAAGGTCTTCCGGTCGGAGCGCGACGACACGTTGCGAAACGCCCTCTTCCTGAAATGAAAAAGGGGGCTGACGCCCCCATTTTCATCTCGTCGAGAATCTAGTGCTTGCTCATTTGACTACGGGCGAAGCTTGCGTAGTCGATTGTAAAGGGTTTGCCGGTGAGATTCTTCCATGTGGTTTTTTGAGAAGCGGTCAGTTGTTGCTGGGCCAGCTTCATCATGCGGCCTTGCCATTCTTTCTGCTTCGCCTGATATTCCTTCATCATGGCGTTGTAATCGGTTGGCTTGTTGCCATTTGCGGGCTTTTGCAGCGACGCCATCATCTGTTGCGTGCCATCTCGAATGATGACGCCAAGCTTTCGCTCTTGGTCGGCATTCAGCTTTAACTGGCTCTTGACCTCCGGGAATAGCATTCCCGAAACCCCAAGCTGTTGAACGGTGATCTGCTTCAGGCGTGTCTGCTGAGCTGGAGTCAGCAACTTGCCCAGCGCGCGATAGGTCTCGGTGGCGACGCTGAGGCGTTTTTGAATATCTTCGCGACTGGGCCGCTCGCCGGGCTTGCTCCCGGCCATCATCGACTTTTGAAGGGCGATCAGTTTGTCATTGATCGTCTTCTTGGTTGCCGCGCTCAAGCCCAATTCCTTCTGAACATCGGGCATGATGAGGAATCCTCCTCCCGTCTCCAGAAGCGACCGGGGCTGCATTGCAGAACGACCGGTCATTTGGGCCATTGCGCCCACGAAGAGTGCCGTGGTTAGGGTCGCGGCAAACAGAAACCTTTTCATCAAATTCATTGTGTCACAAGGTTGCAGATCACACGCTGAACTTGGACCTATGCGTAGGCGTCCACAATAACGAGGTGGGGGAAAAAGAAGACGAAACGAGCTTGGGACAGGCGGAGATTCCGAGGCGTTGGCCGCGGAAAGCATTGATCTTCGTCACCGTTATCGTTGCCGCGATTGCGACCTTCGCCCTCTTGATTGTGAGGGAACCGCCACTCTATCCGTTTTTAGCCCGGGCAAAAATGGTCCACCACGAAGAATGGATAGAATTTGCTTCCACCGGGCCGGGCCGATTGAAGGTGGGTGGCGCTTACCAAATCTCGGGCGACCTGGCGACCGTTGGGAATCTCGTGAGAGAAGATTTGAACGATCCAAGTTGGAGAGAAACGAAGAAGCCAGACTCAATCAGCTTCTCCCAGCCCAATACAACGGTCACTCTACTGGACCGGCCCAAGGACGGAGCGGTGAGAATCATCATTCAATCCTATCGTCAGCCAACTTACTTAGATCGAATGCGGCTCTGGTATCGAAAGACCTTTGTGTCTTCCAAGTAATGGGCTTTCCCCAGCGGACGTGCCGCTGGGGAAGCGAAGAGTTACTTACCTGGGATGCCGGGCTCGGTTAAGAGCGCGGGGTCGAGAGCCTTTTTGAGGGTCTCTTCGTCGAGCAAGCCTTTCTCTCGAACCACCTGCGGAATCGACTTCTTTTCTGCCAAGGCAATCTTGACGACTTCGGCGGCTTGTTTATAGCCGACATAAACATTCAGCGCGGTGGCCAGAGATGGAGACGTCTCGGCGTAGTGCGCGCAACGTTCGGCATCGGCCTTGATTCCTCGGACGCAGTTTTCGGTGAAGGTCGCTAAGGTGTTGGTGAGAACTTGGAGGGCAAACTGGGCGGAGAATGCCATTCCGGGCATCATCACATTCAACTCCAGTTGGCCGGCCATCACGCAGTTATCGATACTGGAACACTGTCCCAGAACCTGATAAAGAACAATGTTGAGGTTCTCCGCCATGGACGGATTGACTTTTCCGGGCATGATGGAGGAGCCGGGCTGAACGGGCGGCAAGACGATTTCGGCAATACCGGTCAACGGTCCCGAGCAGAGCAATCGAAGGTCGTTTGAAACTCGGGTCAACTCTTGGCAGAAGATTCGCAAGCCCGCGGCCAGAGATGCCATTGCCAGGTTGCTTTGCATGGCCTCTCGCAAGTCGGGGGCGTTTCGGAACTCAATTCCTGTGTACTCCCGGAGGTTTTCGACGACCTTGGCACGATAGTCGGGGTGGGTGTTGAGGCCCGTTCCGGCGGCGCTTCCACCAATGCCGAGTTCTTCTAGCTCTTGTGCGGCCTGCTCCAGCCATCGTCGCGATTTTCGCAAGGCTACGGCATACGCCGTGAACTCTTGACCGAGCCGAATCGGCACGGCGTCTTGGAGGTGAGTTCGAGCAGACTTCAAGATGCGATCAAACTCAACTCCCTTCGCAGCGAACGCTTCAATGAGGTCATCGATGACGGGGAACAGGTCTTCCAGCATCAATCGCGCCATGATGCGCATGGCGGACGGGAACGTGTCGTTGGTGGATTGACCGTAGTTGGGGTGGTCGTTGGGATTGACGCGCTGGTAGGTTCCTAGTCCTCCGCCCAGAATTTCCTCGGCGCGGTTTGCCAGCACCTCATTGCAGTTCATGTTCAAACTGGTACCGGCGCCCATGTGGAAGACGTCGACAGGGAATTGATCTCGCAATTTCCCGCTCAGAATCTCATCGGCAGCTTGCACGATGGCATTGCCGACCTCTGCGTCCAAAAGGCCAAGATCGGTGTTCGCAACGGTACAGGCCTTCTTCAGCAAAATGTAGGCGTCGATCATCTTGGGATGCTCGGTGAGCCCGCTGATTCGGAAGAGATTTCGGCTACGTTCCGCCTGCGATCCCCAATATGCGTTGGAAGGAACCTGGACCTCTCCCAGACTGTCCTTCTCAATTCGGTAATCCATAGTAAAGAGTTTACCGAGCCAACGAACGAGAAGCGTAAGAGGATTCGTCTTGCAATTAAGGTGATAGAGTTCAGCCCGTGGGAGAAAGCCGTATTCGCCGCCATTTTGTGTTTGGTGGCGACGTTCCTCATCTACTCCCGCCTTACTCTCCAGGAAGGTCCTCCGATCAAGGATCTACCGGCGCCGATACACCGCATAGGCTTGGGGAACACGACTCAACTGGTCTATTCCTTCAAGGCAAACCCTACTAGGTACACCGAAAGCGTGGATGCTCGCCTGCAGTCCTTCGGGTTCCGGCGATCACATCCTCAAATGCCGCTTTATGTCCATCCAGATGGGCGAAGTCTCTGGATTTCGCCGGGAAGATGGAGAGGGAGTTCGAATAAATACCTGTATGCACCCCAGCCAAGCAACGATTGGACGACCGTCTATTACACGACGGCTCCCGACCGGCAGCAATCGCGGATTAAATATCTTTGGGCATCGGTAACGCGTAGATTTAGCAAATCCAATAAAGTGAAATTCGCGACTCGCGCAAATCCATAATGGGCCATGGCAATTGATCTCAAGGAGTACATCGCGTCGCAGTTGACGGCGATGTTGGATGATTACGTTCGAGACATCGATGCTCTTCCCGAAGATGCGCTGGGTAACGGTGCGGTCGGGACAGCTCGAGTTCCCTTTGACTTCACCTACGAGGTGGCTTATGTCAATCGTCGATTGGCCGCGCGTTTGAGAGGAGAAGATCCTGGACCCTCTACATTAAGCGGATGGGCGGTGGCCCCGGAACATCTGCGGTCGAAAGAAGCGTGCCTCCAAGATATCAAGTCGTCTACGCAAGAGGTCATCGACGCTTGGCGGATTCTGCCTGACGATCAACTCGGCGAGGTGAAAGGATCAATGCCCGCGTTCGAACTCGCTCTGTTCGCGGTGAAGCATATGCTCTATCACGATCCCAACTGAACTACCTTCAGGCCGCGCGGGGAGACATGGAGGTCCACTGGGCCTAGCCTTGTAAAAGTTGCATGATGACGTTTCGGAACTGATCGCGGTTCTGAGCGGGCTGAGACATTGAAGCGTCGAACTGATATCCCGAAATGTTCACGCCAACCTTGCGCGGAACGTTGATTCTCATGGAAATGGTTTGTCGATGGCAGAGACGAACCTTTTCCATGCCAATCATATTCATGACGCTATTTACGTCCACGTTACTCCGGCTCCTGCGGTAAGGCGCCACATCGAAGAACTGATAGTTCATGTAACGTCGGTAAAGATTGTCGTCTTCTTGTTGACCATAGGTTCCCAGCAGTCCCGTCGTCGATTCCGTCGTCAGCACCATCTTTGCGTTTGCCAACTCGTCCCGAGTTGGAGGATCGGTGTAAAGTCCCTCGGGGTTGCCATTGAAGCGTCGTCTTCTGCCGACCCCTGACATTCCTTCCACCGTCCGGCGGCTGTTGCCTGTCAACTGTGAGATTGGTAAACCACTTGTTCTCAGAAGAGACCGTTGTCCGGGAGTGAGGCGACGGTAGACCTCAATGAAGCTGTAGGAAGGATTTAGAGAGTCAAAACCTGGGCGAACCAGGGACGCGAGTTGACGCGCCTTGCTAGATCCGTCCTGGGGGAGTTTGCTTATGGCGTCGGCGTATTCTTCCAAGGTCAGGCAACCAACCTCGTAGGCTCGTTTCAGGAACTTGCCCAGTGGAACTCGGTCCATTTGGTTCTTGAGATAATTTTCAGGGTTGCCCGGGCCGGAGGTGAGCCACTCCCCGTCTTTCCTCAGTTGACCAATCCCCATTGAACCGGCATAGTTCATGAGTTCCAAGGTCGTGAACTCCTTTTTGGTGGCAAACGGATAGATCACCGAATAAATGCCCTGATCGCTTAGATAGGCGACCAAGTTGAGTTTGAGCTTTGTCATGAGCTCTGGCAGACAGGAACACATGGAAAAAGATAGTGGATCGTATTTCCATGGATCGCTGATGCGGCTCAGTAGTTCGTTGTCAATCGGGCTTGGCTTGCCATCCACTCCGTTGGCCATGGTGACCAAGCGAAGGTAGTCCTCCGGGGCGGCTACGGTTTCTTGAGGCAGTTGAGCGGGGTTGATGTAGGAACCTTTTGGATTGATCCAGCGTGAGCCGCGGCCAGGAACGTAGATGTTCTTTTCAGAGACGGACTCCTTGCCGGATAAGACTTCAACCTGAAACTGAGAGTCCTCGGGGTAAAAGGCGATGCGGAATCCATTTAGGCCAACGCCTTTCTCCGGCATAGAATCGTCGGCGATGCTACCCGGCAATCCGTAGTTTCCGGTGTTGTCCACGACCTCCTGAACCTTATCGAAAGCGTCGTGCCAAAGATCGCTCTCCTTGCGGAGTTGCCCTAATGCCTTGCCTACCGATCGTTGGATGTCTTCGGGCAGATTCTTTGAATCGAGAAAGGTTGGCTTGTCGCCAATAAATCGAGCGAGATCGTCTGGACCAATAGCGTCGAGAAGGCGGGCGGTGAAGCGATCCATCGGACTTCGAGTTGCGACCGTAAAGATGATCGGATGAGCCGGTCTAAATCCCCCACGCGGGTCTTGCCCTAGAAATGCGAGCGCAAGGTCGGCAGCGCGAGTCATTTCGCTGACGTCGAGATCTTTCTCCGCCTCGGAGGAAGTCAGCAAATTATCGATGTACGAACGCATGGTTCGAACACGCTGTTTCTCGAGTTTTGCCAACTCTTCAGGGGTCGTGACGCGCATACCGAATAGGAGAGAACCAGCTTGAATCGCCGTTCCCGCGCCAATGTTGTCTTTGAGCCGGTCAAGAACTTCTTTGGCAGGTTGATTCCGCACCGCCACCATGACGACGGCGTTATTGAGCTCGGATTGGCACTTGATGGGTACGCCAATTCGGCTGCCAAGTTGGGTCAGCAACATCGGGAGGCGAGTCGGTGCGGTGGAAAGGGTGACCGGTCTTTCCAATCTCAGTTGAATATCCTCGGCGGTCAACGTAGTCTGTTGTGCAGACAGTCCCACCCCAAGCAACAAAAAACACCCGAGCATCTCGATAGGATATGACGTTTTGAAGGAGTTGTGGGGTCACTCAATTTGAGCCCCCGACGACGTTGGCGGGGGCTCTTTTCAATCCTACAGATCGACAATGGCGATCGGAAGGAATCGAGTTGTGTAAACGTGCACGGGTTCGTAGTTGAAGCCGGAAGCTTGACCGTTGTCGAAACCGGCCGGGTTGAAGGCACGGGAGACTCCAGTGAGCGAGAATCCGTAGGCCCCCTGAAGCGAAGCCGCCGAAACCTTGAATACTTCCGCCTTCGTTACCGCCGAATCGCCTACGGTTCGATGCCAATAGCCGCTTGAACCGCTGGCCGGATCGTGAATGGGCTTGCCGGCGCCACCGCAACCCGTGCCCGTGATGGAAACGGAGCGGAAGTGTTGTCCGCTTGACTCGTAAGTGACCCGGAATTCGATGGCGGATCCCTTGGGCCGGTGGACCACTGGGCAAATGAGCTCTAGCGGTTGCCATGCTCCAGAGACGCCGGGCGAATTGTCTACCCGCCATTCTAGGGTCGTGAAGCCAAGGTTCGGGACTCGATTATCGATCACCATGCTAACCGGAGGAATCGAGGTCGAAATGGGATTCTTCGATGCGTTGGCGAACTCCAGTTGGAGTCTGTAGACGCCATGACCCGAAGTTGGCCAGTTCATGAGGAGCCGATCGGGAAATCGAGCGGCCGCGACCGTGCCGATCGGTATCCATCCGTTCAGGTCGGGATAGATGGTCACGGGAATATAGTTACCGCCTGCATCTTTCTCGTAAACGTAAAGGGGGAAGCTCATGATTGCGGAGCCAGAAAAGGCGCCGCCTACGTTTTCTGCGTATTGGTAAGTGATTCGGTAGAACTTGGCGTTTGGAACATCCGTGCAACCGTAGAGTTGCAGGGTCCCGGCCATTGGCGTGTTTGCCGGGGGGAGTGACGTAACGGGGACTTCGCTGAGGAGCCCGCTCGGATGAGGGCGGTTGGGCCGCACCGCGTATCCGTCGGCGTTCATGTACGGATTTGCTCCGGTGGCGTCTAACGACATCAAGCCCGCAAAGAGAATGCCTCCAGTCGAGCATGAGGGGATGGGTGGGAGCTTGCAAGATGGCGCCGCCTTGGCAATGGAGGAAGCGTAAAGCGTGACGTCGGGAATGTTTGTGGCATCCCAGCGAACATCAAAGAAGCCTTCGCCATAGATGATTTCCTCATCTCCATCGCCGTCAACGTCTTGGGTGACTTTGAAGGTGATATCGGGGACATCAAGGACCGGAACCAGTTCGGGGGTCAGTACGTCGATGCATCGGATAAAGGGACCGATGAATTTTCGGGGATCCAACTGAAGTTTGCCACTGGCCACCAGCTTGCGCACGTCCTCCGGGAACTCCTGAGGAAGCCCTGCTTTGGGTTCGAGGTGGAGCTTTCGGAAGGACTCCGTCATCGGTGGCGGAGCGTCACTGAGAAACGCCCGGCGATCGAACGCCTTGTCCATGGGGCCCATGGGAGCGCCGATGGCTACGGAGTGGCTGGCGACCAAATTGGAAATGGCGTCGGGGTCGAGAAGATCTTGAAGCCGTCTTCGAATCATGCCATCGTTCAGCGCATCGAATGGAGCAGGATCGGGCGGGTTAGGAATTCCGGGAATCGGGATTCCTTCTAAACCTTTGAGGATGTCGGAAATGTCCGGACGGATGAAGATATCCGTGAAGCATCGGCGCTTCTTTCGGAATCGGAGAATGAAGTCGATTTCGAAGCGCGGAATCCAGACGCAGAAATTCCCGCACTTATCGGTCTTGGTGGTGGCGATGACTTCTCGCTTGCATTTCCAGGGAAGATGCCAAACGTATTTGGAGCCCTTTGGAAAATAGCTGATAAAGCTGCAATCGGTGTCTTCCACCTGGACGGTGGCGAAGGGTACGGGGAGCTCTTCTCCCGTGATCGGGTCCTTCTTCACGACTCGACCGCAGACTCGCCGCTTAAAAAGCAGGCTGAAGTCGAAATTTCGGCCAAGTAAATCAGGAAGCTTGTCGAGTTGCTTCCCCTTGAGATCGTCGATGGCGTGTCCGGTAAGACTCGCAAGCTTCGTCGCTTGACTATTCGTCAGAACGTCCTTTCCGACGGTGGATAGGGTCGGTGTTCGCATATGAGATTTCTCCTTTCGCAATCCAAGGTCGATCCAGTGATCGACACCGGTAATATTGCGGGGGTTTTCTCGAGTGCGGCACCGACAATGGCCAGCGCTGGCCCCTATCAAAAGGTATGGCTCAGGGTTTTTCGGCGATCAGCATTTCAACTGCGCGGTCAACTTCGGCATTCGCCAAATCGGCGAAACGAAGGATCCCCTTGCGATCGATGAGGTAGTAGTCGGGGAAAGAGTCTCCAGCCATGGCGGTGAAGGTCTTCTTTTCACCATCTTGGGCGATGATCCAATTCATTCCCAACTCGGAGACGACCGCCTTCATCTTGGCGGTGTCGGGATCGGAGTGAACGCCAACCACAACGAGACCCTTGTCCTTGTACTTCTCAAGCAGTTCCTTTACGTGGGGAACCGAGGCTTTGCAGGGCCCGCACCACTGGGTCCAAAAGTCGACGACGACGACTTTTCCCTTGAGGTCTTTCCAAGAAATTTTCTTTCCGTTTGAGTTCAGAAACTCGGTTGCGACCAGGGCGGGCGGCTCTTTGCCTTCAAGGGCATTCTTAGCCGCATCTTTGGGTCCGCCGCGTTCCCGCTTAAAGTCGTCGTTGAAGCCGAATGACGCCACGGCGGCGATCAGCCCTACTCCCAAAATCAGTCCCTTGCTTCTCATGTCGCTATCTTATCGCAGTTTCTTAACAGGGAAAACGCTTTTGGAGTGCGAATGATAAAGATCAAATGAGTATCGCCCTCGCCTTCATGGCTGTCGTCTCCTCCGCTTGGATTACGCCCCATCGTTCAGAGGAAGGCAAGTCCCCCGAGAGTGTTATCGCAGCCGTCTATGACGTCATTTCCGGTCCGGCCGGTCAAAAGCGGGATTGGGAGAGAATGCGCAGTCTTTTTGCGCCCAACGCAACGCTTACGGCGATTGGCAAGGGAAGGGATGGCAAAGTCCGGCGGCAAGTCTTGACCGTGGAAGACTATATCAAGCTATCAGGTCCGTATTTGGAAGAGAAGGGCTTCTTTGAGACCGAGATCGCCTCTCGTTCCGAGAAGTTCCGCGATTTGGTTCATGTTTGGAGCACCTATGAATCTCGATCCAAGAAGGAGGACAAGCCGTTTGCCCGGGGAATCAACAGCTTTCAACTCTGGAACGACGGAACACGGTGGTATGTGCTCAGCATCGTTTGGCAAGAAGAAGATGCCCAAAATCCGATACCGGAGAAGTATGTGGGGAAAGGCTAACCTCCGATCTTGTCCCTAATCTCCTTGGGGAGGGTCGAATAGCTGAGGGGCTTGGATCTTAGGTCGTATCGCTGTTCGGAGAGGGGCAGCCGATATTGGAGGTCATTGCCGATGTTTACGATCAGATTCAATTTGAAGGTCTGCCCCATCCAAACGTCGTCTTGATCGGTGAACACCTGTTGACCGGAACTTTGCCTTCTTCGCAGTAACTCGGCATAGGTTACTGAGCGTGTCCAAGGGACATAGTCTCCCCCACGGGTTCCCACTAACAGCCGCGCTTCCGATGAAACTTCCGAGCCGATCGCCTCAACGGAAGCTGGCGAGTTGAGAAACTCCGTGGGTTGAAGGGAAAGAGGACTTTCCAACCGATGATCCATACGCTCGCCCTTCAAAAGGATTTGCGATTGTTCCATTCCCGAACTTCCATTCAGGATGAATTGATAGAGACCCTCGCGAAATGCCACCGGCGCTTGTTGAAATGGAATTGGGATTCCTTTTTTCAAAGCTGTTTGCTGAGAGGAACTGAGGCGTCCGTAAAGTCGGCATAAGTCGATGTCCGACTCTTGATAGATGCGCTCGGAACGGGGAAGCACGATTCGAAGAGCGTCGAATGTTATTCCACTCGGTGCACCGCCCCCAGAAACGGCGAACTCGCCCAAATTCTCTAAGCTCAGATAGCCAATCGCCAATGTTTTCTGAAGCAGTTTCTCTACGGCAAACCGATTCTCCGGCAACTCGGGAGGCCCGATTTCTCCGCTTGGTTTGATGAAGAGGGTTTCCGCCGAATCGTCGACGGAGTAGTTCCAAAATTGCTTGAGAGCCCGCTCGAACCCTCCTAGGTTGATTTCATCCTGCAAGTCAGCGACTCCGTTGATTCGTGCGAGATTGTCTCCAATATCTGCAACGAGATCCTTTCCCTTTTCTTTTGCCAGCGCCAAGAGGCACTCGCTGGCGGTGAAGGAAAGTGGATCGAATTGTGTGGGATGGGACGTCTTCTCCAGCCAAGTTGGCGAGGTAGCTTGTGCGCCTTTATAGTCTAGCGAAGCGAGGTGATTCCATTCGAGGGCTTCTTGACTGAATTTGTATTGGGTCTTCTGGGACATTCCCTTAAGGCCCTCCCTTGCTGCCGGAGAATAGAACTTAGCATCTAGGTTCTGGCTGGCTACAAAGACGCTGTTGCCCAAGTCGTCATAACCTCTCAGATCCACCCGGATCGTGCTCTTCAAGTTCATCACGGTGACGGAAAGAAGGGCCTTTCGAATGTCGTTGCTGTGAAACGGCATAAATCGCGGATCGCCTCCGAGCCAACCGTTTTTGGGCTGGTTGGGTGGGCCGCTTCGATTCATCGCACCTTTGAATGTCTCCACATCTTTGACTAAGTCTCGCAAGACGTCATTGGCGTTGCCCCCCAAGCGGTTTTGCAGTCGATTCGGCTGGTTGGAGAAAACGGTCGTCGAGTTGGCGGGCAGTTCAGCCAGATCGCGGGAGGGAATGCTGAGTAAGAGCCGCGTGATGGCTCGCCCCGTGGGTCCTTGTTTAAAAGCTGCATCCAACTCTCGGATAGGAAGGTCGTCCTCAGACTTGCGGGCGTCAATTTGATTGAGTTTCGCCAGAAGTCGATCTGCGTCGGCATCGCTGAAGGTGGGTGTTTTGTCGAGTTCAGATCGGAGCGCGTCCAGTGTTGCCTGGATTTTTTCGGTCCGCTTAGCGAGCCACTTTTGCCGGAGAGCGCGTTCCATCGCCGGCGTTCGGCTGAGTACCACTTCCGAACCCTTGCGCACCCACTCTGCATCCAACGCTTTCGCCAGACGCAGGAGCGCCTGATCGGCGGAAACTTCCGAAAACCGTACGACAACTACATGGTCCCGTAATCCGGGACTAACCGAAAGTTCCTGACCCACGAGAGGCTTAAGCGCCTCGACGATGACGGGCAATCGTGCCGCTTTCGATTCATAACTGATCGAGGCTAACGAACCCAAAATGGTGAGGGAAGATACGAAAGAAACAAGAAGCATAAGAGAACCCTTATCAGCTTAAGTCTCAAGGAGTCACCAAGGCAAGTCGCTGTGAGCCATAATTCTACGCGTGGAAGAATTGAAGGATCGAATAGACCAACTGGCTGGCCTCATGGAGGAGTTCAAGCTTTCCGAAGCGGAGCTTGCCGCAGATGGTTTCCGAATTGCCTTCAAGAAGCGAGCGAAGGCCGCCCCCAAACCTACAAGCGAGTCGACGGCAGATGGAGCCATCGAAATCTACGAAGAAGCCGAAGAGATGGAAGAAATCTCGGCTCCAGTCGAGGACAAGCCATCTGGTAGCCCGATCACCAGTCCCATGACGGGTATCTATTACTCCGCGCCCAGCCCCGGATCACCTCCGTTTGCCAAGGAGGGCGACGAAGTCACGGCGGGACAGCCGATCGGCCTGATTGAGGCGATGAAAGTGTTCAACGAAATTCCAGCGCCACTAAGTGGAACGGTACAGAAGGTGGTTGTCGAAAGCGGACAGTTGGTCAATCTCGGCGACGTGATTATGTACGTCGGGTAGCTTCGAATTACCCCCGGCAGCGTCGCCTGGGCCATCCCTCAACGAACGAAAATGACCGCAGACCTCGCTCCCAAACCCTCGACCACTCGCGTCCTTCGCGTCGCCCTTCTGGGCTTCGGCACCGTAGGAACTGGCGCGTATCGCATGCTTCAAGACAACCATGAAGCCATTACGCGCAAGATTGGTTCTCCCGTTGAAATCGTCAAGATTGGAATCAAGGATGCGAGCAAAGTCCGTGACCTTCCGGCGGAGCTTTTTACGACCGACTTGAACTCCATCGTGGACGATCCAAATGTCGATGTCGTCCTCGAACTCATTGGCGGCACCGACCCAGCCGGAGCGTTGGTGGAGAGGGCCATCAAAAATGGAAAGCACGTGGTGACGGCGAATAAGGAGCTCATGGCGAAAGAGGGCTCCCGTTTGGTCCATCTTGCCAAAGATCGTGGTTTGGATCTTCACTACGAAGCAGCCGTAGGCGGTGGCATTCCGCTTGTTCAACCTCTCAAGCACCAACTGGCCGGGAACGATGTGATCAAGATGATGGGGATCCTCAACGGGACGACCAACTACATCCTGACCAAAATGTCTCGCGAGGGCGCGGACTTTGCCGATGTCTTGGCTGAAGCCCAGGCGAAGGGCTATGCCGAAGCCGACCCCACCAACGATGTCGATGGATTCGATGCAACCTACAAGATTTCCATTCTGGCGTCGATCGCGTTCGGGAAGCAGGTGCCGGTGGCAGGCGTCTACCGGGAAGGCATCCGCAATCTGACCAAAGACGACTTCCACTACGCCGACGTTCTGGGTTACACGATCAAGCTTTTGGGGATCGTGCAGCCAGTGAACGAGAACCGAGTCTTGGCGAGAGTTCATCCAACTCTGATTCCCAAAAACCATCCGTTGGCCGCTGTCAACGATGTCTACAACGCGCTCTGGGTCCATGGCGACTTTGTGGGAGACCTTATGTTCAGCGGAAGGGGAGCCGGATCCGATCCTACGGCTTCCGCCGTCGTGGGAGACCTGATCGATGTTGGGCGCAATGTGGCGATCGGTGGACAGGGAAGCGCGATCCCATGGGACCTCGGCATCGAAACCGAGCCGATCGGTTCGCTGGAAACCGAATACTATCTGCGTCTCATCGTCAAGGACCGGCCCAAGGTCCTCGGACAGATCGCCCTGATCATGGGTGAGTACGATGTTTCTTTGGCCGCGATGGAAATGCGAGTGATTGACCCAGTCGCAGGATTAGGCGAGATCGTCTTTCTTACTCACAAGTGCCGAGAAGAGAATTTCCGAAAGGCCCTTGCGGACATTGAGAAGAGCGATATCGTGGATCGAGTTTGTAACTGGATTCGCGTCGAAGGTTAGTCAAAATAGGGTCCGGAGAGACCAGGACCCCAAGACTCGACTGGTAAACTTCGCGCCATGCGTCCCGACGGTCGACAGCCCGACCAACTCCGCCCCTTCACCTTCGAACGAAACGTCGCCAAGTTTGCCGAGGGCTCTTGCCTTCTTAAAATTGGCGATACTCACATGCTGGTCACGGCCACTGTCGAGGACCGTATCCCTCCATTTAAGAAGGGTTCCGGCGAAGGCTGGCTTACCGCCGAGTATTCGATGCTTCCGCGATCCGGTCGCCAGCGAAACAATCGAGATCTTATGAAGCCCAATGGCCGCAGCATGGAAATCCAGCGGCTTATCGGTCGCGCCATGCGCACGGTGGTTTCCTTGGATCGACTCGGTGAGCGAACGATTACCCTCGACTGCGATGCCGTTCAGGCCGATGGAGGGACTCGCTGCGCCGCCATCACCGCCGCCTACGTGGCTACCTATGACGCGATGCGTTGGATGATGAAACAGCGGATGATCAAGGAGATGGCGATCAAAGAGCCGATTGCCGCGGTTTCTGTTGGCGTACGAGGTGGCTCAGAAATCCTGGATCTCAATTACGACGAAGACAGCACGGCGCACACCGACATGAACGTTGTGATGGTCGAATCCGGACGATTCGTTGAGGTTCAGGGAACCGCCGAGCAAGAGCCATTTGCCGCCGATACGTTGGGTCGAATGCTCAAACTCGCCAAAAAGGGCATCGACGAACTGATCCTTGCTCAGCGCGACGTTTTGGAGATTTAGGGCGAATTGAAGCGACTCGTCATCGCCACCCATAACGCCAAGAAAGCAGGCGAAATGATTCAAATCCTTTCCGCTCGCTTTCCCGAACTAGAACTGAAAACTCTTGCCGACTATCCCGACGCACCCGAGCCCGAGGAGACGGGTGATACCTATCCCGAAAACGCGGCGATTAAGTCTGAGTCCGCCGCCAAGTTCACGGGTGAGTGGTGCGTAGCCGACGACGCAGGTTTGGAGATTGACCACTTGGGGGGCGGGCCTGGCGTCCATTCCAAGCGATTCGAAGGCGAGGACTCCAGCTTCGAACACAAAATCAACCGAATCCTTGAGATGCTAAACGGAGTGCCGGAAGAAGGTCGCGGCGCTCGGTTTCGTTGCTATGTTGCCTTGACTCCTCCCGATGGCGGCGAGACTCAAATTTTTAACGCTGTCTGTGAAGGGCGAATCGCTACCGAGCGTTCGGGCAGAGGGGGCTTTGGATACGATCCTATTTTCTTCCTGCCCGAAAGAAACTGCACCATGGCGGACCTGACTGCCGAAGAAAAGCACCTTGTCAGCCATCGTGGAAAGGTTCTCAAAGCCTTCGGCGATCATTTGACCACGCTTCTTTAGCCGCCGTCTTTGACCATGGAGTGGGTGATTGCAACGGGACCGGACGTTGTCAATCGCAAGTAGAGCGTGTAGATTTGACGACCGGAGAGGCCGATTGAAGTGTCATAAACCACGGTCTTGGTTCCCGGTAACGTGGCGCGAAGTCGGCGTGTCCCCACGCCGAAGTTCGCATAGGCGCTGGCCTCACCTAGTCCGATATTGGTGAAATCTGGTTCGACGTCATTCAAATTGACGTTGGTTAGAGTCACATACCAATCCAAGGCATTCGTATTGGGCGCCGCTTGAACGACTCGAAGTCGAGACTCACCCGTTGGGGGTGGGATGCTCTCGTCTTGAAGAACAAACATTGAGAGGGAAGGTTCGCCACTCTGGGGCGAGCGATAGCCGATGGTTACCGCGGTATATCTTCCGGCATCGGTGACATTTCCAAACGCCTGTGCGAGATAGGTGTTGCCAGGGAAGGGGCCGACATTCAATGTGATCGCTCCGGAGTCGGCCGCTCGGTAGGGCGTAATCGTTGGATATTCCACATTGACAAACTTCAGCGAGTCGCCGAAGTAATACGCGAGGCGCCCCCCGTCGGGAACCAAGTGGGCAAACCGAATGTGAGCCTGATTGATTGCCACATTCCCCCCACAACCTACCAGGGCGACCAAAGCCACCAGAACCCCCAGAAATCGAGCCACGGGTGTATCCTACACCAAGTAAATTGCCAGACGCTTTCCAGTCGGATAAGCTATGGCCAAGATGCCTCTGCTTGTAAGCGCTCTGCTCACGATGTCGATGGCCGCCAACGCGGGGTTTGAAACAAAACCCGACATTCATGGCGACCTTGTTGTTTTCACCTGTGAAGGCGATCTCTGGCTCGGAAATTTGGCCGATCGATCCGCCCGCCGCATCACCTCAGACGAGGGTGTTGAAACCAACGCCAGATTTTCACCTGATGGCAAACAGATCGCCTACACCGCCTATTACGACGGGGCAAAAGACGTTTATGTGATGGATGTAGATGGCGGCCCTCCTAAGCGACTGACTTACGATCCGACTGGCGCCGACGTCCTTGCCTGGACGCCGGATGGTAAGAACGTCGTTTTCCGCTCTACGCGTTTTGACTTCAACCAAAGACTCTGGACGGCCCCGGTAGATGGAGGGCCCGCAAAACAGATTCCGGTTCCCCGAGGTTACTTCGCTGCCTATTCTTCAAAGGGCGACCTGGCGTACGTTCCGGTCAGCTTTGAATGGGCGAACTGGTACCGCTACAAAGGAGGCGGCGCGGATGACATTTGGCTCTATCAGTCTCAATCCAAAGCCTTTACTCAACTCACCAAAGACCTGGGAGTCGATACGACGCCCGTTTGGTGTGGCGATGACATCTACTTTGTGAGCGAGCGGAACGGCTACAGCAATCTCTGGAAACTCAACCCCAAAACGAAAGCGGCTGTCCAAGTAACCAAGATCTCGGATGGCCCGGTTCGATATCCGGGGGCGGACGATAAACGCGTGGTTTTTCAGCATGGAGCCGGACTCTCGGTATTTGACGTCTCAAGCGGCAAAACCACCGATGTTCAGTTCGACCTGAACTCTGACAAAATCCATGAGCGGCCCGTCGTGATCCCGGTCCAAGGCGCTATCCAAAACGTCGCTCCAGGGCCAAGCGCCAAGCGAGTCGCAGTTGAAGCGCGTGGACAGATTCTGAGCATTGCAAGTACGAATGGCGATATGCGGGTGATTGAGAACAAGCCCGGAGCCCGCGCGATTCTCCCTGCTTGGTCGGCCGATGGTCAGAAAATCGCTTTCGTCTCGGATCGTTCGGGCGAGAATGAGGTGTGGACGACGGATGCCTCGGGTGGCGGACAGCCCAGTCAACTGACGAAAGGGCTGGCGGCAAACCCTTACGCGCTCAATTGGTCTCCGGACGGAAAGACTCTAGCCTTAGCGGATCGCAATGGGCGAGTCGTAGTGATCGATTCAACGACTGGCAAGGTCACGCCTGTCATGACCGCGCCCGGTACGGCTTCCTACGATTCCTATGCACCTAGCTTCGCATTCAGCCCTGACGGCAAGTTCTTAACTTATCAGTCCATCGACGAAGCTTGGATCATGCGGGTGTATGTTTACGACATCTCGGCGGGGAAGCACTATCTAGTTTCCAGCCCGAACGTCAACTCCTACAGCCCCGTTTTCGACTCCACCGGAAAGTTCGTCGTCTATCTGGCGGATCGGAGTTTGACTCCCTATCCGACTTGGACCCACAAGTACACCTTTGACAAGGTGGTTCGCATCAATATGGTCGCCCTGGACAAAGGCACGCCTTCTCCATTCCTCGCTAAGAACGATGAAGAGGGAGGTGCGGCCAAGGCGAAGGCAGATGAAAAACCCGAGACGAAGCTCGATCCAGACGGGCTCGCGGATCGGGTGATCGATGTTCCCGCGCCTGCCGCCCGCTATCGAGCTCTGGAGTCCGGACCCGGTCGACTCTTTGTGATCGACAGCGACGAAATGGCGTCCATGTCAGGCAATCCTCCGGGCATTCTTCGCGCCTTCGACCTTGATAAGAAGACGCTGGCCACCTTAGCGGAGGGTGTCGATGGATTCCAAAAATCTGGTGACGGGAAGAAGCTTCTCGTAAAGTCGGGGCCAAATGTTCATGTAGTGGACATTGCGGCGGGTCCCGGCCCCCTTCCTCCCGCCATCAAGTTCTCGGGATACACCATCAAGGTGAATCCTCGTGACGAGTGGCATCAGATTTTCAATGAGTCTTGGCGAATTGGCCGGGACTTCTTCTACGACCCTGGGATGCACGGCGTCGACTGGCAAGCGGTGAAAGCCAAATATGAACCCATGCTGGCCAAGGTCGGCGACCGAGCTGATCTCAGCCGTTTGCTCAAGGACATGGTCTCAGAGCTCAACTGTGGCCACGCCTATGTGAGTGGCGCTCCGGTGGGCGGACGTCGTGTCCCGATGGCTTTCCTTGGCATTGACGCTGAGCCGGTTGCGGGGGCCGATGCGGTCAAGATTGCGAAGATTCTCAAAGGAGACGATTTCGATGTCAGCGCTCGCTCGCCGTTGGCGGAACCGGGAATTGACGTGAAGGAGGGAGACTACATTCTCGCGATTGCGGGAGAGCCGGTCAAGCGCAACCAAGATTTTCAATCGCTCTTGGTTGGAAAGACGGGCCAGACCATCGCGATCACCGTCAATTCCAAACCAAGCATGGAGGGAGCTCGTATTGTGAGAGTTCAGCCGCTGACAAGTGAGAGCCCGCTACGCTATATCGATTGGGTCAATGGTCGAATCGCCTATGTCAAGAAGTATGGGGGAGAGAACTTTGGCTATGCGCATATCTCAAACATGACCGGACCTGGCCTCATCGGCTTTACCAAAGGACAGTTCCAGAATGTGTTTAAGGAAGGAATGATCTATGACACGCGCTTTAATGGCGGTGGCTATGTTTCTTCGCTTCTTTTGGAGAACATCGCGGGTAAGCCCCAGGCTTGGTTCCAACCCCGAGCCGGGCAGACTTGGACTCGAGAGGACTGGACCAATTTCGGTTATTCCGCCGCCATCTGCAACGAAGGCAACTTCTCGGACGGCGAGCTTTTCATCGAAGTCTGGAAGCGCATGAAATTGGGACCGGTGGTCGGCAAACGTACTGGAGGCGGGGAAGTCGGTAGCGGTGGCGGGTTTACGCTCATCGACGGTGGAAGCGTCTACATCCCGAACTACGCCGCATTCGCAGACGGCAAGTGGATCATCGAAGGCACGGGGGCGACGCCGGACTATGACGTCGATCAAGATCCAGCGGCCGTGATGGCGGGACGAGATCCGCAACTTGATAAGGCGATCGAACTCTTGAAAGCGAAGATCGCAAAGAACCCAATTCGCAAACCGGAGCATCCGCCTTTCCCCAAGAAGGGAGTGGGCGCTTAAGAGGGCGAAAGCCCGGCCAACTGGCCGGGCTTTGAAATTCTCTCAACCCTTGAAGAGTGACTTCAGGATGAAGAAGGCGTTGGCCGGGCGCTCGGCCAGACGGCGAGTGAAATAGGGGTACCAGGAGTCGCCAAATGGGATGTAGACGCGGACGTTGTATCCATCTTTAACCAACTTGTCTTGAAGGTCACGGCGGATCCCGTAGAGCATCTGATATTCGAAGCTCTCCTTGGCAATTCCTTTTTGGGACACAAACTGGTTGAGTTCGTTGATGATCTTCTCATCGTGGGTGGCAATGGCGGGATAGAAAGCCGCTTCTAAAAGTCGTTTTGCCTGTCTGACATAAGCCTCATCCACCTTAGCTTTGTCCTGAATCGCCACGTTCGCAGGTTCCAAGTAAGCGCCTTTCACCAGACGGACTCGGGCCTGCATTTGGATCATGAGTTCTACGTCCTCGTCCGTCCTCACGAGGTAGCTCTGGAGCACGGTGCCGGTGTTGGGGAAGTCCTGATGAACCTTCTGGATCATCTTCACCGTTCTTTCTGTGTACTCGCTGGACTCCATGTCCACTCGAACGAAGGTGTTTCTTTCGGCGGCGGCCCACAGAACTTCGCGATAGTTGGTTTCGGCGAAGTCCTCACCCTGATCTAGACCGCATTGGGTGAGCTTTATGCTGATGTTGGTGGCTTCTAGCTCCCCCAGAGGGGGCGCTCCGGGAGTCTTGTGTCGCATCTCGACTCTCTTGGGCGGAGTATTGCTGCTGCTTTTAGCGATCGTTTCTAGCATGCGGATATACGTTGCTTTCGCGGCTAACGCTTCGGCCTCGCTTTTGGTGTTCTCGCCTAAGAAGTCGAGGGAGACAAACATCCCCTTCTGAATGGTGGCGTTGCTGGCCTCGATGGCTTCTTCCAGCGAGTCGCCGGCGATGAAGCGTCTGACGAGAGGTTTGAAAAGGAAAGACTTGCGGACCATCCGTTCAACGGGGCCCCAGGCAGAGGTTTTGAGAATAAGTGATCGAGCCAACATCGGTGGTGGTATGGAATTTTACTCGTGCGGCTAAACTCATACGATGCCCCGAGTCTCTGTTTGTATGGCGGTTTATAACGGTGAGGCCACCATTCGAGAGGTTCTGGAGACCGTACAGGCCCAAACGTATCGAGACTTTGAAATCCTCGTAATTGACGACGGGTCCAAGGACCGTTCGGCAGAGATCGCGCGAGAGATGGGTGCGCGCGTGCTGATCCAGGAGAACGCTGGGTTGGGGGCCGTACGAAAACGTTTGGTTGAAGAAGCGCTGGGTGACTACATTGCCTTCATCGATCACGATGACGACTGGGTGCCGGACAAACTCGAAAAGCAGATGGCTGTTCTTGACCAGACCGGAGCGGTGATGGTCCATTCCGACTGCTGGTATTTGTACGATGACGGCCGGGTAGTGGAACGCAATTTAGTGTTGCAATCGGACGCGGGATCATTCGATCAAGTATTGCCAGATAACTGGATCGTGGCCAGTTCCGCCGTGTTCTCACGAAACGCGATGCTCAAAGCGGGAAACTTTATTCCGGAAACGGTGCGTTGTTCGGACTGGTACGGGTGGATCATCTTGGCCTCGCAGGGCCAATTCATCCATTTCCCGGAAAAGCAGGTTCGCTACCGGGTGCTTTCTACGTCGCTCGCCAACGCCGGATACCGGTTCCAGGAGGCCAAGCGGTTTCTGATGAAAGATATTGTGCTGGACCATTTCGAACGCTTCTTCGGAATGCTGCCTGCGTCCGATCAGGCGAAGTACCGAAAGCTTGTCCAGAGAAATATCGGCATCGCGCTTTCAACCATGGCTAAGCACCTTGACAGCGAGGGCAAATTCAAGGAGGCGAAGCCGCTTCATCGCGAGGCACTCAAACTTGCACCGATGGTTCCCAGAGTGTGGACTCGTGCCGTAAAATCAATATTGAAGCGGTGAGTTCGATGAAGGAATTCGTTCGTCGCGCGATTGAAACGATCACTCCGCCCTATGTTTCGGTGATGGCGTTTTTCTTTGGATTGGGTTGGCTTACTTGGCGTTGGCGAGATTTCGAAGAAACCATGCTATCCCTTGGTGTTGGTAGGCAACCTCCCGATATGCCGCATCCTCACGCCCACTGGCTTTGGCTAACTCCGGCGTTCTTAGGGTTTTTGAAGGCCGCCTATTTCGGTTGGCTGAGTTGGAAACGGCCTGGACCCTAGGCGACCACTGAGCGGTGCTCACGAGTCTGAACTTGAAACTCAAAAAGAACGTGCTCGTAGTCGCCAATTGTGGAGCACTTGGTTAACCGATCACGAATTGCTGACGCGCCAAACTCGCCCTTGATGTAAAGCGGTATTTGACCTCGGAGGCCGCGGCAGGCCCGTAACTCGCCATCCGCATAGTTGGGCAAGGTCAGAGCTTCTTCAAACGATTCGGCGTCGCATTCACAGGCGATCATCATTCGCAGATGCTCTAGGGCGACCTGAATCCGTTCGTCGAGAGTTGGCGGCGGACCGACAGGCAGTCCGCGCATGGCCAAGGAGATGTCGCGAAGGGCCCAAGGATTTGAGATGGCCGCTCGCCCGACCATCACCCCGTCGCATCCTGTCTCTTCCATCATCCGAACAGCATCACCGGGAGCCTTGACATCGCCATTGCCAATCAGAGGCACCTGAACCGCTTCGCGCATGTCGCGAATCAGTTTCCAGTCCGCTTCACCCTCAAATCCTTGCTTGGCGAACCGAGCATGGAGCGTAATCATTTTCGCCCCTGCATCTTGGAACCGCTTGGCCAGATCGGGGGCGGCAAAGAGGGAATAGTCCCACCCCGCTCGAACCTTAACTGTGACCGGAACCTTGACCGCTTTCACGACCGAGGAAACGATTTTTGCCGCGTGCTCTGGATCTTTCAGGAGTGCCGCTCCCGAACCGGTCTTGCAAACCTTGGGCACCCAGCAGCCCATGTTTATGTCCACGATATCTGCGCCCATCTCTTCCGCAATCCGTGCCGTCTCGGCCATCACCTCCGGTTCACCGCCAAAGATCTGGATGCCGAGGGGGCGTTCATCGGGGTGAATTCGCATTTTTCGAAGCGTCTTGACCGCTCCATAGTGAATTGCCATCGCGCTCACAAACTCGGTGAACATCAAGCCCGGTTCCGCGATTCTCTTTGCCAACAGGCGGAAAGGAAGGTTGGTCACATCTTCCATTGGTGCAAGCAACAGGGGGTGATCGATCCGTAGATCGCCTACGCTAAAGCCCGGTTGGAGAAGTTTGCTTGACATGGCCGGTTCACCAAACCCCTGTTAGACTAGAGTTGACCACTCTAAATTCGGGGAGGATTTGCTTTCGATGAAATATCGAATTTTGTTCGCCACAACATTATGCGCGTTCAGCGCTGGCGCCCATGCCATCTATGGGCATTCTCAGTTGAACGCTGCGACTTTCGACACGGTCGGGATCATGCTCGGAGGAGGGAGCGGCACCGTTATCAGCCCCCACTTCGTTCTCAGCGCCAAGCACGTAGGAGGCAATGGCTTCTTCATCAATGGCAATCTCTATAATGCGGTTCAACGATACGATCACCCAACCGCCGATATCACCCTGCTGCGGTTTGATACACCTTTTTCCAGCTACTCACTGCCCACCTTTGACGACATGATGGGCCAGGTGTTGACCTTTGTGGGCTACGGCGCAACCGCGAGCGAACGGACGAGCGGGACCAACGCTTGGACAGGCTACGACTACCTGGGAGGCTTTGGCACTCGCCGGGCCGTGACCAATCGAATTGAGCATATGGAAGATGCCGTTTACGATATTGGCGGCACATCTCACTCAACGGTCAGCCTTGAAGCGGATTTGGATTACTATAACCCTAACACCCCTGCTGACAGTCAGGTTGACTACTACGGAGGCGGTGGGGCAACTGCCAACGAAGGCGGCTTGATCTTCGGAGACTCCGGCGGTGGCGCGCTCATCCAACAAAGCGGAGAATGGCGCATCGCTGGTGTCAACATCTGGATTGACGACACTCATGGTCCCAATCCGGGAGGCAACAGCAACTATCTCGACTACGGCGATACCTTCGGAGCGACCAGCGTTCGCGCTTATCAAAACTGGATTTCCGAAATCGCGCCTGAGGCGGTGCCCGTCCCCGAGCCTGCCACATTCGCGGCTCTCAGCCTCGGTGCGATGGCCCTGTTGAGACATCGATCCAAAAAGTAATCGCCACAATCCTCGGCCTAGCCTTGACGGATTACCAAGGCTGGGCCCAAAATCGCTGCCAACGGAGGGCAGGATTCAATGTCGAAAAAACATGTAAACGTCGGCCTCATCGGCTACCAATTCATGGGCAAGGCCCACAGCAACGCCTATCGCCAAGTAGGAAGATTCTTCCCCGAACTTCCTGTCGAAGTCCGGATGCATACCATCTGCGGCCGAAACGAGGAGGCGGTGAAGAAGGCGAAAGACGCCTTCGGTTGGTCGCACTATGAGACCGATTGGCGCAAAGTCGTGGAGAATCCCGAGATTGACGTCATCGACATATCAACCCCCGGCAACACGCACGCCGAAATCGCGATGGCAGCGGCGGCAGCGGGGAAGGCGGTGTTCTGCGAAAAGCCCATCGGCAACACCCTTCAAGAAGCTCACGATATGCTTCAGGCTGTTCAAACCCACACCGTCCCCCACGCGGTTTTTCACAACTACCGCAAGGCGCCTGCCGTCGGATTGGCCAAGCAAATGATCGACGCAGGAGAGTTGGGGACAATCTATCACTGGCGAGCCACCTATCTTCAAGACTGGATAGCCGATCCTAACTTTCCGTTAGTCTGGAGGCTCCAGAAAGAAGTTGCGGGCAGTGGCACTCACGGCGATATCAACGCCCACATCATCGACATGGCGCGTCACCTGATAGGAGAAATCGACGAGGTCTGCGGTCTGCTTCACACCTTCATCAAACAGCGTCCTCTCGCTGGCGAGATTGACGACAAGCTTGGTGCGAAGGCCTCCGACAAGATGGGGGAAGTCACCGTGGACGATGCCGCCATGTTCCTGGCCAAATTCAAGAATGGCGCTCTGGGCACTTTCGAAGCGTCGCGATTCGCTGTTGGACGAAAGAATTACCACCGGTGGGAAATCAATGGCTCTAAGGGATCGCTGGTATTCAACCTTGAGCGCATGAACGAGTTGGAATATTACAACAACGACGATGCCGAGGGGCGAGATGGGTTCCGGCTGATTCAGGCCACTGAAGCATGCCATCCATGGGCGGGTCACTATTGGCCGGTGGGACACATCATTGGCTACGAACACACGTTCATCAACCTATTGGCGGATGCATTTGCCGCCTATGCAGACGGTAGACCGATCAGCCCGAACTTCGTGGATGGATATGAGAACCAGCGAGTCTTGGACGCGGTGGAGAGAAGCCACGAAACCAGAAGCTGGATTAAGCTCTAGGGCGTTACTCAAGAGGCGAGGAGCTGTTCATCTCCTCCCTCTAGCAAATGGCCGAGCTTTCGGAGCGCCGAAACGATATCTGGCGTATCCGACTCGCTGCTGTTGAGGCACCGCAAAAACAAAGCTAACGCTTCCTCGCGCGTTAGTTCAACCCAAAAAGATCCCTCGGAACACATCGTAAAAAATTCTTGGTAACGGATTTCGTTTTGACACGTCAGACCCTTGAAAACCGGTATTCAGACCGGCCTCGTGGTGGGGGCCAAAGAATTTATCGGCAAATAGGTTAAAAAGAACCACAAAGTCCTACCGATTATTGAATCTACGGGGCTAAACTGAGGGAGGAAGAAGCCATGGGACGGCTAAATTGGCGGAGAGTTGGGATTTGTGCTATGTGGGCGCTGCCTTTGGCGGCTCATTCACAGACGCCTTTTAACCTCAATAACGAGGATCAAAACGCTCCTGCAAATGTCATCGGTGGAACGCCAACCATCGATCTCATCACCGTCCGAGCCAATACCCCCGGCATTCCCCTACGCCACGGAAACGTCGTCCCCGGATCCGAGCGTGTTCAACTTCAATCCGCGATCTTGAATCGAGGAACGGATTACTCCATGGACTACGCAACTGGCGTGGTTTACGTTGCCCGAGCTCTCAAAGCGGGCGACGCGGTTACGGTTTCTTACCGCTACACCAATCAGGCAACTCAATCTTCCAGCCTGAATTTGAACGGCATCGCCGGGTTCAAATACGATATCGCTCCGGGAGCGATGAGCATGACGCTTGGTTACGGAATGACCGAGCGAACTGCAGACGGACAGGTTATCAGTACGAACCTGTTCGGCTTGAATAACAATTTCAATATTGGTGGAGGCGCGATCAAGGGTCTCTACTACTTCGGGGACCGTCAGAAGGTTGACGCCAATTCAATCTACGACCCTGTCAGCGCGCAGGGAGCGGCCGACGAAGGTCAGTCCCAGATGATTGTCCAGAGCCTGCAAACCAAGTTCATGGGTGGCAGTCTGAATGCGGACTATCAAAACATCTCTAAGAACTTCAAGTCGTTCGGCGCCGCCACCTCGGCAGGCTACAACGCAGGGCAGTTAGAGAAAGAAAGAGGCCTTACCCGCATTGGGTTTGACCTGAAAGACGTGAAGGTGGGCTCCAGCAAGATTGGGTCCATGTTTAAGACCGTAGGCGAAGGCGCGTCGGGAATCGACTGGCGATCCTACAGCTTTGCTTCCGGTGGCCTTGAACTGAATTTCAATTCGCAGCGCGTCGACAGTGACTTCACTCGCTTCGCCGACCTTGCCGAACAAGATCGCGAACAGTTGAAGAAGGAACTCGGGATGTCCCGTGAGTCCTACAGCGCCAAATTCGCCTCCAAAGCCGCGACGATGTCTTTCTCGACCGACAAGATCGAGGACATGCGGGCAGGGAATGGCCTTGAACAGCGCAAACTCGCGCTCAAGACGGGCAATATCGATCTTAATCTCGGTGAGAGATCGGTCGACAAAAGCTTTACTCGCGTGGGGAGCCTCAAAGGCGACGAGACCGCCCTCTATGGACGAGAAGTCGGGCTCAAGCGCCAGTGGCTGTCCCTGGAAGCCGGACTGCTCGGGAAGAGCTATCAACCGATTAAGTTTTCACAATCCCTGATCGATTCCAATAACGGCTCTTACCGCGCGCAAGATGTGAGCGTGGGTGGAAAGGGCTGGAGCTTGGAACATTCGAGCCGAACCGCCGACAAGGGATTCGCCGGATTTGCTCCTCTCGACAAGACCGAGGAAGGGAACAAGGAAATTGCCGCGATTGCGAACATGTACGGCAAGGGCCTGAAGTACAACCTGGGCAACGAGCAGAACTATTTCAAGAACTCCGCCGGTATTGGTCGTTCTTTCGACCGCCTGACCGCTGAGCCGTTCAAAGGCTGGACCTTCCAATTCGATAGCCTTCGGTTAACCGGCCAGGAGGATGGCGGTTCCGTGAACACGATCGCGCTCAACGGGAAAGACTTCAACGTCAATTACCGCAAGCAAAATCTCGGACAGAAGTTCAACGAATTCAGCTCCTTAATGGAATTCGAACGAAACCAACTTGGCGCGATTGCCGGGCTGGACCGCACGGATTTCTCGCTAAATATGAACTTGAAAGGCAGCAAACTGGCCTACAGTCAGACAAGCGCCGATACTTCCACCGGCGGAATGTCCCGGCAGCAGTTCGCGTACAGCGATAAGAAACTTCAAGTTAGCGCCAACGCCCGTGAAGTCGATCCAGGCTTTGACAGCATCGGATCGATGGTCGATCCTGAAAAGAACATGCTCGCCGGTTTGAAAGGATTTAATGAGCATGACGTTAACGTCGCTTGGCAAATCCTGCCCAACCTGCACCTCAGCTTTACTGACTATTCGGCGGATTCAGACAGCCTCAGCCAGTTCAATCGGATTCAAAACACCGTCCTCAACTGGAAACCTTCGAAGAACACGGAAATTGGTTACGTCAAGTACAGCAATAACAGCAATGACCCGCTCAGTGTGCTGTTCGCCAACGTAACGGAAAAGATTTCTCTCGTCCAGAACCTGGGTCGCATGGGCACCTTTAAGTGGTCCGACGAGACCCAGCAGTTCGATGGCTCCAATGCGACCCAAGCTGACTTCCACCGCCAGTATTTCTCGCTGGAAACGGCACTGGATAAGAACACCAAGGTCAAGACCGAACAGACCCGTACGAGCTACGACAATGGCGACCGTGAAAACGTGAGCGCCAACACCGTCAGCACCAATCTCAGCAAGAGATTGGGAGTGAGCTTGACCGAAACCAAGGTCGATCGGAACGGCGATGATCGAGACGAGAGCAACCGCAACTACGGTTTCTGGTACGACCTGGGCAGCGGCGTCCAAATTGCTTACGGCTATGCTCGGCAATTGAACGGCGACAACGGCGCGACCCAACAGAATTTTAGCGTCGGTCAAACCGCGAATCTCACGAGTCCCGACAAGGCCGGTGCCACCAATCAAGCGACGATGGGCGGCATCAAGTTTGGCGGCGGATATGGTGAGCAGTCTTGGGACGGCAGCACGGAGCGCACCCAGGCGTTCAGCAAGATGTCCATCGGAACCAGCAAGCCGTTTAAGTTCGGTTTCTTGTCCGACGTCAATCTCAACTTCGGCGTCGATACCGCGGCCGACTACAGCAAGTGGGTCCGCGAGAACAAGATGCTGGGCTTCAGTGGGAAGATTGGTTCGAACTCCCTAGGCTTCAATTATTTGGGCCAGATGTATACCAACGGAGTTCGTGCAGTTGACCGTACCTTCACCTTTGCAACTGATCAGTCCGACAAGCGATGGCTGCGCGCGAGCATTTTCTACAAAGCCCGAACGCTGCCTTACGGCGATCAGGTGATGATCCGCAATTTCAACGTCACCGCCAAGCCCTCAAAGAATGTCGAATTGACTCACCAACTGGTGACCAATCCTGAAGTCGCAAAGGGTGACGCGATTCTGGGTTCCATCCCTCAAGCAGCCCGTAGCAGTTCCTGGAAGCTCGATTACAAGAACTCCGGCTACTTCACCGTTGGCGGGGAGTGGAAGGAGATGGTCAATGAGCAGAACAATGCGCTTTCAAGAACAGGCAGCATCAACGTAACCTTGTTCGAAAAGTCGGGCTCACCCCTCAAGCTTTCCTATGGACTGGAAGAAGTAAATGGCAATGTCAAACGACGTGTCGCCAACCGCTACAGCCTCCAGTTCGACCAGAAAGCTGGTCCTAATCAGACGTTCAGCTTCTTTGCCGGCAATCTCAACTATATGTACGATATCGCCGACGGGTTCAAGAAGAACAACTGGACTCTGCGAATGGATTACCAGCTCCGGTTCTAGTTCACGGTAAGCTACCGCTAATGGAAATCGTCTCCTATGGCGGCTGGGAGCGCTGTGCGCGCATCCAAGCCGGCTCGACCGAAGCTCTCGTAACTCTTGAAGTTGGCCCCCGAATCATCCGCTACGGCCTGATTGGCGGCCCGAATGAACTGGTCGAGTTTCCCACTGAAATGGGGAAGACGGGGGGCGATGAATACCGCAGCTACGGTGGTCACCGGCTCTGGATTTCTCCGGAAGAAGATCCCAAGACGTTCCATGCGGACAATCATCCGGTCGACTATCGGATTGAAGAGGGTTGGCACATCTTTACCGCGCCCTTGGAGAAGTGGCTAGTCCAAAAGGAAATCCGCGTTAAGCCGGACGGAGATCGACTTCTCATCGAGCACCGCATTTACAACCATGGTGTCTACGATGCCACGCTGGCCCCTTGGTCCCTTACCGTGATGGCCGCTGGGGGAACCTGCATCTTTCCGCAACCCGCCCACATCCCGCATACAGAGAAAGTACTGCCCGCCCGCCCGCTCGTGCTTTGGAACTACACCGATATGAGCGATCCCCGGTGGATCTGGGGCAAGGCGTTGATTCGATTGGAACAGCACGCTGACAAAGGGCCACAAAAAATTGGCGCTTTTGTCGATCAGGGCTGGGCCGCCTACGCCAACCATGGCAATGTCTTCATTAAGCGCTTTGATGCATCCAGCGAACCCACCGCATATGCCGACTACGGTTGTAACTTCGAGACATTCACGCGTCAGGACATGCTTGAAGTGGAAACGCTTAGCCCTCTTCAAGCCATTCCCTATCAGGGATTCGCGTCGCATTGGGAGTCTTGGTATCTAATCCCCGACGTCGACATCCCCCAGGAAGATGCGCTAGCCGAGAAGTGGTTCGAGCAACTTCTGTCCAGCCGTCCCCTCGTAAAGTAGCCAGCTTTACAGGAACCCAGCTATTGTCACCGCCGTTTCTGCCAAATCATTGATTTGGAGCAATGCGGTCAGACATTTTGCAGGTGGTGGCAATCTGTTGCCAA
The DNA here is from genome assembly GCA_001898035.1 of Armatimonadetes bacterium 55-13. Taxonomy (GTDB): domain Bacteria; phylum Armatimonadota; class Fimbriimonadia; order Fimbriimonadales; family Fimbriimonadaceae; genus 55-13. The sequence goes on from MKRX01000012.1 coordinate 77,797, forward strand.
GGAAATGCGTTTTTGACGGGAGAGTCTGCGGGACGCCTGTCGGAACCTTTAGCGGTGATTGAACTCGTTCAGGACAATCACGAAGTCGCCTTCTTTCGCACAGGAAGTATGAACGTCCATAGTGGTTGCCTGGCCATTGGCATCCGCCCATGGCTTTCTCGACTCAAGAAAGAGGGCGTCGATCATTTAAGGGTTTCGCTCGGCAAGTGCGCACCGCAGACGCGTCCCAAGGAGGATTGCGGTTGGGGAGTGATGTCGGATGGCGATGTCGGCGTCGAACTCTGGCAGCCGCTTTGGAAGGGCTGCCCAGACCGTCAAACCGGACGAGCATCTTGCCGGATCAGCTATTCGTCATCCCGTTTCGCTCGTTGGCAAGTCGCCCGAATCGATTCTCAGGCGGAAGTTGCCGACGATCTTCGGACCGTCATCGATGAGGCAATTCAGACCTGCATCGAGCAGAACCTCAAACAGACATTCGAGCAGATTCGCGATATGGCCAAGGATGCCACTACTTGGGCTGACCGGTTTTATCCCCTTTCTGCAGACCCTCTTCTTCGCCAAACCCTCAAGAACGCCATGATTGCCATGGTATTGGTTGAGGAAGGGGAATGGTCCAAGGCGAAAATTGACTGCACGGACCTTGTCTCCAGGCTCTGGACGGCGGCAATGGCGGGGCTGGAGGCGGCGTGCCTACCCTCCGCGCTTCTTGTCCATTAAGTAGAAATCGGGCGTCATCCAGATTCCAATCGCTTTCTTCTTCTGCTTATTCCACTCCACCTTTGCCGCAGAAGGGGGAAGCGAGAGCGCCCGACCTGTCGCGGTCAAGAAGTGGTTTCCTCCAGGATGGCGCGATGAACCGTCTTTGTCAAAAGTGCCTCCTTTGGAATTGGGGAATGCCAAGCGCGTGACCGAGGTTGTGGTCTCATCAGGAGCGAGGTTGCCATTACTCCATCCAATAACAAAGGCATCGTAAGGGGCGGGATTGCCATCCGCATCTAAGATGGGATGGGGATCGTAAGTGTCATTTGCTCCGCGATTGCAAACTTCGGCAACCAAGATGACGGAGTCGGCATCTTCGATGTCCGAAAGAGAGTATCCAGCGTAAGGGGCATAGAGACCATAGGACACTTCCATGAGCGAACCATCCGCGTGATGGTCAAGATAGTTCTCTTCCTTGGTGGACTTTGGACATCGGAAGCTGGCGTCGGACTTCATATAAGCATCGACCAAATTTGCCCAGCCGTAAATCGCGTTGTTCTCGATATAGGGAGCGCCTTGTTCATTGATCGTTACGTATGCCGGTGGTAACTTGCCGTCATTGTCGTTGGAATAGAGAACCAGCGCCTTGGAAATAGAATTCAGGTTCTTCTTGCAGATGTAGGCGTCGCTTCCATCTTTCAGAACAAAGTAAACGGGGCTCAATAGAACGGCTAAGCAGACTAACACGATCACGATCACCTTAAAGTCTCGTTTCGTGACGTATTGACCCTTTGGCTGTTCGTCGGTTCTCTCTAAATCCTGTGGGGCTTGACTCACCTGCGGTAACTTACCCGCGCGGGCGGGTCCTCCTCCACAAAGTGAAACTCTTTTAGCACCTTAGGCAGTTCCATTTGGTTGATGCGCAGGTTGTAATTGTCGGCATCCACCACCGGGACCTGGCCCATTTTGATGTTATCTTCGCCTACCGACTGAGCGAAGTAGGCCAGAGCAATGATCTCATCGTCGCTCAGGCCGCGACTGATCGCATCTTTTCCTTTTTCCGCCACCGCAGGAATCTGCGCTTTGTTCTTCCAAACCGCATCCTTGAAGGCAAGAAGAAACTGCTTTTGGCGCTCTTGACGGGCAAAGTCGCTATCGCCCCCTCGATGCCCCTTGTTGCTCTTTCGGAATCTCACAAAGCCCATGGCCTGGTAGCCATCCATTTGATAGGTTCCTGGCTTAAAGTGAATGTGAAGTTTGGCGGCCTCGTCATCGTAGTCCATTTGCTTTTCGACCTTGAGTTTGACGCCGCCCACCAAGTCCACCATATCCTGGAAGGCATCGTAGTCCAGAACCAAAACGCGGTCGATTTCAACAGGAACCAATGATTCCACCGCGCGTTTCATCAATTCTTTCCCTCCCTCCGGCCCCGCACCGTTACGTTGCCCGAGAACGTGATAGGCATTGATTTTTTGCTCTCGGTATCCCGCTAGTTGGCAGAGGGTGTCGCGGGGAATGGAGATGCCGGTAATGCGGTTGTTTTTAAAGTCGAGGCGAGCAATCAAGATCATGTCGGCCCGCGCCTGTTTCATGATCACATACTTTCCACGGTAGTAAAGATCTTGATCGCAGCCCAGCAGAAGCAGATTGACAGCTTCTCTGTTGCCAGAAAAGACGTCGTCATCTCCTACCTTTGGAGGCTCTTGTTTGGTGATCTTGGAAACCACCACTTTGTAAACCAATGGGCTCTTCTTGACAAAGCCAAAGAAGGCGCCTCCGGCAAGTGCTCCAACGCAAAGAAGGCCGTAGAGGAACCAGCCCAGAATCCTTAGCCATAAAGGTCTTGGGGAGTCTTCCATGGCCCGCTTCGACTCTATTCCTCGTCCGGTCCTGCGCAGTGCGGGAAGGTAACGCGGAAAGTGGAACCGACGCCCAGTTCGCTATCGATGCTGACCTTCGCTTCATGCGTCGCCGCCAGTTCCAAAACAATCTTCGTTCCCCAGCCAGAACCGCCACCTTTATCCCACTGGCTTCGCGCGGTGCCCTTCAAAATTCGTTCCGCTACTTCGGGGGGCATGCCCGGGCCGCTGTCTTGAACCTCGATGACATGTTGATTGTCTTTGAAGAAGTAACGAACCGTGACTTCGCCCAGGAAGATCTCGTCTTCCTCGCTGTTGCTCTCAACGTGGGCTTGCCAGTCATCGGGGATCGTCTCTTTAACGGCCTTAATGGCATTTCCAACCAAGTTCTGAACGATCCGGAATAGGTAAAGCTCGTCATGCCAGAGGGCGGGAGCTTCCTCTTGGATTTCGTACTTCAGGGCAACGTGGTTTTTGCGACCTTCCGTTTCCAGATAGGCGGCGCTGGTCTGAATCGTCTCCGCCAGAGGCGCCAGCACCTTGTTGGGACGCAACGAACGTCCAGCAGAGAGGTCGCTGATCAAGCGAGAGTAGCCCACAATCCGGTCGATCGACTTCTGAATATCGGAAAACATGCCGTCCAGAGTGTCGGCATACATCGTCACCGTATCGCTGACGGTTTCCGCTTTCAGATGCTCTTGAAGGCCCTGCATGGCCAACTCGGAGAAACTTAGATTGGCGTAGAGGCTGGCGGCAAGGTTGCCGATGTCGTGACTGACCTTGCCCATGCCGAGCAAGCTGGAGGCGCGCGTTGCTTCTTCCGTCAACTGTGAATTGATATAAGCCATCGCGGAAACGCTGGCGACCGTCTCCAGAACGGCGGCGTCAGTCGAATTGAAAGCTCCTTCTTGTTTGTTCAGGAGCTGCACCACGCCGATCGGCGTTTCATCCTCCATCGCAAGCGGGGAAGCGATCATCGATTTCAGAACTACGCCCGTCGCTTGCTCAAAGTCCGACAGAGGGCGCGGCTCGAATTCGCGAGAGACGGTTTGGCGAGTTTGAAACGCCTGTCCGGCCATTCCATAGTCGTCGGGAATATCTTTTACAGGCAACCGATCCGCCACATCTTCCGGCACAACATGTTGGAAGCGCAAACGCTTCGTGGAGGGGTCATGCACATAGATTGTGCCCCCCGAGGCTCCCACCGCTTCCACGCACAAGGCGAGAACATCCTTGAGGAGCAGATCGAAGCTGCCGCTGCTGGCGAGCTTTTTCGCCGCTAACTGGACGGCCTTGATAAGCCGCTCATTCGTGTCCATTGACTTCAATTGTACTTAACCTGCTGGGTCCTTTGGCTCATTTCCGTTGCCTTCTCTCTTGCAAATAATCGCATTCCATGCTTCAAGTCGTTTTGTGATATCGCTCTCATAGCCCCGTGCAGATGGCTCGTAGTATCTCTTACCGGCCAGCCCATCTGGCAAATTTTGCTGGGAGACCACGGCGTCTTCATAGTCGTGGGCGTACCGATATCCCTTGGAATAGCCTAGCTCCTTCATTAATTTCGTCGGCGCGTTACGTAAATGCAACGGCACGGGATCGTTTCTGGTTTCAAGAACATCGGCCCTTGCCGCGCCAAACGCCTTGTAAACTCGGTTGCTCTTAGGCGCCGTGGCCAGATAGACCACGCACTCGGCCAGCGCAAGCGCGCCCTCCGGCATACCGAGAAAATGCATCGCCTGTTGGGCTGCCATGGCGATCGGGAGAGCCTGCGGATCGGCCAGGCCAATATCTTCGGTGGCCATCCTAACAAGACGCCTGGCGATGTAGAGCGGGTCTTCGCCGCCTTCCAGCATTCGTGCCATCCAGTAGAGACTCGCATCGGGATCTCCGCCGCGTACCGACTTATGAAGAGCAGAGATGATGTCGTAGTGCATCTCGCCTGATTTGTCGTATTGCAACGCTCGGCGTTGCACCGCGGACTCCACGTCTTTCACTTGAACCCGGCCCGATTCGGTTGCCGCGGCGATGCTCAGTTCGAGCATGTTGAGCGCTGACCTGGCATCTCCGTTCGACATATTGATGAGAGCGTCCATTGCCGGTTCTTCCACGAAGAACCCTGGAAACGCTTGCTCGAGCGATCTGAGGATGACCCGGCGGATTCCCTTGTCTTCAAGGGCATTGAGGGTGAAGACACGTGACCGGGAGAGTAGCGCTGAGTTCACCTCGAAAGAGGGATTCTCGGTCGTTGCGCCAACTAGGGTGATCGTTCCGTCCTCGACCACAGGCAAGATGGCATCTTGCTGAGCCTTGTTAAACCGATGGATTTCGTCGATAAAGAGAATCGTTTTTTGACCGCTCTTTCGGCGGACGCGGGCCTCTTCCACAACCCTGCGAATGTCGGCCACACCAGCAGAGGTGGCGCTCAATCTGGAAAAGTGAGATCTGGTGATCCCCGCGATGACTTCGGCGATGGTGGTTTTTCCGACACCTGGTGGCCCCCAAAGGAGAATGGAGCGCAATTGGTCGGCCTCGGCCGCTCGGCGGAACGCTGCGCCAGGAGCGGTCAGGTGTTCTTGCCCAATAACCTCATCGAAGGTCCGGGGACGCATCCGCGCCGCCAAGGGAGCCGACGCATCAACCTCAACGGCTGGCGACGAGAAGCTCTCGTCTCCAAACAAATTCGACTCCATGCCGAAATTGTAGACGAATGTAGACCGGTTTTGCCCTAGCCGAATCGACCGGAGATGTAATCCTCCGTCTCTTTCTTTTGCGGAAAGAGGAAGATATCCGCCGTCTTATTAAATTCGATTAAGTTGCCCAGCATGAAAAAGGCCGTGAAGTCGCTGGCGCGTTGGGCCTGCTGCATGTTGTGGGTGACGATGACGATCGTGAACTCTTCTTTCAGTTCGTCGATCAGGTCCTCTATACGTGAAGTTGCAATGGGATCCAATGCGGAGCAGGGTTCATCCATCAAGATGATCTTGGGTGAAACCGCGATCGTTCGTGCAATGCAAAGTCGCTGCTGCTGACCACCGGAAAGCGCTAATGCGGATTGGCGAAGTTTGTCTTTAACTTCATCCCAGAGCGCCGCCTTCTTGAGACAATCCTCAACAATGCCCTCTAATTGAGCCTTGTCGCGGATTCCATGGATCTTTGGCCCGTAGGTGATGTTGTCGAAGATCGACATGGGGAAGGGATTTGGCTTTTGGAAAACCATCCCAACATCTTTGCGCAACTCGACGGCGTCAACGGTGGGCGCATAGATATCGTGCCCATCCAACGTAATTTTTCCTTCAATCCGCGTCCCATCGATCAAGTCGTTCATGCGATTGAGACAACGAAGAAAGGTGGACTTGCCGCAACCAGACGGACCAATGAAGGCCGTAACCTTGTTTGCTTGAATGTCAACTGAAATGTCCTTCAGCGCGTGGAAGGAGCCGTAATAAAAATTGACGTCTCGAGCGGCAATCTTGACCGCCGAGTCGCGCTGAACGTTGGGTGATTCCATGGTCGTAGCGGCCATTGTTCTAGGTCTAGTCTAACAATCAAATGTTAAGAGATCGTTAGTCTCGCCCAATCTTAGCTTATTCACCGGGCCAGATTGGGCACCCCGACCCTCGCAAGAGACTAGAGAATTGCCTTTTGCCGGAGTGCGTGGTCAACCAGCACCAATGCCACCATCGCTTCAACCATCGGTACCGCACGCGGCAGGACGCACGGATCATGCCGCCCTCGTCCTGCAAGAGTTGTGTTCTCTCGCTGAACATTAACCGTGTCTTGCTCGCGCATGACCGTTGCCGTCGGCTTGAAAGCTGCCTTGATCAAGACCGGCATCCCATTAGAAATCCCTCCCTGAATGCCTCCTGAGTTGTTAGAAGTCGTAAAGACATGCGCTTGTGTCTCCGGCATGTTGGTAACAAGTCCCTCGTCTCCTGTCCCTTGTCCCTGCGGCGCCGCCGCCGCCCTAAACGCGTCGTTATGCTCCAAACCCGTGAGGTAAGTGCCCGCAAAACCGCTTCCGCTCTCAAACCCTTTACAGGCCGGCAAGGACATGACCGCCTTAGCCAAATCTGCTTCGAGCTTGTCAAAGACCGGCTCACCCCATCCCGCCGGAACGCCTCTGGCTACGCATCCAACGACTCCGCCAACGGAATTGCCTTCCTTGCGGACGTTTTCAATGAGATCCAGCATCCGCTCCGCCGCTTCCGGATCGGGGCAGCGCACAATGTTTGATTCAACCTGTTCCAACTGCACAAGCAAGGGATCGATGCTCGCTTCAATGTCCTTCACTCGTTCTACATAGCCAAGGACTTCAACTCCCCAGCCGAGTTTCAAAACCTTCTTGGCGATCGCTCCCGCCGCAACCCGGCCAATCGTCTCTCGCGCTGAAGATCGCCCGCCGCCCTGCCAAGCGCGAATGCCGTACTTTTCGTCGTAGGCAAAGTCCGCGTGACTCGGACGATACTTCTCCTTCATCTCGCCGTAGTCCTTCGATCTTGCGTCCTCGTTGCGGACAAGCATGGCAATGGGAGTGCCGAGCGTTAGACCTTCTTCATTTAATCCGCTCAAGATCTCAACCGTGTCCGATTCTTTGCGCTGAGTGGTGATCTTGCTCTGACCGGGGCGGCGCCGATCCAGCTCAAACTGAATCTCTTCAACCGAAAGCGGAATCCGTGGCGGACAACCATCCACCACGACGCCAACACCCCCGCCATGAGACTCGCCGAAGGTGCTAATGCGGAAGAGGACGCCAAGACTGCTAGACATGCGCCTGAAAGTCTACCTACGGGCACGTTCTGCCCCCGTCTAACGTCTGGATTGACATGCATTCGCGCAACGCGAAAACCGTCAAGTGCCAACTTTCCGGCCAAGAATACAAACTGGACGAGGCCATCCCCGTCGATCTCATCCGAGACTCACTCCTCAAAGAGATCAAAGAGAAAAACCCAGACTGGGATCCTCATGGCTACGTCAGCCTCTCCGAACTGAATCGCCTGCGAATGGAGCATGTCGACAAGATGCTTCAAGACGAACAGGAAGAGCTGTTCAAACTGAAAGCCGAGGTCGTCAACAGCCTCAAACAGCACGAGTTGCTGGTTCGTAACACGGACTATGAATTCCAGAAGAACCTTTCTTTCGGTGAACGTCTTTCGGATCGCCTCGCTAGTTTTGGCGGCAGTTGGACTTTTATCCTTGCCTTCGGATCGGTTCTCGTCATCTGGATTTCGATCAACTCTTGGCTCGCTTTCGCCAAACCATTCGATCCCTATCCCTTCATCCTGCTCAACCTCGTCCTCTCCTGCCTCGCCGCTATCCAGGCTCCGGTCATCATGATGAGCCAGAACCGCCAGGAAGCCAGAGACCTGGCAAGGGGAGAGAACGACTACAAAATCAATCTGAAGGCGGAGATCGAAATACGAGCCATCGATGAAAAGCTCGACAAACTCATCAATGACCAGTGGAAGCACCTGCTAGAAATCCAGCAGATGCAAATGGAAATGATCGAAGAACTCGTCAAAGGGGGCAGAAAAGAACCGACTTAAACCTTGGTTCGCCGCCAGTAGGCAGGGTAGTCATTCACACGCCAAGCCCACGAAGAATTTGGCAGGACTTCCACCACACCCAGCGGGTGCTCTTCGACGCGGACGTATCCGTCCTCAATATCATTGCCGATCGCATATCCCAACAACCGCTCGTGATCCGTTCCGTACGAAGCAAACACCAACCCTAAAAAGGCAACCGGCCACCCGATCCACAGAAACAAACTGCTCTGTTTAATCGAAACCATGTAAGCACAAAAGAAGAAGATCACCGCGCTGGATGCCAATCCAATGCGACGAGCATGCCCCCGCTTGGGCAAGTGGCGAGCCAACTCTTCTTTCTCATCGTCGGTGAGCTTTCTCGAAGTGCCCACCGCAGGCATCGCAGGCGCCTCCGAGATCAATCGCGGCTGCCAACTCTCCCAAACCAAATGAGTCGCCCCATCTTTCTCCAGGACTCTCCCCGTCGCATGCGAGATCTCCACGAGATCGCTGGGTTCCCCAGAATCATAAAGCTCACTGTCTGTGGAGAGCGCAACATCCAACTCCCGAAGCCCCGATTCCTCTCGGAATCCCATCACCTTCCCATCGCCCAGCTCTTTCTTTGCCGAGAGCCCAAGACGATAGAGATAGTGCGCTCGTGACGTTAGAACAACGCAGAAAATCGTGAGCGTGATTCCGCCCAAATGAGCGACCCAATCGCCACCGCTGCGACTCCAAATCGCCCAAATTACAAACGCGAGACAGCTCAGAGCCGCACTGCCAAAGAACCAAACTCCCGCCAATCGCGTCCTCCGGGAAATGCTCTGCAAATAGGCGCGTTCGGCATCGTTTAGGGGCCGTTCGTAATCCATCCGATAGGTTTGATACCAAGTCGCCATGCCGTTAAAATATCCCGTGGTTCCTCACTTCTACTACAACTCCTTGATCGAGAAGTACTCATTTGGGCCCAAACACCCCCTAAAGCCCGAGCGAGTTGACCGAACGCTTCGCCTCCTAAACGCCATCGCTCCCGTCGAAGTCATCGACGTTCCCTCCGCCACCAGAGAAGACGCGCTACGATGCCATGATGAGGACTACATTGATGCCATTCAATCCTTCTCGGAGACTTGGGAAGGAGAAGACGCTCTAACCGACGACCAACAACTGATTCGCCACGAATTTGGACTCTATGGCGACAATCCCCCCTTCCGAGGTATGTATGAGGCCTCCCTTGGCTACCTAGGAGCCACTGTCGCCGCCGCCAATGCGGTCAAAGATGGCGCAAACCTCGCCTTCGCTATCACCGGTGGCCTTCACCACGCTCAACGCCGTCTCGCCAGTGGATTCTGCATCTTCGATGACCCTGCCATCGCCTGCGATATCCTCCTCGACCGCTTTGATCGAGTCGCCTATGTCGATATTGACGTCCACGCCGGTGATGGCGTGCAATGGATCCACTACGATAACCCGCGGGTCCTCACGTGCTCAATCCACGAGGAAGGGAAGACTCTCTACCCTGGCACCTGCTGGCCCGAGGAAACCGGAACTGAGTTCAGCTCCCTCAATGTTCCGATCCAAGCCCACACCACCGGCGATGTCTGGCTGGACGCCTTCCGCCAAGGCATCCTCCCCGGACTCGAGAAATACCAACCCCAAGCCATCGTCCTCCAACTCGGAACCGATACCCACCACCTCGACCCGCTCGGCCACATCAACTCCACCGCCCAAGAGTGGCTAGCCGCCGTCACGGACATCAAAGCGCTGGGCCTTCCCATCGTGGCCACCGGCGGCGGGGGGTACAACCTCACCACCGTCCCCCGAATGTGGGTCGCCGCTATCCTCACCCTCGCCAATATCCCCTTCCAAAACGAGATCCCCGAACATCTCCAACAACCCCTCGGCGCGAAAACTATCTTTGACGACGCTCTCCCCGAACCCAGAAACACCGGCCGCCCCTACGCTGAAAGCGTCATCTCCTGGCTAAAAACCAACCACCACCCCAACATCCGACCCTAGCCCCTTGTCCCTCGTCCCCGGATTTTTCCCAGGTACCCTCCGCCCATGGACGTTAACGGCAACATCCCTCCCCGAATCGAGATCGACCCCAAGAAACTCCAAAAGGGTGCTCGAGCAGGATGTGGCTGCGTAACCATTCTCCTGGTCCTCGTTGTTATCCTCGCGGCCTTCGCCCCCTACACCGAATTTCTTTGGTACACCCACGATGTCCGGCACCCCGAGGTCCTCACCCTCGCGTATTCGACTCAGGGAACGCTTTTCACTTTCAGCTTCATCGTCTCCCTGTGCGTCTTCTACTTCAGTCTCAAAACCGCCTTCCAGCAGAGCATGGTCTTCCTCGACCGACCCTCGTCGATGGGTCAGCGCATCGTGACCAACGCCATGACCATGGTCCGAGAGCGCGGTCTGACCCTCGTGAAGATCATCGCCCCCATCTTCGCCCTCTTCACCGCATCGAGTTTCGCCGGGGAGTGGCAAAAGTGGCTCGTCAGCCGGAGTGCCGTTTCCTTCGGGAAGAACGACCCCCTCTTCGGACTAGACCTCGGTTTCTTCGTCTTCAAACTGCCGTGGTATCTCTCCATCGTTAGCTTCCTCCTCAGCCTGGCCATCGTCACCACCGTCCTGACCATCGCCGTCTACGTGGGACTCCAAATGCTCGCCATGCTTGCCAAAGTCGAACTGGGGCGTCCCCAAATTCGGTGGCATGTTTCTATCCTTATCGCCGCCGTATGTTTCACTCTCGGCGCACAGCTCTGGCTTCAATGCTACGAGTTCGGAACCATCAACAGCGCTCAGTTCACCGGCGCGGGTTACGCCGCCATGACCGAGCTTGCCGCCCAGAAGTTCCTGGCGGTCGCCTGTCTCATCGTGGGCATCCTCACTTTGACGACCGTCCGAGCGAAGGTCCCCTATCGAATCGCCATCGGAGGCGGCGTCGCTCTGGGCGCCATCTACCTTATCGGATTGATCACGGTGCCCGGAATCATTCAACGTGTTGTGGTCGAGCCCGACAAGATCAGCAAAGAAGCCCCGTATGCCAAGCGCGCCATTGACATGACCCGCTTCGGCCTAGACCTTGACCGGATCGAGGTCAAGGACACCCACGTCACAGATTCCCCCACCAAGGCCGAACTGGCGACGGCCAAGACCACCCTGGACAACATGCGTCTCTGGTCGCCAGACATCATCCGAAACAGCTTCGAGGGTAGTCAAGGTTTCCGCCCCTACTATTCTTTTAACGACGTAGACCTGGACCGTTACACCATCAACGGTAATCCAACGATGGTCATGGTCTCGCCCCGAGACATCCGCTTGGACGGCCTCAATGAGAGCGCCCGCAGCTGGGTCAACATGCGTCTTCAGTACACCCACGGCTTCGGCCTGGTGATGTCTCCGGTCAATCGCAGTAGCTCTAACGGTCAACCTTCATTCCTCGTTCGAGACATCCCAACCAATTCCACCGGCGGTCCGAAAGTTGATGAACCCCGAATCTACTTCAGCGACTACCGAAGCCCCGATATCGGCGATGACGACCAGTACGCCCTCGTGGACACCAAAGTCGATGAATTCGACTTCCTTACGGAAGACAAGGCTGTCACCCACCGCTGGACCGGAGGGCGGGGAATCCCCGTGGGTGGCCTCTTTGCCCGTGTTGCGTTCGCCTTGGTACTCGGTGATGGCAATTTACTGGTCAGCGGAAACATCACCTCGCAAAGCCGATTGCTCATGCACCGGTCGGTCCTGACTCGTGCATCCAAGCTGTACCCGTTCCTCAAATTCGACGCCGATCCCTACATCGTCGTCCACAACGGTCGTCTCATCTGGATCCTCGACGGCTACACCACCACCGACCGAATCCCGTACAGCGAAATGGTTGAAGACGGTAACGCCCGTCTAAACTACATCCGCAACAGCGTCAAAGTGACTATCGACGCCTACTCGGGCGACACCAACGCCTATGCCATCCAAGGCGACGAGCCCATTCTCAAGGCCTATCGATCGATCTACAAGGGCCTCGTCAAAGACTTTAGCGAGTTTCCAAAGGGACTCGAAGCCCACCTCCGCTATCCAGAGGACCTTCTGAGACTTCAAGCCCTCGCCCTCCGCCAATACCACGTGGAGGACACCACCAGCTTCCTCAACAACGGCGACGCATGGGACATCCCCTTCCAGCGTGGCACCAACGGATACAAGGAAATGATGCGGCCGTATTACGTACAGATGCGCCTTCCTACCGAACCCAAAGAAGGCTTCATGCAAATTCTCCCCTTCACGCCAAGGCAGAAAGGAAATATGGCTGGCTGGCTCGCCGCCATGTGCGACCCAGGCGACTACGGTCGCCTCATCCTTTACAAATACACGCGCGGCACCCTGGTTCCGGGACCGGAACTGATGGAATCGAACTTCAATCAGAACGAGGCGATCTCCAACCTTAACAAGCTGCTGAGCAACGACCAGAGCCAAATTCGCGTGGGTAACCTCTTGGTAATTCCGGTCGGGCAAAGCGTCATGTATGTGGAGCCGCTCTTCCTCCAAAGTCGAACCACCGGCCTCCAGACCATTCCCGAGCTGCGAAAGGTCATCCTCGCCCTCAAGGACAAGATTGTCGTGGGAGACACCTATCAGCAAGCGCTTGATCGACTGTTTGGTGACGAGACGCCAACGACAACGACTATCCCACAGACCGGCGACACTAAACCGCCGACCACGAGTCCCGGAGTGGTCAACGTGGATGCTGCCAAGGTGAAAGAAGCCCTCGGAATCTTGGATCAGGCCGAACAAGCCCTCAAGAATGGAGACTTCGCCAAGTACGGTGAATTGCAGAAACAGGCCAGGGAAAGGCTCAGGGCCCTCCTCCAATCAAAAGGCTAGTGCCAAAATAACCCAATGGCCAGTTTAGAGTTCCCAAAAGGCTTCCTCTGGGGCGCCGCCACCGCGTCGTACCAAATCGAGGGAGCCGTCAATGAAGGCGGACGGGGACCCTCGGTGTGGGATACCTTCAGCCACACCCCAGGCAAGGTTCAAAACGGAGACAACGGAGATGTCGCGTGTGATCACTATCACCGCTATCCAGAAGACATCGATCTTATGTCCCAAGTCGGACTCCAGGCCTACCGGTTCTCCATTGCATGGCCCCGCCTTCTGCCAGAGGGAACTGGAGAGGTCAACCAGGAAGGCATCGACTTTTACAACCGTCTGATCGATGCCCTCATCGCCAAGGGAATCACCCCCTGCGCCACCCTCTTCCACTGGGACTACCCGCAAGCTCTCCACGATCTAGGCGGCTGGACGCATTTGGATGCCGCTAAGTGGTTTGGAGACTACGCCGAACTCTGTTTCAAGTCTTTCGGAGATCGCATCAAGTTCTGGATCACCCACAACGAGCCCTGGTGCTATGCCTTCCTTGGCCATGGAATTGGCGAACACGCGCCCGGCGAGAAGGACACCGAATTGATGTACAAGGTCGGACACGGACTCATCCTGGGTCATGGAGAAGCCGTTGCCCGCTACCGAGCGCTCAACCAGGGTGGCAAGATTGGCATCACGACCAATCACCAGTATTTCCCGCCCGAGAACCCTGATTCGGAACTCGACCGGCGTGCCTCAGATCAGCAGAACGATTGGATGAACGGATGGTTCCTTGATCCCATCTACTTCGGCGATTACCCCGAGTATCTGAAGCGCACCTACCCGATGCCCGAATTCACGCCCGAGCAGTCGAAGCTCATCAGTCAGCCCACTGACTTTATGGGCCTCAACTTCTACGCCTCGTCCAAGGTCCGCTACAACCCGAAGTCGGGCAACGAAGCTGAGCAAATTGACGATCCGAGCCTTGAGCACACCGAGATGGGATGGATGGTCGTCCCGGATGCCCTCCGAGATAGCCTCGTCTATTCCCAAAAGAAGTGGAATCCCAAGGAGATCTTTGTCACCGAAAACGGCTGTGCCTTCAAAGACGAACTCACCGGTGATCGAGTCCACGATGACCGCCGAGTCGCGTTCTTGACCGAATACCTGAAGGCCGCCCGCGCTTCCATTGATGAAGGCGCCAAACTCTCCGGCTACTTCGTTTGGAGTTTCTTGGATAACTTCGAGTGGGCCTTTGGCTATTCCAAGCGCTTCGGCATCACCTACGTGGACTACGTCACTCAGCAGAGGGTCTTAAAGGATTCCGCTTTGCTGTACCGAGACATCATCGCCGCGAACTCGCTGGAGCCCACGCTTGCCGGACGATAAGCCGTGACCATCGGCGTTGTCGGCACCGGTCTCATCGGCGGCTCCATTGGGTTGGGCTTGCGTTCGGCCAGCCATCGGGTCATCGGATTTGAAGCAAATGCGGACGCCGCCAAGACCGCCTTTGATCGAGGGTGCGTCGATGCGTTGGGATCGCTCGAAGAAGTTTCCCAAGCCGACGTCGTATTCATCTGCGTACCTCCCTCGCTCATCGCCGAAACTGCCGCCAAGGTGTGCTCCCTCAAGCCGCCGAAAACCATCGTGACGGACTGTGGAAGCACCAAATCTGCCGTCGTGACTTGGCTCGATCAAAGTGGGGAAGACCTCTTCGTGCCCGGCCACCCGATGGCGGGACACGAGAAATCGGGCCCGAAATTCGCCTCGGCCTGGATGTTCCGAGGTGCTCGCTGGATCCTTACCCCCACCGCCTTCACGAATAAGGAAGCCGTGAAGACCATCGAGAAGCTGGTCGGGGAGCTCGGAGCTACCCCGGTTCGACTCGATTCAGAGATGCACGACCGAGATGTCGCCCTCCTCAGCCATCTCCCCCATGCTCTCGCTGCGGTACTCGTGCAAATGGCCGAAAAGCTGAACTCGACGGATGCCTCGGGGGGATCGTGGCGAGACCTCACCCGCGTCGGAGGAGTTGATCCTGAACTCTGGATGCAGATCCTCACCACCAACCGTGCTCAGGTTGCATCTGCGCTGAACGAATTCCGAGACCGCCTTGGCGGTCTTCAAAAAGCCCTGGAAGAAAACAACGATCAAGGCGTATGGCAGTTCTTTGAAGACGCCCGCGCCGCAAAGGAGAAACAGTCTTGACCCTCACCATCGACCCCATCAAAGGATTGCGCGGCGCCATGCGACCCCCGAGCGATAAGTCGCTCACTCACCGGGCCTACATGTTTGCCGCCATTGCCAAAGGGGATTCTTTGGTACAAAACCCACTCCGGGGAGAAGACTGCGAATCCACTCTCGCCTGTCTCGCTCAAATGGGATTGACCTTCGAATGGCTCAATGAGACGACCGTTCGAATTCGCCCTGCCGCCGAGTGGACCCAACCTACCGATCATCTCGATTGTGGCAACAGCGGCACCACCATGCGCCTGATGAGCGGCCTCATCGCCAGTCGAGATCTCGATGTGACCATGATTGGTGATGCCTCCCTCTCCAAAAGACCAATGAAGCGCATCGCGGAGCCACTTCGCTTGATGGGCGCCACCGTCGAAGGCGATACGCCTCCACTTCACATTAAGGGCTCCTCACATCTCAAGGGCATCGACTACCAGTCTCCCGTTGCCAGCGCCCAAATCAAGAGTTGCACCCTCCTCGCTGGCCTCCGAGCGGAAGGTGAAACCTGGGTGACCGAACCCAGCCTTAGCCGAGATCACACCGAACGGATGCTCACCGCGCTCGGAGTACCCCTTCTCCGCGATGGCGACAAGAGGGTAGGTGTCACCGGCGGAGCAGAATTCGGCGGCTTCGAATTCGATGTCCCCGGCGACATTTCCAGCGTCGCCTTCTTCATGGTCGCCGCCGCCATCCTCCCGACCTCCCGTCTCGAGATCAAGGACCTAAGCGTGAATCCCTCACGCACCGGCATCTTCGATGTCTTCCTCGAAGCGGGCATCCCGTGCATTCTGGAAGAGGAGCGAGAAGTTCTTGGCGAACCAGTCACCGACCTGGTCGTCGCCTCACCCTTCGAGAAGAAGCGCTCCTTCGAAATCTCCGGTCCTCTTGTCCCTCGCCTCATCGACGAAATCCCCGTCCTCGCCGTACTCGCTACCCAGTGCCAAGGCACGACGGTGATTAAGGACGCAAGAGAACTCAGAGTCAAAGAGAGCGATCGCATCGAACTCGTTGCCGATGGTCTGCGCCGCATGGGTGCTTCCGTCGAAACCTTCGAGGACGGAATGGCGATCGAGGGACCCGTGAAGCTGCAAGGAACTTACATCGACGCCCATCACGACCACCGCATCGCCATGGCGTTCGCCGTCGCCGGTCTCGCCGCAGAGGGGCAGACAACCATCGATGGCGCGGAATCCATCGCGACCAGCTTCCCAAGCTTCGAATCTGAGCTTCGCCGACTGACGGTGGAGGGCTAACCATGAGCAAAATCGTGATCGCTATCGACGGACCCGCCGGCGCGGGTAAGAGCACTGTTGCCAAGGCCCTCGCCAAAGAACTCGGCCTCCAATATCTGGACACCGGGGCCATGTACCGCGCCCTTGCCCTCGCCGCCTCCAGAGCCGGACTGAGCGAAAACGACGGCGACAAAGCTGCCGAGATCGCCAAGACGTTACATATCCACTTCGCCGAAGGCGCCCCGCCCCACGTTATCCTGAATGACGAAGACGTCACCACCGCCATCCGAACTCCCGAAATCGGAGAACTCGCCAGCGCTCTCAGCACCCATAGTGGCGTGCGTAGAGAACTCGTCAAAAGACAGCAGGCAATGGTTGCCGAAGGTGGCTACACTCTGGAAGGCCGAGACGTCACCACCGTCGTCGCGCCTAACGCAGACGTCAAGGTCTACCTAACCGCCTCCCTGGAAGAAAGAGCCAAACGCCGCCACGTTGAGATGTCCGAGAAGGGAATGGAAACGCCCGAATACGACGACCTCCGCCGCCAAATGCAAACCCGGGACCACCGAGACATCACCCGAGACGACTCCCCCCTCACCGTCGCCGAAGGCGCCACGATTATTGAAAGCGGCGGATTGAGCATCGATGAAGTAGTGGCTAAGATTCTTGAATTATGCGAGCAAGGGAAATAATTTTGATATGAGGACACAATGATACTCATGTCTTGTGTAATATATACAATCCTTGGGTGATATCCTCAAGGATCATTGCATGAAAACGAGTGCTTATGTCAATAACAAGAGTAATAGGTCCAATATTGGTGCTTTTTGGGATGGTCGGGAACTCCATATGCCAGGCAATTCCACCGCTTGGAGGACCAATGGGAAGCAACACTGATCCTTCGAACCTTCCTAACTATTCAATTACGTACACATCTGATGGGAAAGACACACTCACCTCTTATGTTTACGAGAATGGTCAAGTAGTCGAAAAAACGACTACATACATTTGGCTCTCAAGCTACGGTAGGCCAGAGTTCGCAGTTAACTTTACTAACCAGGTGAAGACGGTGTCAGTAAAGAGCGAAGGTGTAGTCAAAATTCATGTTTTTGTATACACTTGATCATTATGATACTTTAGGGTTCACCTCAAGGGATCTTGGCGATAGGAAGGTCGAGAGTGACATTCGACAATCGACCTATCATTACACTTTTCATCTATTTCCAGGGGGTGAAAGCATTGATTAAGGTCCTGAGTTTATTGTTGGCCCTAACATTGTGCGTGGTGTCTAGCGCTCAACAAGTGATGAAGCCATTGCCTGTAGATCAGAAATCTGGAAGGCAGTTAAAGCCAAATTGGCTTTCAATGAATTGGAAAGACGTCAAGATGGATGGGAAGCTGAAGGTGGTTCGGGTTGAAGTAGACCGAATCCCGGCGAGGGTAAAACAGACAAGAACTCTCGACATAAGCTCAAAAATATTGGCTGCAAGAAAGAGGTTTTTTGCGACCAACACATTTCAGGATTTCTACCGATGGTTGTATTTGTGTGCTAGGTTTCCAAAATCGGGTCGGGCCTACGGTCTGGAGCTAGATCGATTCCTTTCTGAATTTCAATCTCCCGATTGCTTCGAGTATTCGAGGGCGGCCTTCATTTACTTCGCTGTTACCAGAGGAAACACCGAGATTTCACTTTCCAGAATGGTCCCAAGATTTAAGAGCCTGTGCGACAACGATTGGCTACTTAAAGAAGCCTTGATTCGATTTCAAATTGATGAAGGCAAAAGTGACTTTGCTGCTTGTAAATGGTGTTGGGCGACCGCTAAGGATTTGGTTGATTCGATGCCAGAAGGACGATACGGTTTTGGAACGTTAAGGTTAGATTCAGCATTCTCTTTAATGCTTATCAATAAAGACGTATCTTTT
The DNA here is from genome assembly GCA_001898035.1 of Armatimonadetes bacterium 55-13. GTDB lineage: Bacteria > Armatimonadota > Fimbriimonadia > Fimbriimonadales > Fimbriimonadaceae > 55-13. The sequence continues at coordinate 96,133 of MKRX01000012.1, forward strand.
ATTGATCAAGAAATTTCGTTTGCGGACAACCTGATAAAGTCGGGTTTGTTCACGGACAGGAGGCTAGGGCATATTCGATTGGCTCGAGAAATGTTCGTTAAATTTAGGTCGCGTTTGAAGTCTTCATCCGCTCAAAGTCCTATGTTTAAAGATTGTTTTGCCGAGTCGCGCGATTACAAGTCGCACGAAAAATGCCTTGTTATCCGAGCGGTCAGTGATCAATCTTTGCTGTCGGGTGACTGATTACGAGTTCGGATAGATGTGTCGAGGTTCATACTTGAAGCGAGCATTGTAGCGATCAGCGTGATGCCATAAGCACCGACAACGGATTCGGAACTTGACTCAAGCTGGGAGCGGAAATCGCAATTAGCTTCTTGCTTTAGATGGTGAGTCGAGATGGGTGGACGCCCACAGGTCGAGCAAGAGTGAGCAGTCATTCTTTGCTCTCAGCTAGCGGAAAGGAAATCCAAGCAGAGCCACCGCCAAGCCCCAAAGGAATCAATCGACCCTGCCCCTGACCAGCACACTCTTCTAACTGAACTCAAAACCCGGCAAGCCAAACCCCAAACGCCTAACGCCAAGGAATCGAGGATGTAAACTTAACAAATCATGGGCGCATTCCAAGGACCAAGAGAGTGGGGCAAGCTCCTCACCGCAATGCTTACGCCGTTCAACGCGGACGGTGGTGTCAACTATGACGAGGCGGCCAAACTTGCCGCTTACCTTGTGGATGTCCAGAAAAACGATGGCCTCGTGATCAACGGAACCACCGGAGAGTCCCCAACTCTAAGTGAGACCGAGAAGCTCCAGCTCCTCACCACGGTTCTCGATGCGGTCGGTGACCGAGCCTCCGTCATCTTCGGTGCGGGATCCTACAACACCGCCGAGTCCGTCACGATGGCAAAGGAAGCCGAGCACCGTGGAGCTCACGGCATCATGCTCGTGAACCCTTACTACAACCGCCCGGGCCAAGAGGGGCTGTACGCACACTTCTCGACCATCGCCCGAGAAGTCGGTCTCCCGGTGCTGCTCTACAACATCCAGCCCCGCGCCGCCATCAACCTGGAAACCCCGACCCTGCTTCGCCTTGCCGAGATCCCCAACATCGTTGGCGTTAAGGAAGCCAGCGGCATGATCGGTCAGATTGCTGACGTCGCCGCTCAAGCGCCGGAAGGGTTCCGCGTTTACTCAGGTGACGACGGTCTAACGCTTCCGATCTTGAGCGTTGGCGGAATGGGCTTGGTCAGCGTCGTCGCTCACATCGTTGGCGCTCAGCTGAAGGAGATGATCGAGGTCTATCCAACCAATCCGAAGCGGGCTCTGGAAGTCCATCAAGAGCTGATGCCGATCTTCAAGACCCTCTTCTCGGCCCCATCGCCGACTCCCGTCAAGTACGCTACCAGTCTTAACGGATTCGACTGTGAGGATGTGCGACTTCCGCTGGTGAAGTTAAACGACGAACAGAAGAAGATCGTTCGAGAGGCCGTGGCTCCTTACATTCGCACCGCTGCCAGCGTCTAATCCTGAACCGACGGAAGCACAACGGG
>MKRX01000013.1:0-7876 GCA_001898035.1 Armatimonadetes bacterium 55-13
CTCGGTGATTGGTTGCGCGTTGTGGACACAGGGCGGGATGTAGGCGTCAGTTCTGCTGACGTGGGTGTGTGCTGGTTTAGGGAGTTCAGGTTGGCCGCGCGCGTGCGATGGTAGGACGTAGGTTACACCTGCCGGGGGCTGAGGGATGGGTGGTGGGTTTGTTTAGGGAGTCCGCATCGCTCTGAGGCGGTCCTTTTCTTGTGATACACCGGTCCGATCCTTGGTCTGGCATCGGCCATCAAGGCGAGCGAGAGGGACCTTGTGGGAGTCTAGTTTTGAGGTTGGGCCGGGTCGAGTTGAGTCAGGAGCAGGGTAATTCGGCTGCCGAGAGCGCGCCAGTCTTGGCATTCGCCTTTCTGAACTGGGTTGAGAGTCTGGGTGAGGTGGTCCACCATGCGGCGCGGAGAGGGGCGGAAGCGGTAGCCGGTGTGCTGGGCGGCGGCGAGGATGTCTTGGGTGACCTCCTGGGCGGCGATTGTATTATCGGATTGGACGAGGAGTTGGGCGGCGAGGATGGAGCCTTCGGCGAGGGCGAAGGGGTCGCTGGTGGCGATGCCAATTTTGATCGCTTCCAGGCAATGGGACGCGGCTTCCTTTAGGTTGCCCTTTTTCGCATGGAGCCGGGCGAGGAGGCGGGCGTAGTAGGCCTCGTTTTGAACGTTTCCGAAGCGAAGCAAGGCGTTTTCGATGTCGCCCAGCATGGCTTCCGCGCGGTCCACTTGGCCGAGGGTGACGTAGTGGCCAGCCAGCTCAATTTGGGCTTCATAAACATAGGCATGGTTGGGGGTGTCTTGGAAGAGGTCGATGGCTCTTTCCAGGAGCGGGACGGCCCGTTCCATTTGATTGGCCTCGTTATAGACCTCAGCGCACTCCCGGTAGCCTCGGGCAACTTCGATTCCGTAGTTATCGGCAATTCGGATGGCGAGGGCTTCTTCGATGAGCCGGATGCCTTCTTCCGCATGGCCCATGAAGGCGTGAGCGCGGGCCATGGTGGAGACGGCAAGCGCGATACGGTATTGGTTTTCCGGATGCTGAGAAAAGCTTTGGTAGGCTTCTTCGGCCAAGGCAAGCATTCGAGGGTAATCCCCGTCTTCCAGGGCGATGGCGGAGAGATTGAGGTGGACCCACTCTCCCCCCGGCTCGTCACCCATTTCTTTAAACATCTCGTAGGCGCGGTGATACCAGGCTTCGGCGCCTCGGACATTGCCGACGAGGTAGGAGGAGAAGCCAAGGGCGAACGCGCAGGTGGCGAGGCCAGAACTTGGGGGAAGATCTCCATCCAGCAGGGGGCGGAGCATGCGTTGAGCGTCTCGACCGTGGCCCATGAGACACCAGTAGCGGGCGACGCTGGTGGAGATTTTGAGGGCAAGCTCTCGGTCGTTTTCAAGCGCCCAGGCGACGGCGCTCAGGGCGTTTTCCGATTCGGCATCGATAGCGAGGAGCCACTTGGGTTCCAGCTTCTCTCCGAGGTGACGGAAGGCGCCTCGGAAGGCTTGTTCCAGGGCCTCGGCATGGCGTCTTTGAAGTTCGGCAATTTTGTCTGGTCCCGCCACGGTTTCGGCGAACCAGCGGACGGAGTCTAGGAGGCGATAACGGACGCCTTGATCGCCCTGGTAGACGTGGACGAGTGAGCGCTCGACAAGTTCGTCAAGGCTCTCTTCAACCCAATCCCCGGCGAGGGCGACGAGGAGTTCTCGGGTGCAGCCGCCGCGGAAGACGGACATGGCCTGGAGCGCTTCTTGGGCGGGTTCATCGAGGGCCTCGTAGGACCACTCGATGGCGGCCCATAGTGACCGGTGACGGTCGGGCACGTCCTGGCGTCGGGTGACGAGGAGGGAGAAGCGGCTTTCCAAGCGGCGAAGGAGGTCGGTGATCCCGGTGGAGTTCACGCGGGCAGCGGCGAGTTCGATTGCGAGGGGGAGGCCGTCTAGTTTGGCAAGAAGTGAAACGAGTTCTTGGGAAGTCTCTTGCTCGACTTTGAAGCGAGGATCGATCGCTTGAGCGCGCTCAATGAAGAGGCGGATGGCGTCGTTTTGCATGACTTCGAAGGCGGTCGAGTTGACCGGCGGCGGGGCCATGGGTTCGATGAGAACGACGCGCTCTCCGGCGACTTGGAGGCGTTGGCGGGAGGTGACGAGGATTTTGAGCGTGGGGTCGCCGACAAGGAGTTCTCGGGCGGTGGCGGCGACGCTCTCGATATCCGTCTCCGCGTTGTCTAGGATCAGGAGGACTTTCTTGGAACCGGAGAGGACGTCGAGGATGCGGTCGTGCATGGACTGGCCGGTGAAGTCATCCACAGAGACGAAGTGGATCTCAGAGAATTGGCCATCAAAGCTGCGGGCGACGGCTACCGAAAGGCGCGTCTTGCCGACTCCTCCGGGGCCGAGGAGGGTGACGAGACGGGCGCTGTTTTCCTCGGCGAGGAGCGACTTGATTTCAGAGAGTTCGGTTCTTCTTCCGACAAAGCCGTCCAGGTAGGTGGGAAGTTTGGAGCCCGCGACGGGACGCAGCGGAAGTCCCTGGGTCTTCTTTCCGGAGCGTTCTCCGGTTTTGAGTTGTTGGACCTGTTCAAGGACTTGGGTTGAGGCGAGGCGGCCAGGGTTGGATTTGAGGGCGTGTTCGTAATCGGCAAAGACCTTGAGCGCTTGGGCGTCATCGCCTTCTCGGGAATAAACGCGTATGAGAGCGAGCACTGCCTTCTCCATGATGGGGTCGAGGCGGAGGGCGTGGCGGGCGTGTTCGACGATTTCAATGGTTCTCTGGTGTTTTTCGAGTTCGGTGAACAGGTCGTGGAGGGCGCGCTCGAATTTGTCTTTCAGGTCGAGGCGAGCGCCTTGAGCCCAGCCTTCGTGAATCTCCGGGGCGAGAGGTCCGACGTAGAGCGCGAGGGCCCTTTGGATTTGATCGGCTTTGGTTTTTGGATCGGTTTCGGCTTGGGCAAGTTTGAGGTGGTGTTCGAAGACGCGGGTATCGACTTCGACCTCTTCCAGGTCCAAGCGAACCCAGGTCTTATCCGACTCGACCATGTCTCGGGCGGGGCCGAGGGCGGTGCGGAGGCGTTTTAGCTCTTGGCGGAGCCGCATCCGGGTAGCGTCCAAGAAGTCCTCCGGCCAGAGGGTTTCCGCGAGTTCATCGCGGGAGATGGCGCCTTGGCGGGAGAGGGCCAAGAGCGTGAGGATCATGGCGGAACGGCGGGTTGGGAACTGGTCGACGTGGGTGTCTTCGCCTTCGACACTCACCCCTCCGAAGAGCCGGACCGTCCACCGTTTCATAGATTTCCTTTCAAGGTACCCGCGAGTTTTTTGATGTGTCACGCAAATGTCACGTTGCGAACCCCGATTCTGTCACGGTGGCCTTCAATACTCATCCCAGCGGCGCAGGTGAGAGCCTTCCCGCTACCTGGGAAAGCTCTGTCTGCCACGCGAGATTCGCTGTCTCGAAACTCGGTGGCAAGCAGGGCTCGCCTTGGTTCTAAGTTAATCGTCGGTTCATTTGCGCAGTCTCATAGCTGCAGATACGTTATCCATGGAGAGGAGACTAGCGTCGGCATTTTTCGCCGACGCTCTTTTTTTTGTATGAGGGACAGCTTTTGGGGACGATCTGCCAGAGACGGTAGACTGATCGTCAGTTTTGTGGACTTTCTCTTCGTTTGAAGATGCTTTGAGAGGTCATTCACGATGACCGTGCTCAGCATTTCTCTGATCATCTTTGGGGTCGCCCTGCTGGCGGGGTTCGTCGGGTCTTTGACGGGTCTGGGTGGCGGGATCATTGTTACGCCTGCCTTGACGCTCTTGTTGGGCGTGGACATTCGGTATGCGATTGGCGCAAGTTTGGTCTCGGTGATTGCGACTTCATCGGGGTCGGCCTCGGCTTATGTTCGCGATGGGCTTTCGAATATTCGAATCGGGATGTTCTTGGAGATTGCGACCACCTTCGGCGCGCTGTTCGGGGCATTTTTGGCGCTGTATATCAAGGCGACTTGGTTGACGGTGGTGTTTGGCTTGGTGCTCTTGCAGGCGGCCTGGCAGATGTCTCGGAAGAAGCAAGAGCAGGGGATCGACACTTCCCCGCCCGATCCTTTGGGCGTGAAGTTGAAATTGGCGGGGGTTTATAAATCACCGACGGGCCCGCAGGCTTATGAAGTCCACCGCGTGAAGGAAGGGTTCGCGATGATGTTTGCCGCGGGCACGATGTCTGGACTGCTGGGTATTGGTTCCGGCATGTTCAAAGTGCTGGCGATGGACAAGTTGATGCGGCTTCCGTTTAAGGTCTCCACGGCCACCAGCAACTTCATGATCGGCGTGACGGCGGCGGCGAGCGCGGGGGTTTACCTGAGCCGAGGCTACATCGAACCGATCTTGGCGCTGCCGGTGATGCTGGGCGTTTTGGTGGGATCTTTAACCGGGGCAAAACTTCTGCCGCGGATGCCGGTGCAAACGCTGCGGGCGATCTTTGCGGTGGTGGTTGGTTTGGTGGCGATTCAGATGATTGCCTCGGGGTTTGGGTTCAAATGGTAGAGCATCCGCACGATAGCGAAGGCAGCATGCAGCATGTGGTGAGCGCGCTCCTTCGGGCGGGCATCATCCTTGCCGGAGGCGTTGGACTGGTCGGACTGGTGGGCTATCTGCTTTCCCATGGTCACGACGTGGTCTCGTTCCACACCTTCCGGGGCGAAGCGAGTCAGGACCGGGTGGTGGGCCAGATTTTGTCGGGCGCGGCTTCCTTCAAGTTTCGGTCGATCATGCAGTTGGGGGTCCTTCTCCTGATTGCGACCCCGGTCGCCCGGGTGGCGGTTTCCTTGTTGGGGTTCATCAAGGAGAAAGACCGCACTTACGTGGTGATTACTCTTATTGTCTTGCTGGCGCTTTTGGGGAGTCTCATTGGCGGCGGCGACCTGCACGGCTAGTCTTAGCCTCTCTTTAGGCTTGCTTCACGTCTAGTTAGAGATAATGGGGCATGCTGGTAGCCGGTCTTCTGTTTGCCCTGACGCCGTTTGGCCACGACCACTACATTTCCCGCGACGGTGGTTGGTGTTGGTTTGCCGACCCTCGGGCGATCTGGGTGGACGGGAAGATTTTGGCGGGAGGGGTGACACAGAACGGGGACGTAACCGCCCACCTCTATGACCCGGCAACCAAGCAAGAGAAGACGGCGGTTCTTTGGTCGAAGTTTGAGAAGGACGACCATGACAACCCTTCGTTCTTGGCGCTGCCCGACAAGCGAATTCTGACGTTTTTCTCCAAACACTCTGGACCGGACATGTGGATGGCGGAGGCCAACGCGAGCGATCCCTTGAATTGGTCCAAACCGGTGGCGATCTCGCCTAATGATAAGGCTTACAAGGGCCCCAAGGGGAGTTTGAATGGGTACTGCTATCCGAACCCTCAGCTGCTTTCTGGTGAGAAGAACCGCATCTACCTGTTTTGGCGGGGCATGAACTGGAAACCGACCTTGAGTTGGTCGGACGACTTGGGTAAGACGTGGCAGAAGGGGCGGCAGGTGGTGAGCCCGGTGAGCGACGATCCGAACAATCGGCCCTATGTGAAGGTGGCGGGCAATGGGAAGGACCGGATTCACTTTGTCTTTACCGACGGCCACCCGCGCAACGAGCCGACGAACTCGATTTACTACGCTCGGTACGAGAAGGGCGCCTTTCGGGGCGTGGACGGAAAGCCGATCGCAAAGTTGAACCAACTTCCCTTCCGACCCGGCGATGCCGACGTGATTTATGACGGCAAAGCGGAAGGCGTTCGGGCCTGGGTTTGGGATGTTTCGGAGGACGCGAAGGGGAATCCGATCGTGGTTTACACTCGGCTTCCGCAAGAGGATCGACACCTCTATCGCTACGCTCGTTGGAATGGGAAGCGATGGGTGGATCGTCCGATTGTCGATGGTGGGAAGTGGTTCCCTCAGACACCCGAGGGGAAGAAGGAGCCGGAACCACACTATTCGGGCGGGCTCTGCCTGGACCCCAACGACCCACGATTCGTTTATGTTTCAAGACCGATCAATGGTCGTTTTGAGATCGAGCGGTGGTTTACTGACGATGGCGGCGACTCTTGGAGCCATGTCGCACTGAGTGGATACAGCAAGCACGATAGCATTCGCCCTTTTGTCGTGCGAGGTCAGCGGGCTGCAACGGGGCCGGTCGCGGTATGGGTGAACGCGCATAGGTACGTTCACTACACCGACTACGGATCGACTCAGCAGGGCGCGGATGAAGATCGGGGTCCCTTCCCGGCGAACGATCCCAAACGGGCGGCGAAAGCGGTTTGGCAGTGGGCGCGGAGCAACATGTTCTCCCACAGCGTCACCGATTGGACGATGGCGCCGCTCTACACTGGCGTCCTCGATTACGCCGACCTGATGGGCGACGACCAAGCCCGCGAGTGGGTGCGAGAGATTGCGCGAACGGCGGAATGGAAGCTGGGACGACGGCCGTTCATGGCGGACGATCATGCGGTGGGCCAAGCGTACTTACAGCTTTACGCCCTCGACAAAGAACCGGTCCAATTGGCGGCGGTGAAGGCGATGGCGGACGCGGTGATGGCGCGTCCTCACACCGAGTCGCTTGAGTTCAAGAACGGGGTCGGGGACCGCGAATGGGCGTGGTGCGACTCGCTTTATATGGCTCCGCCGGTGCTGGCGGCACTTGCCAAGACGACTGGCGATCACCAGTATCTGGAACTGCTGGACCGGCTTTGGTGGCGGACCTCGGACTATTTGTACGACCCGACCGAGAAGCTCTATTTCCGGGACAGTCGTTACTTTAAGTCGAAAGAGGCGAATGGGAAGAAGGTTTTCTGGGCCAGGGGCAACGGGTGGGTCCTCGCCGGGCTGGCGAGGGTGATGAAGGAGATTCCCAAGTCCGATCCGCTACGGGCGAAGTTTGAGGACCAGTTCAAGGCGATGGCGGCTCGCGTGGCTTCGTTGCAAACGGCCGACGGGACTTGGCATAGCAGTCTGCTCGATCCCGAATCCTATCCCTCTCCTGAGACGAGCGGGACGGGGTTCTATTGCTATGCGCTGGCTTGGGGGATTCGGGATGGGTTGCTGGACCGGGCAACGTTTAAGCCGGTGGTGGACAAGGCGTTTTCGGCGCTTTGCCGATTTGTGGATCCCAGCGGTCGGCTGGGATGGGTTCAGCCGATTGGGCAGGATCCCAAGCATGTGTCTCCTAACGATACGGAATCTTATGGAGTGGGCGCCTTTTTGCAGGCGGCAGCGGCCGTTTATCAGTTGTCAGGGGGTCGGGGTCAGTAGGAGGATCTTGGGTCAATTCGGCATTTCCTCTCTCGTCCAGACGGCATTCTCAAAGGTAACGGATTTTCTCCGGACGACCGTAGGAAAGGAAGGTTTTCTGCGGCCTTCGTGGACCTTGATTCCGAAGATGTGATCGTGGGGGATCGGAAAGGATGCGTTCGGACCGAGAGTTTGATGAACTGAAGCTGTGGGTGTAGCGCTCACTGCGGGGTGGACCGTCGCCTGCATTGCGCTCTGTAGTTTGTAACGCGCGAATGGACACCGAGCGCAATGTAGGCGTCAGTCCCCCTGACGTGGGTGTGTTCTGTTTCAGAGCGTTCTGGTTTGCCGCGCGCGTACGACGGTAGGACCGTCGGCTACATTGCGCTCGGTGATGGGTTGCGCGTTGTGGATACAGGGCGGGATGTAGGCGTCAGTCCTGCTGACGTGGGTGTGTTCTGGTTCAGGGCGCTCTGTTTGGGCCGCGCGTGTACGACGGTAGGACCGTCGGCTACATTGCGCTCGGTGGTTCGTAACGCGCGAATAAACACAGGGCGCAATGTAGGCGTCAGTCCCCCTGACGTAGGCGCGTTCTGGTTCAGGGCGCTCTGTTTGGCCGCGCGCGTACGACGGT
>MKRX01000013.1:8095-8610 GCA_001898035.1 Armatimonadetes bacterium 55-13
GGTAGGACCGTCGGCTACATTGCGCTCGGTGATTGATTGCGCGTTGTGAAGGCGGAGCGGGATGAAGGCGCCAGTCCCCCTGACGTGGGTGTGTTCTGTTTCAGAGCGCTCGGTTTGGCCGCGCGCGTACGACGGTAGGACCGTCGGCTACATTGCGCTCGGTGATTGATTGCGCGTTGTGGGCACCGGGCGAGATGTGGGCGTCAGTTCTGCTGACGTGGGCGTGTTCTATTTTCAGGGCGCTCTGATTGCGCCATGGGCGGGACGGCTGTGGAAACCGTGACCGGGACGGTCATGTCACGCGATCATGCCACGATGGTCAAATTGGGACCTGTAATTATTTTTATTACAAGGCGTAGAATAAGACGTGCGTATCGCTTCTCGATTCTCTATCGCGGTCCATATCCTTACCCTTTGCGAGGTGGATCCCTTGGGGGCGCCTACTTCGGAGTGGATGGCCGGGAGTATTGGGGTGAATGCGGTGATCGTGCGGAACATCACCGGTCAGTTACGGC
>MKRX01000013.1:8637-70477 GCA_001898035.1 Armatimonadetes bacterium 55-13
TGGACGTATACCGAGCGGTAGAGGTGGATGGGGAGCTCTTTGCGATTCATCCACGGCCGAATCCGGATTGCCCCGTGGGGGCGAATATTCAGTCCTCTCTCGAAGATGTATTTCACGAAGCTCAGGAAGCAATGGAAGCCAGGCTTGCCGCGACCTCGGTTCGGGAGATCGCGACCACAATTCAAGAAAAGGCATCGATTTAGGTCGAAGCTGGAACTCAACTCTCATGAAAACGGTTCCGAACTTGTAATGACGATTGTTACAAAACGGAATTTAGGAGTCAAAAAATGAAGATTGCCGTTTTTGGCGCGACCGGAACGATTGGTCAGCGCATCGTCAACGAAGCCCTGTCTCGTGGACATGAGGTCATTGCGATTTCTCGCGATCCGAGCCGAATTCAAAAGCGAGAGCATCTCGAGGCTAGGCAAGGCGAGCTTATGGATGTGGCGAGCATTACGGCAGCGGTTCAGGGCGCGGATGCGGTGGTGAGTTCATTTGGGCCCACCAAGCCGGAGGACACCACGCTGTACGGTCCGATTGGAAAGAACCTGGTGGCGGGAGTAACGGGAGCGGGGGTGTCTCGGCTTCTGTTCGTCGGCGGGGCGGGAAGCCTGGAAATTGCTCCGGGCAAGCTCTTATTCGACACCGCGGAGTTTCCCGCCGCTTGGCGCCCGCTGGCGGTGGCGCATAAGGACACTTTGGATTATCTACGATCTTCCGTCAGTCATCTGGATTGGAGCTACCTCAGTCCGGCGGCCTTTATTGAGCCGGGCATACGAACAGGGCATTTCCGAATTGGGGGCGACGAACTTGTCGTAGATGAGAAGGGAGAAAGTCGGATCTCCACGGAAGATTTTGCCGTGGCGCTAATCGACGAATTAGAGACGCCCCACCAAATTCAAAAACGATTTACGGTGGCTTACTAACCGGGTCACTGGACCCGGGACGGGCAGAACGTCGAGCGCTGGGACTTAGTCCAAAAGGCGCCGGAGAGTTTAGCCCTTTGAACTTGATTTTGCCTCACAGCAAGTAAGGAGAGAGACAAAGCAATGGATAGGACGAAAACAAACTCAATCGATGTAGCGCTGCTGATTCTGCGAATCGGGCTGGGCGTAATCTTTATGGCACATGGCGCGCAGAAGCTCTTTGGCGCGTTTGGAGGGAGTGGCTTGGCGGCAACCGTGGAGCACATGGGGTCGCTGGGCTATTTGGTGTCGGTCGGCGAATTTTTTGGCGGACTCGGGATACTCCTCGGGTTTCTGTCTCGGTTCTCGGGCGCATCTTTGGTCGTTATCATGATCGGGGCAATCGTCCAGGTGCATGGGGCGAACGGGTTCTTTGGCTCCAGCAAGGGATATGAGTACAACCTTGCGCTGATGGCAATGGCGGCGACCATTTTGATCGCGGGACCAGGACGGTTGGCGATGGCCAAGCTGTTTCCGGCCAAGGCGCTTCCCTATTTAGAATAACGCGGACGCCCATTTAGGGCGCCCGCGGAGATCGTTACTTGCTCCGACGACGACGTCGGAGCGCGAGGATTCCGAATCCGAGAGCGGCCATCGTAGCGGGCTCCGGCACGGGATTCAGGCTGTAACCTCGCCAGGTTCCGCTCGCATCATCGATAACCCAGACTCGACCATCGGCGGCGTAGCCGAAGCTGTAGTAGGAGTCGAAGGTCGAACCGGCGCCTTCGAGAACAGACTGCCCTACGCGTTCACCCGAGGCGTCCCAAGCAGACATAACGCCCTGTGAGTAGGTGAGGTAGTAGCCGTTCCAATAGGAAAGGCCGCGATTTTGGGGGTAGTCAAACTCATTGTTCTGAGTGTTGTAGCCATTGAGGGCAAGCGTTCCCAGGAAATTGCCCGAGGCATCCCATCGGCTCACGACGCCTCCGCTCATGGCCGCGAACTCTCCGCCACCGAACGTCACACCACTTTGGCTGTTCAGGGGGCCGGCTCCAAGGGTGAGGGCCGCAGAGAAGACTCCGGGCGAGGTCTGCTTGTAGATATTGAACTCGTTGAATCGGTGGATATAAATGTCAGAACCGATGCTGAAGGTGGAGCGAGCATCCAAACCGTTCTCGTAGAACCCGATGTTGTTGCCGTCCGCATCGTATTGGGCAAGCAAGATGCCGTCAGACGTTCCACCGGCGCCGCTCCAGTAGTTGACGCCATCAAAGGCGAGTTGACTCGCCGTTCCGTTCAGGAATGTGATGCCGGCAAAGGTCTTGTCGGCGGAATAGTTGTCGTCCAAAACACCCGAAGCAAAGGCTCCGGCGGCAGCACATGCCAGGGTCAATACAGAAATAAATCGCAAATCAAAGGTCTCCTTTATCAATCTATGGGCGTGGCAAAAGCAACTCAAAAAATCGAAGTAGATGTTACCGGTCTGGCAACGTCTTGGTAAACGACTGAAGTTCCGACACGTTACTTCTAAGTATTTCAACCTACACTGTGAGAGAGGGGGCCGAGAGCGGCCACCGACGTCTCGTAGGAGCGTGTATATCATGAGCGAATTCGACACGTTTCGAGCGATCGATCCTGGCGTGCGCATTGGGCACGTCCATCTCAAGGTCGCCGATTTAGAACGAGCACTAGGCTTTTACATGGGTGTTCTTGGATTTGAACTGATCCAGAGGTATGGCGATAGTGCGGCCTTTGTTTCGGCGGGTGGCTACCATCACCACATCGGATTAAACACTTGGGACAGCAAAGGAGGATCGCCTCCTCCGCACGGGACTACTGGCCTATACCATCTGGCGATTCTCTATCCAACTCGCCTTTCCTTAGCGGATGCGTTGCGTCGGGTCTCTGAGGCAGGAATCCCCTTAGATGGAGCCAGCGACCACGGGGTGAGCGAAGCTTTGTACCTGCGTGACCCGGATGGGAATGGTGTGGAGCTGTATTGGGATCGTCCCCTGGAAGACTGGCCGAGAACGGCGAGCGGAGACATCGAGATGTACACTCGCCGGCTGGATCTGAACAACCTATTGGACGAACTGATACCGAGTTCTAGGGCGTAGAGGCCATGGCGACTTTGGAGTCGGCAGTTCCGTAGTAGAGCTTCCACTTACCCTTAAACCAAACCAAGCCCTCAACGAACACGGTGCCGCTGGCGTATTGGCCCGTGACTTCGTAGGGGCGTTCGGGCTTAAAGAAGTAGGTCGTGCTTCGATCGATCAGTTTGGTCGGGTTGTTCTTGTCGAGCAGAGCCTGACCGGCCGCATAGGCGCCGGGGGAGAGAGACTTGTCTCCCGTTGTATCGGCGTTCTTGCCGTTGTAGATGAAAACGATTCCTCGATCAGTAATCACGGCGGGAGGTCCGGGCTCGGCGAGATTGCTATCGAACTTCCCTTTTCGCGGACCAAAGACGGTGACGAGCTTTTGTTTAGCGTCTTCTACTGGGGTCCAATCGACGAGGTTCGTGGAGGTAGCGACGCCGATCTTGCCTTCTCCCCAATACATCCAATACTTGCCGTTAATCTTGGTGGCGGTGAGGCCCTTGGAAGTTACCTTGGCGACGATGGAGCCGGATTTGGACCAATCGTTCAGGTACTTGCCTTTGTAGGCTTTAGCAAAGACGGGACCGTGCTTTTGCCAGTGGACCAGGTCTGGCGAGGTGGCCACACTGAGCCGAGCCGTCTTTCGGTTCCAGGATGTGTAGGTCATGACGAAACCTTTGTCGCTGGCGACGATGCGGGGGTCTTCGCAACCGCCGGGCCAATCCCATTGCTGGGTTTCGCCCTCCGTGGGATAGAGGACGGGATTGGGAGAACGTTGGAAATGGTGGCCGTCTTCACTGTCGGCAATGCCGATCCGCGACGTGTGCTTGCCGATGCCTTCGCCGGAATCGTCCTCCGCCCGGTAGAGGACGAAGACCTTTCCCTGAAAGACGGCAGCGGCAGGGTTAAAGACGTGATCGTGCTCCCACGCCACCGGTTTTTTTGACACGGGGCATTGGAACATGGAGTCCTTTTTAGGTTCGAGGATAGGGTTCACGGCATCGTCTCGGACAAACGGACCGATCATCCAGGTGCGCTCCATGACCTGGGGCGATTGGGCGCCGCCGGCGACGGCGAGCATGGCGAGGGCAACCGAAACGTTCAACATTTTTTGACCTGACTCCATTTTCTCTGACCGGGATTCACGAAAAAAGGGTGCATTCCAGGACGGCGGCATCTAAAATCGAAGCCATGTCCTCGCCGGTCGTTTCCCTTCCAGGGGCTGTTCAAGCCTACTTTACCGAGCGCGATCTTGGCGTGGTCGCCGAAGATCATTTGACGAACGGGGCGGTCAATTTGGCGCGTCGGCTGACTCTAAGCGACGGGACGACGGCGATTCTGAAGCAAGGACCGAATCCGCCCGCCGGGATGTACGCCATCGAAGCCGAGAGTTTGGATGAGCTCAGGGTGCCGGGCGGGCCGCGGGCTCCCAAAGTTTACAGCGTGGGGGACGACCATTTGCTTCTGGAAGATCTGGGGAACCACGACTTTCCGGTCGAAGGGTTTTGGGAAAAGTACGCGCGGGCGCTGGCGACGCTGCACTCGCACCAGAGTCCGAAATTCGGCTACCACAAGAACAACTATCTGGGCCTGCTGGTAATGGACAACGCCTGGACGGAGGATGGGCACGAGTTCTTTGGACGCACGAGGATTCTGCGATTTTTGGAAGTTCCGCTGTGTTACGATGCTTTGACGCCTGAAGATAGGCGGCGGGTGGAGCGGGTGGCGAGGCGTCTGCCCGAATTCATTCCGAAGCAACCCGCGTGCCTGCTTCACGGCGATTTATGGTGGGCGAATATGCTGATCAGCCATTCAGGCGAACCGGCGTTTATCGACCCGGGAATCCACTACGGATGGCCGGAGGCAGAGTTAGCGATGACGCTTCAGTGCGGTCGGGTTCCCGAGGCGTTCTTTGCCGCCTATCGGGAGATCAATCCGGTTCCGCCGGGGTGGGATGAGCGGCTGCACCTGCTAGGGATCAAAGAAGAGTTGAGCATGACGGCGCACTTTGGCGACCGATATAGCTTGGAAAAGCTTAGGATCTTGCTCGACCGATTCGCTTAGGCGCGCGATCGTCGACGACGAAATTTCGAGAGGATTTCGTGAAGGACCTCGCCCATTTCCTGGACCGTATTGGGCTTGAGAATGAGTCGATGAATCCCAAGATTTTCGGCATGTTCCAGGTCCTCCTTCCGAATGTAGCCGGTCACCATGATCACCGGGACGGAAGGGCGAATCTCTTTTATCTTGCGAACGAGTTCCGGACCGTCCAAGAGGGGCATGGATAGGTCAGAAACCACCACGTCAAACTCGTTGGGATTATCTTCGAATGCTTTGAGGGCCTGTCGGGCATCTTGGAAGCAGACGGCATCATAGTTAAGCCGCTTGAGCATTCTGCCGATCATCAAGACCAACGCCTCGTCATCGTCCACGTACATGATTCGCTCTCCGCGGCCTTCACGGGTCTCAACAATCGTTTGATCGTTTTCGACCAGAGCTACCCCTGCGGCCGGGAGATAGATGCGAAACATGGAGCCTCGCCCCACCTCGCTGTAGGCAGTAATGGCGCCTCGATGCTGTTGGATCATGCCGTACACCACGCTGAGACCCAATCCGGTGCCCTCCCCAGAGGATTTGGTGGTGAAGAACGGCTCAAAGATGTGCTCCAGCGTTTGCCTCGTCATTCCGTGACCGGTATCGCTTACCGATAGGCATACGAAACGACCTGGTTTGAGATTGGGAAGTGTGCGAACGCCGACATCATCCAGGCGGACAGACTCCAGCCGAATCTCAAGTCGACCACCCTTTTCCCGCATGGCGTGGAGGGCGTTGACTCCGAGGTTCATTACGATCTGGTGAATCTCGTTCTCGTCTCCCATTACGGCTGGTAGATCCGGGTCTATTTGTTTGATGATCTCCACGTTTGAGGGGGCGGTGGTTTTGAAGAGTTGGGCGACCTCTGAAACGACGCTGTCAAGATTGATTAGGCGATGTTCAACGTCGCCTTCCCTCCCAATTTTCAGAATCTGGCCGACGACGGCGGTCCCTCGGGCGGAGGCCTTTTCAATCTCCTTTAGGTCCGCATAGACCGGAGAGTCCGGTGGCAGGTCTTGCAAAGCGAGTTTGACCGTACCGGAGATAGCGGTGAGGATGTTGTTGAAGTCGTGGGCGATTCCACCGGCGAGGTTGCCAACCGCTTCCATCTTTTGGGCTTGACGGAATCGCTCGGCGAGTTTCTTTTGGTCGGTCACGTCCCTCAAGACTCGGGACGTGTAGATGACCTTGCCGTCCTCATCCAGGATGGGTGCGATGGTGAGAGAGATATCGAGTCGTTTGCCCGATTTGGTGATTCGGACGACTTCAAAAGGCTCTAGGGACTCCCCTCGGTAGACCTTTCTGAGCGATACGGCGAGAGGGGCGCGGCCCTCATCTGGAATGATGATATCGAGCGATTGCCCGACTACTTCGTCTGAGGTGTAACCGAACATTCGCTCGGCGCCAGGGCTCCAGGCAGTGATGACATTTTCCAGGTCGCATACGATCATGGCGTCGCTGGAGTTTTCGAACATGGCGCTGTAGAGTTGGCGCGTTTCTCCGATTTCCCGAAGGACGAGGGTTTTTCCTCGCACATCCTCGGTCATTTCGTTAAAGGCATTGGCGAGTTTGGCGACTTCTCCGGCACCGAAGATGGGAACGGGGGCGAGGGTTTCACCATCGAATTTCTCGACCGCTTGGGTGAGCTTTTCGATGGGGACAACAGTGGATCGGGCGATGAGGGTGGCGAGTCCGGTGGCGATGAGCGCTGCGATGAGGGCGAAGCCCAAGCTGGATCGACGAACGGATTCGGCGGGGGCCATGACTTGCGAATACGGGAGGGACTCGATGATGGCGAAACGCTGATCGCCGATATTGAGGACCGAAGCGAAGCTGTAGACATCCTCGCCCTTGACTTTGCGACTCCCGGAGAGGGTTTCGTCCTGAGCGGACAAGATTTCTGAGACTTCGGAGAAGTCGGTCTTCCAGTGAGTCGGCTTGCCGAGATCGTAACCGAACTCTTTGGACGGGTCAGGGTGAATGAGGTAGCTGCCGCGCGAATCGACCAGATAGAGAGAACCCTCCTGCACCGCATTCTTTAGGCGGCCCAAGATTGCCCGCATGTCAACGTTAGCGATGAGAATGCCGAACGGCTTTCCGCTGGCGGTCCGGACGGGAGTGGCGACTCGAATGACGGGGACGTAGGGGACTTCGATCTGCCCGCGCTCTTGGTTCAGTTCAATCGGAGATGTGTAAAACTCGCCCGCCTGAAGTCCAATTGCCTGTTTGAAGTAGGGGCGGTCTCCTTTTGGTTGAAGGTCCGATGGCGGCACGATGCGAATCGTGTCGTCGGGCCCCGAACGATCCAAACGCACGATCTCGCGCCCGCCGCGGTCTTTACCAATCAGACGGAATTGGAGATAACGGGGCTTGGCTCGCATGAGCGCGTAGAGGTTTTGCTCCAAGCGCTGTCGCCACTGCTCTTCGGTATTCCCATCCCGAACGTCGAATCCGTCGCCTTCGATGGCCCGGACCAATCCATCTACAGACTGCGCGCCCCTCATGGTGGCGACATCGGCGGAGATTTCCTGACCGAAGTTTTGGAGGCGGGAGGCGAGTTCGTGGCTTCGAGCCTCAAGCCGTCCGAGCGCGGTGGGGAGCATGGCTCTTTCCATGCCAGAGTAGATCAGGAAACCCAGCCCGCTGGCGGTGGCTATAGCTAGGGCCACCATTGCGACGATCAGTCTCGTCGAAAGTCCGATATTTTGCCATCGGTATCTACTCCGCACGGTTTCTTGACTCGTAGCCTCTGCCCCTAGAAACCGATCAAGCCTCTCCCGCGTGGTCGGCAGCGAATTCGAATCGAGGTTATATTACTGTCATATTGTAAAGGACACAAACAAATACGTACTGAAAGGGCAGGTTTTTGGCTACTCGCGGGGTTGGAGTGTGAAATAGATGGTTGCTCCGCGGCCCAGCTCACCTTCCGCCCATACGGCGCCTCCGTGCTTCTCGAATGTTCGCTTGACATTAGCAAGGCCAATTCCGGTTCCTGGATACTCGGACTCCCTGTGAAGACGATAGAAAGGGTCGAAAAGTTTGTCGCGATATTGGGTTTCGAATCCGATGCCGTTGTCTTTGACGAAGAAGACCCCGGGGCGGCGTTGGCCAATCTCGATTCGCAGTATGCCCTCTGGTTTGCGATACTTGATACTGTTCTCGATCAGATTTTGGAGCGCCATCTTCACAACTTCGGGATCGCCGTCGGCAAGTAGCTTCGATTCGATTTTGACCTCGACATCTCTGGCTCCGATGGAGTCTACGACGCTCTGAGCGATGATTCCCAAGTCTAGAGGTTGGCGATTGAGGGCGCGCCTTCCGAGTCGGGCGTAGGACAGAAGGTCATCCATGACAAGCCCCATGCGCACGGCGGCGCGGGCGATGGCCTCCAGATTCTCTCGATTTTCCAGATCAATCTTCTCTCGGAGATCTTCCAGGACCATCTTGGCGTGGCTATTGATGCTCCGAAGGGGGGCGCGAAGATCGTGAGCGATGGAATAGCTGAAGCCTTCCAGGTCCGCGACGAGTTCTTGGAGTTCGGCGGTTCTTTCGGCGACACGTTTTTCGAGATCGGCGTTCAGGCGGCGAATCTCTTCTTCCGACCGCTTTCTTTCCGAGACATCTCGGAGGATGCCGGTGTAGATGGCGCCTTGCTCGGTCGAGGTTTCGCTTACGGCG
The DNA here is from genome assembly GCA_001898035.1 of Armatimonadetes bacterium 55-13. Lineage (GTDB taxonomy): Bacteria > Armatimonadota > Fimbriimonadia > Fimbriimonadales > Fimbriimonadaceae > 55-13. The sequence continues at coordinate 17,411 of MKRX01000013.1, forward strand.
AGTTCGATAGGCACGAGATAGCCTTCTTTTCTGCGACCGAGCACTTCGCGACCGCTGCCGATGATTTTGGCTCGGCCGGTATAGCGGTAATTGTCCAGGTATTGATCGTGCTCAGAGTGGTAGGGCTCTGGCATGAGCATCTTTACGTTCTGCCCCACGATCTCCTGATTGGAGTACCCGAAGATTCGCTCGACGGCGGGGTTGGCGGTTATGATGGTTCCCTTCTGATCGATGGTGATGATGCCGTCCACGGCGGTATCTACGACGGCGCGCAGAAGGGCTCGCTCCTTGCGGAGAGCTTCTTCGGACGCCTTGCGCTCGCTGATGTCTCGAACGATGCCGGTGAAGATTCTTTCGGTGGGGGTGATGGTCTCGCTGACGCTGAGATCGATAGGGAAGATGGTGCCGTCCTTTCTTAGGCCCTGAACTTCTCGACCGATGCCGATGATCTTAGGGTCGCCAGTTTCTCGGTAGTTGGCCAGATAGGAGTCATGCTCGGACCGGTAGGGATCGGGCATGAGGCTCTTGACGTTCTTGCCGATGAGTTCGGCTGCCGTGTAGCCGAATATTCTCTCGACGGCCGGGTTTGCGGACAGGATATTTCCCATTTCGTCGATGGTGAGAATGCCATCGACGGCGGTATCGACAATAGCGCGCAAAAGTCCCCGTTCACGTTCTAATTCACCCGCGGCATGATTTCCATTCAACAACGCAGTTCCACCTCGTCGTCCCCCATTGCCCCTGGACAATAATACGCTTAATGGGCTCTAGCGTCTAGCTTCGGCGAATCCATCCGCGGCTTCCCCTGACCACGCTCAAGGGGAATCGGTACTTTTTCAGGAACGAAAACGAATCTCTAGTTCCAAGATAGTATTTCACTTTTAGTTAATCGCGTAACTGAAGTGAAAATTCTTGCAAATTTCTGGGGTTGAGCTTAAACGTTCATGGGCTTGGCCATGACTACGCTCCGGTAATTGACCTCGTGCCATCGGACTTCACCAACGACTTCGAATCCCCATGCCCGATACAGCGAGATGAGGTCAGTGGCACGTTCAGAGGTGTCCAGGGCGATTTCTTTAGCGCCTTGGCATCGAACATAGTCCTCGATGGCGTTATAGAGCTTGCGTCCGAGGCCCATTCCCTGCATAGAGGGATCGACGCCGAATTGGCCGAAATACACGAGGTTTTCGCGTCGGTAGTAGGAGCAATGCTCTTCCGGCGAGCCCCAATAGGCGGAGATGACCCCGACGACTCGTCCCCCGCACTCGGCGACGAGGCTGTAGCCATCGGTGAGGCGGCGCAAGGTGGTGGCGTCGTCTTGGTGGGTTGCCAGGTAGCGCATCCCGGCGGCGGCCAGAGGTGCGTAGGCCCGGTGGAGCATGGCGGTGATCTCCGGGATGGGATCGCCGTCTTGGTAGGGCCGGATTAGGACTTCGTCGGCCATACCTTTAGCTCTACCAGGTGGACGCCTTCGTTGGCGCTGTTCTTGAGCATGGTCACCCGCACGTAGCGGATAGGACGGGCGGGAAACTTGATCTCGTCGCCTTGATTGGATGCGGGGGTGGTGTTGGTTCGTCGGTCGCCCACCTCGGTCCACGTCTGCCCGTCCTGACTCACCGAGACGACGTATTGGTAGTAACGCCGACCATCCCAATAGGGATAGACCTGGATTCGGTCCACTTGATGGTTCGCGCCTAAGTCCACCTGGAGCCATTGCGGGGCGGGGGATGCCCACCAACTGGAGGTCAGGTCGAGATTGTCGTCCACTGCCAGTTCGGGGTTCTGCGGCGCTTGGGTTCCGCCTGAAACGGTCACCTTTTTGCCAGTGGCCAGATTGGGAGTCTTTGGGGGGACGAAGTAGAAGGTTTGGGACGTCTCGAATCCTCGCTTCCCTTCTCGATCAAAGACAGCGGCGCGGATGGTGGTGGTTTCGGTGAGGGTGAGGGGGGCCTGATAGGGTTTCCACGTTTCCGGCTGGGCGAGTGGATCGAGGGTGTAGCGGAGCTCACCTGGTCGGCGGGCTTTCAGGGTGATCTTCGCGGTCTTGGCAAAGCGGGGGATGTCGAACTCGTCAGGTCCGTTCTGGCTGATTCCCTCGGCCGTGATTTGGACGGGCTCGATGAGTTTGCCGAGAAGGTCGTCCGTGTGAGTGAGTCGACGGGCGAAATCCTCGTAAGTGAGTCCCGCGTTCGGATTCCAGATGCGCTCCGCCATGGCCGGGACCATGCGGCGGAGATTGGTGATTTCCAGCCACTCAGGTCCCTCCCAAGAGCAAGCCTGGGCGCCGATGATGCCCTTGGACGTGGGGGCTTCGAACCATGTGGTGGTGGGATAGAGGTTGGAGAACCGGCCGAATTTACGTCGATCCCACTCATACACTTTTTTGGCGGGCCAGACGTGCTGGTTGACGACGTAGAGCGGGGTCCAGGCGGCGTTGATGAGGGTGTAGCCGTCGTGGAGGAGATCGGTTGGCAGGTAGTAGGCAGACTCAAACTCCATGACGAGGACGTCTTTGGGGATTTGGAATCGGGCGTTGGGCTCCTGGCCGAAGCCTTCCCAGACGATGAGCTGCTTATTTCGCTTCTTGACCCGGTCATTGACTTCAGAGATGAAGCGTCGGTAAAGCTCGTGCTGGGCCTTCCCTTCCAGGTTGAGCTGTTTGAAGGCGGTTTGGAACTCGGGGTTTTGGTCGGCTAGCGAATAATCCGCTTCGTCTCCGCCCATGTGGAAGTAAGGCGAGGTTCGGAAGACTTGGCACATTTCATCAATGAGCGTTTCCACAGCGGCCATGACTTCGGGATTGGCGAAGTTGATGGTGGCGTGGTGCTCGTAGGGTTGGGTGCCGGTGATTTTGAAGAGTTCGGGCATGGCTCGGATGAGCGCGGCAGAGTGACCAGGTACGTCCATTTCCGGAACGATCACCACACCACGCGCCTCGGCGTAGCTGACCAAGTCCGTGAGTTCATCCCAGGTGTAGCTGGGGCCACCGTGCTGGTTGACGGTGGTGAGCTTGGGGAACGCACGACTGGGAAAGGTGAACGCTTGATCGTCGGTTAGGTGGAGTTGGAGGTAGCGGAGCTTGTACAGACGGCAAAGCTCCACACACTGCTTGAGCACGGAGATGGAGTGGTACTTGCGGGCGACGTCGATCATCAGCCCTCGATAGGGGGATTGAGCGCCGAAATCGGTGGCGGCGAATTTGGGTATGGAGAGGTTGGGCTCGAGGGCTTGGAGAAGGGTGGCGGTCCCCATGGCGACGGCGGCGGCATTGCCGCCCCAGATGGTGACGCGGTCGTCCACCCGAATTCCGTAGGAATCGGGGCCAAGTGTGGGATCGGTTTGGAGGACGATCTTCGCGTTTTTATCGCCCAGCTTCCAGTTGGCTCCGTAGGCGGTTTCGACCTCTTCGGCCAGAACCTTCGCGGTGGCGGCTAGCTCGGGTTGGGCGCACGAAATGGTGACCGCCTTTCCGAGGTTGAGACTTCCCTTTTCCGGTTTGAAGTTCTGCGGCCAAGGGATGAGGTTCAGGCCAGGGACGAGCGAAAGAGATGCGACAACGAGGGCAAGCACGCCCTGACCTTACACGATTTCTTGGTCAGCCAGTCTTGGTTCGGTTTCGGCGGGAGAGGATGATGATAGAACCGAGGAGGACCACGACGGTGATGCCGCCGAGAATGCTCAGCACGCGCTCGATGACCAGACTCTTCCTGCCGGTGAGGGGGTCGATGTGGATACATCCGAAGAAGACCTCTTTTGCCTTCTCGCCCACCTCATTCTTGGCTGCCTTGGTCAAGTTTTGGGCGACGATGTTTGGGATGTATTTGGCCCCATAAATGTAGCTTGACACCTTGCCGGTAGGGCTGAGGAACATGATGCCGGAGGGGTGATTAATGGCGTCGGTCTTGGGATCGTAGGTGTAGTAGAAGCCGAGGGCGTTGCTGACTTTGTGGATGTTGTCCAAGTCTCCTACCAAGAAGTGCCATCCGTCTTCCGTTCCTTTAAGATCGGGCTGGAAGTCGAAGACCTGATCGAACTTGCCTTGGGCAAAATCGGGGCCTTCGGTGGGGTCGATGGAGAGAACGACAACGTCAAAATCTTTCCCTACCTTTTGGGAGGGGATCTGGTTGGCGATCTTGGTGAGTTCCTCGAATTCGACGCTGCAAACGCCTTGGCACTTATAGAAAATCAAGAGAGCCAAAACGGGACGCTTTCCGAGGACATCGCCAAACTTGACAGTCTTTCCGGTTCGGTCTTTGAATTCGGCATCGAGGGGCACTTGCGCGCCCAGCTTTTGATCGATGCGAATCTTGGTGGTGTCCGTTTTGGGGCCGGACGTACCGGGTTGTTCGGCAGTCACCTGCCCCCATCCCGTCGTCGCCGCAATCACCAAACCCATTAGCAGAAGCAAGCGGACGACGGGGGAATTTTGGGGTTTCACGATTTCAGTTTAGCCAACGTGCCGCCGGGCGGCAGGGACTGCGCGGCTTTGCCGCAGGGACGAGGGACGAGGTGTTAGGTGTTAGGTGTTAGGTGTTAGGGTCGCTTCGCGACGTGGGCGTTGGGCGTTGGGCGTTGGGCGTTGGGCGTTGGGCGTTGGGCGTTTTCTTGTCAGAGAGTGGCTGAATCTTTGGTGGGGGTGGGGCGTCTTTTTTTGATATGCGATGCGGCGTTTTGATGGTGGTTGTGGGGTTGGTTTTGGTCGAGGGAGCGGTGGGGCAGACGGTGGCTCGGGTGCTTTATCAGCCGGGTAAAGCCGTGGCCAAGGAGATGGACGGGGAGTCTCGGCATGGGCAACTGACGATTTGGTTGAGCGACGGGAAGAAGGTGCAGTTGGTCAAAGACAACCGGTGCGCAGAGGATTCGGTCCAGTTGTCCAAGGACAAGAAGACGATCGGATGGGCGACGGGAGTTTTCTATCCCGACTCTCGGGGTGAGCAGTATTACTATCCGACGGAGCTCCATGTGTGGCGAGGCGGCAAGGTGATCCGGACTCTCAAGGGCGGGAAGGCTCCGGTCATTGAGGAGTGGAGGTATGTGGGGACGACGGAGATTGCGATGAAGGTTCGAGGGCGGCACGGGCCCGCCTACCTCGAACTTCTGAGTCTGAAGTCAGGGAATCGGCTGAAGTCGGTAGCCGCTTACTCCGAAGAAGCGAAGAAGCTCTCTTGGGCAAAGGGGTGGGACGAATGAGCTACATCTGCTCGGCAACCTGATTCATGTACGCTCCTCGGGAGCGAGACTCCACCGAACGAATGGCCAGTTCCAAAATGGTCGCTCTGGAGAGAGCGGCGGCCTCTGAAAGGTCTCCTTCGTTGTACCGTTCCAGCGATTCTCGCAAACGATCGCCGTCAATGTAGCCGCAAGCGACCAGGCGTGAATCTTCGAAAACATCTTTCGCATTTTTGAGGGCGAAGTCGGCAAGGCTTTCTCTCGTTTCCTCTTTCGTGAACGAAGGAGCCCAGCCGAGACCGTGATTTACCAAGCTCGAACGGAGGAGACTGCCCGATTGACGCCATTCTGCGGGGATGCGCGCGGCAAACTGGCAGACTTCAGGTGAGCAGAAAGGGCTGACCGGCCAGATGCCGTGTTTAAGATAACTCATGGCCTCATCCGCGCCCCGTTGCATGGCTCGCGCCCCCATGAGCGAGGAGGGCGCGGGAGCAATAAGGGATTCCCGTTCCGCGTAAGCCTCCCGCACTCTTTCGCTGGCAAAGGACGGCAGGCTGGAAGCGGCGGGCTCTTCGTTCCACGCATCCGCCATTCTGGGAGTCAGCATGGTCATGGCGCGATCCGTTTTGGCCTGCTCCAGCAGAACGCCCCAGGCGTCATCCCAAAGCACGCTCCAAGGCTTCACCGCCATGGTGCGCCGGCGATCGCTTTCGGGGTGAAGCGGGGTGTAATTCGAATACAACGTTTCGTGATCAACCAATCCTGCGGTGCGCGCAATGGCCTGCCGCATTTCCGCCTGAATTGCGCCGAGACGACCGGGGGCAAGAAGGCCGTACGAGTGAACTTCCCACGCTCCGGCATCGGCGGCGACAAGGGCGATGACGGAAGACTGAAGGTCACCATCCAGTTCAATTCCCACGACATCCTCGTTCACGGAGACGCGACTGAGAAGTGATTTTCGAAGCGCCCTTTGGAACTGCGAGAGGGCTTCCTCTTTGTCCGAGAACTCGTCATTGGTTTCCGGCTCCTGGACTTCCGGCGCGGGAAAGGCGAAGGTCAGTCGATCATAGGGAACGTCCCACAAAACGTGGGCTCGTTCGGTGAGGAGGCGAATCTCGGAGAAAATGGTTTGGCTGGAATAGATGGCCGGACCGCCAGCCAGATACTGACCGACGAAGGCGGGATCCAACTCCGACGACAAGAGATGGCGATAGAGGTTGGTTACATTCCAATCGCCGTGCAATTCGCAATCTCGGACATTCAGAAAGACCGGGGCGGCCCCCCACCGTCCGCACTTTACTTCCACGGTTGGACCTTCCTCTTGCCGAGCAATCAGGATGGCGAGGAAGTCCAAGGGCCAATCCGAGATCGAACTCCACTGTTGGTCGATTTCGTGATCCGTACACTCCTCGACTCCAAGGTCGTTCTGCTCGGTTGGATAGTCTTGGTGACGTTCCCGGACCAGCATCAACGACCGGTTCTGAGATTGAAGGCAAGCGCTGTGCAGCGCTTGGTGAAGGATGGGAGATATGCGGCTTCTGCCCGCGACCCAGTTACTGGAGTCGGCGCTCCAGACGCTCGATAGATCACCTAATAAAATGCGGAATGACACCATAGTTTTGTTTCATGTCGTCACCCCCAATCAGACAATTTATATATTAACCAGTTTTAACTTTTCCAAATCGCTCAAACTACTCGACGAGCGTTGAAAATGAATGGATTCACCCCCGCTCAAACCAGTATCTCATTCATTCTAATTCAGTCGACCCCATAAGAAAAGTACCCTGATAACGTTTTTAAAACGAATTCAGACTAATTCCATAGTCTTCTGCCAAACGATAGCGCTCACCGTGAACGGTTCCTTCGCCCTCGGCAACGGTGAGTTTACGGACAAGAACATCGTGAACCCACTCTGGCAAAGCGGATTGGGCACGGCGGGTAGCGACGGCACGCAATCGGGCGACTTCTTTTTCCTTTTCCGAAGCGGTGGCGGGAATACGACCGTAGTCGGCGAAAATCTGAGCCTTGGTGGAGGCAGAAATGCTGCCGTTCTGGGTGAGGATATCGAACATCAAGGCGACGCCTCGCTCGGATCTCAGCTTAAACGAAGTGGCCAACGTTTTGGCCCTCTCGAATTTGTCCTTGGCGGCCTCCATCTGGACCTTCTGGAATTCGGCGGTTCTCCCCAGGCTTTTGAACTGCCCCCGCCATGGCTCGTTCACCACGAATCGGCGCGATTGGATGGATCGCGCCCAGTCTAGTTGATCCTGACGATCTTCCGCCAGGACCTCTCTCAGGACATCCGCATGCATGCCGAATATCTGGTCGAAGACTTGCTTGTGCGTGGACGCCATGGTTTTTAACAATGGGGGGAGACTGCCCTGCCCGAAGTTCCACTGTAAAGCACCGAACGAGATTCCCTGGCCATCGAAATCGCCGGAAATCCCCGAAAAACACTCCGGAATGGGGGAGTTGGTTTCAAAGGAGCCAGTGAGGGCCAAACATCGGTAGAGCAACGACTGCGTGGCGATACCCGCTCTTTCGATTTGAGAGCCGCCGAAGAGCGCTTCCCATGTTTTCGCCCCTACGACTCCGTCCGCCTGAAGGTTATTATCCGCTTGGAATTTTCGAACGGCGGCCTCAGTTCCGCCGCCAAATATTCCATCGATCGGGCCATTGTATAGCCCACGCTCCTTGAGCTTCTTTTGAATCTTTTCTACTTCGGGCCCTTTCGATCCAACTTGATAACTCACATTTCCTCCTATTCGATGCAGTGCATGATACAAACGGCGAGGTCAAAAAAGGTTGATAAGTGGGCAAACCCATGGCCCGTTTACTCAATAGAAAAGCACAACTCGGGAGGCCGGATGCCGTTTAACGCCATCCGCAATTCCCCCTCCAGATGGTCTTATCTGGCGCGGCCCAAGCTCTTAGGTGGCTTCGATCCGCGAATTTGCCGACGGGCTAAGCAATCTCCAGGTTTTCTCTTCTCACTGGGTACTTCTCGAGGACCCGCGAATCGCAAAACGCCTGATCGATCCAATTCATCGCCTCTGTCAGCGCTCTCTCGGCGTTTCCTCGACAGGTAAAGGAGGCGAGTTCGATATCCATTGCCGGGGTGTCAAGCATGATTTTCACCCGTGAGTCGACCGGTTCTGGATGAAGAGTCGGGATTCCGACGACAACAGTTGATCGTATCGTTACGACTAGCATCGATACCATTAGCGCGCCAGCTTTCGAGGAAGTTACATCTAGATTTTCAAGACATAGTTAACATTCTCGCAATTTTCATTGCAGCGTAAGAAGGGTTCTTGGACATAGGTAACTATCCAACCTGGATATACACAAAACTCGTACTCCTAGATCTCTCAGCGCAACGCTTCATCGAAATTTGTGGGCAAGGCGAGACCCCATTCAGCGACCCAGGCTTCTTGTCCCAGTGGGGTGAGCTCGACTTGTCGTGGCACCGGGCCGTTGGCGATCCATTTGCGTTCGACGAAACACGCGAAGAGAGCCGCGCCAAGAGTGCCTCCGATATGGGGGACGCGCTCCGTCCAATCCAAACACGCCCTGGCGAAGCAACGACGGGACAAAGCAGGCGCCTGCCAATTCACGCCAAGTTCTCGCAGCCTTCGCTCGCCGTCCGAACTCAGTTCATATCGGTCTTCGATTTGTCGCAACCAATTACGAGATTCAAGCCCTCGGCGAAGTGCGACACCGAGTTGTCCAGCCAGATGGTCGTAGCAGGTGCGACCGGGTCTGAGAAGACGGGCGCGTTTGGACATCCTCGGTTCCGGTGGCTTCCTTGATCCGAACACGGCCAAGGACTCCACGATGACGGCAACCTCAGGGCCCGCCAGACGATGGTAAGTGTGGCGACCGCTCCGCACCGACTCTACCAAGTTTGCCGAGGTCAGCACGGCCAAGTGATGGCTGGCGGTCGAGGGAGCAATATTGACGTGGACGGACAGCGCCGTGGTCGAATACGCTCGGCCATCCATCATGACCGTTATCATCTCTGCCCGAGTCGGATCGGCGAGGGCGGCGGCGATGTGGGAGAGGTGGTGCGGCAGTATGGGTTCGGTGGCCTTGGTATTCATAGCTTCAGACCTGGCGATCGACGTCTCGGACGGCGATTGAGATGCGAAGGCGGTAGGATTCGGAGGTTTTTTTGGAATGGATCGATGACGTATAGGAAGCATCTTGCAGGGCGGATCGCTCCAGACGTTTCGATCGCGATCGAATGAGTTAAGGCAGGGTGAAGAAGAAAGTTGCTCCTTCGCCCTCTCTGCCTTCCGCCCAGACCTGCCCACCGTGACGTTCGATGATGCGTTGGATGGTCGCCAGTCCGACTCCGGTACCTTCAAACGAAGCATCGGAATGCAAACGGCTGAAGGGCACAAATAGATTGTGAGCGTAGTTCATGTCGAACCCGGCGCCATTGTCTTTGACGTAAAAAACCGTGCCATGGTCCGGACTTTCGACCGCGCCGAATTCGACTTTTGCGGCTGACTTCTTTCCGGTGTACTTCCAAGCGTTGCCGATGAGGTTTTCGAAGGCAATACGCAGGAGCGTGCCATCTCCTCGAGCGGTGAGATTAGGGGAAGCATGGAACTGGACTTTTCGATCTTGGTTTGTGCGGGTCAGGTCGGCGGCAACGGCGAGAGCCAGCTTGCTTAGGTCGACCTCTTCCGTGCGCATGGAAACTCGCGTTACGCGGGAAAGTCCGAGGAGCGCATCGATCAGGATCCCCATTCGTTGGGCGGCGGCTCTGGTTCGGGAGAGATAGTCCTGCCCTTCGGCGCTCAGGCGATCACCCAATTCTTGAATCAGGAGCTGGCTGAAGCCATCGATACTTCGCAAGGGAGAGCGGAGGTCGTGGGAAACCGAATAGCAGAAGGCCTCTAGCTCTTTATTCACGCTGACCAGTTCCGCCGTTCTGTCTTGGACTCGGCGTTCTAGATCCTCGTTGAGACTCCTGATTTCGTCTTCCGTCCGTTTTCGCTCGGTAGCGTCTCGGAGAAAGACGGCGAAACTGATACGGCCTCCGTCGGTCAGCTTCGTCACGGTGGCGTCGGCCGGAAACTCGGTTCCGTCATGGCGCAGCCCTTGGACTTCGGTTTGGTTGAGGATATCGGCCTTGCTTTCGGCAAAGCGTTGGACCCAAGTTCCGTGAATGTCTCTTATGCGGTGAGGGATGAGCAAGTTCAGGAATTGACCGATCGCTTCGGCAGCGCTGTACCCAAATACCTGCTCTGCGCCGCGATTAAAGCTAACAATCCTCAGGTCTTCATCCAAGATGATGATCGCATCGGCGGAGATATCGATGATTTTGGCCAGGCGCAGTTGAGCTTCTTCGGCGCGTTTGCGTTGAATCACGAGTCCCAGTTGGGCAGCGATGGAGGTGATGAGGGAGACGATCCGGTCATCTTCCCTACGTTCTTCCCGCATGAAGAACTCGATAATGGCAATGAGTTCTTCCTCGACCACGATGGGAACGCCGAAGGCGACTTTGAAGTCGGCCCTTTGCGAATAAGGCATTCGCGTATTGGTTGCGTCCGCCGTGACGTCTTTTACCCAGACCGGACTGAAGGTTTCCCAGACGTAACCGGGAAGCGCTTTTCCTTTTGGGTACGCCTGGGCGATGCAGTGATTACGGAACTGTTGAATCTTGGGATCTGGCACGAACCAAGCTGGACCGCAGTCGAGGATTTCTTCTTGACGGCGAGGAATCCAAGCCTGGCCGAAGACCCAACCCGTCTTTTCGCAAACTTGCCGCAGGATGACTTCCAGCGCGGATTCGAGGCTATCGCTCTCGACGATCTCCAGCGTGATGGTTTGGAGTAGTCGAATTTGCTCGGTGAGCCGCCGATCCTCAGTTACGTCGGTAGAAATACCGCACATGGCAAATGCGTTGCCAGATTCGTCAAAGAGAGGAGACTTGATGGAGATGTAGTGGTGAATCCCATCGGCCAGGGTGGCGGTTTCTTCGGCCTCGATCACTCTTTTTTCTTGAATGACCCGCTGATCGATTTCTCGATAGGCTTTGGCGTGTGTCCCCTCGAACACGTCGTAATCGGACTTCCCGATGACGGATGGCGCGCCGTCTCCAAAGAGTTTCATGAACTGATGGTTGACCAATTCATATCGGCCATTCGCATCTTTGACGTAGACGATAGCGGTGGAATTGTCGATGACGGACTGGAGGAGCTGTTGGCTGGTCCGCAGGGCTTCTAGCGCATTGCGCTCGGCGGTGATATCGACCATGATGCCTCGAATCTTGACGGGCTCATCGTTTTCAAGAACGACATTGACGATATCTCGCAGCCAGAGCACTCGGCCATCAGCGGCGATCATTCGATAGACGAAGTCGTGGTTCTGTTTGGCGGCGGTGGTGGCGACGCAGTAGTTAACGGTAGCTTCCCGATCCTCAGGATGGATGTGGTCCGCCCAGAATTCAGGATCTTCCAGCCAATTTTCTACGGGGTAACCAAGGAGGCGCTCGGCACGTTTGCTGACGTAATTGAATTCCCAGGTTCTGGCGTCGGCTTCCCATACGATGCCATCGATGGAATCGACGAGAGCGAGGTAGTCCTGCTCCGTCTTTCTGAGAGCCTCTTCGCCTTTCCGGAGGCCGGTGATGTCGGTGGTGATTCCGCAGATGCCCTGGATATTTCCCTCGGCGTCCCGGAGGGGAGTTTTGATGGAGACGTAAATGTGGTTTCCGTCCGGGAGATATGCGACTTCTTCTCTCTGCTCGGTTTTGCCGGTTTCCATGACCCGTCGGTCGAAGGCGCGGTAGGCATCGGCTCGATCTTGGGTAAAGAGTTCGTGATCCGTTTTTCCGACGAAGTCTTGCGAGGGGTCTTCGAAGAGTTCGGCGAAACTGCGGTTGACGGAGAGATATCTTCCTTCGCGGTCCTTCACGTAGATAACGGCGGGCGAGTTGTCAAGGACGGATTGAAGCAGCCACTCGTTTTCCCGGAGCGCTTCCTCTACTCTCTTGCGCTCTTGATTCTCTTGGTGAAGCTCCTGGTAAAGAATGGCGTTTTCAATGGAAACGGCGGCCTGGGAAGCGACCCATTCGAGGATTGCCATGCTCTCTTCGGGGATCGATCGTTCGGATTCCAGATAGAGCACACCCGTGCAGTTGGGATGACGCCGGATGGGCAGGCAGCACGAGGCGAAGGGGATTGAATGGGACTTGAAGTAAGGGTCCTCTTCACCGTCCGGTGGCAATGCGTCTTGCCAGCAAGCGGCCTCCGAAGTGCGGATCACGCGATCTATGATCGATAAGGGAGCGAGATTTCCGCTCTCTTCTTCTGACTTGAGCAGCACTACGATTTCCCCTTTCTGACGGATGGCTTCGGCCACGAGGGAATTCTCTGTGGACACGTTTAAGATGAGAACACCTCGCGTCGATTGAGTCGTTTCCAAAACGCCTCTCAACATGCCTTCGACGAACCTTGCTGGCTCTGCCGCCGAGTCCAAAGCATACGACTCGGTCAGGAGGCTCAATACGCGGATTTGGTCGCTTCGGTCTTCCGGATTCGCCTTTGCCACCAAATCCGGGCCTTTCCAATATTGCTCAAGTAAGTCTTGCGATCTTTTTTGCAGCAGCGAGGCGATCGTCACCGATCCTTGCGCCTGTAGACAATGCGTCACTCGTCGACAAGCAAGTAGCTCAATATCGATTCGACCCTCATCCTTTGCGCGCTGCATGGCGACGTCAAATCGGGAGATTACGTCTGGGTTGGCGGCGGTCGCGTACAGCAATTCTGCCTCAAGCAGAGCGCGGCGGGCATCCGATATCGCCAAGTTATCGGTTATATTCTTAACAAATTCGATCCAGACTGGCCGAATCTCGGGAGGGGCGTCCTTGAGAAATTTTAGCCTGGCCAGGGCGAGCCAAAAGCTTTCTTCGGGATCCCCATGGTCGTCTTGTGCTTCGGCACGATGGAGGTCGTGGAGAGTCAGCGACAATTCGGCGAGTACCGAATCTCGGAGCGTTTGCCAACGCGGCCCCTTGTCCTGACTTGTCTTTTCAGGATCATTGGGTTGCAGTTGGGATTCAAACGGGCGCTGGTTCACAGGGGGAGAATCCTTTATATCTTGCGAAGTTGCCAACGAACGGATTTTATTGAGTCTGAGAGTTCAATCTGGCGACACGATTTTACGCAACCCACTTGGACTCCTTCGCACCATGACCCAGCCACCACAACCCAGGGCTGGACACCAATTTAGACTAACACGTGTTTGGTTGGAAGTTAATTCTCCCTAACTCAAACTTTGAAAATGTGCGAATCAGAGCAAATTTCCAGGTCTGTCACTTCTCTTCAGACTAGGTATATAAAGTACTCGTTAAGGCTCAATCTATCCGAACCCGAATGTTGAGATCTAATTCGTTCAAAATTCAAATGACCACCATACTTCACATAATTAGCATTTTGAGCATATATAAATTAAACGGTTAAATTTATCATCGTTGTTCCGTTAATTCTTTTTCAAAATAGGCCACGCATTGGCATCAAAAATGCTTCTTTCACTAAATTTTAGGATGGTTTCATTTCACGATTTGCATGAGAGTGCCGATTGTGTTAAGTTTAAATTACTTCTGCGAGGAACTTTGATTTACCGTTGTTCGTCGTAGACAACATGGCCTTGCGCATTGGATGTGAAGTTGCACTCACAAGCCAGTACGCAGAGTAGTCATTATTCTCGTAATACAAATAGATACTTTTCAGTCCTAAGGAGAATATCTCCAAGGGATGACGTTATCTAATTAGCCGATATAATCGGAGGATAAATTGAAAATCCGAAAAGCGTTTACGCTTATTGAATTACTTGTAGTCATTGCCATTATCGCAATACTTGCCGCGATTCTATTCCCTGTCTTTGCTCAGGCTAAGGAGTCCGCTAAGAACTCGGCATTTCTCAGCAACGTCAAGCAAACCGGTCTCGGTAACTTGATGTACTGCGCTGATTACGACGACCTCTTCCCTCTTTCTTGGAATTCGGACGATCCTACCGGTCAAGGTCTTTGGACCTGGCAAGGTACGACTCAGCCCTACGTTAAGAATTGGGGCGTGATGCTTAATCCGAAGGTTACGCCTCCGACTGGACCTAATGCCTACTGGCAGCGGCTTCAGCACTTTGGCAGCTTGCCACGTATCCAGGCAGTTAGCACGACGGCCGCTTACTTCGAGTCCAACTGGATGGGCTTGGGCAATACGAAGGCCGATGGGATTATGGGATCCAGTGGCGGCAGCTATGGATTCAAATCGGCGCCGAGCTTGAGCCAAACTTCCATCGCGGAAGTTTCCAACACGGTACTGATTTCGGAAGCGGGCAACTGGGACTACCTGGTTGGCGTTTACGGATCGACGACACCGTTCGTGTTCTGCGGCGGCTGGGGTACTGCAGCTAGCGCTTGGCCCGCTCCTTCTTGGGCAATTGCAGGTCCGACGACGACGACTCGGCCGCTTGGTGGTCGAAAGGGCGTTGGAAACTGCGAGTATCCGAACGGTATGACGACCTATGTCGCCGCGGACGGCTCGGCAAAGGCTCAGGACTTCCGAGGAAAGGTTATGGAGAAGGTCCAACTCTCCGACGGTACTTGGGCGTTCAAGAAGTTCTGGCCGGCTGGTTCCTAAGGAAAACGAATGAAGAAACTTGGATTGTTGATTCTTCCTCTCGTCGTTCTTCTTGCCGCTGGCTGCAGCCAGCAGCAGGACATTGGAGATGCGGCTAAGCCACCTCCTGCCGGAGCTCAGCCTCCTGGCGCGGTGGGAGCGCAAGGCGGGGCAAGCGGTCCCGCACCTATGGGAACCGCAGAACCCAAGTAAGTCGACGCGTGCGGTCCAGCTTTAAGAGTTGGGCCGCACGTTTCTTTTTGTCCCTGTCATTCATCCAATCGCGGACGAAGACGTATCATTAGCGCCATGCACGAGGATGTGAATTGGCCGCGAGCATCTGCCTGGTTGGCAGGGCACGCTCCGGGGATGACGAAAGGGCGGCTAACGGTCTTGGGGGTTCCGCTCAATTTCTCTATCACCCCTGGGAACTGCGACCGGGCGCCGAGGGCGATTCGCGAGTCGCTTGTTCGCTTCTCCACCTACGCCTATGAAGGGGCAGACGTCCGGGAATTGATTCCGGACGATCGAGGTGATCTGACTCTCTTTGGCGGCGCTTCCGACGCCAATGGGCAGATTGAGGAGGCGGTGGTCCAGATCAAGGATCGGGCGGTTCTGCTAGGAGGCGACAACGGGTTGACTCGGCCCGCGGTGAAAGGGCTGGCTCGATCGCTGGGGTTGGGATTGGATCGGATCGGGCTCATCACCATCGACGCGCACCACGACCTTCGCGAATTAGATGGAGGACCGATCAATGGAAATCCGATACGCGGGTTGTTGGCGGATGGGCTTCCGGGCTCGAACGTCATCCAGATTGGCATTCAGTCGTTTGCAAATTCGCCGCAATATGCGGCGGTCGCCAAGCAAGAGGGGATCAAGGTTGTGCCGCGAGGCGAGGTTCGAGACGGGCAGTTGGCTGACGTTTTGAAGTCATTTTTGCTTCGGATGCCACGGGTAGACGTGGTGTATATCGACATCGATCTGGACGCCATGGATCGAGCGTTTGCGCCGGGCTGTCCGGGGGCGCGGCCGGGAGGGTTTACGCCGAACGATTTGCGCGAAGCGGCGTTTGAGGCGGGGCGGAATCCCAAGGTTCGCATGATTGACCTTGTCGAGCTAGACCCCACGAAGGATATCAATGACGTAACCGCAATGGCGGGGGCGGCCTGTATGCTCAGTTTCGCGGCGGGAGTCCGGGCCTGCCTATGAGCTCACTGGTCGTCCGCAACATTGGCCAATTACTGACTCTGAGGGGCCCGGCTCGGCCCCGGGTGGGAGGCGAGATGTCCGAGTTGGGGATTCTGACCGACGCGGCGATGTTGATCTCGGACGGGGTGATCGTTTCGGTTGGCAAGGATGGGCAGGTTGAGGCGGACGGCGCTACCGAGGTGGATGCGGAAGGCGGAGTGGTCTCGCCCGGTTTTGTGGATGCGCATACGCATCCGGTGTTCGGCGGAACTCGGGTCGACGAGTACGAGTTGCGCGCTCAGGGAGCAAGTTACGTGGAGATTTCCCAAGCTGGAGGCGGGATTATGTCGACCGTGCGGGCGACTCGCGCGGCGAGTGAGGATGAGTTGTTTAGGCAGTCCCGGAGGTATGCCGACTGGTTCTTGAAGGGCGGAACCACTACGGTGGAGGCAAAGTCTGGCTATGGGTTGACGCTGGAGGACGAGTTGAAAATTCTGCGGGTGATTCACCGCTTGAATGCTGAGTGCCCGCTGGACTACATCGCCACGTTTTTGGGGGCGCACAGCATTCCGACGGAATTTCGAGATGAGCCTTCTGAGTATGTCGACATGGTGATCCACCAGATGATTCCGAAGGTTTGGCCCACGGGGCTCGCGGAGTGGTGCGACGTGTTTTGTGAATCGATCGCGTTCGATCTTCGTACCACCGAACGGATCATGATGGCCGCAAAGGAAGCAGGCTTCGGGTTAAGGATGCATGTGGACCAGCTTTCAAACGAAGGCGGGGCGGCGCTGGCGGCGCGACTGGGCGCCACGACGGCGGACCACTTGGAACGGACAGACGCGTCCGGCATCGCCGCTCTAGCAGATGCGGGAGTTCAGCCAGTGCTGTTGCCCGCCTCGGTCTATGCCTTGGGGCTGGATCACTACCCTGACGCGCGGGGGATGATCTCGGCGGGATTGGCGGTGGTGCTGGCGACCGACTTCAATCCGGGATCGAGCCCGACGACCTCGATGCCTGCCGTGCTTTCGCTGGCATGTACTCATCTCAAGATGTCGCCTGCTGAGGCGATGACGGCCTGCACGGTAAATGCGGCTTACAGTTTGCATCGCGGGGATCAACTGGGAGCTTTGACGCCGGGCAAGCAGGCGGATTTCGTGATTTGGGGGGTGGAGGATTACCGGGAGATTCCGTATTTCTTTGGGGTGAACCACGTGCGGTCGGTTTGGAAAGAAGGGCGCTCGGTGGTGAGTGGTTCTCCGGGGTTGCGGGTTTGAAAGTTGGGGCGGTCCCGTCAGAGAGATGACGGCGGCATTTCGTTCGGTGATGATTCGCGTGTTGTAAACACGGAGCGCAATGTAGCCGACGGTCCTACCGTCGTGGGCGCTCTGGTTTTGGTAGGGCGCTCTGAGGTTGGGCGCGCTCACGTCAGGGGGACTGACGGCTACATTGCGCTCGGTGTCATTCGCGCGTTGTAAACACAGGGCGTGATATGGATGATGGGTTTGGCGTCGTGGGGGGTTGGTTTTGGTAGGGCGCTCTGAGGTTGGGCGCGCTCACGTCAGGGGGACTGACGCCTACATTGCGCTCGGTGAATATCCGCGCGTTGTAAACATAGAACGCAATGTAGCCGACGGTCCTACCGTCGTGGGTTGGTTTTGGCAGGGGCGCTCTGAGGTTGGGCGCGCTCACGTCAGGGGGACTGACGCCTACATTGCGCTCGGTGATTGGGGGCGCTCTGTTTGTATCTGAGCGTGGGGTGGGTGATGGGTTTGGCGTCGTGGGTTGGTTTTGGCAGGGGCGCTCTGAGGTTGGGCGCGCTCACGTCAGGGGGACTGACGGCTACATTGCGCTCGGTGTTTGGGGGCGCTCTGTTGGTTCACAGGTGGATGGGCTGAGGGGCGTCTTGGGGGACAGATGTCCACGGCCATTAGATAGGCCACGGTTTCATATTACTGCTGTAAGCTCTTGGTAAGAGCATGATTCATGTCGAGCGTATGACGGCGCCTTCGGTGATGACCTCCCCGCGCGTGATGGGGTGGCGGGAGGAGGCGCAGCGATTCTTCTTGGGGCCAGCGAAGAAGATTCAGGAAAAATTTGAGTTCCAGAGTCTCGCGACATTTGAGAACTTAAAGGAGGCGCTTTCCGCCCAATTTCATGGCAAGTGCGCGTACTGCGAGAGGGCGGTGGGGTTTGGGGAATTCGACATTGAGTTTTTTCGACCACGATCCCATGCGGTAGGGCTAACCGGTAAGGTGGACGACCAGCATTACTGGTGGCTGGCTTACGAATGGAGCAACTTGATGGCCTGTTGCCGGAACTGCGGGAGCTATAAGGGCACTCGATTCCCGGTGGAAGGGAGCCGCAGTCGATACAGCGAGGACGTCTCGAGTGAGCGGCCCCTATTGCTAGACCCGTGTGTGGACTACCCCGAACAGCATCTGTCCTACGATCAGTTCGGCAAGGCGTTCGGGCTGACGCAACGTGGAAATATCACCATTGACGTTCTGAACCTGAATAGCGAGTTTCTCCTTCGGGAGCGAGAACAGGCTTACCAGGACGTATACACGCAATTAGCGATGACGGCGGTCCAAAACCCCGGACAGATCGAGACGTTTTTTCGCACTCAGGCGCAGCCCTATCATGCTTACTCGGGGATTCGGAGGGCGGCGCTTCGGTCGATTACCCAGCAATCGCAGTTCTCCCCATTCGCCAGCCTGCCCGAGCTTCTGCCGGGGCCGGTCGAGCAAGTGCAATCGGCGGTACCGACGACCGGAGCAGAACCTCCTACCAAAAAAGTAAAAGCCAAACGAAAGGCGCGTGAGAAGAAGATGGACGACTTTAATGTGGCGTCCAATTCAGTGCAGGCGAAGACGGCTTACTACTCCAAGACTCGCTATGTGGAACGGGTAGAGATCAAGAACTTTAAGATCATCGATGACCTCGATCTACGGATTTCGCCTTCGACTTCGGACAGCGCGCCGTGGATGGTGCTGCTGGGGGAGAACGGGGTTGGGAAGTCCACGTTCTTGCAGGCGCTTTCTCTGACCTTGCTTTCGCCGGAGGATCGGGAGGCTTTGAACCTTGATGCGCGACGGTTTGTTCGGCATGGGCAGCGGAGCGGATTTGTTCGGGTTCACCTTTCGGGGGACTCGATGCCGGTGGAGATGACCTTCTCTAAAGGCTCTTCCCAGTTCGAGGGTCCGCCTGCAAAGGTGCTGATGTTGGCCTACGGCGCAACTCGTCTGTTGGCCCGCAAGGGAGCGCCTTCGGTGACGCCCTCACCCAACAGTGGGGCCGGAAAGGCCGCTCACTTATTCAATCCTTTTGAACCGCTGATCAATCCAAACGAGTGGCTGAGCAGTTTGCCACGGAGTAGGTTTAATGATCTGGCCACCGACCTTAAGGAATTACTTCTCTATCCACCAGAGGCAAAAATGCGGATTCGGAATCGGACGATGGAACCGTATATCCAGATAGAGAACGACGGCGACCGGGTGCGATTCGAAGAGTTAAGCGATGGGTATCAATCGGCATTGGCACTGGTGGCAGATGTAATGTCGATTCTCATTCACCGTTGGCCATCTTTGGAGGTGGCGGAAGGCATTTTGCTTATCGATGAGTTGGGTGCTCATTTACATCCGCAGTGGCGGCTCCGGATCGTCGGGATGCTGCGAAAGCACTTGCCCAGGTTGCAGGTGTTTGCGAGTACGCACGATCCGCTTTGTCTGTGGGGACTGCACCAGGGAGAGGTGGCGCTGCTTCGGCACGATGAGGAAGAGGGGTTTGTGATGAACAGCGATCTGCCCGATCCCTCGGAGATGAGCGTGGAGCAGATTCTAATTTCCCCCCTCTTTGGCTTGGGAAGTACGATTGCGCCCAATGTGGCGGATCGATTGGACAAATACTACAAGTCGCTGACATCGCAAGAGCTTTCGCCTGAGGACCAGGCAAAGGCGGCACGGGCCAAGGCTGAATTGGACTCGGCGAGTCTGCTGGGGCAGACGCCTCGGGAGCGTTTGTTCTATGAACTGATCGATAAGGAACTGGCTCAGATGGAGGTTCCCCCTCCTTCCGCCGATGCTATGGACACGGCATCTATGGTTCAAGACCTTTGGGCGCAGGTGCAGGCGGAGTCATGATCCGAATCGACCGCTCCACCGTCGATCCCCCGAAGGACCTTTGCGAAGAGAAGTCCGCCGGGTTAAAGGAGTACGAGAAAGCCTCGATCTACTACCAGGGTCAGGAGTGGCAAAAGAAGGCGTTTCCGTTTAAGGCTTACAAGTCGCCGAGTGTGCGAGAGGCCTTGGATAAGTTGTTTCGCGGCAAGTGCGCTTACTGCGAATCTCCTTTGCCGACGCAACCGCCGGAGATTGAGCATTGGCGTCCGAAAGGAGCGACATACGAAGGCAACGCGTTGAAGCCGCCCGGTTATTGGTGGCTAGCGGCGAAGTGGGAGAACTTACTGATCTCGTGCATCGACTGCAACCGAGAGCGAAGCTATGTGGTGAATGGAACTCCGGTGAAGCTGGGCAAAGCCTGCAAGTTTCCGTTAGCGCCGGGGTCTCCGCATGCCTCCAAGCCGGGTGAAGAGTCCTTGGAGCAGCCGTTGCTCATTGACCCTTGCAGAGAAGATCCCTCGCAGTACTTGAAGTTTATGGGGAATGGGATGGTGACGCCGCAAGAGGATGCCTCAGGGCAGCCTTGCGGAAAGGGGCTTCAGTCGATTGAAGTTTATGGACTGAAGCGGGAGACGCTGGTGCGCGAGCGAAAGCGTCAAGCGGAGCTGATCAAGCTCCAAATGTCCCAGGTGCTGGAGCGCATCGGTCGCCTTGAGCGCGGCGAGGTGGATCCGGCAGCGGGCAAAGCAGATTTAAAGGAGCAGCTTAAACTACTAAGTCGCTTCGTGGAAGACGACCAACCCTATCTCGGGCTGGCGCATCAATTGATTGATCCATTCATTAGGAACCCGAAAGGATTTGACCTGAAATCAGTCTAGGAGACACCATGATTAGTACAGCCATTGCTCTTTCGATGCTCTTCCCGCAGGGCTTCCAATTTGCGGTTCGTCCCCGACCGGAATTGTTTCCGGCGGATGTTGTTCAGACGTGGACTTCAGCGATGCGGCAGTTAAGTCAAGCGGCCGGTGGGAACTTGCTTGTTGAAGTCGATCCACGTCAACAGCCCATCGAGGTGGGGCGACGCGTCTTGGGTGAAGGCGATTTGTACATCGTGGGGGCTGGTTTACGGCGAGAGCCTGTCCTTCTCGGAGGCACGCTTTGTTTCTTTCAATCGGAGGTTGAAGGGCCGAGTCCACAACGTCGGTCTGTGATTTCCAATTGGCTTCAGGGGCTTCCCAAAGGAACCGAATTCGTGAAAGGCAAGGACGTTCCCACTGCGGTCCGTCAAGCCTTCACCCAAGAGCTTTTGTACACTCGCCCCGACCTCACGAGCAATGTGTTGGATGGTGCGGACGTTCCTCTTTCGATTCGAGCCTATCCGATGATTCAATACATCGACCCGACGACAGGAAAGACGCGAATGATTGGCGCATCTCCCGGTTTTCTCGAGACGTTCATATCTGCGGACGCGAAGCAAACAAGTCCTCTGACCAGACAAGCGGTAGAAAGCCCGCTGGATTTTGGCAGCGGCGTCTGTATCTCCCTTGCCGAACTGACGATCGAAGCGAACCGAGCCTTTGGTCGAAAACTCAGTTGCGATCCTCGGGTGCGAGATCGGATGGTGTTTGTCTCGGGGCGAATGACTTTTGATGCGCTCGCAGAATCTATGAAGCGACTTACGACGGTTAACAGTTCGATGGAGATGCCCCGCCATCGCAACCAAGGCGAAAGTGTTGATTTGGCTTACACCCACCTCTTTGGCGCTCT
The DNA here is from genome assembly GCA_001898035.1 of Armatimonadetes bacterium 55-13. Lineage (GTDB taxonomy): Bacteria > Armatimonadota > Fimbriimonadia > Fimbriimonadales > Fimbriimonadaceae > 55-13. The sequence goes on from MKRX01000013.1 coordinate 39,288, forward strand.
CGCAGACAAACCCATGAAGGCGTCCCAAGCGATTCAGATGTATCCCGCAATCTCCGCCGTCTTCAAGATCCTTGGCCTTGCGCCCAATGCCATGGTAACCGTGAAGCCAGGAATCGCCGTGTATGCAACGTACGGAGGGATAGGAAAGCTCCTCAGTCCAGAGGGGGCCCCGGTTGTTCGGTATTCGACGTCCGGCTCGGTGATCCTGAGCCCTTAGACGTTGAATCGGAACAGCATGACGTCGCCTTCTTGGACGATGTATTCCTTGCCTTCACTTCGGACCTGGCCCTTGTCCTTCGCGGCGTTCATATTGCCAGCGGCGACGAGGTCTTTGTAGGAGACGGTTTCGGCTCGGATGAAGCCGCGCTCGAAGTCGCTGTGGATGACGCCGGCGGCTTGGGGCGCGGTCATGCCTTTCACGATGGTCCAGGCTCGGGTTTCTTTGGGGCCGGTGGTGAAGTAGGTTTGGAGGCCGAGGATATCGTAGGTCGCTCGAATGAGTGATTGGAGGCCGCCTTCCTTGACGCCGAGGGAATCAAGGAACTCGGCTCGATCCTCTTCCGAGAGTTCGATCAGTTCCGATTCAACCTGGGCGGAGATGACGATGACTTGGGCGCCTTCGGCGGCGGCGATGGCTTTGACCTTTTCGACGAACGGGTTACCGGTGGCGAGGTCGTCTTCGGAAACGTTGGCGGCGTAGATGACCGGCTTGAGCGTCAGGAGTCCCAGCCCCTTGATGGCAATCGCTTCGTCTTCGGTCAGGCTGACGGTGCGGGCGGGTTTGCCGTCTTGGAGAGCGGGAACGACCTTTTCCAGGGCATCGATTTCGGTTTGAACTTCTTTCTTGGTGCGCAGGTCCTTTCGGGCGCGGTCCAATCGGCGCTCGGCCTGGGCCATGTCGGCGAGGGCGAGTTCGATGTTGATGATCTCGATATCTCGCTCGGGATCGACGGAACCGGCGACGTGGATGATGTCGTCGTTTTCGAAGCAGCGGACGACGTGGATGATAGCGTCCACTTCGCGGATGTTCGCCAGGAACTGGTTCCCCAGCCCTTCACCCTTGCTGGCACCCTTGACCAGACCGGCAATATCTACGATTTCAAGGCGAGCGGGGAGGATGGCCTCGGAACCGGAGATCTTGGCGAGAACCTCGAGGCGGTCATCGGGCACGCTGACCATGCCGACGTTGGGCTCGATGGTGCAGAACGGGAAGTTCGCGGCTTGGGCCTTGGAGTTGGCCACAACAGCGTTGAAGAGGGTCGATTTCCCGACGTTTGGCAGTCCGACGTTTCCAGCTCTGAGCATAGGGTTTAAGGGGTTCCCGGCGAGGGTTTCGCCGAGGGGAGATTGTACCGCCGTTGGAGTCTTGCGGTTAGGTCCGCAACCGTCCCCGGACGGGCTGCGATTCGTTTCATAATAACCGGGGGATGGAGGCAGGTACTTTTACCATCGAGAGGGCCCTGAGGACGCTGGGCGATCCGAGGGGGAATCACCGGGACGCGTTCGATGTCCTGAGTCGGGATGCCTCTGTCCGACTGCGCCGCTATCTCCATCGCCGGCAGGTCTTGGCCGACGACGCCGAGGATATCTTGCAGCACATCATTGCCGGGCTGTGGGATAAGCGGGAGCAATTGACGTTCCCTGACGCGCAGCACTGGTATGCCTATCTTTACTCCGCCGCCCGCAGCGGATTGGCCGATCTCTACCGACGGCGCAAGCATGATTCGACCGACGACTTGGGTGATCTGATTGACCCCCAGGAACTCGTGGAGTTTGTGGAGTTAGCTCTGGACAGCGAGCGACTGCACGAACTGGCGGATGAGGTTTGGTTGGGTCAGCGACCTCGACACCACGCGCTGCGGCTGTTGCTGGCGAAAATGATTTACGGCGAGGGGATGCCGCTTCCGCAGGCGCTCCTTTTTTTGCGTTGCCGCGCTTTGCCCGCCGTTCCCGAATCCGAAACTGAGTTGGCAGGTTGGCTTTCCGAACCTTGGGTGCTGCGGAGCTTGGCGTTTACTCATCTATACCGAACCAACGACGAGTTGGCGGCGCTGATCTTGGGTCTTCCCTACGCCGATTCTGCGCTCCTGGACGCCCTGAGCCGTCAAGCGGCCACCGCGCCGCCCCAAGAGGAAGCGTGCGGCGGCTGGACTTGGGCGGAGGTGGAAGCCATTTTGTGGCGCATCCGTAGCGGCTGTACCCATGCTCAGGTCGTCCGGAGATTGGATGACCGGATGAATGAGGACGAAATTCACGATACTTATGCAAAATGTAGGGGTCGATTCCCGTTTGAGGAAATAATGCTTCTTCTTTGGAATCGCCTAGAAGGACACGAGCTACGGCAGAAAGCCCTTTCCGAATCGGGCTTATGGAAACGCTTGGTGTTCCATTACCACTGCCGTAACTTCCTTACCCAGGAGGATATTCTCGACCGGACCCGACCGGCGGCGCATCAGGCAGGTTACGCACTGAACGATATTTCGATGTGGATCAGTGCGTATCGATTGAGAGGGGAGTTGATCAATCGGCTTCACAAGACGTGGGGGACCGCTTGAGCGCCGACTTTCATTTTGAGCTAGAGGGTTTCCTGACTTCCATTGTTGAGGAGCGTGAGCCAAGCGAGCCCGCCGCCACGGTGGCGGAAATGGCGGCCTATTTGGGAGGGCAATTGTCAGACGAGGCGGCGGCGCGGATGGAGGCAATGGCGGCGCGCGACAACTACGTTTGGCAACAAATGCGAAGGGTTTGGGAAGTGACTGAAGCGATGCGAGACGGGCGCCGAAAGCGGCCCTCTTCACCCACGGACAATCCGCTTGAGTTTGAGATTCTGCGGGCGATATCAGATTTGACGGTCGCCACGCCTTCATCTCAGACAAGGCTGATTGGCCGGGAGACCGAGTTGAACGCGCTGGGGCGGATGCTTCGAAGCGGGTCCCGTTGGATCACCCTGACCGGGCCGGGAGGGATTGGCAAGACTTCGATCATTCGCAATTTGGGTTCGGCGGTTCGGGATGTCTTTCCGGATGGGATTTGGATGATCGAGTGCGCGGGAATTTCCTCATCGGACGAGTTCCTTCGGGCGCTTTCCGAAGCCGCCGAGCTTGATCCGGCGGACGACACGATGAAGAGTCTACGATCGGCGCTGGCCGAAAAGCAGACGCTCTTGATTTTGGATCGGATGGACGACCTAGCGGGATCGGGTCGAGAGTTGACGGAGCTCTTGCCAGCGTGTCCGCGCCTGGCGGTGGTGGCTACCAGTCGGACTGCACTGAAGATTCCTCTCGAGACCGAATACCCTTTGAACCCACTGAGTTTGGATCGGGATGAGGCGGCGACTTCTTTGTTTGTGGAAGTGGCGGAGCAGGTGGCTCCCGGATTCCGGGTTACGTCTCAAAACCGAGGGCAGGTGGCGAACTTATGCCGTCTGGCGATGGGGGTTCCCCTCTCTATTGCCATTGCCGCGGCGTGTTTGGCGCAGAAGAGCTTGCCGGAACTGGTCAAGGAGATCGGGCGAACCTCCGCCGTGCTGGAGGCGGAGGCGACGCCGCTGGCACGGACGATCGCACACTCTTTTATGCTGCTCAGCCAACAGGATCGGCAGGTGGTGCAGTGCTTGAAGGCGTTTGCGGGTTCGTTTTCTCTGGACGATGCTTTGAACGTCACGCGAGGGGACGCGCTGGAGACTTCTGATAGCCTCGCCCATCTCTTTCGATGCCGACTAATCGAGGTGGAGGCGACGGTTCAAGGGGTGTGGTATCGACTGCACGATTCCGTGCGGGACTATCTGGAGATATTGCCCTCCGACCGGTGGACGCAAACCCAGGCGATGGCGGCGGAGATTCGTCACGCAGGGGTCTTGGCTCAGAAGGCGCAACAGATTGGGCGATGGATGAAAGAGGGGCGCTGGGACGCGGGGATTCAAGAACTTTTAAGGCGTAGCGCCGATCTTCGTCGGGGGTTGAGTTTTTCGCGCGAGGAGCGCAACTGGACGCAAATCCGTCGCTATGCGGACGGGCTGGCAATCACTTATTTTGAGGCGGGCTATTTGTCCGACTTCGACGAGTTAGCGGAGGCGGCGCGGCTGGCTTCCTACGAATTGGGCGACTTGGCGCTTGATATTCGAATTCTGGGATTGGAAGGCGCACTGACGTCTCGAAGGGGGGACGACGAGGGGTGTCGCCGATTGTGGGAACGACGGCTGGCCCTGGCTGAGCAAGTGGGCGATGTGGACTCCGCGGTCGATGCGCTTACGGATCTGGCTTGGATGGCCTATGAGCATGGTGACCCCGATCGGGCGGCGGAACTGTTAGGGCGCGCCCAAGATTTAGCAGAAGCGGGTGACCTTTATCACCACGTGGCGACGGCCCAAGTCATTCGCGCTCGGATGGCGGTGGATTCGGGGGATACAGAGGGAGGACGAGCCTGGATCGCTCGAACTTTGGAAACGATGGAGCGGGTCGACAAACGACACTCGACTCTCTTTATCACACAGAACATCATCTTAGCCCACCTGGGAATGCACGAAGAAGATGAGGCCGAGCGGTGGCTCCGCCGACTCCTTGCCAATACTTTCGAGGGTCGGCATATTGTTCACATGAGTTGGACGCTGCGGCAATTGGGGGCGATAGGACAGCGAAGGGGCGAGGTGGACCTGCCTGCCCGGTGCTTTACCGCGGCGCTGCGCATGAGCGAGGGATATTCGGGCAAGCAAAGGCGTCGGGCACAGAAGGCTTTGGAAGGGTTCCTCGACGTTTCGGGGGCTGAAGAGGCGCTTCGACGATGCGAAGGCGCCTCTTGGGAGTCTCTGGTTGAGACGGTGCTAAGGACAGGGATTGCCTGACGGATTTGGCACGCAGTAGGGCTTGATGAGGATCATCTCGACGTTCATGTTGACCTCACCCGTGGTTGGATTGTAGTCATTGACATAGCCCGTATCCACATTGCATGCGGAATAGCACTGCGTTGCGCCGCAGGGATCCGATACATTGAAGATAGGGGGTGTAGAGAGATCCGACGAGTCGATATCCGAGCCGGGGGCAAGTGGGACGGGATCGGCCGCGACACCCTTATCATCGATAAAGATGACATTGCGGGGAATCTTTTTCACCCGGGGATTACAAACCCACTTTCCAAAGGCGGCGTTATCGACCACCGTCGCGCCGTGCATGGAGAAGTAAAGCAATTGGTTCGATCCGAGTTCCAAGTGAATATTCGCGGACTTGGATATCTCATCCACGGTAATGACTATTTGGGTATTCGGATATCCGTATTGCACAAGCTTCTCATCTAGGTCCACCCAGAATTCTCCGGGACTATCGATGGGAGTCGGCTTTCGCATCTGCTGTTGAATCTGAGCGTTTGCGATGGCAAGTACTTCTTCCTTTGGGATCTTCTTTGATCGAAGCTGCACGTCCAAAAGCATATTCTTTTTGTGCCATGCATTAAAGGCGACCAGAAGTCCCTCATGGAATCCATTTGCGATGATCACTTGGGTTCCGCAAATTCCTGAGAGCTCTACTCTCTTCCCTACTCCAGGCTGATAGCCTTCGTAGAGAATATTCCCGTACGGATTTGAACAAGCTGGCCCTTTTCCGAGAATATTGGCATTAAACCACGCGGTCGGATTTGTTTTAACCGCTAAATATTCTTCGAAGCTAGCGTCGTACCTCCACTCTACATCATCATCCGATATTCGGATGAATATTGGTTCAGACACGTATTCACCTCACCATATTCTCACATCGATTCATCGACGTATGAGTTTTCAAAGAATACATGATTCTTGAGAAAATAATCACAATTGATGCAAATAAATCTTACGAAAATCAATTCTATATTCTTTATTTTATGTTCGAAAATTCCATGGTGTTCAATGAAACGAGTTTGAACAAAATAAGCGTTCATCCTTGGCCGTGGCCGACGGAAGAAGCGTTTAGCCGGATAAAATCGGCGAGATGAACGGGCCTCGCCTTTCTGCATGGGTATGGCTGGGCTTGGCGGTGTGCGCGGTTTCCTCCGGATCGATTTTTGCCCGGTTGAGCGGAGCGCCTTCCGTTTTAATCGCCTTTGGAAGGTGTCTCTTGGCAGCGCTGTTCTTCTCGGGTTGGCTTTTGGTTCGGCGACCGGCTCCTCTACGGACGGAGGACCGCAAACGGGTGGTGGCAGCGGGCTTGGCGTTGGGCGTGCATCTGGGGGCTTGGATTGCTTCGCTCAAGCTGACCACCGTTGGCGTGAGCGTTTTGCTGGTGAACACGACCCCGATTTGGACTCTTTTGGCAAGGAGAAGCGCGCCGTCTGGACGCGATCTCTTGGCGACGGGACTGGGTTTTTTGGGATGCGCAATCGCCGTTTCGGGGGCTTTGGGAGGTCAGAGTTCCTGGCTGGGCGTGGTCTTGGCGTTGGTAGGCGCGGTGGCGATGGCGGTCTATGTTTTGGTGGGCCAAGATCTGGTTCAGCGCGTGGATTTGGTTCAGTATGTGGCCGGTTGCTACGGGACGGCGGCATCGCTTCTCGTGATCGCGGCGCTCGCGATGCGGCCGCCGATGGCGGAACTGACCTGGAGCGGATTTGGGTGGATCGTGGCGATGACGGTGTTCGCTCAGATCGTGGGGCACACTCTGGTGAACCGATCCCTGGGGTTCATCGCTCCGCATCGCGTAACACTGGCGCTGATGTTAGAGCCCTTATTGGCATCAGTAGCCGCATGGATGGTGTTTGGGGAGGCCCTGACTTGGCAGTTGGCGGTGGCTTTCCCGCTGGTTTTGGGTGGCGTTGGGTTGGTGGTGGGGTCCCGGAAATCAGATATTTCGTAATTTTTTTGCAGTTTAGTTAGTTTATCTCTTTCAACCTCGTTATCTTGGTAGACAGCCACTCGGAATGAGAGAGTGGACGGAGAGAAGATGAACTTACTTTTGGCAGTCTGTGCCCTTTCAAGCGGCGCGACGCTTCATCCTGCCTACGACCTGACGGCGGCCGCGCTACGCAGCGAAGCCAAGCGGTCATTTCAAGATCCTCGGCGGGTCAGGGGGCTTGGGCAATCTCAGGAGATCGAGTTGCCCATCTTTCCCACTGATTCCGCCAAGGTCACTCTTCGGATCACCTACTACCGTCCTCGCGAATGGGCTTCGGTGGTAGGGGCGCGTGTGGGATCGGCAGGCGGAAGGACGGAGCGGGATTTGGAGGCGGTACTGGGTCGCACGCTTCGGCGGATCGATCATAAAGCAGTGGTCTTCGACCTTCAGGCAAAGCTGCCGCTTCCGGAGGAGGACAACTGGTCTTTGCCCAGTTTAAGATACGAACTCCTGAATGAAGATGGATTTTCGGTGGATGGTTCAGCACCAACTTTGGCGCTTCCCTCTCCCCGCGATCTCTTGGGAACTGAATATCATTGCGAACTGGCTTTTCCCTTTCCTTACGAGCCTTCCAATCCGCCCTTTCTGACCTCACGGATGCAGAAGATTACGCTTCGCGTAACGGTGGATGACCGGATTGTGAACCTCGTTTTTCAAATTTAGCGCTATTCACTTGGATTGGAAAATTGACATGAAAATTCTTGGACGCTTTCTTGGCACTTTGTTTTTGACCGCGTTGGCGGTGGCTTGCTTCGCCCAAAAGCCGGGGCCGAATCCTGGCTACTTACCTATCGATTCGAGCGTGGCTCGGGCGGGGGTAGGCCCGGTGGGGGTTTGGGACCTTTCGGCGATCTCTCAAACTTCGTTGCTGACGCACATTTCATCGTCGAATGGCGTGGAACTGACCTATACCGACCAGAACTTCAGCTACTTCAGCCTGGATGTGGCGCTTCGCCTGGGGATCAACTACCTTTCCGTAACCGGAAGCCAGAAATACAGCGTGCTCTTCGCCGAGGCTCGGCGTTATGAACCGGTGCCGGTGAAGATCTCGGTTGACGGGGCGACCCCAGTTGCGGCGATCGCTCTGGTGGGATGCGCTTGCCGCGTGAATATGCTGTCAAGGGACACCGCCCTTGATCTGAATCTGACGCAGGGCGCGGCGGGCCTGGGCGTGCGTATTGGGGTGATTCAGGAATCGTTGGCCTTCTCGGCAATTGGGTTCGTGAACTACTCTCCTTTTGAAATCACAGTGGACGAGGAAGGAAAGGTGGATTTGGTGAAGGTACGCCAGAGCATGTCGAAAGTCTTCAACGACTACGTGAAGGCGGCGGGCAGTCTGGATACGGATGTGGTTCCGCGCATTCTTGGATTCAAGGTGGGGCCGGACTTCCCGGACATCTCCAAGGCGACTTCGATCAAGGTCACCCTTTAGTTCGTCATGTCACCATTGCTCCTCTGGCTGGCGTTGATTCCGGTCCAGGCGGACTACCGGCGTGAAGACACTTTCGTCTTCCCGCGCCCGGTGGTTGGGTTCATGATGCGAACCGACAAGACTGTCTCGGCAACTCGGTTCGACAGCGATTTTGTGACGGCCATTTCCAACCTGCACGATGCCATGGCTCCCTCCATGCGACGGGAGATTGTGAACGGCGGGGCAACGGAGTCATCGCTGGCCCAGGATTTTCAGAGACTCTTGGCGGAAGCGGCAAGGGGGGATGACATGCGGCGTCCTCCTGAGCAACCCGTAGATACAACCAGCGTTGGCTATTGGCAAAGTGGATACAATTTTTCTCTGTCGGGGCTTTTGCTGAGCCTTCGGCTCACGGTCTATTCTTCCGTCACTTCCGAGGCGGACTACCAGCGGCTGCGAGGCTACTGGAAAGACTATGGGGTGGGACGAGTGTTCTTTGGCGCGGGGGTTCGGATGCGGTTTCGGCTCCGGGGAACGGGGCCGTCTCTCTTCACGCGCTCTCGATACAAGACGTTCTCGCCGCTACTGAACGTGGGAAGCGCCCAAACGATGGGACACACCCAAGAGGAACTGGTTCACGAGTTCTATGGATCTGCCGAGTCCGAGAAGTTGGGATTTGCTCCGGCGATCGTCACTTCTTCCTATCAAAAGACTTTAGGAGAGACGTTGCGAGGCTGCGATCGGCTTTTTCAGGATCGTTTCGGAGTGAATGTGGAGATGGTGGAACCGATCTTTATTCAGATGCACCCAGAAGATGCGGGGGCGTACCGAAAGACGATGCCTCAACCGCGGCGTTAGACTCCGAGAGCCAGCTTGAGAATAAGGCCGGTCGTCAGGGCCGTTAATCCGGCAAAGACGGCCTTGGCGTGTTCGCCGTTGATCTCAAATCGTTCGTTTTCATAAGCCGCCTGTTCTTTGTCCGTCACCCCAAGCACCCAATCCTGGAAGGCTTTCGACATAGACCACCACCACAAGGCGGGGAGGATGTTGTAGCAGACGAGGCCGATGACGAGGAACGATTTCAGGAGGGGACGGTCGTTCAACGCATCCTTAGGCAATGAGAATATCTCGAATGTGGCGCCGATGCCGATGGCGAACATGAGGAAGGTGGCAATGCCGTATTGCCACTTTACGCGGGCGCAACCAAAGAAAACACTGGGATGCCCTTTCGAACGGGGAAACAACCCTAGAATGGGCAGGTTTTGGGGCTCTTCAGGCGGGGTCTTGATCGCGTAGTACTCGAATCGAGTGGGCTTTGCCAAGACTACTTCTCCACTTGGTAGCTCTTAGGCATGGTCACGGGGACCATGCCTTTCGCGACTCGGTCGATGACTGACTGGTGGAGGGTTGCGCCTTCGGGCACCTTTCGCTTGCGGCTGAAGTTGGGCCAACGGAGGCGGAAACCTTGTTTCTCATCGCTCCAACTCTTGAGGGGCAAGATGCCAATGCACCGCCAAATCCAATCGAGAGATTCGTCTCGGGGCGCCAAAGGGTCGGGCTTAGGATGTTCGAGCACCTTTTGCAGGGTAGTGGTCTCCACTTTGAGTCCCTGGGCAACGGCCTCTCTCACGATCCACTGAAAGGGGACCATGCAAAGGGCGGACTTTTCTTCCGGACGGCCGCCGCCGATATCGCTATGCACACCGGCGAACCAGACGGTTTTATAGTCCTGCTTGGCGGGGTCTTTCGCTTCCGCCTGGTTAGATGGGAAGTGAGCCCGACGCTCGTCCATGGCGCAGGCGTGGCGGAAGTGGTGGATATCTTCATTGGTTCGCGTATAGGGCAGGGTTCGGTAGCGAGTTAACAGGCCGAAGGAACTGACGGTATCGAATGCGCCGACGAAGTGAATGGGAACATTCTTTCGGGAGAAGTCTCGGCGAAAGACGGCGGCGGTGGCGAAAAGCTTCTTTTGGTCCTCCGAGCCCTTGGCGACGATGTTGTTGTAGTAGCGCTGCCAGAGATAAGGGGTGAGATTCTCATGTTCGGGTCGGAGGAGGCCGAACATGTGGACCATGCCTGCCACCGCCCGAGCGGTATACGCGCCGCGACTATAGCCGAAGAGATAGATATCGTCGGTTTCTTGATAGTTTCTTACCAAGAAGTTATATCCTTCGATCACGTTGTCACGTAACGTGAAGCCCATGGCCAAGTCCAAGCCTTTGCGAAGCTTTTTGGTGATCTTGCCAAGTTGGGCGGGGTCTTCTAGCGTGCCGACCCCGGCATCGTAGAAGCAAAGCTGGCCGTCATCCTTGACGAGACAGCGGAACAGGCGCAACACATTGGTCGCATAGGAATCGACCTCATTGCTGGTGCCATCGAAACATAGAACAATATTTCTTTCCGCCATACGCACTCCCTCGCCCCTTCACTATGTTAAACGAGGGAGTGTGGGCGCAACTAACAATAGTTAGTTACTTCTCTTCGCCCATTCCCAGCGAGGGGATGCCGCCGGGGCCGAAGGCGTGTTGCTCGGTGTAAGTCAAGAGCTTCTCGCGCGTATCTTGAATGTCCAGGTTTCGCATGGAAAGTTGACCAATTCGATCCTCTGGGCCGAACTCTGACTCGCCGCTCTCCATGCTGAGCTTCTCGGGGTGATAGGCCAGTCGGGGGCCGGTAGTGTCGAGGATGGTGTAATCGTCGCCGCGGCGGAGTTCGAGGGTGACGGATCCGGTCACGAGGCTGCCGACCCAGCGCTGGAGGCTGTCTCTCAGCATGAGAGATTGGGGATCGAACCAGCGGCCTTCGTACATCAGGCGACCGAGGCGGCGGCCTTCAGTTCGGTAGTTCTCGATGGTGCCCTCGTTGTGGATGGCGTTCACCAGGCGCTCGTAGGCGACGAAGAGCAGGGCCATGCCAGGCGCTTCGTAGATTCCTCGGCTCTTGGCTTCGATGATTCGGTTCTCGATCTGGTCGCTGCAGCCGAGACCGTGGCGTCCACCGATCTCGTTGGCTTTCATGACGAGGTCGACCTGATTCTCAAAGGTCTCGCCGTTGATCTTGACCGGCCAACCTTCGGAGAACTCGACGGTCACGACTTCGGTCTTGATCTCTACGTTCGGGTCCCACGACTTGACGCACATGATGGGCTCCACGATGTTGAGGCCGTTCGAAAGGAATTCGAGGTCCTTGGCTTCATGGGTGGCGCCCCAGATGTTGGCGTCGGTGGAGTACGCCTTTTCGGTGCTGGCTCGGTAGGGGAGATTGCGGGCTTGGAGCCACTCGCTCATCTCCTTTCGTCCGCCGAGTTCCTCGACGAAGGCGCGGTCCAGCCACGGCTTGTAAATCTTGAGGTCGGGATTGGCGAGGAGGCCGTAGCGATAGAACCGCTCGATGTCATTGCCCTTGTAGGTGCTGCCATCGCCCCACACGTTCACGTCGTCTTCCTTCATCGCTCGGACGAGCATGGTGCCGGTGACGGCGCGGCCGATGGGGGTGGTGTTGAAGTAGGTCTTGCCTGCGCTGGTGATGTGGAAGGCGCCGCACTGGAGAGCGACCAAGCCCTCACGTACCATCTCGGGTCGGCAGTCGATCAGTCTTCCCTTCTCGGCTCCGTACTCCTCGGCGCGACCAGGTACGCCGTCAATGTCGTCCTCATCGTATTGTCCGAGTTGGCCGGTGTAGCAGTAGGGGATGGCGCCCTTTTCGCGCATCCACGCAACGGCAACGGAGGTATCCAGTCCGCCGGAAAAGGCAATGCCGACGCGTTCGCCGACAGGCAGCTCGGTAAGGATTCGTGACATGAGCCCTTATTGTGGCATTTTGGGTGGGCGACGGCGGGGGCCTGATAAGGCATTCATTCGTTCAAGATAGAGAAGCATGACGAGCCTCCAATTTCGTGCCGCAACAAGCGAAGATAGTGCGTTTGTCTTTGCCGTAAAGCGAGCGGCGTTTGAGGAGTACGTGGACTCGCTTACGGACTAAGGAGAAACCGAAGGTACAAGCGCGAAAATCTTCTGGACTTCAAGATATTTCTGGGCACGAGCCCTAAGCAGATCGGACGCTTTGGGGTTCTTTAGTAAATCTCGACAAACTGCCAGGGCCTTGGGCTTTTGATCAAGCATGCCGTAGGCGTAGGCCAAGATGTATTGATACTCGGGCTGATTGGGATCGGCTTTCAACTGCTCAAGGCAAAAAGGAACGGCATTCTGCGGGCTAGGAGAAAATGGGCTCAGATACTCCTGTGCCAATGTCAACTTGCCCTCGGCGCCTATTTTGTAAGAAATCGGGCCCCTCGTTTGAGATCGAGCGTAGGCGATTTTGGCGTAAGGATCCTTAGGATTCTTTTCCAAATAAGCCTTGGCCATATCTCGCTGCTGTCCCGGGGTTACCCCGTCGAGGTAACCAAGGATTACCATAAGTGGCAGATTATCTGAGAACTTGGCGGTCACTTTCTTAGCTAGGGCGGTCAGGCTCTCTTGAAGAACCATCATCTCTGCCGATTCCTTTAGTTTGCTAACCCGGACATGGTGGCAAACGATCTGAGCGTAGAGTCCTGCCGCAGAATTCAGATCGACTTTCTTCGATTGAGTGAGTGCGGCAAGCATTCCGTCCCCATCCTTTTTCAGCCGAGCTGCCTGCCCATAGCACCATGCGGCGAGTAGGTCACTTCCATCCTTAGACATTCGTTCAATCGCCGTTGATTTGACGATCTCGGATTCGCCCTCTTGGAGCAATTTGATCATTGGATCCGAAAGAGAATATTTACCGTTGTAATTGAGGGGAAAGAGGCCCGACAAATCCCAGCTGAGGGGGCGCTCCCCTAAAGCATTCCCTAAGCTGATGCAAGTGGTCAGCAGCAGCGAAACAATCGAAGTCATTCTAAGATTATTCACATTCCCCCTCCGCTATCTACACCCAGACATCTGAGGGTGCTGTTCCAGGACCAAGCCATTTGGAGGGGCTTCTGGACCTATTGCGTACCCGTCGCCGTTGCCGTTTGAGTCCCATGTTGGAGTAGAGCCTAGATACCAGTTCAAATAAGACACACTCGAATATCCCGTGCCTGAAGTCGTCTGAACACTCGTGCCGTTCTTTTTGTACTGCACCTGCCAACCTACCTGGGCAAATGATAGTACAGAAAGAGCTGCAAGTTGAAAAATAACAAGAAGCTTTAGGTTCACTTTCATAACCAACCGAAACTATAACTCACGACATGTCGTAATCCAAGTTAATTTTGCAGATGATTACGCAAATTGCGAGTATATGCAGCCCTTTGCGTATTTTTGCCTATTCTATATACAAACCTAAAATCCCACCTTCTGCCGTCGATCGAGATTTTGAAGTCTGTGACCGGCAGCCCGAGCAACTCAAGAGGAAAATGAGGGAATTATTAAAGATTCGAATCGGAAACATTTCCTTAGTCGATTTGCATTCAGTGAAATTCGTTGACACATTGACGCAAAGGTGATGAAATGAACACACATTCATTTACAAGAGTACTCTTAGTTGCCACTGTGTCGATTTTGCTGCCACATTCAGTCAATGCGATTGGGGAGTTCATTAACGGCGGGACCCTTTCCTTCAGTAGCAGGGTGGGGGTTGCTGGCGAGAAAGACTGTGGATGGGCGCGATGACTCGGAGTGAACTCGCTTACTTCGCGAGTGTCGGAGTGATCGTGGCGATGCTTACGGCGGTCGTATCCGTCTTTCTCATTCAGCTTGTTGCCTACTCCTGGCAGGCCTCCACGATTACCAATCCTCAAGAACTCAACGCGTACTGGGCCAGCGCTCGATTTCAAATGGTGAGATCGGCCACCGATCTCTCCTTTCTGTGGCAGATCACGGTGGCAGGGGTGCTGGCCAGTGTGGTCTGGATTAGGCTCAGAGAGCGGGTGAATGCGTTGGGTCAGTGCTTGCTCACCTACCTCTGCTACTTTCTGGTGCTTCCCCTTTATGGACTCATTTCGGCGGCGGTGGGTGGGGGGCACTTATCCGCGCTTTCGGGCAGATTTGTCTTCGTGATGCTCACGATCTTGCCGCCCGCCCTTGTCCATTGGGCGCTCATGAAGCGGATCAGGGCATTTGCCGAGGGAATCTCGTCATGAGGAGGGCGTTTAGCCTTGTCGAAATCTTGGTGGTGATCGCCATCATCATCGTCCTCACCGCGATTATGTTTAGTATTCTCGCCAAGTCCAGAGAAAGTGGACACGAGGCGGCGTGTACGACGCATCTCCATCAATTGGCGATGGCGGCCGCGATGTACGAGCAAGATCACGATGGAAAGCTTTCTTCCAACCTCTTCTCAGACGTGCGCTCCCTCAACCCTTATGTAAAGTCGAGCGATATCTGGTACTGCAAACAGGACCCTTTCCCCAAGGGAGCGAATGCTCAGGCTTCTCGTTGGTTTGGGGGCAAGGTCAGTTACTTCCCTCCGGTCACCATCCTCCCGGGCTTTATGGAGGCCCTCAGTTCGCGGGATGATAATCCGGGCGTGTTCGCCTGTCTCGTCCATGGTCAGCGGCTTTCTCAGGGGGCCGTTCCGGCTTCCGCCTATGCCGGCTACGAGGGCCTTGTTTTAACCGTACGACGGGACGGAGCCGTATCACGACGACGCCCGAAGGAACGGTGCTATTCGGATCAGAGCCGGGGACGTCTTTGGTGGGACTTCTTCACGGATGCCGACCCGCCTCCTGCCGTCGTTGCGGAACTTACGGCGGGCGGCTCGGTTGTTCCCTGCAAGTAGTTCAGCTTCCTACCACGAGCGGGGCTCTGCGAGTCTGGATCTTGCCGACGAGAGCGAAACCGAGACGCATCAGTTGAAGGCATGAGCACAGGCAACCGAGGCTACTCGGACCAACCACTCGGCATATTTAAATCGATCCATTGTCGTTCTGCACGACGAAATTTGGAAAGATAGAACGATTCGTTAGATTCGCACTCCGCATCTCGTTCTCTTCATGAATCTCCTCAGGAGGAATCTGTGATGAAAGGACGATTGATAAGCGTTTGGCTTTTGATGGCGATCTTCGCGGGTGCGGTTTTGTTGGTTCCCGCGGTGGCGGGGCAGGTGCGCAAGCATGGGCCCAAGACTTCCTATAAGGCGGGGAAACGCGTGGCGATGGCGGCGACCGTAAAACCGGGGACACCGCGGGTCAAGGCGACGGGCAACCGGGGCGGAACTCCTGCAAAGCTGACAAGCATTTCCATTCAGTTCCACACGAACAACGATGACAAGGATCACGATTCGAGCGTTGAAGTCGCTCTCGATAACAGCACTCACTTGGTGGGCAAAGGCACCGTGGGGAGTGGAACGCGCTTCCCGGACAACTCGGATAGTCAGGTTTATGGCATTCCGGTGGCAGGCTACTACACCCCGGATAACTTAGTACATGGACGTCTGTTCGTGATCATTCACCCGAACGGGAACGACACCTGGAAGTTTAGGGTGAGCGCCTTGAAGTTGACGTACAGCAACGGGCGCGTTTCGACGATCTCTTGGGGCAATACGTGGGTCAGCGAAGACGATCCTCAGGCCCTGATGACTTGGTAATGACCAAGAAGATTCTCTTTTATGTGACTATTTGCTAGTTACTTGAACATAAAATAAAGACGTGTTTGTAAGTATCTCGCGACGACGCGGGATTTGTAAGGAGAAAACATGAGTCAACATCATGGTGGAACCCGTGGGCTTGAGACCACGGTAGGATCAGCGTTATTCGAGGGCAGATTTGGGCGGATGTTTCGGCCGCTCCCGGCGGCGGAGTTTGGGAGTACGACGGACGATTCGGTCAGCGCCCTACACGCGTTGGCCCAAAAGATGACGGCATCGGCAGGCGCGACGCCGAAGGTGGAGGGGAGTCCGGCTCTTCCTTCCGGTTACACGTTCTTGGGTCAATTCATTGACCACGATCTAACCTTCGATCCGGTGAGCAGCTTGCAAAAGGCGAACGATCCGGACAGCCTGACGAACTTCCGTTCGCCAAGGTTCGATCTGGATTGCATCTACGGCCGAGGGCCAGACGACCAGCCTTATATGTATCAGCAGGACGGACCGACTAAGGGATCCCTACTGCTGGGGCGCCCCCTGACCGGCGCTACGACCAACCCAGATGCCAAGGACCTGGCGCGAGCCGCGAACGGCCGTGCGATCATCGGCGACATGCGCAACGATGAGAACGTCATCATCAGCCAGATCCAAAGCACCTTTATCCGGTTCCACAACCGGTGCATTGCCAAAGGGTTTAGTTTTGCGGAAGCCCAGCGGCAAACGCGATGGCATTACCAATACGTGGTGTTGAACGACTTCTTACCGCGCATCGTCGGGCGAGATACGGTGGAGGCAGTTCTGCCCCATCTGAAGAAAGGGACCACGATCTACGAAGACACTCCCAACCTGAATTTCTACCATTGGCACAACGATCCGTTTATGCCAGTGGAGTTTGCGGTGGCGGCATATCGGTTTGGGCACTCACTGGTGCGCGAGCGATACATGCTGAACTCGACGATCACGAAGAATGTGTTCGACGCCAACGATCAGAATGGCTTAAACGGGTTCCGGGCTTTTCCGGCGGACTGGGCAATCGATTGGACGAAATTCTTTGAGGAGGCGACCGCTACGGGACCGAAGAATAGCGGCTTCCAGCCTGCCGACTGCATTGACACTTCGCTCGTCAACCCGCTGGCGCATCTGCCGGGCGAGGTGGGCAACAATGCGATCCTGGCGGATCGTAACCTGCTTCGCGGGTATCGAATGGGATTACCGTCCGGTCAGGCGGTGGCAAAGGCGATGGCGATCGTCCCTCATCCAGACACCGATATCCGAATGGGTCGCGTCACCAACAACACGTGGGATAACGCGGCGGTGAAGATCACGGACGTGAGCGCGGCGTTTGCAAACAATTGTCCGCTTTGGGCCTATATTCTCGCGGAGGCGGCAATCAACCAGGTGGAGGGTCGCGCCAACACGTTGGGGCCGGTCGGCGGACGAATCGTCGCGGAGGTCATCGTTGGGCTCTTGCTGGGGGATCAGTACTCCTATCTCAGTCAAGACCCGAACTGGACGCCCTACCAGAACAAGAACTTTGGGATGCCGGACTTCATCCACTTCGCCTTGAGTCCGCTGCCCGTCGTTCCCACCGCGGTGACGATCGGGACAAGCGTCACAACTCCGGTCTAGAGTTCTTTCTCCAAGGGGGGTGCGCGCCATTCAATTTGCGCGCATCCCTTTGCCTGGTTCGCGGCATGGACGGGCAATGAAAAAGTGATGGGTAATTATCAATTCTTCTTGAAATCCCGTTCACAAAGTACCTCTCGCGGTGTTATGATTCTCGCCTACAATTATGGAAACTCCCCCTTCTGGAACACCGCCGCCACAGCAATTCGCTGCGTACCCTCGAGGTCAGAATCTCTATGGTTCGGCTGAAAAATTACAGGCGCTCTGCGACGGCTACTTTGGCTTGAACAACGTGTTTATCTTCAACATCGTGGCCTCCTTCGCGGTACGGGCAGGGCTGACCGGGGCGAAGATTGGCGAGGATCAGATTTGGCTGGTTCTCGGCGCATTGGTCCTCGCATTTGTCGTGGCCATTGGCTTTGCGACCTACAAGCCCAATCAGAAGATAGCGTTTGGCTGCAACTGGAGCAGCAGCGCACCCATCGTGGCTTCCCTCCTGATGGGGATCAATTCCGCCGTTTGCTGCGGAATCATTGGTTATGCGGTGATGCAGCACTTTGCGATGCAAGAGATGAAGAAGTACGGGGTCCCCACGGGGTTCTTCAGCCTGAAGAAATCGGTTGTGAACCAAATCATCGCAGATCGTCGAGCGTTGGAAAGGGGCCCTCTATTTCCTCCTTCGGCATAACGACGGCACGCACCGTGGGTGGCGAATTGGTGCTGAAAGAGATCCAATTCGTTCACCTTGGCGCGAAACAATGAAAGCCATTAAGACGGAAAACTACTCCTCAGTTGAGGAGCGTGGGGAGTTCATTTTGATGAGCCAGCCGATGAAGGCGAGGGTGGCGAGGGCGGTGACGGAGTTCCAGGGGGCGGGCATTTGGCGACCGAGCCAGCCGAGGTAGAAGCCGAAGGCGAGGCATACGGTGAAAAACACCGGTAGGGCGAGCACGACGACCATGAAGACTCGGATAGCGTAGGGGATGCGCTCCACGTTTGCATTCTATCATGGGCCGTAGGTCTGGTGACCAAATGAGGTATCCCTTTGGGTACGGATCATGGCAACGATGCTTTCCCATCCCCGGGGTTTCCACACGCATACCGTTCGACTTGAGAGTCGACGGATCGAGCTTTTGTGGCGGCGCCTGCGGCAGAAGATGGCGGATCACGCGTTTGGCGCGGCCCCGTTCGAGGAAGGTCTAGCTTACATGTTGGTCTGGCCCAGCTAAACGATTCTCTTTATCGACCTCGTTGTATGGGTGGATTCGTCCGCCGATTAACCCTTCGATAGGAGGATTCCCATGTTAGATCAGCCTGTGCTGTTTGCAACCGCTGCGCGAGAAACGCGGGCGGATTCTCTTCGTTTTAGTTTGGATCGTTTGGACGGCACTTCGTCCCAGTTGTACGCCCGGGGCGGGGAGCTTCGGCGAATATTGGAACGCGCCCGGACGGGGTTTTTGACCCTCCAGGTGGGCGAAGATGAAGTCTTTGCGATGTTTGCGGAGAGGCCCCGAAACGCGTTGCTCACTCGGTTGCATTTCTCGGAGGTTGCGCCCGACGAGACGGTGGCGGCCTATGTATTCGTGGACCTGGCCCCGGCGGGCGATGCGTATGAGGCGGTCGATCCGTGGATTAGGGTGAGTGGGCCGGTGGAGTCCTTGCGGTTGCCGCTTGAAATCGAACCCGGGGCCTCTGAGCTTTTGGCGCTCGACGTCTCTCTTCCACAGGGATGCGAGTTGTTGACGCCTCCCGAACAGCCTTTGTACCGGTTAGGTCAGAGCGCGACTTCTCAAGAACTGCAATTGAAGGTGCTCTTTATGCCGGGGCCCGTGGCTTACGATCCCAAGGTGGCGATGCATGTGGCAATTCGAAGATTGGCGAATCGCCACCTGCGGCTCTGTCGTCCATGCAGGTGTACGCCTCCGCGAGTGACGATTACCGCCACCGACGCGTGGCGACAAGGGGAGTTGGTAATATGCGAGGTGGAAGGGTGCTGCTTCGAGCGGGTCAAGGAAGCGGTGAGTGTGTTGCCTGGGATATCTCAGACGGCGAGGACGCGTTAGCCATGCCGATCTTGCTCATCTTGGACGAGCCCAATCCCCAGGTCAGCCCCGACTCTATTCTGTCTTGCAAAGTCTCCCATCCATTGAAGTTTGTCGGCGTGGAAAAGGATCGTTTACTGGTGAAGTGCGATCCTTTTGGCGAACCGCCCGTGACGAGTCTCTTAGTTCGGGCTACCTACGCGGAGGACTCTCTGCCCTCGGCGGTGAGCGCTCGAAAGTCGATTCCCGTGATCGCCTACTGGCGGGCAGGAAAGAACTGGACGGAGCGGGATGCTTTAGAGGCGGAACAGGGCTCGGCGCCGGTCGACGGAGCTCTGTTCGGGCAGCTTGCCATCCTGTAGGCCACATCCGGGGGCATCCCCGGATGAAAGTCCGGTGAAAGTGGGGCCATTCTCTGTTGCTTGAGGCTCATCAGCCGTATTCTCCCAGTAACGACACTTGAGAGATACGGAAGCCATGGAACGATCCCCTTTTAGCAACCTCAGCCGACGAACGCTGCTTAAAGCGCTCGCCGCGCTTCCCTTCGCCTTTCTCTTCACCTCTCGCTCCCGGGCGCTGGAGTACACGCCGGAGATTTTGGACGATGACGACCTGACGCCGGAGCAAACCGAGGGTCCGTACTTTACGCCGAATTCTCCCGAGAAGAAGTCATTGCTGGAAGACGGCATCAAGGGAACGAAGCTCATTCTTTCCGGTCAAGTTTTAGGCGCGGACGGCAAGCCCGTCAAACATGCCCTCGTCGATATCTGGCACTGCAACGCGCAAGGAGTCTACGACAACGTAGGTTACAAGCTGCGGGGTCATCAATATACGGATGACAAGGGACAGTATCGATTTGAAACCATCGTGCCCGGCGTATATATCGGGCGCACTCGACACATCCATGTAAAGGTCCAAGCCCCGCACGGCCGGATCTTGACGACCCAACTCTACTTCCCGGAGGACGCCGACCTCAATCGGCGCGATGGGATTTACTCGCCCAAACTCCTTCTCAAGACCGCAGAAAAGGAAAAGGTTAAGACCGGCTCGTTCGACTTCGTGGTCCGCACCGCTTAGTCGGCTAGCTGGGAGTTCACAACGGGAGGGGGAGCGGTGGCTCCCCCTCTTTTTGCTATTTCTCAGCGAGTAGCTTTTCGAGGGTGCTCTTTAGCTTGCCCACGGGTGCAGTGCCGTAGCCGACTTGGACATAGCGGACGATTCCCTTTCGGTCGATGACGACCATGTGCGGAATGGCGGAAACGCCGTAGGCTTTGCTGGCCGAGCCGTCCGTGAAGGCGACGGGCCAGGTGAGGTTGAACTCCTTGATGAAGTCCTTCATCTTGGCGTACTCCTGAGCCTTGGAGAGGTTCTTTTCCGCTCCGTAGTAGCCGTAGTAACTGGTTACTCCTACCACCTCCAGGCCCTTCCCTTTTAGCTCGGAGTAGAGCTCTCGAATCTCAGGGAATGCCCGCTTGCAGGGCCCGCACCAATGAGCGAAGAAGTCGAGGACGACGACTTTGCCTTTGAGCGCGGAGAGGCTGGTGAACGATCCAAGGGCCTGTTGAGCCTTGAAGTCGGGGGCGGCGTGGTTGGTGGTGGCGAGTTGATTGAGCGCGTCTTGCACTTCGGCGAGGCAGCGGGGATCCTTGCCGTACCTGGTCTTGATTTCTTGCAGGGCGGCCAGGGCTTCTTTTTCCTTGCCCATGGCGATGAGGACTTTGCAGCGTCCGACGGTCATTCGACTTGTGGCGAAGTCGGCCCAGGCCCGGTCCTCTTTGGTGAGATTTCGCTTGTGATCGACCCTTCTGAGGAGCAAGTCCCAGGCATCAAGCAGGAGTTGAGGGTTCCTGTCGATGAGCTTGGGAGTGAGGCCGTACATCACGAACTCGCCGAATTGGCCGAGCATGGGGATGCTGCCGGCGGTGGCGAAGTCGAGTGTCTTGAGAATTCCGTCGTAGTCGCCTTTGGCAAGGAGGTCTTGGAGTTGGAGGTGCTGGATCTCCCAGGCGCGCATCTGGTTGAAATTGATCGCGACATTGTAAAGCTTGGCTGCTTCTTCGGACCGGCCGGCCATTCGATAGATCTGCGCATAGGCATAGGCGTCTTGGGGCTGGATCTTGGCAACGTCCACACCTTCTAACGCTTTGCTGGCTTGCTCAGCAAGGGTCTTCTGAACGCTCTCTTGAGTCGCACCGGCTTGGGAAATAGCGGTTCGTTGGGATTCGTTGAGCGACTTCAGCGTTTGCTCGGGGTCCTTTGTTTGGGCGAATCCGGTGGCGAAGAGACAGGCCCAGGCGACGCAGGCGAGAGACTTGAGGTTATAAGACGACAAAACTTGCTCCTTGGTGAAAAGGGGGCGTCACCTTTTCACCAAGGTGACGCCCCGACGGGTTAGAGATTGGGGTTACCGCTGGACTTATCCGGCACGTAGTAGTAGTTGGATCCAGGGTTCGTGACCACGCCCGTGTTTGGTCCGAGGATATATCCGACGTGGTTTTTGATTTGGGTAGCGGTAAGTCCCGTATTATTGACCTTTCGGCTCTTGGCGTGCGTATCCATGAAGGCCACATTCGCCATATCGCCGTGACGACCGATGATGTTGATGCTGTTTACGTTCAACGCGTTCGTCACCGGATTTCTGGGCAAGTTGATCCCGTTGAAAGAGGATTGAGGAGTTCCGCTTCCGAAGCCAGCATCCGCCAGGAGGATGGATTCGGCCACGTTGTCCCAGGAGGTCGCATTCGGGAATGGCCCGTACGTCCCCCCAACCCCCGCTACGCCGTAGGTGACGAGAACGTTCTTGTCATATCCCAGCGGCGCATCTGAAGCGTCGATGGTGAATGGCGCGCCGCCGGTGGACGGCTTGAGGTTGCTGCCATCCGGGCAGTTTTGGATTTGACCGCTCTTTTGATAGGGATAGAGAATGCCGTCGGCGGGTACGAGCTTGGCTAGCGATCCGCTTTGAAAGGTAAGTCCGAAATACCAGTATCTGGTGTTGGAATACGTAAAGCCTGAAGCCCAGTTCACCGCGTTCAGGGGATAGTTGTCATCGTAGTCCGCCAGATAAAGTTGGGCGGCGGTTGCCATCTGCTTTACATTAGAAAGACAGGCCGTCTTTTTAGCGGCGGCCTTAGCCTGAGCAAAAACCGGGAAGAGAATAGCAGCAAGAATCGCGATAATCGCGATCACGACCAGAAGCTCAATGAGCGTAAATGCGCGGTTGCGCCTTCGGGGAAAACGGGAAATTGACATAGGACTGAGTTAGCTCCTGCCTGAACACCCCATCGTGGCAATGGCATAAGGATTTCGTCATGTTAAGACGACCTAGGGTTTTTTAAGCCGTGAGCTCCCCAGTTGTCCGCTTAAATTAGACGACCTGGGAGGAAACCATCTAATCTTCGTAAAAATTCTCAGATATGGCTCCTTGCATAAAGGATTTTGAGCCGCGGGCCGAAGGGTCATCGAGCTCCGTCTCGGTCCTTTTTTTATTTATGTGATCTTTTGTCTACTATAATGTGATTATGACGGACCTAGGCTACTTTCAAAAAAGCTTCTTGACGCTGTTCCGCGAGTGCTTCGAAGCGATCCCGCCCGGGCAGGACTACACTTGGTTCGTTCAAGGACGCGAGGGCGTGTTCGATGCGTTGGATTCGGTGGATGCGGCTCAGGCTTCGCGAAAGCCGAGCGCGGAATGCAGTTCGATAGGGGCGCACTTGAACCATTTGCTTTTTGCGCTGGAATCGATGATCGCCCAGATTCACGGACAGGAGGTTCAGGGGACTTGGGAGTCGAGTTGGGCCAAGCAGGAGTTCTCGGAAAACGAGTGGGAGACCTTGCGGCACGACTTGCGGATGGCTTACGAGAAGGTGTTGGCGTGGCTAAATACGCTGCCGGAAGCGCCGGGTGAGCTTGAGATGACCGGAGTGATGGCGATTCTGCCGCACTCGGCGTACCACTTGGGCGCGGTTCGGCAATTGATGAAGTTGGCTTAGTCGTCGCCTTGGCGGGTGTTGCCGAGGATTCCCGCCCCCTCTTTCCTGATGCCGTGGCAGGTCTGCGAGACTGCCGCCGCACTCACAATGGCTGCCGAAATTTTGGTCCTCGGGGCCGGTACGAAGCAGGAATGTCGAGAACTTCTTCCTCTGGGCTTGCTTCCTCCGCCTCTCTCATCTCCGCGGTGAGATCATCCCACATGGTAGAGATCTGAGCGTCTATGGCCTTGTTCACTTGAAGGGTGATCTTCTCGATCGCCCGCAAACGCGCCATCGCCTCTTCCATCATGTCCGTCTCGATATCCTCGACATAAACGGCGCCCCAGATATCCCCCCGATACTTGATAAGCTCCAAGGCAAAGCTATTCAGCGTTTCGCAGATGAGATTGATGCCACTGAACGGACCGAACGTCCGGCAAAAGGTCGAGGTGAGAAGGACCACGTCTTCTTCAGGATCGCAAAGCACTGTCCACTCTGCATCGTCTTCAATGTCCGGCGGATCGAGTTGTAAGAGGCGTGGATACACGGCCTCGTCTCCCTGCCCAAAAATCGCCTGAAACGTCCGCCCCTCAAACACCCGATAGTGCCCCCGCCCACCGTCGCCCGGAAAGAGATGCCACTCGCCATCCGCAACGATCTCGCTCAGCCGCCTATAAATCGCCCGCACATGCCCCTCAACCCAAGGACACTGCTCATAAATCACCGACTCCATCACCTTCTAGCATATCCGGCGAAGCGAACGGGACCGGACCGCATCCCAAATACCCCCCGTACACCCCCGTGTCTCGTCGAAATAGACCTTCCCCCACTCACCAACCAAAGAGTCTGTGTTGACCTCAGGAGGTTGCTTGGTACGCAACCCCGTTGGGGTTGAAATCGATGCGACGTACTCTTCCCAGGGTAGCTCGCAGGCTCGCAACCCTTCGCTATCAGACGGAGCCCCTTTGGGGCAAATTCGCTTTGCAATAGACGATCCAGCAGTAGATTTCCCCAATCACGGGGGATTGCCGCTCAGGTATGCATTGAAGGAATCAACCAGCGTCTAGGCCGATGAGTAGCCCAATCGACGAATGCCCCAAGGGGGCTACGGCTGATAGCGAAGGGTTGGAGGCGCTTCGCGGCTCCTACCCTGGAAGAAGGAGGCGGCAGATTAACCAACCCCAAGGGGGTTGCGTCCACTTGGCGTGCGTCTGGAAGAGGGTCTATGCATTCACCGGAAGATCCCAATCGACGCAACCCCGTTGGGGTTGAAATCGATGCGGCGTGCTTTACCCAGGGTAGCTCGCAGGCTCGCAACCCTTCGCTATCAGCCGTAGCCCCTTTGGGGCATATTTCAGTTATTTGGAGAATGTGCGGCCCACACTATCTAGTTCCGGCAACACCTATCCGGCTGGAAATCCCACTGGTTTGCAGCGAATCTGCTACCTGATTGTCTTAATGAGAGCGAATATGTCCCTAAGGAGCTATGTTTGATAGCAAAGGGTTGAAGACGCTTAGCGACTCCTACTTGGGTGAAAGAACGGCGACTTGACCTCACGAGGGGCGAATTTGCCGCAAAGGGGCTACTTCTCATAGCGAAGGGTTGGAGACGCTTCGCGGCTCCTACCCTGGATGAAGGAGGCGGCAGATTAACCAACCCCAAGGGGGTTGCGTCCTTCTCGCGCATCTCAACATTTTCACCCGAAGATCCCAATCGACTCAACCCCGTTGGGGTTGAAATCGATGCGGCGTACTCTTCCCAGGGTAGTTCGCAGGCTCGCAACCCTTCGCTATCAGGCGTAGCCCCTCCGGGGCAAATGAGCTTTCGATAAGACAATCAAGCAGGAGATTCGCCGCGAACCAGTGTGATTTCCAACCAAAGTGATATTGCGAGAGCTAACCAGCAACAGCGCTCACCCGGCAACCTAATCGTAAAATGCCCCAAAGGGGCTACTTCTCATAGCGAAGGGTTGGAGTCGCATCGCGGCTCCTACCCTGGTACCGAGCCGCATCCAAAAACAACCCCAAGGGGGTTGCGTACTTCGACCGAGAAACGACAAGATCGGGATCGATGCCACAGTCACTTTCGGCGGTCCGTCTTCACGTGGTTTTCTCAACTAAAGACCGCATTCCGTACTTGGAAGATGAGCAAATTCGCGCAGAAGCTCACGCCTATCTGGGCGGAATCGCCAAGCGGCTCGACTGCCCGCCGATCGTCATCGGCGGTTGGACGGACCACGTTCACCTGCTCCTCAACCTTGGCCGAACGACCAGCCAAGCGGATCTGATCAAGGAACTGAAACGCGCATCCAGCATCTTTCTCAAACCCAAGTGCCCCCAGTTCGCCTGGCAAAGCGGTTACGCCGTTTTCTCGGTGGACCCGACAAATATGGACCGCACTCGCAACTACATCGCGAACCAGGCCCAGCATCATAAAGAGGACTCCTTCCAAGATGAATTCAGACGACTCTTGGAGGAGCACTCTCTTTCATGGGATGAACGCTATATCTGGGATTAACCGCTACCCGCCAATGCAACAGGGGCAAAGCCCCGGTACCACCAGACAAAGCGTGGCGCTGTATCCAATCGACTCATACCCCTTGCCCTTCGCATCCGCGTCGTGAACGTGCGCGGCGATGAGATAGGTGTTCGCCTCTCGGAGCGTTAACTGTGCCTCCCCGTGAGCATCCGTCATCTTCTCGTAAGCAGGATCGACCTCACCTCGAAGTTCGCCCCCGCGAGGGATGAAGCTGATCTTGCTCTTGGCCAGCGGCTTGCCCTTGTAAAGGAGCCGAACCTTCATCACGCTCCCCGCGCCGAAGGGAGTCACCGGATTGACCACCGGAACGAGCTCCAGCGAATGCCCCAGCACCCGATCAAATCCGGGATTCTTCTCCGCGACCTTATCCAGCGAACCGCTGACCACGAAGAACGTCTTCGCGCTCTTGATGTCCCGAACCGGTGCGTAAGACATCACCTTGTCCAGGGTACTGACCGCCATGTACATGCCTGAAGTGTCCGGCTGGAACCGAGCGCTCCAAAACCCTTCTTGCGGCGTGTAGCCGTTGTCGATGAGCGAGGGAGTCAGGTCAAGCAACTTGCCGTTTGGACCCATCACCGAGAGGTGCTGATCCCCCGCCGAAACCTTGGACGCGAGACGAAAATCTCGATGCTCATTGCCGTGGTTCCCCAGCATCAGCGAGAGGTTCAGCCAGTCCCCGGATCGCACCAGGTTAGTGCTCGGTTCGATCCAGATGTCGTGGGCGCTGGCGCCCACCGGCGCCAGCAGTCCCACCACCAATCCCAAAAGAGTGGTGGCTCTCATGTCTACTTGCCTTCCAAACCGCATCCCACGGTCAGTTCGGTTGGGGCAGGACGCACTTCCATGTGCCGATCCTTCACCTTCGCCATCTTCGCGATCTTGGCCGTCAGTTCTCGCAGCATCGACTGCGAATACCCCGGATAGGCGAGGGCGATCTTGCCATCCTTTCCGACCAGGTACGTGTAAAGCCCGGCTCCTGCGTGGAACTTCTTCGCGATCCCGCTACCCGGGTCCGCCACCACGTTGAACTGCGCCGTGTTCACCGCACGCCAGCCCGCGGCTTGGGCTCGCGTTCCGGTAACCACCCCCACCACATTCGCCACGTCGCCATAAACGTTTTGGATGCGGTCAAAGTAAGGTTTGCCGCTCTTACAGCAAGGGCAGCTGCGCTCGATGAACACCAAGACCACCGGCTTAGTTCTGAGCTTTTGAAGGCTCGCAAACTGGCCTTTGTAGTCCACGGTCTGGAAGTTGGGCGCGGGCTTGCCGACCACCTTCTTCAACTCCGTAACCGCGTAGTTCTCCACCTTATGCCCGGCACGCTGGCCGTTGGCATCCTTGGTTTCGCCGCCCTGGCCGGACAGCATGACGAGGCAGATCAAAGCCGTGGTCATTAGTTGTTCCTCCCGTGATTTCGAGGATCGAACGTCCCCGCATAGATCCCATTGGGAATGTCTCGCCACCAAAGCTGACCCCATTTCCCAAACTTCGCGTGTCCATCCACGAACGTATTGTTCGAACCCTCCGAGAACGCCTTCAACTTGATCTCTTTGGTCTCATCCTTGGCCGCGTCGAAGACCATGTTTTGCATGTAGGCGCTTGCCGTTTCGCTGGGAGTGCCCCAGTAGAACGGATGGAAGTGGTCGCGAGGTGCCACGTCGTCTCGGGCCAGCGCAACGTAGATGACATTGGCTGGAGCTTCGATGCTGGTGGTCGTGGAGTATGGTCCCGTGCCGTTATAGGCGCCGGACATAAACGCATTCAGCAGATAGCTGGTGGTGCGATAAGTGGACCATCGCGGGTCGGCCAGCGGCACGGTTTCATCCGGCCACTTGGTCCCCCGGGGCGGCCAGAACGAACTGGCGTCTCCCGGCGAGCGGAACATGTCCCAATTCTTGATGTAAGGCTGGCACCGAATCGCCCAAGAGTTGGTCGCGGTGGGATAGGAGGTAAGAGGGAATCGGTCGTCATAGTCACCCGCATAGAGGGTGAACGCCAATCCCATCTGTTTCATATTCGAAAGGTCCGCCGTTTTCTTCGCCGCCAACTTTGCCTGAGCAAAGACCGGGAACAAGATCGCCGCCAAGATCGCAATGATCGCGATCACGACAAGTAATTCGATAAGCGTAAACGCACGCAGACGCATGAGAAAACTCCGTTTTCAGTGGGCAGGGGACAGCGGGCAGGGTTCAGCCCAGCCAGTCCTAAATTGCGCGATGAAACTGAAAGTGGAAGCAACCTCTGGAATGCCGAAAACAGTTCTGTCCCCTGCACCCTGAAAACTGCCCCCTGATCCGTCACGCCGGCGGCGGAGTGGGCGGGGGGACCGTCCAGGATTCAAACTCGCGGGTGTAGGGGTGAACCGTCCAGACCGGCGCAAGGGCCACAGGGACCTCGAAGACGAAGCGGGGGGCAGGGAAAGCCTCCAGCTTGGGCGGCATGGATAACGCATGGTCCGCCGCTTTCTTCTCCGCACATCGGCACTGAACGAAGCTCGATTCGCCCGGTTGGGGCGCACGCTCCGTATATCCCACCACCTCGCCACAGCAGTACACCGGCTCTTTCACCGTTTGCACCACCGCCGTCGGACATTGCAAGCCCTCACGGGTGCGGGGATGGAATTGGAATGCCGTGCAGCCCAACAGCCAAATAGCCATGAGCACCGCGAACATCGCACGGCTCTTGTTGGCTTTTATTCGGGCATTGGGTCTTGTTTGCACGAGTCCGGTCAGTGTACCGGTGCACTCTAGAGGTGCAAACCGCCCTTCGACAGGTCATGGGAACTGACTAGATAGATATTTTGTTTCGTTTATTGCGAATATTTCGATTATTAACCATAATGCAACGTAGGAGAACCTAGATGGCGAAGGAATTGGAAAGAGTAAACGCTGGGCAAGTCCCGTCTGACGAACTTGAAGTGCTGAGGGAAATCCTCCTTGATTCCGAATCCCCGAAGCTAGTAGGACGTGAGGGGTTCGAAATGGTCTTACCAGATCGTATTTTTCATCTTCTTTTGCATGTCGTTGAGCGAATGAGGAAGGGGCAATCGGTGGTTGTCATGTCTGAGACCGAAACCTTCACCACACAGGCTGCAGCAGACTATTTAGGGGTTTCACGACCGTTCCTAGTAAAGCTCTTGGAAGAGAATAAAATTCCTCACTTTCATGCTGGTAGTCATCGTAAGGTAAGGCTTACCGATCTAGTGGACTACGCCAACAGGATTACCAAAGGGCGAAAGGCTGCTCTCGATGAACTGGCTGCCAGGGTGGATGAGGCTGGCTTGTACGAGCAAATGCCGAATGACTAAAATGGACCGGTGCGGGCAAACTACCGGGTTGTACTAGATGCTTGCGTACTGGCGAATTACTCTGTTTGTGATTTGTATCTGAGGCTAGCTGAGGACGTTAGGCGACGGATGTTCTTGCCCAGATGGTCGGAGGAGATCCTTGCGGAAGTTGCAAGGACCCAACAGGACAAGCTCAACTGGCCCAAGGAATTGGTCGAGTCTTTCCGTGAGGCGATCGATGAACACTTTCCTGAGGCTCTCGTTAAAGCGTATGAACGCCTGATTCCTCTTTGCGAAAATGATCCCAAAGATCGTCATGTCCTCGCCACGGCAATTCACTGCCAAGCGCAGACAATTGTTACTTTTAACCTTCGAGATTTTCGACAAGCTGCGCTGGAGTCATGGCATATATCAGCGGTTCATCCTGGTGAATATTTATGCACTCTTTACGACCATGATTCTGGATATGTGGTAGCCAAGCTGGAGGAAATTTCGGAAAGGCGAAAGACATCCCTTGGTCACACCCTTGCCGCGCTAAAAAGATCAATTCCAACATTCGCGGCGTTGGTCATGGAAGAGCTTGGCGTTGGAGAAGAGCCCTAGCCCGAAAGAACCAAAAGGGTCCCAGCGAATTAAGAAAAGCCCCAATCTTGCGAAGCCCTCTTCCCTTGGTTCCGCCTCGGGACTTACAATCCGCGCAATGTCTGAAATGAAATTGATTGCGGTTATCGGCGCGACCGGAGCGCAGGGCGGCGGACTCGCCCGTGCGATCCTGGCCCACCCGGAAGCCGGTTTTAAGTTGAGAGCAATAACCCGAAACCCCGACTCAGAGAAGGCAAGAGCCCTCGCGAATGCGGGAGCGGAAGTCGTCGCGGCGGATCTCGATGACCTCGCTTCGTTGGAACGCGCGTTCGCCGGTGCGCATGGCGCGTTCTGCGTCACCAACTACTGGGAGCATTTCTCGGTGGACAAGGAACTCCAGCAGGCTCAGAACCTGGCCAACGCCGCGAAAGCCGCCGGCGTCGAGCACGTGATCTGGTCCACCCTGGAAGACACCCGAAAGTGGGTTCCCCTCGAGAGCGACCAAATGCCGACCTTGATGGAGAAGTACAAGGTCCCGCACTTCGATTCGAAGGGCCAAGCCAACGCCTACTTCGCCGAAGTCCCCACCACGTTCTTTCTGACCAGCTTCTACTGGGACAACTTCATCCACTTCGGCCTCGGCCCCCAGCCCGGCCCAGACGGCGTCCTCGGTATCACCTTCCCGTTAGGCGACACCAAGATGCCCTGCATCGCCGCCGAGGATATCGGCAAGTGCGCCCTCGGCATCTTTAAGGGCGGTTCTGAGTACATCGGCAAGACCGTCGGCGTCTCCGGTGAGCACATCTCCGGCGCCGAAATGGCCGCCGAGTTCACCAAGGCCCTGGGCCAAGAAGTCCGCTACAACGCAGTGGAGCCCAGCGTCTACCGCAGCTTCGGCTTCCCCGGCGCCGATGACCTGGGCAACATGTTCCAGTTCAAGCGCGACTTCAACGACTACTACCGAGGCGCGCGAAGCGTCGATTTCTCCCGCACCCTCAACCCCGACCTCCAGTCCTTCAGTCAATGGCTGGCCGGAAACCTGGAAGGGGTGAAGGGAACGCTAACGGCGAAATCCTAACGCAACCTGTGGTCGATCACCGGGGGCGGCGACTTTGACTAATCAGGTCAGGGCCACCGCTGCCCGGATGACCATTGTGGGTACCTAATACCGGCATTTTTAAGTTTTTACAGCGGGCGTTTATGAATATCCAGTACGAACCGATATAATGCACAAACGTCTACAATAACTCAGACCTATCACCTTCTCTTTGAGTGATGGCGCGAGGGATTGAAGTGGGACCTGAATGATGCGTCGTCAAGTTGGAATTCCGGGG
>MKRX01000013.1:70510-84196 GCA_001898035.1 Armatimonadetes bacterium 55-13
TTGGGCTCAGGGTTCGGCGATCTTTGCGAAGTACAAAAATGCGATTGTAAAAGTTGAAACCAAAGATGCGGTAGGGACGGGATTCTTTGTGGGAGATGGTTCTTTGGTGATGACCAACTTTCACGTCATCAGCGGATTTGAGAAGGCGACGGTAAACGGATATGGATCGGGCTGGGTGATTCTGGCGGACCCCTACGCGGATGTGGCGATCATCAAGGTCTCCAAGAAATCCAACGTTGTCGTCAGATTTGCCGCCACTAAGCCCAGTCCGGGCGAGAAGATCTATGCCATAGGAAATCCTTTAGGCATTCTGGATCGAAGCATTTCGGAAGGCATCGTGAGTGGATTTAGGTCGGAAGATGGCGGCAACGTCATGCAATTCACGGCCGCGATTAGCGAAGGCAGTTCGGGGAGTCCGCTTTTCAATAGCAAGGGCCAGGTTGTGGGGATGGCGAAGAGTTCGGTGGAAGAAGGACAGAGCCTCAATTTCGCCGTACCTGGGATTTATCTCAGCAAGTTTGTCGGCGTGGCAAAAGAGGAGGTCGCCCGAGGATTTCATGGCACCCTGGCTTCTAGCGTCGGTGGCCGACCTCTCTCCTACCACACTGGCGTCATCACCGCCGACGTGGGTGGATACAAGATTCCTAACGGAGCGGATAAGTATCGGGTCAAAAGTCTTTTTGGGGGAACGAAGGTGATCTACACGTGGTCGAGCGACCCTAAGTGGCTGATCATTCTCAACGAGGATGTGACCAGCACTTATGTGTTGGCGAACCGGGTCAAACCTACGGAGTCTTCGTTCTTGGCCCTCTACTACGAGCGACAGAAGCAGAACGGTAAGGACGAGGATATCAAGCCAGCCGACGGAGGCGAGTCGGGCGAGAAACTAGAGATTGTGCCTCCGATCACGCTGACATCCAGCGCTCAAAACACGGGACGAGCCCTTCTTGATCAGTTCTCTATCGATTATGAGAACGAGCTTTTGAGTTTGTGGCTTCATGGCGAAAAGAAGGGCGACGATTCCGATTTAGGGCTCATGTTCCTGACCTATCGAGATCGCGAATCGACGTTTCTAACTCCGCAAGCGCTCACGATGTACTTCGACTGCCTGGGAAGGACTGGCTACAGGGCAAGAGTTGTGCTACCCGAAAAGCAACTCACCTATATCGTCAAGCCCCGAGAGGATAAAGATCCGGTCTTTACCAACTGCATTATCATCGAGACGTCGAAGTCTCTGGATCAACTTCTCGATGTGAGAGAAGTGAATCAAGGATTCCAGATCGAAAAGGTTCACCTTGAGGAAGGCGAATTCTATTCCAGCGAATCTCGGGATGAAGACGAGCCGTCCTCTGCATTGTTGCCGGGAGACAAGATCGTTGCCTATGCCTTCGGGACCGCCCAACAATCTTATACGCCTCGGGATTGGACGTTGGCCTGCAGGGCCTCTCAAGTATTTCTTCACCAGACGGTATATCTCACGATCGTTCGGGAGGGGAAAGCCTATCTGGTTGGAATAGCGCCGAAGACGCGGAGAGACCTCTACGCCTTTAGCACGCTTGGATCTCGGCAAAACGTTGTCTTTCCCTTAAAACAAACCGTCCTCGATACCTTGAGGTCTCTGGCAACCTACGATCCCAATTCACTTTCAGTCTTGCTCGTGGACCAGCCGTCCTCTGGTTCCGGATTGAAAGAAGGCGATCAGATCATGGCCTACCGAGTTGGCGATGTTCCGTGGACGGCCATCTATGGAAGTTTCGATGATGCTTTGATCGAGCCGAAAGCTCAATTGATTGGGACCGACGCATTGGAACTGCAGGTTCGGCGCGGTCAGTTGATTTACACTTATCAGTACAGCGAATCTGAACGCCCGACCTTTGATCGCACTCTGCCCAAATTTGAAGAATATGAAGTAGATGCGAAGGAAACGATGTCAAGTGCCATTCAGTCCTCGCTGGCATTGCGGACGGTTCGGGGAACGGTGTACGTGGTGGATTCCTCGTTGGAAGACATCGATAATGGCGACGTCTTGGAAGCGATGTCGACAATGGATCGTGCTCCCACGGCGATCTCGGACGACGGTCAGTTTTACCGGATGCTAGAGAAATCAAGGGCGAAGGCGGTCGTTCTCCACTTCACCCGCGATGGCCGAAAATTCAAGATCAAAATCAGTCGATCATGAGCTTTCTTAAGCGACTCTTTCGGGAGCCACCGAGGGGGCTGAATCCTGGATTTAGCGAAGCGGCGCGGTTGCTGAGTCATGCGGATCCCCCGAGAATCGCCTCCGGTTTCGCCAAGAGACCTCGAACTGAAGCTTTGGGTAGGGTGCTAGGGCGGGATGGGGCCGGTTCATGAGACTCTCGATGGAGTCAGGCTTCCAGACGGAAGTCGGCATTGGATGTGTACGCACTCAAGCTCTTTAAGGGGCCGGACGTGGCGTTTACTCACGTCGAACCGCCTGCGTTGGCGGATGTGGCGTTTGAGAATGGATGGGCGGGTTTGGCCATCAACCCAGCCGGTCCCGCCGGAGGACTCTTGGATTCGAAGGAATTAAAGTTCCTTGCCCGGCGGATGTCCCCTACGGCTCTGACGCAATCAGTGACCCCCGGATGCGTCATCCGGGATTCCATAACACGCGAACGATTACAAGGCGAGATGTAGGCGTCAGTCCTCCTGACGTGAGCGTGTTCTGTTTCAGGGCGCTCTGTTTTGGGCCGCGCGCGTACGACGTTAGGGCCGTCGGTTACATTTTTTGCCCGGCGATTTCAAACACCGAGCGCAATGTAGGCGTCAGTCCCCCTGACGTGGGTGCGATCTGTTTCAGGGCGCTCTGGTTGGCGATCGCGCGTACGACGGTAGGACCGTCGGCTACATTTCGCTCTGTGGACATCACGCGCCATTAATCACAGGGCGCAATGTAGGCGTCAGTCCTTCTGACGTGAGCGCGTTCTGTTTCAGGGCGCTCTTTTTGGCCAGCGCGCGTACGACGGTAGGACCGTCGGCTACATTTCGCTCTGTATCCATAACGCGTGAATAAACACAGGGCGCGATGTAGGCGTCAGTCCTCCTGACGTGAGCGTGTTCTGTTTCAGGGCGCTCTGTTTTTCCGCGCACGTACGACGGTAGGACCGTCGGCTACATTTTTTGCCGAGCGATTTCAAACACCGAGCGCAATGTAGGCGTCAGTCCTTCTGACGTGAGCGTCTTCTGTTTCAGGGCGCTCTGTTTAGCAGCGCGTGTACGGCGGTAGGACCGTCGTTTTGGTTGATTGTCGAGCGATTTCAACCGCCGAGCGCGATGTAGGCGTCAGTCCTCCTGACGTGAGCGTGTTCTGTTTCAGGGCGCTCTGTTTAGCAGCGCGTGTACGACGGTAGGACCGTCGGCTACATTTCGCTCTGTGATTGGTTGCGCCTTGGGGACACAGGGCGGGATGTAGGCGTCAGTCCCCCTGACGTGAGCGTGTGCTGGTTCAGGGCGCTCTGGTTGGCCGTCGCGCGTACGACGGTAGGACCGTCGGCTACATTGCGCTCGGTGATTGGTTGCCCGTTGTGGACACAGGGCGGGATGTGGGCGTCAGTCCTTCTGACGTGGGTGTGTTCTGGTTCAGGGCGCTCGGTTTTTCCGCGCGCACGACGGGGGAACGTCGGCTGCATTTGGTTTTGGCGATGTCCTGTTGCCATGTGGGCGCGGCTAATGCGGAGACCGTTGGGGCTGCTTCGCGACTGGCTCAGCGTTTTGAACCAGGATGGTGAACGTTCAAGGGTGGCGGACTGTGGGAAGAGGATGAGCTCCGCCATCGCGACCGCTCCAACTCCAACCAAGGTCCCAATTCCCCCCCTTTCACCGTGGCATGGTAACGCCAAAGTCGGCCCTTCAATAGCCTCTGGACGACGCCAAAGAAATACCAGTAAATAGTACTAAAATTTGGCGTATAGTGAGTCTATTCGGCACCGAATCTTCCCTGCCGATTTTCTTGACGGAGTCACACTGATGATTAGACTGCGCTATGCATTTGCCATGCCCGTTGCGCTGTCTGCCCTCCTGGTGACGGGAGCGGTGGCGCAGGCGGGTCCAACTTCCAAGGCGGCGATTCAATCGCCGGTCGCGCTGAATGTAGAGGTTCCCCCGGTCGTAAAACGATCGAAACGGGTGGGGCCGGCCGATCCGAATAAGGTTCTGCACCTGGCGGTGAGCCTTCCCTACGCCGATCCCGAAGGGATGCAGGCTTATGTGAACAGCTTGAACGATCCGAAGAGTCCGCTTTATCACAAGTACCTCACCCCGGACCAGGTGGGGCAGTGGTTTGGACTTCCCCAGACGGCCGTTCAGAGCGTGGTTAACCATTTGGAATCGAAAGGAATCAAGGTCACTCTCGTGGGAAAAAACCACTTGAGCATCTTGGCCGACGCCACGGTAAGTCAAGCAGAAGCGGCGTTTGGGACGACGATTAACCAGTACAAGGCGGCCAAGACGGAAGCGGGAAATCCCGATTACGTTGCGAATATGTCCACGCCGAAGCTGCCTCCCCAGATCGCTCCGTTTGTGGCGGACGTGACCGGGTTGGACACCTTCACCAAGCCTCAGCATCGGGCACTGACGCCCGATCAGACGCGTACCCTTTATAATCTAGCGCCTGCCTACAACGCGGGATATCGGGGAGAGGGTCGAACGGTGGCGATTTCGAACTTCGATGGGTTCCGACTGACTAACGTTCCCCTCTATTACTCGCACTTCGGATTACCCACTCCATCTGGCGGCGTGGGTAGCAATATCACGGTGGTCACCATCAGTGGCGGCGCGGGAAGCGGAACAGCACAGGGCGAAGCCGATCTGGATATCCAGATGGTGCTGGGAATGGCTCCTCTGTGCAACTTCATCATTTACGATGGCGGTTCCTCCGATTTAATCGGAACGCTGACTCGGGAAGTGAACGATAATTCGGCAGACGTCATTTCCGAGAGCTACGGTTGGAATATCTCCACGAGCACGGCCAACTCCGCGCACAATCTCCACCTCTCCATGAGCGCCCAGGGCATCACCTACATGGCGGCTTCGGGAGACTCGGGGACGACCATCGAGCCATATTCCTATCCCAACTATGACCCGGAGGTCTTGATGGTGGGGGGTACGGTGGCGACGGTGAATGGTTCCGGTGTTCGCACTTCGGAGGTCGGCTGGAGCGGAAGCGGCGGCGGTTGGAGCACCAAATCTTTCACCTGGAATACTCGCCCGTCCTGGCAGGCAGGAACCGGGGTTCCGACGACGATTAACTATCGTATGTCACCGGACGTCTCGCTCCATGCCTCCAGCGGCAGCGGCGCGTATCAGTTCTATTACAACGGTTCGCTGACCAGCGGTTACGTTGGGACCAGCTTTGCCTGCCCCGTCTTTGCGGGATCCTTGGCGGTGGCGGAACAAAAGATCATCGCGTTGGGTGGCCTTCCCGCAAACGGAGCGGGCAAGCAACGATTCGGACGCATTCAAGATCTGTTCTACTCCCAGAACGGGCGGTCCGACGTTTGGCTGGACATCACTTCCGGCAGCAACGGAACCTTGCCGAATGGAAGCAGTTCTACCTGCACCACCGGTTGGGACACGGTGACGGGTTGGGGCGCGATCAACTTCGACGCCTTCGTCGCGACGCAGGCAGGAACCCCCACGCTCCCGGCCGTTCCATCTGGATTGGTCGCGACGGCGGGTAACGCCCAGGTCTCGCTGAGTTGGAGCGCCAGTTCTGGCGCGACGAGCTACAACGTGAAACGCGCCACGACGAGCGGTGGTCCCTACACCGTGATCGGCACACCCACTTCACCCAACCTCATCAACACGGGTCTTGCCAATGGGACGACCTACTACTATGTGGTTTCGGCGGTGAATTCGGTGGGAGAGAGCGCCAACTCCAGCCAAGTCTCGGCAACTCCGGCGGCATCTACCAGCGCCCAACTTCTGTTGAATCCGGGATTCGAGAGTGGTTCGGCAAGTTGGACGGCCAGTTCAGGCGTGATCACGAACTCCACCTCTCGCTCACCTCATGGTGGCAGTTACTATGCTTGGTTGAATGGCTATGGCCGAACTCACACGGATACCCTGTATCAGCAGGTGACCATTCCTTCGACGGTCAGCAGCGCGACCCTTTCCCTGTATCTGCATATCGATACCTCGGAAAACACGTCGACCGTTCAACGAGATAAGCTCCAGATCCAAATCCGAAGCACCAGCAACGGGGTTTTGGCGACACTGGGGACGTTCTCTAACCTTAACGCGATCAGCGGATTTACGAAGCTGACGTACAACCTGAACGCCTATAAGGGACAGACCATTCGGGTCTATCTGGTGGGCACTGAGAACAACTCGCGGCAGACTTCGTTCGTCGTAGACGACTTTGCCCTGGACGTCAACTAGGCGTCTCCTTACTCGCGCCCCGGTCCTTTTGGGCCGGGGCTTTTTCCTGTGGGCTTCGCGGCGTTTCTGGAAGAGTAACGGCGAGTTATCAGTGGGCGTCTCATTAGTCAGCCATGACACGTCGGGGAGTGATTTTGACGATTACGCTGACCGTTGGTGGCTTGGCGGTGGGGGTGGGGGTGTTTTCCATCTTTCGTCACTTCGACTACCCCATGGCGGCGGGGGAGGCGAAGCAGGCTTTGGCAGCCTATCGGGCAGCGGGTTTGCCGGTTTCCGCGAAGGATCTGCCTCGAACCGATCAGTATGAGTCGGGCGTGGCCACGTATCTTCCTGAGTTCAAAAGGCTACTGCCGATCAGCACTCGCTCCTCATGGGAACAGAATGTCTGGGCGCCATTTTTTACGGGCAAGAAGCTCGACTTGGCGCGGCAGATCGTGAGAAATCGTGACGCCATCGAATTGGCGGTCAAGGCGTCCAAGTGCGAACATTTGGATTGGCAGACGCCGCGTTCGGATGAGTACCCCACTCGGGAATCACCTTTGGATTCCATCTCTCGGGCCACGCAACTATTGGCGATGCGTGGCATCACGGAGGCCCAGGCGGGGCGAAACCAAAGCTCGCTCAGGGACTTCACGGCTTGTTTCCGACTGCAAGACCGTCTGGATGAACCGACGAGCGACGACATGTGGATGCTGGGCGTGGAAAACTACCGACGCCTTTGCTACTGCATCCAGAAGGCAGCGGACTACGGGCGGAACGATTCCGCGTTTTTGAAGAAGCTCGCGGCCCTAATTGAGCAGCCCATTCCCAAGTACGACCTGACTTCCCTGATCCGGTTCGAGGCTTATAATTGCCTCGCTCAGGAACGAGGAGAGCCATTGGATCGGCAAATCGAAAACACGCGAACCCTAGCCACGGTGGTGAGAATTCAGCAGCTTTGGGTGGAGGTCCAGAAGCTAGTCGTTCGCTTCGGAGATGATTGGGATGGTCTCCGTCGAGCGGTCGACACTCTCACCGAGAGTTGGGCCGAAGAACCAAGCGAGACCCGAGCTATGGCGTCCTATCGGTTTCCGTATCTGCTCTTCTGGCCGGTGCGTAATCAGCGAATTTCGGTGCGCCTCGTGACCATGGCGTTGATCAAGGCTTTGCTGTTTGAACAGAAGACGGGGCAATTGCCCACGAGTCTTCAAGACCTACCAGGTCAATGGAACGACCCCTTTTCCTCCCGGCCGTTGCTCTTCAAACGGAGACAGGGACAGCTACTCATTTATGGGGTGGGAGAAAACGGGAAGGATGATAATGGCACTCAGTCAGATTTCTTTTTCACCGGATTAGGCGACGATATATCGGCTAGCTGCGCCTTGAAACGGTCGGGTGGGCGCTAGTCGATTTGATAAATCACCCAACGTCCGTTTTGCTTCCAGAAGTGGAACCAGGCCCTGAACTCCTTTCTGCCGAGGACCGTTTGCTCTATCGAATATAAGCGGTTTGGCAATTCCACGGTCCAGTCGCGGTTGCAAGCAGTCGGCATATAGCTGAACAGATATTTGTGGACGGTCTTCGTGACCGCGTACCGGGTCACTGCCGATTCATCGCCTTATTTCCCCGATCTCGTTGAGCCACCGTATAGTCGTTACTCGTCAAACTTCCCGCTTTGAATGAACCGTCGGTAGGCGGACGGGTGGGAGGTGATTTGGTCGATCACATGGCTCCATGTTTGGGGGGTGGTGGCGGGCGCGGGGATGAGCACAACCTATTCTGCTTTGCGTCATAACGATTCGCAAGTGAGAAACGTCGTATCTTTGGACTGAGGGATGAAGAGGCTAAGCAGAACGATTTTTTGGGGAGTTACTCTTGCGGTGACGGTGGCGGCAACTTTGGTGAATTGGCCGGCTATCGACAAGCTGCCGGGCAAAACTTCACTCGATGAATTCATTAGGATTCCGAATGAAACAGTTAGCGGGGCAATGCGGTATTTCCCGGCTCTGGCTAAAGCGTATCGAGAGGGCCACCAAGAGGTTCAGAAGCAAGTTCAGGAGTTGCTGCGGCAGGGCAAAGTTAAGGCGGCCAAGAGGAAGGCAGATCAGGAGATGGGAGAGTCTCTTCGTCTCAGATGATGTATCTGCCCGGAAACTGGATTGATCCCTACACGGGTCGCCCCTTGATGCTCAGAGTGGAACGGGACGTTTTCACCGTTTATAGTCTGGGGGAAGACGCCTTCGACCAGGGCGGCGACTGGGCGTTCGATATTGCGCGGAGCGTGCCGCTCCGTTTTGGAGACTCTCGGAAGTAGCAGGATGACGAAGCGCGCGGCAATTCTTTGGACGGTAGGGGTGATTGGGATCTCGGCGGTGGCGGCGGGGATTTATGCGGCGCTACAACGCTGGGATCGTCCACTTGCTTTGAGAGAGAAGGATTCGGCGGTGGCGGCTTACCGGGCCGTTGGGTTGCCCTGGGAGGTTTCCGACATGCCAAAGGGAGATACCGGACCGAAGAGCGCCGCGGCATTCGCACTGAGGATGCGAACGAAATTCGATTATGTTGGCTATTCCGAGTACTCCACGGATGTGATGGAGCCACTTTTGGCAAAAGGGAGCTACCGCGAGGCCTACCGACGGTTTCGGTCGAAATTTGGCGATACGGTCGACCTTTGCCGAGGGCAACGGGACAAAGAGACGCTGGGGCTGCCCATGGATTGGATCAACACCGCGGAGGATGACGCTGCGGCAGCGGCGGTGGCGGGAGCGGTGGAGTTAATGGCTGAATCCGGTCGCCTTGAGTACGCAAAAGGCGACCCTGAGCAAGCTTTGGCCGACTTTCGAATGTCGAGAAAGTTGATCTTGCTGGCGCGTCAATATCCAAATTTCGACCAGATTCGGGAATCAGCCAATCATGCGGAAAGTGCGTATGACGAGATGATCAAGTGCGCCATCCAAGCCCGAGGAGACGTCTCCTTTCTCCAAGAGCTGAGGACACTGGCTCAAGACTTCCCCCAAATTGATTTGACGCCATTTCTACGATATGAGTGCTGGAGCCACTTAGCTTTGATGCGCAGGTCGTCTCCGGCGGAGGACCGGGACGGCATTCCTCTGGTTTCCCTTGACCGGGCATTGTTGGTACGACAGATGCAAGCCTGGACTCGTTTCTATCCCAAGGCGCTTCCGTTGGTCCGTAAGCCGTGGGAACTGTCTCAAGAGGCGGCTCGTCAATCGGCGGACTGGGTGGCTCACAAGGGTGAAACCTTTGAGGACGTTTCGCCCTTGCCTGATTTGGAAAAACTGGACGTCGCGCTCAACGTTTTTGATGCCTCGGCCATGGTTTTGAGGGCAGAAATCGAGGCATTGCTCATGGAGCACCGGACGGGGCGGCTACCTCAATCGATCCGCGATTTGCCGGGCGAATGGATCGATCCGATCGATGGACAGCCGCTTCGACTGAGACGGTCAGACAAGTACCTCTTGATCTATAGCATTTCTTTCGACGAGGTCGATAACAATGGGCTCACATGGGACGATCCGGCGGCAGGCGATGATTACGACATGGTGGCGAAGATTCCTCTGCAGCGACCTTAAACTTGGATTCACCATCGTTGGAATTTCGTGACGATCTGGCAATCTTTCTCATTCCGTGGGCGCACTTTGGTGGCGAGGATAATGCCCTCAGCATCGCTCTCAGGGACGCCGTACCAGAGGCAAACACCGAGGATGCCGATTGGGTTCATCCCCAGGCGGATTCAGCAAATCCAGTACTTCTTACCAATAAGTAGACAAACGTCTTGCTATTTTGTTAGGAATCACCTAGACTATTCCCATGCTTACTGCCTTGACGCTAGGGTTCGTATTGGGGCCTTCTCTCCAGCAGAAGATCGACAATTCTAACTTCAAAAGCTATTTCGACCAATGCGAGCGGAAAGGGGCGTATTTGGAGAGTCCACCGGAAAATTCGAGCGGAAGTCCGCAGTTTTTGGGCAAGCTGACTGCGTCCAAGTACGGGGCGGATTCGATTGCGAACAGCTACGGGAAGTACGGATCGACGACGGGGCAAGAATCGATTTGGAATGCCTATAGTAAGTTCGGCGGCAAGTTTTCGGCGAGGTCGCCTTGGAACTCTTATGCTCGAAAGCCGGTGGAGATTCTGTATCGAGAAGGGACCAAGACTTATATTGCGGGCTATCTGACGGCGAATGCTTTTTATCGGGGCGAGATTGGGTTGCCGAACATCGATCCCAAGTACCTGGCGTACTGGTTGGATCGCGCTAAAGACATTCCCAAGTAAAGCTGAGTGCCGCTATATTAGGGAAGGTTTCCGATGAGTACTTTACTTTCCCTTGGTCTCTGTCTTCTCGGCTCGGTTCCGTTGGAGCAACCGGTTTCCCTTACCGTTCGGGCGGCGCCGGTGAGTCGGGTCTTGGCGGAGGTCAGCAAAGCCTCCGGCGTGAACCTGCGGGGGACGCCGAGTGTGGCGAAGGATGTGATGATCCTGAGCGTGAAGGACAAGCCTCTGAAGGTGGTGATGGCCAAGGTGGCGGAGAACCTACACGCACGTTGGGAGAAGTATCAGGACGCCTACCTTTTGGTGCGAACGGCAGCCGATGCGAAAGACGAGCGGGATGCGGAGAGGAAATGGCTGGAAGCGGGGGTTACGGCGGCCACCGAGATCTTTCGAAAAAAGCCCGATCCGGCGATGACGGAACCGGCAGCATTGGCGGGCCTTGGGCGAATGGTCGATGAGTTCCGGCAGGTGGCAGACGGGAAGCGGTTCAGCTTGGAGCGGATGAAGAAGTTGCAGGGCCTGGCCCCGGCTTACCGAGCGTTGCGGCGGATTTTGGCATTGATGCCCGCCGACGCCTTGATCCCCGAGGGCAACCGATGCTGGGTTTATGCGGAAACCCCGACGAAGATGCAGAGGGAGTTCCCCATCTCCGTTGGGGAGATCCTTTCTGACTACCAACAGGACCAAAAACTGTGGGCCAACGCTGCGGAGCAGACGTTTTCGAACGAGAAGTTGGGGACGCCGGTCGGCCCAAACCAGCAGGCGATTGGTCCGCGTGGGGTGGGCAAGGTGCTGTTCAAAGTGCAGCGCGATCTCGGAGCGACCACGATTTCCAC
The DNA here is from genome assembly GCA_001898035.1 of Armatimonadetes bacterium 55-13. GTDB lineage: Bacteria > Armatimonadota > Fimbriimonadia > Fimbriimonadales > Fimbriimonadaceae > 55-13. Next base: position 82,018 of record MKRX01000013.1, read on the forward strand.
CCGGCTTTTGATCTTTGATCGGAAGGGGTTCTCGTTGGGCGAGGCGTCCCTGCCCTTGCAGGCGGGGCGACCTGATTCGCTTCCTTCCGCCGAGGTGACGAAGGCGCCGATCAACTTCTCAAAGCTGACCGTCTTGCATATCCAAGGACAAAGAAAGCCGGACGAGCCGATGCCGGCCGAGTTGCGGAATCACTATTCGAACCCGGCGAGTTCTGACCCGTTGTCGCTGCTCGTCACGGACGGCGCGTTGAGCACCGGGAGCGCTTGCCATTCTGATGTGGTGGCGTGCTTGCCGGACAACACTTGGATCGATCTTGACAATGGAGTTGAGACGGTGGGCGACTATTGGCAAGTCGTACGGGCGAGCTGTCACCTTGAGAACAAGGACGGATGGCTTCAGATCCGCCCCTGGTTGGCCTCGGAGGCGCGCCAAGATCGGCTAGATCGCAAAGCGTTAGGCAATTTGATCGCGGGATTTCAGCGAGAAGGGCGTCTTTCCTTGGCCAATCAGGTCGCGTTTGTCAACGCGACCAAGCGCGAGGAGCCGGAGATCTTTTCCTTCTTCTACCTGGCCTATCTGTTTCACCACCTGGGAGACGAAGAGGTGCGGCTGCAGGACTGGAACGCACTGCGGATTTATGCGGGGATGACTCCGGTGCAGACGGAGATTGCCAAGGCGCAGCGGCCGGTGGACTTTCAGTATCTGTCCTCGGCTCAATTAGGGGTGTTGCAGCACGTGCTCTTTGACTCCTTGGATCCCTACCTGAAGCTTGAGGAGATGGTCTTGGAACGGGAACGCGAACCGGGGATGGACACCGACTACGGATTCAATCTGCGCACCGAGCCCACGGAGTTCTTGGGCAACGGGATAACCAGCAAAGAGATGATGTGGATCGACGACGTCATGGATTACCTGCTGGTGGGGCTGACGAAGGAGCGATCGGGGTTTGACATCGAAGACGGGATGAACCCGGTGGCGTTGGCAACGAATCTGTTTGAGAACGAGCGGCCGGATTTGCATCCTTGGATGAAAGACGAGGAGCAGGATGTGACTCGGAAGTACTCGGCGTACCGCTTGGGGCAACAGCGCCAAGTGAGGTTTCGGCTCCACTTTGGGGGTGGCGCTTATATGGCGTTGGAAGTGCGTGACAAGGGTTTGATCGACCGGCGAGCGCGGGCGCTGGGAGATTTACCGTACGAAGTCCGGAAGCGGGTTTATGATGGATTAGAACGGCTTCGAGCGGAGGCTCCGCCGAAGAAGGGGACGAACTAGATACATGGCGAATCGCAGACTGGCGTGGCTGATCATTGGCGCGGCAGCGGTGACGGTCGGCGGTGGCATTTTTTGGGGGATTCGCGAGTTCGACCAAGGGCAGGCCCTGGCGGCGATGCCTGAAACTCGGGCAAGGTTTGTGGAGGCCGGGTGGTCGCCCACCGAATCGGGTCTCCGGCTCGTTGGACCCTCTCCACCCCCTATCTCGATGAAACGAAACGACTTCAGTGTGCCGGTTCGCAACCTTAGATTTGGGAAACCCTCAGGACTCGTTTTGGGCGACGAGGCAAAGGGGTGGCAGGATGCGATCGATGCGGGCTCGGTGGATCTGAAGCGAGATTGGGAAACCGAATTCGATGCGGACGAGCCGGTCCAACTTCCTCTTGAACCGGGTCTTGCGTTCACTTATACGGCGGAGGACTTGGCCCGCGAAGGAAAGTTCGATGAGTCCTTGGCGAGGGTGGATTCTGCGCTTGGCTGGGCGAAGTTGGTGCGATCCGATCCGGTTTTGATGAGCTACGGACGGTCTCTTACGTTGGAACGCCAGATTGCCGTTTCGATGGACAGAATGCTTTCGAGGACTAAGGACGCTGGCTTCAGGCAGGAACTTCGAAAACGCTTAATCTCCCTCCAAGAAATCCCGCCGATCTTTCCCAATCTGCGTGGAGAGTTGGTGCTGATCCTCCGGTGGATGCCTTCACACGGATATTCGGCGGAAGCCTCCACGGTTCGCGTGATGGAGCGGGCCATTGTCCTGCGCCAAGAAATCGACCGCTTCCCGTTGGACCCGGAGGGGGTGGTCAAGAACTGGAATCAAGATCCCGCTTCGGGCACGATCACCCAACAGATGGCGGGGATCCTGTGGCCCGATATCTCACCCACTTTGGACTGGATCAAGAAGCGGCG
>MKRX01000013.1:84212-94240 GCA_001898035.1 Armatimonadetes bacterium 55-13
GGGGGGGTGCGGGGTGCCGATTTCGGTGCGCCCACCGCAAGTGAGGGGGGCATCGCGTTTGGCGGTTCTTCTGATCTCGTTTTGCACACTCTTGTTTGCGCTCTATGAGCGATAGCTCTCAGTTCTTAGCCTCAGGGCTGAACTCATTCATGCGACCACCCGCAAAAACCGCACCCTGAGGCATCGCGCTTGAGAGTTGATGCCTCCGCCTCTTGAGGTGGAGGCGGTTGGAAGCGCTCGGTAAGGTCACCTCCACCGCAAGCGGCGGAGGCATGGAGCTTGGTGGCTCTCCTGATCTCGTATGGCAACGTCTGGCTCGCTCGATAGGCGATAGCTCTCGGTGGTAAGCCTCAGGGCTAGACGCTCTCATTTCCAATCCCTGGATACTGGCGACACCCTGAGGCATCGCGCTTGAGAGCTGATGCCTCCGCCTCTTGAGGTGGAGGCGGTTGGGAGCGCTCGGTGTGTTCGCCTCCACCGCAAGCGGCGGAGGCATCGCGCTTGGCCGGTCTAGCCTTGGAATCGTTATTTAACATTCGGTTAATGGAGCCTTAACCATCCGACAATATCTTTTCACACAAGATATTGCCCGTGGGCCAGAGGGACGACCAGAACGCGAATTTGATTCGGGGCAATACTGAGCTATTGGTGCTTGGGGTGCTTCGGGATGGCCCGGCTTATGGGTACTCGATCGCTCGGGAGATTGAGCGACGAGCCCAGGGTGTCATTTCCTTGAAACAGGGGAGCATTTATCCGTTGCTGTACGCACTGGAAGAAGATGGGCTGGTTTCGAGTGAGTGGAGCACCCCGGTCCGAGGTGAGCGGCCCCGGCGGATGTACCGCATTACCGAGAGCGGGCTTGCCGATCTGGAACGGCGATTGGACCTGTTTATTCGATTCTCGAACGCGGTTCGGCATGTGGTGCCGCCGCTGGAGGAAGGCTCGTGAGCAGCGTGATTCGGCTGGCGCCCGCCTCCTCAGAGACCCCGTCCCCCGATCAGAATTCGATTTTGGCCGACTACGTGGACCGGCTGGTGGCTCCGTTGGTGGGGCTGGTGCCGTACGAGCGGCGCGAGCGGTTTCGTAGTGAAGTCCTGAGCCACTTGGAGGCGCTGACCGAAGACCACATTTCGACCGGTCTCTCGGCAGATGAAGCCGCGAACAAGGCGGTTCGAGAGCATGGCGCGCCTCGGCCGATCTCCGAGAAATTCTTGGAGACCTGGTTTGAGAAGGGGGCGAGGGGGCCGCTGGAAAAGCGGTTCGGGCGAGCCAACTGCGCGGCGTTCAGCGTGTTCGTTTTCTTGGAGGCCATCTATCTGGCGTTCCTTCAGTTCCGGGTTTTCATTCCGTACGGCGTGTTCTATCGCTTGCCGCTGAGCCCGGGACAGATTCGGGAGATTTGGCCGATGCCATTGCCATTTCCTGAGTTCACCATTGGCTTTGTGGTCCTGATTGGCTATCCCATCCTGGTTCCGTTTTTGGGTGGATGGCTGGTGGGGCGGCAGGTGCCGGTAAGGGCGGGAGCGGCGGTTTACCATGCCTTGGTTCCGCTCATCCTATGCTCGTTTGCGGTGGGGGCGTTGCTCTTGCCGGTGACGGAAGGGCTGCTGTTTGCCCTGATTCAATTGACGTTTTGGTTGCCCGTGGGCGCGTTCGTCGCCCGCATCTCGTCTCAACTCGCCCGCGCCGACCGCGTGGGGCGCATGACCCCCTTTCGATAAAAAGGGCGCGGCTGCCACCGCGCCCGAGTCCGGAAATCCCCGCTAGAGGTATCCCAGTGAAGTACCAGTATACAACTCGCTCCCAAAGAGGCTTTACTCTCATCGAGCTCCTCGTGGTCATCGGAATCATCGCGATTCTGGCGGCTATCTTGTTCCCCGTTTTTGCCCAGGCCAAAGAAGCGGCCAAAAAGACCGACTGCGCCAGCAACGTGCGCCAACTCTCCATCGCCATGCTGATGTACCAGGGCGATTGGGACGGCGCCTATCCGATGCGCCTGGCGGGCACCGACCATCCCGAGGTGGAGCAGTGGATCGACATGATTCACCCCTACGTCAAGGCCGGTCAGACGGGGCAAACTTCCCCGCTCTCCAAGTGCCAGACCTTCATTCCCGCCGCGAATAAGCAGATCAAAGGATGGGGCTATGGCATTAACGGCCACCTGCACCCGGACGTGGGCGACACGCTCTCGCCGGTAACCGAAAGCAACGTGATCTCGCCCGCTTCCACCGCGCTTATCGGCGATAGCGTCATCGGCGACTTCTATGCTCAGGCTTCTCGACGCGTTCGCGCCGCCTTTGGCAACTCCAACAACACCAGCCCGTACAAGTTGGCTTGCGCCGATCTGCGCACTCGACACGGCGGCGGCAATGGCTTGAAGCTGAACGATGGCGGCTCCAACATGAGCTTCACCGACGGTCACGTCAAGTTCCTGAAGGCGGGATTCATCTTGACCCGATTGGGCATCCACCCCGAGGCTCCCGAACCCGGCGATCCGATGTTCTTTAACGGCAGCGCTGGCACCTACTGCGTAGGCGGCCCGGTTCTCGGCCCCTAGTCCCTTTCGTTCCTCTCTACGCGGTGCGTGCCCGGAGCACGCAGTGCGTGAATGCTCGGGTGCGTCGTGGAAGGCGGCGCACTCCCTACCCCTTTTTATCCCGCATGAAGAAGTTTGTATCCCTTTCCGCATTGGCGCTGGCGTTGGCGCTCCCTACGTTTTTGGTCGCTCGGCAGGCCACCGGTCCGGTCTCCCCGGCCATTCTCTACAAGCCGACCCCTCGCCCCGACCGCGTGATTTTGACCTGGGCGGCCGATCCGGCAACGACCCAGGCGGTTACGTGGCGCACCGATGAAACGGTGACGAAGTCGGTGGCTCAGATCATCGAGAGCGATGCCGGTCCCAAGTTTGAGCCGCAGGCGCAATCGGTCGATGCGAAGACCGAAGCGCTCAGCACCGACCTCGGCTTTACCGCTCACTACCACAGCGTGGTGTTCCGAAACCTCAAGCCCAGCACCGCCTATAGCTACCGCGTGGGTGATGGGCAGAACTGGAGCGAATGGTTTACGTTTAAGACCGCCAGCGCCAAGGCGGAGCCGTTTTCCTTTATCTACTTTGGCGACGTTCAGAACGGGATTCGGTCGCTTTGGTCGCGCGTGTTTCGCCGGGCGTATTCCGATCATCCCGAAGCCAAGTTCTTCCTTTACGCCGGCGACCTGGTGAACCGCGCCAATCAGGATGCGGACTGGGCGGAGCTGCACGAGGGTCCGGGGTGGGTGAATGGCTGTACCCCCACCATCCCCACCCCCGGCAACCACGAGACCGAGAAGGACGCGGAAGGAATCTATCGGTTGAGTCGTCACTGGCGACCCGAATTCACACTGCCCGAAAATGGACCTCGCGGACTGGAAGAGACCTGCTACACCCTGGACTACCAAGGCGTTCGGATTATCTCGCTCAACTCAAATGAGCGGCACCAAGATCAAGCGCAATGGCTTGAGGGTCAGTTGAAGAACAACCCCATGCGGTGGACGGTGGTCACGTTCCACCATCCCGTGTTTTCGAGTGCGGAGCGTCGAGACAACCCCGAGATTCGCGCCATCTGGAAGCCGATCTTCGACAAGTACAAGGTGGACCTGGTGCTGCAAGGGCATGATCACACCTACGCTCGAGGCGGACTCAAGAACGTGCCCGACCACGGCACGATGTACGTGGTCTCGGTCTCCGGCTCCAAGATGTACGACCTGAACCCCCAGTCCTGGATGAACCGTCGGGCCGAGGACACCCAGTTCTATCAGGTGATTCGGGTCGACAAGGACAAGCTGACGTACGAGGCGCGGATGGCGAGCGGAGAGCTCTATGACGCGTTCGAACTGCGCAAGCGGTCCGGTCAGACCAACCAGTTGGTGGAAAAGACGCCGCGCACGCCGGAGCGTCGGCGGAAGGCGGAGTAGGTTCTTTTGGGGGAGCTGAGCGTGGCTTTGCGTGGCTCTGCTTTGCTTTGCTTGCGCGATGCTTCAGGGGATGGTCTGTTCGGTTGGTGTCTCGGCTCTCAGGCTGACTTTGAGCGCTCTGGATTGTAGCCTCAAGGCTTTGCGCTCTAGGACTAGGGTTTTGTTTAGCTCGTCACCTTGAGGCATCGCGCTTGGATCTTCCCCTCTTTATCCTGATGGCAGAGGCATGGCGGTTGTTCTGCGTCGGACTTGATCGACGACTACAACCTTCGGGGTTGGTTTTCCTCGGTGAGTGGTGGAAACCGGGATGCCTCGGGGTGCGGGTTTTGGAGGCTCTCGGTTTTGGGATTCTCAGCCCTGAGGCTAGCGTCGAGCGCTCTGGTTTGTAGCCTCAAGGCTTGACGCTCTACGATTGAACGTTTTGTTTAGCTCGTCACCTTGAGGCATCGTGTTTGGATGTCGGAAAGTGCGAAGGCACGGAACCTTTGGCTACACGACCTGCGGTCGTAACTCGGGAGTCGTGATTGAGGTGACGCCGTGCTTGCCTTGCCGTTGAGAGGACGGAGGAACTGAATCAGGAATTTGATCCATCCTGAAACCAAATACGAGTACCGACGTAGGTTCTTGTGAGGATAGACTAGAGAGGTGATGCGCATTTCCCCGGAAAGGTGGAGGTTGACTTGGACTTCGGTCTTGACCGTTTTGGTGGTTGGCGCGCTCTCTCAGATCGTTCCTTACCTCTTGCACTTGGAGGCGGGAAAGATCGGAATTCCGTGGTCTCACATGGCGCTATTGATCGGCTTGGCTGCGGGTTGTGTCGGTCTTCAACGATTGCTGGCCCGGCATCCCCTTTTTCCTTCCTTTCTTGAGGCGGAATGGCAACTTCGTTTGTTCTTTTTTGTGATGGTGGCAAGCCAGTCGTACTCGACCGGGAGTTCCCAGATGAAGGACCCCGTCTTAGGATTGGTCGTTGCCGGCAACTATATAATCGCGACTTATTGCATTCAGGCGGTCTTCCGCCGCATCCGTGCTCAGATTCCGCCGGAAAGCGATCTCTTCGTTCCTTTTCCCGAGGCTTCCGAGAATTCACAACGGGCAATCAGGGATGAGATTGCCGGATGAGGCGCATCACTTGGGAACGCGGTCGGGTGGCTTTTCAGATTGCAGGAGCGGTTCTGGTGTGCGCTCTGCCGTTTGTCATTCTTATTGCTACCCTTGCGATCCCAGATAGCAACAAGCTTTCATGGCGTAATGCCGCATGGGTTGCGGGAGCGGTGGCGGTGGGCATGTTTATCTACACCCTCCTTGCCCGTCACCCTTTGGCCCGGATCAAGAAGGAGAAAGATGAATATCAATTTCCCTTTCACCAAGTTGGCCCGCCGATTTTGCTTAGCGCCAGTTTTGCCAGCGGCGTGACTAACAGGATGGTCGTAGGTTGCGGGTACCTATTGGTCTGCTACAGCATCAAGGTTCTGACGAGATCAATCAAGAAGTCGCTCCCCGAAGACAGCGAACTCTTTCGGCCCGCCCTCGTGGTAGACGAGCCTGGCGTGAACAACGAGGGTGTTACAAAGAACCCTAGCGATATGGAGATGATGGAGTTGAGGGGATCTTGACGACCGAGTTTGTGACGGCGAGACGGCGGTTTGCGTTGGAGGTGGTGAGAGCGGCCGTAGTGGCTTGTATTCCCCCTCTGATCCTTACTACGGTTACCTACTACGTCTGGGTCGGAGCCAAGAACGGGCTTATGATCGGGATCCTGGGGTTGCTGATTACTGGCGGGGTTGGGTTTGGCAACTACTGGAGGATCAATCGTCATGCCAAGCCGTTTTTGGCCAGCGAATTCAAGAGCGAACTCTTGTTGACATGCTGCCTGATGGGTGGAATCTTGCTGATTCGTGACCTTTATAAGGGTGTGGAATGGCCGACGCCGGTGGGCTCCCTCCTTCTGCCGCTCTGGGCGATCCTGTACGCCCTCTCGATCCGAACGGTACGGAGTCGGGTGGGCGCGGAGAGTCCTCTGAGGACACGCGAGGTGGCGGCTTGACACCGGAGTTCTTGGCGGCGCGGCGGGAGTTGGCAAGGCAGGCACTTGTCTCAACCTCGATCTGTTCAGTTGTGATCGCAGTGTTCTTCTCTGTGGGGATACATCTCCTCGTGGACAAGTCAGCGGCACGAGAAGTTAGGAACTTCGCAACAGCACTCGGCTCCGTGTTTGCAGTTTGCCAGTATGTACTCCTCGTTCGGCATAAGGATCCACTACAAGTTGCGGGGAAATTGAGGCATTTCGAGTGGATCAGCTTCACTTTGGTCCTTGGGATCAGTGCCCTCATCGACTTTCAAAGCGGTGTGAGGCTGCCTGTCCTTGTTGCCAAGAGTCTTGTTGTCTTGGTCACCGTTTTCCTCTCTTTGCACCTCGTAGGCCTCCACCTGAGGAAACTGCCCGCTGACGATCCGTTGCTGCAGGGAGGTACCCGTTGATGACGCCTGAGTTTGTGGCGGCACGGCGGGAGTTGGCTTGGAAATCGGCCGGGGTGTTTGGGTTGGCCGGATGCCCGATGATCGTCCTGACGACCGTGCAGCCTGGGTTTCCTTCGTATTCTCTTGGCCTCTTGGCCCTTGGTCTTGGGGCGGTTGCAGTCGTCGCATTAGTGGGAGTCCTCTTTGCGCTTGGTCCGTTCGTTGGGCAGCTTCCCCTCAATCGAGTTTGGTTCTTACGAACGCTCCCCCTCCAACTACCTGGCAGCGTAGCGATGGCACGTTTGGCGGGATCGGCCTGGATGTTCCCGGTCGCGTTTGCGGGCTTCTTGGCGCTGTATGGCGGTGGTTATGCCCTTCTCAGCTTGCTTTATGCGAAGGTGCCAGCCGATAGCCCCTTGCGACGGGATGAGGTCACGGCGTGACACCGGAGTTTTTGGCAGCACGACGGGAGTTGGCTTGGAAGTCGGCCGGGGCAGCGACGTGGGCAGGGGCGCCACTTGTGGTGGTGGGAATGATTCAACCGCTGGTGTCCAAACCGATTCCGCACTTTTTGGAGATATTGGTCGGATTCGTGCTGATTGGGTCGTTGATGGCGGGGTTATCTGTCTCGGCAAAGAAGGAGCCCTTCGTCAAAGTGGAGGAGTTCAACAACAATCTGGTGTTTAGCCTTTTTGGGCCAGTAGGATCTCTTCCCTTCATCTACAGGTTGTGTCAAAGCGTCTACATCGTCCTTGGAATGTTCATTGCCTACGCCATCTTTACTTTAGGTGGGCACACCCTGCTTCGCCGGGCTCAACGCCAATTGCCTGCAGACAGTCCGCTACGTCTCCCGCCTGAAGACTCCACTGTGTTGAGTGAGTCTGTGGACAATTGCGTCAAAGCGCACGAGGTCACGGCGTGACGCCGGAGTTTTTGGCAGCACGGCGGGAGTTGGCTTGGAAGTCGGCAGGGGCAGTGACTTGGGCTGGGGTTCCGCTTCTGGTGTTTGCCCTGGTCCAACCCCTGATGCCCGAACCCGATTCGAATTTCTTGGTGATCGCGGTGACGATGGTGATCGCTACGTCCTGGCTCGCGGGATACAAGGTCACGCGTGAGACTGAACCCTTTGTGAAGTCGAGATTTAGCTGGCACGATGCCGGAGATGTGTTGCCGGTTTCGTGCATTCTCCTTATCTGGGTTCTCAGATATTGTGGCAGTCCCTATCTAAGAGCTTGCGGGATCGTCGCCTATCTCATTTTGCTCATTGGTGGCGCCTTTCTCATCTCTCGCATCCGCAAGCAACTTCCAGCCGACAGTCCTTTGCGGCTCGCGCAAGCCGAGGTGATTGAACTGGACTTCATCCAGAGCCGCGCTTAGTTGCGAAGTTTGAGAGGCGCATGATGCCAGGTACCTCCCACCGGCGGCATGGGTTAAGCGCTCAGCTTTTGGCGCGCCCGGTTTGGCGAATTGGGGTGGTGGGAGCACTCGACGATCAGGAGCGCTCACGCCGGAGGACCGGCGCCTACATGACGCTCTGAGTTTGATTTCTCTCGGCGACCTTCAGAGCGTGATATAGTCGGCGGCCCTACCGCCGTGAGCGCGTCGGCTTCATGAGCGCTCTGGTTTGTAGCCTCAAGGCTCGGCGCTCTACGTTTAGAGTTTTGTTTTGCTCGTCACCTTGAGGCATCGCGTTTGGATGTCGTAATAGGGCGAAGGCACGTAAACTTCGGCTACACGACCTGCGGTCGTAGTGAGGGCGTTGGGGAATCCTATTTTAAGGTGATGGATTGAGGGCCTCCGTCATAGGTGACCACTCGATCAACCGTTGTTGATGAGTCAATATCTACACCTTTATTTCCTGAAACTAATACAATCCTAAACGTCCTTGACTTCAGCATCCCGGGGAACGCGCCCTTTCTTTTGCCGACGGTGAGGGTCTTTTGGGCGTCGTCCCAGGTGAAGGGGATTTCGGCGTGGACGCCTTGTTTCCACCTGGCGCCATCGTTCTCGTCTTCATAGAGCGTGAACGTTCCGTTCTTGCCCGGATAGATTCGGATTTCAAGGGGATCTACCTTTTGGGTGGCGTACTGAATCTCCGGTCCGTAGGGGAGGATGGTTCCGGCGCGGACGAAGAGGGGGAGGCGGGAGATGGGGGCTTTGGCTTCGATCGTTTGGCCGCCAGCATAGGTCTTCCCCGTCCAAAAATCCGTCCAAGTTTCGTTCTTGGGAAGATAGACAGATCGCGACTCCGCTCCGGGGCTAACAACCGGGCACACCATGAGGCCGGGGCCGAAGAGGAATTGGTCCGCGATGTCATAGACCGCTGGGTCGTTTCGGAAGTCCATGACCAGGCCGCGCATCATGGTGTCGCCCTGATTGGCGACTTGCCAGGACGTGGAGTAGATGTACGGCAGGAGGTGGTAGCGGAGGCGGTCGAAATCGGCGAGGATCTTTTGGGTGGGCTCGTCGAATCGCCACATCTCCTTGGGCGCGCCGGTGCCGTGGACGCGGAACATGGGACAGAAGGCGCTGAACTGGAACCAACGGGTGAACAGTTCTTGGTAGCCCTTATCTGAGGGATTGCCGCCGAAGAACCCGCCGGTATCCGTGTTCCAATAGGGGATGCCGCTTAAGCAGAAGTTGAGTCCGGCGGAAATCTGCTTTCGGAACACTTCCCAGGTCCCCGAGATGTCTCCAGACCAGGTCACCGCTCCGTTCCGCTGCTGACCGGCATAGGCGCTGCGGGTAAGGATGAAGGGACGCTTGGCGGGGTTCTCTCGAAGGTGGCCTTGATAGACCGCTTGGGTGTGCAGAAGCGGGTACGCGTTGAAGACCTTGGCGCCGGGGCCGGCGGCGGTTTGGAAGGTGCGGTACTCGCCCCATCTCCCGCCGAGTTCAGGCTCGCTGGCGTCCAGCCACCAGCCATCCCAGCCGTACTTGAAGATCTCGCGCGAGATCTGGTTCCAATAAAGGCGGCGGGCGGTGGGGTTGAAGGGGTCGTACCAGCGGCCCTCTCCGGCGGGAAAGACATAGGGGATGACGGTGCTGTAGAGGGCGCCCGCCTTTAGAAGTTCGTCCGCGTTTGGGCTCTTGTTATCGAACTTGGGCCAGACGGAGATGATGGCGTGGACGTTCTCCGCATGGAGGTCGTCCATCAGCTTTTTGGGATCAGGATAACGCTTGGGATCAAACTCGTGCGAGCCCCAGGGAGCGGGGCTCCAGTACTGCCAGTCCTGGATGATGCCATCGATGGGGATTTGGCGGCGTCGGTACTCTTGCACCACGTCCAGCAGTTCTTGGGAGCTTTGATAGCGCTCTTTGCACTGCCAGAACCCCCAGACCCACTTGGCGAACATGGGGGCGTCTCCGGTGAGCTTTCGGTAACCGGAAATCACGTCGTCCGGCTCGGGGCCATAGATGAAGTAGTAGTCGAGGGCATCCGCCGCTTCCGACGTCCAAGTAAGGTTCTGATCCTTGGCGGGTCGACTCCAGGCGAACCGCATGATCGCATCGAACTGGTCTTGGTAGTACTCCAGACGGACCTTGTGGCGGGAGTTGGCTTCGAAGCGGATGCGGCCAGAGGTGGGCTTGACGGCGCGAGAGGTCCAATCGGTAAA
>MKRX01000013.1:94251-101004 GCA_001898035.1 Armatimonadetes bacterium 55-13
TTCCTTTCAGCACGTACTCGCCCGCCTCTTTAGCGAGGAGGGTTCCGGTCCAGCGGACGGCGTAGTGATCGTGCGGCAGACCGGGAGGTGGGGTTTTGGTCCAGTCGAAATCGATGATGGGGTCGGTGCGAGTGAGGGCAAGTTTTTGAAAGTTCTCGTCCGCGTAGTAGCGGCCGGTGAGTCCCGGCTTGCCGTCTTCGTCGAAAAGCTGTTCCGAGGGCACGGTTTCCTCGGGGCCAGACCCAACGTTGACGGTGGTGATGGCGGGGTTATCCCAGAGGATGCCGTAGCCCTGGCTAGAGACCATCATCGGCACGGCGACATCGGTGTTTTTCTGCTGAAGCGTGACCGAGGATCCCCGGTAATTCATGCTCCCTTCTTGGTGCTGTCCCAGTCCGTAAATGGCTTCCCCGGGGGCGAGGGCGAAGGACTGTTGACTCTGCTTGGTCTCGAGGTCGCCGAGTTTGTGCGGGGTCAGGGACCGCGCGTTTTCCTTCAGGATCAGCGCGCCGGTGGGGTCGTAAAAGGAGAGGGCTTGGGTGGCTTTGTCAAAGCGGATTTCGAACTTGCCGGTTTTTAAGATCAGGGTGTTTTCGGTTTCGACCGGCTTTTCTTTAAAGGGTTGGTAGGAAGCGGTGACAGCGAGGCTGGGCTTGGCTTGGCCGTAGGTGACGCGAACCATGTTTGGGCCGTAGGCGCGCAGGTAAAGCGGCGTCCCCTCCAACATGATCCGAATCACGCCGTCCGCTTCGACCACGGGGGTTTGGAGCATCACGAGGGGGGCAAGCAAAGTCAACATTGGTCCGGCACGTCCTGCGCTCTAGGATACACGGGGCGATTCCCCCGGCGGTCGCTCCGTTTGGCTCGACCGACTTTTACATTAAGAAGCTAAATTTAAGAAGAAAGAGCCTTGCTGCAACGATCAAGTCAAACTATAATCCCATCATGCTCAAACCTATCCTTATAACAGTACTTGGGCTCATGGTTGCGACAGCGGCATTTGCCCAATACGATGAACCTGGGTACCATATCCTTGCGTTTGGCGGAGGCGCATGCAATTGCCCTCCACGCGCAGTCGGTACTATTTCTGGAGCAACGAGCGGCCCCACGGGATGGCTAACCGTAGATGCTCCTTGCTCAAACGATGGCGTGACGGTGCCCTGGAATCACTACGGCAGTCAGGTTTATTCGTGGAGTTTCACTCCGCCCGCTGGCGTTTGCTACGCGTGGTCGATTATCTATGCCACAAGCAGCCCAAATGTCCAGATTCCGCACTGCACCGGTGGCAGAGTTCCAGCTACCGTTAACCCTTACAGCGGCGTGTTTATTGAACTACCCGCCTCGACCCCATGTCCGACTCCTGAGCCAGTTGATCCGGTGGATCCTAGCGGGAGTTAAAGGATCCAATGCGCGCCAGTCATTTCCTGATCATGACCTTGCTGCTAGGAGCAAGCAGCCTCGCCACGTCACAAACGGCCAAAGATGTAGATAAGACGGTCGATGCCTGGAAGAAGAGCCTGAGCAGGGCCTTTGATAAGGATGCCCGCGCAATCTTGGTCGACGTCGACCTTTCCAAGGCGCCGATTGCCATTAAGAAGCCATTATCAAATCCCTTTGGGGAGGCGATGATGGCGGCCTTCATGAATCGGACTTATCTAGAGGGGACGGAGTACATTACGCTGTCACGCTCTCGCGAGCACATGCTTTCCGCGGAGTCCATCGCCAGTCGTACAATCTTGGATCAACTTCTTGCCCTCGGCCCCGAGGTGATTCAAGATCTTTCCAAAGGGCGTCACTTTAGTGACTTACCTATGGAATCTCAAGTCGCGTTCGCCCGCATCGCTTGCTCATTACAACCCGGGATGGTTGAAAACATGATCGCGGGAGAGGACTACGAGGTGAAGGTCCAAGTTGTCCCTGTTCTCCAATATGTCGATCCGAAGGACCAACTTCGTCACAGCTTGCCAGTTCCCTCAAAAGCAAACCCAATGCGGCTGAACCGGGGCGTGGCTCCGGCTCCAGTCGAACCGAGAAAGCAGCAGGAGGGCTTTCCTTTGGCAACTAAGGGTGACTTGGACTTCGGTAAGGGCGATCTCGTTTCTCTCTCGCAGTTGCTTAACAAGGCGGCCCAGAAGTTTAAGATTGACTTCGACTACGACCGAAGGTTGGCAGGCACCGCCCTTTTTATTAAAGGACAGTGGACAAAGGAGGGGTTAACGGAAGCGCTGGCAACCGTGTACAAAATTGACCCACCCAAACCACCGGTGAATCGCCTCTCAGTTCGAGAAGGCTTACGTAGCTTGTTAGAAGGTCCCTTGGCTGGACTCCTTGATGGCAACCTTTGGGCAGATGAAAAAGATCAGCCGACGGCAAGGGAGCTTCTCAAGGGAAAAGACCTTACTTATGAAGATCTCATCAAGAAATCGCCTTCTTGGGCGCAGTACTTGGACAGAGGCGCCCTCACCCCAGGCTCTCTCGTTTCTCTACGACTCGGACTCCAGTTAAGCGTGACGGGTGCCGGCACGATTCCCCTTGCCAATTCCGTGGCTAACAATGAGACTCAGACTCTTCCCGTCACCACTAGGAACGAGGCAGGGTTTATCATCGTCCCGTAGATATTCTCTTTGGCATTGCCTTGGTGACTCGTGACCCACAAGTGCGAGTCACCATCGCCATGTCCCGACCAATGGTCCTATTCCTCTTGGCATCCTCTAAGCCTTGCCGTATGATCCTCAGCACTATGTCGCGTCCACGTCAAACGACGGGCCGATAGGGTGTTCCGGGGCAAGGACCGGGAGTCCTGTTGTCCCTCTTCACTTCTTCTTGAACATCCCTTTGCGGGCGGTTTCGCTCGTGCTTCCTTTGTCGGGGCTTATCCTTGCTCGCGTCCGGCGTTACCTGCCATGGGCAAGAACAAGACAGCATTACAGATTAAAAAAGAACTCGAAGTAGCAAAATTGGCCGCGGTACAAGCGGCCCTCAACAAGGCGAATAGGCAGGAGAAGGCCAACCGGACCGAGTCGAAGAAGCGGAAAGACGCGTTTTTCTTGGGGCGGTTTCTGGGCATACCTGCGCATTCAAACAATGTGATTCGTTCCCGGGACGCGTTTCGCGCTCGGAACTATGACTTGGGCAAGCAGGCGCTGGCTTATGTGGACCATCTTTTCCGCCGGTTCCCCACTCCGTTCTTCTTGTACCGAGCGGTGCTGAGTCGTCAGGGGGTGGAGTTGGTGTTTGGCCCTCAAGAGGCTGATCCTGAGTTTTGGCGGGATTGTGGGCACCGGACGTATGCGCGGTGGTTCATCATCGTGGCGCAGGGCGGGTCTCTGGCCAAGGAGATGAAGGGGCAGTTGACCAAGAAGGAGGTCCACTGGTTCCTGCAAGCGCCGGACGAAAACAGCATCACCCGGAACCTGTTTTGGGCGAAGTGCGCCGCCGCGGGGGTGCCTCCCAAGCTGTGTCAATTCCTGACCATCCGGATGGCGAATCCCAAGCTCTTAGAAGCACTGGGAGACCGATTGCCGGACGTGATTCGGTTCTACGCGACGGAACATAAGCTGATGGGAGATACCGAGTTGCGGTGGATCACGGACTTCGTCATTCGCTCGATCGCCAACCCGGATTTCTCTTTCAAAGGGCGAACGTATGGGTCGATGTACAAGCTCACGCGGGAATGGCACCGAACCGTTCACGCCTCGCGGCCACGCAAGGCGCTGGAATGGGAGAAGCGATTCCGCGACTGGGATCTGACTCTGAAAATCGGGCGGGTCCGCGCGATTGAGCTTTACACGACTCGGCTCTTGGAAGAGGAGGGCGACCGGCAGCGGCACTGCGTGGCGGGCTATGACGAGTTCTGCGCACGGGGAGTTGCGCAGATTGTCTCGATGCGGTGGTTTGCCGAGGTGGACGGCGTGAAGCAGGAAGTCAGTCGCATCACGATGGAAGTCTCGCCCGGCAACCGAACGGTCGTACAGATCCGGGGGCGATACAACCGCAAAGCGACGCACCAAGAGATGCAGCATATCCGCGCCTGGGCCGGAGATCTCGGGTTGGGGATCTCGGCGGAGGCATAGACCTTTGCTGTGCTTGGCTTTGGCGTTTTTGCATTCAAGGCAACGGGAGAGAACCGTTGTTGGTCCAGGCGATGCCTCCGGGTACGGTGTTCCGTTTGCGGAGGTATCCGGTGGCGACATGATGCTCTGCCGTCCACCATTCGGGATCACAAACCGAGCGCAGTGTAGGCGTCAGCCCCCCTGACGTGGGCGCGTTCTGTTTCAGGGCGCTCTGTTTGGGAAGCGCGCGTACGACGGGGGACCGTCGGATTGGTCGTTTGCCGAGCGATTTCAACCGCCTAGCGCAATGTAGGCGTCAGTCCCCCTGACGTGGGCGCGTTCTGTTTCAGGGCGAGATGTAGGCGTCAGTCCTGCTGACGTGAGCGTGTTCTATTTTCAGGGCGCTCTGTTTTTCCGCGCATGTACGACGGTAGGACCGTCGGCTACATTGCACTCTGTATCCATAACGCGTGAATAAACACAGGGCGCAATGTAGGCGTCAGTCCCCCTGACGTGAGCACGATCTGTTTCAGAGCGCTCTGTTTGGCCGAAGCGCGTACGACGGTAGGACCGTCGGCTACATTGCGCTCTGTGGTTCGTAACATGTGAATAATCACAGAGCGAGATGTAGGCGTCAGTCCATCTGACGTGAGCGTGTTCTGTTTCAGGGCGCTCTGTTTGGCCGAAGCGCGTACGACGGGGGACCGTCGGATTGGTCGTTTGCCGAGCGATTTCAACCGCCTAGCGCAATGTAGGCGTCAGTCCCCCTGACGTGGGCGCGTTCTGTTTCAGGGCGAGATGTAGGCGTCAGTCCTGCTGACGTGAGCGTGTTCTATTTTCAGGGCGCTCTGTTTTTCCGCGCATGTACGACGGTAGGACCGTCGGCTACATTGCGCTCTGTGGTTCATAACGTGTGAATGGACACCGAGCGAGATGTAGGCGTCAGTCCTTCTGACGTGAGCGCGATCTGTTTCAGAGCGCCCTGTTTAATCGCGCGCGTACGCGTTGCTGATCTGGAATCCTGCGGTCTTCTGAAATCGAAATTCGAAATCAAAATCTGCCGATCCCCTGCCGGTATCATGAACCTCTAATCTATGGCGATGAGACGGCGGCGGGCGGGGATTTCGATGGGGGAGATCTTGATCGTGGTGGCGGTGGTGGCCGTCTTGGCGGCGATCTTGATTCCGTACGCCAACCGGTCGCGCAATAACGCTGAGCTGGCGGCCTGCGCTTCCAACCTGCGCGAACTAGGGCGGTCGATGATTCTGTACGCGACCGACAACAACGCCGGGATGCCGGGCGGAAAACCGGGGCCGAGTGTGGTGGACGGCGCGCCGGCGATGCTGGCCTGGGGGCAGGAGATCTATCCCTACGCGGGGACTCCCGATGTCTACAAATGCGCCCAAGACCCGACGGCGGCCACCGCTGGCAATGACGTGGTCTCCTACGCGGTGAATTCCAACCTCTCCATGGGCACGGTGCTTTCCGAAGCGCCGACGATTGCCCGAACCGTAATGTTCTTTGAAGTCAGCGGCAGTTCCTCCGCCATCCAATTCACCGGCGACCACCCTTCCAAAACGGCGGTTTCGGCGGCGGGCGATGGCACGAACACGGGCCTTTTCTCCACGTCCACGGGCCCGGGCACGGTGCTGTACGCCACCGGAACCTTTGCCAACGCGGGTCCGGCCAGCCGGGTGGACACCTTCCGCGGGCGGGAGCCCCGACACGGAGGCGGCGCGAATTATCTGGCCCTGGATGGCCACGGCGTCTGGGCTCCCGCCGAGAAGATTAGCGCCGGTCGCTCGGCGGCCCAACCGACGTCTCCCGAGTCGAAATCGGGCTGCAAGTTCCTCGGCGTGGATGCTCCTTGCGCGGCGGGCGCGGCGGAGGCGGGGCACGTCTTGTCGTTTAGCACGCGGTAATTGGTGATTGGGAGCTCGACAAATTCTGACGTGATGCCTCAAGTGTCTTTTCGATGATTGGAACTGAGCTTGGAGGCTAACACCGAGCGCTCTGGTTTGTAGCCTCAAGGCTTGACGCTCTACGATTAAAGTCTTGTTTTGGGCGTCACCTTGAGGCATCGCGCTTGGATCGTTCCTTTTCGATCCTGATGGCAGAGGCATGGCGGGTGTATTGCGTCGGGCTTGACCGACGACTGCGCCCTTCGGGGTTGGTTTATGTGTTTTGCGTGGTGGTAACGAGGATGCCTCAGGGTGCGGCTTTTGCAGGCTCTTGGTTTGCGGATTATTAGCCCTGAGGCTATCGCTGAGCGCTCTGGTTTGTAGCCTCAAGGCTTGGCGCCCTGCGATTAAAGGTCTTGGTTTGGGCGTCACCTTGAGGCATCGCGTTCGGATGTCGGAAAAGGGCGCAGGCAAGGAACGTTAGGCTACACGACTATTGGTCGCAAATTGGCGACCCTTGATGGAAGCCCGAACCGCAAATCGCGAGTCGCCAGTTCCTTTTGATGCACGAGGTGGGGGCGGTGCAGAAGCGTTCTTCGTGATCGCCGCCACCGCAAGCGGCGGAAGCATCAACAAGGCGACGGTCCTACCATCGTGGGCGCTCTGGTTTTGGCAGGGCGTTCTGGGGTTGATCGCGATCACGTCAGGGGGACTGACGGCTACATTTCGCTCGGTGTTTATTCGCGCGTTACGAACTACAGAGCGCAATGTAGGCGACGGTCCTACCGTCGTGGGCGCTC
>MKRX01000013.1:101101-104520 GCA_001898035.1 Armatimonadetes bacterium 55-13
TTTTGGCAGGGCGCTCTGGTTCAGATCGCGCTCACGTCAGGGGGACTGACGGCTACATTTCGCTCGGTGTTTGAAATCGCTCGGCAAACAACCAAAAACGACGATCCTACCATCGTACGTGCGCGGCCCAAACAGAGCGTTCGGGTTCAGATTACGACTGGGCGGGGATCGAATGGTGAACTCCCATTTAACGATCTCTTTCGACTTGGGCGTTTATAATGGGCCATGCCCCTGGTGACTGCGCTGACGCTCCTGGCCGCCCAAACGTCTTCCCTTCCTCTCCAGCTTCGATTCTCTGAGCCCGCGCCGTCTTTTACCGAGTCTTGCCCCGTGGGCAATGGCCGGATGGGGGGGATGTTGTTTGGGGGGATCGACCAGGAACGGGTGGTCTTGAATGAGCAGACGTTGTGGTCGGGCGGGGAGTTTTCTCAGGACCGGAAGGACGCTTACAAGGTTCGACCGCAGATCATCGAGCTACTGAAGCAGGGCAAGAACAAAGAGGCGGAGGCCTTGGTCAATCAGGCTTATATCTGCGATGGGCCGGGTTCGGCGGGTGGGGGGCCGTTTGGGTGCTACCAAACATTAGGAGACCTAAAGATTTTCTTCCCCAGCGCGAAAGCATCGGTGTCGGACTACAAACGCACGTTGGACCTTTCCACGGCGGTCGCGGCGGTGAGTTACAAGCAGGACGGGGTGAAGTTCGACCGGGAGTTGTTCGCGTCCTTTCCCGATAAGGTCTTGGCGTACCGAGTGCGGGCGAGCAAGGCGGGGGCGCTGAACTTTACGGCGAACCTGGAGCGGAAGCAGGAGGCGATGGTTCGGGCGGATGGTCCGAATTCGATGCGGCTGGAAGGTCGGCTGAGCAATGGGCGAGGCGGCGCGGGGATGAAGTTCGTCGCGTTCCTGCGGGCGATTCCGGTGGGTGGTGGCGAAGCGACGGCCAGCAGCGACGGCATCCACGTGAAAGGCGCGAAGGAAGTGATTCTGCTGATGACGGCGGGCACGGACTACGCGGGACCGATTCCGGGCGAATGGGACGGCGAGAACTACGTTTCCGCGGCGCAGACTCGGCTGGAAGCGGCGAGCAAGAAACGATGGTCGGCGCTGTTGAACGACCACAAAAAGGACTACCAAGCGCTCTACAATCGGGTCAAGCTGGAGTTGCCGGACACCGCGAACTCGGGTCTTCCGACTCCGCAGCGCATCGAGGCGTTTGCCAAGGGCGCCGAGGACCCCTCGCTGGCGGCGCTTTACTACCAGTTTGGGCGGTACCTCATGATCTCCAGTTCCCGACCGGGTGGGCTGCCCGCCAACCTTCAAGGGCTGTGGGCGGAGGAGTATCAAACCCCTTGGAACGGCGACTATCACATCGACGCGAACGTCCAGATGAATTACTGGGTGAGCGAGACGGCGAACCTGGCGGAGACGGCCTTGCCGCTGACCTCGCTGGTGGAAGCGCTGACCAAGACGGGAGCGGCGACGGCGAAGGCTTACTACGATGCGCCGGGCTGGGTGGCGCACGTCATCACCAACGTTTGGGGTTACTCGTCTCCCGGCGAGAGCGCGTCTTGGGGGTCTACGAACAACGGCTCGGGCTGGCTGTGCGAACACCTTTACGAGCATTGGGCGTTCACCCAGGACAAGGAGTATTTGAAGCGGATCTATCCGGTGCTCAAGGGCTCCGCGGAGTTCTATCTCTCGACCTTGGTAGCCGAACCGACGCACGGCTGGCTGGTGACCGGCGTCTCCAACTCGCCGGAGAACGCGTTCCGACTCCCAAATGGCGATACCGCGCACGTGTGCATGGGGCCGACGATGGACACGCAGATCATGCGCGAGTTGTTTACGAACACCGCCGAGGCGGCGCGAACGCTGGGGCTGGATGCCTCGTTTGCACAGAAGCTGGACGAGACTCGCGCCAAGCTCGCGCCGACCCAGATTGGCAAGGCCGGCCAGATCATGGAATGGCTGGAGGACTACGAGGAGCCGGAGCCCCATCACCGGCACGTCAGCCACCTGTACGGCCTCTTCCCCGCCGATCAGATCACCCCGTACGGAACCCCTGAGCTGGCGAAAGCGGCACGGGTCTCCTTGGAGCGCCGGGGCGATGCTTCGACCGGGTGGAGTATGGCGTGGAAGATCAATTGGTGGGCTCGATTGGGCGATGGCGACCGCGCCTTCCGGTTGCTCGGCTCGCTCCTGAAACCGACCGGCAGCAAAGAGACGATTTATGGCGCAGGCGGAGGCGGCTCTTACGCCAACCTCTTCGACGCGCATCCGCCGTTCCAGATTGATGGCAACTTCGGCGCGGCGAACGGGATTGGCGAGATGCTGTTCCAGAGTCATCGGGAGCGTCCGGGCGAGCCGTACACCCTCCACCTCCTCCCCGCCCTCCCCTCCGCCTGGCCGTCCGGCGCGGTGGCGGGATTGCGGGCTCGCGGGGGATTGGAAGTGACGTTGGCGTGGTCAAAGGGGACGTTGATCGGCGCGGAGATCACGCGGACGGCAGGCTCGGGCGCGTTCCGCATTCGGGTGCCGGACGGGATGCGGGTTGTGGGCGTGGTGACGCCGGTGACCACACGGACGGTGGCTCCGGGCGTGGTGGAGTTGGAACTGGCGGTTGGGCAGAAGGTGGAGGTTGGACGGTAGGCGTTGGGTGTTAGGTGTTAGGCGTTAGGGATGAATGGTGGATATTTACTATTTCGAAATGGTAAATGCATCCGTCTAGGAAGCTGAGCTTTTTGAACTGACCGACGAGTCGTGAGCCCTTGACAGGTTAAAACCCTTTTGAACCGAATCCTCATCTCAAACGAGGTTCATCGGGACGGCTCCGTGAGGCGGGCGCCGAGGGTGTGGAAGATGAGCACGATCAGCAGGGTGCTGGGGAACACGAAGGCGAGGGCTTGCCACGCGCCGATGAAGAATCCTTGCGCCACGGTCGCGCCGGTCGCCCAACTCACCGCGAACGCCCATCCGAGTTCTCGGCGCGGTCGGAGGTTCTCGCCTGCCAGTAGCAATGCGGCGAAGACGACCGGGAGCAGCCACCAGGCTTGGGCGATGCTGGCGATGGAGCGGTCCGTGGTCATGGCAAAGCCGACGAGGAAGGGCATCGCCGCCAGCAATCCGACCATGAGGGCCACCATCCGTTTGGAAGCTCTCTCCAATCGTTTCCGCATGTTAGGTAGACGGTTCCGGGGGGCGGAGGGTTGCGGAGTCTGTGGGCGGTGTCGATGCCTCGTGAGTTTGACGAAGTGGCAGGGGTGCTCTGAGGTTGGGCGCGCTCACGTCAGGGACATTTCGCTCTGTTATTGTTTGCGCTCTGTTGGTTCAGGGCGTGATGTGGGCCGGTCCTGCCGTCGTGGGCGCGCTGGTTTTTACAGGGCGCTCTGATATAGATCGCGCTCACGTCAGGGGGACTG
>MKRX01000014.1:0-3815 GCA_001898035.1 Armatimonadetes bacterium 55-13
AGCCTGACGCTGAAAAACAACCACCGTGAACTCTGGTACGCAGAGCGATCTCTCTCCCGACATCCGAGACGACGTGACAATCTCTTCTTCCCCTGATGGACGCGAACGATCGCCGACTAGCCTTTGAACTTACTACGCTTAATTTGAGACGTGTAGTAGCGATGAAGGACTAAGTATCTCTCCCTTTGCTCGTCGCTAAGTCCAGGATCCTTGGAGAGTTTAAGGATGTAGTCTAGGGCTCGTTGTATACAGGCTTTCTTCTGACAATTGCCATGCAAAAGGTAGGCCTTCATCAGGAGAGGCCGAAAGATGTCGGCTCGCTGGGGGTAGGTCTTCTCCAACTTCTCTGCGATCATCAGACTTCGGTCCAAGAGCGCTAAGTCCGGTTTTCGGACCAGTCCGACCATATTTACAAATGCCGTCTCTATTAAAGGGTCCTCTGGAGATTGCTTGAGAAGACGATCGGCTAAGCCAGTCTGCGCTCCCCGGTAGGAGGCTTCTTGAGTGTAGGCAACAAAGGCAACCCGAACGAATTCGTAAGACGGGGGAATCTCGCGCTTTTCCAGTGTGACAGCGATATCGTAGTCCACAAGGCCGGGGAAGTAAGCAGCCAAGGCAGTAGCCCAGTAAAGGTCAACTACTCCCATCTTGAGGGAGGGATTAGTGAGTTTCCATTTAATCGGGGTGACATGAAGCTTAAAAAGCTCTTTCACTCGATCAGGATCTCGTTTTGGACCATATTTTAGCCCATCTAGTTCAATGCGAATGGCCAGGAACGGCTTACTACTTTCAGTCCACTTAGCTTGGATCCATTTTGGCGGAGAATACACCTGAGCATTTGAGATCCGCGCCGTGGAGCCCAAGGCAATAGACAATACTATCAATAAGCTTCTCATTGTTACTGAACGCTACTCTGTGGATCGTCCCACTTGAATTCCATGTGATAGTAAGCTTGACTCAGTTCTCGGTCCTTTCTCCTGATTCGTAATTCAGGGCCTTGATAACCGCCTACTCCCCATTTGTCATATACTTCATATCCAAAAGTCTGCGTGAGTCTGTGTTTCATTCTCCATAAAAAGCTCTGAATAGGAAAGCTCCCCTCGTAAATTGCAGCCTTTAATGCCTCAAGTGCTGATCTGTCTTTGTAGTCCGCTCTCTCGACCCATTCAAAGAGTCCGTCTCCATCTGCGTCTAAATACAGCGGAGGATCGATGCTGAGAGAATCACATTGCCCCGTAGAAAAGGTGCTCCGATAAAAATGAAATGTCTCCTCACCATTTGGTAAAAGGTTCAAAAGTGCTCCTGCTAACTCCACACTTGCGAAGGCAACCGCAAGAGTGCCTGATTCCAGCCCTGCGAGCGTCATGAAAATTGCTCCGCCTGGACCGCCGCCAGAAGCAAGGGATGCAACTACTTGTAAGGTGCTTGCGTAACCAGGGTTCACAATAATTGTTGCATCGGGAATTCCGGCAGCAACCCATCCGGGAATGGGCGAGTTGCCATCGGCTGAAAACGTTGTATTTTGATAACCAGCGTCAGCGCGTACATCAACCCATTTATTGCTTTCTTGACCATCCGGTTCAGCGTTAAGGTGAAAAACCACATTACGCAGACTTTCCGCAATCAATCCATCAGACGCCCACGTCCATTGGAGAGAAACGGGATCGGCCGAGTTTGAATCGCCGGGATCGGTGAAAACTGTGGTGTAAGTACCCGGCAGACCAACCAGCCATTGGCTCGCAACAGTCATCGGTGAAACATAAGTGCCCTCCATTGCCCGGCTACTCAGCAGGTCTTCTGGATCGAATACCCCATCAATTTGTGTTTTGGCAGGTGGGCCAGGTGGAAAGGGCCTCGAGAGCGTCCATCGCCAAAGGTCTCCACTTGCTGGCATTACGATGGATGCGATATAAAGTACTTCTTGGAATTGTCGAGGTGGTGTGTAACCGGCCGGTGGTTCGGTGAGGGACACGTATGCTGAGGGAAGTCCAATATGCCATGTGGCAGAGTCGGTTAAATCGGTCGGAAAGGTCAGCAGCGGAGAAATTGCGTCGTGAACATCGTAGGTGAATACACGATTGTCGTGATAAAAGCTAAACCACGAATATTGATCCTGCGGCAGGGTGGTGGTTTTTGTGTTATGTCCGGAGATAGGTCCTTTAGTTAAAGGAGTTTGCCCATTTACTCCAGTAATCTCGATGTCTCTAGGATCAATTTCGATCGAAAATGCGGGAGCGTTTGCGCTCAGCATAAGACCTGGTTCGTTGCCGCTGATGCGAGCTTTCTGGTGAAATCTAAATTGTCCCGCCCCCAATAGATCGATTGCTATCTTGCGAAGAACCACTCCTGGTGTCGAGCGTGAAAACAACGGGTCGGTAGCTTCAGTATCTGCCACTGATGGCAAGCCTATTCCGCTGTTTAACTCATAACTGTGTACTCCGCTGGCCCCACAAGAAACACCTCCCGAAAGGCGAACTCTGACAAATGATGGCGGAAGTGGATTCAGTCCATGACGCCAAAGGAGATGAATCGTGATGTCGCCCTCAGAGTGAATAAAGACCTCGTTAGAAAAGGGAGTGGCGTTTGATGCAACTCCCCCAATGTAGGGAGGCCAGGACATGCTCATATTGAATGGAACAGCCTGTCCACCAATCCAGTTAAATCCGTGAGCAACGAGAGAGCCGTCAAATTCTGTCTTAATCCACCAATCTTCATTGAGAGTGCTGTAACCTGCCGGAGCAACTCCCCCTCCTCCAGGCCCGCCAGGTAGCTCAATGCCCTGAGAAAATGAAAGAGACGTCAACAGCGATAGAAGGGTCAACAGTGTGAGTCGACAAATGAAATCCATGCTCTTCATCCTATCAATGGATTTCCGTTTTGTATTGAAATAAAGTTCAAATTAGCATTAAGTACTGGAATTTAAATTCTGGTACTGAGTGTTTGATTTGCTTTTGTGTCTATTCTGCTTTCGAGGGAGCCTCAAGCGTTGCTGACCGGATGGTCAGCATGATCTCACTCAGCGGTGTCTGAGACATTCGTTCGCTTCGGCAAATCCTTAGCAATCGTCCTACTTCTTTTTCAAT
Source organism: Armatimonadetes bacterium 55-13 (assembly GCA_001898035.1). GTDB lineage: Bacteria > Armatimonadota > Fimbriimonadia > Fimbriimonadales > Fimbriimonadaceae > 55-13. The sequence continues at coordinate 3,084 of MKRX01000014.1, forward strand.
CTCAAGTTCGTTGCGTCCAGTCGGATTGGGAACTCGTTCCGCCAACATTAAGAGGTCGTCTACCAGCCGTTGGTGTTCTCGAAGGCCACTCTCGTTACCCTTAGGCCGTCCTTTGTTCACTTGATCCAAATAGCGCCAGAGTTTGCAAATAAGGAAGTCACGGAACTGTTCGTCGGAACGATATCGGTTCTTCATGATGGACTAAGTTCTCCATAGGCTTGAGTCTCTGAGCTAAAGAGCATCAAATGTCTGATAGTAAGATCATATCAAAAAATGATAGTAAGTTACTACCGTAAGTTCACCGCATATTGCTTGTGTGGGCAGAAAACCCGTCTGGTCAGTTCAAACACCTGAGTACGACGCACTCATCAAGTTCGTAGCGACCAAGAGGGAAGAGGCAGGAGTGTCCCAACGAAGGCTTTCCCAGATGATGGGGCAGTCGTCGAATTACATAAAGTTCATTGAAGACGGAAGTCGAAGGCTCGACCTGATCGAATTCCTTGCGATCATGCAGCAACTAGGTTGTGATCCCAAAAAGAGTTTGATCGCCTTGATCGAAGACCTTGCCCAATAAGGTGATCCTCTAATGGTAGGTATCTGTTGTTTTTTCTGTCGGAGCTTGATGCGCGCACTGATCTGACATAGCTCAAGAACTCGGTTTAAATATCCAGGTGGAGCCAAAATGAATCCATGCCCGACGCCGCCCGCAAAGAACTCATGACCGTCCCGAAC
>MKRX01000014.1:3945-9883 GCA_001898035.1 Armatimonadetes bacterium 55-13
CCGCCGCCGTCCACTACGCCAAGACCGGCGAAGCCAAGAAGTGGTGGGACTACACCCCCGAACGCAAGGCCCGAAAGGACTTCAATTCGCTGCTGGCTTGAGCCACCGCTTCATGAACTTCTCCGCGTCTTCCGTCGAAAGCCCCGAGAGATCAAAGGAGATCGTCACGCTAGCGTTGCCCCTCACCACGTTCGAGAGTGTCTGTGACAACAGTTGCTGCTCGCCATCCGTCATCGGCGGCGCAAACTCAAAGGAGTAGCGCATCGTCCCGGAGGGCGCTTCATGGACCTCATTGAACTCCGGAATCTTGTCCCCCTGATTCCATTGGATTAACAATGTGCCGAAGGGCCAACTTGGGTGCGAAAAGTGACTGACCCTCTCCAGATAGAGAGGAGCTTGCGAGGAGGTACGTAACTGCGCCGCTAAGGTCAATGTCGCCTTCTCAAGGGTATCGCCCCGGAACTTCTGCCAGGTGTCCACCATCTTCTTAAACTCGGGCAGCGGAACGTCACGCCCGCTATAAACGCTGCTCGATCCCCGCAAGTTATCGTCCAAGAAGAACGGTTGCCGGAGGTCGCTGTCAAAAAAGAGCCCCGGCGGGGTGATGTCGATCGGATCGACATGATAGGCGTTCAAAAACGCCTCCCGCATCTTCACCGAGTAGCCTCGATCAAAGGTCTCGGAGACAATCCGCTCGAAGTAGAACCCTTCTTGACGCTCCTTCTCATATCCGGTCGGACGGTGCTTCAAAACCGCCACCCCGCCCAGTCCCTCCGTCTTGGCCAGAGCCGCATATCGAGCCCATCGCGAACCCTCAGTCCCATCGGGAGATACCGAAGGGGAAGTATCGATCACGGAAAACACCTGCCGAAATCCCAGGGACTGCAAGAAAGTAGGAGACTCGGTCATCAGCTTCAAAAGCTCCTTCTGAGACAACCCACCAAGGTTCTGGTCCAGCCCCGTCGCCCCCGGCAATGCCTCCCAAGGCTTAATCACCAGCCACGTAGGTATTTCACTCTTGATTGCCGCCTGCAACGCAGTTGGACTGTGCGTATGTAGCCAAAGCTCCTTAAACCCGTAAGCCTTCGCCAAATCGATCGCCAGTTGGGCCTGCGCCACCGTTTCCGCACTCAAAACCAGCGCCCGAGGCGGTCCCGCCGACAACTCAAAGGGCGGCTGAGGAACGGCTGCCAAAGGACGGGGAGCCCCTTCACGTTTCATAAACGCCCACCCGCTTCCCAATTCATCGCGCTCGAGATGCAGTCGATTCCCATCCGGCAGCACAAACCCGTACGCGAGCATCGTCTCCATCCCCACCCGGTCCGTCCGCACCTGCTGGTGGCTATACCGCTTGTTCACCCGATCCAGATAGCCCCTCAGGTTGGGAGGCAATGAACTCCCATCCAACTTATCCGGCCCGTCACTCGGGGCCATCTTGTCCAAGAGCTGCTTGGCGTCCCCACTCGGCGCCAAACCTAATTCGTTATCAAAACTGGACCCGGACAAGTAACCCATCGGCCCCAATAGCTGCTGCCACTCATCAATACGCCGCCAAATCTCCCGCTGGATATCCGCCTGCCACAGGCTCAACTTATACTTCCGAGCCCCCATTCCCTCCAGATCCGAAGTGAGAACGAAGGTCGAGCCAACCAGCCGATACGTCCCCGTCACCCCAAGCGCCAAGGCCTGCAAGACTCCCGCCGCCGTAGCCTTCTTCCCGTAACTCTGTACTCCCAACCCCGCGACCCGAAGATCGGCGTCCAACCGCACCCCCGTCGCCGCCGAGATCTTTCCCAAAACCCCTGCCACCGTGTCCTTCGCGTCCAGAGAAATCTCTGTCTGAAACACCTCGCTCTTGTAATCCAGCTGGCTCTTCTTCAGCCGGTTCTCCACCGTCGATCGAATCTGAACCCCAAACGCGTCGCCTTTGTCGTAGTCATCGTCGGAGTCTCGCAGGTAAGCCACCGTCCCCGGAACGCCGTAATCCTCAATCGTGTCGTGGTTCGTATAACCCTGACCCTCAACCAGACTGAGCTGAAAATTGATCGCCTTGGAGATCCGAAGCCGAACGCTGTTCCGTTCCTTCTCGCTCAGCGTCCCCTTGCTCTTCACATCGACAAACCCACGGTCGTCCACCACCCCTTTCTGCCACTTCACCGTCGGTGGCAACAGGGACAAAAACACCGCCCGCTGTTCTCCTTGCAGGTCTCCCAAACCAATTCCGTTCCCCGCCGCTTTCTTCATCTGCCCCGAATCCAGCGTGCTCAGCAAATAAAGAACCTTCGCTTGCCGAGGGAGCCCGTCATACATATTGGGCGCCGACTTCATCGAGCCGTCGATGACCACCATCGTCTCGGGTGCCACCACCGTCAATCCGCCCACCACGAACGACTTTCGTCCAAACGCCTCCAAACCCTGCTTTCCCGCCGCCGATCTCCGGTTGGTAGCCACCGCCACCAACGGCCCTTTCGTTGAAGGGTCCCACTTCAACGAGTCCAAATACTCCGGCAAGGTCTGATCCTGAGCCACCGAACAGACCGCAAAAAGGGACATAACAACCGCAATCATCGTCGCCCGCAGTATATCGATCCTGCCGTGAAGTGCCAAGCGAAAAGGTACTTTTGGAACGCGCAGCCGAAATCTGCTTACCAAACAAAGTAGAAATAAAATTTATAAAGAAAAAATATTGCAATTAAGCCTTCTGTCATGGAATAGTCAGAAGTGGCAAACACATGAGTTTCTCCCGTTCGCTGAAGGAAAGCCCAGCGACGGGAGAGTTTTTTCCAAACGATCGCCTAAACCACCGACCGTATCGCCCGACCAACCCGAGCAACCACCTCGTCCACCTCCGCCTCACTAATCGTGAGTGGAGGAGCAAACCGGAACGTATGGTTCCGAGTCTCCTTCGTCAAAACTCGAGCATCCAAAAACGCCTGCGTCAGCTTCTTGGAGTCCACATTCTGAACCTCCAGCCCCACCAGAAGCCCCTTCCCGCGGACCTCCAAGACCTGCGGCAGTTCCAGTGCCCGGAACCCGTCCATCATCTGCTGACCCCGCTCCTGAGACTTCGCCGCCAGCCCGTCCACTTCCATCTCCGCCAGAGCCGCCACCGCTATCACCGCCCCCAGCGGATTCCCCCCAAACGTGCTCCCATGGTCCCCCGGCACAAAAACTTCCATCACATGCCGCTTACCTAGCGCCGCCGAAACAGGGAAGAGCCCACCCCCCAAAGGCTTACCTACCGCCATCAAATCCGGTTCCGCATTCTCATGTTGCCAAGCGAACCGTTTGCCCGTCCGACAGAACCCCGTCTGCACCTCATCCCAAATCAGCAAGACGTTGTTTCGAGTGCAAATCTCCCTCACTCGGGCTAGGTACCCGGGCTCAGGAACGATGATCCCCCCCTCCGCCTGAATCGGCTCCATCATGATCGCCACCGTATTCCGGGTAATCGCCGCTTCCAGCGCCGTTACATCGTCAAACGGAACCGAAACAAACCCCGGCCCATAGGGTCCAAACAATTCCTTGTACTGGGGCTCCGAACTAAACCCAATGATCGTCGTCGTCCGACCGTGAAAATTCCCCTCGGCAACAATGATCTCCGCTTGGTCCTTCGGAACGCCCTTCTTCGTATAACCCCACTTCCGGGCGAGTTTCAAGCAAGTCTCAATCGCCTCGGCCCCGGTATTCATCGGGCAGGCCATGTCCATCCCGGAGTAATCGCAAATCGCTTTAAGAAAAACCGCCAGTTCCGACGAATAAACCGCTCGGCTCACCAACGTCACCTTCTCCAGTTGGCGCTTCACCGTCTGCACAATGAACTCGCTCAAATGCCCATGAGCCACCGCCGAGTAAGACCCAATGCAGTCGATATACTCGTTCCCCTCGCCATCGAAGACAAGCACGCCATCGGCCCGCACCAGGTTGACGGGCAAAGGGTGATAGTTGTGAGTCCCGTACTCCTCAGAAATCCGTTGCGAATCCGCATCGGTCAGGGCCTCAACATAAGCCTGCACACCCTCTTGAACAATCTGGTTCCACGCCGTTGTGGTGGTTTGCGTCTGCATACCTACAGTGAACCACAACAATTGTGGGGAAGAGGAATACAGTTACTCGGCGCTCTTTTCGGCCTTGGCGTGAGTGTCGCAGTAGGTGATCATATTCCGATGTCCACCGCTAAGTGAGTGTCGTCCCTTCGAAGGTAAATCGATCTCTGGAGAGCCTAACGCATTTCGACCCAGCTGGGTGGATTCGTAAGTAAGAATCTCCGTCTGTGGATGGGTCATCTTCACAAGGTTTTTGCCCGCGATGCCTTGATGAAACGCATAGCCATACTTGCTGGGTTCGGCCTTAAAGGTCGAACAATGGAAGATCTCGTCGTTCTTGGTGTAGGGCCCGAGAGTGTCCATCCAACCATCTCCCAAGGGCAATCGGTCGTCAAAATCGACCGAATAGATCATCACCCCCGTCGACTGTTGCTTGGCGCGACTGAGGCAGAGTGTGCCTAGGGCCGCCAGTTTTGCCTGATTGAACACCGGGAAGAGAATCGCCGCCCCCACCACAAACAGCCCGCAGCAGCCAACCCCCAGTACCCCAAGCACAATCCAAAGAACGTTGTTATTCTTCTTCGGCGGCTCCGGCTGATACGGGAACTGCTGCGGCGGAATCGGAGGTGGGGGCGTTTCCATCGCCTAAACCTACGCCTTTTCGACGAGTCGAGACTTAACCGCCTTCATCGCCGCTTCGGTTCGAGAGTTCACCTGCAACGCCTTCAAGATGTTGCTCACGTGATTCTTAACCGTCTTCTCAGCGATCGAGAGCTTCGTCGCAATCTCCTTATTACGGAGACCCTGCGCCACCAAGTCCAAGATCTCCGACTCGCGGTCGCTCAGCACAAACAGTTCGCTGTCGTCCGTATCGTCGTCCTCTTGAACGCGTCGGAAGTCTTCCAAAACCTTCGTCGCGATTCGAGGCGTAATCTTCGCCTCTCCCCGCTCTGCCAGTCGAATCGCTTCCACCACGTCCTGTGGCGTACTCGTCTTAAGCAAATAGCCCAAAGCGCCCGCTCGGAATGCCTCATAAACCGTGTCGTCATCTTCCTTAACCGTAAGGATCACGACATTCACCCCTTTCTCCTTCGTCAGAAGCTTACGGGTGAGTTCAATCCCGCTCAACCGGGGCATATTGATGTCAGTCAGAAGGACATCGGGCGGATCGGCCAAACATGCGTCCAAGGCCTCCTGCCCATCCTTGCAGACCGAGACGATCTCGCACTCAGGCATCAACGTCAAGGTCTTCTGAAGCGCACTACGATACGCCGCTTCGTCGTCGGCAACGATTACTCGGATCTTATCCGCCATAAAGGTGAGTATAGCTGGAACCAGTACCCCTTGCGAATAGCCTGGGACAATATCCACTGTATACTTCCAAACCAATGCCCGTCCTCGAAGTTCGCGACCTAGAAGTCTCATTCGGATCGACCCGCATTCTCCGCGGCGTTTCCTTCGATCTTGAGGCTGGCCAAACCCTCGGCGTGGTCGGAGAATCCGGCTGCGGAAAGTCGATGACTGGGTTCGCCGTCATGGGCATGCTCCAGTCCCCCGGCAAGGTCTCGGCGGGCTCCATCAAACTCGATGGAAAAGAGCTTGTCGGCCTAAAAGAGCGCGAATATCGAGACATCCGAGGCGACCAGATCGCCCTCGTCATGCAGGACCCCTTCACCTCGCTCAATCCCATGATGAGAGTCGGTGACCAAGTCGCCGAGTGCTACATCCTCCACCAAAAACTGAGCAAGGCTGAAGCCAGAAAGAAAGCCGTCGAGATGCTCGGCAAAGTCGGCGTCCCCGCCCCCGAGGCCAGCGCCCGCAAGTATCCGCACCAAATGAGTGGCGGGCAGCGACAGCGCGTCGTCATCGCCATGGCCTTCGCCTGCCGCCCG
>MKRX01000014.1:9893-13384 GCA_001898035.1 Armatimonadetes bacterium 55-13
AGCCCAGATCCTGCGCCTGATCAAGGAACTCAAGGAAACTGAAGGCACCGCCGTCATGCTGATCTCGCACGATATCGGCGCCATCGCTTCCATCTCCTCCCGAATCGCCGTCTTCTACGCCGGAAAGATCGTGGAAATGGGACCGTCGGAGCAAGTGCTCAGAGAGCCGGCCATGCCGTACACCAAGGCTCTGCTCAACGCGCTCCCCGATCCCAGCAAGACGCGCCTGGAGGCCATCAAAGGCTATCCGCCCGACTTCACAACCCTGGGAACCGAGTGCGCCTTCCGCCCCCGCTGCCCCTATGCCATCGAAGCTTGTTCAAAGGAGCCTGGTCTGATCTCCGTCGGAGCCGTCCACCAAGCCGCCTGCTGGCGAGCCCAAGAAATCCTAGACCGGGTCGCCGAGCCCGTCGGGTAACTCGGAGTCCGTAGGCTCGTCGAAGATCGCCGCCTGATCGAACAGGTTCAGTTCGGCAATCCGCTCGGCGGGCGGCAATTCCAAGATCTCGGATTTCTTGAACTCTTCCACGTGAGCCGTGACTTCCGGCAGAGGATCGATCTTCACATCCCGACCCGTGCCCAATTTCTGAAACCCCTTGGCCGTCGTCAGCAAATTACGCTCCATCGAGGTAATCGCGGCGTTATAGGAGTCGTTCGCCGTGCGTAAACCCGTCCCCACCTTCCGCAAGTGGTTCGCCACGATGCGAATACGATCCACCATGTCCTTGCCCAGCTTCGTAATCTCCTCCGCGTTCTTGCGAATCGATTCCTGTCGCCAGTCCAAAGCCACAATCTGAAGCAAGGCGTAAAGAAGCGTCGGAGTCGTGACCACGACCTTCCGATCCCACCCGTACGACATGATTTCAGGATCAATTTGAAGAGCCGCGTTCAAACTCGCCTCAATCGGCAAGTACATCACCACTAGGTCGGCTTCGATGTTCAAATCGGTGTAAGAGCGCTTCGCCAAGGAGTCCACTTCGCGTCGAACATTGACCGCATGTTCTTTTAGCTTCAGGGCGCGGGCCGAATCGTCATCCAGAGCCAAAGAGTCCTCGTAAGCATTCAAAGGTGTCTTTGCATCGATAATCAACGCCTTGGAACTCGGAAGCTTCACCACGCAGTCCGGTCGCTGCCGACCCGTCTCCGTCGTCTCGCTCACCTGCATATCGTAGTGGAGGCCCTCCTCCAGTCCCGCCGCCTCCAACATCCGCTTCAGGAAGATTTCTCCCACCCGACCGCGAGACGTCGGCCCCCGGAACAGTCCCTTGAGATCAGACATCGTCGATTGCTGCGCCTGCACCCCTTTCAGCAGGTTCTGAATTTGCTCATCGGTCTTCGCATCACGGGAAGCGTGGTCCTTTTCCAACCGTTGCAAATTCTCTTCATACTTCTGCAAAGATTCGGACAACGGCTTCACGAGCGTCTCAATCGCCGTCTGTTTCTTGTCTAAATCGCCCTTCGCCTGCTCTTGGTACTTCTCCAAGGTCTCTTTGGCCAGGTTCAAGAACTGCTTGTTGCTATGTCCCAAAGCCTCCGAGGCAAGGGCCTTAAAGGCGTCTTGAAGTCGGGCATCCGCTTCCCTGATCACCTTGTCGAGTTCCGCTTTGCGTTCTTCAAAGCTCCTTCGGTCGGAATCGCGCTCTTTTTCAACGCCTTTGAGGGTGAGCCGCAGAGTTTCCAAATCGTTCCGAGCCGAATCCAAAGCCGCCTCTTGCTCACGAACTTCCGCCTCCAGCGCATCAACCCGTAGGGATCGTTCCTCCAGCTTCGCTTTCGCAATCTGCTCATCCCGAAGCCTCTCCTCCGCCGCCTTCAACCCCGCCGTCGCCTCATCCAATTGCTGAGACTTCGTACGAAGAAGGAAAAGAAAAGCGCCGCCGGCAACCACTGCACCGACCAGCACCCCCAAGAGAACGCCAAGGGCTTGCATGCCAATAGTATACGTGCGTCAACCTTTAACGACTACCGTCGCAAGTTCTTAATCGCCAAAATCAACCCCGAAATCCCGACGCCAACGAGCAACCCAACCAGCGCCCCCACCAAGAGCCGCCCGACGGGAGGATAGGTCTTGTCATCAAGGGGAAGGATAAAGGCAAGGGCGATGAAGACAACCAGGGAAGCCCCCACAAATCGAGCCTGAAAGACGTTATCGGATCGCCGAAGATTCGGCGCCATCCCAATCTTATCCACCAAGTCCTGATACTCATCCCGAACCCCATCGTCCACCTCAAAATTGTATCAAAGAACGCCCACGCCCCAGTCGCGAAGCGCCCCTAACACCTAGCGCAAAGCGCCCTAACGCCCAACGCCCAACGCCTCGTCCCCAGTCCCTCGTCCCTGCCGCGAAGCGGCGCAGTCCCTGCGGCACAGCCGCCCCTAACACCTTGCGCGAAGCGCCCTAAAACCTAACACCTGCGGCGCAGCCGCAAAGGTATCCTCTCCCCGTGCTGAAGCCCCCGACCTCGCACCCCGGCGCGCGTCTCCGAGAGATGTTCGCCCAAGACATCGTCACCATGCCCGGTGTCTTCAACGCGATTTCCGCCGTAAGCGCGACCAAGGCCGGAGCCTCTGCGCTCTACTTAAGCGGAGCGGGCCTCACCAACGGAACCCTCGGCGTCCCCGATATCGCCCTCGCGACCCTCACCGAGTTCGCCCAGCAGGCCGCCTACATCACCGCCGTGACCGACCTGCCCGTCATCTCAGATGCCGATACCGGATTTGGAGAGTCGCTCAACGTCATGAGGACCGTGATCGAGATGGAGCGCGCCGGACTCGCCGGAATCCACCTTGAGGACCAGCTGAGTCCCAAACGATGCGGGCATCTCGACGGCAAGACCGTCATTGCCAGGGAAGACATGGTGAGAAAGGTCCGTGCCGCTGTCGATTCCAAAAAGGATCCCGCCTTCATCATCGTCGCCCGAACCGACGCCCGCGGGGTCGAGGGCCTAGAGAACGCCATCGACCGCGCCAAAGCCTATGTCGATGCCGGAGCCGATGCCGTCTTTCCCGAGGGCCTCCAAAGCGAAGAAGAGTTCGAGGCCTTCCGAAAAGGAGTCGCTGCTCCCCTCATGGCCAACATGACCGAATTCGGCAAGACCCCCATCATCCCCGTCTCCCGCTTCCGCGACCTCGGTTACCAAATGGTCATCTTCCCCATGACCGCCTTCCGTATCATGCTCAAAGCCCTGGATGAATGCTACGCCAAACTCATCCAAACCGGAACCCAAGCCGAACTCCTCGAAAAGATGCGAACCAGAGCCGAACTCTACGACCGCATCGACTACCCAGCCTACGACACCAAAGACAAATCCTGGTCCGTCTAACACCCAATTCCGCCGACGCTCGCTATTTCAACACCCAAATCACGCTCCTAATCCCAAAACGCGCCACCAACCACCGAGCGCTATGCAGCCGACGGTCCCACCGTCGTGAGCGCTCCCACCCCCAGAGCGCCCCCACCAAAACCAGAACACCCCAAACCAGACAGCCCG
>MKRX01000014.1:13873-60681 GCA_001898035.1 Armatimonadetes bacterium 55-13
CATCACGCTCTAAAATCAACAACGCGCCACCAACCACCGAGCGAAATGTTGCCGACGGTCCTACCGTCTTGAGCGCTCCCACCCCCAGAGCGCTCCCACTACGATCAACTTCCTGGACGAACGCCCTCAATTACAGGGTGTAGATGCGGGCGGAGCCCCACGCTGAGTGCCATCAGGCCCGAAGACGTTCTTGCCAAAGACCAGCCATGAACTGCTCACGTACCCTAAACTCCGGCCCCCAGCAGGGGTAGCCGAAGGTTCCGTCCCCCCACCACAGCGAGTAACCCAGAGCGCGGTCGCTTCAAAACCCGCAGCGGCTGAATTCCAAAATCAGCGCTCGCCAAGGGCTCCCCAAAAGCCCATGTGCGACATCTGGGTCACCGCCGAATACTGCAGATCTCCCGTCTCAATCACCACCCATCCGCCTGACTCAAGCTGCCCAAGATCAACCACCATCAACGGGCAATCAATCCGGCGCGCCGCTTCTTCCGCTAACCGCACGATCGCTTGCCGCTCTTCGTCGGTCACATCTCCATAGGGATCGCAGGTCGGCCAGTAGAACCCCATCCCCACCACTTTCCCATCGATGAGGAAGCACCGATATTCCCGACTTGCTGGAAAATCTGACCTCAAGCCAGGGCAAGGACGAAACGGGGCAATTTCCCGGGCGATGAGCTTGCCGTCCCCCAGAAACCGACTCCGCAGAGCCTCCGCATCCCGGACGACGCAGGCTTCCCAGCCTAGTTCCTTGCGCGACTTGATCTCGCCCTTGACGAAGACCGGATACCCAAGCGAACGAGTCACTTCCTTCACGTCGTCAATGCCTCGAACCACCACGCTCTTGGGCGTTAGGTCGTGGATCAACGGATAAAACTGTTCAAACTCCATGGCGCGTCGTGTCGCTTCGGGAGAGTTAATCATGCGCACCCCTTTGGTCAGCGCTGCTTCATAGAGCGTCTCGTAAAAGGAATCGCCGGAGACATAACCCAAAAAGACTCCTGCCCCATTCTCCATTTCCGGCAAGTACTCCAGAACATCGGCCGCGGTCGCATCTTTAAAGTTGCGGGGAAGGTGATAGACCCGGTGTCCAGCCAAGCGAGCTGATTCTGTAATCGACCTCAGATTCTGTTCTGCCGCCCCCTGTAAACTCTGCGGGGATGCTTGACTGAAGACGACAATCATGCGGGCATTCTACACAGGCCGCGGTCGAGGCTGCCCGTTGTCCGCAAGGGCAGGACCACCGCCAAGCCAAGCAAAGCAACGGCAAAGCTCCCCAAAAAATAGCGGTACACTCGGGGTACCCAAACCCGCAACCTTTTCGAAGAGGAACCATGAGCGCGACTATTACCGAAAAGTATCCAAATTACAGCCCCGGCCTAGAGGGGGTCATTGCTGGCATCAGCACAATTAGCGAAATCGACAGTGATCGCAGCAGCCTTCAGTACCGCGGTTACGATGTCCACGACCTTGCCGAATATGGCAGCTATGAAGAGACCGCCTACCTGCTGATCCATGGCAAGCTCCCCACGAAGAGCGAACTGGACGAGTTCCGAAAGCTCCTCGCTGCCGAACGAGAAGTGCCGGAAGCCGTCTACACGGCCCTCAAGGCTCTCCCGAAGGAAACGCATCCCATGGATGCAATTCGAACCGCCTTCTCCGTTCTTGCGCCCTTTGATCCCGATTACGAAAAACCTGCGACGGATGATGCCGCCAATGTTCGGAAGGCTGTTCGCATCGTCGCAAAAGCGGGAACCATGGTTGCCAACGGGCATCGAATTCGAAACGGGCTGGAGCCTCTTAAGCCCAAACCCGAGCACAACACCGCTCAGAACTTCCTCTATTTGATGACCGGCGAAGAGCCCCCGGCCAAGACCGTTCAGGTCATGGATGCCTCGCTCACCCTTTATGCCGAGCACGGCTTCAACGCTTCCACCTTCGCTTGCCGAGTAACGGTTGCCACCTTGAGCGACCTCTACAGCGGCATTGTCACCGGTATCGGTACCCTGCGCGGTCCGCTTCACGGTGGCGCCAACGAAGAAGCCATGAAGATGCTTCTTGAGATCGATACTCCTGACAAGGCTCAGGCGTGGATCGATGACGCGCTCGAAGGCAAGAAGAAGATCATGGGCTTCGGACACCGAGAGTACAAGAAGCGCGATAGCCGCGCCATCTACCTCACCAAGGTGGCCAAGGAACTCGGCGTCGAAAAGGGCGATACGCGCTTTGGCGATATTGCCGACATCCTGGAGAAAACGATGGAGGAGCGAAAGAACATTCACCCCAACGTCGATTTCCCCGCTGCCTATGCCTACTACTTGTTAGGTATCCCCACCGATCTCTACACGCCCATCTTCGTGATCGCTCGTGTCGCCGGTTGGAGCACTCATGCGATTGAGCAACTGAGAAACAACCGCCTGATCCGACCGAAGTGCATCTACGAAGGGGACGCGAACCTCAAGTACGTTCCCCTCGAAGACCGGTAAATCTGCGAACAAAACCCCGACGATGCAACCATCGTCGGGGTTTTGTTGTTAATAAACTCGAATTCAATCTCAACTTGATGCCTATCGACAAATGAAACGATCGCTTCCCCTCGCTGCCATCTTGTTCCTCATCGCGGGCTGTGCCGAAGAACCAAAAGTTCTGGATGCCTCGACGAGCTTTGATTTGTCCCTCAAGCCAAAGACTTCGCAGAAATTCGTCTATCGGATGACGACTACCGGACAAGATGTGACTTCGACCATCACGAGCCAATTGGAAGTGGTAGGACAATCGGAAGGAAAGACGAAGTTCAAGCAGACGTTCACGGACTACACGTCTAACGGCGAAGCCAGTGTGGCCAAATCTAAAGAAGCGCTGAAGAAGGTGGTGGTGGATCTCACGGTCTCACCGACGGGTGAGGTCGAGGATCGAAGCGTGAACGGCGCCGAGCCTGGCCTGAGCGTCCCGGAAGAAAATGTACTGACCTTGCCGAACAAAGAAGTCAAGCCAGGTGATGAGTGGCCGGGAGGACTAAGTTTTGTCGGTCAGAAGGCGTCCGTTCAATACCACCTGAAGTCCTTTGAAACGGTAGACGGGCAGAATCTTGCTAATCTGATCATTGATGTGAAATCAATGCCCGGCATTTACTTTGACGAGCCCATTCGAGCCTCGGTAAGAGTCGCTGACGGAATGATCGTGAAATTTAACGCGAGATTGCAGTCTGGGGATACGACAACGGTCGTGACAAAGGACCTTGTCTCAAATCCCTAGTCGTCGCCTGTCTGAAAAACCCAGTCTCGTATGATTTGTTGCTTCTTGGCCACCAGGACTTCTACGTGTGCTGAGTAGCTTGTGTTGGGCTTCAGTGGCTTCTTCGGAAGCAACATAATCGCATTGTCGAGGTGATCGTCGTTCTCGGGCGAATTCACGAAGCACTCAACTTCATCCCCCGCGCTCGTCTTGAGCCAGGCCCTTACCAGTGAAACAGGCAGGTTATCTTCCGAGAAATTCGCGAATACAACCGGATAACCCACCATATCGCCCGCATTTGGGTGCATCCGAAGGGGATTGGGAGATTCGTTACCATTCCACTTGGTTGGCACATCGGATTGATTGACCCCGGGCGAGACGGATGATCCGCCGGTCCCGCTATCCCCAAACTTGATGGAAAGATTCTTTCCTGCAAACCCTGATCCGAACGGGACGATGCCCGGCTGAAGAAAAGGGATGCGATGGTAAGGAGCGTCGAAGAGATCGCGAACCGAGTTCTGAACCGTGCCGCTGTTGTAGGTTACGCACTCCCAAGAACTACCGCAGTAACCAAAGGCTTCCAAGCGATCGCTCGGTGTAGCCCCGATGAATCCTGGTTCGCCCTCTTTCTCGTAGTGACCCGTCCGGCGATTGAGCGAGAGATACTTGGAATGAGCCAATGCGGCAGCGTTGAGTCTCGACTCCTGCTCCATCGAAGGCAACCCAATTCGCTGCCGGTAGGAGTTGGCAATCTGAAGTGCTAGGTCCTGATTGTCGGTCGGGGCCGGTAATTTTGCGATGGCCTGGTTCAAAATCTGGAACGACCAGTCCTTCGAAACCGTCAGACACTTGTCGACAACCACTTTGCACTGCACGCGATAAGTCCCGGCAAGCAACGGTTGGTTCGGCTGGTACGTCAAACGTCGTGTATGCTCGTCGTAGATAGCGTTAACCTGCTGTCCATTGATGGACATGGTGCTGGAGGTAACCCTCGCCCCGCTGCTTGGCCAAACCTCCCAAGATAGGATGGGTGAAGACACCAAAAGGGAAGACTTCGGTCCATACGCGCGATGAAACGCTTGGATGGAGGAATTGACAGGTTGACCTGCGAATGCGAAGAAAAGCGCTGCCGATCCGGCAAGCTTTGTCAACATTCGCTTCCTGCGCAGACAAATCCTAGAACTACTATTGATCAAATACTTACCTCGGGACGATCGCGCTCTCTATTCGACACGTTCCGAAGATCGGAGAAAAAATCGCTGGGGATGTTACCAGAACCTCAGAAAACAAAAGCTAAAGCCAACGATTAATTTATCGGGATGCGTCACATAAAATGGAGACCGTTCCAGCGGAATAATGAGCAATAGTCCCCCAACCACCCTTGGCAAATACCAAATCATCCGGGAAATTGCGCGTTCGAACGATATTGTTTACGAAGCGTATGACCCGTTGATGAATCGCCGGGTGGCCATCAAAGAACTGGCAATGCCCGGCGGATCGACGCCGCAGCAGCGAGAAGATCGTATCAATCGCTTCAAGCGCGAAGCTCAAGCCGCTGGCACCCTCAACCACCCCAACATCATGACCGTCTACGAACTCGGTCAAGAAGGGGACCGGTTCTTCATGGCCATGGAATACCTCGATGGCCACACCCTGCGAAATGAAATCGATACGCAAGGTTTTCTTCCCGTGGACAAAGCCGTTGAATATGCGACTCAGGTCCTCAAAGGCTTGGAACATGCCCACAAACAAGGCGTCGTTCATCGAGACATCAAGCCCGATAACATTCAAATCCTGTCCAACGGCACGATCAAAATCACCGATTTCGGCATCGCTCGCCTAACCTTCCAACCCAATCTGACCATGGATGGGCAAGTGTTCGGCACCCCCAGCTACATGTCCCCCGAGCAGGTCGTCGGCAAGGACATTGACGCCCGAAGCGATCTTTTTAGCGTGGGAGTAGTCCTTTACGAGATGATCGGAGGACAAAAACCGTTCGCTGGCGATAGCGTCGTCACGATCACCTACGCGATCATGAACAAAGAGCCGGATCGGCTCAGCCAAGCAAATTATCAAATTTGGCAAGTCATCGCTCGCGCCCTCGATAAAAGCCCCGGCCTAAGATACGCCAACGCCAGCGAAATGAGCCGCGCCCTAGAGGATGCCCAAATGGGAACCGGCCCCGCCGGAGTCGTCCTCGCTCCGCCCCCCGCGCAGCCCCAAACCACCGTTTACGGCAATCAAGCGCCCCCACAACTCGGAAATCCCTACTTAAACCCGTATCCGAATCAACCGGCTCAAATGCCCCAGGCCCCGGCGCCGCCCCCCGTCGCCTACCCTTACAATCCATATTCACAACCCGGACCGGCAAATTTCCCGCCCCACGCCCCCGGCGCCCCCCCAGGATTTGGCAACGTCCCCGTCTTTTACCCACCCCCTCCCCGGCAACCCCTCATCAAGCCGGAGACCAAGCAATTCATCGGCAAACTTTTCGTTTCGCTGCTCGTAATCGGCGCTCTCTTCGGCCTTATCATCGTCGGAATCAACACGATCAGTAAAGTGATCGAAAAGACCAGCGCCCAACGGCACGACTTTGATGTCGTCAAGGAGATCAAATCCATCCGAACGGATCTCCCCATCGATGAACAGATCCGCCAGCTAGAATCCCTGCGCGGCCGCCTCCAAGGCGACGTTCAAAAGAAAGAGGCCGACGCCAACCTCGCTGTCCTCTACGAACGCCAAGGTCGAGCCGCCTTCGAACGCCGAGACTGGCTCCGAGCTGAGACCAGCTATCAAGAAGCCTCACGCATTGACCCAGACAACAGCGCCTACTACACCGACCTCGGCAGCCTTTACGCCAGCCGAGCCGACCAAGAGCAGGATCCTCAACAAAAGACCACCTTCTGGCAGCAGTCCGCGCAAGCCTGGGAAAGCGCCACCACCAAGGAACCGAACGCCGAAAAGCGCGCATCTTACGGCCAAGCCGCCGCCGTCGCGTACTACAACTACGCGGTTCTCCTAAGCCAATCGTCTAACCCGCCCGCCGAAGAAATCCGAACCGCGCTCTACCTGGCCCAGCAATACGCCCCGCCTGGCTCAGACATCCTCAAACGAGTGCAGGAATTCCAGGCAAACCTTAATTAACCCAGACCCTTGGTAAGCCCGCCGTCCACTAACAGATTCGTTCCCGTAATGTAGGCCGCCGGAACCGAGCAAAGAAACGAAATCGCCGCCGCTATCTCTTCCGGAGTCCCCAATCGCCCGACCGGAGTCTCCGCACCCCGCTTGGCCAAAGCCTCCTCGGGAGTGATCCCTTCCTTGCCCGCCACGATCTCCGCCAAGTGACGCTGTCGATCCGTCAACGTGTGCCCCGGCAAAACGCAATTCACCGTAACGCCATTTGCCCCAAACTCGCTCGCCTGTAGCCGAGTCAAGGCCATCAACCCCGACCGCAAAGTTGAAGAAATCGGAAGCAATGCCGAGGGCTCCTTCGCCACCAAACTCGTGACGTGAACGATGCGCCCAAATCCCGCCGCTTCCATCCCCGGAGCTACCAGTCGAACCAACCGCACCACGTTCATCAACGTGCTATCGAATCCAGACTGCCACTGCTCGTCCGTCATCTCCGTAAAATTTCCCGCAGGAGGCCCTCCCGTGTTCGTAACGAGAATCTCCGGCGTGCCCAAATCGGTCACCGTCTGCTCATGCCACCAAGCCAGATCCTCGGCATTGCTAACGTCCACGACATAAGACCGAGTCTCTCCTCCAATCTCTGCCGCCGCCGCTTCAAGCTGCTCCTCGTTACGAGCGCAAATCGAAATCTGGCAACCCTCCGCCGCCAGCATCTTCGCCGTAGCAAGCCCAATTCCTTTGCTCGCCGCCGCCAACATAGCCACCTTTCCGCTGATCCCAAGATCCATGTCGTAAAGGCTACCAGCCCTAACCCTGGCAGCCAACCACCGATAATCAGTAAAATCTAATGCGGAGAGATGGCAGAGTGGTCGATCGCGTCGGTCTTGAAAACCGAAGGGCAGCAATGTCCCAGGGGTTCGAATCCCCTTCTCTCCTCCAGACCCCTCTAAGCGTCGCCTAAAGCCGCGCGCTCTCGCCCGGTTATCCGGTTCACCAGGATCGTCGTCAGGCCCCCACGCGGCAGCTTGCCTTGATAGGCCCCCCAAGCCTGAAAAAGATTCAGCGCCGTATTCGCCAAGCCGATCAGCGCCAAGATGATCCAAGTCACCGCCGACTTGATCAAGACCTGCCAAAGACTAAAGTCTTTCCAACCGTTCTGATAGTGGTTCCAAAGACTCGCCACACTGAACGCCAGCGAGATCGCCCCCACCGTAAAGAGAAACAGATTCAGCAGCAGCGTCCCAATCAACGCGTGCAGCGCGTGGTAGCCCACATACCGATCTTTCCGGCAAAAAAGGCAGAACGCCAAGGGTCCAAGCAGAGGAAAAAATATCCCGGAAAGATGCGCGCCCGCTGCCAAAGCCCGCCGAGATGAGTAGCTCGAATCTTGCCCCACTCTCTCATTCTTCGCCAACTGCCGCTGACCTAGGACTATCGACGTAGGACCCGCCACCAAACCGGCAAGACCACCAAACTCAACAGAGCCAAAGCGGGAAACGCATAGAACCCGGCAAACGGAGCCCCGTCTGCTACCGGCACTCCCACCGTGACTGCCCGGCATTCCCCCAGCGGGATCGCCGCCAAGACGTCTCCCCGTGGACCCACCGCCAGTGAATACCCCTGAGAAGCCGCCCGAACCACCGGCAACCCCGTCTCCACCGCTCGCCAAATCGAATTCACCTTCAAATATTCCGGCGCCGCGGTTCCCATATACCAGTCGTCTACAGACATCACCGCCAGTAACTGCGCCCCATTGCGAGCCTGCTGATAGGAAACATTTGGAAACAATGCTTCAAAGCAAAGCACCGGCCCTACCTTCAGTTCACCCAAAGACAGACTCTGAACGGAGTCCCCCGGAACCAGGTCTCCTCCGGGAATCTGAAACGCCGATGCCAAGAAGGGAAGTTGCTCGCGCAAGGGCACATACTCCCCAAAGATCACTAACCGTGTCTTATCCGCGTAAGACCATTTCCCGTCGAACCCAAAGGCCGTTTGGTGCTGCCCCCCGTCTTGACGCTGCCCGCCAAACAAAACCGGAACTTTGCCATCCACCGAAAAGACGGGATGAGGAGGAAATGCCCCATCGTTCCCCGAGATTCCCTCCGGCAAGACCAGCAAGGAAGATCCCCGAGCCCGGGCCGCGGCAAAGAACTCCGGCACTGCCGTCCGCAACCTGGCATCATTTGCCTCACGGTTGCCAAACGCTAAATCGGTCCCTGGCTGCCCAATCGTCACTGCCTTCGTCACGGCAGAGACAGGCGCCTGATACCGCACTAAAGACGCCACCAGCACCAACACGAAAATCCCGACGTAATTCCGAATCGTCGACCAAGGACTTTGCCGAGCCAAGTACAGAGCCGCCACCACGTTCGCCAGCACCACCCAGGCGCTTACAAAGAACACAGAACCGTAAAACGCCGTTTGAATGACCTGCGGAAATGTCCACAGAGGAATCCCAATCAGCCCATAGGGAAACGCTAGTCCAGGTAGGTAAGAGCGAAAAACCTCAACTCCCGCCCAAACGAGCGGAATCGCCCAGATAGCCCGCTTCTCCCAGCACCGAGAAATCAACCCTCCCGCCAGCCCAAAGTACAGCCCGCCGATCGCCGAAGCCAACAAATAGGGAACCAGCGCCAACCCCACGCTCCCCGTCCAACGGGAAACGAAGCTGAAGAGAAACAAGAACTGTCCGAGCAGGAACAGAAAACCAAAGGTCCACCCGCTCCTAAACCCCGCCTTGCCCGAAATCCCCTGCAAACTGACCAACCAGGGCGCCAACGCTACAAAAGCGATGAGCCCCAGGTTAAACGGAGGAAACGCCAGACACAAAAGCGCCGCGCTTGCCAAACAAGGCCAGGCCCTAACGACCCGCGCCATCGACGCTTCCCGCCAGCACCACGTCCGTATCTAAATGCGAAATGTCGTTGTAGCGCCGAATGCGGAACGGTCCGTAAGTCTGCCGCTCCAAGCTGGTCACCGAGGTGTTGTGAAATCGAAAAGCGCGGCAAGTCTCCAGCGTGCCGTGAACGAGTTGGGCCAGCAGAAGACCACAAGTTCCGCCGTGGGATACCACCGCCACATTCTTATCCGCAGACCGTAGGCGTTCCACCACCGGCGCAATCCGCTCCCAAACGTCGTGGAAAGACTCGCCGTTCGGGGGACGCAGTTTAAAGCGATCGTTCCCCTGCAACGCCTCCAGGCTGGACCACCACTTGGAAATGTCGTGAAAAGACTCTCCTTCCCAGTCCCCAAAGCCGCGTTCCCGCAAGAGAGGTGTCTCTTCATACTCCGCCCCCGTCGCCCGTACAATCGGTGCCGCCGTCTGTCGGGCGCGTCCTAAATCGCTGCAGAGCACTAATCCCACGGATCGCGAAGCAAACGCCGAATGAAGGGCTTCCGCCTGCTTTTCACCGGTCTCATCCAGCGGAATGTCGGAGTGTCCCTGGGCTCGTTCCGCAGCATTCCAGGCGGTCTGCCCATGCCGAACGAGGTAAAGGCGCATAACTAAATTTATACCTGCCAGGGCCGGACTTCGCCCAACTCCCGCCCTGCCGTATCCACCCTAAGTCCTCCAATCCGCAAAATTCGGACCGGTGTTGGCGCCACCGCCGTCGAGTGCGCCTTCACGATGCCCCCCGCAAAGTCGATGGAGATGATCGCACCATAGCCAAAATCTTCGCCGCTAGATCGGGCAAAACTGCAAAGAAGCCCTTCGTATTCGGCGGGATGAGCAATGTGCGCCCGCGAGCAATGGAAATAGTCCAGCGCTCGCGCCATCTCGGAATCGGAAGGATCCTCCTCCGCTATCAAAAACAACGCCCCGCCTGCAATCTCGCCGTAAAGCCCTTTGCCCTTAAAAAATCGATCGAGCACCTCATGCGCAATCTTTTCCCCAGAGCCCAGCCGAGCGCCCTCAACGGAGAGCCGAGCCAACTCCAACTCGTGCTCCTCGCAGTTCTCAAACAGCTTCATCCAATGCGCCTTCCTCTGCGCATTTTGGACCATCGTGGGAAACGCCTGTTCCAACTCAACCTCTTGAGGACCCACCGGAAATCCCGCTTGTTCGAGAGGCGCGCCCTTGGGAAGCAAAATCTCATCGGGCTGAAAGATCTGCGCCATAAGCATCGTCACGTGGCGGAGCAAAGGGGTTCCGCGATATGCAAATGATTGGACGATGACGTCTTCCGAAGCTTGCGCCATCAACTGGACCAGCGCCGTGATCATTGTCTGAGGAGAACGTTGCGGGTCCAGACTTCCATAGAAGTGCCAAGCCACAATCTTCTCGCCACGAAAGAGGCACAAACGGCCAGGCGGCGCTTGATCGGGTTCGGTGGGGTCTAGGCAAATAAGATCCCGGCCTTTGCGGTGATCCTTGAGCCAGTCGCGCCAAGTCCTGTCCGGGGTGGAGAGAAGAAGCGTGCGCGCCATGTGATCGCAACATTACCTCTGGTCGGGTGCGAAAGAGGAAAGCGCCAAGAAAATGGCGGTCAAGGGGAGCCTCCATGCTCCGACCTCCGTTTCCACCGAGATCCGTGGTGCCCCTGACCGCTCAATTATACCTACGAACCAGAAGCTCCAGAGTTTTGCCAGAGTCGTTCGACCTTGACCTCATCGCGAATTTTTTGAAGAATCTGAGACTTATTGGACTGAGCGTGAATCTCTCGGGCTTCCTCCCGGTCGTCACCTGTCGCGTCCTTGCCCCACATATCGATCTTGAAAATCTGGATGCCGTTCTGAGTCTGAACGGGTTTGGTATAGCCACCTGTCTTCAGAGTGGGAAATAGATCGCGTACCTCTTTTGGAAAGGCGTCCATCCGCCGCCATCCCACAATCCCTTTGGCCTTCAAGGTCCGCTCGTCGGTCGTCGAGAGAGCCAAAACAGACTCCCAAGAGTCGCCCTTTGTCAATTTCTCGTAAAACAAGTCCGCTTTCCGGATCGCCGCCGTCAGCGAACTGGAAGAGATGCTGTCTGGCTTCACGATGATCGTGGAAATCTTCACGTACTCGTCCGCTTTAAAGCCGACCGCTGCCAACTGGTTCAAAAGCAAGTCCGTCTTAACTCTCAGGAATAAGCGAGATTTCGTAAATCCTTGGTCCAGGAGGTAGTCCTCAGGTTTCTTGCCACCGGTTACATTGGGGGTGAGCTGGGTCATCTGCTCGGCCATGGCGTTATCTACATCTTCATCGGTGACGGAGACCTTCGCTTTGTCTGCTGCCGCCTTAATCATCTTATAAGAAATGATGTCGGCCAATGCCTCTCGGCCCCGCCACTCCCACAGCAGGTCTTCCACCTCGCTTGCCTTGACCACCACGCCGTCTACCTTGGCGATCGGCGTGTCCCGGCTGGGCGCTTTAACTTGGTACTTGGCTGGAATATCCGCGTTTTGAATTGCGAAAGAGACGAAAACGAGAAGGGCAGGAAGGTTCATGGCTCTTGTTTGAGACGATCTTGTATTAAATCAGTTCCAGGGCGACTTCTGAACAAAAATGACGGCCCTCCGCTGTCAGCGCCGCACGTCCGTCCCTTTCCGTCAGCCAACCCCTTTCGATAAGCCGTTTGACGGGGCCCGGATTCAGCAACTCCGAAGAAACTCCTTCGTTCAACCGTAGACCCAGCATGACCCGTTCGGTGCGTAGTACGTCCCCGTCAAGAGACTCTCGCTCGAAATCCAATCGATCACCCGCTTCGACGGCATCTGAGAATCGTTCTGGATGCTTCAGATTGGTGTACCGGTATCTTCCCCCGATGGGGTCTGTCATGCTCCCGACCGCGCCTGGACCATAACCGGCGTATTCTTCGCCGTACCAGTAGCAAAGGTTGTGGCGGCACTCTCGCCCCGGCTTCGCAAAGTTAGAAATCTCGTATTGAGAGAAGCCCTTGCTCAGTGCCCTTTCACAGCATTCGTCGTACATCGCCACCTGCGCCTCATCGTCCGGCAGATCAAGCTGCCCTTTCAGGTGCTTCTTGTAGAACGACGTGTTCGGTTCGATGGTCAAGCAATAGAGACTCAGATGGTCCGTTTCTAAGGAAAACGCTCGGTCCAAGTTCTTCCGCCACGCCACCAGCGATTGATGCGGAAGGGCAAACATCAAGTCGATGTTTACATTGTCGAACCCCGCTTGCCGGGCCGCATCTACTGCCCTCTCGATATCTCCCGCCTTGTGAATGCGGTCGAGGGCGATCAAGTCGGAGTCGAGGAAACTCTGCGCCCCGAGTGAGATGCGATTGAAACCTGCCTCCCGCATGGCGGAGAATTTTGCCGCATCCACCGTCCCTGGGTTAGCCTCGCTCGTAATCTCGCATCCTTCCACAGGGGGATGAGCGCGAATCACCGCATCGAAAATTCGAAGAAGCTGATCCTCGCTCAGGAACGTGGGGGTCCCCCCGCCAAAAAAGATCGTCTTCGCCGGTCGTCCCCTCCAGGGTGAACGCTCGATCTCCGCACAAATCGCGCTCACCGTCCTCTCGACAATTTGCCCTTGCATCGCGTAAGAATTGAAGTCGCAATACCCACATTTACTGGGGCAGAACGGAGTGTGAACATAAACGGCGACGGGAGACATCATCAAAGCCGGGACCCCTCAATTTTACACCCCTAGCCGAGTCGTCCATCGTTGCAAGGTCGTCCCGACCATGGTTTTCACGGGCGTCCCGCCCGTGTCCGGCCGCCGGCGCGCAATCCCCACGCCCCACGCTCCACGCTCCACGCCCTAACACCTAACACCTAACACCTAACACCTAACACCTAACACCTCTGCCCCCTACCCCTCAGTCGGCAAAGCATCGACCTGGAAAAACGTGTCTTCGGTGATGTCGATCTGGAGAAGGTGGTTCCGTTCGTCTAGATAGACGTGCTGACGCTTCCCGCCAAGGGTGATGTCGTAAGTCGTCCCCTTGGCGGGCTCAAGGAGAATCTTGCCGTTGAATCGGCCCCCAACGGTCGCTGAGCATGAAACGATCCCCAAAGTCTGAGGATCGAGAATCGAGAACTTCTTGTCTTTCAGCACGACTTTGCCGTCGACCACCATCGGCTTAAATCGATCGAAGAAGGACTGGCAGCCTTCCGTGGGATAGAGAGTGGCCGTGCGTTCTTGTCCGTTTTCGGTAATCGTGAGTTCCACCGTCTTTGTCCCGTAGATCGCCTCCACCGTCCGAGCGACGCCCTTGGGCGTCTGGACCTCGAAGACCTGTCGAAGGATGTGGCCATCCTTTGCGACCCAAGTAGTTTCGGTGGCCGCCACCCCTAGGTCGGACTCCTTCAGGGGATCTTTCGTGTGTCCTTCCGCCTCGAATCTCCAAACCCGGCTGTTATTCATGACGTCGGACTTCACCGCGGCGGAGAGATACCCCATCCTCTGGGTGTACTCATTAGTCGAAGACCCAAACTCGTTCGGCTTGCTCCGCCGCCAAGTGAAATAGGAAAGAACGAGCGGCGGCGCTGCCTCAAGTCCAAGGATGATCTGTTTCTGCCCGCCTAAGACCGGCTCTGGCCGAGCAAAGATCACCGAAGCAAGCAGAGCGAGCAACTAAGACCCCCCGGTCTTGATCCGGGTCGGAGAACCTTTGCCATCGGTAGGATCGGTTTGAGCAAAGAGGGTCTCGCCGTAGGGCAGGTTCACCTGCAACAGGTCCATATCGAAAGTGACAAATCCGATCTGTTCACGACCATCAAAAGTGAAGTCTATCCGGTGCCCCTCAAACCTTTTTGTAAAGAGCGAGCCGGTGAATTTTCCTCCGACCTTAGCCTGAATCTTGACCACCCCGCCGGTAACCGGATCGAGACGAGAAAACGACTTCTCCTTGACCAGAACCTTTTCGCCATCGATCATCGGTTTGAATTCATTCGCAAAGAGTTCGACACCGCCCGCCGGATAGATCGTGGCTGTTCGCTTTCCCTTTGGCCCTGCGACTTCGATTTCAACTTCGTCTCCCTTAAACGTCGCCTTGAGTTCATAGGTGCCCGATCCACTTCGGTAGCCACTGGTTTCAAAGAGAGGCGTCCCGTTTTCCGAAATCCATACTTTTCGGTATCGCTGCACCGGCGTGATGTTGATCACATTGATGCCATCGCTATTCTTGTAGTCGCGCCGCTTGTTGCGTGTAGCGTCCGACTCAAAAAGCAGGCACGGTTTCCCTTCGTAGACGGAACGACTCACTTTTGAGGCGCTAAATCCCACTGAAGTGGGTTCCTTGGCCATGGCATCCTTCGGATTTAGATCGTAGTAGCCACTCAAATCGGTCCTTGGCCGACTAATCCTGGAAATACACTGGCTGAAAACCGTTGTGGGATGAAGCTTGAGCCCGATCGCCGATTCAAGATAGCCACCAAGATACGCTTCCTCTGGAATCGTCGTCTGCTTAGCCTGAGTCGCCAGAAGTAAGAGAGTCAGTCCCACCATACGAGCACCTGTACTAATATTAACGCAGGATTCATTCAAATATTCATTCGGAAACCGCGACAATCTGCGCTCCCTGAACCCCCAAAAACAATCGCCTCCCCGTTCTCAAGAGATCGCGCTCCAAATCCCACAACGCGCCACCGCACACCGAGCGAAATGTAGCCGACGGTCCTACCGTCGTGAGCGCTCCCGCCCTCAGAGCGCCCCCGTGAAAACCAGAACACCCCAAACCAAACAGCCCCCTAACCAACATCACACTCTAAAATCGACAACGCGCCACCAGCCACCGAGCGCAATGTAGCCGACGGTCCTACCGTCGTGAGCGCTCCACCCCCAGAGCGTTCCCGTCAAAGCCAGAACACCCCAAACCAGACAGTCCCTGACAAACATCACGCTCTAAAATCGACAATGCGCCGCCAACCACCGAGCGCAATGTAGCCGACGGTCCTACCGTCGTACGCGCGATGGCTAAACAGAGCGCCCTGAAACAGAACGCACCCACGTCAGGGGGACTGACGCCCACATCTCGCTCGGTGATTATTCGCGCGTTACAGACCACAGAGCGCAATGTAGCCGACGGTCCTACCGTCGTACGCGCTCGGCCCAAACAGAGCGCCCTGAAACAGATCGCGCTCACGTCAGGGGGACTGACGCCTACATCTCGCTCGGTGTCCATTCGCGCGTGATGTCCACAGAGCGTAATGTAGCCGACGGTCCTACCGTCGTACGCGCTCGGCCCAAACAGGGCGCCCTGAAACAGAACGCACCCACGTCAGGAGGACTGACGCCTACATCTCGCTCGGTGTCCATTCGCGCGTTACAGACCACAGAGCGAAATGTAGCCGACGGTCCTACCGTCGTACGCGCGCGGAAAAACAGAGCGCTCTGAAACAGAACGCACCCACGTCAGGGGGCCTGACGCCTACATCTCGCTCTGTGATTATTCGCGCGTTACGAACCACCGAGCGCAATGTAGCCGACGGTCCTACCGTCGTACGCGCTTCCGCAAAACAGAGCGCCCTGAAACAGATCGCGCTCACGTCAGAAGGACTGACGCCTGCATCTCGCTCGGAGATTATTCACGCGTTACGAACCACAGAGCAAAATGTAGGCTACGGTCCTACCTCCAGAGCGCCCCCGCCAACCCAGAACACCCACAGCGGCAACCCGTCGCTTTGCAGGCATCGCCAAAGGGAAGGGGGCGAGACCCACCGTAGCACCTGCATTAACAGTGACGCAGGACCGCTTCAAGGACTCGCACGACTCGATATCCAGAAATCGCGCACACCTCCTCTCCCACGCAACCCCCAGAGAGCGGAGAACGGCTCAAGGTCGCTGGACCTTTTACGTTACCGGACACTGAGATTGATCACCGCCTAGGGTGACGAACCCTTAGAGGATCCGCGATGGTCCGGATGGGGCGGGAGGTCGTCCAGTCTTCGCCCGTAGTCCAAAAGCTCGGCCTGTTCTCCAAGCGAAAGCCCGATGTCTCCAAAGATGTCCAAAGGCCATTGAGATGGGATCGGCAAGGACTAGCTCCCACCGGTCTTAACCCGGAAAAGTCCAGCCTCGCCCGTCTTCGGTTCCACCATGAGCCGCTCGCCTGTCCCCAGGTCGAGCTGCAGGAGTTCACCCGTTTCGGAGACCCAGGCCGTGTCGAGATAAGTGCCTTGACTCAACTCCACCTGGACGCCCTTATAACGATCCTCGCCAATGAGACCCTCAAAAGTGCGAATGACCTTGGCCGACCACAGGGAGAGCCCTCCCGAAAATGAGTCGAGTGTGGCGTACTCCTTCATTTCGCGTTTGATCTTGCCGTGGGAATACATGGCGAGAAACTCATTCTCGAATTTCTCAGGTTGGACCGAAATCTCAACTTCGCCCCGCTGCGTCTTCTCGTCTTGAATTTTCGTGACGGCGAGGGTGCCGTTTTGAAACAGCATATCGACCACGAATCCGTCGGGCTCCAGTTGCTCGTACCGGGTCTTGAGTACCGACCCCTCATCCCCGATCCAGACCTTGCGAACCCGAACGATGCGCCTCTTCACTCGCACGTCGTTCTGTCCCTCGCTCGGGTTATTGCCTAAAATATCTCGACTCGCCTTGGATTCCAGGCATAGGCAGCTAACCCCATCCAGGCGGGCCTCGCTAACCGTGGTTCGAGTCTCCCCCACACGTATCCAAGGATCGTTTGCGCTTTGTCGAACGCCCTTCGGGAAGTAGGCGGCAATCTTGCTCCGCCGCATGTAGAGCCCAAGAACCTGCTCAGGGTGTGGCCGCAAACCGCCAACAATCTCTGCCGCCCCGCCAAACACGGGCTCATTGGCCTTGCTGGCGATCAAAAGAAGTCCTAAAAAAGCTGTAACCATCGTCCCAGTTACATCTTATAGGGGCTTCTTAAAAACAGATCGAGTTCATTGAATAACTCACAAAACGATATCAGCCTGAAGGCGCCCAAATCGCGCCCTGATCCCACGCCCAACGTTCGCGCGAGGCGCCCAGAAACCCCTACATCCTCTCCGGTGCCGAGATCCCCAACAAATCGAGAGCCCCCTTCAGGGCCACTCTTGTTGCCTGGCAAAGCCCCAATCGCGCCCGCGTCAATTCCGGCTGATCCGCCTGAATCACCCGACACGCATCGTAGAAATGGTGATAGGTGCGCGCCAATTCGATCGCATACGTCGTCAAGCGGTGGACGCCGTAATCCTCGGCGCAGCGCTTGACCTCATAGGGAAGATCGCAAACCTTCTTGATCAAAGTCAATTCGCGCTCATGAACGAGTTTTTCGAAATCCGCCGAGTCCGTGACCTCAAAACCAGCCTCTGCCGCCTTGCGCAACACGCTGCAAATTCGCGCGTGGGCGTACTGAACGTAGAAAACCGGATTGTCGTCGCTCTGTTTCTCCGCAAGATCCAGATCAAAGTCGAATGTCGTGTCGTGAGACCGCATCAGGTAGAAGAATCGGGCCACGTCGCGGCCCGCCGTCGTCTTCTCCTCATCCGTCCCATCCGGCGCAACCTTCTCCCCAATTTCCCGAATCAGGTCGATCAGCGCATAAATGTTCCCATCGCGCTTTCGCATCGGCGCCGGCTTGCCATCTTTCATGAAGCGGACCAACTGATAGATCTGCACTTCCAACCGAGCCTTCGCTTCAGAAAGAGCCGCCAAACAAGCATCTCGCTCCTCCACCGACCCATAAATCTTCGCCTCAACCTCCGAAAGCTCCGAGGCATTTCCCGCACCCGGCACCCCGCCCCCCGCACCCTGTTCCGCGCGGCTGGCCGCGCGGAACATCGCGGCCACCACCGCCGTAAGTCGCCCAATATAACCGTGGTGATCGGGACCAAGAATCGTAATCAGCTTGTCCGCGTTCTCGGGGCGGTTGAACTTATCCTTGTGATAGGCCACGTCGCTCGCGATGTAAGTCAGTCGCCCGTCTCGACGTCGCAAAACGCGATCCATGTCGTCGCCAAACTTCGTGGAACGCAGCCAAAGCGTCGGCTGCCCACCCTCGGTGACCTGAGCCGCGCTGGCGTTCGGATCGTCGTCGTCCTCCGAGACATCGCCCGTCTGGCTTTCGACAATCACCTCGTCGATCACCCCGCCCTTGGCTAACTTGAGCTTCGTTCGAACCGGATTGGCATCCGCGACTCCCGATTCGATCATCTGATCGATTTCAACCGAAACCGCGCCCGCCTCATGAAGCGATTGCTCCGAAAACCAAGTGTCGAAGGCGACTCCAAAGGCGGTAAGGGCACTTTCCTGCGCCTGGAGCATCGAGTCCTGAGCTTTCTGCTGGTACCAGTCGGTGGTCAGGGAAGGGAGACCGAGCGAGGACGCCTCTTCCTTGATATCGGCCGCGACCGCATGAACATAGTCGCCCTTGTAGCCATTGTCTGGCACTGGCCGTCCCTCGACGATCGCTTTTACCGACTCCGCGAACAGGCGCATCTGCTCCGAGTTCACCCCATCGTTGATGTAGTACTCGCGATGGACGACGTTGCCCGCCGCCTGAAGCACATTGCTCAGCGTCGAACCATACGCCGCGCCACGCCCTGAACCAATCGTAATCGGACCATTCGGGTTAACCGATACGAATTCGACGTTAATACGCTTTGAACCCGATTGAGACTTAGCCAAATCGGAGCCCTTGTCGAGGACGTTCGGAACAAACGAGGCCACCCAAGATGGATGAAGGCGGAAGTTGAGGAACCCCGGCCCCGCAACCTCGATCTCTCGAACCGCCGAGTCCCCCTTCGCCAGAATCTTTTCCCGCAAAGCCTCGCCCAACTGCCGAGGATTCATCCCCGCTTTCTTCGAGGCGACCATCGCGAAGTTGCAGGCGAAGTCCCCGTGCTCCGGCTGCTTCGTGTCCGAAATCTCCACCGGCGCCCCCCGAACATCTTCCGGCAAAACGCCCGAAGAAATCAGGTCCGAAACGACGCCAAACACAAGTCGGGAAAGGTGATCTCGAATCAAGCCATAAGGGTACCCCTGTGAACCCAAATTGACGATCCGTAAACCAAGCCTCTATAGGTATCCCTTCGATCATAGGGTATCCACTAGGACCCCAGGAACGACCCCCAAAAACCCGGCGTTGAATAGACCAACGGAGGATCGTAAAAGAAACCTTGAACACCCTAAAAACTGGAATCCTGCTCGTAGTCGTCGGAGCATTGGCCGTCGGTATCGGCGCCCTGTTCTTCGGTCAAAGCGGTGCCATCATCGGCCTGCTCGCCGCCCTGCTGTTCCAGAGCATCTCCCTCTTTGCCGGCCACAAATTAGCCCTCTCTTTCGCCCGAGCCCAACCCCTCGGTCCGAACCAACTCCCCTGGCTCCACCAAGCCGCGGAGCGCCTGAGCCAAAAAGCCGGTATCCCAACCCCGACCCTCTATATCTCCCCCGACCCCCAGCCCAACGCCTTCGCCGCCGGCTGGAGCCCAAAGGTGGCCGTGATTAACTTCAACAAGGGCCTGATCGAAAACATGCCCGAGGACCAAGTGATCGCCGTCATGGCTCACGAAATCGGCCACATCAAGAACCGCGATATGCTCACCATGACTGTCGCCGCCGCCGCCGCCTCGTTCATCCAGTTCATCGCCTACCTCGCCTACTTCGTCCCCATCGGCGACGGAAGAGAGCGAAACCCCCTGGTTGGACTTCTCATCGCGATCTTCGCGCCCATCTCGGCGACGATCATCCAAATGGCAATCTCTCGCACCCGAGAGTTTGGCGCCGACCGCACCGCCGCAGAACTTCTGGGAACCCCCCAACCCATGATCCAAGCTCTCCAATCCTTGGACCGTGGCACTCACCGCATCAAATCTCCAGTGGCTCAGCCACAGATGGCCCATATGTACATCGCCAGCCCGTTCAGTGGGCAAGGTCTGGCAAAACTCTTCAGCACACACCCCCCAATCGAAGATCGAATCCGCGCTCTCAGCGCTGTCTAAAGAAAAAAATGTCCGTCGGTAAATCGGCGGACATTTTTTTGTAACGCTCTAAATCGACACCCGTCAAGATATTTTTATCGCCCCCGATTAGCGAAGTTTCAACGATTGAACCTTGCACACGACCGCAACATGCGTTAACATTTCTCCGGCGGGGACGAAGAACGCGAACGAACTGTCCTACACGTCTCGTCCATATTTGACAGGTGCGTTCCGCAATCCTTAACGCGAAATATTGGGCCCTTTGGTCTAGAATAAGTGTTCACGTCCAATTAGGGGAGTGCTCGGCACTGGATTGGACAGGACACGGGTTGGGTGGATAAGTAGATGGCGTTGCCTCGCGTATCGATGGTGCAGTTTCTTCAGCAAAAGGGATATTTGACTCCCGAACAGCTCGAAGAGGCGATTAAAGTTCAACAGCAAACAAAAGAATCCGATCTCGGACGGGTTCTCGTTTCTCTTCGAATGGTTGGAGAGCGGGAAATTCTTCAGGCGAAAGCTCAGGAAATGGGCATCGCTTTCGTCGACCTAGATCGGATTACAATCGACAGCTCTGCGATCAATGTCGTTCCCGAACGGATCGCCAAAGCTCATAGCGTCATTCCTGTAAAGAAGGATGGCCAAACGCTTTGGCTGGCCATGGCCAATGACAAGAACATCATGGCCCTGGACGACGTGAAGATGGCGTCCGGCTGCCGCGTTGTCCCTGTTCTCGCCGTACCCGGCGCGATTGAGGACGCGATTCGGAAGACCTATGGTGGCAGCGCTACGAATGGCGAGGCTCCTTCCAGTCCCGCAAATCCCTCTCCGGCTACTCAGTCGGTGGACCTGCGCGCTGATATTCGAACGGCTATTGCTACGGCAGGCGTAAACCAACGAGAAGAGGACCTTGGCGAAAAAGATGCGGAGCAGATGGCGGAGCAGGCTCCCATCATCAAGCTGGCTAACGCGTTGATTCAACAAGCCATTGCGGATCGAGCATCGGACATCCACGTTGAGCCTCAGCAAAGAGCGGTCCGAGTCCGATACCGACTAGATGGTGTCTTGATGGAGGCGATGACGGTTCCGAGGAACCTCATGGCCCCGCTGATCAGCCGCCTGAAGATCATGGCGGACATGAACATTGCCGAGCGTCGCGTTCCGCAAGACGGTCGAATCGAAGTGCGTCACGCCGGCAAAGAGTTTGACCTTCGCGTTAGTTCGATCCCAACTCCATGGGGCGAGAAGATCGTCATGCGTATTCTCGACAAGTCGAGCGTTATGATCGGTCTGAACAAGCTTGGCTTTACCGCTGAGAACGAAGCAAAGATTGAAGAGCTCGTTTCCCAACCGCAGGGTCTCTTCCTTTGTACGGGTCCTACGGGTTCGGGTAAGACCACGACTCTTTACTCCTGTTTGAACCTGCTTAATACCATCGGCGTTAATATCATTACCGCTGAAGACCCGATTGAGTACCAGCTGGCAGGCGTAGCTCAGGTTGGTATGAACCGTAAGGCTGGCTTGACCTTTGCCACCGCGCTGCGCGCGTTCCTTCGACAAGACCCCGACATCATGATGGTTGGAGAAATGCGTGACCTTGAAACGGCTGAAATCGCCATTGAGTCGTCACTTACGGGTCACATGGTTCTCTCGACGATCCACACGAACGATGCGCCTTCCACAACTCTACGTATGATCGACATGGGTGTGGAGCCTTACTTGATCGCGGCAACGCTGACGGGTGTTCTTGCACAGCGACTTGGACGACGAGTAGATCCTGATCATAAGGAAGCCTATGAGGTTCCGGCAATCGATCTTCGGCGATTCGGAATGAATTTGGAGAACCCGGATGAGATGATCACGCTCTATCGTGGCGTTCCTCACGAAGACAATCGAATGACGGGCTACCGGGGACGAACGGGATTCCACGAGTTGATGGTTATGAACAGCGAGATAGCTGAACTCGTCGTAAGACGAGCACCGGTTGCTGATGTTCGTGCCGCCGCGAAGGCAAATGGGATGCACGAGCTGCGTGAAGATGGTCTCCTGAAGGTTCTTGCTGGACAAACCGATCCTCAAGAAGTCATGCGCGTCGTCTTCACCGCCGGCTTTGCGTAAAGAGTAGGAGTTTTGACGTAAGTCTAGATATCGACAGCAATTCTAAAAATGGATACTAATACCCCGATGTTTCAGGTGCCCGGAGCCGCGACTCCGGAGCCGGTCTCTCAAGAGGAGGTCAAGAAGGCTGGCGCTCCCGTGCCGATGGAAGACCTTCATATCGACGAGCTTTTGCATATCGTCGTCGATCGAAATGCCTCTGACTTGCATATTTGCCAAAGCTCTGAACCCGTTATTCGAGAAGACGGCGCGCTGAAGCGTCTGAATTTTGAAAAGGCGACGCCGCAGATTCTTCAGCGAATGATGTACGAAATCATCTCGGACGATAACATCAACCGATTTGAGACCACGCTTGAGTTGGACTTTTCTTACCAACTGCCTCGACGCGCTCGATTCCGTGTGAACATGTACCGAGATCGAGGTTCGGTGGCAGCCGCCTTCCGTCTTATTCCGCAAAAGATTCCAACCGTTCGCGATTTGAATCTTCCTCCATTCTTGGAGACATTGACGGATAAGCCTCGTGGGTTGATTTTGGTAACCGGGCCTACTGGCTCTGGTAAGTCGACCTCGTTGGCGGCGATGATTAACCACATCAACATCAACAAGGCGCTTCATATCATCACGATTGAAGATCCGATTGAATACCTCCATACGCACAAGCAGTCTCTGATCAACCAGCGAGAGTTGGGTGGTGACACGAAGAGCTTTGCGAATGCTCTACGCGCATCCCTTCGTGAAGATCCTGACGTTTTGCTCGTTGGTGAAATGCGCGATATGGAGACGATCTCGCTTGCGATTACGGCCGCTGAAACGGGCCACTTAGTTTTTGCAACCTTGCACACCAACAACGCGGCTGAATCCGTTGACCGTATCATTGACGTTTTCCCTCCCGGCCAACAGGAACAGATTCGCGTCCAGTTGTCTAACAATCTTCAGGCGATCATCTCGCAGCAGCTTTTGCCGCGGGCAGGTGCGCCAGGACGAATTCCGGCGAATGAAATCATGACGGCAAGTCCGGCTATTCGAAACCTCATTCGTGAGGCGAAGACTCACCAAATTCCGTCCATGATTCAGACCAGCGCAAACTTGGGCATGATTACCATGGACCAGTGCTTGCGTGATCTCTACTTGAAGGGTTACGTGACCCTTGAAGAAATCTTCAGTCGATGTCAGAACCCAGACGAGCTTAAGAAGATGATCAACACCCCTCAGCAGGGACAAGGTGGAACGCCGCCTCGACGCTAAAGGAGTACCATGCCAGTCTATAGCTACACATTTCGGGACGCGAGCGGAGGTATCCAAAAGGGTACCGCCGACGCCGAAAGCGAAGAGATTCTAAGGAAGAGGTTCGAGGAACAGGGCTTCACGATCACCGAACTTACGATGATCAAGGCCAAGTCGGCCAAGCACAAGCAGTATGGCAAGGTCAAGCTTACAAACCTCTCGGTTTTCTGTCGCCAGTTCTCGACGATGGTCGATGCCGGCGTTTCACTCGTTCGATGTTTAGACGTTCTTGGTCAACAAACGCAGGATCCCAAGCTAAAGAAGATCATTGTCGATATTGGCGAGCGGGTTGAGTCAGGCGAAAGTTTATCTCGATCCATGCAGCGACACCCCCGCACGTTTAGCAACCTGTTTATCGGTATGATTCGCGCCGGTGAAGTCGGCGGTGTTCTGGAAGAGACGCTACAGCGACTTTCTCACTTTTTGGAAAAAGACGTTGAGCTGCGCCGAAAGGTCAAGTCGGCTTTGACTTACCCTGTTCTTGTCGCCATTATGGCAACGGGCATTACGGGCTTTCTCGTCTACTGGTTCGTTCCCCAATGGGCTGACATTCTCTTCGATCTTGGTTTGAAGCGAGATGACTTGCCTGCTCCGACGAAGTTCCTAATCGCCGTATCCGATACGATCAAATATCACTGGTGGATTGTCGCCATTGCGATCGTCGTCATCATCATCGCTTACAAGCTCTTTGTTTCGACTCGTTTTGGACGGCGAGTAGCCGATCGAGTTAAGTTGAAGATTCCGATTTTCGGAAAACTTCATCACAAGATCTGCATGGCGCGCTTTAGCCGAACCATGGGTACTTTGCTGACATCGGGTGTACCGATTCTTCAGGCGATGGAGACGGTTGCCGGGACGGTGGGTAACACCATCATGTCGGATGCGGTTCTGGAAGCCCGAGCAAGAATTCGCGAAGGTGACCGAATTGGCGACCCGCTGGAAGAGTCGAGATTGTTCCCGCCGATGGTGGTTCACATGATTGGCGTTGGTGAAGAGTCGGGCTCGCTGGACTTCATGCTTCAGAAGATCGCAGACTTTTATGAAGCTGAGGTGGAAGCTCAATTGGCTTCGCTGACGGCGGCGCTTGAACCCATTATGATCGTCTCTCTGGGCTTTGTCGTAGGATTCATCGTTATTTCGATGTTCCTCCCACTCGTTGACGTTATATCGAAACTGTCTTCTGGCGCTGGAGACGAGTAAATCGTTTCTCTGGTAGAGCGGTTCGCTTTTGAGCCTGTCGGTGTAGACCGACAGGCTCAATTACTGATAGGATAAGCTGTTGTTTCCTGAATGGACTTGGGTTTTAGGATTGGCGTTTGGGGCTGCCATTGGCAGCTTCCTCAATGTCGTTATTTACCGGATGCCGCGAGGATTGTCCCTTTATAATCCTCCAAATAGTTTTTGTCCGAAATGTCAACATCGCCTCTTGATGAGCGACATGATCCCTCTTCTGACTTGGCTCTTTAGACGAGGCAAGTGCAAGTACTGCGGTGCTCCGGTTTCATCTCGCTATTTCTGGGTTGAGTTGCTCAATGGAAGTATTTGGGCGGGAATCTGGTGGCAGTACTTGATCGCTGAGGCGAATCCAGCTAAAGCGATTTGCTTTGCGTTAGCGGCCAGCACCTTGGTGGCCATCATCTTTATCGACTGGGAACTCTACATCATTCCCGATCAGATCAATGCGTTCTTGCTCTTCGTGGGATTGGCATTTAATGGCTGGCTTTACTATGTGAAGTCTCCGGCGGCGACCATCAATGGCTGGCCGAGCAGTGTAGTCGGAGCCCTTGTCGGAGTTGGGGTCTTGTGGGGGATTGCGTTTCTTGGACGGCTCCTCTTTAGAAAGGACGCGATGGGGCATGGAGATATCAAGATGGCGAGAGGAATCGGCGCCGTCCTGTTTCCGATAACGGCAGTGATGAGTTTTGGGTTAGCAGTGGCCCTTGGTGCTGTTCTGGGTGTGGCTCAGGTCCTCCTTCGAAAGGGAGAGGGGGCTGCTCAGGAGTCAGAACCGGAAGGCGATTCAGCCTACGTGCCAGAGTCCATTGGGTCATTGCTTAAATGTGGCGTTGGATATATCTTATGTATCGACGTCATCGGGCTCTTTATTCCCAAGCTTTATCGAGCGTGGTTTGAAGAGGATCCGTTTGAGCCTATTGAAGATTTAGAAGATTTCGAAGCCGGTCACACAATGATCCCGTTCGGGCCCTATCTGGCCCTTGGGGCTATTGTTGCTGCCGTGTTTGAAACTCAATTGCTAAGAGCGTTCCATTCCTATTGGCAATGGGCGGCGGGAAAATAGAAAAAGTTGGAACAAGTTACGTTTGGGCTTAGTCCCACGTCTGGGGATAAACGGAGTCGAAAGACCATGAATCGTAAGTCAGGCTTCACATTGATCGAATTGCTGGTGGTCATCGCGATCATCGGCATCCTTGCCGCGATCATTTTTCCGGTCTTCGCGCGAGCGAAGGTTGGGGCATATCGTAGCTCGGATATCACAAATATGAACTCACTGAGGACCGCGTTGCAGCTTTATCGAGCTGATAACGGTGCGTATCCTCCCGCTTTGCTGGGTTACGTGAATACGTACAGTGGCGATCCTCTGGGGGCAGATGTAATCCCGGCGGAGCAATTGCGTGGTGCTCTCTATTCGAAGAGAGTGGACTCCGTGAAGACCTTTACGCCTGCTTATGAGCGTGCCAAGAGCGGTGATACTACGACTGCTGTGTGGCCCCAGGCGGATCCTCGAGCCGTTGGGTCAGCTCCTATTCTTGATTTGAATGGAGACGGTGTTGTTGATGCATCGGACGACTTGGCCGGTGCGCGCCAGCAATATGGTACGGGCGATACGGTCCAGCGTCCCAATCCGCTAAGTCCTGGAACTCTCATCGATGCTCGGTTTTATAGCGTTAGCGGCTACGATACGGCGAGTGTAAGAATTCCGGGCGGTGGTAATCGACGTGAGCTGAGATACGCGCTTTTTTGGACGGGTTATGGTCTAAGCACAGGCGATGTAAAAGACGATCCTCGTCAGCTTGGATATTCCGATCCGCCTGAGACCACGGTTATTACGTGGAACAGCTACTTCCGCGATTACGATGGTTCCGGGAATGTTCAGAGGACCAAGAACGACATCGTCTTATTCCTTGGCGGAGCGGCTCGTCCTTACGATTCTAAAGACGTAAGTGATCGATCTTGGCGGGTCCTGCCTTAACTTGTTCGATTTTATTGGGGAAATGATCTGCCTAACGGTGGAGCGCAGTTGGGTCTTGTTTGACCCGAGGAGTGTTGGATGATTCGAAGTCGACGCACTGCAGGTACGTCGCTCGTTGAGATTCTGGTTGTCATCGTCGTATTTCTGATCGGAATTCTGGCGGTGGTACAGATCTTTCCCGGTGGATTCCGCCTGCTTGGTCTTACCCGAAGTCAATCTGTTGGTGATCAACTGACTCGATCTGAGATCGAGCGGCTCAAGGCGATGGGCGACCAGCTCCCTGAGAAGATCATTCCGGTGTCCTTCCTTAGAAGTGGGGGACAAGTGTTAGTGCTCGGAGATAGCTCTCGCTTAGCATCTGATCTTGGGCCAGCGGCGACTCTTCTCAACGCAGACGGCACCATGGAAAACGCTTCGGGCGTAATCGGTTCTTGGCATCAAACATCTGGCGCTAACGTCATAACTCGAATCATTGGTGAGGGCGGTCGCGTGCCGGCTCCTCGACCGATCGGCAACGGTCCTAATCAGTTTTATGGCGGATTGATGAACCTGCAGTTCGGCCCAATCCGCATGAATTCCACGATTGGTACCGACGATCCCCTGGCCGCCGATCTTCGCCTCGTCGTTTATGGCAACGATTTGGTGCCCGTTCGTGGCGCGCCGACGGCAACTTCATCCATCGAGAACTATCAATATTGGGTCGACCAAGCTGGCTCTCCAACTGCTGTAATGTACATTCCTCAAGTGGTGGAATCGCCAGTGCTCGTCCACCCCTACCGAATAGGATTCACTGCTTACATTGACGGCCCGACCCCTCGTGCGCTCGATGTGGTCGACTACCGGCTCCAGGTATCTGGCTCGTTGGCGCCAAGCTATGCGACGGTGGATTTTATGACCATCGTTGCGCCTTATCTCGGTCCGGGTGAGTCGTTTGTCGGCGTTGAATTCGATTCGATCCAGCTTAATCGAGTTTTTGAGCGAATTCCAAAATATACGGGCTTCGATCCCAACCAGCCTTATCAGTACAAGTTAATGGACGACATTAACGGTACGACTCAAGAAGCGAATACAGGCTCCCTCCTGTTTAATCCAGCGGCATATGATCTGTATGTTCCCGACGCGCAGGGAAAGAAGATTCCTCTTACGGCGCGAGCTAACTATAACGTGTTCGACTGGGGGATCATTCGGGACGATGTTCGCGTGCCCTATAACGAGCCTTACTTGGTGAAGCTCAAGTTGAGTTCCCTGAAGGTGAAAGGCAATCAAGATACCGATGGCCGTCCTTACAACGGTCTTGGGTTCGCCGTAGCGAATGGTTCTGGTGGTTCTCAGGAATTGGATGTCGTCGTCATGGATACGGAGACCGGCGCAATCCTCTCTCCGGATTCTTACAGGGTCGATAAGTCTCGGGGAACGATATCCTTCTTGGATAGCGACACCGGGACGGCGGGCTTGCAGGTCGTT
The DNA here is from genome assembly GCA_001898035.1 of Armatimonadetes bacterium 55-13. Lineage (GTDB taxonomy): Bacteria > Armatimonadota > Fimbriimonadia > Fimbriimonadales > Fimbriimonadaceae > 55-13. The sequence goes on from MKRX01000014.1 coordinate 42,143, forward strand.
CTGTTCGATCCTGACTCCTGGGGAGCAGAGACTTTAGCGAACGCTTCGGGAAGAAGCTTCCGAGTGTTGTATCAGTCGTCCGAAGAGTATCAAGTTCAGGTATTAACGGCAGCGGCACGTTATATTGGCGTGAATGCGATTCCCAGTTTTGGGCAGATCACTTTGGGCAATCCGGCGGTTGACGATCAGGCAACCAAAATCTTCTTCCCTTGGTGCGACCTTGGTAGAAAAGTTTCAATTGGCGAGGCTTACTATTCGGTTAGCGGCTCGTTCGTGGGGCCGGTGACATTCAGTGGGGTAGTTCAGGCTCCGCGTGCAACGGATTCGGTTCAATTGCCCTCGATTGACTTGCGTCGAGATTACGACCCGAGTTTGCCGGCGACTGGCGTCTATCTAGATTCGAGCAAATATGGTTATGCCGTCAGATATGTGCGAGGTGCTTCGGTTGCCGTCCGGGTTCTCTGGAACCCAGCGAAGTTTTCGCTTGGATCCGATCCGGCGGCAAATATGAATGCCTTTGATAAATGGGGACAGAATTGGCGACGGTCCATTACGGAGACCTACCTGCAGAAGGGAGGCCAGCAATGAGTTGGAGTTCGGGAACCAGGTTGCAGGGAGTTCAGTCTGACTTCCAGATGCGCAACGTTCATCGTGGTCGACGAGCCTTCACTTTGATTGAGCTTTTAACCGTCATTGCAATCACTGCGGTTTTGCTCACGATCATCGTTTTGCCGATCTTCCAGAGCTTCAATTTGACTCGCGCGGCTCAGGCTTACAGTGATGCGCAAGACAAAGCTCGAGTTTTGATCGAAAAGATCCAGCGCGAAGTCAACAACGGCGTTTCGGTCCGGGACAACAGTGGCATTAATGGTGCGATTACCGTTGTGGTGCCATTCAATGGCACCGATGTTCCGACGACAATCGAGAACATGAAGCTGGACATCATCAAACCCGCTGAGGGCGATCCTTCTCTCAAGGGCGCTGGCGGTGGATTCTTGGTGCCAGTCTATGACGCGCAAGGGAATTTCGTTAAATATATCGAGGACCCCACTCTACGATCTCCGAAGGGTCAGGTCGTTTTGCCCGTATTACCGGGTGTGACCGGTATTCGATACTTTGTCGGTCTTGCGAGGCCATTGGAGACCGATGCTACAAGTGGCAATTTACTTGCCGCTCGATATAACAATCCTTACGATGGGTTGTTGATGGCTCGCACGGGTGGGCGAGACGACTTGTATGTCCTCTATCGTGCGGAATACCAAGCCAAGGTTTGGGATCCGGCAGCGAACGGTGGAACCGGAGGCTACATTCCGAACACGCAACTTTTTGAAGTTGACGGCAGCGGTAATCCCGTGTTGGATGACCCGGCTTTCTTCACGCTGTTGCCGGGCACTGATTACAATCCAGACCGAACCCTTACAGCGGCAGGCGCCGCCAAGGCCGCGCGGATTCAGAACTGGCAGCGTCGGGCGACGATTCAAACTGAAGTATCTCGCTATGACATGATCCTGCCGGTCTACGACAAAGCTTCTCGATTGGTGGCGTTCGATAATCGAACGGATCCAGCGGATGGAGTCGTACTTGATCGTCCTCGCTTGGTTCCGCTGGTGCAATTGCGTCCGACGCGTGTCAGTGGGGAGCCTGCGGAAGCCAAACGGGTTTCCAAGCTTGGCGAAGAGCAAGACAATGGCAGTCAATCTGGCCCCGACACCTATGTCACTCGCATGGGCGCATGGAGTTCCACGCTCATTCGCACCTATCCTGCGGGATGGTTGCGGACTGATCCTAACTTTAACGAGTATTTGGTAACCCGTGTCGATTCGGCAGATGGGCACACGAAGATCTTTGAATTTGATCCCGACGGCGGGGTCCCGGACGATCAAGGCGGTATACCGGTCTTTGATCTAACGGTCTATGCCGCTCAGTCTTCCGTGTTGGCCGGCAATCCGTTGGCGGCAGGGCCGTTTACAGCGGCGGTTCTGCCGGGAGCGTTGACGAATGCCGCAACCCGGAATCTGTTCATGGCCCACCTCGCGGATAGCGGTATTGGTCGAGTGATCGCAAGCTTTGGTATCGACACGGTCAAGTTGAACGGTAGCGCATTGCCCCCAGGAGTAGCCGTGAACCAGCCTCAAGCGGCAACGGGGCCAGCTTTGACGCCGACCCAAGATCCAGGCGCGGGAGCGGTTTATTCTGGCGCTGGTTACGAGATTAATTCCTGCTTCAATCGCAACTGGAACGACGGGGCTCTCGTCGCCCTGCGCGGTGGACAATTGCATCGATTTATTGATTTGAGGACGACGCTCCAAATTGATGGATCGATCAGTCCATTACATCCGACGCAAGGATTTGGACGGGCCAAAATCGTTCCGGGCACCGAGGTTGTGATCGGTCCGGACCAGCATTCGGGGCCTAACTTCGGCCAGCCGGTACGTTATACGCGGACGACGAGTAATCCTGGGCCAAATCAGTATCGGATTAACTATGTCGATCAGCCCGAGCCTACGGACTATTCTCTTTACGGCTTGCCGAATCCGCCCGCGGTTTATGACCCGGCAAGCTTTGTGAGCGCGGTATTTCAGCCCCGATTTAAAGCGGGTTACATTCAGCTCAACTCCGATCCCAACGTTGCGCTGCCGGCCGGGAACATTCGGGTCTATTATCGCTTCCAATTCACGGGAGGACAGCCGGTGGGCTCTCTTCCGAACAGTGCGAAGCAAGATACCTATGCCGTGGACTATGACACTCGTCAGTTGATGTCGATTCTGTTGACGATACGGAACTATCCGCAGTCGAACCTTCCGAATCCACAGACGGTGACGCTTTCTGCGACGGCTAAGGTCAGGAACTATCTCAGGTGATTTATCGAATGGGCGCGAGTGCGATTGTGATGAAGCGAACGAAGAGAAGTGGGCAAACCCTAATCATCGCCCTGCTGATCTTGGGCGTGCTTTTGATTCTCGGATTTGTGTTTCTTGGCCTTATTAGCCGGAATATTACAACTGCGAATCGAGCTCGCCAGCGATCAGTGGCTAACGACTTGGCGGAAGCTGGTATTCGGTATGCGCATGGTCAGTTGCTGACCAATCCTTTGGCGGCCGACTGGCGTCCTCAGCCTACTGTTCCCGTTGGTTACGACCCTGTGACCTATCCGGCTTATCCTCACTTCCTGGGCGGAGTGCCAAGGGATCCCGACTACGCTTTGCTGCGCCCAGCACCGCTACCTGGCGATCCAGGATTTGGCACGGACCTGGGTGGCCCTGATGGCCTCGGCGCCTACTCGCGAATCGAGTTCGAGGCGGGCCGGGCGCTGACGCGTGTGCATTACGGGCCGAGCGATGCGAACATTTTTGTACAAAATCCGAACGGTGCCTTGCGTAATCCTGGTCAAGCCAAGAACTTCATGATCATTGAGGCGGTTGGTAAGCCGGGCAAGATCAATCCTAACGATCCGACGACGGCAAGTGATGCACGAGGCGAGAAAGAACGTGCTCAGTCAAGGAAGCTGATCGCATTTGCATCTATCGGTTTAACCGAACAAGCCTTTTTCGTGACGAACAAGGACCGAGTAAGCCGCGCCATTGAGATTGGATCGCCTACGGAGTCAGGGCTTCAGTTTTACGACGGTAATGGATCGGTGCCACCCGATGCAACTGTCCATATCAAGACGCAGTTCGGTGGAAGCCAAATCCTGCCTGACTTGAATGGCGGTACTTCTGGCGCAGCGGTGCCCTATGGTGCTTCCATGTATTTCAACGGCGACGTTGTGGTCCATGGCGATGTAACGGCAAATATGAATCGGTACTTTGGCGATAGCATCAACGTCGCCGGGACGATCATCGGGGCCGACAACAATGCGGTGCTGCGAGTTAACGGCGCTACGGTAGATATCGGAACGGGGAATTGGATTCCGATGGGTGGCGTGATGACGAATCCGGCGGGCACGTTGGACAGTCAGAGTTCCCAGTATTCAACCGTTTCTGGCATGGTTCGAGATGGCGTTCCATCTGCCGATGGCGCTGGAAACCCTCGCGGGGCGCGTTATAAGGAGCCTTCCTCGTTCTTGGCATCGGATCCGGTCTCGCACGAAGGAATTTATCGGCAAGCCGCTCGAGATAGCGGTGTCGTCGGGCCGGTCAGCAACACGGGTGCATTTGGATATGGGCGAAGCGTCTATGTCAACAACATCTCCGATGTTCAGAATCGAACCGATGAATCTGGTCGGATGTCCGTTGGAACTGCGGAATCGCTTGTCTATGACTGGCTGAATCCGAACAACGAGCAGGCTAATTCTGGTTGGCAAGGCGCCTTTTATGTTCCGCGTGGCGCTTATGTCCAACTCGTTCCAGATGGCTTTATTATCCTCAGGGACTCGAGAGCGCCGGCGAGTGAAAGAACGTGGAGAAATCCTGACGGTACGGACACGGGTAATTCCGTGAATCGATATCGAATCGTGCGTTCGGGAACTGGCAAGCTTTATATCGCGAATTCCTATACGCCGTTTGGCGGTGGTATCAACATCAATACTGCGACACCCGCGCAAGTGGCGGCGGCCGGTCAGGAATTCACGGGACTTCTCTATTTCGAAGGAAACGTGAGGGTGCGCGGCGCGATCCCGACGGACGTGCAGCTGACGCTAGTGTCCGGCGGCACGATCTACGTGGAAGGCAGCATTACGAAGGGTATTTCTCGAACCCAAGCGGCTTTCGATCAGACGGGAGCGCTGGGTGAACGGATCAACACGTCGAGCCGATCGATGTTGATGTTGGCCGCGAAGGACTTTGTGGCGGTGAATACCAGCCAATTCACTGGGATGCCTCCTACACAAATCATTGAGGAGGTTAACGACTTGCCGAACGCAATCGAAACGAATCCGATTCGAATGCGGCGAACGCAGAGCGCTGATTATCCTTCCTCTTACACTTTCCGATCCGAGTATCTGCTCAATCCGGATAGTGGAAACCCAGCTAATCCTTCAACGTGGAAGCCATATGCTTACACCTACGAGGAGTTTTCTTCTTCGCTTCCAATCGGTACTGGGTTGATGTTGATGCATACCATGGACGATGGGCCAGCATCCAACACATTCATTTCTCTGGATGTGAACTACGGTCTGACGGCGCCTGGACGCGAAGATTGGCAATATCTCTTCGATTTGAATCGAACTCCAGCGGTCGCTCCGGTGAACCTGTTCGATCCTTATCAACGCAATAACGCTTCCGATTTCTTGCCGTACAGTACGGCGGGATTCTTTGAGAATGGTTATGGGGCTGCGCAGCAAGACCGAGGCAAGATTTATGGCTTGGGTTCGGAGTCTTGGCAGCGGTTTGCCAAATTTGAGACGACGTTCTTCCCGATTTCTCAATCGAATGGGGTTGGGGCTGCTTACACCACGTTCCCGTTGATCCCCACTCCGGCGGAACACGGTACTTATCAGCTATTGGCGCAGGAAACGAACGAATTCAATATTCGATTCAACGACTTGGGATTCAACGCATCGAACGACTATTTGATCGCTCGGGCGGCCATGGTTCCTAACGACGTTCGGATAGAAGCATCCATGTATGCGGAAGATGGATCCTTCTTTGTAATTCCTGGTCCCTGGTTCAATCCTAATCCTAACGATCGTCGCGACGCTTATCTTCAGCGAGTCACGGCTGTAGGTGTGGCAGAGGCTCAGGCGGAGCGGTACGAGGACTACGGCTCAGGGCCGATGACTCCTTTCTATGGCGAGCCGATTGACGTTAGAGTGTCGATTCTTGGATCAGTAAGCCAGAACATGCCGGTGCCCATGAGCCAACAGGTCGAATGGCAAAAGAAGTGGGGATGGATTCCCCGGGTTATTGGTGACGCTCGAACTCCGGGTGGGGCCAATATCCAAATTCCTAAGCAGCACGTGCCGGTTGGATACGACTTGAGTAGCGATCTGTACGTTCCGAATTTTGTGATCACGTACGATCCCGTTCTAGGTAGCGGACGCGCATGGAACCCTGTTAATCCGTCTCCGTTCTCGCCGGCGAATCCGGCGGTGCGATCGGACGATCAGGGCCGCATGTTGGCGCCGATGCCTCGATTGCCAGTGAGCCCGAGTTTGGCTTACTTTGGCGAGGTGAACCAGTAATGACTTTAAGATGGGCCGGATTGGCTGCTTTGTCGCTCGCTTCATCGGTTGCGGTTTCGCAATCGTTGAACTATGCACAGCGTGGGACGCAGGTTCGCGCGGGAGTTGTTCTGATCGACAGCTCGCAGGTTGTTCCAGGAGTGCCCGCTAATCGGTCACCTCACGTTTGGTACAACCTCGACAGTAATACGGCCATCAAGCCCGCCGGTTGGAATATTTACAATCCAAATGCGCCTGCACAGGCGACCCAGGAGATGGTCGATCGTTGGGCTGCTTTGGGTGGTGGGCCCACTCTTTTTGAGAGACTCAATAAGAGGATGGCTGGTTATTGGGAAGTTCAACTGAGCAAGCTGAGTGACGCGCAGATTTCGCAGTATGATGTTCTGCTGCTGGACGCTACTGGCAACGTTGCATTGAATGCGCTTGAGCGGGAGAAACTTCGCCAGTTCGTTGACCGTGGCGGAATTCTCTGGGTGGAAACGGCATCTGTGAACCAGGGCCTGTTCGCCGACAATGTCATCAACAATTTTCCCATTCCTTTTGGGCTGTCAACGGGAACGGGCGGTGGAAACTTTGACCAGTATCACCCAGCGCTTAGTTATCCTTATACCTTTGGTGTCTCAAGTCTTCCTTATCTCAATGGGTCGACCAATGCCGTTTTGACGGCGCCGGCAATCGCTGGTTCCGCGCTTTCGCTATCTTATCCGGTGGCGGCAGACTGGGGCCGACTCAAGCCGGTCGTGTTGTCTGGTGGCAATGCGACGATGATGGTTGGACGCATAGGCGATGGGTTTGAGGTTGTGACGTCACGAGACGCGGCGGGTTATCTCAATCGAGTTAAGAACGACCCGGGTTCTTTGCCCACCTATCTAGCTAACCAGGGTTTTTATGCCTTGGACCCCAGAGGGCGATTTGACAAGGTGTCCGATACTTTGGGGCGGCTTGCGGTCAATATCATCAGTCTTGGCTCCGGATCGGAACAGTCCGCCACCGGCAGCCGCAAGTCTGGGTCCATTCCTGTCGATATCAGCGCTCCGCTTTTGATGCGCTATGACGCTGGTATTACGGCATTGGATCCAGGAAACAAGACCAACTTCCCGGTTGCAAGCTATAAGAACATTATTGCGGTATCGGCAAACGATCGAATTTACGTCTACGATGCCAACCCTAAGCAAGACTTGGACGGCGATAACAATCTCGACGATGGCCTTCCTGACTTTGCCTTTGGTACGAATGAAGATTTGCTATGGGTCAGTCAACCGCTTTCGGGGCCGATCTCTGCACCTATTTGCGTTGAAGTTGCAAACCCAGTTGGATTGCCAAGCGACCAGGTCATGGTCACGGACGCGAATGGTCAACTGGTTTCATTCGCTATCTTTCCAACCAATGCGTTTGGTCAGATCGTGGGGAATGCCAATGCCGCACCACTTTATGCTGTAGCGGCTCCAGATGCGCAGCCCGTCGGTGGACTTTCTACGGGAGCGCCATGGCACGGACCGTATGCTCCAACCTACCATGAAGGTTTGGTTTACGTAGCCACAAATCATGGAACGGGATTGGGTGGTCCTAACGGAATGGTCTGGATCGTTAATCCAGCGAACGGTCAGGGACTCGATACCGCAGGGAGCCGATGGTTTGTGGGTGGCACTTCTAGCACGGTGATGAACGAGATCACGGCAAGTCCCACGGTTGGATATATTCCAATTGCCGACAACTCGGGCGGCATGGATCGCGTCGTTTATGTTCCCACACGGTCACCTAACCAAAACGCGGGAATCTTTAGCCTCTGGGCCGGTACTCGGGGAGAGAGCCCGCTTTCGGTCACAGCATCCGGCGGCACGCTCACGGTGTCCACACGCGCTTCGCAGAAAGGACTTAACGTCCGATTGTCCAGTGACTCACTAGGGGTCAAGCTCACCGTCATTAAGGCAAATGGCGATCCTTTGACGGTGACCGAGATGAACACCTTGTTTAATGGCACCGTAACGCAAGGTATTGCGGGGGTGTTGGATTTTGGCCTAAGCGGCGCTTGGGATCCGAACTACAGTGTTCGAGTTGACTACACGATCGATTGGGGAAGAGAACCAAGACCTTCCATTGTTCGTGGCAGTATTTTTCTTCCAGACGACACTAGCAATCGCCGACCCATTATTGGCAGTATCGCGATGAGCGCTCGCGGAACGATCTATGTCGTTCACAGTAGCGGCGAGGACTCCTTTACTCCCAATCCTACGCAGGGCGGGGCGTTCTACGCGTTCAGAGAAGAAGGACAGGGAGCATTTAAGTGCGTCATTCGATATGACGCCTATGGCCCCCACACGATTAATCTTAATCAATCGACACCTGCATCGGTGCCCGCGACCATCAGCGACGACGACGAACTGGTCAATCTATTTGCACCCATCCTTGGGGGGACGGTCAATAAAATTACGTTCACCAGTAGTCCGGTGGTGAAGGGTGATTACGTCTACGTAGTCGCAAGCATGCGAAAGACGGGCGCACCTTTCTCGCAGTTCATTCCTTTCACGGTATTGATGGCGTTTAAGTCCGAGCCCGAGATGCCCGAGATTGCAGTCGGCGACTTGCGCGACGGATTCTCACTGGTTCAGCCAGATATAACGCGAAGTTCCAGCAAGAGCATTCCGACGGTATTGAGCGTCGCCTCGCCAGGAATCTACCAGTACATCCGATCTTCTGGAAAGATTCGCTTTGATAGTCTGATGACGCCGAGTCGCGGGCAAATTCAGAGTGCATTCAGTCTTAGCCAACCTGTCGTATTGCGATCAGGGGGCCGACCGGACACATTGGTTTACCCAGACGCAAGCGCTGGTAGTCGGTGGAATCCATTGGCTTGGTATGTGGTCTTACACGGTTACGAGCAACCCACGACTCCCGTTGTGACGGGCGGAACGCTCTTTATTGGCGGCGCGAGCAAATTGCCGAATATCATCGTGAAAGGACAAAACCCAATTACGGCGCCGACGACAGGTTTGCTGTACGGCATCAACGCCGATATCAGCGAGCGTGATCAGTTCATCCGGGTCGATGCTTCCAGACCGTGGTTGAGACAAGTCAACATCATCAAGCCCTCGGGAGCTGGTATCGCGGGAAATCCGAATATCCGCTGGCCACAGACGGTTGGGGTTGGTTCGCTAGAGGACTGGAAGATTCGGTTAGCTCAAACGAACATGCCTCGCACCAGTCGAACGATGTCCTTGGCGGCTGGCGATGGCGGGCTGTATGTGACAGGTGGAACCAACAATCCCGGCGCTTACGGTGGAAATGGCGTTCTCTATGGTTTCTCTCGCGCCGATTTCGTCGTCTGCGACGAAGGACGGCTGGGGCGATTCGATGCCGCGGGAAATCCCCTTTTTGCAACCGATGCGACGAGTAGCTCCGGGCCGGAGACCAACGTGGGTGGGACGGTCAATGTGCGTACTCTTCAGCGACCCGTCCGTGCCTATCCATTTGGCCCGACCGATCTGGTAGCGGTTGATCCCTCCGGTAATCGGGTTGTTAGGATCGACAGCGCGGGACGAGAAGTACGGTCCTTGAACGACTTCAAGATCGATCCGGCATCAAACGTTCAATTGGAACCGAACGAGTCGTATAAGTTCAATAACCCAAGAGACGTCGCGGTTTATGGCGAGTTTGTGTCGAATCCCACCGGGGTCACAAGCCCGCAGACTCTGGAGTATTGGATTCACTACGTCGTCGCCGATACGGGTAACCATCGAATTCTTGATGTTATCGATCGACATGCTGTGGGTCCGAATCGTCAAATTGGCGATGCAATTCAAATCGGCAACGAGCGAATGCTCGGTGTTCTTCGATGGCATAGTCCCATCGAATACTCAGGTAAGCGATTTGAATACACTTCCATCACGCGGGCCGCGTTGCCATCGGGCGCCTACTACTATGTAGCGGGCATCGGAAATGGCGCGCCAACCAGAACCGATATCGGCTTGGATACTCCGGCGGGGACGAATGAGCGACAGGCTCGCGACGGAAACGGCGGAATCATAATTTTCGATCCGGCCGGCCCTTCGGCTTCCACGGCAATCTACGATATCGTTGTTCCGCAAGTAGATGCGGGAGGCTATTTCGATCCTAATACGGGAGACTTCACCTCGGCAGTTCGCCCCCTTCACCGAAAGAAGCTCACGAACTTGACCTCGGTTACCGCCAGGAATATCCCAGGCGTATCGCTACCGGCGATCATGTTTACGGATTCTACGGGTGTTTACGAGGTTATCAACAACGGTACCGATTGGGTTGTTCGTTGGATGATGCCGAACGAGGTCTATCGCTACATGCGCTATCAGCCCGGAGCCCCGCCAACCATCTTTGGAAGCAATGCACGAGGATTGCGAGCAACCTACGCACGCAGGTTGGAATCGGGCGATGTGCTTATTGTCAACGGCTATATTGGCCGAAAGCTCAACGGCGACGTGTTCAACGGTGAGGTCGTCCAAGTAGATGGAGCTTTCGGGACAGGCACGGATGATGGCTTTGCCTGGAATCGGCCAAATCTTGGTTTCTATAGCGGAAGCATTCGCTTTGAGCTCCCGCCCATTACTGGCGCTCGTGACCTTTATCAGCCAGTCTTTGCTGATCGACGTTAATGAAGAACAAATCGGTGAAATCGATGAGATCGAAATTGAATCTTTGGATTGGGACGTTGACTGCCGTAAGCATGGCGCTTGCGGCCAGTTCAGCCGTAGCTCAAGACTTTCGCGGTCTGAAGGGAGACAATGCTCGTACAGGTAAGAATGCTACGCCGAACCTCAGTAATCCGAGCCGAGGAAGGCTGACCTGGTTCCGCCCCAATGCAACCGATAGCCGCAGTGGGACGATTATCCGAAACAACACTGCCTTGGCTCCCAATGTGGCCTCGACAGCGGGATGGCTTGCCTCCCCCAACGATGCTACCTCGGCGGCATTTTGGTACGACCAGCCATCGTATGCCGATCAGACTTCAGACGAAAATGTCGGCGCGTTTGCCATCTACCCAGGTGTGCCTGGATTCGATGGTCGATTTCCAGCCTATCGCTACACAACGACGGTGAGCGCAACGCCGCTTCCCAACAATCCTGCTATTGGCGCCACCCAGAGCTTCACGTGGGTGATGGATCCCACCGTCGCTCCCCTTAACGAGCCGGCAGGAACCCCCAAGAACTACGCGCTCTATGTTTGGCTCCCATCAGGTGGGACCGGAACGGGATTGGCCAGGCTTTATCCGCAACGCTATTTTGTTTATCAAATTACGTATGACGGAGTAAAGACATACACGGATGTCGTAGACACCTACGCCGCCGGACCAGGCTGGGTTCGGCTTGGGAATGGTGGTTTAACGACCAACCGACAATTTGCTTACAACGGAACCAATCCCATTCAAATCACCCTGTTTAACACGGTGCCTTTTTCGGCCAATACCGGAGCGCTGACAGATAACCCGGGGACCAGCTTGGTCTACGCAGACGCCGCGATGGCGGTGCCGCAAATTGGCGAGATGCAGGCGACGCCGACGATCACTAACATTACGGGCGGAACCCGTGCGGTGGCGGCGGTCAACCAGAAGTCGATTGGCGAGCGAAACAATGAAACGGTTGGTATCTCCCAGGGCGTGGTCACCAGCTACGACTACGACACGGGCACTCGCCGTTGGACCTTCCGTCCCGCCGAACAGGCGTTCACCTTTACAAAAGATGATCTGAGTTCCGGCGTAACGGCCAGTGCTGGCTTCGTCCAGATACCGATTGGGTTGGGCACAGCTGCGGGCCGAGGCACGACCTACTACCGAGCACCTTTAGCGGTTGGAGGCACGGATGGTGTGATCTACGACACCGATCTCGGTGGAGGTAACTCAGCGCTGGAAGATGGTCTCTATGAAGTCCAGCTTTATTTGGCGCCTTCAGTAATTGGTGAGGATCACGGAAACTCCGTCAAGGTAATTGTCCACGAGAACGGTGTAGACCAACTGTTCTATATCGACATGAACCGCGGACCGGGGTGGTATTCAGTTGGCGCGAGACGGTTTGAAAACACTCAAGCGATGCCGTTGCGAGTGGAGATTTCGAACGATACGAATTCGGCGGCAGATATCGGCAAATTCTCTTACGCTGACTCTGTTCGGTTCATCGGTGCTTTCGATTCCGAAGTTATTTCGACGCCGACTACGGCAACGGTCAACATTCGACAACCGGGTGGAGCGGTCGTCTCCCAAGACGTCGTCATCGTGGCCTGCGAGGATGGACATATCTACTGCCTGGACGCAGTTGGAAACGCGGATGGGACGACGAATGTCATCTGGGCCTATCCGAGTATCGAAGACGAGACAAACCCGTCTTGGGTCGATCCGAACATCACGGCTGGAATCGATGGCGAGGTAGGCACGGGTGGCCCGGCCACGATAGCCGAGATGCCGACTGGATTTGGGCGAAGTTCTCCTATCGTTCAACGAGTGGGAGGCAATGACTACGTTTTTATTGCCGCTTCCAATGGCCGTGTTTACTGTATCGATGCAACCGGTCGGGGCGACTACGATTTGGCTGGGGGTAAGCCCGGTACGACTTCGCGAGTATGGTCTTACCCAAGCGACTACCCGTCCTCGCGACGCAGCGGCACTTTGGGATCCTTTACCAATGCATCGCTTGCCTATGCGGAAGTTGGTGGAACGCCTCGCCTATATGTTCCTACGGAAAGCGGCCATATGTACGCACTTGATCCGGCAGGTAACGCGGCCTCGCACACGACCACGGTTTTGTGGGATTATCCCGGCAGATCGAATCAGTTGCCTGCGATCACCACGACTCCAGCTATTGACTTTGGTCGAATCTATTTTGGAACGGCCGAAGACGATAACGGTGTTGGCAGCTTCTATTCATTGGATGCTACAAACGGTGGTGGTGCCCAAGTATTTACGGCCACCGCTGGCTTGCCAACGCCACTCTCGTTCGTAGGCGGGCCCGCAACGGCTTCCGCGGCTTTGATTGGTGGCGCGGCGCCAGTTGATACCGTGTTTGTAGCCAACCAGAACTTGAACGTCTATGCGCTAGACGCGGCGAATATCAATAACGTCTTGTGGAGGACAAACGAACTCAACACGACGGTGACCGGACCTCTGACGTTCACCCCGATGATTGTTTACGATAGGACGAGCGTTCAGAATCTTCTGCCGGTCGTTGTAGTACCTGGAGACAATGGCCAGTTCACGGCACTTTTTGCCCGATCCGGCCTGACAAACGATTCTTCGAATATCTACGACGGAAAGCGGGCTTGGTTCTATCAGGCGGCCGATGGAACGGTGGGAGGCACCTCGGTTGGTAGCCCAGTTGGGTTCCCAGGATTCATGTATGGAGGAGACCTGTCTGGAAACCTCTATGCATGGAGTAATACGGGCCTGTTGCCTGGCCAGGGCGATCCTCCAGGAGCTGAAGGCATTCCGGAGAACGATCCTCGGGGAGCCCTCTTTAGAGATGCTCAAATCAAGTCGGTCACAGCGGCTGAATATGCCGCACTTAGAGACGATCCGACGGCAGTGACCTACAATGATATTCTCGGCTGGGCGGGAACAGACGTCGACTTTGAATGGGGTGAAACGGCTTACTTCGTGGTGTACGGATTCCCGTACAAAGAAGATGTCGATGGCAACGCTACCGATACCCCTTCTTTGGTCAATTTCCAGATCAGTACGGACGGAGCGACGACTCGACAGTTCGCCGTGGTGTCGCGTCAACTTAACTCTCCCTTAGTTGCGGAGAAAGATGGCTATGCCATTCTGGCCTTTGCCATTCAGGGAAGCGGGCCCAACAGCCTTCCTCCTGGAAATGGAAAGGTCACCTACACGGTTTCGCCGGGAAGGACCACCAGCAGCGGAGCTCAAGTAGTTATCGCGACGAATCCGGCTAACGGACTCGATTTCCGAGTTGCCAATCCGCTTGGTATCAAGATGTCCGCGTCCGGCGTGAACGACGGAATAGGTGTCACCACGGTGACTTCCGACCCCGACGCGCTGGTCAATGGAAGCCCTGATGTAGCGGCAACGGCAGGCAACAATGAGTCGCTTTTGACCAGCCACTTCGGATTGATTGGTCATGCGCAAGTTGGATCCAGCGTGGTCTACGTGTACGACCGAAGCGCGATGACGCTACTCCGAGGTCCGGATAGAGGTCTGGATCAGGTTCGCGTCTATCGACCTGAACTCTCTTGGCTGGGCGGAGCCGCGGCGGTTGTGAAGCCAATTCCAACGGCGATCTTTGGAACGCTCTTCGAGGATCTACCCGATCAGCGGCCGAATATCAGCCTTGACTATCCGAATATCCGTGCTGAAAACGTAAACGTCACCAAGGATCCGAACGGGAAGACCGAGAATCCTGGATTTAGCGGAGTTAGCTTAAACGCGCCAACTTTGGCTGGGGGTGGCTTGATCGATCAAGACAACTTCCAAAATCGCGTCTTGCGACCGACTCCGTTTGCCATTGATGTGGATATTCCTCTGCACCAACCGGCCAACTTCAATGTGGACTGGACGAACTCAGCAGGAAGTCTGCTCAAGGTCGGCTACTCGGGTCGGATGCGGGTCTTCGTCGATAGCAACACGGACGGCACGCTCGACACAATTGGTGGTCGCACCGAAGCCCACCGAGACTTCTGGTTGAATGGCGCCGTTGCGGTGGATGAAGCGGTGGCGATCCGAACGCCGAGTCTGGATCTGGGCTCGTTCCCGGCTGGTGCGGGCTACTCACCGCTGACTCCGTGGAGCGGAGGCCCGTTCACCCCGTGGGGAACGGCAACCGACTATCCGCAGATGTTCAAGGAATTCCAAGTATCGAATCCTGGAAATGTCAACCTCTTGAATTTGAGAATCGCCACCCGCGTAAATCGCGGTGGAACCCTCAGTTCCTGGGGCATGTACTCATCGTCCGTGGATGAATTCGGTTGGATCGATACAGGGCTTGAGCTGTGGAGCGATATCAATCAGCCGTTTGCGCTAACTCCACAGGTCATTCTGCAAAAAGCCCGAGTGGGTGAGCGAGGAGATACTTATCTTCAGACCAATCCTCGGTATGCAGCAAATCCAAACTTGGATACCAACGGTGGTCGCTTCTTGCCAAGCCCGCTTTCGGATAATCCAAAGGTTGCGGTGTCTGTGCCGATCGGCGTTCCAGTTGGAACCTACACACAGATCATCCGGGTTATTGAAGACACGGCGGCGGCTAACCAGGCGCTGGACATGAGTCTCGTTAATCCGAATATCACGGCAGAAACGTTCTCGGAGCCGGGCATGCAACTGTCATTGAAGGTTCGAGAGACTCGGCTGACCAATAACTTCACTAAGTTTAGTGCGCCAATGACCGACGATCCGACCGTTCTGGGTTCGGATACGGCGGCGTTCCTCCACAAGAACTTGCAGCCAGCGGGCACCCGAACGGTTAATGGTGGATTGGTAGCGGCCTGGACATCGAGCCGAGCCGCAAACACGGCGACGCAACCTACTCAGGCCAGCGGCAACGATCAATATCGCATCTATCTTGCCGGCGTTAATGGAAGCGGAGCGGCTCCAGGCGGACTCGATCCCAAGAACGGACTGCGGGATCTGTTTGGATTCTTCTCCCCGGGAACTCAATGGTTCCAGGCTTCGCCTTCGACGACTAATGGCTATCCGGCGGGCGGCTATCTCTATCCGACCACGGCAGGCGAGACTATTGTCCCTGGGACCGAGAAGTATGGAGCGCCCAGTCTGCCAGTTCGTGGGTTCGTCAATCCGTTCGCGGCGGGGCCATTGAACGCTGGCGACCCCACTGTGTTCAATAGCCTTGACATGGCCTTCGTCGGTGAGGCGATGAAGCAGACTTCGGGTGGAAGGACGAGCGAGTCTCGCCTCTTTATGACGCGGATGGTGGTTGATAACACCGGTGTGCCAACGCTGGATGCGACGCCCTATCCCATGCCGTACGATCCGAACACCCAGAAAGGCAAAGCGAGCGTCGTCAAGATGGATGCTAATCGATCTTTGGCAATGTACAGCGCCTTGGGAACGGGAAACACCAATATCTTCTGGACGATCTTTGATTACAACCAACGAAACGACGCGACAACCGGTGGCTTCACAGCGCCGCAAACGCTGAACTTTGGCGACGGTTTTGAATCGGTAGGATCTCCAGCGCTTAGTGGTAGAAGATACACTGGAGGCGAGGCCAATCTGGCTGGTCGCCCGGTGTACGATCTTTCCTTCACCGGAAAGCTTCGTGGTCAATCCAAGACCGAGGTCTTCCTCACGAGGATTCTGGCGGACGGAGCGGGAGTGCCACAAAGCGTGGTGAACTTCCCTGAAGTCGCTGAGGAGCGGCTGACGGGCAACTCTCAGCGCAGCATCTTCACGGCTACTGGCGTGGATTGGGATATCACGCAGCCGATCGTCCTCTCGATTCGCAACATCGGTTCCACGGCGACTCAGACGCTGGTCTCAGGCACACCTAAGGTGGATCGAGAAACTGGATTGGTCGTCATGGACACCAAACTCGGTGGAAAGGCGTATCTTGATCCGCGACTTGGGCAAGTTCGCTTTACCGGTGGGTTGCCGCTGGCGACTAGTGAGATCCTGCTGCAATACACACCTAAGTTCAAGCGAGTGAGCGTAGGCACGGCTTCTGGCTACACCGGAGCTTCCATGTTTGTTGACAATCGATTCGAGGGATTGGATGCCCCGCGTGTCACCAAGTATTGGGCGAACAACTCGGGTGGAAGCATCGTTGCTGGCGATCATCCACGAGTAAACCGAATGGTCCTCACTTACAACCGCGCCGCGGCAGGTGCTGGACAGTCGGCACGACCGATGATGAAGACGATGCGGTTAGGCATTCAACTGCCTTACCGAATCTATACCGATGAGACTGGAAACATGTCCTTCGGAGGAACGCCTACTCTACAGCTAGGTGCGCCGGTAAGCGGGTTCTTCCAAGTCGATCCCGTCAAGGGACGCGTTTACTTCAGTCCAGAAGACGAAGGAAAGTCTGTTGTTATCGATTTCTATTGGATTGATAGCTCGGACGGTACCGCCCATCGGTACATTAACCCTGTAACGGGCAATCCAGGCTACACGGCGCCGATTACATGGATCACGGAGACCGAGGAAGCACCCGTTCCCGTTGAACAAGCGGTCAACGAAGCGAACCTCTTCGCGTTCCCTGACCCGCTGGACGATCCGGCGTTCCCGCGACCTAACCTCATTTGGATGTTCTGGACCAGCACACGTAGCGGCTCTCCAGACATCTACTTCCAGACGATGGCGCCAAGTTTTGCGCCTAAGCCTGCTGGGAATTAAGATTCCGGGGAAAAAGAGGGGCTAGAGAAATATTTCTCTAGCCCCTCTTTCTGTTTGTACTGCATGCCAGGAAAATCGACGAAAGTTAAGGAATTTGAACTCGAGTTGATGACCGCAGTTCGCATTAGAACGCCAAGTTCCCGCCTTTTTCTTGTATATCCGAACACTTTAGGGCTTTGGCCCCGTCTTCTCAGCGTCTCGACTAGGGGCGCTAGCTTGTTGACAGGCTCATCCCGGCTTTGATAACATAGACCGCGACCCTGGGAAGCAGGTAGTTCACCATATGGCTAAAAAGCTCACAAGCGTTCTTGGCATCGATATCGGTAGCCAAAAAATTAAAGTTGCCGAAGTTAGGGCGCAGGGGAAGGATGCCGTCGTTTCTGCACTCGGAATGATTGACACGCCAAGCGGCGCCGTTGATCACACCGGTGTGTACAACAGCGACGCCGTTGGAACCGCGCTCAAACAAGCAATTACTGAGAGTGGGGCTTCTGTCTCCTCTGCAGTCGTATCCATTGCTGGGCAAGCGTCTGTGCTTGTGCGGACTCTCGAAGTGCCGAGAATGAACCCAGCCGAGCTCAAGGAGCACATGCAGTGGGAAATCAACCGAAATATCCCATTTGCAGAAAGCACGGTTGTTAGCGACTTCAAGCCGTTGGCTGATGAAGACCCGAATTCAACGAATATGGACGTGGTGATGGCGATTTCACCTCAGTCGGCGATCGATACGATCGTCGATTGCGTCAAGAAGGCGGGCAAGACTGCGGCTGTGATCGACGTAGAACCTTTAAGCATTGCGAGATCGATTACACAAAGCTACGGCGACGAGTATCGCGATCAAACGGTTTGCGTGGTTGAGATGGGTCACAAGACCACTTCCATCAACATCTACCGGAACGGCAAGTTGCTCATGCCTCGACAGATTCCGATCGGGGGAGAAATGTTCACTAAGGCAATCTCCGACTCGATGCAGATCTCGATCGAAGAAGCGGAACAAATGAAAGTTGCTTCGGCCGAGATTCCGGAGAACGCTGCGGATACTCTTGCTCCTGCCGATCCATTCGGAACACCCACGCAAGGATTCCAGCCCTA
>MKRX01000014.1:60698-70978 GCA_001898035.1 Armatimonadetes bacterium 55-13
ATTCCGCTCCCAGCCCGTTTGCTGAGGGCGAGCCGGGTGCTCCAGGCCCTGATGCGGCTCCGGCAGCGCCAGCGCCAGTCCCTGCTCCTTCTGGTGGCAACGTGGCTCTGTATAACGCGTTCGCTCCAATCCTTGAAGAGTTTGTCGCGGAAGTTCGTCGCTCGATTGACTACTACCGAAGTCGCGGTGGCGATATCAACCGGATCGTTTTGGCGGGAGGCGCTTCTCGGCTTAAGGGGCTGGCTAGCTTTCTTTCGAAGAGTCTTGGGCTCGAATGTGACAATTACGATCCCCTGCGCCGTCTAAACATTACAGCGAAGAAGCTGGCTCCCGGCATGCTGGAGGAGCATCGACAGGAGTTTCTTGTGGCGGTCGGAAACGGTCTCCATATCCTCTTTGACTGAGACGACAGAATGAAGCTAAACCTCTTACCGACTTACGTATCGAAAGGTAGCCAAGCCAAAACGGCCACTGTTGTCAGTGTGCTTCTGGCATTAGCTGGCATCATCGGTGCAGTACTACTGATCTTCGTCTCCAAGGGGGACCTGAAGGCTGCGCGAGAGAATGCTCAGGCTAATCAGGAGGCGGCAGCCCGTGCGGTGGCCGTGTCCAAACAAGCCGACAAGGTTATGGCAGACGCTGGGATGATCATTCGGAACATCAATCTGGCTGATGCCATGATTAAGCATAACGATGTGTATCCTGACCTCTATAACGATTTGAAGCCGTACATTCCTGGTTTCTTCCGGGTCATGCAAATGAGTGCGACGCCCTCTGGGCCAGATACGGCAACGGTTCGGCTCGTCGGGACCATTAAGACCTTTCAGCAGTATGCCGATGTGATGATCGCACTCTATCGTATTCCTCAGGCGATTTCGGTTGCGAGAAGCGGATACGTGAATGTGGATCCCTATGTTCCAAACCTAACGGATGTCGATCAAAACGGCAGGCCAATTAAGCCTGGTGAAGGGAATATTCCTGATAACAAGTACGACCGGCTTGCTTATTACCAAGCGCAATCTGCGCCAACTGGATATCTTGGGCAGGGTGGTTATGGTTCGACAGATCATTCCGAAGCACGAGGCGCCATGCCTGGATATTCGGTTGTGACTCTCGATGTCACTCTCCCTCGCAAGCTGCAGACCCCAGTTCCAGGCGACACCTTGAGAATGCAAACCGCGACCGCCGGCACCGTTGGCACAACGGGCGGAACACCTGCGCCTGGCGGATTTGGTGCACCCCCTGGAATGCCCGGAGCGGGGCCAGGGATGCCGGCTGGACCAGTAGGCGGCAATGAGGAAAGATAATAAGGGTCGAGTGAACCAGAATGAAGCTTAGTCCAATTACAATAATTCTGATCGGTCTCTCGATCTTGATCATGGCCCTTTCCTATGGGTTGTTTCAGCACTACTTGCCGAATAAAGCAGAAGCGGCGAACTTTAATACATTTGCTGAGCAACTGAAGACGGAGGGGGACAAACTCCCGCAGGCCGAAAAGAGATTGAAAAATGCCAAAGAGCGCGTGTCTCAATATGCCGACCAATGGCGAGGTGTGGTTGAGACTCGAACTCCAGAAGCATCTTTGGCCGCTCGCGGAGTAGATATCAGCGTTGACCTTTGGCAGTTGGTGAAAGATACTCGTGACTTCCGGAACAACGTTCAGCGAGCAATCAATGCTCAACTGGTTAAGGGTGGCGTGAAGGTCGTAGGTGATGGGCCTTTAATCGAAACTCCGACGGATAGCGCTCAGGAAATTCTGGCCGGGTTTTACAACTATCCCGCAATTGCTTTTCCCGTTACTATCTTTAATCTGGGACAGGTAACCGTTGAAGGAACCTACGAGCAGATTCTCGAGAACGTTCGGGCTTGGAAAAATATGCCGCACTATTTGGCGGTGGCGGACGGTCTTTCTCTTGAAGGGACATCGCCTCATCTTCGTGGTACTTACAGCGTCACCGTTGTTGGATACATTCGAGGAAAGAAGATTTATCCTTCCGTTCCTGAATCGGGAGCGACTGGTGGCACCACCGGTGGTGGTCCTGCCGGATTTGGAGGCGGACCAGCAGGAGTTGGTCCAGGAATGCGGGGTGGTCCAGCTGGTATGCCGCCAAACGGCCCCGGTATGATGCCTGGTCGACCAGGAGGCGGGCGATGAAATTGAACAAGTGTGGGGATTCCTTGAAGAAATATCTGAAAGTTGGAGTGCCTTTCTTTGCTCTGAGTCTGATTTTGACGGGTTGCGGAAGTGATTCGGAAGGGCCTTTGGAGGCGGTAACCATCACCCTTCCAAATGAGAAGTTCGACGCTAACGTAGATGCCGGCGATCAAGTACAGCCTGGGGACCTGACCCTTGTTGCTGAACTGAAGAATCGGAACTCGGGTAACCACGGGCAGTCGTTTGCGTCCAGGACTGATCCGTTTGCCTTGATGGCAGAAGAGAAGGCGTTTGAAGTATCGCAATCCAGTGAACGATTGCTGGCAGACAGCGGCTTCAGCTTTGACTACGAGGAGCCGGAGCAGAAGGATGATACGCCGGTTCTAGAGCCGCAGGTTTATCGTCGACTTGCTGGCGTTATCGTTGGGGAGTCTGTTCTTGCGCTCATTGATATGGGCGATGGTCGACCTTTGGAGATTATTCGACCAGGGCAGAGGATTCCAAATAGCGAATGGACGGTTGTTTCGATCGACGATGAAAAGGCGATTCTGCGTAGAAATGGCAATAAGCTTCCGCGCCAAATCGTCGTAAGACTTGAGAGTCCACCTTTCAATCCCAATCAAGGTGGAGGAGCGCCAGGCGGGCCAAATGGTGGTCCGGGCGGCGCCCCAGGGCGTGGTGCGCCAGGGCGCCCAGGTATGGGCGGACCGGGTGGACCTGTTGGCGGTCCAGACGGCGGTGTGGATAAATAGCCAAAATACCGAGAAAACCGTATAATCGTGAAAACGTACAACGAATTTATTCATCAGACAGTTCGGAGGTCTCACATGAGAACAAACTTTAAATTGGCAGTGGGTGCATTCCTTGCTGTCGCATTCGTCGCTGGTGCTCCGATTAAGGCGCATGCACAAGATGTCGGACAACAGATCATTCCTACCTTGGAGCTTGACTCCGCGGATGTGCGAGAGGCGCTCCGGGCGTTGTTCAAAAATGTTGGCGTTTCCTATTCGATTGCCCCAGAGGTTCAAGGAACTGTCACATGCAGCTTGCGAAACGTAACGTTTGACGCAGCACTGCAAAACATCCTAAAGCAGGTCAACGCTACTTATCGTATTGAGGCCGGTATTTATCAGATCGTACCGAAGGTTGATCAGGTTATTAACGATAAAGGGGATGAGAACCCTGGCGTAAACCTGACTTCAACCGTTGTGCGACGAATTAAGATTCGCTCGGCAGATCCCGAGTTCATCATCCAAATGCTCTCTGGAAGCCAGTCGACTGGCACAACGCCTGAGATGTCCACATTGAACAACACGCCTTCTGGTGGTGGCTTCGGTGGCGGCGGCAACGGCGGCTTTGGCGGTGGCGGCTTTGGTAATGGTGGTTTCGGCGGCGGCGGCTTCGGTGGAAGCGGTGGCTTCGGAGGCGGCGGTGGCTTCGGCGGCGGCGGCTTCGGTAACGGCGGCTTCGGCGGCGGCAGTTTTGGCGGCGGCGGCTTCGGCGGCGGCGGTCGAGGATTCTAAAGAGGATTAGAGGGTTTAGGAGGAATATGATGCGTTTAAGCTGGGCAACAATGGCGTTCATGGGTGTGGTGGCGACCGCATTTCTCGCGTCACCTACGAGCGCCATTGCGCAGCAGGGGTCCGAACAATTAAGGGTTAACGTCTATTTGAAAGGCGCCGACCTGTTCGCGGCCACTAAGTTCTTGACGGACCAAGCTGGTCTTCAGTTTGTGTTCGAGTCGTCGGACGATCAGTTCGGTAAGGTCACTCTCAAATTGGACGAGGTCACGCCTGAAGAGGCCCTCGCCTATATATGCAAGTGCGCGGGCGCTAGTTTCCGGAAGGATGTTAATGGGGTTTACATCATCGGGAAACAGTCTGCGGAAGCCGATGTCGAAGCGGCTGCTCCCGTGGCAAAGATCGTTCGCGTTCTGCAACGAATCAAAGTTCGCAACGCGGATGTCAGAAATGTTTACGACATGCTTATGTTCGCTACTCCTATGGATAGCGGACGCGGATTTGACGATTTGAAGAAGTTTCGGAAGCAAGTTGATAATCGAGATGACTTCAATCCGTATTCGTTCCGACCGGACGTCGTCAATAGTCTCTCGCCTTCTTATCAGCCTGTAAATCCTCGCGTTCCTGAGGGTCTGACTTCCTCTGAGTCGGGTGGCGATATTTCGCTTCCCGGTGAATCTGGCAATCAGGTTGGGGGCCCAGGTGGGTTTGGCGGCGGTCGCGGCGGTCAAGGCGGCGGCAACGGTGGTCGTGGCGGTGGCCAAGGAAACGGTCTTGGTGGTGGCAATAATGGCGGTCGAGGCGGTGGCCAAGGCGGTAACGGCCAAGGTACGACGCTTACGGGAGGTCAAGGCCTTGTTCCCAATAGCATCGACTTCATTAGCTACGATCCTACCGACAATAGCCTAGTCGTTCGCGGAACCGAAGAAGATATCGCTGAACTTCAGCGCTCAATCAGTTTGTTCGACGTTC
The DNA here is from genome assembly GCA_001898035.1 of Armatimonadetes bacterium 55-13. Classification (GTDB taxonomy): domain Bacteria; phylum Armatimonadota; class Fimbriimonadia; order Fimbriimonadales; family Fimbriimonadaceae; genus 55-13. Next base: position 65,346 of record MKRX01000014.1, read on the forward strand.
CTCCTCGTCAAGTTGAGATCAAGGTTGAGTTCATCACCACAACCGATGATCTTGACAAGTCGATCGGCTTCGACTTCCTTTACCAGAGAGGAACCGTATTTGCAGGAACTGCGCCAGGAACTTTTGCGCGAACTTCCGATCCCGTGTTCCTTAACTACGCAACGGGTAACGTAACTTCGAGAATGCGTGCTCTCTTGCAGGAAGGACGTGGCAAGGTCGTTCAGTCTCCGATTCTTCGGACGCTAAATAACCAGCCAGCAACGATTAACAGCAGTATCACGAGCTGGATCTTCTTCAACACAACCACCATCTCCAATGGAACGGTTGTGACGAATTCCAACCCGTATCCGCTGCAGGCGCAGACGAGCCTGTCCATTGCTCCGCGTATTAACGAGGACAATACGATCACGGTTTATCTTGCTCCGGCGATTCAGAGCTTCGTTGGGACGACTCGAGGACCTGACGGAAGTGAACTTCCCAACATCAGTAATCAGAGCATTAGCGTCGTAGCGCGAGTAAAGAATGGCGAAACGATCGTATTGGGTGGGTTGACGAATAAGAACGACAACACGGTTGTTTCTCGCGTTCCCCTCTTGAGCGACCTTCCTATCTTGGGGCAATTCTTCCGCTCGACAAAGCGCACCAAGCGAAACAGCGATCTGCTGATCTTCGTAACTCCGCGCGTTGTGGAAGAGGATGACGTCACGGGCGGCGGTTAGTTCCGTTACTCGTGTATATTCAATGGCAGGGGCTGAGCCCCTGCCATTTTCATTTATGGACCACTGCTGGATACTTATTGGAATGATGGGCGCCGGCAAGTCCTCGGTTGGTCGTGCACTAGCCGATTTATCCGGAAGACCTTTCTGGGATACCGACCAGATGCTTCAAATAAAGCTGGGTCGCTCAATTTCCCAGATTTTTCAGGTTTATGGCGAAGACGCATTTCGAGATCATGAGACGTGCCTGCTTAAATCGCTAACGGCTGAATCGGCGGTGTTGTCTACCGGTGGAGGAATTGTCTTAAGAGAGGCCAATTGGTCGGAACTGGCGCGACTTGGAACTACGATCTATCTTAGGGCAAAGCCAGATACGCTCATTGAGCGGCTTGAGTCAAGTAAGAAGAAAAGGCCGCTACTATTAGTCGACGATTGGCAAAACCGACTCAAGGCTCTATTGGAATTACGGGAGCCGCTATACCTTCAGGCGGACATCGTCGTGGATATGGACGATGAAAATGTCAATAGTGCGGCAGAAGCGGTTTTGAATGCGATAAGGAAGGTTGAATCAGATTGATCGTTCGTCACCGGACTGGGGAATATCCAATCGAATTCATTGAGTTGGACGAATTGTGGTCAGCTTTGCCAAAGACCTCTCTCGTCGTAACAGATCAGAACTTGGCTCGACATTATCCTGAGCTTGAGCAGACGTTTCAATGTAAGGTGATTCCCGCAGGCGAATCCGAAAAGAATCTGCATCGATTCTCGGACGTTATCGAATGGTTGGCGGAACAAGGAGTCTCCCGAGGTTCTACGATCATTGCGGTAGGAGGGGGCGTGATTGGCGATTTAGTAGGGTATGTGGCCTCTTCGTATATGCGAGGTATTGGATTTATACAAGTGCCAACCACTCTACTTGCACAGGTCGATTCTTCGGTTGGAGGAAAGGTCGGTGTGGACTTGCCGCAAGGCAAGAATTTGGTAGGGGCCTTCCATCCGCCCAGCGCAGTCTACGTCGCAGCATCTTTCTTAAAGACTTTGGATGAGCGGCAAATTGCAAATGGCATGGCGGAGGTGTGGAAGTATGGGTTCATCATGGATGCTTCCTTCGTTTCCGATCTTCAGGCGGCCCGGCTTCCTATAGAAGAGGTTGTTCACAGGTGCATCCAGCACAAAAAATTCGTTGTTGAAAACGATGAATACGAGCGCAATGGACTACGGGCTACTCTCAACTATGGACATACCGTGGGGCATGCCCTTGAGCAGGTTACAGACTATTCAGTCTATTTGCACGGCGAAGCAATTAGCGTCGGCATGGTGATAGAGGCCAAGCTTGGCGAAAGTCTTGGAATTACGACTAAGGGAACGGCAAGGATTGTCGCCGAGTGTCTTTCTGCGCAGGGTTTACCGACGACTGCAGCAGAACTCTCTAACATCGATGCGATGATCCAAGCAATGAAACGTGACAAGAAGGCGTCCGAGGGTAAGTTAGCGTTTAGCCTTCTCACGGAAATCGGCGGATGTAAACTCATTGAAGACGTGCCGCAATCAGAAGTTGAGCTGGCACTTAGGAATGGATGAACCGGATAAGACTCGCTCTGGCAATCATATCGGCAATGCTTCTTGCCTTTGGGTACTTGGCAAGTCAATGGGCACGATTTCAGGGAGATCCAGTCGCCTACTCTGCGAAAGTCGATAGCCAGCCTATCATCGGTTTGGCACTCCTCTTTTTCCTTGGCGGCATCATATTGGGTTACCTTCCCAATCAAAATGGGGACGCTAAGTGATTGGCTCTATCCTTAGAATTCGTTATGAAATCGTCGAGAAACTCGCCGATGGACCAATCTTTGCAACCTACCTAGCAAAGGATCGAGTACAGGCTCGTGAAGTAACGATCAGGGTATTCAAGCAGCCCTTTGCGGCTGAGCCGGCATTCATCGATGCCGTGAAGCAAGTGGTGGACAAGTATTCGTCTTGCTACGCAAATGGCATTGAAGCAATGATTGAAGTGGATGACGACGATGGCGTTCCTTTCTTAATCAGCGAAAACTCCAAAGGAGTCGCCTTATCAGAAAGGATCCACAAACTGGCTCCCTTTTCAGTTTCCGTCGTTGTCTCTACGGCAATATCAATTTGTGAAGGGCTCGCCAGTCTTCATCAGCGAGGAGTCGTTCACGGCGATGTTTCCCCTGACACTCTCGTGGCGTTGCCTGACGGACAATGTCGACTTCAAATTCCTGGCATTTGGGAAGCTTATTCTTCCAGTCAAACCGCCGGCATCGTCGCTCTACCGGGCATGGCCGCGTACTTGGCGCCTGAGATCAGCGCCGGAGGAATGCCTTCTCCCCAAGGCGATGTCTATGCAGTAGGGATCCTCATGTTCCAGCTAGTGAGTGGTCGCCTGCCTTACAATGCCGACAACCCCGTCGCGATGGCCATGAAGCACGCTACCGCGCCCGTTCCAAGCGTGAAGGTCTATAGTAACGCCGTTCCAGTGGCATTTGACGAAATCGTCAAGCGAGCCATGGCTAAGAATCCAGCCGAACGCTATCAAGACGCAGGCGAACTCTTGAGCGATCTTCGAAAGCTTCAAGACAGTCTGCGATTTGGGAGATCGCTTGAATTGCCAAACAAGAAGCCAAGTTCGTCTGATAAACAGCCCGTCGCTCCAAAAATGTCGGCGATCCGAGAACCAGAAAGCGACGACAAAAAACGTAAGAAAAAAGAGCCGAAGGTACGTGATGTTCCCCTTTGGTTGTCCTTGACGGCGGTGGTCTTTGGTCTTGGAGTGGTCGGGCTCATTATTGCCTGGGTGGTGTTCAACATCAGTCAGCCGAGTCTTGTCGTGGTTCCTAATATCAAAGGGTCTAAAGAGATCGACGCACGAAAGAACCTTGAAGCACTCAAGCTAAAGATGGTCATTAAGCGGGAGGAAACCAGCGAGACTTACCCTCCAAGAACAATTTTGGATGTGAATCCTTCGCCTGGCAAAAAGGTCTATGAGGGCGCAGAGGTTGCCGTTGTTGTTAGCTCAGGAAGCAAATTTGTCGAGGTGCCCGACCTCAAGGGCGACACGGTCGATACTGCCAAGCAAAAACTCGAGAATGTCAACTTGACCTTAGATAGCCTCATGGGCAAAAAAGCGGACCGTCGAATAAATGCCGGTCTTATCATTTCGCAGGATCCCGAAGCCCGTAAGAAAGTTGACCGATTCACTGCTGTCCGCGTGACGCTCAGTTCAGGGCGCTCGGGAGATTCGGGTTCTGACGAGAGTGTTGACGAGAAAGAGTATGTCTACAACCTTACGATTAAACTCTCCAACCTAGAGTCCGCAGTCAATCTTCGAGTCGCCATTACTGATAGCCACGGCACACGCACGGTCTTTCAACAAGGAAAGGACCCGGACGATGTGGTCGAAATTTCAACTCGGGGATATGGAAAGAGCGCTCAATTCCAGATTTACTACGATGAAGTTTTGGTCAAAACGATTGACAAGAAGGCTGATGGCAGTTCCGACGTGGGAGACAACCGGGGGGATAATCGATGATTGCACCCTCCGTTCTTTCATTTGATCACTCGGACTTGGCCACGCCGGTAAAAGAACTGCTTAACGCGGGCGCCGGGGTGATTCACCTGGACGTGATGGATGGACAATTCGTGCCGCCAATCACGATTGGAGATGGGGTAGCGAAGGGCTTGAGGAGATTGGGCGACTTCACTCTAGAGGCTCATCTTATGACTCTCACCCCTGAGGCTCATTTCGAAGCATTTGCCAAAGCGGGTTGCAACAGAATCATTTTTCATTCCGAGGCCACCTCTCATGCTCACCGACTAACCCAGACGTTGCATTCAATGGGAGTACAGGCTGGAGTGGCGGTCAACCCGGCGACTCCAGTTGCGATGGTTGAGGAAATCGTCGACATTCTGGATGAAGTCCTCGTTATGACCGTTAATCCGGGATGGGGAGGACAGACATTTATCTCAGAAGCGCTTCACAAGGTCAAACGACTTCGTTCCCTTCGATCGGACTTGATCATTGAGGTCGATGGCGGCATCGACGAGAAGACTTTGCCTGTGGCAAGGGAGGCAGGAGCAAACCTCTTTGTCGTCGGAAGTCGCTTGGCCAATGGGAAATCGATTGCGGAGGCGTACAACACGCTTGCGGCGCTATGTGGCTAAAGACAGCAACCACGATCTCGATCATCTTTTCGGTGGTGTTTCTATTTGCCTTTGCTTGGGTAGTTGGCCCTCGCCCGGCAAGGTCTGCGCCGAGAGAGGCTCAGATTCAATACCTCAGACGAGGAGCAATCTATGTTGGAGTCGAGGCGTTCGCATTGATCGCCTCTATCGCAGGCGCCTATATGATTGCCCGAAGCGCTCGAAGCGAGTACATGGAGCAGTCTAGGCGAAACATGGAGGCCCTTTTGGAGGCAACCCTACGGGATCACGCGCAAAAGCAAGAGCAAGATGAGCAGTCCACTGAATAAGGAACTCATGGCGCGTGCCATCGAGATTTCTCGGCAAGGCTTCCCAGCTCCAAATCCACACGTTGGATGCGTCCTTGAGCGCGGTGGAGAAATAGTGGGCGAGGGCTTCCATGATCATGCAGGGGGCCCCCATGCCGAGGTCGTGGCGCTAACTCAAGCTCGCGAACGAGCCATGGGTAGCACCGCCTACGTCACACTCGAGCCTTGCAACTTCACCGGTAGAACAGGGCCTTGTAGCGAAGCCCTCATCCGGGCGGGCGTTTCTAGAGTAGTGATTGCTTGTGCAGAGCCCAATTCAAAGGCGATGGGGGGCGCTGAACGCCTGAGAAGCGCCGGAATCGAGGTCATAGAAGGAGTCATGGCCGACGAAGCGGCCGCCGCCAATGAGGCCTGGCTCAAGGCGATGATGAGGAAGAGCCCTTTTGTTGTG
>MKRX01000014.1:71030-71598 GCA_001898035.1 Armatimonadetes bacterium 55-13
AAGCCGGACCCCGTTTCCGAGCCGATTGTGGTTCAGTCCTTGTGGGACGGAAGACGGTGGAGACCGACAATCCGCACCTATCCGCCCGAATTCCTGGGGTAACGAATCCGCCAATAAGAATTGTGTTAGATGGGGACGGCCGACTGGACTCCTCCTATCAAGTCTTTGACGATACGGCAGAGACGCTCCACTTTTCACGGCATCCTGGCGAAGGATGTATCGTTGGACCGGTTATAGGCAATTCGTTTGATCTTCCTACGTTGATGAGTATTCTGTTTGACCGAGGCATCACCGGGGTTCTCGTAGAAGGTGGAGCTCACACCATCGCCAGCTTTGTGCGTGCAGACTTGGTGGATCGCTACGAGTTGTTCCTAGGAGGCAGACTCTTGGGTAATGGTCTCAACTGGTACGAAGATGTTGAAGTTGAACACTTGTCAGACGCACCCGCATTGGAGATCATCGGTTGCCAAGTTCTGGGCCCTGATCTGAGAATCACCGCAAGACCCGTTCGACCTAACCGTGGAAACTCCGGGTGAGGCTCGTCGTCAAACAGGATAGTTCCTAACCA
>MKRX01000014.1:71663-126987 GCA_001898035.1 Armatimonadetes bacterium 55-13
AAGTCATCCCCGTTAAGTTTGACGACTCCATCAGTACCAAGACCTCCCGACGCGGAGATCGAGTATCGGCAACCGTGGAGGGAGACAAATACCTGCCCGAAGGCACGAAGCTCGTCGGCATTATTCGCGAGATCAAGAAGAAAGACGGCGGTGATAAGGGCTTTGCTGAGTTGGAATTTACGGCGATCCAATTACCTAACGGCCGAAGAGTGGACATCAGAGCCTATCCAATCCCCTTGGGCGACAAGTACGTTTCCAAGGATCGCGATGGACGGATGGAGGCTAAGAAGGGGACTCGAAGAGAAAACGTTGTCCTAGGAGGCGCGGCCGGTGGGCTGATCTTAGGCTCGATTTTCAGAAAGCCCTTGGAAGGGGCAATCATCGGTGTGCTGGGTGGCATTTTGGTCGCAGAAACCGACGCAATGAATACCAGTGGCGAAAAAATTGTGGATAAGGGGCAAAAGATGGGAGCGGCTTTCGACCGTGCCATTGCCTTTGATTACGACCCGCGGGATGACCGTGAAGACGCCTACGATGGACGCAGCCGAGACCAGGATCGAGATGGAAATCGAGATCGGGATTTGGATCGAGACGACCTTGGGAATCGGGATTCCCTCAAGATCGAGTATCGAGATAGGACCATTCGATTTGAAGATTCATCGATTCCTTTCCGAGATGGCTCTACGGTGATGGTTCCCCTGCTGTCAATGGCAGACGAATTGGGACTTGAAGTTACTAAGTCGGGGAGTCAGTCCTACTACCTGGAGGACGAAGAAAATATGCTGAAACTCGAACGGAATAGTTCAAGTTATCGTCTTAATGGTAAACGATTCGACTTGCCGAAGGAAGTTGTCGAACGAAATGGCATTCTTTTTGTTCCGATCGATTTATTCGCCGCGATCAAAGAGGATGCGATTTACGTAAACGGCACCAGAATCGCAAATCGATCGTAGAAAAGAATAGAAGAGAATTCAAAGATTTCCTCCCTCCCCCAAGCCCCGCGTCTAGCCCTCAGACCGGGGCTCTTCAATTTATGAGGAGGCAACGAGTTCGGTGTTCAGCGAGCTCGTTTCAACTTGCCATTGCCCGGCTTGGATCTGTGCGCAAGGGACCCTTCTCACTTTTTCCCCGGTGTAAGGATCTAGTGCCCACGCATCCCATCGGCGGTTTGATTTGAATCGATACGGCCCCATTACCGAAAGCTCCCTCACTGGCAGACCTCCTCGGTTGTCGACTTCCTTCACAACCTTGTCGGAGACAACGTGACTGGAAAAGCCAGTATTCTGAGCATCTCCGAATCTAATAAGGAGCATGTGCTTTGACTGGTCAACAGACTCTCCGTCAAGCGTTCCCAGGAAGTCGGCTCGGCGGGCAGCTGCGTCACCACGGACCTGGATAACCGCCTGGTTGGACTCAAGGCGATAGGCTCCAGACGAAGTTTCCCATGCCGTCCTTAAACCCGTCAGTTTTCTTCGCAAAAGTAGGACGGCGATTCTATCTGTGGCGAGCCGGACTGGATCGGTATGAAAGGCAAACTGATCAATGGGCGCCTTAGAAGCCTCCATCATTGTTTCATTTGTGGCCAGAGCGTAGGAAATGACTACGGACGTGGAACGTTTCACCATTTCTCCCACAAACATGAGACCGGTTTCTCCCCTCAGTTCATTGTAGGGAAGAGAGCCCCACTCCGTGCAGAATGATGGCAACTCTGGAAGCATTCGACTAGGTAGTTGCCAGGGCTGGCGAACTCCTGAAGTCGTCAAGTAGCGATTGCCCTGGGGATGGTCCCAATAAACGTGGAAATCCTCCACGTCGAACTCTTTGGCAGCATCGAGGAGGGACTGATCTACACCTGAATTCAGTCCCCAGACAAGCCCTTTGTATCCCGTCACGCGCACGACTTGCAGCATCCACTTAAAGGCAGGTTTGTATTGTGACGTGGGAACATTGAGGAATCTGGGATCATCCTCGTTGAGGGGGCAGATACCCAGGATGGCTGGCTCCTCTTTCCACGCGGCACAATCGTGGACACTTGTCTTTCGGGTCAAAAGTTGAGTCGCAAACGTCTTCCAGTCGGCTCGGATGCCTTGAGAAGCAGTGAGGACGCCCCTTTTGAATGCCTCGCGGTTATCGGCTCGATCGCTAAAGAGATCGATGACAATGTATACGCTTTGCCGTTTGAGTGCGGCGACAAATTCGTCCAGGCGATCCTTGTAACCCCAACCTTGGTCGCGTAAAACCCAATCGAAGTGGTGGAGTCGGACGATGTTGTAACCTCTGAGTGAGATGCTCTTGGCCCATTGATTCGCTTGCGAAAGGTCTTTTGGAAAGCAGGCCATACCGGTGAGGTTCGTGCCGACAAATATCCGCTTTGAGCCTTTCGGATCCTTTTGAAATCTTAGGTTGGCGCCGTCTCGAACGACTCTGCCCAAGGAGCCGGGTATGGGGAATGGTTGCGAGAGGTCGAAGGCAGAATTAGCCTTTGGAGCAGGTCCGCTCCAGACAATGGTTGGAACGAGGCATAGAGGTAACCAGAATCGAGGCATTTCTTCTTATTTAGACGCTCGAAGTCGACTAGATTCCCAGGAACCACTGGTGAAGGCGAACATCATCCGTTAACTCAGGGTGAAATGAGGTGCCGAGAAGTTTGCCTTGACGCACCGCGACTACTTTGCCCTGATAGCTCGCAACTGGGATAGCTGGATCTTTGATATCAGTGACGATTGGTGCCCGGATGAATACTCCCATCACGGGAGTGTCGATGCCTTCCATTTGGACTTCGTCTTCAAAACTGTGGACTTGGGCGCCAAACGCATTTCGTCGGACAGTGATGTTAAGGAGTCCTAGAGAGAATTGGTGGGGGCGGTCCTCGATGGTTTGAGCCATAAGAATCATGCCCATGCAGGTTCCCCATATGGGCATTCCGTTAGACGCCGCTTCCTGAAGAGCCTCGGCAAGACCAAACCGCTGCATCAACATCCCGACGGTTGTGCTTTCTCCACCGGGAATGATAACTCGGTCCACTTGGGCCAGATCTTCGCCCACGCGGACTTCGCGTACGATCAGGCCAGGGATGGAACATCTTTCTAGGGCTTCAATGTGCTTTTCAAAGTCGCCTTGAACGGCAACAACCCCAACGGTAGGCATTGCACCGAGTTTACTTGTTCACGATGAAAAGGGCAGAGTACATCGCCTTACCACTACGCAAGGTTTTAGGGAAGTACACTTTCGGGCGTGATTGACATCATAGGCGTGCCGTTCGACCTTTGTGGAAAGCGACTAGGAAGTCGGCTAGGGCCAGCGGCTCTGCGTTTGGCGGGGCTGAATCAGGTGCTTCATGATCTCCATGTAGAAGTGAACGATATGGGCGATCTGGATTCCGGAGTTGAGTCCACGCAACCTGGTGGGCTTCGGAATTTTGAACCTTTATTAGGCTGCCTAAAGGAATTAAAGGCTCGGGTGAGGGAGTCGTTGCAAAGCCATTCCATTCCAGTAGTGCTGGGGGGCGATCACTCTTTACCTATTGCTAGCGTGGCCGCGGCGCTGGAAGTCTACGAGGGCGATATCGCCCTGCTGTGGATTGATGCTCACGCCGACCTTAATACGCCAGGAACTAGCTCGACGGGAAACATCCATGGAATGCCTGTGGCCGCCCTACAGAGGTTGGAGAGTGGAGTTGGTGGGGTGGCGGATGTTCAATGGAGTCAGCTTTTGAGTTCCGTAGTGCCGCATCAGGCTCTCTCGCCCGAGAGGTGCGCCTGGTATGGGCTTCGCGACGTGGACCCCTTGGAAGGACTGAGAATCCGGCAAACCCCCGGCGATCTCGCCATCACGATGCACGATGTCGACCGAAGGGGCGTGGTCGAAACGATCGCTTGGTTCGACCAGTGGATGAAGGAGTCGGGCGCACGGCACTTATGGATATCGTTCGATGTTGACGCCCTAGATCCTATTTTGGCGCCAGGTACGGGAACGGCCGTTCGCGGCGGGCTGAGCTATCGGGAATCACATCTTGTGGCTGAGCTACTTCGGGAGTGTCTGGATGCCCGGGACTGTCCTTATCGTCTCATTGGGCTCGACCTCGTAGAGACGAACCCACTCTTCGATTCCAATAACGAGACGGCGAAGATGGCAGTGGAATGGGTGGGCTCTTTATTCGGAAAGACGATTCTTGGCGGTAAATCGCCTCAGGGTGGACAATGAGTTTAGAGTTCGCTCGCACGGTGCTCAAGCGTGAGGCCGACGCGATTGGTCGGTTGGCCGATAACCTAGACGAGTCGTTCGAGACGGCCGTCAAATGGTTGCTCGACTGCCAGGGGCGTGTGATCACTTGTGGGGTAGGGAAGTCGGGACACATTGCCCGTAAAACGGCGGGGACTCTGAGCAGCACCGGTACGCCTTCTCTGTTCTTGCATGCATCCGAGGCGGTTCACGGGGACCTCGGCATGGTGACGGCAGGAGATGTGGTGATTCTTTATAGCCACAGTGGGGAGACCGACGAACTCGTGCGGCTCTTTCCTTCGATCCGTGCTCAAGGTGCGAGGAGCATTTTGATTACAGGTCGGCCTACGTCAAGTGCGGGGCGACTTGCTGACCTCTGCTTGAACACCCATGTCGACGAGGAAGCATGTCCGAATAATCTCGCGCCCACAACTAGCACAACCGCGATGCTTGCCCTTAGCGATGCGTTGGCTTTGGCGGCAATGGACCGGCGAGGGTTTGGTAGAGAGGACTTTGCGCGGTTCCATCCGAGTGGGGCGCTTGGAAAGAGGCTACTTCTTACTGTTTCCGATGTGATGCGACCGAGCGCGGACGTTGCGCTTGTTCAAGTGGGCGATCTAACCAGAGACGTTATTAGGTCGATGACCTTATCGGCAGTTGGAGCGGCACTGGTGGTGTCGAACGACCACAGTCTTTTGGGACTGGTTAGTGAGAGCGATCTGCGTAAGCACTTGCTGAATCATTCTGATCCTTTGAATGCTCCGGTTGAAGATGTGATGAATTCTCAACCATCCACGATCTCCCCCGACCTTCTCGCCGTAGAGGCTCTGGAGGTGTTCCAGAATTTTCCTGTCAAGATTGGCGAACTGCCCGTGGTCGACGATGGCAAAGTAGCCGGCCTGCTCGTTTTGAAGGATCTCCTCCGAAGCGGCATCCTCTAAAACAAAAGGGCCGCCAGAATCTTTGAGAGATCCTGGCGGCCCATCAAAACTTCGCTTAGGCTTGGTCGTAGACGCTGATGCGACGCTTGTTCTTTGGACCTTCGAACTTTACTTGACCATCGATCAGCGAATAGATCGTATGATCGTTGCCCATGCCGACGTTGACGCCGGGGTGGAACTGGGTGCCGCGCTGACGGACGATGATGGAGCCCGGCTTGACGACCTCGCCACCGTACTTCTTCACACCAAGCATCTTCGGCTTGGAATCTCGACCGTTACGGGATGAACCTTGACCCTTTTTATGTGCCATCTAGTTAGTTACCTGCCTCGATCGCCGTCACTTTGAGGTGAGTCTGCGGCTGTCGGTGGCCCCAGCGCTTGCGCTCATTCTTCTTCGGCTTATAGTTAAATCCGTTGATCTTGGGACCCTTGGCCTGGCGGACAATTTCGCCGGTGACCTTGGCGCCCTTCACGAACGGAGATCCGACTTTGACCTTGCTTCCGTCGGCAACAAGCACGACCTCGTCGAGCACTACCTTGGTGCCCGGTTCGCCCTCCAGCTTTTCAATGATGAGGACTTCGTCTTTGGCTGCCTTAAACTGCTTGCCGCCCGTCTTTACAATCGCGTACATGAATCGGTCTCCAACGCCTTCTGGCGCAACTCGATATGATGGCACAACCGACAATCCGACGTCAAGCCGCCGACCGCCGTTCGTAAATCATTGCGACGATTTCCGGATCGTACCGATGCGGATCGTCCGCCAATGGTTTGCCTTCGCCTTCAACAACGGCAAGGATCACCGCAAGGGTTCTTGCCAACAAAGGAATTTTAGCACCGCGTTGCTCGAAGCGTTCCTCGAGCGCGTCGATGCTAGGTAAAAGGAGCCTGAATTCCTCTGCATTTCGCATACGCTCAAAGAATTCTGGATCGACGTCTCGGACTCTTCGAACGGTGGGGATAACGCGCACGAGAGCTTGCAGAATGGCGGTTTGCATGGCCGAAAGATTTAGCTGGGCCGAGAGTCCTATTGCGTCGTGAAGGCACCGCTGATACAAGTCTTCGCTGTGTGATCGGTCCTCGTCCGGAATCCAGGCGATAATGCCCGGAAGGTTAAGGTCTTCGCGTCGACCGTCAAAGGACGTCTGTCCTTTGAAGACGACGACTCTGTTCCGGCCCGACCGCTTTGCTTCGAAGAGCGCGACATCGGCAGCTTTGAGGATATCGACGGCATCAACGCCCCCGTTGGGATAGCTGGCGGAACCTAGACTGACCGTGACATGGCGGTGGTGGCCCGTTCGCGTCACGAAGACGAGACTCTCCACTCGCTGCCGGATTCGCTCGGCTACTGATAGTGTGGTCTGTTCGGAACTGCCAGGCATGACGACAGTGAATTCCTCTCCTCCGTATCTTGCGGCCAGATCATATGGACGAACGCAGGTTTTTATCGCCTCAGCCACCAGTCGAAGCACTTCGTCCCCTGCGTCGTGCCCCTCTTCCTCGTTAAAGCTCCTGAAGTGGTCGACATCAATCATGATGACCCCCAGTTCCTGCCCGGTGCGAGCCGCTTCGACGACCCTCTGGTGCAAGAACTCTTGAAGACATCGGTGATTCGCAATGCCCGTCAGAGCGTCGTTGGTGGCCAGTTTTTCAAAGTCCTCAAACATCACCGCCGCATTGAGGGCCAGGGCGAAATGTTCGGCTATCGTTTGAAATAATTCTTGTTGTTCATCGAAAAAGCCATCTCCTTCACGACTGACGAGTTCGAGAACACCTAGGAGGCGGTCTGAAATGACCAATGGATGTACGCTGGCTCCGCCTGGACGCAGGTAGCAGAACTTGGCCTCCAATTCGCTGGTGAGGACATGATCCGAAACGTCGGGAGTAAAAAAGCACTGCCGGGAAGCGGCGACAAGTTCGGCCACGCACGTAGAGCCGTTATCGGGAGCCAACTTGCTGAGAATGTTCGTTCCGGCACGATTTGCCCCGACGCTGGCAGTAAGACGAAGACAGTTCTCGTTACTGTCCAGCGTCCAAATCAGCACGGCGGCTAGCTCGGTTGCCGAGGCTATTTCATGGGCGGCAGCGACGGCGATGCTGTGAACCTGTTGGTTCATCGTGAGAATTTTGCCGAGTCGCTTGAGGGCATTTGCCATCCGCCAACTTTTGCTGGCCTGACGTTTGGCGTTTCGTTCTTCTTGAGCGTTGACGATCAACACGAAAGCGTTAGTCGAGTCTTCGTGAGCCACGCTCGCGCTGTAGTATCGATATCCCTCAAAGTAGAGCGACCCATGAGATCCCTGGTAGCTTGCCTCCAAGAGATTTCCCAGAGGAGAATCCAGCATCGATTGGCTTGACCGAAAGAGAGCAATGCGATTCGCCAATCCCCAGGTTCTTCGGACCTTACCGGTGGGGTCGAGGATGGCTACGCCGATCTGGGAAGGATCAAGGCAGTTCAGCGGACTCGGAACCGGCAAATCAAGCACAATGTTCTGTCCGTCGTTCGTAGGGACGGATATCGGAAACCCAACTTTGCCGTCGCCCGAACGATCTTCGATCGTCCGAACTCCCAGCTCCTTGAGTAAGGTCAATAATTCGTGTACGGAATGGTCCGGCACTGTACTACGAATACTCGGCTCACTTGAACCTAGCCGCGAGCCATACTGGACTGAACCAACACTAATAACAGGGCATCTAAGAACCGTAAAATATGTTTAAACGCATTAGCTTATCGATATTGCTGGCGGCACTATGCGCGTCGTTGCTCACAGGCTGTGGTGGAGGAGGCGGTGGAAGCTCGATCATTAACCTTGTGGTGAGTTCGGACTGGAGTCATCTCGACCGCGGAATAACGGGCAAATCGATGAAGTGGAGCCTTTATGACTCTGCCGAAACTCTTCAACGGGCGATAGCGCTTTCGGACAATGGATCACTGACTCAACAGGCGCTCATTTCCAACTTAGCCAAGGGCCAGTATCACCTCAAGGTCGAGTTATATGAGGATCCAGACTTGGGTGGAAGCGTCGTCGGGGTCCTCGATGAGGCAATCACGCTTAACTCTTCTCGAACATATACGGCAGTCGCGAACACCGATCCTGTCTCAATTAAGGTCACTCCACAGAATGTGACGTTGAAGACCGGCCAAAGCAAGCGCTTTTATGCCGCAGGATACAACGCGCAAAAGAAAGCGACTTTTATCTCGCCCGGATCTTTCGCCTGGAGCACCACCGGAGGCGTCGCGACCGTTGGTTCGGATGGGTTGCTTTTGGGGACTTCCGCCGGGAACGGGACAGTTGTTGCTAGTGTGACAGGACTGGAGGGCTCGACTTCAATCAAGGTTGAAGAGAACCAAATTACACAGTCGAAGTGGACCGTGCTCGTTTATATGAATGCGGCCAATGACCTTTACACTTTTTCCGAGACGAACGTCAATCAAATGGAAACAGTGGCAGGAAATCCCGACGTTCGCTTTGTGGTGCAGTGGAAACAATCAACCGACCGTTACAGTGGTTCTACATTCAATGGAACTCGTCGCTATCTGGTTCGGCCGGACAATACGAGCAACATCGTTTCAGATCTGGTTCAGGACATGGGAACGAATGTCGACATGGGCAGCAAGACGACCCTCCACGACTTCATTGAGTGGGGCAAAACCAACTATCCGGCCGATCGATATGTGTTGATCATCTGGAATCACGGCAACGGCTGGAAGCGAGGCATCGACCAGAACTATCCAACGCGCGGGGTGAGTTACGACGATGAGACTGGCAATTCCATCCAAACTTGGGAGTTAGCGCAAGCATTGGGCAGCAATCACTTCGACATCATCGCCTGGGATGCGAGCCTGATGCAGATGATCGAGGTTGCCGACGAGATTCGAGATCAGGCCGATTACGTGGTAGGCAGTGAAGAGTCTCCTCCCGGCGAAGGCTATCCTTACGATTTGGTTTTCCAGGGGTTCCGAGACAATCCCGATGCCACCACGTTGAGCCTGAGCAAGGGATTTGTCGATGGAATGCTGGCGGGGTATGCGGGAAGCCCGACAAAGAAGATTACGCAGAGTGTCCTCGATACGTCAGAGATTTCCAACTTGAACGCAAAGATCAGTGCTCTCGCTCAAGTTCTCATTGATAACAAGAGCGCGTTGGAACTGCTTATCGCTCAGGTTCGAACGAACGCCAAGTCCTTTAGCCCGCTATCCAATCGCGTGTACCGCGACCTCTGGGATGTTTGCGATCGGTTGCAAACAGGTTCCTCCATTACCGAGGTTCAGAGTGCTTGCGCCGATGTCAAGGCGGCGATTGAATTGGCGGTGAAATGGGAAGGACACAACACTACATCCAATGGAAGTCACGGTGTGTCTATCGATTTCTCAAGCGCAACCACGTTCTCAGGATTTTCGGACGATTATGTTCAGCTACGATTCTCGAACGAAACGCTTTGGAATGAGTGGCTGACGGTAGCGCCCTAGGAACTTGCCGATGGCAAACGGAGCGAAAAGAAAAGGGCCCGCTGGCGAGGCGGGCCCGATGGGCTGGAGGGTGTGGAGGAATGTGTTGGGTTAGGGATGAGTCCTCCGGATGTCTTTGGAGTGTCACTTCGCGTTTCACTCACGTAGCAGTCTTTCCGCGCCTGAGGGCAAAGTTCTTACGGCGTTCCTACCAGGGTCGGGCTTTATGGCCTAAAACGCGAAATGTTACGCGCGTGGAATTGCCGGGCTAGGCTCGAAAACGCTCGTACGGGTACCGGTATGAGGTGAGCGAAGCCGGGTTTTGGGTCGTTTCCTAAGACCTCATCGCTCCGAATCACGAGTGTGGTACCCTTTAGGGTCCGCGAGCCGAAGAGGCGTCGCCAGAGTAACCATGAGTGAAGAAGTAACCAAGCCGCAGAAGACGGAGACCCCCGCTTCTGCCGAAGGCCAAGGCATGAGGTCCGCCCCCCGGGGTGATAAGGATTCACCTGAACCCGGTCAGCGCTTTAAGAACAAGCGACGCCGAAAGGTGAGCTACTTGACGATCAACAAGATCGACAAGGTTGACTACAAGGAGATCAACATTCTCCGCCGATTCCTGAATGATCGCGGCAAGATTCTTCCGAGCCGCCAGACGGGAAATACCGCGAAGCAGCAGCGCATGATTGCGAGCGCCATCCGAAAGGCTCGCGAAATGGCTCTTCTTCCTTTTGTAGTGACCGAGCAGAGCAACGAGCGACGAGAGTACACGCCTCGACGTGAGCGGTACAACTCTGAACGCTCGGCTCCCCAGCAGGCTCCCGCTGCACCGGCCGCACCGGCGGCTGCAGAGAGCACGCCCGCCGCTGAGTAAAACAAGGTTCGCGTTGGAGCCCGGATCGAAAACTCGATCCGGGCTCTTTTCTTTTAGAACTTAAGGTTCAGTCGAATTCCCATGGTGAAGTCGGGGCCAATATTAGCCAGTTCGGGGAGATCTCGATTAAATATGTCCCCATCCTCACTAAAATACATGTCAATTGTTTGACTTGCACTGAGGCGTCGCTTGTAGCCGAACGTAAGGAGACGGTGAGTGGCATCTGAAGTGGGGATTCCCGTCTGAAGCGCGGATGACTCGCCCTGCCACTGGGCTATCCAAGCATCACGGCTGTTAGGTTGCCAAACGATTGCGACGCCTTCTTGGTGGACGATTCCTCTCGCGCTCTCTAACTTCTTTGCCTTGCCCTGAAACACGGCTCCGAGCTGACCGTAAAGACTAATCTTGCGTGCGAGTTGCCATCTTTTTTGGAGGTTTAGGCCCGCATCCAGATTTCCGCTTCCAAGAAGTCGATCTGCATTTCCCGTTGGAGCTTTTAATGCCACCGATGCTATGAGGCCTCTGCCCAGATCTTTGGAGATGAATCCCGAAATATCGCCAATCCCCGTTGAAGATCCGAAGGTTTGTCCATCAATGTTCACTTGACTGCCACCAAACGGGGTCGTATCTCGGCCCGGAATCGTGCGATGGATGATGTTAGCGTGCCACCAATCGATGATAGGATCTTGAAATCCGCCCCCCCGGGATAGAACTGGCACTTCGACGGACCACTCCCATCCTCGGGCGAGCCCTTCACGGTAGAGAAGGGACAAACGTTCGGTTTCCTGATCTTCAAAGATGTGATGACCGTCGGAATCGGCAATTCTGAAATCGTTTGTCGAAACGAGACCTATTTCAAACGACTTTTTTCCAAATGCCAAAACGTTTGGCGATAGGTCGAACCGTAGAAATGCCAAGGAGGGGGCGCGGTGGTTCCTGGTACGTATAGGACCGAGGTCTTGAGCCTGAGACACTGCCGTCGTCACCAAAACAGAAGCGAGGAGGAGAGTTCGCACTGAGCCACGATACCGCAGGGGAAATAGGCCCAGGAAACGTCATTGCCCGTAACTTATAGGCTTTTTGGTGAGGATCGAAATTCATACTGAGGGCAAGTAGTATGAAAAGTATGATCAGCATGAAGGTATGCCATGAAGAATAAGACCAACTGTGGGTTGTTGGAAGACGGGTTCTATGGGACTTCAACGGTTGGTGAGCGCGGACAAGTCGTGATCCCGGCCGAAGCTCGCGAACAATTGGGGATTCACCCTGGAGATAAGTTAATGGTTATGAAACATCCAGCCCATCCGGGCGTGATGCTGTTTAAGATTGAGTCGGCTCGAGAGTTTATCGACGAGTTCCTGAAGACATTGGATCGAGCCGAAAAGGCCGAGGAGGGTAAGGCGTGACGATTATTTTAACGATGGCCGCCATGATGGCAGCCCAGGGCGGCGACGTCTTGACACTCGATCAGGCGGTGGACATAGCCACCAAGAATGCGTTTTCGATTCGACTTCAACAGTCGACCGTTGAGAAGAACCGCCAAAAAGTGAAAGAAAACGAGGGAGGATTGGGGCCCAAAGTGACCCTTTCTGGAACTTACACCCGGTTCGACAAAGAAGGGACGGCGAGCTTTGGTGGAAACACGATCGTAACTAGCCCGATCGATACCAAACAGGCCACGGCCTCCCTTCAGTTGCCGATCGACATCTCGGGCAACGTTGGAAGAATCGTGCGGGCTTCCAAGGCAAATTTGGTTGCCAGCGAAGAGACGCTTCAAGCAACGCAAAACGATGTAAAGCTAAATGTTCGAAAGAACTATCTGTCGGTTCTTCGGGCCGAAGATCAGGTTGAAGTCGCTAAGTTGGCGGTTGTAGAGGCGAAAGAAAGACTTAAGAATGCTCAGGCGGAGCGAGCGGCGGGAAGCAAGGCGGATGTAGATGTCATCCGAATTGAGGCTCAGGTTGCCCAAGCCGAGTCAGATGAGATCGTCGCTGAGAATCAGTGGACCCTTAGCAAGCAATCCTTGAATAACGTCTTGGGGCGTCCAATTGAGACGGACTTCAAGGTTTCGCACATTGAAGGGCTTCCTTCGAAGCCGAAGGTCGAAGTAGATAAGCTTGCCAAGGCCGCACAAGACAACCGACCTGAAGTTAAAGCCTTGGAACTGACCCAGGAAGCGCTGGCATTCATTCGTAGGGCCGCCGAGCGGGGCATGAATCCTTCTTTGACCTTGGCGATTAACTACGTTCGAAACATCGATGCCGAAGGCTTTTCCGCAAGAGACGAGCAAACGACCGGAACGCTTACGTTGAACATCCCAGTGTTCGACTCGGGAGTTACAAGAGCCCAAGTCAAGCAGGCTCGGCAGGACGAGGAACAGGCCAAGATTCAAACTGAGCAGGTTCGGCTCGGGATTTCATTAGAGGTTCGCCAGGCGATCACCAATCTCATCAATTCATCTACCCGACTTGAAGTTGCCCAACGTCAGTTAAAGTCGGCGGAAGAAAACTATCGTATTGCAAAGCTCCGGCTTCAAGCGGGAGAGGGAATCACGCTTGAGATTACCGATGCTTTGCAGCAACTCACTCAAGCTCGTACCGGCGCAGTTGCCGCTCGGTACGACTATTGGACCGCATATTCCGAGCTTCAGCGAGCCGTGGGAACGGACGATCTGCAGAAGCTCATGGGAGGATCTAATTGAAGCGATTAGGGCTACTTAGCATAGTGGCCTTGGCTCTTGTCTCGGCAGGTTGCGTCAACCGGCCAGCTCAGGAACAAGCCAAGCGCACAGAATCCATCGTAAGTGACCCAACCGTAACGGTTTCGGCCAAGCCCTTGAGTTATCAAACTCTTAGCGAGACCTTGGAGATTACAGGGCAGATAACCACGTCGACCGACTCGCAGGTTGGAGCCAAGAACTCGGGGAAGATCATTGCCGTTTACGTCAAGGACGGCGATCCCGTCACAGCGGGTCAGGTTTTGGCCGTTCAAGATACAACCGCGTTGACCGCACAACTTAACCAGGCTTTGGCGAGTGTCCAAACGGCAGCGGCGAGTTTGCAGTCGGCAACGGCTCAACTCTCTCAGGCCACTCAAACAGCCAAGGTTCAGCCGACGAAGTCGGCATCGGCCGTGCGGCAGGCTGAGGCCCAGGTCCGCTCGGCTCGAGCTCAACTTGATAAGGCTCAGAAAGGCGCCCGCACCGAAGAGCGATCACAAGCGGAATGGGCGGTGAAGTCCGCGAAATCCAACCTAGATAAAGCTCAGAAGGACCTAGATCGGTACACCCTGTTGGTGAGCGAAGGGGCCGTAGCAAAGTCACAATTGGAGCAAGCGCAAAACGCCTATAACGTCGCCCTTGCGCAATATAACGATGCGTTGCAGCGTCAACTGACAATTGCGAACGGTACGCGAGCGGAAGACCTGGAAGTCGCCAAAGAAGCGGTTCGTCAGGCCGAGGAAGGATTGAGAAGCGCAAAGGCGCAGCAATCTTTGGACGTCAATCTGAACGATCAAGTCTTGGCGGCTAGAGCGCAAGTGAACTCGGCTCGCGCTCAAATGCAATCGGCTCAGGCTCAGGTAACAATCGCTCGACAGGCGATCTCCGATGCCACCATCAAGGCTCCTTTCTCGGGCAAGATCTCAGGTAACCCTGTCCAACCAGGAACCGTCGTCGCGCCCGGTACTCCTGTTGCCCGAATCGTGAGCAAAGAGGGGAGTTACTTCGAGGGAGACGTTCCGGAACTCAATATCGATAAGATCTCGGTGGGCAGTCCGGCGAGTATCGTGGTCAGCGCGTTGGGCTCGACGAAATTCTCGGGAATCGTGAAGGCAATTGGACCTTCGGGCGAGACCGTTGGGCGTCTCTTTAAGGTGCGCATTGCGTTCCAAGGCGATACTTCTTCGCTTAAGCCAGGAATGTACGCTACGGGCACGATCGTCCTCAGAACGATTCCCAATGCCCCAACCGTTCCCGCGACTTCGATCGTGAAGCGAAACGGTAAAGACGTCGTCTTTGTCGTCGATGGCGACAAAGCCAAGCAAGTGCCGGTTACGACCGGTCTTCGTACTGATGGTGTGGTCGAAGTCGAAGGAGTCGACTCGGCGGCAAAAGTTATTGTCGCGGGTCAGGATTCTCTTGACGATGGATCCAAGATCAAGCAGGAAGAAGCCAAACAGGCAGGAGCGTAACTCGTGGGTCTAACCAAAACAGCAATTCAGCGTCCGGTCTTCGTACTGATGCTGATGTTGGCTGCCTTGCTCATGGGCAACATGGCCCTGAAGAGCATGCGCGTCGAGCAGAACCCCGACGTATCGTTTGGAACGGTCACCATCCTTACCACCTATCCGGGCGCGGGCCCTGAAGAGGTGGCCGAGCTCGTATCGCGAAAGATCGAAGAAGCCGTATCCGGCGTCAACGGTCTACGTGAAGTCACGAGTTCGTCTCAGGAAGGCGTTTCGAACGTCGTGGTTTCCTTGAACATCGGAATCGACGTCGATGTGGCGTTGAACGATATTCGGTCCAAGGTCGATCAGGTAGTCAACCAGCTTCCGGACGATGCCGAGAAGCCAACGATTATTAAATTGGATGCGGGTAGTCAGCCGGTTCTTTACTATTCTTTGAGTAGCAAGACCATGTCTTCTCGCGACCTTCGCGATTTGGCCGATAACACTCTAGTCGACCGATTTGCCCAGCTTGAGGGTGTGGGTGCCGCGACGGCAACCGGTGGAGATCAGCGCGAAATCCAAGTGCAGATCAAACCCGAGCGGTTGACGGCGTATGGCATAAGTGCCGCTGACGTTTTGAACGCAGTGCGGAGTGCATCTCAGAACTTGCCTGCCGGTCGCAGTATCAACACTGATCAGGAATATTCCATCCGAATTCCGGCTGAATTCAAGAGTCCTGAGGACGTAGAGAAGACGATGATCTCGGTTCGAGATCAGAACAATCCGAATTCTCAGCCAAAAATGGTCAAGCTGACCGACGTTGCCACGGTCGTGGACACGTCAGTAGAACGCAGAACCTACAGCCGTTTGGGTGGAGACGATTCGGTCGTCTTGGTCATTCAGAAGACCAAAGAAGGTAACGCGGTTGAGATTTCAAAGGCGGCAGAGGCCCTCTCTGAACAACTTGGCAAACAGTACGGTGTAACGTTCACCAAGACCTTTGACCAAGCCACCACCATCGAGTCTTCTTTGGAGGACTTGCAGGTTGCGATCATCTTTGGAATCATCTTGGTAACGGCCATCGTTTACCTGTTCCTCCACAACTTCCGTGGAATGTTGATCGTTGCCATCGCCATTCCGCTCTGTATCTTTGCCACCTTCATCGCGATGAAGGCATTCGGCTTTACGCTCAACAACATGTCGATGCTGGCGGTGTCGCTGGCGGTCGGTGTGTTGGTGGACGACGCGATCGTTGTCCTGGAGAACATCTATCGTCACCTCAAAATGGGTGAAGATCCCCGTGACGCGGCCCTTAACGGTCGAGGTGAAATCGGCATGGCGGCCATCGCCATTACGATGGCCGACGTCGTGGTCTTCTTGCCCATTGGCTTCATGGGAGGCATCGTCGGTCAGTTCTTCCGACCGCTGGCTCTCTCCTTTGCAGCTTGTGTTGTCGTCTCTCTCTTCGTCTCGTTTGTTGTCACCCCGATGCTTGCTTCTCGGTGGTATCGAAAGGGCGAGGATTTAGAGCATCCGGTTGGCCGATTTGCCGTTGGATTTGAGAAAGCATTTGGCGCTCTGGAAGGCATCTATCGACGCATTCTTGAGTGGGCTTTGCACCACCGTTGGTTCGTCTTCCTCAGTGGCAACGTCGTTCTCTTTGCCGTCTTCATGTTCATCGCAGGAAGCTTCTCGCCGGATTCAAAGTCTGTTCTATCCCAGGGTGGACAGCCGGGGCCGGCAATGATGCTGCTTGTTGTGACGGTCGTTATCGGCATTGGCGTGTTTGGCTACAACTACGCGAAAAACGCCTTTGAGGAGAAGATGCGATTCCGCATCTACTGGATCACGGCGGCAGTTCTTGCGGTCGCGATGATCGGCATGACGAAGAATCCCGTGATGGGAATCCTTATGGGACTGTTGTTGCCATACGTAGTGCTTGGCATTCCGTTCCTGTTGATGAACGTGGTCACGCGAAAGTCGAAGTACCGACTGATCGGAAACGCTTTCCTCTTTGGTTTGGTGTTCCCAATGGCGGCCTTTGCCGGGTTCACTTATGCTCAGTGGAAGAAGGAGTCCGTCTTCAAATTCGGCTTCATGCCCGCAAGCGATGGTGGACAGGTCCAAATCGACATTACGCTTCCTCCAGGCTCAAGCTTGGAACGAACCCAGCGAGTCGTAGATCGAGTCGAGGCAATTGCCAAATCGGATCCCGATGCTAAGTACGTTCTGAGTCAGGTAGGAACGCTGGGTTCAGGCGGATTTGGCGATACCGGCAATCAAGGTTCGCAGTATGCGCGCGTCTCAGTCTCCTTGTACGACAAGAAGGCGTTTATCGGCGGGCACACCGATAAGAAGGTGAGAACTCGTTCGGATGAATCGGTCGCGGCGGACTTGATCTATAAGATTGGGCGAGTTCCCGGAGCCGATATCAAGGTTTCGGCGAATAACGGACAGGGCTTTGGCGCTCCGATTCAAATGTCGTTCTCTTCTGACAATCGCAATTTGCTCGTGGAGACGGTTGCAAAGGTCAAACGGCGATTGGATGCGGGCGCGATCAAGGGTGTTATCAACCCTGACGTCTCCTCCAAGCCCGGTAAGCCCGAGCTTCGAATCCAGCCGGACCGCCAGAAACTGGCCAACTATGGTATGACGGTTGCCGATGTGGCAACGATCATGCGTCTTCTTTATGAAGGCGACGACAATACCAAGATGCGCATCAAGGGCCAGGAATACCCGGTTCGCGTGATGCTTGACATCCAGGACCGAAACAACCCGGATACGTTGTCAAAACTTCCTATCAAGTTCTCCAACGGCAATCCGATCTACCTATCATCCGTCGTGGACATGGCAATGGGAGCGAGTCCGGACAAGATCGACCGCCGAAACCGTCAGGAAGAGGTTCGTTTAACAGCTAACCTGTTGCCTGGTTACGCGGCAGGTTCGGTCCAAACCGAGATCAACCAATTGCTCGATAAAGAGAAGCTCATTCCTGAAGGCGTCAAACTGAAGCCTCTGGGACAAGCCGACGCACAGGCCCGTGAGATGGGTTATCTCTTTGGTGCGCTTGGCCTCGGGTTCTTGCTGGTCTACATGTTGCTGGCGTCTCTCTACGATAACCTGCTCTACCCGCTGATCATTCAGCTGGCTCAGCCGCAGGCGTTCGTCGGAGCGTTGCTTGCATTGATCATTACGGACAAGGCCTTGAACATCGTGGGCTTCATCGGTCTGATCTGTTTGGTTGGATTGGTGGGTAAGAATGCGATTCTCTTGGTCGACTACACGAACACACTACGTGCTCGTGGAAGGAACCGACATGACGCCTTGGTTGAAGCTGGTCCGACGCGACTTCGCCCGATCATGATGACGACGCTCGCGTTGATCTTGGGAATGCTTCCGGTTGCCTTGGCACTGGGACGCGGTTCTGAGTTCCGAGAGACGATCGGCATCATCATCATCGGCGGTATGTCGCTCTCGACCATCTTGACGCTTGTGGTTATTCCTTGTAGCTACACGATTCTCGACGACATGTCGATCGAGATCGGCCGAAGGATGAACCGGCGACGTGGCGACGATGACTCCTCATCGGGATCTACGGATGCCGAGTTGGATCTGGCGCCTGCCGTACAGTAACGGTAACACTGATTAGCCCCGGGGTTTTGATGCCCCGGGGCTATTTCTTTGGGTCGATATATGTGCCGCTTTTAGTTTGTTCAAAAATACAGATTGGTTCAATCAAACATATATGAAATGACATCATGGTCCCGTCGCTGCCCACGAAATTCAGCGTGATATGTCATCTTTAAATAAGATATGAAATTATTGAGAGACCCGCAGGTTTTGCTCACGATTCTCTGTGGAATTGCCCTCGTTTTGGGTCTCTTTAGCGTTCACCCGGCCATCCCTTACTTTTCTGTTCTCTTTGGCTCCTACTTTGCTCTGAAGTCGTCCTGGGAATCCATTCGAGACAGAGTCGTGGACGTGAACATTCTTATGGTGTTGGCGGCAATCGGAGCCATTGTCGTTGGCCAACCGCTGGATGCCGCCGCCCTTTTGTTTCTTTTCAGTCTTTCCAGCACCTTAGAGTCTTTAGCAATGGCTCGTACTCGCTCCGCTATCGAGGGACTTATTCGGTTGCGGCCTGACCAAGCGGTGCGGATTATCAATGGAGTCGAAGAGAAGGTCAAGGTCGAAGAACTTCGAATTGGCGATACGATCAAGATTCCGCCGTTTGAATCGATACCTGTCGATGGGCAAGTGATCTCCGGGCAAAGCGCTGTGGACCAAAGCGCAATGACGGGCGAGTCTGTTCCGGTCGCCAAGACCACCGGCGACTCCCTCTTGGCGGGAACCCGAAACTTGGATTCCTCTCTGGTCATGTCGGTAGCTTCGACAGTTGGAGATAGCACGCTCGATAAAATCGTTAACCTTGTTCAGGACGCCCAAGAGAACAAGGCGAGCGGAGAAAGGATTAGCACCTGGTTCGGACAAAAATACACGTTCTTTGTGATCGCGGCGTTTGCCGTTTCCTTTGGTATTCGGATTGCGTTGCAGACGCCAACTACCGAGGCGCTCTATCTCTCCCTAACCCTTTTGGTTGCGTTGAGCCCCTGCGCACTGGTTATCTCGACTCCAGCGACCACGCTTAGCGCCTTGGCTTGGGCGGCGAGAAATGGAATGCTTGTTCGAGGCGGCGAGTTTATTGAGATCGCGGGCAAGATCGATACCATCGCAGTAGACAAGACGGGAACCCTCACTTTGGGCCGACCCCGGCTGGTTGAGATTTGTTTATGTGCACGATCTATGGTGTCGGTGGGGGCTGAGTCTCACGGCTGCACCGAGGAAGAAGCCTGTTGGCATGGAAGCGGAGCGCTCTCGCCAGATGCTCAGCGGTTGCTCAAGGCTGCCGCTGCAGCGGAGCAGTACACCGCCCATCCGGTGGCCGAGGCACTCATGGCCGCCGTTCGAGAGAATGGAATGGTTGTTCCTGCCGCGTCGGGAGAGATTGTTGCGGCCGGATTAGGCGTCTCTGCAGTAGTGGATGGCAAGCGAGTTTATGTGGGCCAACGCAAGTATCTGGAGGCGGAAGGCGTCTCAATTTCCCCTGAGTTTATCGAGCACGTCGAAAACTTCCAGAAGAAGGGGATGACGGTTGCGCTGCTGGCTCATGGCGATGATATCGCTGCTCTTGGTTTCATGGATGCACCGCGACAGGAGACAGCTCAGTTCTTAAAGGACGTCGAGCAGCAGGGCGCTAAGCATGTTGTGATGCTGACGGGTGACACGGAGCAAACGGCCAAGGCAATCGCCGAGGAACTGGGGCTACGCGAATATCGGGCGGCATTAATGCCCGCTCATAAGTCGGAAGCCATCGAAGCCCTCGTCAAGGAAGGGGGGAAGGTGATGATGGTGGGAGATGGCGTCAATGATGCTCCCTCGCTTGCTCAGGCGACGCTTGGCGTAGCAATGGGCGGGTTGGGCAGCGATATCGCGCTCAACGCCGCCGATGTGGTGCTTATGCACGATCGCCTTGATCGGATTCCGGAATTGATGGCGTTGGGCAAGAAGACAAACGCCATCATCCGTGCAAACTTGATCTTCGCGACCGGGGTGATCTGCACCCTCACGTTGCTTTCGCTTTTCACGCGGCTTCCGTTGCCCATCGCCGTAATTGGCCACGAAGGTTCAACGGTGTTGGTCATCCTCAACGGCCTACGAGTTCTTCGCGGACCGCAAATTACTCGACAACCAGCGTGAGGGTCGGCTTGACTTCTGCCTTCTCCCAGTCCTTGGAATAGAACTTGTAGACCGATTTTTGGCCAACTTCGGCCGGGTCGATGGAAGAAGTGATTGCAAGCGCCAACTCTCGTTCGGGCGAATCGGAAGCTTCCTTGAAGAATCGGGCGAATCTGCCTGGTCCTTTCAAAAGGTCGATTTCAAACTTCACGGGCTTTCCGGCTTCAATCTTTTCAGGGGCATACGAGCCAAAGACGGATTGGTTCGCCTTGTCCGGGTAAAGCGAACGGCAGATGTCGTATTCCCAATTCTTCTCTGAGAAATCGGGGCGAAGACCACGGGCTTGGAGCGGGTTTTGCTTGGCCAGATCGATATTCCAGCCTGGATCGGCAATATGCCAGATGACGAGCTTTGCTTCCTTGAGGGTGCCTTTCTCGGGGACCTTGGCGAGGGAAAATTTCAGATAGCTATAGGAAAAGTCATCCACGGCATCTGGATCGGGTGCTACGGCCTGCCCCGCAGAGCCCCAACACCGGATGTATCCGTCCTTCTCGGGGTCGGTAGCGTGAGGATAGACCCAAATATCGTCCGTTGGAGTTAATTGAATCGTCTGGGGCGCCGTTGAGTTAAGCACCAGTGCCGCTGCGAGTGCCGTAATCATATGTTTAGTCTGACCGATCTAAGAGTCGGTGTGATTGCATGGAATGACGGTTAGGGGCAAAGTCTGTTGAAAATGAGGTCCGCGCCAGTCCCAACCCCTAGATAAGAACCGTTCAAAATGAATACGTGACGCATGCGTTGCGAGTCTTGGAGTTTGGCTCGATTCGAGAGCAGCTAGAGTTTCATTGCGAAACTCCGCTTTCGGCTGCCGCCTCCCAAGAACTCATGCCAACGCTGGACCCGGCAGAAGTCGATCGTCTTCTTGACGAAACCAAGCAAGCGTACGATCTGATTTCCAAAGTATCGGCCCCACCCTTAGGCTCCATTCGCGACTATCGCCCCGTTCTTCAACGGGTCGCCAAGGGAGGCGTTGGCGGCGGGGAGGAACTCTTCGGCATTGGGGAAGCGATGGGACTGATGCGAGCGTGGAAATCGCTTCTATCCAACATTAGAAACGACTACCCTCTCTTGTGGCCCTTGGTTGAGTTCGTTCCCGAGCACCCTCGGCTTGAAGAGGCGATCGCCGACAGTCTTGAGGCAAATGGGGACGTCAAAGACAGCGCAAGCATGACCTTGGGCGGTCTGAGGCAAAAGAAGCGCTCAATCTCGGCTCGGATTGTCGATACCATTCAGTCGTACACCACCGGTAGCCGCCGCGACCTGCTCTCGGACCCCATCTACACCATGCGGGACGGTCGGTACGTGATTCCGCTGAAGGCGGAGAACAAAGGAAAGATACGAGGCATCGTCCACGACACCAGCGGCAGCGGGCAGACCATCTATCTCGAACCGGAAGAAGTCTTGCAAATGGGAAACCAGCTGCGAGAGGTGGAAGCTGCCGAACGTGAAGAGGTGGTACGGATCCTGACCGCATTGAGTGGCAAGGTCGGGGCGGTGGCTCCAGAAATTGCGGGTGGCCTGGAGACAATCTCGGCGCTGGATCTTGTGTTGGCCAAGGCGCGCCTTGCCTTCGCGATGAAGGCTGCTCCCCCGCAACGAGGAGAGCCCCATTCGATTCAGGTTCAAGGGGCTAAGCATCCTCTGCTAGACCCCAAGAACGTCGTTCCCCTTGAGCTCTCGTTGGGCGGACGGCAAGGGAATATTCTGATCACGGGACCTAACACAGGTGGCAAGACGGTTGCGATCAAAACGATCGGCCTCTTTGTCGCGATGCTCCAGTCCGGATTGATGGTTCCCGCGCTTGATGTTCGCTTTGGGCCGTTCACTCAGCTTTGGGCGGACATCGGTGACGAACAGAGCTTGCAGCAATCCCTCTCCACCTTTAGCGCCCACATCAAGAACATTGGAGAGGCGCTTAGGACCCTGAAGTCTGGGGCGTTGGTCTTGCTTGACGAAGTGGGCGCGGGGACTGATCCGGCCGAAGGCGCTGCGCTGGCAAGGGCGATTCTCTCTGAGATGCAGAGAAAAGGGGCGACGATCATGGCGAGCACCCACTACGGCGAGCTGAAAGCGTTTGCCTATAGCACCGAGGGATTTACCAATGCCGCGATGGAGTTCGATGCCAAATCCTTGCGGCCAACCTATCGGCTCCTTGTCGGCGCCCCCGGAGCGAGCCATGCCCTCAAGATCGCCGAAAGATATGGCATCTCGAAGGACGTTGTCGAGGCGGCCAAAGAAGGACTCGGCGAGCAGCACCAAGACTTGGCGGCGATGCTTGAGCGACTCGAACAGTCCCAGAAGCTTGCGCGAATCGCACAAGGCGAGGCGGATCGAAGGCTCGCCGACCTTCGAAAGCGAGAAGAGCAAGCTTCCAAAAAATTGAGTGAAGCCGAAGAAATTCGAAAGACGGCGAGCGCCAAGGCTCAAGGACTCATCGAAGAAGCATTGCGGCAGATTCGACTTGAGGCGGCGGAGATCTTCGACCAGCTCAAACAGGCAGGCACCTCCCAGAAGGCGATGGATCAGGCGCGGGGACGCCTTAAAGATCTCCAAGAAGTTGGGCAGGACTTTGCCAACGAATTCAAGCCGAAGGCAAAGCCGAAAGCCGAGCCCACGGGAGCGGCGTTACTTTCAGGGACAACGGTCAAGATCGATGGTTACTCCCAGACTGGCGTCCTTCTTGCCGATCCGAGGGACGGAAAAGCACAGGTTCAGGTTGGCCCGCTTAAGATGACCGTTAAGGTGTCTCAACTCACGGCCGTTGCGGCAAGTCCTTCCAAGGAAAAGCCGAGAGTCAACGTCGGCTTGCAAAAGGCACAGACGGCGACGACCGAAATCCACTTGCGAGGTACCCGGGCCGAAGACGCCATGGGAGAGTTAGAGAAGTTCCTGGACGAAGCCGTGTTGGCGGGGCTGCCGAGTGTGAGAATTGTCCATGGCAAAGGTGAGGGAATCCTTCGCCAACTGACTCGGCAGATGCTGGGCCGCACTTCCAGTGTAAAGAGCTACCGCGAGGCTGAGCCTGCCGAAGGCGGGGCCGGTGTAACCATTGCGGTCTTTAAGTAAAAATCAAAACTCGAACGATCCGCCGAGAACTATGCGTTCGCCATCGGCACAGCGGTCAAATTTCTAACCTTGGGCGCCGGTTCTTCCTCGCGAACGATCTCGTTGTAGAGGGAGTCGCGCTCGATCGGGATTCGATGAACTTCTTCGATCATCTTGATCATGTTGTCGCGGGTCAGAACTTGCGACTTGTTCCCGAACTCTCCGTCCTTGTAAGTGATCTCATACTCGTGAACGGTGCCATCCGCGTCGTCCGCTCCGTACCACAGGGCCATTTGGGTAACGGGAACTGTGTTCATGATCCAGAAGCTCTTGATGTGCTCAAAGTTGTCGAGCATCAAACGAGAGACGGCGATGTTTCGAAGGTCGGTATCTGCCGTGGGAGCGGGGATATCGGCGAGCTCGGTTGCTTCGGGGTGGAAGCTAAGCGGGGTCATGGTCAAGAAGTTCTGCGTCTCATCCTGCAACTCTCGGAGTTGGACAAGGTGATCCACACGCTCTTCGTTCGTTTCGATGTGACCGTAGAGCATGGTGGCGTACTGTTTGAGGCCAAGCTTCGAGGCGGCTCGAGCAACATTCTTCCACTCTTCGCCGTTAAGCTTCTTGCCAAACAGTTCCTTGTGAACCCTCTCGCTCAGAATCTCAATGCCACCGCCGGGCAATGAATCAAGGCCAGCCTCAATCAGATCGGCAAGCGCCTGCTCCATCGTGACCTTTCCTTGCCGGGCGATCTCTACGATCTCGACGGCGGTGAAAGCCTTCACGTGCACTCCCGGGCGGACTTCCTTGACGATGCGGACGAGGTCGAGATAGTACTGGTAGGGAAGGCGCGGATTAATGCCGCCCACCATGTGGATCTCGGTCATGGGAACATCGGCATGCCATTGAAGGCGCGTTCGCACTTCATCCAAGGACATCTGATAAGGAGCCGGACCGCCTTTCTTGGCATAGAAAGAACAGAATTTGCAGAACTTGTTGCAGATGTTGGTGTAGTTGATGTGCTGGTTCCGAACATAGTAGGTTCGGCCCCCGTGACGTCGCTCTCGAACGATATTGGCCATGTAGCCAACGGCATTCAGGTTGGGAGTTTCGTAGAGACGCATGCCGTCTTCAAAACTCAACCGTTGTCCCTCATCCACCTTTCGATAGATATCGATGAGGTCGCCGACGATATGTTCAGGAGTGAGTGCCATTCTTCTAAACCTAGCTACGGCATGATACCCGTTGAGATTTCACTTTTTCTTGAAAGTTGATAGGCATTCTCCCTGCCGCGACCAAAATTGAAAATCTTTTTATAGGGGTAGGGGGTATGGGTATATAATCTCATCGTGGTCATTCGCAAAGGGTTCACGCTAATCGAACTGCTGGTGGTGATTGGGATCATTGCCATCCTCGCCGCGATTCTCTTCCCAGTCTTTGCTTCGGCGAAGATGTCGGCGAAGAGAACGCAGTGCGCAAGCAACATGCGCCAGATCGGATTCGGGATTCAGCTTTACGCGAATGACAACGACGGTTGGATGCCTTTGAGTAAGCACACGATCTCCTATGTGCAGGCGAGCTGGATCTACACGCTTGGCCCCTATCTGGGAAACATCGATGAGATTCGGATTTGCCCGGCAGATCCTCGAAGAGAGAAGTTGCTTAAAGCAAAGGGCACCAGTTACGTGATGAACGAATACGTGGTTGCAACTGGGCAGGAAGATTGCATTTCGCAATTGGATGCGCTTCCAAAACCCAGCGAAACCATGACGACCTTTATCGTGCAGGAAAAGCGAGGGGTCAGCACTTCACAAGACCACACCCATTCCTCCCTTTGGTTCGCCGGAGGAGTGGGGGATTGGGATTCGGTGGTCTACGACATCCAGCCAGATCGACATCAAGTCGGATCGCCTGCCTATCCCAACTTGGAGGGGAGCTCGAACTATCTCTATGCCGATACGCACGTAAAGAGCTTTACGGCAAGGAGAGTTAGAGGGTGGGTGAGCGACAACTTTAACTTTGCCATTCCACCTCAGTAGGTAACCGGGGTTGTGGCATCAAAGAGGAGGAGAACCTTTTGAAAAAAGGCGCTGCATTTCTATTTCTTTCGATAGGGCTAATAGTAGCTGGAGCAAGTGATGCTCAAGCTGTTGAGATTCTTACTTCAGGTCACTACGATCTAGGGGTTGCCTATGAAGATGGCGGACTTGAACCTCACATTCACGGACATACCGGAGGTGGGAACGAGTACGCACCTGACGAAGCCTATTTCTGGGCTAAAGATAATCATCTCTTCACCCGCCCTGCGGGATCCCAGTGGAATTTCATTGGAGTTAGTAGTGGAGAACAGTACTACAAGCTGCCAACAACGAATCAGGTTGGAAAGATCTATCTTGGGTGGGGCGCCGAAGAGATTGATCCAGGAGTGTTAGATTCCTACCGGTTCCCGCCAAAGTTTTAGGTTCATTTAGCATACAGAAAGCGGTTCTGAGGCGGTCTCGAAACGGTTTCTGTATGCAGTTCTCGACCAGCCTGTATGCAGTCTTTGCCGCTCCTGCGGCGTTTTTCGAAAAAAGGGTTGACTCTCAACCTTGGTTCAGGATTCACACTCCTCGCATCGGTCATGAAAATCGGTGAGTTGGCAAGGGCGTCGGGCGCAAGCATATCAGCGGTTCGGTTCTATGAACGCAAGGGTCTATTGCCCTCGCCTGACAGAACCGAGTCGGGATACCGCGCGTACGGCGCGGAAGACGTGAGTCGGTTGCGCCTTGTTTTGGCGGCGCGGCGAAACGGGTTCTCCCTTGCCGAGATTGGTGCGTGTCTATCGACCTATATGGGCGAAGACCCGCCATGCGAGAATGTCGCCGTTCTCGTTGCCGATAAGGTCAAAACGCTCGACCGTCAGATTGAAGGCATGCGGGCGTTGCGGGCGCACCTCTCGAAACAGCTTGCGGCGTGGCAGTCGGGCGACCTGCCGCAAGTCAAGGGATGCTGCGCGATTCTTGAGAGTGCCCAAGGAGAACGTGAAGATGAAACGACAAGTTGAAGTGTTCATTGCGGGTTGCCCGCTTTGCGACGACGCGGTTAAGACAGTGCAGGGCGTCGCGTGTGAGTCATGCGAAGTCAAGGTTTACGACCTCCGCGAAGGATGCGCGACGAACGAGTGCCGCGATAAGGCGACTCAATACGGCATTCACAAGGTGCCCGCCGTGGTCATCGACGGCAAGTTGTGCGACTGTTGCCAACACGGTGCCGTGACCGCCGAAGGGTTACGCGCCGCTGGTTTGGGTCAGCCCGCTTAACTGGGGTCGGCGGCAACCGACAATCCGACTCGCCGTGGTGTCAAATCACTCGACCACGGCGAGATATACGCCGCGCTCGTTGACCAGGACGCGACCAACCAGGTCGGGAATCGGCGGGATGACGAACGGCGGCACAACCGTTTTCTCGAACTGACCGAAGGTGATGCCGAAGGCGCGAAACTTCACTTTGATAAACAGCTTCATAGCGCCCGAACGTAGGGCGTTAAGAGGTTCTTTCGACTTGGGCGTTGAGTAGCGAGACGGGGCGTCGAGACTCGGGCAGCTCGACCGCCGCGCCCGATGAGAGAATGACCTTCACCGCCATGTAATAGGTCTTGGGCGGCAAGTCACTGTCGCTGGTCGTGATGACGAACGAGAGTTGCGCCTTGCCAGAAGGGTCGCCGTCGTCGGTGACTTGCCCTGAACTGGTTGCGGTCGCCGTGATGGTCTTGGTAATCACCGCGTCAGCATCGACACTCTCGGGCGTCGGCTTGACCATGAGGTACGCCGTCTCGACCGACGTGGCGGCGGGCATGTCCTTCACCGTCACCTTGACGGTCTTGGAACTCTTGGCAATCAGGGTCATCGGCTTGATACTCATGGCGTTCACCCCAACGTAGTGCCGTGCGCCTCGATGTCGGCAACCAGGTCGAGTGCCGCCGTGGTCGCGTCCTCAAGGGCAAGTTCGGCCTCGGTCGCATCGACCAATTCGAGACGCCATGTGAACTCATCGGTGAACGTCGTTTGAAACCCTGCGATGAGAACAGCCCGCGCCAACAACGCAATGTCGGCCTCGGCTGACAAGTTGAGTCTCACCGTCGCGCGACCGTTCGCCTCGACCGCGATTGTGGCGGTTCCTGACGCGAACTTTGCGACGACCAGGGTTGCGCCCGCGCTCACGCCAACCGACGCCTCAGCGGGCATTCTAACGCGGTTTGTGACGGTGCCTTGAGTCGTCACCGACATCGACGGCGCACCGCTCATCGGCACCATGCGAACCATCGTCGCCCCGACCGTTACGCCGACCTCGGCGGCACCCGCCATGAACACGGCGTTGGTCGCCCCGATGGTCGCGTTCACCTGAATGGTCGGCGACGCCGAGAGGTGAAGAATCAGAGACGCGGCGGCGGTCGAGATAACCCCGACCTCGGCGGCACCCGCAAGGTTCTTCTTGGTTGTCGCCTCGGCCTCGGCGGTGACGCCGATTGAGGCGTTGCCGCTCATCGGTCGAACAACCGTCATCGTGGTCGAGACCGTCACCCCAATCGAAGGCGCACCCGAAATCGGCTTGATGACGGTTGCGTTGCCGCTGGTGAACACCACGGCGGTCGAAGTGCCAGACATCGGCACGGTCGGCGTGTACGCGCCCTCGGCGGCGACTCCGATGGTCGCGGTCGCCGCAAGGTTCAGGTCAACAACATTGACCTCATACGCGGCGGTTCCGACGACCGAGATTGCGGCGGTGCCGCTCATTGGCACCTTCTTGGTCATCACGCCCGACGCGTCGCCCTCGACCGTGCTGGTGCCAGACATGAACACCTTGTTGGTCAGGGCGGCGGTTGCCGCGCCCGTGATGGTTGCCGCGCCCGTCGCATATACCTTGCGAAGCATCGTCGCCGACGCGGTGCCAGCGATGGTCGCACTTGCCGTCATCGGTACGACTCGGTGAATAGCACTCGACGCCGTGACCGCGATGGTCGAGACGTTCGGGAACACCTGAACAATTGGTTCGTCGGGCACGTACTCGACGCCATCGTTCAGAAGTCGGTAATCACCAACGCGAACCTCGCAAGGCGGCGAGAACAGCTCGACCGTATCGGTGACGACAAGTCGCCAATATCGGTGAGAACTCGGCGTGATTTCGCCGCCCGAACTGTTCCAAGCAAAGGTGCCGTCGCCAAACAGGTCTTCGTTCGTTACCTCAGTCCAAGACGTGCCGTCGTCGGAGTAGTTGAAGTTCGAAAAGTTGCCGTCGTGATGGTAGGCGTTGAAGTAGAACGCGTCAACGTTCCGCGATTCGCCAAGGTCGTAAACGATGGACAGGGCGCAAGAGTTGGTACCCGTCGCCGAGATGTACGTT
Source organism: Armatimonadetes bacterium 55-13 (assembly GCA_001898035.1). GTDB lineage: Bacteria > Armatimonadota > Fimbriimonadia > Fimbriimonadales > Fimbriimonadaceae > 55-13. The sequence goes on from MKRX01000014.1 coordinate 100,535, forward strand.
GAAGTGTCGTCAAGGGTGTTGTCGTAAACCTTGTTCGCCTGATACGGGCACTGAGAGAAGTTGAGGTTCGCGCCCCGACCGTAGCGAGCGCGAATCGGGAACGTCGCCTTCGGTGCCGTGGCAACGACGCCGATGGACGCGCTACCCGACGCGAACACTCTTGCCGAGTAAACAGCAGAAACCGCGCCCGCGATTGTCGCGGCACCCGTCAAGTTCTTCTTGACCGTCATTGGCGCGGTCGATGTCACACCGATTGCCGCACTCGCCGACATCGAGACCACGCGAACCATTGTCGCGGTCGCCGTGCCTGAAACCGTCGCGGTCGCCGCCATGTTGGTCGGCGGCGTGGTGAAGCTCGGTATGTACTGGTTGCCACTTCCGTCGTAAAGTCGGAAGTCCCCAAGTCGAACATCCCACGGTTGCGTACAACCACTGTTGGTGTCGCGAACCACCAGCCGCCAATATCGGTATTGCGTGGTCGTTATCGTGGTCGCGTTGATTTCATCCTTCCACGCGAACGTACACGACGGGAAATCATCAGGCAGCATGCCGCCCGTCCATGCGTCAATCCACGACGTGCCGTCATTCGAACCGTAGATGTTCCAACTGCCAGTGTCTTTGAACCCATAGCGGAACCGAAGACGCCCGACCGTGCTTGCCGTGGCAAGGTCGTAAATCGCGGTGATGTACTGGTTGGCGTTGCCCGTGGCCTGGTAGTAGGTCGAGTTGTCGCCCGCCGAACCGTCAACAAGGTCGGGTGCGTTCGTCGTCACCGAAGCGAGATTAAGGTTGTTGCCGCTTGCCCATTTCAGGGTTGTCGGTGTGCCGCCCGTTGCCGCACCAGTCGCCGTGACTCCGATGGTCGCGGTCGCGCTCATGTTCAAGGTGCCGTCGCCCTCGGTGTAGTACACGCGCATGCGCACTTGGTCAACAACGCCGTTGTCGCCAATCCCGCCAAGGCGAGTGAACGCCCAAGTCATCGAGAGTGCCGCGCCGAAGTTCGACGCCGTAACGTCGGTGTCGGCGATTGTCAAACCACCCTTCTCGGTCGAACTGCCATACACGTCGGCGGTCTCGGCTGTCGCCCAATCGGTGTCGCCCGCGATGTCGTTGCCCTGAATGGTGCCGCCCTTGACCAGCTTGACGACCGTTGCCGACACTGTAGGGTTGCCGACGCGATACTTGCGATACTCGACCTCGATGCCGTCGATGGTCGAACCACTCGGAATGTCCGAAGTCGTAAATCCGAAGTTGGTGCATTTCAGGTAGTTCGTCGTCGCCGAACTGTTGCCGTAAACACCAGCGTACGTGCCGTTGTCCGATGAAACCTCGGTGCCTGACAATGCGCCCGCGTCGTTGAACAAGTGCCAACCGAGAGTGCCAACGCCCGTGTCATTCGCGACGGTGCCGCAAGACTTCCAGCCCGTTACCGCCATGACGCCTCAACCTCCTGTCGTTCGTCCCACCAGCTCACAACCGCCGACGTGAACTCACAGAATCGGGCGATGGTCTCGGTCGAGACATCCTCGTATGCGTGGTCGAGAAAGGCGAAGTCAAACCGCCGCTTCGGGTCGTACGCGTCCGCGTCAGCCATCACCAGGGTCGGCGCAAGGCGGCGAAGATGAGGCGTTACCATCGGCAACACTAAGTCGGCAACGCGCTGGTCTCTCTCGACAACGGTGACACTCTTGACCCGCTGGTTGCGGTCGGCGAACACCAGGGCGACGCCCATGCCCAAACCAGTCAACACGACATCGCCAAAGGCGTCATCGAGAACAACGCGATGGTCGAGAAGGTCGGGCGGCGCGGCGGTCATCCAACACACGCCGTCGATGGTTAATGCGTAGGTCTCTCGGAACCGACCAGGCGACGAACGCAACTCGACGCATTTTTTGCTGGTCTCATGCCATACCTTCGGAAACCATGCGGTGACACCGCGCAACCACGCGAGTTGTTCGGCGGTGTAAGGCGTTCGGTCGAGATGTTGAAGTTCGGTCAAAGGAAATGCACCCGCATGTAAAGGCAAGAAAGGGTTTGCGACATGGCGAACAGCCGCAAACCCTTTGAGTTGTGAACGCGGCTTGTTTCCTTAGTTGGCCTTAACCTTCAACTCGCCAGCGTTGATAACGACCTGGTTGCCGCTGTTGATGGTTTGCGATGTGTCGAACGCGAACCAAACGAGAACGTCAGAAATCGTGCCGCCGCTCGATACGGTCATTAGCGCACCGTGTGTGACGGTTCCCCAAGACGCGGTTGCGGTCGTGAACGAAATTGCGTTTGCGTTGCTGGTCATTTGCGAACCGCTATCGTCGGCGGGTGCCGACCAGTTCGACGTACCGACGCCGATGTTCGCGCGGGCGTATGCCGTGCCGCTGGTCGAGACTTCCGTTCCCAACGCTGAATCGGTACACGCGGTCGTAAACAGCGCCAAGTAACAGTTGGTCGGCTGAGTCCAAGACTGGCTTCTTAGCAGCCAGTTCAACAGGTTCGTCTCTTGGTTATTAGTCAGGTTTGCCATAAGTAAGTTGCCCTTCTCGCGGCGTTTCTCTCCGCGTTCGGGGCAACGTAGTCAGGGCAATCTCTAAATCGTTACGTCCATGTAAACCCGTCTTCGCTGGTCAACCACGTAATGACTTCATCCTTCATCACCAGTGCGCCGAAGACGCGCTTGCCCTTGTCGCCAACCGAGTAGTCGGCGACAACTCCTGAGTCTTCATCGACATCGGTTGTCACCGTGATTTCAGCGCCGACGTTGTTGTTTTGCGCGTCCTTGAACTGCGCCTTAATCGTCGTGCCGTCTTGCCAGAAGTCGAATCGCTTTCTGTCGTCGGTATAGATGAAGTAAGGGAACTTGCCCGCCATTGTGAGTTGCACCGCCGACCACGTAACACCACGGTCGTCGCTGTAACGTAGGGTTATCGTCGTGTCCTTGCCGACCATCAACCAAATGCGGTTGCCTTTGCTGGTCGGGTCAACTCGAATGCACACCGAGTCGGCCTCGATGTCGTCTTGCAAGGTGTCGTTCCAGTCGCCCGTTCGGAATCGGTAACCCGTCTTCGCCTTACCATCGGCGAGATACGCGCGGTACCAAGTGCCGTCAGGGTGACAATCGACCGAAGGAATCTTGCGGCCTTCGCCAAGGTCGAGAACGCAAGAGAACCCGCGCCAAGGCGCGACGTGTGCCCACTTCTTGCCGCCCTTGCGAACTCTGAAATTCACCGACTCAAGGTTGTCAACCTCATGCGTGTGAACGCTCGCACTCCAACCGTTCGGCACGTCCTCGAATACGGTTGTCCATTGCACCTCATCAGGGTCGAACAGGTGCGCGGGTTCGTCGCCCGCCGTGATGAGATAACGCGGTTCTTGCGCCCAATCCCAAACCTCAAGTTTGTAGTCGCCGTTCTGAACCCATGTCGTCGAGTTCCACGACTTGTTAGGGAAACAACACAACGGCGGCCCTTCACTCATCGTGTTGACCAACGCGAACGGTAAACCCTGTTCGGTCGTGAGAGGATACGACACCGAGAACTTATCGACTACGCCGATTGATTGCCCCTCATAGAAGTCATACAACTCGGTGCATTCGGTCGTAAGGTCGTCGTCGTGCGCTCGCGCTTCCCAAATGACCCGCAAGGTGCATAGTGCGTCGATGACAGTTGACTTGTAACCAGCGCCCGAAATCGCGGGCGGGTTGAGAAGTCCCATGCCTGGTATGTACCAAACCCAGTTGCCAAGGCGAATCATGCCGCCGTCTTCGAACAGCAACGCGACGATTTGCCCCGACTCCCAAACCATCACGGGCGTCGTCGGTGCCTTGAGAAAGACAGGGTGCGGTATTACAATCGGGTCTTCATCGTCAACAGGCACGATGTCGTATCGCAACTTCGCGATACCGTACGACGGCAACAGTTCGAAACCAACAAGCCTCTCAGGGTCAGACATCGTGTCGGGCGAAATGCCCTTGCCCGTGATGGTGTCAACGCCAAGGTCGTCAAGAACGCCAAGACCGTTGTCGATGCCCCAACTACCCGCGTAACGCTTGCTTCGCCCCTTTGGAATGTCCCACGTGCCCGCCGACGTGCAAAGTGTCGCCTCGGAACCATCGACGCCGATTGCGGTGACGGTGAACGACGCCGCGTTTGTAAATGCGTTGTCGATTCTGATTCGGTCGCATATCAACGCGTAAAGGTACGGCGTTGACATGAAGTCGAGAACATCGACCGTGGCCCTGGTCGTGCCAACGTCGAGAGTGACACTCGCGCCGACCGTTCCTGAACCCGTCCATTCGCCCTCAACAAAGTCGCCGAAAGTCCATCGCGCCGCACCAGTTGCGTCGGTTGGTTTCTCGGTCGGAACTGTTGGTTTGCGCACCTTCCAACGCGAACAGCCCAACCACCTATAACCGCCAACGAACGCATCGAGAAACGGCGTGTGCCCCGATTCCTCATGACAAGAACCAATCATGTCACTACGGGTGCGCCGCTTCTCATCGGGCGGCAACGCCTCGTTGAATATCCACTGTTGGCGACCAGGCCCCCAATAGTCGAGATACCCGATGTCTGACCAGTCCTGGTGCCAATGCAGATAATGCCAATGCAGGTTGCACCACGTGCCGAGATAACGCAGCTCATCGTCAAGGTGCCATTGATAACTACCCTCATCGCCGACCGTCGCGACAAACGAGTAACCGACCGACTCACTCTCGCTTGAGTTGTCGTATTCGGGGCAGACTTCGCCGCAAGCGATACCATAACCATCGGGGCACATTCCAGGGCCAACGTTGTTGAAGTCGCCGCACTCACAAATACCAGGCCCGTAAGACGTGTAGTTGATGGTTTCCGACTCACTCTTGCCCGCGTTTGTAGGCGAGTAAGTAGGCAACGCAAAGAAGTCTTCCATCGCATGCGTGTCGTCGCCGACCGCGCCAAGAAACTCGGCACTACCTGGGTAAACCTGCGGGTTAGAACTACCCGATGTCGTTACGCTGTCAATCGTGCAAGTGCGAGACGCCGACGCCGTTACTTGTGGCAATGGTAGTCGCAACCATAGCGCACGGTAGTTCTCTCGATGTCGCTTAATCGCGCGTTCCATGTCGGGCACGATGCGCATGCGACCACTCGCCCCACGGGTGCGCGTTCGACTCTTGTAAACGTCTCGGAACGGTTCGACAAAGTTTGGAAACCCAAGGCACGGGTCGATACAGTGCGCACCCGAAGCGTCGTAGATAACGCAATTCGGTTCGCCGTCGCCGCCGTCATCTACCTCGGTGCAACAGACTTCAACAAGGTATTGGCACGTGTCGCGGCCTTCATACGTAAACTCGTGTTCGGTGTACGACTCAACGTTAATGTCAACGTCGTAAGTGTCGGTCGCCTCGACAATGCCAGCAGCGGAAAGACCGAACGGGCATGTGCCGCCCGTCGAAGGCGAGTCAACGTAATACGGTGTGCAAGGCAAGGTTTGCCAGTCGCCGCCAACCTCTTTGAACCGCCAACCGCCCTCGGCGGTGCCGCTCGCTTGCGTGGTGTAGGACTGAGGCGCGAAGTCGGCAGGGTCGCAAGGGTTCCATTCGAACGGGTCGATACCAGCTCGACCAGCAGAACAACCGCCCGTGATGTCGAGAGGCACACCGATTATCGGTATGTAGTTCTGACCGACGCCCGCCGAACTCGCGTCGATACCGCTACCAGGCAAGGTGATGTTGAACGCGCCGTTCACATAGATGTCAATTGCCGACCAGGTGATTCGGTATGACGCGCCCGTGAGTTGTTGGTAAATCTTGATGTCTCGCAAGACCGCCGCGATGGACGTTGCCATAAACCCAGAACCGCTAACAATGTAACCACCGAACGGCGCACCAGGCCCGTCATACACGACTTGCCATGTGCCAGACGTGCCGTCGAACGACGACGAACAACTAAGGTATATGCCGCCCTCGACAACGAACGCGTTTGGCGCGTATGCGGTCGTCGCGGTTGCGCCGTATGAATACGTGCTGTAACCCGCGCCGCTACCCGAACCCGATATAGCGCCCGCACAACGCAGTTCTAATGCGTCCCAAGCGATGACAAGACCGTTATTGGGCATTCGGCGTCTTCTTGTCTCCGCAACCGCCGCACGGCTTAACCGTGACGGTTCTTGTGCCGCTCTTGGCGTTACTTAACGCCTTCTCACGCAGTTGTTCGCGCGACGTTTTGTCGGCGGCGTTTCGGTTGGCGTCCTTGACCCATTGGTTTGCCCAATCGACCAGGGCCATCGTAAAGTCTTCGATGCGACACGAGCAGCCTTGAACGGTAATGTTCGTCGTTACCTGTTCCTCATCATCCTTGCCAATGCGAATCGTAATGCCCATTTATTCCCCCGTGTAGTTGCGCGTCGGTGTGCCCAAGGCATTCGGGTCGGTGACGATGAGTCGTGAGATGAGAACGGGCGTCTTGGCAACGAGTTTGTCGCCGCCTTTCTTTACAACCGCCTTCGACATCAGCTTTAGGCGGTGTTCGTTAATGATTTGCGAAAGACTCTTGTTCGTCATGCGTCCTTATTCCTCTGGTTCCTCTGGCTGAATGTCACTCTCGGCAATCCATTCGCCCGTGTATCTCGCCTTGTAAAGTGCATAGAAGTTGGCGTTCACCTCATCGTCAGGGTCGAAGTCCTTGTTGATGTCGAACGACATACTCGTGATGCGAAACTTGCCCAACAACGCGATGTCAACAACGTCGCCGCGCCAAATGGCAACGCCTTCGTCGTCAAACAAAACATAGCCCGACCACTCGGCGATACGCCGCTTTGGTGTCAGCCGCTTAAACAGGATTTCGGCGACCTTCTCGCCGATGTCGAGATTGGTAACCGAAGGGTCAACGAGACCGTACTTGCGCGGGATGCCTAACCAGTTATCAGGTCTCTCGGACGGCAACAACTCAGGGTCGAGACTGTTGGCGTCTTCGTAGATAACGAAAATCGGTCGCCCCGTGCGCGGTTCTTCGCCCGTGACGTTGATAACGTTTGCCTCGGGTTCAAGATAATGTTCCTTGTATGTCGAGACCGTGTAAAGATGCTTCTTCTTAAACGCGTCTTCTTCGGTCATGCCGAGAACGTCGATAAGGTGCGTCTTCGCCTCGGGGATGGTTTGGAACAGTTGAACCTTTGACGCTTGTTCGTTGTCGTTCTCGACAACGACGAACTGTACGTAGCCGTTGTTGGTCGGTCGCCAACCGAACGTGTACGTGCCAGCGTAGTCGTTAATGAGTTTCGCAACCCAATCGCCAATGGTGTCGCCGACCTGAACAGCGACGCCCCATTTGCCCTCAGCGCCCTTCGGCGAAATGGGCAACTCGTAGTCGTCGAACGTCGGAATCTCCGACCAGTCGAGATGACTGAAACCAGCGATGGAAATTAGAAACTCAATGGCGTCATCGAGACGCAAACCATCGAGAGGGATGATGTCACTGAACGTGTAGGCGTCGAACGACGAATACCAGTCTTTTGCGTTGATGGTAACGGTCGTCGCCTCATCGGTTGAGTGCAGCTCCCATTCAGGTGCCTCGGTGCGGCCCCTGAAAACGTCAACGGGTTCGATGCCTTCTTGTTCCCAAGTCAGCGCCAACGGGCGGTTGGTTTGGTTTGCGACCTCGACAACAGGCACCTCGTACGCGTTGATGAAGGTGAAGGAGAGTGACGCCGCCTTGCCCGACTGGTCAACGCTGACGCTGACCTGTCGCACGTAGTCAAGGATTTCTTCTCTCTCGGCGTCGTCGGTCTCGGTGAACTCTGGCAAGTAGCCGCCCGCCCACCAATGGAAGTAGGGCGACGACGTGCCGTCACCGCTCATGTCAACGCGAAGGCGGCAAGTGTCGGCGGTGCCGTTGGCGGCGAAGGTCGTACCAATCGAGTCGGCGACCACCAGGCGCGGCGTCGTCACGGTGCCGCCGTTCGCTTCGCTTACATAAGAGTCGTCATACGTTTGCGTCGCGACTGGTGCGTTGCGAAACACCATGAGGCGCGACAACAAGTAACCCGAACTCTTGAACCCGCACTTGGCGACTTGGAACCGCCCCTTGCCGTTCGGGAAGTTGATACTTACCGCGCCCGTGGTAATCGCGGTGTCATCCTCAAGTTCGACAAACGAATGAGTGAAACCCGCGCCCTGGTTGGAGTGAACAAGAAGTTCCTTCTTGTTGTAAGGGATAATGATTAGGTCAACGGTGCTGTTCGCCTGTTGCTTCTCGTTGTCCTTAACGCGACCCGCAATCGAATAGTCTTCTTTGAACTTGCCGTTCTTCCAAACCTCGACGCGGCTGTTTGAGAAGATGCGAAGTTGAACGCCGTTCGTCCATGAGAGGCGCACGTTCTCGAATACATCGTTCCCGCTGTTGTAGGTGAAGAACGAGAAGAACAGCGGTTGATTATCGGCGAGTGCGGGCGTGGTAAGCGTCTCACCGCTTATGTCGCCCTTACTGTCAAGGTACACGTCACCGACCGACAAGTTGTCGGTGTTCTCCCAATTGCTACCCGCGCCGAGACTTGACTTGTTGTACTTGGCATAACCGCCCGTATGCGTGTAATGCCATTCGTCGGTTATTGGCAACGGCTTCAACATGCCGATGCGGTTGTAAGGGTCAACCCACACATCAGAAGATGTCAACGGGTCATCGGTCGATGAGACCTCGCATGGTCGCCAATCGTGCCCCGTGATTGTCAACCACATCAAGTCGCGCTTAATGCGCGGCTCATTACCGTCGATGAATAGTTTGAACATCGACGGAACTTAGGGCGCGACGTGCGCCCTAAGAACAGGCGGGCATTAGAACTGGTTGCCGCGCCGAAGTTCCATAAGAACTCTCATAACGATGTCTTCGATTGCCTCGTTGAGTTTCCGACCGCCCGCCTCGACCTTCACGGTCTTGTTCTTCATGGCGTTCATCTCAACGGGCGTGACGCCCAGCTTGCCCAAGTCACCGCCGCCGAGTACGTATCGTTGCAACGCCTCGCGTGATTCCTTGGTGTGTTGCGCGGTCTCAAAGGTGTTCTTCTCGATGCGCTCCATAACGGTCTCGCCGCGCAACGAGTCTTTGACCTTCGGCGCATCGACCTTGGTCTTCTTCGACTTCGATTGCCAAGACTGAAAGTCGCCGAACGCGTTGGTCGCATCGTTGCCGAAGAAGGCACCGCCGCCCATCAAGTTGCCAATGCCCGCCATGAACGTCGTCATGGCGTCCGACTGGTCTTGTATGGCCTTGCCTACGTCAGCGAAGAACCCGCCGCCCAACCAGTCAGGCAGGTTGACGAGAAGACGCATGATGTTACCGAGAATGAAGTTCGTAATCTTGACGGCAAGGTTCAACACGCCGCCGACTATCGCGGCGGCGAGTAGTACGCCCTTGACGAACCACTTGCCCGCGCGAACGACGTAATCGACAATGTGCGGCACTCTCTCGATGAAGGCGGCAACGTCGCCAAGGAAGTTGTCAAGCATGCCGCCCGCGTCGGCTTCGCCGAACACCTTTAGAAGTGCCTGACCAACTCGGTCGATTGGCCCGCCGTCACTCGCAAGGTACGTCATGAACGACTGTATCTTGTCCATGAACGGCGCGAGTACGGGCGCGACCATCTCGCCAATCTTAATGAACAACGAGTTGAACGAGTCGCCAAGGTTTCCAAGACTGGCAGTGACAGAACCCGCCGCCGTCTCGGTAACGCCCGCAAGTTTGATGTTGATGGTCTTTACAACGGCGTCCATAATCGCCGCCGAGTCGCCAACCATCGACTCATCGAGACCACCGATTTCCTTTAGGTCTTTGAGTGCGATTACAAACCGACCAAGAGTCTCGCGCAGCTCGCCGAGTTGTGCGCCGCCCTTAATCCGCATGAACATGTCGGCGACCGCATCCATGTCGGCGGTCGAGAAGTTACCAGGCACGGTCGCAAGTCTTTCGAACGTCGGCAACAACTTCTCAACGTCTTCGCCCATCATCAGCAGCTTCGTAACGCCCGCCGCCAACGCTTCATATTGAAAGTTCGATGTCAACATGAAGTTGCGAATGTATTTCTCCATTTGCATCGCGGCCTTCATGCCGCCGTCGAGAAACGCACTCCACTTGCGAATGTTGGTGTCAACCACCGCGAACGATTCGAGACCCTTAAACGCTAACGCGCCCGCCGCCGCTGTTGCACTTACCAACAACGTGCCGTATGCCGCCGCCGCCGCCAAGACAACGGTTACAACGCTACCGATTGCACCGACAACGCCCATTGCGGTGCCGCCAAGGGCGGTAAGACCGCCGCCGAGACGACCGACGATGCCCATGAGACCAGCGCCGCCGCCGCCCATAGCGCCGCCCGCCTTAGTTGCGGCGGCACCCATATTGTTCGTGGCACTTGTAACGTTCTTCGCCTTCGCCGAATAACGGTCGTCAAGGGTGTAACGCGTAATGACCTCATCAACGGTAACAGCAGACATATCGCGCTAACGTAGGCGATGAGGCAACAAGAAGGGCGACCGAGAATGTCGGTCGCCCCAGATGATGAGACATTGAGACATCGCGTGAATGTCTCAATGTCTCATGTCTTATAGGCAATCAAACGGATTGGTGCCCATGTCGCCGCCACCCTCGGCGTTTCCGTTCTTCCGTTCCATCTCAACGAGATATAGCGGTATCCAATCGCGCTCGATTAGTTTGAGTTGCCGCGCGGTGAGTTCGTCAGGATGTTTGCGGTAAACCCAACGGCTGACGAGTAGCATTAACTGCCAGTATTCGTCAGCCCTGAGTCTTCCCCCTGAGTTTCGAGATGTTCCTTAACGGCGCGTTCCGTGTACTGGTTCTGTCGAATCTGCAACTCGGTCATGATGAGTTCGACAAGCCAACCCGCCTTTGTCGCCAGCTTGAGAAGGTCAGCTTGTGACCACTTCGGCGACTTTAGCGAATAGTGAATGAAATAGACGTGACGCAAGGTCTCGTCATCCATCTTCTTATACGGCGCGTACTCTTTCGTCGCGACCGCCTTGCCTACTCCCCTAACCATCTTCGAGAACCCCTCGGCGCGACGCTTGAGAGATTGCAACTCGGAGTAATCCGAGAGAGTGCGAAACTCAAGTTTCTCGCCTTGCGGCAACGTGACCTCAAAGGTCTCAGAAGACGGCCCGTAACTGTCAATAAGTGACTGAATATCCAAGGTGTTTCAGTCCCCTTATGCGCCCGCGTCAGACGGCACCAATGGCCCGTGTCCGACAAGCTGAATCTTGACCTTCTGTGCGCCCTGTCGGTTAAGCGTATGCCCGACCGACTTAATCACGGCTTCGCCGTCGTACTTCTGACCATCGGCGGCACTTGTGACAACAACCGTAATCATTCGGTCGTCGGTCGCGGCCTTCAACATCAGCAAGGGAAAGTCGTTAATGAATGCGTCGGCGTCGAGAGACCAGGACGCGCCAACTGGTACGTCATAGTTCCAACCGTCTCGCACCGCTCCGACGTTCTCGGTTGCAATCTCGATGTTAATGGTTGCGCCCTCGATGACACCGATGTAATCGGTCGCGTCGAGAGTGAACAGCGTAACATCAGCGCCTACTTTTCTAACAATGTTTGGCATAGTTCCTCGTTCCTGACACCCGCAATGCGGGCAACTCGCGGGAACATAGGCAAGGGTCAAACAGACTTGTGCAACGCGCGTAGTTTCTTAATCAGTTGGCGGTTGTGTTTGCGCCATGACTGTTTGAGAACACGCCACAACGGGCGCGTGACCATTTTGGAAGTGCCACCAGGCGACAACACGTATTTCGAGTAAGGCGCACGGTTGCGCATGTCCCAACGCTGACCGAAACCGCGTCTCGGCGTTCGCCTGATAATCCACGAACGGCGCAACAAACCCGACTGAACGTTAATCGGCAGCGTCGGCAACTTGCCCCGCTGACGCGCCCAAGTCGTGCGCCTGGTCTTGAGGTTGGACTTACTACCCATGCGGCGACCGAACGGGTGCCCCATGCGGCGCAACGTGCGGGTCGAGACGCGACCAGAAGAAAGGTCTTGCGCCTCTCGGTTCAGGTCTTCGACCATATCGGTATGGAGGCGTTGCGCCCTTACCGCAATCTTCTTCGCGCGGGCGTCCTGGTGACGTGCAAGCGCCTTGAACGACGTGAACTTTGCCAACGCTTACACCTCGACCAGCTTGCCGAGTACCCAGAACTGCAACTCAACCGTGAACTCGTATGAATCCTGTTGCGGTTCGTCACTCTCTGACAGGTCGATGTTCGTGACAACGACCATCGACGCGGCGTCGGCGTACGGTCGCGCCTCAGACATCACGGTTGCAATCAGTGCCTTCGCGTCGGTGAGTTTTTGCAGCTCGGGAGTTGTGTCTTCGGCAATCTTGCGAACCACCGTGACGGCAACGTTCATCGTGCATTCGTACACGCCACCAAGTGCGTTCTCGGCGATGTCGGAGTAACCGACAATCACCACCGCGTAAGGTGCGGCGACATCATCACGCATGCCGCCAATCACGATGTCGTTAAGGTCGCCAAACGTGGTCGAGATGTTCTCGGTCACTTTGTCGATAACGTCAAGGCATGCGTCAAGCATTTATTCGTCACCATCCTTGTCGGCGATGGTCACAATCGCGTAGTCGATACCTACGCCGCGCCACACCCTAACGGGCGCGGAAACGACGTATTCTTGACTCTCATACGTGATGCGGTCGCCGACCTTCATGCCCTCGCCGTTAGCGACCGAGAGGTACACGTTATGCGGTCGATTCATCACGACGCCCGTAACGGCGAACACGGCGGTCGGGTTGGTCGGCTGTACCATTGCTTTCATCTCAACGGCGTCGCCATAACTCGGCGTCTTCTTCACCTTGTTCGCACCCTGGTTGGCAACCTTGGGTTCGTGCGTGATGGTGTGCGGCATTGGAAACATTAGAAGAACCTCATGCGGCGGTATCGCTTAACCGTCGCGTCGTACTCATCGCGCCACAACTGGTGTTGCGATGTCGAATACTTGTAACTAACTTCGCCAACGCGAACGTCTGAAACGGCACCCGTCAGTTGTTGGTTGCCTTGCGTCGCGTATTTCGCGCCCTCGGCATACAGTGCAAGCAACACGTCACCAGGGAGTTCATCGACGACGCCCCGACGCCCGTTGACAACAACCGAGTTGACTGGTTGTCTGTCAAGGTTCAGCATCGAGTACGCGCCCTGTTCTTTGTTGGCGGTGAATCGTGGTGAACTCGTTGAGTTCTCGACCAACTCGACACCATCGACCGTCAACGAATCAATCTCGATGAATAGTGTTGGCAAGGTGAACGACTTGGTGTTGCCTCTCGGCACGTACGAATACTCATCGGCGTCTTCATCAGCCAAGAACGGCGCATTGGTGTCTTTCTCCCAACGCGCGGCGGCGGCAATCATCGCGGCGTCGTAAATGGCGTAATCGACGGGCAACGAATCAATCGCGCCGAGACCATACATGTACTTCGCGAGTTCTTCGCCTGTCGGGTACGGCATTACTTGTTCCCCTTCGCCTTGGCGACGCGCTTGTTCTCAGTCGGCTTGTCAACGCGCTTCTCGGTCAGGTCGGTAATGCCGACATCGCCGTTAACCTCTTGCGTGTCAAGGACATCGACCGACTCGACATCGGGCGTCGCGACTTCTTCGGCGGCGAGTTTGGCAAGGTACTTCTCGACGTGCCACATGTAGTCGTGCGGAATCGGCGAACCCTCGCGCACAACAAGCGAAGTGCAATCGGGATGTCGCAACGGCACCAACTCGCCAGTCTTGGTCTTGCCGATGGTAATGGGCGATAACTTTTCCATGTCGCCCGAACATAGGAACGCAACACATGAAAGAGAAAGGGCGACCCGTATGAGTCGCCCTCTCCCCTTATCTACTGAATGTCGTTATTGATTAGGCAGGGTCAGAGATGTCGATGATAACCACGGCCTGCGGTCGGTAAACCACCGCCTCACCGCGCATCGTGCCGCGCATGGACTTCTTGCCCTTCGAGAAGTCGTCGGCGTTGTAGCCAACCTCAATCTCGGCGTCGCTTCGAAGACCGATGCGAACATGGTTCGTATCGACCGCAATGGCGGTGTCAGCGGGCACGGCGTCGTTCAGAAGAACGGTCTTGCCGTCGAGAGTCGGGTTGGTTCCCTCGCGCAGCTCGGCGTACAGGTAGTTGCCGTTGTCGTCCTTGGCAAGTCGCATCGCCGTGAAGTTGGCAGGGTTCATGATGTAGAGGTTGCAGTTGCCCGCCTTGCCCTCACGAATCTTGGAACCGCCCTTAATCATGGCGTCGCCGTGGTTCTCACCCGTGACGCGGGTGTACGTCTGAACGCCCGTGGTCGCGATGAGACCAAGCATCGTGTCAGAAGTGCCAGCGCCGTTGATAAACTGCGACTCGAAACGCTCGCGAAGCAGGTAGGACAGACGACCGTCAAGGAACGACTCAAGACCGTCGTTATCGGCAAGAACTTCGTCGGTGACAGGCAGAATGGTCGTGACCTTCTTTGCCACCGCAACCACGTCGGCGAGTGCAATGTTCGCCTCGTTGTACGCGCCGCCCTCAGCCGCCTCAGCAGCGCCCGCCGAGATGGTCTCTCGCACGTACTTGAGTGCGTCGCCCTTAATCGGTTCGATGTCGAAAACGTCGAACAGGTTAAGCTCGTTGCGCCGCGCGAAATCGACGTGACCGTTGCGGAAACGCTCAGGTGCCAAACCAGCGGAACGCGTGAATACCGCCTTGTACTCGATGCCGTCAACAAAACCGTTCTTCTTGCCGCCAGCAACGAACGCCTTACCAATTGTGTTCATCTTGATGCCCTCGTTCTCATCACCCTTTGCGTCAAACTCAGGGCGGGTGATGTCGTTTGCCTTGAGTTCGTTTAGTTCGTTGCGAAGTGCGGCAACTTCGGCCTTCTTCGCCTCAATCTCGGCAAGCTGGTCGCGGGTCATCTTGAACGCGCCGTTCTCATCCTTGTTGGTTTCGAACAGCGTCTTAATCTCCGCGCTTTTTGCCTCGATTTGAGAGTTCAGTTCTGCAATCTTTGCTTTCATGGTTAATCCTCGAAATCGGAATGCACGAACTCGGCGTATGCGGCAAGAACGTCATCCTCGGCAACATAGTCATCGGCGACCGTAGTGTTGTCGGGTGTATCAGTTGTTGCATCGGCACTCGCGTCGTTCGCGGTGTTGCCCTCGGTCGTTGTTGCCTCGACTTCTTCGGTAACGGCGTCGGCGTCTTCTGTAGGCAGTAAGGCGGCGAGTTCATCAACGAGTCGGTTGAGACCTTCCAAGGTTTCGTGAACAGCGGCAACCGCTTTCTCGCTTAACGGCTTGCGCTTTTGCGCAACTCGCAATTCGATAAGGGCAGCGACACGCTGTTTGAAGTCCGCAACAGTCGTAAGCACATGCGCGGCGTCGTCGTCAAAGGTCTTGCCACTCTTCGCGCCCGTAACAAGGGCTTGAGGATTGGCAGGAACAGTAACAACAGAAACTTCGAACAGGTCGATGGACTTGAGAAGACGCACACCCTCGGCGGTCGTCTCATCCTCAAGAACCACGTAACCAATCGAGAGACTTACGGATTTGCCCCGCGCCAATCTCTCGGCGACAATTGTTCGCACCTGTTGCGAACGCTCGTCAGAATGGAAGTGCGCGGTAATGCGCAACCCCTTGTCATCCTGTACGGCACTTGTGATACTGGCAACTGGTAGCGCGTCCCAATCGTGGTTAACGGTTATCCAACCGTCGCGAAGGAACACGTCAAGGTTGCCAAACGCGCCCTTCTCAACGACCTCGTTATGTCGGTCGATGTTGCCGAACGTCGATGCGTACCCCGTTAGGGTTCCGTTCTCATCAATGGTCGCGGCGTCGAGTGCTAATGCCTTGCGTTCGATATTCATAGTCGGCGAACTCATGTCTCGCCCGAACGTAGTCACGCACCCTGTTCAAACTGTTTACTTCGGTCGAAATCCTGTAACGCCGTCTTGCCAGCGAACAACAACGCACTTGCAATGCGTGAGACATTCGGTCTCGCCCGCGCCTGGGTAAGTCCAAAGATTGTCGGCGGTGTATGGACTGTCAGCCGCCATTGCAATGCAGTCGTCGCAATGTTCCGCGTCGCCTAAACGCCAAATGAAAGTTGACAATCGTGGCGAGTTGAGAACGAACGACTCGTTCGCGGTGCCGCGCATTCGGTGCGCATACATGTCGAGTCGCGCATTGATGTTCGAGAGGCGAAGGTTGCCGTCAGCATCGACGTAACGCGGGTCGCCCTCGGCAACCCTGTCGATGAAGTCGCCGAAGAAGTCCGACATCTCCTGGTCGGCAATGCCGCGCCCAAGAAAGTCGTCGTCGTCGTTGCGGGCACCATCGACACCAGCTCGACGCCGACCGAGTGACCAGGCGTCGCCGTGCGCATCCTGCAAAACCTCGTTCACCAGGTCGCCCCACTGGTCAACGTCGATGTCGCCGCGCCCCAGCTCGTCGGTTGCCCGCCGCAATGCGGCCGAAACTCGGTCTTGGGCGGCGTGAAAGACCGCGCTACTCGGTCGCGCCATCGAGTTCACCCCTCAGCCGCTTCGCCTTGATTGCCTCTCGCCGACGCCAATGAGACTTGGCGCCCTCTGAGGCGCCCTCTCGACCAGGCGGTAACGGCGCGGCGGCGTACGCCTCGTGAATGAAAACGTCGTGTTCTGGCCCTACCCGATAACCGAGTTCGCCTCGACCTTCGCCAAGAGTGATGAGACCCGACTGATAGTCGGATTGAACGCGCGTATGAAGTGCGTCTTCATCCTCTTGCAACGCCCGCATGTCGGTTGTATCCCAACGGAAGCGAACACCAGACTTGTCGATGTCGGGCAACAGTTGTCGATTTAGCGCGTCGGCAATCATCGACATCATCGGCAACAGGTAGTTTTCAACCGCCGCCTCTCGCGCCTGTTCGTAATTCGCGAAAGTCGAGACCTTGTTGCCACTTGCCAAACCAAGAACGAGAGGCGACACGCCGACCACGGCGCAAATGCGCTGTTCGACGATGCTGACCATCTCGCCAAGCAACATGTCTTTTGGGTTAATGCCGATTGCGGTGATGTCAACAGGCAAAGACATAACGATTGGTTCGCCGCGCCCTTCTTCCGTAGTCGAGTCCTTGAACTTCTGCTTCAGCACGTCGGCAGAGTCAGGGTCAACAATCGCGTCGGCGTCCTTAACGGAAATCGCAACCGTCTGACCTGTTCTCGCCAACATGAGTTGCGAATATCGCGCGGCCTCGGTGTCAGTGAGAAGTTCGCGCATAACCGCGCGGGCGGGCGACAATCCGACTCGCGGGTTCGACGGGTCGATACTGTCTTTGATATGCACGATGTCGGCAACGGCGAACTCTTTAGGAACCGCGCCGCCCGTGTATCGGTAACCGTCGATGAACTGTTGACTACCCGCACGATATGTCGGCGTCACCTGGTGATGAGGCAAGTACCACAACTCACGCACCTTGCCGTTACCGTCGCGAGACTTGTAGAGATACGCGTTGCCGTCAACGATAAGAGATAGCAACACACCCGACCAAAGAAGTCGCGAACCGTAGTAGGGGTTCGGCGTCTCGATGAGTTGTGCGGCGGCGTGGTTGTCGATGTACTCAAACACACCGTCGCCGTTCTTCTTGCCGACGTTAAGCGTCGCCTCACAAATGTTGCGTGATGTCCAACGCACAAGCGCCGCCATGACGCCGTTGTTCCAAGGCTGTTGACCTACCGCGTTCGGAGTCGTGGCGCTGTTACGCGCCCAACTGTCGCCGATGACGGTAAAGCCCTTTTTGTCGGTAGTCGGCGGCGTGTGCTTCGCCTTGCGCCCAATCTCTAAACCCAAAATGCGCATATCGGGCGAACGTAGGCGCGGTGCGTGTTAGAATGGCGGGCAGTATGGCTTACGAGTACAAGTCCATTTACGTGTACGGAATGACAACGGATGAGTTCGTCAATGCACTAAACGAAGAGGGCGAATACGGTTGGGTCTTTAAAGGGTTTTTTGGAACGCATGAAATCATCGGGAACAGTGCCCTCTTACAACGCTACTATGTGCCCGAAGAAGATGATGACGATGACGACGAGGAATTATTAACTCCTAAAACACGCGAAGACGCTTGCGCATCGTTGACAACAAATAGGTCATCGCCCAAACGAGTGCATCGAGACGGTCGGGCGACTTCGCTGTTCTGTCATAAGGTGACCAACCGCACAACTGTTTCTCAAGTTCGGCAAGGTTTGGCACGTGACGAACGCGCCCTTGTTCGTACAAGCCAACAACGGGTTCGGCGCGTCGTTCTTTGCCGCGCGTCGCATACACCTTCTTGACGTTGGCGTTCGGGTCAACCGACTTGATGTTGTTTATCACAAGGTCGCCGCCGTTGTTCGCCTCGGCAATGATGAAGTCGGCGTTGTACGACTCGTACAACTCAATCACCTTTGCCGCCCAACCGTTCGGCGTGTATACGCCGCTCGCGTCTTCCAACACGTAAAACAACTCATCTTCGCCGAGTGCCGCGACCACGATGCCCGTAAGGTCACTCTTTGCGTCGCTGGTAACAGCAGGGTCAACGCCGATGACGATAAACCGATGGTCGGTGACACATTCGCGGATTTGCGCGACGCCGATGAGTTCGGCACTCCACAAGGCACCAGGCGTGTCGAGTAAGAGTTGACCGTACAACTCCTGGTTGCCCATGCGGGTGCCCTCA
Organism: Armatimonadetes bacterium 55-13; assembly: GCA_001898035.1. GTDB lineage: Bacteria > Armatimonadota > Fimbriimonadia > Fimbriimonadales > Fimbriimonadaceae > 55-13. Next base: position 119,260 of record MKRX01000014.1, read on the forward strand.
TACAACTCTTTCAAGTAGTCGAGAGTTGACGCGGCGAGATTCGCGGCGTTGTCGAACGTCGAACCCTCGACGACGATAACGTTTGGTTCGCTGACGATTTGCTTGACCAGCGTTGAAGGCGTAGGCGTCGAAGTGATGAGACATTGCGGGTTGTCGCCAAGGCGTAAACCCATGCGAATGTTCATGTAGAACGTTGGCCCGTTGGAGTCATACGAACCAATCTCATCAAGCCAACAGTAGTGCGAGTTCTGACCGCGCGGCAGCTCGGGCATTTCAGCCGAGTAACAGACAATCAAGTTGTTGTTCGGCAAATTGACGATGCGTTGCTTCGACTCGATGTACTTGGGCCTGGTTTGCGGCGGGAACACGTTAACAATCGCCTTGGCAATCGTTTCGCGAATGTCTTTCTTAGTCGGTGCGCCGACAACGATAGTGAGATTCGAGTTGTTCTCGCACAACCACCGCACCCATTCGGCACCTGTTCGCGTCTTTCCCCAACCCCTACCGCAACGACAAAACATCGTGCGCCAACCCTTCTCGGTGATTGGCATGAGTTGTTCGGGTCGCGCGTTCTGCAACCAGTCGTATTGCGCGTCTTCTGCCAGACGCCGCAAGATGTCATCAACCTCGGCAAGCTGTTCGGGCGTCAGGTGCGAGAAGTCGAGACCGTCGATGTCTTCGGGCGTGAACACCGTTAGTCACCCGCCTCGGCGTCGTTCTTCTTCTTGCCCAACTCGGTGAGGCGCGACAACATCGCGTTGCGGTCGGCGGGCGTCATTACAGGGTTCGCAATGCTGGTGTTCGGCCTACCCTCAAGGGCAAGTATCTTATCGACCGTGATGCCCAACGTCGTCGCAATAACCTTCGGGTCTTTGCATTCCTCGACCGCGTACGGCAACCTCTCGACGCATACGCCGACAATGCCGCGCAACGCGGTGATTAACGCCTTGTCATCGAGTGCGCCGCCTTGGGCAAGATGGTCTTTCAGTTGTTCGGCGACGGCGGTTGTTATGGCCTTCTTGGTCGCCTCGGTCGGTTTGGGTAGTTGCGGCATTACGCACCACCGCCGTCGTTGCCCGTCTTTGGCGTCTGGTTGCCCGTTTGCGACGTGTTGTCGTCGTTGCCGCCTTTCTTTACGGGCGGCTTGAGAAGATACGTGAGAAGGGCAACAGAACCCGCGTTGATGGTGCCGACCACGATGCGAAAGTTCGCGTCAAGTGTGTCGCCCGTTAGTAGGTAACCCGTCATCGCAACGAGTGCGATAAGAACAACCTTTACATGCCCGTATTCGGGTTTGAAGTCTTGCATCGCCCGAACGTAGGCGGCGCAAGTGTTGTGTTGGTCAGAAGGTGAGACATTGAGACATCACGTCGCGTGTCTCGTTGTTGGTTAGCGGGCGCGTTTCTGTATTGCCCTCAGCACGGCGGCGTCGCCCTCGGAAACGTTGAACTCTGGCAACCGCGCCAAGTTCGCGCCACTCACCGCCCGTGCAAGGCATACGTCGAGCTGGTCGCCCCGTTCGGTGTAGGTGACGCCCGCCCGTCGTAGGCTGACAACCCATTCGGGCGAACCCTCATGCCTGTACGCCTCGACCTCATACCCGTCGTGCAATGGCCCTACGGTGAGAAGGGTTGTCATGGTGTCGATGGTTTGCCAATCGCCGCCGAGACCCTTGAACGCGTCCTTGATGTCGGCGCACGTCCAATGCGAGTCACCCTCGGTTCGGTACCAGCGCCCTCGATAACTGAAGACTTGAACGTGCGTCATTGCTGGTCTTCTTGTTTGTGTTCAACGTTGCGGTTTGCCCATGCCAGAATCTCAGGGTCTTCAGGGTCAAAGGTGATGTCGAAGTTCATGAAGTCTTTCGGCATGCCCTTTATGCCCATGTCGGTCGATATGTTGAGACCACCTACGCCGAAGGCAACGTTCACCGCCTCTTGACCGTTCACCAGGATTCGGAACCGACCGACTCGCGGCCCCATACGGTTAGGCGCGTTCGGGTCTCTCTGGTCGTTGACGTTCACGGTGACAGTCGGCTTGTCCATGACCTCAAGTATGAAGGGTCGAGACCAGGCGCGGCGGGTGAACTGCATACAGAAACGGCGTGATTTCGGCTGAATCGACCAACTGTATGCAGTTTGGGCACTTCTTGAACCTGACAATGTGTGAGTATGAATCTCTCACGACGGGCAAAAAGAGACGCCCGCCGACCGACGTTAACGGTTAGCGGGCGCGGTGACGTGTTTTCTTTACGGTGTGAGTGTGCGCGGTGAGTGCATAATTCGGCGCATGACCACACCAGGGGAAGTGTCACCGTTGGTATTACAGTTCTGTCGGCGCATCGAACCCGACGCCGAACCGCTATATGTTCCCGTCGCGCCCCTCGGCGGTGTTCCTACCAACTTCTGCAACCTTGTAGTGACGGCGAAGGTTGCCCGCGACGGCGGCGAAGCTCTCTCGGGTTGGACGATATGGCTGAACCCCGACGTGATGATTGAGGCAGAGGCACACATGGTTTGGCGTTCCCCTACGGGCGACCTCATCGACGTGACGCCCAAGCCAGACGGCGAGACCCGCATTCTGTTCTTACCCGCGTCTCAGCCGCACTCATTCGCCCGCAACATCCCCAACAGGCGTCAAGCCCTGGTTGACAGCATCGAGACCCGCGCGACCGTCCGCACCTACGCACTTTACGACCAGTTGCGCGACCGATACTGGCGCGGCGCGGCGGGTGCGGTGATACCCGCGAACGAGTTGCAGCAAGTGCAGGACATGCAAGACGCCCTTATGCGCGGCGACACGCCCGACAATTGGTTTTGCCCGTGTCGGTCGGGCAAGAAGTTCGGCAAGTGTTGCGGGCGACCAGAAGGGACGGTTGCGCCCTATACGAACTTCTGACCGCGTTATTCGCCCGACTTCAACGCATCACGTGCCGACAACATCGCCGCCCGAACTTCTTTCGGCGTGATGTCAAGCCTTGCCGCAATCTCATCGACTGACAGCATCTCCATACAGAACAGGTGTTGAACCATCTTCTCGCGCTCGGTCAGAAGACTCATCGCCCTCTCGTACTCGCCGAACACCCGCGCAAGCCTCAACAGTTCGTCGTAATCAGCATCATCGAACATGATGCATCACGATAACACGGGCGGGCACCGTTTGTCAACACGTGTTGCCCGTGTCGGCTTGTTCGCTGGTGAATGTCTCAATGTCTCACGTGCTTCGGGCTTGAGACAAAAAGAAGTGCCCCGTTGAGACCAGGAAAGGAGATAACTGGCACGGGGCACGATGACGTATAGGAGACCAAACGTCAATGGCTATTCTTCATCTTTGTTATACACCTGTTCGCCCGTCACCTGCATGTTCGCACTACTTTTTGTGCGCCTCGATGAGAACTTGTAGGTGCGTCTCTATTCTTGCCAGCGTCACCATCATCGAGTTGTGCGCGGTGATGAGTGCTTGCACTTCGCCGTCTTGTTTGTGAAGCTGGGTTTCCAGTCTCTTGTTCTCGTTCTCGGCGTTTACAAGTCGCGCCTCAAGTGTTTGCACCCTCGATTGTGTGCGCCATATCCAAACCACCAGGGCGGGCACGACGACGAACAACAGGTACTTGATTGCTTCGGTGATGATTACGGCAAGAGAGACGGGTTCCATTCTGCAAACAACTTAGGCAACCCGCGCGTCATCCTGGTCGTTGTCGCCGAGTTCGTCAAGCGACCATTCGTCAAGGCAGTCAGCGCCGACACTCTCGCGAATGCGGTTGATGAGACAATGCACGTATGAACGGCTGAGTTTCACCGTGCGCGAGATTTCCGTTACCCTGTAACCCTCAGAGAGTAGAACCATAATCTCTCGGTCGCGCTCATCAAGCGACTCAAGGATTTGACCGAGAATGATTCTCTCGCACAACTGTTCTTCGTCGGGCAAAGTCTCATCAATGCTTATGCCGTCCCAATCCTCGACGCCCGATTGTTCTGGTCGCGCCTTGCTTCTCTGGTTGAGTTTGAACAGGGCGTTGCGTATGCAGGTTGCGCAATAAGTCTGAGGCTGAAACCCTCGGTCGGCGCGGAACTTGCGAATGCCGTTGAGAAGGGCAAGGTTGGCGGCAAGACGCTGGTCGTCGCTGGTCGGGTCAATGAGTTGTTCGACAAGGTACGAGAAGATGTCGAACAACCGCGCCTCGGCCTCTCGGTCGCCCGCGTGTGCCCTGTCGAAGATGTCGAGACAGTTGGCGGGAATGTTCGCCGCCGCCTTGGGCGATTGGTATACGCGCCCGTCGCTGTAAGTCGAAGGCATTAGGCGGCACCGTCCTGGCCCTGGTCGGCGTCGTCATCGTCCTCATCGGTGTCGTACTCGGCAAGGATGTCGTCGGTCGTGTTGGTGCTGGTTGCGTCCTGCCACAACTCAAAGGGCATTTCGATTGCTTCGCCGATGTCGAAACCGTCAACGCCGAAACCCTTGAGTTCGCGGGCGAATACGCTTGCGTCGCGTTCAACGCTTGCGCGGGCGTACTTGATACACGCCGCCAACTTCATGTTGTCGGGCACGATGTTAAGTAGGCGCGAACACTCAACGTGTAACTCGCGCAAGTAGTTAAGGGTTAGGCGTAGTTCGAAGATTCGCGCAACGGCGTTTTGTGCGAACTCATCTTGTTCGTGCATAGCAATACCTCTCAGGGCAAAACAGGGCGGGCGACAACGCGCCTCGCAAGACAACAGTTGTTAGCGACCGAAATGGTCGAAGAATGCTTTTAGGGCGGTGTCGGCTTTGATGGACGCAAGAACATCGGCGTCAGTAATTTGCCTTTCGAGTGCCGTGATGTATTGTCGAGTTGAACTCTCTTTTCTTTCGAGATTCTTAATCTCTTTGGCCTGGTGCCAGTTCTCGACGGTGAGAATGACAATAAAACCGATAAGGGCGAAGAACAGCAACCACGCCATTACTTGTCTTCCTCGCGCTTTATATTTTCGTTGTGGTCGATGACGGTGAACGCGGCGACGGCGTTGAGTTGTTGTTTCGGTTGCCGTGGCAAGGAACACTTGCGCCCGATGATGAACGCCGCCGCGATTGCTACGGCAAAGAGTAGGTAAATCATCAACCGTTGTCGCCCTCGCACTCATCGTCGTCGTAACCGTTGGCGTCGATGAACGATTGCGTCCATGCCTCAAGTTCTGTCGCGAATCTCGGCAATTCCTTAACGCGGTCGTAAGGGATAATCACCATCGCGTCGCCACTGCCCGCGCACGGTCTTACTTCTACAGGAATCTCGCGCCATTCCTCGACCGTTCGCGCGAGTCGGCGATACTCTTTGCGTTCTTCGATAGAACACGATTCGGGAACGATGATTCTGCTTACCAGCGGCACCAGCTCTTGTATCCACGCGGCGCGTGGTGCCAGCTTGGGTCGGTGCCGCTCTTTCGGCACGTCCTCATGGCAGTAACCAAGGTCTTTGTAAACGTACAGGGTGTCGGTGCGATTAACCACGTGTGCGAACCAACTGTTGACGACGGGTCGCATCTCTACCGCCCAATTCGCATGTTTGCCGTCGTTGCTTTTCACCTCGACGTTAAGGGTTAGGTCGTACTGCTCGTGGTTGCAGAGAAGGTCGGGTTTCGTGCGATACGCTTGCGCGGTCGGGTTGTATCGCTTCTTGAGAATCTTAACGGCGTCGCTTGATAACACGTCGTGATAACCAACCGACTCGACGTGCCATTGTCGTTTGCGCATGTAGTCGGCAACCGCGTCTTGAAACGCGTCATGATAGCGGGCGAACTCGTCGCCCGTGTTCTGTAAAGTCACTGATTGTCTCCCTTCGGGCGCGGTGAAGAAGTCGCGCCTCTAAGGGTGTCTTTAAGGAAAACTCACGTCTCGACCTGCATGATTTGCGCTCAAACACGTATTTTCTGCAACTTTCGGTAGAAAGGGCGCAACATGCAGGTGAAAGGGCACGATATGTATAAGTAAGGTAAGGCGCGTCGCGTGTTGGTAGCAGAACGGCGGCGAAGTAGAATAGGATTGTCAGGGCGATTGCCGAACGCGGGTCTGCTACCCCGTCGTAGGCGTCGCCCTTCCCATTGGTCAAGTAGCAGAATGGCGAGAACGAGAGAGAGAAAGAGAGATGAGAATTGGAATCGGTACACGTGCGCGTACGTGACGACCTCTCACCGCGCGGCCCTGGCGGGACTCCTGAACCTCGACCTCGACAACCCCTCTCACCGCGAACACCTACGCCTTGCCGACTACCTGTTGTTCGGCACCTCTCGCGACCGAGAGTCGGGGCAGCTCATCTTGTCGGTGCGGCACATGCAGGACATTTGCGGTCGCAGTAAGAGAGGTTGGCGGTTGTGCGTGTACGACCAGGTGAAGGAGTTTGAGGCGTTGACGGGCGCGAAGGTGACGTTCTGGCACCCCATCGACGACGGTTACAAGTCGATAGGCATGGCCCGCCGCGTCGAGTCGGTGGACTGGGGAACCAACGCCGCCGAAATTGACCAGCTCGCCCGCGCCATTCGCCGAACCTCGGTGCCGCTCGACCAGCGGGTTGCCCTCGACACGGGCAAGAAACCGACGCGGGCGCAACTGAGGGTGATGAGAGAGGCGACGCAAGAAGAATGCCTTGCCACCATCGCCGAGTGCGGCAACCCTGACGCGGCCCGCCTTCTCACCTATCTGAACAACTTGCCGCCGCACCGCTGGTCGCAGGTCGCGCCGCTGGTGCCTGAACTCCGCGCCCTCGCCGACCATGAAGACAACGCCGAACACACGTTGTCGATTCTCCTGAAGACTGAGGCGACGCCCCAACCCTTCTATCGACCGTCGCCCAAGAGTGCCCGCGTGTACGCGGTCGGGTCGAACGTGTTGGGTATGCACCGAAGCGTTCGCAAGGCGTTGTTCGGTTATCTCGGTTGGCACTCGTTCGATTTGAAGTCGGCGCAACTCGCCATTCTCTCGGTGACATGGGACGTGCCCGAACTCCGCGAGTTCCTTGAGTCAGGGCAATCGTTCTGGTCGGAAATCCTCGGTCACATGGGTTGGGATGACTCGCGAAAGGAGTTGGTGAAACGCGCCCTTTACGGCCTCGCCTTCGGTGCTGGTCGAGACCGACTCATTAAGGTGTTCGCAAGTGCCGAAGGCGACGACATCGAGAAGGGCAAGGCGTTGTTCAACCATTGGCGCGAACACGCATTGATTCGCGCCCTCTGGCTTGCCCGCGTTCGCCAAATGAAGAAGATTCGCGCCGCTGGTCGCGCTCACGACGTGTACGGCAAAGAGTACGTCGTTGTCACTCAACGGAAAGACAACAAACACGGCGGCGACTATGAGGAGAACAACGTTCGGTCGATTCTCGCATGCCTTGCGCAAGCGTATGAGATGAAGTTGTTGGCACCAGTTGTCGAAGTGATTGAGAATGCCGACAAACGTGTTCAACTCACGTATTGGTTGCATGACGGGTTCGGCATATCTTGCCCTGACTCGTTGGCATACATACTCGATGAGATTGTTGAGAAGGTCAACTTCCAATGCAAGGCACTTGGAGTGCCTACGTCGTTGGAAAGAGAGTGATTCTCTGAGAATGATGAGACATTGAGACATTCGGTCTGGTCATCCCTTGCTTTGTATTTTTTCTCTTATAGAGAACTGCCCATGCACGTATTCATACTGTTCAGCCCAATTCTCCAAATATCATCATCCATCATCATCGGGATTCATTACCTGTCTAACACCACC
>MKRX01000015.1:0-93730 GCA_001898035.1 Armatimonadetes bacterium 55-13
CTATGTGTCCGGAACGTTGTGTTACCGATCTGTCCGGAACGTGCATCTAAATCGGTGGTGGGCGGTACAGGATTTGAACCTGTGACCCCTTCGGTGTGAACGAAGTGCTCTACCACTGAGCTAACCGCCCTTGAAGGGATATGTTATACCTTTTCTCGGGCGGTGGGGGAATGGGTGGAGCAGGTACGCTTGTCTTCCCCCGCATGAAGAGTTTGAAGCACCTTTTTGACTTGAACAAGGAATGGGCTGAGCAGATCCGGGCTCGCGACGCGAGTTTTTTTGAAGACCTTTCGGATCGACAGACTCCTAAATACCTTTGGATTGGCTGCTCGGACAGCCGGGTGCCAGCGGAGACGCTGGTCGGGTTGGAGCCGGGGGAACTGTTTGTTCACCGGAATGTGGCCAACCTGGTGGTTCACACCGATTTCAACTGCCTCTCGGTCATGCAGTACGCGGTGGAGGTGCTGAAGATCGAGCACATCATCGTCTGCGGCCACTATGAGTGCGGGGGCGTGCGGGCGGCGTTGGGGAATCAGCCGATGGGGTTGATCGACAACTGGCTCCGTCACATCAAGGACGTCTACACCAAACACGAAGTCGGACTGCGAGGCTTGAGCGAGCAGGAGAAGATGGATCGGCTTTGTGAGCTGAACGTGGTGGAGCAGGTTTACAATGTTTGCCACACGAATATCCTCCAGTCGGCCTGGAGCAACGGGCAGAAGTTGGCGGTGCATGGGTGGATCTATTCCCTGCACGACGGGCTCCTGAAGGACTTGAACATCTACGTGGATGGGCCGAATGAGCTTGAGCCGATCTATCGGACGGCGACGGGGAGATAGGTTCAGGGGACAGGGGACAGCGTTCAGGGGGCAGTTATTGGGTGCGGGGACCTCTGTTCGTCTCGGAGGTGGGACAGCTATCCCGGCCACTCGCTCCGCGTTTTTGATTGACGCCGCGAATACAAACCCCAACTAACCGCCCGCGGCGACATGACGCTCTGAATGCGTTGGGCGATCGGTGGGGCACCTCCACCGCAAGCGGCGGAGGCATCGCGTTTATGTTTCGGTCGAGACGGTGGTTGCTCCGGCGTGACGGGAAGTACCGAGCGGGCAGGGGGACGGTGTCCAATCCTAAAAAATGGGGAGCCTTTGGGGCTCCCCGAGGATAAGGGTTGGATGTTTAGAGATAAGACTGAGGTTTAGTTGTGAGTTATTGCATGGGTCGCAGTGGGCTCACGACAGATGGCGGCGGTCTGAGGCTTTTTTGTAGGTAGGGGGATGGGGCCGCGGTTGCTCGGGCAGTTGATATTGGTGGACGAAAGGCCGGTGGGCTCTGGAGTGTGGGCTTGAGCTTGGAGGCTGAAAAGGCCGATGGCGCCGCCAGCGAGGATGGCGATGAGGAGCCAGGTTCGAAGGCCGATGGCGCCGAGGGTGAGGGGGCGGAGCCAGCGGCGACCGATAGGGGAAGCAAGAGCGATGGACAGGGCTCCCGATAGGCTCGAGAACTTTTGGAGCCTGGCTTGACAGGCGGGGCAATGGCGGAGATGCCACCGGAGAGCGATTTCTTTCCCTGGAGGCAGGTCACCGTGGATGAAGGCGAGGATGTCTCGCTCTGAGCATCGGTGCGGCATTTAGATGTCCTCCTTCATCATGCACGCGAGTTCTGAGTGCGCTCGGTAGAACTGATACTTCACGGTGTTGAGATTTCGGTTCAGGGCGCGGGCGATTTCTGGGAGGTTGAGTTGGCTGAAATAGTAGAGTTCGAGGACCTCTCGCTGAGTGTCGGTGAGTTGGGCGAGCATTCCCGGGATAGCAGCGACGAGGGTGACATCCACCCCCACGACATCCGCCTGGGCGATTTGATCGTTTAGTTCTACCGCCGCGATGGTGGACTTCATGGAGCGGTAGTGGTCGCGGAGCTTATGGAAGCAGATGCCGTAGACCCAGGTCTTGAATTGGCTACGGCGATCGAAATTGGGGAGACCGGCCCAAGCGGCGATCCAGACCTCTTGCAGGACGTCATCTACATGCTGGGCGACGATGCGCTTGGTGACGAAACGACGGAGCTCAGGCTCATGGAGGGTCACGAGATCATCAAATGCGACGCGGTCTCCGTGGATGGCGGCCGCGACGAGCCGAGAGTCTCTGGCAAATAGACTCCTTCTCGATAACCCGCGTCCAGCCAATAAAGGAATGGTTCCCACGATTTCAATCTCTGTGTCGGATCGGAATGAGAAAAAGTTGGGAACAGTTCCAGAAATTTACGCGGGTAAGGTGAATTCAAGATGCCCGACGACGAAAAGAACAGCGAAGAGACGCCAAAAGGTCTCGTTTTCAAAGAAGAAGAACCGTCCGTGACGCACCACGAAATCCTGGTGAACGGAAAGAAGCTCAACTACACGGCGACGGTTGGGAGGATGCCGTTTAAGGACGAGAAGGAAGAGATTGAGGCGCAGATGTTCTACATGGCCTACACCCTGGACGGGGCGGCGCCCGGCACTCGACCGCTGATGTTTTCGTTCAATGGCGGGCCGGGGTCGCCCTCGGTTTGGCTGCACTTGGGGGCGCTGGGGCCGAAGCGGGTGAAGATGGAGGATGGCCAGTTTGCGCAGCCTCCACACCAGTTAGTGGACAACGACTACACGTGGTTGGAGCATACGGACTTGGTGTTCATCGACCCGATCAACACGGGATTTAGTCGGGCGAAGACGAAGGAGATTGGCACGAAGCACCTGGGAGTTCAGGGGGACATTGAGTCGGTCAGCGAGTTTATTCGGCTCTATATCTCTCGCAACGAGCGGTGGAACTCGCCGCTGTTCTTGGTGGGCGAGAGCTATGGAACGCTGCGTTCGGCGGGGATCTCGGGGCACTTGATCGACCGGGGCATCGCGTTTAACGGAATCGTGCTGGTTTCTTCGATCTTGAATTACCAGACGGCGCGGTTTGTGAAAGGGAACGACCTGCCTTTCCTGCTGTTCTTGCCGACTTACGCGGCGACGGCGCACTATCACGGAGCGATTCCGAAGCGGAAGAATCTGCGGGGCTTCTTGCGAGAGGTCGAGAAGTGGGCGATCGGGGAATATGCTTCCCTGCTGGCCAAGGGCGACAGCGTTACTCCAGCAGAGCGGAGGCGGATGACGGCTCAATTGGCCAAGTACACCGGCTTGCGACCGGCGTTTATTGAACAGAGCAACCTCCGCATTAACATTCACGCGTTCTGCAAAGAGCTACTGCGAGAGAAGAAGCGGACGGTGGGGCGAATCGATAGCCGGTTTGTGGGGATCGACGGCGACCACACGTCGCAGAACGTGGAACACGATCCGAGCATCAGCGCGTTGATGCCGCCTTATGTGAGCACCTTTAATCAATACGTAAGGCAGGAGCTGGGTTACAAAACGGACCTGGAGTATTTCGTCTTCAACAAGGTGATCGGCGAGTGGAATTGGGGCTCGGCGGGGCAAGGGATGCCGGATACGAGTGAGGCGCTACGCAAGGCACTCTCCAAGAATCCTCACATGAAGGTCTATATCGCCTCGGGATTTTACGACTTGGCGACCCCGCACTTTGCGACGGAGTACACGCTGAACCACATGGGGCTGGATGCCAGTTTACGCGGGAACTTTGAGACAGGCGAATATGAGGCGGGGCACATGATGTACGTTCACGGCCCCTCCCTCGAAAAACTCACTCAGGACATTGGACGCTTTATTCAGAGCGCTTGGCCCGGCTAGTTACTTGCCCATTTCGCGAAGGTTGCGAAGGCAGCGCTCGATGGCTTCCATTGGAGACATGCCTTCGTAGCTTTCGTGCTCGACGATGTACCATTCCGTTCCGGCCACGGACTCGCAAGCTTCAAACACTCGTTGCCAGGGGACAATTCCCTCTCCGATGACCTTGGCGCCATGCTCGCCAGACCATTCCTTCAGGTGTACGAGACGACCACGGTTGGGCCAATCGAGGATGGGTTGAACGGGGTCGGCTCCGCCGGCCATGCCGTTGGCGGTGTCGTACTGCATGAGGAACTCGGGGACGGTGTATTCACCGAGGAGATCCCAGGCGCTCTTGCCGTTATCGAGGGGCTTCATGTCTCCCGCATGAGCGTGGAAGCCGGTTCGCATGCCGTGGGGTTTGAGCTTTTCCGCAATGACGTTGAGTTGGTCGGCGGTTTGCTTGCAGGCGTCGAGGGTATCCCGCGTCTCGCCGGGGAGCCAGGGCACGACGAGGTTGGCGCAGCCGAGGGCTTGGTGGAACTCAATGGTCTCGTTGAGGACATCGTCCTGAAGGGTGTTGAACGGGGCGTGGGTACCGGCGACTTTCAACCCGTTATCGTCCAGACACTTCTTGAGGTCGGCGGCGGATTTGCCGTGGTAGCCCGCGAACTCTACACCTTCGTAGCCCATGGCGGCGACTTTGGCGATGGTGCCGAAGAAGTCCTGGGCGGAGTCGTCTCGTACCGAATATAGCTGCACTGCAATTGGTATGGCCATCGTGCCGCCATTTTACACATGCGATTAACGTCCCGGGGTGGAACATTTGCCATTGGGAGCGATCACACTACGGGTATGGAGTCTCAGACGAGCGACTTCCTGGTGATAGGAAGCGGCTTAGCCGGCCTATCCTTTGCTCTTCGAGCCGCCGAGCGCGGGCGAGTAGTAGTTCTGACCAAGGGCGAAATTCAGGAATCCAACACGAATTGGGCGCAAGGGGGGATTGCGGCGGCGGTATCCGAATCCGATTCTTGGGAGCTTCACGAAGAGGACACCCTGATTGCCGGGGCGGGGCTGTGTGATCCCGCAGCGGTGCGTTACCTGGTTCAAGAGGCGCCCCGAGCGATTGAATGGCTGATCTCGCTAGGAGCGGAGTTTGACAAGGAGACCGATGGCGATCTAGCGCTTGGGCGCGAGGGGGGGCACAGCCGACACCGGATTGTCCACCACCTAGACCGAACCGGGGGCGAAGTCGAGCGGGCGATGATTGCGGCGGTGAGGAACCACCCGAATATTGAGATCTTCGAGCATGCCTTTGTGACTCGGCTCTTGACTCACGACTCGGCGTGTATTGGGGCTTCGGCGATGGTGGAGTCGATTGGCCACCGGTACTTCTTCGCCAAGTCGACGATGTTGGCGACAGGTGGCGCGGGGAAGCTCTATCAGCACTCTACCAATCCCAGCGTGGCCACTGCCGACGGCGTGGCGCTGGCGGCGCAGGTGGGGGCAAAGATTGAGAACATGGAGTTCATGCAGTTCCACCCTACGACCCTTTATCACCCCCAGATGCGGAGCTTCTTGATTACGGAAGCGGTTCGGGGCGCGGGGGGGACCCTTCGAAACCATCTCGGTCGGCGGTTTATGTACGACTACGACTCTCGGCTGGAATTGGCCCCGCGCGATGTGGTGGCCCGGTCGATTGAGGTGGAGATGAAGAAGCACCAGACGTGGTGCGTTTACTTGGACATCTCTCACAAAGACTCAGCTTCAATTCGGCACGAGTTTCCGACGATTTACGAGCGGCTGAAGTCGATCGACATTGAGATGGACAAGGACTGGATTCCGGTGGTTCCGGCACAGCACTACTCTTGCGGCGGCGTCGTTACGGATTTGGACGGACAGACCTCGGTGCCAGGGCTTTATGCGGCGGGCGAGGTGACGTGTACTGGTGTGCACGGGGCCAACCGATTGGCGAGCAACAGTTTGCTGGAGGCGTTGGTCTTCGCCGGAGCGGCGGCGAAGGTGGCAGAGGGCGGAAAGCCCGAAGAGCGGCCAGATTCGACCGATGAGCCGAAGTGCATCGCAGAATCAGAATCGATCCGGATTCGACGCGCGATGCAGAAGGTGATGATGTCCGATGTAGGGATCGAGCGATCCAACGCGGGGCTGGCGGAGGCTAAGCAAGGGATCAACGAGTTGATTGCCGAGTATGATTCCCTTCCCTCGGCTCCCTTCTCCACTCATCCCCTGGAGACTCGGAATCTGCTGTTGGCAGCTCGTGAAGTGGTCGCGGGGGCGATTGCCCGGAAGGTAAATGTGGGACTCCACTTTAATGTGGACAATCCTACCGCTGTGTCTCCGTATAGCGCGGTACCGGAGCCGACGCCGGCAGGATCTTAGCCCAGTCAGGAAGTCGCAGGTTTGCTTGGCACGGGCCGGGTTGGTTCGCGACGTAGCGGACTTGAGTGAGGCCGAGGGCGCGTTCAAGATCGAGCTTTTTAAGGTTGCCTAGTTCCAGGTCGATGGGGCAAGAGGTGGCGAAGACGATTTGGTGGGCATCCGTGTCGGGAGATTGCCACTGGATGGTGAGGGCTTCCCCTTGTTTCTCTAAGAATAGTGAAGGATCCCCAAAGACTCGCACTTCACTCAAGAGAGCTTTTCCGAAGGGGTCTTCGTCCGCGACTTTGATATCCCGGAAGAAGGCGTAGCTGCGAAGGGAATCCATGACTTCCAGATACTTCGGCTCTTCCCTTCCCTGTTTGCGGGAACGAAGAATGCCGAGTCCACGTTCCGCGGCGAGTCCGGCCTCGAACATGGCGGCTTGGAGGCGACGTTCGGGCTCTGGACACAGAAATCCGGCAAGAGCAGCGAGTCCGCCTGCTCTTCTGGCGAGAAGAGGATCATCTACCCAGACTCGCCAGGTGTAGGCATCGCGACGCCACGAGACGGAGGTGAGCAGCGAGTTTGCCTCTGAATTGGATTGGTGACTGATGGCCGTGGACTGCATGAGCAATGCGTGACATGCGGCAAGGTCGATTCCGGCGCCGGTAGGAGTGTAGGGCAGTTGCTGATTGGTGTTGGGTTCAGGAGCATAGACGGCGTCCTGGAGATAGGCCGCAAACGTGTCATTTGCGGATTTGAGGGCAGCGGCGTCCCGGTCAGCCAGGAGGTTCTCCAGGGCGAGTTCGACCACGCTGGGTATATCGATCGGCGACACCGTTCCCAACGGGGCCACGTCTCTTTTTCCCAGGACCAAGCTTCTTCCTAGAGGGATTCTGCGGATAGGGAAACGGACCTTGAGGATGGGTTCATCTGTTACGGTGATCGGCCCCTCGTCATTCCACTCTTCAAGACGGCGGATCTTGGAGAGAATTCGGATCGGGTAGCCACCCAGGTTGGACATTGAGATGCCGAGAGGAACGATGGCGCCGGGTTTATCGAACTGCCAAGTGGCCTCGACGGCGGTGCCGTCGCCTTCGACCTTTAGATCTTGAAGAGTTGCGGGCGCTTGGGTCCAAATAGCGATGTTGTCAAAGACTCGTTTGGTGAGTTGGCCGAGGGAGGCAGCACTATTAGCGGCGATTTCTGCCGTTCCCAAGGGTTGGACGACTCTGACCCACCCTTTGTAAGGTTTGTCAGTCGTCAACGTCCAGTCGCCGGTCTTGCCGGTTATTTTGAATCCGGCCTGACCCGAGTCCAGAAAAAACAGCAGTGGGGGCTGAGCGGTCTTGAACGAAACGAGAATCCAGGTGACATCGGGAGTAGGAATGCCATCAGCAACGGTGCCTTCTCCCCAGGTTAGATAGGGGCTACCCGTGGTGTGGAGATTCAGGGCGAAGCCTTGTTCGAAATAGAATCCGACGCCGGGTTTCCAGAGGTCAAAACGGACCTTTTGTGGAGATCCGGCCCCGGTATTGAGGGCGACGATTTGGCCTGTCTCCGTGGTTTCGACGGGTTTCCAGATCGTAGACGGATGGGTGAAATAGAATCGATCTGCGCCTGGTGTTTTTGAGACAAAGCCTGCTTTGTCGACCGTTATTCCCGGCAGTACGGGGAGTTCTGTGTAGCCAAATCTGCCGAAGGCCTGGGCGAGCGCGCTTCCGATACACAGGAGCGTTAGAAGCGCACTAGTTAAGACTCGCACCGAATACCTGGATGCCAAAGCGCTTGGTACGGTAGGACCAGGTGAGGCCGATCTCACGGAGGCCGAGACGATAGCCGAGCACAGCGTTATAGTCTAAATAGCTGTCTGATAAGAACTGGTCAAAAGTGTAAGAACCGGAGAGTCTCCACAGACCGCTCAACCGATAAGTGAAGTCGGCGTAGTAGTTCATGCGGTCGATATCGAGCGAACGACTCCCGAAAAAGGTGAAGCCAGTTCGGCCTGCATTATAGTAGGTCTGCAGGCTCACTCGATGGCTTCCCACCAAATTTGAACTGAAGGGGTCTTTGGCGAATTCGTAACCAGCAACGGCAGAGAAACTACTACCGAACTGACGGGAGAGGCTGGCGGAGCCTAACATGGTGAGCCCCTTGGAAACCCCCGATCCTTCCAACTGGCTTACAGAAAAGGACGCGTTGAACATGGTGTCCTTATCGAGCCGAGTTGGGTTCAGTTGAGAACGGAGGCGCAATCCGTATCCATTTTGGAAGGTATGCCCGTTGCTGGAACGGGCTTCTTTGTAGTCGGCAGTCAAGCCGTAATAGAGCTTAATCGGCAACTTTCCGACCTTGATGGGGTCTTTCTCGAGCGAGAATGAGACGTTCTGAGATGTGAAGGAAGGGCCGTGAAGATTGTGATTGCCGTTGGCGTAGGCGTTCAGGCTCCAGCCATCCAGTTGGCGATTGTAGTTCAGATTTCCGAAAAGCGTCTTTCCTGCCGGCATCTCAAGCATGGCGCTTGCCGTCGACTTTGAATCAAGGCGCAGGTATTGACGAAGTCCGAGACTCCAGTCCTTTCGAGCGATATTGCTGAAGGTGAGTCCTCCGTCCATCTCGTCACCACGATTCCAGCTCAATTCGTAATCGAGGAACATTCCTCGGCTGGCGGTGGTGCCTCTTCCATAACGTTCTCCCGTTCGGAAGCGGATAACGCTGGTCTCACCGGGTTTGAGGGAGAGATAGTAGGGATAGTCAATCGCAATCTGGTTATTGTTGATATTGACGATTTGATCCGTAACCAGGGTTGCCCCGCTATTGAGGCTGACCGAGTAGAGCGGCATCTTCATGACTTTGACGCCGCCCACTAAAACTTCGGCTTTCTGGAACTGAACTTCCTTTCTTGGGAAGACGACCGCCTTCTTCGCGGAGACCATGGACATGGACTCGCTTAGGTCTTGGAATTCGAATGCGGTTGCGGACAAGCGCTTCGAGTAAGGCTTGACTCCAGCGCCATTGAACTCAACAACACCAAAGCGAGGCTTTTCCTCGGTCAGGAACGTAATGCCTCGACCGAAGCCTACAACTTTCGACGGAACTTCGGCCATGTAAGTGGTGGTTCCGTAGCCCTTTCTCTGGTTGAGTTTGATATAGCATTCATCAAACTCTTGTTCCAGTTTCCCGAACTTGACTTTGCCCTTTTTGATTCTGAGCTCGTAAGTAGGGATATTGAGTTGGATATCGTCGGCATCGATTTCAACATCTCGATAGCGGACGTGTACGCCTTGACGAGGTCCCGCTGCGCCGATGATCTTTGAATCAAGGCTGAAGTTCATGTAGCCTGGCGCCACGATTTCTACGTATTCCTTTGCACTAGAAAGGAGGGATCGGTCGCTCAGAAATTCAAATTCGTAAGTGGCAGGGGGAGCACCTACGGCCTTTACGGAAATGATGGCGGTACCGGGAACGCCGCCGGCCACGAGAATGGCTTGAGCCCTACCGC
This sequence comes from Armatimonadetes bacterium 55-13, assembly GCA_001898035.1. Classification (GTDB taxonomy): domain Bacteria; phylum Armatimonadota; class Fimbriimonadia; order Fimbriimonadales; family Fimbriimonadaceae; genus 55-13. The sequence goes on from MKRX01000015.1 coordinate 9,588, forward strand.
CAACGGTGGTAACGACCTCGTTGCGGAAGTTTCCCAACGTCGTCGAAAACGTAACTTGAGTGCCATCTGGCACAGGGCTGCCTTTGCTGTTTACGACGATTGCGGTGATGGTTACCGTGCTGCGGGCATCGGCAACGCTCATCGTGGGAAAGGCACTGATATTTCGAATTTGCCCGGAGTCCGCATAACACACCACCGCGGAGAGCGCGAGGGCAAGCGATGTCATCGGAACCAATTTCTTCATGACGGTTTGGGCAACTTGAAGTCGAGAAGGCTTGACGGAGGAGAAAGGAGTTTTCTCCTCCGTCAATTGAGGGTTACCGGATGACGGTAACCGGGATGAATCGGCGAACATTCTCGCCTTCAGCCGAAGTTGCGGTGATTTCCACCTGGTAGGTACCAGGCGCCACCGTTCGATTCGCGTTGTCCTTGAGATTCCAGGACACGCTGTTCTCACCGGCATTATCCGCGCGACCTCGGGTGATCGTGAAGATCTCCTTTCCACCGGCTCCGAGAATTCGGACCGTGGTGGTGGCGCTATTGCCGAGCGTGTAGTTGATGCTGAACGGTCCGGTTTGGACGCCGTTCACGCGAGTCGTAGATCGAGTCACGACCACGTTTCCAATAAGCGCCTTGGTAGCGACGCCGACCTCGACCTGAACCTTAAGTTCACGAGTCGTTCCTGCCTTAGCGGTGAAGCTATAGCTGGAAGTCGTACGCATATCTCGGGTGACGTTCGTAGCCGGATCGATCAATCGGAATCGAACGCTCTTCGGCACGGTGCTCATGTTCGGCCAGGTCAGGTTGACTTCACCAGCTTCATCGGCTTGCACCACGACCTTATGCTCTTGGCGTCCCTTTCGATCGGTGAACGCTCGCGTCAATCGCGTCGTTTGACCGCCGATCTGATCCTCTACCGAGAGGGCCAATTTTTGCGTAGGCGCCAACGGTGGCTTGGACATGCTCAGAAGACGGGCCTCGTCGGCAGACTTCGCTACACCGATATAGTTGTCATCGTCGATGGAGTTGTTGCTTCGAGCGGTGAGCTTCAGTCGCCATTGCTTCGCCGACTGGGTCCAATCGGTTTCAGATCGGCTTGAGCCTGGAAGGCCTTCCGCGAACACCGGCGGGAAGCTGAGCGTAAGGTTCGAGCTCTTGACATTGATCCAGTAAGCCGTATTCGGCTTCAGCAGATCAGATGTCTTCTGAAGATACACATAGGATTGCGTTTCCGCGTTCCAGTAGGCAAGAAGATTATCTACACTGCCAACTTTAACCAGATCAGTCCAAGCATAGCTCTGAGTCGAGGACCCGGACGGTACGCCCGTCAGCTGGCCAAGGGTGACCGGATAGTTGAATGGGTTACCGATTAGGTTCCAGCCCTTCTTCAGGTTGATGTAGTAGGTACCGACGTTGTCGTTCGGGTTGGGAATCGTATCCGGCGGGACGGTTGGCGTTCCACCCAGCGTATTCGACTGAAGGGTTCCCGTTTTGTTAACGATGAAGTAACCCTTACCTCGACCCGCGCTCGTTGAGAGGACATACCCTCCAATTTGGGGATCGTACTCATACGCTTCGAAATCCGAAGGAGCGGAGAGTCCAAGAACGGTCTCCCATGAACTGTCGGAAAAGACGAAAGGCGTGGTGATAGCGTTCGCCGTGGGGCCACCGTTATCGATCAAGCGATAGCGTGGCGTTGCCGCAACCTGGATGGTTCCGGTGAGCTTCTTCGGCGAGCCTGGGGTCGAGCTAATGTCAACCTGATAGGGTAATTCTCCGAATTCGATACCATCCGCTTCGACCTGGAAGTCAACGAACTTGATTTCCTTTACGTCAACGGCTGAAATCGTCAACTGCTTCGTCCGCGTCGAAGTCGGCGAACCAACGAAATTGAGCCCTGTGGGCAACGTCAGCTTAACTTTTACATCCGAAAGTCGGAAGCCATTGTTGACGTTACTGTATCCACCCACGTTGTCAATGTAAACACGGACGGGGAACGGGTTCTTAAAGAGGCCGTTGGCATCGCTGGTACTGGTGCCATCGTCTTCCGTCGAAATGAGCTTAGGAGCGTCGACCACGGCAGCATACGGCAGGTTATAGTCACCTACTCCCCATGTGCTGCGATAATATTGGATGATCGTGCGGGTTCCATTGGGAGCGAGCGTGGCGGCAGGAAACTTTTGGATATAGCCACAGTCGCCAATGGACGTATCCGGCTGGATCGCATCATTGAACGTCTCGTCGTCTCCGCTTACGGCACCCATGAGCGGGTTTCCGTTACCGATTACGAATTCATTAGCCAGCGTGGCGTCACTGATTTCAGCAGGTCGATTATTATCGACTCTCAAACCGTACGGAGACGTTTGGCTAAAGTCAAAGCGCACAACTCCGGGGAACGTGCTTGCGTCGGTGGTTCGATTCCATCGATGATCATCGAGAATCGGCTTCTGTCCCGGAATGTAGACATACGGGATCTTTTGCCCGAGCAACCCGCCAGCGATTTGAGCCCCAGAGCCAGGATCCGTTGACCCGGAGAACAGTCCAATGTATTGGCCAAACCAAAGAGCAACCGAGTGAGGATCCGCACCCGTATTCGTCAGGTTCCACTGAATTCGGGCGGCATCTCCCAGTACATCAATTCGGCACTTGATTAAAATGTCATCGTTTGTGGTCTCAGCATAGATGTAGCGGTCACTCAAGCCGACGTAGGCAGCGGAAAGCCCGTTCTCACCAAATCGAGTCTTGGTATCGTCGGTAACGGTGATTGCATACGACCACGCGCCTGCCGGATCGTTAGGCATACCCACAGTCAGGGCCATGCCATCATCAAAGGTTGACTGGACGGAGCCGGTGTTCCCAACAGCGAACCCAATTCTTCCTGCAGCGTTGCGCGTCGTACCGGTGCTATAGCAGGGAGCGTTGTACGTCACCGTGCCGGAGAACCCCATGGCCGCCACCATCAACTCATTTGCGACGCGACCGATGCTATAGTCATCACTGTATGGATCGTTAGGATCCAAGCAGATCGACCAACTTTGCGCCTGCGCCCCTACGATTGTGGCAGCAGCAAAAGCAAAGCTCCCCACAACCTTCCGAAAATTGCTACTCATAACTGCTCCTGAAATCATGGTCTGCTCGTTATTAGACGAGCAGACCTTTTTTGTGTTCTTTGCTTTCTAACTTACAGCGGCGGTTCTGGCGGTGTAGAGGGGCGCTTAAAGCTTCGCACCGCGCTGAAGATGTACCGCTCGTTAAGCGCATCCTTCACGGGACCGGGCTTGTCGGCGACGTTTCGAGCGCCAACTCTCCACCAAATGGTGGTCCCTGCCGTCGTGAAGAAGTTGTTATTAACGGTGATACTGATCGAACCAGTTTCTGGCGTGATCGTACTTCCCACCTTCTTCGTGTTCTTCTTCGAGAAGTTCGGGTCGGTAGACACCTCAACGATGTATTCAACGTTGATAGGATCGGTTACTACGACCGAACCAAAGGTGAACGTGACTTCATCGTATTCCGGAAGTCCAACGACCGGAGCAGGAATTTGCTCATTGATATCCGGCGACAGAAGATCTGATCGGTTCAATGGCGTCGCAACGCCCCTGGCCGAAGACTGCGCGGATACGAAGTAACAATCTTGCCCGCTTCCACTGGTAGTACCAGTCGAACCCGTAGTGCCGGTGGTGCCAGTGGTGCCGGTGGTACCCGTCGTGCCAGTGGTGCCCGTCGTACCAGTCGTTCCGGTGGTGCCGGTCGTGCCGGTCGTGCCAGTGGTACCAGTGGTGCCGGTGGTGCCCGTGGAGCCACCGGGAAGATCGAGCGAACTTAGCTTGTAAACCAGTTCCACACGATACAGGTGGGCACGGCCAATGGTTGGTCCAGCCACATCATCGGCAGTGTCATCAGGAAGGTCCTGACACGTAATTCCACCGATCTGACCACCGAAGTCCGCCCAGTTAACCGATCGAGTCTGCTGAGTATCAAACGCGTAGGTTGAGCCACCGGGCGCCGTAAGGACAGGGCTATCAAGAACGTCATCTCTCCAGATCTGCCATCGGAAGCGATTCGAGTTACCCTTCGCAAAGAGGTTGGGGCTCCAAGAAATCTTCACGGCAGGCGAACCAGATCCTTCAGGATAGAGCGTCGCTTCGCTCGTAACCGAGTCAACGCTCGACTGGCTATTAGAGTTACCCTTCGTGAAGAAGAGCAAGCCCAGACCCACGATCAGGGCCAGCGAAACGATGCCCGCATTGTTTCCCTTGTGTCGCGGCTTGATCACACCGGCGGTTCCATTGGCACCGAACGGAGTCATTTCCGGAACATCGAAGACAGCGCGAACCTTATCGCCGGGGGACATTCCTCGGCTATCGCGAATAACTCTCACGTAAGCCTGATCGGCCTCAGCGCGAGTGATCTTGGCCGTAGCAACTTGCTCACGGTTTCGGATGATGATTACTTCCTGGCCATCCTTAAAGCCGCTGCGAAGCCCCTTATTGATCAGAGCTTCTCGATCGACGGTATTCAGAATGGTGGCAGTGGGAAGCGTGCGAGCCTGAATTTCACTGACAGCACGATTCGCGGCAGTACCCAAAGCATCGGCAACAAGCGTCTCATCTGAGACATCGCCTGTTCGAACTGTGGACGTGCCAGTTAGAGCAGCACCATTAACGGGCAAGCCCGATGCCGCATCGATGACGATCACACGGAGCGCAACAGAAGCCTGCTTGCCGCCGCCGACCGACTTGATTTGATAGTCAACCAATTCGCCGCGCACCACGGTAGATGCACGAAGATCCTGTGCCAACCGAAGAATGCTCGTCGTCTCAGTGACGGGGGTCTGAAGACCAAGCGTATCCATAGATCGCTTGACCGTTTCCTGTGGCACGACGTCGTACTTGCCAGTCTTAGCAAGTTCACCCGCGACAGCTTCCGCTGCCGTCGTCCCAAAGCTGCCACCTTTCTTGCTGACAAAGTCAACTACTGCCCAGGTTGGCAAATTTTGGAGCTGGGCGAACGCCTTGCCCACGAACATGAGAGACAGGGAAGGCAACAACAGCGCGAACGCCGCAACGTGCGCAATCAGCTTCCCAGGTAACGATTGTATGAACCGCCTCACTATGACGAGTCCTCCTTACTCACAATCCTCTATCTTTTCCGGCCCAAGGTCCAAGACCGCGCTTGTTCTCATTCGCCTCAGCGAACTTTGAACCCTCCCGTGCGCGACCGGATGCACCGGAGGATTAGGGTCGAGACTACGATCTCATTTTCCCCTGTGATCGTCGTCCCGCACACAACTTCTCCTAGCCGCGACAGGAACCGAATCGGGCTGAGTATATCACCTCCGTTCGAGGCGGTCAACTTCTCAGCCAATTTCTCGTGCAACTGTCGCTTTTACACACCGGATGACGTCGGGCTCAGGCCGGTTAGTTCGGATTATTTTGTCAGCAAAGACCGACTTTATGTCGGTCGCGAGCTGTATTTGCAGCATTTCTCTCGCTTTTTCTTCAGATTCAAGACGAATTGAAAGTCTCTTTAGTTGTTCATCTTTCCCACAAGTCACCACCCAAACGCAGTCGAACATCCCTTGAATGCAAGTTTCATACAATAATGGAACTTCGAAAAATGTTGCCGGGCAGCGAGCGATTTCCTGGAGGATTTGCGGGTGCATGATCCGGTTTACCGTGCGGCGCATCCGGTGTTCTTGGGCGATGGCATGTCGGACATCTTCTTGAGATATGGGAGTTTCTTTCCCAAGCAGCAGGGACAATGCTTCCTGCACGTGCTCGGATTGGAAGACGTCTCGGGCGATTTCATCGCTGGAAGCCGTCTGGTGGCCCAGATCTCGAAGATAAGCCATGACGGTTGACTTCCCTTCAGCAATTCCTCCCGTGATTGCAATTCGCATGGGGCTATTAAAGCAAAAAAGGGCGGGAGCATGTTCTGCTCCCGCCCTTCGTATACGAGCTTACGCTTCGTCGGTTTCGGTTTCCTCGGTCTTTTCTGCCTCGGTTTCCTCAACATCCTCGTCTTCGTCTCGCGAAAGGAAGCCCTTGAGCATGCCAAGTCGCTCGCCGATGGTAGCGCCACCGGTTGCGAAGCCGCGTCGACCGCTGATTTCTTCGAAATCATCATAGTCGTCTCGGCCGCCTCGACCGCCCTTCTTGCCCTTCTTGCCGCCTTTACCGCGTTTGTCTCCGCCACGGAAGTCGTCCATTCCGCCGCCGCCACCGCCGTACTCGGAACCGGATTCGTAAGAGCCACGCTCCTCTTTCAGGTTACCGGTTGCGCGCATACTGAGGACCATTCTTCGCTCGTCGGGTCGCAGATCGATGATCTGCACTTCGACTTCTTGGTTCTCTTCCACGACGTCTTGGGGTCGCTTGATGCGTCGGAACGACATTTCGCTGACCGGGAGGAACGCCTCAGCTCCTTCAGGAAGCTTGACGAACGCGCCGCTCTGGACAAGACGTCCAATCGTGACATTGAGCTTCTGTCCGACTGTGTAGTTCTGCTTGATGAGATTCCACGGATCGGGAAGAACCTGTCGGTGTCCCAGGGAAATCTTGCCGGCGCCTTGATCCAATCGAAGCACCATGACTTCGATCTTCTGACCTTCCTTGAACATCTCCTTGGGATGATTGATTCGCATCCAACTCATCTCGGAGATGTGAAGAAGGCCATCTACACCGCCAAGGTCGATGAACGCACCGTAGTCGGTAAGTCGTCGAACGGTTCCTTCAAGTCGGTCGCCCGGCTGTACGTTGGTGAAAATGTCTTCCTTCGCACGGGCTCGTCGCTGCTCTTCAGCCTCTCGGTTCGAGAGAACGACCTTCTTTCGGTCGCGATCAATCTCGATTACCTTGAGTTGAAGAGGCTGGCCGACGTACTTCTCGATGTTGCGAAGTTTGCCGCTGCCGACGTGTGTTGCGGGAACGAATCCGCGTACGCCCACGTCAACCACGAGACCACCCTTGACTCGGTCAACGACCTGCGCAGTGATCATCTCTTGGGACTTGAAAGCGTCCTCGATCTTGTCCCAGATCTCTTCGAAATCCGCTCGCTTCTTCGAAACGATTGGGTTTCCTTCGGCGCTCTCCGGTCGGAGAACGACGACGTTGATCTTGTCGCCGACGCTAAAGTGATCCTTGGCGGACTCGATAGCTTCGGAGGTCAACTCGTCGAGAGGGACGATGCCTTCGGACTTGGTACCGAGATCAACGAAGACTCGATCCTTATCCACCTGGATGATCGTCGCTTCGACCCGGTCGCCCTTGGCAAGTTTTTTGAACGTTCCGTCCGTTTCGAACCCTTCACCGGTTTCCAACGCGCTCATGTAGGACTCGAAAAGATCCTCGTCCGTTTGCGCGGGGGCGGTCTTCTCTGCGACCGGAGCGGGGGCAGCGGTTTCCGCTACGGGCTCTGGGGCAGGAGTGGGTTCGGCGTCGCTGGCCGCAGCAGGCGCTTCCTCAGCAGGGGCTTCCGCGGGCGCGGGGGCTTCTGCCGGGGTCTCAACCTCGGGGGCAGCGGTCACATCCGGCGTACCGGCGGACGTTTCGTCGTTGGATGGCGTAGCCATCGGGGCGGGGTCGGACGCCAGAGTCGCCGTTTCCGGCTTCTCTTGGGCTTCGGTCTCGCCCACTGGCGTCTGGTTTTCGTCGATCATCATCTGCAATGCTCTTTCGTGGGGCTCCAATAAGATGGGGTAAATCCTACCTGATTCTGACCGTCACCAATACGTCGGAAACGGGCCAAAGGATTCAAGCTTTTCTAGATTCTGCCCATTCTAGCCCAGATTCCACTCTTTCGTACAACGGTACAGGTCTGAGTATCGCTGGTAAGTAGCCGAATAATCGACGGAATTCGGAGTCAAAACGTCAGAAATCTTAACAATTTGCAAAGTAGCCTTGGCCACATCGGGCCAAAGCCCAATTCCAACCCCGGCAAGAATAGCGGAACCAAAGGCAGGCCCTTCGTCGCATTGGAGTCGTTGACAAGGGGCTTGGAACATATCGGCGAGCATCTGTCGCCAAAACTCGCTCTTTGCGCCTCCGCTCGTGACTCGGATTTCTTGGGCGGAGGCGCCGAGGGCCAGGAGCGTGCGGAATCCATCCAGGAGGCCAAGTGAGACGCCTTCGAAGACCGCCCTTGAAAAATGGGCCTTACCGTGAGCGAGGGTAGCGCCGGCAAATACTGCCCGCGCGAACGGATCATTGTGGGGAGTTCGCTCACCGGTTAGATAAGGCAGAAATGTCAATCCCTCGCAACCAGGGGGGACGGAGGCGGCTTCCTGGGCAATGGAGTCATATGAATCTCCACGGGCGAAGACGTCTCGATACCAACGCAGCGCGCCGCCGCATGAGAGCATCACTCCCATGGCATGCCAACCTCGGTTGGCATGGGCAAAGGTGTGGGCCGAGCCGTTTGCGTCGAAGTTGGGGGCGGAGATGGTGGTGAAAACGACGCCGCTTGTTCCGAGGCTCACGCTGATGATCCCGGGAGATACCGCGCCGGTTCCGACGGCGCCGGCTGCCTGGTCTCCACCTCCGCCAACCACCGCAATCCCGTCGGCGAGGTTCGGCACGTCTTTTGTCGTTCCCGTGACGACATCAGATTCGACGACCGGAGGAAACATCTCTTGAGGCAGATTGAGCTTGTCGAGGATTTCGGCGGACCACTTGCGACCGACGACGTCAAATGCGCCGACGCCGCTGGCATCGCTCACTTCGGTTGCGTACTCACCGGTCAATCGTAGGCGGATGTAGTCTTTGGGAAGCAGAACTCGAGAAAGGCGGTTGAAGTTTTCGGGTTCGTTGTTTCGCAGCCAGAGGATTTTGGGCAATTGAAAGCCGGTGAGGGGCGGGTTTCGGGTGATTTCTCGGATACGGTCAGGTCCTACGGCGTGATCGATTTCTTCACATTCGGATGAGGTGCGCTGATCGTTCCAGAGAATGGCGGGGCGGATGACTTTGTTTTTCGAATCAAGGAAGACCGCGCCGTGCATTTGCCCGGTCAGACCCACTCCATCTGGGGAAGGCTCGTCGATTTCTTTGAGGCATGAGAGGACGCCAAGCCACCAGTCTTCGGGATTCTGCTCTGACCAAAGGGGGCGTGGAGTACTGATGGGGTATTCGGCGGAAGCCGATTTTAAAACGCTTCCGTGCTCGTCCATGAGAACGACCTTGCAACCGGAGGTGCCGACGTCAATGCCCAGCAATTTGGCCATGGCGGATTATAACGACCCCCTACCCCTTCATTTCCAGTGGAAGAGCCCCGTTTGCCATACGGCAAACGGGGCTCTTCCACTTTTGTCTCGAACGGTCGTGCCGCTAGCTTTTCTTCTTGGCGGGCTTAGGAATCGGGATACTCCATTCCTTCTTGGCGTACTTAGCCGGGTTCGCCTTGAATGCGCCTGGGCAGCCGCCGCAGCAGAAGAAGTATCTTCGCCCCTTATAGTCGGCGAACATCTTGGTCTTAGTCGCGGTGGCGATATTGACCTTGTGCGAAGGCATGACGGGACATGGAAGCTCCTTGGGAGCCTTGGTCTGGGCGAAAACGCCAACGGCCATCGCGCTAGTGGCGAGTATGAGTGCAAATCTCTTCATCAGTGAGTTGACCTCCAAAGCGATGGCGCACGAGCGCCCCCCTTGGTTTCTTCTGCATAGATTAACGCATCCGGTTCGCGGAGGTTCCCGCGAGAAGATATTCTTTTACGAAAATGTCTTCTCCTCGCCTTCGGATTCTCCACACGAACGATCTTCATGGCTCGATGAATGACACTCGATTTGATCGCTTGAAGGCGATTCGAGATGAGTTCGATATCTATTTGGATACGGGAGATGCGATCAAAACGGGCAACTTGGGGATACCTTTGCGGGAGGAACCGGTTTGGGCGAGGTTCGCCGAGTTAGGATGTACGGCGGGAGCGCCGGGGAATCGGGAGTCGCACGTACTCAAGTCGGCCTTTGAAGCAAAGTTGGCGGGAAGGCGGCACGCCCTTTTGTGCGCCAATCTCAGAGACCGACAAGGTGGGCAGCCATTGCCCGCGTCAAAGATCGTTGAGGTAAACGGTCTGCGCATTGGCCTTGTGGGAGTGATGGTGCCCATGGTGACAGAGAAGATGAAGTCCAAGGCAGTGAGCCACTATCTTTGGACGCAACCAATACCGGCGGCGATAGAGGAAGGAGAAAAGCTGCGATCTGAAGTAGACTTACTTTTTGCGCTTACTCACATTGGACACCGGCAAGACACAGTCTTGGCGGAGAAGACCGGGATCTATGACGCGATTTTTGGCGGACATTCCCACACCGTTCTCCAACGACCTGAATTGATCAATAGGACCTGGATCTGCCAAGGAGGATCTCATGGACGATTTTATGGCGACTATGTTTGGGAAGATGGGCGATTGACGGGCGGACTCCACCCTCTCGGGTGAGCTACCGCAGTTGCATCATCGTGCCGATGCCGGCATCCGTAAAGACTTCGATGAGAAGGGCATTGGCGGCGCCACCGTTGATTAGGTGGACTTTGTCCACGCCGTGCTCCAGAGCTTGAATCGCAGCCTCAAGTTTGGGGATCATTCCCCGATCGGCGCGACCGTCCTGGATCATGGCTTTGGCTTCCGGGCAATCCAGAGTAGAGATTCTTGTTTCGGGTCGGTCCTTATCGCCGAGCACGCCATCCGTATCCGTTAATAGGATGAGCTTACTGGCATCGACCGCGATGGCGATTGAGGCGGCGGCGGAGTCCGCATTGATATTCAGGGGTCTTCCTTCGCTATCGTTGGCGACAGTGCAGACGACCGGGATCGTGCCCGATTCTACGGTGGACTTGAGAATGGATGGATCGACGTGAGTCACTTTGCCGACTCTGCCCAAATCCGGTGAGATGGCTTCTGCCTGAAGAAGGTTGGCGTCTCGTCCAGATAGTCCGACGGCCCGACCACCGGCCTGCCCAATTTCCGAGGCGAGAGCTTTATTCGCCCGGCCAGCGAGGGCCATTTCGACCACTTCCATGGTTTGATCGTCGGTGACTCGCAAACCTTGGAGGGTCTTCTTTTCGATGCCCAATTTTTCCAGCCATCGATCGATCTCTGGGCCGCCGCCGTGGACGAGGATTGGGCGAATTCCCACCAGTTGGAGCAGCAAGACGTTTCGAATGACGCCCCTCATCAAGGATGGGTCCCGCATCGCGCTTCCTCCGTACTTCACCACGAAGGTCTGCCCTCGGAAGGATTGGATATAAGGCAGGGCTTGATTGAGGACTTCGGCTTGGAGTTGCGGATCGATCATTCGATTTCTTTGTACCCGGGTATTCGTATTGACACGCGAACTAAGAGGGCCCCTCAAGCGTTATGAGGGTCACAGGTAGAATCCCTGAGGCTCTCGTATGCTCCCGGTCTTATTCAAAATCGGCAACTTTCCCATTCACAGCTTCGGCGTGATGATGATCATCGCCTTTCTGGTGGGACTTCTCATTGCTCGTAAGAGGGCGCCAAAATTTGGCATCGATCCCAATAAGATTTCGGACATGACCTTTTGGGTCTTGATCTTGAGCATCTTGGGAGCAAGGGTGGCGTTCATTCTTCAAGAGCTGCCGTACTACTTAAAGCACAAAGATCAGCTGTTTTCGATCCAATTTGCTGGCCTGACGAGCTTCGGAGGCGTTATCGTCGCCCTCCTTGTCATGGTGTATTGGGCAAAGAAGCACGGCTGGCCCGTTCGAACCGTGCTCGATGTGATCGCGCCCGCCGGATTAGTTGGTCACGCGATTGGCAGGGTGGGGTGCTTGCTGAACGGATGCTGTTATGGCGGCGTTTGTCCCCCGAACTTGCCGTGGGGAATTCATATTCACGATCCCCAGCACGAAGGACTGACAGCTCTGATGCATCCGGCGCAGATTTACGATTCATTGATGGTTTTGGCCTTCACCGGATTTCTCCTGTGGGTGGAGAAGCGAGGGCATCAGGCGAGAGGACAGGTGTTCGCGCTGGCGTTGGCAGGTTACGGCCTGTCTCGATTTATCTACGAATTTTGGCGCGCAGGCACCGACGCTCAGGTGGACGCAGGCCTTGCTTCCTCGACGTACTGGGGATCTCTTCCCATCACTCAAGCCCAGGCGATGGCGGGAGTTTTGGTTATTTACGCTTTGGTGCTCTATGTGCGATGGCGGCGACCCGCTGCGCACGCGCAGCAGGAGTTGCTCGCCTCGTGAGATTTCGGCCGCTTCTGGAGCGCTTTGAGTCGCTCCATGCCTTGGTCGTAGGCGATCTAATGCTTGACGAGTACATCGTGGGCAAGGCAACTCGGATCAGCCCGGAAGCGCCGGTCATGGTTATTCGACAACAACGAACCTTTTCCGTACCCGGTGGAGCAGCTAATGTGGCCAAGAACATCGTGGCACTGGGTGCGAAGGCGACGGTGATCGGTGTCGTGGGAGAAGACTCGGCGGGGCAAGAATTACAGGAAGCGCTTGGGGAGTCGGCGAGCGTCGTTCCCGACCCTTCTCGTCCGACCACCCGCAAGACTCGAGTCCTGGCGGATACCGCTCATCAGGTCCTGCGCATCGACCATGAATCGGAGAGCGCCATCGACGAAGATGTGGAGGACTCGATCCTCGACACCGTGAAGAGTCGGATCCATGAGGCTAACGTTCTGATCTTGAGCGATTACACGAAGGGCGTCTTGACGGTTGATTTGGTTAAGCGTCTCATCGAGCTTGCGGTTAGCCGAGGGGTACCAGTGACGGCCAACGCGAAGCCGGTGAACCTTTCGGCTTATCAAGGGGCTACCTTGGTGAGTTTGAACGCAAAAGAGGCGGCAGAGGCGGTGGGAGCCAAGGACATTATCCGGCAGGCTAACGGGCAGGGCCTGAGTGATCGTCCCAGTTCCGTGGCGCGGCAGATATTGGACGAAAACGGCTTCCAACACATTTTGGTGACCTTGGGTGAGTACGGCATGTGTACCGAGTCCTTCTATATCGCCCCGCAAAAGGTCGAGGTTTTCGATACGGCAGGGGCAGGCGATACGACGATTGCGACGGTCGCTTTGGGATTAGCGGCCATTGGATTCGAACCCAAGGTGTTCGAGTTGGCCAGTCATACGGCGGCGGCGGTGGTCTCCCATGTGGGGGTCGCCACTCCCTCGCACGACGATTTGGAGCGCATTCGGCTCTCCTAGGCCTCTTTCGAGACCGGGTATCCTTATTGGCACTACGTCCCGCTGTGGACGCCTAGGAGCAAAAATGCGAGTTAAGAACAAGGAAATCCGAAAGCGACGCCATCGCAAGGAACAGGTCATCAAGGACGCGATCCGAGTCGCAAAGGCCGGCGGATCGACCGATAAGGGTGAGAAGAAGGCAGTAGCCGAGAAGCCCGCCGCCAAGAAGGCCGCGGCACCCAAGAAGACGGAAACCGCTGAGAAGAAGCCTGCTGCCAAGAAGACCACCAAGAAGGCAGAAGGCGAAGAGGCAACCGAAGCCTCCGCAGAGTAGCCCTTCCGAATTGAGAAGCCCCTCCGGCAAAATTGCAGGAGGGGCTTTTTTGTTTGTCGAACTGGGCGAGTTGGAGCGTCATGTCGATGAGTGGGTTCGAACGGTGAAGCAGGGTTGAAGGTAGCGGTCGTGGGCGCGGGGATCGCAGGATCTAGCGCAGCGAGATACGTTGCCATTCGCGGCCATGACGTCGCGCTTTTCGAGCAATTTGAGATAGGGCATGACCGAGGGAGTTCACACGGGAACTCTCGACTTGTCAGGAAGGCCTATCCCGATGCTTTTTATACAGCCTGCATGGAGGAAGCCTATCCTTTGTGGGCTGAGCTTGAGCAGCATGCCGACAGACGATTGCTTCACGAGGTGGGGCTTCTCTACTTTGGGCCAGCTCACTCTTCCGACGTTCTCTCCATGATCGCTGGGCTACGAGAAGTTGGAGTTAGGCATGAAATTTTGGATCATCGCCAGGCAATGAAGCGATTGCCAGGATTGCGACTCGACCGAGACGAGATTGGCATCTTTACTCAGGAAGCGGGTTGGGTGGATGCCTCGGGCGCCATCACGGCCAATCTCAGAGTGTTCCGAAGCCTTGGGGGCGTGATTCTCCCCGACCATCCCATCGAGTGGCAACAGCTTGAGAAAGACTTCGACGCGTTTGTTGTGTGTCCGGGGCCATGGATTCGGCGGTTCGTCTCGGCGCCTGTGCGCACCACGATGCAAACGTTCGCCTATGTACGAACGGATGCGCCTTGCGAAGGACCGGTTTGGATCGAAGACGGACCGACGGGGGTCTATGGTTTTCCTTCCGAACCGGACCGGGGGGATATCAAATTTGGCGTGCATGAGTCTGGGCCGGAGATTGAGCCCCAAATCTTGGATCGCCAACCGGTACAAGAGCATCTTGAACTCATCGAAGACCGTGCCAGAAGACGATTTGGCCTTGATCCGGTAGAGATCGTTATGGCCAAAGGATGCGTCTATACGAGCACGACAAATGAGGACTTTCTTTTGGGGAGGTTGGGAGATCGCGGCTTCTTCGCAAGCGCTTGCAGCGGGCACGGGTTCAAATTCGGGCCTTGGATTGGTAAGTTGTTGGCCCGATTCGTCGAGGGCGAAGATGAGCCCGAAAACCATCCTCGATTTCATCGTCCCGGTATTGTTTCAACCTAGAGATTGTGCGAGGACGCCGCATAGAGGTATGAAACGACCATCCGTCCCGGAACGTCGAGGACAAGGAGATAAACTGCCCCTATGATCCTGGCAACGCTGCTTGGCTGCCTTCCCTTACCGAGTGTTCAGACGCTGACGATTAACCTCTTTCGAGGTTCGCAAGTCGGAAGCGTTCGGTATTGGGACGTTACCGACACCTACTTGGATTCGGCGAGCGCCGATGCGGTGAACGGCGGCCTTTTTACTCTTTCCGGCGGAAAGGGACGCACGATTTTGATTCGATTTGGCGACTTGACTCGCATTCTTCCGGACCGGAGCAAGATTACGAAAGCGACGCTTTACCTCTCTCCCTCTTCGGGCGAGAAGCCAGTTCTGGAAAGCGTTCGTCGCGTTCGGGCCCCGTGGGGCGAGGGCCCGACCTTCACCGCTTCCTTTGGACGTAGCGAAGGTACGGTCGTTCGCGGCGCGGCAACTTGGAAGAGTCGGCGAAATGGCGAAGGCGGAGCCACTTGGCAGCAACCTGGCGCGGCGGGGCCCGACGATGCAGCTCCGGTGCAAGGTGCGGCAATGACGGTTGGAGAGACCGAGATCGGAATCACCGGCTTGGCGCAGGCCGTTCAGACGATGCGCGACCAATGGTATGACAACGAAGGATTTGCCCTGACCTTTAGTGCAGGTTGCGAGTTCTTTTCCAGCCAAGCAAAGGCGGGCAAACCACGACTGGAGATCGAGTACGGCATCGACTCCTCGGTCGCAGGGGCGGACCTAAGCGTGCAGTGGATCGATCGATCGCCTGAGAATCCCAAAAATGGGGAAGAAGTGACGTATCGAGCGATGATCAAAAACGTAGGAGAGAGCGCCGCAACCCCCTTTGAGGCCCAATGGATCGCCGATGAAAAGGCGGGCGCTCGATTCCCGGTTACCAAAGCGCTTCAACCTGGGGAATCCACGATTATCGAGACAAAGAGGACTTTTCGAGAGAGTAAGTCCGATCATCGCAATTCGAAACTGATGTTGCGAATCTGGCCCGGACAGGGGGATAAGGACGCTTCCAACGACGCTACGGGCATCTACGAAAACGCTTTACCCGTGGCGGTTGCCGATGAGACTCCGGCCAATTTCGATCTCGCCCAACAATTTTTGCGCACAGCCAATGAGACTTACTTTGCTCAAAGCCGATTCTCATTCGCACCCGACGGCGTGCTGGAACGAGTTCGGCTCGTTCCCAACGCACAGGACGCAGCCTATACGTTTGGATTGAAGTTTGGGAGCGATGAACGAAGCGCAATGCGCGAGCTTCTTTCCCAACTGACGGGATTGAAGTCGGTCGAAGGCGCACAATCGGTGGTATTCGATGGGCGCAAGGTTAACTTTGACGATCCCTATCCGGGAGTCAGTGGCTTTGGCGACACCCGCTTCGAGGGTTTGATCCCTCCGGGGATTCCGATGCTTTATGCACCGGTGGCATCGCCGTTGTTTGACAACGTAGTGGTAGAGGCGACGGATCTGCTGAGCGCGACGGAAGCTTCGGCGATCAATATGGCGATCGGGAAATCGGCCAAGGAGCGACTTGGGGTTCTGTGGGATCAACCAGCGACCTCGATCCTGCGCGCCGTGGACATGACCGGAAAGCCTTTGGACGGGGCGGAGCTGAGTTTCTTTCAACTCGAAGGAGGCAAGATGCCCGACGCTCCCACCCAGACAATCGTTACCAAAGAGGGGGGGACAGTGATTCTCCAGAACCAAGAGATTCCTTCGGGAGTTATGGACAGCGAGGCACTGCACCAATTGAAGAAGAACCCATTTGGGGCGATTCGAGCCGACGGGACGAATGGAACGATTCTCGTTCGCGCCTTGATCAACGGGGAGATCGAATGGGGCTGGCTGAAGGCCTGGCAGTTTGTGGACGCCTACCATCGGGGCAACAGGGCGGCAGCCATCATTGAAATTCGGTTTAACGCGCCGAGCGGACCACTTGATCGGACGACCGACCTTGCGAAGGGACGGCTAGCCAAGAATTCCGCAGATGACCTTCCGGCGAAACTGGCAGGGTTTACAGACGGGGATCCTGCTACGGAAGCCGAGCTAGGCCCCAAGCCGGGCGACTGGATCGAGATTGATCTTGGCCGCGACCGTCCGATAGGAGAGATCGCCCTTGTGTTCAAGAAAGCGGAGATGCCGAAACAGTTCGACATTCAGGCCTATGCAACTGGTCAGAGTGCACCGGACCGCGACACTTGGGTCAAGGACCTGAACTTTGACTGGACGCTTTCAAATCGCGGAATCGAGAATAGCGATGGCACGGTGACGATTCCTTATCGTGGCCCGCTTACCCGTAGCCGCTATATCCGAATTGTGAACCGATCGGGCGGCGTGGGGAAAGTTGGAGAAATTCGCGTTACGCCGTTGAAGGCAGAGGATTAGCAGATTTTGATCCCGGTTATGCTCGCCGCAATGAGTATCGTTGGGGGAGACGACCGGGTCTCTGCCGCCTACAACAATGTTGAAGAGACACTTCGCCTCCTCTGTAAGAAAACGGAAATGTCTTTTCCGCCCAAGCGAATCTATCTCCGTGCGTTCAAGCGAGATGCGGTGTTGGAAGTTTGGGCGGCTTCGAGCGGAACGGGCCGAATGCGATTGCTGAAATCTTATCCGATCGCGGCGATGTCAGGCTCTCTTGGTCCGAAGCGGAAGGAAGGCGACTACCAGGTGCCAGAGGGCTTCTATCATATCGAGCGATTTAATCCCCGGAGTCAGTTTCATCTCTCGTTGGGCATCAACTACCCGAATGCAAGCGACCGTATCCTTTCCGATCAGGAACATCCCGGCAGCGATATTTTCATTCACGGCGATCGAAAGAGCATCGGCTGCATGGCGATGACCGATCCGGTGATCGAAGAAATCTACGTCTTGGCGGATCTCGCCAAAAAGGCTGGACAGAAGAATATCCCAGTTCACATTTATCCGTTCCGTTTCAATGAGGAATGGGCTCTGGCGCCTCCCTCAACGCTTTCTCTGTGGAAATCCATGAGACCGATTTATGATGCCTTCGAGAAGAATCGGCAAGTGCCCCGTTTTCGAGTTTTGAATGACGGACGTTATCAGATATTGACGAAATCTTGAAAAGGACTCATTCCGGCTTGGATTGCAAGGGATACCCGTACAAAATACGGGTAAGTCGCATTCTACGGAGGGGTGTTCAATTTGATTAAAGCGGTTGTGATGGCAGGAGGTGAGGGCTCGCGCTTGCGGCCGATCACTTCCAACCGGCCCAAGCCACTGGTTCCCATCTGCAACGTGCCCATCATGGAGCACATCGTGACGCTTCTGAAGCGGCACGGCATCACTGAGGTCGTCTCCACCCTCCACTTTTTGGCCGACGAGATTCAGGGCTATTTTGGTGACGGGAGCGACTTCGATATTCGGATGTCATATTCCATCGAAGACACTCCTTTGGGAACAGCGGGGAGTGTCAAGAAGGCGGAACATCTGATCCGAGCGGACCATGACGGCGAACCGTTTGTGATTATCTCCGGAGATGCCCTGACGGACTGTGATTTGACGCGGGCAATCGCTTATCACAAATCGAAGGGGAGTTTGGCCACCCTCATTCTGTACCGGGTTCCTTCCCCACTTGAGTTTGGGGTGGTTATTACGGACGAGGAGGGCCGAATCGTTCGGTTTCTGGAGAAGCCGGGCTGGTCCGAAGTTTTTAGCGACACGGTCAATACTGGCATCTATATCCTGGAGCCAGAAATCTTCGACACGATGGAACAGGGCAAAAACTACGACTGGAGCAGCGATATTTTCCCGCGGCTTCTGGAAGAGGGAAAGCCGATGTTTGGCTACGTGATGGAGAATTATTGGTGCGACGTGGGATCGCTTACTCAGTATCGCGAAGCTCAAGAGCACTTGATGTCCGGCCAAGTGAACCTGCCTCTTCCCTACCCTGCCCAGAGCAATAACATGTTCATCGGGCCGAACGTGAGCATCGACGAGACGGCAGTCATTGTTCCCCCGGTCGTGATTGGGCGCAACTGCAAGGTGAAACGCGGAGCCAGGATCGGCCCTTATTCGGTCCTGGGCGATAATACGCTGGTCGAAGAAGACGCTTCAGTGGAACGCTCCATCCTTTGGGATAGCGTCTATATCGGGGCTTCGGCAAGCGTTCGGTCTGCCGTTATCGGATCCCGGGCTACGATTAAATTGGATTCTGTGATTGGCGAGGATGCGGTGGTGGGCGATCGATGTTTGATCGACGTTGGCTGCACGGTACGACCGCGAATCAAGCTTTGGCCCGACAAAATCATTGAGCGTGGTTCTACCGTTACCATGTCCCTAGTTTGGGGCAATAAATGGCGGGGGACGCTTTTTCGCGAGCTGGGCGTAGCAGGGCTGAGCAATATCGAGATTACGCCCGACTTCGCCTGTCGCCTCGGTTCCGCGTTTGGTTCCTGCCTTTCCCCCCGGAGTCGGATCGTGACGAGCCGGGACAGCACGCGAAGTTCGCGAATGATCAAACGAGCGCTGATTGCCTCCCTCTTGAGCGTGGGGTGCGATATCTTGGATCTTCGGTCGGCGGCGCTCCCGGTCGCTCGACACTTTATTCGGACCAGCGGGGCGGCGGGCGCGGTGAACGTCCGCAAGTTGCCAGGTAACGCTCGGGTGACTCTCGTCGAACTTCTGGATGAGAGTGGCGGATACCTTTCGCGAAACATGGAGCGGAAGGTTGAGACAGCTTTTTTCCGGGAAGATTACAAGCGGATCGACTCAGAAGATTTGGGGGTTATCGAGTTTGCGAGTCGGGCGATAGAAGGGTATCAGGCGGACTTCTTCCGACTGTTGGAGACGCCGTCTACCAAGCGACGACTGCGGGTGGTTTGCGACTATGGCTACTCCTCGCTGGCCACTTTCTATCCTTCGATGCTGGCGCGGCTGGGTGTCGATTCGATTTCTCTCAATGGGTTTAACGACGCTAAGTTGGCGCCGCGAACTCCCGATGAAGTGAAGTCGCACGTTGAAAATCTGCGACAGATCGTGGGGACCTTGGGATACGACATGGGAATCCTCTTTACGGAGGAGGGCGAGCGCCTTACGGTCATCGACGAACGGGGCCGCGTGGTCGTGGGCAATTCGCTTTTGGCGGCAATGTCCGTCCTGGTCGGGCAGACCCATTCGGACGCTTCGATTGCGATGAGCGTCACGGCCCCGACCCGATTAGAAGAAATGCTTCATGGACGGGGCATTCAAGTTATCCGAACGAAGTCCGACACCCGGTCGCTGATGAACACTTCGAGCAGTTCGGAAGTCACGTTTGCCGGAGATCACCGGGGTGGATTTATTTTTCCGGAGATTCATCCAGGATTCGATGCCCCTTTTTCCTTTGGCAAGCTGGTCACGATGCTTCAATCTACGGGCCTAAGTTTAGGTGAGGTAGTGGACGAGCTTCCCCAATTTCAGCTTGCTTACGAGATCGTACGTTGTCCTTGGGAGGCAAAGGGAGCGGTGATGCGACGCATCAGCGAAGAGAGCGCGAAGGGCGAGCGTGTGGAACTGGTGGACGGAATCAAGATCTTCGACAAAGACTCTTGGGTGCTGGTTTTGCCGGACGCCATTGAGCCTCTGTTTCACATTTACGCGGAGAGTCCCGAAGAGGGGGAGAGCCGGGAACTGGTTGGCTCCTATGTCCGCAAGATCGAGCAGCTCCAGCAAGCGATCTAGGCTTAGCCCAAAATGACCGCCTAAATAACGTTATTTGGGCGATCTATCTTTGGTGAGTTACCGGTTACTGAATATAGCAAGATTATTCCCTTTTACGAGGTTTTGTTCAACATTCCCGGCAAAACGGACTTATATTGACAGCACTTCTATTGAGGAGAACTTGCATATGCGCACAGTTGCTACTGGTTCGACTACTGTTTTGCGACCCGCCCGGGGAATCACCCTGTTGGCGGGTAAGAAAGTGAAGACTAACAACTTCGGGACCGTCACGCTCAGCAATGAGATTTACGACAAGTGGGTTCAGATTGGCGTCGCCACCCTTGGCGACCCGATTCAGAGCTACTTCAGTCTGCCGGACGGCTCGTCGGCTTGTTACTTTGAACGAGGGATGATCGTGCACCGGAAAGCCGGGGGCACTTTCGCAGTTTACGGAGCGATTTACCTTCAATACCGTAACCTGAACGACGTACATAGTTTCTTGGGACTGCCCAAGAGCGACGAACAAGCGGCCGCCAACGGAGGTCGCGTTTCGCACTTCGAAAACGCCGACATCTATTGGAGCGGCGGATCGGGAGCGTTCGAGGTTCATGGAGCGATTCGCGATCGATACGCGGCGCTCGGGGGTCCGGGAGGCTTCCTGGGCTACCCACTGACCAACGAAACCCAAATCTTCAAGAACCGCGTTGAAGTGGGTCGGTTTAACCGGTTCCAGGGTGGCGTGATTTATTGGAGCTCAGGCACTGGCGCTTGGGAAGTCCACGGCGATATTCGTAGAAAATACGAGGACGAGTTGGACGGCCCGATTGGCGAGATGGGCTTCCCGACATCTAACGAAGGCTCCACACCCAAGGGAGCGGCCCGGTACAGCAATTTCCAGAATGGCGTGATCCTTTGGTTCAATTCCTACGCGAACATGCGGATCATCAAGAATCTGGAGCTTTACATCGACCGAATCGGCTCAAAAGGGGACGACGGTTTCTTGGGCGGTGGTCAAGACGTTTACATCATCATGGACATCTCGTCGTCGCGCGGCTATCACGTTCGCGAACGCATTCCGAAAGATGGAGATCTGGGCTCAGACAAAACGCTGAACCGAGTCCTTCCTCGCTTTGGCGTACCGACGGGCGACATGTCGATCCACGTGAAATTTGAGGGGTGGGACTCCGACAGCGGCTTCATCAGAGGCTGGTTTGGAGATAACGACGACAAGCTGGGGACCGTGGATAAGACGTACACGGCCGACGATCTCTGGGGCATGAACGATCCGGCTACTCACTGGGCGGGCGACTTTATGATCGTCTACAAAGTTCGAGACGTGACGAGCTACGATCCTCATCAGTTCCGCAAGAACCTGTGGTGGAACTACGACAACTTCTCCACAGCGACACTTAGCAAGAGCCAGTACGCTCAGACTTTCCGGGACGTGGACGAGGACGAGTCGGTGATCTGGCATCCTTTCAATGCGGCCTACTATGAGTTGGTCTACAAGGGAGTGGCGGCCGGTGGGAACTGCTTTGGCATGTGCGTTGAGTCAATCTACGCTCAAGTATGCCGATCCATCTATAACGAGCCGATCGGGCGCTTCCCACCGACAAACGGAACCGAACCTCAGCCGGGCACCCATAACGAGATGATCAATGAGATCAACATCAAGCATGGGTATCAGGTTGGCGCTTCGTTCATCGACTGGTTCCTGGGACACTTCATCTCAGGCGGCACGCACGATCCCGTACGCTGCTTCAGAGAGAGTCGGGACCAGTTTGCACGAGGAAACTATCCAATCATCTCGCTGACCAGCGATTACTGGGGGGCGGGTGGACATGCGGTGCGTCCTTACGCTTGGGACGACAGTACGAAGCCCTGGAAGATCAAGATCGCCGATCCGAATCGGCCGTATCCGCGCGTTCCGAACGACAATGACCCGGGGAACATCATCACGATCGATCCCGACAAGAACACGTTCCACTTCAACGGCGCGGGCGGAACCGCGTACGACGGCGGAGCCTGGACGGGCGGACGTATGTTCTCCATACCGTTCAACGTGCTATGCGAGCAGCCCCGGACTCCGTTCTGGGAGGCGTTGGCGCTCCTCGTTGGAGGAACCCTGCTGATTATCGGCGGCGATGCCTCGACAAAGAACATCACCGATGGATCGGGCAAGACGTTCTTCGAGCCAAACCTGGGGCATCTTCCCGAGAAATGGGCGGACATACGCAAGGACACGAATCAGCGCATCCCGAACATGGCCCTTCTGCCGGTGCTGCACGATCTGAGCGCAGTACTTCGGGGGCGGACGGTGCTGGATGCCAACATCCTCAAGCGACTTCTCACCAAGGAGGGCCCAGGGCAGGTCTTTTATCTGCACCGTCCGGCAGCTTCTCACGGTCCAGAAGGAGCCATCTCGACTGGTGTGGCGACCGACGTAGGTCATGCGGTCATTGCGGGTGCGGTTACTGCGACCACCGCGACAACTGCGGCAACAACGGGGACGGCGGTCCGAAGCGGCATTACCGACGTGGTTACAGGGACGCTTCTGAATGCACTCCAATCCAACG
Source organism: Armatimonadetes bacterium 55-13 (assembly GCA_001898035.1). Taxonomy (GTDB): domain Bacteria; phylum Armatimonadota; class Fimbriimonadia; order Fimbriimonadales; family Fimbriimonadaceae; genus 55-13. The sequence continues at coordinate 32,516 of MKRX01000015.1, forward strand.
AAATCACTCATGAGATCGAGGGAACGGGGACCAGCGGATATCAGTGGGGGTATCGATCTCCTACCATGACCGCAGTGGTGAAAGCTAACTTGGGAAGCGGCAAGGTGGACAAGGTTTCGGTGAGTCCGATGAATACGGGCAATCCTGAAGTCTCTCTCCTCCCTGAATCTGATAAGGTCGTAGCCCTTTCGGTCACCCGATGGTCGGACCAAGCTCAGCGAACGCGTGGTTACGATGTGACGAACCTTCAGGCTAAGGCAGGCGCAAAGGTTAGGGCACGGCTTGAGGACGACGGCGAGACGCTCATGCTCCATAGCGAGGGTGGCGATGCGAAGTTCGACCTGAGCGTTCGATCTGGCGCGACGCTGACCCCCCAAGTTCAGAAGAAGCAGGTCGAGCTCAAGCAGGGTGAAGTCATTCGGCTTACGCCTTCAGAGTGGAAACCGACAGAAATGGTGCAAGCTCCCATCAAGATGAGAGCCTTCGATGGCAGTGGAAAGAATCTGCTTCGAGAAGCAGATCTTTAAGTGAGATTGGAGGCGGTTCGCTTGCGCGAGTCGCCTCTCTTTTTGCCTTAGAATCTGAGGAATGGGGTCGCCTTTTCTCGGGTGAGATTAACAGGTGAAGTTTTTTCTCAAAAGCCTGGGGATTTGTGCGATGTCGGTAGCGCAGAACTACTCCAATCAGGTTTAGTTGAGTAGTCGGAGAAGGAAAAGTCCGCGAGGAAATACCAGTCCCACTCCGGCGATCCTGACCGACATGCGACAAGCCACTGTGCTTCCTCTTTTTGGCGTATTTAGCGCCCTTCTCCCGCTGTGCGGATGCAGCGGTACGGCCTCTAGTGCTCTCAGTGGCACACCTGCCGTCGTCACGCCGGCGCCGGTTGCGCCTGAGCCCCGCACGCCACCGGTAAAGGAACCTCCGGCCCGAGTTACGACGCGAAAGGCTAACACCCAAGGCATGGTGTTTGTTACCGAGTACCACAATTTCGGTTACGAGAAGGGAAACATGTTTCGGACTCCCGAGAAGTTCGCCAAGGACTTGAAGCGACTTTACGACTTGGGATTCCGGCCCGTGACGGCGTCAGAATATCTCAACGACAAGATGGACCTGCCGCCGGGGGCGTCGCCGGTTATTATGACCTTCGACGACTCCCAGCCGACCCAGTTCAAGCTCTTAGCCGATGGTTCACTCGATCCGAAATGCGCGATGGGAGTTTGGGAGAAATTCGCCAAAGCCCATCCCGACTTCCCCATGAAAGGCACCTTCTTCGTATTGCCAAGAATGTGGGATCAGCCAAAGCTGCGTGCCAAGAAAGTGGCCATGATCAAGGAGTGGGGATCGGAACTGGCAAACCACACAGTTCATCATCCCGCCCTGCGGACCAAGAACGACGAGACGGTCATGTCCGAAGTGGCAGGTGGGATCGAACTGCTCCGAAAATACGGGATTCACGAACCGGCGATGTTTGCGATGCCGTATGGCTCCACGCCCAAGAATCGGGCGCTGATCAAGCAGTTCAAGTACAAGGGGCAAGTGTTCAAAACGGCGGGGGCATTTTTGGCGGGGGCCAATCCGGCGCCTCCGCCGGGAAAGGTTAACCGTTACAAGGTGCCACGCATCCTTGCGCAACCGGGGAATCTTGGGTTGGATTTCTGGCTAGATCGCGTCGAGCAGGGGAAAGTTTCGCTCTATGTTGCGCCTTAGCTGAGATAAGGGCCATCCTGGCCTCAGCGCCCGCCAATCCGTTGGCCAATCGTTAAGACGGGATGGAGTTATGAAAAGCCGCGACTAAATCGAGAATTCCAAACCGTCGAAACCCGGCTGGAAGGCGTATGGCTTCATGGCGGCGACCAGTTCTTCGTGAGAGCCGCCAAGGTGACTGTGGTGGGTGGTGAAAACGGGCGATTCCTGTGAGAGCGTACCGGCGAGGCGTAGGCGCTCAATCACCGGGACCAGTTCACAAAGGGCTAGGTGGCCATCGTAACCGCTATCGTGAAGGCCATCCGTACACTCGATAACCATGGCGTCCAGCTTGGTTGCTTCAAGGTATTCCCACGTGACCTCTGGCCAGAGCCCGGTATCGGTCATATAGCCGAATCGCTTTCCGTCCTTTTCGAAAATTAAGTTGTGGCACTCCTCGGGTTCGGCATGTTTGGCGAGGATGGGAGTGAGTTGGTAGTCACCGATTTGGTAGGTCTCGAAGACTTGAGTTGTCACGATGTCCAGAGGCCAATCTGGATACCTCGTCCAAATGATCGAGGAGACCGTGGGGTTACTGTAGATGGTGAACGGCGTGTACTCGTTCGAATTGAACGGATACATCGAATACTGGATCTCACTGGCGGTGAAGTGATCTTCGTGGCTGTGGGTGAAGACGATAGCATCCCAAAGCGTGGGATCAAGGCCGTTTCTTTGAATTTGACCGAGAGTGTCTGGGCCGAGATCGATTTTGATGCATTCATCGATCAGAGCGGCGGCACGAGTTCGGCAATCTTTGCTTCCCGGTTCGAGAGCCTTGCGGCACACTTCACTCGACGAAAAAATCGCCGGGATGCCATCCGCTGCGCCCGTACCGAGAAGCTTGATCTTCATTTAGCTAGAAGTCGTTCAGGCTCCAGAGAACCAAACCGCTGAGAATTTTTGGGAAGTAGTAGGTGCTCTTTTGGGGCATCTTTTCTCCGCCCAAAGCGATTCTTTTCATATCATCGACGGTCGGCGGGTTCATGAGGAACGCCGCTTTCGCGCCCTCATTCACCCACATGACCGCTTCGTGCGAGTCTCGGGTGTACTTGATGGAGTCCAGTCCCTTCACTTCCAGCATCTGTTCCAAGATGATGCTGTGGAGAACGGTGACGTCCAACTTCTTCAAGTCGTCGCTGGCATCGCCGGGAACGAGTTTGTGAAGGATGGCGGGGTCTTTGGCCTCCAGAACGTAGCCATCTCCTCCCTCCAAGGCAAGTCCGAATGCCGTGCGACCACTGCGCGCTTCCAATTCTATGGATTCCATCAGTCGGCTGTTGTGCGTTTCTTTTAGATTGAAATGCTCCTCTAGCCGTGAGAACATCGTGTCGCGGTCGACGGGGATATCGGTAAGAACCCGGTGCGTGGGCAGAAGAACCAAGCCCGGGTCGGACATGGAACTGAAAGCCATCATCATGAAGTCTTCCGCGATTAGCCCATCCCTTTCGCCCAGATTGGCGCGGAACGTGCAGGCGGTTTCGTAACGGTGATGGCCATCAGCAATCCACACCTTTTTGTCTTCTAACAGACCGACAAGATGGCTAATGGCTTCGGGATCGGTAATTGGTTCCAACCGTTGGGTCGTTCCGTCGTCGCTGACCGTTTCTACGGCGCCTTCCGAAGGAGCTTTCACAATCGCGTCGTGGATATGGGCGCTTGGGTCTTCGAAGAGGCCGAAGATGCATTCCAGGTGAGCGCGGGTGGCTTCCAGAATTCGAAGACGATCCTCTTTATGCTTGGGGAACGTTTGTTCGTGCGGAAGTACAACACCTTTTTCATATGGCTCCGTTTTTAGAAGCGCGATGATGGAGGTCCGTACAAGTTCTTCGCCGATATGGGGAACGGAGAATCTCTGCTCGTAGCGGTAAATTGCCGGTTTATTCTCAAGCAGGAGAGTTCCTTGCCGACGCCACTCCGAGAGGAGGGCGGCACTTCTGGCGTACTTGACGAATTTGCTCCGGTCGTCCGGTTTGCTCTCAGGCAGGGTCAAGTGAACGACGTTGTATTCATTGCGGACGGCATAGCCATCGCGCTGCTCATCGCTCAGGACATCATAGGGGGGCGCAGTGAGAGTGTTCAAAGCCCCGGCTTCGACACTGTAGCGCAGACCTTGGAACGGACGAATAACCGCCATATCCGTTCAGAATACCAAGAACCTGAAGATTGCGCTGGTAGACTCCAGACGGTGTCTTCTCCGTTGCAACTAAAGGCCTACTCTGAGCCCGTCGACGCTAGATTGCGACAACTCCTTCCCTCGGTCGAGTCTGAGCCGAGCGACTTACATGCGGCAATGCGTTACTCCTGCCTTGCTCCAGGCAAACGACTTCGCCCCGTGCTTTGCATGGCGGCGGCGGAAGCGGTGGGGGCGGCGAGGGAGTCCGTCCTCGATGCCGCCTGCGCCATCGAGATGGTCCATTGTTTCTCTCTGGTACACGACGATCTACCGGCGATCGATAACGATGACTTGCGGCGTGGCGTACCGACATTGCATAAGAAGTTCGGAGAAGCCATGGCGATCTTGGCAGGGGATGCGCTTTTCGCTTTGGCCTTTGAAATCTTGTCCCATTCGCCGCATGAGCCCGTCCGGGTCGTAGCGGCGCTCCGGCAGTTGTCTCGTGCCAGCGGGACGCAAGGATTGGTGGGCGGCGAAGTGGTGGATGTGCTCTCGGAGGGTCGTGCGGTGGACGCAGAGACACTTCGATTTATTCACAGTCACAAGACAGGCGCTTTGATCGCGGCGAGTTGCGAAATCGGCGGCGCATTAGGGGGCGGCAGCGAGGAGCAAGTGAAGGCACTGACAACGTATGGCGAAAGGATCGGACTGGCCTTTCAGATCGCCGACGACATATTGAACGAAACCTCGACTCCAGAGCAGCTTGGGAAGGCGGCGGGGAGCGACCGCGAGCGGCAGAAAGCGACCTATCCGGCACTCTATGGATTGGAAGAAAGTCGAAAAATGGCGATTCAGGCAGCAGATGAGGGAATCCGTGTGCTGCGTAACAACGATGTTTCCGATGGCTTTTTAGGCGAGTTGGCGCTCTATTCTGTAGAACGATTGCATTAAGCCGATCCGGCTAGGACCTTTCGCCAAGAAGTTATCCACATCCGGCTAATTCTCGCGGCTTTTCCGAAACTCCCCTCGTCTGTGATTCCAACGGCCAGTACGGCTCTTGTTTTTGGAGTTTTTGAATGAGACCAGAGAATCTATTCGAGAATCAGGCGACGATCAAGGTTTTGGGCATCGGCGGAGCAGGTAGCAACGCGGTGAACCGGATGATCGCCGAAGGGGTGGCGGGCGTTCAGTTCGTTGCCATGAACACCGACGCGCAGGCCCTGGGGCTTTCCGAAGCTCCCACCAAGCTTCAATTGGGCGAAACGCTGACGCGGGGGCTGGGTGCGGGGGGCGATCCCGAAAAAGGCAAGGCCGCCGCATTAGAGAGCGAAAAGACGATCGCTGAGGTTCTTGAAGGAACCGACATGGTTTTCATCACCGCCGGCATGGGCGGTGGAACGGGAACGGGCGCGGCCCCCGTGGTCGCAGAAATGGCGCGCAAGATGGGCATCCTCACCGTCGGCGTGGTGACCAAGCCGTTCTTGTTCGAAGGTCCTCGCCGCAAGCGATTAGCGGAAGAGGGTGCATCTCGGCTTCATGACAACGTCGATACTCTCATTACCGTTCCGAACGATCGATTGATCGACTTCGTCGAAAAGCGAACGACGATGCAGCAGGCGTTCGCCGCGGCGGACGATGTGTTGCGACAGGGCGTTCAGGGCATTTCCGACATTATTCTTCTTCCTGGAATCATCAATGTGGACTTTGCAGACGTTCGCTCGGTTATGAGCAACGCGGGGGTTGCGCTGATGGGCCTTGGACGTGGCGTAGGCGACCAGCGCGCTCGGATGGCGGCTCAACATGCGGCCAATTCTCCACTTTTGGAGACGAACATTCAGGGCGCCAAGCGACTTCTCATCAACATCACGGCGGGTTCCGATTTCAGCATCGGCGAGGCTCACGAAGCGATGGAGTACATTCTCCAATTCGCCGATCCAGAGGATGCGGACATTATCATGGGCCACGTCATGAAGGAGACCGGGGACGGCGAGGTGCAGATCACGCTCTTAGCGGCAGGGATGGAGCCCGGGGGCCAGGTCGCAAGGAATGCCGACGTGTTCTACCAGCCCCAAAACAATACGCCCGAGCCACCCAAGGCAGTTGCCGCCATTCCGGCGGTTACCACGCCCGCGGCGAATCCGATTCAACTCGACGAAATCGATTTGGATATTCCGACATTCCTGCGGCGACAACGCGGTAACTGATCCTACGATTTTGGTGATTTAGATCCTCAATCCCGGCGTTGATCGGGAGAAGACACTGGTCCATCGATTGCCCCGTTCAGAATGAGCGGGGTCTTTTTTTGCCCGTGTATATTGATATCGATGGGCGGGATTTTCAGGCATCTGTTTGGTTCGCCATCGCCAACGGATATTCAGATTTGGCACTGCGAACCCTTGGTGATTCAGTCCAATGAGGACGGAATCGTCTTTGCAGGAAAAGCGGACGTCGAGTTTGAACCCGATCCGGGAAATCCTCAATTAGGGAACGTTCGAGCAAACATCGATCTGGAGGGATGGCAACCGGCGATGAGCTTGACGAGCAGGGTGGACATGCCGATGGTGGCAGATCCCCAAAGGAGAGTTCGGGGTGGCTTTTTAGTGTTTGGGGTCGATGGAGAAGGAAACAGTTTCACTTGGCACGTCGATGGCGCGGCCGACCAGATTCTGATCGATCAAGAACGTCCGAACGAGGCAGTTCCGAGTCTGCCCCCAATTGGAAAGGAGCGATTGGCGGCAATGAATGCAAAGCCGATCGAGAACGAAGACGCCGAAGACTGGTTCTGCGAGCCGTTAGCGATCATTGACGATGAAGGCGTCGTGGCGTTTAGCGGGGACGCCGTTATTGGCGTGGCGAGCCACAGCAACGAATTTCGATGGGGCACCGCTTTTGCACGCTTTGTGACCGAGGACGGTTGGCGTCCTTGTCTTCATATTGTTGAGGCAACCGAGGAATTCCACCAATTCCGCCGTGTTAGCTTGGGGTGGACTTTTGCCGGCTACGACACGGACGGGGCTGCTTTTGTTTGGCTCACTGGCGAGGTCGCTACCGACGAGTTGACACGACGTCAGCTCTCGCCCAACTGGAACGAGCCTGAGTAAACGGTTTCAGCGACTCCCTCGATGGTGATAGGGGTATCCCAGTTTCTCATGGAGATAACGATGTCGCCGCCCGGATTGTGGACTAGGATTCGGTGGTTGCCTTCGACGGGATTTGTTCGGCGAAGGTAATCGGCGGCAGCGGCCGAACTTCCGGTTCCACAGCCCAACGTTTCGCCGACTCCTCGCTCCCAGATTCTGATTCGGAGTTCGTTCGGGGCAATTTCTTTGACAAAGATGACGCTGGTGCGATCCGGAAAGATAGGAGCGTATTCAATTTCAGGGCCAAGCACCGAGATTTCACGATCATCCGGCAGGTCTTGGACCGGTATCACCGTATGGGTGCTCCCAGTGGTGAGGGCGCTTCCGCGGACGCGTTTGTCTTCAAAGGCACCGATTTCCTGGTCGAATAGAAAATGGACCGAATCCACCGGCACATTTTGGGGCGTGTAGTCTGCCACCCCGATAGTGGTTCGGATCGCTCCGTTTGGATCGACTTCACATGGAACGTCTCGGTGAAGATGGGCGATGACGAATGAGGATGAAACCCAGCCTTGATCGAAAGCGTGCCGGGCGGCAATTCTTAGGCCGTTTCCGCAGAAGTCCTCGGTTCCGTCGGGGTTAAACATACGAAGAACGACTCGATCTTGAGTCTCCGTCTTGTCCATCACCAATATCCCGTCGCCGCCGATACCGAACTTTCGATCAGCGGCAGCAATGGCCAGGTCACGGAGGTTAATCCCCGCAAGGTCTTCAGCATGGAAGAGAGGAAAGTCGTTACCGATGGCTTGAAGTTTCCAGAATGGAATGGAGCGGTTAGGTGTTGGCATCGCTTAGACGAGAGGTTCCAGATAGCATTCGGCAGAATCGACGGTCTCTCGGAACCAGAGACCATCCGGACAAACGAGGGGAAACCACCAGGCGCTAGGGCGTAGGTTAGCGTTTTGCATCCCCTTTGAGGCGATGACCGCGTTACGAATGAGGCGCATTCGCTTCAGTTCGGCTTCTAATTCAACCGAGCGACGACGATCATGAGCCTTCAAAACATCTGGAGACTGGGCAAGTTCTCGTTGAGAGCGCATGAGCGAGCGCACCCTTTCTCGAGCGACTTCGATCTCCTTGATGGTGTGCTCGATTTCAGAGATGAGTCTTTGACGCTCGGCCTCGTCCTCGGTCGTCGGGGTCTTTTCAAAGAATTTGTCGCGGAAGTGTTCGCCTTTCTGACGCTCGAGGTCAACACGCTTTGATTTCAGCGCTTTGATTTGGCCGTACATGCTTCGTCGTTCGGTGGCAACGCTATCGATCTTCGCCCTCAGGGATTCAAGCTCGGCGTGAATGCTTTCGTAATCCCGGGAAAGGCATTGCCATGATCCCCCAACTTGTTCCTGGAGGAAATGGATCAGGTCGATCGGACGTTTGAGACTTCCTAATGTCTGAATGAGGGCCTGCTGCTCCTCACCGACTTGGCGCCAACGCTGAGCAAGGCTAGGAGCACAGAGCTCCTCCGTGCCGAAAGGACGATGGAAGGGTTGGGGCAAATGCAGCCAGGAACAACACACTTGAAGCGAATCCCATGCGGAGTACTTCACTCGGAGAATCGGATTGAGTTTGAGGGGAAGTCCTCGTTGGGCGAGAGCCTGATGCATGGAGCGGCTATGGCGCACATAGCTACTGGCCCCCTCATGAAACACGAAGACGAATTCGCGCGCCAGCATTCCGATCAGCGTCACGGCTTTGCCGACAAGCGTACAGTTGGGACCGAACTTTCGCTCGATGACTTCCGCCAGTTCGTAGACGTTTTGCAGCGGTTTTTTAAAGGAAGCGAACTGTGGTTGGCGGGTCATTACGACCAGACCCCGATTTCCTATGCGAATTGTGCCTCTTCCCTTGCCAGGGATGACCAGATCGAAGGGAATGGCGCCGGAGCCGAATCGACTTAACTCATAGAGCCCGGTACCTTGGATCGCTTCATCGTAGGCACGCTTGGCGATTTCCTTTGTCTCGGGGCGGATGAAAAGGTCGAGAATCTCGAATCGAGGCTTACCTGTAGTGAGAGTGTTAAAGCGGAGGAGTTCCGTGGTTACGGTGGTGTCGATATCGACATTTACACCCGCGGCAAAACTATAGAATGCTGGAAGCAAGCGACGGTAGAAACCAGAGAGAGTGGCAGAATCTTCTTGTTCTGCGGCCTCGCAAACCTTGGCTCTCATCTCTTCGGCCAGCGCGTGAGCGGAATGACGCGACTGACCGGCAATACACTCCAGAGAACTTTCCAGGGCCCAATCAAAAGCGCTACACAGTTCCCGAAACACGGGCTGAAGGGGCATTTCAGCGGTTACCGGAGGGGCATCATCGAGAGACACCACCCCACGCCAGCCAAACGCCTGAGTTGCCTCGTCCAGGATATCCGGGCGCGCGCGTTTGACGGGCTCAAGTTTCAGGCCACCAGATGCCAGGGTTTCCCGTGTCACGACGGTCTCGGAGCCGAACAGGGCGGAGAATTCTCCAGCGGCGCTCCAAAGCCCCTTGGTGGTGGTGTCGTTATGGGAAAGGGTCGTGAACTTGCCGGGTTGATGGACGCCGGATGGGATTTTGGCGAAATAGTCGGTGTCGTGAACACCGGCGACGAATCGACGTTGGTAGCCGAGCCGTTTTGAGGCCAGCGCAATACCCGCCTTCATCGGCTCATCCCAAAACACCGTTTGACCGAGAGCAAGGAACGGCGCATCCTGAGCAATCTCGTTCAATTGCTCCAAAGCTTCCTGGATACTAATTGTCGCCGTGGTCATTCGCCCCTTCAAATCATACGGCGTGAGCGCGTCCATCGTTTTTCATATAAGTCGCTCGAATTCATTTGGGTTCCTTTCGAGCATTTCTTTCATGAAAGGTGGGATGGTCATGGCCTTACGGGTTTCAGGGCTCATGGTGACATGCCAGGTGTAGCCCTCGGTAACAGTAGCTCCCGATGACTCGTTGACGACTTCGTACTCGAACTTCATGGCGGAGCGCTTAATCTCGTTCACCCAGACACGCACAGTGATCCAGTCATCATATTTGACCTCACCCATGTACCGGAGGTGGGCCTCCACAACGGGAAGAAGAACGCCTTGTTGCTCCAAGCTCTTGTACGTAAAGCCTCGGTCCCTGCACCATGCTCCTCGCGCCTGTTCGAACCAGTACAGATAGTTGGCGTAGTAGGCATGACCCATCTGGTCCGTCTCTCCATAACGGACCCGGATGCGCTCTTCCGTGACGACGTTCATGCCGTCAGTAAACCCGAATCGACGGGGTTAGGCGGCTTTTGCTTCGGTCGCTAAGTCTTCGGTCGGACTGGTGATTCCAAAGGCGAATTCCAGCCGATGGACGATCGTTTCCGATACATCGTAGACGTTTCGGTTGACTTGAATCCTTTGAGCAACGCCGATTACGTCCTTGGATGCCTTGAGTCGAGGGTCAGCCAGCAGAAACGGTTGGCGCGCGCGAATCCAAGGCAGAATTTCCGAATCGCATCGAACCGAACCGATGTAGCTGAGATCCGCATTGAGGAAGTGGCCGGCGATATCGTTTAGTTTGCGGTAGACCGCCTCGGCCTGTCGCTCATGCTCCACTTGGTTCATGAGGATTTGGATGTGGGCATTCTTCTTCGACCGCAACAGAACCTTGATGGTGGCGTAGGCATCGGCCACGGAGGCGGGTTCCGGGGTTACGACGAGAATTACATCGTCGGCAGCTTTGAGGAAGGTCATCACCTTCGCATCGACACCGGCACCTGTATCGAAGATGAGATAGTCCGTGGATTTATCCAACTGAGCGAGTTCGAGGAGGAAATTCTGAAGGCGTTTTCGGCTGATGTTGATCAGTTTGGAGAGCCCCGCGCCCCCGCTAAGGAAACGCGTGCCTGCCGGCCCGGCGGCGATAACGTCGGCAAGGCTCAGGTTTCCGTCGATGGCATGATGGAGTGAAAAATCGGCTCCCGTTCCCAGAACGACATCGAGGTTGGCAAGGCCCAAGTCGGCATCGAACATGACAACACGACTTCCCTGTTGGGAAAGGGCGATGCCAAGATTAGCGGCAAGATTGGTCTTTCCCACTCCTCCCTTTCCGCTGGTAATGGACAAGATTCTCATTAGCTCACCCTCCGCGTTGGTTCATCGAAGCCTAATTCGGAGTAGACGGCATCCAACAACATCGTTCGATCTCGTTGAAGAACGGTCTCGGGTTCCGGCGGCTTACGGCGCCGTCGCGACTTCGCGGCAACGGGCAATGCGGGAAGCCCGTAGGCCGCGCGAATCGCCTGTAGGAGCGGGGTGCGCGGCGCTAACGATAGGCTCAGTGGTTTTCGAGCAATCATCGCGATCGTGTCGGTCAGCTCAATATTCACCGGATCGATGACGACGCACCGAAATCGGATATCGTCCTCGAGCGCAAGTACGCACCATTTCAGGGCGAACTCCGGTGTAAGCATGCTCAACGCGGCGGCCGTGGGCTTAACTTGAGAAATATCTTCCAGTTCGAATCCGTACTGGTCGGCGAGGCACTGTGCAATCTGATCTTCATCCACATAGCCCATGTCAATCAGAACATCGCCGATACGCCGCTTGGACTCTTGAGAGACTCTCAATCCCCGGTCCAATTTGCGACGGTCCAGGACGCCTCTACGCAGAAGCATATCTCCCAAACGCAAGTATTGCTCTCCAACACTCATGACAGGTTTCTTCCATGTCTGTGCAGCAATGTTGAGAAAAATCTTACAAAATAATCTACTAAAGATACTGGTCCGAAACGGACCGGTGTTTCTCGACGTGAGCGACGATCTCGGCGACGGTTGGCACATCCGTCGTCGCGCCAACGGCACGGCACTTCAAACATCCAGCTGCGGATGCAAATTGGAGGCAATGTGCGATCTGCCAATTTTGGGATAGTCCAAACAGCATCCCGGCCCTAAAGAGGTCTCCGGCGCCTGTGGTGTCCACGACCTTTGGCGCTGGAAAGGGTGGGTAGCTCCGCACCGGATGTTCGGGAGAACCCGCGACAAAGCCGTTGGGGCCATCGCTGAGGATCGCGAAGCATCCGTGGCGATCAACCCAGTCGTTTACCCACGCTACATTCTTTTGCATGTTGCCACGGCGCCCGGCCCAATCGGTACTACTCTGCCAAAAGACGCCAGGCGAGAGGACTCCAGTGGACTCCTCGAAATCCATCAGATAGATCTGCATCCCGGCGTCCCTTGCCAACCGCGCGGCTAAGACGGAGGCCTTGGGCATATTCGGCTCAGCGGTGAACCAAGCCGTCGGTTCATAAGGGATCTGTTCGACGTCGATCCCAATCTCCATGGTGGAGAATCCGACACCAAACATCGTGCGCTCTCCGTCCGGCGTCACATAAATGTCACATACGGGGGTGGGCGGTTGAGAGTCCTTTTTCGCGATGTCCGCGAGAGGAAGTCTCTTCTGGTTTAGGAGTTCCTGCAGCAGGATGCCATCTCTACCCATGCCGACCGCATTTCCACACAGCAACGTTTCGGTTCCCCATCCGACCAGAGCATTAGCGGTGTTGGCCGCTTCCCCACCCAGCAGAAATCTTTCTTCGGTGATTTCAATGTAACCGCCCGGCGGCGGAAGCACGGGTGCGAGCCGCATTCGATCGATACAGATAGTGCCAAAGACGAGGATCATTAGATAGCCGGATTGTAGTGTATGAGCGGCTGACAGGTACGCTCAGTCAGTGATTTGGCTGCAGGCCCTGATCTGTTTTGGGATTTGGATTACCTACGGGGTGATCCAATCGCGGCGTTCCGCACAGATTCGGACGCAGTTTACGCAGATGTCTCGTGGCGCTCGCAGCCGAAATGGCGCTTTCCTCATGCTGGGGGGAGGAGCGCTCTTGTTTGGATGTCTGATTTTGTGTTACGTCACGGGAGGACTCACACCCAATGGATTCAAGGTTTGGGCATGGCTTCTCTTTGCGATCTGTGGGTTGGCTTTCGTTCACGCTCAGACGATGGCGATGGCGATGCTTGTTAGCCTCATGTACGACGGCGTAACATCACAGGGTGATTCTTCGTCTGACCAGCAGAAGTCCGAATCAAAATAGAAGTGAAAATCATGAAGCACGCTTTGCTTGTCCTCGCTCTCCTTTTTGCCCTCGTTGGCAGTTCAATTGCCCAGACGTCCGATAAAGCTAAGCGGGCGGCCGAGACCATGGACAAGTTCCGTCAGGTGGATGTCCTGACGATGCTCTTGCCAATGGTTCTGACCAAGGAGCAGATTCGCAAGATTTTGCCCGATATCGAGAAGGCTCGACAGGACGTGAAGAAACAGGAGCAGGAAGAGGCGGACCTGATTCTGAAGTACAGCGAGCGCGTAGACCAAGCCATCAAGGCTGGAGTTGACGAGGGAGAGGTTCCTAAGTCCGATCTACTCCGTGAGATGAGGGCGCTAGTTCAGACGATGACCATGAAGCGACGGGCTGTGGCCTCCGATAACGTCGACTTGGTTTTCGCCACCGTTAAAAAAGTCTTGAACGAGGGACAGCTTAAGGCAGCGGCGAACTCACTCAGGGCCAGCGATTTCATGCCAGCCGATAAGGCAGAGGCCTTGAGCGAAGACGACAAAGTGAAGCTCTTTGTACGAGAGATCCTGTTGGAACCGCACGCTTACGAGATTCTCGTGAAGATGCAGGCCGGCAAGCGCGGCTAATTAGTCGTTCAGGGTTCGATTCATTTCGGCCACTGCATCCATTTGAGATAGCCGGAAAGCCTCTAGCTTTTCGGCTATCTTTGCGTCTGACGAGCCGAGAATCCGGAGCGCAAGGAGCCCCGCGTTCTTTCCGTTGCCGATCGAGACGGTGGCGACTGGGACACCGGCGGGCATCTGAACGATCGAGTAAAGCGAATCCACCCCGCCGAGCGCTCTCGTGGTTACTGGCACGCCAATGACGGGAAGGGTTGTGAGCGAAGCGACCATTCCCGGCAGGTGGGCGGCCCCGCCCGCTCCGGCAACGATGACCTTCAGCCCTCTCTCGCGAGCCGTCTTAGCATATTCCACCATGGCCTCGGGAGTCCGGTGAGCGCTTACCACGCTCATCTCGAAGGGGACGCCAAATTCCGTCAGGATGTCGGCGGCAGGGCGCATTGTATCCAGATCCGTTTTGCTTCCCATGACGATGCCGACGAGAGGTTGATCCATGGGCAATAGGATACTGCTATCGCCCGGGATCGGACTAAGGCGTCTGGGCGGGCGTCAGACGAGACTCAACGTATTTGAGCCGAACCTTAGCTTGGTCCGCGAAGGGGCTCATGGGCCAACGGCGAACGATCTCGCTGTATGCGACCTTTGCGGAATCAAAATTTTGATAGACGGCTTCGGAAATCATGCCGCCGCGAAACATGGCGGCCTCTAGATCGCCTTGCGCGGCTTGGGGATCCTTGAGGATGGACTCATACATTCGCATCGCACTGAGATTATCGTTAGCACGCTCCAATCGAGTCGCGCAATCCATCAAGAGCCCGGATTTGATCGTTCCGATGGGGTGATTCAATGCAGCGATGCAGGTTGCGATGGGACCGATTTCCTGTTCGGCCAACATTTTTGGCAGCCCCTTGAAGAATGCCTCGCGGCATTCGGGCTTGGGTCCACCAGGGTCGTTGATACTCTTGTGCATCCAATTGAGGAGAACAGCGGTGTCACCCGGATTGACGCGGTGCAGTTGGGCTAGTTCCATTCGAGAGAGAATGCGCAGGTCCTTTGTCTCGGAAAGCGTGGCTTTTGCGTCACTTGTGAATTCGTCATCCCTTTTCGCCCTTAGGATGAGACAAAGGAAAAGTCCTCCCACCGCGCCGCCGATGTGAGCAAGGTGACCTACGCCGTCTCGACCACCGAAGAGAATGGCCTCAAGAATGTCCAGGCCCAGGTACATGCCAGCGACTCCCCACATTGGCCAATCAAACGTTCCCATGCTGACCAACCGCCACCAATAGAAGAACGTGACTTTTCCGTGCGGGAACATGTAAAGAGCCGCGCCGAGGACGCCCATGATGGCGCCTGATGCTCCAATGGAGGGGATGTCTGGGTGCGATGCTCCCAGAATGAGTTGGTGGAGCAAATCTCCCGCGTAGCCGGCAAGGAAATACAGAATCAGGAACTTGAACGATTTGAGGCGACCTTCCACGGCGAAACCGAAGAGATAGAGGAACCACATGTTTCCGATGATGTGGAGCAGGCTCCCGTGCAGGAACATGCTGGACGTCATATGAAGGAAATCGAAGTTGCTCCCTTTGAGGCCCCAATCGTTGACGATCGATTCTTTTATTTCAAAGCCGTTTGAGGTACACGCATAAACCACGATGTTGATCGTGATGAGGATGATGGTAACAAACGGAATACTTTCCGGAGGATTTTTACTGCGAATTGGAAGTAGCATAAAGAAAGCGCGTAAGTGTATTCGGACGATATCTTACGCAAATAAAAACCTGGCCGCAAGTACTATGCGACCAGGTTTTTGCTTTTCTTCAGCTAGAGAGGGTACTAGACGGCTTCTTTGGACTTAGCAGCGCGCTCCCAGAGTTCGACAGTCCGAACGTCTCGGCGGCGACGATCCATGGCTTGACCGATCTTGAGCGAGAGAATCTCGTAGACGTCGATGCCAGGAGCGTTCTTTTCGATGTAATCGTAGGCGCCACGGCGCATGCACTCGACCGCGTTTGCCACGTTTCCGTAGGCAGTCATTACGATGACCTCAGCGAAGAGATCTCTCGTAAAGGCGGCGTGGAGTACCTGGAGACCCGAATCTGGGTGATCCATACTCATGTCGGTTACGATGGCGTCATACGGCTTTGGGCGCTCTAGAATCTTTGCGATCCCTTCTGCGGCGCTATCTGCCGTTTCTACTTTAAAGCCATCCCTCTCTAAGCGACGTTTGACGGCGGCAACCACGGCCTCTTCGTCATCGATCACAAGCACGCGACACATTAAGGGGAGTATAGCTGGTTCTGGGGTTCTTCCGCCCGAGAACGGGCTTTAGGACTCGTAAACCTAACGAAACATTGCGGCAGGCGTTCAGAATAAGAGGGAAGGTGGCTGATCGACACACCCCTCCCACGCGCATAGAGACGCTTCAGACTCTCCGAACTGCGAACTTAGACGTCGCGTTCTCGACGGCGTTTGCCACTTTGGTCACGGGCGCGTTTCTCGTTGGGTTTGTAAAGTTATTGGGAGGCACCGACCTTTGGATAGGTGTACTTTCGGCGCTTCCGGCAGCCCTGGGCGTCCTCCAAATTCCGGGCGCCATCATTGCAAGGCGTTTCCCCAGTTACAAGGGTTTTGTCACGCCCGGAGGTTTGGTCTGGCGGGCCATGTACGTTCCCGTGGCCATCCTGCCCCTCTTGGCGCTGAATAACGAACTCAGGCTTTTTGTCTTGGTTGGGTGCGTTTCCATCGGCGCATTCACGATTTCGCTCGTTAACTCGACTTACAACGATTGGATCGCCGAGCTTGTGCCCGCTCGATCCCGCGGATGGTATTTCTCTCGTCGCAACGCGATTGGGGCGGGAGTTGGAGCTACGGTTGGTCTGCTGGGCGGCTTGCTATTGGACCGCTTCAAAGGAGCAGGACGTGAAGACATCGGCTACAGCGTCGTCTTCGGCATTGGCGTGCTTTGCGCGGCCCTCAGCATGGCTTTCTTCCTGCGGATGCGGGACATGGAGCGCAAAAACGTTCAGAAGCAGAGTCTTCGTGAAGGCTTGGGGAGTTTTGCGGCTCCGTTCCGACACCGGGAATTCCGAAAGGTCCTGCTGTTCTTGGCGATGTTTTTTGTGGGGCAGACTTTTGCGGGAAACCTGTATGCGGCCTTCGCCCTTGAATCGCTGAACATGCCTTTCGTTTGGATCCAGGCTTGCACTCTGATGCAGGCATTGGGAACCGTGGCTAGCTCCTCACTTTGGGGGTTTTTGGCGGATCGATATGGAAACAAACCCTGTTTGATTCTGGCAGGAGTGGGAATTGCGTTGAATCCGCTCGCGTGGGTCCTGACCAATCCTTCGAATCTGAATCTCTCGGTGGGACTTCTCGTGGCGAGTCACTTCCTGATGGGATTGTTCTGGTGCGGGGTTAACCTCACTCAGTTCAATCTTCTCTTAGCCACGGCGCCTGAGGAGGATCGAGCCAGCTTTATTGGATCGGGGCTTGCGATTCAGGGAGTCGTCAGTGGTTTGGCGCCTCTGCTTGGCGCGGAGTTGATGGCAATCCTTCGTCCTGGACTAGGGGCAGAACACGCATACAAAGGCGTTTTCTGGGGCGTCTTCATCCTGCGACTGTTCGCGATGATCTTCTTAGCCCCTGTTCGCGAGGAAGGATCTGCTCATGTCCAAAAAACGCTTCGCGACTTGCGAAAGGTAACGCCGAAAGGGATGCGCGCCTTGCGATCTTTGAGCCGGAGCGGAGATGCTCATATCCGTGCCGCGGCGATCGATAACGTGGGTGCGGAAGGATTTTCGATGGCGAGCGATGAGATCGTTAAGGCCCTTGGCGATCCGTCTCCAAAAGTTCGCCGCAATGCGGCCCGAGCCTTGGCGCGACTGGGAGATCAACGGCTAGCCGTTCCCCTCATCCAGCATCTTGAAAACCATCCGGACTCAGTGGAAGAAGAGATGGTAGAGGCGTTGGGCGACGTGGGGAATCCGCAGGCGGTGCCCGCCCTCGTGGGATTGCTTCAGAGCCCTCGCTCCCTGCTTCGCCGAGCGGCGGCGAAGGCGCTTGGGCGAATTGGCAGTTCAGAAGCCATCGCACCACTCATCGCAGCTGCAGAAGAAGCAGGAGACCCCGATCTCCGGAGAGCAAGCATTCAGGCCCTCCGCGTTTTAGGAGCCAATGAGTCCGGTCCAGTCGTCTTCGACTCTCTCTTTGACCCGCACCCGAGCGTCCGCATTGCGGCGGCGGAAGCGGTGTCCGAGCTAAATATGGTGGAGGCACTGCCCTATGTCCGACAGGCCCTTGCTTACTATCAGGACGAGGCGGTTGGGGAGATGGTCTATGCGTTGGGATGCGTGGGAACCCGAGAGGATCTGCCCCTCATGCTCCAGCAAGTTGGGCATTTGAGTTCGCAGACAACCCGACGCCGATGCCTCCTCGGCGTGGCGCGTCTTTTGGGAGTTGAAGGTGAGACTTATCGACTCTTGCTGTTAGAGGGATTCGCCCTTGACGCGGCTCTCTTGGACCTTATGCAGCCAGTGATTCGGACCAATAGACGCATCCGCGTCGCTCTGGACCGTTATGGATCCGGCCAAGAAAGCGAGGCGCTGGACATGTTGGCGAAGGCCACGCAAAACGCTTCGACCGCGATTCTGGCGGAATACGCGGTCGAAGATTCCTTCTTGATAGCGGCTGTGCTGGCAACGAAAATTTAGGCTTTCTTTCGTCGGGAAAGCACAAGCAATCCCACCCCCAACACCGCCATCGAAACGGGCTCCGGCACAGGATTTGGCGTTCCTACGCGGTAATTGTCATAGTAGGCGATCGACGAACTATCGAAGTCGTCCACATAGTCGGAGTAGAGATCGAAATCGGTCAGATTCGATGCTGGCGTTGCGTCGAGGGCAAACGAATTGTTCCCAACTTTTGCCATGGCAGTCGTTTCTCCGGGGATGTAGGCTAAGGAGATATCAATCCACGCACCAATGGCGGAACTTGAGTAGGTTCCGATGCCAGAGCCATCCCAAAGATCGCTCGTCGTTGGTCCACCTCGGATCGTTCCATCAGAGCACAAAGTGATTCCGACTACTAAATCGAAATCGTTCCAAAGAGCGAGTCCATAGACTCGATCCACGGTTGCAGAAGCTGGATCGAGAAAGATACTTACCGATCCCGTCACCTCTTCAGCTCCGGAATATCCTCCGGGAATGGAAGCCCAAGCGAACCAGGCGCCATCGCTTCCGTCCCACTCGACGGACTGAGTACCAGATTTGGCAATGGTGTCTACGACGGAGAATCCTCCGAGCGCATTCCATCCATTCTGGCTATCTAATGCACCGGTCGTGAAGCCTTCGGCGGCTTCGAAGCTCGTATTTAAGAAATCCAGGGCACTCGCAAGGGACGAGAGCACAAGGGATAAACAAACAAGTAGCGTCCTTTTCACAAACAGCCCTCCTCAAAAGGCGGATTTGACGACAGTCCACTCAAAAAGTAAGTTTTAGTTTATGACAAAAACTTGCAAATATTTCGATTGATTTGAGGTCCTTAGTCCACTGGAACCTGGCGGGGAGCAAAGGTGTTCTATACTTTGTGGGACAAACTGGGGGCGAAAGGGCTCGACAGAGCTGGTTCGACTTTCGGTTGCGAGCCGTGGATTCTCGTTGGCCACGTCAAAAACGAGAAAAAAAGTAGTTGCGAATAACAATTACGCCTTCGCTGCCTAAATAGCCAGCGAGATCCGCACTCCTCGAGCCGGTAGGGGAGAGTTCGGGTCTAATAAAATCCGGATCGTTGGGTCGGCTTCCGTCTGTAGCTAGCTCGACTAAATAAATCAGACTGGGCGTGCGTTCAGCCGGCCTCGGGAGAGAGCGCCGCCGAGATAAAGTACTGAGGAGACGCTCGTGGTAACTGGAGGGGCGACAGTTTTGGAAGGGGGTTCAATTCCCCCCGCCTCCACCAAATTCCTTTTTCCCTTACCGGCGCTTATGGCCGTGTTTCTTTTCCAGCCTCATCATCCGAAGCATCTTTAGGTTGATCACCAAGAATCGCCATAGCTGCCAAGGAAGGAACGTTCGCCAGAAGAGGGTCCAGCGAGTGGGGCGAGGAGCTTGCAAGTGACTGGGTTTGTTCATCATTGACTCCTTCTTCCCTTACTCCGGGATAAGCGACCAGCCGGGCTTCATCTTGGCTTTGTACAAGAACATATGGTGAAGCAGGATCTTGATCCAGTGCCCGGCTAACCCGATCTCTCCGAAGGTGGAATTGAGGTCTCGACCGTATTGCGGATACTTCTGGTAGTCCGGGATGATGGGAAACATGGTCATGGAAGCAGCAGTTCCCGAAAAGGGATTGGCGCCCGCCGAGGCCACGCAAGCAGCTCCCATTTCGGCCATGGACGCCGTGTAGAGCGGTTTATCTTCCCCCCGGATCAATCGGACGATGTTTCGGGCGACGGTTTTACCAATAACGGCGGAGGGCATGCCGGTTCGAGGTGGCGCTGGAGAAATCATGAGTCCTTCATCATTCGTGCGCACCTTTGAGATCGGGTGGGGCGGCGCGAAGGCGATACCAGCCGCAAAGAGATTGGGGTAGGCCGGACTCTGATAGACGCGGGGCCAATCCGCCGGGGTCCATTCTTCGTAAGGTTTTTTGGCGTAATCGGCATCCACTTTCATGAAGCCGTTCGGCGCGAAGAGGCGATCTGTGATGTCCGCGCCAGTGGCATCAAAGGCTTTGAGTCCCACCCCCGTGAA
Organism: Armatimonadetes bacterium 55-13; assembly: GCA_001898035.1. GTDB lineage: Bacteria > Armatimonadota > Fimbriimonadia > Fimbriimonadales > Fimbriimonadaceae > 55-13. Next base: position 52,908 of record MKRX01000015.1, read on the forward strand.
GGGAGGTAAAAGCATCGCGAAGTCGAATGGAATTTCCATTCTCGTTCCGTCCAGCGTCTCGATATGGGTGGCGCCCGGATCTACGCTTCGCACATGGGCTCGAGTTACGAAGTCGATGCCTCGCTCCGCGAACAGAGACTCGGTGAAGATTTTGCTGGGCGAGACGTAGCCGCCCATTTTGATGTTTAGCCCATCTACACCAAAATCACCTAACTCATATTCATTCGTGATGAACGTGATGTCCGCCTTGTCTCGAACGCCTCGGGACCGCAGTTCGAATTCGAGATTGACGACATATTCAAATGCCGCTCCCTCGCAGGTACAGCCACCATGCCCTACACCAACGGCGAATCGTTGGCGTTCGCCTTTCTTCATCCGCTCCACGCTTTCGAGGAACGCAGTGGAGGTTGAGGCGGCATGATCGGCGGTGCAAACTGAGTGAGAATTTCCTTCCGGTCCCAGTCCGGGGGTGGCCGCGAAATTCAGTTTTGGTCCCGTTGCGTTGATCAGGAAGTCGTATTCGACAAATTCTCGCCGACCGTCTTTACCTTGGCCGGTGTATTCAACTTCGACCTTTGGTTTGGCTCCGCCTTCGGGGGTTCCTTCTGGCCACAGCGCCACGGCTTTAGCTTGCAGGAAATCAATCTGGCGACGTTCGTAGATCGGAGCGAGGGGAAAGACGACGGCCTCTTTCTTCATAAGTCCGACTCCAACCCAGATGTTTGAAGGAATCCAATTGTACGTGGGTTGTGGAGAAATCACGACCACGTCGTTGTCCTTGCCCAGCCACTTTCGTAGAAATGCCGCGGAGGTGTGCCCGGCGATCCCCGCTCCTAGTACGACGACACGTGCCATGTTTGGCCTCCCAGGATCTATCCGATCTCTCTGACTTCATGTTGCACTTTACAGTGAATTAACTCGACTCATCAGAGAGAGGCTCGCAAATCTCAAAAGGATTCTTCGGTCCACCTTCATGCCCATTGAACGCCATTCCTGAGCGAGCAATTCAGTTGGTCTAGGGTCCCCTGAATCCTTTTGATCCTTCAGCGTCTCTGGACTCTAGAAACGCTTATTAAAGGCACAGAAATGAGAACTCAAGGAATTCACGTCCTCATCCGCACTCTCCCTTTTGCCATCGCCGCGCTGCTTGTAGCTGGATGCGGACGATCTGAGGGACCAAGGGTGGTCTCTACTCCCGTGACATCGGTAAATGCACAGACATTAACGGTTGGAAAGACGAGGTCAGTTGGGGGCTATGAAGCCACAGGGACAGTCAAAGCCGTTTTGAACGCGACGCTCTCTTCCAAAGTCATGGGCCGGGTGATCGATGTGTTCGTTCGCGAGGGCGACTTTGTGAAGAAAGGTCAGCTATTGGTCTCCATCGATTCAAGAGAATTGGAGGCCGCCACCAACGTTGCGGCAGCAAATTACGATGCTTCGGTGGTTGGAGTCGGGAGTGCTCAAAAGGCACTTGAAATTGAACATCGCACGAGCAAAGCCCGAATCGCGCAGGCCGAGTCACAGGTACAGCAAGCTCAAGCTGGGTTGGCAATCGCGAAAAGTCGTCTCGATCTCGTTTTGGCGGGACCGCGTTCTCAGGAAGTGTCTCAGACTCACATTGCGGTCACTCAGGCACAATCGTCATTGAACCTTGCCAAGATTGAGCTCGATCGGATGACGAGTCTCTACGAGAAGGGGGCGGTGGCGCGTCGAGAAGTCGACTTGGCGCAAAACCGGTTTGACCTGGCCAAGGGGCAATACGAGGCAGCCGTTCAGAGCGAAAGCATTGCGCGCGAGGGCTCCCGTTCTCAAGAAATTCAGGGCGCGCGGGATGCGGTAACTCAAGCCGATGCGGCCCTCAAGCAAGCGCAATCCGGGTTGGCTCAAGCAAAAGCGGCCGCACTTCAAGTCTCACTCCGTCAGAAAGACGTTGAAGTCGCCAATGCCCAAGTTAGGCAAGCCTCCGCCGTTTTCCGCTCGGCGAAAGTCAGTCTTTCCTACGGGCAGGTCGTTGCGCCATTCGACGGACGCGTCACTCAGCGATCCATCGATCCCGGCGCCATGGCGAGTCCAGGCGTTTCGTTGCTAACTCTCGAAGGCGGAGGGCTCCGTTTGGAAGCCGCTGTCCCAGAAAGCGTATTGGGCTCCATTTCTCTGGGCAGCAAAGCGCCGATTCGGGTTGACGCCCTTCCGGCGGGCTCGGTCATGGGACAAGTGGTCGAGATCGTGCCCGAAGGTGACGCGGTTTCTCATAGCTTCGTGGTCAAGTTTTCGCTTGGCGATCTCGCGGGGCTCAGATCAGGAATGTTCGGACGGGCGATGATTCCAACTGGGACGACCCATCAAATTTTCATTCCGTCCTCGGCGACTTGGGAGCGCGAAGGATTGAACTACGTTTTCGCGATTAACAGTGACGGCATCGCCCGCCTACGAATCATCACGGTTGGCGACAGCATGCGCGACCAAGTTCCGGTTTTGTCCGGTCTCAACGGCGGCGACCGGATCGTGGTGGGAGATCGCAGTCAGGTCTTCGATGGTTGCCGGATCGAAGGGAGCGAGCGATGAAGAATGGGATCGCCGGACGCCTCGCCTCTGCCTTTATCGAAAGCAAGCTCACGCCGCTCATCATCATCGCATCGCTTTTGATGGGCATCTTCGCGGTGTTGAAGACGCCGCGAGAGGAGGAACCCCAGATCATCGTGCCGATGGCGGATGTGATTGTCCAGATGCCAGGGGCGACGGCCAAGGAAGTTGAGCAGCGCATCACCTATCCCATGGAGAAACTCATCTGGGAGATTCCCGGTGTCGAGTACGTTTATTCCACCAGCAGTCCAGGTCAAGCGATGGTGATCGTTCGGTTTCTGGTCGGGCAGGATCAGGAGCGCGCCTTCGTCCGCCTCAGGGAGAAGCTGCAAGCGAATTACGATAAGATTCCGCCGGGAGCCTCGCTGCCGATCATCAAGGCACGATCTATCGACGACGTTCCTATCTTGGCGCTCACTCTCCACAGTAAGGCAGTCGATTCCTTCACTCTTCGCCAAATTGCCGCCCGGATCGAACAGAACATTAAGAGCGTGCCCAATGTCAGCGAGACTGCCGTTATTGGTGGGCGCAAGCGTGAGTTGCGCGTGATGCTGGATCGGTCTCGACTATCCAGTTACCACTTATCTTCCGACGACGTTTTGCGAGCGCTGACGGTTTCCAATGAACAGAATCTAGCTGGTCAGTTCTCGGTTGAAAACGATGAGATTGCGGTTAAAGCAGGCGAGTTCGTTGGGTCAGCTGACGACGTAAAGAACCTCGTCGTTGGCACTTCAAACGGCAAGCCGATTCATCTTTCCAGCGTGGCAGAAGTCATTGACGGCCCAGAAGAGGCTAAGAACTATGTTTTCTTCGGCGCGGGACCCGCTAGCCGGGAAGCAAAGGGCGACGATCTGGAACCAGCGGTTACGATCAGCGTGGCCAAGCGTCAGGGCGTGAACGCAATCGATGTGGTCAATGGCGTTCTGGCCAAGGTTGACACTCTCAAGGGCACGATCATCCCCGGCGATGTGAAAGTGACGGTGACTCGCAACTACGGTGAGACCTCGGCCGAGAAGTCGAACGAGTTGCTCTATCACATGGGGATCGCCGTTGTCTCCGTTACGATTCTGATTGCCCTTGCCTTGGGACGTAAGGAAGCCCTTGTCGTCTTAGTGGCAATACCCGTTACGTTAGCCCTGACGTTGCTGGTGTTTTATCTGTACGGTTTCACCCTCAACCGCATAACGCTTTTTGCCCTCATTTTTTCCATCGGCATCTTGGTTGACGACGCGATTGTGGTCGTCGAGAATATTGTTCGCCACTTCCGGATGCCGGAGGCGAAAGCCAATGGGATGATCCAAACGGCGATCCACGCAGTGGACGAGGTGGGCAACCCGACAATCCTGGCGACATTCGCGGTCATCGCCGCGATTTTGCCCATGGCATTCGTTGGCGGACTGATGGGACCTTACATGCGGCCCATTCCGGTGGGAGCTTCGGCAGCCATGATCTTTTCGTTGCTGATCGCCTTTATCGTGACGCCGTGGGCGGCGGTGCGGATTCTGAGAAAGGGGCACGACGGCAATCACAAGGGCGAAGGCTCCGAAGACATCTTGACCCGAATCTATCGCCGGATCATGACTCCATTGCTGCGTTCTTGGAAGGTTCGAACGGCCTTCTTCGGAATGGTCGGCCTGCTTTTCTTCGGCGCCATCGCACTGGTTGGAATCAAGGCGGTGACCGTGAAGATGCTGCCCTTCGACAACAAGAACGAGTTTCAGGTGATTGTTGATATGCCGACGGGTACGACCTTGGAGCAAACGGCGGCTGTCACCCGAGCCCTGGCAGATTACGGCGCACAAGTTCCAGAAGTGACTGACTATCAAATTTATATCGGTACTTCCAGTCCCTATAACTTTAACGGGCTGGTGCGCCACTATTTCACTCGCAGCGCGGCCTATCAAGCGGATATTCAGGTTAACCTCACGAACAAGACAGAGCGAAAAGCGCAAAGCCACGACATCGTCAAGAGAATCCGTGGCGATCTGGCCGCCATAGCGGCTCAATATGGGGCGCGTATCAAAGTCGCCGAGGTTCCTCCCGGACCTCCCGTCTTGGAGACTCTTGTGGCGGAAGTCTACGGGCCCTCCGAGCAAACTCGCCTCGACGTCGGAAAGAAGATCAAGAACATTTTTTCGACCACCGAAGGTGTGGCCGACGTGGACTGGTACATGGACGACGATCAGACCACTTATCGGTTTGAAGTCGATAAGGAAAAGGCTGCACTCTCCGGAGTAAGCGTGCAAGTGGCGACCCAGGCTCTCTCCGCCGCGCTCTCAGGTAGCCAAGTTGGCCTACTTCATGATGAAGGATCGCGCGAAGATGTTCCTATCGTGGCTCGACTGCCACGCTCTCAGCGAAGTGGCCTGGAGCAGTTGTCTCAGATCAACGTTCGAACTGGGTCAGGAGCCTTGGTGTCGCTCGAAGAGTTGGTGACCTCCAAAGAAATCGCGACGGACAAGAGCATCTACCACAAGAATCTATTACCCGTGATCTATGTGACCGGTGATGTGGTGGGGCGGCAAGAGAGCCCAGTCTATGCGATCCTGAAGATGAATCAGGCGATCGAACAGATGAAACTCCCCGAGGGGGTTAAGTTAAACGTCTTGAGCACTCATCTGCCCGAGAACACGAACGTCTCCTCGATGAAATGGGACGGTGAGTGGCATATAACTTACGAGGTCTTCCGGGATCTCGGGGTGGCTTTCGCCTCTGTGTTGGTGCTGATCTATATCTTGGTGGTGGCTTGGTTTCAGGATTTCAAGACACCTTTGGTCATCATGGCGCCGATTCCGCTTACTCTGATCGGCATTCTTCCGGCTCACGCTTTGATGGGCGCGTTCTTCACGGCTACCTCAATGATCGGATTCATTGCCGGAGCGGGAATCATCGTTCGCAATTCGATCATTTTGGTGGACTTCATCGAATTACGGCGTCGAGAAGGTTCGACGCTGGAGCAAGCGGTTGTGGATGCAGGGGCGATTCGATTTAGACCGATGCTTCTGACGGCTTCGGCGGTTATCGTGGGTTCATTTGTGATTTTGTTCGATCCGATTTTCCAGGGTCTGGCGATTGCGCTGATGGCGGGTGAGATTGCGTCAACGCTACTGTCACGGCTCGCGGTTCCGGTGCTGTACTTTTTGTCCGAAAGTCGATCGGTGAAGAATCAAGTATAGAAGGGTCTGGCGGGTCATCAACTTTAAGATAAATATGGGTTTGATGAACCAAGCCGTGCCATAACGTTTAGCGCCATGATTTTGTGACGAAAAGCACATTTCGGGCCTCTGTTATCCCTCGGCGCATTTTTTGCAATCGATATGTACTTGCTCTATGGAAGGCCTTAGAACCTCCGATAAATTTCAAGGGGAGTTTCACCCGCAATGGGTTTGTGATTTGTAAATGGATCAAGCGAAGCACAACGGATTTTATATGGCGAGACAGCCGATCTATGATCGGTCTCTAAATCTGGTGGGGTACGAATTGCTGTACCGGCGTAGTGGAGAGGCGCCGACCAGCGGAATCGACGAGTCAATGGAGTTTGCCGCATTGGCAAACATCCTGGTGGAAGTAGGACTGGATAAGTTGGCGGGCGAAAAAATGGCTTTTGTCAACGTGCCATCTCGGCTTCTCGGCGCAGAGGCGCTAGCGCTCCTTCCCCCCAACCGCGTCACCATCGAGATTTTGGAAGACACCCCGTGGAATGCAGAAGTGGCGAAACAGGTCTTTCAGCTCAAAGCACTGGGTTACCACTTGGCTTTAGACGACTACATCTTCGGCGATGAGCACACGCCGTTTCTGGATCACATGGAGACGGTGAAGATCGATGTAATGGGAATGCATGAGCGTTACCTTCGAGATAAATTTGCCAGCATCAAACGGGATGGGCAGGTTTATCTGGCAGAGAAGGTGGAAACGCACGAGATGTTCCAGCTTTGCCTCGAACTGGGGTTCGACCTTTTCCAAGGCTACTTCTTCGCGAAGCCTAACACCGTTCGCGGAACCGGCATTCCGGCGAATTACGCCATGTCGATTTCTTTGCTCGCAAAACTTCAGAATCCAGACATCACCGTTAACGAATTGGATGCGTTGATTGCGGGGAACGTGGCGCTTTGCCACAAAGTTCTGCGGCTCGTGAACAGCGCAGCGATGGGTCTTTTGAGGCCCGTGGATTCGATCAAGCAGGCGCTTATGTTTGTGGGTACCGAACGCATTCGAGCCCTCGCGTCCCTTGCCCTGATGACGTCGATGCCCGGCAAACTCCCCGAGCTTTACAACCTGGCGATGATTCGAGCCAAATTTTGCGAGGAAACGGCACGAACCCATGGAATGGAGGCTCCGGAAAAGCACTTTACGGTCGGACTCCTATCGATCTTGGATGCACTCACCGACACCCCGATGCTAGAAGTGGTTTCCGAGCTTCCTCTGTCCAAAGACATCACGGACGCGCTGTGCGGATTGAATCCTGGAGCGCCTTGTTCGGTCACACTTCGTCAGGCACGATCAATTGAGCAGGGTGCTTGGGACGATTCGTTGATGGACGACCGCACCTCCAATGCCTATGTCGAGGCGATCGCCTGGGCTGAAGAGCAAGAAACGGCGATGGCTGCCTAAGGGCCGAAGTTCCTTCCCCAGGGGAAGGAACTTCGTAAGAATCAGCCTTCGGTTGGAGTCTCGGCTTCCTCTTCGGTTTCGGTCGCCGTTTCCTCCACTCCTTCAGGCTGGAGCGAGACGGCTCTGAGAACTTGGATGCCGAACAAAGTCGCATCCGCAGAACTTACAAGTTTAATGCCATCTGGCAGTTCGATATCTCCCGCATTGATATGTTCACCAACATTGATCTTGGAGACATCGACTTCAATGTGGGCCGGGAGATCGGCCATTTTGCCTTGAAGTTTGATGTGAGTCGTCGGTTGAGTGAGAACGACTCCCTTCCCTTCCGCTTCTTCCGAGTGTCCAATAGCGACCACCGGAACATCCAGTTTTACAACGTCTTTGTCGCTTACCTCTTGCAGGGTGACGTTTAAGATCCCTCCAAAGAGCGGGCTATTGTCAACTTGCTTGACGATAACCTTCTTTGCCCCTTTCTCCCCCTCAATCGAAAGGTCGATTCTGCCGTGTCCATCGAGACTCTTGAGAGCTTTTTGGACTTCAGAGGATTTGGCTTGCAGCAACGTGGTGCTGTGGTCTCGTGTTACGAGCGCCATCGGGATCCATCCTCTACGGCGCATTTGATGCGGCTTCTCCGAACGTTCGGGACGCCGCAGAGCTTCAAAATTGCTCATGCTTGGATTCCTCCTTACTTCCCCTTAGACTACGCCTTTTGAACGAAGGGGAGCAACCCTTGAGTATTTTTGAATGGGTCTTAGGGCCAGAAAAAGATGCTCCCCATCATCGATCCGATGACAAGGAGCCTTGAATTTGCGATTACTTGGTGTTCTCGGCGCCGCCGTCATTTCCTCCATCGGGAGGTCCGCCGGGGCCACCAGGACCGCCAGGCATGCCTTGCGGCGGGCGTTGAATGGGAAGGTCAGCCTGTTGCGTTACCTTGAGAGAGCCCTTGTCCAATTTGTAGACCTTGTTGCCTTGAAGGACATAGACACCGGTACCGTCGACGGCGATGGCTCCACCACCGCCTCCCATGCCACCCATGCCCATCATCGGTCGACCCTGTCCACCAGGTCCTTGCCCCGGGCCCTGATTTCGGAAGTTGCCGTTACCGAATCCGCCCTGAGCGCCAGCCGCAGGGGGATTTCCCTGAGCGCTAGGCGACTCCTGTGCGTTTGCGTTGGCAAAGAAAGTCGTAGGGGCTGCGATAGCCATAAAGGCTAGAGCGGCAATTCCAAGCTTTGCAAGCTTTTCTTTCATGCTTGTATCTCCACCCTGCTTCTAAGCAGGTTTATTGGATGATACGACCTAGTTATGAAAAACGAATGAAGCAGGCAGTTTCAATTAAATTGCCTTCACTTGAGTTCAATGCCTGCGAATTCCCGGTATCTCTCGAAGAGGTTGTGAGCGGCGGGATAGCAGGAGTGAGGGGACATGAAATGCGGGAATTCGAAGGTGATGATCTTTTCCGCAACCGGGGTAGCCGCCTCCATTTTGAATCGTAGATATCGCCAGTCGGCGGGCGGGAATTTGATGGGCATGTCCCGATCAAAGGTCTCTAGGTTCGACCAAATGGTCACGCCGTGCTTGCTACCAAGGCTCCCGATGCCCTGAATGAACCGAGGAAGTTCTTGATAGTGGATTTGGCCATCTTGGAAGGCGCAGATGTCAAAGGCGCCCTTGGTGGCCCCGAAGATGCGATCCCAGTGTTCGAAACTCTCGTCGAGGCTCATCACATTCTCGCCGAACTGCTTTGCGCCCTGAGGGTAGGGAGAGATCAGAACCGGGACATCTTTGAGTTCTTTGCAGTGGCGACCGATGTGATTGAAGAGTTCGATGATGTGGGCATCGTTTTTGCTGGTCTCGTGGGTGAGATACCAACCTTTGAAGCTCTTGTGGTGGCCGTAGCGTTGGACGGCTTCTTCGAGAAAGGGGAGATTGAGTTCGACCTCTTTCCACCAGTTTCTTCGCCACCAATGAAAGCCCGAGTCATAGGTTCCAAAGTAGACATCGAGGTTGTACTCGTCGGCCAGAGAGTAGAAGGTCTCGCCAAGATCATCATAGATGGGCAACAGGTTCGGGATGGTCTTGGAGGGGAAGATGCACTTGTTTTGGTAGCCCGCCCGGATGATGACGACGGAATCGATCCCGATCTTGGAATAGAGCTCAAACTCCTTCTTCCAGTCCGCATAGCCCCAGTTTTGGCTGGGAATATCGTGGGTGATCTCATCGAGAAATGTGCCGGTTATTCGGGGCAAGGTAGGCATTCGGCAAGAAGTTTACACGCGCAGCGGGCGTGCAATGACGGAGAGCATATAGAATATCAGCGTGGATGAAAAGCGGTACTCCAACGATGAGATCACGGTTATCTGGAGGCCGTCGCTTTGTCAGCACTCCACCCATTGTTGGAAAGAGATGATCCAGGTGTTTGACCCAAGGCGAAAACCTTGGATTCAGTTGAATCAGGGTTCCACAGACGATGTAATTGCCCAAGTGAAGAAATGCCCGTCCGGGGCACTGACTTGGGAAAAGAACGAAGACGCTTAGGCGCGCGACATCAGTCGATTGAGGGTGGCTTCCATGATCGGCGTAGTTTGAGCGCTGACGGTATAGACGAGAGCCTCTCGATAGATTCGTTGCGCAGGATGCCCGAGGGAGTTTGCGGCGCCGCTGCTGGCAGTGACGGCGGCGTGAGCGCAACGCACGGCAAGATCAATCGCCCAGGCCCTCACCTTAAGTCGCCACTCCATCACATCCTGGGTTTCTTCGCCAGGTTGCGACTGCTCTTGCTCGATAGCGGCTTGAGCTTCGTCCGTCTCGGTGCGACAGGCTTCCAGTTCGGAAGCAAGTCTTTGGTGAGCGTCCTTGAGGAAAGCAAATCCTCGCTTTTCGGCGGCGGCTTGGAGGACATCCAGCCCCGCCTGAGCACATCCAATGGCGAAATGCCCTTGGAGCGCGATATTGATCATGTCGTTGTTTTGAATCCAACCTTGAGGGCGGATAAAGGCGACTTTCTCATCGGGCACAAACCAGTTATCGAACTCAGCCGAAACCGTCATAGCGGTGTACATGGCGGCTAGCTCCATGGGTTCGGACACCTTGATCGAACCGGAGCCCTCACGGGTTGTTTCTAGGGGGACGACGGCGAAGACGGCTTCGCCTGAGGCGAGGGTCGCGCCGATCAGAAATTCGGGATAGTAGGTGTAGCCGGTGATCCAGGGCACGCTGCCCGTGAGCAAGTAGCCACCGGGACACGGCTTGGCGGTCATCATGGCCGGACCGGGGCGGCGGAGTTGGCTGAAACCGATGCCGACCAATTTTTCGCCATTGCCCATCTTGGGCAGGTACTCGGCCTTGAGGGCGGCATTTTCCGACTTGGCGATCATTCCAACCGCGCTTTGATGCTGGGTCTGGAGGAAGGCCAAGGAACCGGAGGTCCGGGCGACCTCCTGCTGGAAGATTCGGAACGAATGTTCACCGATGGCGGGGCCACCGTAGGATTGCGGTCGCTTGAGAGCCATGAGGTCTAGCGCACACAATCCATCGAGAGCTTTTTTGAGCGCCTCTGGCTCACGGTCGATCTCCTGGGCTCGTGGGCGCACCTCATTTGTGAGGTACTGAACCGCCGTTTCCAGAATTTCAGTATCGTTACCCATTCGTTCTATGCTTCTTCGGTTTTACCGCCCTCCATCACCAGTTTGGAGAAGTCTCCGGCGGTCAAAAGCTGTAAAGAACACGCGTTTGACAGGCTCAATCGGGCGTATCGGACCTCTTCGTCGTCGTCCATGATCATGGCGGCTTCGAAGAAGTCGTTGATTGGTTTCTCCAATGCTCGAAGGAGGGACATTACGTCTTCGGCTCTTTCTTCCGCGACCGCCTTCTCCAATTCTTCTTGACGAAGTTTTAGCGCTTGAAGGAGGTGGAAGCCTTGGTCCGACTTGAGTGCATCGGGATTCACCTGGGTCAGTGGCGACTCTTGGGCGAAAGGAATTTCCTTTCGGAGCGCGTGGGCGACGATGTTCATCGGCCGCGTGGCGGTTTGGACAAACGCGTGGTCCTTACCGAAATGCTCGAGGCACTTCACGCGGAGGCGGACGCCTCGCGGATTGGTGGTGGTCCCCACGGCATCGGTGAGAAGGGCGGCGGCAAGGATGTCGTGCCGGACGTGCGGCATCAGGGCTTCGTATCGAGAAGCAAAGATTTCACCGACGACTTTAAGAACGCCCTCACGCTTCAGTTCAACCCCTTGTTCGGCGTAGAGGTCCATGGCGGTTTCGATGAAACCGTCGAAGGAAGGCATAGGGGTGTTCCAAAGCCAAGCGGATTCGATGAGAAGGGTGACGGCACGTCGCAGTCCGAACGGGTCGCTGGAACCGGTGGGTTGGAGGCCCAGGCCAAGGTAGCCAGCAAGCTTGTCCAATTGGTCGGCCATAGTGACGCGAATGGCGGTGCGAGCGGCGGCGGTATCGGCCTTTGGATTCTTACCGAGATCGTAGTGGGATTGGATGGCCCAGCAAACCTCTTCCAGCATGCCTTCCCTTCTGCCGTATTCGGAACCGATGACGCCCTGAAGCGACGGGAGCTCACTGACAAGGCCGGTGCTGAGGTCGGCTTTGCAGAATAGTCCAGCGGTGCGGGCGAGAACTTGCTCTTCCTTTTCCGCTCCGGTCGCCACCGCGATGGCTTCTGCAAGCTTGGAAAGCCGTTCGGCTCGTTGGCGCACGTTTCCGAGCTTCTCTTGGAAAACGATGGTGGAGGTCTTTTCTAGGAATTCCTCCATGGTGCGCTTTTTGTCTTCGGCATAGAAGAAGCGAGCGTCGTTGAATCGAGCATTGAGAACCCAGGTGCTGCCTTGGCGGACGGTATCGTCCTGACCCGAGTTTCGGACAAAGACGTAGCGGTTGGTGAGTTTGCCGTCCGCGTCCTTCACCGGGAACATCTTCTCGTGCTTGGCCATGGCGGTCACGAGGACGGGGGTCGGGAGATCTAGGAACTCCGGCTTGAATTCACCTTCAATGGGGGTCGGCCACTCGGTCAGAAAGACATTTTCGTCCACGAGAGAATCCGTGAGTTGAGGCTCCCCAGAGGCGACTTGCTTCGATCCCTCGACAATTCTTTCGCGGCGAATGTCGGGGTCGGGTTCGACGTGGCGACCACGGAGTTCAGAAAGGAGTTCGCTGAGGTGGTGAGCTTCGAATAGGTCGGGAGAGTAGAAGCGGTGGCCCTGACTGGTGAGGGTGCTTTGAACGGACTCCACTACAAACGGGACGAGTTTGCCATCGAAGGCGGCGAGCATCCAGCGGATGGGGCGGGCGAAGCGCATTCGGGAGGAACCCCAGCGCATCGTCTTATCGAAGGTCAGGCCTTTAATCGCCTGGGGGAGGATCTCTTGGAGGACTTCGTTGGTGTCTCGCCCGACGATAGTTTTATCGACCCAGACGTACTTCTCGTCCTTTCGCACGGTGGCGGGATCGACGCCGTTGCTCTTGCAGAAGCCGAGGAGAGCGGGGGTTGGGTTGCCGGCATCATCAAAGGCGGCTTTGAGGGCGGGGCCTCGCATTTCCTTCTGCTCATCGGCCTGTCGTGGTTCGATGTGATCGATCGACACGATGAGGCGTCGCGGGGTACCCATGGCGACCGCGGCCGAGCCGTGACCGATTAGCTTCGCTTCGGTCAGGAGTTCGACCAGTTTGTCGCGAAGATCGGTAAAGGCTTTTTCAACAAATGTGGCGGGAAGCTCTTCGCAACCCAGCTCGAGCAGAAGCTCCGGCATAGGGCAGAGAGTTTACTTCGATCTGAAGGCATTACCGCGAGGGTGGGTAAAAGGCGAGGGCGGCGGCGCCGAATAGTCCGGCATCTTGACTGTAGGGGCTGGGGATGGCGTCCAGGCGTTCCAGATGGGGGCGCATCCATTCACTGAGGCCGACGGAGCCGCCGACGACGAGGTCATCGGGGAAGTAGAGGTTGCGGATGGCAAAGAGCGCGCCTTCGAGCGCCTGAACGGCGTCGGCCTTTTGTTGACCGGTGGGCTCGATGGTGAGATTGATTCCGCCAAGGAGGTCTTCGTAACTCTTTCCACCGGAAGCGGGGAGGTCATTGATTCGGGGGTACTCGCCCTTTCGCCCGGACCAGATACGACCGTTTTCAACAAAGCCACAGCCAACGCCCGTACCGAGCGCGAGGGTTGCGACGCGCCTTCCCGCGAATTGGGGAAGACAGGCGTGGCCCCAGGCAGTGGCGTGACCATCACCGTGGGCAAAGGTGGGGAGGCCGAGGGTTTTCTCGCTGAACTCGATCCCGATTTGGTCGGGCATGAGATATTCCTTTGCCGTCCAACAAATGCCGGTACGGGGATCGATGATCCCGCCGGTGCCGATGCCGAGGCGAGTGACACCGTGTTTGGCGGCAAGGTCTCGAATCCAGGCAAGGCGTTCCGTACGGGTGGGGGGATTGGGCGTGCGCTCGACTTCCAGCAGTTGAAAATCGGGCGAGAAAAGGCCGAAACGGAGCCAGGTGCCACCGATATCGACGGCGCCAACTTTGCCTTGTGGGGGCATTGCGGGCATGAGGGCTCGGGTTTGTTTGACGGGATCGTTGAGTGCGCCGCCGACCACGACGGCGGCGGCCCCGATACGGAGGGCGGATTCAACCTGCCAGCGCTCGGAATAGCGGCCTTCGGCGATGACAGGCGCACCGAGGGCGGTGAGTTCACGGAGGAGGTCGAGATCCGGGCCGTCGGTGGCGAGTCGGGCGTCGGTGTAGCCGGCAAGCGTGGTCCCAACGATATCAGCACCGGCGGAGAGTGCGTAACGGGCCGATTCGAGGCAATCACAATCGGCCATGGCGAGGGCTCCGGTTTGGTGAATGCGTTCGATTAGTCCGACCAGCGGTTCTCCACCGGGCCGACGGCGACTTGTGCCATCAAGCGCCACGATCTCACATCCGAGACCGACTAATTGTTCGACCTCTGACACAGTTGAAGTGATGTAGACTTCACTATCTGAGTAGGTTCTTTTGATGAGTCCGATGACAGGCGTCTCGGTTTCGGACTTGATCTTTGCAATGTTCTCAACCCCTTGTAGCCGAAGAACCTTTACCCCTTGGTCTAGCGAAGCCTTTGCCAGACTCAGCAGTGTAGCCGGGTCGTCTACCGCTGACCCTTCGGAAGCCTGCACCGATGCGATGAGCGGCGTCTCAAACAGAAAGCGCATGCGCTCATCCATTGCCATTTCGAAAGATTTTACAGGAGCGCCGTCCTAGCGATGAAGGAAGTTCATTTGATTAATCCGATGCTGCATGCTTCTGGAGGAAGCGAGTGGCGAACGATCGAGCTATTCAATCGTCTGGCAGAGCGGACGGACGTGACCATCTGGAGCTACACGCCTCCCGATCCCGCCCTGATGGGTCACGTGCCAGTTCGCCCTCTCGACGCCCGGATAGGCGCCGTCCCCCGGCGGGGAAATGCGGTGATCGTGGGCAGTTACAGCATTTTGGAACCTTGGATCCGCCAGTGCAGTTGCGAGCGTTTTGTGGTGATTCACAACGTGGACGAACCAAATCGGCTCGCCCACGTTCTCAACGTTCTGGCGCAGCACGGGAAGCCAACGCCGGAGGTGGTCTACGCCTCGAGTCGACTTCGGGAACGTGCCCAGGGCCCAAAAGGTCCCGTTCACGTTTCGCCGATCGACCTCAATCGGTTCCGCCCACGGTCACATGCCGAGCGGCCCTTTACAGTTGGGCGGATGAGCCGGGATGAGGAGATCAAACATCACCCAGACGATCCCGATTTCTACCGACGACTCGCGGCCCAAGGGATTCATGTTCGGATCATGGGAGGGACATTTCTCCGGCCAGAGCTTGACGGAGAGGAGAATATCGAGTTACTTGCCGTAGGTGCCGAATCGGCGGAAGATTTTTTGTCGACGCTGGATGTGTTCTACTACCGGACTCATCCCGATTGGTTTGAGCCGTCGGCGCGGGTGATCTCCGAGGCGATGGCAAGCGGAGTTCCCTGTGTTGCCGAGGCACGTCATGGATACACGGACTACTTTGCGGGGGGAATTTTGTTCGAATCAGGCGAGGAAGCCGAAAAGGCCATCTTAGAACTTCGACAAAATAGCCAGTTGCGAGAGAAATTGGCTCAGGAAAGTCGCCAGAAGGCCGAAGATTGGTTTAGCGACGAAACCGTAGAAGAGGTCCTTCAGTTCTATATGCGCTAGCGACGCGGTAAAACTCTAGCAATGTCTCAAGCAACGCGGGCCCTGGCGCCCACTCTCGTCCCCAACCAAACCCTCGTACGCCAGATTGCATTTGTACTTGGGGGCGCGGCGCTGACTGCTCTCGCCGCACAGGTGAGCATCCCTTGGGCTCCCGTTCCATTCACCTTACAAACCCTAGCGGTTACGATTTGTGGGATCACTTTGGGCGCACGATTGGGCACGATCAGTCAGTTCTTGTATCTGGTGGCGGGTATGTGCGGGCTTCCGGTGTTTGCAAATGGCGCGTTTGGAGTTTCTCAAGTATTCGGGGTGACCGGCGGCTACCTCTTGGCATTTGTTTTGGCAGCCGGTCTGCTTGGATGGTTAGCAGATCGAGGCTGGGACCGCAAGGTGGTGCCGGCATCGATCGCGGTTCTTGGCGGCAACTTCCTGATCATGCTCCTGGGTACGACGTGGCTCTCTCGCTTCACGGGCTGGAGTTCGGCTTGGGCTCTAGGGTTTGTTCCCTTCATCTCCGGCGCCGTCCTCAAGTCTTGCGTCGTGATTGCGGCCATGCCCCTGACTTGGAAGTTGATTGGTAAGGACAGAGCCTAGTGGCCCAACGGTATGACATCGGATTTCTAGGCGGCGGGCAATTGGCTCGGATGTCCATTCAAGCCGCTCAGCGGATGGGTCTCCAGTGTCTCTCGCTTGATCCAGGCTCCGATACTCCGGCTTCTCAAATTGCTGATGCGATCCAAGGCGCACTGAACGATCCCGAGCGAATTGCGGAAGTTTTTCGTCAATCCAACCGCGTGACGCTTGAGAACGAGTTTATTCCGGCCGACGCGATTCAAGAGGCGTTCGAGATGGCAGGAGTCGGGGAGGATATTTTGCTTCCCGGAGTCGGCGCCCTATCGACGATACAAGACAAGCTCCTTCAAAGGCAGGCGATGGAGGCGGCAGGCGTTCCTTCTCCTCGCGCGATCACACTGGACGATCCTGCGAAGGCAGCCCAGACCATTGGCTTTCCGATGGTGATAAAAGCTCGATTTGGCGGGTATGACGGCAAGGGTACACGCTATGCGAAGACGGCCGAAGAACTAGAGTCTTTCCGCGATCTCTGGGGCAGGGGTGGCTGGCTGGCTGAACGGTTCGTTCCGTTCAAGCGCGAACTCGCGGCAATGGTTTTTATTGACGAACACAATCGCGGATGCTTCCCCACGATGGAAACCGTGCAAACGAATCATGTTTGCGACCTCGTTTTCCCTTCAGGTGCGGATGCTAGCGAAGTCGCCATCGCGGCGGTGGAAGCAGTTGGAGGCAAGGGCTTGTTTGGCGTAGAGCTGTTCGAATTGGACTCTGGTGAAGTCTTGATTAACGAACTGGCTCCGCGCCCTCACAACACAGGGCACTATACGTTGGACTGGGGAGGCGTCTCTCAGTTTGATCAGCACGTTCGATTGGTTATGCAGTGGCCGCTGGGCTCTCCAGAGGGGCAGGAGACCTGCATGGCGAACCTGCTGGGACAGGTAGGAGCCAAGGATTTTCGCGATGGCGCGAAAGCAGCGATCGAAGATCCCGGCTGCCATGTCCACTGGTACGGCAAGGTTGAATCAAAGCCAGGGCGGAAAATGGGACACCTGAACGTGATGGGGGGCGATAACATTGTGGAACGCGCCCGCCTTGCTCGAGATCGGTTCTATTCGGCTTGGACCCGCTAGGCTTTTGGCGGGTCCGCTTTGAGGGTCATCTGCGCGATCTTGCTGTGATCACTCCAAAGGATATAGGCCGTAAAATTCCTGTCCGGAGTCAGGAGCCGATAAGTCAAAAGGGTGTCTTTTCCTTGTTTAGTTTCACCGGCAAACTTGAGTTCGGTGAGTTTCCGGACGGTTTGCCAAACAGGGCTCATGGCGGCACGTTGGGTGCGCATGGGGGCTAGCACTTCTTCCTCGAGGCAGTTTGAATCCTGTTTTCCTTCGGCAAAGGTCAGGACGGCAGCTTTGATTTTCTGAGTCCGTTCCTTTTGAGGATCGGGCTTTTCTTCGGGGATTTTGGCCCTAAGAGAAGGCTCGAGGAGCTCGGCGATCGTTCTACAGAATTGCTCCCCTGACACTGGATAGAGGTTAGAGAGCATGATGACGGATAGGCCGTCTTTGGTGTATCGGGCGAATCCGGCACTGTAGCCCGAAGAGTTGCCACCATGTCCGACGTAATCTGGCAGGGACGGGTCGCCTAGGAACCAACCCGTTCCGTAGGGGCGCTGACGTCCGCTATTCAGCTTTGCCGGGCTCCACATGAGCGCGTAACTCTCGGCACTTAACAGGCGATGTTCGTGAAGGAGGGCATCCCACTTTGCCATGTCTTCGACCGTCGAATTGATGGAGCCATCCGAAGCAATACTTCCTGCCCCGGCGATGGCGCGGATGATTTCTCCCTGATTATTCATATAGCCATGAGCTCGGCGAGGGCGGATGGTGGCGTTATCGCCGAAAAACGTTTGCGTCATGCCCGCGGGTTTAAAGATGTTTTCTTCGACAAATCTCGGATAGGGGATGCCAGAGGCTTTTTCGATGACCCAGCCCAGAAGGGCGTAATTGGTGTTGCTGTACGCCCAGGTCACTCCTGGCTTGAAGTCCAAGGGAAGAGCGGCCATGGTGGTGAGGAATTGATCCTTCGTGAACTCCCCGACAATTCCCAGACCGGGAACGAAGGCATAGTCTGGTAGGCCACTGATTTGGTACAGCAAGTGACGGATGGTGATTGGCTTCCAGATTTCGGGGCAATTGTCGATGTACTTGTCGACAGAATCGTTCAGAGACAGTTTCTTCTGTTCAGCCAGAAGCAGCGTGGCGAAGGCCGTGAACTGCTTGGTTATGGAGCCAATTTCATAAATGTCATCCGGTTTGGCATCAACGTCCAATTCAAGATCGATCTTTCCGTAGGCTTGTTTTCGAACGAGTTTGCCGTCTTTGACAATGCCAATGACGACGGCCGGGATCTTTTGGGCAGCCATGGAACTTGTTACAAAGTCGTCGACCGGGTCGGCTTGCGCACTGCCCATCGCTACGGTGAGAAGGGAAATCAGAAGCGAGCGATTCACGATTGCGATTACTTCGCTTGGACGGCAGAGAGTTCCCCGGAACGGCTATAACGATAGGCATGAAGCGGGCAATCGTAATCGTGTTGGATGGCTGTGGAGCGGGCGCGGCTCCGGACGCGGATGCGTTTGGCGACCACGATCACCCTTCGACGGTCAAGCACGTTTGGGAGGCCGTGGGAGGATTCCAAGCTCCCACCCTGAGCGCCCTCGGATTTCTGGCGGCGTGCGGAATCGAGTCGGAGATTGGGCTCGCGGGTTTTGGCTCGAGATATGGTCGATTGCGTGAAATCTCCATGGGCAAAGACTCCGTAACCGGGCATTGGGAGATGATGGGAATTCACACAGACGAGGCATTTCCAACCTATCCACATGGTTTTCCTGCCGATCTGATGGAAGCCTTTGAACGAGAAATCGGCATCAAGACACTTGGCAACAAGCCCGCCAGCGGGACGGCGATCATCTCCGAACTTGGGCCAGAGCATCTTCGTACGGGGTTTCCCATCGTGTACACCAGCGCAGATTCAGTCTTTCAGGTCGCTTGTCACGAAGAAGTGGTTCCCATCGAGCGTCTTTACGAAATGTGCCTGGTCGCTCGGAAACTCTGTCAAAAACCCAACCATGTGCAACGTGTCATCGCCCGGCCCTTTATCGGTTCTGAGCAGAATGGTTTCAAGAGAACGGAACGGCGAAAGGACTTTCCCTACCCCGCGCCGCCCAACCTCGTGGACCAGATCGGCGACGTGTACGGGGTGGGGGTGGTCCCGGAGCTTTTCGGAGGGCGGGGCTTTCGGGAAGTCAAGCGGACGCAGAGCAACGTGGAGCACGCAGTGGCGCTGAAACAAGCGATGGCTTCCGACGCCCGGTTCATTTTCGCGAATTTCGAGGATACCGATATGCTGTTTGGGCATCGGAACGATCCGCAAGGGTTTGCGAAGTGCCTGGAAGATTTTGACGGGACGCTTCGGGGCGTACTGGAAGCCCTGACGGAAGACGACCTGCTGATTCTGACGGCCGATCATGGAAACGATCCAACCGATGCCTCGACGGATCACTCACGCGAATTCGTACCCGTGGTGGTGGTCGGCCGTTCTCTTCGCTCAGAAAACCTCGGAGATACAGAAGGGATGATGGCGGTCGGCGCCACCGTTGCCCAACAGTTGGGGCTCAACTGGAAGATTGGGACTAGCCTCATCGGCTAGAAGCGCTGGGGAAATTCTGGTCGGGGCGACAGGATTCGAACCTGCGACCTCTTCACCCCCAGCGAAGCGCGCTACCAAACTGCGCCACGCCCCGACATTCGTTATTATACACCCCAGGCCAAAGACTTAAATCTATGGCCCAGGGCGGTTGATGCGCTAACCCAGGAAACTACTCGGGCTGAGGGACGTCTTGCCCCCTCGGTCCCGTCGGAAAGCCTCCGGGAGGAGGAGGAGCCTTTATTTCGGACGCCTTGACCGTTGGCTCCGCGAGGGTCCTCACCGCAAAGAAAACCACTGCAATGAGCACCAACGCTAGAACCGGGCCAGCTACCTTCCAGCTTAGTTCGCCCCTCATTCCGTAGGAGCGGCAGGCGGGGTTGTGCCGGATGCTCCCGGCGGAGGAGGCGATTTGATCTCAGTGGCCCTGGGGGAACCCATGGACCCGCAACCGGTTAGGGCCCAGGACACGGCCAGGACTAACGCGATGGGGATCAGCGATCTTAGTCTAGACATGACATGTCCGCGCTCCACGGATAGTAGATCTCTCGATAGAACTTGTACTGGCAGTCGCCGGCCCCACGCGCTCGGTACGCTCGGAATACTCCGTTTAGATCTTTTTCGTTTCGATACTTGGCGCTGGAGTCCAGTCGTAGCGTATTCATCCCTTCGTTGTATCGGAAGGCCAATCGTTTGTATTCGTTATCGTTCGTATCGGCGCCAGGGGTCCACCATGCGTTGTCTCCACCAGGGCCACCGGTGTAGTTCTTCACTTCATAGACCACGATTCGCTCAGAAGGCTGCTTGTGCGAGTCGACATTCCAGGGGATGATGGGCGATCCGGGGGGTGCGGATGCCTGGATTGCCGTCGAGTTTACGTGTCCATAGACCGAGATTCCATAGCTCTTGTTGGCGTATTCAAGATCCGGGTTTTGGGGTGTTTTCAGCCAGCTATCGTTGGCCAAAGCGTGTCCGGGTGCTTTGAATAGCCCTTCAGACTTAATGTAGGGCATGATCCAACCGGACCATGTGAATGGTGTGTAGGTCGAGCCAGTTGGAAAGGTCCAGTCCGTGTCACGAATCGACATTCCGTCGTAGTCGTCCCAGTACATTCTCAGGGCCAGCCCAATCTGTTTGAGATTGCTGAGACTGCCAGTTTTCTTGGCGGCTTCTTTTGCTTTCGCGAAAACAGGGAAAAGGATGGCGGCTAGTATCGCAATGATTGCGATGACTACCAAAAGTTCAATCAGAGTAAATCCACGCTTACGCATACGTTCCTCAATGAACTAAATTAGGTGAATTTGGACCACTATGGCCCACCCTAGTTCATGAAAGATACCGTACATCACAAGTCGTCGACTGATAAGACAGTGGGTGAACCGTGAAACCATTGGGTGATTAAGAACCACATATGTCCGCAAACAAAAAATCGCTCCAGGGAATTCCCTGGAGCGATTTTTAGAATGCGCCCTGGTTACTTGGGAGTGGACATCACGAGCGTTCGTCCGCCGTTGGAGAAGTATCGGAATGCCGCCTTTCCATCTGGGACCTCACGGCCTTCGAGATTGACCTTGTCCAGCGATCCTGCTTTGAGGTTGGCCTTCTGACTTTCGCCGACGGCTCGAACCGACGCGTAGGCGGCGGAAAGCGCATAGTATGCGCCAGCGTAGTTCTCGTTCGACTTGACCGCAGCCTCACCAAACTTGACCGCATCTTGCCCCTTGCCCATGAGCAAGTTGACGATGCTTAAACCGGTCAGAGCTTGATAAGAGCTGGGCTGGGCTTCGAGGGCAGTTTGGAACAGGATTCGGGCGTTTTCGAGTTGGACGTCAGCATCCTTCTTTTGGAGGCCACCGTTCAGCGCGATGTTGATGGATTCATTTCCTCGCTCAACATACATATCCGAGTTGCACGGATCGCTCAGGACGGATAACTCGAAGTACTTGCGACTGCGTTCGTAATCTTGCAGGCGGTTGGTGAGGGCGCTGAGGAAGTAGTTGACCTCCGTTCGCTGTCCCTGGTCTCGGGCCAAGTCCGATGCCAACCGGCTTAGAACTTGGTTATTACTGTTCTTGAGAGCGATATAGGCCTGTGCCGTGCGGACACCAAGGTTCTCGCTGTCGGATAAAACGGCTTCCTTCATCGCTGCATCGGAAGCTTCCCGATTCCCCGCATCTGTTTCGATGGTGGCCAAAAGCGCATAGCTGTAACCATCCATCGCGCTCTTCTTGTCCAGATCCTTGAGGGTAGCCCGAGCTTCGGCAAATCTTCCCAATTTCACTTGCGCATACGCCAGTCGATTTCCGATGGCGGCGTTGGAGATATCGGAAGCAAAGACGCTAGACAGCGTCTGGGGAACGAGTGAGAATCGTCCAGCCTTCATCGCGAGATCGACGTATTGCAGACGGTTCTCGTCGGTGATCTGACCAAATCCATCCACTTGGCTATCGATGCTCTTGCGGCGGCTTTCAACGGCAGACTTCAGAGCTTCTGCGAATAGCTTTTGCGTATCTTCGAGCTTGCCACCGCGATTGATCGTTGCAAAAGCTCGCTGGAGGTTGATAACCGAGAGAAGTTCAAGAGCCTGAAGGTTCTTTGGATCGTCGGCAACGACGTCTTCCGCAAATTTTTGGGCGCGATCGAGAACGCTCTTACCCATGTAGGCACGTGCGAGTACAAGACGAGCCGGGTTGTAGCCCTTTTGCGCCTTAAGCGCAATTCGGCCAGCGGTGATGGCTTCGTCCCACTTGCTGTCTCGAAGGAAGTCTGCAGCAGCCTTCACATGGAAGTCCGCCCCCTTAGAAACGCCGTTATCGACCTTTAAAGTGAGGACTTTCTTGCTTGACTTTCCGTCCGTAGTGTAAGCCGCGAACGTAACCTTTAGGTCACCCTCTTCCTCGGCTAGAGTGTCGAGTTTAAATTCGTATGGAGTGCTAGTGTCGCTATCGCGAAGATCGGAGCCGACATAAAATTCGACTTGGCTCACCGGCGATTTGGCCTCAACCGTAACACGGAAGTGCCGTTCGCCAGAGATCACCTCGCGATCCTTGACGTCCACGTTGATCACCGGCGCCCCTGCTTGCGTTAAGCCGAGCACCGCCATGGCTATTAATGAAGCTGTCATGATTCTTGGGTCCCTTGTCCCGTGAGTATGACGGAATAAATGCCAAAAGCATTCGATTAGGAATGCTAAATCGCGTCTAGCCCGCGTTCTTCCGTGCGGATTCGGACCGAATCCAGCACCTTTTCGACGAAAACCTTTCCGTCTCCGGGTTCGCCCGTACGGGCGTGACTAAGGATAGCTTCAATGACGTCTTCTGCCAAATCGTCGGCGACAACGACCTCGACTTTAGATCGGATGGGGAGAGCAATTAGCTGTTCGTCGCCGCCGAACCATGTTGGTTTTTCTTCTGAATTGCCCGTTCCTCGAACGTCCGAGACGGATAGGCCCGAAACGCCGACGGCCGCAATAGCCGACTTCACGGCTTCCAATTTATGAGGTCGGATATATCCGACAATGCGCTTCATGGCTGAGGATCCGCTTCAGCGAACAGTTCATCCATAACCTCAACCGCATATCGGAGATGAGGGATGACGATTGAGCCTCCAATGACGAGGCCGATATTCATGGCCTCGTAGAGTTCCTCTTTGCTACATCCCTCGGTTACGCACCGGTCGAGATGGTAGAAGATGCAATCGTTACAGCGCAGCACCATTGAGCCAACCAGCCCCATGAGTTCCTTGTTCTTCACCGAAATCGCGCCTTCTAGATAGGCATTTGTATCGACGGCGAAAAACCGATTGAAATCCTTAAACCCCGAGCCGAGGATTCGATCGTTCATCTCCTTTCGGTAGAGGCGAGTCTCGGTGGCTTTCTTTCTCATGGGTAGATCAAGGTCAGCTAAGAAGATGGGTTAGCGGGGCAGCCCTGGATACATTTCCCGAGAAATCCCCAGGACATCGACTTTCCAGTGACCATCTTTCTTGACCAGAGGGAGTTCGTATTTTTCCTCGTAGGTTCCCGGGCTGGCGGCATTCTTGTACCAACCTAGAATGACGGTAGCGTTATTTGCATCCTGCTCTTTGGTGTCGTTTATTTTCCAGACGAATCGCCAATACTTGGCGTTCTCGTAGGTTTCCTTCCACTCCGCCTCCATCTCCTGCTCGCTTCGTCCATCCATGTAGCTTAGTTGTGCCAAGGTCTTTTCGTCACCCTTAGCGAGGGCCCCGAGGAAGCGCCCAGCGACCGCCGACGGGGAATCTCCCGCCAACAGGAAGAGGACGACGACCGCCGCTACAACGGCGACCATCAGGACGATAACGATGCTCGCGCGACCGGATCGTTTCATGCGCATGCTTTTTACCTCACCGGGAACAGTCCGTAGTTCGGAGCGTTCGTTAACTTTCGGGCGGCTAACGCTGTTGCCCTTGTATCGATCACCCAAGCTCCATCTCTTCGGACCACGTCCCAAATCAACGACTGTCGCTCTCCATTCGGATATTGATAACGCACCACCAGGATCGATTCATTTGGCTTTCGAATGACATTTTGGATCTCGTACGAAGCGTTGTACTGCGTCATGATCGCACTGACATTCATCCACAATTCTTCGGTGGGGGCAGAATCAAAATCTGGCTCGACCAGCGTTGCCGCTTGCTTTTGATCGTGATCTAGGACAGCCATATGGAATCGTCTTACAACACTATCCGGGCCATAGTTCCTGAGAGTGCCAAAAACGGATAGCGTAAGCAGGGAGAGTAAGATCGATGTCAGCCAGCCTAGGGTCGGCACCCCCTTCAACATGGGTGCAGAATACCTTTCACTGAACTCAGGACTCATTTGTGGCGTCTCCACGCTCACAAGGTTCAAAAATGTTCGGTGAATCTTGGTTCCCGAGGGAAGAGCCGATAGGATATTTAGTGGTGTAAAGATGAGCGAACTAATCAGTCGCAGAGATGCAATTAAGCGTGGGGGGTTAATCGCGGTCGGGCTTGTTGCCCCCCGGTGGCTGTCCACCATCGCCGAGGCAGATGTTCTGCAGGTCGCGAAGGGCGGCAAGATCGCGAAAGATACCGTGTTGGTCGTCTGTCAATTTAGCGGCGGAAACGACGGATTGAATACGGTTATTCCCTACGCGAACAAGCTGTACTACCAGATGAGGCCGACCATCGGTATCGAAGAAGATAAGGTCGTTAAGTTGAACGACCAGATGGGACTGCATCCGGCGATGGCTCCCCTTGGCGAGTTGTATAAGCAGGGAAAGGTAGCGATCGTCCAAAACGTCGGCTATCCTCAGCCGAATCGTTCTCACTTTAAGAGCATGGACATTTGGCAGTCGGCTTCGCCGGACAGCAAACTGCGCTACGGTTGGATTGGCCGCCATATGGATTTTGTGGCGGGGCATGGGACGGGAAATCCCGTCTACGCCTTGGGGCTCTCAACCGAAAAACCGTTAGCATTAGCAGGGAAGACGGCCAGCGTCCCTTGCTTCGCAAGTTTGGCAGACATCCAAGCGATGATTGGCGATCCGGATTCCGAGAGGATGCTTCGCGCGATTCAAGGCATGGATGCCAAGCCGGGTTCACCGGAAAGCGTGGTTCAGCAGGCCAACAAAACGGCATTGGACGCGATGGACGTGCTGGCAACTCAGCTTCAAAAGTTCACGCCGAAACAAACCTATGGCACCGATCCCTTTGGGCAGGGATTCAAGCAGATCAGTCAGTTAATCGCGACGTCTCCCCAGACGCGAATCGTTTACTTCAGCACCGGTGGGTTCGACACCCACGCGCGTCAGATCGACACCCAAAACAAGTTGCTTGGAAACTTCGCGAATGCGGTCAGCGCCTTTCAGGCCGAGATGGAAGCCTGTGGACGCGCCGATAAGGTCGTCGTGCTGGTCTTCTCCGAGTTTGGTCGCCGAGTTGCAGAAAATGGGAGTCAAGGTACGGATCATGGCGCCGCCGGGCCCATGCTGCTCATAGGTAAGAAGGTGAAGGGCGGGCTCCATGGCGCGAACCCGGATCTGGCTAACCTCATGAATGGCGACCTGAAGTATCAAATCGACTTCCGCCAAGTCTACGCCTCAACTCTGGATACTTGGATTGGCGGTGACTCGGGCGTCGTCCTTGGACAGCAGTTCCAGCACGTCGACGTTTATTAAGCTCAAGCGAACACCCGATGCCTCCCGGTCTCTCGCGAGAACGGGAGGCACTTTCCTTAGGCGATCAACGACTTCAATTTGGCGAGGTTCCGAGCGTGTCCCTCTGGCGCTTCCGGCGTTTCGAGGATGATTGGGACCCTCTCAAAGCGCGGATCGTTGACCAACAGTTCGAACGCCTTGGGTCCGATCATGCCTTCTCCGATATGTTCGTGGCGATCCACCTTTGAGCCGAGGCCCTTCTTACTGTCATTGCAATGAATGACCTTTAGCTTGTCGATTCCGATGATGCGATCGAACTCAGAAAACGTGTGCGTGTAAGTTTCCTCCGTGCGGATGTCATAGCCCGCCACAAATATGTGACAGGTATCAAGGCATACCGCCAATTGCGGATGATTTCCACAGGCATTCAGAACAAAGGCCAATTCTTCAAATTTTGAATTGAGCGCCGTGCCTTGCCCTGCGGTGGTTTCCATACAAAGCGTCACATCCGGCGGCATTTGGGCGAGAATGTGTTTGGTGGATTCCACCATCCGATTGAGCCCCTCTTCCACCGTTTGGTCCTTGTATCCACCCATATGTGACACGACGAAAGGGATGCCATAGCGGTGGCAACGCTCAATCTCGCCTTGGAGTCCGGCGATACTCTTTGCACGATGCTCATCATCAACGGCACTCACGTGAATGAGATAACTGTCATGGCTAATGAGGCAGTCGATTCCCGTTTCCTCTCGTGCCTTGGTCAGATCGGCGACCATTTCATCCGTTACAACCTTTGCTTTCCACTGTTGGGGACTGCTGGTAAAAACTTGGACCGCCGCGCATCCAATTTCTTTGCTATTGCGTACCGCTTTGCCCAGACCGCCAGAGGTTGGCATGTGCGCGCCGAGAAGTTGAGCTCCCATATTCAGAAAAGTACCGCATCTCTCCCACCGTTGGCCCTACACTAAGGCCAGATAAGCACATGGGAATTTCATCCACTCTTTGGCAGGCGATCCTGCGTCGGCGTTATGCAAAGGTCGTTCCCGACCGAGCCTGGGTCGAGCTTCTTATGGAACTTGAGGCTCCACTTCATAAGGGTGAAAGGTGGGGAGCTGACGGATATTTTGACCCCGTCAGTCAAACGACTCTCCCACGACCTGACCGATTTGCCAAAATGTTGCTATCGAATCGCGATGTCGTACGACGCCTGCGCGTTGCCCTGGACATCAAGTTTCAAATTGAATCCCACCGACTCCTTGCCCAATTTTGCGATCTGACGGTGGCGCTCGAGACTCGCTCCGATCTATACACCTTGGCCGAAGTATTTGGGGATGAGATTTATGGAATCGATCTTAATCGACCGAGTTTTGTCATCGATATTGGGGCAAACGTCGGGTTCAGCGCGCTCTACTTCGCTTCGCGGTACGACAGCGAAGTGGTGGCGTTTGAACTATTTCCAGCAACGGCCGGGCTGGCGCAAGCGAACTTTGACCTTAATCCCGATCTGGCCAGACGAATCGAATTGAAAGTGGAAGGGCTCTCTGATGCCAACTCCATTCTAGAGCTTCCCTACGATCCAGAAGGATCGGCAGGAATGGGAATCTTTAACCCAAGCACCAACCTTCCTTTGACTGCGGTTCAGATCCGAGATGTAAACGAGGTCTTTCCCGGCTTGCTCAAACGGGCAGGCGACCGCCTGATTGTCCTTAAAGTGGATTGCGAAGGGGCTGAGTACGCCATTTTTGATCGACTTTTGGAAGTCGGGGGTTTAAGCGCAGTGGACTCGATTTTGCTAGAGACTCACCCTTCACCCAATCGAAATGCCGACGAAATCTGCGCACTTTTGCGGGACGAAGGGTTCCGATATTTTCGCCAGGGCAGTGGCTTTCCCGGCATCGAGATGATTCGGGCTTCCCGCACTCGAGAACGGTAGCGATTCTATATTTTCTCTTTATGTTCGAGGAAAGTTAGCGATCTCTGGCCCGGGAAGTGTTCCTCCTGGGGGTGGCTGTCGTCTAAACTAGGCGACGATGGGTCAGTATCTTCCCTGCTTTAAGGCTTACGACGTCCGCGGCAAAGTGCCGTCTGAGCTCAATCCAGAGGTTGCCTACGCAATTGGACGCGCCTATGCCGAACACATCAAACCCAAGAGGGTGTGTATCGGTTACGATATCCGCCTTAGTGGACCGGGGCTCTACGAGGCCTTGGCCAAAGGCTTGAACGACGCAGGGGTGGATGTCGTACACCTCGGGATGATTGGCACCGAGATGGTGTATTTCGCCACGGCTTACTATGGTCTTGATGGAGGCATCATGATTACGGCGAGCCACAATCCACCGGAATACAACGGGCTCAAGATGGTTCGGTCGGAAAGTCGGCCCATTAGCGGAGATACGGGCTTGCTCGATATTGAGAAGACGACTTTCGAATACCTGAAGTCTTCTCCTCAACCGGTCGAAAATCTTGGTTCGATCGAGGACAAGAACTGTTATGCCGACTTTGTAACGCACCTCACGAAGATCGTCGATCCCGCGGACATTAAACCACTCAAGGTCTTAGCCGACCCCGGCAACGGCGCGGCGGGCATCGCACTCAACGAGTTGTTGCCAGAAATTCCTTTGCAAGTCGATCAGATTCGCGCTGAGCCCGACGGAACCTTTCCCAACGGCGTTCCGAACCCTATTTTGGAAGAGTCTCGCGCGATGACGGTCAAGGCGATGAGCGATGCGGGCGAGCCGTATGCATTTGGAGTCGCTTGGGACGGCGACTATGACCGTTGCTTCTTTTTTGACGAGAAGGGCGAGTTCATCGAAGGCTATTACATCGTTGGACTCTTGGCGCAGGCGATCCTTCAAAGAGACCCCAACCATACGATCATTTACGATCCTCGTTTGTATTGGAACACGCTCGACATCGTTGGAAAGCTCAATGGTCGTGCCGTGGTCTGCAAGAGCGGCCATGCCTTCATTAAAGAGAAGATGCGGGCCGAAGACGCCATTTACGGTGGCGAGATGAGCGCGCACCACTACTTTAAGGATCACTGGTACTGCGACAGTGGGATGCTTCCCTTCCTCCTCATCGCCCGGCTCGTCTCGCGGACCGGGAGAAGTTTGGGAGACCTTGTCGGTGAGATGATTCAGAACTATCCTTGTTCAGGCGAGATTAACTCAGAGGTTCCGGACGTGAAGGCAGTCTTGGCCAAGGTTGAAGCGGTCCACGCCGATGGCAAGATCGATAAAATCGACGGCTTGAGCGTGGAGTACGATCAATGGAGATTTAACCTAAGAGGTTCCAATACTGAACCGGTGATCCGCCTCAATGTCGAATCACGAGGCGACAAAGCGCTGATGGAAGCAAAAACTGTCGAACTTCTTGGTCTTATTCGATCTAATTAGTGAGAAATTCCGTCCCGATAATAAGACCGGGACTTAATGATGCGACGTAGGGCGTTTACGCTGGTTGAACTGTTGACAGTAATGGCCATTCTGGCCATCCTGTACGCCATCTTCATGCCCATTGCCCGCGCGGCTCGCGCGGCGGCGTATCAATACAACGCCTCCAACGCCATTAAGCAGCTCGGAACGATTACTCAGATCTATGCTGCCGACAACGACGACACGGCGCCGCTAGCGTTCTATCCCACACCCACGGGGATGCAAACCTGGTTTGGGATGGAAGACGGCGTGGGTTTCTTCAATCCTCAGTTGGGAATCCTATCGCCGTATACCATGGGACGAGTTCTTCGCGATCCGACCCATCAGGCTAAAGATTGGCTGGGCGACCACTCGGGGTTTGGATACAATTGGGCGCAAATCGGCAGCGATTCTCACATCTGGGGGACCCAATCTTGGTATCCGTGGTGCGCCAACGCCGCGCGCTATAGCGAGTTGAGCGATCCAAGCGAAACCATTTTCTATGCGACCAGCGCCTATGTGAACGTGGCTTGGCAACAGGGTGGCGACGGTCAGACATATGACTACGGCTTCATCTTCGAGCCCTATTACTGGAACGGAAATCCTCCGGTGGATTTTCGCCACCAGGGCAAGAAGAAGGTGGAAGCAACCCTACGAAAGGTTGAAAGCGATGGCGTCGCTCTTGTCTCGATGGGCGATGGGCGCGTAAAGGCCATGAAACAGGGCCAGATGACGGACGCGCTCTTCATGCGCTACAAGCCGAACACTCCTTAACAGGTCCAAAATCCTACTTTAAAGTCGCCTTAACATAAGGCGACCATCATTTTGTCGTCGGTGAAGGAAGGATGCCTGATCGTCCACGGCGAGACGAAAAATTCGAATTTCATCCCCAAAACCAAAAGCAACTCATCAAGAAGAGGCAAAAAGAAAAGGAAAACGGCATCGCCCCCACGTAGCAACGTTGGGGGCACTTTTTTTGCGCATCTCTTGTGCTAGGTTTAGGACCTGCGAACGCTCTGGGGAATTCAATCGAATAAAATATAAGTTTCCTGCCGGTCTCTCGGTAGACCACCAACGTTTTGAACACGCTAACCGCTTCCCATTACGACGTCCTTGGCGTCGGGCCGACGGCTGACGCCAACACGCTTCGTAAGGCGTACCGGCGGCTGGCCCAAAAGCACCACCCCGACGTCAGTCCCGATCCTCAGGCACATGAAAACATGGCGAGGATCAACGAAGCGTTTCAAACTCTGATCGATCCTGCCCGACGAACTGAGTACGACGCGCTCTTGGCGGGAGGCGGTCTAGAAGGCAAAGAGGCTCCGCGCCGATCTCCGCTCAAGCCGGTGGTCGTTAAGCTGCGAAGCCGACTGAAGGCTCACCTAACTCCAGTGTACGCAGTTGGATTCGCTCCCGATACGGGGCAGCTTATATCCAGCGCCTTCGACAATGAACTGGTTTGGTGGGGCAAAACAGAGAAGCCGATTAAGCGCACCAAGATGGATCACGGCGTTATCTCCGTGTTGAGGGTATTTCCTGAAGGTCGACTGGTGGCGGCCGGATCTGCCGACAGCATGATCAGCTATTGGCATGTGAACGACGGCCACACGGAATCCTGGAAGTCTTCGAATGAAGAGTGGGTCTCGTGTTTGGCGATCTCACCCGACGGCAACTCACTGGCCTGCGGCTCCCTTCACCACACTCTCTCTGTGGTTGACACGCGTAAAGGTGGAATTCGATATCGCAAGCTGATTCATGCCGATTCCGTTACAGCGGTGGCGTGGTCGGCAAACGGCAAGTACCTCGCGTCCGGATCGGCTGATGCGACGGTCAACTTGCTGAACGGCGAGACAGGCGAGATTCTCCACACTTTTAATCAGATTCGTTCAACGGTTACCGCCATTGCCTTCTCCCCCGATGCTCGGTATCTTGCCGTCGCAGCAGTCGATCTTTCTATTCGAATCTTTAGGCTGTCGGACGGTGTGTTTGAGAAGATGGTTTACGGCCATACCAAACCCATCGAGGCTCTGGCGTTCCACCCGAATTCTTGGTTGATTGCATCCGGCTCAAGGGACGGCACCGTTGGTCTGTGGAATGCGGCAAAGGGCATTGGAAACGTGCGTATCGACTCCAGCTCACGCCCCATTTCCTGCGTGGCGTTTAGTCCAGACGGCTCCTTGCTCGCGGCAGGGGGGCAGGATAAGTTAGTCCGGCTGTGGGACGTCACGGTCAAGCAACCCGGAGACTAGGACGGCATCCAGCCTGACGGCAACGCGTCAGGCCGGACACTAGAGAACATTACTGCTTTGTCAAAGTAAAGCTGTGCTTTACCGGTTTTGCCGCTTTTTGAGCTTGAACCGACAGTTCATCGCATAGCTCATTGGCAGCCTTAATCGAAGCGTCCTTCTTAGGCGATTTGAGCCAACTGAGGGTGAACTCCTGCTGTCGCCACGTGGAATACGCGATGTCGGTCTTCTGGTAAACCATTGACCACACTGTTCTTGCTTGCGCCAACATGGGAGTCTCGTACTGCGCCAGGTTCACCCCTTTTGCGAGATCTTCCGACGAGAATGTTGCGACTGGCTTATCGTCGATGGCCAAGGCATAATTTCCTTCGGCCAAGTCTTTCACCGTGAGCATTTCCTGATTCATCTTCTGATCGAAGTCACCGCTTTGCAGGGTTAACAGAACGGTCGGGTCCTTCCGGTCCATTGGAAATGGAAGTCCTTGGTCCAGTTGCATCCACGTAATCTTATTGGGGGACACTTTGAGATCGCTGGCGGTAGCAAGGTATCCCATCGCCTTGGCGGGCTTCGTTTCGATGGTCATGTTCCCGATAGTGGGCGGGGCCCCCCAAGACGCGAGAAGTTGTTGCGCCATTACCAAGTGGCCCGCGGCGGCGGGGTGAACTCGATCTGGAATGATCTTGGCGGCGACATCCGCATTAGCGGCCTTCGCCTTTTCCAGCATGGAGACGACGGGCGTGTTGAAGTCCACCACTCCGTAGCCATTCGTTTTGGCGAGGTTCGCTACAAAATCGGCGTAAGTCTTCATGACACCGTTGTAGCCTGGGTTCCACCCCGGGGCGCGGGTTACGTCATCGAAGGGGGAAGGTTGAATCAAGAACACACGTGCTTGAGGCGCTTCTTTCTTAAACCGATCGACAATGTGCTGGTATCCCGACTTGTAGGCATTTTCAATACCGGGCTCGGCGGCTCGGTAGGCGCCATCGTTCATCCCCAGCATCACGGTGATGACAGTTGGCTTTCGTGAGAATAGATCGCGAGGCAGGCGGTCGTCGATCGGACCCATCCAGCCTCCGGAAACTCGGTCTCCACCGACCCCAGCGTTGAAAAACTTGACATCTAAGTTGGGATACCGGAGTCTCACCAGCAGTTCAGCGAACTTCGTGTAAAAGCTGTTGTCGGTGATGCTATCGCCGTAGAAGACCACCCGATCGCCGTTCTTGAGCGCAAATCCCGACTGGGCGTGCGCAGAAGCGGCGGCAAGGAGCGTGAGAAAGAGAGCGCCTTTTCGCATGACGCCTTCTAGTTTTGCACTCTTTTTACACTGGAGTGGCATGAGGCCCCTTGGAAACCGTAAAAGGCTCCTGAGTGCTAAACTCCGAAGCATGCTTCTCGAAGGAAAGAAGGGTCTCGTCCTGAACGTCACCAACAAGAATTCTATCGGTTGGGCGGTCGCGGAAATGGCGAACGCGCATGGCGCCACGGTTGGGGTTGGTGGTCAGAACGAACGCATGCTGGATGGCGTGAATAAGCTTATCGATGGCAAGGATCGATTCGACGCGTTTCAAATCGATTTTGGAGTCGAAGAGGATTACGAGAAGCTGGTTGAAGCCGTCCAGGCTAAGTACGGAACCATCGACTTTTTGGTTCACTCGGCGGCATTTGCCCCCCGCGAAGCATTGCAAGGCAGATTCGTAGATACTCCCCGAGAGGCATTTGGGATCGCCCTCGACGTCTCGGCTTTTTCGCTGGTGCGCATTTGCCAGGCTCTGGAACCGGTTTTGGCCGACAACGCCAGTGTGATGGCCATGAGTTACCTGGGCAGTACGCGAGCCGTGGGCAATTACAATGTAATGGGTGTGGCAAAGGCGGCCCTGGAGTCTTGTGTTCGGTACCTGAGCGTAGACTTGGGCGAGCGTGGCATCCGCGTCAACACAATTTCTCCTGGGCCGATGAACACCGTAGCCGCCCGGGGTGTGAAAGGGCTAGGCGAGATGATTGATTACGTGGCCGGGAAGGCTCCCTTGAAGCGCGCGGCAACCCAGTCCGACGTGGGCGGAACCGCCGTCTATCTGATGAGCGATTTGAGTCAGGGAGTCAGCGGCCAGATCATCTTTGTCGACGCAGGCTACAACATCATCGGCATGTAAATGCGATTATTGACGGTACCGAACTGGTCGTTCGGCAGAGAAGCGGGGCTCCTTCGTCGGTTCCGAGAGATTCTGTCGAGCGACCTTATTACCCTGCACTATTGCGAAGCGGATATTGATCACAATCGGACGGTCACTGCTTTCTCGGCGGAGGAAGACGTGGTGGTCGATACGGTGATTCGGCTCGCCATGGAGGCTTTCGAGACGATCGATTTGAATCGCCATATCGGGGTGCATCCACGAATCGGCGCTTTGGATGTCTGCCCGATCGTGATCCCGAAGCCTGACAAGCGCCCTACCGATATTCAGTTGATGAACGCTTTGGCAGCGGCTGAGAAATTGGCGGGGCTCTTAGCAAGCACTTTTCAGCTACCGGTTTTCCTGTATGAGAAATCCGAACGTGGAAGGCATGAAGCAGATCTTCCGTCTTTAAGGAAAGGAGGCTTTGGCGCGCTGCTGACAAAAGATCTGCGCCCTGATTTTGGTCCCCCAAGGGCGCACCCACAACTGGGAGTGACGGTCTTGGGAGTTCGGGATTTCTTGATCGCGATGAACGTAAATCTGGCAACCGAAGACTTGGATGTTGCGAAGGTCTTGGCTCGTCAGATTCGGCAGATGCGGACCGATGGCGACGAGCGTTTTCTCGGAGTTCGCGCACTTGGGTTGCCGCTGGCGTCTCGCGGACAAGTGCAGGTGAGCTTGAATTTGACGCTTCCGAACTTGACCGCCGTCGATCCCATTATCGAATGGGTTTACGAGCGGGTCATCGGCGTCAATGTGAAGATCGCAGACACGGAGTTGATTGGGGTCATCCGGGATGTGGATGTGCCGACCGCAAGCCGACTGCCCATCGATCCTGCGCAGATTGTGGTCACTAAGCGGTGACGGCTTCGGATTGAGGCAGATCCTCGTTCTTCCGCCCAAATCCGGTCCAGAAGATTCCCCAAAAGACCAGTTCGACGAGGATTACGACTACCTTCGCCGCGCTGGGCACGTGGGGGTTGAAGCTAAAAAAGCCTTCGATGGGAGCCGCAATAAACATCAGGACGACGGCCGTACAGAGCAACACGATGGCATCTTTCCCTGCCGCCTTGAGGGCTTCACCCCTTTTTCGTCGCCCTGGATTGATAAGAGCCCATCCCATTACAAATCCTCCGGCTCCCGCCATGATGATCCCGCTTAGTTCCGGAACTCCATGAGGCAATATAGATGCGAAGAGAAATCCCACCTTCCCCACGGTGTTCATTTCATAGGCAAGCGCGCCGAGGATAGCTCCGTTGGAATAGAGGCGTTCCGCGGTCCCTACGCCAAAGGTGGCGGCGGCTACCGCACCGGAAAGGATGGAGACCATGGGATTGTTCGTGGCATAGAACGCTGTGGCCATGGTGGAGTCAGAACCTGTTCTCTCCTCAAACTTTCCTTCCTTCCAACTCTCAAAGTTCTCTTTGAACTGCTCAGGAACGAAGTAGTCACGGGTGTCTGGCACTGATTTCATCAAGCCAAACGCAAGGACCCCCGAGCCAAAGAAGATGACCGCGCTGATCAGAACGAACCAGCGGCATCGGCGAACGGTTTGGGCACTCAGAGCAATGGAATCGGCGACGGCCTGCCAGAACGGCTTACGAGGAGCCTTATAAAGGACTCCGTAAGCACGACCGGCAAGATCGTTCAGATAGTCGATAAGTTGGAGATTCGTCGACTTTGTCCTGGCGGTGGCTAAGTCGGCGGAGACGCGTCGATAGATTTTGACGAACTCTTGAAGTTCCTCTGGACGAAGATTTTTGATCGATCCTTCGGCGCGGTCACACAAAAGAGTGATGCGTTTCCAATCCTCTTGGCGGCTCGATACGAAAGACACTTCGTTCATGGGACTTGCGAACAAGTGTATCCCGTCTCAATTTTTTGTTTTGAGAACTGAGAAAGAATCTTTCTCAAAAAAACGGAACCCGATGCGTCTGGTTACGTATAAGTCTACAAGCGATTCTTGTTCCACACCGAAATCGCAACATTGTCATTGGTGGTCATTATCTCTTTGGAAATCATATCTTGCTCATCGGACGGAGATTTGGTAGAATCGACGCCACGAAGGTCGAAATCTCCCTTGCATTTCTGACCGGAAGAGGAAACAGAACTCTTCTGGATTACGTCTGCATTAGAGAGGAAATTGAATTTCCGAAGAATATTTGGCACGAGGTTTGCCTTCATGGCTCTGAAAGGATTTTCCTTTTAGAGTCAAATAGCCTGTATTCGAGTAATCACTGAATGAGCGCGCATCCGCACCTATCGGAGTACGACGACGGAATTCCAAGTTATCTTGGCCGTCTTACTCAGGCGCCCTTGCTCACTCCCGAAGAGGAGATTGAGCTGACGCGCGCTGTGCAAAACGGCGACCAGCAGGCCCGTCAACGGCTGATTGAGTCGAATATGCGTTTGGTGATTAACATTGCCAAGACCTATCGCAACCGCGCCATTCCCCTCGAAGACCTCATTCAAGAGGGTGCTATTGGACTCATGCAGGCGGCCGAGCGATTCGATCCCGATAAAGGCTTCCGGTTCTCGACCTATGCGACTCACTGGATTCGCCAGGCGATTGGCCGCGCGATCGACAACAAGTCGAAGGCCATTCGGTTGCCCGCGCACGTCTCCCAATCGCTTCGGAAGATTGAGAAGGAAAAGGTTCGATTGTCCCGTGAGTTGGGCATGGATCCTAGCCCTGAGCAGATTGCGGCGGCGATGGGCATATCCGCCAAGAAGCTATTGACTCTGATTCAATCCTCTCAAGAACTGCTCTCGCTCGACATGACGGTCGGCGATAGTGGTGGAATGACGTTGGGCGGTCTGATCAAGGACAATAAGAACGGCGATCCAGAAAGTTTGATCCTCAGCCAAGAGATGGTGGAGGAACTTCAGCGCATTATCTGCGAACTCAATGAACGCGAGCAGCGTGTGATGCGACTTCGATTCCGCCTCGATGGCTCCGAAGCTCCCCTTCAGGAAGAGATCGCGAAAGAGATGAAGCTTTCCCGGGAGCGAGTTCGCCAGATCGAAGTTCAGGCGATCAAAAAGCTTCGAGCCCTCGCCCAGCGACGAAGGCTTCGCGACATGCTCTCTAAGTGACGCGCTAACCAGCGTCTTCCCGAGGTACATACTCGAAAGTGGAGAACCACCACATCGAGACTCCCATCAAGAAGGCGATCATGAGGGCCATGACGATCCAGCCGGTGGATGTGGCGATGTCACTCGTGCCTAGGTTATTGGCGAGCGTTCCGAAAAATCCCCCACTGGCATTGCCGGAAGAAGGCCGTTGGGCGATGGCCGAGAGGTAAGTGTTTACCGAAAGAAGCGCCATGCTGCCGGACATATTCGGAACCGACGTCTCCCAGGCGAATGCGAAGAAAAGGCAAACCACCATCGCGGCTTTCGAAATGAGCAGCGTTACGTATACGAAGAGGGCGCCATAGGCAAGCGAGCCTACGAAGATCGCGACCAGATCTCTCAGGAAGGCGGAATTTGCGAAGGGGTTCGAGAAGACGGCGCTGGATACGCTGAGGGCGGCAAAGCTCGTAACCAGGAAAACCGCGACGGCACTGGCCAAAGAGCGCAAAGAGACCAGCTTCCACCTGTCGATCGGGCGGGTAAGAAGGTAGACGATCGTTTTTTGTTCGACCTCTTGTGAGATGACGGCGGTACTGAAGATGGCGGAGGCCAGCGGGAGCACCCGGAACACCAATAGCGATGACATCATCGAATAAGATTCATCGAGGTTGGCGTCTGGAGTGACCCGCAAGTAGACCTTTGAGATAAGGAAGAGGCCGGTAGCGACGAAAAGCCATACGAACACGCGCTTGAGTCTCAAGAAGTCCTTGAGCGCGCTTTGAAATACAAAGAGTTCCGTCATCCGTTCACCAAATACTGGAAGATCGATTCGAGGTTATTGTCTGGGCTACTGAAGCCTCTTATCGGCACATTCTCGTCCAGGACCAACTCAGGAAGCGCATCGTAGAATTGTCTCGGTTCCTTCGTTTGCAGTTCGACGCCGTCCCGCTCAACATTGATCGAAAGAACATAGGGAAGGGCCACTAACCGCCGAGCGACTTCACGCGGCTCAGGAGTTTCTATCCGCACTCGGTGGGGGTGTTTGTCGATCAATTCGCGAATGACACGAAGATCTCCTGAAGCCATGAGACGTCCGCGATGCAGCAACAAAATCGAACGGGTCATCTGTTCGACTTCGAAGAGGATGTGACTGCTCACCAGAATGGCTTTTCCCTCGTCCGCAAGGACCTTGAGCATGTCCATGAGTTCGCGGCGGCCCACAGGGTCCAGACCATTGAGAGGTTCATCCAACAGGATGGCATCGGGTTGATGGAGCATTGCCTGAGCCAGCTTGACCCTTTGGCGCATACCCTTGGAGTAGCCCGCGATCCTTTTGTCGCATCGGTCTGCCATGCCGACTTCTTCCAGCACTTTTTGTGTTCGATTCGAAGCGTCTTGATGCGACATTCCATCGAGCCGCGCCAGA
This sequence comes from Armatimonadetes bacterium 55-13, assembly GCA_001898035.1. Taxonomy (GTDB): domain Bacteria; phylum Armatimonadota; class Fimbriimonadia; order Fimbriimonadales; family Fimbriimonadaceae; genus 55-13. Next base: position 91,064 of record MKRX01000015.1, read on the forward strand.
CCGTAAACAAATTGGCGTCCCGTCTGGTGTTCGTAGAAGTTGTCGATCTCCGGGCAGTAGCCAAGTTTGCGATAGACGGAAGGATTGGCAAAGGGATCTTCCCCACCAATCGAGACTTCTCCGGTTGTCGGACGAATCTGGCCCGTAATCAACTTGATCATCGTGCTCTTTCCCGCGCCATTCATGCCGAGCAAAGCGGTGACGCCCGGACCAATCGAACAAGTGACGTCGTTGAGACCAATCACCTGCCCGTACCACCTGGAGACTTGGTTGAGCTCAATCATCCCACCACCTCGACCGGGCGAATTCTGACCCAGGCGACGTACATGGCAAGCGCGCTCAGGCCCACGATAATTGAGAGAGAGAAGAATAGCGAAGGAGCGGGAACTTCCTGAAATGGCGACGGAAAACCAAAGGGCACGGAGCCATCCGTTCCGAGAACACTTTTTGCCATCGCAATATTCACTCCGTCGATACTGCCGTAATAGAGTTTGCCGATCAACGCGATGGCTCCTTCGGGACCTTGACCGGGGTGGCGGCTAGTGCCAGTCATGCCCATCCACGCGACGGTCATGAGCTTCGTGAAGAAGTTGGTCAGGAAGTAGAGACCGGCATAGGTCGCGCCGGCGATTCTTCCCTGCTGGAAGAGCGAACTGAAGCCTATGATGATCGACGCGTGGAATGCGGCTCCAAGTGGGAGCATCGTCGCGAGCTTGACGACGAGCCAGGGATCATCGCTGAGGAATCCGTGCTCCCGGAAGCTCATTGCCCCATAGAAATAGAACACCAAGCTGGGCACCGCCGAAACGATGAGGAGTGGGAGGAAAACACCGAACCACTTTCCAAAAAGATAATCACGCTTATCGCAGGGCTTGCTCAAATAGACCAAGAGGGCGTTGGCCCGATTGTCGTTCGCGATAGCGCCCGCGCCGATGATCAGGGCGATCAGCATGAACAGCAACTGACCGTATCCAAAACCATGGAGGAATTGATCTTTCCAGGAGATTCTTGATAGGTACGCGTTCAAAGGGTTCGGAGCTCCGGGTGGGGTGCTGGCCGCGCTCTGCTCCATAAAGAAGAGCACGAAAATCATGGCCAGGTAATACCAACCAGATAGCGCAGTGAAGACCCAAAGGCTCTTTTTGCGAAGCGCCTGCATGATGGTCATCTTGGCGATGACCCACCAGCGGTTCCTGGGAGGCAACAGAACTCCGTCGTAATTGCGATAGCTGAGATCGGCAATGGGAGATGCTGCCATCAGAATGGTCCCTCTGCGGTCATAGTTGGAATCCTCCGGTCGGATGATAGTGGGGAGCCGTTACTCCTAGGACGTCAAGGAAAGCATCCTCTAAGGATCGCTCGGCGAGCGCGAGGCCCCGGACTTGGATATGGGCCTCGCGAGCAGCTTGGAACACCAGTCGCCCGGTCTCTTCCGGCGTCCGCTCGGTCTTGACTCGATAGGTAGCGTGGCCAAGATCTTCGACGGCGGCGCCCATCCTCTGAGCAGCCGAAATGAATTCGGGACACTTCTCGATCAACTCAACATCCATGGGATGGCCCTCGATTCGTTTGAGATCGCTGATGAGGCCCTGAGTCCTCAGTTGACCCTTCATCACCACGATGACCTGATCAGCAACCCGTTCGATGTCGGGAAGGAGGTGGGAGCTGACCAGAACGTTTAGCCCCTTGCCATGCGATACCGAGCGAATGAGGTCAAGCATTTCGGCACGGCCCTTGGGATCCAGACCGTTCGTAGGTTCATCCAATAGGAGCAACTTGGGCCCATGGACAATGGCCTGGGCCAGTTTGACCCGCTGTTTCATCCCCGTGGAGTAAGTCTCTACATTGCGATACCGAGCCTCGCCCAGTCCGCAATACTCCAGCACTTCGTGTGCTCTGCGCATGGCTTGGTCGGAGGGCATTCCGGCCAATTCTCCGGCATAGGTTACGAACTGAACCGCGGTCATACCGGGGATGTGGCAGTCCTGCTCGGGCATAAGGCCGATGCGCTGCCGTATTTCCCTTCCTTGCGTCGCGATATCGTAACCCAGGACTGACCCTCGACCGGATGCGGGGCGGACAAATCCTAAAATAGTTTTGAGGAAGGTGGTCTTTCCGGCGCCATTGGGACCGAGGAGCCCCGTACAGCCTTCGGGGACTTCGACGCTGAAGTCGTTCAGGGCCACAAAAGCCCCATAGCGGACCACTAGATTTTGGATTGAGGCGACGCTCACGGGAACCTACTTTACAGGGTTTCCCGTAAGTTGCGAAGTGGTTGGGGCTTTAGGGCTGGGCCCTTTTGAAGCCTAGCGATTAGTTCTGTTTTTTGCCTTGATCGAGTTGGACCATCGTGCCCATGAGGGTTTTTTCGGCTCCCCCGGTATCGCCGGTTTGAAGGGCGCGAAGCGCCATGGTTACCTCTTGAGCCTCGCCGGTGCGACCTTCGCTGAGCAAAAGAGCTTGCGTCTTTTGAAGGTCGGCAATGGCGCCCATTGCGGTAAGTTGTCCGGTCTTCAATCCCATGATCGTCTTTTCAACGACGCGCGAAGCGGCGACGATTTGAGCGGCTTGGCCGACGCGAGGATTCTGGGGCAAAGAGTACTTGGCCGAATCGGCGGTGAATTCCATCACAAAGTCAAGGTCGATGGTCTCGGTCGTTCCACTGAC
>MKRX01000015.1:93741-149602 GCA_001898035.1 Armatimonadetes bacterium 55-13
GGTTTTGGAATTCCAGATCAATCACCTGTTGAAGCGTCGCTCCTCTTTCCAGGTCAGCGAGTTCGATGACGACTTCGCCAGAAGAAGCGGCCTGAGGACCTCGCATCGAGACCCAACGGCTGAGCTTTACTTCAAGCTTCAAATTTCGAGCGGTTACCGTCATGAGTTTCTCCAACTCAGTGCGGAACACCTCGGGGATGAGGCTGGGCTGCGGAATATAGTAATAGTTGCCGCCTGCCTTCTTTGCCATGCTGGCCAGCAACTCTTCGTTGTAGTCGGGGCCGAAGCCGAGAAAGGTGCAAGAGATGCCTCGTGCTTTGATATCGGCGGCGTGACCTACGAGCGAGTGAAAATCCTTGATTCCAGCGGTCGGATCGCCATCGGTCAGGACGACCAATCGAGTCGCTCTGCCGGGATCGGCGATGGTCAGGACCTGCTGCATGCCGAGCAAGAGCCCATCGTAGAGGTTGGTTGTATTCCCGGCCATCAGGCGCTGAATTCCTTCTTTGATCCTTGGCTTGTCGGTCACCCGTTGCGGGGGCATGAGGACATCGACCGTCTCTTCAAAGGTCACGATGCTCAGAATGTCATTAGGCCCCATCAGGTCGACGACGTGGGCGCAAGCTTGTTTAACATAGTCGAGAGGCGGACCTTCCATCGAACCGGAACGATCAATGACCAAGCACAGGTTGAGCGGTGTTCGCGCGCCAACGCCAGCCATAGGAGAACCGCCGGCGATGAAATCTACGAGAAACTGTTCTCGAGCGGGGCCGTTCGCCATGGATGCTTCGCGACCGGGCACAATCTCGGCAACGAGAGCTTTTCCTCCGGGCATGGCAGCCATGGCGCTCGTCTTTAACGGGTCGAACGCGGACATCGCCTGGGTCCGCAGCGGGTCGTTTAATCCGGGCGCGCCGGTCAGCATTGTCTTGTTGGGGTCGATTCGCTGCGTTTGATCCATTGTTAATACCTATGATGATCGGCGAAATTTGCCCGAAGGCTTACTCCACCATCTCCCTTCATCCTTCTACGCGAAACGTTGTCGCACCTATCTTGACGAGGTCACCAGGGCGAAGCGTTTGCGATTGAATACGTTGGCCGTTCACAAAGGTTCCATTTGTGCTATTCAGGTCTGCCACCGTTGGTCCAGATGGGGCAAGGGAAAAGACGGCGTGACGTCGAGAGGCCATCGAGTCGAACCCGACGGATATGCCGGTTGCCTCCCGCCCTACTTCCAATGGGCCTGAGATCATGAATCTTTGGCCCGTCATGGGACCATCCGTGGCAACTACCGAAAATCCAGCCATCGTAGGCGCGGATGCGACTGGAGACTGGGGGTACGCCTGAGTCGGTTGATGAACTGGTTGCGCCTGGGTTTGCGGATATGGCTGAGGCTGCATCTGAGGATGCTGCGTCTGGGGCTGGGGATAACCCGGATATTGCGGCGCTCCTCCCATGGGATAAGGCTGACCGGGGTAAGCCTCTGGTCCTCTTGCGGGGGCCCGCTGGTTCTTGAGGAGGAATTCTAGGTTGAATCCTCCTACGGTTATCATCGCTCCGTGGAACAGCGGAGCCTGCTGCACGGGTTGTCCGTTTAGGAACGTACCTCCGGGAGCGCCACCATCCACTAGAAGAAACTGGTTAGGGCCCTGACGTACGATGCAGGCGTGCATTGGGGCGACGTTGGGGTCACCGAAGAGCGGAATGTTAGCCCTTTCACTTCGTCCGATAAAATTCTGTCCGGCGTCGAGAACCCATTCTTTGCCTTCGTTTCTTCCCAGCCGCAACCGGACCCAGGCCGATCGGGCGAGGCGATCAACGATTCCGATGAAGAGTGCAATACAGCCTCCCATCGCGATGGCAAAAATGGCTCGCGAAGGTCCGCCGACTTCTCCTCGGGCCCCAGACTGAACATTATTCATGGCCAGGGTGAAGGGAGCGATGATGGTACCGAGGACATCAAATACGGCCGCGCCAATTGCAGCGCCGATGGTTCCGCCGATGAGACCCTGGACCAATCGGCGCATATTCAGAGTGCTGGCGCCAATTGCGATACCGAGAAACGTTCCGAGCGGGGTCAAGGCCAAGATGCGCCACGGCATGGTTTGGCTTGGAAGATGAGAAAGGTTTGCGAACGTCCCCCCCAGGCCATAGCCAAGAGAAGCCCCGATCGCGCCAAATAACAGTCCTAGACCAGCTCCCCGGAGCGTGTGGATCTTGCCGCCTTGAATCAGTCCGTTTACTCCACCGATTGCAAGACCAATCATCGCCCCAAGCGCGAGCGTGAACATCCGCTCCCAGTTGCCCCAGGCGGTCTCGGTTATGACGCGGGGGGCCATCGGCTCGAAGATCATCCAGCAAGCCAATCCCGCCAGCGCCCCGACAAACACCTTCAGGAGCAGAGTTCCCATAAATTAAGCCTCGTACCGGAATCTTGCCTGACCGAACTGAACCTGATCGCCAGGTCGTAAAGCCGTATCCGACGCAATCTTGACGCCGTTCACGAACGTTCCGTTCGAGCTTCCTTCATCTCGGAGCAAAACTTCGTTTCCGGTGCGTGTCAACGTTGCATGCCGTCGGGAGACAGTGGATTCCGATATCAAGCTTAACCCATTCGTGGCTTCTCGCCCAACCGACGTCTCCCCTTCGGGAACGGCGAAAACGTCTCCGTTCTCCATTACAAGACTCGGTTGGGATACGGTCACCGCAGGAATTCCAGCGGCCATTGGCACCGAGGTCAATGCAGCGGGGACGTTCGGATCGGCATCGACAAGGATAATCTTTTCTGGAGGTGCGGGTGCGACGGGTATGGGCGCGGGGCCAGGATCTTGCTGTGCAGGGTCCTGCGGATCTGGAATTTGGACCCCAAGCTTTTTGAGTTGATCGCTCACCTTGACCTGATTGTTCTTCATATATTGCATCACGAAGTAGATGGCGGCTCCGGCGACGCCAATCGCGATGAGATAGACGATGATCGAGCCAATGCCATTTCCTCCCTGAGCAATAGGCTTTTCTCCCGACTCAGGAGCGGCTTTAGTTTCGTGAGTCGCTTCCTTGGAGGGTGTCTTTTCCCCGACAGTTTCAACTTTGTCCGAGAGGGAAATAACGATCGCGGGATCCGATTGCGTTCGCTTTAATTCAAGGACAGAGCTTTGCTTAACTGGAGTCGCGTCCTGCCCGTCGACGTTGTATCGGACCGTGACTTCGATATTCCCTGGCTTGACCCCGAAGAAGATCGCCTCGCCTTTCTTGCCGGGATCGATCTGGCTCTCGCGCTCGCCACTACCATCCTTGAGTTTTACAAAAGCGACGGCTACCGGTTCCCCTTCGTGTTCGACTCTGACCGTGACTTTGCCGATGAGGGTGAAGTCGGCGGAGGTTGGTTTCCAGATTCCTTTTAGTTCGCCGATGGCTTTGCTGGCGAGGTTGCCGGTGTCGTGGTCCCAGATGTACAACCGACTCTTTTGGTCGGTTGGCAGAGGAAGATCAAGGGTTGCCTCTTTCGACTTGAGGGTCGAAGCGGGAACAAGGGGAGCGTCCGCCACCCACACGTCTCGGTCGCCTGCGGCGCCGAAGTCGATGTGGACCTTTCCTTGCGCACATACCAACGCAGGGAGCAGACTTAAGATGAACAGAAGGTATCGGTGTCGCAACTTGAAACGATTTTAGCGCGAGCTTGCGGCAATGCGTTGGCAACTTCGCTAGCCATGTACCCAATTGGTCCGATCTTTTCCGCACAAATGTCCCCGGCGAGGCCGTGCCAATACATCGCGCACGATGCCGCGTAATAAGGGGGGAGGCCCTGACCAAGAAGAGTCGTCATCACTCCTCCCAACACGTCCCCCATGCCTCCGGAGGCCAGCCCGGGGTTACCAGTGCAGTTGACGGCCATCGGACGTTTCTCCTCACCCACAATGGAAAATGGACCTTTGAGGAGAACGCATCGTTTGAATTTCTGGATCGCGGTGCGGACGGTTTGGAAACGATCGCACTGAATCTCGGCGATACTTTCTTCAAGTAGGCGGCTCATTTCGCCCGGATGGGGGGTCAAAACACACTCGGCATTTGGCAGGGCGACGCCTTGAGCTACTGAATTGAGAGCGTCGGCGTCGATGACGCTGGGCTTTTGCCATCCTTTCCAGGTTTCGGCCAGGAATTCTAGGATGGGCGCCTCATGCGTGAGGCCGGGGCCGAAGAGGGCGGCGTGATATTTCGATTGCTTTTCCAGAAGGATTTCGGCGGCTTCCGGCGCGATCAGGCCATCTTTTTCGGGAAGGCGCAGTTGAAGACACTCGGGGAGTTGCGCGGCAACGGTTTGGCAGACGGAGGGTACCGAGGCTACGGTGACCAAGCCAGCGCCGGCTCGGATCGCGGCTCGAGCCGCCATGAGCGCTGCACCCGGCATGCCTTCACTTCCCGCCACCACAATTACATGTCCGTTTTCGCCCTTGTGGCTTGCACGGAGCCGTTCCGGCAACAGATCGGCAACCCACTGGCCATCGATCAATCGTGCTTCGGTGGGCTCTTGGAGAAGTGGAGGGGGATATCCGATGTCGGCAACGGCCCAGTAACCGCTGTGTTCCAGACCGGTGCTTTGGAAGAGAAACGGTTTCGGCAATCCAAAAGTGATGGTCTTGAGAGCCCAGACACTCTCACCGAGCTCTTCGCCCGTGTCGCACCGAATGCCACTGGGAACATCTACCGAGATAACCGGCACGCCGCTCCGGTTGATGACCTGGATCGCATCTTTGACGTGCCCTCGGACTTCGCTCTGAGCACCTGTCCCGAGAAGCGCGTCCACAATGAGATCGCGACACCCGATGCATTCAATTCTTCGGGCGTATCTTGCATCGTCGGCAAAAATTGGCTTGACGCCGAGCGCCCGGCAACCGAGCATTTGCTCACGAGCATCGTGGGCAAGATTTTCTTCCTCAGAGGCGACGAGGCAATCCACGCCATACCCCGCTTCCTGAGCGAGGCGGGCGACCACGAATCCATCGCCACCATTATTTCCCTTGCCACAGAAGACGCTAATCCTGCCACCCTCGGGCAAAAGGTGCTTGACTGCCGCAAAGACCGCCAACCCTGCTCGCTCCATCAGAAGGCGACCGGGAACTCCATATTCTTCAGAAGAACGACGGTCGATCTCTCGACAATGGTCAGCGGTGGCAATCCACAATGTGCTTAATACTCCTCCAGGTTTCCAGGTGTATTCCCATCTACGGGTTGACGACACTTTTCGTTACTTTCTCTACTGAGACCAGCTTCAAGCTACCGCCACACGTTGAGTGTACATATTTACGCGACTTGGGCAAACGCCTTGCTCGGGAAAATTGGGCTCCACAACGTAAACACTGGTAAATGACCTTCTGTCGCCTTACGTTTCGATCGACGTCATAGCAATGCGTTCGTTCAGGCGGTACACCCAAGTCTCGCATGGTTCGCTTCCATGCCTCGCCATGCCCCGCCGCCTTTGCGCCATGGCGTTCAACCGCCAATAAGTGGGCATACTCATGGATCAACGTCGAGCGAAGTCTTTCCTCATCGACGAGAAGGTTCCGGCTCAGACCGATGACGTTCGCGCGAAAGTAGGCAACACCTGCCGTAACGCGGAGATTTTTCCAGACGATCTTTGGCCTCGACCTCAGTGGATGAGAAAGCATGAGCGCGTCCAGCAGCGACTCGGCCAAGATTTCAAGGGGCGTGCTCACAGCATTAAAGACGATCTAGGCACCCTTCTTTTTTCTCTTGTCACGATACATTCGCCGGTCAGCGGATTGGAGCACATTCGCAACTCCGTCGTCACTGTGAGCCCACCCAATGGAGGCTCCGACTTGAACCTCCGATTTTCCGACGGTGACCTGAAAACTGAGACGATCGGCTAGACGTTCTACGACTTCCAGGGCGATCTCACGCGGGGCCTTTTCTAGCAGGATCGCGAACTCGTCGCCCCCCAAACGAGACACTAGGTCCGACTCGCGCACCGCGACCCGGAGGCGGGCGGCGAACTCGATCAGGACATGATCGCCCACCACATGACCGTGCTGATCATTTACCTCCTTAAATCGGTCCAAGTCGATCATGACGAGAGCGAAGGGTTCGATGGGATCTTGGCCGGTGAGACGTTCTAGTTCGCCAACGAACTCTGCGCGATTCGCAAGACCCGTCAACGTGTCCGTCATGGCAAGGCGCGACATCTTTTGGACTTCCGCAACGAGGCGCGTTCTGAGAGCGTGCTCGGCGGTGATGTCGGTAATAACATCGATGTGTCCGCTTGACCGGCCCTTGGGACCGAATAGGGGTGCACTGGCCACGATGGCCCGTCTTCGGATTCCGGTCTTGGTCACAAATTCTGCTTCAAACCGACCGCTTCTTCCTTCATACAGAGGGATGAACTCAGTTATATGTCGACCCACCATATCGTCAATGGTCGTCTCAAGCCAATTCGCGAGGTACTCGTTGGCGAAGATAATGGCATCCTTCGCGTTTCGCCTCCAAAATCCTTGGCGCATGTTCGCGATAACGAACTCGTACTCTCCCGCCGATTGGCGAATTCGAGGAGCGCTATGACGCGGTGGGCTCTCGATGCCGATAACGACGGCGGTCTTGCCCTCTTCGGTTGCATACGGCACTCCTCGCCAACGGGTGCGTTCCCGTTGGTCTAGTGAGAAGTAGGTTTCAAAGTCCGAACCAGCGAGGCACTCTCTGAAGAGGTTGCTCAGACCGATGAGGCGGTCATCCTGAAGAACGTTTTTGATGTCCAGCGACTGACCGTAACGCTGCATGACGGTTCCATCCTCCGCGCACACGAGCACTGACTCGAAGAGCGTGGTGAGCAGCGGTAGATGTTGCATCGCCTTTTCCTACGATCTAAAATCTAAGGTGAACTAACGGACCTTGGCGCCTTCGGGCGTCTCTCGATCTGGCTGAAGTAAGATGGCTCCTCCATCGGAATCGGTGGCGGCCAGCAACATGCCTTGGCTTTCGACGCCGCGCAGTTTAGCCGGTTTCAGGTTAAAGACCATTACCACTTGCCTTCCGATGAGATCCTCGGCAGAGTAATTTGCACGAATACCGGCCACGACTTGGCGCTTCTCGCCATCGATATCCAATTGGAGTTTCAGAAGTTTATCGCTTCCCTCCACGGGTTCGGCCTCGATAACGCGAGCGACGCGGAGTTCGACTTTCATGAAGTCTTCGATGGTGATGGTCGATTGGGTTTCGGTTTGCATGGGTTGAGATGGCGCGGGCGCCTTTTCTTTCTTTGGAGCCGCTTCCTTCGCCGATTTGGCAGACGAGCCCTTCTGGATTTCTAGACGCGGGAAAATGGGTTGTGGTTGACCTAAGGGAGTACCGCTAGGCAAGGAGGCATTAGTTCCAATCTCATCCCACTGAGTCAATCCTGGCAGGTTAAATTGGGAAGCAATGGCATCGGAAGCAGTGGGAATAAAGATCCTCATCAGCCCTTCTGCCGAGCGAATGCAGAGCAGCATGGACCGCAGGACGCTCCCCAGAGCAGGATCAGAGTTCTTTGCCAGCGCCCAGGGGGCTCGGGTGTCAATGTACTTGTTTAGAAATCGAACTAAGCCCATGGCCGCTTCCGACGCCTTGGGGATTTGATATTCCGTCATGGCGGCGGCAAAAGCGTCTTTCGCCCTTTGAATTGCGTCGATCGCTTCTGCCTCCACTTCGTCGCTTGGGACAGCACCGCCTACGAACTTGTGAGCCATGCTGAGCGTTCGATTGAGGGCATTGCCGAGGTCATTGGCAAGATCGCTGTTGTACCGTTGATCAAAATCCTCGTAGGTAAACGTCGAGTCATTTTCCAACGACATTGTCGCGGTTAGATAATGGCGAAGGACATCGATGGCCAACTCCGGCGAAATTCCGGCCTTGGCGGAGAATTCCTCTGCCAATTCAAGGGGTCGAACGACATTGCCTTTGGACTTCGAGATCTTTTCGCCAGCCAGAAGCACCCACCCGTGAGCGGCAACGGTTTCAAATAAGGGAAGCCCAATTCCCAGGAGCATCGCGGGCCAGAGAGTGGCGTGGAAGCGCGTGAGGATGTCCTTTCCCACCCACTGGACTTTGGCTGGCCATTTGTCCTCCCAGCCCTCGTCCGGCCATCCGGTGGCGGCGATGTAGTTGATCAACGCGTCGAACCAAACGTAGATCACGAGTTCTTCATGATCGGGCACTGGGATTCCCCAGCCTGGGTTCTTTCGCGTAATGCAGATGTCCCGCAGACCCTGCTTGATAAAGCTGATAACTTCGTTTCGACGATTAGGCGGCTGGATGAAGCTTGGGTTTTCCTCGATGTGCCTTAGCAGTCGATCACCGAAGGAACTGAGTTGGAAGAAGTAGTTGTCTTCACTAACCCAACGCACTTCATTGCCATCGGGACTTTTACCTTCAACCAAGTCTTCTTCTCGGTAGAAGGTTTCAGTGGAGACGTCGTACCATCCTTCGTATTTGCCGAGATAGACATGCCCATTTGCCTTTAGGCGACGGAACAATTCTTGTGAGGCTTTAACATGGCGAGGTTCAGTGGTGCGGATGAAGTCGTCGTACGAGATTTGCGTCGCATCGAAGATCGACTGGAAGCGGCTGGCGATCTCGCCGACGAACTCATGAGGGTCTCGGCCCTGGGCTTCGGCGGCCTCCTTAATCTTGAGGCCATTCTCATCCGTGCCGACTTGGAAGAAAACGTCTTGACCACGCATCCTAAAGTAACGAGCGGTGATATCGCCCGAGAGGTCGGTCAGGATGTTCCCGATATGTGGAACGCTATTCACATACGGGATCGCGGTACAGACGGTCGTCTTCTTAGACATGAATCGAAAAGTTTACCGGCGCAATCTGATGTAGTGAGGACTACGTCGGCCTTTTAGGACGGTCCGAGTTCGTCATTGCCAACCACATCCGATTGGGCTGCCCGGCATGGGACCAAGCGGATGAGGAACTCGTTTTGCTTCGCCAAGTGGACGATTCATGAACTTGTCGATCTCGGCCAGCATCCATTTTGCATGCTGAGCGGACGCAGATGAACCCGAGATTCTTGCTTCAACCTGAGTTTTGAGCAGTTGCAAAGCAGATAAGGCCCGCGCCTTGACCGATCTGGGAACATCCGCATCGATTAGGTCCAAGAGCCGGTCCAGCAAGCCTCCTTGAATGCCTCGGGCCATTTCCGCCCTTCGCTCTGATTTAGGGGTGTAGTTAAAAATTCGGTTGACGACTACCGTTAGAACTTCCTCCAAGTTTGGCAGGTCTGAGTCGCGGGAACTAAGTTCGACGATGCGGGTGCATCGGACCGGATTCAAGAGTTCGGAGAGAGCCAAGTCAGCGGCAGTGTTGGCTGCCCCCGCCGAATCAAAAACGTAAGTCGTATTCGACCTAAAGCTTTCTCTTGAATCTCCGTAGCCAGGTGAGGGTGGATTCAAGCGGTTGAGGAGATCATCGGGAAGGTCAAGTTCGTCTGGAGAGATGCAGTCCAATAACGCTCCCAGCGCGGCGCGTTGGGTGGATCCCGCTACCGGTTGGTTGGGTGGCGGCGGGACCATTCCTGTGGGCTCCTTCACTTGATGCTGATACAGATAGCCCCCGACCACCTTGCAAGCGGTGGCAAGATCATAGCGATGGAAGAAGTAGATTGGCCCGAGGGCATCTTGCAGCTCCGAACGCGGCGTGTAGTCCCGTAGATTTCTTTCGCCAAAGGTGGCGAGAGCCGCTCGACGGATCGCCATCGTATTTCTGAGCCCGGCTACAGGGTCATTGCCGTTGTCCCACTTGCTAGATCGCCAATCTGCGCCAGCAACCGCAGGGTCATCTTCGTCCGGGAGGTAGACCAATGCTCCGGCATGGATCGCTTCCGATGCCTTGGTTTGAAGCGTCTTGGTTTCATCGGTCCCCGTCGGGAATTCGGAATAGCCGTACCAGATGGCGAACTTGTCCCATGCGCCTACGCCAACTCCATAGGCATCCGAGAAGTCGATGGAGCCGTCCGTTTTAAGGGAGAGCTTGGGACCAGGATAATCCATGACCGACGCCCGATTTCCGAAGGTGCTACCGGCAAAGTTGTGGCGGAGACCCAGGGTGTGCCCGACTTCGTGTGCCGCCAACTGGCGGATGCGGGCCAGACCAGGAATGGTCATATCGTTCTGCCCTCCGGTTAATGCTCCTCCGGCCCCGGCGAGGCCCTCGAAGATTTTGAGGTCTTGGCGGATACGGGAGGAGTCGAGCCGAACGGTCGCCTTGATGATTTCACCGGTTCGAGGATCGATGATAGAGCCTCCGAACGAGTAGCCGCGCGTGGATCGGTGAATCCACTGAATCATGTTGTAGCGAACATCGAGCGGGTTCGCGCTCTCGGGGAGCATTTCAACCCGGAACGCGTCTTTGAAACCGGCAGCTTCAAACGCCTGAGCCCACCAGCGAGCGCCGTCTAGCAACGCAGAGCGAATGGGTTCGGGGGTACCTCGATCCAGGTAATAGACGATCGGTTTCTTGACCTGCGAGATAGCGGCATTAGGGTCGGTCTTTTCGAGACGGTGGCGGCAGAGGACACGCTTGATCAGGGGCTCATTCAGCTTTGCCCCAAAATCGTAATAGTCCATCCCGAAGAAGCCAGAGCGAGGATCGAAAGCGCGCATTCGATAGCCGTCGGAGGGCAGTTTGACGAGGGAATGATGCTGGATCATGGTGACGACGTCAGCTTTTGGCGAAGTCTCGGCGACGGGGGAATGTCCATTTCCCTTGAACGTCAATTCGGCTTCCCATTCGAGGTTGTCTGGGAATGAGAAGCAACCCTCGGGTCGGAGGTAGCTGCGGTCTTTGTCGAGGGTGTAATCGCCCAAATCTCGACCGGTGTCGTGCGCGTCTCGGACGATGAACGAGGTCATATCCACCACGGTTGAGCCATCGGAATCTCGGGCGGTTAGCGGTCCGGCCCAGATGACGCTGGTGGGGAATGACATTTCCGTCGCGAGCCGCTCGTCGGGATTGTCAGAGGTTGCCCGGAATCCGGTATTAACGGCTTCCACCACCAGTTTCTCACCTCGGATTTTAAAACGGACGATGAAGGATTGACCGCTTTCGGCACGGTCCAGACCGATTTGATTCGCGCCTGAGCCCGAGCCGAGGGAATCGACGTAGAGATACTCGCCGACAAGACCGCTGGGGTCTCTGGGAGGAGGTAGTTTGATCAGCAAACGCCCCTTGGCGGGATCGAGGTAGTTCGCGACGAGGCCGTCTCGCTTCGAAAGACCGTCCACGGTCTTCAAGATGGACGGGAGTTGGCCGTCTTGGAATCCTGGAGCGAGGGAGAGAAGGAGGCAGACGGTGGGAGTAACCATCTCGGATTTCATTCGCGATGGGCTCCCCCGAATCCTGCCAAATTTACTTACTTAAGATACTTTTCCCACCACTTCACGATCTCTCCCAGGCGGTGCAATCGCAAATCGGGAGGTCCGTTCCGGGACATGCCATGCGAGGTACTGACAGGATATCGAACGAAACGCGAGTCGATGCCTTGCTGTTGGAGTGCCGTGAATACCTGTTCGCTTTGTTCGATATTGCACCGGAGGTCGCCCACGCTGTGGATGATGAGGGTCGGCGTCTTGACGTTTTCGAAGTATGCGATGGGAGACTGACGCCAGAGCTGTTTGATGGAATCCAAATCTCCCCAGGCAACTCCCTTAAAGTAGCCGTCCTTGTTGAAGGGAAAATCGCTACTTCCTGCCATGGAGACCATGTTCGAAACACATCGATCAGTGATAGCGGCTTTATAGTCTTGACAGTGCCCGATGACCCAGTTGGTCATGTAACCACCATAGCTACCGCCCATGACTCCCATTTGTCCGGGGTGGATGTAAGGCTGGTGTTGCATCCAACGGGTAACCGTTTGGATGTCTTCCCAGTCCTTGTTCCCCCAATCCCCGCTAATCTGCCCGCAGTAACTCTCACCGTAACCTTTTGAACCGCGCGGATTTGTATAGACCACTACATAGCCCTCGGCGGCAAGCAATTGGAATTCGTGAAAGAATGCCCATCCATACTGAGTGTGAGGACCGCCATGGATCTCTAACACAGCGGGATAGCGCTTTGGCTCTAGGTAATCGATGGGTTTCATGACCCAGCCATGAAGCTTGCTCTCCGAGCCATCCTTGTTGGGAGTGGAATCGAGCCAAAATTCCTCAGGTTCGCTGAGCTTGATTTCATCATGGAAAGGACCGTTAAAGTTGGTGAGAACCTTCGCCGCGATTCGGCCGGAGGCAAGTTCCGCTTCCAATACAGCAACTTCGGGGAGCTGAACCGCATTTCCCACCGTCGCACCAAATCTGGTTCCATCGTTAGAAAGGTTCCCGACAGTCACGCTTTGCTTACCCTCGGTCAGAAGGTCGACACCGCCCGAGAGAGAAACACGCGCGAGATGCGATTCGCCGTGCCAGCCCACTTGAGCATAGAGGCAAGAAGAATCGGGAGCCCAAATCAGTACGGCATCATAGGATGCCTCCTTGGTATCGCTCAATGTAGCGACCGCTACATCGTAGTCTGTCATGTCGGTCAAACAACGGACTTCCCCGCCATTCGCGGACGTAAGGTAGACCTTCGTGTTTCGGGTCCCCCAAGGATCGGACTCATCGACGTCGCCGCAATAGGCGATCCATTTTCCGTCTGGCGACCACTTTACAGAGCCCTTTTCTCCTTTAGGCAAACCCTTCAGTTGCCATGCCTGCCCTTCCAAATTGAGGCGGTAGACCTGCACGTTTGGAGGATCGGCGAAGGGGCGTTTGCTGGCGGTGTGGGTCACAACCAACTCATCTGAATTCGGCGACCAGTCGAGTGAATAGTTTCCGTCGACCGCGGCGGAATAAAGCTCTCGATGCTCTCCGCTCGCAACGTCGCAAATATAGATTTTGAAACGCTGACCGGCAAAATATCCGTCTCCATCGAGTCGATACCAGACATCATCGATTTCTATGGGAGGATCGCTTAGACCTTTTTCTTCGCGCGCTTTCTTGGCGGCTTCTGTCGCCGTTGACATCGCCTCTCGGAACTGGAAAGCAATTTTGGTTCCGTCCGGCGACCACTGAAATCCAGATATCGATCCCTCCGGCAACTTAGTGAGACAACGGGCCTCGCCTCCGTCGGAGGGAAGGAGGAATATCTGAGGTTTCTTCCCTTCTCGACCGCTGACAAACGCAATCTGGCCACCTTCTGGAGACCAACGCCCATGTCCTGCCCCGGCCTCGCCGCGAGTCCATTGTTTAACGCTTCCATCGCGATCGACGGTGAACAGGTTGACGATATAGCGATTCTTGTCGTCGACAGTCTTGTGCGAGAACAGGACACGACTTCCGTCGGGACTGATTTGGGGGTCTCCCACAAAGACGATTCGCAGCAAATCCTCGGCAGTGATGGCTCGCTTCGGCATCTGCCGAGGTTACCGCTTTGGGAGAAATCAGTAATAAGACTCGATCAATTTGGCGACGTCTTCCGCACCCTGTTCTCGGGCGAGATCCGCAGCGTGTTTGCCATCGGAATTTTTCTGCAATCCGGGCTTGGCTCCGGCCTTGAGCAATCGATCCGTCATTGAAATGTCGGCGGAGCTTGCCGTGTAATGAAGCGGCGTCCAGCCTTCCTTGCTGGCAAGATTGGGATCGGCCCCATGGCTCAGGAGAAGCTCAACGATTTCATAGGCCTGAGCGGAAAGGGCGGAATGCA
The DNA here is from genome assembly GCA_001898035.1 of Armatimonadetes bacterium 55-13. Taxonomy (GTDB): domain Bacteria; phylum Armatimonadota; class Fimbriimonadia; order Fimbriimonadales; family Fimbriimonadaceae; genus 55-13. The sequence goes on from MKRX01000015.1 coordinate 107,464, forward strand.
AGGGAGCAACGCCAAGAGGATTCGCTGAGGGCACGTTTGGGGATGCACCTAAGTCCAAAAGAACGTGAACCACTTCCGCTTGACCGAAGTATGAAGCAAATCCGAGAGCAGTGAATCCATCGATGCTGTGAACGTCCAAGTCGGACCCAGAGGCACGCGCTTTCAGCTGCCCTACGTCGCCCAGGACGGCTGCCTCATAGAGCGAGAGTTCACCTTTATGTTGGGCAATGAGCCGACCAATTTCGGGATGGCCATAGTAGTACGCCAAAAGGGTGGTGGGAACGCTTTCTATGGTTAGTTGTACCAATTCGGGATGCTCAACCAGCATCGATTCAACTACCGCCGCATCTCCCGCTTTGATCGCGGAAACCCACTTCTTTGTCGCGTCCATCTCGATCACCTCGCTACTCGGAAGTTACCGAGCCGCTTCCTTTACTATCTTTAATACATCACGAAATTTCGGATGCTCCGCAGTTCCCATCCATTCATAAACGATTGATTCAGAATGCGATGGCATACCTCCCGAGTCTCGGATACGCTCCATACCGAGTTTGTGCATCTCGTTCGATCGCGCGCTCACTGCGTCCGGGCAGACAAACACGTTGAATCCGTTCGCCATGAGGTCCAGGGCGGTCAAGGTCACGCATATGTGGGTTTCAATCCCGACCAAGATAGCAGTCTTTCGTCCAATCAATTCCGTTGCTTTCCGAAACTCAGCGGAGCCCCAACAACTGAAGCTCATCTTTGGGATGAGATAGGCGCTGGGGGTGAACAATTCGACGAGTTCAGTAGCCATGTCTCCCATCCGTGTTGGGTACTGCTCGGTCGCGATGATGGGAACACCCAAGAGGTTGGCAGACTGAATTAGGAATCCACACCGCCGTTCGACCCGCTCCGCCTCGTGGATGGCCGCCATAAACGTCGGCTGGACGTCGATCACGACGAGAAACGCGTCCTGAACAGGGCAAGACAGGGCAGGCATAAGATCATTATGCGCCCCCGAACAAAATGCCGAATTTGTTCCGTCTGGCATGAGGATGCCAGCAGTTTGACGGGAAGCTTCAAAACCAGTAGAATACAGCAGGCTCCAGGAGGTCGAGGCTTTGCCACGGCCACCCAACCGTAGGGAGGCTCAAAACAGACTATGAACAAGACGTTTTTGTTAGCGGTGGTGGCCGCATTCGGGATTACGGGTATCGCATCGGCTCAGAACGCCGATACTCGAATCGACGCAACTCCTTCCGACCTCACATTCCGAGGCGGCATCGTTCTCCCGATCGATGACAACCTTCGAGAGGCTTCGGACTTCTTCGGCGCGATTGGCGTTGACTACGAGTTCAAGACTCAGTTGATCAAGGGATCCACGACTTATATGTCGGCCGACTGGTACTTCAAGGGTTCCAATGGTTCCAACGGCAACGTATTCCCGATCGCCATCAACCAGCGGTTCTGGGGATCTAAGGGCAGCCCATTCTGGAGCGAGGGCCGAAGCTACTTCTTCATCGGCGGCGGCGTTGCCATCATCGATGTAGCGAGCAAGTCCAGCACGAAGTTTATGCTTCGCGGCGGAATCGGCACCGAGATCGGCCCGAACATCATTGCAGAAGCTACGCTGACGCTTTCCGATAGAAGCTCCACCGACGTTCGAGCGAACGCGGTCGGTATCTTCCTCGGCTATCGCTTCTAGTCAAGCAAGGCGGATGTTCGAGGGGCAAGGAGGTTCTCCTTGCCCCTCTTTTTATTCTCCATCGAGTTATGGTCAAACGAATCGACCACCTGATTTGCCAAGTTGCAGACATCCATGCGGCCCACGAGTATCTGAAGTCATTAGGATTTCCCGAGTCGTGGCCGATCGGCCCTTTTTGGCCCCATGCCCTGACTTCGGGCATCGCCATCGGCGGAGTGAACTTGGAATTGATGCAGCCGGAGGAAGGTGCGCCCGAGCGAGCCACGATCGACATGATCGTATTCGAGCCTTACGACACCGAGCGCAACTTTCACGAACTTCAAAGTGCGGGATTTGAGTGCCATATCTTCGACAAGATCGAGCCCGACCCTGAATTGCTGGCATTGCGCGGCTTCGATGCCGCGAAGGCAGAGTTGCCCCAGCGGATTTGTCGAAATATACTGTTCGACAAGGCGACGGCGATTCCGATGTTCTTTTGCGAATACGTCCCGTTTCTGCGACAACGCCTTGGCCCTCAGAATCCCGCCCTTGGGAGTCCTTATGGAGAGGTGGTCGCGCTTTCCTTGCAAACGCCAGATCCTGAGCTTGCTTGGCGGGAATGGGACTTGATGGGAGTTCCTGACGCCATTTCACTTTCGATTCAGAAGGGACCTTCTCGGCGCATCACCGAGATTCAGGTCGAAGCCGGACCTGTGCCTTGGTCCGGCTTCTCAAAGACCTTCGACTTCGTCTAGCGAGTCCTCAGGACGGCGTCAACGGTGGGCTTGAGCAATTCGAGAGACACTTCGCGGGTCCCGTTTCGATCCAAGATCCGCGTGACGGGCAGCGTCTTGGCGAATCCGCCAGTCGCGGAGTCTAGCTCTGCGGCAATGTCTAGCATTTCCAGTCCATCTCGCAGGACTTCTTCCATTGGGCGCGATTCAAACGGGCCTTTCATTCGCGCGATGTATTCGAAGACACCTCGAATACGCTCCGAACCAGAACCGGCGCACGCATAGCTGCCATTCTGGAATCGCGCTCCCGCGCCGTCGAAGAAGTACACGCCAAACTCGTCCTTCTTTGCATCGTAGACGGATACGATCGGGAGGAATACTCCGATACCCTGAGCAGCCATGGGGGCGTTTCCTGCAAGCGCTTTCGAAATCTCCGCGAGTTTGCCTTCTACAGACATCTCGTGAAGGACCGATCGTTTGTAATATTTGAACGAGTGTTTCAGGAATCGACAGACTTCGACGGAACGCGCAAACGCACCACTGATGGCGACAACCGTGGCATCATCCAGCGCGAAAATCTTTTCCGCCTGGTCATACATGATCAGATTTCCGGCGGTCGCGCGCCGGTCCGCCAGGCTCAAGACTCCGCCATCGAACTTCAGAGAAAGAACTGTAGTCCCGTGAACTTCAGAGGGACTGGCTCCGGATGTCGTTATGGGCGACTTGACCAGTTCATCAAAAGATCGATACTTGGCTTCGATCATTGGCCGGACCGCTGGCGATACTTTTTCGCCTGATCTGGGTCGACCTTTTTCATTCGCTTGAGCAGCTCATTCCCACCCCCCGGACGCTTGATATCTGGGGCTGAGGGTCCGCCGTCTTCTCCTAGCTTCTTAGTTCCGGGGTTAGCCGGTCTTGTCAATCGCTCACCGTCGCTCATGAATCACCTCTTAGCATTCGCACGAGAGTTTCTACGTCGTCAATATCCATCAAGTGTCTCTCATAGGCCAAATCCGGCTTCAGATCCACTTCTACCAATCGATCCGCCACTTGGAACGTCACTGATCGCCAACAGGCCGCACGTATTTCTTGGCGAAACTTCTGGATTACCATGCCTCGGACCCATGCCCGCGTCCCTTCTGGATGCCCCTCGGCTCTCTTCTCGATTTCTTCTTGATTGAATGGCACGTCCACGTCGTGCATCTCCTCAAGCGCGTGATAGAGGCCCTCGGCAGGGTCTACGTTGTGATACTCCAAGTCGTAGGCTCGGGCCAGAGGGTCTTTCCAGCTTCCACCCTCGTCGACAAACGTTTGGATCACCCCTTCCTTTGCCGCCCAATCGACACGTCGACGGACTTCAGACCATGCCTGATCCGCAGTTCCTGTTGGGATCTCACTCCGCCGAGCGCGACCGACGAGATGCAGATTTCTCAAGATTTCCCGACAGTCGGCGATGAGATCCCGCATCTCTTCGTCGAGGCTGAGCAGATCCTCCGCCGCGGCAAAGTACGACTCTAGGATTTCATAGGCGTTTGTCCAATTTCGACCCGCCAGGGCCACTTTGAATTCCAAATTACGGTCCCGACTGATGACCTTGAATGCATCAACGGGATCGGCCAGGGTCCATTTTGGTGCATGACCGTCCAGAGCGAGGAGAAGCGCCAGCTTTACCAGGCCCACTTTGCGGGCTGTACACTCCGGCATCATATTGGCGTCCCCCGAGATGACGTGAAGGCGTATCCATTGAGCGGGGTCGGCGTGAGCTTCGTCGCGTGTGTTAAACACCGGGCGGCGGTATAAGGTCTCTGCGTTCACGGGCTCCATGAAGAAGTCAGCCCGCTGACTTATCTGATAGTCGCACCAGGCACCCGACTCACTGCCAACTTTTCCGGCTCCGGTCAGGATCTGACGAGCCACCAAGATCGGCGTTATTGATTCGAAGAGGGTGTCAAAAGGAACAGATCGCGGCACCAGGTAGCTCTCGTGGGTTCCGTATGAAGCGCCGTGAAAGTCCGTGTTGTTCTTGTACATTTGCACGAGGAGCCCTGTCCTCTCCGACATAGCTCTGGCCGCATTGAGAACGACCGACTCCCCGTAACGGTCTTGAATCGCCAGTTCTCTCAATGACCAACACTCGGGAGTTGCGTACTCAGGATGGCCATGATCGTTGTAGAATCGAGCGCCGTTGGGCAAGATTCGATCCGAGCGAACGTCTTGAGTCTCTCCATGCGGACGTTCTCGGTCAAAAGCCGCATCGATTGGATCGACGGCCAGGCGTTCTAGTTGAAAGCCCCGCAGATCGGCTCTAGGGGATTCATGGCGGTAATCCCAAATAGCAAGGCACTCGCCCGGGTATCCCCGAACGAGCGCCATCGCATCGTCAATTTGGTCCTCCGCGCCGTGGCCTTCGACGAGTAACCCGTACTCTGTCTCCACCCCGGCGAGGATTCGCCGCATTTCTACTTTCTGAAGACCAGGAATCGGCCCGTACTCAGGAAGTCACCCGGAAGGGTGCCGCCGTAGATAGGATCGCTGCTGGACTGAAGCGTGAACGTACCGGAGCAAATCTTCTGAATCGCTTCGGCTCGCTGGGAGTCGGCAAGACTATCGATTGAAATGGTATTGCCGTTCTTGTCCTTAAATCCGCTTACCGTACCGGTGATTTCATTGTGCGCATCGCCGTCATCAACCTGTCCGATCGGATAAGCCTTCAGCGTGGCAGGGTCGCCCTGATCAGCGCCAAAGTCAATCTCTCCAAAGTACATGTTCGTGATGGTGCTGCCGCTTCGCTTGATGATGACAACATCCTGCTGGCTCAGTTCGCGAAGAACGTCCGTGCCGGATTTGCTGTCAAACACCATGCGCTCTTGGCTTCGCGGGAAGGTGATTACTTCGAACGAACTCAGGTTACCGATCGCGTCAGAGAGCTGATAGTAAGACCCTTGAAGAGCGGTGATTTGGTGCGCGGAGGTACCGGGGAAAGTTCCGTCGGACGGGTCAACGTCTCGAGGATCATCCTGAGTAAGCGTATAGGTGCCGAACGGAGGTCGAACTCCCGATGGTCCAGGCAAGTTCACGATGCCGGTATAGGTTCCGGGAACGGCATTGATCGGGGTTAGAACCTCGAAATAGCCACCGGAGCTACTGGAGGACAAGGCGATGAAGTCACCACTGAAGAAGACTCGGCCTGCCTTGCCACCGTTGGTCATATCCGGGCGATCACTTGAGGACATTCCCGACAGATCGAACATCACGTAGTCGCTGAGGAAACCGTTGAGCGTGTCAACACCTTGAACCGGATTCGATGCCAAGTTCTTGGCTTCGAACAGATCTTGCTGGAAGATCGGATCGGGGTCAACGGCGGACAGGTCGAACATCGACTCGTCGAGGTAAACCTGAACAGCCGTTTGGCGAGCTGGGAGCGCGCGGATGCTAGCTGGCAGGTCAACGCTGACAAGCGGCTGATCGGTACCGGTTGAGAAAACATCTGGACTGGTCGTCCCGTTGTCTACTCGTAGTTCTTGAACTTCAAACGTGTACGACGTGAAGAAGCGAGAACTGGTCGTCTGAACATCCAACGGCAAAATCTGATGGGTAAAGCCGTTCAGTTGAAGCGTTAATGCCGGCGGAAGAACTGTCTCAGACTGACCAAATTCATCCGTTAGAACTGCTCGCTTAATCACCGCAGTCACGTCGCCGATATCTCGACCAGCGCCGGTGAGAAACGAAAAGTTAACCGTTCCTGGCACCAACTGCAACTTCACATAAGAACCGTCTCCGGTCGGAGGCGTGGTCGAGCCGCCACCTTTTCCACCGCCGCCACCACAACCAGCCGCGACAATCGACGCAGTGGCCAAAGCCAAAGCCCATTTTCTCAAAATCGATTCACCTCGTCCACGCATGCATGAAATCCCCAATGCGGGTAGCTGGGACACAGTATAGCAATTTATCCCGTATTTGTCAGCGACGGGTTGAAGAACCGATTTAGTTGTGCAAAGTTTTTTTGATTTTTAGATCTAGGCGAGCATTTTGAAGGTCAGGCTTGTCCAGCGAGTGACCAGTTCGGCGAGAGCCATGGTCTCACTTTCCGAACAACCGAATGTCGCCAGTGAATTGGGATCGAATTCCGGTGGCACGATGGCGAATCCTCCGTCATAGCCCAACTGATGAGCAAACGCTTCAGAGAGAGCAACTGCCTTTACGGTCATGTTCGCATGGGTGGTGTCCGCATGGGCAGATGCGCCAAGGGCTACGATTTCCGGAAAGGCGTGGTCTGTCAAGACTGACCAACCAACTTCCATGTGCGTGCAGCCCAGGGCCTTCTTTTCCGCTTCATGAAGTTGAACGCTTCCTCCCCCCACTGAAGATGTGATGGCTTCGTATTCTCGCTCGGCCAAGGCCAAAGTTGGCACGCCAACATTGGCGAAAAGCCCCGCTGAGAATGCCATTGCGCTAGGCTGACCCGTTTTCCTCAGGAGAAATTCCGCTCCAATTCCTACGGCGACGGCCTGACTCAGCAAATGCTTCGCGTTCATGGAGACCCTGGTCGCGATTTCTTCGACAAAGCAAGACAGGCCGACGATCTGAACGATTTTCCTGACCTCGCCATAGCCAATCACTCGAACCGCGTCTGCGACCGACCCCGGAATGCCGTGTTTGTTCTCCGTGCAATAGATTGCAATGGCAACAGGCAGTTTCTGCGCCAAGACTGGATCGGAATTCAGGACGCGTTCCAGCATCGCTCCCACCAGTTCTTGCTCCTGACTAACTGTTCCAAGGCGGGTTAGGATTGAGTCGAGCCGACTAAGTCGACTAACCGTCTTTGCAGCATTGATCGCCCGGGTGTTCGCGGCGCTCGAATAAATTCTCGAAGCAGACATTCCACGGGTAATCATCGGCATCCTTTGCGCAGTTCTCAGCCAGTGTTTTCACAGGCGGGTACAATCCGCCGCACATCATGCGTAGGGATGACTTGCTCGACCTGAATGATGTACTCCAGCATCCTGGCCGGAAGCTTGAAGTCGACATCTCAACGGAGTTAAACCAAGAGGAGGACCTTGACCTTGTCAAGCCCTTGGAGGGCTACCTAGAGGCGGTCAGCACCGGAAACATTTTGCTCCTTACTGGAAAGTTTTCCACGCGGGTTGTCTTGGAGTGCGCTCGTTGCAGCGAACCTGTAGAGTCGGACGTGACCTTCGACATCGACGAACAATTTCCCGTCGAAGGCGTTCCGAGTAGCTACGGGGCGCAAGACTATGCCCGAGTCGTCCCGGATGAGCCCTACGAACTATTTGAAGGAAACAACCTTATCGTCGAGGCTTTGTTGCGACAAGGTCTCTTAGTGGAACTACCACTCCAGCCGCTTTGTGAATATGGTTGGGATGGCGATTGTCCTATTGCCCGCAAGAAAGGCAAAATCATCACGGCGAAAGAAGGCCGCCCAGAATTCGGCCAGCTCGCAAACCTGATGAAACCGGAAGAGGACGATCGTTGAACATCGCTGTTGACGTGATGGGCGGGGACCATGCCCCCGCCGAAATTGTGCATGGCGTATTGCAGGCCGCTCCATTCATCAACACCAACCTTCTGCTCGTTGGACAACCCGACGCAATCGAACGGCATCTCGGCTCTTTACGTCCGACGAACGTTGAGATCGTGCCCGCCCATGAAATCATCGAGATGCACGAAAAGCCTTTGGAAGCGCTTCGGAAGAAGAAGGATTCTTCAATGGTTGTGGCCGCAAATCTCGTGAAAGAAGGCAGGGCGGGGGCGATGGTATCGGCGGGAAATACTGGAGCCGCTACGGCTGCTTCACTCCTTGCCTGGCGACAGATACAAGGCATCCACCGTCCCGCAATCGGCAGTTTGATTCCCAGTCGCGGCAATGGCTTTCTGCTTCTAGACGCGGGAGCCAGTCCTGACGTCGATCCCGAACACCTCGTTGAATTCGGCGTCATGGCTCGCGCGTACATGGAGAAGGTCGAGGGTAGAGAGAACCCAAGGGTTCACCTGCTGAACATCGGCGAGGAGGAAGGCAAGGGCAGCGCCTTTGCCAAGCAAGCGCAGAAGCTTCTCTCGGAACACTCTTGGTTTGCCGGCAATATCGAGGGAAAAGACATGTTCGAGGCGAATGTTGACATCGTTGTCTGCGATGCCTTCGTGGGGAACATCGTGCTTAAGACTTGCGAAGGAGTGGCGGAATTTATGGCGGAAATGATTCGAAGTGGAGTTCCCACCAATAAGCTGGCCCAACTCCCCTATCTTCCCATGCGAAAAGTCATGGCTCCGATCCGAAAGAAAATGGACTACGCAGAGGTTGGCGGCTCCCCGCTGCTGGGTTTGAATGGTGTTTGCATCATCGCTCACGGGCGCAGCAACGCCAAAGCGATTAAAAATGCGATCCTCATGGCCCAACGCTCTATCGATGGTTGTCTCGTCGATACAATTCGCGCCACGGTTGCCGACGAACTTCCCCAAGGTTAATCCCATTGAGTCAAACAAAACGTTACATGACCCGGCAGTCTTTAAGCCTGCCTCAAACTTCCGACGTGCCAAAATGGAGCGGTAGGACAAATATGGCGACAAAGGCCGTTATCAAAGGCATAGGGCACTGCGTGCCCTCAAAGATTCTCACCAACGACGACCTGGCGAAGATCGTCGACACGAACGATGAGTGGATCACTCAGCGCACGGGTATCAAAGAGCGCCGTATTTGCAGTCTGGAGGAAACGACTTCTACGCTTGCATTTGGGGCAAGTCAAGAAGCGCTCACCGACTCTGGAATCTCTGCCGACGAGCTGGATCTGGTTATCTGCGCGACCGTCACGGGTGACATGCCGTTCCCTGCTACTTCTTGTCTGATCCAGGATAAGATCGGCGCAAAGAACGCTGGGGCCTTCGATCTGGGCGCGGCCTGTGCGGGGTTTGTTTACGCCGTCTCAGTGGGCTCAGCCATGATTGAGTCTGGTCAGGCGAAGAAGGTGCTGATCGTCGGCGTCGACACACTCTCCAAGTTTATTGACTGGACGGATCGATCGACTTGTGTCCTGTTTGGCGATGGCGCGGGCGCCGTTGTTTTGGGGGCCCAAGAAAGCGATCGGGGTGTCCTCAAGACGGTTCTTCTTTCGGATGGGTCGGGTTCTCGGCACATTTCCCTTGAGGTCGGTGGTTCGCTTTACCCCACCTGCGACCCCCGCAGCAAAGATCGGAATCAGCACATCACGATGGCAGGCGCCGAGGTTTACCGTTTTGCGGTTAATGCAATGGGCGATGCCTGTTGCCGAGTATTGGAAGAGGCGGGGATGACTCCGGAAGAAGTCGATCTCTTCGTTCCCCATCAGGCGAATCTGCGAATTATCGACTCAGCGGCCAAACGTCTTGAACTGCCTCCGGAAAAGGTTTTTGTGAACGTTCACAAGTATGGGAATACCAGCGGAGGCTCCGTGCCTATCGCTTTGTACGAGGCAGTTAAGGAAGGACGTCTCAAGCCGGGAATGACCGTTTTGACCGTAGGATTTGGCGCCGGCCTGGTTTGGGGCGCGAATATTATTCGCTGGTAGATCGATGGAAACGGTCACTCTTTTCCGACCAGTCGGCCAGAAGGAGTTGGACCTCATAGAAGAGGCTGGGTTTACCGCCTTTCCGCCTCGGCTTCCGATCCAGCCCATCTTTTATCCAGTCGTTACCCGAGACTACGCGACTCGCATCGCCAAAGGTTGGAATACGAAGGACGAGGCGAGCGGATATGCGGGCTATGTCACTAGGTTTGAGGTCCGCAAGAATTACTTGGATCGCTATGAAGTGCAAGAAGCAGGCGGGCGCGAACTCCTTGAATACTGGATTCCTGCCGAGGACCTTGCCCAATTCAATGCAAACATCGTTGGGCTCATCGAAGTGATCGACCGCTTCGATTCCAACGACGCCCAGGGTCTACAATGATCCTTTAGTGGAAGAGCAACCCAATTTCTTGGCTAACACAATGAGCCTTCAATACGCCATTGAGCAGATTGTCGGCGAGTTGGACTTGGAGCGCCTGCTTGAGCGTATCGTGGAGGGCGCCTGCAAGTTGTCCAATCGCGAATTCGCCCAGGTCGTGTTGTCGGATCCCGCTACTCACATCGCTTTTCCCGTGGCTCACTTCTCAACCTCAGGGCAGGCAGCTAGCATCAGAGACAGCGCGACCCGGAGCATCCCGCTCACCCGTAATGGGAAAACTCTGGGCGCCTTGATCTTAGGAGGAGACCAAAATCCGACCATAGAGATCGTTAACTTTGCCCACTACGCCGCGCTTGCCATCGAGAATGCTCGCCTCGTCGAAGAAAACGTTCGTTCTACCGAACAAAGGGCTTTGCTTCTCCGAACCACAGAGAGGATCGGGAATGCCATGTCGGTCGATGAGGTCATTACCGCTTATCTGGACCAAGTCGCTTCGAATGGTCGCTACTATTGTTCGATTTTGCTTTACGACTTCGATGAAAAGGGGAACAAAGTCGGAAATCTGGTTCGCGGTCAATGGGCGCCCGGCGGTCAAGTGGAGTTGTTTGAGATTCGTATTCCCGCTGACCAAGACGAACTCGATCCGATGTTGGCGGCGGGTCAGACGGTTACCTACGCCGACGTCTTCACCGAGCCTAACATTCCTCCTTCCCTTCGCGCTGAGCAAGAACGTGACAACCGCCCTGCTCTCGCCTTGGTTCCACTCATCGGCGACGGTCGCCGAATCGGACTGGTCATCCTTAGCTACGACCGGCCCCACAATTGGACTCGCGAGGAATTGGCCCCTTTCCAGGCAACGGCGGTTCAACTGGCCTCCGCACTGCAATCTCGACGCGATCACGACGCTCTGATTGAGACCGATCGTCGACTGGCGGTATTGGACGAGCGTCGGCGACTCGCTCGAGAGTTGCACGATTCGGTCACTCAGATTTTGTTCAGTCTCAATCTATTAGCCCAATCCCTAGAGCCGGACGCTCCTGCTCCTAGGGAGTTGGTCGAGAAAATCGTCGAGCTGAGCCGAAGGGGGCTTGGCGATATGCGCTCCCTCTTGGAAGAGTTGCGCCCTGTGAAAGGTCAATCAGGACGTCCCACCTTGCCCCAACGCATCTCGGCTCACGCGGCTACTTTGATTGGATTGCCTCCCTTTGCGCTCAATTCTGAACCTTATCGGCCCGTTAGCGAAGAAATCGAGCAGGAACTCTTCCGTATTTGCCAAGAAGCCCTGAATAATGTCGCAAAGCACGCGCGCGCGAACAGCGCCAGCGTGACATTGCTTTCGGATGGCTCAAAAGTCAAACTGAAGATTCAAGATGATGGAGTTGGAATGCTTAAGAAAGGACATCAAGAGAAAAGACAAGGATTTGGTTTAACCGGCATGCATGAGCGTGCCGAGGAGATCAATGCCACTCTCGAAGTGGCATCGAGCCCGGAAACGGGCACAACCATCGAAGTTAGGTGGCCCAAAGATGACGACTAGCGATTCGTTTCGCCTCATCATCGTCGATGATCATGAAATCGTACGCGAAGGCTTACGAGCCCTTTTTATCGGTCAGAAGGACTTCGATGTGGTGGCCGAAGCGAGCAACGGTGAAGAGGCAGAAGCTCTTGTTCGAAAACACAAACCGGATGTAGCCCTGCTTGATCTTCGAATGCCAAAGGTGGGCGGTACCGAGGCGATCATGCGAATCAAAGCCGCGTCTCCCCACACCAACGTCTTGGTCTTGACCTCGTACTTGGAGGAAGGCGTCGTTCGGGAGGTGCTTCGCGCGGGTGCGCTTGGGTTTATGCTCAAGGACGTCTCGCGATCCGAATTATTGAGCGCCATTCGGGCAACGGCCGAAGGCAAATCGGTTCTCCACCCGGATGCCCAACAGCAATTGGTGACGGAAGTGATCGCCAAAGAAGAGCCGAAACCGATCGACGATCTGACCGCTCGCGAGGTCGATATTCTGAAATTAATCGCCGCCGGTCGCAGCAACAAGGAGATCGCTAACGAACTCACGCTGACGGAGGGAACGGTGAAGGGATATGTGAGCAATATCCTGGCTAAGCTCGGCGTACAGGATCGCACGCAAGCGGCTTTGCTTGCCGTGCGCGAGGGTCTGGCAAGCGTTTAGTAAAGAGCCCGATCTCGAGTCGAGATCGGGCCCTTTCTCCGTCATTCAGCTTCCCTTCTTCTTATCCGGGATCTCGAACCCGTAGGTTTTTCCCTTCATCGTAGCGGGAACACCTTTGTCCATCCACACGGGCATCGGCTCACCCTTCAGGAAGTGGTCAAAGAACTGCTGCATTCGTATCGTCCAGTCCTTTCGATTCTTTCTTTGGACCAAGTTGTGATCTTCTCCGTTGTAGACACACATCCAGGCCGGCTTCTCCAACCGCCGGAGGGCGGTGAAGTACTCAATGCTTTGCCACCAGGGCACCGCTCCGTCCTTATCGTTGTGCATGATCAGGAGCGGCGTCTCAACCTTATCGGCGAAGAACACAGGCGAGTTTTCGATGTAGCGTAGTGTGCTGTTCCACGGAGTCCCGCCGATTCGACTCTGAGTCTTTTCATATTGGAACTGCCTCACCATTCCCGAGCCCCATCTGATGCCGCCATAGGCGCTAAACATGTCGCTCACCGGCGCTCCCGCGCAGGCGGCGGCGAACATGTTCGTTTCGGTGACCATGTAGGCCACTTGGTAGCCACCCCAGCTTTGGCCCTGAATGCCAACGCGCTTCGGATCAACATATCCCTTTCGAATGACTTCTTGGCAACCAGGAACGATGGCCGATATAGCGCTCTCTCCCGGATAACCGATCTTGTAGGGGATGTCTGGGATGAACACCACGTATCCGTTGCTGGCAAACACGGAAGGATTAATGATCGACGCGCTGGGTGCGGGCGTTCGGTATTGGTTCAAGGTGTCTGAGTTGCGCTCATAGAAATAGGCGATCATTGGATACTTCTTGGTGCGATCGAAGTTCTCAGGTTTGACGATAATTCCCTTAAGCGGAATACCGTCGTTCGAGGTGAAATCGACTAGTTCCGCGGTCCCCCACCAATAGTCTTTCTGCTGAGGGTTGGTATTGGTGACCTTCACCCCACCCTGGAACTTCAGGTCATCGCAAGCCCAAACGTCGGGGTACTCCACAAAGTCCTGCTGCGTATAGATCACTCGTCCGCCGTTTTTTGCTTGGCCAACGAAGTTATATTGCTTGTTCCCAGATATTAGCGACTTCGGGGAGCTTTTCAGATCGTCAACGTATATCCCGCCCGCCTTGGTGTCTTCATTCAGCGAGCGAAGGTAGATCGGCTTAGCGAGGTCAACAAACTTCTCTTCTGGGTCGACAGAGAAGTACCTCAGGTGATTCTTGCTTCGACGGCCATAGCCATCCGTTACACAAATTGGGTCGGCCTTACCGGTAGGGTCAACAGCCCAAATGTCGTAGTCGTCATAGATCAGAACGAGTTTGTCGTCTTTAGTCCAGCCCGCTCCACCGTAAGCACTTGGATAGTCTGGAACGTCGTTTAGCTCATCCCAAATGGGATACGGAATTTTGGCGGAGAGGCTCACGCGCTTGCCGCTGGCGATATCGATGGCGTAGATTTCTCGTTTGACTTGATCGTAGCCCTGAAGATATCTGCCGGTCGGGGAGGCTTGAATGATGTCCTCAGTCTTTTCAGCAAACTTTTTGGCAGAGCCATTTCTAACGTCAATCAGATAGTAGTCGGCATTATTGACTCCCCAAGACTGAGCCTTCATGTACGGCTTGTCTACCCTGGCGATAGCCCAATCGCTCTCTCCTTTATTGAGGATGGTTACGGCTGGGCGGTCTTCCGTCTCTAACTGCGTGACCTTGCCAGAGTCCCAAAACGCGACCGCGTCGAATGTGCGGTTAGCCTCTGCAGATGCGCGAAGTAGCTGCTGAGGTTGGAGGGTTTCGTCTTGCCAGTTCCAGATATCGACGGAAACTTTCTCATCTTCAGGCGTGTCGTCCTTCTTCTCCTCCGGTTTTTCTGGGGAGGTAGCAAAAATGAGACGGTCTGCCTTGTCCGAGAAGCTCAGACCTCCCCGTTCGGAAACAAGCCAGTCTTTTTCTAACCCTGGCGTTCCCTTTTTGGCCAACTGGCGTAGCTTGCCACCTTTAGGATCGTAAGCGTAGAGGGACAAGACAGGTGTCTTGGAGGCGTAATCGTCCTTATCGGTGACGAAGGCGACCCTTTTGGTATCGTCGTCAATGGTCAGTTTGAGGTACTTCGCCATTCCCTCCACCACGGAGGCCTTCTTTCCTGACTTCAGATCGTAGTAGATGATTCCATCGCCTTTTCCATCCTTCGTCGAAACAGCGTAAACCAATACCGTGCCGTCTTTCGAGAATCGGAAGGAGGCCACATTTTCTAGCTTCTCTTCCTTTCCACTAGAAAAGTTTCGCAGGACATAGGTGTCTCCGGGCTTATGGTCGGACTTCTTCTTGGGTTCGTCCTTTTTGTCTTCTTGCTTCTTCTCTTCAGATTTCTTCTCTTCAGATTTCTTCTCGTCAGCCTTCTTATCGTCGGACTTGGCGGCCGGTTTGGGTGGTTCAGGCTTGTAGATGAACCAGCCCATGTCTTCTCCCGGCACCTGGAAGCTTGAGACTTCCTTAATTTCGGTCTTTTCGCCACTCGCCAGATCGACGATCATCAACGAATTCTTTGGCATGTCCTCCGGCTTCTTCTTCTCTCTTTTTGCCTTCTTGAGATCCTCATCCTTCGGAACGATCAAACCGACCGCATACTTTGAATCGTTCGAGAAAGTGAGAGAGGCACGTTCGACAACGATGTCATTGCCCGATGGGAGCGCCTTGAGATGGCCCACCGCGTCGCCCTCTTGGGGAGCGATACGATACGAGAGCCAAGCGCCGTCGTTGGATAGCTTTGCTCCTTGGAGAGATTTCCAAGAGTCGTATACGGACGAATCCAGCACCTTCTTCTGACCGAACGCCGAGCCAGCAAGGACGAGGATGACCGCACTAATCGCGAATGATTGCAGTTTCATGGTCTAGCGCGGGGTTTACCCCAAACCATGAAGCGAGGAGGAAGTGGAGCCTTCGACGAGAATTGAACTCGTGACCTTCCCCTTACCAAGGGGATGCTCTGCCGCTGAGCTACGAAGGCCTATCGCTCAACTATGATGAACGATTTCCCACCCTCATCGGGCCGAAAATCACACCTCACAGTGAGTTGCGATGGTGGGGAGTGCAGGATTCGAACCTGCGAAGGCATCGCCGACAGATTTACAGTCTGTTCCCATTGGCCACTCGGGCAACTCCCCAGACGGAGGCAGAGAATACCCGATCTAGATTTCGAGTTTCACCACTACATCGGCGCCCCGGCACGAAATAATCAGGTCGCCATTTTTGGGAATCGAATTTCCCAGTATTCCTTTCTGGTACTTACTCAATTCGGACAGCTTCAGATACCCCCGCTTTGAGGCAATTCTTCTTTGAGGCTCGCTGAGCGGGACCTGCCGGGGCTTACGTCCCTCTAAAGGCGCGATTGCCTTCATGATCGTTTGTCCCTGCGCTTTTTGGGGCTCTAACCTACTTGGTCCTTGGATGACCTCGCCGTTAGTGGTCATAACTACGCCGTTGCTGATGATGACCTGCGGGCCCACCAAGGTGTAAATTTCCCCGATCTGACTCCATGTTGCACCCAGGGAGTAAGCCACGGAAACCATGACATCGCGGAGGGGTTTGTCCTGAATATTCACGACTACCGTGGAAGAGGGCACCCCAGGACGGGCGGAGTAGACGAAGCTTACTTTCTGCTCCTTCAGCCACTCAGTGAATTCCGAAAGTGTAAAGCTGCGATTCAGACTTACCCGCTTTTGAAGGGTCGCATCATTGGCTCCGATGGAAATGGACACATTCCCGCCTCCGGCGAAACCGCCCTGAGAATAGGCGCAAGCCATGATGGAGAGCGTAGCAACAAAGGATAAAAGACGAGTCGTCATCGCGGTCACTCCTGATTACCAGGGTAACACACTATGCTCCAGACTTGCCTACCGTTTCCCCCCGAATCTTTTTCTCCACTCGACTTAGATTGTTTTTTGCCGGGGCGTCGTCAGGGGCAATCATGAGATAAGCCTTCCAGATTCGTTGGCAGTCAGCGAGTTGGTTCATCCGTTCGTAGGCGTGAGCCAAGGTGCGGTAGTTGTTAGGGTGCGGCTTGTGGGCCATCTTAAGCGTCGGCTCTAGGATGGGGGGGATCTTGTTGTAAGCCTTCTTCATATAATAGAAGTTGGCCTCTGGCCATGCCGCATCGGGATCGTCTGCGTTTTCCGTTCGGAATTTGATGTAGACGGCGAGAGCTTCATCCCATCGCTCGATATTCTCAAGCATCCAGCCCAGGTTCGTGGCGATCTCGTAATCGCTAGGATACAGGGCGTACATCACACGGCACAGGTTAATAACTCGGGGAAAATCGCCATCGATAAACCATACGTCGGTCTGTCGATTTATCCGGTCAATCGCACGATCCCAAATCGCCTCGGCTCGCTTCGCGGTAGCGTCTTGGGGAGCTGCAAACGCTCCGATTGCCATCCCCGTTATCGCTGCGACTCCCCAGATACGCTTCATTTACTTCTCCAGTTCTTCTGATACGATCTTCTGCACCATCTCAGGGTTTGCCCGTCCGCCACTTGATCGCATCACCTGTCCTACCAAAAATCCTTTGACGTTCATTTGCCCGGATTTATACTTGGTAACAGCTTCAGGATTGGCATTTAAGACGTCCAAAATTAGGTTTCGTATCACCGAATCGTCGGAAATTTGCGTTGCGCCGGATTCCTTTACGATCTCCGATGGCATTCTTCCGTCTTTAAACGCTTTCGCGAACACATCCTTCGCCGTCTTTCCAGAAATTGTATTATCCGCGATAAGTTTCGTTAGCTCCACAATGTGTGCGGCCGTGATCTTGCTTTCACGGGGCATTAGTCCCTGATCGTTCAACAGCTTAGCGAAGTCCCCGGTGAGCCAGTTACAAACGGCCTTTGGATCGCCACCCAATTCCATAGCCGCCTCAAAGAACTCAACTCGATTCAAGTCGGCGGCGATCACGCCAGCATCGTAGGTGCTGAGTCCCAAGTCATTTTCGTAGCGCCGCAGCTTGGCCAAGGGAAGTTCTGGCAGCGTTGCCCTCAGGCTCTCGATATATTCATCGTCGAAGCACATAGGGACCAAGTCTGGATCCGGGAAGTAACGGTAGTCGTTTTCCGCCTCCTTGATTCGCATCAGGTAGCTGGCTTCCTTCTGCTCGTTCCAACCTCGGGTTTCTTGCGCGACGGTCCCGCCGCCCTCAATGACCGCAATCTGTCGGCGGACTTCGAATTGGACGCCCATTTGAACGCTACGGAAGGAATTGAGGTTTTTGAGTTCGGTCTTTGTGCCGTACTTGTCCGTCCCCTCGATTCGAACCGAGATATTGGGTTCGCATCGCAAAGAGCCCTCTTCCATCTTTCCATCGCAGACACCTAGGTAGAGCAGCGTCTGGCGTAGCTGGGTTAAATAGTCCTTGGCTTCATCAGGGGTAGTAATGTCCGGTGGAAATTCGGTGACGATCTCCATGAGAGGCACGCCAGCTCGGTTGTAGTCAACGCCACTGCCTCCACTGGGTAAGTGCATCAGTTTGCCGGTGTCTTCTTCTAGGTGAACTCGGCGAATTTTGACGCGCTTAGTCTCTCCATCGGGCCCTGGAATCTCTAGATAGCCATCGTAACCGAGCGGATTGGTGTCGCCATACTGGCTAACCTGGTAACCCTTGGGAAGGTCGGGATAGAAGTAGTTCTTTCGGTGGAAGATGCTGTGCATCGCAATCGTACAATTCAGCGCCAATGCCGTTTTGAGAACAAGTTCGATTGCTTTGCGATTGGGTACAGGCAGGGTACCGGGTAGTCCCATGCAGATGGGGCAGACCCGCGTGTTCGGTTCGCCACCAAACGATACCGGGCAGCGACAAAACATCTTCGACTGGGTGTTGAGTTCGGCATGGACTTCCATGCCGACGCTTGCGACGAAGTTGGACATTGGTCGCGTGAGTTTACCGACACAAAGCCACTATCATTAGTGCCGAGAGGCATCGGATATGAATGCTCCGACGATGAGTACGACAAAGAAAAGACAAAGCAGCGCGTCGAATATCCCAAGGTAGAGGCCGACCAACGAGTGGGTCCGCCCCCCAATCACTGGATTCTCGGCATGCGCCTTCAGTCCTTTTCGAGCATAGACGATCGCGATCGGCGCGCAAACGAGGGCGAGACAGGGAAGCAACCCGGCAATTGAACAGTAGTAGCTGATGAGCGACGCTGAGTTTCCCAGTGGGATCATTCCGCCTAGGGGCGCCGAGGAAGGTGTTTGGCCCTGCGGTGGAGGTACTTGTGAGTAGTCCGGTTGCACAACGGGAGGCACGTTTGGCTCTTGCTCATCCATTACAATCCCTCCAATACTGCGACGGCCGCAGCATGTCCTCTCTCGTGAGTGATAGAGATATGGATTTTTCTTGAGGTGACGTCGAAGTCAGAGTGGTGGATTGTGACGATGGGCTCTCCCGACGGCCCGGGCAGCACCTCAACATCCTGCCAACTGAGATGAAGTCCTACTGCCTTTGCGATAGCTTCTTTTGCCGCCCAGCGCCCGGCGACTCTCATGGGGGACGTGATCACCTCTCGCTCCCGGGCAGTTAGAATCCGCTCTAGGAACGCCGGGTTCTTCATCGCCGCTGCGATTCGAGAAACCTCCACCAAATCCAGCCCAACGCTCAAAATCACGGCATCACTCTACACGACTTCACGACAGCATGTTGACGGCGCGAGCTGCTAGCAGCACGATGATGGTCAGCGAGATCGTCGCCTGAATCATCATGAGAACCTTTGCCATGCGGGTAAGAGCCCCGGTATCGGCAGGCGAAAGTGCGGTGCTGGTATTGAAGGCAAGGAAGAGATAGTCCACGAAGCCCGGCGCCCAGTCTTCCATTCCCGTCTGCTTACGGAGGGTCTCGTCCATTGTCATCTGCGGAAAGAGAAATTCACCTTTCACATGGGCCCCGGCGATCTCGCGTTGATGCGGTCCTCCGGCATCGACCCGCCAATACCAGAGGGCAAAGACCAAGATATTGGTGGGGAATAGCACCCCCGCGGCCTGCAGAAAGTCGAGCGCAGTCTGGTTCTTTGCTGTGATATTCGCGACCATTAGCACCACTGCTCCCATCAAAAAGAGAGTGTGGAGTCCGGAGATTAGGAAACCGATACCGGCGGCGGTCCGATGGTCTCCTCGCATATGCGTCAGGAGGAGGGGAGCGACCAGCAGAAGCGTGATCCCCAAGGGAATCCACTCCGCAACAACACGCAAGTGCTTGGGCAAGGCAAAGTAGAGTAGCGGGACCACGACGAGAGCGATTAGGGCGGGCCAACGAGGTTCTCTCAATGTATCCCGCTCAACGGCAAACGGCTGATCATCCATGGCGATTACTTTTCTCGGTTCGCTTCCTGAAGCATTTCGGCCAAGTCCACGAGTCGAATTTCTTCGTCCGTAACCTGTTTAATCGAAGCGTCCAGCATGATGCGGCAGAATGGGCATCCCAGGGCAATCGTTTTGGCACCAGTTTGTACCAGTTCTTGGGCTCGCCGACTCGCCGGTCGCTGCTCAGGTGACTCGTCCATCCACATGCGTCCTCCACCGGCTCCACAGCAAAGCGTTTTACGTCCAAAGTGCTTGGGCTCGGCCAAATTGCCATCGGTGGAGTCCGGAACATAGAGCATGCCGTTCAAATTCGTTTGCTCACCCAGAAGAGCCCTCGGAGCATCGCTCTCGTTGTTGACACGGCCCAGATAGCAAGGATCGTGATAAGCGACTTCTCCTCTTGGCGGTTTTGCCGACAGGAGTTGGCCCTTCGATACCAATTTCTGAAGCAGCTGTGTGTGGTGATAGACCTCGTACTGCCCCTCGAACTGACTGTACTCGTTCTTGAACGTGTTCATACAGTGAGGACAGGCGGTGACAATCTTCTTGACCTTGTATCGCTCAAAGGTCGCGACGTTACCCATCGCCTTCTCTTGATAGAGAAACTCTTCTCCGACTCGGCGGGCCGGGTCGCCCGTACAAGCCTCTTCTTGTCCAAGGCAAGCGAATTTGACACCGGCTTTCTTGAGGAGATCGGCTACGGCCTTGGTCGTCTTAACTGCGCCGGGGTCGGTGGCTCCGGCACAGCCGACCCAGAAGAGGTAATCGAACTCCACGCCATCCCGACAGAGAGGGATATCCAATCCCTTCATCCAGTCTTCGCGATTCGAGGCGGGTTGGCCCCAGGCATGACTGGTGGAGGCGACTTGACGCAGCATGGTGGCGGCGGTCCCGCTCAGTTGGCCCTCGGCAACGAGGTTTCGGCGCGAATCGACGATGAGATCGACGTGACGAATGAGAACCGGGCAGGCTTCGACGCAGGCGTTGCAGGTTGTGCATGCCCAGAGCGCTTCAGGATTGACGGCTTCGGCGATTTCACGGCCATCCACCATGGCGCCGCGGATACTTTGAACTACCTGCTTTGGATTAAGGATCTTGCCTACGTTGTAGGCGGGGCACACTTCGGTGCAGCGACCACACTCCATGCAGGCATCCAGCGACATGAGGTGCCACCGGCTGTAGTCCTTGGCCAGTTTGACGCCGATCTGTTCGGTCTGCTCGACTTCTTCCATCGAGATGGGCTTGAGCTCGCCCATTGGTTGGTCTGTTTTTCCAGCGGTGGTGAGGATCGCCATGGCGATGTGGCGAATCCTCATCCGAGGGAGGACGGCAAAGAAGACGAAGATCCAGACCATGTGGAACCACCACACGAACTGATAGAGACCCACCGAAATCGGTCCTTGGAGTTGGGCGAAGGCGTAGCCGACCACGGAGGCCTTGTCCCAGGATTGGGGGTTAACGCTAATTCGGGCGGCTTCTAGCCAATAGCCCGTGAATCCGACGAGGAGCAACAATCCGAGCGTCGCGTAGTCCTTCCATTCGGTCGTAAGGATTGCCCGAGCCCCGCCTTTGGTGGCCTTGTCCATTTGCCAGCGTCGTAACAATGCCCATAGGACGCCGAAGACGAAGAACAGCCCCAGGATGTCAAAGATGGCCTCGTAGGCGAGGTAGTAACCACCTTTATGCCAATTAGGCAGTCCAAGCAATGGGGCGTAGGTCGCCATGGCCAAGAGGCTCGTGGCCAGAAAGAGGGAGAGGAACCCGTAGAAGATGAGCAAGTGCATGGGGGCGCCGGATTTGCGGCGGCTGGTTCGCACTTTGCGCTGGAGAAGGACGTATTGCCAGACGTTTGAGACCCAAATCTTGAACGACTGAGGCCAAGTCACGGGCTTTCCTTGCTTCCAGGCCCTGGCTCGCTGAACGATCTGGAGCACCATAATGCCCAGCGACAGAAACATCAGGACATAGAAGAGATACTTGCCGTTGCCAATATGGAGAAATTCTTCGCGGGTCTGCATCCTTGCTTCCTCTTCGTTGAGGACACCTTAACCCGAATCGTACCTAGACGCGCTCGATTCGCCAAATTATGTTGAAGAACTTTTGTGGGTAAATCTAGTGTCGGAGCCCCATGTGGCATTTAAGATGGCGAGGCACTCGGTCGCGAGGACGCCACTTTCCATTTTGAAATGTACTCGCCGACCCATCCGACAGGCGCCGTCCATATTTCCTTTCGACGACCCAAGTGAGCGAGTAAGAAACGCAGATCGTCTTCTGCGGCCATGTATTCCGGGCCAAAGAATCCATCGAAGACCGCGATATTCCACTGCCCTTCTTCAGGCAGAAATGACTCCACGGGACCTTGGAGATTCTTCCAGGCCATGCTGCCTAAGGAGAAAAGATCGCTTTCGGGTCCCAAGTTCGCGCGAGGCTCGGGTGTTCGGATGGTGGTGTACAACTTGGAGAGAACTGGACGGTAGTCTCCCTCCGAGCACTCCGTGGCAAGACCAGGGAGTGCGAAGGAAGAGACAGGGACTTCGCATATCTCCGCAATCCCTTTCTCTGTCATGCGGAGATCTTCCTTTAGCATCTCAAGCGTCCAAGCAGGAAGTTCTCCAGTGACCGTTGCTCCCAAGAGGCTGTGGCTCCCAATTTCATGCCCAGCTTCCGCAAGTTTCTTCCATACGATCGGATTTTCGAGCAAGGCTGGCACGGTGACATAGAAGGTCGCCTTCACCTCGTGCTCGGCAAGGATTGGAAGGACCAGTTCGATATGCTCGGGAAGGCCGCCATCAAACGCAAGGGACAGCGCCGAAACCGCGCCCTCTGGCCAGACAAATGCTCCGGCTTCCCTCATTTGAGGCCTATTATATGCGCTCATCTTGGTTCGCGATAGGCGAGTCCATTGCGGTTATCTAGTCAAGACTCGAGTATTCCGCCCAACTGGCAGGAGTTTCCCAAACCCGAACTCGCTCCAGAAGCACTCGCCCGGCAGGAATTCGGTAAGTCACTCCCGACTCGTTTGTCGTTGTGAATCCAGATTGAAGTATCCCGTCGGCAAAGTCGAATATTTCTTTGGCAATCGCCTCCGTCGTAGGCTCTAATTCCTCAAAAACGACCAAGGCTTCCCGGGGATACTGCTGGCGTAACTGGGGAAGAAATGGATCTCGCGAATTTACGGCAAGCGCATGATCGTAGCGGTCGATATGAGATTCCAA
This sequence comes from Armatimonadetes bacterium 55-13, assembly GCA_001898035.1. Lineage (GTDB taxonomy): Bacteria > Armatimonadota > Fimbriimonadia > Fimbriimonadales > Fimbriimonadaceae > 55-13. The sequence continues at coordinate 130,554 of MKRX01000015.1, forward strand.
TGCCAGCTTGAGCGCCTTGAAATCAACCAACATGCCATTCTCATCAAGAGAATCGCCCGCGACAACTACTTCCACCGTTCGGGTGTGCCCATGTGGAAACCGACACCCTTCAGGGTGCCGGCTCAACATGTGTCCACTTTCCACCGTGAAGGTCCTACAGACCCGGTACTTCGCCACGGCTAGAGTTTACTTGGAAGCGCTTAGCTCTTCTTGCTAAAGACCAGATTGCCCTTTCCGCTTGGGTCTGATGCCGTCATAGATTTACCATCCCCCGCAAGGGTCAGCGTCATCGGCTTGTCCATATCTTCGTTTTTGGAAAGAGTTCCGGCATTCGGGTTCTTCTTCTCTTGTTCTTTCTTGAACTCTTCTGGAGTTAAACCCATGATGGTCTTCGGAGTGAGTGTAACGGTATTGCCGCTCATCGACCAATTGCCTTCCATTGAGATGATCATTACGACCATTTTGTAGGTGTGGTCCTCCTTCATCTCAAGGTCCATGTTCAGCATGCTGGCGAAGGCTTCGGCAAACTTGGCGGCGGGATCGTCCTTTTGGTTCTCGGGCATCTTGATTTCGCCCTTCCACTTTCCGATTACCGCGGCTTCGCCGCCTCCCTTACAGCCAGAAACAAGCAACGCGGCTAAAAGCAATAAACCAGCGGCAAAAGTTTTCATCGTTTGATTATATGAGGGAATATCCCCTTGAGAACGACTACCGTAAGCCTTCTAGGGCCTTCTCCGTGTTTTTGGTCGCTTCCCCTTTCACGAACTCATGTCTGCCACTGAGATTTCCGAGCGTAATCGTAAGCCCCGAGAGTTTCGTCTTGCTCTCGTCCAGATCGAGAGTAATAGGCTGACCGTAGGCAGTCCGGACTTCATCGGGAGAGATAATTTTTAGACCAAGGGCCTTCTGGTCGTCTTCCGAAGGGTTTTGAAAATCAATGTTGTTGACCGAGAGGATGACGCGCTTGGCGTCGACTTTCCACGTTCCTTCCAAGTCCATCGCTTGATCCTTGGAAGAAAGGCGCATTTTGAATTTATCGCCGGTCCGATAGAGCTGAAGATAGCCTTTGAACGCTTGTCCTCTCTCCGTAAAGAAGCCTCCGGTCCAATTCCCCATGACGGGCACCCTATCCTTGTCCGTGCAACCCACGAGGGCAAGCAACAGGAAGAAAGGGATCAAAAAGCGCATGATCGTTAGGATACCGGTCAGGTCCCGCGGGTATCGCCAAAGAGCTCAACATGGAGCCGGGGCGTAAGTCGCCATCCCCTTGTCATACAGGGCCCGACAAGCATCTTTTGCCGTTTTCGAAGCGACTCAACATCTCGCCCTTCGGGCATCAGAAGCACGCGATCCGGTCGGAGAGCGGGGAGTTGAGTCAACAGAGCTTCGATCTCCTCAAAATCGTTCCCTGCCTCTGGGTTCACGACAAATTTGAGTTGACAATTGTAGGTAGCAAGTAACCGCTTTAGGGGCTCTCGGTCCAAGCGAGTTTTCTCGTGTCGTTCCATCCAGCCCGACTCTTGGGACGGCTTTGAGTTTGCAAGCTTTGGGCTAATAGACATTAGATCCGAAGGGAGTTCTCGAAATATGGTTCCGGCCGTCTCAAAGGTTAAGATATGGTGACGGCTCTTTAGCGTCTCGGCCAGCTCGATGACGGGATCGAAGAGCAAAGGTTCGCCCCCGGTGATCACAACGTGCTCAACCCCGGCTTCAGAGACCTTCGACACAATCTCAGGAATTGTCATCATGGGGCCTTCTGGAGACCAACTGGCATAGGGAGTATCACACCAGACGCACCGAAGATTGCATCCACTCAGTCTTATGAAAGTAGACGGAGTGCCTAACCAGATTCCTTCGCCCTGAATGCTACTGAAGACTTCGGAGATTCTGAGCTTGGATTCCTTCATTGTTGGGAACTTGAACGGTAAGCGGTCCGTCCGAGGGTTGGCATCGAATTTGCAGTCGATTTAGTCAACAAACCTTATACTTAACGGAAGGGTACCGGATGCCCTGAGGATGAATATGCTGAAAGAGTTTAGAGAGTTTGCGATGAAGGGCAATATGCTCGATCTCGCGATAGGTGTGGTTATTGGCGCAGCCTTCGGGGCCATCGTCAATTCTCTGGTCGCCGATATCTTCACCCCGCTCCTTGGCTTGGCCACGGGAGGAATTGATTTCAAAGAGGCGAAATACGTTCTAAAAGCGGCCGTGGGCGAGGCCCCTGAAGTTGCCATCCGGTACGGCGTGTTTATCAACACGATCATCAACTTCATCATTGTCGCCTTCTGTATGTTCATGGTCGTGAAGACGATGAATCGACTTCGACGCCAGAAAGAGGAAGCTCCAACGCCTCCGGATCCCACGGTCGAAGAAAAGCTCCTTACGGAGATTCGAGACATTTTGAAATCGGGCGGAAAGGCGATTGTCACCGCTCCGGCAACCGAGCCAGAGAAAGTTTAAGGCTTCCCTCCAAGAGCAACGGGGCGGCTTCTTTCGAGAATGCCGCCCCTTTGTTTGTTTAGAGACCGAGGATTTGCTGGAGCAGCGCCTTTTGAGCGTGCAGGCGGTTTTCGGCTTGATCGACGACTCGGCTCTGCTTGCCGTCGATCACCTCGTCGGTGACCTCGTAACCGCGTCGAGCGGGAAGGCAGTGAAGGAAGATTGCATCCTTCTCGGCGATGCTCATCATCTCCGGATTCACCTGGTAGTCCTGGAAGACCTTCAGCCGATGCTCCTGCTCATGCTCGTCGCCCATGGAGATCCAGACGTCGGTGTAGACGACATGGGCGCCGGAGAGGCCCTCTTCCAAGTCGGAAGTCTGAGAGAGTCCCGGCATATCTTCGAGTCGGAAGTTCTCCGGTCCACAGATGGTCATGGGGTAACCAAGACGTGTGGCGACCATGGCGAGAGATCGAGCCACATTATTACCGTCACCAACATAGGTGATCTTGACCTTGTCATGGCCGAAGTTCTCTTGGATGGTGAGCATATCGGCCAGTGCCTGGCAGGGATGCTCCATTTCCGTCAGGGCGTTCACGACGGGTACTTCTGCCACGTCGGCGAGAAGTTGAAGGTCTCGCTGCCAGTAGAGGCGGGCGACGATTGCCGAGCACCAGCGGGCGAGGTTCGAGGCGATGTCCTTCGCGGCCTCTCGGGTGTTGAGTCCGATGTCGGCCTTGCTGAGATAGACCGGGTGTCCTCCTAGTTCTCGGATGGCGGTTTCGAAGGAGACACGGGTTCGGAGAGAAGGCTTTTCGAAAACCATGGCTACGGTTCGGTTTTCGACTGGGGTGATTACAGACGGGGCCATCTTTCGTCGCTGCTTCAAGTAGCTCGCCAAGTTCAAAACCTCGGTGAGCTGATTGTCCGCCAAGTCGTTGACGGACAAAACGTCGTGGTATGCCGGCTTGGCTGGCGCGGTAGGCGAAGCAGTTCGCGTCAGCTTGGGAGCTTCTACGCCCAAGATTTCAGCGAGGATGCCAAGCGCTTTGTCCACCTGATCGTAGGTGAGGATAAGCGGTGGAACGAATCGGAGGCTGTGATCATCGGTAGCGTTGATGATGAGCTTCTTCTCGAAAGCCTTCATCTGGACGTCTCGAGCGATGGGCTCCTCAAGAATCGCGCCGATCATGAGGCCGTAACCTCGGACTTCCTTGACCTGAGCGCCGAGCGCCTTCAGGCCTTCCTTGAAGTACGCACCCACGTCCTTGGCGTTCTGTCGAAGATCGTAGTGCTCTACAGCGTCCAAGACGGCAAGCGCAGCGGCGGCAGAAAGGGGGTTGCCGCCGAAAGTTGCTCCGTGGTCGCCCAGTTCGAGAACCTCGGCCGCCTTACCGCGCGCTAAGCAGACTCCAATAGGAACGCCACTGCCCAGACCTTTGGCCAAGCACATGACGTCTGGTTGAACACCATGAATTTGGAAGCAGAACCACTCACCGGTTCGGCCAATGCCCGTCTGGACTTCATCCAAGATCAGCAGGGCGCCGTACTCGTCGCAAAGTTCTCGGGCGAGCTTGAGATATTCGGTGGTGACGGGCATGACGCCTCCCTCACCTTGAATCGGCTCCATGACGATAGCCGCCGTCTTGTGGCTCACCGCTTCTCGCAGCTCTTCCAGATTGTTGACTTCTACATGCTTAAAGCCGGGGATCAGCGGCTCGAAGGGGCGCTGGTATTTGCGCTGTCCCGTCGCCGAGATCGCGCCAAGGGTTCGACCGTGGAACGACTTGAGAAGCGTGATGATTTCGTAGTCCCCTTCCGGACGCTTTTGCAAACCATGCTTCTTAGCGATCTTAAGTGCAGTCTCATTTGCACCAGCGCCGCAAACGGCATAAAAGACCTTGTCCATCCCGCTGAGTTCGCAAAGGCGCTTGGCCAACTGGGCCTGGGGAGCGCTAAGCAGCAGGTTGGAGACGTGAATTAGCTGCTGAGCCTGGCGGGTGATCGCGCTGACTACGGCAGGGTGGCAGTGACCCAGGGAGCAAACGGCGATACCCGCCAATAGGTCTAAGTATTCATTGCCTCGGTTATCCCAGAGCGAGCAGCCAGCTCCCTGTACAAACAGGGCCGGAAGCCGCTTATAGGTCTGCATGACGTGTTGTTCGTCGGTTGATTTAATGGTGTCGTACTTAAGCATGAGTTTCTGGAAGGGGATGGGCGCGGCGTTGCGTGCGTGAGTTCGAAACTGAGGGGCGCCGGCTCGATTGCTTCATCGCTCAGGTTGCCGGAACCCCTAAATACGGGGGCGGGCAGCGCGACGGGCGGCACGGAGGGCCTGGTCGTTCGTCGCAGCGATGAGCGCGGGTCTCACCATAGAATTGGTAGGTTACCCGCAAGTGAAAATTCCCGCTAGACCTAGTCCGCCGGTCAAATTGCTTGCATCAGGCCCCACCCTGCAATATAATCAAGGCGCAAACAGGGTTAGTAGCCCGTCTCTAATAGTGGTATAAAGTTAGCCGCAAGCGGCTTACCCACTTGCCGAGGCTCTCTAAACAAGAGCTTGCGAACTTAGGAGGTCTACGAATGAAGAAGATTTTTGCAATCCTGATGGTTGTTACGGTTCTCGGTGCTTTCCTTGCTGGCTGCTCTGGCGGCGGCGACAGCGCTGGTACTGACGGTACTGCAGCTCCTGCCAAGGATGCTGGCGCAGAGTCCAAGTAACTCGTAACGGCCACAGCCGTTCAAGTTCGGGCTCCTCGGTTTACCGAGGGGCCCTCTATTTTTTGGAGTTGACCAGTTCGGAAGCCCGATCTAGTGCGGAACGTAAAACGTTAGACGCCTGCTCGTAGGTCCCTTGAGCGACGACGAGTTTGTCTTGTAATGAGCGATAGGTGGCATCCATCTCGGCTAATCGTTTACTCGCTTCTTCATAGTTCTGCTGAACAAGTCTTCCCGATTCGATGGCTTTTTGAACCGCTAACTTGGACTGTTCTTGCAAGTCCTGCAAAGTCATTGCGGCATCTACCTTTTCGATTTGCCCCTTCGCCACATCCATCTGAGCGACCTCGAAAGGATTTTTCAAATCCATTTTGGATAGACGATCTTGAGCCGATTCAGCCTGCCTTCGAACCGCTTCCAGCGTGGACTTACTGGCATCCGCCGTGATTTTAGCGGCCTCTTTCGACATCGAGCTCCAAGCGGTTGACACAGCCTCGCGGGCGGACGTCCAGGCTACAGCGGCATTAAGCTCCACGTCGGTTCGATCGCGATCATTACAACCGACCGCGAACACCAGCGTTGCCGACAAGAGGATCCAGGGCTTCATCACTCACACCATACGCGAAGGTCGCCTACTGCGTTGAGTCGTTCCACCTAATTTGATCCTCAATGGATTCTGAGGACTCCACTCGTCCGGCCAATATCGAATGACGGACATGGCCCCGAACTGAGACATGGGCTCCCGGGAGAACCACCGAGTCTTCGATTGAGTCGCAAGAAACATGGGCTCCATCGCCAATCACCACGGAGTGACCAACGGCGGCGGTAACGTGGGCATTATCCGCGACGATGCTCTTACCGTCGATGAGATGTCCACTTGTGTCAAGGAAGGAGTTCAAGGTTCCAGTGTCAAACCACTCACCTTTATAGACACCAGCTACGACTTGTTCGCCCTGGTCGATCATCATCTGAATTGCGTCGGTGATTTCGTACTCGCCCCGAGCGCTGGGTTGCAGGGTTGGAAGTACCGACCAGATCTGAGGACCGAAAATGTACATTCCGGCCATGGCATAGTTAGACTCTGGCTCCTTCGGCTTTTCGACCAATTTCACAATTCGTTCGCCCTCTAAGTTCGCCACTCCGAACCGGCTCGGATCCTCGACCCATTTCACCAGGTTGAGGTTGGCGCAGCCGCTAGACTTAAACTTCTCCGCAAAGGGAGCAAGGCTCTCCGAATAAATGGCGTCGCCCAGGTACAAACAGAATGAATCTTCGCCAACGAAGTCCTTGGCAAATCCAACGGCATGCGCAAGACCGTGGGGATCGGTTTGGCGCACATAAGAGATGGCGACTCCCAGAGCGCTCCCGTCGTTCAATGCTTCCCGCATCTGCGGCTCATTCTCGCCAACGACGACACACACCTCAGAAATTCCCATTTCTTTCAAGCGATCAATCGCGTAGTGAAGGGTCGGTCGATTCGCCAAAGGAAGTAAGGGTTTGGCAATGTGGTGAGTAATGGGATAGAGCCTTGAACCCTTCCCCGCCGCAAGAATCACGCCTTTCATTGCCGCAAAGCATAGCATGGGAATGGGCTTCTTTACGGTAAATTGACGTTGCGATGCACGGATGCGGTCGCCTGAAATGGGTTCATTGGGTCGGCTTGGGCCTTCTTCTAGCCGGTTGCTCGGCGTCGCCTCCCCCTTCCTATCCGGCATGGGCTCCGGCAGAAAAGCCGTTTGCTCCGGCCGAGTCCTCATCCAACGCCTTCGACGGCTATACCATCGCCGCAAGAATGGCGGAAGACGCGACCGAGAAATATAACAATCGCGTTTATTTCACTCCGGGCCAGCGGCTGCAAGTTGTAAAGGCCTGCGGACCTGCCTTGGCTCTTGTCCGCCGCTCCTCCGCCAAACATTGCGACTTCCGATTCGTATCGCAGCCTCCATTTGCGCTGTCTCCGAATCACATTGGCTGGCGAATGATTCGCAATTCTCTCGCCTGGCAGATCGATTCAAACGTCGCCGCGAAGAACTTCGACGTTGCCGTGAGTCTTACGATTCTTGCCTCGAAGGTTGGGTTCGATCTTAGCGGCGGTGCGGCCAAAGATGCGGATTTAGGACTTCAGATGGTAGACGATGCCCGACGAGCGATCACCCCGGTGTTGCCCGATCTCTCGCCCAATCAGCTGAGCGCCCTCACTTCTGGATTGAAGGCGGCGCTAGAGCGTAAACCGGACTTCACTCAAGTTGTCGAAAATGAACGGTTGAACATGCTTCAAGCCGTTCAGATGGTTCAGGATTGCTACCAGAAAGACGACTTTACCGTCATTCGCACCGCACTAGGTAACGAGGTCCGAGACGCCATCGACTTCCTCAAGCAAATAAAAAGGGACGATGCCAAAAAACGACCTGCCTACTTTGAAGGCTTTGTGGAAGAAGCCAACGCCATCTGCGAATCGATGCGGAAAAAAGCTTCGCTGCCGATGGTGAAGAGAACAGAAGATCTTGATCCTGTTTTGGCGGAATCCCGTCCCTGGCGGCGGTTCTCCAAACAGTTCTTTGAAGCACTTGGTCCCGCACTTGAAAAAGAGGACGCTTGCATTGCCCGCACCCGCTTACTCATCCTCACCAGCGAAATTTATCGCCAAATTAAGGTTGCAAAGCAAGCTCCCAAGAACCTCGGAGGCTTTAGCCGAGATCTCACGTTGGATCCCTATACTGGGCAACCCTTCAAATACCGGAGCAACGGAACCGAGTTCTATCTGTACAGCGCTGGAGCGAATTTTCAAGATGACCAAGGGGCGACGGATTCAACATTCTCGTCGCCCGACTTGACGTTGGAAACGGGACGGCGCTAGACCGGATTCCCCGCGACTTCCTTCTTTGACGATTCCTTCGCCGCTTTTACCGATTCAAACGAGGCACGCACCGGGACCGCCGGAATCCCCTTGCTCTGGAGGTACGAAGCGGCGACAACCGCCCTTCCGCCGGAAGCGCAATGAACGGCGAGGGTGCAGCCCTCAGGCAAATCCTGAGCCGCCGCCAAATAAGCGAGGGGCACATGATGGGAGCCCTCAAGATAGGCTTCGCCTCGCTCGGCGCTCGTGCGGACATCCAATATTTCTACATCGCCCTGAGCGGCCAGTTCATCAGCGCTAAGGAATCCCGGATTCTTAAAGCGCCCAACTCTACGAGCCTCGGCGAGGGCGGCCCCTGCTTCCAGCCATCCCGTCACATGTTCCAGACCGATCATGATGAGCGTCTTGGTAGCTTCGGCTGCTTGCTCTGAGTTCTCCGCGATTAACACGATCTCGTCATCCGCTTGGAAGAGCGATCCTGCCCACTTTGAAAACGACTTATCTATCGGTATCGCTATCGCCTTAGTGATAGAACCTGCCAGGTATTGCTCTGCAGGACGGACGTCCAAAAGTTTGGCGGATGGATTTATTCCAAGAAGTCCAGAAGCCGGGAGTCGAACTGGAGTCAACTTGTCCAGAGTAGGGTTTGGCCCGATTTTGTTAATCGACTTCATCCGCGCGAAGTACTTGGGCGGCTCTGGCTGTCCTGCAAGGATGTCGTCAACAAAGTCGTCTTTGCTTGTCATCCGAAGCGAAGGGTTCACGAGTTTTTCGTAGCCCAATGTCGTAACCGGTACTCCACCCAAACGCTTTCCACAAGCGGAACCCGCGCCGTGCCCCGGCCAAATCATCAAGCGGTCAGGCTGGCTTTTGAACTTTTCGACCGAAGCGTAAAGAACTTCGGCGCCTTTACGCATCGTGTCTCGAAATCCTGCGGCAACTTCAAGGAGGTCAGGACGCCCCACGTCTCCAGCGAAAATGAAATCGCCGGTGAGCACGGCGTTTGGCTCGCTGGTAGCCGCACCATCAATCACCAGGAATGAGAGGTGCTCGGGCGTGTGTCCCGGGGTGTGTACGGCTTGAAGACGGACATTGCCAATCTGAATCGAGTCGCCGTCGCCGATCAGCGTCGCCTGCGCTTCTAGAGCATAGGCGTACTGCCAATCGGGACCGCCTTCTTTTGATAAATAGAGCTTTGCCCCGGTTAGATTCGCCAGTTCACGGCTCCCGGACACGTAGTCCGCGTGAATATGAGTTTCCGTTACCGCGACGATACGTAGTCCCTCTCTCTCGGCGGCGTGAATGTATTGGGCCACATCTCGATTGGGGTCAACTACAATGGCCTCTCCATTCGCCGAACACCCGATCAGAAAGCTGGCCTGTGCGATATTCTCGTTGTAGAAACGTTGGAAAAACATATCATGCTCCTTGTGCTTGAGAACACGAGGGGGTGCTCCCGTTGGCTTTGGCCCGGTTCCAAGGCAATTTGGCGAGGACGGTCGCCATCGGGCAGAAGTTGGTGAGTCCGGCAAAAGTTAGCCCCGCGCCCATAAAGCCGCTGAGCCAAATCCAAGATGGATTAACAAAAATAGACAGAAGAACTCCGGTGAGGACTAGCAATCCCGCGCCGAACCGCACTTGTCGCTCGAGCGACCACGTAGCCGAAGTGGTCTGAACCACTGGGTTGCCATTTTGGACCCAGGCGTTAGTCCCTCCATCCAGCACTGTAACGTTTTTGAAGTGGTGGCTTGCCTGCTCGCAGACAATTCCGGCACGGTTTCCGCTTTGGCAAACCAAGATCGTGGGGGCGCTCAAGTCGAGATCGCCAAGACGGGACTCGAAAGTCTCCATGGGGATGTTTATCGCTCCAGGAAGGTGGCCCGCAGCAAACTCCCCGACGGATCGAACATCCACGACTTGAGGACGCTCTCCCGTTTCACGCATCTGATTGAGCGTTTCCGAGGTGATTTTCTGATTCCCAACCGTATTGTTCATGGCTATCAGAGGCATCGGATTTCAAAAAGGATTCGGAACGCATGTAATTTTCCGAAATTTGATCGATGGGCGGAGACAGCTTTAACATCTGTCCTTTTATCCCAGTGACAGCCATCCTGGTAAATGTTCAAATTCATAAATTATGGACATTTGTGCCATCAATCACATGAAAGACTTGATCATTCGAAAGGGCTTCGTCATTGCTGTCGCCCTGGCCAGTTCTGCCACTGTCTTTGCGGGTAACTCACCCTTTGGCGCCAAGACCAATACTTTCGCCAGTATCGGCGGCTATGGCTACGTTGAACGTTCCGATGGAGGCGACTTTAGCAAGAAGGCTTCCTCCGCCCTTATTGAATCAGGCTCCTTTGGCTCGTGTGCCAATTCGGCATACGGAAACCTGGCGACCGGAACCCTCGGCGCCTTCGCGGCCTCAGAACGTTCTCGACCCTTTAACTGGATGTCTAACGAAGCTCAAGCGACCATTTGGGATATCGTTATTCTCAAAGCCAACGGAAACAATTTGTCGAACATCCCCCTCCAGTTTGAACTCGATGGAAGCGCGGAGGGCAACGGACGGGTCGATTTCTCGGTGTCGTTCTACGACATTGACAACAGCGTTTATCTGGTTAATCGCAGCGAATTTGGCGTAAAAGACAAATTGAAATACGACTCTACTATCGATGCCGATCTGGCGCCTCTCGTAGAACGGCATTTCCGAGTCAACATGTCTATTCGAGCGAAAGCAGATATCTATCAAAACGATGTCGCAAACTCGTCGACGGCCGACTACTTGAACACCCTCCATTTTCGCTGGGATCTGCCCAAGGGAGTAGAGTTCAGTTCGAGTTCCGGCGTATTCAACCCAGAAGCGATCACTCCTACACCCGTTCCTGAGCCCATCTCCCTCGCAACGCTTGGAGTCGGCTTCTTAACCTTCCGGCTCTGTCGTCGTCGAAAGAGCCGTTAAGTCACTCGACAAAGGGCCTCATTTCCTCCGGGTGTTCGCGGAGGTAGTTCAGCAGATGCCGTCTTCTCTCCGGGCCGCGCACCGTGCTGACCTGCATCCGCCCACCCCAAACCAGATCCGCTCCATTTTGGTCCACCAGGTCGTAGATCGATTCCCAGCGCCGCTTGATCGCCGAATGGGAAAGGCTGAGTTCGTTTGCGATCTCCTCATCCACCATGCCCAAAAGGGCAAGCGACAGGACCTCTCTATGAACCCGACGCAAACCAAGTCGGATGGGATACTCTAGAAACAAGGGGGCAATCCGTGCCCCAGGATTCTGGGCAGATTCCTCGCGTGTGACGCCGAGAAGCCAAGGAGCCTCTGGCGTCGCGGCGGGTGAGTTATGGTTGGCCCTGACGAAGAGCCCTGAGCCCAAATGATGCGCGACCGCTTCCCCGGAAAACGCTTCAATCAAACATTGCTTCACTCGATAACCTCGATGATGCTCAAAAAAGGAACGGGCCAAGACTTCATACACGCTGGCCATTCCCATCGCTCCAGTTGGAGCATCCAAGTATTGCGCGTGAAGCAAAAGTAGATTGAGGTCCCCTCGCGCCTGTCCCTCTCGAATGTCCTTTAGCCCAAGAACTCCATTGTTCGCTGAAAGCGCGTCACGAGTCACTTGGGCAGCCACAAAAGGCGCCTCTTTAAGTCGTTCCAGGAACTCGTCATTAACAAAAACCGAGGCGCCGTGGGCAACCAGCCGAGGGGGTCGACGAGGAGTAATTCGCTCCACTACAGCGAAGGGGATCGCTTCCTTTTGGTCAAGGTTCTTCCAAGCCTCCGGTAGTTGCTGGAATAAGTCCCGATGAGGACCGAATTCAAACGCGAGACGCTCAATCACGGTCATCACGGTCTGCCAAGAAGTCAGGCGAAAACGCAAGGTCTGAAACATAGACATAGCAAGCAACTCTCAGTGGACGAGAATTACACAAAAATTACGAAGCGTGCAATAAAATCAACAATTAGGTTAGAAATGCCCAGCTTCCTTGAACAAGACAAAGATTGCCACGGCTACGACGAACCATCCGAAGAGCATTTTGAGGTGGGATTGACTGAATCGTTCTCTGAGCCTGGCCCCTACCAATAGGCCCCCGACCGCAATGAACGAAATCATTCCTACAAGCTTCCAATCTGGCGCGCCTCTTACCAACAGATCGGCAAAAAAAGCGACGGCGGAATTCATGGAGATGATAGCGAGAGACGTTCCCACTGACTTGCGCATGTCCAAACCCATGACCATTGAAAGCGCAGGCACGATCAGGAATCCTCCGCCCGCGCCTAGTACCCCTGTGACCAGGCCAGCGACGAATCCGGCGGCAATCCATTGGATAGCCGGTCCCTCAGTTTGTCTTCGATCACCTTTGGATCGGATCATGGAATATGCGGCGGCCAACATCAAGGCTGCGAAGACGATTAGAATCGCCGCATCCTTGTTAACCGGCCCAAGTCTTTCTGGAAGGGCGGGAATCAAAAACCTACGAACAAGAAAGGACGTCATGACCGAAGGAATTCCGAACAATATCGCGGCCCGAGCGACGACCTCACCTCTTTGCCCGGCCAGAATCGCTCCGACCAATGCCACCGATCCGACGATCACCAAAGAAGCGCCAGTCGCCTGAGAGGCGGGAAGTTGGAACAAGTAGACGAGAATAGGCACCGTCAAAATCGATCCGCCGGCGCCAATGAGGCCGAGAGAGATTCCCATCAGCACAGTTAAGAGGAGACCGACGACTTCCTGGGGCTGCATATCAACCAGAGCAGGCTTTCGATAAAAAGGATTCTCCTTTATAAAGTCCCATAGAACCAAATGACTTGTTGACCCAACCTCATCTAACTTTCAAATTAAAAGACGGAAACGAATCGTAGGGAGTCGGATTCGGAACCTATGGGCTCACTGGCCCTACTCGCGTCTACCATTTTCTGCCTGGGCATTTGGATCGCCTTAGGGATCCAACGGGAGTCATCCCAAGCCTCAATCAAATCAAATTCCATCCCTGTCTACGCCAGCCCGAACAGCGTGCCTTCGATTCCTCTAGTCGGATCATCCCCGAGTCTTGCGAGCCCTCTGGGAAGGGTAAGTGACGTGCTAGAGAACCCAAGAGTTCTTCTATCGCCGCCCGCCTAAGCAAGACGATTCTCCGCTGGAATCGTCAGCCAGCCACCCTCGCGCTTCCATTGACTTCGAACTCTCTGAGAAAGATGTGACGGCAATCTCGGGTCCAGCCGAGCCAAGCGGACGAGTTGCGAATGAGGATCCGTCCACCTATGATGAGTTCAGAAGAGAACATAGATCATCTTGGTTCGCCTGAATGGGCGTGGCGAATCGAATCCGGTGCGCTTTCATTTGGCGAACTGCGAAGAAGAGTAGACGTAAGAAAGAGCCGCCCCCCCCCTTGGGGAAGCGGCTCTTCTTATCGTCTAATGAAAGCTCTTAGGCCGCCGCGGCGATCTTCCCTTTCAGGTTCTTGGGAACCACATGAGAAGGATTGAGGAGCACCGTCAAGACATCTCCATCCTTGCCGATTCCGGCGAGCATCTCATCGTTTCGATCCTCAAGGATGCTGGTCTTCTCGTCCACCTGCTCTTCATCAAACGTTTGAATGCCATCGACGTAATCCACGCGAAGCGCACATCGTCCGGCGTCGGTCAAGATCACGACAAAATTTCTTGAGTCGTCAACCTCAGGCATTTCAAATCGAATCCGGGCGTCGATCGTGGGAATCGTCGTTCCTCGCAGTTCAAAAACGCCAAGAAGCATCTTGGGTGTCTTCGGGATCTTCGTCACCGCTTGCGCGGGCAGGATCCGCTCGACACTCTCAATCGGTAAACCATATCGCTCGCTGCCGAGCTTAAAAATCACATACTTGTTATCCGCCACTAGTCAATCCCTCCTAACGGGCGCGAACATGGGTCGCACCCATTTGTTTCCGTAACGAAACGGGGTCTAGACCCAGTAACTCTAACGGATGCAATTCCAACCCGGTAAATCTGCGTATAGCCGACCATAATGAAATTAGGTCCACCATGATCCTCTACACTCTTATCGCTCTCACTCAGTCGGATTCCGCGTCCGTCGTTCGCCGCTTTGAGCAATTTATGGCGAATGCCAAGACTCTCTCGGTATCCGTCTCCGTCAGCCTTGGCGGGACGCCGGTGGGTAATGCAAAGCTGCAGATGGAAAAGCCTGACAAGCTCAGCGTCAGTGTCGTTGGAGTAGGCGTTTCGTCTAGCTTCGCGGCCAACGAGAAGGGCGGATTGGAGCTTGAAAAGACTTCTCAGAGCTACGACACTTATCCGGCGATGAGTAAGTTCTATGCGCCTCCCTCTAGGATGTCGTCGGTCATTCATGAGTCGGTGCCTCGATTCCTGCTGGATGGAAACTTTAAGAATTTCTTTCCGGGCGGCGCGAACATCAGTGTTAAGTCAAAGCAACCAGTAGGTGGCGCCGTTGCCGACTTGCTGGAGAGCTCGGGACAAATGCAAGGCGCGAAATATTCGATGAAAGTGTGGGTCGATACCAGTGGCAAGGTTCTCAAAAGCTACAGCCGGGTCGAATCGATGGAAGGTGTCCGACAGACGGAGTACGCACTGACCAACTACGTGGTCAACAAACCGATCCCAGCACAGACATTTACAACCAAGATTCCACTTGGATATAGCCCCTATGCGCTTGAGGCGGCAAACACAGCAATTGAATCTGGACAGTCGTTTCCCTTAGGCAACTATGCTTCGGCCAGCGGGGGAAGCAAGTCTCTTAGGACGCTTCTGAATGGAAAGAACGGTTTGGTGCTCTTTGTGGATCCCGAATTTCACTCCAATCCTGCGGTGCTGAAATCCGTGCAGGCATTGATCGGCAAGGTCCCTAACTCAAGACTCGTCGTCATCAGCACCGCGAAAGATGCCGCAGCCGCTCGAAACCTTGGTGGCGCGGATGCCCTTTACGATCCGAAGGGATCCGAGCTCGCGAAGATCAACCTCGCGGGCGCCCCGATGCTTTATTTGTTGGATAAGCATGGAAAGGTGGTCCTAGCTTTTCTGGGGTTTGACGGCAAGTGGGAAGGCATGGACGAAGCCATCGCCAAACTAAGTTCCTAGGCCATACTCTTATCCGTGAAGGTTGTACAGGGCAAGATTAGCGGCGAAGGGAAGCGATTCGCCATCGTCGTCAGTCGCTGGAATGAGCTGGTCACCAAGGAACTCTTGGACGGGGCGCTTTCTGAATTGGAGAAGTGCGGCGTGACGGAGCTAGAGGTGTTTCACGTGCCTGGGACCTGGGAGATTCCTCCGGTCGTTTCCGCGCTTTCACGACGGGAGAAAGGGCGCCCGGATGCCATTATTGCGCTTGGATGCATCCTTCAAGGGCAAACTCCCCACGCGGCTCTGTTGGCTGGCGATGTGGCGGGAGCCCTGATGAACGTTCAAGCAACGGCGGGCATCCCGGTTGCTTGGGGAATTCTCACTCCAGACACTCAAGATCAGGCCCTTGACCGAGCAGGGCTCAAGTTTGGTAACAAGGGTCGCGAAGCCGCCTTGGCCGCACTTGAAACGGCAAGCGTTCTGGAGCAAGTCTGACCCACGACCTGCTGACCGGAGCGGGACTCTTTTTGATCGGTGGCGTCGCCGCCGGAATCAATGCGGTGGCTGGCGGAGGTTCTCTGATCTCGTTTCCGTTCCTCACCGAAGCGATCAAGATTCCAAGCATCCAAGCGAATGCGACCAATTCAGCCGCTCTTTGGCCGGGGTCCCTTGCCGGGGCGTTTGGGTTTAAGGATCTTCTTCATAAAACTCGGCATTATCTCAAGCTTCTAGCCTTGCCGACCCTGGTGGGTTCTTCGTTTGGCGCTTGGCTCCTGACCGTTTCCACGCGAAAGACCTTTGATTCGATTATTCCTTTCCTCATCCTCCTTGCTTCCCTGATGCTTACGCTCCAGCCCAAGATCAAGGCGCTGGCAAAACGACACGATCGCTCCATGCCTCTCTGGGTTGGCGTTCTTACCCAATTATTGGTAGCGACCTACGGCGGTTACTTTGGGGCAGGGATGGGATTGATGATGCTGGGTTCATTCGCCCTCTACATGGAAGGCAACATTCATGAGCTCAATGCGGTGAAGAATTGGTTGGGGCTGATCGTCAACTTTGCCGCGTCCGCCCTCCTTGCCTTGAAGGGCATGGTTCAGTGGGATGCCTTCATCTTTCTCGCGCTGGGCGCTATCACGGGCGGGTTCTTCTCGGCAAAGTACTCGCAGAGGGTCGATTCGGAGAAGCTCCGGTGGGTGATAGCTTTGTACGGATTTGGCATGACCGGCTATTTCTTTTGGCGCGCCTTCTTCCGATCCTAGCTTCTTAGGCTAGAGCGACGATCATACTAGTCACATGCCCGTTCAGTGGAACGCCAAGTGGATTTCTCACGTTTATGACCCTCGCGAGGACCTTGGGGTCTTTCTTTTCCGCTCCAAGCTCAAACTCAGTGAAATCCCGGAAACGCTTTACGTCAAGGTCTCGGCCGATAACCGATACAAGCTTTACGTCAATGGGGAGTTGGTTTCGTTTGGTCCACAACGAGGAGACACTCTTCATTGGTTCTATGAGACCATCGATCTCTCGCCCAAGCTCAAAACCGGAGACAACGAAATTGTCGCTGTGGTTTGGAATTTCGGCTGGCTTGCCCCAATGGCGCAGATTTCCGTTCGGACGGCATTTGTATTTGATGTGGTTGGACAGGAATTCCCCGACTTGAATACACCGGGAAATTGGAAAGTAGCCAAGCTAGAAGGGTGGACCTTCGAGATGATGCACTCGGGCATTGAGCAGTTCTACACGGACATCGGCCCAGGAGAGATTATTGACGGGAGCAAGCATCCTGACGCCTTAGGGCTGGCATCCGAAAGCCTCGGTTGGAGAGATCCGCATGTGGTCTACACGGCTGTGGAGCGAGGCGCCGGATATAGCACGCCCTGGAATCTCGTTCCCCGATCGATCCCTCCCATGAGGTACGCCATGCGTCCCCGCCCGCCCCTTTTACGACATGGATTCGTAGGCGATACGATTACAGGCCAAGATGGCGATAGGCTCTCCGAGGGTTTCGTCCTTCAGGCTGGGCAGTCGATTCTTCTCGATTTTGAAGAATTGCTATGTGCCTACCCCCGCTTCCAACTTTCAGGACAAGCCGGGTCTACGGTGACCTTAACCTACGCCGAAGGCACTTGGCCCGCCGAAGACGAGTCGCCCTGGACTTCAAAGGCTCGCAGAGACCGAGACGTCGTTCGCGGACGAATGGTGCGCGGCTATCAAGACAAGCTAATCCTAGGAGAGGGGGTGCACACCTTTGAAACCCTTTGGTGGCGCACTTTCCGTTACGTTCACGTTCATTCGGACGGTCCCTTGACGATCCATGGATTGACTGCGGTCGAAACGGGTTATCCCATTGAAGCAGAGTCTTCTTTCGAGTGCGATCGTCCTGAGGTCGACAAGATCTGGGAGGTTGCCTTGCGCACGGTCGAACGATGCGCCGGTGAGACGTACTTCGATTGTCCTTACTATGAGCAACTTCAATACGTAGGAGACACTCGAATCCAAGCACTGATTGGCTACTACTTGGGCAAAGACCGCGACCTGCAGCGCAATGCGATTGAAACCCTTGGCTGGTCTCGGATGTCGAATGGACTCACTCGAAGTCGGTATCCCGATCGGCAGCCCCAAATCATCCCTCCGTTTAGTCTCTGGTGGGTGCTCATGAGGCAAGATCAGCGGCTCTATGACCGCATCTGGCAAACCGATCCAGAGGATGACGATCCTATCGACTCGGAAGGGCTGGATGTCGCCAATGCCTTCAATCGCCTGAGTTCAGAAGCCATTGATCGGACTTTCTGGAACTTTGTGGATTGGGTTCCAGGGTGGGAAGGAGGGACGCCACCAGGCTCAGCGAGGGCAACAGTCAATATGCTAACGCTCTATTTGGCCCACCTCGCCACAGAGATTTCGCTGGACAGCATCGACCGGGCCGATCCTCGAAGGGTACAGGCGTTAGCTCACTATATCTTGCCGCAATTCGAGAAAACGGGCGGGCTGGTACGGCACCGAAACGACCCCGATTGGATCGCCTCTGAGCATGCAGAAGCTCTTTACCGTTGCGTGCAACAGCGCTTAGGGCTGCCGCTTGATCCTTGGCCGTACGACCAGTTGGAGAAAGCGGGAGCGGCTCGGTGCACCTATTACTTCAGCTACTACAAACACCTCACCATGCAGCCTGACGATTATATAAGCGAGCTTGGCCCATGGCGTGAGATGATTGAGGAGAATCTGACAACCTTCGCCGAGAATCCGCCACCTGTTCGAAGCGATTGTCACGCCTGGTCTTCACACCCCATTCTTGGCTTGTTTCAAGTTGTTGCCGGAGTTACCAGTGCAGGCGAAGGATGGAAGCGAGCGCAAATTGCGCCTCATCCGGGCTCTCTTCGCCGTTTTGATGCTAAGATCGCGCACCCAGATGGTCTGATGCGGGTTCAATTCGAGGCTGGCAAATTGTCCATTGAAACCCCGGTCGAGTCTCAGCTTGTTTGGCAAGGCAAATCAGCGGTTCTGCAACCTGGCGCCCATTCAATCGGCTAGTTCAGCATGACTTACCTTGAGATCGTTCTGGGCCTAGCCGTGGTGTTGGCAATCCTCTGGGATGCCTTCACCACGATTGTAATGCCCAAAGCGGTAGAAAGGCGATTCAACGTTGCCGCTATCTACTACAACGCCATTTGGAATGTGTGGCAATTCTTGGCGAAACGACTAGGCGATCGCCCTTTGCGCCTGACCATCCTGGGGGCATTTGCACCTATCTCGCTTCTCTTTTTGTTTGTCCTTTGGGCCTTCTGCTTAGTCGTTGGATTTGCATTCGTCAACTGCGGTTCATCGACCTTAGGAGACGGCGTTGGGTTGGGCGAGCATCTCTATTACAGCGGAGTCACCTTTTTCACCTTGGGCTTTGGCGATCTCACGCCGAAAGGCACTTGGGGTCATATTCTTTCCGTGATCGAGGCGGGC
>MKRX01000015.1:149613-378879 GCA_001898035.1 Armatimonadetes bacterium 55-13
CTTCTTGGCCATCGTCATCGGTTACATTCCGGTTCTTTACACTCATTTCTCCACCCGAGAGCATCAAATTATGCTTTTGGACTCCAAAGCGGGGTCCGATCCCACGGCCACAGAACTCCTTCGTCGCCACGGGGCGGCAGGGGCGATGGAGGACTTGATTGTGCTCTTGAAGGAGTGGGAAGCCTGGTCGGCTCATCAACTCGAGGCATATCTCTCTTATTCTTCGCTCGCCTATTATCGTTCCCAGCACGATCATCAAAGCTGGCTCTGCGCCCTCACTTCGATCCTAGATGCTTGCGCCCTTATTTCAATTGGATTTGAGGGAGAACACGAATGGGATAAGAGACTTCGTTTCCAAGCACAGGCAACTTTCGCTATGGGCCGACACGTGATTGTCGATCTGGCCTACATTCTCAACGTGCCTCCATCAGATAACGCTCCGAGCCGGATGACCCCGGGTGACTGGACTCGTCTTCACGACCTTCTGAGAGAAGCGGGGATACCGCTCAGGCAAGACTGTGGGCCGGCGTTTAAAGAATTTTGCGCACTCTATGAGCCTTACTGCGTAAGCTTGGCGAGGGATCTGTTCTTTCAGCTTCCGGCTTGGGTTCCCGAGCAGGCGAAACTCGATAATTGGCAGGTTACGGCGTGGGACCGCCCCCATCACTTCTAGACTTCAAAATTGTGGGGCCGAGAAACCCAACGCAACTTTTCTCCATCGGCAAAGCGCCAAGGAAAGTCGTGGGCTTTGCCAATCGCGATCCCAACGCGGGGGCCAACCAATACATGCGTAGATCGTTCGCCTGACTCGATGCGGAGAGGCGAGCTTGCTGAAAGAAGATCGAGATCGTTGTCCTCATTCGTGATCCCGAAGGCCGTTGCGAGTTTGCCAGGACCCGAGAGAAGGTCGGTATCTTTGTGCGCTTTGGGTCTGCGCTCCCGAAAAGTCTCAATTCCGCTTAAAGGTTCGGCGGCTCTAATCAATATCCCTGCGGCATCGCCTGCTGAGTGAGCGCTGATATTGAGCATCCAGTGAGTGCCGTAGCAAAAGTAAATGTAACTTCGACCCGGCGCTCCGAATAGCACCATATTCTTCATTCTCGTTTTGCCATGGGCATGACACGCAGAGTCATCGAGGCTGCGATAGGCCTCCACCTCGACAATTCGTGCCGATAGGTTGCCCCGCCGCAAAACGGCTCCCAAAAGGAGAGGCGCCGCTCCCACCACATCGGCGGCGAGAGCGTTTCTGATTTCTTCTTGGAAGTCCACGATCGTTTGATTAGGATTAAGCGCTAGACCGTGCGATCCGGATTCCAATGCCTCTCTTCTGGATTTCGTCCACGAACTTCACCCCGGTCATCGCCGTTTCATAACGATGGCAACCGGGATTGCAGCCTCCGTCAGCTAGGTGCTTTGCGTAGGTGGCGGTAGAAAATCCGGTGAGACGCTCCATGGCGGTAAATTCTGTTTCATCATCGTGCTTTTCGTGAATGTCCATTTGGACACAAAGCCTTTGTCCGTCTTTCATCCCCACGCCGACTCCCCTGACGATAACTTGGTCTTTGTCGTTTGGATCTCTTAGGGCCTCCCCCATCAGCTTGTGGAACAAGTGGATCGGTATGACTTCACCACTGCGCGTGTGGACAGGCTCCATATCCCAAAAGCCATAGTCCTTAAACAGGCGCATCCGTTCGCAATGGCCGGGAAATCGGATCGTCTTGTATTCGTAATTACCGAGTTGTCCCTCAAGAGTAAAGGGCGCGGTAGAGGCGCCTCCGGAAGTGGTAAATGCCTCCATCTCGCCCAACCCATCGACATGGATTGTCTCCAGTTCCGCTAAAGTATCGACCTGTACGACTTTGCCATCCCGAATGACGTCCGCTTGGTGGCTATATTCGGTCACAAGCCCTTCTATGTTGAATACAAGTTTGTAGTTGAAAGGCGGCTTGGGGTTTTGCGGGAGACCGCCACAATAAAGTTTCACCGACTCGGTTCGATCGAACTGCTCCATGAGATATGAACCGAGATCGTTGACCAATCCAGGGGCAAGACCGGTATCCGGGACAATAGCCACTCCTTCCGCCTTGGCCTGAGCATCGAGTTTGAGAGTCTCCCAAGCGACGGCAGTATCGCCTCCCATGTCGACCATGTTCACACGGTGGCGAATCGCGATTGCAGCGATCCGGGGATGCATCCAATAGGGGACGCAACTGAGCACCACATCTACGCCCTCAAGGAACTTGCCCAAATCCTCAGGATCTAATGCGTCGACGGCATATGCGTGGCAGACGTTCCGTCCGACCAGTGTATTTACTCGATCCGAACTTTTCTGGGCCTGCTCACGGGATTGGTCGCCCATCTTTATTTGAGCGGCTTCGGCATGGCGAGCAAGATCGTAGGCGGCGGCGGTTCCTTGCATACCGGAACCGAGAATTGCAAAGGTTTTGGTCATTAGCTCTCCGTGGACGTCTTTGTCGTCGGAATCGTCCTTACGTAACCAGGTTACCCCTGCCCATGACCATTGGACGAACGGCTTAACGGTTCTTTCTCTCAAGGGAAACTGGGCTACACTTGAGGCGTTCGAGGAATCAGATGGAACGCATGATGCCGATCGATTTAGAGCGCGCCGAGCTCAAGAAGAGCGTAAGCGGCTACGATAAGGGACAGGTGCAGGGGCTCTTGCAGCGCGCCGCCAAGGAGATGTCAACCCTTCGAGGAGAAGTGGAGTCTCTGCAAGCAGAAAACGCGAAGTTACAACGCGAACTTGAGACCCATCGGAGCCAGGAGCATACGCTCAAAGAAGCACTTATCTTGGCTCAACGCGCTGCGGATGAGACTCGCGCGTCGGCGCACAAAGAAGCCGACCTCATCGTGAACGACGCTCGGCAAAAAGCGTCGGAAATCGAACAGCAGAATCAAACGAAGATTAACGATCTTCGATGGGAATTAGAGCGACTTCGACTCGAGAAGCAAAAATTCCTCAGCCAGTTTCGAGCGATGCTGGAGGCGCAACTGCGCGATGTCGCCGAACTTGGTGGATTCTCCGTAGTGGACGGCGAGCTTAACGCGGAAGAGGATGCAGCCCAAGCCTAGCCGGGCAGTTTTCAGAGTCCGAGTTCAACCCCGAAGCAGTCGTAACCGCATCCAAGTCGTTAGCGACGGAGAACTCAAGATTTGGGTCACCGCCCCACCGGTAGATGGAGAGGCGAACGATGCGGTCTGCAAACTCTTGGCGAAAATCCTTAGGGTGGCAGGAAGCGCCATCACGATCCGTACTGGAGCCGCATCCAAACACAAAATCATTGAAATTCTTGGACTTAGTCCTCTCCAAGTCCTGGAGTGCGTTCACAGGGAAAACCGATCTGTATAACTTTTGATTTGCATTACGCAAAAATGCCAGTTTTTTAGGCCCAATTGATGATGTACCGTCTAGAACATCGGTCTAGCACAAATTATGCGGTTAAATTGAAGTCCTTGTCGTTCGCTAAGGCGCTTACTTTTTGGAGAAATAGATGAAGTTATCAAGGCTGTTTTTGTTTGGCCTCTTGGCCGTTCCCGCTTTTAGCAGCGCGGTTTTATTCTCGAAGTCGATTGCATTTAACGATCCTGACGGGACCTACACTTATTCCGGTAGCGTCCAATTCACCCAGTCGGGAAATCTGCTCAACGTAGTTCTGACCAATACCGCGACCGATCCCGCTAACTTTAAGCGACGTGTCTTAACAGGCGTTTTCTGGGATATTTCCGGGTCTCCCAGCATCACGGCTAACTCGGCCGCCTACACGTCCGGTTCAGTCCAACTTAATGGCGGCGATACCGCGGCGAACATTGGTAAGCACTGGGGCTACAAGCAAGGACTTGCCGCCAACCAGTGGGGAAATGCGAACTACGGCATTAGCGCCACCGGCCTGGGCTACTTCGGTCCGCCAAACGCGTTTATTTCGGGAACGGCCCAGCAAGGAATCGATTACGGTCTAGTTCCTGCCGCTGGTACCTCGCTCGGCGACACCGTTGTCAAGAATTCAATGACGTTCGCGTTAAACCTGCCGACGGGATATGTACTCAACGAAGGCGATATCAAAAACGTATGGTTTCAGTATGGATCCGATGTCAGCGAATTCTATGCCAGCGTTCCTGAGCCAGGTTCGATGGCGGCTCTTGCCATTGGCGCAGCAGCCTTTTTCCGACGCCGACGAAAGCGCTAACCAATTTCGTCAAAATTACGACAAAGGGCAACCAACGCGCGTTGGTTGCCCTTTGTTCTTTACAAGTCGGCGTAAACTTCCGACAATCCTAGTAACGTCCGTATAAGAAGAGCCTATGTCCGACGCCAACCGAACCCAGATGCTGTCCACCGATCCGAATCGCACGCAACTCGGCGCACCACCGATGCTGGATCCTAACAAAACGATGATGGGGACGGCCCCGACTCTGAATGCGACGGTGACGATCAAGCCCGTTCAGTGCACAGTCTGTAAAACCTTTAACCCGGCCGGCGTGATGTTCTGCGTCGATTGCGGTCTGATCTTCGATCGAGCCTTACCCGCCGATGCCTTCGGGGCGCCAGCAATCCAACTCCCTATGCTGGTTGAACAAAGTGGCCGAGAGCATCCCATTCGGCCGGGCACCAATGTCATTGGGCGAGAGGGCGACGTCTTATTGGCGGACGGCAGGTGTTCGAGGCGGCATGCTCAGATCACCTCGACGGATGGGGTGTTGACTCTGGAAGACCTCGGTTCCACCAACGGCACCAAAGTCAATGGAACGGCCCTGGCGGCGGGTGAGAAGAAGATTTTGAGCGGAGGCGATACTCTCTCATTTGGCGGAGTCGAGTTAAAGCTCTCTCTGCCTGGAACAGCCGGGGCGAATGCCACGGCCGTCATTTCCTCGAATAAGACTGCGGCGATCGCGACGCCTCCAAAGGTTGAAGTTGCACCCGCCACGTTAGTAGGCCCGGATAAGGAGTATCCGTTGAAGGCAGGGCTCAACTCGTTTGGCCGTAAATCGGACAACGATGTATCGATTACCGACCCCTACGTCAGCGGCAAACACGGTGTTATCGAGATTACGGACAACGGCTACTTCCTGACTGATATCGGAAGCACCAATGGCACCATGCTTAACGACGCGAAACTCTCTCCGAATATGCGAACGGCCATTACCGCTGAGGACGTCATCCGCTTGGGGAGTCTGGAGTTGCGGATTCGCAGCAATGAGACGACGGGTTCGTAAGGAAATCCGGTAACTTTCAAACCAATAGCGAATGGACGAGATCACCGCCGAATACACCACCGAGCAACTTATCGCTCCCACCTCTCTCACGGTTCGCCCTCGCGTCACCGTGGCGTGCAAGACCGATCTCGGTCGCGTGCGCGAGAACAATGAGGACAAGTTCGAATATTACATTCCTGAGGAAGAATCGACGCTTGCTTCCCGAGGCATGGTCTTCTTGGTGTGCGATGGAATGGGTGGTCACGCGGCAGGGCAAATTGCGAGCGAACTGACCGCCAAGACATTTATCGAGGTCTATCTCAATCACCCAGCGACGGAACCAACGGTCGCCATGGCTGGGGCCGTGGCCGCCGCCAATCGATTTGTCCTCGATGTTGCCCGAGCCGTTCCCGCCCGGCGGGGAATGGGAACGACGTTGAGTGGTTTAATGGTCATTCAGGATAAGGCCTATACGGTGCAGGTAGGCGACTCCCGCGTCTATCGACTGAGAGCGGGCGAACTAACGCCGCTCACACACGATCACACCTGGATCGAGGAGGCCGTTCGGCTTGGCACTCTGACCTACGCCGAAGCAGAGAATCATCCCTACAAGCATGTTCTAACCCGAGCGGTTGGAACGGAAGGCGAAGTAACACCCGATATCGAGGGACATGACCTCAAGCCCGGCGACACTTTTCTCCTCTGCTCGGACGGGCTGCTCAACCACGTAAACGACGAACAAATATCCGATGTCATGCGCGCCTGCGCCCCAGCCGAAGCGGCGTGGAAATTGGTGGCGATGGCCCTCTTAGGCGGCGGTAGCGATAATACGACAGTGCTGATTGTAAGGATCGACGATCTCGAAGAAATCGTTCGATTCGAAGACTGATCCCGATTTGACGTTTCGTTCGTAGTCGGTAATACTAATAATATGACTGGCTCAGACGCGCTCGTTCCCTTTGGATTTACCGCCCTTGAGTCGGAGATCTACGTCTTTCTGCTAGGCGAATCGCCCGCGACCGGCTATCGGGTAGCCCAGGGGATTAATAAGCCCGCTGCCAACACCTATAAGGCGATTCAGACGCTGCAGTCCAAGGGAGCCATCTTAGTGGAAGAGGGCTCCAGTCGGTTCTGCCGCGCCGTTCCCATCGAAGAATTGATGGGACGTCTTCAGAAAGACTTCGAGGCTCGCCGCGTCCAGACGGTCAAGGCTCTGAAGTCCGCCGGGCGCCCTCAAGAAGACGAGCGACTTTATCATCTCAAGTCTCGCGATCAGATTCTCAATCGAGCCCGTGAGATGCTCGCGGAAGCGACCTCAGAGGCGCTGATCCAAATGCCGGCTTTTGGTGTCCATGCCATAGAAGGCGCGATTGAAAAAGCGGCAGATCGGGGGATTGAAGTCTTTGTTCTGACAACCGAATCGATCATCATCGAGGGGGCAGAGGTCGCCGTGGCCGAGGATCCTGCCGGTTTGCTATGTGTAGTGATCGATGGAACCCAAACACTCGCTGGAAAGATATCGCAAGATGAAGAATCAGACGCCCTTTGGACCCGGTACCCCACTCTCGCCCAGATTCATCATGGCGCTCTTTCCGCCGAAATTACCCTGGCGAACGTCTCCGGCCTTCTGGCCGCCGATGAAAAGAGAAGTCGAATTCAGAAAGCCGTAGATGCCCGTAGAAGGCTCACTTAAAAGCGCCAACCATACATCAAATAGACCTGATTCTGTCCTTGGTTCGGGGGCACCGTTCCAGCATTGGAGATATGCAGCAGCCCCAATCCCAGGCTGGCTTCGCCATTACTGGTATCCCATGTCAATCCGACTCCCAGCATTGGGGTTGAGTTGATCTTGCTGCTCAGATCGACGGTTTGCTGGTTCGAATACTGTAGCCCTAACCCCACATTGACGTAATAACCGAGTTTCTTACTCACGGAAGCGGCGTATCGAGCGTAGACCAGAAATCCGAGAGATTCCACCTGATTGGGACCTTCTCCACTTGCTCCACGGCTGCCTGTATGGTCGTAATACACGGAGTAAACCAGTTCGGCTTTGACTTTCTTAAACGTAAAACGAGGTTCGGGGCGCCCCCATCCCAATCCAACGCCGATTCCAACCCTACGATCTTCCGAGCCGAGGATGAGAGCGGACTGGCCACCGAATATATTGAAGTAGTAGTGAGGTCGACGAGTGTCAGTATTAACTGGCAGAGATACCTCGTCGGAGGCCATTGCGACCGAAGCCAAAGCAACTACCCCACCCAGGACACATCCACGAAAATTCATATTTCTTACTAACGATTTCAACCGGCCAGAAGTCTGAGGGACCTATCGGCAAGTGGGGTACCCTCCAAGCCATTCCCCATGTCTTCTAAATTGCCCGTAGTGGTTATTGTTGGTCGCCCGAATGTCGGGAAGAGTACGCTCTTCAACCGGCTTATTAAAAAGCGCGTTGCCGTAGTTGAAGACACCCCGGGAATCACTCGTGACCGACTCTATGCCGAGGCAGAGTGGAACGGTAAGAAGTTCACCGTCGTGGACACAGGGGGAATTGTCTTCCAAGAAGAGGATCCACTCGCCGAGCAGATTCGTGTGCAAGCGGATGTGGCACTGGCGGAAGCGGACGCCGTCCTCTTCCTCGCGGATGTTACAAGCGGCGTGAACCCAGACGATCGCGATCTCGCCAATAAACTTCGCGGAATCACCACTCCCGTCTACATCGTGGTTAACAAAGCCGACCATCCCGGTCGTGACTCCTTCGTTACCGAGTTCTACGAGTTGGGTTTAGGAGAGGTTTGGCCAGTCTCCGGTCTGCACGGTCGTGGCGTAGCCGATTTACTTGACGAGGTCGTGGCCAAGCTGCCGGAGGGCAAAGCAGAGGAGGACCAGCGCGAAGAGATTCGGATTGCCATCGTCGGTCGCCCAAATGTTGGAAAGTCCTCGCTTGTGAATGCGTTTACAGGTGAACAGCGAATGATCGTTTCCGATATTGCAGGAACGACGCGAGACGCCATCGACACTGTTTTGGAATACCAAGGCGAGAAATTCCGACTGATCGATACGGCGGGTATTCGCCGCCGCGGCAAGATCCAAGGCACCGTCGAATACTACATGGTGAACCGCGCTCAAAGAGCAATTGAACGATGCGATTGTGCGCTCGTGGTGATCGATGGCGAGGAAGGGCTTACCGATGGCGACAAGCGAATCGCTAAGCTTGCCTACGATGCCGGAAAGGCCTGCGTATTCGCCGTGAACAAGTGGGATACCCAAGAACCCCCTGACGGCCTTCCCCGACGAAAGTCTCCGAACAAGAAGGAGATGACGCAGACGATACACGATCATTTGCCTGAACTCTCCTACGCAAAGATTGCCTTCACCAGCGCGAAAGAAAGCGCAGGGCTTGAACCGGTGCTGGACGCGGTGATTCAGGCAGTCGAAAACTTTTCCTTCAGATTGTCTACGGGCCAGCTCAATCGACTTATTCAGGATGCGCTATTCTCGCGTCCCTACACTTCGAAGGGCAAGGCACTCAAGGTTTACTACTCAACCCAGGTCATCACTCGGCCGCCGACCTTTGCCCTTTTCTGTAACGATCCCGAATTGTTGCACTTTAGCTACGAGCGATACCTCATCAACAAGATTCGAGCGGCGTATCCGCTAGAAGGAACTCCCATCCGCATTTCAGCGCGCAATAGCCACAAAAAAGAGTAGTTCATTGGTGCGTATTACAGAAGCATCCGGTGACTTCCTTGAGTGGGAGCCCTTACGCGCCGACGGCGATGTTCTTTGGTTAAGCGTTCGAGGTGGCACTCGCTGGATATCCCTCTCTACAGAAGAGGTGATTCACCGTTCGGAACTTAGTGGATTGATCAAGCAACTCCAAGCCCTGCAAACGGCCAATTGCGGTGCGGTTATCTTTCGCGCTCAAGAGAACTGGATCAACCTGACCTTTGCGATGGGCAAGCGAGAAGATCTAGCGATCACCGCAGTGATCCAGAGTCGACCCGATTTTCTGCACGAAGTACGACTGGTGCTTAATATTCCCCAGGCATTGCTTGGCCAGATCATCGAAAGTTTTTGTCGCCTTTTAGAGTTTTCCGACGGCCCATCATAGGGGCCGCGATATAATCGCGGCGTCATGATGCAGTCCTGGTTTTCCGACGCCAAGTTAGGGATTTTCATTCACTACGGTATCTATGCCGTCGATGGGATTGCCGAGTCTTGGTCCTTCTACAACGGGCAGGTGACCTATGACGAGTACATGAAACAGCTCGACGGGTTCACCGCAAGCCAATACGATCCCGAAGCCTGGGCAGATCTCTTTGTCCGAGCGGGTGCGAGGTACTCCGTATTAACCACCAAGCATCATGATGGAGTTGCCCTCTGGGACACCCAGGCAAACGATCTGAGCGTCGTCAAGAAAACGCCTGCGGCGCGGGATCTTCTTACTCCTTGGACGGAGGCTATCCGTAGCCGAGGACTGAAGGTTGGCTACTACTTCTCCCAACTCGACTGGAGCCATCCAGACTACGCGACGGTTCGTCCGGCTCGCCACCGCGAAGATGCTGACGACCAACTGAATGCTTATGGCTATGCTCGAAGAGGCAAAGAAGATCCGGCCCGGTGGGAAAAATTCCTGAGATTTCACCGAGCGCAACTGAAAGAGCTCTGTACTCAGTTTGGGAAGATCGATCTTCTTTGGTTCGATGGCGACTGGGAGCGAGACCCGGAACAGTTCAGAATGAAAGAGCTTCGGGACGAGCTACATGATATGCAACCGGACGTCGTTTTGAATTCCCGCATGCTGGGGTATGGCGACTATGCAACCCCCGAGCAAGGGCAACCCGTGGTGGCGCCCAATGGTCCCTGGGAGTTCTGCGTTACGATTAATGACAACTGGGGATACTTCAAGGGCGACCATAACCACAAGTCCGTTCGACAGATCGTACGCATCTGCGCCGAATGCTTTGGGATGGGAGGAAATGTACTCCTCGACATTGGTCCCCACGCCGATGGGTCGCTTCAACCGGAACAAGTGGATCGCTTGGAGGGCCTTGGTCGATGGATGCACAAGCACGGAGAAGCTATCTATGGGTCTCGCGCCGGACTCCCAGGAGGCCTTTTCTATGGTCCAAGCACCCTGAGCGCCGATGGCAAGAGCCTATATTTGTTCTTCTTCGATCAACCCGTCGATGAGTTGGTCGTTCGAGGCGTTCGGGGCAAGGTGCTTTGGGCCTCCATTGTCGGAACGGGCGAGTCGCTGGGACACTATCGCCGAGGGAGCGCCGATTGGAATGAGGTGCCGGGCAATCTGTACATTGACTTTAAGGACAGGCAAATCGACCCAGATTGCACCGTTATCAAACTGGAATTCGAATCGCCAGTGGAAACGGTACTCGCGGCCGGGCGCACTTGATCATCGGTACATGACGGAAGCAAGGACGTAATCTACGACGTAGACGAGGACCATCGAGATCACAACCGCGTTGGTCGTGGCCCGCCCTACTCCCACCGCGCCGTCCTTCGTCCTCATACCTTGCTGACAAGCGACCAGAGCGATCACCAGTCCAAAGAAAGGGGCTTTTTCCATGCCAGAGATAAAGTCTTCGGGTTTGGTGAACTGGGTAAGCGAGTTCATAAAGGTGCCGCCACTCACCCCTTTGGTCAATCCGATGACATATCCACCGAAGATGCCGCTCCACATTCCGATCAAAGCAAGGATCGGAAGCATGGTGATGGAAGCGATCGTTCTTGGGATGACGAGGTAGTTCGTAGGGTGGACCGAAAGCATCCGCAAGGCATCTATTTGCTCAGTAACGGCCATGGTTCCAATTTGGGCCGCCATGGCCGAGCCACAGCGAGCGGCCACCATCAGGCCCGCCAGCACGGGGCCAATCTCTCTCGTTAAGGTTAGACCGATGGTGGCGCCGACAAACGTGGTAGCTCCGTATTCGGAAAGAAACTGTGATAGATACAGCGAGAGAACGGCGCCGGCAAAGAACGAAGTTAGCGCGACGATGGGAACGGAAGATACGCCGATGAACGCCATCTGATCCACGGTCTCTTTCCACTCCACGGGACGACGAAAGAGGCGGCGGACGGAATCTAGAAAGATGAGTGAGATTTCACCCACAAAGGTGAAGAGAGCCAGAAAGGGAGAGCCAACCCAAGTGAGGACTCGAGAGACTCCGCCAGATACCATTCGATGACGATACCCAACGGTCCCAGTTTTCTCAGACCGCACAAGCGATAAGACTCAGACCTTTGACCGATGGCGAGCCGACCATTTCTAGGCGATCATGATGGCGTGAGGCAATCCAATGAATATGATCAACGACATTTTGAACACCGTTTGTAACATTAGCGTCATCTTCGCAAGCGTCTTGATTCCGGCGATCGGGCTCGATTGTTGGGCAAGACGTTGCAGCAAACGTCGTGCAAAGGCCGCTCGAAATCTGAAGGCGGGTCCCACCGCGCTCTGCTAGAGCGGCTATATTGTTAGGACCTTTCTCGAGCGAGGCCGACCCTGGACTTCATCCTTCACATCGATCGATACATCTTTGAACTTATCAAAGAACACGGCGCTTGGATTTACGGGATTTTATCGGCCGTTATCTTTGCCGAAACAGGACTGGTCGTGATGCCTTTCCTCCCGGGGGATACGCTCCTTTTTGCGGCTGGAGTCTTTACCGACAACGCCGGTGGGCTCAACTTCTTTCTTCTGGGGCTATGTTTGAATATTGCCGCGGTGGCGGGGGACAATGTGAACTATTGGGTGGGACGCACGCTTGGTCCCCGGCTGTTCAAGAACGAGAATTCCCGAATCTTTAAGCGCTCCAATCTGGAGAAGACAGAGAAGTTCTTCGCCAAATACGGCGGAAAGACACTGATCCTTGCTCGCTGGGTCGCCATTGTTCGCACCTTCGCTCCGTTTGTTGCCGGAATGGGGAAAATGCCGTATCGACAATTTCTTGCCTACAGTGTGGCCGGAGGAGCCTTTTGGGTTTGGACTCTGATCACTGCAGGACACTTCTTAGGGCGTATTCCCTGGGTTAAGGACAACCTGGAGATCGTCATCCTTCTGATTGTCTTCGCAACCGTGCCTATCGCTATCCTTGAGGCAAAAAAGGAGAAGAAGCGGGCCGAACGCGAGGCGGCAGAGGCGAAGTTGGCGGCACAACCGGAGGCCTAGGTGGCGGTCGATATTCACCGCCTTTGGTATCTGAGGAACGTTGATCTCTTTAGGAACCTGCCTCCTCCAGCACAAGAGGAACTGGTCAAATCTTCATCAATTGTCGAATTCAAACGCGGGGACGAAGTGTGTACGGCAGGTGTTGGCCATGAACGAGCCTACATCGTCAAGGAAGGCAACGTTCGTCTCATCGTCCATTCTCCCAACGGGAAGAAACTGACGGTGGCCATTCTCAAACCAGGAGATCTGATCGGAGGTGCAGATCTCTTTCATTCAGAAACCGTTGGCGAAAGTGCTGAAGCGATGTCCGCATGCGTTCTCTATTCCCTTCCCATCCAGATTCTGCGGAGATTTGCCAACGATCACCTCGAATTCGCCGTTCGGATTACCAAAGAGATCGACAAAAGTCGAACCTTAATCCTCAATCGAATGCAGGACATCCTTTTCCTGACCGTTCCAGAAAGACTTGCGAGGTTGTTTTTGCGCCTCGCCGATCAGTTCCCAGGCACGACAAAGTCCGGCAAACGATTCCTGAACCTTCGCCTCACGCACCAGGAAATTGCCGATCTGATTGGGGCCAATCGCGAGGCGGTGAGTGCGGCCC
This sequence comes from Armatimonadetes bacterium 55-13, assembly GCA_001898035.1. Lineage (GTDB taxonomy): Bacteria > Armatimonadota > Fimbriimonadia > Fimbriimonadales > Fimbriimonadaceae > 55-13. Next base: position 162,618 of record MKRX01000015.1, read on the forward strand.
TGATAGGACTTCGAAGGGAGAAATGCGTATCTGCCGTACAAGGCTACATCGTCCTCAATCACGAGGAATCCCTCAGAAAGTCCGCGCATGTCGACTGACGAAGCCCCAGAAAACGGCCATCGTCCGAACCGATTCACCCTCTTCACGACGTAGAGGGTATTTGTTGCCCGGCACACCGTACATCGACTGGATTCGATCAACAGCCTCGCACATCAATCATCATGATAGGCAAACAGTCCGCTTTAGCCGAGCGCCATAGTAGATCTTGTGGCAGTAGGTGGTCGCGTTTTGGAAAATAGCGAGCGAAAAGGACGGCTTGTTCGGCCGCTATTCTTAGTGCTGGGCATGCTCTGCGTGGGCCTTGGCTATATTGGAGTTCTCGTTCCTGGCATGCCCTCTACCGTTTTCTTCATCTGCGCCGTATGGGCGTTTAAGCGATCTTCGCCTAAGTTTGAGCAATGGCTTCTGAATCACCGTGTTTTCGGCCCCACCCTCAGGGATTGGGAGGAAAGTCGAAGCATCAAACTCCGGACCAAATTGATCGCGATCGCGATGATCTGGGTTTGCATAGGAACCTCGATGGTCTTCATTCACCGCCCGGTCGGACGGATCATCCTAGGCGTGACGGCGGTTGCCCTCACCTTATTTCTGGCTACTAGAAAGACCAAAGTGGTCGATTCTGACGTTTAGCCAGACCACAATTTTCAATACCTGGCGTTTTGGTTGATCGTTTTGGTCCTCTGCGTCTGCTAATCTTAGGCTCGGACTGGGCAATCAATTTGGGCAACGAAATCGCATCTAGAAGGAATTGTTCCTGTGAGTAAAAGCCAGTCTCCCCTGGTTCAATCCGTGGTCCGAGGTCTGTCTAAGCAGATCGACGAAGGCATTCTGGGCGAAGGAAAACGATTGCCTAGCGAAAGAGAGCTCGGCGTTCAATTTCATGTCAGCCGTGCGATCATTCGCAACGCTATTCAGATTCTGGAAGACCAAGGGCTTATCGTTTGCCGCGTCAACTGCCGTCCTGTCGTTGCTCACCGGAAACGAAGTCGTCAGGAACTCGCCGCGCCCAGCTATCGATACCTGGGAATCTGGATGTGGCCCAATCCTGCCGATTTTGGTGCTCAACTAATGGTGAAGGGCATTCAGCGAGCCGTCAAAGATCCTGATTTGCGTATTGTCATCAGCAATGCGGTTGGAGAAGATTGGATGCACCGCGAAGAGTCCGAGGGGCACTTCCTCCGGCGCATGGCGAACGACCCTCATGCGGTTGGCGCGATTGTCTACTTGATCGGAGGAGAGAATAACCTTGACGCTCTGCGTGCTTTGAGAGAAGCCGACATCCCCTTGGTTTTTGTTGATCGCCTTCCGCCGAGCCATTTCGAGGCCGACTATGTCGGTACCGACAATGTGGGCGCGATGCGACAAGCGGTGAAGCACCTCATCGATTTTGGCCACCGCCGGATTGCCTTTGTGACAAATGACGACGGAGCGTCCTCCGTCGCGGAACGAATCGAAGGATATCGGCAAGCGCTGGATAGCGCAGGCATTCCCTTCGATCCAGCCAACATCGTCTATTTTCACGTCGATGTGTTCGACATGGACGGCGAGAGTTCGCTACCACTTATTGACAGACTGGAAGCCATGCCAGACCGCCCTACGGCGGTTGTCTGCGTGAATGATGTTATTGGCTTCCCCTTCATTCAGGCAGCCCGCCGACGTGGCTATCGAATCCCCGAGGACATGTCCGTAGTGGGATTTGACGGCCTCTCCCGCTTTATCCCGGGGGGTGGGGGGCTTACAAGTCCCACTCAATCATTCGAACGCATCGGCGAACAAGCGGCGGAACTGGTCCTTCAGCGGATAAAGCAGGGCACACCTCAGTCCTACCGACATATCATCTTGGATGCCCCCCTGGTGGATTGGGGCTCGACGGGAAGAGCATCCATCTCACCGAAGAGATAGGTCCAAAAATTTTTTTGTCTAAAACTGAAACTTAACAGTGATAGACTCACGTTATATATTGATAGTAGTAGCTAACGAAGTGATGCTACCCATTAAAGGAGGAACTATGAAAACACTCGTACATGTGAACCCGCTAGCCGAATTCCGATCGATGGATGACATGTTTGACCGCCTCTTTGGTCGACCTTTGGCAACGGCCCCCAATGTCACGACGCTGCCTGTCGATGTCTATGAAGCCGATGGGAAGTTCACCATCAAGGCTTCCGTTCCGGGAGTTGACCCAGCCAATCTTGACGTTCAGATCGAGAACAACATTCTCACAATTCGTGGCGAAGTGAAATCCGACTACGAAAACTCAGATGCCAAGGTCTATCGTCGTGAGGTTTCCTATGGCTCTTTTGCTCGCAGTCTTCGATTGCCAGAGAACCTCAACCTCGATGAAGTGAATGCTGAATTCGCCAACGGCTTCGTCACCATCGCCATCCCTCGACAGGTCGAGGAAAAGCCTAAGGCTTTGAAGGTGACCGTGAGGAACGTTTCCGAGCCCTCCAGCGACCCGCAAATCGTTCCAAGCGAGAATTAACCCCTCTTCTCTCTCTCTCCCAATCGGCCCCTTCGGGGGCCGTTTCTATGTTTCGAGAAACTTCGCGCGGTCCTTTGGTGAGGGAATTCTGCAGGCGTCCAGTTTGCCGAAGAGACGGTAGCGAATGTTTGCCACCCTGTCATAGCCCCAATCTCGGATTCGGTGGGGAAAGAGAGATATCAAGATCGACAATATCTTAGCTCCACCCCCAAGAGCGCCAAAGATGCGCCTGGCCGCATCGGACTTCTGGAGAACTTGCTCCTGAGGGCCATTCCAATCCACGAGGAGATAAAGAGTATTGAGGTCTTTCGGATTCTTCCCATGTTTGGGAAGCAGTTCTTTGGCTAACTCCCCTTGTAAAGTTGCAAAGCGAAACTGATCTCGATGATCCCGTTCCAGCACGAACTGTACGGTCTTGTCACAGAATCCGCATAGCCCGTCATAGAACAGGATCATCGGTGTCATCGCTTTTTTCTACTACGATTCTATAGAGACTATTTCGAAGTCGATCTCACAGACTTGAACTCCAGACGGACCGTTTTAGAGGGGTCTCGACGTGTAGTCGAAACCTCCGCGCCCGTTACGGGGAAGGGAATGACTTGAACTTTTCCTTCCGGCTTGATCGACCGCAGGCTCTTTCCGTTCGCCGTAGTACTGACGTTCGGCCAAGAACTGGGGGCATAAATGCGGATCCCCCACGTCTTCGGCGCGAGCTTCTTGAGCGGACCTTGGGTGGGAAGGATTTCTACAGTGACTCTGCCGTCCTTTCTCGTCAGACGAACGGGAGTTTTCGCATACTGCCCCGACTTATAGGTGTTGGTATGGCCGTCGTCCTGATACAGCGTCCTTAAAAACACGCCGTCCTTGCTGGGGATAACGACATTCAAGGTCACGCGATCCAAAGGTTTCTGACCGGTGTATTGCAAGGTTGGCCCGGTGAAAACCACACCTCCGCAACGAACCCACATAGGCATTTGTTGGAGGGTCGCCTTCGCCGTCACCACTTTCGGACCGATTACCCGAGCGCCAGTCCACAAGTTTTGCCACTCTCCAGGCGGAATCCAAACAGAGCGCTTGCTCTCGCGGATTTCCTGGCCAAGCACCTTGGTCCAACCAAACTTAACCTTGGCTTGCCCCCCTTCCTCGTAGTATTCGATCTTAACGTCGTGAGTTGAGCCTTGTTCAAAATGGATCTTCTTCTCAAAGATCCCATTGTCGGTCGGCTTCCAGTTGTCGATGACCAATTGTCCATCGATCCAAAGTCGTGCGCCATCATCGACGTTGATTTGGAGGTTATAGTCACCCGTACTCGGAATCGGACCAAGCTTTCCGGTCCAACGAACCGAGAAGTTATCGTTGGGCATGCCCTGAGGTCCCCGACCGCCCCAATCGAAGTCGACATTCGCATCGGTCTTGACGAACTTTGGCTCGCCGGAGAGATCCTTATTGTTGAAGTACTCTCCCTTCAATCCGCCCATGAAGAGACTTGCTGGAACGGGTTTTGCCAAGGGTGTCATGCTCTCGATAATCGGTGCAACGAGCACATCGTCGCCCAGCAGGTACTGCGTGTCATCGGCAGCTTGGGGGAAGGAGGGCCATTCAAGATCGCATCGACGCAGGATGGGTGTTCCATCTTCAAAGTTTCTTCGGGCGGCCGAATAGATAGTGGGCAAGAGGCGGTAGCGAAGTTTAATGTAGTCCGATACCGTTTTTTCGGCATCCGCACCAAAATCCCAGGGGTGTCGAAGCAAATTGTAGGTGCAGTGGACGCGAGTGATGGGGCTAAGACAACCATACTGGAGGAATCGCGTGTAGAGTTCGGGACTGGGCGTACCGGCATGTCCGCCTAGATCGTCGTTCACGTATGCATGAAGCCTCTCCACACCGCTTCGAACTCCATTTTCGACGCATCGCTCCAAGAATGCCCAGGTGGACTGCGTATCTCCGGTCCATTGAATGGGATACCGATGGCTTGCTGGATGCGGGGCATAGTTCCACATTCCATTGTCGATGCCCTGCACATTGGTCATGATCAAGGGTCGTTCGGTGGGACGATTCGCCAAGGTGATGTCTCGGTAAAGAGCTTGCCCCCAGACTTCGGGTCGAATACCCGGCATGGGCTCCTTCAGGTGGGTGTGCCAGTTTCGGTCGTACCACCAGACGTCCATTCCCAATTTCAAGAGCGAAGACAGACCGTCCCACCGGGTCTTGAGTTCTTCCTCGCTCAACGCATCCGTAATGGGGTTGGGATGATCGTTGAACATCAGTCGAACATTGCGTTTGTGGGCTTCCTTGATGAAACGCCCCATGTCTGGAAACAGGTCCGTGGCAATCTTGTAACCGTCGGATCCATTCACGCGCCAATCGGTGTCGCACACAAAGCCATCCAGCGGAATGCCCCTCTTTCGATATTCGTCGATCGAAGCAAGCGCGGATTGTTCGGTGTACTTGTACCACCGGCTATCGATGAAACCAAAGATGTAGTAGGGGGGTAACTCGGTTGGGCCGGTAAGGCGAAGAAATTCGCTTCTCAGCTTGCTGTAATTCGGGTTATAGAAGACATAGACATCGTCCGCGTTATTCCCGGTATCCCACCCCGACGTTTCGGGGAATAGCTTGTTGCCAGCCGGTGCGGGCACGGCACCCCAAGGGGCGGGAATGAGGCGGGGGGAATCTGAGACGACATAGGAGTTGACGCGACCAGGAGCTGGAAAGAAGGTATTTGCCGGAGGCTTAGGGCCGCCCGTAAAAATTGCCTTCGTAAGAACCGCTCCTTTTTTGGGTCCAGTGACACCGAATACGGCCACGCCTTGCAGCGTGGTAGCCCCTGAAGGAACATGAACTACCAAATCTCCCGAGCGAAGGATCACCATCCCATTGGATGTCGATCGTGTGGCTTTGCTACCAGACCAATCCCGCTCAACGACCGTAAACGTCTTTCGATCCTCGAAGCCCTTAGGCCCCTTCTGCTCGATACGGACGAGCGTGGGTGAAAGAAACTGAATGCGTAAGTCCCCTTCCACAAAAGTGGTTGGCGCGGCATGCGCTGCGACGCATGCGAGCGCAAGGGCGGACAATCCCCAAATCCTCATAGACCCTAAGCATATCCTTTTCCACAAATCGTCAAGAAACCCGCAAAAACCACTAATGGACCGATTGCCTAAATTTGTGGAACGCGTTTGCATCCATGGGCTAAGCTTCTAGGCCGATGAGGAAGCTTTGGGGTGGCGCATTCGCCGAGGACTCGGACGGGCTGGTAAACCGGTTCGGACAGTCTATTCATACAGATTTGAACTTTTGGCAGGAGGACCTGATTGGTTCGGTGGCCCATGCTCGTATGTTGGGTGCCAAAGGAATCATCTCGGCGGAAGAATCGGAAACGCTGATTCGCGGCCTGGAATCGATCCATGAAGACGGCCCTGAGAGCCTTCCGATGGACGTCGAAGACATCCACACAGCGATCGAAGTCCGGCTAGGTGAGAAAGTTGGCGAAGTCGCGGGAAAACTCCATACCGCTCGAAGCCGCAACGATCAGGTGGCCACCGATACTCGCCTCTATCTTCACAATCAACTCATTGAGCTGTTCGACCTCATCAAGAAGCTTCAGGCCCTGCTCCTCACTCTGGGCGACAAACACAAGGCCGACTTGATGCCCGGCTGGACTCACCAGCAGCGCGCCCAACCGATCACCCTTGGTTTCCACCTCATGGCTCACTTCTGGGCGCTCCAACGACACGGATGGCGAGCAGAAAGACTCTCCGAGTTGGCCAATTATTGCCCGCTTGGCTCAGCGGCCCTTGCCGGAACTAGTTTTCCTATCGACCGCGAAATGACATCGCATGAACTAGGATTCAATGGTCCAATCCCCAACGCGCTGGACGCCACAAGCGACCGCTCCTACATTCTGGATGCCCTCGGCCTTTGCGCCAATCTCATGATTGACCTGAGTCGGATTAGTCAAGAGCTCGTCCTTTGGTCGGGACGCGAGTTTGGGTTCGTCTCTCTGTCCGATGCGGTGACGACCGGATCATCTATCATGCCGCAGAAGCGAAATCCGGACATGGCCGAACTCATTCGGGGTCGCTCCGGTCGAGTTATCGCTAACTGGGTAACCCTAGCCACGACGATGAAGGCCCTTCCGCTAGGTTACAACCGAGATACCCAAGACGATAAGCCACCCCTTTTCGATTCCTTGACGAAGGTTAAGGACTCCATCAAACTCGTTCACCTGATGCTTGAATCGGCGACCTGGCGGCTAGATCGAATGCGAGATTCGATCCGTGGGGACTTTTCGACGGCAACAGACCTTGCCGACTTCCTTGCCAGCACAGGCATGCCATTCCGGCGGGCGCATGAAGTCGTGGGACAAATCGTGCGAGGCTGCGATGAGCGAAAGATCACTTTGGAAGCACTCGATAAGGAAACGCTTCATGCGATAGCCGCCGATGTGCCGGAGACAGCCCTATCCGTGCTTTCCCCTGAAGGCAGCGTGCAGCGCCGAGAGTCGCTTGGCGCCCCAGGGCCGAACGCGATGGAGAAGCAGCTGTCTCACGCTCAGTGGCTTCACAAGTGTGAAGGCTTCCCGAAGATCGCTTAGTTCGCGATCTTTTCCAGAAGCCACAGCGCTACCTGCAGCTTGCTCGCCAACGGACTCACCTCTTGAGAGCCGTTGGCCAAGATCAGGGTGAGCTGATTCTTGTCTGACTCAAACCCAATTGCCGGATTGGAGACATCGTTATGGGCGATGGCGTAAAGACCTTTTCGGACGATTTTTGCCTTAGCTTCCGAGAGGTCCATGGTCGGTTCTGCAGCAAAGCCCACCGTTCTTTTACCTAGCTTCGCCAGCGCAGCTATGATGTCTGGATTAGGGGTCAATTCGAGGTGGATATCCACAGATTTCCGACGGATCTTTCCCTCCGCTTGATGGACTGGGCGATAGTCCGCCACCGCCGCGGCCCCAATCACCATATCGGCCTCGCCAGCGGCTTCGGCCGCCTCTTCCAGCATCTGATTTGCCGTACGTACGTGAATGACCCTGGCGAGGCGAGGGTACAAGGTCGCTGAGGGGCCTGCGATCACGGTAACCTGCGCTCCCATCAGCAGCGCCGCCTGAGCGATGGCTGCCCCCATTTTTCCTGAGGAACGATTGGTCAAAAACCGCACGTCGTCGATTGGCTCCTGAGTCGGGCCGCTGGTAATCAGCACGCGCTTACCGGCATAGAGCGATCGGGCGCTCAGCACCGTTGACGCCGCCATCACGATCTCGGAGTTCGCCGCCAACTTTCCTTGCCCGTGCTCCCCCACCACCACATCGCCTTCGGTTGGCTCCACGATCAGAACCGCTCGCTCTGCCAACGTTCGCATCGCGGTAATCGTCGCATCGTGCGAGTACATCGCAGGGTTCATGGCGGGCGCTACCACCATCGGCCCTTCATAAGCCAAGGCCATGGTAGTCAGCATATCGTCGGCGATCCCGGCAGCAAGCTTATTGAGGGTGTTTGCGCTGGCTGGAGCAATCAACAAGAGATCTGCTTGACGCGCCCAATCCAGGTGTGCCATCCGCCCTCTTTCGGGCTCTTCGAAAGCGCCAATCAGGCACGGCTGGCCTGTAAGAGTTTCAAAGAGCATGGGAGTAACAAACTTTTGCGCGGCATCCGTTAGACAAACCCGAACAACGTGACCGGCGCGCATCAAGTCTCTGGCGAGATCGGCGGCGCGATAACAAGCAATAGATCCGCAGACGCCCAAGACGATGTTAGCCACCGGCGATCTCCTGAAGTTCCGCAATCACCCTTTCAATATCGTCGTTGACGATTCGCCTCTGGTAGCGATCGGCCAAGGCAATCTCCTCGCGAGCATTTTTCAGGCGTTTCTCAATCACCGAGTGGTCATCCGTTCCTCGTGAACGAATCCGGCGTTCAAGCTCCTCCGTCGAAGGCGGAAGCAGAAAGATCGTCGTAGCATCCGATCGAAGCTTCATAACCGCCAGGGCGCCCTGAACATCGATCTTTAAGATGGCGATCTGACCTGCCTCCAACATTCCCTCCATGTCGTGAAGGGGAGTGGCATAGTAATTTCCGTGAACTTCCTTATGCTCAAGGAAGGCGCCCTCCTCAACAAGTTGGAGGAATCGAGCGACGCTGACAAAATGGTAATCGGTTCCATTTGTTTCACCCTGGCGAGGTGAACGGGTGGTATAGGCAACTACCCTCTTTACATAAGGATTGACGGCTCGCCAGCGATCAATGACGGTGTCCTTGCCTACGCCACTTGGGCCACTGAGGATCACCAACCTTCCACGTTCCGCCATGCCGCTTAACGTACCACCTTTACTTTGAGATCAGCTTGAGGAGGCGCTCTGCCACCCGCATTGGATCGTGACGGACCACGTCGGTTTCGCTCATGAAGTTGCCCGCCAGAACCCGAAAGCCCATAGCGCGAATCCGGTCCATATCAGGTTCGACGAAATGCTGACCCGCTTCACGATACGTATCGATTGCCGTTTCGCTCGGGTTGGCCGTATTGATCATGATGTAGTCGAAGATCCGCATTTCCACGTTGTTTAGAACGGCGGTCACATGCTCGCTCGCCGAGAAGCTATCGCTTTCCCCTGGCTGCGTCATGACGTTGCAGATATAGACTTTCGGGGCATCGGAAGCTTTGATCGCTTCGACAATTCCTGGCACCAGCAGATTTGGAATGACGCTAGTGAACACGCTGCCGGGTCCAACGACAATGAGGTCGGCATCTTGAATAGCCTCCAGCGCACCTTCATGTGGGTGGACACTGGCAGGTTCAAGAAAGATTTTGCGGATTCTTTTGCCCGCCTGAACTATGGCCGTCTCGCCGCATATCTCGTCTCCATTGTCCAAAAGAGCGCGCAATCCAACGTGCTCCAAGGTTGACGGCACCACCTTTCCACGGATCGCCAAGACTGAGCTCGCCGTCTCCACCGCCTGCTCAAAATCCCCGTGGGACTGATCCACAAGAGCCGCGATCAGAAGATTCCCCATCGAGTGGCCGCTCAGACTCCCGCTATCCTTCTTAAATCGATGCTGAAAGAGGTCAGTCATCGACTTTTCGGCGTCAGCCAAGGCGACCAAACAGTTTCGAATATCCCCCGGGGGAATCATTCCCTTATCGCGCATCAATTGGCCGCTTGATCCGCCATCGTCGGTTACCGTAACGATGGCAGTGATGTTGGACGAGTGATGCTTCAAGCCCCGCAAAAGCGTACTAAGACCCGTTCCCCCACCAAGAGCAACGATGTGAGGGCCCTGCGCTAGTTGTTGACGGCGCTTATATTCATTGGCGATGCCGTGCGAATGCCCCGGATTGATAGTATCGATGACCTTGCGAGTGGCCATCCTCAAGCCCATGAAAAGGATGTACCCGCCCAAGAGAAGCAATCCGCCACCCATTAAGTGAGCGCTCAAATCAGCGTCTTCTTTTGAAACAGCAAATTGCAGTACGGATTGCGCCCAATCTGCCAGTCGATTCATAAAGGGCAAGATGACGGCTCTAAAGCTGAGGGCTGAACCCACGAGGAAGGTAACGAAACCAAGTAATAGAACCAGGATCGGCTTCCATAGACCGGCTGTCGGGGCGAGCAGCCTCCGGACCTTATAACGATTAATCATCGGCTTTGTCGTCTGGAAGGAAGACTCCAAGGACGCCGTTGATAAACGCGATGATGACGCTCGCTACCAAGGCGGCAAGAAATGCCTTCCAACCTTGATCCGTGATCTCAAAGCCGATCTTGAGACTTGCCGCCAGCATAAGGACCGCCGCGTTCACAACAATAGAAAACAAACCCAACGTCAGACAGCTGAGCGGCAGGGTCATGAATTTGATGAACCGACCGAGGGTGGCGTTGAAAAAACTGAGAACGGCAACGCCGATCAGGAGAGGAAGAAGATCGGAAACTTCGTGGTACTTAACCTTGAAGCCCAAGCCGATGGCCTGACTCACCAGAGAAGCCGCGAACACGGAAAAGGCAAGCAGTATCCATCTCAGCAGCAGCTTTCCCAATCGTTTCCTCTTCTTGCGGGACGTCCAACACTATTTGACGAATCAGATCTGTCGCAAATTTGTGGTTCTTTTCACGGACGATGAACCCTCAGATACGTTGTACCACGGGTTCCACATGTTCCACTGCGAAGTGGGCGCATAGTCGCGGCGGGGAGCCCTCCGGGGCTTCATAATAGTCCCCGTGACGGCCCGAACTCCCATGCTTCAGCAGTACTTCCGCGCGAAGGAAGAGCATCCGGGAGTGCTTCTGGCCATGCGGGTGGGCGACTTTTATGAGTTCTACGGGGACGACGCCGAAACGGCGGCGACCGCCCTGGAGATCACCCTTACCGGTCGAGAAGACGGCGGCAATCGCATCGCCATGGCCGGAGTACCGTTCCACTCTGTCGAGAAGTACCTCGCCCGACTTCTTCAGAAGGGCTTGAAGGTCGCCCTTTGCGATCAACTTGAAGATCCTAAGGCTGCCAAAGGCCTGGTGAAACGAGGCGTTACCCGGGTCTTGACCCCCGGAACGCTTATGGAAGACTCCATGCTGAGCGCCGGGCAAAGCAGTTTCTTGGCCGCCCTTTGCGTTCAGGAAGGTCGAGCCGGCTTGGCGATCTTAGAACCCTCAACGGGCGAGTTCACCGTCACCGAACTCAGCGGCGAAGGAATCCAAGAGCGACTCCTGCAAGAATTAGCACGGGTTCGTCCTGCGGAGCTATTGGTAGGCGCCCAAGGCGAAGATTATGGGGCGCTCGCCCGAGAGTCCCTCGGGGCCACAGTGACGGACTTGGCCTCTCCTTCCTTGGATCGTGCGACCCGGCGGCTTCTGGATCAATTCCACGTCGCTAATCTTCAAGGCTTCGGCTGCGATGACAAGCCTAGCGCCATCGTGGCGGCCTCGATGATCCTGGCCTACGCGGAGAAGAACCGACTTCCGCTTTCCCATGTCGACTCGATTTCGACGTACTCGGTCGATGCCTACATGCGGCTTGATCCGGCGACCCGCCGGTCTTTAGAACTCTCCCAAAACATGGCGGATGGATCTAAGAAATACACGCTGCTGGAGGTACTGGATCAGACCGTGACTTCAATGGGCTCTCGGTTGATGCGACGGTGGATCGAGCAGCCCTTGCTCGATCTGGGCGCGATTCATTCTCGGCAGGACGCGGTGGAACGCCTGGTAGGGCACGCCCTCGTTCGGAGCGATATTCGAGAGGGGCTTAAAAAGCTCTCAGACATGGAACGACTGGTTTCACGAGTCTCGACCGGACTCGCGGGGCCTCGCGACCTGGCCGCTTTGCGTACCACGCTTTTGGCGCTGCCCCACCTCGCCGAGCCGTTTCGTAAGATTGGCGTCGGACGGTTGGAGGAATTGCGGTCCCAGATTTCGGATCACCACGACCTCGCTCATCTCTTGGATTCAGCGGTGGTGGCGGAGCCGCCTCACGCCTTGAGGGATGGTGGCGTCATTAAGGAAGGATTTGATCTGGAGTTAGACAAGCTTCGGGATCTATCCAAGAATGGGAAGTCGTACATTGCTAGCTTAGAGCAAGCCGAGCGCGAATCCACGGGTATCTCGAACCTGAAGGTGGGTTTCAATTCGGTGTTCGGCTACTACCTCGAAGTTTCCAAGAGCAATCTGGACAAGGTGCCTGGCCACTACATCCGTAAGCAAACCACCGCGAACGCCGAACGGTACATCACTGCCGAACTGAAGGAGCATGAGTCGTTGGTGCTGGGCGCCCAAGAGAAGGCGGTGGCCTTGGAGTCGGAGCTTTTCCAGAGACTCCGGCAGCGAATCGCCGAGCACACGCGGGCGCTTTTGCAAACGGCTCGAGCCTTGGCCGAATACGATGTTCTGGCTTCTCTGGCCGAGGTTGCGTCTCGGAGTGGCTATGTCAAACCGGAGATCGTAGCGCAAGATGTGCTGGAGTTAGAGTCGGGTCGTCACCCGGTAGTAGAAGCGCAGAGCAGCGGATTCGTACCCAACGATCTGCACATTGATGCGACCGAAGGGGGAACCCGGTCGCGAATGCTCATCTTGACCGGGCCGAACATGGCAGGCAAGTCGACTTACCTTCGGCAAGCGGCCTTGATCGTCCTGATGGCCCAGATTGGATCGTTCGTTCCCGCCAAGTCGTGCCGAATCGGTCTTTGTGACCGGATCTTCGCCCGCATTGGCGCCAAGGACGAGTTGGCGCTGGGGCAATCCACCTTTATGGTGGAGATGATCGAGAGCGCGAACATTCTCAACCATGCATCAGACCGCTCGCTGGTGATTCTCGATGAAGTCGGGCGAGGAACCTCGACTTACGACGGTCTGGCCATCGCGTGGGCCATGGTGGAGCACCTGGTGGAGATCGGATCCAAGACGATGTTTGCCACTCACTACCACCAACTCAACGCGCTTGCCGACCAGATGCCCGGCGTGGCGAACTACCGCGTGGCGGTGGAAGAGTTTGGCGATGACATCGTTTGGACCCACAAGGTCTTGCCCGGTGGCACCGACCGGTCCTACGGCATCCACGTCGCCCGAATGGCAGGCGTCCCCAGTTCGGTTCTGGGACGAGCGACCGAGATTCTGGCCGAACTGGAAGAGAAATCCGAGGCGCCAAAGGCCATTCCCGCCTCGACTCAGCGTCTGCAGCTATCGCTTTTCGAAGTCGAAGAACCTCCGGTGGTGAAGGCGCTTCAAAAGCTGGACGTAAACCAGCTAACTCCCCTTGAGGCTCTGCGACTCCTCGACGAGTGGAAGCGAAAGTTCGGTGGCAAGTAGAAAACTCTGACGGTTTCCCGAAAACCATGTGCCCAAAGTTGGCCAGCAGAGCAGGCTAGTTCCTCGTACCTGAAACAAACTCCACTTCCACCTTGCGCACCCCCTGCTGAGCAGGAAGCACCCAGAACGCATAGATGCTGCCTAAGAGAAGAAGGAACAGCACCCAGGGGAAGGTTCGCTTTGGTTTGCCGTAGATGCGGCTCACGGTTGGATTATGACAGGAGCTGGATTGCTTGATTGCTCGGACGGGTGGAGCGAGCCATACTTGGCGCCTGCTAGCCCTCCGTCCGAGCAATCAAGCAATCAACAATCCAGCAATGCCTCAGGTGTGGTACTCGGCATTGATCCGTACGTAGCCGTAGCCGAAGTCACAGGTGTAGATGGTGGCAGTCTCGCCTTCTCCAACCTTGAGGTCAATGACCACGTAATCCGACTTCAGCGCGGTTGAAACCCGCTTGGGATCGAAGGCGGCGGGGGCGCCGTTTTCGAAGAGGAGATGATCTTCGCCATTCGCTTGGATCGTCAGCACGGTCTCTTCCTTTGAAAAGGGTACGCCAGCTCGACCGGCCGCCATCAGGACGCGGCCCCAGTTGGGGTCACAGCCGAACATTGCAGTCTTGACCAGCGGCGAATCGGCAATGGTGCGCGCGATCTTCTTCGGGTCCGAACTTCCGGTTACTACGACTTCCACCAACTTGGTCGCACCTTCCCCGTCTCTGGCAACCTGCTTGGCCAAGGAAACCAGCACCTCGGTGAGCGCGGCTTCAAAGTCCGCCTCTGAGGGCTTCTCGCCAGACGCTCCGTTGGCCAACACGATGACCATATCGTTCGTGGAAGTGTCTCCATCGACGGTCATGCAGTTGAAGCTCTTGTCATTGGCCCGCTTGAGGATGGCGGGGAGATCCAGATGCTCGACATCGGCGTCGGTGGTGATGTAAGCCAGCATCGTCGCCATGTTAGGAGCGATCATGCCTGAGCCCTTGGCCACGCCATAGACGGCGGCGTTCCCGACGGTGGTTCCCGCCTCTTTCTCTACCAAGTCGGTGGTGAGAATGGCGTCCATGAACGGTCGTGGATCCTCGCCAAGTTTGGTTCCTGCCTCGGCAATTCCCTTCTCGACTTTAACCATGTCCAACAGTTGACCGATGACACCAGTCGAACCCACGACCAGATCGTCCGACTGAACGCCGAGAGCGGTGGCGGCCAATTCGGCCATCTTTGCGGTATCTCGCTCGCCTTGTTCGCCAGTGCAGCAGTTGGCGTTGCCACTATTGACGACCACCCCACGCAGAACGCCCTTGGCAATCGCGGTTCGCGAGTAATCGACACATGCCGCACGAACCTGATTCGTGGTGAACATGCCCGCCGCGCGGGCTGGGGTCTCACTCAAGATCAGGCCGATATCGTTTCTCTTGTTCTTGAGTCCACATCGGACGCCAGCGAATTTAAATCCTTTAGGTACGTTCATTTAGGGCCACACTCCGTTCAGTGGCAAGCCGGTTTCTTCAGGCAGACCGGCCATAAGATTCATATTTTGGATGGCCTGACCAGCCGCTCCCTTGACAAGGTTGTCCAGCACGCTGGAAATCACCGCAAAGCCCACGCGGGCATCGAAGTCCACCGAGATATCCACCCGATTGGTGCCTTCCACTTGCTTGATGCTCGGGGTCTGATCCACCACATTGACAAACACCGAACCGGCATAGGCCTGAGTCAACGCGTCAATGATCGCTTCCTGTGTTGTCCCTTGACTCACTTGGACGTGGGTGGTGGAGTAGATTCCTCGGGCGGCTGGGATGAGGTGTGGCGTGAACCGAATCGTCATCCCTGCGGTTTGCTCGATCTCCGGCGTGTGCCGATGCCCGGTGATGGCGTAAGCCTTGAAGTTGCTCGTCATCTCGGAGAACAGATAGTCAGTCTCCTTGCGAGACCGACCGGCCCCGCTCACTCCCGACTTCGCATCGATCACCGGGACACCCTGAATCAAGCCCGCCTTGACGAGGGGCGTGATGGAAAGGGCGGCGGCGGTGGCATAGCAACCGGGGTTCGCAATCAGTCGAGCCTTTCGAATCGAGTCTCGATCAACCAGTTCCGGCAAACCGTAGATAGGCTGATCTTCCAATCCTGGCGACTCCCACTCTCGCTTGTAGTACTCGCGATAGACCTCTTTGTCCTCCAGTCGAAAATCGGCGGACAGGTCAATGACCTTCGCCTTCTTCAACAGCGCCGGGGCGTGCTTCATGGCGAAGCCAGCCTCCTGGGCGAGGAAGACAAAGTCAACGTCGAGCTTCTCAGGGTCAAAGGCTTCGAGAACGAGATCGGATGCCAGCCAAGGACAATCACGACGGAGGCGCGTGCCGGCCAAACGCTCGGACGTCACGGTGACGACCTCGGCCGAGGGATGGTTCGCGAGCAAGCGTACGAGTTCGGCTCCGCCGTACCCGGTTGCTCCAACGATCGCAACACGCGCTTTCGTATTCATGGAGCTATGTAATTTACCCTTCCGCACACCTAGTCCGTAGTCCCTGGTACAACGGGCGAATGGGATTGGGGTTCGCGCTTAGGGCAGAGTCGAAATCAAAAGGGTTTCTTGGTCTAGGAAAAGGCAAATCGCCAACTGTTGAAACGGTGAAACAATGGTTCGCGGAGCAGCCCTCGGTTAACCCGTTGGTTTTGGCGGTCGATCCTTCTCGAACACTCTTTGTTGGTCTCGTTCCCTATGAAGAAGAGCTGACGGTTCAGGAAGCTCAAGGGCAGTTGGTGTTTTCCGCGCGGACTTCGACCGCAGGCCCTGGCTATCACGCCTACCTCTGCAAACTCCTAAGAATGTTGGGAACGGACCTTTCCTTAAGTTGGGTGACTAGCGAAGAGTCATGTGACGAAACTGGCTACTGGGAATCCGGACGCGAAGACCAACTCCAATTCGAGATGAAGGAGTGGTTAACCGCGGTGGCAAAGATGGTGGTGGAACGATGGCCAGAGAAACTCGACGGACAAATCTCCATTTGCATGCCCACGGACAAGCAATTCGTGGCCCCTGGCGCGATCCACATGCCGATGGGCATCCGCGACCGGGAGTGGTGGACGGCATTGGCGACCACGGGTGACGGAGCAGAGTTCTGGCCCTGGCCAGATTTGGCAGACACCGCGAGAAACGCAGTCAATCAGGCAGTCGTCCAGATGTGGACCGATGTGCGCTGGCGAGCACCCCAAACTGAGGCGGAATCAAGAACTTTGGGCTCAGTCAACCAGTTGCTCGAAAAGGCCAGGTCGCTCGATCCCCACATCCCCGTTCCAGTTCGCGAATGGCTTGAAGTCATGGGATTGTTGAATCTAGCGCCCAGCCCAGATTTGATAGAAGAAGCCAAGGCTCAGGTGGGTCCGCTGATTGGCTACTATCGCCACAAGGTCCGCTTTCACCCTTCGAAGTTCTGGTCCATCGAACTTCCAGGAGATGTTTGGATAACTCCGGACCAGGGAAGCACGTTCGAAGCCCAGGCGGCAGATCTTGGAGTCTGGGTGACGACGTACCTTTCAAAAGAGCCGGTTACCCAAGTTTCTCAGGAGCCGGAAGGCGAAAAATTCGAGCTTGGCGATTCCTACTTGGGAGGAGCCGCGATCGCTTGGAGTGCTTCCTCAAATTCCTGGATCACAACGGTGATCATCGCAAGGGACCGATCCCTGATGACCTGCACGATTCAAGTCGTTGGCGAGGAGTCCAAAGATCTCGCCATTCAAATCGCCCAATCCATCAAATACAAGGGGAAATCGTGAAGTCTTCTTCCGGTAATCTATTGCAATCATGAAGCTTTTGGTTACCCTCATCGTTGCGGCCGCTTCCGTCGCTTCATTCGCCCAATGCCCCGCCTGTGGTAAGGAAAAGCAGCCTTCCGCTGACGAGCTGTTCCTCAAGCAAGCACGCGAGATGGAGATGGCTGCGGAAGGAAAGAAGGCTTGTTGCCGTACTACCGCCGAGAAATCCGTGGAAAAAGGCGAAGCCGGGTGCTGCAACGCCAAGGGCGAAATAGCAAAGTTCAAGGTCTTTGTGGCCGGTTCTGGCTATAAGTTCTTTGGCTGTGAAGACAGCGCTGCTCAGGGCCGCAAAGAGCTAATGGCATCGGGTGTGAAGGTCGGTCAAGTCCAGAAAGTTCTGGGCAAAGTCGCCATCTAAGCTCGATTCAGAAGAATTGACGAAGGGTCCCCTTGGGGCCCTTCTTTGTTTATTGAGGGTCCAGACCCGGCCAATCCCGGTTTCGACGGGTTCAAAAAGCGTAGAATAAGGGGCAGCAATGGCTGCTCAAAGAACTATTGTCGTTGTAGGCGGAGGCCTGGCGGGCCTCATGGCCACCATGAAGCTCGCGGAAGCTGGGCACAAGGTCAAACTTTTCTCCTTGGTGCCGGTCAAGCGATCACACAGCGTATGCGCTCAAGGCGGCATTAACGGCGCCGTGAACCTCCGGGGTGAGGGAGACTCTCCTTACCTTCACTTCGAAGACACCATCACCGGCGGCGACTTCCTCAATCACCAGCCCCCCGTCATGCGCATGGCGGAGCGAGCTCCCGCGATCATTTACTTACTAGATCGCATGGGCGTTCCGTTCAACCGAACTTCCGAGGGTCTGTTGAGCTTCCGCCGCTTTGGCGGCACCCTCAAGCACCGCACCGCCTATGCGGGTGCGACCACCGGCCAGCAATTGCTCTACGCCTTGGATGAGCAGGTTCGCCGTTGGGAAGCCTCCAACGCAGTCGAGAAATACGAGGGCTGGGAATTCCTTGGCATCGTGAAAGATGCTGACGGCAAGTGCGTCGGTATCACGGCTCAGAACCTTCGCACGATGGAGATCGAAGCCTTCGCCTGTGACGCCGCGATCGTGGCCACCGGCGGAAACGGCGTCATCTTCGGCAAATCCACCAACTCCATCATCAACACGGGCGCGGCGGTTTCCATTTGCTACCAGCAAGGCGTGAAGTACGGCAACCCGGAGATGGTGCAGATTCACCCCACCGCGATCCCTGGTGAAGATAAGTGTCGTCTGATGTCGGAGTCGGTCCGCGGAGAAGGCGGTCGCCTTTGGACCCCGCGCGATCCAATGGACTCTCGTCGCCCGGTTGATATCCCTGAAAAAGATCGCTGGTACTTCTGCGAAGAACTCGACCCGGTTTACGGAAACCTTCTCAGCCGAGACCTCGTCAGCTTTGCCATCTACTGCGTCTGCAAGAAGGGCGCAGGCGTCGGCGGACGCCAGCAGGTTTATCTCGACATCACTCAACTTCACCAGAGCCGGGGCGGTCCTCACACCCGAGAAATCATCAACGACAAGTTGGAAGGCGTCCTTGAGATTTACGAGAAGTTCATGCGCGAGGATCCGATCGAGACACCGATGCGCATCTACCCGGCTGTTCACTACACTATGGGTGGCCTTTGGGTCGACTACAACTTGAATCCGGACGGCTCTTGGAACGTGGATGAACCGCGAAACCAGATGACAAACATCCCGGGTCTCTATGCCGCAGGCGAGGCGGACTTCCAATACCACGGGGCGAATCGACTGGGAGCCAATGCCCTTCTGTCGTGCTTGGTCGGAGGGGAGATCGCCGCCCAGGGCGTGCTTTCCTATATCAAGGATGCCAAGCCAGACGAAGCGGCACAAGGATTGCTCAGCGATGCCCAAAAGCAGCGCCAAGCCGAATACGACGGGCTCCGCTCCAGCAACGGAAAGGAAAACCCGTACCAGCTTCATGCCGAACTGGCGGACGTCATGTGGAACAACTGCGGCATCTGGCGTTTGCAGTCAGACCTCCTCAACGCCCGAACGAAGTTGGACGATTTGGCATCCCGAGCGCGTCAATGCGATTTGGTCGATGACAGTGGCTGGACCAACCAAGCCGTCCCGTTCACTCGCGCCGTGATCAACATGATTGAGCAATCCAAGGCGATTGTCGGCGGTGCGATCATTCGCGACGAAAGCCGTGGAGCGCACTTCAAGATGGACACCCCTCAGCGCGACGACCAGAATTGGCTCAAGACCACCGTCGCAACTTGGGGAGAAAAGTCGCCATCCTTCGACTTTGAGTCCATTGATGTTCGCTACATCGCGCCACGTGCCCGAAAGTATCGAATCAACCAGAACATGGTCGTAAAGGAAATTTTGGGCGAGGAATACCTCAAGGTGACTCCCCCTGCCGCAACCGCTCAGCCGGTGCCCAGCGGCGAGTAAGCCTCGGAGAGATATGCAGATGCGAGGGGATTGCTGAACTTCCAGCAATCCCCTTCTTTCGTTCCAATGCCCGCCCGAAAAGAGGTGCTTTCGGGTAGCTTAAATCGTCTAGCCAAGGTCGGTTAGATTTCCCTTCTCAGATGCTCACGGAAGACGTAGCGCCCTTGCGCTTGAATCCATCTCCCATCGTGCTGCGGCCCTATCAGGACCGGGCGATGTCGATGATTCTTGCTTGCCGCGATCGCGGCATGGAGCGGGTTATCGTGGTTATGCCAACAGGCACAGGAAAGACCACTCTCTTTAGTGCGCTGATTGGCGAATTCGATCGAACTTACGATGTGGGCGCACTGGTATTGGCGCACCGGCGCGAACTTCTCGACCAAGCTCATCGACGAATAGGTCTGCAGAATAAAGGGATTCATGTAGCTGTCGAAGGTGGCGGCAAGGCTGCTTCTGGAAATCCCCGGGTCGTAGTCGCAAGCGTCCAAGCGGTTGGAAGGCCCGAATCGGCTCGACTCAGCGATTTCGAGCCTGGTCTCATGATCATTGACGAGGCCCACCACGCAGCTGCCGCGACCTATCAAAGGGTCATGCAGAGATTTGGGTGCTATGAGGGCCGATGCTTCACGGTCGGGGTCACCGCGACGCCCCACCGAATGGATAATCAACAACTCCATGGGTCCAACGAGGCGATTTTTCAGGAGGTGGCGTTTAGCTACACGCTTCGGGAAGCGATTCTCGATGGGTGGTTGGCGGACGTTAAAGGTTATCGAGTTGCGACGGGTATCGACCTCTCCCGGGTCAAGGTCACCCGTGGCGATTACAACGCCCATCAACTCCAGCAGGCAGTCAACACCGAGGAGCGAAACGAAGCGGCATACATGCATTGGGCGGATGTCGCGCGAGATCGGCGGACCATTGTTTTCTGCACGGGTGTCGAGCACGCCGAAGACGTTGCGAAACTTTTCCGAGATCGGGGCATCACCTCTGAGTCCGTGAATGGCGCCATGGCTATCGCTGAGCGCGAAGCCGTCATCGGTCGCTTTGTCAGCGGCCGCACCCAAGTGCTCACCAATGTGGACATTGCCACCGAAGGCTTTGACCTTCCAGAGGTGGATTGCGTTTTGATGCTCCGCCCAACGCAGAGTTGGGCGCTCTACACCCAGATGGTAGGACGAGGTCTAAGAGTTCTGCCTAACACCATCGACGGATTGATCACGGCCGATGCTCGAAAGGCCGCCGTTCGGAGCAGCGCCAAACCCGACTGTATCGTCATCGATATCGTCGATAACGGCGATAAAGTGACGGTTCCCAAAGAGCCCGGCGTTGATCCGAAAGAGAAGCCCAGCATGGCGGCGGTCGTCGGATTGCCCTCGGACTTCGATCTGGAAGGGCACACTTTGGAGGAAGCGCTTAGGAAGTGGGATGCGCTGCCCCCGGGAAGTCGGGCCGTCATGTTTCGCCGCCCCACCAAGTTTGAAGACTTGGGAGAAACGCTTACGGCGGTGGACATCTTGGCTGAGTTGTCCGTTCCAGAATCCATGGGCCACTCCAGCCGCAATGCCTGGATGAAAATTGGAGATGGAGTCTATCTTCTTCCGTGTGGTTCGTCGGGCATCGAGTCCAATCGAACTGCGAGGTTGGAATGCGACACACTGGGCCGATTTCAAGTGGTGTTATCTGCCGATTCCGGTGGGGCGGAGGTTTACTCGTGCGGTACGGAATTGCAGCGTGCCTTCGAATTTGCCGATCGAAAGGTTAAAGACCGTTGGCCATTCTCGGGTGGCTTCACCTCCAGTAAAGGACTTTGGCGCAACGAGGCGGTCACTGAGCACCAAAAAGAGGAACTCAGACAACTGGGTGTAGACCGTGCGATGATCGAACTCATTGAGACGGCAGGCCAAGCTTGGAGTCTGATCGAACTCAAGCGACGAGGTTAAAAAGAAGGGGCGAGGCCAAAGCCTCGCCCCTTCATGTTCCAAACGAATGTTTCGCTTAGGCTGCCTGAGCGAGTCGCTCCTGCAGACTAACGTTGATCTCAAACGTGCCGATTTCAGGAAGGCTCATCGGGATCACGATCGCCGGAATGTCGAGCGTCGTCACGCTCACGTTAGTTCCGCGGATGATGGTGGGAGGCGTAATATCGCACTGGTAACCCTCTGCCGCAAGAAGCGAAGCACTGTGGCCGGAAATCATGTTTCCAAGTTCCGCGATAGCGCTTGCCGCAAGCTGGTCGAATGTCACAACCGGAGATCCGATCATTTTGGATGCGATTTTGTCGGCGGTAATCATGGACATTCCGTAGATCACCAACCCTTCAACCCTGCCCGTTATCCCGCAGACGATGTTGATCTGCTGGCTTGTGAACATTTGCGGACGGGCGCTGAGCGAGCCACGCTCAGGCTTGCATCCAATCAACATCTCAAAGACGTTAACCGATGCCTCCGCAAATGGACTGACGTATTGGACCTTCATGGTATTTAAGCCGCGAGAAGTTTGCTAACGGCCTCCAAAACTCGCTCTGCCTGGAATGGTTTCACAATGAAGTCTTTCGCGCCCGCTTGAATGGCCTCAACGACCATGTTCTTCTGTCCCATAGCCGTGCACATTACGACGTTGGCTGTGGGGTCGTGGGCTTTGATTTGCTTCAATGCCGCGATACCGTCCATTTCCGGCATCGTGATGTCCATGGTCACAAGATCCGGCTTGAGCTGCTTATAGAGCTCGACCGACTCCGAACCGTTAGTCGCTTCACCCACAACTTCGTAGCCGTTCTGAGTGAGGATGTTCTTTAATGTGACGCGCATGAAAAGCGCGTCATCCGTGATTAAGATGCGTTTCGCCATGCTGTAGCCTTCCCTTCCATAGGTTTTTGGTAAAAAAACGGGATTGTTGTAGTAAATCCGAGCTCTTTTGCCGAAAAAATCCTTTCCGTGCTCCCAACGAACAAGATGCCGCCGGGTTTGAGAGCGTCGAAGAACTTCGAATAGAGGTTCTCCTTCGCTGCGTCCGTAAAGTAGATGACTACGTTACGGCACATGATGAGATCGAAACCGGTCTCAAACCGATCCGCCAAGAGATCGCCTCGCTTAAAAGTGAGATACTTCTTCAAGCTGGGCTTCGCCTGCCAGCCGTTCGCGGTGCGCTCAAAGTATTTGTCTTGGTAGTTCTTAGGAACGAATCGAATGTCGTTCTCCGTAAACTCGCCTCGCTTCGCTTGGTCCAAAGCAGCGGCGTCGATATCCGAACCCATGACAGTGTGCTGACCGGAAAACTTCTCGTCGAGAATCGCTGCTAGGGTATGTGCTTCCGCGCCATAGGAACAACCGGCGCTCCAGCATCGCAGTCGATTAGAACGAGAAAGCAGTTCAGGGAGAATGATGTTCTCCATCTCCCGCCATTTCTCCGGATTTCGGAACAACTCGGACACATTAATCGCGAGTTTGTCCATAAACCATTGGACTTCCGTGTCGCTGGTACCGATGATTTTCCAAAAACCATCCAGGTCCTTAGCGCCCTTGGTGTCCATCATGCCCAAGATGCGTCGCTGCAACTGGTCTTGCTTGTAAAGATTTAGATCTAGGCCAGATCGCTTCTTCATCTGGCTATAAAACGATGTCCAGTCTTCGGTTTTAGGCGGCACGATTCACTCTCCCTGCCACCGCCGCTACCAGCGCGTGACCAATCTCGTGGATGGGAAACTCTGCCGCGACCGCCCCGATTTCTTTGGCGGCACGGGGCATCCCATACACCGTACACGTCGATTCTGCCTCGCCAAAAACAGCTCCGCCCAGCTTCTTGATGGCCAAGCTTCCGGCGGCTCCGTCTTTCCCCATGCCGGTCAGCACGGCCGCAACGCATTTAGTTCCAAAGCGTTGCGCGGCAGATTCAAAAAGATGATCTGCTGCCGGCTTTACCCCGTGCAATGTTGGTCCATCGAATAATGTGATTCGATCATCATTACCGACCTTCATATGAAGTCCACCCGGAGCCAAGAGAGCTTCTCCCGGTTTGAGTTGGTCTCCTTCCGAAGCCTCTCGACAAGGAACTGTCCCAATTCGATCCAACCGAGCTGCCAGGCTCGTTGTGAATCCGGCCGGCATGTGCTGAACGATCAGAAGCGGTACATTCCAGTCCTTTGGCAATGTCTCAAACAGACATGTTAGAGCGCGTGGACCACCCGTGGAACTTGCGATGAGCACAACCTTATCTGTGCTTTTTCGAGGTTGCGCTGCTCGTACCGGCGCATGAAATTTGTTTCCAACGGAAGCCGTTTTAGCGTGACGGATTTTGGTCACCAGCTCTTGCTGAACCTCTCTCAACGCCGCGGCGCTGCCTGCTCTCGGCTTGCAAACGAAGTCGATTGCTCCCCGCTCAAGCGCTTGGATGGTGGCCGTTGCCCCAACCGAAGTTCGGGTCGAAACCATCACAACGGGGACTGGCCGCTCCGCCATGATCGAAATCAAGGCATCCAGGCCCGTCATCTTGGGCATCTCCACGTCAAGGGTGATTAGGTCGGGTTTGAGCTCCCGAGCCTTTCCAATAGCCTCTACGCCGTCTTTCGCCACACCCACGACTTCCAAATCCGCCTCGGCGGACAACATATCGATGAGTACCTGACGGATCAACGGGGAATCGTCAACAACTAAGATGCGAGTTTTGCTCACGCTGCGTCCTCAAAGAGCTTTTCATGTTGATCGTAAGACAACATGAATTCGTCTGCGAGCTGGTCAAATGATTCCGGCGTAAGACCAAGGCGGAATAACGCCTCCTCTTGGAAATCGTAGCGAAGTCCATCGCCACCCAGACCGAGCCCCATGCTCATAGTTAGATAGTCGGCAACATGAACGCAATCCACTAGTGGATTTGCGGGCTCGCAAGCAGAAGGATTGTGGTGATACCGCATCGCCTCGATCAGCGGCTTAGGCAGATTCCATCCCTCACCCATATGAGCGCCGACATCGCAGTGATCAAATCCGAGAATCTTTCGTTCGACCTGATCGAAGGTGAGACCCTCTCGGCAGGCAATCGCCAACATTCCCGCCATCTTATCTTCCAGCCAAATGCTCAACGCAACTTTGCCCAGGTTATGGAGCAGTCCCGCCGTAAAGGCCTGATCGCCCACAGTAGAACGAGATTTATTAGCCACAAGCTGAGCGCCGACGGCGACGGCGAATGAGTGCGTCCACATCTCCTTCGGACCGAGCCCATACCCTTTAAGAGGCTTGACCATCCATGGATAGGTGGATGCCACCATACAAAGATTGCGGATACAGCGCATACCCAACACCACCACGGCGTCCGAGACGTCCATGATCTGCCGAGCAAGGCCGTAATAGGCGCTGTTTGCCAAACGCAGGATGCGGGCGGTTAAAGCCTGGTCCTGAGACAGATAGCGCGCAATGCTCTGGGCCGTTCCGGTCGGCGAATCCGTTTCCCGCATGACCGCCAGCGCCGCCGCAGGCAGCGAAGGAAGATCACTTGTCTTTGCGACGATATCTTCCAGGGTCAGCGTCGGAGTCGACGAGTGGTCTTTCATCCCTTCAAGTTGCATAGCGTTTTTTCACCTGAGGTAACCGTGCGAACTGTGTAGTCGCCTGTATCGATTGAGAAACTGATGGTTCGCCCGTTGTTTCCGCCCGTGTCTTGTCCCACGATGCGCATGCCGAGTTGCTTTAAGATTTGGGTTACTGCCTGGGCATTGCGGGCGCCAATGTCGAGCTTGGAATCGGCGTTTGCGCCGAACTTAAAGACTTGGGCGCCCCCCGCCATGGCGAAGATAATTCGCGAACGTTCGGCTCCTGCTTTCACCATCGCATCGATCAGAGCTGGAACTCCGGTATTGGCAAACTTGCCTGGCTTATCGACCGACTTGTCGGCGAAGGCTTCGGGAAGCATGATGTGCACAACCCCCGCGACCTTGGTGACCGGATCGAAGCCGCAGAGTCCTATACAACTCCCGAGACCGAGGCATCCAACTTGGCCAGTGTGTTTGATCACTTGAATATCGGCCATTCCCACGAGAACGGCGCTACCTACTGCGGGCATTTATGCGGCCTCCGCAATACCCAGACTGCTGAACAGAGTTCGCAGTCCGCCAAGCGATGGAATGTAGACGAAGAAACCTTCAAAAGAACCCTCAAAATCATGAATCAACGTTCGAATGGCAAGAGCAACGTGATCGTTCATGCTCGCCTCGACGGCGATGCTATCGAGAATGGCTCCCGACATTTCGACCGCCAACAGAGGAGGAGTAGCGTGCATCGTCAAATTCGTCATGTCGGAAATAGCGTTCAGGAAGCTGCTGTTAATGATGTTGCCGATCTCGAGGATGCTGGATGCATCCATCTCTGAGATTTCACTCGGCTCGCTTGGTTCAGCTCCTAGGATCATGCGCCAAAGGGACTGGACACTGGTCCAAGGCATAAGAAATCCAATGTGTCCGCTTACATCCCCTTCAATGGTCATGTAGATGCCAGCGCAGAAGCTTTCACTTCCTCCCAACAACTCGGGAATGCGGTCGAGGTTGACCGATTCGACTTCGGGAACGCTCATATTGAACGACCTTCCCGTCATCGTCGCCAAGGCTGTCGTTGCGTTGCCGAGGCCGATGTTGGTCATCTCTTTGACAACCGACAGTTCCATTAATCCTAACTCTAGTTCGCTCGCCATCGTCCCTCCAAACACGCCCATCTCTCTTATCGGCAGATTCCGCAGAAACTCACCGGTTTTCTCTGGCGCGTAGGTGTTGCGAAAGAGTCATTCCATGGCCCGGTACGAATAACGCAGGTATTTTTGCGGATGACACGGCAAAATTGGGCCCACTATGGAATCGTTTCTTGTTAAATGGTGTCTTTAAATTTAACAGCGAGAGTCATCACAAAAAAGAAGGTGACCGATTTAGACGCGTTGAATAAACGCTTTCTCCTCTCCAAGGAATGCTCTGGAACCCTCAAGCGGAGCATTCCTTCTTTTTGTCTCCCGGGTCCCGTTCATCTCGGCGGGTAAACTCTGCCCCTCATGGCAAGCTTGGATCCCGAGGTTCTCAGGCACGCGCTACAAGTCGCAAGGCGACAGGGCTACGCGGAAGTTGAAGTCGGAAATGGTGAATCCGAGTTCCGAGCAAAACTCGAGCCGACCCCCAAATCGGTTAAGAAGTCAACCGTTGCCGCCAGCCCCGCTGGAATGTCTTCGGAGCCAGCGCTTCTACCGATTAAGGCAAACCAGGTGGGTTACTACCGCCCCGCAGGCAAACCGCTTGAGGTTGGACTAACGGTCAGCAAGGGAGACGTGGTCGCGGTGATCTCCGCCCTCGGCTTGGCCAATGACCTTGAATCACCCGTTGAAGGCGAGGTCGTTGAAGTATTAGTCGCCGATGGAGAGCCCGTTCAGTTTGGTCAGGTGTTGGCTCAGGTGAAACCATGAGACGGCAAGGTGGTCACACCCTTGCGGCCACCCTTGTGGTCATCGCAATTATCGCCGTTCTTGCCGTTGTTTTCATGAAGGGTTCAGGGGCTTTCGGAGTCTCTAAGTCACCTCGAGCAGATGGCAAAGGAACGACGGTTCCGGGACTAGTGAAGGCCAAGGCTCAGGATGAGGTGTGTAAATCCAATCTGAACCAAGTACGTCTTTCCCTCCAGATTGCTCATGATTCCACGGGCGACGAAGATTGGCCACAGAAAATAGAAGAAACGCGGATTGGTCAGGACTTTTATCGTTGTCCTATGGGTAAGGAGCCTTACCAATACAACCCCCAAACCGGAGAGGTGCACTGCGTCCACCCCGGTCACGAGAAATATTGATGCTGAAGAAGGTTTTAGTCGCCAATCGTGGTGAAATCGCCTGCCGTGTAATGCGGGCTTGTCGTGAATTAGGGATTCAGAGCGTTGCCATTTACAGCGAAGCCGATCGCGATAGTCTTCACGTCAAACTTGCCGACGAAGCGATCTGCGTAGGCGCGGGGACGAACACAGACAGCTACCTTAATCTGGCCAACGTTCTGATGGCGACCCAGATATCCGGCGCCGATGCTGTCCACCCGGGATACGGCTATTTCAGCGAGCGCGCAAACTTCGCCGTCGCTCTCAACTCCCTAGGCGTCACGTTTATCGGCCCGCCTACCGTTGCAATCGAGGCAATGGGTGACAAGGCAAGCGCCAAAACTGCCGCAATCAAAGCCGGTTGCCCGGTTGTCCCGGGGTCTGACGGTGCAGTACCTACCGATGCTGAAGCCATTAAGGTCGCTGAGGAGATTGGATATCCAGTTCTACTCAAAGCTGTCGCGGGTGGCGGCGGACGTGGGATTCGCCGAGTTGATTCTCCCGATGAGCTTGCCGGCCTCTGGAAGACTGCCTCCGCAGAAGCTCAGGCTAGCTTCGGTTCCGGCGAGATGTTGATTGAAAAGTGTGTACTGGAACCTCGGCACGTTGAGATCCAGATCATTGGCGACTCGCACGGGAACATGGTTTATCTTGGCGAGCGCGAGTGCTCGATCCAGAACCTCCGCCATCAGAAGATTGTCGAAGAAGCTCCCTATGCCGACCTCCCCGATGCCGTCCGCAAGGAGATGGGAGAGGCAGCAGTACGGGTTGCTCAGAGCGTCGGCTACCAAAATGCCGGAACCGTGGAGTTCTTGGTCGACAAAGAGAACAAGTTCTACTTCCTGGAGATGAACACTCGACTTCAAGTCGAGCACCCGGTTACTGAGGAGATTACGGGGTACGACTTGGTCTACTTTATGCTGGCGATTGCTGCTGGTGAGAAGCTGCCGATCACCCAAGAAGACGTCAATCTCAAGGGTCACTCCATCGAGGCCAGAATTACTGCCCAAGATCCCGACAAGGACTTTGCTCCGAGCACCGGTTGTATCACCCACTGGATTCCGCCTTGCGGTCGAGGTGTCCGAATGGAAACCCACTGCTACGCAGGCTTCACGGTCTCTCCTTACTACGATCCGCTTCTTGCCAAGCTCATTGTCACAGGCCGCGATAGGGCGGAAGCCGTTCGCAAGTTGCGAGGGGCTCTGCACGAATTCGAGGTGGGCGGGATTGCAACCAATATTCCCTTCTTGCGGCGATTGGTGGAAAGTCCCGAGTGGATTAAGGGTGAGTTCGATACCGGGTTTGTGCCGCGGTTCCTAAGTTCCAATGGCTAAATCCAGACGTCGAGCACGAGAACTGGCGCTCCGCGCTTTGTATGAAATGGACATTACGGGCGTGAGTGCGGCGGAAGCCTACCGCGACACGATCCATGAGCACGAGGCGCATTTTGAGCAACGTAACTACGCGGAGCAGGTGCTCCGTGGGTATCAGGACAACGCTCAGCAGATCGATACGATCCTTGCGGACCGGATTCCCGACTACGACTTTAAGCGCATTGCCACCGTCGACCGAAACGTGCTGCGGCTCGCGACTTACGAACTCTATTTTGAGCCCGCGATTCCTCCGGCGGTGACGATTAATGAGGCGGTGGACATTGCGAAGAAGTACTCCACGGCAGAGAGTGGGAAGTTTGTGAACGGCGTTTTGGGGAAGGTGGTCAATGATTCGCCCAAGGCGAATTGGGA
The DNA here is from genome assembly GCA_001898035.1 of Armatimonadetes bacterium 55-13. Classification (GTDB taxonomy): domain Bacteria; phylum Armatimonadota; class Fimbriimonadia; order Fimbriimonadales; family Fimbriimonadaceae; genus 55-13. The sequence continues at coordinate 191,738 of MKRX01000015.1, forward strand.
TCCGAAGTCGGCGCCGGTTGAGGCGGTTGAAGAGCCTCCTGCCGAGCCAGAACCTGAGATGGAGATTGAGGAGCGGTTCATCGAAGAGGGCTCCGACGAAGAGAAGAGTTTGGCCCGCATTGCCGGGTGGAAGCTTCGGACGGAGGATGTTGATTGAGCGCACAGATTCTTGACGGCAAAGTTCTTTCGCAAGAGATTAGGGCCAGCTTGAAAGAGCGGGTAGCCGTATTACGAGAGAAGGGCATCGTTCCTCGCCTTGACGTACTGGTTGCCATCCAAGACCCGTCCAGCCTTGCCTATGTTCGCATGAAGCGGAAGTGGGCGGAAGCGGCGGGGATGGAGGGTGAGAGTTTTGAGGTTGGGGAGCACACCACTCAAGAAGAACTCCTTTCCAAGATCGCTGAGCTCAATGCCAATCCGAAGGTCCACGGCGTCCTGATTCAGCATCCTCTTCCCAAGCATCTGGACGAGCATGCGGCGCTGATGGCGCTGGGGGCGGAGAAGGATGTGGACGGGATTACGCCGCAGTCATTGGGGCGGCTGGTGGCGGACTTGCCGGGGTTCCGGTGTGCGACGCCTTTAGGAATCACCAAGATCATTGACCGCTATGAGATTCCGGTGGAAGGCAAGCGGGCGGTGGTGATTGGGCGGAGTGTGATTCTTGGGAAGCCGATGGCGTTGATGCTTTTGCAGCGGAACGCGACGGTGACGATTGCTCACTCCCGAACTCAGAATCTTCCTGACCTTTGCCGAGAGGCGGACATCTTGGTGGCGGCGGTGGGCCGGGCGGAGATGGTGAAGGGGGATTGGATCAAGCCGGGGGCGGTGGTGATCGATGCGGGCTATAACAAAGTCGAGGGGCGCCAGGGAGATGTGGGCGATGTGGACTTTGAGTCGGCGAAAGAAGTGGCGGGATGGATTACGCCGGTACCGGGGGGCGTGGGGCCTATGACGGTGGCGAGTCTGTTGAACAATTGTGTCGATGCGGCGGAAGCGACGTTGGCGTAAGGTGACTTATTTCCTGGTGGGGCTGTTTGTTGCCTACTGGGTTGGTTGCTATTATTTGGCGGTCAAATATGTCCGCCCGGGGACGGTTAATGAGAGTGGTCCCCCGGATACCCTAAGATCGATTGGTAACCCCATAGTGTGGGCGACGCCGGGTTTGGCGGAGGGGGTTGGCTCTAAGCCGGTTTTTGTGGTGGTGCATGGTTATCGGGGGTCCCAGTCGGGGTGGGCTAAGGTTGCCGATTCGTTAAGCAAGCGGGGGTTTGAGGTGGTGGTGCCGGCGTTGCCGGGGCATGACTCTCGGACGGATGAGACCTCGGGGTTTGGGCGTAAAGAGTCGCAGGTGGTGGTGGATTGTGTGGCTTGGGCTCGGAAGCAGAGTGTGAAGCCGCCGAAGGTTTATCTGTTGGGGGTTTCGATGGGGGGCGCGGCTTGTTGGCTGGCTTCCGAGAAAGATCCGACGGTGGATGGCGTCGTCACGGAGGGGTGTTTTGCCCGGTTGGACGAGGCGACGCGGGATTGGTTTGATCGGAAGGCGCCGGGGTCCAGTGTTTACCTTCGGCCGGTGATCTGGTTTGCCTCGTGGATGTCCGGAGTGGACCCTAAGACGGTGAATCCGGTGGAAGCGGCGGCGGCTTGGAAGGGGAAACCGAGCCTGATCATTCATGGCGAGGACGACCAGTTGTTCCCTACGAGTAACGGTCGGACTTTGGCAGGGGCATCGGGTGGGGAGCTTTGGATTGTGCCGGGGGCGAAGCATGCGGAGTGCTCCAATGTGGCCTTTGATGAGTACCTCAATCGGTTGGTCGCCTTTACCAAATAGGTCCTGGGCTCGCTGATTTGTGCGGTTAGAATAGAAGCGTTATGCGCACGACTTTCCTTCTTTAACGACGGCTTTTGCCCGTTCTTCGATCTTTCGCGACGCTGCAATGCGATCGAACCGCTCCTTAAGGAAAGTTTCCCGTGCCCTCCAATTTCTTACCTATTCTCCGTTACAAGGCCTTCCGCGACCTCTGGCTAGGTCAGGCGATTTCCCAGTTTGGCGACGCGTTTTACTACGTCACCTTTATGTTCATGGCCGAAAGGCTAACCGGCAAGATTGAGACGGTGGGCTGGGTGGGCGCGCTGGAGGCGATTCCGTATTTGTTTTTTAGCGCCTACGCAGGGGTCTTGGCAGACCGGATCGACCGAAAGAAAATCATGCTGCTGAGCGATATCGTCAGCGGCCTGGCGCTGTTGATGTTTGGCGCGTATTTGTTCTTCGACGCGGCCCCGCCGGTGTGGACGCTGCTGGTGATGTCGTTTGTGCTGAGCACGGTTCGGTGCTTTTTCCTGCCGGCAAAGAGTGCGGCGATTCCGAATGTGGTCCCGGAGGAGAAGGTGCTGGAGGCGAATGCCTTTAGCATGACCACTCAGAGTTTGATGCCGATGCTGGGGCTGGCGTTCTCGGCGGCGTTTATCACTCCGCTTTACGCGCTCTCGCCCACCCGGTTCTTTCTGTCTTGCGTGCTGGTGAACGCGGTTTCGTTCTTTGGGTCGGCTTACTTTATTGGGCGGTTGCCGAAGATCGAGCCCCTGGGGATTACTCCGGTGGAGGACGGTTTGGAGAAATCCGGGGCGAACTTCCGGGACGGGTTGCGGTACATCAAGGGTCGGCGGGAGTTGGTGGTGCTGATCGCGATGCTGACGGTGTTCCGGCTGATGGTCTCGCCGTTCTTTGTAGTCTACGTGGCGACGAACAAGCAGTGGTTTAACGGGGAGCCGGCGACCTTGATGTGGCTGGAGTTCTCGTTCTTCGTGGGAATGATTGTGATGAGCCCATTGGTGGGCAAGATGAACATTCGTCGGCCCACGGTGACCTTCGCGCTGGGATTGGCGGCGGTAGGGACGTTTGTGGCGATCATGGCGTTCAGTCCGAACTTTTGGCTGATCGTGCTGTGGAACATCGGGTGTGGGTTAGCGATTCCGCTGGCGGACATTCCGATCAATGCGTACTTGCAGGTGAGTGTGCCGGACAACTATCGGGGACGCGTGAACTCGGTGATCTCGATGATTGGAATGGGCATCATGCCGGTGGGGATGCTGATCGCGGGGTCCATTCTTTCCGCCTGGGGATTGGTGACGGCGTACCTGATTATGGGATTGGGGATGGTGGGCGCGGCGCTGGCCGGACTGACCGACCGGACCTATCGCGAAGCCCGAATGCCAGAAACCGCGCCGGTCAGTTAGACTAATTTTGGCGATGGATTTTGAGAAGTTAGCGCAGAAGCATAAGGACGCGGTCTATCGACAGATGGTGCGGGCCTGCGGGAACTACGATGACGCGGAAGACGTGCTGATTCAGGCGCTCTTGAGCGCCTACAAAGCCCTGCCGACCCTGAAGGACGAGGGGGCGTTTCAGGCGTGGCTGGCGATTATCGGTCAGCGCGTCTGCACCCGGATCAAGAAGCGCGAGGCACTGCGCCCGGTGCTCTCCCTAAGCGGATTCTCGCCGGAGGACCTGGAGGTACCGGACACCTCGGCGGATGTGGAAGGGGCGGCAGAGACTCGGAACATCACCGAGTGCGTGAAGGGGGCGGTCTCCAGCCTGCCGGAGCCGATGCGCGAGGTTTATGAACTGCGGGAGCTTCAGGGGTTCAAGGCGGAGGAGACGGCGGAAAAGCTGGGGATCACGGTCGCGGCGGTGAAGTCTCGCCTTCACCGGGCTCGGGAGCATGTGCGTCGGCAGTTGGATGAGAGCGTTTGCGGGGGCTGAGGGAAAGAACCAAAATCTATGAGGTGCGTTTCAATTCTTGAATATAGCTTGCATTGACTTGGCGCCAACAAAGGTTCATCGCTAGGTTTCTGCTTTCAACTATGTCAAATCACTCCTTAGTCTAGGGAACTTTCCACCACAAGCCGAGTATAGTATGTTTAGGACCTAGACCAGTGAAATGTGATGGTCCTCCAGGGCTCACGACGAAAGTCGGGGCCCTATTTTATACGTAGTGTATTTGTGCGATATTTGGGTTTCTCGGGTCTGGGCACCGTTGTGAGATATCGTTCAATCCGTGCTCTGCATTAAGTGAGACAATCACATTGTTTGGTTGCACCTGCTGGAGCATAAAATACGCGCAAACATCGGCAAGCTGAACGCCATGATATTCGTCAGACTTGACGGCAATTGGGGCAAGTGGCTGTTTTGGCAAACTATGGCAAAGCGACCTATGGAGCGCTCGTACCGATCCAATTTGATTTTCATCCACTAGGGCGTGACCTTTCATTCCACGGTTGAGAAGAACTGCATCGAACTCAGACAGCAGTTTTGCAAAAACATCTAAGCGCATCTGTCGCTGAAGCTGGTTCTTGTCACGATTCGACTTTCCTACAACGACTCTTGGCGTGCTTGAATCGGCAAGTACGTTTATGATGGCAATATTAGGGACAGTTGAGCAATTTGCCATAAAACGGCGAAGCCAATGAACCCGCACGCCGACGTGAGTTCCAGTTGGAAAGCCGTGGCCGTGGTGAACCCAGTCGACCGCATGAATCTCCATAGCACTGTTGGCGCCGTAGACTCCAAGAGCATTTCGAAACTGCAAGCAACAATCTTCGAAATTGCTTTGAGCTATTTTCGGAACGAAGACCCCCGTGGCACCAACATAGAATCGGGACGAAGATGAGGGAGGGCTTCCTGTTTCGTCGACATAGAGCCATCCACCAAATGTTCTTTCATGCCACTTAGGCACAAGTTTGTCATTCCAATAAACTTTGATAGGCTGAGTTCGCTTTACAGCCCACTTTCTTGGCTCGCGCAGCAGGCGCAATACAAACCGCGCTGATTTGTGCAATTCTCAGTCCTCACCCTTTTGGCGACGCACCCACCAATGGGCAGTATCAGCCGGCGACATTACTCTGCTTTCACCGTCCCGCCGAATGTAAACCTTGTCATCAAAGGTGAACATGGTTGAGCGATCTGGTTTTATGTCGACACGCGCGATCGTTTTTCCATCAATGGGAATAAACCTTACGCGAACGAGGTCGCTGGGGTCGGGGCGGAGTTTGACTCCGAATGCCTCCTGCAGTTTCCGTTGAAACTTGTCGGCGGTTTCCAGTTTTTCAAGGTCGCGGTCAATACCGACGATCTGGGCATCGTCATTCACCCCGATGAGGATCGTCCCACCCTCACGGTTAAGCATCGCACAGATCGCTTTCATCACATCCTGAACCCGGTCACCGTGCACGGCTCCTAAGCGGACATCATGCCAAAGGGTCTCCTTAAATTCAAGGGTTACGGTTTCTAGCCTCTGGCGAAGAAGCATCCGGATATCAGACTGATCCCTAGAAACGGCGTCTTCGTAAGAGTCGCCTTCTCCAAAGTAAAGGAACTCAACACGTTTATTGATCTCCGCTTCTAGCTTACTAACGTCGGTTTCAGCATTAAGCTTTTTTTTATCCAGAATCTGCTGAACTAAGCTCGTCAGTTTTCCCTTTTCTAAATCTGGTGGATTGACAATCGGAAGGCGCTCAACTTCCTGCGACCGGAGTTCAAAAGTGCTGCCCTGCAGCGGCGAACAGATACTTACCAGGTATTCCCATACAGAATCACTATTAAGAACGGCTAACAGCCAAAGATCATTTGCAGTGTAAATGAATCCCTTATCATTGGTCACACCTCCAGGTTGAGTTAAGGCAAACCTCGGCTCTGTCACCATGACCGGATAGATAATGTTTGAACTATCAAATGCTTCCCAATAGGCAATATCATCTTGTATTTCAAACCACTTGTAATTACCCGCCTTTCTACCTGGCCAGCTCCTCTCTGAATCGTTCCAGTCTGACGGCTTTGGCTCCAAACGATCCCTGTACTTTAGCAAGTGTTTCTTTACAGCAGAATAGTTATCAATTTGAATACCCCGTCTTGTAAAAACCAACCAGCGATCATTATCCTCCACCACCCACCGCCGAATATCCCTTCCAATCGCTAGCGGCTTTATGATTTCTGCGCTCTTCGGGTCTTCAGCGATTAGTTCGGCACGCTTCGCGCCATCGATCACGAAAACTCCTTCCTTTCGCACGACTCGCACCCCAGACGGGACAGATTTCCCGTACATCTTGCCGTCGTCACCGATCTTCACTTCGTTGAGCCCGGTTAGAATGCCGCGATATATTCGGCCCTTCACATACTCGCCGAGGGGCACTCCTCGCTCCCGCATCTTAGCCAACTTTTGGGCGGCCTCACCTATCTCCAGTCTCCACGTTCCCTCCCGGCCAAGGGAGCCCACTGGTAAGTCCCCGCCCCATTCTGCAATCGCAGTCGGCAAGTCTGGATACGGAGGGTTAAGCGATGTCACGGCGGTGAAGCGAGTTGTGGACTCGCTCTTGTCGCCCTCTATCCGCTTAGTTGCCAAAGTGATCAGTGGGTAAGCGATCGTGCCCTGAAAAATTGGTAGATCCCCGAAATCGATCAACTGCCGAACATGGCTTCGGACGGCGATTTGTCCCCTAAGTTTCTGACCATACGCCGCTTTTAACCACTTGTTGCTAGTGATGAACGCGAACTGCCCCCCCGGGCGCAAAAGATCTAAGGAACGGTCCATGAAATAGACCAGCAGATCGGCGGTCCCGGTGGCGGTCTTGGGATAGGCGGCGACGAGGGCGGACTTGTAGTCGCTGCCAACCGAACGCAAGAGTTCTCCTGAGTTCACATAGGGGGGATTCGCTACGACAATGTCGAAGCCGGGAAAACGACGAGTTCGAGTGGCGAGTTCCCCTTGGCCGCGACGCCCTGCCTCCACATCGAGATTCAGAGCGCCACCCATTGTTTCTTCCGAATCTTGAGGATCAAAGACTTCGGCAAACTCCACCTCCCAGTCGAACGGCATTTGTGAGAGGGACCGCAGACTGCTCCTGGACAATTCGCCCTCGAAAGCATCCGAAATCCTGGTCCGTTGTTTTTTCATTTGTTCCCGAGTCGGTCGGGTTTCACCAGGCTTCGGGTGGAAAAATCTTCCCTTCAATCGTGTGTACTCTCGTATCTCTTCACGCGGATACCCCAGCACGTTTTGTGCAGGAAAGAGGGGGGAGGCTATTGAATCTCCCTGCATAATCAAGAAATCGAAGTTCGGCAATGGCTCCGGCTTCTCCCCTTTGTTCTCAACGACCAAAGAGAGCCAGACGCGAAGACGTGCCAAGCGAATCCCCGTCTCGCTTAAATCAACACCATAGACGCATCGCTGAAGAATGCGGAGTTTGGTTTCGTAGAGGTGCTTCTGGTTTACGTTGCGTCCCTTATCCCGACTCACCTCGACCCGGTCCACGAGATCAAAGATGCGCTGTAGCAACATTAAGAGATAGGCACCGGATCCGCAAGCAGGATCGACGGCTCGGATCTCGAACAACCATTCAAGGGTGTCTTGCAACTCAGACGGAAGAAATGCGGGGCCATCCTCTCCTTTTTGGGGTTCGACACGGTCCTCATCCACGAGAATCGCAGCTTTCTCGGCACTTAAACCACGATCAACAAGGTAGCCCTTGATCGCCTCATTCACCATGAACTCAACGATTGGACGAGGGGTGTAATAAGTGCCGCTCCCATGTCGTTCAGACGCGATGATCAGACGCTCAAAGATCTTGCCCAGCATTTCCGGGTCCACGGCAACTTCTTGATCGAGCGGGGTGGATTCGGTGACCGTAAAGTTGTAGCGGGCGAAGAGCCCACCGGTCTCGGAGAGAACTTCGCCAAATGCTGTATCCGGCAGTTCAATGCCTGGGATATCTAGAGGGTCGTCTCGATCAAACAGGCCACCGTTCAGGTAGGGAACGTCACCAATATCCGCACTGAACTTTCCTTTCGTCGGACTAGAATCTTCCGTATCCAACTCGGCAAAAACGGCGCGGAGCATTCCGTAGAAAGTCTTGAAGCTACCGCGTGGTCCTTTAAAGAGATCGAACAGGTACCCGTCTTTCGAACCATTGGGCGCGCGCAACCACCCCATTCTTTGGATGAACGCGATAAAGAGGAGGCGATTGAACAACAATTGTGTCCAGGCGTGCGCCTGCTTGTCGTCCGCCGCTCCTTTTACCTGGCTGAGGACATTGGCAAATACTTGCGCGTAGTCTCGATAAAACTGCTCCGTGAGCCCTTCCACGTCCCAAGCCTTGTCCCAATTGACACGCGCCGACCATTCGAGCCGTTCGAGGTTATGAGTTAAGACGGTTCGACCAATGAATTCCCGCCGCCAACCAAAAGATCGGATGCGAGGCACCCGTTTTTCTTGCTCTTCAAAGAGCACAAAACGCACGTCAGCAAATGGACTTGCATCCTTGTCCGATGGCGCGGCGACAATGAAGATCGTATCTCCGATGCCGGTGTGGTCTTCAAAGCGGCCCGTTTCCCGAATGATGCCTTTAAGAGACCTCAGAAGTTCTCGGAGGTCGCGCCGCACGTAGGGTTGACTAAACTCAGCCAGCAGGATGAGCCGCTCTCCTTCAACGCCCGCGGGAACAAGCCTTGAGACGGACACTTCGCTCCCAAACTTGACGCCTTGAGCAATCTCCGGCTCCTCCTGAAACGCTTCTTCAGGATCGACCGGCCATCCTAAACCTACTTTCAGGAGGTCGGCGAGAGAAGAACGGTCTTGAACCGCGTCGACGAGGTCTTTGAGGGAGGGGGGAGGCATGGGAGTGAGGTATTAGGCAGTAGGTATTAGGTATTAGGCTCCAGTGACGATATTTGGGGACTTTTGAAGTTCCATCCAGCATACCAATTCGACCGCCACGGCTTGGGTACGGTCGGGGATGGACGCGAGGGCCTGGGACCTTAGTTTTTTGAGTCCGGCCTTGAGCAAATCCAAATTCTCGGGCTTTCCACTCGGTTCACCGAGGACAGTTTGGGACAGCAGATCCAGGAGAGCGGCCGGGTCCGAAAGGATGCGACCCGAATCATCCAGGAACAGGAAACGGGGGGCGCCGATGACCGATTGGAAACGACGTAGATCGGGAGGGGATACCGTATCTTCCGGTTGCCAGTCCTTTCCGGCTCCCTCGGGCCGCCGCCAAACAACTCTAAAGAGAGTGAATATCCCCTTCCTTGGAGCCCTTTCCCAGACTCCCAGCCCGCCCAAGGGAAGCTGATTCACCAGTGCCCTTTCTTCCGAATCAAGGGCTACTTGTCTAACGTATTCAATAAGTTGGGATTCCCGTGGGGTGGTCCCGCCTTCATAGAGAGCATTGAACTCCTTGAGCGTTCCGGCGGCATCGGTGCTCTTAAAGAAAGAGGCATCGAGACCAAGAAGGTAACTTATTTTACGCTGTCGGTTTTCGACGGTATCCACCAAGCCAATCACGCTGTTAATTGCGGCGGGCGGAAAAACATTGAGGATATCGAATTCATGATCGGGATCTTCATCTCGGAGTCGCCTATCGACACGGCCGATGCGCTGAATCAGGCGGGTAGGATTCCAATGGAGGTCGTAGTTAAGGATGCAACCTGCTTCCTGTAAATTGACGCCCTCGGCCAAGACATCCGTGGTGACGAGAATGTGCAATTCCTCCAAAGGGGCCATTTCAAGTAGCCCGCCTTTTCGGGGAAGGTCGTTATACTTCGGGGAGAAGGCATTGAGGATCCTGGCCCGAGTATCGCCGCCAACCTCTGCGGTCACTAAGCCGACCTTTTCTTTCACTAACTTGGGAAGCTCTCTCTGAATGTAGTCGGCGGTTCGCCGACTTTGGCTAAAGAGGAGCACTTTTCGTCCCAGATTCCGCTGAGCTAAGACGTGGCGGGCGACCTCATGGAGTTTTGAATCCGTCTCTCTTTGGGCACTGAGACACTTTGAGTGAATGCTTTCCAGGTGCTCCAGATCACGGAGGATATCGTCTCGCCAGGCATCCACCCGGTGGGTTTTGGCACTGAATTCAAGCTCTTGCAGACGTTTAATGGCTCGCTTTTCTTCACGGCAGATGTAGTCATCCGTTTCGCCGCCACTGGCTTCATCCGATACCGCATCTTCAGCCTCGAAGCCCAGATCGGGCTCTGGCTCAGGGTTCGCGGGGAGACGCGTCCACTGCTCATGCCGCTGGAGCGCGGATTGCACTTTAGGCTCTTCTCCACAGTAGTGGCGCAGGCGAAGCGCTAAGCCCTGACCCAGGGCCTCGATGATCGATTGGAACGCGACGGTGGAACTTTCCAACTGCTTCATCACATTGATGAAGACCATCTTCGCAAGAAACGCCTCGATCTGGGCCTGGCGGTTGCCGATGGACTTGGACCTGAGAAACAGATTAGGAAGATAGCCGCTGAATTTGAGGCCGTGCTGTGGCGCAGGACCGAAATTGGCCTTAACCTCGCGGTCCGATTCGCTGGCCTTACTGACTTCGGCAGTGTACTTAGCGAGATATTTGCCAAGTTCTTCAAAGCGCAGAGTCGCCTCACGGATGAGAGATTCGTGACCATCACCCAGTTCGTATCGAATCTCTTGAGGATCTGTCCGGTGCGGAAAGCGGAGCCGCTTTCCAGCAGCTTCCGCAAGCTCACGGCAGGTCTTTCTCGAACGCTGGATGGCCACCGATTCGAGCGCGGCTCCCAGTAAGGTATCCGTTAGGAGGGAATCATAGTCAAACAATGAATCTTGGTCCGGTGGTGGTCCGGCTTTAGCAACCTCTTTGTCTCGATTTCTGGCCTGGCGACTCAGTTGGAGTCGCGCGATTCCAGAGATCGTTCCACCCTCGTGGGTCAGTAGTTGGAATTGGTTGGTTAGGTCTTCATACCGCGTATTTACGGGCGTAGCGGTCAAGAGAATGATCTTCTTTCGGCCCCTTTCGTTCGGCGCTACGGCTTCGTAGAGATTCTTGTAGCGTTGAGTTGCGGAATTGCGGAAGTTGTGCGACTCATCGATAACCACCACATCGAAGTTCTGGATAAGATCTCGCAATCCTTCGGCATCCTCCGTGTCCTTTTCAGGATCAAATCCAAACCATGTCATGGGGAGCCCTTGAATGCTCTTCGAGAACTGCCGGTTGTAGGATCCCAAGTATCGCCGGAGATATCCTTCCCACGAACTCTTTAGAATGGCCTTCGGCGCAACGAGGAGGACTCTGGAACCTTCGCTGAGCCAATGCTCCATGAGGGCAAGCGCTACAAAGGACTTACCCAAGCCCACACCATCGCAAACCATGACGCCGGGTTCGCGTTGTAAGATCCGAAGCGCTTGGCGATAGGCATGCTCTTGGTGAGGATCAAGGAGGGGAAGAATCTCAAGTGGTTTAAGGGGCGCCCGTCCCTGCACATGGTCGCCCCAGGCGAGGAGAGCTTTTAGATAGATGGCGTGTGGCTCGTAGAGACGAATCTGCCGCTCTAGATACTCCGCGAGAACCTCCGTAAAGTCGTCTTCTTCGGCCTCTTCCCACTTTGCCTGGTACCACGCCACTAGCTTTTCGGTCTGTTCCTCTTGCGTTTTAAGGTTGAGCTCAACGTTTTTGGTAAGTCCACTGCGCGTGAAGTTCCCGCTGCCAACGATGCTGGAGATTGGCGGCTCGCCGGTGCGATGCGAAATGTAGAGCTTGGCGTGGAAGTTTTCTTTGCGGTAGATGCGGGCTTCGAGACGGCCCTCTTCAATGAGTCGCTTAGCGCATTGGAGACCTTGCAGAAGCGGGTCTTCTTTCCGGTCTTCCAGTAAGTTCTCGTCGGACTGAGTTTGCAAGGCTTGCAGGATCGCATTGCGCTGCCTGGGATTGGCCTCCGCGCCGTATAGCAGCCGGATCTTATCGGCCTTCAGGAGGTTCTCGCCGACAAGGTTGAGCGCATCAAGAGAAAAGAATGCGGTTGCAATCCAGAGTTCGCGCCCGTCAACCGTGATTTTTTCCAGCGCCTTCTGAAGCGTGTTGTCGCCTTGATTGTCGACGATGCTGGTGAGGGAGAGGGGAAGCACAACGGACATGCGAACCTTAAGTATAGGATTTTTAGTGACTTTTGGGCAACGGCGGCTGGGAGGTTGTAAGTTGAGGGAGTGATAGAACCGGTTTTGCAGAGGTTTCCGGCGGATGTGGCTCGGGCTCGGGGGGATGAGAATTCTTTGGTGGCGCATCGGGAGTTGGTGGCGAAGGCGAAGAAGGGGGGGATTGACCTTTACTTTGTGGGGGATTCGATCACGCGTCGGTGGGGGACGAGTGATGCGGTTTGGAAGCCGATGCTGGAGAACTGGACGGCGAACTTCTTTGGGTGGAACGCGGGGAATTTTGGGTGGGGGGCGGACATGACCCAGAACATCCTTTGGCGGCTCCAGAATGGCGAATTGGACGGGGTGAACCCCAAGGTCATCGTGCTGATGGCGGGGACCAACAACGTGGGGGCGGGCTATAGCGCGGAGCAGGTGGCGAACGGGGTCTCGGCGATCCTCAAGGTGTGCCACGAGAAGGCGGGCAAGGCGACGATCGTGCTCACCGGGATCACGCCTCGAAACGACCAGATGAAGTTTCTGCCGGTGATTCGGGAGACGAACGCTCGGTTGGCGAAATTGGCAGATGGGAAGCGGGTTCGGTTCTTGGATGTGAATTCGGGGCTGGCGGACGGCCAGGGGAAGCTGTTTGAGGGGATGACGGTGGACGGGCTCCACTTGAGCGCGAAGGGGTACCAGGTGTGGGCGGATGGGCTGCGGCCGATCTTGACGGACCTGCTGGGTCCGCGGGCGAAGACGGATCATGCGCCGGAGCCGACGGGAGACCCTAGTGTTGGGGGACGGGGTGCGGGGGGCGGGGTGCCGGGAACTTCGTGAAGGGACTGCGCACTTCGTGCAGGGACTTCGCCGCTACGCGGCAGGGACTGCGCACTTCGTGCAGCGGCAAGGTGTTAGGTGTTAGGGCGCTTCGCGTTAGGTGTTAGGGTCGCTTCGCGACTTGGGCGTTTCTCTTTGAAATTGTTCTTGTTTGCGTATATTATTATCATTCCTAAATAAGTCAGAGGTAACGAAGCCCATGATCTTGCTTGCACTACTTGCTCAGTCAGTCACAACCCTTTCCCTCGATTTCTCCAAGCCCGGCGTGGCGGTGAGTCCGACGCTTTATGGACTCATGACGGAGGAGATTAATCATTCTTACGACGGCGGCCTTTATGGGGAGCAGGTTCGGAATCGGTCGTTTAAGGACCATCGGGAGCAGGCTCCGCATTGGAGGGCGGTTGGCGAGGGGGCTTCGATTGCTTTGGAGCCGACCGGCGGGATCAATGCGGCGATGCCGGCTTGCCTGAAGGTGAAGGGCGGGGCGGCGAATGAGGGGTACTGGGGGTTTAGGATTCAGCCCGGGACCCGATACAAGCTCTCGGTTTGGGCGAAGGCGGACCGGGCGGGGAGTATCGAGGCTTCGCTAGAGTCGGCGGACGGGAGCAAGGTTTACACGAAGACGACTTTGACCGGGGTTGGCAGTGGGTGGTCGAAGCTGGAGGGGACGCTGGAGACGAGTCGGTCGGTTCCGGCAACGACCGACGGGCGTTTGGTACTGAAGACGGGGGCAGATCGGACGACTTGGCTGGGGATGGTTTCGCTGTTTGGCCCAACCTTTAATAACCGTCCCAACGGGAACCGGCCGGACCTGATGCAACTGCTGGCCGATATGAAGCCGAAGTTCTTGAGATTCCCGGGGGGCAACTACCTGGAAGGGAGCACCTTCAAGGATCGGTTTAATTGGAAGAAGACCTTGGGACCGATCGAGACTCGGCCAGGGCACCAGGCGCCTTGGGGTTATCGTTCGACGGATGGCATGGGGCTGCTGGAGTTTTTGGAGTGGGCCGAGGACATGGGCTCGGAGCCAGTGCTGGGGGTCTTTGCGGGTTACGTCTTGAACGGAGACGTGATTGAGGCGGGGACGGAGCTGAGCGGGTTTGTTCAGGACGCTCTGGATCAGGTTGAGTACATCACGGGCGGGCCGAAGACGAAATGGGGCGCGCAGCGGGTGAAAGACGGGCATCCGAAGCCGTTTCCCTTGCGGTACGTGGAAGTTGGCAACGAGGACGCGTTTGACGTCTCGGGGAGCTATGAGGGGCGGTTTGTTCAGTTCTATGACGCGATCAAGAAGAAGTATCCGAAGATCAAGGTGATCTCGACGACGGGGGGCAAGGACTGGCTGGGACGTCGATTCCCGATTACGGCTCGGAAGCCGGACTTGCTGGATGAGCACTACTATTCCAGCACTTGGGAAATGATGGCCATGGCGACCCAATACGACGCCTATGACCGGAAGGGGCCGAAGATCTTTGTGGGCGAATGGGCGGCGCAGGACGTGCCGGAGCCCTGGAAGGATGCCGCGAAGAAGGGGCCGACCCCGAACCTGAAATGCGCGTTGGCGGATGCGGCGTTTATGACGGGGATGGAGCGGAATTCGGACGTGGTGGAGATGGCTTGCTACGCGCCGCTCCTGGTGAACGTGAACCCGGGCGGACGGCAGTGGGCGGTGAATCTCATTGGGTATGACGCGCTCTCTAGCTTTGGTTCGCCCTCCTACTACGCGCAGAAGATGATGATGGAGCGCGTGGGGGATCGGACGGTGCCGGTGAGCCTCTCGGGGGCGCCTACCCAGAGCGAGGGTGGAAGGACACTGCCGGGGATCTTTACTTCGGCGACTCGGGATACGAAGTCCGGGAAGGTTTATGTGAAGATCGTCAACGCGTTGCCGACGGCGCAGGAGATCCAGTTTGAGGTGAAGGGCGCGAAGGTGGCGAGTTCGGGGTCGATCACGTTCTTGAGCGGGCAATTGCCGGACGTGAATTCGATTGAGGAGCCGTTTAAGGTTGCGCCGAAACAAGAAGCGGTGACGGGGCTATCGGGGTCGTTCCGTCGGACGGTGCCGGGGTATTCGGTGAGCGTTTTGGAGCTTCGTGTTAACGAGTAGGGGTTAGGGGCGCTTCGCGCCGGGCGTTGGGCGCTCCTTTTGCGCAACCCCCTTGGGGTTGATTTCGATCTCGGTTCATTACCAGGGTAGGCAGCTTTGCTGCCAACCTTTCGCTAGAGTGCGGAACCCCTGTGGGGTTCTTTGATTCCTTGCAACCCGTCAAGGGCGGGGCGACCGTGCTACTTTTGGTCGATCCAGGTGAAGAAGGATTGGACGGTGGATTCGGTGGGTTGGGTGGCGTCTAGGATGTGCCAGCGGGCTGGGTCGGCGTGGGCGAGGGAGAGGAAGCCAGCGCGGACTTTTTGATGGAACGATAGGGGTTCTTGGTCGAGGCGATCTTTGGTTTGGATTCTGGAGAGGCCAATTTGGGGGTCCAGGTCCAGGAGAAAGGTGGCGTCTGGGATGAGGCCGCTGGTGGCGAAGCGATTGGCGGCGGCGACGAATTCGGGGTCGAGGCCGCGGACGATGGCTTGGTAGACGTAGGTGGAATCGGCGTGGCGGTCGCAGAGGACAATTTTGCCTTCGGCGAGGGCGGGGCGGATGATGGTCTCAACGTGGTTGGCGCGATCGGCGAGGAAGAGGAAGAGTTCGCTCTTGGGGGGCATGGCTTCGCCGTGGAGGAGGAGTTCCCGGATGCGGGCTCCAAATTCGCCGGAACCGGGCTCTCGGGTGACGAGCACTTCCCTGCCTTCTTCACGCAAACGGTGCGCGATGGCGGCGATGGCGGTGGTCTTTCCGGCTCCTTCGGGTCCCTCAAACGTTACGAACACGGGTGGATGATACTCGTCTAGCTAGCTTAGGTTCCCGGCAGGCGGGTAAACCTTGGAGATGCCCATTCCCGAGGACGCGATGGTTTCTCAGTTGTCCGCGATCCTCTCCCCCGACCAAGTGCTGTCCGGCCCTTCCGTTCAGCGCGCTTATGACTGCGACGCCTACACCGTGGACCGATCCAAGCCGACGGCGGTGGTGATGCCCGATTCGACCGAGCAGGTGGCGGCGGTGGTGCGGTGGTGCGTGGCCAACGAGGTTCCCTTTACCGGTCGCGGGGCGGGGACGGGGTTGAGTGGAGGAGCCCTGCCAGCTTTGGGCGGGGTGGTGATCTCGACGAAGCGGCTGACGCAGATTTTGGAGATCGACCTTGAGAATCGGTGTTTGAAGGCGCAGGCGGGGATTGCGAATAAGCGGATATCCGATTCGGTGAAGACGGAGGGGCTGCACTTTGCGCCGGACCCCTCTTCACAGACGGTTTCGACCTTGGGTGGGAACATAGCCGAGAACGCGGGGGGACCGCACACCTTGAAGTACGGGGTGACGGCGCAACACATTCTGGGCGTGACACTGGTGGATCCGACGGGCGAGATTTTGGAGTTGGGAGGCAAGGTTTCGGGCGGACCGGGGTTTGACTTTGTTTCGCTGGTGGTGGGGTCCGAGGGGACGCTGGGGATTGTGACGGAGGCTTGGGTGAAGTTGACGCCCTTGCCGACAGCGGTGAAGACGGCGCTCGCCGCATTTTCGACCGTGCGAGACGCGACGGAATCGGTGGCGGTGATTATTGCTTCGGGGACGATTCCGGCGGCGCTGGAAGTGATGGACAAGGGGATTTTGCATGCGCTGGAGGCGGCGTTTGGGTTGAAGTATCCGGTGGGGACGGCGGCGCTTTTGCTGGTGGAATGCGACTCCAATGACGCGGATTCAGCGCACGAGATCGTGGAGCGGGAGATGGAGACGGTGGAGGCGATCTGCAGGGCGAATCGGGCAATGGAGATCTCGGTGGCGGCGGATGAGGCGGAGCGGCAGCGGCTTTGGACGGCGCGGAAGAAGGGGGTCGGGGCGATGGGGCGGATTGCGCCTTCGATCGTGACTCACGACGGGGTGATCCCTCGCTCGAAGCTCCCGGACATGCTGGACTTTGTTTACGATGTGGCGGCTCGGCACGGGGGGGGGGTGGCGAACCTGTTTCACGCGGGGGACGGGAACTTGCATCCTTGCTTCTACTTCGACGATCGCGATCCGGTACAGGTGAAGGCAGTGGTGGAGGCGGGTGAGGAGATCATTCGCCGGTGTCTGGAATTGGGGGGATCGATTACCGGCGAGCATGGGATCGGGGTAGAGAAGATCGATTTAATGCCGCTAATGTTCTCGGAAGACGATTTGCGGTTGCAGGCGATGGCGAAGTCGATTTTCAACTCGGGGGAGCTTTGCAATCCGTGCAAGGTTTTGCCGAACCAGAAGAGTTGCGTGGAGCACAAAAAGCGGTGGCGCGGGGTGGCTTGGTGATGGTGGTTCGCGAGGAATGCCCGAAGAGCACCGAGGAACTGGCAGAAGTTGTCCGGCGGGAGCAGACGGTTATTTGCGGGGCTTCTGGTCCGTTCTCGATGCCAACGCCGTATTTGGAAGCAATTCGATCTAAGAGCACTGAGCGATTGAATCGTGGGCTACCGGATGATCTCAAGCTGGATTCAAGTGAGATCGACACGTCTCAGTTACCCGCCCCCGAAAGCTACGTCCACATAAAGATGTCTGAACTATCCAGCATCACGAAGCTCTCTAAAGAAGACTTGGTGGTTTCGGTTCAGGCGGGGATGAGCCTCGGCCGATTACAGGATGAATTGGCTGAGCATGACCTCTGCTTGCCGGTTTCCCTGCAATCGGGCTATCCCGGGCAGGAGGATTCAGACGAGTTCGACGCGGGGACGTGGTTGATGGACATCAATCCTTTGGAATGGTATGTGAACTTCGATCTTCCCCATGGCAACGAGAGTCTGCATGGGTCATGGCGCGACTGGATTTTGGGGATGACAGTGGTATTGGCCGACGGAACCATTGCCAAGGCGGGAAGCTCCGTGGTGAAGAATGTGGCGGGTTACGACCTGCATCGATTTTTGATTGGGGCTCGTGGGACTCTGGGGATCGTTACCGAGTTGACACTCAAGGTTTTGCCTCGAAAAACACTCTTGCCCTGCCCCGTTCAATTCTCGCCGAAAGTGAGAGCGGGAAATGGACCGGCCCTCATTGATGCAAAGATTGGCATTCATCGCGTTCCTCGCTCGGAGTTTCAGCAAGCAATGGAGTTCTATGGTGGTAGAGCTCTGGCTTGGGATTCTGAAACGGGCACGATTTGGGCTGATTTGAATCACGATGAATCAAGTCCAGGGATATCAGGTGGATGGGTGGTTCGCCGCTTTTGCGGCCCTCGCAATCTGGAGGTCGCTGATCCGGCGATGGTGAAGTTGATGCGGCGGGCGAAAGAGGTCTTTGATCCGGGGCATAAGTTGAATCCGGGGGCGATGGGGATTTTTTGATGAAGGACCTGACCGATCTGACGACGCAGTGCATCCGATGTGGGTTCTGTTTGGAGTCTTGTCCGACGTTTGTGGTGACGGGCAAGGAGACGGAGTCGCCTCGGGGGCGGATTTATCTTTCTCGGAGCGCCGAGGAAGGCAAGATCGCTTGGGAAGAGGCGCGGCCGCATTTGAATGCTTGTTTGGGGTGCCGGGCTTGTGAGACGGCTTGCCCGAGTGGCGTCCACTATGGCGAGATTTTGGAGTTGGCGCGGGATCGACTGGAAAAGCGGCACGGGAGCTTTGCCAAGAAGGCGCTGCTGGCGGGGATGACAAAGCCAGGGCGGCTGCGGATGCAGTTGGGGTTGGCGAAGCTCTTGCCCGGGAAACGTATTCCGGGAGTCTTAAGTCGGCTCTTGAGTGGTCAGGCTCCGGAAGCGGACCGACCGGTGGCGCCGTCGGCTTACTCGTTTCCTCCGCTTGATGAGGCCCCCCTACCGCCCATCAAGGGAGAAGTTTACGTGCTGGAAGGGTGCGTGATGCGGGTGCTATACGGGCGCGTGAATGAGATTACGAAGCGTCTGCTCCGGCAGGTGGGATTCGCGGTTCGGGTGGTGGATCAAGGGTGTTGTGGGGCCTTACACGCACACAACGGGTACCTGGACGCGGCGCGGTCGATGGGGCAAGGGCTTTCGGCTCAGTTCTCGGACGATCTGCCGATCGTGGTGAATTCGGCGGGTTGCGGGAGCACGATGAAGGAGTACGAGAACCTTGGCGTTGCCTTGAGGGGGCGAGTGTTCGATGCGGCGGAATTCCTGGCGGCGAATGGCTTGGGAGAGGTTCTATCGACGCGCGGAAAGCTAGAGGCAACGGTGACGTATCACGACGCTTGCCACCTTTCGCATGGGCAGGGGATTCGGCGGGAGCCTCGGGAACTGTTGGCAGCGATTCCGGGGGTGACGATGGTGGAGCTTAACGAGGCGGAAATGTGCTGCGGGAGCGCAGGAATTTATAACCTGACCCAGCCGAAGATGGCGCGGACGCTTTTGGAAAGGAAGTGGGGCAACGTGGAGCAGACAGGCGCCTCGATTGTGGCGACGGGAAATCCAGGTTGCCATGCTTGGATCTCGCAGGCGGCCCGGGAGCATGGGCAAACAGTGGAAGTGCTCCACACCTTGGAAGTGCTCGAGCGTGCGCTTAGCGGCTCCAGCTAAAGCGGGACCAGAATCCGAGACGACCGGGATCGTAGTCGATTGGTTTTCGGTAGGTGTGCATCGGGTGGATGAAAGGCGGGACCGCGGAGGCGGTGACGTCGGGGAAACAATGAACGACCTCGGCAAGGCTCAGCCAGCGGTTGATGTACTCGCCTTTGGAGCCGGAATAGCAAGCGCGGACTTCGGCGACTTCTAGGCGAGGTTTGCCAAGGACGGCGCGGCGGGAGATCACTTCTTCGAGATCTTGCTGGCGGAACCGCTCGGTTGGTGTGAGGTGGAGGGCACCCCCTTTATCGCCGTGGCCATAGAAGAAAAATCCGTCTGCTTCAACGAGGGCTTCCTTTAGGCTTTCGGCAGTGGGTTGAACGAGAAGATCGCCGCCTCGCCTACCGAGACAGAAGCCAAAGGCCATGTCTGAAAAGGGCACCCGGGCCTCATCTCCGCGAACGATGACGAACTTGTTCAAGGTCCCATTCATTATCCACGGCGGTGGTTTTGGGGGAAACTATATGGCCTAAGGAACCGAAACATCCTTGCTTGACTTCCGTAGAAGAAGCGGTATGTCACCGCGCGAGGAAGCCGTTCAGACTATGAGTAACTCCCCTAAGCAAACGCTCGTGGATATCCAGAGCAGCCACGACGAACGCAATATTGCCATCGATAAGGTGGGCGTTCGCAATGTGAAGTATCCGATGTACGTGCGGGAGCGCGACAACGGGCCTCAACACACTCATGGCGTTTTCACGCTGACGGTGGATTTGCCACGTGAATACAAGGGCACCCACATGAGTCGGTTCTTGGAGGTACTAGGGGATCACAACCACGATCTGAGCGTGGAAACGATTCCACATGTCTTGGCCAAGCTTCGTGAGAAATTGCACGCCGATACGGCTCACTTGGAAGTCCGATTTACGCTCTTCCGCGAAAAGGCGGCACCGGTAACCGGAAAGGTCGGAATGATGGGATATGAGTGTGGCTTTTCGGCAACCGGGGGAACGACCAACTGCTTCGAACTTTTGTTGACAGTACCGGTCACGACGCTCTGCCCGTGCAGCAAAGAGATCAGTTCATTTGGCGCGCACAACCAACGAGGATACGTTTCCGTTCGGGTCAAACCCAATGGCGAAACGCTCTGGCTGGAAGATGTGATCGACATGATCGAGGCTTGTGGCTCGGCGCAGTTGTATCCGGTCTTGAAGCGACCAGACGAGAAGTTTGTGACAGAGCAGGCTTACGAGAATCCTCGGTTTGTCGAGGACATGGTTCGTGAAGTGGCGCTGGCGTTCGACAAGGACGACCGGGTGAAGGCCTACGAAATCGAGGTGGAAAACCACGAGTCGATTCACGATCACAACGCCTACGCCTTCCTGAAGCGAGAGAAAGAGTGAAGATGCGGCGAGGCGGGTGGCTATCCATCTTAGCAGCGGTTCCGTGCATTGCCCTCTGCGCGCAAACGACGGTCAATATCGAGAAGGTGTTTCGATACAGCGCTCCTAAGGGATATGGGCGTGATGATTCGCGAGCGGCAGGGGGACGAATTGGATTCTATGTCCTTTCCAAGGACGAGTACACGACCAACATTACCATTCGCTCCCTCAAGACCTCCGAAACATCTGCCGTGACTTTCGGCCGAGAAGCCCTTCCAAGCTTGAAGAAAGACCCGGAGATGAAAATTCTTGGGACCAAGACTTTTCAAGTTGGCGGTACGGAGGCGTTCGGGATCGCATCAGAGCGACAGGTGAGCAAAACCATGACGGTGGATCAATACCAAGTGATTGCCATCCGTAAGGGAATATTGGCCATCTTCACATTTTCGACGCTCAAGAAGAACTATGCCCGTGAATGGCCCATGTTTATGGCGTCTCTGAAGTCGGTCCGTTGGGCAAATTAAGAAATAGCATCGACCCTTCGAGCTAGCTCGAAATCGTAGGGCGAGATTCCATTTACATCGTGGGTATTCACGGCAACTTTCACGCGGCAGTAGCCAATGTGTATGTCTGGATGGTGGTTAAGGACATCGGCGGCATTTCCCACGGAAACCGCAAAGTCGATGCCTTCTTTGTAGGTCTCAAAGGTATAGGTTCGGGTCAGCTTGTCGTTTTGAATTGTCCAACCAGGTAAATCGGACAAGGCTTTCTGGACTTGTTCTTCGTTGAGTTTCGTATAGGCCAGTTCCATTTAGCAATGTTACACCCGATTTGAGCCTAAGATTCGGTGAGGGAGTCGGACTCCCGGCCCAAGGGCTGAGGAGGGCACAGGTACAATTTTTGTCAACGCGCGGACCTTTACCTGGTCGCGAGGAACCTGACAATGCCGTCCACCCAGAGCATATCACCCGTAGACTTATCCACTGCATCTGAAGTTTTTTACAATCTGAGCGTCGAAGAACTCGTCGACCATGCCCTCCTCTCGGACAATGCCGTCCAAGCCTCGAATGGAGCCCTCGTCTGCCGATCTGGCAAGTACACCGGTCGAACGCCAAAGGACAAGTACACCGTTCGCGAGCCTGGATCCGAGGCGAACATTTGGTGGGGCAATAACAGTGCGATGGAGCCCGGGACATTTGCGCACCTTCGGGAGAAGGCACGCGACTATGCGGCAGGCAAGCGACTTTATGTGGTGGACACCTTTGGCGGCGCCGACCCAGAGCACCGGATTGCAGTTCGGTTTATCGTCGAGCGACCGTATCACGCTCTCTTCATTAAGCAGCTCTTGATTCGTCCAACGGCCGAAGAGTTGGCCAACTTTCAACCTGAGTGGACGGTGGCGAATATGTGCCGACTGTACGCGGAGCCTGAGGTCGATCAGACTCGGAGCGAAGCGGTAATCGCCCTGAACTTCGCTGAGAAGCAGGTTCTGATTATGGGAACCGAATATGCCGGTGAGATGAAGAAGTCGGTATTCACCATCATGAATTACCTCCTCCCGCTCAAGGGGGTTATGAGCATGCATTGCTCGGCAAACATTGGGCAGGCGGGCGACACGGCCCTGTTCTTTGGCCTGAGCGGAACGGGCAAGACGACTCTCTCGGCCGATCCCGATCGATTCTTAATTGGCGACGACGAGCATGGCTGGACGGACCATGGCGTTTTCAACGTGGAAGGCGGCTGCTATGCAAAGTGCATCAAGCTGAGCAAGGAAGGCGAACCACAGATTTGGGACGCTATCCGGTTTGGATCAGTGCTTGAGAATGTGGTTCTCAAGGATGGCAACGTTCCCGACTACGATGACGCAACCTTGACGGAGAATACTCGCGCGGCTTATCCCATTGAATACATTGAAGGCGCACGCATTCCCAGCATCGGCGGACATCCCAAGAACATCTTCTTTCTCACCTGCGACGCCACAGGAACATTGCCTCCGATTTCTAAGCTAACGCCAGAGCAGGCAATGCTTCACTTCTTGAACGGCTATACGGCCAAGGTGGCGGGAACGGAAGCGGGAGTCACAGAACCTACACTCACGTTTTCCACCTGTTTCGGGGCGCCGTTCCTTCCGCTACGTCCGCACGCCTACGCTACTCTGCTTGGCGAGAAGATCAAGAAGCATGGTTCCCAGGTCTGGTTAATCAATACGGGGTGGACCGGTGGCCCCTATGGCATCGGCTCCCGGATGAAGTTGGCCTACACCCGAGCAATGATTCAAGCGGCTTTGGAAGGGAAACTTAGTAGCGTAGAGTTCGAATCAGATCCAATCTTTGGATTGGCAATCCCGACCTCTTGCCCCGGCGCTCCCGCCGAGATTTTGAATCCTCGCAACACCTGGGCTAACCCGGTGGAGTACGACGAGGCAGCAAAGAACTTGAATGCGCGATTCGTAGAGAATAGCGCCAATATCGAACAGGCGATCGGCGAAGCTTAGTTCATCGCTTACGAGCGTCCGTCCCAAGCGGGCGGACGCTTTTTTATTTCTATCCAGGCCGCCTCAAGTAAGGATTTCGACCAGGATTTATCGTTGCACATTCTTTGTTCGTATGCGAATTTTTGAGGGGTGTTTAAAGTCTAGGTAATTGAGAGAACATGATGAAACCCATTCACTCCAAATCCGTTACCTGGATCTTGGCGACCTTTATCTTTCTCATCCTGGCCTGGACCTTTCTGTTCACGCGTATGGGATCGCTCCTGCTCAGCGTTCTTTTGATCATTGCCGTTTGCTATCCACGGTGGAGAAGGTGGGCTATGCTGGCGCCCTTGGCTCTCCTGTGGGGCATGGCCAGCTTTGGCCCCTGGGACATATCGTTTGAGAACCGACCCGGGCCACCTCACTTTGCGCGATACGCGATGGGGCTGCCCGGTCCTGAGGCAATCGAACCCTCCAAACGCGGTGAGGTGGTGTTTGGTGGATGCATGAGTACAGGTTTTGAGCCAAAGTACGTTTGGGTTTGGTAGAGGTCAGGGCCTAAGGCGTTCGGCGGAGAGCTTCCCTCCCCTGCCATAATCGGAAGACACCCTCGAATTCAACTCAAGGAAAAAACACGCATGAAAGTAGCCATCATTGGAGGAGGAGGACGCGTCGGCTCTGATGCCGCATTCGCCCTACAGTTTGGCGGGATCGTTCGCGAGATCGCCCTTGTCGACATGAACGGGGACATGGCCGCCGGTGAGGCGCTTGACCTGCGTCATGGCGCAGCCCTGACCAGCAACCAGAAGTTCACGAGCTCAAACGAGTACGACATCGTCAACGGAAGCGACTGTGTTGTCATTACGGCCGGCCTTCGCCGCAAGCCGGATGAGAGCCGACTTGAGCTTATCAACCGCAACGTTGGCCTGTTCAAACAGATTCTTGAGTCCCTGAAGGGCGTCAAGTTGGCCGATGGCGCGACGATCTTGGTCGTTTCGAATCCAGTCGATATCTTGACCCATCTGGCGGGACAGAGCGGCATCGTTCCTCCCTCACAGGTTCTTGGCCTGGGTACGGTTCTCGACACTTGTCGATTCCGGTCCCTTCTCGCCGATCACTTCAATGTGAACGCGCTGGACGTGAAGGCGCTGATTTTGGGCGAGCACGGCGATTCCATGGTACCGATCTTCTCATCGGCCACGGTTGGTGGCGTTCCGCTGACCTCGATCCCGAACTATGAAGCCGAGATCGCGGGCGTTTTCGAATTCACCCGAAAATCGGGCGCTGAAGTCATCCGCTTGAAGGGTGGCGCGGGTCGCGCGGTTGGCGTTTCGATCAAGGAAGTGGTGGAGGCGATCGCTTTGAACAGCGAAGCAGTGCTGCCGGTTTCTTCTTTGCAGAGCGGCAAGCTTGGCATCAGCGGTATTTCGCTCTCCCTTCCGACGAAGGTTGGCCGACGTGGCGTCGTCGAAGTTCTGGAGCCCGCGGTGAGCGAGTCCGAGCGAGAGGGACTGCACAAGTCCGCCCAGAGTCTGAAGGACGTTCTGGCGCAAATCTCGTAACTCTCACGTTCTCGCCGGATCATTCGTGGTCCGGCGATTTTTTTTGCTCTCTACAAGCCCTTCATTCCCCGTTAGGGCTCACTCGAAATAGAGATAGAATTGAGCCATGATCGGGACTCTTGCGATCTGCCTCGTCCTCACTCAGAAAGGCACACCGCCCCACTATCCTGAAGGTTACTATCGCGTGGAGGCGATCAGCCCTACCGGCAAGTCGATCGACGCTAATCTTCCCGCAGGTTTGCAAAGGTGGATGCAACTCAAGGCCGATCACACTTGGTGGATTCGCGATGCGATGAGCGGATTCGAAGGCAAATGGTCTGTGAACGGCAAAGTACTGAGGCTCCTCATCACGACCGGTCCAACCGGTCCATTGGTCAAACGAGAGGCAATTTTGGCGACTCAGGTCAAGCGTGGCGTTTTTGAGTTTCAGTCTCCTTTTGGGAATAAAAAGGGCAAAACGCGTATGACTTATGACCCTCATTTTCTTACTCGCTCCAAGTCGGCAGGGCAGAAAGGCCCGAATTCGACAAAAAGTTAATTGCAATTCTCTCAAGATAACGATCGATGTTTCGTTTGTTCATTTTGGGAGGAGCGGCTTTCTTATTGGCGGGTTGCCAGTCGGCGCCATCAGTTGCGGGTTCATACCGCGTGGAAGTCGGCAATGGAACCGAAGTAGTCGAGGTTGGCAAACTTGCCTTGAAGGATGACGGTTCCTTTCAAATGAACTCGGGGCAAACCAACATGTCAGGAACGTGGCGTCAATCCGGAGACCGTGTCACTTTCGAAGCAGGAGGTTCAGCGGCGCAGATGTTATCCACCAAGGAGTTCAAGGCCGTAGGCAATCAACTCAAGCCAATTGTGGAGGGAAAGGAACTGACTCACTGGCGATTCACTCGGGAGTAGATCAGTTTTCTGCCGCAAAAAGCTCCATTTCAGCTATGGAGGGCATCCTTGATTGGCCGACAATTATGCAGGGTGAATTGGGTCTTTTGACAGAATTCACAAAACCTTGGAACCCTAAATCCGTTTGTTCCTGTAGTGGTTAACGAAAGAACCCGATGAAGGGAGTAGAAAAATGAGGATCTTCGACTTTGAAGCACAGCGTGATTTGAGCGACGTATCGATTTCGCTCAGCCGTGAGGAGGCAGTAGACCTACTCGCGACGCTGGAGCGACTTATCAAGCAGCCGAACCTCAGCAAAGTGTATCTGAGTCAAATTCAAGGCAATGTTATCGAGCGAGAACTCGCCATTGCCCTGGATCGCGAGACTCCGGCATTAGCCCAAATCGCTTGAGGTATCAAATTAGCAAGGCCGCACGACAATAGTCGGCGGCCTTTTTCAATGCTTCTTTAAAGTAAAAAACACGGTCGTTCCGTTTTCTGGGCTCGATTCTGCCCAAACCGATCCACCATGTCTATCAACGATTCTTCGGACGGTGGCTAATCCAATACCCGAGCCTTCAAATTCACCTGGAGAATGCAACCTTTGGAATGGCTTAAATAGTTGATCCTGATACTTCATATCAAAGCCTTCCCCATTATCTTGCACGAAAAAGACTTCTTCCCTTTGGCCGACTTGAATCGCGGGGGACTTGCGATTGGACGTAAATTTCCATGAGTTTCCAATTAGATTGTCTAGTACCACCGAAATGAGTCGGGAGTCTCCCACCGCAGTGAGGTTAGGTTCTATAAACACTGCGACATTTCGACCCGGGTTTGTCACTTCTAAAGAGTTCACGACTTCTTGAGCGATCACTGTGATGTCGATGGGTTCGAGATGGAGTTCCAGCGAGAGCAGACGAGATAAACGGAGAAGATCGTCGATGAGATGTGCCATCCGCTTCGAGGCGGAACGAATCTTGGCAATGCTCGCAATGCCGTCCGGCTGCAAGTGATCCTTGTGATCTAATTCTAGGATTCGCGCGAAACCATCGATAGCACGCAATGGTTGGCGTAGATCGTGGGATACGGAGTAGGCGAACGACTCCAATTCTTGATTCGCTATTTGTAGTTCGCGAGTCCGTTCGCTTACCAAGGATTCCAGGCTTTGATTTAGCTCCTTCAGTCCCTCTTCAGCTTCATATATTGCCGTAATGTCGCTGAAAGAAACGACGAGTTTCTTATCTGAGGAAAAGACATCGTCCATTGGGAGGGCGTTGATCGATACGTAGGATACGTCGCCATTCCCATGTTTTAGTCCGCACACAAGTCCCGACTGTGTGCCCCCCGGGCAGACTTCCTCAGTCGTTAACCTCTTGTATGAGCGGGGAGGGGACTCATTTGGATCGAAAATGATGACGGGGAGCGAACCGACATCAAGTCCCAAAATCTCTTCTTCCGATAGCCGCAAGATCCGTTGAGATGCGTCATTGCACTTTTCGATCTTTCCCGTTTGATCCTTAACCAGGATCCCTTCGGCGAGGACGCCGAAAAGCGTTCGATAGAACTGCTCTCGGAAACGACTGGCTTCTGCATTCCTTTGCCTTTCGAGCGCGGCGGCGGCATGTGCGCCGAATAATTGGAGGATACGAACTGGATCTGCCTGCTCGTCAATAACAGCCGTGTGAAGAACGACGAGGATGCCAATGATCTGGCCCTCGGAGTCTCGCAAGGGCATTCCAAGATAGGCTTCGATTCCCAATTCAACCAGTAGTCGATTATTCGGGCACTTCTCCTGTGCATTCGAAGGATGAAAGCAAACGTCGCCTTCCCAGACTTTTTCGCACAGCGTTCCTGAGAGTGCGTACTCGAGATTCGGCGCCGGGCTTCCGTCAATGGCGATGGCAACCGTTGAAACCGTTAGATCACCCGACTCTTGAAGTTGCCCCACAAACGCATATCGCACGCCCAAACTGGCACTCAGGGCCACTACCAGCCTTTGAAGATAGTCCTCGTGGGCAGATGCCGTGTTCTCGACCACCTGCTCAATCACTCCCGAGAGGCGCTTGAAGCCGGTGATATCTTGGACAATGCCAAAACTTCCCGAGACATTCCCATCCGCGTCTTTGACGGGCATGGAGACGTCGAACAGCCAGCGAACTTGTCCGTCCGGTCTTTGATACTTGAGTTCCGACGACCAGACCGATGCCTGACCGCTTTGATATCGCTGAATTGCCTCTTTAAGAGATAGTCCCGCCAACTCGCCATGAAATCTGCGCCCGAGAGATTTGATTTGGCGCCATTGCTGGGTATGCGAGCCTTCATACGGAGCGCCGAGAATTTCTTCCATTTGGTCGAGATTCGTGTTGAAGTACTCGTCACTTTGAAAGTCGAGTTCGTAGACGGCCATCCCAACGGCGGAAATGGCCCGCTGGTACTTGTCGTGAACTTCGATAAGTTCGATCTGGCCCTCGATGCGGGCAGAAATATCGATCAAGATGCCTTCGACGGTGAATAGCTTCTCCCCGGACCGATGGCGGGCGGCGCCAACTATTTCTAACCAATTGGGGTGCGTCTTTGGCTCATTTGTACGACATTCCAGCCGAAAGTCACTCGCGCTTAGACGTGCATTTTGAATGGCTCTCGAGACGGCGGCGCGGTCTTGGGGGGCGAGAGCGTCGCAGAACTGGGCGAGGCTGAACGATTCCTTCGAGAAATCGACGCCCAGTATGCCGGACATGTTGGCAGTCACCGTAAAGCGATCTGAGTCGGGGCGCCAGCACCACTGGCCAATCCCTCCTCTTTGCAGCAATTCTCCCAGCCACTCTTCTTTGGAGAGCAAAGGATCGACGCTCGGTTTACTTCCTCCCGTTACTGCCTTATTCACTCCCAAGAAGCGACCTGCCCTTTTCCATGCGACTGAAATTCATTCTATGCCCATCGTACGACGGATTTTCGCTTTTGGAAAGGCGTGTATTAGTTACCTTGATTCAGTCTTTCTTCTATATCTGCAGTGATATTGGGCGGAATTGGGGGAGGCACGACGGCGATGGTCTTTGGGTAGTGGCCGAGATCGAGTTCTTCCAACGCCGAGTCAATGGATTTCAGTTGTGCGCGCGCCTCGGCGAGGGCTTCGAGGAAGTCGTAGGAAGACATTTCTGGGCTTCTGCCGACAAGGCGGTAGCCGAGCATCTGCATGCGCAGACTATCCAGCGTGGTCATGTAGACGGCGCTTTGGGCTTCGGTCCGGTGGACGCCGGCCATGACTCCGGCGAACTGTTGTCTATACTCGGCGATGTTTTTGTCGGCCTGGCGATACAGTTCTTTGGACTGAGGGTCGTGACTGGGAGCCGTCCATTTGGGAGGAGCTTGGTAGAGATCAGCTTCGGTTTGCTCGACTTCATAGGCGATCATATCTGCTCGTCGAAGAGAGCGATAGAGGCGTTCTCCTACTTCTTTCACCGTACGTGGCATCTCGTTTAGATTTGCAATCTGTTCCTTTCGCATTTTGCGGAGTACTTCATCGAAACGACTGAGCCGATCTCTACACCCATCCCACATCGCGGCGAACCGCTTCGACCGGAAACGCTTTTGGACGCTGGTCGTGTAAGACGTGGTTGCCCAGACGAGGAGAGCGGCTGCGGTCGCAAAGGCTTTAGGACCGGTGGCATATAGGAACAATGGAATGGTCCAGAGGAAGACGAGCGCAATGCCGAGCAGGAGTACGCGCCAAGGCGAGAAAAGCTCCTTCAGAAAGAGCCGCAAATCTTGGCGCGCGACATCATCCATGTTATTCCGTTACGGAATCTGCGGGCGCTGCGTGGCGTTTGGCAGAGACTGCTCCACCCCGTAGGCGATTTGGAGGAGCTTTTCGTCCTGTAGCGGGGCGCCGAGAAGTTGGAGACCAACCGGTAGACCCTCCGCAAGGCCACAGTTCAGCGAGATTCCGGGCATCCCACCCATGTTAGCGGGAATCGTACAGAAGTCAAGCAGTTTTAGGGCTAGTGGGTCATCCACCAGTTCGCCGAGTTTGAATGCGGTGACCGGACTGGTAGGGGACAGGATGAAGTCGTACTCTGCGTAAACCTTGTCGAACTCCTGCTTCATCAGCGCTCGGACCTGTTGGGCTCGCAGATAGAAGGCATCGTAGTAACCTGCGCTGAGGGCGTAAGTGCCGATCATGATGCGGGCTTTCACTTCGTGGCCAAAGCCTTCGGCTCGCGTTCGCTCGACGACGTTGATGTGGCCCTTCCCTTCGCTTCGGGGGCCGTAGCGGATGCCATCGAAGCGGGCGAGGTTGCTGCTGGCTTCGGCGGGGGCGATGATGTAGTAGGTGGTAACGCCGTACTCAATGGACGGGATGGAGACTTCAGTGAATTCTACGCCTTCGTTCTTCAGAACTTCGATGGCAGACTCAATTTGGGCGCGTACACCAGAATTGATAGCGTCGGCGAAGAGTTCCTTAGGCAGCGCGGCTTTCAGGCCCTTGAGAGAGCCGTTTTTGAGGTTGGCGCTCGAAATGGGGGCCATCTCGATGGACGTGCTGTCCATGGGATCGTGGCCACTGGTAACTTCAGCGAGGAGGGCGGCGTCTTCTACCGTTCGGGTGAGGGGGCCGATTTGGTCCAGGCTGGAACCAAAGGCGACGAGGCCGTATCGGGAACAGCGTCCGTAGGTCGGTTTGAATCCGACGATGCCGCAGAGCGATGCGGGCTGACGGATGGAGCCGCCGGTATCCGAACCAAGGGCGAGAGGCGCGAGTTCGGCGCTTACACAGGCGGCGGAACCACCGGAGCTTCCGCCCGGGGCGCGGGTGGTGTCCCAGGGGTTTCGGGTGATTTTGTAGGCGGAGTTCTCCGTGGAAGTTCCCATGGCGAACTCGTCGAGGTTCGTCTTGCCGAGGATGACCATTCCGGCGGCTTTGGATTTGGTGACGACGGTGGCATCGAACGGAGGGATGTAACCCTTGAGGATCTTGGATGCGCAGGTTGTTTCGATCCCATCGGTGGAGATATTGTCCTTAACGGCGAGGGGGACTCCGGTGAGAGGTCCGGCTTCGCCTCGGTCGACGATGGCTTGCGCGGACTTGGCGTCCTCGTAGGCCCTCTCACGATCGACCGCAAGGAAGCATCCGTACTGCTCGTCGAGCTTCTCGATTCGGTCTAGGTGGGCATCGAGAGCTTCGGCGCAGGAGATCTCCTTCGAAGCGATTTTTTTGGCTAATTCGGCGGCGGAAAGCTGGGTGATCAAATTCGGTTAGTCCTCGATGATCTGGGGGACGACGAAGAGTCCCGCCTTGGACATGGCCGAGTTCTTGAGGGCCTTTTCTCGGGGTAGGCATGGGCCAACCGCGTCCTCTGACCAGACGTTCTGGAGGGAAACAGCGTGAGACGTGGGCGCGACGCCCGAAACATCTATGCCTTGAATGTCCGCGAAGTGGCCTAAAAGCGCGTTTAACTCGCCTTGCAGTGAGAGAATTTCGGTCTCATCGAGTTCTAGACGCGCCAGCTTTGCCACGTGCCGAACCTCATCGAGGGATATCGACATGATTGGGCGATTTTAGCACAGGGGCATAATGAGCCAGGAATGCGTAGGCCTGCTTTTGGGGTTGTTTCTGGCGCGGTGACCGTTTTAGTGATACTGGGTTTTGTTTCCCGGTGGCTTAGACCGTACATTCCGCAGCCTGTCGAAAACTCTCTGGGGCAGGAATCTTCGGAATTTTTGCACCGGGCGGCGGTTCAAAGGATCGATTGGCGGAAGCCGACTCCAGAGTCCTTTATGGAAGCTCGGCGACGGGACAAACCGATTTTCCTCTTTATTGGATCCAGCAGCAATGCTTTTGCTCAAGACTTGGACGCGGGTGTATTTATGTCCGCGCAGGTTCAATCGTATCTCGCCAGAAATTTTCTGTGCATTCGCGTCGATACGTACGCCTTCCCCGAGTTTAGAAATGCCTATCTTCCGTTAAGTCGAGTTGCGGTGAACTTACTGCCGGGATTCCAGATTTGGATATTGGATCCGTCTGGAAAGCTCTTAGATCTCATTCGACGAGATGTGGCGCTCTATGGAAACGATGAGAACAGCTTTGTATCCGCACTCGTTCGCGCTCGGAGAAAGTTTGAAGATCAACGACCGATTCCCGGGCAGCCAAGTCTGGATGAGATCCAACGCGAGAATTTGCAGGCTCTGCGCGCGCCTAGCGCGCCGATGCCCCCGCCCTTCTCCGACTACACAGCGGCATTGGTTCAGCAATCAGACGACAAGAATGGCGGATTTAAGAACGGGGGCGTCAAGATCATCGAGCCCGAGGCATGGCGGTTTCTTTTGCTCAGCGGAAGGTTGCAGGAGTTCCAAGCTTGCTTCGATCCCGTCCTCAGGTCACCAGCGGTCGATCTGATCGATGGTGGATTCTTTCAGGTTTCTCGCAGCGACGACTGGACCCAGATCGAATATGGGAAAACAGCCATTGGCAACGCCGCTATGCTGAGGCTCTTGGTCTGCGCTAGCGCGATGGTTCCCAACCCCATCTATCGGTGGATGGCCCAACGGACGTTCGATTCGATCCTGGACGAGTTTACGGGTGAAGACTCGCTCTTTGCGTGCCGCGTGGCGCAACGCAATCCGGGTGGACGGAGCGATCGGGCGAGTTTTGGGGTTCGAAAACTCAGGGAGGCCCTGCCAGATGACGCGGATCGAACGTGGGCTCAGGAGCAGCTTGGACTGATTGTCGAGTCAAATCCCCGCATGGTTCCGCGGTTGATGGATCCGTCTATTCTTGAATCGGACGCCAACCGGTTCAAGGCGATTTTGCAGAAGTTGAGGGAGCATACGGGCAAGCGACCGGCAGGGACCGCTGACGGGTATCTAGATGTCACCGCATTCGCAACGGCCCGCCTGATCCATGCCGCTCGGGCAATGGGCGATCCAGCGCGCCTTGAAAAGGCGTTGGCTCTCTACGACTTTCTTGCGCGGTTTCGGAATTTCGATGATGTTACGCACTGTGACGAGGCGGGGCTGCGGACCGGAAATCTTGGCGACTATCTGGGGTATGCGGACGCTTCTCTTCAGCATTACTTGGCGACGGGGCGTTACGATTCCCTTTTGTCCGGGCGCGCGGTTTTGAAGCGGGCTCTGTTCCTCTTTAAGAATCCGACAACCGGGGTGCTGAACATTGCTACGCCTCGGCAAAAGCCCCTGCCCGACGATTTGGTGACGCCTGAGTTGGCGGATCCGTTGTCTGAGTCAACCACGGCAATGGCCATTCGCATTTGTCAAGACTATGCCCGGATTCTTGCGTCCTCCGACGCCGTTCTTGCCTCGTATTTGCGATCGACGGCCAATCGCTTGACGGGCCTCTATGGCCAAGATGCGATGGGATTGGCGCAGTCCTCGGCTGGATTCTTTTGCGCGGCGGCGAGTGTCTTTGACGACGCATTCGTCGTGACCACGGGCAAAAATGCTCAGGCTTTGGCCGACAAAGTTCTGAGACGCGTTCCCAGTCGGCTAGTTGTGCCAGCGTTTGGCGATCTACGACAGGATTTGCAGAAAAAGGGTGCGGGAGCCTATATCGTACGTGGCCCCCAGGTGGTTGGGCCTATGTCCGCAGCAGACGCGGCAACCAAGTTGAGTCCGTTTTTGAGTGTGGGCGGAGGACCTTAGCAAATCCGGGGGGAGTTGGGACATAATTTCCCCCGGAGAGGTCGCATAGTGGTCTAGTGCGCCGCACTCGAAATGCGGTAAGGGGCAACTCTTCGAGGGTTCGAATCCCTCCCTCTCCGCCAGCGTGCTTTACGCGAACTCCACGAATCCCCATTGCTCTGGCTGATGCATGTCGATGACGCCTTGGGGGGACCAGACCCAGTTGTCTTCTTTGAGACCTTTTCGCTTGACGTACCGGCCCTCGACGATATCGGTGTGCCACTCGACGCGGCTGAAGTTGACTCGCCAGACGTCACCGGGGTTGGGGGGGCAGGGCATGCCGGCGTTTTGTTTGAAGCACTCCCAGGGGAAGGCGATTTCTACGGTCCAGCCTTCGTCGGTGTCGGTGGGGTTATTGAGGGTGCCTTGGACTTTGACCGCGGATTTGGCGTAGGTTTCCCACGAGTTATCAGCAGAGCCGCCATCTCGGTAGGCCTTGGGGAGATAGAGGTCCCAGGTGGTGTTGAGGGCGTTGATCTCGAACTCGAAGTAGCGGGCGGAATCGCCGTCGGGATCGATGAAGACCTCGAAATCGTTGTCGTGGAAAATGACGGAATCGTGCTCGGTCAGGGTGGCCCAGACGTCGGGTTCTTTGAGCTCGGCGGCGACATAGAAGTAGTGGTCGTCCCAGAGCATTTTGGCGCGGGTCTCGAAGCGCGGCATGGGTTTGGCGTCGCCTTCGATGTCGACAAAGAGGTCCGTCCAGGGAGCTGAATTCCAGATGGGCTTGTGGACATCGCCGTCGATTTGGAGTGAAGTGGGGGCTTTGAGACAGACGTAGCGCTTGGGCACCTGGGATTCGGCGGGGGCCATCTGGGGGATTTTCCCACATGTGGGCACGATTCGGCGCGGGGGAGGTCGGGTAGAACGGTAGCGTGTACACGAAGGTATTCGAGGTGAGGGTCGCGGCACCGGTCGAAAAGGTTTGGGAATTTCACTCCTCGGCGGCATCCCTCGAAAAGCTTGCGATGCCCAGTCAGAAGGTTCACATCTCGGGCGGCAACCGCCGGGTAGAGGAAGGGGCGGAGCATGTTCTTCGGTTTCGCCAGTTCGGATTTTCGATGACTTGGGTGGCCCGCATCTCCCAGGTCACTCCCCCGTTTGGATTCACCGATCAGGCGAAAAAGTCGCCTTTCTCTTTCTGGCGGCACCGGCACGACTTCATTCCGGATGGCGACGGAACGCTGATTCGGGACATTGTGGTTTACGAGATGCCGTTTGGAAAGTTGGGGAGGGCCATCCACAAATACGTGGTGGAAAAGAAAATCCAAGAAATGTTCGACTATCGCCATCAGGCGACGAAGGTAGCGCTGGAAGCCTAGATCTCGTCCACGCAGTTCGCAACACTCGCTTCTCTGGCTAGCCACCAAGCGGCCCGATCAGAGAATCCATCGTCGCTAAGGCGGACTACAGCGAGAGCTTCATCCAGAGGCGGTTCAAAGGTGTTTGCCCGAATGGAGAAGGGGAAGGCAGAGATTCGGAGCGACTGGCGAATCTCAATCAGCAAAAGCTCAAGCGAGATCCCTGCGGGCAGTTCTTGTTCCACTCCCTCAGGGATCTCGACATAGTTTTCGCGCTGACGTGCGCTAAATTCGAGCACGTCTTTAATTTACATCAGGCTATTTAGCCCGGGCAAAATAATAGTATCGCTTGCCCTTTTTCACCGTAGATTTACGGACATATTTCTTGCCGTCTCGGTAGAAATAGGACTTGCTGAAGTAGGCCGCACGGGCTCGGTTCAGCTTGCTCTGGCTCTTTCGATCTTGCTCATAGCGATAGGCGGAATAGAGAGCGCCTGCGCTCCCGGCAAAGAAGAGCGTATTGTCGTGCTTCAGTAAGCCAAGAATGCCCACAGCTCCCGATGCGATCGCGATGTTTCGCCATTCGTTCTTCTTATCCTGACGTCGGTTGATTAAGCGATTTAGATCGCTCAGGCTTTGCGCATTTGCCTTCGCTGGAGCGAGGAAGCCAAAAGCCATGGTTGCCGTGACCACCGCCGTGACAAAACTGAATTTTCGGTTATTCATCTTTTAACCCCCTTTGTGAGTTGTCTTTTTGAAACGAACCCAATGGGCGAAAGTGTTCCGTCGGGCCCAATCATGGTCCCACTAGAACCGTAGAATAAGGAGTGATGCAGTTCGCAACGATTTCCGACGCGCTGGAAGACCTCAGGGCCGGCAAGATGATCATAGTGGTCGACGACCCCGACCGTGAGAATGAAGGCGATTTGGTCTGCGTTGGTGAGTTATGCACCCCCGAGATCATGAATTTCATGATTCGGTATGGGCGCGGCGTGCCGTTTATCCCGACTACGGCCGAGCGATTGAAAGAGCTTGAGATTCCGATGATGACGAAGCAGAACACGGCTCGTCATGGAACGGCAATGGCGGAGATGGTGGACGCGCTGAAAGGGGCGACAACGGGTGTTTCCGCGTACGACCGAGCTCGAACAGTGGAAGTCTTTGTTGATGACAACGCCTCGCCAGAGGATTTGGGGCGACCGGGGCACATCATTCCTCTGCGCGCGGAGAAAGGCGGCGTTTTGCGACGCGCCGGGCACACCGAAGCGATTGTGGACCTTTGCAAGTTAGCTGGTTTCAAACCGGTGGGCGTGGGCTGCGAGATTTTGAATGAGGACGGCTCCATGATGCGCATGGACAATTTGATTCCGTACGCAGAAGAACACGGGTTGAAGATTGTCACGATTGCCGACATCATTGCGTACCGACGGAAGAACGAAAAGTTAGTCACTCGCATGGCGGGGCCCATCGACTTCCCCACGAAGTTTGGCAAGTTCACGCTTTACGCTTACGAGACGAGTGTAGAACCGCACCCCTATGTGGCGATCGTGAAGGGCGACGTCTGCACCGAAGAGCCGGTTTTGGTCCGAATCCACTCCTCCTGTCTGACCGGCGATCTACTGGGTTCACTGCGATGCGACTGCGGAGATCAGTTGCAGATGGCGCTGGAGAAGATCGAAGAAGAGGGCCGCGGCGTGGTTCTGTACATTGCTCAAGAAGGTCGCGGGATCGGGCTTATCAACAAGCTCCGCGCCTACGAACTTCAGGACCAGGGCATGGACACGGTGGAGGCGAATGTGGCGCTCGGATTTAAGGCCGACCTTCGCGACTACGGCCTCGGCGCACAGGTGTTGGCCGACCTTGGGTTGAAGAAGCTGAAGCTGATGACCAACAACCCGAAGAAGGTCTCAGGATTGCAGGGCTATGGGCTGGAAATTGTAGAGCATGTGCCCCTCATCGCCGCGCCGGAAGAGCCCCGTGAGCGGTACCTGGAGACCAAGCGCGACAAGCTTGGTCACATGCTCCCGAAAGACTAATCTTCCAGAGCCGACTTCAACTCCCAGACTTGGAGTCGGCTGACTTTTCCTTCTACCTGGACTTTTCGAGCGGGTTCCTTCGGAACAAAGCAGCCTGCAATGGGAATGAGCCCACGGTCGGCGAAGACCTCTAGCGTCGTTCGATCCACATAGGCGACGATATCCAGATCTCCTTTTAGATAACCCACTTTTGCCGTTCGGCCCATCGCGCTGAGTGTATGGGTCCGGGCGTCGTAGGCAATGGTCTGTTCGCCGATTTTGATCTGGGCATTCTCATCTCGCTTGAGGATGGCGCGGATCTCCAACAACTCGGTGCTGGTGGGGATGGTGGCGCTACTGGTTACCGCCTGATCGTAGGCTTTCTTCTGGCGGAGGTTCGCAAGTTCGGCAATCGGGGCAAATGCGAGACGGGGTCCTCCTTCGGTGAGCGTGAGGGTCATCTCTCGGGGGATGGTCATTTGCTGGTTGAACGGCATGTCTGGATAGTGCCCGTCCCTCATCCAAGAGATTTGAATTCGGCGATGGCGGGGCTCATCGGAATAGGTTTGGGCCGCGTAGTCGTTCGGGCCAAGGATTGATTCGATGGGCTCGGTGATGGAATAGAATTTGTAGCCATCGAAGTCGCCGAGTCGGTAGCGACCATTAGCGCCCCAGAAGATCCAATAGCTCTTTTTGTCCAGTTTGAGTTCAAAGACATCCGGGCATTCGCTGGCGCCGGGCATACGGAGATCGCTTGCCTTGGTCCACTTCTTGAGGTCGGGGCTACGGAAGATGACGTACCGATCTCCATCCAGATAGAGGGCCATGACCCAAGATTTGCTCGGTTCGTGCCAGATGACTTTAGGGTCGCGGTTCTCGGCTTCGATGAACGGGACGATGGGGTTCTGGTCGAACTTTTTGAAAGTGCGGCCATCGGTTGAGTAGGCGAGACCTTGGGTGAACGGAACGCCCTTGCTGGCATCGTTCTTTCCACCGGCGGCGGTGTAGAACATGACCATGGGAGGCTCCTTACCGGCCCCGAACCCCGATGTATTGTTCCAATCAACCACCGCGGAACCGCTATACATGGTGCCAGTGGCATCCGGTTCGAGGGCGTTGGGAAGGTTCTTCCAGTGGACCAGGTCCTTGCTCACGGCATGTCCCCATGTCATGTTGCCCCACTGAGTGCTGAAGGGATTGTGCTGATAAAAGAGGTGGTACTCACCTCGGTAGTAAACCAAGCCGTTAGGATCGTTCAGCCAGCCCTTGGGGGCGGTGAAGTGGTATTGAGGGCGCAGGGCTTCGGAGACGGGGATGGCGGCAGAAGTGCTCATGATTCCTAGGGCGACGGCAAGGCTTAACATGGGTTGGGGACACGTTACCCGTCGAATCCTGGGAACACTTGTTCGATTTTCGGTCTTTTCTCTGCGGAGAATCGACATGAAGAAACTTTTTGTATTCCTGACATGCCTTGCCGCGCTCTTCGCGATGACCGCGATGGGAGTGGCCCAACACTCGAAGACGAGCTCAACGAAGTTGAAAGCGGCCTCAAAGGCGATGACCTTCTACGCGTGTGAGAAATGCGAGATGGCTTCCACGAAGCCTGGTAAGTGCCCCATGTGCAAAGCGTCCTTGAAGAAGGTCAACGCGAAGACGATGTACGCCTGCGATCATTGCCACACAACCTCGGCGAAGGCGGGCAAGTGCATGAAGTGCGGAATGGCGATGGAGAAGGTAGCAGTGACGTACGCCTGTGACAAGTGTCATACGACCTCGGCGATGGCCGGCAAGTGCAAGATGTGTCACGCGGAGATGAAGAAGCACACGATGAAGATGAGCAAGATGTAAGGCTCATCTTTTTCTTTGTTCGAGGGCGCGGCGAGCGCCCTTTTGTTTGTATAACGGTCTTATGTTCAGCCGCACGGCTCGCTTCTACGACGCGATCTACTCCTTTAAGGACTATGCCCAGGAGGCAGAGCGGGTTCATGAGTGGATTGAGGGACATCGATCATCGCCGGGATCGTCGCTTCTGGATGTGGGATGCGGAACCGGAAAACACCTGGCGGAACTGAGTCAGTGGTACCAAGTGGAAGGGCTGGATCTGGATGGCGTTCTGTTGGACGCAGCGAGGGAGAAGCTTCCCGAGGTGGCGTTCCATCAGGCGAGCATGGTGGACTTCGAACTGGGCAAGACGTTCGATGCGGTGACCTGCCTTTTCAGCTCGATTGGGTACCTCTCGGGGCGAGACGAGATGCGCCGGGCGATTGCCACAATGGCCAAGCACTTAGCGCCGGGTGGCGTGTTGTTGGTGGAGCCGTGGCTCTATCCGACGTCTTTTCAGCCGGGACACCTTTCTATGCTGACGGTGGATGAGCCGGATTTGAAGATCTGCCGAATGGCGTACGCCGCACAAGACGGTGAAGTGAGTTTGCTGGAGTTCGAGTATCTGATCGGAAGCCCGGAAGGGATTGTCCGTGAACGGGAACA
This sequence comes from Armatimonadetes bacterium 55-13, assembly GCA_001898035.1. Lineage (GTDB taxonomy): Bacteria > Armatimonadota > Fimbriimonadia > Fimbriimonadales > Fimbriimonadaceae > 55-13. The sequence goes on from MKRX01000015.1 coordinate 230,877, forward strand.
ACATCGGCTCTTTATGTTTAGCCAACAGGACTACGAAGAGGCGTTGACGGCGGTGGGCCTACGGGTGGATTACGATCCCCTTGGGCCGACCCACCGCGGACTGTTCATTGGGATTCGGGATTAGCGGCAAGAACTACGGACAATTCCGTACGGATGCGCTCCATCAAATCTTGGTGAGATTGAGGGTCGAACGCCTTGGCCGGATCCTCTCTCAATTCAGCGGGAACGAGAAAGGGAGGCTTGGTGGCGTAAGAGGGGTCTTCCCAGTCATAGCGGGGAAAGACGTGGGCGTGGACGAAGGGGTCCAGATTGCCATAGATGGAGTAATTCAGGCGTTTGCATCCAGTGGCTCGACGCACGGCATCGCCCAAGGTGGCCATATCCTGAAGGAACTGGTTGCGAGTCCACTCTTCCATATCGTTCAGCTGATCGACCAATGGATCGGCCAAGAGCAAACAGTAACCCGGAAAAAATTGAGAATCTCCCATGACGGCATATCCGCTGGGCATCCGAAGGATGAGGGCGGGATTCTCTCCGCGGGCAAGCTGATCTAGGCGTTCTGAGGGGCTCATAACAGGACTTCATTCAGTCTACCAAGGGACGAGGGGGGTATCCTCCCCCCTGAGGAGATGATTATTTACACATCAGAAAGCGTCAGTGAGGGACATCCCGATAAGCTGGCGGATCAGATATCCGACGCCCTACTGGACGCCTTCCTGGAACAGGATAAGCGCTCCCGCGTAGCGGTTGAAACCCTTCTAACACGCGGCGTTGCCGTTGTGGCCGGTGAGGTCACCACCGACGGCTATGTCGACGTCGCCAAGACCGTTCGCGACACGATCACCGCCGCCGGCTATACCGATACCGATTACGGTTTCGATGGAAGCACCTGTGGCGTTTTGGTCGCCATTCAAGAGCAGTCGCAAGACATCGCCATGGGTGTTGACACTGGTGGCGCTGGCGACCAAGGCATGATGTTTGGCATGGCAACCAACGAGACCCCGGAGCTTATGCCCCTGCCGCTCTCGATCGCCCATGCGCTTACTCGCCAGTCGGCAGAGATTCGACGCAAGCACCCGACCCTCGGCATTCGGCCAGACGCGAAGAGTCAGGTTTCGGTGGAGTACGACGAGGAAGGCAAGCCGAAGCGAATCGACACGATCGTCTTTTCGCAGCAGCACGGCCCGTCTTTGACGTCCTCTGGCGTGGAAGAGATCGTTCGCACTCGCATTATCGACCCGGTTCTGAAGGCTTACGAGCAGTACAACACGGGCGAGATCACCTATCACATCAACCCGACCGGCCAATTCATCATTGGTGGCCCGCAGGGTGATACCGGTGTGACGGGTCGAAAGATCATCGTCGACACCTACGGCGGCATGGCCCCCCACGGCGGCGGTGCGTTCAGCGGTAAGGACCCGACGAAGGTTGACCGCTCCGCCGCTTACATGGCTCGGTACGTGGCGAAGAACATTATTGCGGCGGGTCTCGCTCAGCGGTGCGTTGTGCAATTCGCCTACGCGATTGGCGTTGCTCAGCCCGTGGCGGTCAATGTGGAGACGTTCGGCACTTCGACGATCGATCCGCACGAGATTGCGACGCGCGTTCGAAAGGCTTACGATCTCTCTCCGAAGGGGATCATCGATGAGCTTGGATTGCTCAACGGCGTGAAGTACCTGCCCACCGCGAAGAACGGCCACTTTGGCAACTCTTCATTCCCGTGGGAGAACACGAAGAATTCGGACAAGCTGAAGTAAGTTCGTTCTTCGTTAGTCATTTAGCGCCCGCTTCCCTGGGGGAAGCGGGCGCCTTTCATCTCTGGACTTCTCACCTTTAAGGTTGTAATCTGGCAGTGCCGTGGGGGTTTGCACCTTTTATTCTTCGTCCGTTTCTCGGTTACCAGACAGCCAAATGTCGATGCTGGGTGATGGCGTTGCTCCCGAAGTTCGCGAAGACCAAGGCGAACGGATCCATTGCTACCGATGGAAGGACCTAGAGGTTCTGATTTCTCAAGGGCCAGCGAAAGAACTCGCCAAGCAGATTAACGGCTTTGAGAATTTTGCGAAGACAGTCCTGGCTCAGGGGAAAGTGACGCCTCAAGTCAAGGCGGTCCTGCAGCGAATACGCGATACCAAACTCATCGTTGGCTATGTCTCGGAGCCGGAATCTTTGGATACAGACCCTCGAGCCAGGCAACTCTATTCAGAACTTTGCAAGGCTCTCCGCCCGCTCGTGCTTATGGACTTTCAGATTTTCGACTACACGGGCAAACTGCTTCTGGGACCGGGCGGCCGATTCGATCCATAATCTGCCGCCCGGTCGCGCTTCTCAATATTCCATATCGGGATTGAGCGGTGGATTCGCTTGGATGCCGGACCAGTGGACACGCTGGGCGACCACGCCAGCCAGGTAGCCCTCATAGCTTCGAGGTTTGATATTTAGATTGTCGTCCAACTCCAAATACCACCCTCGGCGGACGTTTTCTCGCCCCGGGACTGGGAGATTGTCGTTGAACTCATATCCACCTACGGCAGGGGCATAGACTTGCTGGATGCTGCCTCCGTTTCCGCTGATCGTGGCAACGGGCTCGAAGAAATCTGCCATGAGTCGAATACGGTTATGACTTGTTTCTACTAATCCTCCGCTCCCAAACGTATTCCCGGCGGTTGCATGGTCATAGTAGGGGAACGTTCCCGATCCGCTCCAGGTGGCCCCCGTTACGGAACCGGAAAAGACATAAGAGGCGGTGGAGTCCATGGCCGCGTAGAAGCTCTTATCTTGGTCGGACAGAGGACCATCCAGTTCATTTCGAACAGCGTAGGCATCGCAACGCAGATGGAGGTGATAGGTGATGGTCAGCTTCGGGCCCTCTACGCCGGGTACGAGCATTTGCTCATAGATCACGTCTCCTTTGTATGAGGTGATCGGGCGCTTATTGCTGACCTTGCCGTTGACCTCCAACATGACATCGCCTTTGGTGTTGGAATTGAGTTTGACCATGATGAGTCCGTTCTGCCATTGGTAGGGGAACTCTTGGCCATCGATGGTGACCTTCACATCATCGGCGCCGACGGGGAGATCGGTGGCGATACCCATGTAGTCGTTGTAGAAGAAGCGGAGGAATTTGATGTTGGGGGCCAACATCGTAGTGCCGTAGTCGATCTTGACGACGCTGGCTTGCGTGACCGGATCCGTGAGGTAGTTGACGGTTTCGCCGGTGTGCTTCTTTTGTTGGAGTTTAGCCCAAACCTCATCGACTTTGAAGGGTCGGCCAGCAGGCGTTGGCTTCTCTGCGATGTTTCCGCCAAGGAGGCGATCAAAGAAGTAGGCGGCGGTTTCGTAGCCGAACGGGGTCGTCTTTCCGTCGTGGCCGATGTAGAGACCGGCGCCTTTGGAGCGGAACGCTTGCTGCATGAGCGAGGACATGGTGGATGCGCTGTTGCAGGCGTTGATATAGGCCACACCGCGTGGGGCCATGCTGAGGTAGGCGGCCACGAAGCGGCTAGTGATGCAGTAGAGACCGTGGTAGTTGGGGTCTGGATGCGGGTTGTTTTTAGATCGGGTGTAAATCAGGCGACCGTTTCGGATGTCGTCTTCGTACTTCAGCTCGTTTTCATCGTTGACCAGGGTGTTGGTCCAGATGGCGTATTCGCGGGAGTCGAATCTGTCTCGGAACCAGACCTCGGCGCCGTGGGTGTGGATGTAGAACACTCCCATGGGCGGCGCAGCCTTGAGTGCGTCGACTTCGATGACCGATGAATCGGTGACGCTATAGCCCTTCTTGGAGAGGATTTCAGCAATTTGAGTCCGGAAGGGCGTGTGGTGCTGGGTGTCTTCGATTCCCAGTTGGAGGACGAGGGCCGGGACCTTTCCGGGGATTGGGGCGACGCTTTTTGCGCTTGGCAAGTCGGCGGGGATGGTGTTGCCGACGTCACTTCGGAAGTTGTCCAGAAAGAGGAAGGGACGGCCGTCCTTGAAATGAGCGACGACGGTGTCGTCGTTCACTTCGGCATCGGCGAATTCTGGTTGGGTGCGCATGTATTCGGCGAGCGCCGGCATGGCGGTGGCGGGGTTTCCGCCGAGTTCGTCGTACTTAGCGGCCACGCGGTCCATGGCGGCGCCTCGCTGGGCGACGGTGAACTGGCTGGGGCCGAGATCGTCTCCGGTGCTCACTCCACCGCCGCCGGAGGAGGAGCCGCCCCCTCCCCCGCCGCCGCATCCAACGAGCGCGAAAAGAACAAAGAGGAAGCCCAAACTAACGCAAATACCTTTCACAATGCAAAGGATTCTTGCCCAGGATTTGAGTGTAATTTGCACATGATCCCGATAGGCCCATACACTTCGCGACCATCTGCCTAGACCGATTTTTGAACCAGAAAATCTGGTTTTGAAAGTGGTCCAAAGGTGCCATAGATTTAGCAGGGGCTTTTTCCACTTGGGTTCTTGAGCAATTCAGCAACAATTGCTCTATGCGGAGACATAGCGGTTTTTTGGTCTTTGGCGCTCTATTTGGCACCTTTTGCATTGGGCTAGCGGTTCAGACCGCGCAACGGTTGAGTATCAATGGGCAACCGGCTTCGGCCAATGTTCGGATGATTGGAGGCAAGGCATACGTGCCGGTGGCCGACGTTGCCAAGGCATTTGGGCTCAAGGTCACCAAGGCGGCGAACGGATACGACCTGGTTAAGGAAGGCGGCGCGGGGCCATTGGTGACGAAGGGAAATGGGAAGATCGGTGAAGAGATTTTCTCCGGCAAGTATCGCTTCCAAGTTCTGGACATGAAGAGAGCGATGTCCTTCACCGAATCGCGAACGAGCGATAAGAGCAGTTACACGCCGGACGAAGGAATGGAGTTCGTCATCCTGAACTGTCGCGTCAAGAACGCGACCAAAGTGAAGGATGAGTTGGTGTTCAGCAAAGACTGGGAGGGAACCAACACTGCGATCCTCGATCAAAACGAGCAGGGCTATCCGGCGAAAACATTTGATGTTCAAGAGGACGAACATTTTCCAGTGGGTTGCAACTTCCTACCTGGGGCAGCGATCAACTTCACTATCGTCTTTCAAGTACCCAAGGGCACGGAGGTGAAGGATTTGATCTTCACCGCCATGCAGTACCAGTTTCGGGCGTCATTCGACCAGAAGAAGAATCCGCCTCAGGATTTCAGGGTCTCTCTCAAGAGCTAGCCCTTTATTTTCGAAACACATCGGTCAAGCCGGGAGCCATTTTGAGGTTCTCGGTTTTGACTTGATCGAGTTTAGCGATCAGCTCCGCTTCTGAATCTTTGAAGGGATTGAGGGCGGGTTTGGGGCCGGGGTTGCTGAAGATGCCCCACTGACCCATGGGGCCATTTGGAGAGACCGTCTTGTAGGTCCAGAGCGCCCACGAGAACCCGGCGCCGTCCAAGCCCTGGACGTACTCCCGCAGCACCTGTGGATTACCGTGGGGTTCGAGATTGAACTCGCCGATGTAGACGGGGGCGTCTCGGTAGCCTTGCAGTTCCTTGATTCGGGGGAGGTCCTTTTTGAGTCGCTCCGTGTGCTCTTCGGCGGACTTGGCATCGAAGAGGTAGCGGTGAAGGGAGTAGGCGACTTGGGTCCAGCCGGCGACGTTGGCGTGCGGGGTTGTTTCGAAACCTCGATAAGCGTCGTCAATGAGGACGGGTTTGTCGGGATCGACTTTGCGGACGGCTTGGATGAGGCGATTGTAGACGAGGGCGAGCATGGCGGGGTTGGGGACGCCGGTGGGTTCGTTCATGAGATCATAGACCGCGACGGTAGGCTCGCCTCGGAATTCCTTGGCGAGCTTTTGCCAAGCTTCTTCGGTCTTGGTGATATTCTCGACATCGAACCAGAGTCGATTTCTTCCCTCTTCACCTGTGTGATGCTCACCACTCTGACCGCCAGGTGTTCCGTGCATGTCCAGCACGACGTAGAGTCCGTTTTGTTTGGCCCAGCCGACGGCTTTCTTGAGCCAATTCATCCCACCGGGTTCATCCAGGAGGCTGGCGAGGAATGGGAGGCGGACGTGGTTCATGCCGAGGTCGTGGATTCGCTTGAAATCGGACGCTTGGATCCACTTGTCTCGCCATGCGGTTCGGACTCGGATCATGGCATCGTGGCCGAGTCGTTTTTCGACGGTGTTCCAGAGAGAAGTGTGATCTTTGACTTCCGAGAATCCCTCGCCTTGGGGAGCTTCCCGCACGACGGGGGTCATCCAGATTTCTTCCACAAGCCAGCCGCCGAGATTGACGCCTCGGAGGGGAACCACGCGACCAGAAGGGTCTACGAAATCCTGCCCTTTGATCTTGAGGGGCGCCATGGTAGCTTGAGCTAATAAGAGTGTCGCTAAAAATGCAGTCATGAGATACAAAAAAGCGGCGCCTTTTTGCAGGCGCCGCTTTGAGTCGTTTTAGTGAATTCAGGGGAATCCCCAGCCGCCACCGTTCAAGTAGCCGTAGTTATTCCAATTGTTGACGTTACGTCGGTCGATCCAGATGTTCTGGAACCACTTGATGGCTCCCTTCTTGAGCGCTTTGGCGTGACCATCGGCGAAGACCATGGGTGAGGTCTGGGCGTAGCGGTAGCGAGCATGGGCAGCGCACTCCCAGTTGCCAGCAGTGGCCGCTCCGCAGTCGGAGTCGAACTGAGGAGCATAGACCGGCGAGCCAGGCGTGTAGACCTCGACGCCGTCACGTTGAACGGTGTTGGGGTCGCCAGACGTTCCGCAGATCGCGGATATCCACATTTGCTGCCAGTCGTGGAACCAGGGATAGTTCCAACCGGCTCCGGGATTGTTCGTTCCCTTTTCCATCATCATCACTTTGTCGGCGACTTGTTCAATGACGTTTTGGGGACAGCCGGGGTTGGGGGTTCCTTGGCTGGGGTCGTGGCCGTAGTTGTCTACGAAGATGCTGTGGTGGACGCCGTAGGAGAACGCGCCTTCGCTATTTGCGCCCTTGACTTCCGTGCGCGGATTTCCGGGGCTTCGGTAGATTCCGCTGGAGGCGAAGGACTGCTCTACGCCGGTGGAACTAGTGTTCTTGTCACCGTTCTTGATGTAGGGATACACCACGGCGGCCCAGGACATGTAGTTATTGCCCGATCCCGTTTCGGATTGGGGGAAGGTGTCGTCGTAGTCTCCCAGGTACATCATGACGCCGAGGCCAATTTGCTTGACGTTACTGAGCGACTGGGTCTTCTTCGCCGCCTCTTTGGCTTGAGCGAAGACGGGGAAAAGGATCGCCGCCAAGATGGCGATGATGGCGATGACAACAAGAAGTTCAATTAAGGTGAACGCGGCTTTGCGATTCATAGGGGAATCTCCACTGTCTTCCGAGGAAAGGATGTCGAGTCCCGCACGTCGAGCGTGCAGGGAAATGTGTACGATGGCTGCTCCGGGGTTTCCCCCGAAATCATGTCGAGTAAGACTTTGCTGGCGTGGGCGGCCATCTCTGAGATGGGCTGGCGCACGGCGGTGAGGCGGGGTTTGGTGGTTTCGCAGTATTGGGTGCTGTCGAATCCGACGATACTGATATCGTCGGGGATCGCAATTCCCCTGCCGTCCGCCCGCAACAACATCTGTGCGCCGCAGCGTTCGCTCCAACAGACGACGGCGGTATGCGGTGGATCGGAATCCCACCAATCAACGAACTGGTCTAGTTGCCAGTCCCACGTGGCAACATCTTCATCTTCGACTTCGACGTTCCGGCGCGCCATAGCCTGCCGAAATCCCAAGAGTCGCGCGATACAGTCCGGGGTAGTGACTTCTTCCACTTCCCGAACGAAGAGAATTTTTCGATGTCCGAGACGCCAAAGATGATCGACGGCAAGTTCGAGTCCGCCTTCATTGTCACAGGAAATAAACACCGCTTCAGATGCATCAACCGGTGCGGGAGTATTCATGGCGACGATGGGAATGGGACACTCATGAATGAGTTTCAAGGTCGCATCGTTCCGAGCCATCTTGCACCAGATAACGCCCTCAAGTTGGCCATCACCCAGGCTACCGAGGACATCGTCATGAGCGAGTTCAGGGAGGATCGTGACCCGGTAATGATTGCGAAACATCACCTCTCCGACGCCATCGAGGAGGTGCATGTAATAGAGCGGCCCGTTTGCAATTCCGAAGAGATTTTCGAAGATCAGACCAACCGTATGTGTGCGACTGGAACGTAATTGACGCGCCAGTGCGTTAGGTCGGTATTGCATTTCCTGGGCGACCTTTCGGATAATGGCGGCTTTTTCGTCGCTTACACGCACACTGGCGCCTCGCCCATGGAGAACCTTGGACACGGCGGCGGTAGAAACTCCTGCCTTCAGCGCCACTTCACGAATCGTGATTGGCATTTACTTGCTCTTGGGCCCCAGGCCCATCTTCTCCTTCATCAGCGCCTTTTGCTCAGGCGTCATGCTGGGATCGTTGTCGATGGCGGCAGCCCGATCTCGATTAGCTTTGGCGACAGCGTCGGCGGTCGGCTCATTCGTCGGATTGCCGCTGCAACCATAGAGAGAGAGGCCGGCCAAAATACACGTCAGAGTGATTAACGGTTTTATCATCATTGATTAACGGTTTAATCTACGCTAGGTTTGGCCGAAATGCAAGGGCCGATCAAAAAATTTCGCGAAATTACTAGATCGCAGCGGTGGACTCGCGCACGTCGAATCCACACGAATAGACCTCGGCCAGCACTGGCTCCGATCTGCCCTCAATGAGACTCATCAAGATTTGCGTTGCCCGAGCGGCCATCCTTTCTATCGGCTGGCTAATAGAGGTTAGGCGAGGCGACAATGTGTCGCAGTATTCCGTCGAATCGAATCCAATAAGAGAAAGGTCTTCGGGAAGACTCAGCCCATAAGATTTCGCTTCGCGAATGATGGATCCGCCTTGGGCCTCCGAGCGCAACACTAGCGCCGTGTGCGGAGGTTTCTTACGCCACCACCCTCCAAACTCCGTTGCGTCGTAATCCCAATGCAGAATGTCTTCTTCGCTGACCTCAAGGCCATTGGCTTCCATGGCGTCCTTAAAACCTTGAGCCCGATCGCGAGTCTCGTCGTCGTTCACCTTTTGAATAGGAAGCACCATTGCGATGCGTTGGTGGCCAAACGCGACCAGATGATCCACCGCGAGGCGCATCGCTCCCGCATTGTCGCAGCAAACGGTATGGACTCCTCTCTTGGTGATTTCAGGGCTGGAGGCGTGAAGAAGAACGATGGGGGTGCGGTTGTTCTCTAGGCGAACCAGATTTTCGGGGGTGGATTCAAATTTCGCCCAGATCAGACCATCGAACCGACCATCGTTTAGAGCATTTCCTGAGCTTACATTAACCAATTGAGGGCAAATGGTTACGGAGTAACCGGCGGGAAAGGCGGCTCCGGTGACACCATCGAGTAGATGGGCGAAGTACTGCGATCCGCCAGAAACGCGGGACCAGTCTTCAAACACCAATCCGATGGTGAAAGTGCGACGCATTCGGAAGCTTCGGGCCAGTTCGTTGGGTTGGTATTGCAGTTCGCTCGCAACGCGACGTATCAATTCGGCGGTGTCCTTGCCGACACGAACATTTGCGCCCTTGCCATGAAGGACCTTTGATACGGCCATCGGCGAAACACCGGCCGCCTCCGCAACATCGCGTATGGTTACCGCCATCGTTCTTCCAATTTACGCGTATATCATAGCGCGTTTGAAGAGGTTTGTTTAGCGATGGCGCCGGGCGCGACGACGCCCACCGCCCTGACTCGCGGTTCGGCGCTCTTCAGCGATTGCTTTGAGAACGCTGTCGTTCTCGGCAGGAGGGGTGAGGCTGCTATAGAGAAGGATCGTGTGAGGGACGGGGCGAGATGGTTCGTCGGCGGTCGAATGACCGCTCGCGAGAATCTGATCGCCAAAAACAAGCGAGGTGGAGAATCCTGAATCGAGAAGGACAGCTTCTTGAACGCCGGCGGCAACGAGAGACTTACCGAGTTGCTCCGTCGTCACGGAATCAATCGCCGCGCCCACCACCACGCGGCCGTCTCTCATGGCGCCAAAGAAAGCGCGTCTACGGAAATCATTAACATCCTTCGCCACGTAAGTTCGGAGTTCATTCCATTGTCGGGCGACGCCGTTATGGACAAACCAAGCTCCCGCCATGAAGACATCCGTGACATCAGGCAGGTAAGCCTTGATAAGGTCCTCTTTATTCATCGTGCCCGCCTGGAACGGAGCGATGACCATTTTTGAAGGACCAATGAGCACGAGTGGTCGATTCAGAAGCTTCGGAAGCCGAGGCTGATAGTGATCTTCCTTAAAGATCTTCTGGTTACTTGACAAGCATGGGCCAATCATCTGGTCGTCGTCGGAAGAGATGGCGGAAAGAGCGAAATACCCGCCATTGATGCCTGCCTTCGCGCCGGACATACTAATGATTTTGCCAACGGGGAATCGCCCGGCGGAAAGCCATGTCTTTGGCAGGCCCCCGGCAATCATCGTCAGTTTTCGACCATCGAAGCGGCCGTTGATAACTTCAAGTGGGCTGTCCTGCAGCGGGATTTGGGCCACCGCAGCGGGAGCGTCGGCCATTGCCGACTCGGCCTTGGCACAGGCCTCTTGGAGCTTGTTCGCGATATATCGATTGACGCAAAGGATATTTGGCGATTCTTCGGCTAGACCACTTTCGGTGCTGAACGCGAGTTTGTATCCGGCTTCTTTAGCCTCCATTTGGGTAAAGAAACTGTTCTTACCGTCAGGATAAGCAAGGTATCGAACCTCAATACCGAGTTTGGCTTCTAGCTCCTTCTTCGAATCGACCAGTTCTCGTTTTTGCTCATCCGACGGAAGCATCGAAATATCTTCCGGATGGCTGACTGTATGGGAACCGATCGCAACGAGACCCTCTTTCACCAATGACTTGAGTTCGTCCCAGGACATCTTAGGAGTGTTCTCTTGGTTGCCCACGAATTTGGTATGGACGAACATGACGCTGGGAAATCGTCGTTGCTTGAGGATTGGATAGGCGTTGTCGTAAAAGCCCTGATAGTTGTCGTCAAACGTTAAGAGGACGGATCTATCGGGAACGGGTTTGCCTTCGCTCAAGTGGGCGTAGAAGTCATCTATCGAAATAGGTTGCCAGCCATGAGACTCAATCCAATTCAGGTCGTCGACGAACTGTTTGGTGGTGTAGTCGAACCATGGCGAGTTGGGACCTCGTTTGGCGACGACGTTGTGATACATGAGAACCGGAATCCGACGGTCTTGCGAGGCAATTGAGATTTCTCGAAAGCGCGGGGGCTCAGATGGAGAGATCCTGGACAGATCAGATGAGGGCACATTCGAGACGCGAGTCTGCCCCTGGCAACCGGCGAGCAACATGGCCACCGAAGCGGCGCTACAGACAACTAAGATCCCCTTGATCATGTATCTCTCATGCTGGACGTCGGAGGTTAAGGAACCGTTTCTATGTAGGGAAACAATGCCCAGGGCCTCTGAATTCCCGGCGAATGATATTCCATTGATCGGTTGCGCCTCCTGAATTTAGGACCGCTTTGTCATGTCGTTCTGCATTTCCGCTAAAATGTGGTGCTATGTCTACCGTTTCCGGGCTGATCGAAAAGGCATTCGCACGTCTTTCCGAGCTTCCCGGATTTGTGGAGAGGCCAGATCAGCAACAACTCTCCATGCTGCTCGGAGACTTCATTGAAGGCGACACGCGCGGAGCGATCGAGGCCCCGACGGGATTGGGCAAGTCTCTGGCTTCCCTCATTCCGGCCATTGCGCATGCAATTCATGGCGGAAAGCGAACGGTCATAGCCACCTATACGAACGTGCTGGCAGAACAGTACTGGCGCAAGGACCTGCCCTTAGCGCTTTCATTGTTCGAAGATGAATTCCATCCGGGCGAACTCAAAACCGCCTTCCAAATTGGTCGTACTCGCTATGTTTGCCTGAGCGCAGTAGAAGACAACGCACCCGACTTGGTACTACCCATTCGGGCTCAGGCAAAGTTGGGAATTGAAACGGAATTCAGGTCTATCATTCCAGGGCCTACGCGGCAGTTAACGCAGCTCTGGCAAAAAGTAGCCGCGCCTCCCGTTTGTCCTGGACGCCTGTGCCCTCACTATCACGACTGTTATTACTACAAAGGGCGAAAGCAGGCGGAGAAGGCCCATGTTGTCATTACCAACCACAGTGTGGTCATTCAGGATGCCTTGGTCGCACAGTCAGCTGACGATGGCATGGGCATGTTGGGGGACTACGACTACTTGATTCTCGACGAGGCTCATGACTTTCCCCAGGCGGCGCTGAATGGGCTTGAGTTTGAACTGAGTGGCCCTCGAATCGGCATGCTGATCGGCATCAGCGCACGGCTTGAACATAGTTTGATGTCTTTAGCGCAGATGGCGGGAGATGAGGAGCGGTGGCGAAAGCTTTGCCACAAGTTCAAAGAGGGGATGGAGGCTTGCCAGCGGGCGTTAGTGGCCTACTCCTTGGACCTGGGACAACCTGGAATCCTGACGTTAACACCTAACGAAGTCCTGGAGCACCCTCAGGTCAAACTTCACCAAGCGAAAGGGGGAGTGGAAGCTGCCAAGGACGTGGCCCAAGCAGTGACCCGGGAGACGGAAGGATACGCGCGTGCGGTGGACCAGTGCATCGACGTTTGGAAGAACATGACCGGGCCCAGCGAACAAGTCAAGCTGGCCCAGGAAACGGCCCGTCACTATTTGCAGTACATTCGCGAAATTGGGTTTGGGGCTTCCCTTCTGTTTGAGCCACGCGGGGTGGCGGTGAGCTACGTAGGACGAAACGGTCCAGACGCGATGCTCCGTCAAGACCTCATCGGCTTGGCAGAGCCACTCAAAGAGCTGATTTGGAATCGTAAGCCCTTCACCTGTCTCTCAGCGACGCTGGCGACCGATGGAAATTTTGAGTACTTCCGGCGAACGACGGGAGCAGAGTTCGACTACGAAGAAATCTTGCCCTCTCCCTTTGATCACGCGACCAACGCTGCGCTTTACATTCCCAAGCAAGGTCGAATCCCAGACCCCACGATCGCACGACGGGAAGGAACGGAGGAACTCTACTACCAAGCATTGGCCACGGAGCTTGGTCAACTCATCCGAGCATGCGGGGGACGGACGCTGGCCCTGTTCCACTCTCGGAAGGAGATGGAAGGCGTCTTGCGGCACATCAATCTACCGCCAGAACTGCCGGTGATGCTTCAAGGAAAGTTTGGCGCAGGCGCCGTGGGAGAGAAATTCAAGGAGAATATCAATGCTTCCCTCTTTGCCCTTCGATCGTTCTGGACGGGTTTCGATGCGCCTGGGGAGACACTTTCTTGCGTTGCGCTTGTGCGAGTGCCGTTTGAAGTACCGATTGATCCGCCCCAGGTCGCCCGGCTCGCTTGGATGCAAACGTTAGGCATGGACGCCTTTGGTGGGCATACTTTGCCATTAGCCAAGATGATGATGCGACAGGGCGCGGGACGCCTCATTCGGCGGGCAGAAGATAAGGGGATCATTGCACTCCTCGATCCCCGTTTGAAGTCAAAGCGCTACGGCGAAGAGATCATAGCGAATTTGCCGAGCGAGATGCGGCAGTTCGACGACATCTATGACGCCGTAGGCTGGATCGGCCTCGAAGGCAAAACGCTCAATCTGTAATTCTATTTACTCCAGAACTTCTTGAAGATAAAGATCAAGACGAGAGCGCCGATTGTCGCGCCGACAATCGATCCAGCAAAACCACCACCCCCTGAAGTTCTTAGGAGGTTCCTCATGATGAAGCCGGTCAGAACTGATCCGCCGATTCCCAACAGGATCGTCATGACACAGCCCGTAGGCTCTCCCTTTTTCCCCGGGGTCAGGGCCTTTGCCAAGATCCCTGCGATACCGCCCACCAAGATCCACCAGATCCAGCCGTGTTCCATACCAAGTGAGATCGTAATTGGGGATAAAGGGTTTCATGGTCCTAGGGAGGGGCCACAATCTGGGAATGATCTCGGTGGATGCGTTCAGCTCTCTCAGTCAGCAAGAGCAGATCAACCGATTGCAAATGCTAGGAGAACGGGCTCTACTAGAGTGGGACATTTCCGCAGAGCGAATCGAGCCACTGGTTCACGCTGAGAACACGACGTTTCATGTTTTTAGCCCGCAGGGCGAGTTCAATCTCAGAATCAGTCGCCCTGGTTATCAATCGACTTCCAATATCCAAAGTGAACTCGCCTTCCTTTCCGCTCTTCGCCAAGAAGGATTTAGGGTTCCCGATCCGGTACAAGACCGCCTCGTTACGGCCTCGGTCCCTGAAGTACCCGAAGCGAGAGACTGCGTGCTGTTCAGGTGGATGAATGGAGAGTTCCGACGTGAGAATCTTTCATCTGACGAATCGAGAATGGTCGGAGCGGCCATGGCCCAATTGCATGAGTTCTCCGCGCGATGGAATCCGCCAGCCGGGTTTGACCGCCAACACAACCATGAATGGGCGGTGCAACCTCGAACTCCGCGACCATTCGATGACCCCATCGAGGGGATTGCGGAAGAAGATCGATTGCTCCTCCGCAACGTTCACGACGAATCGCGGGAACTCCTTCGATCGCTTAGAGAGACTCCCGAGACGTTTGGGCTCATTCATGCCGACTTACATGTGGGCAACCTGCTGTTTGACGACGGGCAATTGAACATCATCGATTTCGACGATGCGGGATTTGCGTTCCTGTACTACGACTTCGCATCTTCACTGGCTTTCCAGGTTTCGCGTCCCAACTTCGTTGAGGTTCGCGACGCGCTGTTGGCTGGATACGAATCGGTCAAGAGCCTGCCGCCTCACACCGAGAGCATGGTGCGACCCTTTTTGAGAATGCGACTGGGGGGAGTGGCAACTTGGATATTGAAACGAACGGATAATCCTGCGTTTCGAGAAACGGCTCCGCAGTGGGTGAGATCGTTTTGTGACAGCATTCGAAAACTGGATGACTACTCCTACTAGCTCATTACCAGGGTAGGCAACACTCGCGTTCTTGCCGGGTAAGTCCCATCGTGGACTGCCGATACTCTTGCTTAGCGGCCACGAGGAAGTGGTCAGTCAGGTGAAGAATTTGCGTCAGGGACTAGGCCACACACAGCGAGTAGAAACCGGTACAACGCTTCGCGTCGATCCACGTGTAGTGCTTGCAAGCTACCTCTTGCAACTCAACCAAGCAGAACTCGACCAGGCTCTCGAGACGGAGTTAAATGAGAATCCGGCTCTCGAACGGCTTCAAGATGAGCAGGAGCCGATTCAGGAAGAAACGATCTTGAAGACGGTCGCGCCTCATGAGCTGAGGCCATCTAGCGATGATTTTGAGTTCCATCGCAGCCTGCCTCAAGATGAGGTCTCCGATTGGCTCGACTTTGCCGCGACAGGGACCAGTCTGTGGGACCATCTCCGCGCTCAACTTATCCCGGTGCTGCCCCAAAGCCTTCATTTGGTCGGCGAGTACATGATCGAATGCGTGGACGAAAAAGGATACATGACGACTCCCGTGGAAGAGGTTGCCCTGGCCACGGGATGCGCGCTTGAACATGCCGAGTGGGTCCTGGCGAAACTGCAGTATTGCGAACCAGCGGGCGTGGGCGCGGCGAATCTTCAAGAATGCCTCCTCTTGCAGCTGCGCAATCCCGAGACCTTGGAGCAGAAGCTCGCTCGGGCTATTGTGAAAGGCTATTTGGACGACCTGATCGCTCGACGAACGATGAAAATCACGCGTCGATTTAAGGTGATGCCCGACGTGGTGGAAGCGGCCTTTCAGGAAGTCCTTCTTTTGACTCCGTACCCAGGAGAGTCTTTTGGCGGGGCGCCCACCACGCGGTCCGTTCGCGGACAAGGCGTGGCCGCCGACTTGCTTCTCACCCGCGAAGAGTCGGGCTGGCAAGTGGAAGTGAAAGGTGTCGACCCCGCCAATTTGGCCCTCAATCGGGAGTACAGGAAGCGGCACAAAGAGCTGAATCAAATGGAGCGTGCGCCGAAAGATGAGAAACGTCACGTTGCCCACTATGTTCAGAGAGCGGAAGACTTCATCGGGTGTATTCGCCAACGTCGTCAAACTATGCGAAAGATCGGCGAATACCTGGTTCAAAACCAGTCAAGCTTTGTATCTACTGGTTCCTACGAGTTTCTGCGCCCCCTTACCCGGACCAAAATGGCGGAAGAGCTGGGACTTCACGAATCGACGATCAGCCGAGCGACGATGGATAAATATGTCCAGATTTCCACCGGTGAGATCGTTCCATTCGAGGTGTTCTTCAAACCTGCACTCCGCGTTCAGAAGATGATCGAAGAGATCCTTCAGCACGAGAATCCAGATAATCCTTTGAGCGATGAAGCGATTGCTCGACTGCTGGAGAAGAAGGGCGTACAGGTAGCACGTCGTACGGTGAACAAGTACAGAGATCGGACCAAGCTACTTTCGTCTCGAAAGCGGCGATCTGCCTAGGAAGAGAATTCTTCTCGATTGATTCTGCTAGAGTTCCCGAATGAGCGAGACCTTTCGAGAGGCGCTCGTCCGTGAGTTGACGGAGAGTTTAGAATCAGGCGAATTCGTGGAGATTCACCGCAATCCGGAGAGTCCTGCGAATTTCGCCGTTGGCGTGATTCAGAGGATAGAGACGCGATCCGTCGTTTTTCAGAATATCGATCACGAGGGACGTTTCGAAGATCTTCCGGAGGAACTTATGCTCTCGAAGATCTTCCTCGTCAGGCGAAAGACGCTTTACCTGCGGAGGCTTCGGTGCCTTTTTGACGGGCAAGTGGCGGAGAGAGCAGCGCTCCAGGTCATCGATGTTCGTCGCCGGGAGAGTCGCATTCAAGCCCTGACGGCGGCGAAGGCTACCGGACAAGCCGTGAGCATTTGGATTGGTGGAGATCGAATAGAAGGACTGGTATTGGAGGTTGGAACCCAACACTTTCGGCTTCGCGAGTTCGCAACAGAGGGTCATGAGGACGGGATCGGAATCTATTCGCACAAGATCGTAGAAAGGGTGCGCGCGGGATCATTCGATGAGACGGCCTGCAACTATTTGGCACAAAACCCGGTTCCACTCGGGTTAAACTCACGCCCGTCATGAAAGTATTTATTTCGGCGGACATCGAAGGCATCACGGGACTGGTGTCTTGGTCACACTGCGGAAGGCCGGACGGCAAACACTTCGACTTTCCATTTGCGCGGCGGATGATGACCCACGACGTGAATGCGGCGGTGCGAGGCGCTCGGGCCGCTGGTGCAACCGAGATCGTCATCAAAGACAGTCATGGCACTAGCAAAAACCTGCTCATCGACGAGTTGGAAGCTGGCGTCCGGTTGGTATCCGGGCACGGAGCAGGGATCGATGGGATGATGCAGGGCATCGATGAAACGTTCGATGCCGCGATGCTCGTCGGATATCACGCGATGGCGGGGACGACGGCGGGAATTATGGAGCACACGATTACAGGGGGAGTCCATCGGCTCAGAATCAATGGAATTCCTTGTGGGGAAATCGCGCTAAGCGCGGGTGTGGCCGGTCGGTATGGGGTGCCTTTAGTCTTTATTTCTAGCGACGAAGCCGGCTGTGCCGAGGCCTCAGAGCGCATCTTCGGCATTCGAACGGCGGCCGTTAAGAAAGGAATCGGACGCTATATGGGAGAGTGCAAGCACCCCAGTGAAACTGGCCCACTCATCGAAGAAACCGCACGCGAGTCCCTCATCCACCGATCGGCGGTGCGCCCCTGGCTGCCTTCGGAACCGACCACGATTGCCGTCGAATTCAATCGCTCCGAAGAGGCGGACATGGGAGCGAAGCTTTTCTTTGCCAAGCGGGTGGACGCCTATACGTTAGAGGTCACCTTCGACTCCTATTTAGAAGCTCACCGAGCCTGCTGGAATCTGATGGCGATGTCTTTTGAAGGCATTTCCGCTCAGCACTAAGCCGAGCGGCTGAGCAAGACCTGAGCGGCAACCATCAGTTTTTCCATCTTGGATGTGCGGGCACGAGTGCTAAAGACGTCATAGTCGCGCTCCTCGATCTTGTTGAGAATTCTGGCGTAGAGAATTCGCGCGAGTTTCACCGGCCGTTGAGCTTCCGCAGGGAGGAGGCGAATCCCGCGATCCGCTTCAGCATAGAGAGCGCGTGCCCGCGCGATCTCAAACTGCATCAGGCTCTTAAAAGCTGGCGTGATTTTGCGGTTCCTAAAATCTTCTTCGGAGACCCCAAACGATTGCAAGTCTTCCAGTGGGACATAGATGCGGTTGCGGTCCAGATCCTCGCCGATGTCGCGCAGGAAATTGGTGAGTTGCATCGCCTCGCCAAGAGCTTGCGCGGATCGATGCGCCTGGGAGTTGGAAGGAGCGCCCATGGCGCAACACATCATCAATCCAACGGCAGACGCGCTTCCTCTCATGTAATCTCTTAGATCGCCAAAGGTGGGATAGCGATCCACGTGGAGGTCCTGCTCCATGGCGTCCAAGAAACGCATGGGCTCATCCAGAGGAATATGGACCTCTTTCATGACATCGCAAAACGCGCGCATGACCGGGTGATCTGGGCGAACACCGTCTAGGCCGCGGCGCAATTGTGATCGCCAGCCCTCGAGATAACTCCTGCTTTCCTCCAGAGATAGGCCGTCAGGGTTGTCTACCCATTCGTCTGGGACTCGGACAAAGGCGTAGATTGCATGCGTTCGCCGCCGCATCTCGGGTTTGAAGCGACTCGTGGCGAAATAATAAGTTGTTCCGAATCGACGATGAATACGCTTACAGACAGCGTAGTCCGCCGAGCTGGCAAAGGCCTCTTCAAGTTCCTCCATCGCTTGTGGTTCGGGAGCAGCGACTCTCACAATATCAACCTACGTAACTTGGCGATCAGTCAGCGGCGGGCTTTTCTGAACGATTTCTGAATCGGCGCATATCCCAGCGTTCGTTCACATCGAGCGTTCCCCGCACTAAGATATTGAACGATTCTTTTGACTGACGCGACTCCTGGCCGAGGCTTTCCAGGCGGGTCGCGACGGCGGTCCGGGTTCTCTGGGCGAGATCCTCTCCTAGGGGAACAGGTGGGGCGAAGCCGATGTACGCTTCCGGTCGCTGGTGAAGAGACATTTCATAACGAATGGCGACGGGGATGATGGAGGCGGAGGGCACTTTGGAAGCGACAACTTCCAAAGCTCTGCCGAAAGAAAGCAAGGTTGGGGGCGGATGCAGTTGCCCTTCGGCAAAGAGGACCAACGAACGGGCCTGATCGCGCATCAAGCGAATAGTTCTCCTGACGGTTTGGGCTCGCTTTATCGGATCATCAATGGGATAAGGCATGCCTCCGACTTTTGAGAAGAGAGGAAAGGCGTCAAATTCTTGAATCCAGTCAAGACTTCTTAGGCCAAGACTCGTGACGACGTGATACATCAGATATCCGTCGAACCAGCCGTGGTGGTTGGGCACTAAAATCGAGGGGGCGAGAATGGGCTCAGCAGGCGGGCTCCAATAAACGGTGCGGAAATGACGCCGGACCGAGCGGCGGATCATTCCACCGACTCTACGCCCAACCCAACCCTCGTCTTGTGAATTCAGACGGCTACTCTTCGCTACCCATGTCGGCGCCGCCCGCGGGCGCTCCACCGTTTGCGGCAGCTCGGCGGGCCATATCTTTGGCAGCCGATCCGACGCCACCACCGCCCGCACCCTGTACGCTATCCGAGCCGGTTACCGGCGTCATCCCGCCTACGTTCGGTCCCATCGGCGCGATTCCTCCGCCGTTACCGCCGACCGGCGCTTGGGCAGAAGTTGTGGCAGGTGGCGTTTGACCATCGGGCGTTGCGGGCTCAGCAGGCTTGTTGCAGGCCCAAACCGTCACGCCAAGCGACATCAAGATGAGCATGCGGGCGATCTTCATGTGCATCACTTTACGCGAGAGGACACTCGGAAAGGCAGAAAAGAGGCAAAATCATGAAATGATTGATCCACGCGTGACGAAGCTCGCGGAGCTTTTGTGCACTCACTCCTGCAAATTGACATCGGACGATAAAGTCCTGATCCACGCCTTCGATATTCCCGAAGAGTCGGTGGCGGAGATCGTCCGAATCGCTCAATCGAAGGGAGCACAAGTGGCCGTTCGTTTGGAGAGCAGCTTGGTGCGACGTCAACTCATGCTGGGCATGACGCTTGAGAATGCCCGCACCTGCGCGGCGATTGAGAAGTTTGAGATGGAGCAGATGACCGCTTACATCGCGCTCCGGGGGAGCAATAACTACGCGGAATCCAGTGACGTGCCGGATGAGACCCAACAGATGTGGAATCTGGAGTATACGATTCCCGTCGTATTTGGGGTCCGCGTTCCTAAGACGAAGTGGGTGGCCCTCCGATGGCCTACATCGAGCATGGCTCAGCAGGCGAACATGAGTACGCCCGCCTTTGAACGCTTTTACTTCGATGTCTGCACGCTAGATTACGGCAAGATGGCGGAGGCGGCCAAGCCATTGAAAGACTTGATGGACCGAACCGATCGCGTCCACATCAAAGGACCGGGAACAGACTTCAGTATGTCGATTAAGGGGATCGGCTCAGTGCCGTGCGCAGGAGAAGCCAATATTCCGGATGGCGAGTGTTTTTCCGCTCCGGTCTTGGATTCCGTGAACGGCGTGGTGCAGTTCAACACCGTTTCTCTTTACCAAGGGACTGAGTTCAAGGACATTCGCTACGTCATCAAAGATGGCAAGATTATCGAAGCCACGGCCGGGGCGAACACGGAAAAGCTGAATCAGATTTTAGATACCGACGCCGGAGCGCGTTACTTTGGCGAGTTTGCGATCGGGTTCAATCCCTACGTTCTCCATCCCATGAAGGACACCTTGTTCGATGAGAAGATTGCAGGATCCTTTCACTTTACGCCCGGAAACGCCTACGATCCGCCCGGAGGCAATGGTAACAAGAGCGCCGTTCATTGGGATACGGTGATGATCCAGCGCCCCGAATACGGAGGAGGCGAGATCTGGTTTGACGATATTCTGATTCGAAAAGATGGCTTGTTCACGTTGCCGGAATTACAAGCCTTAAACCCCGAGAACCTGGGCTGATTCCCGATTCTTTACATAACGGCGGGGTTCATCCCGCCGTTTCTATTTATCGTTGCCGGCGTCGTCTTGAAGACTGCTTTCGAAGAGTTTTCGGAGCCGCTCTCTCTCTTCTCGGTCCTTTTCTCGACGCTTCACATCGTCATAGTACGACTTGTCCATGCGCTCGCCTCTTTTGAGATTGGGGTTATCTCTTAGCTTCCGCGAACCGAATTGAGATCCTCCGCGAGAGTAGACCCAGAACGGAATTCGATTAGCGGCATAGGCCCATGCGATGGGGAGATGAAGGGCGGCGATGACACCCATGAGAGGGTTTCCCGCGCCCATTAACAAAACCGTGGTGGCAGCCGTGATCCAACCCAACCACTTCCCAGCTACAGGAACAATGCCGTAAAGCATGATAGTTTGGGTTTGATTTCGAGTACACCAGATCACGGTGATGGCAGCTTCCGGCAACCACATTCCCGCCAAGATGTAGCCCTTATTTGTCAGCGGCCCTAACGTGCTGACGATGAGAGCGGGCAAAAGGATCATCACCAACCAAACGACAAGATATTTGGTCGTTCCCAGATCTCGTTCAACGGACCCGCCCGTGAAGAAAATCCACATGCAGAGGAAAACGAAGAAGAGGAGACTGAGGCCATCAAAGAATGGCGTAAAGGCCCAGGGATAGGTCAGGAGGGTCCACGGTTGTTGCCAACCGGGAGCAAGGACAAATTGCTCCATTCCCTTAGTCGCGGTCAACCAAAAGATAAGCGACGTTACGATCATCGATGCGATGATGCTGACGGTCACCGGCGCGCCCTGTCTTCGGAACCAACTCATACCGTTCGTAAATGCCATGGGTCTTCTCGTATTATGCGTATCTACTCCGTGCAACCTCATAGCAAAGCTTGCCGTTCGGCATAATGAGGCCAAGGGTCGTGAAGTATTTCGTCGTTCTTCCAGACGGGCAAAGATTTGGTCCGGCGGATTTGCCTTTGCTGAATCAGTGGGCCAGCGAAGGCAGGATTTTGCCCGACACGCTTCTTGAAGAGGAGGGTACCTTGCGACGCCTCTCGGCCTCCGCCCTGCCCGGCCTGAACCTAGCGGGTACGATGGCTCAACCAACGTCACCGATGACGAATTCCAACCCCTTTCCGCCGACGGGTCAAGCACCTCTCTATCCGGGGCAACCCGATGCGCAGGGATACCAGGGTTACTATCGTGGCCCGGGTCCGGGTGTTGGATTTGGCGAGAGCGATCTCAATCTCGCTTGGATCTTCGGTGCTCTTTCCTTACTCGTCTGCTTCGGCGGTGGCTGCTTTCCCGGATGTGGTCTGATTGGCCTGGTGTTTCCCATTCTGGGTTTGGTGTTTGCGAACAAAGCCCAACAGAAAGGACATCCTAATACCCAGGGAGCTCGCATTCTTTGCATCGTCGGATTAGTTCTTCAAATCCTCTCGCTCATCGGCGCCGTCGGGCTTATGACGCTAGGCAATCGATTTTAGTCCCTGTTCGTTAGGTTAAACCCAACGGCAAAGAGGCGACCGCGGGTCGTTTGACGGGCTTTGCTATCCACAAGCACAAGGGTTTCAATATGGATCGGCCCGTGGACGACGCCATCATTTGCGCCTCCCCAATGCCCGGCGGCGGAGCCGTCTAAGAGGAAGGACACGTACCTCCATCCCTTCCAATCGATTGCCCCAAAATCGGGCTGAAAGGTTTGACCGGTAGAGTCTTGAAATCGCATCCTTAGGATGTTTCCACTGCCATCCCCGTAAAGCCAATAACCAAGCCTAACGACGCCAGCAATCAGTCGAGTTTTACTTGGCTTTAGGCAAGCATATTTCCAACCGGATTCGAACTCATAGTCCAACTGGGTTCCATCTTTGAATCCTGAGCCGTCGGGAAGCTCGACACTGTGGTGGGATAGGTGAGCGACAACCTGATCATCGCCTTCTGCTTCCCAACTAAAAGGGGCAAGCCCAAGCATGATCATGGAAGCAGGAACCAGGCGACCAATGATCGCTCCCTCTTCCTTCAGCGTCACCTCATTCGCATTCGCACGAATGTTCTCTTTGATTTCGGCCCCAGGATCCAGGTGAAGCAGAGTCCGCGAGGAATCTGATTCAAGAATGCCGTCAAAGGCGACCTTTCCCTGGTTCTGAACATATGCCACGACTCCGCCCGGAGCCGGCAGAAGATTGAATCGGATGGGCGCCGTGCAGATGGCGAGCGTCTCGACCTGGGCGTTTGGAAAGGTAAGACGGACCCGGATAGGATGCTCTAATCGTGGAGAAAATCCGGTAAATCCATTGATCTTTCCATTCCTTAGCGGAGAAGTGTAAGCAGGAACTTGAGAGTTCATCGAAAAGATTTCGACCCTTTGAACTGCGGCCTGGGCAGCAGATTCGATCATGCTTTTGAGATCAGCGCTCGTCGAGAAGGTCAGGATTGGAGGCAGCGGGGAGACAAGAGGCGTTTCGCTCGCTGAGACGCTGACATCATCGGAGTCCCACTGGGCGATTCTGACCGCCTTCGCCTTGGCAAAGGCCATCCGTTTTGAGTTGAAATTGCCGACATACCTATAGCCGGATAGTTGAGAAGACAACAAGCTGACGGACTGATAGCCTGGCTTTGGTTGAAGATTAGAATGGCTCAGTCCAAAGTGATGCTCACTATCCTTGGGGTCTTGCCCATCGTTTTTCCAGTCGTACCAAATGGAAAGATTAACGCCGCTGGCGAGATTATTCAGATATTGACGAACCGCGAATTGCGCCTGCTGATCAGGGCCGTTCTTGAGATTAATGTCGGAATATCCCCATTCGCCGGAAATCATGGGAACTACCTTTTTGGGAGGGCAGTAGCGCTTGACCAAAGCGGCTAGACGGGCCCAGTCCGGACGGACGGTTTCCGGTGGACTTGATCGATAAGGGTGGACGGTGACCGCGTCCCAATCCATCAATAAGCCCGCGCGAAAGCAACTTTCCAGAAAAGACCAATCGAATCCCGAGGTCGCAGGGCCGACGTACCATTCGTCGGGAGCTTCTCGGCGGATGGCTCGCCCGACTTCCTTTGCTAATGCAATGTAGTCTTGGACGTTGGGAGACGGTTGCCAAAAGCCGATATTGGGCTCGTTCCACATCTCCCAGAGGACACCTCGCCCCTTAAATCGTTTGAGAGCCGCCGAGACGAATCGACAGAAGGCGGCGCGGGATTCGGCGGTTCTGGGAGAACCCTTTTGATACAAATCATTCCCATAGTCAAGAATGAAGATAGGGCGCAATCGATTAGCTTCGAGGCTCTTCATCAGTTCCTCGTAGCCGGAGAAGTCGAATTTGCCCTTTTCTCGCTCTACGACATGCCAAAAGAAGTCCATCCGAACCCATCTGAAGCCGGCGGCCCGAATTTTCTCAACTTCGCCCGGTTGGGCATGAGTAAAGTGGATATTCACGCCCCATCCTTCGCCCATCGTCGGTCCTGGCAATGGGAACCGATGACGATAATCCGCCAGCGTTAGCAGCGCAAGGAAGGTCGAGACAATCATGCCCCTTCGTTACGGCTTTGGAGGATTGGGCGCGTTGGGATCGGAAACGCCCTCCTTTTTCTTTTTAGACTCGACGACAAGGCCAACGATGATGAGGATGGCGCCAACTCCCACTGCGTATGGCACGGCGAACTCAATCCTCTTAGTGAGCCAGGCTCCAACCCAGATACAAGCGGCGGCGGCAATAATGAGCAGGCCCATATAAAGCCATCTATTCTTTGGCATCGAATCGTCCTCCAATGGAATGCAAACTTATGGTCTGCTTCCAAACAGTCTACGCCGAAGATCCAACCTGGTTGCGAGTCACCAGGCAATTCTTTACCGGCAGGGGCGCCAAATGCGTAGAGGGACACCCCTTACCGACTCGGCAAACGCCGATAAGACTAATTGACTGTCATCCCATCATTGGCGCTTTGACAAATTTGGCGACTACTTGCGTGAGGTGACGGCAGAGCCAATTCATCAGATATCGCAACGAGTCGTTTTTTAGGACAAGGTTCGATTTCTGGTTCGCTTGTACGATGGGCTATGCGTAGCGAGGTTCTCTCGAGCTCGATGCTCGGCATGATTCAGTGGAACATGACTGGAAATGTTCAGTTGACCTTTGGCAATGCCTCGATCGGATTTCTTTCGGAATCGGAGTTTGAAGGATTCGCGGACTTCATCGCCGCGGAGTTCCTAAGGAACCGTTTGGCCCTTGATTTTGACGTTCGGGTTGGATGGCTCACTATTTCGATGCCGTCCGATATGTTTGAGAACTTCCACGAACTGGTCAAACAGGGCGTTTCGACGTTGAGACTAATGCGCGGCAGCGAACTGGTCGCTCACGACCCCTATAACGATCTCCTCTGGCAGGCGCGGCGTCGATTTGGGACGCCTTAGATTCCCTTAAAGCGAACAAAGAAAGGCGGGCCAAGCGACATTTACGCTTAGCCCGCTTCGCGAAAGGGTCTTAGACTTACTTTCGGTTCTTTCGGCGTCGGATGAGCGCCATTGCGCCGATACCGAGGGCAGCCATGCTGGCAGGCTCCGGAACGGGCGCCGGACCGATGATGTCCTGAACATCTCCGTTGACGCCCTTGTAGACGCAGACGTCGCTGAAGGTGGAAGCTGCGGCCACGTCATCGAGGATCGCTTGCGCGTATCCCTTCACGGTGGTGTTCAAGCTGATCGTCGAGAAAGTTCCGCTATTGAGATTCAACGTCGAATCGTATCGAGACTCCCAAATGGCGACCTGAAGCGCGATTTGATGATCCAAATCGCCAGCCAGGGGGGCGTACTTGTTGTAGATATAACCCACGCGAGCGCCCTGCAGATTCCAAAGCCAAATGGCCGAGTAGGTATCCGCTTCGTAAGTGGTGTTCAGTGCGGCGGCGTGATCCAAGTCAACGCAGTAGCCAACAATGGGATTGCCATCGATAGCGGCATTGATCGGAGCACCCTTCACCGTCTTGGTTCCACCGTAGTTGATCAAGAACGTGCTGTTCGAGTTGTTGCCCACGTGATCGCCCATATCGACGGTCACGCTGTTCGCAGTGGCGGCCACAGCCGCTCCGGCGAGGGTTAGCGCAGACACAATTAGATTTCTCATTTCATTCCCTCAAGTAGTTGGGCCCCGGAGGGCCCAAGTCGTATTTGCCTTACCAGCAACCGCCGCCGTAGCCACCGCCACAGCCGTTACCGCCGCCGTGGCCCCAGCCCCAGCCGCCGTAGTTGCCGCCGCAGCCTTTCCAGCCCTTATTTCCGCCGCCGCAACCATTGCTGCCGCCGCGGTATCCACCGCAACCACTTCCGCCGTTGCCGCCGCAGCCGTTGTTACCGCCACAGCCGTTATTGCCGCCGCAGCCGTTCCAAGTTCCGCAACCACCGCATCCACAACTGCTCGAAGAGAAGTCGTTAACGCTCTCGATCGTGTTGTTGAGATCTCGAATGGAGAGGTTGGAAGGAAGGTTGCTGTAGTCGCCGCCCAAAACCTGATTCGCAAGAATCAGAAGCTCTCGAACGGTCAGTCCAGCGAACTTGCCGCTGGGAAGAACTCGATCGCCATAGCCCTGAGTGGTCAGGCCCGCGTCCGAAACCGCGACGTTCAAAGCCAGCGCCAAGACGTTGCCTGCGAACTCGCTCTCGCAACCGGACGACGGGTCAACTCGGTTCCAAGTCAAGGACTTGGGATAGTAGCCGTTGCTGGTGGGGAGGAAGCGAAGAATCGCACTTGCACTCGTGAACTTGAGGGTCTTATTTCCTCCAATAACGAGGCCGTTCGGGAAGAGCTGGTTGAATCGATTCTTGATAAGATCGATCGGCGAAAAACCCCAGCAGCTGTTATAGCCCCACTCGCACTGATTGAAGCCAACCGTGCAGCAGGAAAGCAAGAAGTCATTCGGATAGTAGGTCTCGCCAGCCTGAACCACCGTCACTCCGATGGTCTTCGTATTGATCTTATAGGCGTTCTGAGACGGAAAAGCGTTGATCACGTTCTGGCCATAAGCAGGCACAACCTTAACGTAATACTTTTCGCCTACGACTAGGTCTGGAAAAATGTAAGTGCCGCCGTAGACCTCAGGCGTGGTCGTTGCGATGAGCTGGCCATTTTTGTTGTACAGCTCGACGGTGACCTTTGTGAGAATCTCATCGGTATCGACGTCAATCTGGTTGTTGCAGTTGGCGTCACAGAACACTCGTCCGGCGATGGCAGTGGAGAAGTCCGCGGCCTTCGCGCTCGTTGATAGAATTGCTCCCAGGATTAAACAGGTAAGAAGCATTACCTGACGGTTCAGTTTATTCAAAGTAATCATAGGGGACACACCCTAAAGTCGGAATGGTGCAATTATACTAAGCCCCTGTCGGTAATCGAGTGCATTACCACCAGGAACTGGTATTCGGATGCAAAACCTAGCACATTCCTCGGTGAAGCTACGTTACCCGTATGGAAATGGCCGACAAACGGGACGTCTGTGCGTCATCCCCTAGAAATAATCCTAGTTACTTATCTGCTTTGCAAACGATTACTAAACCAAGTCATTTCTTTAATGACTGACCCTCTAGGTTCATATCAACACGTAACTTCAGGCATGATCTCCTATCACGCTACAATCGTCTACTAGTTTAGTCCGCGTATTGAACTCGCGCAGCCCCTTCAAGATTACGCCCTAACTCAATTTTGGAGTAATTGAATAAACAGGCAATAATACTTGGGTTTTCCCGGCAAACGAGCTCATCAAAACATGAAAGCTCTCCCATGGGGATTAACAACGGAAGAGCTTTGGGTGCGGTTAGGCGATTCGAACGATTCTTCTATCGACAAACGCCTGGCCGAACATGTCCTTCGCCCGAATCTCAACCGCATACGTCCCTCGGCGGAGGTTGGCGGGTAAGGGCGCCTTCCAGAGATGCTTTGTGTTAGATGGGTTGGGCAACTTGAGGCCCAGCGGCGGCTTCGGGCTGGCTTCCAGCTCTTTGAGCTTCATGAAGTAGGGATCTTTGCCCTCAAAGTTGGTCATGGGTGTCCAAGCGCCACTCTCCACCTTCATTTCGACCACCGATCGCTCTGAACCCGCAAACACGTTGACGATCACTTCGGTTTGGGGCACATCTGCAAGCGAGATTTCCTGTGGGAGCCAGATACTCATCTGTTCGCTCTCCGGGCGGCTGGCAGCTCGGAACTTCACCTTATATCGGTTGCCATCGAATTCAAAAACCGAGTAGCCATTGGGCGCACCGTCGCTCATTGTGGCGTGCGGAATTCCCCGCTCGTCGGGAGCCCCTTCCCACCAAGAGCCACAGACGGTGACATGGTTAAGGTGATGGTGCGGCGTCTTACCTTTCCAGCCCTCGGCATCGCCAATAAAATAGTGAGCCTGTACGTGCGTATGCGCTGACACCGAGACGGTAAACGGACGGTCTTCAATGAGACGATAGAGCTCTTCCCGATTATTCACGTCAACCAGCGGTATGTGCATTGCCACGAAAATCAGATGATCCTTGGGAACCAGGGCGAGATCGTTCTTGACAAATTCCAGTTGCTTCTTTGTAATTTCGCCGTGATAGCCACGTTTCTCCGCTCCGTGCCAAACAACGTCGTCTAGGACAATGAAGTGGACCTTTCCATAGTTGAAAGAGTAATAGGTGGGGCCATAGATACGCTGGAAGGTCTCGGTGGAGAGCGAGTCGTCCGGGGCGTCGTAATTCATGTCGTGATTGCCGACGGTGTTGTACCAAGGCAAGCCGATCGTTCCCACGGTCCGATTGAGGCTCTCGTAGAGTGAGAGTACATCGAACATCTCATCTCCCAAGCTAAGTCCAAACTTGGCGTCAATTTCCTTTGCTTCCCTTGCCACCTGCTCAACGACGTCGTGAGCGATGTAGTCAATTTCCGTTTGGTTTCGAGGTTGGGGGTCGCCAAAAAGGATCATCGAAAACTTGTTCGATTCCTTTTGCTGCTCCAATGGAAAATCAATCGACTTCGGTAGCGGCCCGGTGGGGGAAACGCCCGGATACTTGTAATTCGGCGATCCGTTGGGTTTGTGGATGTAATAGAACTGGGGCAAATTGTTCGGACCAAGAGGAACTCTCCAGCCGGTTGGCTTCACCACGAAGAGAATGGCGTCTTCCTCAACCGGAAGCTTCCAGTAACCGTTACTGTCTGTCTTGACCACCTCTCGGCCGTTCGATACGCAAATTCCGGCGAGCCCAGGATTTCCATCCTTCTTCCGTCCGCTCTTATCCCGATCATGGAAAACATAGCCTTCGGCATAACGATTTCCCTGCTCATCCTTAGGAAGGTCGTTCAGCGAAAAAGAGTTCGCACGTGATAGAGGGGTGAGGGCTAATCCAGCCAGCAAGGCGCCAGAGGTACGCAAGAATTCACGCCGATTCATGGAGGGCGAGGTTACCCCTGGCGCGGGTAAAGAGAATGTTAAATGGCCACCGGAGAGCCCCTCCTTCCAGGACGGCAAGCAGAGCTACAGGAATGTGCATTTCAACCCACCCGTATCTTGATCGATGTTATTTTCTTAATTGACCTTAATACTTTCTTTTGAGAGTTGCGATCCTTCACGACCATTCGAATTTGGTGTACAGACAGTCATCACCAACATGATGCACTATTGCAATCAAGTTCAAAATAGATCAGTCTCGTTACGATCAACGCGATCGGAATGAAATTCTTTAGGGTTACGACAAGAGTTGCGTTTTTAAGAACAATTTCGAAATAGCCCTTAACTTAAATACTTCACATGCCAATAGATTCACCAGGGTGGAGATATGGCAATGCAAAGAAATAACAAGAATGCCGGCAACTGCCGGGTAAAGGATGGGGTAGCCACCTGGTCTCTAAAGTCTGATCTGGGAGTCAGTTCCGCGGAAGACGTGCATGGGCAGGCGAAAAAGCTTGCTCAGGATGTTCGGATTATGCGAGTACGAGTTCAGCTCCCCAGCAAAGAGGGCGTGAGCTTGGCGACCTATCAGATTTTGAGATCGCTCCAAACGGAGCTTGAGTCGCAGGATAAGTCGATCGAATTCGACGGCGTCCTCGCCCCCCTGGGAGGAAGAGCATGGTAGCTCGCGCGAGCGCCGCTTTTTGTTTTGGGATTGGATTCGTCCTGTTTGCCTTCGGCGGTAACTGGCTCCTGGCACTGCCTTGCGGGGCTATCTCGGCTTTAGCCGCGTTCCTGCCAACGGGCGAGCGGGCCTTACGGGAAGAGCGTGATCGGGCCCGTTTCGAGTGCGAAAATCTCCACCATGACCTTGAAGCGATGCGCACGAACTTGACCCTCGCAGAAAAGGAACACGACCAAACGAGAAATCACCTTCGTGTGGCGGAAGAGAGAATTGGCGATTTAGAGGTACAGCTGAACTTGGCGACCTCTGAGCCGAGCGCGAACAGTGAAGTGGTGGCGTTTGCCTCCACTCAAAGCGAGCAGATCAAGTCTTACTACGAGCACATCATGATCGCTCTCGACGAAGCTGAGAAAGCGATTAGCGCGGCGATTGGCGCCTTTATGGAAGCTTCGACAGACGCCCAAGCCCTCGCCGATCTCGCCTTTTCAAGAATTGGCGGATCTCAGGGGGAAGAAGGGCGATCTGAAACGACTTCCGTCGCTACCTCCACCATGAATGACTTTGTGTCCTACATGTTGGGAATGGCTCAAGAGGTAGGCGAATCGGCCACGGATATGCAGAGTCTCGCCGCCACCGCCGGAAGGCTTCCCAGTCTCCTTGCCCAGATTGAAGACGTTGCCGAACAGACCAATCTCTTGGCGCTGAATGCCTCTATCGAGGCGGCAAGAGCAGGAGCAGCGGGACGGAGTTTTTCTGTGGTCGCCGAAGAGGTTAGGAAACTCTCGGAACGATCTCGACAAGCGGCCGAGGAGACGCGAGAAGTCACCGGCGAGATCATGAAGGGAAGCAAGACGATCTTTGCGCGACTCGGCGATGCTGCCTCCAGAAGTCGAAACGAAGCGACGGGGGCCCAATCCGAATTCAATGAGCTTTTGGTCACGCTACGAGCAGAGAAAGATCGGAATCAGCAAACGATTTCCGATATCTCAGAGCGCAGCTTGGCGATCAGTCAAAGCCTTAACCGCGTGGTGACCGCCTTTCAATTTCAAGACATGCTTCGCCAGAGGTTGGAGCATATCGCCGTGCCCCTGGCCCAGTTGCGGCGAGACCTCCTTACGCTGGCAGATCTGCCAGTCGAGGACGATCTCGACCTTCCTTGCGCGCCGGGAGCGACTCCCGACTTACAGGTCGTCAGCTATGCGGACGACTTCGACAATGTCGAGCTATTTGGCTAGACGGAATTTGATGGATTAAGAGCAATGAGCAAATTTGCGTTAGTGGTGGACGATTCAGCCTCGATGAGGCAGATGGTGAGTTTCACCCTCAAAGGGGCAGGTTTTCAGGTCATCGAGGGGGGTAACGGCCAGGAGGCCTTGGACAAGTTAGCCCAAGCGCCTGGAGGAAAGGTCGACCTCATCATCACAGACCTCAACATGCCGGTTATGGACGGGATCACTTTCATTAGGAACGCTCGGACCCGCCCCGCCCTCAAGTTCACTCCCATTTTGATGCTCACGACGGAAAGCGGCGAGAATCGAAAGGCAGAAGGAAAGGCGGCAGGGGCAACGGGATGGATCGTCAAACCGTTTCAACCCGAGCAACTCTTGAAGGTCGTTCAGAAGGTCGTGGCCTAATGAGTATCGACGTATCCATGTTTCAGCAAGCGTTTTTCGACGAAGCCACGGAGCTTTTGAATGACCTGGAAACTCAATTACTGGACCTGGAAGAGCGTAAGGCCGACAAGGAACTTCTAAATACGATTTTCCGATGCGCTCATTCCATCAAGGGCGGGAGCGCGACCTTCGGATTTCCAGCCATCGCGAACTTCACGCATGGTTTGGAGACTTTACTGGACAAGGTCCGCGCGGGATCGATTCCGGTAACTTCCGAAATCTGCTCAACTCTCTTCGAATCGCTCGATCAGATGCGCGCACTCCTCAACGAGGCAATGGGCAAGGGCGGGCCAGCTCCCGACTCTACGGAACTCGCACGGAAGATTGATAGGCTATCGGAATGCGAGAGTCGCTCCGATGCATGCTCCCAAGCTGAGTCTGAAGCCTCTCTGGGAGAACGGACCTATTCTCTTCACATCGCCCCCGGGGTTGACGTGATGCGAACGGGAGCCGACCCTTGTCGGCTGTTGGCTCAGCTCCTCGAGCTCGCCGAGGTTGTGGATGTCGAACGGCACGACGAAGGCATCCCTCCACTTGCCGAGATGGATCCTGAAGCCTGCTATGTCTCCTGGGATATCAAGCTTCAGTCAACGGTGGGGGAGGCGGAAATCTTAGAAGTATTCGAATTCATTGAAGATGAGAGCGACATTCGTCTCTCCGTGATCGCGGAAACCCAGCAAGAAGCGGTTGTGGAGACTCCGGAAATGGCTCAAATAAGCGTCGATAAGAGCCTGAAAGCCGACACCGCCATGCTTAAGGTCAGCGCCGATAAAGTTGATCGACTAGTCAATCTCGTGGGGGAGTTGGTCATCTCGCAATCGATGCTTAATGAAGCCGTGGCGGAGATCGATTTTGAGCGACACCCTCGCCTCTTTGAAGCGGTGTCTTCTATGGAGAGAGCTTCTCGCGAGTTGCAAGAGCGGGTGATGGGCATCCGGCTCGTTCAGCTTAAACATGCCTTGGCCCGGTTCCCTCGACTTGTTCGAGATATCAGCGGCGCCGTTGGCAAAAAGATCGAACTTGTTACGATTGGAGAAGAGACTGAGTTGGATAAGGCGCTAATCGAGGCGATCGGCGATCCGCTCACCCACCTCGTTCGTAACGCGATCGACCACGGATTGGAGACGCCATCGGAGCGAAAGGCGGCAGGAAAGCCCGAGATGGGCATGGTCAAGATCCACGCTCGTTACGAAGGCGGCAATGTGATCATCGAGATCACAGACGATGGTAGAGGACTCGACCGCGACAAGATTCTGGAGAAGGCAAAAGCAAAGGGTCTGGTGTCAGAAGGGGAAGTTCTTTCGGATGACGCCATCTATGGATTTATCTTTCATCCGGGCTTCTCAACGGCCAGTCAGGTCACGGATCTATCCGGCCGAGGAGTCGGCATGGACATCGTCCGTCAAACGATCCAAGGAATGAACGGCTCTATCGGGCTCTCAACCGAGTTTGGAAAAGGCACGACCTTCCGGATACGTCTCCCTCTGACGATGGCGATCCTGGAGGGGCTTTCTCTTCGGATCGGGGAGGAGATCTATATCCTTCCGCTTACAAGCATCGTGGAGAGCTTGCGACCCCTACGTGAAGACCTCTCGCTGGTCGCGGGTCGGCACGAGATTATTCGCGTGCGGGGCGAAGTCCTGCGCATTCTCAGAGTTCACGAGGCATTCGATATTCAGGGAGCGGTTACCGACCCCTGCGAAGGCCTTCTCGTTATCGTCGAAAACGAGGGCAACAAACTAGCGCTCCTGGTAGACGAGCTTATCACCCAAAACCAAGCGGTGATTAAGAGTCTCGAGGCCAATTACCGCAAGGTCGAAGGCATCACAGGAGCGACGATACTCGGCGACGGAAAAGTCGCTTTGATCATGGACGTCCCGGGCTTGTTCCGAGGCACCCGCATGGAGGCAGGTCGCTTGTTAGCTTCCTGACAAAGGCAAATGGCAGTTAACTCATCGGACATTCAGGA
Organism: Armatimonadetes bacterium 55-13; assembly: GCA_001898035.1. Lineage (GTDB taxonomy): Bacteria > Armatimonadota > Fimbriimonadia > Fimbriimonadales > Fimbriimonadaceae > 55-13. Next base: position 264,658 of record MKRX01000015.1, read on the forward strand.
AGAACGGAATGGGCTGGATCCGAATGCGGATCAATACCTAACCTTTACCGTTGCTGACGAAGAGTACGGGGTCGATATCTTGAAAGTTCAAGAGATTAAAGGCTACGTACCAACGACTCGTATTCCCAACGCTCCCCCGGAAGTGGTTGGGGTTTTGAACCTGCGCGGCACGATCGTTCCAATCGTGGACATGCGATCGAAATTCGATCTTGACGCGGCAGATTACACGCCGTTTACGGTGATTGTGGTTCTGGTTGTCCAGGGCCGTGTGATGGGGATCATCGTCGACGCGGTTTCGGATGTAATCAACATTCCAGCGAAGGACATTGAACCCGCCCCCGATTTTGGATATCGCGGCGTTGCTCAAAGCCTCAAAGGCATGGGCAAGGTCGGCGAAAAACTCGTCATTCTCCTCGATATCGACGCGCTCCTCTTGGGAGAGAGCAGCGCAATGGCCGCGTAGCGAGCCGTTTCTTTAAAGGACACACGAACATGGCATCAGCAGCAAAAGCAACCGGTCCGGTCGCTCCGGCCAAAATCACAACGTCGAAGCCGGCGCCGAAGAAAACGGCGACGAAAGCTTCCCCACAACTGAAGGTTGTCACCAACAAAGAGAAAGTGGCCGCCAACAACCTGTTTATGACGGGGCAAGCTCTGGAGCATTCCCGGGCAGCGACCCTCATTTGCGACTTGGATTGGAATATCGTTTACGCCAATCAGCGCAGCCGACAACTTCTAGTCGAGGCAGAGAGTGACCTTCAATCCGTCGTAAAATCTTTCCTCGCCGACGAGATCGAAGGATTTAGCTTTGAAGCGTTCTTTGCCGACCAGCCGCAAGAGTTTCGAGCGCTGAGCAACGAGCGCAATCACCCGCATGAGAGCCAAGTCTCCTTAGGCACGCGCAACTGGGATATCCAGGTCTCCAGCCTCTTGAACGCCAATGGCGAGACGGTGGGTTACGCCATCGATTGGAACGACATCACAGCTAAGCTGTCCGCCGACGAAAAGACCTGGCAGATCGTGCAGGCCCTGGAGGGTTGCAGCACAAATGTGATGATCGCCGACGCGAATCTCAACGTCGTCTATCGAAACACTGCGCTGAAGCAAAACCTCAAGAAGTGGGAACCCGAATTCCAAAAGGTCTTTGGTGCGAGCTTCAACGCCGAGCAAGTCCTCGGGCGGTGCATTGACGATTTTCACAAGGATCCCTCGCATCAGCGACGAGTCTTGGCGAACGAATCGATCTTCCCATTCAAGACTCACATCACCGTTGGTCCCGTTCGAATTGATCTGGCCGTGAATTCCATCAAGGATCACAATGGCAAGACGATTGGCTACACCACCGAATGGCTTGACGTTACCGAACGCCTCGCTTCCGAAGAGCAGTACAAAGCCAAGGTGCGAGAGATCGCCGAACGGATGGAATTCTTGCGCGGCGCCTGTTCTACTGATCTGGCGAACGCTATGGAATCCTTAGCAAACGGCGATTTGACGGTAACGATTACCCCTCGAACCCCACTTCTGGAGATTCCTGAGGAGGTAGATCTGGCGCTCATGGCTCAAACGTTTAACGATCTGCGCAATCAGACCGTCAAGGCTGTTGAAGCATACAACACGGCCCGCGAGTCGCTCTCTTCTCTGGTCGCGGAGACGCGCCTTGCCGCGGATAGCATCGCTCGTTCATCCAGCGAAGTTTCGATTGGCAATGACGATCTCGCGCAACGAACCGAAGAGCAGGCATCGAGCTTGGAGGAGACTGCCTCCAGCATGGAAGAGATGACCTCTACGGTCAAGCAGAACGCCGACAACGCTCGACAAGCGAACCAGTTGGCAATGCAGGCCAAGGAGTCAGCTGAAAAGGGTGGGGTCGTTGTCAATGACGCCGTCACTACCATGGCGGAAATTAATACGGCCAGCAAGCGCATTGCAGACATCATCTCGGTCATCGACGAGATTGCCTTCCAAACAAACCTCCTCGCGTTGAACGCAGCGGTTGAGGCAGCACGCGTTGGCGAACAAGGTCGAGGATTCGCGGTTGTCGCAGGTGAGGTGCGAAATCTTGCGGGACGTAGCGCTTCCGCGGCAAAGGAGATCAAGGCGCTCGTTCAAGATAGCGTTCACAAGGTCGAGCAGGGCAGCAGCTTGGTCAATCAGAGTGGTCAGCAACTTGACGAGATTGTGAACTCGGTGAAAAAGGTCGCCGACATCATCTCGGAGATTGCCGCGGCAGCTCAAGAGCAGTCCGAAGGCATCGAGCAGGTGAACAAGGCGATCATTCAGATGGACCAGATCACTCAGCAAAATGCCGCGCTCGTGGAAGAAGCGTCTGCCACTAGCGAGTCGATGAACAATCAAGCAATCGGTCTGCAGAATCTCGTTAATCAGTTCACCCTAGACGCGGCAAAGATGAGCGAACTCATGGCGGCGGCCCAGGCAGCAGCGAAGGCTGAGGAGCGTGCCGCTCCGGCTGCTTCGCGGGTCCGAAAGCCATCGACTGAGCCCGCTCCCCGCCGAACTTCGCGGTTCGCCAAAGCGGACGCGATGGACGACTTCGAGGAGTTCTAGGTCTAACTTTCAAGGGGGCTGCAACCGCCCCCTTCCCGACCGAGGTTGATTTGTAATGGATTCTATTGAACTTTCTTCCACCGACTTCGGAAACATCCGTAAACTCATTTATCGACTTACCGGAATTTCGCTTTCGGACAGTAAGCATCAGCTTGTCAAGTCCCGATTGCGACGTCGTCTCCGGGCCCTTGACATCAGTAGTTATAACGACTATTACGGTTATGTCGTCCAACTCCCCCCTGATCATGAAGAGATCATCTCCCTGATCAACGCGGTTACGACCAACAAAACGGACTTCTTTCGGGAAAGTCACCACTTTGATTTTATGGTCAAACAGATCGTGCCGGAGTTCATGGCGAAGAGCCAACATGACCTCAAAATCTGGCACGCGGGATGTTCGACAGGCGAGGAGCCCTACACCATGGCGATCGCTTTGAGAGAGCACTTCTCGACGAGCGAATTGTGCTTTATGCAACTGGCCAGCGACATCGATACCGAAGTTTTGGCGCATGCGGAACGAGGCGTTTACGACGCCGAGCGAGTTGAAGGGATGTCCAAGGAGATGCTTCAGCGATGGTTTTTGCGCGGTAAGGGAAATTCGGAGGGTAAATACCGAATCCGACCTGAGCTCCAAGAAAACATGCGGTTCCGTCGGATCAATCTTACGAAACGCCCATGGCCCCTGCGTGCTGAGACTCAGTTCGATGTGATTCTTTGCCGTAACGTTCTCATCTACTTTGATCGAGAAACGCAGAAACAGGTGATTCAGGGATTCTATGATCGCCTCGTTCCTGGGGGATATCTCATGCTCGGCCATTCGGAATCCGTTCAGGGCAAACAGGATGTTTTCCGTAGTGTTGGGAAGACCATTTACAAAGCGAACGCAGGCGCGACCTATCGCTTGGCGGCCTAGATGGTGCGATGAAAGTACCTGGCCGTTCCAACCAAGACGATTTACCGCTCGTGTCGATCCACATTGGCGGCGTCTTTACCAGCGACGAGCCCACCATCGTGCGAACGGTCTTGGGATCTTGCGTCGCCGTATGCCTTTACGATTTGGAAAAGAGAATTGGAGGCATGAACCACTTCTTGCTTCCCATGGGGGAATGCAGGAATACGCTTCCAACCAGCTACGGTGTATTTGCGATGGAAGAGTTAGTTCATAGATGTATCGATTTGGGCGCCCAGAGAGGCAATATTCTCGCCAAGGTTTTTGGCGGTGGTCGGGTCCTTCAGTTTCCCGAATCAGAGAAGAGCGTTCCGAACGCCAACATCAAATTTGCTTTCGACTTCTTGGAATCCGCAGGTATACGCGTTGCCACCTATGACGTGGGCGGAGTGGACGCTCGCGAGATCTTCTTATTTACCGATTCTGGGCGCGTACTCTTGCGCCGCGTAGTTGTCCAAAAGGATTTGCCCACGAACAAGAAATTGCCCGAAGACGGGACGCTCCGTTATTTATAGGAAAGACATGCCAGGTACCAAGACTCGAGTTCTCATCGTCGACGATAGCGCAGCCATGCGACAACTCCTCACGGCGATACTCAGCGCAGACCCTGCGCTGGAAGTCATCGGCACTGCGCCCGATCCCTTCATCGCTCGGGAGAAGATCAAGAGTCTGAATCCAGACGTCATTACCTTGGACGTAGAGATGCCGCGAATGGACGGCCTCACGTTCTTGGAAAAGCTGATGCGTGGGCGGCCCACTCCTGTCGTGATGGTGTCTTCGCTCACTCAGAAGGGCTGCGATACCACGATGCAGGCCCTAGAGTTGGGAGCGGTAGATTACTTCCCCAAGCCCTGCGTGGATACGTTGACGGGAGTTGCCGACGCGGCGGATGAGATTCGCAGTAAAGTCCGCAATGCTGCCCGTGCCAATGTTCGGGCCCTAAGCGCGGCCCGTCCCGTTGCTGCCCCACCCGCGGTCGGCAAGATTCGGCTCACGAATCAGATCATTGCGATTGGCGCATCCACAGGAGGCACCGAGGCGATTCGGGAAGTACTCTCTCAGATGCCTGCAGACTCGCCAGGAATTGTGGTGGTTCAGCACATGCCGCCAGGCTTCACCGCATCCTTTGCAGCTCGCTTGAATAGTCAATGCGTCATTCAAGTGAGCGAAGCGCGAGACGGCGATCGTATTTTGCCGGGACACGCCCTTATTGCGCCGGGAGACTTTCACACCGAGGTTCAAATCTCCGGGGCAAATGCTCAGGTTCGCGTGTATCAAGGCGAGCGTGTGAGCATGCACCGGCCCTCCGTCGATGTGTTGTTTCGCTCCTGTGCGAAAAATCTGGGCAAGAATGCCATTGGCGTCATCATGACGGGCATGGGGTCCGATGGGGCTCACGGCATGAGGGAAATGCACGATGCCGGTGCTCATACCATCGCTCAGGATGAAGCAACCTGCGTGGTGTTTGGGATGCCCCGAGAAGCAATCGAGCATGGTGGTGTAGATCAGATCGTGCCACTGCCGAAGATTCCAGAAGAAATCATCCGGGCCTGTCAGACTAAGTAAGGACCCATTCTGGTAGCGTGGGGAAGTGAGTCTGACCATCGCCCTCGCCATGCTGTCGCTGACCCAAGTCGGTCCCAGTGCGAGCCCCTACGCTAACGAGACGCCCGCCCAGCACGACAAGCGAATGAAGTGGTTCCGCGAGGCGCGGTTCGGCATGTTCATCCATTGGGGCGTTTATTCGGTGCCGGCGGGAACGTATGAAGGGAAAAGAATTCCGTGGATCGGTGAATGGATCATGCACCAAGCAAAGATTCCAATGGCCACCTATCAGGCATATGCGAAGGAATTCAACCCGACCAAATATGACGCCGACGCTTGGGTAAAGCTAGCAAAAGAGGCGGGGATGAAGTACATCGTCATCACCTCAAAACATCATGACGGGTTTGCGATGTTCAATTCAAAGGCGTCGGATTGGAATATCGTCTCGGCCACGCCGTTTAAGCGCGATCCTCTCAAGGAGTTAGCGGCGGCGTGCAAGAAGTACGGCGTAAAACTGGGCTTTTACTATTCTCAGGCTCAAGACTGGAACCACCCCGGAGGAGCGGCAGCCGGTGGACACTGGGATAAAGCGCAGGATGGGGACATGACGGAGTACATCAAGAACGTCGCAGTCCCCCAAGTGAAGGAGATCCTTTCCAACTACGGCCCCGTTGCCTGTCTCTGGTGGGATACGCCAGTAGACATGACCAAAAAGCGCGCCGACTTGCTGCTGCCTCTGTTGAAGCTCCAACCTGGGATCATCTTCAATAATCGCTTGGGTGGCGACTATCGAGGCGACACCGAAACGCCCGAGCAGTTCATTCCTGCCACCGGTTATCCGGGCAGGGACTGGGAAACCTGTATGACCATGAACGACACATGGGGATACAAGAGTTTCGACAACAACTGGAAGTCCACCGAAATGCTCATTCGCAATTTGGTGGATATTGCTTCCAAGGGCGGCAATTACCTTCTTAATGTAGGCCCAAACAGTCTGGGTGAGATTCCCGCTCCATCCGTGGAACGTCTCCATGCGATCGGGGCTTGGATGAAGCGGAACGGAAGGGCCATTTATGCCACTTCCCCTAGTCCGTTCAAGCGTCTGCCCTGGGGTCGGTGCACACGCGTGACGGGCAAATCCGGTTCCACGCTTTATCTCCATGTCTTCGATTGGCCCAGAGATGGCAAACTGATGGTTCCCGGCCTTTTGAATGAGGTTGAGGGGGCGTCTCTTATGGTTGGCGGCAAGAAGTTGGCCACTGCCCGAAGTGCCGATGGAGTCACGATCAGTATCCCGCCGACGGCCCCGGATGCGATTTCTTCCACCATCGTGCTCAAAGTCAAGGGTGACCTAAAGATCACCGCGCCGGTGCTTCAACAAAGTGCGAGCGGAGACCTAACACTCTCTCCGTCCGAGGCCGATCTTCATGGATCCGAAATTTCCGTGGAAGGCGATGCCAAGAATGAGAATATTGGGTTCTGGACGAATCCGAAGGATTGGCTTGAGTGGACATTCCGCGCCGTTCGCCCTGGCAAGTATGCCTTGTCGGCGGAAATGGCCGGTTACGCTAATAGCAAGGTGACGGTGTCCGTGGGCAGCCAGAAGCTAGAGGTGATAACGCCAGCCACCGGCAGTTACAGCACGTATCGTCGCGTCGAGATGGGCGCTATTGAGATTTCGGCGGCGGGCAAGGTGACGATTTCGGTTCGTCCTGTGGCAAATGGATGGCAACCTGTTAATCTTCGGGCAATAAAGTTGGTCCCCGCCGACAAGTAAGAATCGACGCAGGGGTAATTTGGGGGCGATGACGATCGCCCTCGCCGCCCTCACCATGATCACATCCGCCTCTTCCGCCGAACTCGTCGATCTTCAATGCGAATATCAGGCAGGGCCTCTGGTGGTGGAATCATCTGCCCCTCGTCTGAGTTGGATCGCCAAAGCTACCGAGAAGAATTGGCGTCAGAGCGCCTATGAGATCCTGGTCGCTTCAAGTCCCGACGTTCTGGCGAAGGATCAGGGAGATCTATGGTCCTCAGGGCGCGTGACATCCGATGCGAGTATTCAGATTCCTTATACCGGGAAAAAGTTGACTTCTCGGCAAGCGGCTTTCTGGAAGGTACGCGTTTGGGATAGCCGAGGCGTAGCCTCTGGTTGGAGTAAGCCCAGCAAATGGGAAGTCGGATTGCTTTCGGACAGCGATTGGAGTCCAAGCGTTTGGATCGGTGGCCCCGGGGCAACCAGCCCTGAACCCGCGCCTCATTTGCGCCGAGAATTCGAGGTTCATGGCTCGTTGGCGAGAGCCCGCATCTATGCTAGCGGCGTGGGATATGCAGACATCCACCTTAATGGCAAGAAGGTGGGAAACGGGGAGCGCGATCCCGGATACACGAATTTCGATAAACGGCTGCTCTTATGACGTTACGCACCAACTGAAACAGGGAACAAATGCGATTGGTGCGATCCTCGGAACGGGTTGGTTCGACACTCACGATCAGGCAACATGGAACTTTGACAAAGCTCCTTGGCGGGGCCAACCTCGGATGCGGCTCGTGTTGGTCCTGGATTACAAGGACGGTCGAACCGAGCAAGTGACGAGCGATGGGACTTGGAAGACTTCCGCAGGGCCGATTCTGGTGGACGGCATCTATACAGGCGAAGTGTACGACGCACGCAAAGAAATACCTGGATGGGATCGCGCAGGCTATGACGATTCTTCTTGGTCACCGGCCAAAGTTGTGGAGGCTCCCCGAGGGGCCCTTAGCGGAATGCAGTGTCCGCCGATCATTATCGGCCAATCGTTCAAGCCCAAGACGATCTCCGAACCCAAACCTGGAGTCTATATTTTGGACTTTGGACAGAACTTCTCCGGCCACGTTCGCCTCAAGGTAAAGGGCTCAGCGGGCGACAAGGTGACGATGCGATATAGCGAGCGCCTAGACGACACCGGGATGATCCAGCGTAAAGAGATCGACGTCTACATGACCAAGGCGACACCTCCCCAGCCATTCCAAACCGACGTTTACATTCTGAAAGGCGGCGCCCTCGAAAGTTGGGAACAGCGATTCTCTTACGCGGGATTTCGATATGTAGAGGTCACCGGATTTCCAGGCAAACCGACTCTGGAAAACTTCGAAGGTCGGTTTGCTCACACAGACTTAGCTAGCGCGGGCGAATTCGAGTGCTCTCATCCACTCCTAAACCAGATTCAACATGCCACGAAGTGGGCCTATCTAAGCAATGCCCAAAGCATTCCGACGGATTGTCCGCAGAGAGAAAAAAATGGGTGGACCGGGGATGCGCATTTAGCCTGTGAAGCCGGATTGATGAACTTCAGATCGGCGCCGTTCTATACAAAGTGGCTAGACGACTATGCCGATGACCAAAAAGCGGATGGACGGTTCAGTTTGATTATCCCCTCTGGCGGATGGGGAGCAGGGGCCTGTCACCCATCTTGGGACAGCGCATTTGCGATCATCGCCGAGGACCTGCATGAATACCTGGGCGATGCCAGGCTCCTTGAGAAGCATTACGATCATCTGAAACGGTATGTGGATTACCTGGAGGGGCAACTCAAGGACGACGTGATTCCGTTCGATAGTTTAGGGGACTGGCTGCCTTGGGAGACACAGACTCCGAGCCAATTGACTTCCTCGGCCATGGTCGTGGTCGATGCCGAGATCGTAAGCAAAGCCGCGAAGATGCTTGGAAAGGCAGAGGAAGCGGCTAAGTATTCGGCCCTGGCGACACGCGTTCGAACCGGCATCGACCGCAAGTTCTACGAGCCCGCAACATTGGATTCCCTAAGCCAAACGGCGCTTTCCGTGGGTCTGTACTTCAAACTGATCGATCCGGCCCATCGGCAGGCAGCGTTTGGCGCTTTAGTTCGAAATGTTGAACGACAGGGTCATATCGACACAGGAATCATCGGCGCAAAGTTCATTCTCCGAGTGCTCTCGGAAGCCGGACGGACGGATTTGGCCTACAAGATCGTGGCTCGAACAGAGCAGCCGGGATGGGGCTGGTGGATGGAGCAAAGGGCTACGACCCTTTGGGAAGACTGGAAGGGCGAATCGTCCTTAAATCACATCATGTTTGGCGATGTGAGCAATTGGTTCATGCAGTGGATTGCAGGCATCGGGCTCGATCCTTCTTCGCCGGCCTTTAAGCACATCCTGATTCGACCTCAGCCAGTCGGGGATCTGACTTGGGCAAAGGCCCATCACGATTCGCCCTATGGTCGTATTTCCTCATCTTGGAAGAAGACCCATGGGGCTTTTCACTTGGAGATTGAGATTCCTGCGAATACTTCTGCAACCGTGACCGTTCCAGGAAAAGTGGCAAAGGCCGAAGGGGCCATCCTCGTTCGTAGCGAAGCAGAAGTAACCGTCTTCGAAGTAGGTTCTGGCAAGTACGTTTTTGACGCAAAGATGTAGGTGTGGCAATGATTGAAGCGATGGTGCTAGGCGTCTATCACATGGCGAATCCTAAGTTGGACTTGGTCAAGTCAGACCTTCGGGACACACTAGGAGACATTCGACAGCAAGAAATCGCCGAGGTTGTTGCCTCCATCGCCAGATTCAGACCTACAAAGGTGATCGTCGAGGCGATTCCTCCGGCGGAAAGTCTCCTCGATCGATACCAATGGTATTTAGGCAATGACTTGGAACTAGGTCCCGATGAGCGCGAACAGTTAGGATTTCGAATCGCGAAGTTGCTCGGCCATTCCACGATCTATCCAGTCGACTATTCGATGAAGATGGACTTCGATTGGCTCACTCGCCAGGGGGACGCGGCCTTTCAAAGCTGGATTCAAACCACACCGCCGAAGATCGCCAAGATTCTGGAAGGCTTAGACCAAGGCTATGCCGTCAACGAAATATTAGTGGCGATGAACTCGCCAGAGGGTCTCGCGTTTAGTCATTCGTTTTACATGGAGTTTCTCCGGGTGGAAGAGGCGGGTGCAGCAGTTTTGGCGGCGTGGTATGAGCGCAATTTGAGAATCTTCGCCCAGATCAGAAGAATCGCACTGCCGGAGGACCGGTTGCTTATCCTTTATGGCGCCGGGCACGCCAAACTGCTCTCGGATTTCATTCGCGATACGTTTTCATGGAAGCACGTCGATCCATTAGGTTACCTATCTAGTTCACGCCCCTTTGACTGGAGGTTAGATCATGCAATTTGAGCCGATTGGCTACGTGCGGTGTGGAAAACAGCTGAAATTCGAAACGCCTCACCAACCCAAATTAGATTCAAACGAGACGAATCGTATTATTCTTGAGCCTGATCGTCAATTCGATCTTGCCCTTCAGGACTTAAACGGATTCGAACGAATATGGGTGCTCTCCTGGTTCAACCGCAATCAATCATGGCGACCACGTCCGTTACCGCCACGGGGTCCAGCTAAAAGGCGAGGCGTTTTTGCAACTCGATCGCCTCATCGTCCAAACCCAATTGGATTGACTTGCGTGCCGCTCTTGGACGTTGATGGGCTGGTGCTAACAGTTGGTCCACTGGATCTGGTGGACGGAACGCCAGTCCTGGATATCAAACCTTACATCCGCACGATCGACGCGTTTCCCGACAGCAAGCTTGGGTGGATTGGAGAGGTTGAGGAAACGCTGCTGAACTCACGCCGATTTGGGATTGAGGTTTCTGCCTTCGCACGGAGGCAATTGGACTGGCTCCAAAATCAATGGGGAATCGACTTCACAGGGCGCGCTTTTGAACTCCTCTCGCTCGATCCAACTCCTCATCGAACGCGCAGGATTCTCCAAATGGGGCCTAACGAGTTCCGAATGGCCTGCGGCCCGTGGCGACTGTTCTTTCATCTTCAGGATGAATGCGTGATCGTTGATCGGATTGACAAAGGCTATTCCGATGAGAGCCTGATGGCAGAAGGCAACGAGAGAATTCCCGATCGAGACGCTCAAGTCGCCTTCGGAGCAACGTATCGCTAGTCGTCGTCGCCCTCTTCATCTTCTTCCATTTCAGGACCTCCGAATCCGAACCGTCGAACCGCACCCGGATAAGGTGAGTTCCCTTTCACGCTATGCCAGATCGCTCTATTAAGTGCGATCTCTTGAGCGAGGTTCATTTGATCTGGCTCGGAGAAATCAATGGACGACAACAGGGCGGACTGTTTGGTAGCCGGATTCTTAGCCATTAGATCAATGGCTGGCCTCAGCGCTGAATAGGGAGACAGGTCTGGCTTATTGCCAAAGGCCTTATACATCGGGGTTGCGGCAGCATCGAACTGGCTCATTGGAGCGGCGCCAAGGATGAGTTCGATGCTTCGAAGAACGGAGGTGGTGGTGTACATGGTGCTGTCAATCCCCGCGTTCCTTGTGTAGGGAGAAACGGCAAGGGCCACCGTTCGGTGAGCGTCTACGTGATCAGGACCGTTTTGCGCGTCGTCTTCAATAATGAAGATTGCGAATTCTTTCCACAGTGAGCTGTGGGATATCGCTTCGACAATTTTGCCGATCCCCCAATCGTTGGACGCGACGCATGCTTTCGGCGTGAACGCGCCAGGTGTAACTCCTCTCGTGTGATCCTCGCTCAGGGCCATCACCATGAAGTTGGGCACGGTTCCCTTCTGCTCCATTTCTTTGAATTCATTGATGAAGATGTTCACCGCTTCATAGTCGCGAACGCCCTTTTTGCGCGCTCCCGCCCAAGCTTCGTTCATGTGGTCCTTGGTGTGATAGTAGTAGGTTCGGTAGCTCAGTCCCGCGTCTCGCATCTGCTCCCAAATGCGTCCTCGCGGATGTGCGGAGAGCTCGGGGGTCAATCGAGGGGTGCCCTTGCCGCTGTATTGCTGTGGCCAAGTTCGCTGCATGAAGTCCGGCACGTAGGCGCCGTTTGACCATTCGTGACCGTCAACCGAGACCTCACCGCTGGCATAGAGGTTGTCAAAGAGTACAAACTCCTTCGCCAGTTGTTGGTGATTGGGAGCAGTATCGGCCCCGAAGAGGGTGAGGCGGGGATCGCCATTTCCGTATTGTTTTCCGTCCTTTTTCAGATCGCCGAGAACCTGATCGTAGGTTCGGTTTTCTTTGATGATATAGAGGACATGTTTAATAGGAGACGGCTCGCCGGGTTTGCTGGGAATGGCGCTTGATCCTTTGGCGGGGGCCTGATCGGGATTGTCCTCCATCTTTGGCTTGTACTTGGAGACCTCCAAAACGGTCTCCGTCATCTCCTTGAGTTCTTTGGGATTTGAGACATCAACCTTGGAAACGAAACCTGAAAGCAAGGCAACGATATACGGATAGCCCTTGGGAGCAACAGGATCTATCTTGTCTTCCTTGTCGTTGGGCCCCGTCCCGTATCCTTTCGATGATCCAATCAAGAGGCGCCCATCCGCCAGCGTGGCGAGCGCACTGGGATATGCGCCGCTAGGAATGAATCCTTCAACGTGACTGTGGCCGGGATTGGAAATGTCCACCACGCCTACGGCGTTGTTATCGCTATTGGCGACATAAATTCGGCGGCCATCAGGAGAGACGGCCAGGGCATTGGGCGTGGACCCCGGGGGCGCGTCTGGCCAAGGGCGCGTGACGATACGTTCTTCCCTTGCTCCCGTTTCGAGATCAAAAACGTCGACGACATCGTCGTTTCCGCAAGAGACGAAAAGTCGGTTACCCCGAACAAGTAGATCGTTGGGGTGGCGACCTGTTTCCAGGGTGCGAACTTTCTTCATCGTCGAGGGGTCGACTTCAGCCACCTTAGCCGAACCCTGGAGAGAGACGAAAAGGTGCCCATTTGCGGCCAGGCGAACTTGATAAGGGCTATCGCCATCCTCAAAGTCCAAACTCCCGATCACTTGCTTTTGCGCGACGTCAAGTTTGAGAAGCTTATCGTTGGCTGAGACATTGACAAACAACTCGTTTCCGCGGAGGGCAAGACCAGCCAACCAGCCTTTGTTTTTCGGGAGATCGGGAATCGCGATGGCGCCTTTCTGACCGAATTTGCCCGATTCGTCCACAGCGTAGGTTACGACCGAATCCGTGGTTCCTCCGCTTACATAGAGCGTCTCGGAATCAGGGGACCAAGCCAGGCCGATCCATCCTTTGCCCAGATCGGCTGTATCCCTTAGGTCTCCCGATTTGCCATCGAAGATATAAACCTTGTGCACTCCCTGGCCCACCGCGGCAAAGGCAATCCACTTGTCGTTCGGACTCTTTTCTCCACCCGCTAACATGTCCCCGACGGGCGTGCTTTCTCCGGCGGGGGCCAAGCGCCATCCCGTCGGCAAATAAACCCGAGTTGCCGTCTTGGTCACCCAGGCGAGAGAGCCGACGACGAGAAGTCCAATGGCGATAAACAAAGCAGGTTTTAGTGGGTTAAGCATGGGAATTCACATCTGCTCAAACTCGGAGGGAGCACTCTCACCCGGCAACGTAACCTTAAGTGAGAGGTCCTTCCGTTCAAAAGGCATGGTATACGATTGGCCGCGAAGTATCACCTTGATGGAGTTCTTTCCCTCCATCTCCCAGTTTCCAACCGTCTCCTGAGCGCCCACAGTAAGTTTGATGTAACCACCGTTTTGGATATCGAGACTCACATCTGGGTTGGATTGTCCTACCCAGTTGCCGGTCGGCATCGACGTCATTTCTTTCGTGGAATCAGGGTTGGGTCCTCCACAGGCTATACACGCGAGGGGGAGAACCGCGACGACAGACTTTTTCCAGCTCAACATCTTTCTAAGATGAGTATCCCGCTCGTCGTTTAAGGTTCGATTAGGCAAAGGTTAAGTTAACTTTCACAAAACATACGGGGCGAAAGAATGACGATATCCGTGATTCATGTCGCGGAAATCTTGGAGGTTTCGGTCTATGCCTACGCAGTCCTCAGCAACCCGTTCGAGTCGCGCGTTCACGCTCATCGAACTGCTTGTCGTCATCGCCATCATCGCCATTTTGGCCGCTATTCTCTTCCCTGTTTTTGCTCAGGCAAAAGCGGCGGCAAAGAAAGCCAACTCCCTATCGAATCAAAAACAAATTGGGCTCGCAACCATGATGTACGCGGGCGACTACGACGATACGCTTCCGGAAACTGGTTGGGATGGTCCCTGCCAAAAGCCTGTTGAGCAGCACGATGGAACCAGCGCTTCTGTCGGGGACAACTATTGGTCGGGCGTTTACGCGTTTCCCTTAGCCGATCAACCCTATATGAAGAACATGGACTTAGTGGCCGATCCGGCTGACCCCGACAAGGGCGTTTGGGGCAAGGAAGGTTCCTATTGCTTCGAAGCTCAGCTTCTGGCCTTCGGCGTGAAGGGAGCCTATTCCGGTATTCGAAACGTAGCGGGGGCAATGGCAAAGGTTTTCCCGGTCTCCTATGCCGGCAATTACCTTTTGGCTCGTTCCTACGATGTCGCCCGAGGCAAAACCACCGCAAAGGGTCGAGTGATGACGGAAATCGTCAATCCCGCAAATGTCTTCTTCGCCGCCGACGTAGGCTCCGCGAAACTGTCTTCAGGTGGCGTGTTTGCCGGTTGGTACATTGCGCCGGGTTACGGCAACAACGGCAATGGCACCGGAAGATGGGAGAAAGGAGGACGGCATCTGGGCGGACGCAATTGGTCGTTCACAGACGGACACGCCAAATATGCCAAGGATCCGAAGTTCGTCGATGCATCGGGCGCAGCGGTGCCACAGCGTCAAACCATGTGGGACTACCAACAGCGTGGAATCTATTCATTCCCCGAGACGCCAAGCAACGACTACTGCCCCAAGGGCGATAGCACTTGCTCATCGCTCAGCGGACGCACCTGGTAAGTCTTCACTACGTGGCTCGGGGCGTTATCGCCTCGGGCCGATTTCGAGGCGATTCCGGCATAAATACATGGCGGTTTTTCTCAGTTTTTAGAGTTTGAGTTCGTACACTGCCTTCCCAACGAGCCTTCAGATCGCAAGAAAGAACCAGCGTCGGTCATCGTGGTCTGCAGGGAATTCGAGGAGAAGGACAGTTTCTATGAGCTTCACCAGACTTCGAACGGCAGCCCTTGGGCTTGCTCTTTCCATCGCCGGCGCGGCCCTTGCCGATCCGCCTCAATATCAGATTTACGACATCGGCCTCGTTCAAGCGGGAGATGCCGGGTCTCAGGGTTTTCGCGTCTCTAACAATGGCGTCGTCACCGGAAGATCGCTTCGTTCGGGTAGTTCCAGCGCGTATAGCTGGACAGTTGCAGGCGGGTTGCAGACCATGTCCAACCTCGCATCTCCTTCGCGTCCCTACTCTGTGGGCAACGGCGTAAACGATAGCGGAGTCGTGGTCGGAACAGGTGCCACAACCGCGTTTGGCTCCAGTCGACTTCCGATTATGTGGCAAGGCGGCGTCGCCACTCAACTTGGCTTGCCATCAGGACAAACTCTGGGTGATGCCAACGATGTGAACTCATTCAACATTGCTGTGGGCTCCGTTGGAAGCGGTGTTACTCAGTTCGGCGCAATCTATCAAGGCGGAACGGGGTCGATCATCTCGACTACCACTTCCAACGGCAGTTACCTCCGAACTGCGTTCTCGATCAACGATTCTGGGCTCATTGTCGGACAGGGAATCGATCCGAATAACGCCGCCGTCAACGTGGGAATTGTCTACGATATGAACTCCAATACGGCATATTCGGTGGGAGCGCTCTCCGGTCGAAATGGAGCCCTCGCGTTCGACGTGAGCAACGCCGGTCATGTGGTCGGAAGTACGATGCTCAACCAGGGCAGCGGCACTCCGTTCATCTGGACCCAGCTTGGTGGAATGGTCGAAATCGCCCTCCCCAGCGGAACATCTAGTGGCAGCGCCCGAGGCGTCAACTCCTCGGGTTGGGCGGTGGGAACCGCATCTTCGGCCTTTGCCATTCCGTTCCTTTACGACGGTTCCAACACATACCGAATTGCGGATCTTGTCGACCCCAGTTCAGGATGGGACCTCTCGACGAATACCTCCTCCTCGGCGATGAGCATCAGCGACAGCGGAATCATCGTGGGAACGGGAGTATTTAACGGGTCGGTTCACGCCTATGCCCTCGTTCCCGTTCCTGAACCTGCTTCGATGTCGGCTATGGCCCTGGGCGTCTTGGCTCTCATCAGGCGGCGAAAGCGACAAAGTTAACCTCGAGCCTCTCCTAGCACGGGCCGCGGCAGCGCGGCCCACTTTTAACCGGGTACTCCCCCATGAACCACCTCGCGTACACTTAGTTTGGAAGGGTGTGGAGAGGGGATGATTGAACAGTTGGGGTCGGTGTGGCGCATCACTCTATTTGGAGTACTCCGCGCGGAACGAGAAGAACGTAAAGTCGATCGGTTTCAAACAAAACAAACCGCATCTCTTCTGGCATATCTCTCGCTTCACCCGGGTCGATTCGTAGCGCGTGATGTGTTGTGCGAAATGCTCTGGCCAGCTTCTCGCCCAGAAGCCGCCCGAGCGAGTCTGAATCAAGCAATATCCTGGTTGCGAAAGGAATTCGAGGACGAGGCCCTGTTTAGGACAGATCGACGGAGCGTCGCCGTGGAATACGATCGAATCACAACGGATGTGGGCGAGTTTCAGGCCTGGATATCAGACTGCGCCGTGACCCGCGACGAGCGTCGCCATCGGCTTGAGAAGGCGGTAGCCCTCTGTTCTTCCGAGCTATTGGAAGGATCCGGCGAGAGTTGGGTGAGAATCGAACGCTCACTCTTGACAGAGAGTTACGTTCGAGCCCTTAAGGAACTTTGCGACCTTTGCGAAGAAGCCGGAGATCACGATGCGGCCATCCAGCGAGTCGTGGAGATTCTACGTCTCGAACCTCTGGACGAAGACCATCATCTGCGACTCCTTCACCTCTATGCCATCACCGATCAATTAGGCGCCGTTCAACGTCACAATCGCGAGCTCGAAGAAATGCTAAGGGAACAAGGTCGGTCTCCTTCCCCGCGGTTTCGGGCGATCGTTCAGCAACTCTTGCACTCGGACGAAGTGAGCGAATCGCGCGGGGAACCCGCGTTACCGCACTTACTCACCCGATTCTTTGGCCGAGAAGAGGAAGTTTCGCTGATTCTTGACCGAATCGAGAAAGGCGCCAGACTCATTACGCTCCTCGGCGTTTCTGGCATGGGTAAGACTCGACTATCCCTTGAGATCAGCCACCGGTTCGAACAGCAAAGCAAGCATGTGGCATTTGTCTCGCTCGCAGAACTGAACCATGGAGAGGAGATTCCTATGGCGATTCTTCGAAAACTTGGAGTGGAAGGCGGCGGCAATCAACCAACTTGGAGCGCATTGCGTCATGTCTTGGCTCGAAACGGCCCTACTTTGGTGGTCTTGGATAACTTCGATCAATTCGCCGACTCATCGGCGGACTTCGTTCACGAGCTTCTCACGAGTTTGCCTCACCTCTCGCTGCTCATCACCTCGCAAGCGCCCCTCAATCTCAAGGGGGAAACGATCATTGGGCTAAAACCTCTGCCCGTCCCCGCCCCGGGCGACGACTTAGCATTGGTCCTCAAGAATCCCAGCTTTGAGATGTTCGTCGATCGCGCTCGGCTTGCTGCTCCCGATTTTCGTCCCACACCAGAAAATGCCAAGGCGCTCGCGGATCTTTGTCGGCGACTTGAAGGCATGCCGTTGGCGATCGAGTTGGCCGCCGCATGGGCGCAGCCCCACAGTCCCGAAGAGATACTGGCCGATCTATCCGGTGGTCCCGAATTGCTGTATTCAGAGGAACGAGACCGACCCGAACGTCATTGGTCTCTTCGCGCTTCTTTTGAGTACAGCTTTAACCTCCTGCCAAACCGACTTCAGGACTGTCTGGCTTCACTCTCTGTATTTGAAGGAGGATGGACGCAGACCGCAGCGTCCGCAGTTACCGAAGACGTTGATATTCGTCACGCGATCCGCCTCCTTATCGAACGAAGCCTTGTCACGGCGAGTACCGAGACCGCCAAAGGGGCTACTCGATATCGAATGCTTGAGACCCTGAAGCAGTTCGTTCGAGATCACCTTCGGACTGAGCAGACCGATGCCCTCATTGAAAAGCATGCCCAATTCTTTAGCGCATTTGCCCAGGAGGCTTTCCGAGAATCGACGGGCTCGCCCCGAGCGATATGGGTGGATGCGTTGCGAGACGAGGCAGCCAATCTGTCGGCAGCCCTGCACTGGTTCGAATCCTCGGGTCGGATCGAAGACGGACTACGGATGGTTGTTCATCTGGCATGGTTTTGGCAAGTCAATGGTCCACTAGGGGAAGCACGGGCAAGGTGTCGAAGCCTTCTTGACAAGGCGCCGAAAGACCTCGACCTTTCTCTGCTCGCCCAAAGCAATCACGCACTGGGAAATCTCGAACTGGTGGGCTCGAATTTGGATGGCGCCCAGGAAGCGTTTCAAGCAGCTCTCAGTCTAGAAAGGACTCTAGGCGCTCCGTGTGGCATTGCCGCAGCCTTGGCTGGTCTCAGCGGCGTGGCTCTTCGAAGAAATCAACTCGATGAAGCTAAGGAATTGCTAAAGGAGAGCATCGAACTCTCCGAGCAAATCGGCGACTCAACCGGCAGTTCGCGCTCCCATTTGTACCTCGCTTTCGTGCTGAGTGACATGGGGCAATATGAGGATGCAAAACGCCACTTCGATCGCACACTGGCGCTGGAAGCGGAGCGCGAGGATTTGGCCGGTATCGCCCGGGTCTATACCAATTTGAGCCACTGGGCACGCTTCCAATCCAAATACGTCCAGGCTCGCTACTACGCCGAGGAGAGCTTGCGTCTATACACCAAAGTAGGACAAAGACTGGGAGTAGCCCGAGCAAAACTCAACTTGGGAGAGATTCTTCTTCGCGAGGAAGAATATTCAGCCGCGTTGTCGGCCCTCACCGAAGCCCTTCGAGACTTCGACGAGATCGGCGATCCGTTGGGTGTTCAGGTCTGCGTGGGTGAAATCGTGATGGCGGCCGCCCACACCGGTGCTTTTACTCAAGCCATCCGCCTGATGACGCTGGAGTCTCGAATGGCAGAGCAATTGCAGGCTCCTCGAAGTCCTGTCGACGAGGCTCTCTACCGAGCGGCCTGCTCTCTCATAGCCGAGGGTGCATCGAAGGGAGAGCGAGAGTCATACGAACTTTGGGCGCTCGTGATTCCTCGCCATGAGTTGCCTTCCGCATCATTGGAAATTGCGGAGGAGTTGCGACGAGAGTTTTCGATGTCTCGATAGGTAGCTTGGCATCGTCGGTAAGTGCTTGTAAGCTATCAGGAAGATGCTCCCGCTTACGCTCCTCGTCCCGGCGATTCACCTCCAGACCCTCGTGATCGGTGGCGGTCCAAACCCTCGGAATAACCAAATCGCCATTGAGAGCAACGTGCGTTACATTGGGCGACTCCTGACTGCTGGCGATTCCTTTCGAGTCCTCTTTGCCGACGGAAGTCTGACGAGCAAATCCGTCCTCTTCATCTCCGAGAAGCCCAGCGAAGAATCCAACATCGGACCCTTTTCCGTCCCCGGCTCAAGATTCACCTACCGAGAGCCCAATCTTCCTCGACTCGATGGCCCGGCGGTCGTAGACAGCGTTCGGTCCGAACTGACTGAACTGAGCAAGGATCGTAAGACACCCGCGTTCCTCTATTTTACGGGACATGGCAGTCTAGCGCCCGATCTGAAAGTCAGCCAGTTTGACCTATGGAATGGAGGGAGATTTGCGGTGCCGGACTTAGTAGAAGGGCTCAAGAATTTCGACAAGGATAAGCCCGTTACGCTCCTCATGGTCCAATGTCACTCGGGAGACTTTGCGAATGTCTTGTACAAGAACGGAGACCGGACTCAGGGACTTGCCGAGAATCGCGTTTGCGGATTCTTTGCCAGCATCTCGGCCCGGGTTGCAGCAGGCTGTACTCCTGCCGTAAACGAAGAAAACTACCAAGACTTCTCGAGCTATTTCTTGGCGGCATTGAGCGGCCAAGATCGAGTTGGCAAAAAGGTGAGCGGGGCCGACTTCGATGGCAACGGAAAAATCGGAATGAACGAAGCGTTCTGCTGGTCCCTTGTGAACGATGAGGCCATTGATACACCGATCTGCACCTCCGACGAATTGCTTCGGCTCACCGCTCAGATGACTGACGATGAAGTGTTCCGAACTCCTTACGCCGAAGCTCTCAGGTGGGCGTCTCCCGCGCAAAAGGCAGCACTCGAGGGCCTCTCCGACCGACTCAAGCTTTCGGGAGACGGGCGACTCGCCGAGGCGTACCAAAAATACGCCCAGCTCGATCCCAAGGATATGAAGAAGGAACCCATTCTGGGATTCCGGTTCATTTGCTTGGCGCGCAGCGTCGTCCTCGGTCACGCAATGGCGAAACAATCCGACCGGGTATTAAAACAGCGTTATGCGACGCTGGTTAAGGATGAATCTCAAAATCCTTTACGTTCCTAGCTCTCGTGGCGCGAAGATTCTCGGACAATGAGATTCGGCTTGAGGATCGTCTGTTGAAGTGGTGCGACCGGATCATCAATGTGAGTCTGTAGATATTTTAGGGCCAACTCGCACATCTTTTCGACCGGTTGATTGACGGTGGTAAGCGGACAGCTTCCGCGCTCGATACCCAAGGTCCCATTGAATCCAACGAGTGCCACGCCTCGCCCGGGGCGAAGCCCTAGCTGATCGAGCGCCGTAATGGCATCCATAGCGATATCGTCATAAAAGCACAAGAGCGCGTCAGGAAGTCGGTCATGGTTTCTGCAATCTGTCAGGTGGAGTTTGAGTGAATCTAATCGACGTTCCGGGTCGTCGTCGATTTCGATCGTCTGCGGTGGAAGACTCGCTTGATGTAAGGCCTCTCGATATCCCTCCCAACGCTCTCCCGAACTCACGAATCCTGTGCGTTGGGGAACGACGTAGGCGATTCGCCTTCTGCCAGATTCGATCAAGTGCCGCATCGCATCCAAAGCCCCCGACTTCAGGTCCACCCCTACGTAGCTCCTTTTCTCCGACCAAAACGCGCCCATGCTTACGAAAGGCAGATTGGGAGCCAACCGATCACTTTCTTCGGCAAACATTTTAGCGGCGGTGGAAGCATCGAAGGCAATGACTCCTTCAACAGGTACGCGCAAGGAGCGATCTAACGACTGGTGCCAAGCATAGTCTTCATCTACGTCTGTAACCGCTAGAGCGAACTCTGTTTGACGAAGGTGCCGCCGCATCTCGGCCAAGACTCTTGAACGATAAAGTGAATATTCCAAGTTCATCCAGAACCCGATTAAGCCGCTCCGGCCGCTTCGCAGTGCCTTGGCGGCAGAATTGGGGGTATATCCAAGCTCTCGGGCCGCTTGCAATACCCGCTCACGCGCCTGCTCTGAAATCGACTCATCAGCACGTCCGCCAAGAACCCTTGAAACGGTAGTGCCGGACACTTTGGCCAGGGTTGCGACATCCTTTCGGGTAGGCCGCACTTTCGAAATACCGGACTCACTGGACACGTGTTCATTTTAACATTTTTCGTTGTATACTCCCACTGAACTCATCTTTGGACACGTGTCCAATTTACTCGAAGACGAGAAAATCTCATGCAGCGAAAAGCATTTACTCTCATTGAACTCTTGGTCGTGATTGCGATCATCGCAATCTTGGCCGCGATCCTCTTCCCCGTCTTCGCCCAAGCTAAGGCAGCAGCGAAACGAACTTCTGAACTTAGCAACGTCAAAAACATCACGACGGGCATGTTTCTTTACACGGGAGACTATGACGATTCCGTCACTCCCATCGCTCAGGGCGTCATTGATCAGCCCCTGAACCAGTTCACCTGGAAGGACGCGATCTACCCCTATATCAAGAACGGCGGGCGCACCAATATTGGTGTGAATAACACTACCTCTGGCAGTGGCGGCGTGTTCGAGGCGCCCACCTATTCGGGAAATTGGGGAAAGAGCGATTGGTGGGGAGTGCAGTCCCCCGGTGACTACACCACTCGATTCCCCCGAGCCTACGCGCTGAACTATGCGGCGGGCTCTAACGAAGCGGGTTACTTCGGCTGGAACGGGACTTCCAACAACGAAATCTGGCCAGACCTTTTGAATTGGGGTTGGAGTCCCCCCAGTCAGAACAACGGCGGAACAGGAAATGCCACTTCCTTGGAAAATCCGGCAGGCACGGCAATGCTGGGAGCGACCCGAACTCCGAAGATGACGGTGACTCCGCAGGAACTGGCTTATGGCTGTGGCTACTCGGGCAACTCTTGCGACGTGGTCTCGGACAATGTGACCGTCTATCGGGGCATCGGAAATAAGCTCATCTGCATCGGCTTCTTTGACGGACATGCGAAGTCGATGAATGCCTATCAGGCGTTGGACGTCGACGCGTTTGGCTTCAACCGGGCATCGAACATCGTGGCGGCCGGAAACAGCTGGCCGGCGAAGGCTCAGATTCAAGCCTACATGCGTGACTATCCGGAGTGGAAATAAGGGCCCCGATGCGATACACCCTTGTTCTGTTGTCTCTTTCGTTCGCTTTGGCGGGGTGTGGTTCCGGGGAACCGGAACACCCTGTCAAGCCTATTGCCTCCGTTCCGCCGGCGACGACCGACTTTAGCCGTTTCACTCCCGAAGAGAAGATTAAGTACATCGAGAATTCGAAAGCACCGGATAGTGAAAAGCAAAAGGCAATCGCTCAAGTCAAGGCCGGAAAGCTGTAATCATGCCCATTCCCTTTCTCATTGCGCCCGTTGTGCTGTCTCAGCCCTCGTCCCTCCTGCCTCAGCGCATTCCCCTTGAGGGCGCGTGGCAGTTGACCCAACCGGAACGGAAGATCGACATTCCTGCGAAGGTGCCCGGTGTGGTTCACCTCGATCTGATGCGGGCGGGCAAGATTCCCGATCCGTTTTTGGGACTGAACGACAAGAAGGTTCAGTGGGTGGGCGAAACCACCTGGACCTATTCGCGCTCGTTTCAACTGACTCCTCAGTTTCTGAAGAATCGCAAGATCATTCTTCGATGCGAAGGGCTGGACACCCTGGGCCGCATTGAAATCAATGGCAAGGAAGTTGCGCGACCGGACAACTTCCACCGGACTTGGGAGTTCGACGTCCGTCCCTTCGTCCGATCTGGCGCTAATCAGATCAAGATTCAGTTCTTCCCGATCGAGCCCTTTTTGAAGGCGCACGAGGTTCAGAAGGAGTTTCCGGGCAAACCGGTCCAGAGTCATGGTTGGGGATACGTCCGCAAGCCGTCCTTCCAGATGGGTTGGGACTTCTCGCCGAAGCTGATCACGGCGGGGATCTGGCGAAAGATTGGGATCTTGGGCTGGAGTTCGGCACGACTCAACGACGTGGAGATCATTCAGGACCACCAGACCAAGGGGCAAGTGAAGCTGGAAGTCAAGCTTGGCGCGGATGTGGCGGCGGCGACCTCGGCGACGGTGAAAGTTAGCTACAAGGGCAAGCCAGTGACGGAGTCCCGCATATCGCTCCCGGCGGGTAAGGCTACGGCTCACCTTACGATCCATAAGCCGAATCTCTGGTGGCCCAACGGAATGGGGCCACAGAACATGTACGACGTCAAGGTGGAGTTACGGGATGCCAAGGGACAAGTGGTGGATCGGGACTCGAAACGAATTGGGTTGCGGACGGTAACGTGGTTCGACAAGACCGATCATTCCCCGCTAGGTTTGGCGGTGAATGGGCGGCGGTTCTTTGCCAAGGGATCGAACTGGGTTCCGGCGGATTCACTGCTGGTCCGGACCACTCCCGCGCAAGAGCGAGAGTTGGTTCAAAAGGCGGTGGATGCCCACATGAACCTACTTCGACTTTGGGGTGGCGGGCACTATGAGAGCGATTCGCTGTTCGATATCTGCGACGAGAAAGGGCTGCTCGTTTGGTTTGAGTTCAAATACGCGGATGCCACGTACCCCTCGTTCGATCCAAAGTGGCTAGCCAATGCCAAGGCGGAAGCCGAGGACAATGTGAGGCGAGTTCGACACCATCCCTCGGTGGCGGTGTATTCGGGGAATAACGAAGTCATCGGGTTCATCACCGAGCAGACAACGCCTTCCAGTATGAGCCGGGAAGACTACAATCTTCTCTTCCACAAGACCTTGCGTGAAGTCGTCGCAAATCTGGCCCCCGATGCTTTTTACACCCCTGGGAGTCCAGAGATTGGTGATGACCACTACTGGGATGTGTGGCATGGCAGCGCCTCGTTTGCCTCTTATCGCGACCGGCATGGATTCATGTCGGAATACGGATTTCAGGCGTTCCCGGTCCCCCGAAGTATTGAACAGTTCACCACCGCGGCGGACCGTGCGACAGTGGAGTCTCCGGTAATGCTAAATCACCAACGCAATTGGCGAGATGGCAATGCACTGATCGTGAGCACGATGCGGCGGTACTTCCGCAAGCCGAAGGATTTCGAATCGACGCTTTGGTTGGGACAGATCAACCAGGCAGACGGAATTCTGACGGGGGTTGAGCATTGGCGACGGGACTGGCCGCATTCCACGGCGAGTTTGGTCTGGCAGTTCAACGATCCATGGCCGGTGGTTTCTTGGTCGATGATCGATTACTACTGTCGTCCGAAGGCCCTTTACTACCGACTTAAGCATGCCTACGCCCCGGTTGCGCTTTCGGGTCTGGTCAAGGATCAGGCGGTGGAGCTATGGGTTGCGAATGATCGGATCTCTGCCTTGCAGGGGGTTTTAGATTGGAAGTTGATCGATACCGAAGGCGAGGTGGTTTCTAAGGGGAGTGGTCCCGTTGAGATTCCGGCCGGAACTTCCAGTCGATGTATCTCCAGGCTGGACTTCTCCAACGAGAACACGAGTCATGCGATTCTCTGGGCGAACCTTCGTGTTGAAGGCGAGGAGCCATCCGAAACGACGGTGCTGTTCGATCGGGCCAAGAATCTGGAACTCGCCGATCCGGAAATCCGCGCGGAAGTTCGTGGTGAGGCGGGGGCCTATACCGTCGCTCTGGAATCCATGCGGCCCGCTCTCAATGCCTGGGTGGAATTGAAGGGATTGGATGCGGAGTATTCGGACAATTTCTTCACCTTGATCCCCGGCTCGAAGAAGTCGGTGGCGATCAAGACGCGGGCGAATCTGGAAGAGGTAAGGAAGGCGCTGAAAGTTCGGAGCCTGTTCGACACCTATGCACCAGGTACTGAAGCCAATCCGGTGGTCTTGGCAGCAAGCGACGGGAGTCTGCATCTCACCGCCGACGATGCCGAAATCGTAGGCGACGGCGCGGTGCTGGAAGTGGGGACTCCGAGCAATATTGGGAACTGGCAGCGTGTTCAGGACGGGCTGAAGTGGCGCGTTCGGGGGGCTAAGCCGGGGTCCTACACGGTATCGGCGGTGGTGTCGATTCCCAACGACGAGCAAGGCAGCACCTTCGACGTCTGGTTGCAAGGAAAGAAGGTCAGCGGAACGGTGCCGGGGACCGGAAGCTGGACTTCCTACACTACGATTCAACTCGGGACACTCCAGGTCTCCGAGGGCGGCGAGATTGTGGTGGAACTCAAGCCGACGAAGCTGGTGAAGGGTCATGTGATGAACCTTCGATCCGTTGACTTCGTTCCGGCAAAGCAGGCGATTCTAGCCGGCGGGTTCGCCACCGGCTAGGTCCATTATTTCAAACCGCTCGTCGCGATGCCCTGGATGAAGACCTTTTGGGCGAAGAAGAAGACGATGATCACCGGCAGGATGACCAACAGGGTGGCCGCCATCAGGAGATTCCAAGGCGTGCCGCCGTGCTGCGTCTGATAAGCGGAGAGACCGAGTGAGAGGGTGAACGTCTTCTGATCCACCAGGTAGATGAGCGGTCCCAAGAAGTCATTCCACGAGCCCATGAAGGTAAAGAGGGCGACGACCATGAGAGCAGGCTTGGCGAGGGGTGCGATGATGTCGGTAAAGATTCTGAATTCGCTACAGCCGTCTAGTTTGGCGGCCTCGCTCAACTCCATCGGGATCGTCTTGAAGAACTGACGCAGAAGGAAGATGGAAAACGCGCTGGCGAAGAATGCCGGTACCCAAAGCGGTTTAAAGGTTCCCACCCAGCCCAGCCACCGGAAGAGGGAGAAGGTGGGGACCATGAGCACCGGGAAAGGGATCATCATGGTCGCGAGGGTCAGGGCGAAGAAGGCATCACGGCCCTTCCACTTCAGGCGAGCGAAGGAGTAGGCAACCAACGCGTTTGAGATCACGGCGCCGGTGACGGTTAGGATGGTGACGATGACGGTATTTCGCAGATAGACCAAGAAAGGGATGTAACCCAATTGGTCGCTGTTGTACTTGATGGCATCCGGATAGTTGCTCCAAAGAACCTTGGATGGAATCCAGCGGGGCGGATTGGAGAGGGTCTCGGTGATTGGCTTGAGGGATGTCGAAAGCATCCAAAGCAGGGGTAGCACGAAGAGGATCGACAGCAGCACCAGGGCTACGTGGGTGAAGGCGGTTGAGGCGAATTTCGAGCTCTTCATTGAATTAGTCCGTCTCGTAGTGAACGTATCGCTCGGAAACCTTGAGCGCGAGAATCGTGAGGGCCAGAGTGATTACGAACATAACCCATCCCAACGCACTGGCATAGCCCATACGCTGGTATTGAAAGGCGTTGTCGTAGAGGTAGCTAGCGATGAAATAGGTCGATCGCGCGGGGGCGCCACCGGGGAACATAACGTAGGGGACGGCAAATACTTGGAGCGCCCCGATGATGCCCATGATGACGTTAAAGAGAATGACCGGCGAGATCATGGGCAGGGTGACGTTGCGCGTCTTGGCCCAGAGCTTTGCGCCGTCCAAGTCGGCCGCCTCATAAAGAGAGACGGGGACGTTTTGGAGTCCGGCCAGATAGATGACCATGGCTTGGCCGCAACCCCACATCGAGATCAGGATGAGGGTCCACTTGGACCACGAGGGATCGCCCAACCAGTTCGGAGGTTCGATATGCCCGGTTCGGAGGGCTTCATTGAGCAATCCGTAGTCGCCATTGAAGATCCAAAGGAACAAGGTCCCTAATGCGACCATGGGCACCAACGAGGGCAGGAAGAAGATGGTTCGGTAATACGACATGCCGCGAACCTTGGTGTTCAGCAGCATGGCGAGCGCAATGGCGACGATGGTGGCCAATGGCACAGCTCCGGCGACGTAAAGAAGCGTGTTTCCCAAGGCTTGGTGAAAGACGCTATCACCCGCCAGCTCTTGATAGTTCGCCAACCCAATGGGCTTGGGAGGGCGAAGGACTGAGTAGCTGGTGAAGGAATAGTAAAGAGAGGCGATGACCGGATAGGCCAGAAAGATGCAGAAGCCCAGTATCCAAGGCAATGCGAAAAGGAGCCCAACGCGCAAGTCTCGTTTCATTGGTTGAGCACTTGTTCCTGATAGGTTTTCCAGATGACTTCGGCGCGTTTTTGGGCGTCATCAAGCGCCTGTTTGGGAGTCTTTTGTTCCGAGTTGACCTCTTGAAAAGCCACGCTCATTTCGTTGCTGAGTTGAGGGAAGATTCCGACCTTGGGGATGTTGAACGCGTTGGGAGATCGGGCGAGGCGGTCGAAGAGTCGGATGTACTTGTTGGGGTGGGTCTCAAAGAAGTGCTCACTCACTTTGGCGAGCGGGGAGTTCTTGCCGTGGGCGGAGCAGAGACCTTCCATCACGTCTTGCCGCTGGACAAAACGGATGAACTCGAAGGCTTCCTTCACGTGCTTTGCGCCGCGAGGGATGCAAAGGACGTCTTGGGAAAGGTTGGAGTGATCCTTGAGTTCTGGATGATCGGCGGGATACGGCATGGGGACGGCGAACCACTTTAGGCCCGGTTTGTAGACGTTGATGTAGTTGGCCTTCCAGACGCCGTTCATCTCGGTAGCGACTTTTCCGCTCATGAAAGGGTCTTGGGGAGAGGCGAAGTTTCCGAATCCGCCTTGAAAGCTCTGGACTTCCTTGGAACCGTAAGCCTTGGTGTACTTAGCGATCCATTCGAAGGCCCTGAGGTTCTCCTTCGAGTTCAGGGTGACTTTATCGCCATTCATGATGTTGCCGCCGAAGTAGATTCCCCAGGCCCAGTTCCACCAACCGGGATTGCTGGGCAGAAAACTAGCGAGGAGTAGTTTGCCGTTCGGTCCCTGTTTGGATACTCGTTTGATCAATGCATCGAGCCCTTCGAAGGTCTTGGGGAACGTCTCGGGAGTGGCGACGTCCGGGGGGACGAGGTCGGGTCGAACGTGGAGGGCGATGGATGCGGGAGTGCTGGGCAACGCCCAGAGACGGCCCTTGTAGGTATAGCCTTCCCAGAAGGCTGGAATATAGTAGTCCTTGGTAAGTCCGGCCTCGGTGGCCATATCGGTCAGGTCGGTTAGAGCTTTGGCATCGGCAAACTGAACGACTTGGTCTCCCCAAACACCGGCGATATCCGGGGGATTGCCACCGGCGGTTGCGAGGCGGGTTTTACTGTCGACGCCCGAAATGCTGAGGAACTTGACGAAGATGCGATCCTGACTGGCGTTGAAGGCGTTGACCACCTTTCGCATCTCTTCCCCTTCCGATCCGGTCCACTTCTCCCAGTAGATAACGGTCACACGGTCCGTTCGGTCTTGACGTGAAACGGCCTTTTCGCCAAGAATGGCGGCGCTTACGGCAATGACGGCAACGGCAACGGCGCCGAGGGTCATTTTCGTGGTCATGGAGCCACACCGGCGAAGGGGGATTGCTTGGTTTCGCCTGCGTTGCGAGTCAGAACGACCATGTCTCGGGCCGGGAGGGTGACCTCACCCCACTCGTCGGTCTTGAGTTCGATCGTTTCCGCGTTGGCGTTGAGAATGAGAACGAATTCCTCGTTGCCCTTCTTGCGCAGTTGAGCCGTGACTCCATCAGGCAACGGATCGGAGAGGATGGGAGCAAGCCCCACCTTTTTCGCGACCGCCGGAAGTAAGGCGCTGAGGAAGTCAGCACTGTTCCGAGACGCGACGTAGATAGCGGTTCCCTGACCGAACGAGTTCACGGTGAGTGCGGGGCGATCGGCGTAGAAGTTCTCGCCGTAGGTTGCAAGGACTTGTGCACCTTCGGCGTGGATCAGTTCGCAGAAGTCTCGACACTCGTAGGCGCCGGGGGGACACCAGTCGCTTGGCGCATGGACGACGACTTGGTTTCGCTGATCCTCGAAGAGGACGTCGATTTCTTCGCTGCGCACCCCGAGCATCTCTTGCCAAGGCGAGAGGATCCCGTCCTCGTAGACAAGGCTGTTCTCGTCCACCCATCCGGCTAGGTAGCCGGTAACAAGGGCGCCGCCTCCTGCGACGTAGTCTTTGACCCGCTGCGCGAAAATTGGTCGCAGACTGAAGGCCATGGGGGCGACGACCAGTTTGTACGGGCTTAGATCGTCATCCATTCCCACGATATCCACCGAGTGGCCCGCGAGGCGAAGAGCGCGGTAGTGCTCTACGCACGTCTTCTCGTATTTTTTGTCCAACCGGGTGGGACCGCAGGCAGCGTCTAACGCCCATCGATTTTCCCAGTCGTAGACGAGGGCGATCTTAGAGGGGATGAGCGATCCGACGAGATCGCCAAGCGTGGTGAGACGATGTCCCACTTCTTTAACCTCAGAGAACACGCGGGTGTTATCGGTGCCGGTGTGGCCAACCACGGCTCCGTGATATTGCTCTTGGCCCCCACGCGATTGCCTCCACTGGAAGTACTGGAGACCGTCAGCACCGTGGGCTAAGGCGTGCATGCTCTCGAACCGGTGAACGCCCGGGCGCTTGAGCTGCATGATGTTGTACCAATTGGCGGAACTGGGGGTGTACTCCATCAGGAGCCACGGCTTTTCCGGTTTGAGGGAGCGCATCAGATCATGCTTGAACCCGACATGGAACCAAGTTTCGGGATTGTCGAGTCGCTCGACAGAAGCCGGGTAGCTGTCCCAAGAGACGAAGTCGATGAATTTGGCCATCTTTCGGTAGTCCAAACCGGGATAAGTCCCCATCATGTTCGTGGTAATCGGAACGTGCGGGCTGATTCGGCGGAGAGGCTCGGCTTCGTTCTCCATAAAGTCGATGGTTTGATCGGTCACGAAACGCATCCAATCAACGGTTAGGCCCTGCATTGCGGTCTCGTGATACGGATCTCCCGGAGCGTCAATCTCCTCCCAGTCGGTGAAGGTATGACCCCAAAAAGCGGACCAGTAGGCGTGATTCAGGGCTCCGAGGTCGTTGTCGAACTTGTTCTTGAGCCACTGGCGAAACTGAGCAATGCTCTGAGGACTGTAGTCAGCGCCGCTGTACTCGTTGGACATGTGCCATGCCAGGAGGCGCGGATGATTGCCGTAGCGTTTGGCGAGGGCTTCGGCGATGGCCCGAGTTTTCTCTCGGTAGATCTCTGAACCAAGGTTGAAATTCACGCGGTTGCCGTGGCCGCGAAGGACGCGGTCGGGACCGGTTCGAATGGTCTCGGGATACTTCTTGGAAAGCCAGGCAGGGGGCGCCGCGCTGGGGGTGCCGAGGATGAACCAACGGTCACCGGCAGTGAGCTTCTCGATCACTTGATCCAGCCATTCGAAATCATATTCGCCATCGCGAGGCTCCAGGCGGGCCCAAGCGAACATGAGCATGGTGGCGACATGGAAATCGCAAGCCTGCATCAACGAGACGTCTTCGTCCCAGATGTGAGCTGGCCATTGTTCGGGATTGTAATCCCCTCCGTACCAGAGGGACTTAAAGCGTGGGTTGAGGAACGATGGTTCGGAAGGGAGACTCATTGGATTGAAGGAATGAACGCGTGATCATTTCTGGGCGCTCAGAGCGTCCACTGCAGGTAATGCTAACCCTTTTTCATTAAATGTGGCCAAGTTTGTGTAGGGAGAATGCTCTTTCTTCGTGGAAATCCAGGTTGGCGCCCAGTAAAGCATGCCTTTGCCCCGTCCATCGGGGACGGCTTTAATGATGCTCTTGACCTTGGTCAGAAAATCGGCCTGGCCCTGGGGGGAGTGAGGAAAGCCACCTTCGGTTTTATCGCCATTGTAAACATGGGGGCCAGGAGCATCGTCGGGTCCCCAAGGGTAGGCGACCTCGGCGACGTAGAGATCTTTTTTGTAGCGCTTCGCAAGATCGTTGAGGTTCTCTTGAAGTGCTTGAAGCGTGCCGTGCCACCACGGATAGTAGGAGAGGCCGATGGTATCGAACTCCACCTTTTGCGCTAAGACTTTATCGAACCACCACACCGAGGTTTTATTGTCGCCCCCTCGGTCGAGATGAAGCATCGTGAGAATCTTGCCCTTCCCTTGGTTATCTCGGACCGCCTTGAGTCCTGAGTTCAATAGCTTTCCAAGACGTTCCCATTGTTCAGGGTTATTCGAATTCGCCTTGCCTTCTGGCCAGAGCATTCCTCCGACGATCTCGTTTCCGACTTGCACCATATAGGGTGGAGTTCCTTGTTTGTTCATGGCGCTCACCACTTCGGCGGTGTAGTCATAGACGGCTTTTTCCAAGTCCTCGAAGGACAGGTCTTTCCATGCGGCAGGTTTGGTTTGCTTACCTGGATCGGCCCACCAATCGGAGTAGTGGAAGTCCAGACTGATTTTGAGCCCCTGGGCATGGGCGCGCTTGGCCAGTTTAAGCGTGTGGTCTTTATCGCACCAACCGCCTTTCGGTTGATTCCAGATGCGGAAGCGGACGAAGTTCCAGCCCGCCTTCTTCATCAACACGAAGGGGTCCTCTTCTTTTCCGTTGTAGAAGTACTTGCCGCCACCGGCTTCGACTTCAGGAATCTCCGAGACATCGCCTCCGCAGAGGAACGGTTCAGCGGGCACGTTGATGGCTCCGATGCCAGCGACCAATAAACCACAAAGCAAGGTGACGCTCATGGCTTGCCCGCGGGTTGGCCCGCGTTCGAGTTCCCAGGGGGTTGCTTGAAGGTTTTCTCTACGAGTTCGCGAGGGGGACTGGGAACGGTTTCTCCCATATCGGGACCACTACCGCAGCCCACCGCGACCATGACTAGCGCAAACGTTCCGAAAGCGAATTTCAAACAGTTCTTCATCTCTTTGGTTCTCAGAGAATCGGCCTCTGAAGAGGCCGATTCGGGGACTACTTGATGCCGGTGTTGATCCACTGGTCCTTATCGTCTTGGATGGACCACATGTGAGGGCGCGTCTGGCCCCACTTGAGGTTGCTGGCATGGCCATCTGCCCAGGCGACGTTGACCCGACCGCTAAAGAACCCGCCGCGATCTGCGGTGGTGGCGCTCCAATCCTTTCCGATGTAAGTAGGGTTGCCTCCGATGCCGGAGTAGGCAGCATAGTCGGTATACGGCTCCCACGAGATTTCGGTGTAGATACCGTCAATGAGGCGAATGGTTCCAGCGATATCCTCGACGGAAGTCTGCGAGATGTTGGCATCCGAGGTGTATTTGAATCCGTAGTGCTCGCCGCCGGTCCAAGTGGTCCCGGCTCCCCAGCTCCAGGTATCGAAGTTGTTTTGGACATAGGAGACATAGAACTTGTCCTCTATGACCATGCCTCCGAGGTGGGATTTGCAGTACCAGTCGGTCCCCCAGATGTTGTTCCAAGCCTTGGCCCCTGGAGAAATGAAGATCTGGTCGTTCTTGGTGTAGGGCCGGACCAACGCTTGCCAAACATCCCAGCCGCCAGCACCTGGCCAAGCTTGCCCGGCGCAGCTATCGGTATTGACACCAACGGGGTTGTAGATATCGTCATAGTCACCCGCGTACATCAAACCGGCCAATCCAATCTGCTTGAGATTGCTGAGGTCGGCGGACTTCTTTGCCGCGACCTTCGCTTGGGCGAAGACGGGGAAAAGGATGGCGGCGAGAATTGCGATGATGGCAATCACCACCAATAACTCGATCAATGTAAATGCTTTGCTACGTTGCATGGCTACCTCTTTGTGATAAGTGCTTGCGAGCTACATGGAAATGGCTTTGCCTCCACAAGACTCGCGAATGGTAAGCGAAACGGGAACGATGATTTCGGTATCTCTGGTGGGGGCTTCCCCTTCCAAATGTCGAATAAGTAAATCGGCGGCCCTTCGTCCGAGCTCTTCGATGTGCATGCGCACACTGGTGAGTGCAGGACGGGTGACGGTGGCGTACCAGGTGTCGTCATAGCCCAGTACGGCGACGTCTCCCGGCACTTTGAGTCCCTCATCTCGAATGGCCTCCAGCGCACCGTGCGCGGAAAGATCGTTGGCGGCGAAGATGGCGGTGGGTCGGTTGGCTCGGCGGAGGAGTTGAACGGTAGATTCCCGGCCAGTCTCGCGATTGAAGTCACCTGGAACCACCCATTCAGATTCCGGGGCGATCCCCGCTTCCTTTAAGGCATCCAGATACCCTTGGAGGCGAGGTTGGGTTGTGGCGATATGTTCACGCCCCTTCAGATGAGCAATTCTTCGGTGACCTAACGAGACGAGGTATCGGGTGGCGATCAGCCCACCTTGATAGTCGTCTGATCGAATTTGGAGTGGCCCCTCTTCCGGCTCACCCAGGATGGAGGCGACGGGGATACCTTGCCGTTGACACTCGGCGAAGATGGGAGTGCCTTTGGGTGGGCTGACTAAGACCAACCCATCTACGCGTTTGTCGATCATGCTCGCCGCCCGATCACCCTCCTCTTCCGAGGTCGCCGAGTAGAGCATGACGTTGTAACCATGGGTAGAGGCGCAGGCGGTGACACCGGTGGTGACCAGCGAATAGAAAGGATCGTGAGCGGCGTAGGCGTCCTGACTGGGAAGCATCAGGCCGAGAACTTGGGTGCGCCCGGTGGCAAGGGCTCCGGCCATGGGGTTTCGTTTATAGCGAAGCTCCTCGGCGACTTCGAAGATTCGCTTTCGGGTGTCGTCGCTCACACGAAGCGTGGTGCTCTTGGCCCCGTTCAGGGTGACCGAAACGGCGGCGACCGAAGTCCCGACGCGTTTCGCAATATCGCTCATGGAGGCATTCCGCTTTGAAGCCATCTTGTGATTAAGCCCTTAATCAGACTGTGGCAATCATCTTACAACAGATTTTGATTAAGCGCTTAATTTTTGGATTTCTTCGGCCTAACCCAAGAGATTTGCGGGCGGTCAGGACTCTTGTTTGACTAGTCCATTCTTGATAGCGAACAGGGCGGCTTGGGTTCGGTCGGCGACTTCTAACTTTTGGAAAACACCGCTCACGTAGCCTTTGATTGTGCCTTCGCTGACGCCAAGGTCATAGGCGATTTCTTTGTTGCTCTGGCCCTTGGCAATCCCAATCAATACTTGGCGCTCTCGGCTGGTGAGGCCATCAATGGGGGAGTTTGGCGCGCCAAAGGCTTCGGTCATCAGTTGGCGTTGAACGTCTGGGTGGAGGAACGGTTTTCCGGTAGCTACCGTCTCAATGGCGCGGAGCAGGTCTTGCCGGAGAACATCTTTCAGGAGATAGCCCATGGCGCCTGCACGAAGGGCCTCCCGCACGCGAGAATCGTCCATGAAATTGGTGAGGATCAAGACTCGAGTGGCAGGCGCCTGAACACGGGCACGGCGAACCAATTCAACGCCATCAAAACCGGGCATCACGAGATCGGCGACGAGGACATCGGGGCTGTGTTCGATGGTTGCGGCAAGCGCTTCTGGCCCATTGGTGGCTTCTGCTACTACTTTGACATCTTCGCTCATTTCCAGAAGCGAACGAAGGCCCTCGCGCACCAGTTCGTGGTCATCGGCAATGACGAGTCTTATCATGGCAACCTCGCGAGAACAGTCGTTCCGCCACCGGGGCGCGACTGGATGGTGAGTTCTCCTCCGACGGCGGCGACTCGATCTCGCATGGAGGTGAGGCCGAATCCGGTTGAACCGGGTGCGGAGGGATCAAAGCCGATGCCTCGGTCATCGATTTGCAAGACGGAGACGCCGTCATCGGTGGACAGTGTTACCTCCACGTGGGTGCTCCGGGCATGGCGGAAGCAATTGCTGAGGGCTTCTTGACCGATTCGTAAAAGTGCTAGCTCGTGCTCTTCATCTCTGGGGAGATAGTCGTCCGCGCAGAATTCGACGACAACTCCCGCTTCAGGAGCAGCCAGGAACGTTTGGCGAAGAGCGCTGACCAAGCCGACACGGCGTAAGTCTACGAGCGAACTGGCCATGTCCGCCGGCTCGTTAGCTTCCTCGCATTCCGGTCTTAGCTCTCGCACAATCTCGCGCATGTCTCCCAATGCGCGCTGACTGATTCTGACGAGGCGATCCAGTTTTTCTTGAAGTTCTTCGGGGGACTTTGCGGCGGCAGACTGGGCGAGGAGGAGGACGGCGAAGAGGGTTTGACTCACGGAATCGTGAAGCTCTCGAGCGATGCGCTGGCGCTCTTCCATGAGGAGCAGTCGGCGTCCTTGCGCAACCGAGGTCCAATGCTCCCGGCGGCTTTCGACAGCGGATGCAAGAAGAACGGCGGTGGCTTTGTATGGCTCCAATTCGGCTTCTTCCCAAATGTGAACACGGTAGTGAGTGAGTACAACGAGGCCAATACGGCGACCGCGAACCATGAGCGGAACCATGGCCATCGAGGGATTTCCGCTTTCGATCTGCATATCGCGCAGGCTCTCCGGGACTCGCGGGTCCTCGAAGACGTTATCGATGGTGACTACGCGTCCCATGTCAAGTTCAGTATCCAGTGCGTCGGGCTCGTGTCGCCAGCGTACAGGGTTCAGCGAAAGCCCTTCTTTGGCCGTCCATCTTCCCCGTTGAACTCGCCACACCTTTTTGCCAAACTCGTCGAATTCGTAAAGATCAACGGAGCAGGCGAAACGGCCGCGGGTGGCCACTTGGTCCAGGTATGCCGCCATCACTTCGTCGATATCCATGGCGCCGCCCATGGAGCGGCTGGTGCGATAGAGGGTGCTCAGTTCCTTGAGCGCACTCTCTTTTTGGTGGCTCAACTGCGCGTGTCGCACCACGATCGCCGCGTAGTTAGCGAAGAGGACCAGACGTTGAGTGTCCTCGTCGGTAAAAAGCCGGGGAGGCTCTTTACCAATGCCGAAGACACCGATCGTTTCCTGCTCCCACCGAATGGGTACGCCGAGAACCGAGTTAGCGTCGAGATCGCTTCGAGTTCGATCCGCAAGGTCTCCGTAGCGCTGGACCAGGACGGGTTCGCCCTGAGCGATGACTTTTCCAAGGACACCGGCGCCGAAGGGTGTGATGCTTCCCACTTCGTCACTTGGCATCTTATAGGCGGCCTCGATTCGGACCCCGCCCACCGCATCGTCGATCAGCCCGATGGCCCCGTTGTCTGCTTCAAGGAAGTCGCATGCGCACCGGGCGATTCGCTCCAGAGTCTCGCGCATGTCCAGACCACCGCCCAAAATGGTCAGCATTTCTCGCATAGCGGCAAGCTCGCGCTCCGCCTCGGAAGGTCTGGTGGGCTCTTTTGGAATGGGCCGACTCTGCAACACAACCATACATTAACATCTTGCGGCCCTTCATGCCTTCCCCCCATCAGTTGGGTGGCTTCCCCACCTCTAGGGGGATTGTCTCAATTCGAGCGAGGTTCGCCGGGTACGGGGGGGTGGGGATTTAGTCAGGGTCTATCCCAACTGTGGTTGGGTTGGGACCAACGAATGCCCTGTTTTTTATTTCTCGATGCAATTGCAAACTTCAATCGTCGCACTCGACTTCTTGGGTCGGATGGACACAAAAGGAGAAACACTATGAATCTGCGTTCTAGCCGCTCTTTCGCTGCCACCGCCCTGTTCGGAGTCACGGCCGCGAGTTTTGCGCAAACCGTCTTTTCTGGCACCGGTGACACTGACACGGTAACGGCCCTCAACAATTTCCGTGCGGCCATCGGCGGTGCTAATAACGGAAACGCTGCCGGTGCTCAGGCAAGCGGCCGCCGCGAAATCAACTGGGATGCGGTTAAGTTGGATGGCACCGATGCCAACCCCAACACCGAAGTCTTGATTCCTGGCAAGCTGGTAAACATCCCAACCGATCGATTCGCGGTCCGCGGACTTCTTCTGGAAGATCCGTACTCGGTCAGCGGCGACGGGTTTGTTTCCGCCAACGGCAGCGTTACCGGTCAATTCAACGCCTTCAGCCCCAGCAACACGTTTGCGATGGGCGACGACAACGAACTCGAATTCTCGTTCACGCTTCCCGGATCGCTTTCCGGCGCGGCGACCCGAGGATTCGGCGCGATCTTCCTGGACGTTGAACTCTGGGGAGGCACGACGATGGAGCTGTTCAATGGCAGCACTTCCCTCGGCAGCTATGATGTCACGCCTAGCTTCAGCGGCGGAACTTCCTTCTTGGGCGTTCTTTTCGATGATCCGGCGATCACCGATGTCAAGTTGAAGCTGGGAACAGCGAATCTGTTCAACCTCGGCCCGGGTGGCTCGGTAAGCGGCGGCGCGGAGAACATTGGCCAAGGCATTGATCTGGTCGCGACAGACGACTTCATCTACGCTGAGCCCCAACCGGTGCCGGAGCCCGCGACGTTGACCGTCGTCGGCGGCAGCCTTCTGGCTTTGCTTCGGAAGCGACGTAAGAGCGCGTAACGCAAACTCCACTAGCACACAGCTCGAGTCTCTTCATTAATTAAGGGCGTCGGTTATCGGCGCCCGGTTTTTTAAGATGTGGTGAACTCAGAGGAAGTCGAACCCCCTGACCAGTAGGACGCGTCAATATTCGGTCGTCTCCAACAAAACTCCAGCGCCACGCACGGGTAGCCACCCGTCCGATCCGCGGGAGAATCAAGGTAGAGCGACGGGCCGATCAACCAATGACAAGAACTATCCTCCTGCTCCTTTCGCTACTTGCCCTCAACTTGAACGCTTTGGCTCAAGGCTGGGAAATGAAGCGAGCCCCTCTGATGACAAGATGGGCCGCAAAGGTTGATCCTAAGAATCCTCTGCCCGAGTATCCCCGCCCCCAACTGGTTCGAGAACGCTGGATGAATCTCAATGGCGTTTGGCAGTTCCAACCTGGCTCCCCCAACGAGACCGCCCCCATTGGCAAAGCCTTTTCCGAAAAGATCTTAGTGCCCTACCCCGTCGAGTCTGCGATCTCAGGCGTGATGAAGCACTACGAGCGAATTTGGTATCGCCGTAGCTTTACCGTTCCCTCCGACTGGAAGGGCCAGCGAGTCATGCTCCACTTTGGAGCCGTTGACTGGGAGTCGGAAGTATTCGTCAACGGAAAGAGCGTAGGCGTGCATCGTGGCGGTTACGATCCGTTTAGCTACGACATCACGCCTTATCTTTCTGGCAAGGGCTCCCAAGAACTTATAGTCAGAGTGTTTGATCCGGCCGAGAACGGGGGGCAACCCCGTGGCAAACAGGCAACTCGGGGCATCGACATCATGTACACACCTTCCACCGGAATTTGGCAAACCGTGTGGCTGGAACCTGTTCCCAAGACGGGCATCGATAACCTCAAGATCACGCCGGACAGCGCCGGTTCCTCCCTCAAGCTCAGGGTCAATACGACTGGATACGCCAAAGGTGTTTCCGTCGCCATCCAGGTCAAGGCATTAGGGAAGACGATCCGGTCCACGGTCGGCAAACCCAACACCGAGGTGACGATTCCTATTCCCAACGCGAGGCTATGGTCTCCCGACGATCCGTTCCTCTACGATCTCTCGGTTTCCTTGATCCGAGACAAGAAAGCCGTCGATAGCATCTCCAGTTATTTCGGAATGCGAACCATCTCATTGGGAGTGGAAGACGGAGTTCGGAAGTTGTTTCTCAACGGTAAGTTCGTCTTCCAGCTGGGTGCGTTGGACCAAGGCTTCTGGCCCGATGGTATCTATACCGCTCCTACCGACGAAGCGCTCAAATATGACCTTGAACAACAAAAGGCGCTAGGGTTCAACATGATCCGGAAGCACGTCAAGGTCGAGCCCCAGCGCTGGTACTACTGGGCGGACAAACTCGGATTTCTGGTTTGGCAAGACATGCCCACCGCCCAATCCTACGGCGGAGTGGAGGCTGACGCCCAGCAATACAAGGTGGAACTGACCCGAATGGTGCAGACGCACCACAACAGCCCGAGCATCATCATGTGGGTTGTTTACAACGAAAATTGCGGCCAGAACGCCATCAACAAAACGATCTCAACCCCAGCCTTGGCGAACATGGTCAAGCGTCTCGATCCCTCGCGCATGGTCAATGAAGCCAGCGGTTACGACTGGTACGGTTCGGGCGATATCGCCGACAGCCATACCTATCCTGCCCCGAATGCCATTCCCGGCAAGCCTAACCAGGCGATTGTGAGCGGCGAATTTGGCGCGACCAAATATCCCCTCAATGCACATCTCTGGAGCCAGACAAACAACGTCGTCGAGGTCACGACGGCAAGCGAATACTTGCAGCGCTACGAAAGGTACGCCAACAAACTCCTGTTTCTGAAGTCGACCCGAGGGATGAGCGGCGCCGTGTATACGCAGATCACCGACGTGGAACGGGAGCTTAACGGCATCCTCACCTACGACCGCGCCGCCTTCAAAACTGACCCTGAAAAGATCAGAAGAGCCAATTTGAACGCGATCAAAAAGCAGCTCCTGATCACGCCAGTCCTGCCGAACTCCCATCAACAAGGCCAGGCGTGGAAATTTACGACGACGGCTCCTGCTTCCTCGTGGTATCAGGGTGGCTTTGATGATTCTGGCTGGAACACTGCGAAAGCTCCCTTCGCCTCAGAAGGCACCCCCGACATCAAGATCGGAACGCCATGGAATTCTTCCGACATCTGGCTGCGCAAGCAGTTCAAGCTGGGGTCGCTAAGCGCTGCGGACCTGAAGTCCTTGGTCTTCGATCTCTATCACGACGAGGATTGCGAGATCTACCTCAACGGAGTCCTGGCCGCCTCCGTCAAAGGCTATTCCACGTACACGGTCGTTCCAATCAATGCCGCCGGAAAGAAAGCCCTGATTCCCAACGGAACCAACACCATCGCTGTCCACTGCCATCAAACGGAAGGGGGCCAGGGGATCGATGTTGGGATATCCAAGCAGATAGTGAAGTAACCACTGAATGCGTTGGTGAGGACGTTCGGGGACTCGAATCCTGGGCCGTACACCTTTTCGCAAGCGATTCTTTACGGAGCCCAATCCTCTTCCCTTGATGAACTGTTCAGGGCGATTCAAGAAGCCAAGAACCAGGGCGTTTACGTTGCCCTTAGCATTGATGGCGTGAAGAAGTCAGGGGCAGACCATTGCGAACTAAACATTCCCCAAGGCTTGTTTGAACAAGAGCTTTTTGTCGAAGTTGGGCGGTCGATGTTGCGACGGTTCCAAATGGGCCGGAAAACCTTGGAAGCCGAACACGTCAAATATAGATTGTTGTTGACTTATTAGGGCTTCTCAAGCGTAACCATGTATTGAACAACCGTCTCGTATCCTTCCTCACCTTCAATGTAATACGGCGACATTGTTGATAATCTCCACCCTTGCAAAGCTAAGGTATCGAGTTCGCTTTGCATAGCGTCTTGGGCTTCGTTCCGACTATCTCCGACTGTGACGATTTTGACCAAATATTGCATAAATGCAAGGCTACATTTGCGGCTGGCTTTTTGCAATAAGCCAATGCTCCAACACAGAGGAATAAGAGGGCGCAAGCCGCGCCATCCATCAGGAAACCCTTGCTTTTGAAGCCTATCGCTTGACAAACCAACGGTATTCTTCATCGATATGGGTGAATTCCCAAAGCACACTAACGCGCAAATTCACATTGTCGAACCAGGCAACGAGATAGACGCCTATTACAACGTCAACCTTCACTTCCTGCCCCGGGTAGGCGAACACATCGAACTGTTCTCGAACCTTGACCTAAAATCCGGGCATTCCCATGTTCATCGGCTTGTTGTGGTCAGCATCGAACATAACGTACATGACATATCAGGCGACCAAACCGGGCATCACCTTGTCTCTATCTTCGCAAAATATGCAGAAGGATGATCTTGGGAATGTTGGGGACTTGCCCGCGTTTTGGCGCGGTATTGGGCTTCTGATTTGATGGATGAGGGGCATTGCGGGACACACGCCCGCCGCCCGGAGTTTGTTAAAATAAGCCGGATTTAGGTTCAAAACGACACAAAAAGCCCGTGCTACGACAGGTTTGAGCGTTCCGACAGATAGGTAACAGGTTGTTCCGGACAGATCGGTTACACTTCCTCCCTTCTTTGGAAGGTGGAGCGGATTCCCTCGAAGGAGTGTTCGGTGATGGAAGAACGTATGCGTTTCATCGTTCGCCTGCTTGAGAGCAAAGAGATGAGCTTGTTATCTCGTGAGTTCGGGATCTCCCGCAAGACCGGCTACAAGATCTTCGAGCGTTACAAGGATTGCGGACTGGAGGCTTTGACAGATCGGTCCCGTCGTCCTTTTCGCTACGGGAACCAGTTGCCGGTTCAAGTGGAGACGGCGATCCTGCAGTTAAAGAAGGAGAAGCCTCACTGGGAGCGCACAGCTCAGAGAATTGCTCCTTTGTAAGTTCCCATCGGAGGCGAACATTCCACCGAGCACGACGTATGTAGTCCGGAACGTTGTGTTACCGATCTGTCCGGAACGTACACACAAATTTAGTGGCGGCCCCGGAGGGACTCGAACCCCCGACGCCCTCCTTAGGACGGAGGCGCTCTATCCTCTGAGCTACGGAGCCGCGTAGGGGAATAGTATACAGTGCGGACGGGGTGGAGGAAAAACGTCAGGCGGAAGGCTCAATCGACAGTTTTGACAAGCAATCTTTCCGATCTGGGGGGGACAATCGGGAGCATGATTGCCGCACTGTTGCTGCTGGCCACGCACTCGGGGACGCCCGTGCATGCTTGCGGGGCGTACTTGCCGGAATATGACGAACAGGCCGGGTTGCTGGCTTCGATGAACGCTCAGGCTCAGCCGAACTCGGAGAAGGTCGCGGCGAATCCCGAAGAGAAGCACCTCGTCAACGTTCGCCAACTGACCTTTGGTGGGCAGAATGCGGAAGCTTATTGGAGCGTGGACGGAAAGAAGATCACGTACCAAACGCGGCAGGCGGGCTATCCGGACGAGCAGATTTTCACGATGAACGCGGATGGGTCGAACAAGACCCTGATGAGCACCGGCAAGGGTCGATGCACGTGCAGCTACTTCACTCCCGATGGAAAGTGGCTCTACTTCAGCAGTACCCACGAGCGAAACGAGGGGGCGCAGAAGCCGGTGGACATGAGCAAGGGTTATGTTTGGATGGTAAATCCGGACTTTGCCATCTACCGACGCTCCACCGATCCCAAGAAGAACGCCATTGAGCCGGTCATCAAGAAGGATGGCGCCTATCTGGCGGAGACCACGATCGCTCCCAACGGCAAGTACATCACCTTCACCAGCGACTTCGAGGGCGACCTTGAGATTTACCGGGCGGATCCCGATGGCAAGAACATCGTGCGATTGACGGACCACGTGGGTTACGATGGCGGACCGTTCGTGAGCTGGGATTCCAAGAAGATCGTCTACCGAGCGGATACCATTGCCACCGACAAGGATCGAGATGACTACAAGGCGCTTCTGAAGGAGCACTTGGTTCGACCGTCGAAGCTGGAGATCTTCATCATGGATGCCGATGGAAAGAACAAGCGCCAAGTCACCAATCTGGGTTGCGCTTCCTTTGCTCCGTTCCTCTCTCCCGACGGGAAGCGAATCATTTTCAGCTCCAACTATGGCGATCCGAAGGGTCGCGAGTTCGATCTTTGGATGATCAACATCGACGGTACCGGTCTGGAGCGCATTACGCACACTCCCGAGTTCGACGGCTTCCCGATGTTCACCAAGGACGGAAAGCGACTGATTTGGGGCAGTAACCGGTTCGGAAAGGTCAAGGGCGAGACCAATCTGTTTGTCGCCGATTGGAAGAACTAACGAGTTCAAATAATTAACCCTGGGTCGTGAATGAACCAGGGTTAAACCCACCTTCACTAAGACCGCCGCCATCTTTGCTAACCAAGGACTTCCCGATCGTCATCGGTTGGGAAAGGTATATTTAGCCTAGACGAGTGCCCCTTGCCTCCGGATCGGAAGCGTTTTCGCCGCGCGAGGTGGCGAACACTTCTTGGAGGCGTCATTGAATAGCTTTAATACAAAAACCACGCTCGAAAGCGGATCGAAAAACTACACGATCTACAGCTTTAAGGCTCTCGAAGAGCAAGGCTACAAAGTTAGCCGACTTCCCTACTCCCTTCGCGTTCTACTGGAGAACCTGCTCCGAACCGAAGGACAAGGTTCAGTCAACAAGCCCGACATTGAGAACCTTTTGAACTGGGCTCCGAAGGCCGATCCTCAGCACGAAATCGCCTTCTCGCCCGCGCGTGTTCTTCTTCAAGATTTCACCGGCGTTCCCTGCGTGGTCGATCTGGCCGCCATGCGCGACGCCATGAAGAACCTTGGCGGAGACCCGAACAAGATCAACCCGCTTCAACCGGTCGAACTCGTCATCGACCACTCCGTACAAGTTGACGCCTACGGAAGCGAAGCCGCCCTGTTGATCAACCGGGATCTCGAATTTGAGCGCAACAACGAGCGCTACCAGTTCTTAAAGTGGGGCCAGAGTGCGCTTGAGAACTTTAAAGTCGTTCCGCCGAACACCGGCATCTGCCACCAGGTCAACTTGGAGTACCTGGCTCGCGGCGTCTTCGTGAATGAGAAGACGGGCGAAGCGTATCCCGACACCCTGGTCGGCACCGACAGCCACACGACCATGATCAACGGTCTGGGAGTCCTCGGTTGGGGCGTGGGAGGCATTGAAGCAGAGGCGGCCATGCTCGGCCAGCCGGTCTCGATGTTGATCCCGCAAGTCATCGGCTTCAAGCTCTCGGGCAAACTGCGCGAAGGCACTACTTCGACCGACCTGGTG
This sequence comes from Armatimonadetes bacterium 55-13, assembly GCA_001898035.1. GTDB lineage: Bacteria > Armatimonadota > Fimbriimonadia > Fimbriimonadales > Fimbriimonadaceae > 55-13. Next base: position 308,489 of record MKRX01000015.1, read on the forward strand.
CTCCGCGTGACCGAAATGCTCCGAAAGAAGGGCGTGGTTGGTAAGTTCGTCGAGTTCTATGGCGCAGGCGCGCTGAGCCTGCCCTTGGCCGACCGAGCGACCATCGGCAACATGGCGCCGGAGTACGGCGCGACTTGCGGCATCTTCCCAATCGACGAAGTCACTTTGAAGTACCTCCGACTGACCGGTCGGCCTGAGTGGCAGGTTAAGTTGGTTGAGAACTACACCAAAGCCCAGGGAATTTTTGCAACCCCCGATTCCCCAGAGGCCGAGTACACGGACACTCTGGAACTGGATCTGGACACGGTTGAGCCGAGCGTTTCCGGTCCGAAGCGTCCGCAGGACCGAGTTGCTCTGAGCCAAGCTCGAGCCAGCCTCCACAACGCCTTCCCGCAGTTGGCTTCCGGCGGCGGCGCAGCGGTGGCGACCCAGGCGAACGAACTGACCAACGCCAGCGTAGTCATCGCGGCGATCACCTCCTGTACCAACACCTCTAACCCAAGCGTGATGGTTGCGGCAGGTTTGGTCGCTCGCAATGCGGTTAAGCGTGGTCTCCAGCCGAAGGAATGGGTGAAGACCTCGTTAGCCCCCGGCTCCAAGGTCGTCACGGAATACCTTGAGAAGAGCAAACTGCTGGACGACTTGAACCAGATCGGGTTCAACGTCGTGGGCTACGGCTGCACGACCTGTATCGGTAACTCTGGTCCGCTGCCGGAGTGGGTTTCGAAGAAAGTCCAAGAGGACGATCTGGTGGTCTGTAGCGTACTGAGCGGCAACCGAAACTTTGAGGGCCGAATTCAGCAAGACATCAAGGCGAACTACCTGATGTCGCCCCCTCTCGTCGTGGCTTATGCCTTGGCGGGAACGATGGAGATCGACCTGCAGAACGACCCGCTCGGCAAGGACCGCGACGGCAACGATGTGTACCTGAAGGACATTTGGCCAACTCAGGCAAGCGTCGCTGAGGTCATCGAATCGAGCATCGACCGAGACCTGTTCGAACGCTCCTACACCGATGTCTTCAAGGGCGATGAGAAGTGGGCCGCGATCGACGCGCCAAGCAGCGACCTGTTCGCTTGGAACGGCGACTCCACCTACATTAAGAATCCGCCTTACTTCGCCGGAATGTCCAAGGAAGCCCCTTCGCGAGTTGCCGACCTCGTTGGTTTGAGAGCGCTGGCAGTTCTGGGTGACAGCATCACCACCGACCATATTTCTCCGGCCGGCGCCATCAAGCTCAATTCACCGGCGGGTCAGTACTTGGTCGGTCGCGGAGTCGAGCCGAAGATGTTCAACTCTTACGGCGCACGCCGAGGTCACGACGAAGTCATGGTCCGCGGCACCTTTGCCAACGTCCGACTCCGTAACCAATTGGCACCGGGTACCGAGGGTGGATTTACAACCTACTTGCCCACCGGCGAAGTGACCACAATCTACGACGCATCGGTTCTTTACAAGCAGTCGGGAACTCCGCTGATCGTCATCGCGGGCAAGGAATACGGTTCCGGCTCCAGTCGCGACTGGGCAGCCAAGGGAACCAACCTTCTAGGAATCAAGGTTGTTCTCGCCGAGAGCTTCGAGCGAATCCACCGATCGAATTTGGTCGGCATGGGCATCCTCCCGCTGGAGTTCACCGGTGGCGATAACCGAGAGTCCCTGGGCTTGACCGGCCAAGAAACATTCGACTTGGTTCGATTCTCCGAGGCGATGGCGAGCGGATTTGCCGATGGCAAGCTCCTGACGATGCGCGCGACTCTGGCTGACGGCTCCGCCAAGGAGTTCACCGTCAAAGTCCGAATCGACACTCCGCAGGAGATTCTCTACTACCAGAATGGCGGCATTCTGCAGTACGTGCTCCGGCAGCTCGTTAACGGCTAAGTTCTGAGAATGCCCGTCTCCCCGAGAGGTAAGACGGGCATTTTTGTACGTAAACGGGGCGTTAAACGTCCTAGGTCCAAGCCACCATTCTGCCGGTTTATAGCAACTCGAAGGGGTCTGACTCGTTAGTATCAGTGAGATGAGGTTAATTGGTTTGCTTTTGGGCTTGGGAATTCTTGTGGCGGCAGTGGTCGCTCAAGGAAAATCAGACGTGCCGTTCCAGGTGATGGAGCGTGGCGTAAATTCGGGAGAGCGCGAGCAAGGTCTTAAAGTCATCCGAACGGAAAAGGCTTTCAAGGAGTACTTGAAGGACCGCGGCGAGGACACCCTTCCGAAGGCGTTCAAAGATATCGATTGGTCTAAGGATCAGATCGTTGTGGTCTTTGGCGGTGAACAGCCCAGCGGCGGATACGGCGTCGAAGTCAAGAAGATCAACAAGTTGGACGTTCAACGGCTAGAAATTGAAGCCCAACTCATTCGACCGCGTCCTAACACTATCGTCACGCAAGCGCTCACGACGCCTTACATCATGATCAAGATGGCGCGTCAGGTCGCGGTGATTCGCGTTCGCTTTATACTGGACTAGGTTCGGACACTTCTTCGTCCATCATCACGACGGCATAGGTGCGCGTCGCTCCCAAAGTCCGAAGTGGCAGGGATACCGGGGTGTAAATATCAACCCGATCCACTTGTCGTTTTCCAGCCTTCTTGGACATGAAGGGCCGCTCAAATGCGAGGCTGAAAAGCCACGTTCCCACCAAGATGATGGGCAGCGCGATGAGCAGACAGTAGCCCATCTCCACCACGCTTCCCTTCACCCACGTCGGTCGGTAAACGTAGAGCGCTTGCAGGATGGGGTGGTGCATGAGATACAGGCTGTAAGAGAATGCACCGAGCTTCACCAGCGGTCGCCATCCAAAGAATCCAGGGAGCTTTACCCAGGGAGCGACTGCGCCCAGATAGACCAGGCAGGAAACGGCGAGTCCCATCCAAAGATCACTCGGGACAATATCTTTGGATTGCAGGGTGTAACCCATCCCTGCGAGGACAGCCACGCAAACCAGAGATGCAAGTTTCGGAACGATGCCCACACGCAAATTCGGCTTGTAGGAAAGATGAGCGGTGGCCATGCCGAGGCAGAAAAGCGGCACAAACCACGGATACAGCTTCATCGAAACGGGAAGTTGGTAGAGGCAGAGGTACGCAACAAGCCCCCCCGCCGCCACGAGCGCTACTCGGCCCAATCGATGCAGGATCCAGACAAGGATTGGGAAGACCACATACAATTGCGCCTCGATGGCGATGCTCCACAGAACGCCATTGATCTTGTACATCCAATCCGGCGAGAAGTTGTGGACCATGAAGACATGGGCCAACAGGTTCTCCCTCGTCACGGGAACGTATTGGCTGAACGGCATCCCTGACTGATGCTGAGTAATCCAAATGCAAACGCCCACTGAAAGCGCCAAGCAGGCGTAGTATGCGGGCAAGATTCGCCAAGCCCGGCGAGCATAGAATCGCTTGAGGTCGTGAATGCGGCCATCTTTGCCGTTGAACAAAGAAAGCTGAAGACAGAAGCCGGAAAGAACGATGAAGGCGGCGACGGCGAGATGTCCGTAGGAGAACGGCGCCATCAACCTTTGGAGCCAAATCGGCGAAATGCTCTTCCCTTCCAGAAAGCGCGGATCGACCATATTGACGAAATGGCCAAGCACCACGTAGAGCGCTGCGACGCCTCGCATCCCCTCGATAAGCTCTAATCGCTCGGTGGGGTTGACGGGCGAGCGTTTGCTCGCAAGACGGCGCATACGTCCATGATGACACTGCGCAAGACCTCGGCGAACCCTGCTAGGATTGCCGATCCTTGGCTGTAACACTCCGCTTCTCCGTGCGTCAATATAGGACATGAGACCGTCGTCCTTGTTAGCTAAGACGTTAGTGGCCGCCTGTGCGTTTTGCATATTTGCGGTAAGCCAGGCGCTTCCACAGTTCAACCTGGCGAATCAGATCAATTGGAGGACCTACGTCCAAGGAGCGTTCAGTCAGGTCCAGAACTTTGAAACGAACGTTTTTGAGACGGAGGGCCAGTTCCAACTGTATTGGGAAAAGAAGATTGGCAAGCTGGGTGGAAACCTTCCTGCTACCGGAGTGGACTGGTCCCGAGAGAAATTGGTGGCCATCAATCTCGGGATCCGCCCCAACACCGGCTATGAACTTTATGTTCAAAACGTCTCGCGTGGAAACGCGGCGGAGATCGTTGTGAACTTCCGCGAACGATTGCCTATCCCCAACGTTCGTTACGCTCAGGTGCAGTCGAGCCCCTTTGTGGTCATCAAGGTTCAGCGGGAAGCGGGACGAATCATTTTTAAGGGAGAAAAAGTCAGCGGCTCCATCATGCCGGGTGGCACGGTGATCTTTCCTCCGAACCAACAAGGCTCTTGCTGTGGAGACAATTGTAAGTGCTGTAGTTCTTGTGGCTGTGGTTGCCAGCGTAAGCGAGGCGGCAACTAGGGCCTATCGGCGGTCATGCCAAGTAAATAAACTCGGGGCATGACCGCCGAAATTGTGTCCGTCGGAACTGAGCTCCTGCTCGGTCAGATCATCGACACTCATGCGCCGACCATGGCGCGGATCTTGGCCGATTGCGGGATCTCGTGCACTCGCCGGGTGACCATTGGCGACAACATGGAGCGGCTAGTCGCAACTCTTCGCGACGCGCTCTCGAGGGCCGATATGGTGGTCACCGTTGGCGGTCTTGGTCCCACTCAAGATGACATCACCCGGGACGGAATTGCCGTGGCCCTGGACGACGAGCTGGAACTAGTGCCCGAGCTAGAGGAAAGACTTCGCGAGATCTTTTCGGTCCGAAAGATCAAGTGGGTGGACTCCAACCTTCGACAAGCAACCAAGCCCAAGAGCGGAACCGCCATCGACAATCCCAATGGCACGGCGCCGGGCCTCATCTGCGAGAAAGATGGCAAGATCGTCATCGCTTTGCCTGGTCCGAAGAACGAGTTCAATCCGATGGCAGATGGCCCTGTTCGCCGCTACCTGGAACGCGTCCAAGGCGGGCAGGTTATTCATTCCCGTACCCTTCGAATCTGCGGGATTGGCGAGAGCGCGGTTGAAGAGATGGTCAAGGAATTGATGCAGGGCAGCAACCCGACGGTTGCGCCGTATGCTCAACCCGCCGAGGTTCACCTGCGCGTGACGGCCCGCGCCGCTTCTCGAGCCGAAGCAGATGCGCTTATTGATCCGGTGGAGGAGCGACTTCGAACGATCCTCGGCTCTGCGATCTATGGAGTGAACGACACAACCTTGGAAGCGGCGACTCTGGAGATGCTCCGCGAACGCGGCGAAAAAGTTGCCGTGGCCGAGAGTCTTACCGGGGGTTGGCTGGGGATGCGACTGACTTCAGTTGCGGGCTCAAGCGAAGTCTTCGTTGGAGGAGCCATTACCTACACCATTCCCCTGAAGGAGTCCTTGCTGGGAGTCTCAAAGGAGATCTTGGACGGGCCAGGCCCGGTCTCCGAAGAGTGCGCCCGCGCGATGGCAGAAGGAGCCCGTGATCGGTTGGGAGCTACCTACGGGGTTTCTCTCACCGGAAACGCCGGGCCAACAAGCGACGATGGAAGTACACCGGTGGGGCTGGTCTATTTGGGTTTGGCGACTCCCGAGGGAGTGGAGGTTGAAAGTGTCACCTTCCGCGGTCAACGGGATGACATCCGTCAACGCTCCACTCAATGGGCGCTGGTGAAGCTTCGCGACAAGCTTCTGGGGCGTTAAGCCAACCAGTTTCGAATCGCTTCGACTTCTTCTCGAGTCAGGTTGTGGCCAGCGTCAACCCAGAAGTGGGTCACGTCGGCTCCGCCGTCTCGAAACGTCTGCGCCAATTGGCTCACGTTTTCGACCGGCACCATCGAGTCGTACTTGCCCGAGGAAACGAATACTCGCTTTCCGGCAAGCTGGGGAGTCGCGGGACTCTCCAAGGTCACCATCGATCGGATCAGCACACCCTGCGCTATTGCCTCTGGCCTCAGCAATAAGAGGGTCGAGGCGATGTTCGCGCCGTTCGAGAATCCCACCGCCGTCACTTGATTCGGATCGTAGCCGTATTGCTTCGCCGCATCTGCGAGGAAGTCAGCTAACGCGTTCGTCTCCTCACGAAGGTTGTCTAGGTCAAACACGCCTTCCGCAAACCTTCGGAAGAACCTTGGCATTCCTCGTTCACTGATTCTCCCCCTTGGACTGAGGATCGCTGCCCCGGGTAAGAGGGCCTCGCCCAAGGGGATCAGATCGTTTTCGTCGCCACCGGTCCCGTGGAGGAGAAGGAGCGTTCGCTTTTCCTCCGGATTGGTGGCCGGAATGAACTTGTGCAGAAAGGTCTCAGACATTCTGCGTCACCTCCACTCGGGGCGGAATGTGTCCACCCGTCGGCAGTCGGAGCTCGGCCAACGACAGTTCGATGCGTTGTCTCATCGACTCGTACATCTTCGGCAGGCGCAGGCCCTGCCCGAGCGTGTCGGCCGGCTCATCGACGTCGAATCCCGGTCCCAGGGTCGCGATTTCGAACAGAACGCCACCCGGCTCTCGGAAGTAGATCGATCGGAAGTAGTCGCGATCCATCACCGGGCTGATGTGATAGCCCAAGCTTGCGATCTCTTCTTGCCAATCTTTCTGTGTGACCTCATCGGTGGTTCTCCACGCGATGTGGTGAACCGTGCCATGTCCGCCCTGCCCGCGCCCCGCCTTGGGGTCCACGATCAGGTCTAGGTAGCCATCCTGCTCACCGCGGAATCGGATCCGTCCTTCGTCCTCCGAGACCTTCTCGAACCCGAGAACGCCCGTCAGCAAGTTTTGGGTAGCGTCGCCGTAGTTCTCGGTCATGGTGATCGAGTGCATTCGAGCGATCGCTTTGTCCACCGGGACCGTGCCCTCAGAGACGGGAACGCCCGCCTTGTACTCAGGCGAAGCGATCAGTTCCAAAGGCAGACCATCGTGAGCGCGGAACGGCAGAACTTCCTCGTCGCCCCTCTTGAAAGGATTGTCGAAGCTGATCGCCTCGGCCGCGAATCGGTCGATCCACCACCCCATCGCATCGGGGGGAATCGCAAGACCGGTCGACGTCACTTGACCAGCGCCCACTTTGCCTTGTCGGCCCGTCCCGTACGGGAAGAAGGTCAGCGCAGAACCGGGAGTTCCAAGGCCGTCCCCGTAGTACAGGTGATAGGCAGACGGATCGTCAAAGTTGACGGTGACCTTCACCAGACGCAGTCCCAAGATGCCCGTGTAGAAGTCCACGTTCGCTTGAGCGTCGTCCGTGATGGCGGTCATGTGATGAATTCCTAGAATCTTCTCGTTTTTCACTTTTTCGTTTCCTCTGCAGATTCATAAGACACCGCCCCCGAGTTATGCGAACGTCTTCTGTCGTGGTTTGTATCGAAGGATACAAGCTGGCTAATCGTTTTCCAGCAACTCTACTTGAACCCCCAGAGTCTTGAGGGTTTCCAGGTACGCGTATCGACCTCCGGTGTACTCACCGGTTTGGATCGTTTCCATTCCGGCCTCGGCCAAGTTTCGGCGAGCTTCCTTCATGGAAGGCACCACGAACGCAATGTGCTGAACGCTTTCTCCGAACTGATCCAAGTGGTCTTGCCAAGAACTGGGCTTGCCGTCGGGCTCGATGAGCTCAATCGCGACTTGGCCGAGATGGAAGAAGCACAGCTTAGCGGTGGCATCGCTTCGCTCGCCGTGATACTCCGTCTGAGCCTGATCGTATCCGGCGGTGACAATGATGTCGGGTTCCGAAACTCCGAGCATTGCGGCCCATGCCTTGCGAGACTTCTCGATGTCTTTGACGACGATGCCAATTTGCGTTACTTGGTCCGTTCCAAGAAGGTTGCCCATGATGGCTCTATCATACTAAGGAAGTGCAGATCGACCCCGACCGCCAACGGACGCGGGACCTGGTGCTGAAATACGGCTGGAACACCACTTGCTACCAGATCGTGAATCCGTGCATCGACCGCTGGTTTTCCGATGACTCCGTGGTGGGATATGTCGAGCGTCAGGGGGTTCGAGTTGTTGCCGGTGCGCCTGTTTGCCCCATGGACTCCCTAGAGGCGACTCTTCAGGCGTTTGAAGCAACCGCCGAAGGGCACGTGTGCTACTTCGGAGCAGAGGAGCGATTGCGACAAGCCACCCGAACGAAGGGCAAGTATTCCTGCACCGTCTTAGGCGCCCAACCGGTCTGGTCGCCCGAATCTTGGCAAGCTGCCTTCGATGGAGACGCCTCGCTTCGTTTCCAACGCAATCGGGCGCGCAACAAGCATGTTGCCGTACGAGAGTGGACAACCGAGCAAGCGACCAACCATCCAGAGCTACGGCGCGTGCTAGAAGAGTGGCTCGCGACACGAGGGCTGCCCACCATGCATTTTTTGGTGGAACCGGAGACGCTCGACTTTCTTGAAGACCGTCGGGTCTTTGTGGCGGAGCAGGAGGGCGAAGTGGTGGGATTCACAACGCTCTGCCCCATTCCCCTCCGTAAAGGCTGGCTCACCGAACAATTTGTGCGCGGAGCCAAGGCGCCTAACGGAACGGTGGAGTTAATGGTGGATTATGCGGTTGGAGCGGTTGGAAGTGAGGGCTCCGAGTTCGTGACGATGGGTATGGTGCCCCTTTCCACCAATGTCAGGGCAACCCGTGATACACCTGGCTGGCTTAAGTTCATGATGGGCTGGATGCGCGCCCACGGGCGACGATTTTATAACTTCGACGGACTGAATTGGTTCAAGCAAAAGTTCCACCCAGATCGTTGGGATCCAATCTACGCGATCTCTTCTGAGCCTCATATCTCGTTCAGAACGATCAACGCCATTGCCACCGCCTTTACCGGCATGCCTCCCTGGTTAGCCGTACTCCGAGGCGGAGTACGGGGATTGAAGCAAGAGGCGAGGTGGTTACTGAAGCGTAAGCGCTAAACCGGTGTCATCTCATTCCAATCGCTGCCGATCTTGGCATCGACTTCGACCGGAACATTCAAAGGTAGCGCGCTTTCCATGCCGCTGCGAATCGGCTCGATGAGAGCGTCATCTCCGTCTTTTAGCTCGAAGACGAGTTCGTCGTGAACATTCAGGAGCATTCGGGTGGGCAAGCCGTTTAACTGCTTGCGGACATCGATCATCGCCAACTTCAGCATATCGGCGGCGGTGCCTTGAATAGGAGCGTTCATCGCCTGGCGCTCGGCATAGCGTCTCTCTTGAAGTTTGGCCGCGTGAATATCCGGGAAATATCTTCGGCGTCCTAACAATGTGCGAGTGAACCCCTTAGATCGGGCTTCAGCTACGATGCCATCCGTGAATGCCTTGACGCTTGGGAATCGTTCACTGTATTGCTTGATGAGCTCTTTCGCTTCGGCTACGGAGAATCCGCCACCGAGCTGTTGAGCGAGGCCATATTCGCTGACACCGTAGAGGACGGCGTAGTTCAGCATCTTGGCCAAACGGCGCTGCTCTTTGGTAGCCGGTTCTTCCCCTAATCCGAACATCTGCTGGGCGGTAACCGTGTGGACATCCTGGTGCTCGTCAAATGCCTTCTTGAGAGCGGGTTCCTCGCACATGTGGGCGAGGACGCGGAGTTCGATCTGCGAGTAGTCGAACGAGGCGAGTCGATAGCCATCGGCGGCGATGAACGCCTTGCGAATTCCGCGTCCGAGTTCGGTTCGGATCGGAATGTTCTGCATGTTGGGATCGTTCGAGCTAAGTCGCCCGGTCGCTGCCCCGGTTTGGTTGTAAGTGGTGTGAATTCGGCCGTCCGGCTGAATGAGCTTCTCTAACGCATCCGCATAAGTGGACTTGAGTTTGGTGAGTTCGCGCCAGTTCAAAACTTCGGCGGCGATTTCGTATTGAGGGGCAATCAGACCGAGGACTTCGGCTCCGGTTGCGTAGCCTGTCTTCGTCTTCTGCGCGCCCGGGATCTGGAGTTTGTCGAAGAGGATCTCGCCGAGTTGTTTGGGGGAACCGATGGTGAACTCCTGACCCGCCAACTGGTAAATCAGTTGCGTCACACGCTCGATTTCGATTTGGAGCGTCTTGGAGAATTCTCTCAGTTGATCCCGGTCCGCCCGAATGCCGAAGCGCTCCATTTCAGTGAGGATGGGAACCAAGGGCAACTCGACTTCATCCAGAACTTTTTCCTGCTCTTCCTTCTTGAGCCGATCACGCAGAGCTGGTTCAAGAAGATGAAGGGCCGCCGCCATTTCTTCCGGTTTGGAGGGCGGTTGGATGTCTAAATAGCCCTGAACGAGGTCGCGAAGGCCATAAGCGGAGCGACCGGACTGAAGGACAAAGGCGGCAAGGAGGGAGTCAAAGCCAGGGGTGACGTGGAGGACCGGGTTCTCCGTGATGGCATCGAGTCGTTTGTAGGCAGGCTTTGCGTCGTGAAGAATCGCCCGCGAAGCGTTTTCGCCCATGAAGCGAAGGGCGTCTGCCTCGGGACACTCGACCACGTTCTTCCCCACCGCGATATAGGCTTTTCGCTCCGGATCGTCAAATAGATCTCGAGCGGCAGCAGATGAGAAGTAGATGGCAAATCGATCGTTCTTGACGAACGAGGCCAATCCTTCATATGAATCGACTTGCGATAGCTTGACTTCAAGCGCCTCACTTTCAACCTCCGCGACCGGGGCTTCTCGCTCGGCTCCCTCCAGGTACCGGCCCAAGACCTTGTCCGCGCGGCGATGCAGGCTCTTGAACTCATAGAATTCCAACATCGCTTTTGCCTTTTCTAGCTTATCGGGAGTGAGCAAGAACGGTTGGAAGTCGTATTCCAGCGGAACGTCTCGCTTGATGGTCGCCAGGAACTTACTCATCTTGAGTTGATCAATGACTGGTTCAATTTTCTTGGCGTACTTCGGTGGGACTTCGGAGAACCGTTCGAGAATGCCTTCGACCGAGCCAAAGGTTTGGATCAACTCAGCGCCACCCTTGTCTCCGATGCCAGGCACACCTGGAATATTGTCGCTGGTATCTCCTTTAATCGCCTTGAAGTCGGGAACCTGGATGGGACTGACGCCCCAGCGCTCGAAGACCGCCGCCTCGTCGTACGTCACGGTGTCGGTTACGCCCAGCTTCATGGTCAGAACGGAAACGTGCTCATCGACCAATTGCAGAGAGTCGAGATCACCGGTGACGATGGTGGTGTCATAGCCTGCCTTCTCGGCGAGTTGGCTGATCGTTCCCACGACGTCATCCGCTTCGTAGCCGGTAACTTCCACAGAGGGAATCCCCAGGGCAGCAATTAACTCTCGAGCGATGGGGAGCTGGACCTTCAATTCTTCAGCGGTTTCCCTTCGTGTTCCCTTGTACTCCGCGAACTCGGCATGCCGAAAGGTCTTACCCGGGGCGTCAAGGGCGACCACAATGGCATCCGGCCCGATGTTCTCCAGCAGGAGGAAAAGCATTTGGGTGAATCCGTAGAGCGCATTGGTCGGCTTTCCATCGGCGGTGCTGAGGTAGCGGGTGGCAAAGAATGCCCGGTACAGCAGGCTGTATCCGTCGATGATGACCAGACGCTTGGGGTCCATAGACCTAAGTTACCCGCCGGACTGCTGGGCCGTTAGCCTCGACATTTTACGAGTGGTAATCACAGCATCAAGAACTACCGTTAGCTTTTCAGAACTGCGGCGTGAATCGCAGATTTGGAGAGAACTATGCCGTTGCGCAATATGCTTTTAAGTCGATCATTTCGTTTGGTTGGATCGTTGTCGGTGCTCGCGGGAATCTTTTCTGCGCAACCTTACCGGCCGATGGTGTTCATGGGCGATTCAATGAGTCCCACTTACCACAATCATGAAATAGCCCTGGCAACAACCGACACGTCTCATCTTCAAGTGGGTGATATCGTTGTCCTCGACTCACCGGTCGGAACCATCGTTAAGAGAATCGCCTACTTGCCTGGGGACAAGATCAATCGCTATAAGTTTCTCGGCAAATGGCACGACTTGGTCGGGGAGTATGGCCTCTCGACAAGAACGAGAAAGAACTTGAAGCTATCTTCGCGTACGGTGCCGGAAGGCTACATGTACGTATTGGGAGACAACTCAGAAGTCTCGGTTGACTCAAGAGCGTTTGGAATGATTCCGCTCTCTTCCGTCAAATTCGTCCTCGTCACATCCAAGGCTAAGAACTAGCATTCTTCGGGAGATATGCCCAATCCGCTCAGAAAGCGATAGGTTTATTGCGCAGATTGTAGCTTCATCAGAACTTTTGAGGGGGTTCATCCCGTTCTGAGGGTGTCGTCGCCAACAGCGTTGTCCAAGCGAGACAGGAGCCCCCATGCTAGTCCGTGATTTTCTCGCTCATCGTCTCTTTAAACTCGGAGTCTGGATTGTTCTGCTTGTCAGCGCCTATCTGCTTCAACCCTATCGCGCGGTGATTTTTGTCGGCAACTCCATGTCCCCCACCTACCGAAACCTTGAAGTTGCCTTGGCATCTACCGATATCTCGCACATTCATAAAGGCGATGTCGTGGTGATCGAGGGCCCCGAGGGAATCATCGTCAAGCGAATCGCTTACATGCCCGGAGACTGGGTCGACAAGTTCGAGTTTCAAGGTGAGTGGTATTACACCGATGGATACGTCGTATCTCCCCATAGCCTCGATAAGCTCGGTTCGCGCGTCAAGCGTGGACAGGCGTGGATTCCCGGCGGTTATATCTTTGTGCTGGGTGACAATGCGGTCGAATCCGTGGACTCGCGCCAGTTGGGAGCCATTCCGATTAGTTCGATCCGGTGCGTCTTAGTCCACCCCAAATCAGGAGCCAATTCCTGAATGTTCGTCTGTTAAAAGTTCAAGAAAATCTGGCGTTCTGAAGCAGGAACCTTCTCATTTGGCAACGAAATGAGAACAACCGGGTACAATGAAGTTCTTCCGTAGCATCGCTGCGGTCCGGTAAACACCCACTTTTTACCCAAGGGAGTTCTGCTTTGAGCGCGATGGTCTATCGTCCCCTTCGATATGAGCAGATGATGAAAGCCGCAGAGGCCTATGATGTCCGTGCCCGGAGAATGTTCGGTGGCATGGGGGTCTATACGGGCGAGCGCATGTTTGCTTTCCTTGTCGGCGAAGATATCGGATTAAAACTTTCACCGGAACACTTCGACGAAGCGATGAGTATTCCGGGCGCAGGTCCTCTAAAGCCGGATGCCGAATCCGAGCCCATGCGTGAGTACGTCAAGATGCCGAAACATGTGTTGGACAATCTGGAACTATTCATCATGTGGGTTGAGCGTAGTGCGGACTACGTACAGCGCAAGGCGCAACAAGCTTGAACTAAAGCGACCGTCTTTGCCCTCTAGCATTTAGATGTCCGAAGAAAACCGCCAGAAACCCTGGTTCAAGTTGACTTGCCTCGGTTGCTTCATCGTGCCGTGCTTGCTGGGTCTCGGCACATTCGGATACATCAAATATCGCATCAACCAAAAAGCGGATCAACTGCCGGTTGAACTTGCGAAGATCAAGGCAATGGGCCTCCCTACGACGTCCGAAGAACTGAACGCACGAGTTCCGGTGAGCCAAGGGCAGAATGCGGCGACGGTCTATCGCGAACTCATTGCGGAATACGAATCGCTTAAGAAAGAGAAAGAACCAAAAGAGGTTCTCAATCTCCTCGTTGGCGAGGTTGCGAAGGAGCCGATCCCCCACGCCAACCAACTGCTCAAGGATGCACTAGCGCGCCGGGCCAAAATCTTTACGCTTGTAACTCAGGCATCCAAAATTCCCAACTGCAACTTCGAACGGGATTGGACAAAGGGCGCCGCACTGCTTTTTCCTGAGTTCGCCTCCATCAAGGAAGTCGCGAAGTGGCTCGCGACCCGAGCTAAGCTCCAAGTCCGCCAGGGAGACAAAGCAGGCGCGATCGAATCGGTGAACGACATCTTTTCGCTTGCTCACCACATGGGGCAAGATCCAACCATGATCGGAGCCCTTGTCTCCATCGCCATCGATGCGATCGGAGTTGCCGCCCTAGAAGCCGTAACGGAGACCGAAAGAAACGATGCCACTTATTTGGCGATGGCTCGCCAGATGATGGAGCGTCTTCCCCCACTCCCTATCATGAAGGATGCCTTTGCTGGCGAGCTTGTGGGCGGACGCTATACAATTGCAAGCATCCGGAGCGCTCGAGATCTTGGCTTTTTCGAGGAAGGATTCGAGCCGATGCGTCATATTCCGTTTAGCGATCCTGCGGTTCGAAAGATGTTTGAAGCCTCTTTTGTTCGCGCTTGGCGTGAGGTTTTAACTTTACTCCCGGAAGACCCTGACGAATGGAAGAAAGCCTCGGAGGACATGGACAAGTTCGGACAAAAGCTGGATGCAGATAAGTCGATCGAAAACACCCTCAATCGAATCATGTTTCCCGTTTTTTCGAACGCCTTTCAAGCTCGGGCAATCGCGCTTGCGCGGAGACGTGTCGCCAGCGTTTCCCTTCGATTGCTCCAAGATCGACTCCATGCTCTGCCTAAGACCATCACACAGTACGGGCCAATCGCTATCGATCCCATGGACGGAAAACCTCTGCGCTTTAAAGCCGATGGACGCGGATTTAGAGTGTGGAGCATCGATCGAGACTTGGTAGACAACGGCGGCGTTCGGTATAAGCGTGGGACGGGAGCCTATCGTGATGTCGACTATGTCTGGGGTTTCGATACCGTGATTCCCGAGGCAAAACCGCCGACCGGGCCCGCGGGCGGTCCGCCACCGGCAATCTCGATTGGCGCCGAATCCCGATAAAAACACCTAAAGATCTCAATCCTGATACCGAGAATCCTACTGGGCCTCCTATGACCAAGGAGGAAAACCTAAAGAAGGTTCTTAGATATGCAGGTTGAAAACATCCAGTGCCAGATCGCTCAGGCCCAAATCGGTAACTTTCTCGCAGGCAGCGGCTTATCGGACGAGGCGATGAGCCAGCTTGAGGAGCACATTTCACAGTGCCCCACCTGCAAAGCTGCCCTTGCCGAGAAGCGAAGCGAACTCAAGGCAATGCTCTCCCAAGAAAAGGCCGTCGTGAGCGCCGACGAGATTTTTCGACTGAACGAAGAGCATTCTGCCGCCACTAGCATTGCGGCGGCACTTAGAAAAAAGACGCTTGAGCAACTTTCTCAGCCGTCGGCAGACGTAAAGAGCACTCCTTCCACCGTTGCTGCGGTTGAAATGACGATTGCCGCAGAAGTCGCCACTTCCCCAGCGAAGAAACTCAAACTGCCCAAAGAGCCCAAACCTGTTCGACCAGCGAAGAACCCCAAAGCGGCAGCTGCCGTTGCCACACCCACCGTCACTGGTAAGCCAAACAGCGCGTGGAAGCCTCTTCTCTACTCTCTTGCCCTCGGCGCCGTTCTTGTTGGCATGAGTCTCTTCTCAAACAATTTGTCGAGTCTCTTCGGGCCTAAAGCGAATGATTCAAAGGCCATGGTATCGACGACTGCGACTGAGACTCCTGCGCCATCGGCCTCTACCGAACCGCCCCAATCGGCCCCGATCAATCCACCTGCATCCACGACACTTGCTGGTCCTGGAACGACTGAAGCCTCTTCAGCGACTCAACCAATCGAAACGACATCCTCAACCACTCCCAACACCCCTCTTCCAGAGAGCAACTCCGTCCCCGAGGATAATGCCTGGGATCTGGGTATTGGCACCACGGCGGGATCGCTTTCGACAACTCAATTTCCGGCGGTGGAACCTTCAAAACCGATCCAACCCGTTCAAAAGCCCGCCAATACTCCAAAAGCCGCATCAAAGCCAAAAACAGTCGCTCGCAAAACCACCGCTAAGCGACGCCCGGTGATCCGAAAGTCCATTCGCCGCCCGGTCTCCAAGCCGAAGAGTCACGGCATCACAGTTTATCAACCCTAATTACGAGAACAAAGGAGAAGACGATGAAGAAACTTATGCTCGCCCTCGTTCTGGCCGGATTGGCCATGACGTCTATGGCCCAGCAGACCACCCCAGCGACGGTGTCCGTCAACGCCAAAGGGGATGACGTAAGATCGGTTATCCACGATCTCTTTCAGCAGGCGGGAAAGAACTACGTTCTCAAACCTGGAGTGCGATTTGTGCTTTACCTTTCGCTGGACAAAGTCGAATTCGATGAAGCGCTTACGATCATCTGCAAGAACGCGAGTTTGAAGTACGAAGTCCAAAACGGCATCTATCACATATCAAACGCCCCGGTCAAAGTCGAAGAACCCAAACCGGTTATCGAAGAAAAGAAGCCAGAAGAGAAAAAGCCGGAACCCAAACAGCCTGAAAAGGTGGCCCCGCCAGCCAAGTTCGTTAAACGACTTCCCACCAGTATTCTTGCCAAACGAATCACTACTCGTTACAGTAAAACCGATCTTCGAAAGGTGATGGACACCTTAGCGGACCAGTCGGGTGCGCCCATCGAAGTTGCCAAGGACGTTCCTGCCTATAAACTTGACGCGTTTCTTATCAACACTTCACTGAAATATGCTCTCGACCAGATCACAAAAGCCACCAAGTTGGAATATCACTTTACGGATGAAGGCACAATTTTGATCTCACCCGCCAAATCCGCCCAAAGCGTAAGAGAGTCCGACGAGAAGAAAGGCTAACTCTTTCGGGAAGTCAGAATAAGGCCGGAGACGAGACGTCTCCGGCTTTGTTATTTTTGCTACGCGCTCCTATGCCAAAATAATCGATATGGCAGGCCATTCCAAATGGAAGAACATACGAATCCGCAAGGGTAAGCAGGATGCGATCCGCGGAAAGTTGTTCACGAAACTGAGTCGCGAAATCATCGTCGCCGCAAAATCAGGCGGAGGCGACGTTGCGATGAACCCCAGACTTCGCGTCGCCGTTGAAAAAGCCCGCGAGGCCTCGATGCCCGCCGACAACATCAAGCGAGCTATTGAGCGAGGTACTGGCGAGATTGAGGGCGCCGCCTATGAGGAAATCGTCTACGAAGGTTACGGCCCCGGCGGTTCGGCGATCATTTTAGAGTGCTATTCGGAAAATCGAAATCGCACGGTTGCTGAAGTTCGACACGCGTTCAGCAAACATGGTGGGAACTTGGCCGAGAACGGCTCAGTGGCTTGGCAATTCAAGCACGTGGGCCAGATCACGATTCCCTGTGGCGGGATCGAAGAAGACGAGTTGACCCTCGCCGCTCTCGATGCAGGAGCCGAGGACGTGCAGGCAGACGAAGAAGAATTCACCATCGTTACCGCGATCGAAGACCTCCACCGGGTAAACGATGCTCTTACCAAGTCAGGTTACAAGACAGGGGAAGTCGGGCTAACTTATATTCCAACTAACAAAACAGAACTATCGCACGACGATTCCCTCAAGTTGCTCAAATTGCTCGACGTACTCGAAGATCTCGATGACGTCCAAGAAACATATATGAACGTGGACCTCGCGGAGGACGTCCTCCAAGAAGCTTGATTGAAAAGTCCCGGCTCCCAATCGTCACGCTACTCTTGATCGCCGCAAACTTGTTTGCGGCGTTCGCCGTTGCGATTAGCGCTCAAGGGTCGCTGGGTGCAGAGCCCGAAATGGTGACGGCTTTCGGCTTCAATCCTCAGAAGCCAAATCTTCTGACGGCCTTTACGAATCTATTCCTCCATCAGAATCTGTTGCATCTGCTGGGGAACATGGTTTTCTTGGCGGCCGTGGGCGCGGCGGTCGAACTCGCAACAGGCTCGGCCCGTTTTGCTACCGTCTATTTTGTTAGCGGGCTCATGGGTGTAGTCGCCCACTACATTTTTACAAGGTCCCTCTCGCAGGCTCCTATTCTGGTTGGCGCAAGCGGATGCGTTGCCGGATGCGCGGCTTACTACAGCGTTCGATACACGCATCTCAAGGTCCCCGTCGCTCCTAAGCGGGGATTGTCCGTCGCCATGGTCACTGGAGTTTGGCTGGCGCTCCAGTTCGTGGGAGCTTTTGTACATATCGGAGAATCGGCAGCCGTCTCCTTTTGGGCTCATATAGGCGGCGTTTTGGGTGGTCTCCTGTTAAGCGCCATCTTTCGCGCGCCAGACCTTGGACAGGCACGATTGGGGCACGCTGTTCTGGATCAAATGAATGAACGTGGTCCCGCCGCGGTTGCCCTTGCGGCCCGCCAACATCTCAAAGAACATCCTAATGATATTCGCGCTTTGAGACAGCTCGCGGAGGCGGAACGACAACTGGCGCATCCCGCGGCTGAAGTGTCCGCTCTTGTGAAACTCCTAGAAATCCTTCCGGAGAGCGAGCAGCCCGATCCTATTCGCCGCCTCGATGAGTTGGAGAAACTCGCAACTCTCCCCTGCCTTCGCCGAACGCTTCTGGCGGACCGTTTTCGAGAGAGTGAGCCAACGGTCGCAAGACTTCTTCTAGTTAGCGTTATTGAAGGCGTTCAGGACGACCCTCAGGTACCGGAAGCGATGCTGGCCCTCGCGTCCATGGAACTGCCGGAAAATCCCGATAAGGCCCAGGAGATTCTGACCCGCCTCCAAGATCGATACCCCCTGCATCCCACCGTTGAGCTTGCCAAGCACCGAGGTTGGCTTTCATGAAGAAATGGTGGCGCAGGGTCCGTCCCGTTGTCCTGAGTCGCCTTGCCTTCTGGGTGGTGCGCGCCATCGGAGCAACCTTCCGAATCAAGGTTCTTAACTATGAAGCGATTGCCGCGCTTGAAGGAGGAAAAGTCCTTTGTGGCTGGCACGGCCGGTCCATGATCGCCAGCATTTTCTTCCGGAACATCGGATTTTGGGTCATTATCAGCAAATCCAAAGACGGCGATATCCAAACCCACGTGTTTGAAAATCTCGGATTTAACGTCATTCGTGGTAGCACCGGTCGTGGTGGCGAACGCGCACTGATCGAGTCCATCAGGGAGCTCAGAAAGGGAGCGACAATGGCTATCACTCCCGATGGTCCGCGCGGCCCGAGCAAAATCGTTCAGGGTGGGGTCATGGCCATGGCCCGCAAGTCTGGAGCCTACTTAGTGCCTTGCGGCGTATCTGCAAGACCGCGAGTGTTGGCCAAGTCGTGGGATCGATACATGGTCCCACTTCCGTTCTCTCGCTGCCTTATGAACTTTGGCGACCCCCTAAAAGTTCCACCGAATGCCACAGATGAAGAAGTAGAAGCCGTTCGCCTGAAACTTGAATCAGAAATAACTCGGCTGGAAATGGAGGCCGAGAGGATGATGGGTTACGCTGTACACTCCTCATAATGGGTGAGCTTTCGCACGTTGCGCGGGATGGTACGGTTCAAATGGTGGATGTTTCCGGTAAGGACATCACTCAACGCAGGGCCAAGGTAAAGGGCCTTCTGCTGATTCAACCCGAGCACCGAAAGGCCATTGGATCTCTACCAAAAGGCGACGCTCTCGCCATCGCTCAAATCGCCGGTATTCAAGGTGGAAAAAAGTGCTCGGATCTCATTCCACTTTGTCACCCCATCTTCCTTTCATCTCTCAACGTCGCAATCCACCTGACCGAAGCCGGACTCGAAATAGAGGCGATTGCCGTCACCGAAGCGCAAACAGGGGTGGAAATGGAAGCATATGCCGCCGTAGTTACGGCAGGAATTACGCTCATCGATATGCTGAAGGGTATCAGCCCGACGCTTGAGTTGACGCGAGTGCGCCTTGTTGAAAAGACGGGCGGTAAGTGGGACTATAGGGAGCCTTCCGAATGAAAATCGGAGTGATCACGATAAGCGACACTCGATCGTTCGAGGACGATTTGAGTGGACCGGCAGTTGTGAACGCATTGAGAGAAGCTGGCTATACGAACTTCGCAACCGCCATCGTCGCCGACGATGTCGGACAAATTCGTCAAGCGATTCGTCACTTTGCTGAGGAATGCAACGCCATCTTTACCACTGGCGGAACAGGGTTTTCACCACGTGATGTCACCCCCGAGGCAACGGTAGCGCTCCTCGACCGCCGAGCCGATAGCCTCTGCGAACTCATGCGACTGAAAGGTCTTGATCACACGCCCTATAGTCACATGTCCCGAGGGGTCGCCGGAACGATCGGAAATACTCTTGTAGTGAATCTTCCCGGATCACCCAGCGGAGCCACGCAAGGAATCGAAGCTCTAAGCGCTGTATTGGTTCCTATTCTCAGCAATCTGGCTGGCGATGGCTGCCCGGTTGGACCGGACGGTGCCGATTGCTGATCGATACTCACTGCCACCTCAACTTTCGAGAACCCTTCCCCGACACCGATGCTGAAATCGCATTTGCGAAGGAATCTGGTGTCGAGCAATTAATCGTCGTCGGATGTGATCTTGAGTCCAGCCGCCGAGCGATCGAACTCGCCGAGCAACACAAAGAAATTTTCGCCGTCGTAGGAATTCACCCCAACTATAGCGCCGATTACAAGACAGAGTGGATTTCTGAAATAGAGGCCATGCTTCGTCACTCAAAGGTCGTGGCATTGGGAGAAATTGGCCTGGATTACCACTGGGACTATGCTACTCGCGAGCAACAATACGATGTTCTCAAAGATCAGCTTGCATTGGGAGATGCCTTAAACGTTCCGCTGGTATTTCACTGCCGCGAGGCCAATTCGGATCTCTTGGATATCTTAGAAGCCGGTCCCGAGCGAAAGGGGCGAGTGCTTCTTCATTGCTTCAGCGGGAATCAAGATGAAGCCCGCCGCGCTGAAGCATTAGACATGTATTTCGGGGTCGATGGCCCCCTCACCTATAAAAGCGCCCAACAAACGCGGGAGATTTTCCAGGCGTTACGCCGTGATCGCGTCGTAATTGAAACGGATAGCCCTTACCTCACCCCGGTTCCTCACCGAGGCAAGCCTAACCGGCCCGGCTACGTCACTTTCGTCAACAACATGCTCGCGAGCTTATGGAAAATCTCGGCCGACGAATGCGCCTCCATCACGACGGAGAATGCCCGCCGCTTCTTCAGACTGCCTTAGCCATCGGTTCCGCTATCAGGAGGAGTCATTCCTCCCGTTCCCGCCGGATCGGATTGAGGTTCCGCAGGAGGAGTTGGCGTCTCCGATCTCGGTGTCGGTGCTCGCGAACTTCTACGCCGAGTTGAACTGGAGCGACGGGAGTTCGAACGGGCTGGACTCACAGAAACATCCACGTCGGGCTCCTTAAAGCTCTTACGCGGGGCTGGCGACTCCTCATCAAGCGAGGTGGCGTCATCGGGGATCTGCGTCGTCTCCTTTCCGTCGTCACCAGGAGCATGCGCTTCGGCGGTGGGCCTGTGAGCAGAAGGGCCGCCTCCAACTCGTGGACCAACGAAGTAGTAGCCAATCAACGCCAGGGCTCCCGGTACAAGCAGCCACTTCGCAATGATCCCAAGGGGCGAAAGACGGGTCGCCATTAATAACATTTTACCAAGGGTAATCTCAAAGGCCTCTCTATGCCCACGGACCTCGCTGAAGACGCCATCGATTTGACGATTCCACTCTTGGAGGCAATCACGCCCCAGATTGGCGATTCGGCCTACCCATTTCCTCGCCTCTCGGCTGCCGGGCGCTCAGAACTGCGAGAGTTTCGGTCCCTCGTTCTGGAAAATCCCTACCTTGCCGTAACGCTGGTGCCGGACTTGGGTGGAAGAATCATTCGTCTCTTCGACAAACGTACACAAACGGATATCTTTCCCTTTGATGGCACGATTTCGGCATCCGAAGGCGGACCGCGAGGAATGGAGTCTTGGACCGGGCTCCAAATTTCGACTGGATTCGAAACTCGATTGAACAGCCTTGGAACCGTTGCGACGATGCCCGATTATGCCGAGGAAGAAGAAGCGCCTTCTGGCGTTTGGTGGGGCGAACTCTGTGGGAACGGCATGAGCTTAAATGTCCGCATTTCTCTGCCTGCCAATCGAGCGGAAGTAGAAATAGAGGTCCGAGCATTCAATCGCTCGCTTGAGCCCGTGGCATACAACGGGGGTCTGCTCGTTGGCGTCCAAGGAGGATTCGTTTCAGAGGATCTTTGGATTTTTCAGGGCCAGGGACTCCGCATCCATGCTCCGGCGTTGCGCTATCGGTCATATTCCGACTCAAAGCTTGTGGCCCACCGGTTCAACCGACAGAGATCTCTCGAACCCCATCAACTGGATAGTTGGACCGCTAAACTCACCCCCTTTTCGGGCATGGAAGGCATTCGACATGTCTCTGAGGACGTGGCGGTGTTCTTTGACCAATCTCGACTTCAGGTCCAAGCGATCACCCCGGTGCCAGACGCCAAGCTGGTTCTACAGACCGAAGCGGGTCAAACGCTGGAGTTAACCAACGACCTCTATCCTGAGAATCTCTTGGAGATTCCACTTTCCGACCTTCCCAGCCCGGCTCAAGCTCTTGCGGTTCTCGATTCAAATCGACTTGAGATATTTCGGAGTGGCAGTCAAGAACCCAAACTCTCCTCCGCGACTCGTGAACAGGACGAATGGATTCATTGGGACGGCCCCACGTCTAGCTGGACCGTGGATCAACTCGAAGAGGCGACATTCTCCATGCGAGACCGCGCCTTGGCTCACCTCCTCCTTGCTCAGCGACATCTCCGAGCAAAGGAGTACTCCGCGGCTAGCCAAGAGTTTGAGCAGTCGCTCCTCTTCAATGCCGAAGATCATCTCGCATGGTGGGGGAAAGCGGTCTCACAACGGCTCCAGGGCGAGGAACTATATGAACGTCCTGAACTGCTCAACGCCCACTTCTTGGCGCCCCTTGAACCTGCATTAAGAGCAGAAAGCTACTTGGTAAACCCATCACAGACCAAAGAATCGAGCCCAATCCTAAAGCCACTGATGGGAACTCCCGAAGCTTTCATTGAAGTTGCTTGCCTGCTCCTAGAGGCAAATCTCCTCGAAGAAACCGCGAAGTGGCTAGATGAAGCGCTAAGGCACGTCGACTTCCCTATGCTTCGTTACCTGCTTGCTTTTGCGTACCTATCTGGCAGTCGAATGGAGGTTGAAGCCGCAGACCAGGTCGCGATAGCAAGCAAGAAGCCCGTAGCGCCCCCCTATCCATATCGTGCCCTTGAGGGCAGGGCATTGGAAGCTCTCTCGAAACGCTTCCCTGGGGATGCCTCTATTCGAACGTATTTGGACTGGATGGCGTCATGATTTTGGCGTCCTGTGGACAGCCGCTCGAAATCGCTAAACGGGTCGCTCGTTCTTACGTCTAAGCTCCACAACGTCTTCCATGTCTTCTCCATCACCCGAACCGGTCCGGCGTCCCTTCTGGACAAGATGGCTCCGACCCAAGTCATCCCACAACACCTTCGTCATAGAAGGTGTCCTGGGAACGACAATGGAGGTCCAGGTCGTCACCGAGAACGCTTCGCCGGCCGACCAGGTGCACGAAAGAGTTCTGGCCGAAATTGACCGACTAGAGGCGGTTTTTAGTGTCTTCCGCCCGGACAGCGAGCTCAACCGGTGGCAAAGAGGAGAAATTCGTGACGGTTTATCCCCAGAATTGATGGAAGTTTTGACCGCATGCGACGGCTGGATGAAGTGGTCGAGCGGGGCTCTAAATCCCGCTGTTGAATCCCTAACCCGTTTGTGGAGGGATGCCGAACAGGCAAATGCCCTGCCTGAAGACGATGACATTCAAAAGATGCGGGCATTGGTAAGTAAACCGCTTTGGGATTTAGAAGGCACTCCAACGCTCAAGACCGAGCTTCCCATAAGTCTCAATGCTTTGGCAAAAGGCTATATCGTGGACAAATCCTGTCAGGTCCTAACCGAGGTTCTCGGCGTGTCGGCAGGACTCATCAATATTGGCGGAGATATCCGCCACTTCGGAAGCTCTCCCACTCGCGTCTCCATCCAAGATCCTTTTACGACTGTGGACAACGCCACGCCAGTTGCCAGCGTTCTCATCAATGGTGAAGGAATCTGCACCAGCGGCCCATCAAGGCGGGGCTTTCTTATCGCTGGACAACGCTTTTCACACATTATCGACCCCAGAACCGGCTATCCTACCGAACGAACGGCATCTGCCTCCGTCATTGCTCCATCAGCAATGGAAGCTGATGCATTGGCGACGATCTTTTGTGTCCTTACCCCACAAAAGAGCCTCGCATTGGCAGATACCTTGCCGGATGTTCGTTGCCTGTTGTTTACCGATGATGGCGCACAATACGCAAACGCCAGATGGCTTCAGACTTCAAACACCTAGAAACCCATGAATAACCACGACCCAGACGAAAAATTAAGCCGCCGTGGCATGCTGACCGGCATGGCCACATTTGCCCTCTCTCTGACAAGTGTGGGCGCCCTCGCCAGTTCCATCCGACGCGGCACGAAGTGGGATAGTAAGTATGAAGCAGCGATAAATTTCGAAATTGATCAACCAGACGGCGTCCGCTATCATCGCCCGTACGTGGCAGTATGGTTAGAAAACAAAGAAGGCAAGGCGGTTCGCACCCTCAGCTTGTGGGTCCAGACAACGCGTAGAGGTCCACGCTGGATCCCGGATCTCCGTCGTTGGTACCGTGATGAACAAGACCGTAAGGCCGCCAATGGAGGAGATCTCGTTGAGACGATTTCCAGCGCAACGCGAATGCCTGGCAAATACACCCTTGTTTGGAACGGCATGGATGATGCAGGGAAACCGGTTGATCAAGGCGACTACTATGTTTGCATCGAAGCCGCCCGCGAACATGGCACTTACCAACTCATCCGCAAGAGCTTTACCTTTACCAATAAAGCCTTCAAGCAGAAATTAGAAGGAAACCTAGAGATCAAGGAAGCCGAGGTTGAGTTCCGAAAGCGCAAGTAAGGCGCGGCAGCGCCCTTTCCGCCTCAAAGTTCACTCTTGGCTCCGTTGGCTTCACATCTACACATCGATGTTGAGCCTTCTGGTGGTCTTGTTCTTTGCGATCACGGGAATTACTCTCAATCATCCGGATTGGGTGATTGGCAACGTCGAAGCCAAAGCCGAAGTTAAGGGCCAGCTCAATAAGGAGTGGATCTCGGGGAAGGAAGTGAACTGGCTCCAAGTGGTCGAGTATCTAAGGAAAACGCACAACGTGCGAGGCTCAGCAGAGGATATGCGAGCTGAAGAGACCGAGGGCTCGTTGTCCTTTCGATCTCCCGGCTATGCCGCGGACTGCTTCTTTGACCGAGATTCCGGCAAGTATGAGATGTCGATCGACAGCATGGGCATGATGGCAGTGATGAACGATCTTCATCGAGGTAAAGATTCCAGCAAAGCTTGGGCCTGGCTCATAGATCTCTCAGGCATTTTCCTCGCCCTCCTTTCCTTAACTGGCCTCGGCATCCTCTTCTATTTGAAGAAGTTGAGGCGTTCGGCGCTTATCACCGCTGCCGTTGGAATCGTTCTCTTTCTTATCTTGATGCGCCTAACGACATAGCCAACTGAGTTGACCTCTCTTCGGCCAAGTGTTTGATCGTGAGCATCATCTTTCGCTCCATGATAAAGTGAGCTGGCTCCAGCGCGGCAAGTTCACCTAGTCGGGCCAATCCCGCATGCGTCCTTGCCCTGAGCCGAACAATTAATCTGGAGTATCCATGGCCCAAGTCTTTGAGAACGAAGCTCCAAGTTGATGGATCAGCTTTGTCTAAGTCCGAGCCAATGACCAGATGTTTGTTTTTCACAAGCTCGACGATCACCGCTGGCGGGAAGTCGGGATGAAAGTAGACTTCATCCCCAATCCGCAATGACTGCCACTCTGGATGAACTTCCGATGCGTTCTCCATCTCGCATCCAAGTAGGTTTTCGAGGAACGTATAACTGTAAAATCCAGCCTTGTTCTGTCCGATCTGGACAATCCATGGCCAGACGTCCTCCGCCGATGCATGAATCGTGACGGCATGGGTCGCGGACATTCTCGCGCCCGGAATCCAAGCATCGCCAGGCAAAACCTCACGAACTTCCTCGTCCGTAGCGCCCCACCTTAGATGCCGCGGCCTCAAAAAGGCGAAATACCCAACTGCTGCCAGCCCTCCGGCAAGAGCGCAGAGCAATAATCCACTCCTGGTCGACTTTTCCATCTTGCCCTCAGTCTCGTGCCTAAACCTTTCAACTACAAGTCGCATCTTCGATGTCAGGTCTTTCCATGACAGGAATCCATTGACAGGTTAATAGCGACTGCCAGGAACTGTCTGATTGACTTAGATTAGGTCAAGGCACCGGCCTAAAGGAGTACACGATGCATCCCAGAAAAAAGGGCGGACAGCGGAAGGATAAGAAGGTTGAGCGTATGCGAGAAGACGTCGCATTCCGAAAGGCGATGGCTCACGATCCCCATCCGACCAATGATCAGGGCGACCTCATGGATTTCAAACCTGGAACTCCAAGCGACCAGCTCCGACACCCCAACCTGCATCAAGAGTAGACCGCTATGAACAAACGGTATGTCTTGGACTTCGATGAAATCTCTCTGGGCGATGTCGCAAGAGTTGGTGGCAAGAACGCCTCTCTTGGCGAATTGTTTCGCACGTTGCGGCCGCTAGGGATTCAGGCGTTAGACGGATTTGCGATCACGGCTTCCGCCTACCATCGGCTTCTTGAAACGGACGGTTTGGACGACACCTTGTCGAACGTCATGGATGGGCTTGATCCAGAAAGCGTCGAGAGCCTCGCACAAACCGGAAAGTATGCCCGTGCGGCAATCTTGGGAACCCACCTTCCCTCTGAACTCGTTAGCCAAATCGTTTCGGCTTACCGAAGACTTTGTGAACGCCTTGGCACAGAACCCGCTCTTGCCGTTCGATCCTCTGCTACTGCCGAAGACTTGCCTGGCGCTTCCTTTGCCGGGCAACACCAAACGTTGCTCAATGTCGTTGGCGAAAATGCTCTTATCGATGCAGTTCACCAATGCTATGCCTCTCTCTTTACCGACCGAGCGATCGACTACCGACAACGAAACGGTTTTGAGCACCTTAGCGTCGCTCTATCCGTAGGAGTACAACCCATGGTTCGCTCGGACCTTGGCAGCGCAGGGGTGATTTTCACACTCGATACGGAAAGCGGATTTCGTGATGTAGTCCAGGTCACTGGCGCCTATGGATTAGGAGAAACGGTGGTTCAGGGCACGGTAAACCCCGACGAATGGACCGTCTTTAAACTCACGCTTGACCATGCGGAGTGCCCGATCCTATCTCATCGGCGAGGTTCTAAAGAAACCAAGCTCGTGTTCACCAAGTTGGGGCAGGGGGCGGTTCTTGAGCAAGTTCCTCCCGATGATCGCCGTCGTTTTTGTTTAACCGATGCAGATGTAATTACCTTGGCCAAGTGGGCGGTGAAAATCGAGAATCACTATAGCCAATCTGCTGGGCGGGAAATGCCCATGGATATCGAATGGGCCAAGGATGGCCTGACCGGACAGCTGTACATCTTGCAGGCAAGGCCGGAGACAGTCCACGACAAAGCGCGCCCCGGCGTCTCGGAGCGGTTTCGTCTCGAACAAGCTCATGCCGAAGCGATCGTTTCGGGGCAGGCGGTAGGCGAGCGGATTGCGTCTGGTCCGGTCAAGATCGTCAAGACCACGGAAGACCTCACCCAGATTCAGCCGGGTGACGTGTTGGTGTCCCAATCCACCAATCCAGACTGGGAACCAGTAATGAAGCGGGTGGCAGCAATCGTCACGGATCAAGGCGGACGAACTGCCCACGCAGCGATTGTTTCGAGAGAAATTGGGGTCCCCTGTATCGTCGGCGCCCTTGACGCGACCACTAAGCTCAGGGACGGGATGACCGTCACGGTGGTTTGTGCAGAGGGAACCACGGGTCATGTCTACTCAGGACGAGTTCCTTATCACGTCGAGACAATCGATTTTTCGCAATTGCCCGAGCCTAAGACGAAGCTGATGCTCAACGTCGGAGATCCGAGTCGTGCCTTTGCCCTCTCGAGCATTCCCAATTCTGGGGTCGGACTAGCGCGCATCGAATTCATCATCAACGAGGCGATTGGAATCCATCCCATGGCGCTGGCTCGATATCCGAAACTTAAGGACGCCTCCGACCGCGCTGCGATCGCCCACAGACTTGGTGACGCGGATCCCCGTAAGTTCTTTATCCAGAGGCTCGCCGAAGGCGTTGCAATGATCGCCGCTGCTTTCTATCCAAAGCCAGTGATCGTGCGCACCAGCGATTTTAAGACCAACGAATACGCAAAGCTTTTGGGAGGGGCTGAGTTTGAACCGAATGAAGAAAATCCGATGTTGGGTTTTCGCGGAGCTTCTCGCTACTACGACCCTCGCTATCAGGATGCTTTTGCCCTTGAATGCCTCGCCCTGTCCCATGTTCGAAAGGAGATGAGTTTGAAGAACGTGAAGGTGATGATTCCGTTTTGCCGCACAGTGCAAGAGGCATCCCTTGTCGTGTCGACGATGGCGTCGCACGGGTTGGTTCAGGGCGAGGACGGTCTTGAAATCTATGCGATGTGCGAGATTCCCTCCAACGCCCTCAACGCCGAAGAGTTCTTGAAAGTCTTCGATGGATACTCCATCGGGTCCAACGACCTGACCCAACTTACGCTGGGGATAGATCGTGATGCTAGCTCCATCTCAGCACTCTTCGATGAACGAGACCCTGCGGTCAAGGCGCTGATTTCCCACGCGATCGCTGCCGCCCAAAAGCTAGGGAAGCCGATCGGAATCTGTGGTCAGGCACCGTCCGACTACCCGGACTTTGCCGCATGGCTCGTGGAGCATGGCATCACTTCCATTTCTCTTAATCCGGACTCGATGGTGAAGACAATTTCGGCTATCGCCGATGTCGAAAGTCGACTCCAGAATTCCCAACCCGCCGGCGAGCCAATGTCGGCAAGGAGAGCACAATGAATCAAAATGGAAGAGTTTCAGGAAAAGTGGCGCTTGTCACCGGAGCGTCGCTCGGTATCGGTCGAGCATGCGCTAAATTGCTGGCGGCTGAGGGCGCTGCCGTTGCGATCACCGATGTTCGCGATGAGCCCGGACACTCACTTGTCGAGGAAATTTGTCAGTCTGGAGGGACCGCTTCCTATTGGCATCTAGATGTTGCCGACGAGGACGCCGTTCGAGCCACCGCAAAGGCAGTCGAAGCCAAATTCGGCGCCATCTCGATCCTTGTCAATAACGCCGGAATTTCCGGAGTTGACAAGCCTACTCATGAGGTGACCTCGGAAGAGTGGGATCGACTCATGGCAGTCAACGTCAAGGGCGTGTTCTTTTGCACCAAACACGTTCTCCCTCAGATGATGAAAGCGAACAAAGGCAGCATTATCAACCTCTCTTCAATTTATGGATTGGTCGGAGCACCTGACGTTCCTCCCTATCACGCATCCAAGGGCGCAGTTCGGCTAATGACAAAGACTGACGCTCTGATCTACGCGCCCTATGGAATTCGAGTGAACTCAATACACCCAGGCTTCATCTGGACTCCCATGGTTGAAGGCTATTTAAGTTCACAATCTGATCAAGCCGCCGGGCGAAAGGCACTTGATGCCCTTCATCCGCTGGGGCATGTGGGTGAGCCAGATGACATCGCTTATGGAGTGCTCTATCTCGGTTCGGACGAATCCAAGTTCATCACCGGCACTGAATTGGTGATTGATGGCGGATACACAGCTCGCTAAAAAATGATTGGCGATTTGAACTCCGACGAGATCGAGGCTATCCTACATGACCAGGCGATTGGCAGGATAGGAATCAGCGTTGATGATCGCCCCTATGTTGTTCCCGTCAGCTACGTCTACGACGGGAACCGCATCATCTGCCACAGCGCTCCGGGCAAAAAGATTGAGATGATGAGGCTCAATCCTCGAGTCTGTTTTGAAGTGGAACACTATTCGCAAATTAACGTCTGGCAGAGCGTTATTGCTTTTGGATCCTATCGGGAGCTCAAAGGCGAGGACGCCGCGTTAGCGATGGGACTCCTTGTCAGTAAGCTTCTGCCTTTGATTGCCGATTCACCAACGGGTCACGATATTCACTCCGTTACGCCCCATGGCCAGGCGCAAGTTGGCGAAGACACAATCGTATTTTGCTTAGAACTACAGCAAAAGACGGGACGTTTCGAACGACCCTAGCTATCGCCACCAAATCTCTCGTGCGCCTCGCGTTCCAAGGTTTCCCGGTGATCTGGATGGGCAATGGCGGCCATTCCTAGCGCCCGCTGCCTCAGGTTCTTGCCATGGAGGTTGGCACAACCATATTCGGTGACGACCCAATGCACGTTAGCCCGTGTTGTCACGACACCTGCGCCCGGCTTCAGGATAGGAACGATCCTGGACTCACCACGCTTGGTGGTGTAGGGAAGGGCAATGATCGGCTTACCGCCTTCTGAGTAGGATGCCCCCCGGATATAGTCCATCTGGCCTCCAACGCCAGAATAGAGACGAGAGCCGATTGAATCTGCGCAAACTTGTCCCGTAAGGTCGACCTCGATCGCACTATTAATGGCCGTTACTTTGGGGTTTCGGCGAATCACCGCGGTGTCGTTTACATAACCGATGTCAAGCATTGCAACAAGAGGGTTATCGTCGACGAAATCATAGAGCCGCTTTGTCCCGATCACAAAGCCGGACACGATTTTGCCCGGATGCAGTTTCTTGTTTCGACCCGTGACAACACCACGTTCAACGAGGTCGATAAGGCCATCTGAGAACATCTCCGTGTGGACACCCAGATCCCTATGATCGCGCAGGGCAGCGAGAACGGCATTTGGGATGGCCCCAATCCCCATTTGAAGCGTAGCTCCGTCTTCGATCAGGCTCGCACAGTTCTTTCCTATTCGCTCTTCGATCTCGGTGGGTTGCCTTGCGAATACCTCCGGCAGCGGTTCATCGTATTCAACCAAGGCGTTCAACTGATCCACGTGAATCAATCCATCCCCGTGCGTCCTCGGCATGTGTCGGTTCACCTGAGCGACAACGTGCTTCGCCGCCAAAACAGCCGCCCGGGTGGCCTCGACGGAAACACCCAAGGAACAAAACCCGTGACGATCAGGCGGAGAAACTTGGATCAAGGCAGTGTCAATGGGAAGTGCGCCGTTGCGGAAGAGGGCGGGAACCTCGCTCAGGAAGACGGGCATGTAATCGGCGCGGCCCTCTTGCACAGCTTCCCGGACATTAGCGCCAATAAACAGGGCGTTCACCCGAAAGCTCTTGGCAAGCTCAGCATCGGCATAGGGAGCCGGACCTTCGGTGTGGAGCTGTACGATCTCAACTTCTCTCAATTCCTGGGCTCGTTCAACCATGGCCCTGATCAGGGCTTGGGGCGCGGCGGCCATCCCGTGGATGTAAACACGTTGACGACTCTCCAAAAAACGGAGAGCATCCTCCGCCGAACAAGGCTTCTTCACTTCTCGATGATGACTGTTAGAGGAAACGCTGACAAGTCGCTAATTCGGTGTCATGGATTTTAACCACGCAAAAAGGCGGCCCGCCGGTAGAGGGCGGGCCAAGGAATTGGTCCAATTTGTAGGGTGTCCTGTTGGGATTCGGAACACCCTTGGGAGTTACTGTCTCCTCTCGGTCCCGTGTGCAGGGACACCTATAGTATCGCCCCCACCTCACATCGATCCAAGTCGTGGATTTCGTGTCAGCGACAACCTGTCCCCATATAAGGGGACACCATGTAAAGGAACCTAGAGTTTGCAATTTCCTGCGTAAATTAGGGAGGATTAGGGCATGTACTCGGTTGGGATCAACCTTCTTCTTTCGCTTGGGCTTCTGTCAGCCGCCTCAGTTCTTGCCAATCCGACTCCGGGGAACGAACCGCAAGATAGTCCGCCATTTGAAGGCGACATTGAGCATTTTGAGAAAGAGGATGCAACTCAACCCCCAACAAAGGGGGGCATCGTTTTTGTCGGCAGTTCCAGCATTCGTCTCTGGCACTCTCTGAAAACCGACTTTCCCTACTACAATACGATCAATCGTGGCTTTGGAGGATCGCAGGTGAGTGACAGCGTACGTTATGCCAACCGCATCGTAACTCCCTACAAGCCAAGAATCATCGTCTTCTTCGCGGGAACCAACGATATCGCCGACGGCAAATCAGCTGAAACCGTTGAACGAGACTTCGAGGCGTTTGTCGGAAAGGTACGGGCAAAGCTTCCGAGTACTCCCATTGTCTATATCTCCATCAGCCCGGCGCCTTCCCGATGGAACAAGATTGCGGAGATTATGAAGGCGAATGGGTTGATTGAAAAGTACACAGAAAGAGAAAAAGGGCTTATCTTCATGGACGTATTCAAGTCGATGCTCACTAAGGACGGTGGGCCTAGACCCGAACTGTTCGTCGAAGACAAGCTTCATCTCAACGCCCATGGTTATGCCATTTGGCGCCGTGCCCTCGGTCCGATCCTAGATCGACTTACCGAGGACCAAAAGCTACACTAAGCATCGAAGCCACGGTGCCAAGAGGCACTGCCATGCCCGTCAAACGAGGCTCGAACAAGCATGAGACTCGCTTGATAGCTCTCGAATTGGGTACTCAACTTCCTGAAGGTCTTGGCCTCCGCAGCGAACGGCTCGTGATCGAAAGTGCTGGCGATGTGATAGCTTTCCTTTGCCTGGCGATTGACGTCCAGCACGCAGTCCCTAATGTCTTGAAGCTTCATGTCGCGCAAGAACTCGGGAAAGAGACCGGACCAAAAGAGGAGAAAATCTCCTATATGGCGATGAACCGCTCGTTCACGATCGAACGAATCTGCGTTTAATCTAACGTCTCCTTCAGCGAGCATTTCGGCAATTGACTGCAAAGTGCGGCCCGCTCTGTCACGTATCGCGAACACGTTGTCGCGATGCAAGAAATCCACGAGGAGGCATGTGATGTAGACCTCTACATCCTCTTCTGTCACACCCACGCAGTCCTTCAGGGCCTCATGGACGACTTTGCCGAAGTACATCCAAATCGGATGTTCGCCGCTAATTTCGTTCTGCATCATCTAGCGCCTCCGTTCATCTTCCTTTCTTAATATGTCGACCGTTCACTACGGTTCCGCTTATCCCGAACTTTGCCAGGTTAGGCGCAATTCCGGCGATTCTGCTTAACAAGCTGACGTCTAGGCCGCCAACTTTGTTTGACCTGAATTGGGATTCGGGTCCAGAGGTGGGACCAATACGGCGATAATATGGTTAAGGAGTGAATTCTGTAACTCAGAAGAACGTCTGAAAAATATGAATTGTCCAAGATGCGGTAAGACGGTCGGCGCCAATGCGATGTTCTGCATGCATTGCGGACAAGGACTTGCGGGACCTCAGCAAGGGGCGCGTCAGTCTCAGCAGCCCATGCCAAATCCGGGCAATCCTGCAATGGCAGCTCCGATGTTCGCTTCCAGCACCCCCAGCGGAAAGAAGACGACTTGGATTGCAATTACGACGGCATTGGCCATCGTTCTGGCGATTGTCATTGGGCTCAAGGCGGCGGGTGTGCTGAAGATTGGGGCTCAAAGTCCCAAGCTCGCTTCTCTTGACGCAGAGGGGCAGGCGGCGAATCAACGAGCCCTCCAAGCCAACGGCCAGGTCCCTCAAAACGACCTCCTCAAAGCCGACGGAAGCACGCCTCAGCAAGAATCTTTAAAGGCCGAGGGACAATCGCCAGAGGTACCGCTGATGCGAGCCGATGGGCAGGTGGGACCGAATACGCTGGATCGGACCGATATGCGAGTCATGATGCCGGACGACGTTCGGCGATGGTTAGAGCACCTGGAGAGAATTGAGAAACGGAAGAACGATCTTTCACTCAAACAACTCGCAGATATGACGGTTCTGATGCAACGGATGAAGGTTTTGGGCGGGATGTCTAGTTTGCTTGGAGGCGACGATGAAGAAGACACTCCTCCTACCAAGGAAGCCGAGCAGGAGTTTAACGATCTTCAGCCTGAGTGGAATCAGCTCATTTCGGATTTCAGGTCCTATCCGCCTCCCGCTGAGTGCAAGCCCATTGCCGACGACTATTCGCGGGCTTTGCTCGAGGTTCCCGGGGTTACATCGGACATCGCGAATATCTTAACCAACGCCATGGACAATCCTCAGGAGGCTTTGCAGAGAGCCTATAAGCTTCAGAACACTAGCCAGAACGTGATCGACAAATATTTCCGGGAGTCAGACAACAAGGTGGGGAATATCTGCTCGAAGTACAACACCTCCAAATGGTTCTCGATCAAGAGCGACGTCGGTGGCGGGCTGATGAGCAAGTTTGGTATCTGATTTTTCGCCTGGTTGTACCGGGCTGCTAATATTTGGGAATCCAAGTTTCAAATGAGAGTGTCTTATGGCACTCTCATTTGTTTTTGTCTTGGACGAATGAGGTTAGGAATTGATATATCGAGCGATTGAACGGAAGGACTGCTTGGCAGTGGTTGAACTGATTCGGGAATTGGCGGTTTACGAGAAGTTGGAGCACCTCATGGAAATCTCGGCCGGTGATTTGGAGCGGGATCTATTTGGGGAGAATCCCGTCATTCGGTCGATCGTGGCAGAGCGGGAGTCGGAGGTGGTGGGTTATGCAATCTTCTTCCGATCCTATTCGACCTTTTTGGGGAAGGCGGGGATTTGGTTGGAAGACCTTTACGTCAAGCAATCCGAGCGGGGCGGTGGGATTGGGAAGCGACTGCTTCAAGAAGTGGGCAAGATCGCTCGGGCAGAAGGGGCAGGGCGGTTGGAGTGGTCGGTTCTTGATTGGAACGATCCAGCGATTGGGTTTTATCGGAAGTTGGGGGCGGATATTTTGGGGGATTGGCGGATCTGTCGGTTGGATTCGGATGGGATTGAAAACCTGACTCGATAGATATCAAAAAGCCCCCTTGTTCGAGGGGGCCTTTTTGATGATCGGCTGGATACCCTATGGTCGAATGGATACCTTTAGAGCCGCGTAGCCGGTGATTTGGAAGTGCTCAACTTTGATAGTGTGCTTTCCACTAAGTTTGAGCTTTCGGGTGTAGGCGGTGGGGCCTTGGTATTTCCAGGCGTCGTCGATGAGGAGTTTGCCGTCTAGCCAGAGACGAGCTCCGTCGTCGGTGGTGAGTTCGAGCGTGTAGTCCCCGGCGGGGACTTCGAAGATTCCTTCGGCGACGGTGGCGTAGTGGTCGTTTCCGGTCACTTTGTCGAAGGCGTAGCCAGCGAAGTCGAGTTTGTCGCTCTTGAATTCTTTGAGCGGCGTTCCGGCAAGAGCGGCTCGGAAACTGGACTCCTTTGGTGCTGAATTCGGATCAGAGGGGTTCTCGGCCTCGGACCATTTGAAGAACTTGATGGTCCAGTCGATGGGGGCGAAGAACTTCTCGAATCCGAACTTGACCGGTTTTCCGGCGGGGGTGACGATGCCTCGGTAGTCGGTGGTGGCCTGGCCGATGTATTCGAGTTGGACTCTGGTCATGCCGGGCTTGCCCTTTTGGAGCGTGACCTCGACAAAACCGGGGACCTGACCTGACTGGGCGGAGATCTTTTCTACCCCTTCCGTTTTTGCGACTCGCCAAGATCCTTTCGGGCCGAGGATTTCAAAGCGACGGATGGTAGTGTTGCCCGCGCCCTGCTTGTCTTCTCGTGGCCAAAGAAGCGGGGACTTGAAATCGTAGGGTCCCCAATTGTCTACGAGCATGTAACGCCAGCCTCGAAGTGCGTCGGCCTTCAGGAATGGGTTCATTCCGCCTTTCATGGGCGATACTTCGTATTGAGCGACTTCCTTTCTGACCCGCATCCCTTTGGTCGAGTTCGCAGGGGCAAGGACGTTGGGGTGAGGGAGCCAGGGGAGGTGGAATCGCTTCGCGTAGTCAGATACATCGCCCTGGTTCAGCGAACTAGCTGGAGGCAGGGGCGCTCGGCCCGCCTTCACGGTGTTGTTCGACGTCTTGACATCAGCCGGGATAGCGGTCGATTCGGCGAGTCCTTCGACTCGATTGGAAGCGAATTTCAGATCGGCATTGGTTCCCGTGAGATTGAATAGTTTGCCGGGAGCAAGGAATGCGTTGTTCTCGATGTCGATGTTCTTCGAGTTGTTGATACGCAACGCGCTCGCTCTCGTATCCATGAAGGAGTTGCCCGCGATTCGGTAGTTCATGCTGTGGGTATCGCGATGCTTGGGATAGCCCCAGGTGGGATCGGGCGGAGCGGTGTTGAACCAGAGGTTGATGGCGTCATTATCGCGATGGAATTGGTTCGCGACAATTTCGTTGTCTTGACCATGCTCGATCGCGATAGCCTCGGTATTGTAACCAAAAACGTTGCCGACGATCTTGGTTTCGTAGCTATATCCGCCCCAGACGCCGTGCCAGCATTCCAGGATGAGGTTATTGATGAAGTTGTTTCGGCTGAAGGTCGCTTCGATTCCGTTGGTAGGGGCGTGGCTGAAGTCGTTGCCGTAGAGAAGGTTATTGTTGCAGCCTCCTTTACCGGTGTCCATGGTGGTCTGGCCCGCCCAAAGGAAGAAGCCGTCTCCTCCGTGGGTCACTGAGTTGTAGGCAAAGACGTTTCGGTTGGACTGCTCGTAGATCAGGATTCCGGCGGAGTCTTGGCCGCGGTTGTAGACACCGTAGCTGAACCCTCGGAGGCACCAGTCGATCTTGTTGTGCATGATCCGGTTGTCGGAGCTTTGGTAAAGACCGATGCCGATGGCGCTGAGGAACGAAAAGTCGTTGTTCCAGATTTTGCCCTTGTTGGACTCCATGAGCATGAGTCCGCATTGGCCGCCGTTGATCTTGGTTCCCTTGACCTCGAAGTTATCGCACTTGCGGAGGTAGATTCCTGCGCCGTAGCGGAGCCACTCATCCTTTTCATTGTGGTGGTAACTCATCCAATCGGCGCCATCTTCCTTGTCGAGACCACTCAGGAGGCGCTGCTTCCAGTTGTAGGAAAAGTCGCAGTTCAGGATTTTGAGTCCAGGGCTGTTGCGGGCTTGGAGTCCGATTTTGTAGCCGTGGACATTGGCGTTGAGGATGGTGATGTTCTTACCGGAGACGAAGATTCCGGTTCCTTTGCGCTCGTCGGGCTCGGTGGTGGGGCTGGAACCTCGGAGGGTGGCGCCTTGGAAGTCGACGACGAGGTTGTCGCCGACAATTTTGATCGCGGCGTCCTTCTTCTCGTCGTAGGGTTCCTTGGTCGGGACGGTGAAGGTTCCCTTTTGAATTTTTACACTCTTGGTGATTGTGGTCACGGCGTCCAAGCGAACCTGCTTGGGAGTCTGCATGACGCCAGCGGCAAGCAATGATGTAAGGATGAGGCTCATGGCGGGTTATGGCAGGGTACCGAAGAAGTTGTCCCATGCCAAGAGCGGGGGTGAATCTGGACGAGTTTTGGGGCCTCGACTGGAGTGCGGGGGGCAGGGTGCGGGGTGCCGGACGCAACCTCTGTGGGGTAGCTAAATTGGGTTGCGGTTCTTACCACGGTAGGAGCGCTTCGCGGCTCCCACCATTGTATGTTCAGAGTGCGGGTAAATCATGGTTGGAACACGAGGCGGGTGAGAGCCAACAACCCTTATCGCTTCCACGACCTTCGCTATTGGACGGAATCCCGTTGGGGTTCTCTTTCTCTGAGAGTGCGAAGTGCTGAGTACTGAGTGCTGAGTGCGCAAGCGGGAGCCACGGGCGGGACGACCATGCCACTGGTTGGGTCGTTGGCTTCAACACTACGAGCGTTGAGGCAGTGGTGCTCCCTTCAATTGATTGCGCTCAGCGCGGGACCCCGCCCACGTCTACACCATGCCGGTGGCCGGAACATGGAGCGCGTGGAGCGCTCTAGATTTGCCACGGGCGGGACGCCCGTGGAAACCATGGTCGAGACGACCATGCCACGCTAACTGTGCTAGGGGCGGAGAGAGACGGTGCGGATGTATTGGCGACCGTTGAGGACGACCTTGGGGGGTCCTTGGGAGATCTTTCCGATGGTGAGGGTGTTGGTCCACACGTCGGGTTCGCTATGGGAGCCTAAGTTTCGGGTGCCGCAGCCGACCCAGAGGTCGCGGTTGACGCGAACGCTGACCTGGTTGAGGTCGGCGGGGATGAGCCAGGCTTCTTTCTTGGTGAAGTTGATTTTGAAGAGAAGGAGAGCGCTCACGTGGGCATCTACGGGCACGGTGGAAGTCATGACGCCCCATGAACGCGTTGCGCCTTCGTTAGACAGTTCGTACCTCTCTCCGCCAAAGAAGTCCAAATCCATTTCCGTTTCGCCTTCCAAGTCGCCCGCGAACGTCCACTTAGCGCCGGGGTTTTTGATCCGGAACATGCCCCTGCCGGTCACCAGCGCGGGCCCCGTATCCGTGAGATCGAGGAAGACGGTCTCGGAGTCTTCTGATGCCTTTGGCTCTGTCTTTTTAGTTGGGAGTAGTCGCCTGGTACCACTGGTTAGGTCCCATTCAATCGTTTGCGTTGAGTCACCTTGAATTTCTCTCCATTGAAGATGAGTGTGATCTCGCCAAGATATCTTGCCCTCGGCCTTCCCTTTTAGAGGAAGCTCCCTTTTTTGCTTACCGTCGAGGGTCATCAGGTAGTAGCGGTATTCGCTTTTGCGCTTGTCTTTGTAAGGGTAGTAGAAGCGGGCACAGATGGCCAGGTCCCAGACCGGGGAACGGGCAACGGTGGCGAGTATGAGGGCGGTGACGAGCGGCACGGGTCTATTCTGTCGCGGAATTGTTGCGAATGGAAGGGGGGAGTGCGACGTGCGCAGTTATGAGTGCGAAGTGTTGAATTAGGTATGGATCTAGGGTTTATGGGTCGCTCTGTGGGTTGTGGCGGCGCTCTGGTTCAGGGAGCGGGTACGGCAGGGGGACTGCCGGCTACATTTGGCTTTGAGGTGTTTTGGTCGCTCGGAGAGGGCTGTGGGAGCGCTCTGTGGGTGGTGGCATCTTCCCTTTGAACGGTGCATATCGGGTCTTTGCCCGGCGTGACGCCGGGCAAAGTGGCGATGGTTTAATTGATTCGCCACCACTTCTTGATGAAGGAAAGGTAGATGGCGTGGCGGTCTCGGGTGTTCATGTCTCCGCCCATGCCATGGCCGCCGGTTGGGTCGAGGGCGAGTTCTACGAGATCTCCTTTTCCGTACTGGAGGAGCTTTCGGTAGACCTTAACGGTGTCTTGGAAGAGCACGTTCGTGTCTTCCATGCCATGGAGGAGAAGGAGGGGGGACCGGAGGTTTTTCGCTAAATATGTTAGCGAATACTTATCCAAATCCTCCGGCTTCCCGGTCCTCGACTTTCCAATGACACCACCGGAATACCAGTTGTTATAGTTTTGCCACTCCGTGGGTCCCGCACCGGCGATGCCGAGGGTGAAGACATCTGGAGCGGTGTACATGCACATCTGGGTCTGGAAGCCGCCAAAGGACCAGCCGTTTACGGCGACCTTGTTAGAATCCACGTTGTAGTTGTCCACGAGATACTTCACGCCATCGGACAGATCTTCGACCTGGGCCTTACCGGGCTGTTCCCAGTTCGCCTTGCCGAAGGCGGCGCCATAACCGGATTGACCGTGGGGGTCAATGGTTACCGTCACGAAGCCGTACTTCTGCGTCAGATACATGTTGAAGAGGTAGGCGGTGGAGTTGAACTCGCCGTCTACGACCGACTTACCCGTTCCCAGCGGGCCGCCGTAGACGTAAACCATGAGCGGACGCTTGGTCTTCGACTTCTTCAGGTCCTTTGGCACGAACATGAAGCCGTACACGGTGTCTCCGTGGCGGTTCTTGTAGTTGAAGATTTGCGGTTGAAGGACGTTTACTTGGTCAAAGGTTCCTCGGTGCGAAGCGGTTAAGACCTTCTCGTCGCCTGGCTTATCCGTCTCCGTAACATAGAGTTCGCGAGGACTGGTCCAAGAGCTGAAGACCACCGCGGTGTGGCGCTGGTCGTGGCTGAGGACGGGAGTGGCGTAACTGCCCGTCTTGGATGAGAATTTCTTGTACTCGCCAGTGGCGAGGTTCACCCGATAGAGGGCCATCTGGGCCGGGTTGCCTTTTCCGGATCGGACAAAGAGGTCTTTACCGTCCTTCGAACATTCCAGGGGAAAGGTTTCGAAGTTGCCTTGAGTGACTTGCTTGGCATCCTTCGCTTCAGGATCAATGGACCAAACTTGCCGATATCCACTTTTCTCCAGAAGACACAGAACGTTCTTGCCATCGGGGGTGAAGAAGGGGTCGCAGAGGCCCGGCGTTTCATGCTCACCGTCATGGGTGGTCTTGTAGATGGCCTTGATCGCTTTCGACTCGACGTCCGCGGTCCAGACGGTTAGCTCACGCTCATCTCGCTTATAGCTGGCAAAGACGAACTGTTTTCCGTCCGGCGACCAGGGCTTATCGTTGATGCTGGTACGCATGTAGTCTTCGCCGCCGGGGAATTTCCAGATCTCCCAGGGTTTGCCATCGTTCGAGGGGTCCTTTTCGATATCGTCGTTCAGGTTGTAGAGAAATACGTAGCTCTCCGAACCGAACTTGTCATCGGCGACTTCTCGCGCGGCTTTCTCGGCTTTGGCGAAACGATCTCGATAGGTGATGTAGTCCACCTGTCGGGGTTGGCCGATCTGACGTCCGGCGTAGATGACCAGCTTAGAATTGTCCGGGGAGATCATGAATCCTCCCAGGGGCATCTTATTGGGGAGTTCAGGGTTTAGCTGTTTGGTGTAGGCGCTGTCGAACGACATGTGGAAGACGCCATCTCCGCGGCGATAAAAGAAGCCTTTGTCGTCCTTGGTGTATTCGACTTGCGACTCGGACTCGCGAGTTTGGGTTAAGCGTGAGGGGCGATCTTCGCCGAGTTTCAGGCGGTAGATATCTCCCTTGTAGGTGAAAAGAAGCTCATTTGAGTTATGAGCCCATTCGTATTCCGAAACGCCTGGATAGCTTGGCAGAGGCTCTTTTCGGTCCTCGTTCTCCTTCTTCTTTTTGAGGGTCCATTCTCGGTACTCTACGTCGCCCATTTTGTCGGCTTGATCGAGTTCTTCATCTTCCTTTTTGTAACGCTCGATGGCGGCGGGAATTTCTCGATCAAAGGGTTTCATTCCCTCAATCGAGGTGAGCCGCTTGCTTTGGCCCGACTGGACGTCATAGAGCCAAAGATCATTTGCGCGGTCCTGGTAGGGATTCCACAGGTAGGCGATGTAACGGTCATCGGGAGACCACGTTACGGCAGAGGCGGTCTTTCCGAAGAAGGGCCGAC
This sequence comes from Armatimonadetes bacterium 55-13, assembly GCA_001898035.1. Lineage (GTDB taxonomy): Bacteria > Armatimonadota > Fimbriimonadia > Fimbriimonadales > Fimbriimonadaceae > 55-13. Next base: position 349,440 of record MKRX01000015.1, read on the forward strand.
GCGGGTAGAGGTCGTCGAAATTAAGCTTAGCGTCCGGACCAGCTAGCGCACTCCCGGCAAGAAGCAGGCTGGCCACGGCGAGGGTTGCGCGGTGGCGTGAGTGAAAATTCATAGTAATGATGGCTGTCTCCCAATCGTGTCAGTACGGAACATCTGCCGAAAATGTGGCCGTCTGAGGGTCAGAGCGCGAAGATTGCGCTGAAAATGATTCCGTATTGGGAATCTTACTGAAGAGATAAACCGTGAAACCCAATTGGTCGGCACTTTTTATTTTTGGATTTAGTCTCGCCTTGGCCTCTTGCGGCGGAGGAGGAGGTTCTGGAGGTGGATCGACGGACGGTACGACCGGAGAAACGACAAACTCTAGCACCGGGTCCGTGCCCAATCTGGGGGTGAATGCGAACCTGAACGGTTACCGGCCGTTTCCGGCGGACAACGCTTGGAATACTCCGATCGACACGGCGCCGGTCGATCCAAGTTCGGCGACCTTGATCGCTTCGATCGGCGCGTCCAAGTCCTTTCATCCCGACTTCGGGGCAGATTTAGGTGGGGAGCCGTTTGGAATTCCCTATGTAGTCGTTCCCGGGACTCAGGCAGGGGTGGCGATGACGTTCGATTACGACGATGAGAGCGATCCGGGCCCGTATCCGATTCCCCCGAATCCGCCGATTGAGGGTGGAGCGAGCTCGTCGGGAGACCGGCATATTCTGGTGATCGACCGAGATCATCACAAGCTGTATGAGACCTGGGATTCTCATCCGAACGGGTCGGGGTGGCACTGCGGATCGGGCGCGGTTTTCGATTTGACTTCCAACGCTCTACGTCCGGCAGGTTGGACTTCTGCCGACGCCGCGGGGCTCGCGATCTTTCCAGGACTGGTTCGGTACGACGAGGTGGTTTTGAGGGGGGTGGTGGAGCATGCGTTTCGGTTTACGGTCTCGCATACGCGGCGTGCCTATGTTGATCCTGCTCGGCACTTTGCGAGCAGCGACGGAAGCACGAATCTTCCTCCGATGGGAATGCGCGTGCGATTGAAGTCCTCGTTCGATATTTCGTCCTATCCGGCCCCGGCTCAAGTCATTTTGAGAGCACTTAAGAAGTACGGCATGATCTTGGCGGATAACGGCAGCGATTGGTATCTATCGGGGGCGCCCGACCCGAGGTGGGACGACGATGAACTGAACACGCTGAAGAATCTGAAAGGGGACGACTTTGAGGTTGTGAAGATGGGGACCGTTCATAGCGGCTGAACCCAGCCGTCTTGCGGTATTGTCCCTTTAGTCGTCGTCTTGTTCGCAACCCTCTACCTTTTTCATGAATCGTTTGGTAGACTATGGTAGACATGCGACGAGCGGAACAGCTGACGTTAAGAGAAGACAAGATGGCAAACGAAGGAGTTGAGGCACGCGACAGAGCCCTACAGATGGCTTTGGGCCAGATCGAAAAGGCATTTGGAAAAGGCGCAATCATGCGCATGGGCGACGGGGAAAAGGAATCCATTGAGGCGATTCCGACGGGTTCGCTCAGTTTGGATCTTGCGCTCGGGATCGGCGGGCTTCCGAAGGGCCGAATCATTGAGATTTACGGACCGGAATCCGGCGGTAAGACGACCTTGGCTCTCCACTGCGTCGCCGAATGTCAGAAGCAAGGAGGCTTGGCGCTCTACATCGACGCTGAGCACGCGATGGACACGGAATACGCTCGGACATTGGGCGTGGACGTTGACAAACTTTATATCTCTCAGCCGAGCAACGGCGAAGAGGCCCTAGAGATCGCCGACGCCATTATTCGCTCGGGCGCGGTCGATGTCGTGGTCATCGACTCCGTGGCCGCTCTTGTTCCCAAGGCTGAAATCGAGGGCGAGATGGGCGACTCCTTTGTTGGCATTCAGGCTCGCATGATGAGCCAAGCGTTGAGAAAGCTGGGTGGTTCGCTCAACAAGTCGAACACGGCGGCGATCTTCATCAACCAGCTTCGTGAAAAGATTGGCGTGATGTATGGGAATCCGGAGACCACTCCTGGTGGCCGCGCGCTGAAGTTCTGGGCATCTGTTCGCTTGGAAGTTCGAAAGGGCGACGCGATTAAGAGCGGTCCCGATCAGATTGGCGCTCGAACCAAGGTGAAGGTCGTGAAGAACAAGGTTGCGCCTCCATTCCGCAACGCCGAGTTCGACATGATCTTTGGCAAGGGAATTTCCAAGTCGGGCGACGTGCTGGATATCGGAACAGAAAAGGGCTTCATTACTCGCTCCGGCACCTACTACAACTACGGCGAGACCCGACTGGGCCAGGGACGAGACAATGCTCGCACGTTCTTGGACGAGCATCCCGACATCTTCAACGAGATCGATGGGAAGATTCGCGCTCAGCTTAAGGCTGATAAAGCCGCAGCTTCTGCCGCTACGGCCGCCGTGGTCGAGGCGGAGTAGCCTTGGTTTGAGTCCGGGACTGGAGTCCCGGACTTTGTCTTATGAATCCCGACGCCCTGGAAGCCGCCCTTCGCGCTCTTCGCACCACCGACCGCTTCGAGACCGAAATTCGCCAGACTCTTGAATCCAAAGGATTTGAGTCCAAGGACATTGATCAGGTGACGCAGCACCTGATCCGGCGTAAACTCTTAGATGACAGACGAACGACGTTAAACCTTATCGAACGCAAGTCCGGGAGGCGGGCGATAGGGATAGAAAAACTGCGCGCCGAGCTCTTGAGCCGCGGCGCCCCGGAAGAAATCGTAGAGGAATCTCTCGCAAACCTGAGTTGGGAAGACCAACGGCGGGCGATGCGAGACGCCCTCTCGTCAAAGTTTAAACCGACGGACAACCGAGCGAAAGCCGCGCGCTTTCTGCTGGGCCGTGGGTTTGCCGAAGATGAGATCGAAGGCGCCCTCGATGAGTTCTTCTTGCAGGAATAACTCTCGGCAGGAGCATCATGTCAGACACCCTTATGGGTCTCCTTTTGGGGATCGGAATCGCGGTTGCCGCCACGTTTGGCGTCTACGCGCTATGGTTTCGCCCCTCCCTGGCTAGATTTAGAAGTCAGGCCGAAAAAGAAGCGGAATTGAAGGCAAATGCGGCGATCTTGGCAGCGAAAGAAGAGGCGCTGACCGCGCGGGAGAAGGTGGAGGACGAAATTCGGGTCAAGCAAGCCAACCTTTCTCGGCTAGAAGAAAAGCTTTCGAGCAAGGAAGAGGCGATTGACGCTCGGCGGGAGCAAGTGCAGGCGCGGGAGGACGCTTTGGTGGACCGGCGGAAGGAGATTTCCGAACTCCACGAGGCGGCGGAGCGGAAGGTGAAGGAGATCGATCTGGAGCTTCAGCGGGTGGCGCAATTGACGCCTGAACAGGCCAAGGATTTGGTGCTGGCGAACATCAGCAACGAGTTTGCCGAGATTGCGGCGCGCAAGGCGCGTGAGATTGAGACGGCGGCGGTGGCGGACGCGGAGATGAAGGCAAAACAGACGATTTTGGACGTCATGCAGCGCTCGGTGGTGGACTACATTACCGAAGCGACACTGGCCGTAGTAGAACTCCCCAGCGAGGACATGAAGGGGCGGATCATTGGGCGCGAGGGACGCAACATTCGGGCCTTTGAGCAAGTAACCGGCGTGGATTTGATCATCGATGAAACCCCCGAGGCGGTAGTGATCTCTTGCTTCGATCCGGTTCGGCGCGAGACGGCGCGACTGGCCCTGATGAACCTGATGGTGGACGGGCGTATTCATCCGGGACGGATCGAGGAGCTCTATGAAAAGGCTCAGCTGGAAGTCGATCGAATGGTCAAGGATGCGGGCGAGCGGGCGGCGGAGCGGGCAAACGTGCCGGGGTTGCCGGCCAAGGTGATCGATATGATGGGGCGTCTAAGGTTCCGCACCAGCTATGCCCAAAACGTTTTGGATCACTCGGTAGAAGTTAGTCGATTGGCGGCCTCGCTAGCGGCAGAGCTTGGGTTAAACGTGGAAGTGGCAAAACGGGCCGGACTACTTCACGACATTGGCAAGGCGCTTGGACCCGAGTGGGAAGGCCCCCACGCGTTGACGGGCATGGAGTTCCTTCGAGGATTGGGCGAAAAGGAGCATGTCTTGAACGCGGTGGGCGCGCATCACTACGAGATCGAACCGGGGAGTCCAGAGGCGATGTTGGTGATCATCGCGGACACCATTTCGGCGGCTCGGCCAGGAGCACGGCGAGAGAATTTGGAGAACTATCTGAAGCGGCTGACGGCCCTGGAACAGCTGGCAAATTCCTTCTCGGGGGTAGATCGCTCCTATGCGGTTCAGGCGGGGCGCGAGGTGCGACTCGTCGTGAAGCCGGACATTTTGGACGATCTGGCGGCCTCTCGACTGGCACACGATGTGGCGCGGAAGATCGAGTCGGAAATGGAATATCCGGGTCAGATCAAGATTACGGTGATTCGCGAGACACGGGCGACAGATACGGCGAAGTAAAAACGATTGCGGCGAAGGAATCCGGTAGAACGCGGGCTTGTTCGTGGCGAATACTCACATCGTGGACCTCACGCGAGAAGAAATGTTGGCGGCCATGATGGCAAGCGACTCGACCTTTAACGGTCGCTTTATCACGGGCGTGCTCTCCACGGGAATCTATTGTCTTCCCTCTTGCCGGGCGCGTAAGCCTAAACCCGAGAACGTTCGGTTTTTCGCGAGCGGGGCCGAGGCGGCGGCGTTTGGGTTACGGCCTTGTAAGAAGTGCCGGCCGGAGGAGTTTGAGCGGGGAGAGAATTTGGAGCAGGCGATGTTGGCAGCGTTGATCCAGTCGATGCGGCGCGATCCCTCGACATTTGGGTCGGTGTCCGATTTGGCCAATCGGTTGGGCGTCGGATCGACGAAGCTGTTCGAGATGTGCCGAACTTACTATCATTCGTCGCCGGGCGAGCTGTTGATGTCGGCTCGGGTGGAGGGAGCGAAGCGGAAATTGCTGGAAGAGACGGCGGGGGTGGCGGAGATCGCTTACGACGTTGGCTTCGAATCTCTTTCGGTGTTTAACGAGAACTTCAAGCGGCGGACAGGATTGACGCCCCGTGCGTATCGGCGATTGCCTCAGGAGCGGTCGTTTGAGATCGAATTTCCCGTTGGTTTTCATGTCGGGAGTCTGCAGGCGACCTTGGGGCGCGATGCGGGGAGCGTGACGGAGCGGGTTTCTGGCGGTCGGGTTCAGATGGTGGCGGGGGCGGCGCTTCTGGATGTTGAAATTGAGGGGCAGGCGGCGAGGGTGTCCGTGTTGAAGGGCGATACGACCTCGACGGCGGAGACGTTTGGACGGGTTGTGGGAATCTCGCAGGCGCCCGAGGACTTTGAGGATCAGGCGGTCAAAGGTGGGTTTGAGCGGTTGGTGCGGGGGCGGAGGGGGGCTCGAATTCTGCAGACGATCGACTTTTGGGATGCGCTGATGTGGGTGGTGATTGGACAGCAGATCAATCTTCCGTTTGCGTTCAAGCTACGTCGGCGGCTCTTCGAGAACTATGGGGAGCCGATGGGAGATGGGTTATTCTCGGCCCCTCGACCGGAGCGCGTGGCGGAGCTTTCGCCGGAGGACTTGCTGCCATTGCAGTTTTCTCGGCGGAAGGCGGAGTATTTGATTGGTCTGGCTCAGAAGGGGCAGTCGTGGATGGATTCGTTTGCGGGACGATCAGTGGTGGAATCGGCGGGCGAGCTTCGGGAAGTTAAGGGATTGGGGCCTTGGTCGATCAACTACTTGATGATGCGAGCGATGGGTTTTATGGACTGTGTTCCCTATGGGGATACCGGATTGCAGTCGGGACTTCGACAGCTTTACGACTTGGAAGGAAAGATCGACAAGGATGAGACGGATCGGTTGCTGGAGCCTTTTGCTCCGTACCGGAGTTTGGCGACGTTTCACCTTTGGCAGAGTTTGAAAGGACAACCGTTATGAAGTATCGATTCAATGTTATCGAGAGCCCGTTTGGGCCGCTTTCGCCGGGCGTGGACGAGACGGGGGCCCTGGCGTGGATAGAGTTCGGGGCGATCGAAGCGAGCAAGGATCGTGTTTACGATCCGAGCGCGACGGAAGAGGTCGACCGGCAGCTTCGGGAGTATTTCGATCGGAAGCGGGATCGGTTCGATCTTCGATTGGCGCCCCAGGGGACGGCGTTTCAGCAACGGGTCTGGAATATCTTGGTGGAGATTCCGTTTGGAGTTACTCGAACCTACGGGGACTTGGCGAAGGAGATTGGGAATCCGAACGCTTCTCGGGCGGTGGGAAGGGCCAATGCGACCAATCCAATTCCGATCGTCGTACCCTGCCATCGGGTGATCGGCACGAATGGGACGCTTACGGGCTATGCGGGCGGATTGGGGATGAAAGAGGGGTTGTTGAAATTCGAGCGGGCTCTTTAGGAACCCGCTCGAAGGGCGTTTAGCCGATGGGCTTGCCGTTGATCAGAACTTTTTCTTTGCCGCCTTTGGAGGCAGTGCAGATCCATTTGGCGCCTTTCTTTACGTAGGTGCTGACCCAGGAGGAATCCACATCCAGGGTGGCAGTTTGTTTGGGATCGGGGCCGGCGATGACGGCCTTCATGACCATGTGTTCGTTGCTGGTCGCCGTTCCGCCCTTGATGGTTAGCTTCTCGACCTTAACGGAGACGGATTTGACCGTTTTTAGCATGGTGATGTTTTGCTTCATCGCCTGGATAGTCTGTTCTCGGTTTCGGACATTTCCCTTTGAATCGGTGTCCTTGAAGTCTTCCGAGAAATTAGCCTTGATGATTTTCTCTAGGCCGGCCGCATCTTTCTTTTTGATGGCAGTGGCGTACTTTGACATCTCCGTTTGAATTTGGGCCTTTGCTTTGGCGGCGTCATCGAACGCGAAGGCGCAGACCGCGAGGACCGAAGCGCCAATCATTACACTTGCACGAATCTTCATATAGAGTTCTCCAGAACGTTCAGTATGTCTTAGCGACCGAAGGATGCGCCCATATCAACGGCGGCAACTTCGGTCGATTTCTTTTTGTGGGTCGAATTGGCAATTAAGGTCTTGAGTTTGGCTTCGTAGGCAGCGGCATCGAGAGGGATTTCCGCGGTCTCGCCGGTGAGTCCTGAGTAGATCATGGCGTTGGCGAGTTCTACGGAGTGGATGCCTTCTACGGCGGGGGCGATGAGTTCTTTGCCGTGGAGGATGCAGTCGACAAAGTTTTGTAGGATGGCCTTGTGTTGACCCCCGTAGCCATTTGCAGGGATTTCACATTTCCAGGTGGGGACGGAGACGAAGGATTCCAGGGAGGTGCGGTTGATCTCCGAGACGAGGGACTCGGTTCGAGTGAAGGTTACCTGTCCATTCTCGTAAACGATCTTGCCTCGGTCGCCGACGACTTCGAGACGGTTGGTGCCGGGGGCCTCGCCAGTGGTGGTGACAAAGACTCCGGTGGCGCCGTTTGGATATTCCAGGTAGGCGGTGACTTCATCTTCGACTTCGATATCGTGATACTTTCCAAAGCCACAGAAAGCGCGGACCTTGGAAGGCATGCCGCAGATCCATTGGAAGAGATCTAGATTGTGGGGGCATTGGTTAAGGAGGACGCCGCCGCCTTCCCCGCCCCAGGTGGCACGCCATCCGCCGCTGGCGTAGTAGGTTTCCGTGCGGAACCAGTCGGTAATGATCCAGTTCGTGCGCTGGATTTCTCCGAGTTCCCCATTTTTAACTAGGCGACGGATCGCTTGGTAGTGGGGATCAGTGCGCTGATTGAACATCGCGCCGAATGTCTTGCTTCCGTCGGTTGCTTCGTAGGCTTCGATCAGACGGCGGGCGTCGGCCTTGTGGACGGAGATAGGCTTTTCGACGAGAACGTGAAGGCCCTGTTGGAGGGCGTCGATACCGATGGTGGTGTGGTCGTAATGAGGAGTCGCGATGAGGATGGCGTCAATCTTGCCGCTGCGGATCATTTCGGCGCTGGACTCGAACTTTTCCACCGACGGATCAGCGACGCGGTCGAATTTGGCGGGGTCAACGTCACAGACGGCGGTTAACTGCGCGCCATTGATATCCGGGAGCCAATTCACATGGGTGGAGCCCATGTTTCCGATGCCTACGATGCCAAAGCGGACCATGTGCGAAAGAATAACCTACTTATGAGCCGGGACGTGTGAGGCGGGCCAAGATGTCATCCCACACTTGGGCGTCATTGGGAGACGGGACATGTTCGGGGTTGCTACGAATCTTAATCAGACATTGGGGACGCTGGACAAATTCAGCCCGCTGACTAACCACGGGAACGGTGCTGTCTCCGGCGACGGGCGCAAATGCGATCTTGCCGCTCGCGACATAGACGGTTCCCACCGTATCGTTCTTTCCAGAATCCGACCAAAACACCGTGCAGTGCTCCCATCCGATCTGAGGCTCTCCTTCGCAGCCCAGATGAAAGGCACGGGCGGAGTTTTCAAGATCAGAATTCCACTCTTCGATCCGGGGAGCTTGACCAGGTTGCGCCGGACCCATGGCAGGATATAGGTGATCGCCTCTGGCCTTTTGGATCAACGGCGCCATAACCTGCTGTCGGACATTCTGATTCCTGCCCCGGTTCACTCCCGAATTACCAATGCGAACCACCGGATCGGGATAGCGCTCGGTGGGGGCCAAATAGTAAACAATGGGAGCATTCGGAGACAGGTCACGCATGAAGCTCTTGGCAATGATGGGAACGCCCATATCGCCGGTGAGATAGACATAGTAGGCCTTGGGAGCGCCCCAAAATGGCACGTCGATAAAGACAGCGTCGCTCACCAATGAGCTGGCCCCCGAGCGGTTTATTAGATTGCGGAGGATGACTCCGCCGGTGCTGTGGCCAGTAACCACGGCCTTCTCGTCGCTAAACGAGAGGCGAGATTTGGCATAGGCGATGAGGTCCTGAAGCGATGGAGGGACGCCATAAGGTGGGATCATGGCTTCGCGACGGTTTGGTTCGCGAGCGCCAAGAAGACGACTGACGGCCAGTTCCAACTTCAGACGCCAATCATAGGCCCAAGGCACGAGCAAGTAGTAGGGCTCACGCCGTCCATTTACAGTTAGTTCGGGGTGATTGGGGGGCTCCACGATAGCCGATTGCCTTTCGACCAAGTAGATTCTTGTGCTGGCCAACAGTCCTCCAAAGAGTGTTCGAAAGAGGTCCAGTTTTGTGGCTTCGTTTCCTGGTCGGGGATTTCCGTCAGGGCCGCACTTTAGATAGGTAAAGGGTTGTTCGCCTGCCGTATTGGTGGAGAGTACGGGGAAGGCCTTGATCTCTCGGTTGTTATGGCGAACATAGATTTCGCTTCCCAGGACGCCGGGCACAAACACAATGAGACGTTGACGGAGTGGAAAGTAGGCTTCCAGGCTCACTACCGTTTCGCGCGGGGTGGATAAAGACGCTTCCAAAACAGAAGTGTTCACCCTCCCTCCAACTTGACTCAGGACGGCATCAAGATCGAAGGGGGTGCTCGCCACGCCACGGTCGTCAAACTGGAGCTTCAGTAGATCGGACCCGTAGCGGACCGATCTCCCACCATTGAGATCTTTCAGCGTAGCGCTCAGCGCGTCTGGCGCGAGATCTGCCTTGCGGTTCCATCCAATCGCGGCAATGGAGAGACGTGGCTTTCTTCCCGGCGCATAGCGCTCCGAAACGATGAGCTTCTCATATCCTTTTAGCCGCACGTCCTTCGCGTTGGAGGGGCGGTCCCAAAACACGCGGTATTCGGGGGGTTTGGACAAGATTTCGGCAATTTTCTTGGCGCCAATTCCGTTCAACTTGAGCAAGCCTGGAGAGCTTTTTGTCTGCACCTCCGGGTAAGGGCGAGAGCTCAGCCAAGGATAATCGCCAATGGCGGTGATGATCCTATCTGGACTGCCGGGGAACCCAACGAAGAAGTCGAGCGCCGAATCATAGCCTTCGTCGCAACTGAAGTTGCCGTAGATCGCCTGTCGGAACTTCCCGAGGGCGTTGGCATGAGCGTCATCGTATCGCTCAATCATGAGGATGCTGATTCGGGAGAACGTGAAGAGGAGTTCCACAAGCCTTTGCCGTAGTCCGGCGAGGCGATCCATCAACTGAATGTATTGGGGGACCGTAGTTTGGAACCAGAGGCGCTGATCTCTTTCCAATCCTTGGTCGTAGGTTCGCCGATTGAGGTCGGTTCGTCGATCACTCGGCAGGTTCGTCCAGTAATCGTTCCATCTCGCCTGCGTTTGTCTCAACTCGGCCAGCCATCGTTGAACCAAGCCATGGCCCGCATTTCCGGCTTCCATCAATTCGAGGGTCCAGAGCTTGCCCACGCCATCTACGATGCGCTGGTAGCACTGGTTCATAAACGCCTGATCCGACCGAGCGCCGGAGGCGACTTCGGTCAACCCTGAGCGAGTTGCCGAGATTGAATCTTGAAACCACTGGAGAGGGATGGCGAACCACTTATCGACGTCTGCTCTTTGGACGGTCTGACGTCCAGAGTCGGTTTGCACCGCTCGCCCCGCGATGTTCTCGACACAAGAAGCCTTGCACTCTTCGCTCATTTCACGCAATTTCTTGAGGGAATCGAGTGCCATACCTGCCACACGACGAACGGGATCAGCATCGCGAATCGTGGGGTCCTGAGGAACACCGAGGGCCACGTAGATAGGATTTCCGGCGGCAATGCCTACCAGGCAGAGCATGAGAGCGGTTGTCCATGAGCGTAGCTTCGCGACACGAACCATGCCCTCATTTTATTGCAGTTTTATGACTTCATCCTGAATTTTACGTCGGGCAGGTACCCAACAAAGGTGTCCATCTCAACTTCAAAGCAAGTTCGAACGAAGAAAATGGCGAAGGATAACTCGCCAACTCGGTAATTGGAAACGACGTCAGAAAAAACAGCACGGGCGTCCTGGACACCCGCGCTGTAAAGACTAGCTCAACAGGTTCTCACGCTCGGCAAGAACTTTTATCTTTCTTTAGGTCGCGACAACAGAATCGCGTTGAAGACGAACTTAAACGTCCCGTGGGATTGGCCCCGATAAAGCACCTCTGGTCCAAATAGGTAGAGCTTGCCTTTTCCAACTGGAGCTTCGGCGATGGCGACTCCATCCTTGAGATACTTCTGCCCCCATGCCCATCCGGAACGAAGAGGAGTTTCCGTATCAAACCAGGCGATTGGCTTCACCACGCCAGGAGACGTGATCTTGAAGACAGGACTGTTATCAAACATCACGTCCGCGTAGCCGTCCATTCCAAGCGCAATGGGCTGAGTATTGTCCACTTTCACCTTCAGGATCGACCCGGGCACGTAGTATTTGGTGCGAGGAATGGGCTTACCGTCTTCCATCAAGTGGCTTTCGACGGGCAATCCGAGATGCTTGGCGAGGCTGGTGGAGGAGCCGATGGTGACGATGGAGCCGCCGTTATTGAGGAACTCCTTTAGGCGAGGAATCGTGTCTTCGCTTACGCTGCCCAGCCAGGACCGATACTGCTCGGGGATTCCCTCCGTGCTCGGCGTTCGTCCGGACCGGAGTTGGCTCGAAATTGCTCCATCGACAAAGATCAGGACATCGAACTTGGAGTTTAGGTTTCCGGCGTCCAACTCCTGCGGAAAGACGATTTTGTAAGGAAAGCCGAACTGCTCCAGTATCCAGCGCGTCCAACCGGACTCCATGGAGCCGCCATAGCGATCCCAGAGACCAATCCGGGGCGTTTGCAACTCGATGGAATCGCCCGAGGGTTTCTGTCCGAGGGAGAACTCGGAGGATGTTCGGTAGACCGGCTTTCCTTCGACGAGGTGAGTCATCACGCGGGTGTAGTCTGAGTTAGCTTTCCCCGAGACTTGCGCCGGACCAGTGGGGGATGGCTCCGTGGAGAGAGTGGATGCCAGTTCTTTGAAATCGCCCTTTACAGGATCGAACACTCGATCAAATCGTACGCCCATTTGGAAGGCGAGGGTATAGCCCGCACTATCGTATGGCGGGATCGGTGCGGCGCCGGGGGCGGGGATATCGTCCGGGTGATCCTGGGGCTCGAACATATCCAGGACATGCGGTCGAAACGCCTGATCACACGGCACGACCAAGGTGCCGGCAGGGTAAGTCTTGCCTCCCTGGTTGAAGGGGGACTTAGCTTCAAGGACTCGGACGCCGTTCTCAATCAACGTGTTGGCAAACCAGCACCCGGTGAGGAAGTCTGCTTGGTCTTTCGGGACGATAAAGGCACGCGGATTTCGCAGTTCGGGCTTCCGAAGGTCGGCAAGCGAACGAGCGCTCTCTGTGCGGCGGGGATAGTCGGTCCACGAGTCGCGGGAGCCTTCGTCAATCTGTCGCTTTCCCATTCGATAGATGTCGTAGAGGAATTTCTCTCGGTAGCGGGAGGCGAGATCGAGAACGGCCATGTTTGCCTGGACCGAATATTCGACCGACTGTCTAAAGTGCCACTCTTGCGGCTCGATGGGATAGTAGAGGCTGCCATCGGGAGTTCGCTTCGAGGCGACGAAAGGGATGCGCGAGGGGGTCGGATTACCGATGGTCTCGGTAAGAATCCCGATCATGTTGTGGAAGTAGGCGGTGGTGCGGAGACCTCCATTCCACCATGCGGAGTAGGGAGCGCCGTTCTTGGTAGTCACGCCGGGCATATCCAGCGAAAGGAACCGCTGCATCATGGCGGAGGCGACGAAATCGATCCCCGACATCACCAGAGGGTCGATGTTGTGGTTAAACGGATCGCGGAATGGGGGGGCGAACATGACCGTTCCGGCGGGGCCGGTTTGGTGGTGGTTGTACATGATTTGCGGGAACCAATCGCGGTACATGATCTTGCACATGTTCTTGGTTTCCGACTGAGTGACCGAGTAGAAGTCGCGGTTATTATCGTGGCCGATGTACTTTTGATAAAGTCGAGGAATTCGGAGATTACGATCTTTTGGATTGGGCTCCTGCATGTACCAGTTGGAACAGAGCTCCATTCCGTCTGGGTTAGCGTGAACAAAAAGGATGATGACGTTATCCAGGATTCGTTTGGTTTCAGGGTCGTCCTTGCTCACCATCTGATAGCAGGTTTCGATGAGTTGCTGGGCGCCGAGGACTTCGCTGGCGTGCAGACCGCCATCGATCCAGACAACCGTCTTTCCTTCGAGCGCAAGTTTTTTAGCCTCATCGTCGGTGAGCCCTTCGGCTATGCAGAGTTTCTTGGCGATCTCTTGATACCGTTTGAGTTTCTTGAGATTGGCAGGGCTGGAGACGATGGCCATGAGTTGGTCTCTCCCTTCCGCCGTTTTGCCGATGGATTGCACGCTCATGCGGTCGGATTCCTTGTCCAACAAGCGCCAGTAGTCAGAGAATTGGGTGTAGTTGGAAAGGTAGTAGTCGTCCCCCACCTCATGCCCAAAGAACTTCTTAGGACTGGTGACGTTAGGGGCTGCGAAAAGGAGGGCCGGCAGGAGCCCGATCGCGAGTGAATAGCGGCGTGCGACCATCCTCGCACCTTACCCAAATCGCCCCAGAAATGTGCCGGTGCGCATGCTCCCTTCCGGCAGGCGCAAACGTCCCTATTTCAGGTACAATTTCAACTCATTTTATAGTCGCTTCAGTGCGACTTCCGCCCAACCTCCAGGCGCCCCAGAAAAGGAGGCAGCGAGCAAAACCCCAATGCCCGAAAACATGAACCCCGAAGAAAACGAACAGCCCTCGATGGATATGAACGGTTCCGACGATCAGTCGGCTCATATCGACGAAATCGTTGGCAAAGTCGAAGGCGATTACGACGCGAATCAGATTCAAGTCCTCGAGGGCTTGGAAGCGGTCCGAAAGCGCCCCGGCATGTACGTCGGCGATAACGGCAAGCGCGGCCTCCATCAGATGTTCAAGGAAGTCATCGACAACTCGGTCGATGAAGCACTCGCCGGCCACTGCGACCACATCACCGTCACCATCCACGCCGACAACTCGGTCAGCGTCGAAGACAACGGTCGCGGTATTCCCGTCGATACCCACAAGAAGATGGGCGTGAGCGCGCTTCAAGTCGTTATGACTGTGCTTCACGCGGGTGGAAAATTTGGCGGCGAAGGCAGCGGCTACAAGACCTCCGGCGGTCTCCACGGCGTGGGCGTTTCCTGTACCAACGCTCTCTCCGCCTGGATGGAAACCACGGTCTACCGAAACGGCAAGGTCTATCAACAGCGTTACGAAAAGGGCATTCCCGTCTCTGAAGTCAAAGAGATCGGCGATGCGCCGGAGGGCAAGACCGGTACCCACCAACACTGGTTCGCCGACGACACCGTCCTCACCGAATCTGAGTACGACGTCCAAATCTTCAAGACCCGAATGCGGGAACTGGCCTACCTGAACTCCAAGGTCAAATTCGAGTTCATCGACGAGCAGGAGCCTGAGGAATCCGAGACTTACTACTACCTGCGCGGCATTCCACAACTGGTCGAAGACCTTAACGACGGCAAGGACACCCTCCACCCCGTCATCGCCTTCCGCCGCGCCAAAGACAACTCGGAAGTGGAAGTTGCCATGCAGTACAACGACGGGTACGGCACGACGCTCCTGGCGTTCTCCAACAACATCCACAACCCCGACGGCGGCACCCACGCTTCTGGCTTTAACGCCGCGCTCACCCGTACCATGAACGCCTACGCCAAGAAGATGGGTTTCTTGAAGGAGAAGGATAACAACTTCACCTCGGACGACGTGAGCGCCGGTCTGACGGCGGTTATCTCGCTACGACTGGAGAATCCGCAGTACAACTCGCAGGACAAGGTCAAGCTGGTCACGCCCGAGGTTATGGGTCTGACGAACTCACTCGTCGGCGATGGTCTCATGACCTTCTTCGAAGAGAACCCCCAGATGGCGAAGCGGATCATCGACAAATCCATCATCGCCCAACGCGCTCGAGAAGCCGCCCGAAAGGCCGCCGAAAGCATCCGCCGCGGCAATGCCATGGACTCCTTCGGACTTCCCGGCAAACTCAGCGACTGCCAAAGCAAGGACGCCTCCGTCTGCGAAATCTTCCTGGTTGAAGGCGACTCAGCCGGTGGTTCCGCAAAGCAAGCCCGTGACCGCGTCACCCAGGCCATCCTCCCCCTCCGAGGAAAGATCCTCAACGTCGAACGCGCCCGAATCGACAAGGCGCTCGACAACGAAGAAATCAAAGCCCTCATCTCCGCCCTCGGCGTCGGAATAGACCTCAGCATGGGTCGCAACTCCGAAG
Source organism: Armatimonadetes bacterium 55-13 (assembly GCA_001898035.1). GTDB lineage: Bacteria > Armatimonadota > Fimbriimonadia > Fimbriimonadales > Fimbriimonadaceae > 55-13. Next base: position 364,612 of record MKRX01000015.1, read on the forward strand.
ACGACCACGACGGCGATGAAGACCAAATGAACCTCGAACTCTCGGATAATGGCAACGGAAACGGCGCCGCCCGAGCCTACGAAATCGCCGACACCAAGGGCAGCAAGAACCGAAAGGAAAAGGAACGAGAAATCGAGTTCGATCTCTCCAAACTCCGCTACAACAAGGTCATCATCATGACCGACGCGGACGTCGATGGCGAGCACATCCGAACGCTCCTCCTCACCTTCTTCTACCGCTACATGAAGCCCCTCGTCGCCGCTGGCCACGTCTACCTTGCCCAACCCCCCCTCTTCGTTGTGAAGGCCGGTAAGGACGAGCGCTACTACGCGATGACGGAGGGCGAACGCGACGACATCCTGAAGGGGATCAAGAAGAAGAATCCGACGGTTCAGCGCTTTAAAGGTCTCGGTGAAATGAACGCCGAGGAACTCGAAGAGACCACCATGGCCCCCGACAAGCGAAAGCTCGTCCAAGTCCAACTCGATAAGCAGTTCGAACTCGAAATCGAAGAGATGTTCTCGAAGCTCATGGGCGACAAGGTCGAACCTCGGCGAGAATACATCGAACGCCATGCCAAGCAGGCGCTGAACGTGGACTGGCACTACTAATCCGTGTAAATTAAATGGGCCCGATCAGATCGGGCCCGAGGTTGTGTTGTGGTTAGGGGATGTAAAGCTAGGGAGGAAAACCGTCTCACCTGAGGGTTCGATGACGACTTTTTCTAGCTCGACACTAATCCTTTCGGATCGATCCGCTATTTATGGAGAGATACTTTGTAAAAAAGTACTCTTACCCGCAAAATTTTTATACATGACGTAATGCGTTCGATGACAACTTTTCGAGATGCTTGGCGAGAACATCGAACTCAAGATTGACCTGACTTCCTGCTTTTAAGCAACCGAGATTGGTGTGGGAGAGAGTGTGCGGAATGAGCGCCACTTCAAATTCGCCCTGCTCAGGCAAGATCACGGTCAGGCTGACTCCGTTGACCGCGACCGAGCCTTTGTCGATGAGATAGCGGTCATATTCTGCCGGAGCTCTGAAGCGCATGACGATGAACTCTCCGTCCGGCACAATGGAAACGACGGCGCCGACGGTATCTACGTGACCCTGGACGATGTGGCCCCCAAATCGATCACTGGCTTTCATGGCGCGCTCGACATTCACTTTGTGTCCGTGCGCCAGGGCGCCTAAATTCGTTCTAAGTAAGGTCTCCTCGCTGAGCTCGAAGGTCAAGGAGACAGGACCGGACTCCTCGATGCCTTTGCCCTCCAGATGGATGGAGAAGACTTCCGTGACGGTGAGGCAGCAGCCGTTGATGGCGACACTTTCTCCCAGTTCGAACGGCTCGCAGACGATCGGGCCGTGAACTTCAACGATTAATACTCGGGCCTCATTTGAGACCACGCTGCCAACGGCTTGTACCAGTCCTGTAAACATCTATTTTGTGCTGATCACATCCACGTGGAGCGGCTTACCCGTGAAGACGACTTTCTCGGCCTTCTGAATCTTATTCCCAGAGTTTATGCGGACGGTTTTGGGTCGTCCATGAATCACGAACGTGGGTTCGATTTCACCGTAGCCGGTTTGCGTCTGCTCCCAGCTTACGGCGAGATTTCCTTCGGCGCTGGCTAATCGGACTTCGACGACGCTTCGTTTGCCGTTTCGGTATTCAAACGAAATGCCGTCGTCGGCGACGTAGGTGGCGCTGGATTCTCCTGACCAAAGGTGCGGAACGAATACGTGGATCGTAACCTTTCTTAGTTCCTTACGGTTGTCGGTCGGCGTTCCATGCTGCATCGGGACGATTGCCCCCGCTTTGAAATAGAGGGGCGTTTCGGCAACTCCCACTTTGACTTGGGTGGTTCCGGGATCGACCCAGTCTCCCGTTGCGGCGTCATACCAGACATCGGTTCCGGGGAGGACGACGGAGCGGGTGCGTTCCTTGGAAACGATGGGGGCTTGCATCATCCACGGGCCTACCATGAATTGGTCGTCGACTTGGTCGAGACCGGGGTCGTCGAATTCGTAGATGAGGGGGCGCAGGATGGGATCGCCGGACTCTTCCTGTTCTACGAAGAGGTTGTAAAGGTAGGGGATGAGCTTGTAGCGCAGCCGGATATAGCGGCGAACGATTTGCATGGTCGCTTTTGGGAAAGCGAAAGGCTCTTGCTCTCGGGTGCCGAGCATAGAGTGGTTTCGACAGAAGGGGAAGAGGAAGCAGGTCTTGATCCAGTCCTGCATGAGTTGATCGGTGATGTCTCCTCCGAAGCCACCGATGTCTGGACCGTTGAAAGGTAGCCCGCTGATGGACATTCCCAAGGTGGTGGGGATGGAAATCTTGAGATAAAAGTAGTTGGACAGGTTATCTCCCGTCCAGATGGCGGCGTTCTTACTGGAGCCGGTGTAACCCGAGCGGCTGAGGATGAACGGACGCTCGTTCGGGCGGGCTTGGAGGAATCCTTGTTTGGTGGCCATTTGCATCCCGAGCGCGAATGTGTTATGGGCGAATGCGTGAGGCTTGGTGCCATCCCGGAAGAGCATGCCAGTGGGATCTACGGGTCCGGTTGAAGGGTCGTTCATGTCAACCCAACAGGCGCCGTATCCTTCCTTGAGGAAGTTGGCGGCATAGCCTGCCCACCAATCCCTCACACGAGGTTGGGTGAAGTCGGGGAAGACGGTTTCGCCTGGCCAGACCATACCGACGAACTCGTTTCCTTCGGCGTTTTGGCAGAAAACGTTCTGCTTGTGCCCATCGTCGTAAACGCTATACCCCTTTTCGAACTTGACGCCGGGATCGATGATAGGGACGATGCGGCGACCGGACCGGTGGAGTTCTTCGGCGGTTTCGATGGCTCCGGTCGGGAACATCTTTTCGCTGGTCTTGAAGATGCGATAACCGTCCATGTAATCCAGATCCAGCCAGAGACTGTCGCACGGAATCTTGTTCTCGTTGAACTTGGCGTCGAGATTCATCAGGTCGGTGTGGCCGCCATAGCCCCAGCGAGATTGGTGATAGCCGAGGGACCAAATGGGGGGGACGGGGGTTACGCCGACGAGCTTTTGAAGTTTTTGGGTTAGTTCTTTGAGGCTGTTGGCGTAGATGACCCAAAGGTTGGGCTGACCGCCCTCGCTTCCCATGATGAGCGTTTTGGCAGTTCGCTGCCACTCCACAAAAACGCGCGATTCGTCGGTACCGGGAATCTCGAAGAAGCAAGGATAGGGGTTATCGAGCAGGAATCCTACCCATTCTTCGCCGATTTGGGCGGCGAGGTAGGGGGTTGAGAAATAGGGAGGATCGGTGGGTTCGTCCAGCCACTGTTTGAAGTGAAAGTCTCCCCAGACGTCGGTATTCCAGAACTTGGTTCGATAGCCAGAGACTTCGATCTTGCCGAACGTCTTTTCTCCAAGGCCGAAGAACTTGGCGCCTTGGCGGATGGCAAACTGGAAGATGGACTGTTCGCCACAGACGCCGATGGATTCTCCCTTTGGGCTTTCGATCAATGGCTTGCCGTCATGTCCCAGCATGATGAGGCGTCCAGATTCGTCGAACTTGAGTCGGTGGCGAGTGCTGGGATCGGGCACGTTTAGCGATTCGAGCCCATCGTTTGCCTCCCAGGTCTCGGCGTGTTCGACGCGAATTCGGTAGATATCCCCGGCAAACGACTCCAATCCCAGATTGAGGGTGCGTTTGCCCGCTTTGGCTTCACCCGTTTCGGGATGATAGTCGGAGACGTAGGTGAAGTTCGACCGGTGGGGATATTTGGTGAAATACATGGGATTGGCCTGATTTTGACCGAGCCCATTGGCGTGCGCTAGGGCTCTATTGAGCCGATGTGGTGTCTCAGACCATCTCTGTCGATTGCGATCACATCGAATCGAACCGCGCGAGAATATTCTTCCATTTTATTGATATATTCTTGCGACGCGGAAATCAGGCGAGAAACCTTACGCGAGCCCACGGCTTCTTCGGGGGAAAAGCCGGTGAGGCGTTCTTTGACCTCAACGAAGACGAGGGTATCGCCGTCGAGAGCGACGAGGTCGATTTCGCCTTTTTGTGCTTTGAATCGACGCGTGACGAGGGTGTAGCCGAGTTGAGTTAGGTAGCGCGCGGCTTGGTCTTCCGCATCAGTTCCGGGACGGCGACTCAAAGGGCAAGTACGCCCTGATCGAATTGTCGAACAGGCGCGAAGGAACGGCGGTGGATATCGCAGGGGCCGAGTCGTTTGATAGCTTCGAAGTGCTCGGGAGTGGGATAGCCGAAATGACGTTCGAAGCCGTAGCCGTGGAATTGCGCAGCCATTTCCACCATGTAGCGGTCGCGGGCGGTCTTGGCGAGGATGGAAGCGGCGGCGATGCAGGCGATCTTGCCATCGCCTTTTACGACGGCTTGGGCTCGACCGAGGAGCGAGCGGGGGACTCGGTTTCCGTCGACATAGATTTCCAAGGGGTCACAACCGAGGGATTGGATACATCGCTCCATGGCAGCCATGCTGGCATGAAGGATATTGAGGCGGTCAATTTCGGCTGGTTCGACAAAGCAGACGGTCCATTGGGCGCAGGCTTTGATTTCGGCTTCCAACTCTTCTCGGTGCGCGGCGTCTAGTTTTTTGGAGTCGTTGAGTCCGGGAAGGCGGTAGGAATCGGGAAGGATCACGGCCGCAGGGGTTACGGGACCCGCCAAGGGTCCTCTTCCGGCCTCGTCGAGACCGGCGGCGCCGGGAAAGTGTTCAAGTTTAGTCATCGGCCGAAAGAGATATTGCAAAGACGGATTCAAAGCCTTGAACGACCCGCTCTTTGGCCATTTCGACGGTAATTTCCTTTCCGGTGGCTTCGGATAGGGAGGTCACACCGTAGTCGGAGATGCCACAAGGGACGACCCAGTTGAAGGGAGCGAGGTCGTTATTACAGTTGAGCGCGATGCCATGGAGCGAGACCCAGCGGCTGACCTTGATGCCAATGGCGGCGACCTTTTTGTCTTCTAGCCAGACTCCGGTATTGGGGGGGAAACGAGTTCCCTTCAGGCCGTAAGCAGCGCAGGTTAGGATGATGGTTTCTTCAAGGGCTCGCAGCCATCTGTGAAGATCTTTGCCGTGTCGTTTGACGTCGAAGATGGGATAGATCACGAGTTGATTTGGGCCGTGATACGTGACATCTCCTCCCCGATCAGTTTTCAGGACTTCGATGCCGAGGGCGGAGTATTCCTCGCGAGTTAGGAGCAGGTTCTCTTCGTGGAAATTTGCGCCCAGGGTGAGGACCGGAGGGTGTTCGACGAAGATGAGGGTGTCGTCTCGTGTCCCCTCTTGAACCTGAGCGGCGATTTCCTTTTGGCGTTCCCAGGCTTCCGAGTAGCCGAGCAGACCTAGGTCGAGAAGGTTTGCCATGGTTTATCTACCAGTGGATTGAGGGCGAGGAGGACATTTTGTCCGTCGACCTGGCGAGCGAGGGGGACGAACTCGTCGGCATCGAGGTGTTCAGCCACGCGCTCCGTGACGGCGATTCCGCCAACCGGGGCGGCGGCTTGGACGTGGGCGGCGATATCGATGACCTCGGTGAACTCGACTTCATCGAGATCGCCAACGACTTCTCCAAGGTGGAGTCCAACGCGGAGGCGGAAGGGGAGTTGGAGGCGGTTATCCTCACGATTGAAACGCTCAATGTCCGTTTGAATTCTCTTGGCGGCGGTGAATGCGGCTTCGGCACTATTGAACGCGATGACGGCGCCGTCTCCCGCGGTGGAGTGGACACGGCCATCGAGATGCTTGGAGAGGTCTTCGAGCAGGGTTTGGTACTCGCGGAAGGAGTATTCAACGGCCAATGGGTCGGCGAAGGATTTCATTTCCGAGCTCTTGGCGGCATCGACGACCATGACACATACCATGTTGGTGCGGTCAGAGAGTCGCCATTGGATGCGGACCATTTCGGCAAGGATGGAGGCGGGATCGTTTTGGGCGAGGCTTAGCTCCTCGGCGGCGCGGCGTTGGACGATGCCGCCCAGGTATCCGAATAGGGTTACGATTAAGTAGCCGAACGACGCGATGCTGAAGGAAACCCAGTTGTAATTGTCCTTCAGGTAATTCATGTGGAACACGTTGATGCCCATGAGCACCGGCGGGAGTCCGCCGATGGAAATGGCAAGCGAGGAGATGACGGCGGCTAGGAAGCGGCGGGAAAGGAAACCGGCGGCGATATAGCTGAGGAACGCAATCAGACCGAGGAGGAGGTTGGCGAAGACAACCCAATTCACCTGTCCTCCCGGGCGAACAAAATCGATGCCCGAGGCCAGCATGATGAAAATCATCAGGGTGTTGAGCACGAGCCCGGTGAGCAACGCCCAGAAGGGCCCTGTCGTGACGAATGCTTTCACAAAGTCGAGGTCGAAGAAGCTGGGTCGGGGCGTTAGTCCCTCGCTTTCGTCGAGGCGTTCTTGAAGTTCGAAGTAGCGCTCTAGCATGTCTTGGCGCGACATTCGGTCATCGAGTTTGGCCTGCTTGCGAAGGTCCATGTAAGCGCCGAGGACCGAGAAGGCGGCGCCGATGCCCGCGTAGATCGTGCAAACGATGAACATGCCAAAGGCAACGAGGAGGAGGATTCCCGCCTTAACGCCGTCCGGGCTGGACCGCATGTCCAGCCAGCTAAAGGTCATCAAGACACAAGAAAGCCCCGTCCAGAGTAAGAGGGCGCTGTGGAGGGCGTAGCGGACCATTCGGCGCTTGAATAGACAGGCCATATGAAGTCCGAAGGTCACGAGAAACAGGATTAAGGTGAAAGAGCTATCGCCGATGATTTCGCTGCGACGCAGTCCAAGGTGGATACTTCCCCGAACGTCCAGCAAGAACAAGATGGCGCCATAGGCGATGGACGATCCGATGATGAATGAGACTGGCTTTACGGTTAGCCGTTCCCACATCCGTTCGACCCATTGGTAGAGGCGGAACACCCAGGTGAGGTCAACTCTTGGAAACCAGGATGCATGTCGTCGGGCATTGCCCTGTATCCCGCTGAGCACGTTTTGTACAAACGTGGCAGGCAAACCAAACTGATCGGCTAACTCCCCGGGTTCGCGTTGGGCTTCTTCAGGGTTTTGCCGCAAATGGAGCGCAAGCTGGCGTGCCGCCCGTATCTGCGCTTCGTGAGTAACCTCTCCTAGCATCCTCGTCCCCTCATCAGAGAACGAATTCATCTTATCACCGGGTTCCGCCTAGCTTGGGGCAATCATCCTATGTTTTGCTCCGATATACTGATTATTGCGAGTCGGACGGGTGACGGCTCCGTGGTTTCGACCTCGGGGAGGAAAGTCCGGACTTCATAGGGCACGGCGCCCGGCGCAAGCCGGGGCGGGGTAACCCGACGGAAAGTGCAACAGAAACAAACCGCCTCAGTTGGGATGCGGGGACAGAGGTTCCAACCTCTGCGTCTCGCCTCCCAACGCGGGTAAGGGTGAAATAGTGAGGTAAGAGCTCACTGGTGGTCCGGGTAACCGGCCACCGGGCAAACCCCACCGGAAGCAAGGCCAAATAGGGACGGGTTGATGTGGCCCGCGGACCGTCCGGGTTGGCCGCGTAGATAAATCGTCACACAAACACAGAATCCGGCTTACAGACCGACTCGCAGTTTTTTGTTTGGTGCGGCATCCTTGAGTTCAGTGGCCCTGGGCGTCGTACTCTGATTTGTTCGTACTGAAGGCAGGAGGACTTCCGCCTTCCGTTTATCAAGAAGTGGTAACGGATTGACTAGACGAAGGTGTTAGGTGTGAGGTGTTAGGGCCGCTTCGCGGAGGAGTTGGGCGGCAGGCGGAAGCCCTTATCTTTTCATTGGGGATTCAATTTTGATTCTAGGTTCTTCAGACGCGTGACGAGGTCGGGGTGGTTAGCAAGCGCCTTGTCGACCTTGGTCTTGGGATGGTCCAGCTTTTTGAGAGCGAAGATGGCGGCGGTGGGGTCGTTTGTGAGTTCGACGGCGGTGGCGTCGCACCAGAGTTCAATCTGTTTGGGGGGCGTAGAGTTTCTGGGGGTGACTGCGTGGGCACCCAGCAGGGTCAAGCAGAAACCTGCTACGGCAGCGCCTTTAGGGACCCATCCGGTCTCTAGTCGCAACGCAACCATGAATCCCGCCATGGTCAGGACGACCAGGGAAACGATGGAATTTCTGACGAAAGGATGAATGGGCCTATTTACCCTCGACACATTGTCTTTCCACTTTAAGTGCGCGACTTCATGGGCGACGACGAATTTGATTTCCTCGTCGGTCAGTTCTTGAAACGCTCTTTCGGTGATGAGGATTTCCTTATGTCGAGCCAGGCCGTTGACCACTTTCTGTGCGTAGCGGCCGTGGAGAATGTTGACCGGCACAGCCGGGATGCCGAGTTGGCTTAGATAGGATTCCGCGAGTTTGGTGAGTTCCTCGCTTGGCTCTTTCAGCTTCGGATTGTGGTAATCGAGGGTTGGATTGATCGCTGGGTTTAAGGCAACCACCATCGGCAAGAAGATCGTCAATGGGATGCCGAAGGTGAGCGGAATATGATAGGTCCTCGAGATGCCGAAGGTGATGAGATCGACGACAAGCCCGAAGAGCGCGAGAGCACCGATTGATCGCAGGTACCAGAACCAGGAAACCATGGAATTTTCGTGGGACCAGAATACCAAGGTTCAGAGCGATTAGCCGGACGAGCGAAGATTGCGAAGTGCGCAGTACTGAGTGCGGAAGGCAAGTGGTCTAAGCGGCGGGCTTTGTGTTCGATAGAGGAGCGGGTGGTAGTGGGGTGGGTTAAAATGCGGGGACTAACATGCGGCGGTTTCTGATTCCGGTTGTTTCTCTTTTGGCTTGCTTGGGTTATGGGCAAGAGATTCAGATTCGGATGATGGCGGGTGGGGGTTATGGAATTCCGCCTAAGGAAGCCACGGCGACGACGACTCAGGTTCGTCGGGCGGTGTTTGAGGAGTTTCACCGGCAGAATCCGGGCATTCGGGTGGTGAACGCAGGTGGGCTCTCGTTAGCGGATGGGAGTCAGGCCGACAATATGTTCCTGATGTCCATGGCGGGAGACTCGGCGCCGGACATTTTTTATGTGAACTTCCGCCAATACTACACCTTCCTGGAGCAAGGGTTTGCGCGGCCGCTGGACGATTTGATCGCGAAGGATCCCGACGTGATGTCGCGGGTGAACCCGACGGTCATGAAGGTGTTGAAGAGCTTCGACGGGAAGGTCTATGCGGTGCCGTTTTTCCAGGTGGCGCTGGCGCTTTACTTCCGCAAGGATCACTTTCAGCAGGCGGGATTGGATCCTCACAAGCCGCCGAAGAACTGGGACGAGTTTTACGCGTATGCGCAGAAGCTCTCGCAGGTGAAGAAGGGGCGATTTGGGTTCGCGTTCTCGACCCCTCCGGGATACCACTGGCAGAACTTTCTGTATCAGGCCGGGGGCGAGGTGGTGGCGCCGACGGATACGGGAATTTGGCAATCCCGGATCAACTCTCCCGAAGCGGTGACCGCGGTCAACTACTTCCGCAAGTTGGTGGTGGACAAGTGGAAGAACGAGAAGGGCGAGATGGTCGGTCCGGCCTGCGCGGTCTCGTCTAAGTTCTCTGACGACGTTCGGATGGGGAATACGTCGATGTGGTTCTCTTACACGAATGACGTGGTCTTGCAGAACAATGGCGACCTTCCTCCTTCTTTGATTGGCATTGCGGCGCTCCCGGCGGGTCCGGCGGGTCCTTCGAACGAGATCAACGCCGGGATGTGGGCGATCAACGCTCAGGTCAAAGATCCGAAGAAGCTTGAGGCGTGTTGGAAGTTCATCAAGTTCTTCGCGGGCGATCAGGCGGCGAGGATCAACACGACGAAGATGGTCGAGTTGGGAATGGGCAACTTGGTGAACCCGACTTGGCTCAAGAAGTTTGGCTACGAGGAATACCTGGCGGACATCGACCCTTCTTACATCCAGGTGAACGAGGAGCAGTTCAAGACGGGGCACCCGGAGCCGTACGGCAAGAACTGCCAGCAAGTCTATTCGGTGTTGGACCAGGCACTGGACGACGCTCGGCTCCATCCGGACAAGGACGCCCGTGAGATTTTAGCGGCGTGTGAGAAGGACATGAACCAGAAGTTGCTGGGCTACATTCCTCCAGACGTTCTGCACCGGCAACGGATTTGGGCGATGGCGATCTTTTCGGTGATCGCACTCCTCGCGGCAGGGTTTACGACTTATTCGATTCGGAAGGCGATTCGGAATCGGGCGATCGTGGACGAGCGGTTGGCGGCGGGAACGAAGAAGGCACGAATCTACTCGTTCATGGCGTTTTGTCTGATGCCGGCCACCCTCAGCATTCTGATTTGGGCGTACTATCCGCTGGCCCGAGGACTGGTCATTGCTTTTCAGGATTACAAGATCACCCAGGGGGCGAAATGGGTGGGGCTGGATAACTTCATCGGCGTCTTTAGCCAACCGGTGTTCTATCAGTCGCTTTGGAACAGCTTTGTGTACGTGTTCCTGATGATCGTCATTGGGTTCTTCTTGCCGATCTTCTTGGCGCTGGCGCTGAATGAGATTCCTCGGGGCAAAGTGTTCTTTAGGACCGTGTTCTATCTGCCCGCGATGACGAGTTCGATCGTCATCGCCTTCCTGTGGAAGCAGTTCTACGACAAGACGGACCAGGGTTTGTTAAACGTGATCCTGGGGCCAGTGATCGAGCACGTGATCAATCCGGTTCGCGGATTGATGCACATGGATGCATGGCCGGTGGTGAACGACTGGCTCGGCAATCCTTCATTGGCGATCTTCGCGGTAGTCATTCCGGGAATTTGGGCGGGGGCAGGGCCGGGTTCGATTTTGTACTTGGCGGCGCTTAAGAACATCTCGGAGGATCGATATGAAGCGGCGGACTTGGACGGGGCGAACTGGTGGCAGAAGATTCGGCACATCACGTTGCCGGGTTTAAAGCCGTTGATCTTGATCAATCTTTTGGGAGTGTTCATTGCCGGGTTCAAGGCGATGGAGAACATCTTCGTTTTGACGCAGGGCGGGCCTTTGAACTCGACGCGAACGATTGGCCTGGAAGTTTGGCAGAACGCCTTTATGTATCTGAAGTTTGGCTATGCTACGGCGGCGGCTTGGGTGATGGGGGCGATCTTGATTGGGTTTACGCTCGTCCAGATACGGTCGCTGCTCAAGATGCGGTTTACGACGGCAAAGGCTTAAAACTTCAATGTCTCTTCGAAGCTGAAGAAGGCGTGCATTTCTCGGACGTAGTCTTGCCAGACCTGGTGCGGTCCAAGACCGCCCACGTCTTCGAGTTGAACGGGGCAGGAGAGGGGGAAGACTTCTTGCCAGCGCTCAAGCTCTCCGGCCATTCGCATTTCATCCCGCATTCCCCAGAGGATGAGGGCGGGTTTGGATTTGAGCACGCTGCGGCGATGCCAGAGAGACTCAAACCACTCCGTTTCATTTACGAGACCGGCGGCAAGGGTGTAGGCGCCTTCTCGCTCACTCGTCTTCTCGTAGGGCATGAGGTAGTGATCCAAGGTTCGTCTTGGCATCATGTGGGCATCTGGAACGAGCGGGGGGAGGAAGAAGCGTGGCGAGGCGCGCAACCGGTGGTAATAGAATCGATTGAGTTTGCTGGCGTAAACCTTGGCAATGCGCTGGGCGCGCGGACTCTCTTTTTGCGACCACATCCAGGCATCGGAGATGACGATGTCTCGGACCTTGTCGAGGTTTTGAAGCGTCCATTCGATGCCGATGGGTCCGCCGTAGTCGTGAAGGACCAGCGTGAGGTCTTTGAGGCCCAGGTGGGAAATGAACGCGTCCAGACGAGCGGCTTGCGCGAGCCCTGAGTAATCAGCTCGGAAAGGTTTATCTGACAGGCCGAAACCGAGGAGATCGGGAGCGATACAGCGGTAGTCGTGACTCAGTTCTTGGACCAGATCTGAGAACATGTAAGACCAGGTGAGATTGCCGTGGAGAAAGAGGATGGGGCGGCCCCGACCCTCGTCGAGGTAGCTCATTCGCCCGTCCAGGGTGTCGAAGGTGTGGACGGTGAACGGATATTCAGCGCGGTTCAACCACTTCGGGATCATGAGATCTGCCCTTTCTCCATTTTACGTCTTCTGAGACGAGCAATGCCGCAAGAGGGTCGAGAGGGGTTCGAAAAAAATGGGCTCCCTGGCCGAGCGTCTCCCGCCGTGTCGTTACGAGAGCGCTCTCCCCTTTACGTGATGGCCAGAGGAAGCCCTATGATCTTCGTTTTTGCGTGCCGCTTCGCGAGCGACAATAATAACTTACGCGATGGGCTCGTCGAAGTGAAGCGCGAACCTGTAGGTATTTTCGCCGACATTTGTTTCCCTAGTAAAAATACGGGAATAGTAAACCGCTTTAATGTCTGGCTCGTCTTTGAGAAAGGTGTGGTTGGGTGTGAGCTGCTCTCCCCTTTTTCGCACTCGCCACCCTTTATCCGTTAGCCTTCTTTACCGTTTCTGCCGAATAACCGAAGGCGGCTTTTGAAATGGGTTCAAATTGGCCCCATCTTAGAACCCATTATTCATCGTTATGCGATTCGCCACGAAACCGATTCGGGTCGGGCAAGAACTGGATTCGGACCACAGAGCGGTCATTCAGCCGTTGTATCAGTCGGCCACTTTTGGGTGGGCGAGCCTGAACGACGTGCCGAAGATCGATTACACGCGCTGTCAGAATCCCAACCGACTTTCGTTAGAGCAAGTCATTGCCGCTCTTGAGAACGGCAAGCACTGCACCGCCTTCGCCAGTGGAATGGCCGCGATCATGGGAGCCCTGAGCCTGCTTGAGGCCGGCGATCATCTCTTGATGGCGAGCGACATCTACGGTGGCACCTTCCGCTTGGCCGACAAGCTTCTGCCGAAATACGGCATCGAAGTGACGGACATCAGCATGAAGGATCCGGCGAGCATTGCTCAGTACGCGAAAGAGAACACGAAGATGATCATCTTCGAAGCGCCGACCAACCCGAATCTTCGCCTGATGGACATTAAGGCGATCGCAGAGCAGGCGAAGAAATTGGGTGTATTGACGGTGTTCGATAACACGTTCGCATCTCCCTATCTTCAAAACCCGCTGGATCTGGGTATCGACATTGTCGTTCACTCCACGACGAAGTACATCAGCGGACACAGCGACGTCATTGGCGGCGCGGTGGTGACGAACAACGACGATGTTCAGAATGCGCTGATTGAGTACAGCAAGACGGTGGGATCGGTTCCGAGCCCGTTCGACTGCTGGCTAACCCTTCGCGGGTTGAAGACGCTGTCGGTTCGCATGAAACAGCACTGCGAGAATGCGCTGGCGGTGGCTCAGTATCTGGAAGGACACCCGAAGGTTTCCAAGGTCTACTATCCTGGCTTGGAGTCGCATCCCGACTATGAGTTGGCGAAGAAGCAGATGACGGGATTTGGCGGCATGGTGACCTTCGAGGTCAACGGCACCGGAGAAGACGCTTGTACGTTCGCGGAAGGCTGTAACGTATTCCTTTTGGCGGAATCTCTCGGGGGTGTCGAATCATTGATTGGATACCCCCCTTTGATGTCTCACGCCACGATGACGGAGGAGCAGCGGTTGGCCAAGGGCATTCCGCCCACGCTCATTCGGCTTAGTGTTGGCATCGAGGACAAGGACGATCTGATCGAAGACATCGAGCAGGCGTTGGCGAAGATTCCAGCTCGCGCGACGGCGAGCGTCTAACGCACGACCTTTTCAATCACCCCCGCTTTCGCATTGGGTTTGGGCCAGCGAAGCGGGGTTTTCTAATAAGTGGGTTACCCAATAACCCGTATCGTGCCACTCCTCGAACTTGAAGCCTGCGCGGGGGATGGTGCCCAGGTGCTTCATGCCGAACGATTCATGCAGCCCTACACTGGCGGGGTTCGGTAAGGTGATTCCTGCCAAAATCGTTCGGAATCCTAATTTCTTCAGTTCTTCGAAAAGCTGTGTATAGAGCGCCTTTCCGATGCCTTTCCCCTGCCATTCGGGATCGATGTAGACGCCGACTTCCGTGGTGAAGCGATAGGCTTCTCGGGTTTTCCAGGGACCGCTGCGGGCGAAGCCGACGACGGCGCCATCAATCTCCGCCACGAGCCAGGGGAATTTTCCTTGGGCGAAGTGGAAGGCGCGGAGGGTGTCTTCGGCCTCGATAGGAGTGAGTCCGAAATGGGCGACGGAGTTGAGGATCGCGTGGTTCTCGATCCGGGTGATGGCGGCGGCGTCTTCGGCAGTGGCGGGGCGGACCATTTTGGGGA
>MKRX01000015.1:378900-399939 GCA_001898035.1 Armatimonadetes bacterium 55-13
AGGAGGTGTTAGGTGTTAGGGGCGCTTCGCGTGGGGCGTGCCACAATTCGTTGCGATGAGGTCTTCGGATTGCGATGTTTTGATTGCGGGCGGGGGGACTGGGGGGTGTGCGGCGGCGATGGCGCTGACTTCTCTGGGATTCCGGGTCGTGATGACGGAGGAATATGACTGGATTGGGGGGCAATTGACCTCTCAGGCGGTGCCGCCGGATGAGCATCCTTGGATCGAGCAGTTTGGCTGTACGGCCCGGTACCGAACCTATCGCAATCAGGTTCGGCAGTTCTACCGCGACCATTTACCCCTGACAGGGACGGCGATTCGGAATCCTGAGTTGAATCCGGGAGCGGGGTGGGTGAGCAAGCTTTGCCATGAGCCCCGGATTGGGTGGCAGGTTTTGAATCAGATGCTCCAGAGCGCGCTCTCTTCGGGGCGGTTGGATTTGCGGCTTCGACGAACGCCGGTTTCGGCGGAGGTGGAAGGGGATTCGGTTCGGGCGGTGGTGTTTCGCAACCTGTTGACCGGAGACGAGGAGCGAGTGACGGCCAAGTACGTGCTGGACGCCACGGAGTTGGGCGACCTGCTGCCGATGACGGGGACGGAGTACGTTACTGGGGCGGAGTCACGAAGCGAGACGCGCGAACCGAACGCGATTGACGGTGAGGCAGAGCCCGACAACGTGCAGGGGCTGACTTGGATCATGGCGTTGGGCTATGACCCAGCGGGAGATCACACCATTGAGAAGCCCGCCCAATACGATTTTTGGCACGCCTATCAGCCCGATTTTTGGCCGGACAAGCTCTTGAGCTTCAAGATGCTGCACGTCCAGACCGGTAAGCCAGTGGACTTTCCCTTGTTTGGGAAAGACGCTTCCGACTTGTTTAACCTGTTTCAATACCGGCAGATTGTGGAACCCGCTCACTTTGAGCCCGGAACGGTTGCCCATGCGGCGACGATAGCGAACTGGCCCCAAAACGACTATTACGACGCGAACATCATCGACGAGCCAGAGGACGTGGTGGAGGAGCGGCTCTTTGCCTCTCGCCAGCTGTCGTTAAGTTTGCTGTATTGGCTCCAGACGGAGGCGGGGTATCCCGGTTTGTATCTACGGCCGGACCTGATGGGGACGGACGATGGGTTGGCACAGGCTCCGTACATTCGAGAGTCTCGGCGAATTCGGGCTCGGTTCACGGTGCTGGAGCAGCACGTAGCGGCTTATACCAACGAGGGGCGGAAACGGGCGGCGCCGTTTGCCGATTCAGTGGGGATCGGCTCTTACCGCATCGATTTGCATCCTTCGACGAACGGTCGGAATACGATCGACACGAGCACGCTGCCGTTCCAGATTCCTCTGGGATCGCTGGTTCCGGTGCGGATGCAGAACCTCTTACCCGCGTGCAAGAACCTGGGCGTGACGCACATCACGAACGGGTGTTACCGACTGCATCCGGTGGAGTGGAATATTGGCGAGGCGGCGGGCCTGCTGGCCGGGTTCTGCTTGCGGGAAGGATTGACGCCCGCGCAGGTGTGGGAATCGGAAGAGCGGACTCGGGAGTTCCAAGAGCTTTGCGTTCGGCAGGGGATTGAGTTGGAATGGCCGAGGCTCCGGGCGTTGTAGCCATCCCCTTCCGCAGGTGAGTCGCCAAAATCGCTTTTCGTAGTTAGTGATTGGCGATTTGTAGCTCGGAAAGACGCCTCCCTCTGCATGTCTAGGGCACGAAGAGGTGTCTTGTTGAGCGCGCTTAGCCGATCATCCCGCGAAGAACTGCCTCAGCTGCGGCGAGGGCTTCGGGGACTTTGGCGATGTTCTTGCCGCCGGCGGTGGCGAAATCGGGCTTGCCACCGCCGCCGCCTTCCGCAACCTTGGCGACTTCTCGGAGGAGGTTGCCAGCATGGGCGCCTTTGGCGAGGGCATCTTTTCCGACTTTGCAGACGAAGAGCGCCCGCTCGCCGATGATGACGGCGGTGAGGGCGACGCGGTTGGGTTTGTTGTCGACCAGACGGTCGGCGGCGAGGGTGGCTTCGGCTTGCTCGCCCTCTCCAATGTTGTCGATTGCGAGTTCAACGTCACCAATGGCGATAACTTGGGCTTGCGACTGGGCAGCCCCTTGGGTTCGTGCCTTTTCAAGCTTTTGTTTGAGGTCGCGTTGGGCTTCGATCTGCTTTTCGATGGCGTGAACGAGGTCCTTGGGGGTGGACTTGAGTTTGTCGGCGGCTTCTTTGAGCAGGTGCGATTGTTCGAGAACCCACTCGTAAGCGCCTTCGCCGGTGAGGGCCTCGATTCGGCGGACGCCGCTAGCGGCGCTGGACTCGCTCACGATTTTGAAGAGGCCGATTTCGCCGGTGGTGCGGACGTGGATGCCGCCGCAGAGTTCCCGGCTAAAGCTGGGTTGGTTGGGCGGCTCGGGGCCGACTTGGACCATGCGCACGGTGTTTCCGTACTTCTCGCCGAAGAGAGCCATCGCGCCCATCGCCTTTGCGTCGTCGATGGGGAGGTCATTGTAGATGACAACCGGGAGGTTTTCGAGGGCCTTCTCGTTGACGATCTTTTCGACCTCGGTCTTTTGCTCTTCGGTCATGGCCGCGCCGTGGGTGAAGTCGAAGCGCAGACGATCTGGACCGACATAGGAACCGGCTTGAGTGACGTGCTTGCCGAGGACTTGGCGCAGGGCAGCGTGGAGCAGGTGGGTGGCGGTGTGGTTGCGGACGACACGGGCTCGGCGAGCGTGGTCCACTTCCGCCTCGACGACGAGGTTGAAAAGCTTTTGCGGCTCGGTCACGGGCATCTGGATGGGTTCTACTTCGTGAACGTAAACGCCCTCTTGCTTGATGACGCCGGTGACTCGGCCCTCGAAGCCGCTTCCGGCGAGGGTTCCGTAGTCGCTGACTTGGCCACCGGACTCGGCATAGAAGGGGGTCTCGACGAGGGCGACCATGAGGGTCGTGTCGTCTTGAGCGTCCTCGTTGCCAGGGAGGTCCCGGAGGGCCATGGCGGCGGCGACTTTGGTTTGGGTCTGGGTGGTGTCGTAACCGACGAACTTGGTGGGGGTTGGTCCCTGCCTTTGTTCGGGCTCTTCGATCTCGGCAAAGAGGTTAATGACGATGGTGCCGCCGACGCCTCCGTAAACGGAGTCGCGATCTTGGCCGCCTCGGGAGCGATCTTGCGCCTCTTTCAGGGCGGTTTCGTAGCCAGCTTCGTCGACTTCGATGCCCGCTTCGGCGCAGAGTTCTCGGGTGACTTCGAGGGGGAATCCGTAGGTGTCGTAGAGCTTGAAAGCGAGCTCGCCCAGGAGCACCTTGGAGCCCTTCGCCTGGAGTCGTTCCAACTCGTCCTGGAGCATTTCGGAACCGGAGGCGATGGTGCGGCGGAAAAGAGCTTCTTCGTTGCGAAGGGTTTCGACGATGACGGCTTGGCGCTCGACGAGTTCTTTGTAGTGGCCGCCCATGGATTCCAGGACGCCTTCGTAGACTCGGTGGAAAAAGGGTTCGCTGAAACCGAGAACGCGTTGGCCCTTCAGGACGGCGCGGCGGATGAGCCTTCTCAGGACATAGCCTCGACCGGAGTTGCCGGGGAGGACGCCATCGGCGATGCAGAAGCACGCGGTCCGGATGTGGTCGGAGATGATCCGGGTGGCGTGGTCTTGGGTCGCGTCGGCGCCGTAGGTGTAGGCGTTGGAGGCGATCTCCTCGATCTTTTTGATGATGGGGGTGAAGGCGTCGGTGTCGTAGACGCTCTTGTGGCCACCGAGGACGGCGGCGGTTCTTTCCAGGCCCATTCCGGTGTCGACGCTGTTGAAGGGGAGGTTGGGCATGCCGGTCTTTTCGTATCCGTCGCTGGGGCGATCGAGGTTACGGAGTTGGCCTTGCCATTCGAACTGGATGAAGACATCGTTCCAGATTTCCAGCCAGTTCTTCGCGTCATCGTCCTTCAGCCAGTCCTCGGTGGTGTAGGGGCTGGTGGGAGGAGGGGTTTCGGCGACCCAGTAGAACATTTCCGAGTTGGGGCCGCAGGGGCCGGGAGGGCCGGCGGTGAAGGCTCCGGCGGGCCAGTAGTTGGTTTCTTCGCCGAGGCGGAAGACGCGGATGGTGGGATCGACGCCGGCTTCTCGGAGGTGTTTGCTCCAGCACTCGAACGCGAGATCGTCCTCGTGGAAGACGGTGAAGGAGAGGCGGTTCTTGTCGAGGCCAAGCCACTCGGGAGAGGTCAGGAATTCCCAGGAGAAGGCGATGGCTTCTTCTTTGAAGTAGTCCCCAAAACTGAAGTTGCCGAGCATCTCGAAGAAGGTGAGGTGGCTGAGATCGCCGACGTCTTCGATGTCACCGGTTCGAACGCACTTTTGGGCGTTGGTCAGGCGTTTTTGCGGGGGTTGGGCGACGCCGCGGAAGAAAGGCTTGAACTGGACCATTCCGGCGCCGTTGAACAGGAGACTCTCGTCGAGGCGACCGGTTACGTCGTAAGGCACCAGCGAGCCTGAAGGGTAGATCTGGTGACCCTTGGACTCGAAAAATCGCAGATATTTCTCGCGCAATTCGCGGACAGTCATGGAGGCTATAGGGTACCCGCGAGGGGGTTTGAGTTCTCGGTTTAGGCGGGACTCGGTAAATGATGTGATTCGGGAGGGTTTTTAGCGGTAACGTAATGCACCGATGAGTCTTGTGGGGAAGGTTGGGCGGCGGCGGCCGCGGGCTCGAATTGCCATGTTTGTGGTGTACCTCCTCCTTTCATTAGGGGCCCTTACGACCTTGTATCCATTTGCGTTGATGATTTCGACGGGATTCAAGGGGCCGACGGACCAGAACGACAACAAGCTCATTCCTACGTATTGGTCGGAGTTCGACACCAAGGACGAGACCGGGCAACTGAAGCCGGAGTCGCTGCTTGGAAAGTACGTGGACGACAAGTATCGGGGCGACGCGGCGATGATTGCCTCGACCCGGGTGGGGGCAGAGGCGACGGCGGAAGAAGTCGCTCAGTACAAGAAGTTCCTTGAGGAATTGCCGCTGGACTACTGGATGGCGGGATTTCAGCAGGCTCCGAACCAGGTGACGAGCCGGTTGGTGGTGAAATACCAAGAGTGGTTGAAGAACCGGTTTAAGGACATCAACGAACTGAACGAGAAGTACATCGAGGAGAACTTGGCGTTCCAGACGGTGGTGGTTCCGGTGGAGCAGCTGGACAAGAAGGCTTGGACAGCGAAGCAGGACGACAAGTACAAGGACTGGCTGATCTTTAAGAAGACCCTGCCGACGGAGTTTAGAATTCCCGTCCGGACGCAGTGGGTTTATCAGCAGTGGCTAAAGGGTAAGTACCAGGGGCAGTTCAACCAGGTGCCGGACGAATTGAAGGGTTCGGCGACGAGTTTTGAGGCGCTGAATGTTCCGCAGACCGGCGCGATGGTGCTGGAGTTTTGGTCCAAGGGGCTGCCGAAGCGGTATTTGGATTACCCGCTGGAGACGCTTTGGGCGGAGTTTAAGAAGACGGGGAAGATTCCCGCCGTTACCACGAATCCGGCAGGGGTGAAGAGTTCCATTCCGCTGATCGATCCCAAGGTGACGATGCCGATGGCCGCCGCCGAGCGGGCGGATTTGATGGCGAACGAAGGGGCGATTAAGAAGGATTTCTCGCTTCGGAACTACAGCTACGTGGTGGACTACATCCTGCTGAATGGTCGGACGGTGTGGAACACGGTGTTCTTCTGCCTGTTGGCGATTCTTACCCAGTTGACGGTGAATCCGCTGGCGGCGTATGCGCTTTCTCGGTATCCGATTCGGGCGAGTGGGCAGATTTTGATTTTCTTGCTGGCGACGATGGCGTTTCCGGCGGAGGTGGCGTTGATTCCCTCCTTCCTTCTTTTGAAGGACTTGGGGCTGTTGAATACGTTTGCGGCGCTGGTGCTCCCGACAGCAGCAAGCGGGTACATGATCTTCCTGTTAAAGGGGTTCTTCGACTCGTTGCCACAGGAGCTTTATGAGGCAGGGCAGTTGGATGGGGCGAAGGAGGTCACGATGTTGACCCGGATTACCTTGCCGCTTTCCAAGCCGGTGTTGGGATATTTGGCACTGCTGGCGTTTATGGGCGCTTACGGAACGTTTATCTATGCGTTCTTGGTGGTGCAGGATCAGCGGATGTGGACGCTGATGGTTTGGATCTATCAGTTGCAGAGCATTGCGCCGAAGGCGGTCATGATGGCGGCGATTACGATGGCGGCATTGCCGACGCTGTTGGTCTTCCTCTTTGCCCAGCGATTCATCATGCGTGGAATCGTTTTGCCGGGAGAGCGTTAGGTTAAGAACCTTTCACGATTCGGGTAAACACCCCGAATGGATAGGAAACGGTTCGCACCCTTTGCACTTATTTTGTTCGCGGGCCTGGCTTATGGCGACGATACGACGACGCTGAATCCGGTTAGCACGGAGTCTTACATCCGGCCCCCGAAGGAGATCGAAGAGGCGGTGATTGCGCCTTGGTATTTGAACAACTCGATCTCCAATATCAGCCCTGACCTCACTCGGTATTTGGTGAGCGTGAGCGCGGGGATGCCCAAATTGGTGGATATGGCGAAGCCGTATCACAACTTGGCGGGAGTTCAAATCGACTGGCTGGCGAGCCGATCGCGGGCGTTGACGACTCGACGAACGGCGTCATTTGAGATTCGTCCGTTGGGTTCAGGGGGGACGGTTACGATCACTCCGCCAAAGGGCGCTTCGGTGAGCAACGCGGTTTGGTCTCCGGATGGGAAGCGGGTGGCTTACTTTGCCCACTTCGACAAGGGCACCTATCTGTATGTGGCGGATGCGAAGAGCGGGAAGGCCAAGCAGGCTTCGAACCGACAGATCTTAGCGACGTTGGATACTTCGTTCGATTGGATGGCGGACTCCGAGCATATTGCGGCGGTGTTTGTGCCGGCGAACCGAACGGAGATGCCAGTAGGCGGTCCGGTGGCTTCAGGTCCACGAGTGCAGGTGAGCGATGACAAGCCGAATTCTTTGCGAACCTATGCGAGTCTGATGTCTACGCCGGAGGAGGAGCGACTTCTCGAGTGGCACGCAACGGGTCAGCTTGGCGTGGTGGATTTGGGGAACGGGCGGGTGAAAGAAGTTGGGAAACCGGCGATGATCCGAAGCGTGAGCCCGGGGCCCAAGAGTGAGTACTTCCGAGTTTCCGTCATGGAGCGACCGTTCTCCTATCTGGTGCCGGCCTCGAACTTCCCGAGCCGCGACGTGCTTTGGGATGTGAACGGTAAGCAGGTGGTGGAGTTTGACAAGTCGCCGTTGCGAGAGGGCCGCGCGAACGAAAACTCCTCGCCAAAGGACGATGACAAACGGGCGATTGCTTGGCGTCCCGATGGCGCAGGCTTGAGTTTCCTTCAGGTTGCTCCTCAGGAGAAAAAGCCCGCGACGGGAGACGATGGAGATGGGGTCCAGGGAGAGAGCCAGCGTGGACGTGGTCAACGTGGCGGGCCTGGGAACGCTCAGCAGCCGAACCGTGCCGACAGGGTGATGCTCTGGGTCCCGCCGTACGGCGAGAAGGACATCAAGGTGGTGTACCAAAGCCCGAACCGGATAAGCCGGGTTCAGTACAGCGAGGACTGCAAGACGATCTTCATTGCTCAGAACGTTGGTGGAAAGAACCAGACCAATGTGGTTCGACTGGACGAGCCGACCAAGGTTTACAAGCTGCTGGAGACGCAGGGAGACGACTTTTACAACGATCAGGGAAGCCTCTCGACGCGCAACAGTTACGGCGGAAACGTGGTTCAGGTGAGCTCCGATGGCAAGTACGTCTATCTGAGTGGAACCAAGCGATTTAAGGACCCGACGAAGGATGCGCCGCGACCGTTCTTGGACAAGGTGGAGATCGAGACAGGCAAGAAGGAGCGCGTGTTCGAATCGAGCGACACTCGGTACGAGACGGTCGATCTCCTGGACGATGACATGAAGCAGATCTTGGTATCTCGCCAGTCGCCGTCATCGGTCGAACAGACGTTCTTGGTCAATACGGCTACCAAGTCAGAGGAACAACTGACGGCGAACAAGGACTATGCGCCGGACCTTTCTCAGGCGACGGTGAAGACGTTCACGGTCACGCGAAACGATGGAATCAAGTTCACGGTGAAGGTCACGCTTCCGGCGGGAGCGCGGGCGGGCTCTAAGCTTCCGGCGTTCTTCTGGTTCTATCCGTCCGAGTTTACGGACCAGGCGGCTTATGACCGCACGGGGCGGAATCTGAACAAGAATTCGTTCCGAAGGGTTTCCGGCAATAACAAGGCGATCTTGCTTCGGGCCGGATATGCGTTGGTGGAGCCGGACTGCCCGATCATTGGCGCTTCCGACAAGAAGAACGACGCCTATGTTCCTCAGCTTCGAAACAACCTTTCGGCGACGATCGATGCGATCTGCGACGACAAGACGATCGACCGAAACCGACTGGCGATTGGCGGCCACAGCTACGGCGCGTTTAGCACCCTGAACGCAATGGTCCACACGCCCTTTTTCAAGGCAGGAATTGCAGGAGACGGCAACTACAACCGCGTCTTGACGCCATTTGGTTTCCAGTCGGAGGGACGGCAGCTTTGGGAGTCGCGCGAGGTCTATCTCACGATGTCGCCCATTCTGTACCTGGATCAGTTGACTGGAGCGATTCTGCTCTATCACGGCATTGACGATCAGAATATGGGCACCGATCCGATCAACTCGCCACGCCTTTTCCAAGCGCTAGAGGCGCTCGGCAAGAACGCGGCGCTGTACATGTATCCTTATGAAGATCACGGACAAATTGCGGAAGAGACCGTTCTAGACGAATGGGCGCGGTTTGTGGCGTGGCTGGACAAATGGGTTAAGAACGCGAAGTAGTCAACACCCCAAAATATGGACCCTTTCCGAACGGAAATCGTTTGGGAAGGGTCTTTGCAATATTCACCTTGGACACGATGGATAGATTCAACGTCTCGGAAGATGGCTGGGCGGACGCCGTTACCTTTTCGGTGGTTCTGCACAACCTGAGCGTGGACGAATATCAGTCCTGGAAGACCTCCGACGACGCTCTAC
The DNA here is from genome assembly GCA_001898035.1 of Armatimonadetes bacterium 55-13. Taxonomy (GTDB): domain Bacteria; phylum Armatimonadota; class Fimbriimonadia; order Fimbriimonadales; family Fimbriimonadaceae; genus 55-13. The sequence goes on from MKRX01000015.1 coordinate 387,946, forward strand.
CCGTTCAAGTTTTGCCGGATTACCTGAGGGCCTCGGTTCGGCAACTTTGTTTCGATTCCCTGGTGGGCAAGACGCTTTCTCTGCTCCACTTTCACGCTCGGGTGCTACGAAATTCCACGCAGTACGACCGACTGGCAAATCTGGTGGTGCGGTTTGAGACGGCGATGTTTCTGCTACAGCCGCTCGTGGAGGGCCTGGCGTCATTTGCGATGTTCGATCAAACGATCGGAGATTCTGAGATTCTTTCCTATCCGATTTCGGAGATTCCTTATTACTTCCTGCAGATGGGAGTGCGAGGGTCCGACGACATTTCTCCCCGGGAGATTTCCGAGATTCTGGCGGAGTCTCGGTTGGGCATCGGCGAAGGTTGGCGCAGGAAATCGAGTGTTTTGCGAAGTCACTTGGACTGTCGGCTCGATCCGCGTTTGACCGGCTATATGACGGTTAAGAACCTTCAACGGATGCTGCGTGAGCTTCCCGGACTTGAGCGATTAGCGAACGGAGAACTATTTTCCATCTTAATGGTGGAAGCGTTTTTCCAAGATCCCGGAATCGTCTTGGCGCTATTGGACAACGAAGCGCCGCCCACACTCACGACCCAGCGCATCGTGGACAGCGTTCAGTCGCGGCTTTTGTGGCTCGCACAATTGGACGCGCACACCGTCAATCGATTCTTGGACGCGCAATTGGATGAGAACGGCGAGCGGAGAGAATCCGATCTGCTTCATTCCTCCGACCTTTACGCCCGAGCGGAAATGGCAATGGAAAAGTGGCATGAACCCATTCGCGAGGAACCGATCTGGATTGAGTTCGCTTGGGCGGCGTTTACCCACCGTCCGCCTTTGACTTTCTATCTGGTCGACAACCAGATGGAAGCGGAAGACGGCGAGACGATTCGCGCCCCCTCTATGCTTTGCGAAGAGACAGCGATTCGCGAAGGCTCACCGGAGCCTGAGGACGAGAAGGAATCCGAGGAGTATAACGCGCGACTTGCGTTGAATCTGCAATCCCGGCAGGAGCTCAGTTCTCTGCGAGATGAAGTGTTCGAGTTTGCCTCCGCTCATTCTAACCAGGCGCTCTCCGAACTCACGGAAGGCGTCTTGCCAGATGCGGCGAACAGAATCTATCGCAGTTGGGCGCTGGCGTTCGTCTCGGAAGAGAAACACGAACGAACGCAATTGGCGATGTCCGAACGCGGTTTGCAGGGGTTGGGGCTATCCGCCAATGGAGTGGAAACGTTATCGCTCTTGAGCCTTTTGCCCGAGCGATTAGGAGCCGTCCAGCTTCATGAGGAGTGCTCTGAACGCGGTCTGGATTTAGCAGCGGCCCTGGCGGAATGGGACCTTGTGCGGGAAGAGTATGGTTTGAAACTGGTTGAACAGGACTTCTCGGGAATTCGGCCCCTGGTTTGAGGCTGCGGTTGGGTAGCCTCTGTCTCCGTGCTGACCGTTAATTTTCGCCGGATCGAACTCCAAAAGCTCTATCCCCTAGCCATCAGCCGCGGCACGATGGCGACGTCCGAGAATTTATTCGTGGAAGTGAGCGATGGAGCCCATACGGGAATTGGCGAACTCTCGCCTGCAACCGGGTCTCAATGGACGGCCGAGCGAGGGCAGGCTCAGCTATCTCAGATCTTTTCGTCCGTTCAAAGTCTGCCGATTCACGACGTTTGGCAGGCGATGAAAGACGCGGAGGTCGATCCTCCGGCGATGGCGGCGCTTGATATCGCCCTTTGGGATCTTCTTGCCAAGCAAGCCAACATGCCGCTTTACCGAATGCTGGGGCTCAGCAAGAAGTCGGCCCCGACGAGCATGACCATCGGGATCAACCCGCCGGAGGTTACTCGTGAGCGTGTCCCGGACATTTTGCGACGCACGGGTGCGAAGTGCCTGAAGATCAAGTTGGGCTCCCCCGAAGGTCGCGATCACGACAAGGAGCACTTTATGGCGGCGGCGGAATCGGCGGCTCCGTTCGATGTGAAACTGCGCGTGGACGCCAATGGCGGATGGACGGTGGACGAAGCCAAAGAGATGATGGTTTGGCTAGCGGAGCGAGGCGTGGACTACGTGGAGCAGCCCCTAGTGGAGGGCGCAGAAGGAGATTTGCCTCGCATCTTTGAGAATCGTCCCTTGCCGATCTTTGTGGACGAATCTTGCCGCTTTAGTCAGGACATTCCGAAGTGGGCCCACACGGTGGACGGCGTGAATCTGAAGCTCATGAAGTGCGGCGGTATCACCGAAGCGGTGCGAATTGTGGCGACGGCCCGGGCATTTGGCCTCAAGACGATGATCGGATGCATGAGCGAGTCGTCTATTGCGATTGCCGCTGGCGCGGCGATTGGCGCCTTATTCGACCATATCGATTTGGATTCGCATTTGAACTTAAATCCCGATCCGACCGAAGGCGCGCCGATTGTGGACGGCATTATCGTCCCCACCGAAAACCCTGGACATGGAGCGAATCTGAAACATGCTTGAACGAGACCAGCCGCTGGCTATCTATATGCAAGGGGCCGTGACCTCGAATATCGGAAAGATGGGGTCGGGCATTTTGCGCTACTCGCCCCAGCCGATCGCCTGTGTGATCGACAGCGAGTACGCGGGACGAGACGTGGCGGAAGTGATGGACTCTCCGCGAAGCGCTCCGATCGTGGCGACGGTGGAAGAGGCGATTGGGCTGGGCGCGAAAGTGTTGGTGCTCGGAATCGCTCCCCAAGGTGGTCTGATTCCGGCCGAGTGGAATCCGGTGATCGATGAGGCGGTTGCTCAAGGTTTGAGCGTGGTGAATGGCCTTCACGATCTGTTGGCGCCGAAGTATCAGACTCTCCAGAACGGCCAGTGGATTTGGGATATTCGCGTTGAACCCGAAGGGATCGGGGTCGCCAGCGGCGCGGCTCGCCATTTGAAGAACAAACGCGTGCTGATGATTGGCACCGACATGGCGATCGGCAAGATGACGGCCGGTCTAGAGATTTACCGACGTCTGCGCGAACGAGGGGTCAGTACGGAGTTTGTGGCGACCGGACAGATCGGCATTACGGTTACCGGTAAGGGCATTCCCCTGGACGCGATTCGGGTGGACTACGCTTGCGGCGCGGTTGAGAAATCCGTTCTGGAAGCCTCCCGACCCACGCCCGACAGTTTGACCGAGGTGGTCATCGTGGAGGGTCAGGGCGCGCTTTGTCATCCGGGGAGTACGGCGAACCTACCTCTCTTGCGCGGAAGCCAGCCGACCCACCTGATTCTCTGCCACAAGGCGGGACAGACGCATTTGCAGAAGCAACCGGATATCGAAATTCCTCCGCTGGGGGATTACATCCGGCTTTATGAGGACCTCGCCTCCGCGGCGGGCGCGTTCCCTCGTCCGGTGACGATTGGGGTCGCGTTGAACACGTCTCACCTGGATGAGATTGAAGCGGCACGGGCGATGGCGCAGATCGAGCGGGAGATTGGGCTGATGGCGGTCGATCCGATTCGGTTTGGACCGGATCGGTTGGTTAACGCGTTGTGTCATTAACGGGCTCTGCCTGGCTTGGCGTGGCTCTGCTTGGCTTTGCGTCGCGTTGGGATTTGTTCGGTAGGAAACCGGTAGAAGTGTAGGAGCCATCTGTTTACAGGCGTGCCCAGAGCCGTGTGGAGGAGAGATAGAGGCGCTCTTCTATTGGCGCGTTCACGCCCGGGGGGACCGGCGCCTACACCTGCCGGTGGCCGGATGGTTGGGTCGTAGGTGGCCGTTGTTTACACTCGGCAAGCGCCACGGGCGAGACGCCCGTGGAAACCATGGTCGGGACGACCATGCTACATATGCCGACTCAATGTTCTCACCCACTTACGTTAAGGAAACGGACGGTTGAATTGCTTCAACGCTGCAAGCGTTGGGGAGGCGGTAGCGCTCGGTTGACGGTTGCGCTCAGCGCGGGACCCCGCCCGCGACTACAGCCCTGCGGGCTCCTTAAGGCGGTAACGCTCTGATCGCGCCACGGGCGAGACGCCCGTGGAAACCATGGTCGGGACGACCATGCTACGTATGCCACCTCAATGTTCTCTCCACCAAACATTAAGGAGGCGGGTGGTGGATAGCCTCAACACTGCGAGTATTGAGGAGTGGCGAGCGTGACGGGTTAGGACCAGAGGGTGGAGAGGGGGAGGGCGGTGATGTTTTTGGCGAGGGGCTCGACTTGGGTTCCGGTATAGAGGACGATGCCGTGCTTGAAGTTGCCCTCCGCCAATTCGCCTAGGTAGCGCAACCCTTCGGTTTCGCTGCCGTTTAGGGTCTTTGAGGCCTTAAGCTGGATGCCGATCACTGACCCGCCACGGGCCTCAAGTACGAAATCGACTTCGAGGTTTCGGACCGTTCTTAAGTGGTGCAGTTCGGGGCGGATATCGGAGAAACGGGCGAGTTTCTTAAGCTCCATCGCCACAAACGACTCGAGCACGGCGGCGAATTTGTCCCGGTCGCTCACCATGGCGGATTCGGAAATGTTTTCCAGTAAGCAAAGAAAGCCGGAATCTACGAGATAGGTTTTGGGGGTCTTGGTCAGCCTTGCTCCGTGGTTATTGGACCATGGCGGGACGCCTTGGGTGACAAAGATGGCCTTCAGCAGATCCAGGTAACGATGGAGGCTGGTGTTGGGGATGTTGGTATCGCGCGACAGGCTGGCAACATTCATGGTCGTTCCTGAACGGGAGGCGATGAGTTTGAGGATGCGGGGGACCTGACTGAGAGCGTCGATGTTGGCGATATCACGGACGTCTCGCTCGATCATCGTTCTCAGGTAGTCGTTAAACCAACGCTCACGACCGGAGGCGGATGGGCGCGTGGACGGTTCGGGGAAGCCGCCCCGAACGATCCGGCGCAGGATGTCCTCTTCGTCCACCGGCGCGACCTTCTTGGGGATGTCTCCTTCAAAGATCCTCTGTACGAAGTTCGTTTCCGCGCCTTCGACCTCGGCCTGCGAGAAAGGGAGGAGGTCGATGATGGCCATTCTTCCGGCGAGGGAATCGGCAATTTTGGGAAGGGCGAGGACGTTGGCGGAGCCGGTCAGTAGGTAACGACCGGGTTGGCGGTTCTCGTCCACCTTGAGCTTGAGAGGCAAGAAGATCTCGGGGACTCTTTGAACTTCATCCAGCACCAGGGGCTCGTCGTACGTCTCTAGAAATGCGAGCGGGTCCGATTTCGCTTCGGCGAGGTGTCGGGGATTGTCGAAAGTGATGTATCGACGCCCCTCTTCCGCGAATTGTTTAGCGAGGGTGCTCTTGCCGCATTGGCGGGGGCCGTGGATGAGAACGACGGGGGTGTCGCTCAAGGCCTCGCGAAGTTCTTGGGCAGCAAGTCTCTCAATCATTGGTAAAAATATTACCACCCTGTAGGAAATTTTTCTCCAAGAGATCGTGAATACAACAAAAGCGCCCCCAGGGGCGCTTTGAAAAGTTGGTTCCGACTTAGGTTAGCGGCGAGCGGCGACGAGGATCTTCAGCCACTTCTGCTGGCCAAGATAGTCCGTGGCGACGCCATTGTGACCTCGGCTGGAGTGAACGAAGTAGCCGTTGCCAAGATAGATCCCGGTGTGGCCGATCTTGTTACGCTTGTTCTCCCAGAAGTAGAGCCGATCGCCGGATTGGAGATCTTCCAGGCGGGTGATCTTTTGGCCGACCAGCGCTTGCTCGGCGGCGGTTCGGGGGAGATTCACCCCAACCATGCCGTAGAGCTTCTTTACGAATCCGCTACAGTCGATTCCATTCTTGATATCGTTGCCGCCCCAGACGTAGGGAGTTCCGATGAAGTTAAGCGAGTAGTTCGCCAACTCGGAACGGGAGCGAGATGAGCCCACCGACCCTCGGGTGGAAGCCATGGCAACCTCGGTCGAGACCTCGTAGGGGAGTTTGGCGACGGTGGTGGCGGGGACGAAGCCGTAGCGTCCGTTCTGAAGCAGCACGCGCATCCAGTTATCCTTGGGGGACGAACTGATGACGATGTACTCGTATTGCTTGACCTTGTAGTACACGTGGGACTTGGTCGACATGGACGAGTAGATCGGCGTGGCTTCCGTGACCTGACCGAGCTTGCCAAGAACCTTCTTTTCAGCGAAAGCGGACAGGGCGGCGGTCAGAGCCAGACAGATGGAGAATACGCGGAACAACTTCATAACCGATGGTTTTCTACCAAGATTATAGGCGAACTTGCACTCGTCTAAAGACCAGCTCCGACCATAGTTAACGCTTTTAGGATCGTTAAGCCGTCGGTCGAACCCAGGGTGTTCTTGGTCGCTCGCTCTGGATGAGGCATCAATCCGAGCACATTTCCTTTTACGTTGAGGACGCCGGCAATATTTTCCACTGAGCCGTTTGGATTAGCGTCGGCGGATTGGGTCCCGGCTTCATCGACGTATCGGAAGGCGATTTGTTCACCGTCTTGGAGCTTTTTGAGGGTGTCGGCATCGCAGACATAGCGGCCCTCACCATGGGCGACGGGAATGCGAATCACTTTATCGACGCCCTGAGTCCACATGCTCGTTCGGTTTTCGGCCCGCAAGTGGACATATTTGCAAACAAATTTCTGGCTCTCGTTCAGAAGGAGAGCTCCTGGGAGGAGGCCAGTTTCGCAGAGGACTTGGAAACCGTTGCAGACTCCGATCACCGGTCGGCCTTCTTCAGCGAACCGGGCAACTTCGGTCATGATGGGGGCACGGGCGGCCATGGCTCCGCAGCGAAGATAGTCGCCAAAGCTAAAGCCACCGGGGACGAAGACGGCGCCGAAGCCATCCAGCGAGGTCTCTTCGTACCAGACGTACTCGGCGCCTACGCCGATGTCATCTCGGAGCGAGTGGAAGGCGTCTTGATCGCAATTGGAGCCGGGAAAGCGGATGACGGCGACTTTCATGCGCCGACGGTCTCCTTGACCACTTCAAACCGGTAATCCTCGATGACGGGATTGGCGAGGAGCTTGTCGCACATTTCCTTGACGCGGGCCTCGTCGTAGTTTTCGAGCTTAAGTTCGATGAGTTTGCCGATTCGAGCTTCACTCAATTCGGTGTAGCCGAGCTTCTTGAGCGATCCTGCCACCGTACGGCCCGCAGAGTCGAGAAGGGAGGGCTTGAGGGTGACGTACACGCGCACGGTGGTCATACGGATATTTTGGCATATCGCCTATGCGGCGGCCCTAGGACGCGCCGCATAGGTCAGACGAGAATTAGGCCGATTCCCAGCGGAACTTCTTGAGATTGAGCTTCAGGGTCCGGGTACCGACCTTCTTGGCGGGGCTATTCCCTTTTTGGGTGTAGACCGGGAAGGAGCGGTAGAGAGTGTTTCGGCTTACGGAAAACGTATCATGGCCCCGGTAGCCGTTGAGCTGGGTGCGGTTCAGCTCGGGCACAACCTTCGCCTTGAGACTGCTGCCGGTCCAACTGAAGACGCCGGCTTTGCCATAGCTGCCATTTCCGGCGGATTGGGTAGCTACGATGACTTCGAGTTTCTTATCGCCATCGATGTCGGCGGCCCAGGCTCCGACGAGCGATCCGTCTCGATCCGCGCGGACGGTGCCTCGCTTTCCACCGGGAGCGACCACGGAGACCAAGTAGCTACCGATAGATCCGGACTCTTTCTTCCCTACCGTGACGTGGATCTTGGCACCCATGTACATCCAGGTTTTGGAATCGAAACCGGCGCTTTGGCTAAGCATCGCCAACGACAACACGCCGGCCAGGGCATACAGACGGTTACATCCTCGCATTTCTACAAGATAGCGCAAGGTGATGGCAGGTGCGTGTGGGACTTTTCGCGGGCATTGCGGCGTAGGTTCCGGGACTGCGGTGAGCCTTAACAATCTCGCCGGTAAACTTTCCTTCCTATGACTCTGAAACTGGGCCTGCCGAAGGGCAGTCTGCAGGAAGCGACGTTCTCGCTTTTCCAACGAGCAGGCTATTCCTTCCGGACCTCTTCTCGTTCCTATCAGCCGGTGGTGGACGATGAAGAGATTGAACCGATTCTTCTGCGCCCGCAAGAGATTCCTACTTACATTGCTCAAGGAATCATCGATGCGGGGCTGACCGGCGCCGACTGGATTGCGGATACCGGGGCTCATGTTCATGAAATTTGCGAACTTCGATACTCCAAGCTGACGAACAATCCGATCCGGATTGTAGTGGCGGTGCATAACGACAGCCCGATTCAGACGGTGAAGGACTTGGAGGGTAAGCGGATTGCCACTGAGTATGTGCGGCTGGCGACGCGGCACTTGGAAGAGAACGGCGTGAAGGCGGACGTGGAGTTTAGCTGGGGCGCTTGCGAGGTCAAGGTTCCTCAACTGGTGGACGCGATTGTGGTGAACACGGAGACGGGTTCCAGCCTGCGCGCGCATAACTTGAGAATCATTGAGACGCTGCTAACGTCGACGACGCGGTTCGTTTGCAACGAAGCGGCTTGGTCGGATGAGTGGAAGCGGACAAAGTTGGAGTCCTTGGAGATTCTGCTGACCGGGGCGATGAACGCTTCGAAGCTGGTGGGGCTGAAGATGAATCTGCCTAAAGATTCTCAGGACGAGATCTTGGGAATTCTGCCTGCACTGCACGATCCTACGCTCTCACCGTTGAGCGACTCTAATTGGGTGGCGGCGGAAGTTATTTTGGAGGAAAAGCAGGTTCGTGACCTGATTCCCAAGCTGAAACGAGCGGGTGCGACCGGCTTGGTCGAATACCCGCTCAACAAGGTTATCTACTAAGCGTCTTTTGTTTAGTGAGGAAGGGCGGCGGCCAAGAGGTTGCCGCCCGTTTTCTTGGGCGCATTGCTCTGCTCAAACATGTTGTAGAGCGCTTTACCCTGGTCATCCAGCTTCTTGGGATCAGCGGACGCGGCGAGGAACCACTTGGCGTCGGTTTGTTTATAGCCGTACTTCTCCACGAGGGTCTTTTCGATTCCAGGCATGTGCATGGCGCCGTAGAAGATGCCAATCGACTTGGGCGGGTTTTCCTTCTTCACGGTTTTGTCGAAGACTTCGAGCGCAGCATCATTTCGGGCATGAAGGATGACGTCCTGGGTCGTGCTGTCCAGACCAGGGGTTTCGCCCGCGGCGACCTTCTTTACGATGATGAGCTTCAGGGCCTCTTTCACGCCGGGGGTGGCGGTGGAAAGCATGGTGGTGAGCATTCCGGCCATGGGCGAATTGGGGTCGAGGAGTTGCTTGACGGTATCGAAGCCGGTGGGTTTGCCGCCTCCCTTCTCTTTATTGATCCGGTCCAGATCGTCCATGGACAGGTCGCTGTTTACCCATCCTGGTCGGTCGTATTTGATTTCGGTGAGCTGAAACTCTAGACCGAGGGCGTCGCTGAGGACCTTGTAGATGGGCTTGGGCGCGTTGGCGTCGGTCTTGGCGGGCGGTGGAGTCTTGGGAGCGTTTTTGCCCGGGCGGACGCCTTCGAAGAGGACCGTGTCTTGGGAATCCAGCAAGGTCTGAATGTCTTTGTAGTACTGCTTGTTTCCGACGTGCATCGCCCCGACCAGCCAGACGTCCGGCTTTCCTTCGGCGGTGAATTTGTGGGCGCCGGTTCGCATCTCCACGACGCCGGTGGGCGTGGTAGTGGACTGCATGTAGCCATTGGCGGGCGGGGTTACTTGGCCGACGAGCAGTGCGGCGATGAACTGACTAATCATAAAGGGGAAAGCCTCCGGTGTAACTGTACGGGCAATCGTTACTAACTGTCGCCGCAATGTACAGAAATCTATCGGAGGCTTTTTCTTTTAGGGCTTACGCGCCGAGGCGATCCGTTCCGACATAGGAGCGAAGCACTTCGGGAAGAAGGACGGTTCCGTCGGGTTGCTGGAAGGATTCGACAATAGCGCTGAAGAGACGGGGGCAGGCGAGGCCACTGCCGTTCAGGATGTGCACATGTTCGGGTTTGGCGCCTTGCTCACGACGGAAGCGGATGTTTGCTCGGCGGGCTTGATAGGCTTCGAAGTTGGTGCAACTGGAGATTTCCAGATAGCGATCCACGCCAGGGGACCAGACTTCCAGGTCATAGCATTTGCTACCCTTTGCGCCGATATCGCCGGTGCAGAGTTCGACGATTCGGTAATGAAGCCCTAGGGATTGGAGAACGCTTTCCGCGTCTTTGACCAATAGTTCAAGTTCTGCGTAGCTATCTTCTGGCTTGGTGAACTTGACAAGCTCGACTTTGTCGAACTGATGGATTCTTAGGAGGCCACGGGTGTCTTTGCCTGCCGCACCCGCCTCCTTTCGGAAGCACCCACTAAAAGCGGCGAGGTTGACGGTGAGATCGGCGGCATCGAGGATTTCGTCTCGGTAAAGGTTGGTGACGGGGACCTCGGCGGTGGGGATCAGATAGAGGTCGTCATCGACTTTGTAGAGGTCCTCTTCGAACTTGGGCAGGTTGCCGGTTCCGATGAGGGAGGCACGGTTGACGATGAAGGGGGGATAGATCTCACGGTAGCCATTCCTCAGGGTTTGATGATCGACCATGAAATTGAAGAGGGCGCGTTGGAGCCGAGCACCTTGTCCGGTGTAAACGGCGAATCCGCTACCCGTGATCTTCGCGCCTCGGGGGAGGTCGAGAAGTTGGAGGTTCTCGGCAATTTCCCAGTGGGGCTTGGGGGCATCGGCGAACTCAGGTTTGGCTCCCCACTCTCGAACAAAGACATTTTCATTCTCTGTTTCCCCGTCAGGGGTGGAGGCATGGGGGAGGTTTGGGAATTGGAGTTCGATGGATTTGAGATCCGTTTCGAGGTTGCGCTCTTGGGCTTCTAGCTCGGCGATGGCTTTCTTGAGGTCGGCGGTTTGAGCCTTGGCGGCTTCGGCTTCGTCTTTTTTGCCCTGGCCAATGAGCTGACCGATGGATTTGCTGATGCGATTGGATTCGGCCTTCTTCTCGTCGAGGTGGGTGGTGGCGGTTCGCCAGGCCTGATCGACGGTCAGGAACTCGTCGACGATTGAGGCGTCCATATGCTTGCGGGCAATTCCGGCTCTGACAAAGTCCGGATCACGTCGGATCAAATCGCGGTCGAGCATCGCCCATTTGTACCCGGCGAAATGTGCCGAGACGGATATTCACCCGTAGAATAAGGCTCATGCGACAGAAATGGGCGCATAGTGAACAAAGAGGTGTTACTCGGATTATGAAGAGAGAGAGAATCGCACTTATCGTTGCCGGCGTCCTGGCGTTGTCCGCCATTGGAGCGACTCAGATCAAAGAGATCATTAAGATCGTGGGCGTGGGGGCGGCAGTGAAGCAGTTTGGTCCGCAGATCAACTCCGCGATCAATAAGCTGGCGAATCACAAGGACACGACCACGCGAGCGACAAAGGTGGTTCCGATCATCAGCGCGGGCATCAATAGCCGCAAGGCCATCGGCGCGGCCCAGGTGATGGGTCCAAAGTCCCTTGTCGACAAGGTCCAGGCGGTGGCTCAGCTTGACCAAGACTTATTTGGCCGGGAGATTAAGATCCGTGCGATGATCCCGGTGGAAAGTCAGGACGTGATTAAGAACATCCGCAAGGTCGATGGAGTTGGAATCAGCGGCATCGTCGACCTGAAGCTGTAGGTCTCCCGTGATTGCGGCCCGGCCCTGGCCGGGCCTTTTTGCTTGAAAATGGGCTTAGCCAGAGGTCCCGTTTGCCCGCCTTTTCGCCTCGTGAGGGTATTTCTTGCGGTTTGCATGTGCATAATACAAGGAGGTTAGGTTCGCCTAACTTACCAAAACGCAGGATGCGAGCCTGAGAAGTTCTGCCCCTAGGCTGGGGAGTTGGCGACTCATAGGAAACTCAAGGAAGTTGTGAGTAACCACCCTCAAGCGAAGAGGACGAACGCTTCAGCAAGCCTCCTGACGGATTGGACAACCAAACCACAAAGGAGTAATGGAATTGAAGCGAACTGCTAAATACGCACTCACGCTCGTTCTTGGCGCCGCCGTCGTTATGCCGGCCGTCGCTCAGGACAACTTCCCGGATGTTCCCGAGAACCACTGGGCTTACAAAGAACTCGCTCGC
>MKRX01000016.1:0-4844 GCA_001898035.1 Armatimonadetes bacterium 55-13
GGGTGACCCATGGGTACACGGCTTCGGTCGTTCGCTATCTGCAGGAGCAAGGGATGCAGGCGAGGGCGTTGGAGACGGCGTTTGAGGGAGAACAAGAAGAGAGTTCGGAAGGGGAGGATGCGGAGCGAAGCGATTGACGCGCCTCTTCGCCGCCATAGACGCCACGAACAAGACCAACGAGAAGGTCGAGGCGATGGCTACATATTTTCGGGAAGCTCCGGCGGAAGACGCGATCTATACGATTGCCTTTTTGACCGGTCGGCGTCCGAAACGGGCGGTCAACAGCACGCGAATGCAGACTTGGGCGGCAGAGTTATCGGGAGTTCCGCAGTGGCTCTTTGGGGAATGTTATGACGCGGTTGGAGACTTGGCGGAAACGATCGCCCTGATCTTGCCGGGGGTGGAAAGCGAGGGTGAAGATCTGCCGTTGCATGTTTGGGTGGAAGAACGACTCTTGCCGCTGGGACAATTGGACGAAGAAACCCAAAAAGAAGCACTGACCAAGTACTGGAGAGAACTGGACGCGGCGGGTCGGTTCGTGTTCAACAAACTGATTACGGGGGCGTTTCGGGTTGGGGTTTCGCAGGAGCTGGTGATTCGGGCGTTGTCGCAAGCCTCGGGAATTCCCGCACCCGTCATTGCGCATCGGCTGATGGGGGAATGGGCGGCGACTCGGGAGACCTATTTGAGGCTGACGGCGCCCGAGACGGAGGACACCGATGCGAGCCGTCCTTATCCGTTTTGCCTGGCGCACCCGATTGAGGGGGAGCCTTCAGAGTTAGGAGACGTATCCGACTGGCAGATCGAATGGAAATGGGATGGGATTCGGGCTCAGTTGATCCGCCGGGGTGGGCAAACGTTCGTCTGGTCTCGCGGAGAGGAATTGATTTCCGAGCGGTTTCCCGAGATCGTTGAAGTCGGAGACGCGCTTCCGGAGGGGACCGTTTTAGATGGCGAGATCTTGGCCTGGGGTGGAGACAAGCCGCTGAAGTTCTTAGACCTCCAGAAGCGAATTGGTCGGAAGACGGCGAGCAAGAAGGTTTTGGCGGAGTTACCGGTTCGATTGGTTGCCTTTGACGTGCTGGAACTGGACGGGGAGGATTTGAGAGAACTTCCCCTGGCGGAGAGACGGAAACGGCTGGAGGCGGTGGTGAATCAGGCGGCCTTGACCCCGGTACAAGCCTCTCCGGCGGTGACGGCGACGAGTTGGGAAGCGGTTGCCGAGTTGCGCGAGACCGCCCGCGAGAGGAACGTGGAAGGGTTTATGCTCAAGCGGCTGGACTCGCCGTACCTGGTCGGGCGAAAGAAAGGGCTTTGGTGGAAGTGGAAGATCGATCCGCTTACGGTGGATGCGGTGCTGATTTACGCGGCACGGGGGAGTGGGCGGCGGGCCTCTTTGTATACGGATTACACCTTTGGGGTTTGGGACGGGGACAAGTTGGTGTCCTTTGCCAAGGCTTACAGCGGGTTGAGCGACGAAGAGATTCGGAAGGTAGACGCTTGGGTTCGGCGGAATACGCTTGAGAAGTTTGGCCCGGTGAGGACGGTGACTCCCGAGTTGGTGTTTGAGCTTGCGTTTGAAGCAATCCAACTCTCAAATCGGCACAAGTCCGGGGTGGCGGTTCGGTTTCCTCGGATCGTGCGCTGGCGAACGGACAAGCAGATTCAAGATGCAGATTCGTTGGCGTCCATTAAGGACCTGCTGGTAGGAATCGACGGCTACTAAATGCCGAGCTATACGTAGATACATATCGGCGTGATTTGAATCGCCGGTCCCTCAACTTCGACTATGATCTTGCCTACATCGAATCCGTCTTTAGAAAGATCGGTTAATCCATTAACAAGTGGAAGTAAAATATCTCCATTGACTTTTGAAAATCCGGTCCTTCTTAATAGATTAATCTTCTGTTCGGAATCTCGATGTAAAACTTGGGTTACCTTTCCCATTATTCTATACTGACCATCAACTATTCCATAAGGATCCTTGATAGAAAATAAGCTTTGCTCTGTAGACAGAACGGAATTCACTCCGCCGCTCGTTATTCCGAAAAGTTCGATTGATCCGCTAAGTCGCAGTGCATTTACAATCGAATCAAGCATTTCGAAGAGTGGTATTGTCTCGCCGAAAGCCGACGCTATTCGTTCATCGTTTGAAAGAATTCTCACATTGCCATCTTCATCAGTATCAATCAGAGGCGTATTAGCCAATTTGGCAAAAACGAAGATCTCCTTTAAATGCATTAATGATTCTAATGCATCCAACATCGGATTCTTTTTTAGATTCGCTTCAATTTCGATGAATTCTCCAGCGCGTAGAGTTTTTAAGTCAGCAGGTATCGAGACTCTCTTTAAGTTCTTACTGGAACTGAGCAACCTTCTTAATCTAATAAACAATGAGGTCGCCGTGTGAGTTCTTTCAATACTTCGAGTTTCGGCATTCTGTACTTCTCTAGTGTTCGCGATGTCTGTATCAACTCCTAGATTTAGAAACGAGAAGAATTTTGATCCGATCGATCCTGAGATATTTGCTTTACCTTCGCTGTTTTGCGAATTAACTGAAGTTTGTGTACTAATCCTCGCAAATCCATCTTCCATAACAGCGATCAAATCGAGCACGGCTTGCTCATTCAGATATACAGGCATTACTAGCTCTTCGGGTTCTGGCGCTTTTAATGACATGACTAGGGTCCTGTATGTTAGCCTAAAGTTGTGAGGAAATGTGAGTGTGTGTTTCGAACTCTGTCGGGAGAATGAGCTTTGAAAGGTAAGAATGTAGTAATGTAGACAAATGTATCCTGGCCTCCAGCCCATTGAAGATTGGTTTGCCGCGAACGGATGGCAGCCCTTTCCCTTTCAGCGAGAGGTTTGGTCGGCTTATCTGGAAGGCCGGTCCGGGCTGATCTTCTCGGCGACCGGTACGGGAAAGACGTTTTCGGCTTGGATGGGGCCGGTGGCGGAGGCGCTGGGGCAAAGCGAAACTGGCGGACTGCGAGTGCTGTGGATTACGCCGCTGCGGGCGTTGGCGTCCGACACGGCGGTCTCCTTGCGGATGCCGCTGGAAGGGTTAGGACTGGAATGGCGGGTGGAGATTCGGACGGGGGATACCACCAGCAGCGAACGGGCGAAGCAGAAGGCGGAGGCTCCACAGGCGCTGATCACTACACCGGAAAGCTTGAGTTTGATGCTCTCGCATGCCGACCACCGCGAGACGTTTGCGAACTTGCAGTGTGTGGTCATAGACGAATGGCATGAGTTGATTTCCACCAAGCGTGGTGTTCAAACGGAGCTTTGTTTGGCGAGATTGCGGGCGATTTGTCCCGGGATTCGGACGTGGGGGATCTCGGCGACGCTGGGGAACCTGGACGGCGCGATGCAGACGCTCTTGGGAGCGGAGGCGGAATCGGGCGTCTTGGTCGAGGGGCACGTGGAGAAGGAGATCGTAATCGACTCGATCTTGCCGGAGAGCGTGGACCGTTTTCCTTGGGCGGGGCACTTTGGCACGCAGATGATCAAACCGGTGATCTCGGCGATCGAGGAAGGGAACACCTGCCTTGTGTTTTGCAATACGCGGGCTCAGGCAGAGATTTGGTTTCAGAACATCTTGGGTTATCGACCGGATTGGAAGGGGCATGTCGAACTTCATCACGGGTCGCTGGATCGGGACATGCGCGATGCGGTGGAAATGGGGTTGAAGCAAGGGAAGCTACGGGCGGTGGTGGCGACTTCCAGCCTGGACCTGGGCGTCGATTTCAGTCCCGTGGATCGGGTGATCCAGGTTGGATCTCCGAAAGGAGTCGCTCGGCTCTTGCAGCGGGCCGGACGTAGTGGTCACCGGCCAGGAGTGGCTTCCCGGGTCACGTGTGTGCCGACTCATGCCTTGGAGATGGTGGACATTGCGGCGGCGAGGAAGGCGGCGTTGGAAGGGCGGATTGAGGCAAGGGAAGGGGTGGAGCGGCCGCTGGATCTGCTCTCTCAGCATCTGGTAACGATTGCGCTAGGGGAAGGCTTTCGGTCGGAGGAAATGCTGGCGGAAGTTCGGTCCACGTGGGCGTACCGGAATCTGACGGATGAGGAGTGGCAGTGGGTGATCGACTTCATCGTCCGCGGAGGATCGGCGCTACGGGCGTATCCGGAATTCCGTCGGGTCGTGGAGCATGACGGGCTCTATCGGGTGGAGGACAAGGACATCGCCCAGCGGCATCGGATGTCGATTGGGACGATCGTGAGCGATTCCGCGATGAACGTGGCTTATATGAAAGGCGGTCGATTGGGGACGGTGGAAGAGTCGTTCCTGTCCCGACTCAATCCGGGAGATCGATTCATCTTTTCCGGGAAGCCACTGGAGTTCATTCGGATTCGGGACATGACGGCCTACGTTAAGCCTGCGGCAAGCGTGAAGGGGGCGGTGCCGCATTGGGCAGGGGGACGGCTTCCCCTTTCAAACCAGTTGGCTCATGCCATTCGGGAGGAACTCGATCTGGCTCGGTTTGGGGTGTTCGATAGTCCAGAGATGGAAATGATGATGCCTTTGCTGGACGTCCAGGCCCGGTGGTCGGCGATTCCCGCGGAGGACGAGTTTCTGATCGAGCGGGTGGAGACGGGTGACGGGCATCACTTGTTCTTCTATCCCTTGGAAGGGCGACTGGTTCATGAGGGGTTGGCGGCTTTGTTTGCGCATCGGATCTCGCAAATACAACCGATCACGTTCTCGCTGGCTTGCAACGACTACGGGTTCGAGCTGTTGGCAGCGGAACCGGCGCCGTTGCACGAGGCACTTCAAGCGGGGCTGCTTTCACTGGACAACCTGGGGGCAGACATCTTCGCAAGTTTGAATTCGGCGGAGA
>MKRX01000016.1:4914-56617 GCA_001898035.1 Armatimonadetes bacterium 55-13
GCGGACTGTTCTATGACGTCCTCTCTCAATACGATCCGGGAAACATGTTGGTCTTTCAGGCGGAGCGAGAGGTGCTTGAGAAGCAGTTGGAGAGCAGCCGCTTGGCGGTTGCGATGGGTCGGTTGGGGCAATCCAAGGTGGTCATCACCGAACCAGAGCGGCCGACGCCGATGGCGTTCCCGATTTTGGTGGATCGGTTACGAGAGACGGTCACGACGGAAAAGATTGGCGACCGGATTCAGAAGTTGGCGCTGGAGTTGGAAGCGGAAGCATAGAATGGTATTCTTCTGTCTAGGTAAATGATTTCCGAAGCGCAGGGAAGTGCGGTATGCGAAGTGGCGGGGGAGACGTTGGTGTTGCTTCCAGGCAAGGCGGTTTTTTGGCCCGCTGAGCGCACACTCTTCGTGGCCGATTTGCACTTGGGAAAGGCGGCGGCATTTCGAGCGCTGGCGGTTCCGGTACCTACCGGGGCGACAATGGATACCTTGACCCGATTAAGTTCCGTAATCTCAGACGTTCAGCCTTTGCGACTCTGCATCTTAGGTGATCTGTGGCATGCGCAGGCGGGAAGGACGGAGGGAGCGTTGGAGCAGTTTTCCTCTTGGCGCGATGCTCACAGTGCCCTCGACGTGTGGTTAGTGGACGGGAACCATGACCGCAAGTGTCTGCCGCTGCCTGCCCATCAACGGGTTTTGGACGTGCCCAATGGAGAAGCCTTGGGACCGTTCCGGTTGTTTCATGAGCCGCAGGCACTTTCGGAGGGCTACGGATTGGCGGGACACTTACACCCGGGGGCTCGGCTGGTGGGCCGGGCCGAGCAATCTTTGGTTTTGCCGTGTTTTTGGTTCGGAGAGTCTTGCGCGGTGTTGCCGGCGTTCGGGGCGTTTACGGGCTACGGACGGATTCGGGCGAAGGCGGGAGATTCTGTGTTTGTGATCGCCGGTGATTCTGTCCTTCGGGTTTAGATCACTGGCTCTTAACGAGATTGTCTTGGTAAAGGATCGCCAAGGTGATCAAAGGGATTGGCAGTGTTGCAAAAACACCGATCCCAAAGACGGCCGCACCCGAAACACCCGACACCCACGAAATGGCTACGACGAGTAAGAGCTGAGGATATTGTGAAAACGCCCATTTAACGCTTTTGGTTAGACTTTCTTTGATATTCAGGCCTCGATCAAACGCAAATATTCCCGCAAAGATAGTCGGCAGGGCCAGAAATTCGGCAAGAGGCATGATACCGAGAGCAGCCCAGATTCTGATCGTATTGCCTTCTGCGAATACCCATTCTTTGAGCAGGGGCCACATAACGCAATATGGAATGGTTGCGACAAGACCTATCACAATGATGTTCAGCTCTCCGGCTTGACGACGAAAGATTTGTCCCACCGAAAACGCGCTTCCTCGGGTGAAAGCCAAGATCATTCTTAGGTAGCCAGCGGACAGGAGCGCATGAACGCTTATATTGAGGATTGCGCATGCCGCACTGTAGATGAAATGAGCAGTTGGTCGTTTCAAGAAGAAAACGATGGGATCTCCGCAGACAGCCTGAAATATGGCATTGGGCGTCCTTTCAATGAAAGCCGCCAAGGCAAGGACAGCAACCAAACCTAGAAGACACGGAAAGAACTTTCCGAGGTAAATCTGGATGGCGCGATTGATGGCGTCAAAGCGAAACAGCGGTCTGTCTGCCAGACGCGGCCTTCCGGGGCGTGAGTCATCCATGGTTTATCGATGATAATACGGCCCCGATGCGATTTTGGTTGAGGGAAGTGCCTTCTGGTCTGAAATATTCATAATAATGAAAGGTGGGTAAGTTGTCTAGTAATAATGCTTAATGCGTGATACCAGTACAACTACTTAGACTCATTAAGGCCGCCTATCCATCATCATCGAACATTGTGAGTTGAAAGCTTGGCTTCATTTTCTTCATACGGTCCAAGAGCCTCGAACCGACCCTAATATCTTTTTCGCAACTTGCTACACCATCTGGCCGATTGATCCTCTCGAAGAAGATCGTCTGTTCTTTGTGTTTACGAATGGCAATACGGACAACACACATCAAATAAAGCAGATCGTCTAGATTTACTTTCAACTCGCGCATGTCAGTACCCATCTAATCGTCCTAAATCGGGCCAAAAGTTCTTACAAATGCAGAGAACCCGTCGATTTGCCGTTTCATTGGGCTGATCTCTGAGAGCGGCTAGGGGACACTCGGTCCGCGTACTTCTCCAGCAGAGCCCGGACGCGCTCGGCGTGGGACGGCTCCGAACCCCTACGATTGGAAGCATTGGGTACCGTCCACCCTGTCAAGGGTTCCTGCGGAACCGGCTCCTGCGTCGCAACGGCTTTGCCCTTGACTGGGGCCCCATGGACGGCACCCACCCGGAGAAGAGAAGGGGTTCCGGAAAGAGTCCCTGGTAACGTGGCCAGTAACTCTTTCGCCGCCTCGAAAATGTCCTTCTGGGCCTGGTTCGGGATCAGCTCGCCGTCTACGCTCAGCTCGTGAAAATGGCCATCCGAGCCACGGTAGAGAGGCACCGCGATATTGACCGCTTCCACCTGGCCGCCAAGTTCTCGCCATTCTCTTAGCGCAAGAGCTACGACATGAGCCAGGCCCGGAGCATCAGCCGGGAGATATCGGATATGGCCCGGAAACTCCAGCCGGAAGAAGTTCGGGGCCAGACGGTAGTTCTCGTCCAGCGTCGGCACGCTCCCGCCCTTGCGGGCGTACGCCTTGCCGCCGCCGAACTTGTAACCCTCCCCGTCCTTAAACCCGATACGTTCTTCGGTGAAGTAGTGCTGGGCCAGGGAAGGGCCAATACGGATAATCCGGCGCTGGAGCACCTTTTTCGGCTCATCCGGCGTGACTCTTGAAGCTATACAGAATCGCCCGAGCTTCTTATGCCTCCATATGAAAGCCGTCAATTCTCGCACCGCCACATCTACCCGCCCCTCGTGCTGGGCGATCCAAACCACGTCCATGCCTTCCTTCCGGTGTTGCTGAAAGACCGAGAGTTCCGCCTGGTTCGTCTTGGTCCAGGATCTCGCCGAGAACCACATATGCGCCTCGTCGATCACGGCCAGGCAGTTACCCGCCTCAACCATGTCCGCCCAAAGTGCAAAGTCCCACATGCCCGTCTGAGAGTGAAAGTTCGCCAACGTTCGACGGCCATCGGCTTTCGCCGCAAGAAGGCGCCGCACCGCATGGAGCGATTTGCCAGAGCCGGGTAATCCCACGTGAGCCTCAATCATTGAGTACCCGACCCACGAATGACGCCGATGAGCCACTTACCGACCCTAAAGGCGAGAACCGCGCCCCAGAACACGCCGACGAGCGTCATGGCCGCCAAAAGATGGTCCACCGGAACGTACTTGTTCATTTGCCACATGCTCGCAAAGATCGAGGTCAGCGGAGTTTGAGGCTGGCCGGACGTCTCCCAATAACCACTCATGGGAGTCCAACCGCGCCCGTCGTTGAGCATTCCGCCGAACAGCTGGTCCTGAATGTTCCATTCGGGCAACAGGTCGTATGCCCATTGGACAATCCCGGTTAAGAGCATCAAAAGGCCGTCGATAATCACCGCTGGGCCCTCCAGAGCTCAAGTTCCGTTTCGCAGTTCTTCCAGATGATGACGGGCTTTTTACGCGCCGCGGTGGCCCGACCTAAGTAGAAGGCAAGGGCCAGCGCACCGATGACTTTGATGTACTTCCACATGCCTAAACCTTCTTGTACACCTTGTGCCATAGACCCCACACCACCAGGAACCAAAGCGCCATCGACATCAGAACCCGCGCGATCTTGATGAACGTTTCATAAGGCGTGAGGTCGAACGTCGTCGCCCCCGCAAACGGCAAATTGATCGTAAAGGAGTACTCCAAACCGCCGTCAGTCTGATATTCCTGAAACCGGGTGTTCAGCGCCGTAATGATCCCAAACGGCCCCCACGTGCCCCACTGCATCAACGTATCCCTTAGCGTGTTCAAGGTCTCTTCCTGAGGAACAAAGAGACCGCTCAAAATGCCCTCCCAAAAGCCGCCCTGGTTGATGTTCTGGCCGTTGAGATCGCCGGGGGTAAGGCCGCCCCCACCATAGGGGTTAGAACCCCCGTCTGTGTTGGAATCTCTCAGGCCGACCGGCGAAATGATGAAGTTCTGTTCGTGGATCGTCGCCCAGGTCGTGCCGTTGTACGAAATCCTGATGACAAGCTGGAATTTCCCATACTTGTAATCGTCGCTGGATGCCCAGGCCGTCGCCGAAAACAGCTTTCCGTCTAGGTTGGGTTCACTCGCATCCGTCCCACTGTCGGAGCCCGCTACCTTACTCACCGCAGGAAGGGAAGCGACCACCGTTCGAGGGGTGATCGGCATGAATTTATTGGTGTAGATGATGTAACGCTTTATCTGAAGGATAGAAATATCCGTCTGGAACTTGCCCGGAAACTCAATGTTAGATTTCCGGTTCAGCGTGTACGCCGTGGGAAGCATATTGAGCCCGGTACCGCCCTCGCCGGAGGTCACGTCAACCGGATTCGGGAGGAACGTGCAAAAGATCGTTCCCGAAAACTCCGGGTGATCTAGCTCGACCTGTGTCATATCTGCCCTTACCGTCGCCATCGCGAGGAGAGCCCCTAACGCCGCAAGAATCTTGCGCATTGCCATAACCTCCAGTTGCTAGGGGGTCCCGCGCGAGAACCCCCACACTTTCGCGCGTCCTTAGACGCTCTTGGCCGCTCGCTTGACGAGCTTCCACACGATGCCAAACGCCAGCATCACGACCAAGGCACCGAGCAGAGCCGGACCGTTCGTCGTGAAGAACGAGGTCATATCGGTCTTGAAAGCCGTGACCGACGTCGAGTAATCCAGGCCGTCACCGCCGCCGGTGGTTTCCTGGGCCATGGCCGCCCCGATCGCAAGGCAGGCAAGGGAAGTGGTGGCGATCACCTTCGATCGGCCACGGATGAAAAGAGCTTGGACTTTCTTGATGTTCATAGTAAGAACCTCCTGTTGATGAGTTGTTGAGCTATTGACCCGGTGGGGTCTTTATCCTGAACACGGCACTAAAAAGAGCGCCGGTCAGAATTCCGAAGGTGACGGCTTTAACGATCTGGTCAACCAGAGTCTTTAGAATTTCCGTGTCGTACCAGCTCATAAGCCCGTCACCGAATCCTTGATCTTTCCCACCACGTACTCGAACACGAACATGCACGGGACGTAGATGGATACTGCCTTGGCGGTGAAGAGAAGCAGGGAAGTAAAGTCCATCCGCTTAACTCCTTCGAACCGCCTTCACGGCGAGGAAGAGAATGGCCACCAAGAAACACGCGAAAATCGCCAAGATTGCCGCGTTGGTCTTAAGGGCTAGAAGGTTGGCCGTTTCGACTTGCTCATAAATGAGGTCCGTCTTTTGGAGCAGGTGTTCTGCTTGCTCGTAAGTCAACAGAGCACCCCCTGAGCGCATAGGCCATCGACGCGGTTGCGTATTTCCTTAACCGGAGTCAGCGGGTGAAACGAGCGGAAACGCTTATCGCATTCCACCCAAACCACCCGGTTGCCGCCCAGAATGACCGAATCCACCGAGGCTTTAAGGTCCCCGGTTTTCTCCGTCTGGTAACGGCCATCGGCTACGAAACACACGGTTCCGCTAGCCAAGAGTGACCTCGGAAACGAAGTCGAGATCGGTCAGCGTTAGATTCGGCTTACCGTCTTTCATCGAAACCGCAAAGGCACCTTGGTAAACACCAGGGACCTCTTTCACGTTCTTGGCGGGCGCACCTTTGAGAAACGCTTTTAAGGGAATGTATCCCTTGGTTTCCTTATCCGGGGAGACCCCCGTCATCAGGTAATGAACCTGCGTTCCCTTTATCTCGTCGCCCTTGTCGGACTTGAAGTCGAGCGTCTTAGCCGCCACGACTAGAATCTGTTGGACCATGTAGTTACCCCTTGGCCCAAACGCACCTCCAGTCACGTACAGTGACGCCTGGGCCTGTTAAATTTGCTTGGGGCAGGAACCTCTCGTAAAGGTGCCGCGCCGTTCTGCTGGTCCTACAGACGCTAGGCAGTCTTCTATAGCTTCAGATTTTTTTGAACTGACCAAAAATCGCTCTTATGCAGGTGATCGAGTATCCATCTTTCGCCAGGAACAAGAGCAAGAGAATCAAGAATTTAGCCATGGCCTTTTTAATCTCAGGGGTTTTGCTTTCTTTCTGTGCAGTTCACCTGGTCTTTCTCTGGATTCCAGCATCCTTTGGTTATGCTCTTTTTCTTAAGTGTTTACAATTGAATGTGAACCCTTCTCAAGGTCAACGAGGAGAAGACAAGACCGCCCAAGTTCTCTCTGTTTTGGGGGACGAATATATACTATTCCGAAACTTCAATCCAGGTCAGCAAAATGGCGATATTGATTTCATTCTTCTTGGCCCATTTGGAGCCCTGGTTTTAGAGCAAAAGACTCTCTCTGTGCCGTTAGTCTGCATTGGTGATACTTGGAAAGTGCAAGTTTCACCGACATACTGGAAGCCAATAAAGAGTTACTCTCGTCAACTAAAACGAAATCAGAGTGTCGTCACCAGAATTCTCGGAATCCCTTGCCTTGGCGCAATTGTATTGAATAACTCAATCTCCTTGGATGTTTCTAATCCAACTGTTCCAATTATTCGGCGTCGCGATCTGTTGGCATTCATCTATGACTTACCTTCGATGAATGGAGATGTCAAACACCTTTGTTCAAGAATGCAACAGTCGGTAGCCGCATAACCCTTCTTTGGCGGTGATCGTCATAAGTGCCTACGTAATACATGCCGTAGGCACCTCTAAAGCTCCCTGATACCTGAACTGATTGTCAAAGAGGAACAGCTTGGCCGCTTGCGCCATCATGCTCATCTTGTCGGAGTGCTTGGCCGTCCCGTCCCGGAGTAGGGAATAGAACCAATCCACGGAGCCCCCAGAGGCTTCCGTAAGTGCCCAGAACGCCCCCTTACACTGCCTTTCGATCCAGGCATAGGTTTTTGAAAGGTTGTTGCTGGTGGTCTTGGCCACGTCCACGACGTGTTTAGATGCCCCAATGAGCAGCTCCCACCAGCTGGCCCGGTCTCGCCGACTTACGTTCTCGTCTTCGTCGCTCACTTCGGTGAAGTCGATAATGGACCGGAGGCAACCCACCGCCGCGTCCCACCCCTCTTTAACAAAGATCTCCATGAGCCGGGCCGCCTTCTTGCCCTTAAACTCGCCCTCGAAGCGGATCAGGTGACCCTCTACCTTTTGCTCGAGTGCCTTATCGTAGATCCGCATGTAGGATTCCGACTTGCGGCCGCCGATCTCGAATCCCTGAACCTCCACGACCTGGCCGCGCCGGTGGCATTCCATCGGTCGCCAAGATTGAGCCCGAGAAACATAAGCGTCTTGTTCTAGATGGTGCCTGACGAGGGCCATGGTTACAAGCGGGTTAGAGGTATCGCAAGCCACGTCGATTCGGGAAGCCCTCGCCCCCATCCTGGCCAGTTTGCCCAGCCATTCGCGGATATCGAATTTCTCACCCTTGGCCAGGGCCGCCGCTTCCAGAGCCCGCAGACCGGAGCCTGGAATATCGAGGCAGATACCTTGATCGGTGTGAACACCGTCAAAGAAAATCGAAACCTCGCCGCCCAATGACACATAACTTTGCCGATACGTCCATCGGCCCCAGTCCCGATAACTAAACTCAAACGGGAGCATCGAAATAATTTCTTCGGGCGTATAATTCTTAATCGTGGCCCGAACGTAGTCGATTTGCCGTTCTGCAAACAGCTCCATGATCACTACGGGAAGTCACCTAGGGCGGAGTGCTCGTAACACTGCCGCCCTAACCTTTAACTCCCCCCGTCCTCCTCTTAGAATTACTGTGGTTTGGAGGGAAGTGCCCTCCGGTCTGAAATATTCATAATAATGATTATCAGAAGATTCTTAACCCCTTCCCTCAGTTCAGAAGTGGTGGGGGGAGGGCAAATGGAAACGGGAGCGATTTCTTTGTGGAAACCGCTCCCGTTTGTGTTGATTGAGGAGAAATGAATTGAAACTTACGAGGCGAGTTTCAATGAGGACAGTCGTTCATCGAGGGCTTCTGCGGCGTGGTCGCACGCGCGAAGAAGGCTGTCGATTCCCAGTGACGATTCATGACGTGCCCGGCGCACCATGTACGTCGCAAACGCGGCGATTCCTACGCCCGCCAACAATGTGACGAATGCGGTCGGTGGTACTCCTTGCTTCTTTGCTTTTTCCGCCGATTCCATTTGAATGAGAACTCCTGCTATTTATATCGACACAAGTTGGATGGTTTTAGAGCCCAACTTTGTTGTGGTTTTCACCACAAACAGGCTGAATTACCTAGATCGGAGTATGCACCTGCCAGAAGTCAGGTTTTTTTGCCGCCGATTGGTAGACTGAGGGTTCATGCTCGATAACTTGACCAGACGTCTTTCCGGGATCTTTTCCGGGCTCAAGCGCAAGGGGAAATTGACGGAGGACGACGTCAATGAGATGCTGCGCGAAGTTCGAGTGGCTTTGCTTGAGGCGGACGTCAACTTTGCCGTCGCCAAGACGTTCATCGCCAAGGTTAAAGAAGTCGCGATTGGCGAGGAGGTGTTCGGAAGCCTGAACGCAGACCAGACGATTATCAAGATCGTTCGCGACGCGCTGACGGACATGTTGGGAACCGATCCGGTCCGGTTCAACTATGGTTCCCAGCCGCCGACGGTGATTTTGCTCTGCGGCCTGCAGGGCTCCGGAAAGACCACCACGACGGCGAAGCTGGCCAAGTGGTTGATGAAGCAAGGCAAGAAGCCGATGCTGGCGGCGTGCGACATTCAACGCCCGGCGGCGATTAAGCAGCTTCAGGTTTTGGGCGAACAGATTGAGGTTCCAGTCTACGCAAAGACAGACGGAACGAACCCAGTTCAGATTGCCAAAGAGGCGCTAGACCGAGCGAAGCACCTGATGTGCGACGTTCTGATCGTGGACACGGCGGGCCGTTTGCAGGTGGACAGCGATCTGATGGACGAGTTAAAGAAGATTCATCAGACGGTGAAGCCTTCCGAGACGCTCTTGGTCTTGGACTCGACGACGGGACAGGAAGCGGTCAATGTGGCCACGGCCTTCCATGAGCAAGTCGAGTTGACGGGCGCGATCTTCACGAAGTTAGATGGCGACACCCGGGGCGGCGCGGTCTTAAGCGTGCGGGCGGCGACGGGCGTTCCGGTTCGATTTATTGGCGTTGGCGAGCAGACGGACATGCTCGACCAGTTTGATCCCTCTCGAATGGCGGGACGAATCCTGGGCTTCGGCGACATTCTCGGCATTATCGAGCGAGCCGAGATTGCGATCGACAAAAGCGAGGCGGCGGACCTTGAAGCGAAGGTCCGAGGCGGCAACTTGGACTTCAACGATATGTTGGGTCAGTTCAAGACGATGCGCAAAATGGGGCCGATCAAGAACGTGTTGAAGATGCTTCCGGGAGTGGGGGCAAACATCCCTGAAGAGGCCTTGAACGAGATAAATGACCAAAAAGTCAACAGGATAGAGGCCATTATTCTCAGCATGACGCCAAAAGAGCGTTCCAATCCGGATATAATCAACGGTTCGCGCCGTAAACGGCTTGCGGCTGGATCAGGTACATCGGTCGAAGAGGTCAATGGATTGATCAAGCAACTCTACGAAATGCGTCGAGGGATGAAACAGCTCGGCAAGTTGCAAGCGCGAATGTCAAAGAAACAAGGCAGAAGAAGAAGATAAAGGAAAAGAAAGTTTAATGGTCAAGATTCGATTGAGACGCATCGGCACTAAAGGGCGACCTTTCTATCGAGTGGTGGTTGCCAAGAGTTCAGCTGGACGAAACGGCGCGTTCGTTGAGACGCTCGGTCAGTACGATCCGGTTGTGAAGCCGACGCTCATCAACATTAACGAGGAGCGAGCACTTTACTGGCTCCTGAACGGCGCTCAGCCTTCCGAGACCGCAGCGATCCTTTTGAACAAGATCGGCGTTCTCGAGAAGTTCTTCGAGCAGCGACCTGGTCAGAAGAGTTCCTACAAGTTCTTGGACAAGCGAACGGCGGCCATGTCGGTTAGCTCTGCCATCGAAGCTCCCGCTGCTTCTGCTCCCGCCGCTCCGGCTGAAGAGCCGAAGGTAGAGGAAGCCGCTCCCGCTGCTGAGGAAGCTCCCGCCGAGGCTTAAACAAGATGGCATACGAAGCATTCGTCGAGCATCTTGTAAAGTCGGTCGTTGAGAAGCCCGAGGCTATCGAGATCGAAGAAGAGACCGAGGGCAATGCCCGAACGTTCTTCATTCACTGCGATCCGGAAGACGTGGGTAAGGTGATCGGAAAGAGCGGGCGAGTGGTTTCGGCCATTCGGTGCGTGGTGAGCGCGGTCGCGGCGAAGTCCCGCGAAAAGGCGTTTGTCAAAGTCGTTACCGAGTAAATGACTCTTCCCTGCCAAGTTTCGGGGCCGGACCTTTCGTTAGGTCTGGCCCTTTTGCTATTTGGGAATCCATCATGAGTGAGCTTCTACAAGTCGGCCGCATTGTAAGCACCTTTGGGCTGCGTGGGCAGGTCAAGGTCGAACTGATGACAGACTTTGAAGAGCGGCTGGGGAAAGGTCGCCGCCTGCGTTTGAAGGACGATTGGGTGGTAGTCGAAAGCTGCTCGTGGCAGAAGGATCGCCTCCTTTTGAAGCTCAGCGGTGTGGACTCGATCGATCAAGCGAAGGCTTTGCAGTGGGAATACCTGTCGGTTCCGGCAGATGAAGAACCGGAGTTAGATGAAGACGAGTACCTGGTCTCCGATCTTGAGGGGATGAAGGTGGTGACGGTCGACGGTCAGGAACTGGGAGAGGTCGACGAAGTGGCCGAATATCCTGCGCAGGACATTTTGGTGATTGGGGAGATCATGATCCCGCTGGCGAAGCAGTTTGTAAAGGACATCGACCTCGATAAGGGCGTGATTACGGTCGATCCCCTTGAAGGGATGTTAGATCCCGAGTAGCCCTCTTCCCTGCCTGGTACTTCCCTGCGTCCCGAAGTTACGTTGGGGCCTTTGGTAAACTCTTGTCTATGTTTCTCGATGAAGCCGAAGTCACCTTTGTGTCTGGACGTGGCGGCTCCGGGGCGGTCAGTTTTCATCGTGAAAAACATGTTCCGCGTGGAGGTCCGAACGGCGCCGATGGTGGTCGTGGCGGCCATATTATTCTGATTGCCGATCGCGGACGCCGAACCCTTTACGATTTTAAGCTCCAGCAGCGCTTTGAGGCCGATAGCGGCGTTCATGGCGTGGGCAACAAACGGGGCAAAGACGGTCGCGATATTGAGATCAAGGTTCCGGTGGGAACCATTGTGCGCGATCTTGATCTAGACGAAATCCTGGTTGATTTAAATGTTCACGGGATGAAGTTTGTGCTGTGCCGAGGCGGCCGTGGTGGGTACGGCAACCAGCACTACACCAGCAGTGTGCGCCAAGCGCCGAACTTCGCCCAGAAAGGTGCGCCGGAAGAGATCGTCCACGCGAAGCTTGAACTCAAGCTTCTGGCTGATGTCGGATTGGTAGGCTTGCCGAATGCGGGCAAGAGCACGTTGATTTCGATGATCAGCGCGGCGCGGCCAAAGATTGCCGACTATCCGTTTACAACGATCGTTCCGAACCTGGGAGTGGTCAAGTTTCGGGATACCAGCTTCGTAGTTGCCGACATGCCGGGCTTGATCCAGGGAGCCAGCGAAGGCGTTGGCCTTGGGCATCAGTTTTTGAAGCACGTGGAGCGAAACCGTGTGCTTATTCATGTAGTGGACGCCTATCCGATCGATGGCTCTGACCCATTGGAGAACTATCATCTGATCGAGAACGAGTTGAAGCTGTACTCCGAAGAGATTTGGAAGCGACCTCGGGTGATTGCGCTCAACAAGACGGACATCATCCCCGCCGGTGAGTTTGGCGGGATCCGGGAGCGGTTTGAAGGTTTAGGGGTGCCCCTCTTCCCTATCTCGGCAGCGACGGGACAGGGAATGGATCCGTTACTGTTCGAAGTGGTTCAGCTTCTGGAAGCAGCGATGGCGGAACCGGAGATTCCGGTGCTCATGCCCGCGCTTGAGAAGGCAGTCGATCAGGAATGGAGCGTTGAGCAGACGGACGAGGGATTCGAGGTCTATGGCAAACGCGTTCTGAGGTTGGTCGCGATGACGGATCTGCAGAACGATGACGCCGTGCGGTACCTTCATCGGCGGCTTCAGCGTCTTGGCGTTATCGATAGGTTGCGGGAGTTGGGAGCCGAAGAGGGAGACACGGTTTACGTTGGCTCGGCAGTCTTTGCCTATACAGATCAACTATGAAAATTGGAATTCTTGGCGGGACGTTCGATCCGCCTCACAATGGACACTTGGCTCTGGCGGAGGCCGCGAAGGAGACTTTGGGTTTGGACGAAGTCATCTTTATGCCGGCGTTTCGCAACCCGCTTAAGACCTCCGGTAAGTCGGTGCCGGCGAAGCACCGCTTAGAAATGGTGAAGCTCCTGGTGGCGAATCGCCCCGGATTGGCAGTCAGCGATTCCGAAGTTGGGCGGGGCGGGCCGAGCTATGCGATCGACACGATTAACGAGCTTCAGTTCGTCCAGCCGGGTGAGTATTGGTTCATTGTGGGTGGAGACGCGCTGAAATCTCTTCCGGAATGGAAGCAACCGGAGCGGTTGATGAAGATTTGCCGAATCGCGGCGGCGGTGAGGCAGCCCCAAGATCCAGCAGACATCATTAAGCGCCTGCCCGAGAGCTATCGAGACTTTATCGACATCATCAATATGAAACCGATGGACCTCTCCGCATCGGATTTGCGCGATAAGGTCGCTCGGGGGCAGTCGATTACGACTTGGGTGCCCCAGGCCGTCGCGAAGTATATTGAGACGAACAAACTTTATAAGCTGAAATGACATCACAAGAAAAAGTTGACATCATCACCAAGGCCGTTGACGATCTCAAGGCCGAGCAGATTGAACTGCTAGACGTTCGGGGCAAGTCCTCGGTCACGGACTATATGATCGTGTGCAGTGGCACCAGTGACCGACACGTTTCCTCCATTGCCGACAGGGCGGCGGAAGCGATGACGATTGCCCGGTCCAAGCCCGTCCGGTCTGATGGCGAAAATACTGGATGGATCATCCAGGACTATGGAGACGTTATTTTGAACGTTATGCGGGACGAGCAGCGTCAATTCTATGATCTTGAAACACTCTGGAATTCCCTTCAGGTAAGTCCAGATAATCCGGTTAACTCTGATTAAATTGCGGGCGAAGTCACAAATCTTCCGACCGTTTCCCTAAAATTGCTATATCATAAAGTTGCCCACCCGAAACATGAACAAATACCGTTCTGTTGGGTCCGGGCAGAGGGAAACTATGCTCGCGGAGATGCCACAAACGAAACCAGCCGGCGCCCGCCCGCCGCATGACGGACTACCGCCGGTTCTCGTAACTTTCAGCCCAGAGCCCGATGATCGGGACCGAGACATGCTTGTCTACCTGAGAGATAACGTGAGGTCGCTCTTGTCCAAGGTGACCGAGGTCACTATCGATCAGGTTCGTCAATACGTAGAGCTAATTTCACTCCGCCGTCGTTGGGTTGAAGCCGAAATGATGGTGGAAGACATGATGGATTCCCTTCCTGCCGCCCCCTTGGGGATCGAAGAGGATCCGTACGATCTTATGGCCTTGGGGAAGATGCAAAGAAATTTCCGCAAGGAGAAATTTGAAGAGCTTCTGCGCATGTTGGATCAAGCGCAAGCTAAGCTAGAAGATCGGTTCTGGGAGCAAATGTGGGCTCCTCGCCCGTCTTCATAGCTGATGGATCAACCTAACTCCGAAAACGTCGAACTTCAGGAAGCCGAGATGCGAGCCGAATTGGCTCGTATCTCGCAGAAGCTTTACAGCATTGAGGACCCCGACGTCCGCTCCGCGCTCAAGGCGCGCGTAGCTGAGTTGCAGTTGAAGTTAGGCATCGATACCTCCCGCTTAGCAGCGGAAATCTCTGTACCTCAGAAACAAGAAGCGCCCAAAACGGGCATGGCGGAACTACAGGCTGTATTGGAAATGCAAAAAGCCAAGATTCGCCAACAGTCAGTCGCCGAAGAGGAGATGGCGGAGATTCTGGTGGACGGCGAGATTCCCACGCCCACTGCGTCCGACTTAGAGGCAGCAGATAAACTTGTCCAACAAGCTCGCGTCGAAAAGATGCGAAACAATGCCGTCAAAGTACGCGAACTTCTTGAAGAGGCGGCAAGAGTCGCACCTGGGTCTTCCCCTGTCCAAGAAATGTTGGGCGACGAGTACGCGGAACGGAAGCAATCGGCTAAGGCACTTGCCGCTTATCGGCGAGCCGTGAAAATCGACCCGAAGAACGTAAACGCGGAACGCAAACTGGCCCAGGTTGCTCTGTCGATCGACACCGGAGCCTCGATGGTCACTGATGACAGTGCGATTCCGATGGCGAGTCAGAAGGCGGCGCTCTTCATTTCCATCTTTTTCCCTGGCCTTGGGCATATTGTCGTTGGTCAGAAGACAAAAGGTTGGACAATCTTAGGGCTGTGGTTAGCTTCCACCGCGTGGTTGATTTTACAGTGGGGAGATCTGGCAAAGCTCTTGGCCATGGCTGGTGGAGGCAGGGTTCATCCCAATCTCTTGGTTTTGGTTCCGGTGATGTTGATGTTGATCCTCTTTGTTGTCACACTAGCCGACTTCAAGAAACCACAGGAGGACGCTCGGAAACCCATCGATCGTCCAAGACCTCCCGTCGACTTGCCTTTTGAATGAACCACTAATTCGAGGATTCTAAACGAATTCTTGTTGCTCGTAACTCTTCCACAAGGGCCTGCTGGCTGACAGTTGCGGTCAGATCGCTCCGGGTCCGTTCGATGACGGCACGGAGGGCATCGCATGTTCTACGTAGGCCTCCCGTCATCGCATCTGGAAAGTCGAAAGTGATAAGGTCGTCGTAAATGGTCTCCATCTGCTGGAGGATCGCCTCTGCCTTCGGCAAGTTTCCTCGGCGCATTTCGTCGAGGCAGTATCGTCTAACCTCGCTAGCGGCTTCACCCATGCCATTTAGATAGCTCATGACGCCAGCGCCTAATTCAAGAGGGCTAGGATAGGGGCGTTCTTCGATGATGGCTAAAACGGCTGCGGCTTCCACCATCTCTTTCTCTGCATCATGAAGGAATCCCGCGTAATACAGTTCAGGGAACGGGGCGAGGGCAGTTCTGGCATCGGTGGCGATTCGTTGAGCATCCGCGAGCAACGAGTGTGCTTCCGGAAATTGATTGCGATGGATGTGGCGAATGCACTTAGCAGAAGTCTGGATAAGAATTCGACACTTCGCAAGGCCGACTTCCCTGCCTTCGTGCATCTTTTGCGCGCGTCCTTTCAGATCGGTGACGATTGTTTCCCAATTGGTTTTCAAAATAAGTTTCTCTCTTTAAGACTTACAAAGTTGCGATAGCCTAGCACAACATGGTCCAATACAGGGATATCTAGCATGTCGCCAATTTCCGCTAGTCGGAGCGTCACGGCAATATCTTCGGGGCTCGGCGTGGGATCTCCACTTGGATGGTTGTGGGCGACAATGATGGAACTGGCGCCTTCTCGAATCGCCTCTCGGAAGACCTCTCTTGGGCCGACAACACTCATCGTAAGAGTTCCGATGTGAATCGGGGCAACTCTTTGGACGCCATTCTTGGAGTCCAGCAAGACAGCGACAAAATGTTCTTTCTTCTCGTCGCGTAAGTAGCTCAGGAGACTGTAGACGTCGTCGGCATCCTCGATTTCGGTGACGGGACCCTTTGATGCTCCGCCAATTCTTCTCCCGATTTCTAGGAGAGCTTGAGATCGGACAGATTCAAATCCTTCCACTCCAGTGATTTCGCGAAGGTCATCCGTGCTTAGGTCGGATAGAGCGGCGATGTTGCTGAATCGCTTGAGGATACTGCGGGCCATGAGCTCGCCTTCGGCAGCGTCTTTCTCAGTGCGGGAAAACCCGACCGCCAAGAGGTCAATGATCGAAGCCGAACGGGGACCACTGGTTTTGAGCCGGTCAACCGGATTCTCTGTCTGCCGTCCCATAGTGGGACTGATTCTGGCAGATTCTAGCTCTGGTGGAGGTACATAAGGCGCTTCCTGCTGGAATCCCAGCAATGGAGGACTAGACCATTCGTAGCGGTTGTAAATTGGCGGGCTTTCGTACCGTCCCTTCAGGAGGATCTTGCCAAACACCGTCTTCCCGAAGGAGGTCGATCAACTCGTCCACACCCCTCTCCTGGGGAATTCCGTTCTTAACGATATCTCGCTTTCGGTAGAGGGTGATCTTGCCTCCGGCGGCGCCGACATAGCCATAGTCGGCATCCGCCATTTCCCCGGGCCCATTCACGATACAGCCCATCACGGCGATATCCAGACCCACGAGATGCTTGGTTGCTTCTCGCACCTCGTGAAGAACGGTGGGCAGGTTGAATTTCGTTCGACCGCAAGATGGACAGGCGATATATTCGACTTTCGTTTTTCTCAAGCCAAGAGCCTGAAGAATGTCGTAGCAAACCGGGATCTCGTTCTTGGGATCTTCCGAGAGGGAGACACGGATGGTGTCGCCAATACCTTCCATAAGCAGTGTTGCGATGCCAGCGGTGGATTTGATGCGGGCATACTCGCCGTCTCCAGCTTCTGTTACTCCCAAGTGCATTGGGTAATGCATCCCTTCCTCCGCCATTCGGGCGACCATGAGGCGGTTCGCCGCGACCATGACCGGTACCCGGCTCGCCTTCGCAGAGATGTTGATGTTGGTGTAGCCGTGCTTTTCACAGATTCGAAGATATTCGAGAGCGCTCTCAACCATGCCGTCCGGGGTGTCACCGTAGGTCACGAGCATTCTTTCGCTGAGCGAACCATGATTCACTCCCACACGCATGGCGCAATCGTGCTTCTTACATGCTTCCACAACGGGCACGAAGCTAGCTTCGATTGCGGCCCTCTCTTCTTCATGCTCAGCCGGACTGTACTCTTCCCTACCCGTGTGTTTACGGAAGACAAATAGGCCCGGATTGACGCGGACTTCGTCTACATGCTTGGCTGCCTCAACTGCGATGTCTGTCCCTTGATGGTGGACATCGGCCGTAAGTGGGACATATTGATATTTCTCTGTGACCTTGGCTCGAATCTCTTCCAAACACTGAGCTTCGCCCAATGAAGGGGTCGTTACACGTACCAATTCACATCCCGTTTGATGGAGGTCGATGATCTGTTCCACGCAAGCATCGACGTTGCGGGTTTCCTCGGTAATCATCGATTGAACCATCACGTGGTAACCAGAGCCGATGGTTAGAGGGCCAATACGGCAAGGAGTGGTGTTGCGCCGGGGGTACGTGGTTTCAAGGCTCATAAGCTTTCTAACGTCCGTATCTGAGATTTTGGCACCTTTGGGCCGATCGTTGGGGGACTGTGCTGGCGTACTTCTCGTTGGAAAGGACAAACTCGTTCCTATGGAACTCCCGATCTACGTGGTCGATGCTTTCACCAATCGCCCGTTCTCCGGGAACCCTGCGGGCGTTTGTGTACTCAATGAGCCGATTTCGGACGAGTTGATGCAAAAGATTGCCCAAGAAATGAACCATGCCGAGACAGCTTTCCTGCTGCCCACATCGTCCGCATGGAGCCTACGATGGTTTACCCCTGCTTGTGAAGTCGATCTTTGCGGGCATGCGACCCTGGCCTCGGCTCATCTGTTGTGGTCGTCGGGAAGGGCCACAGGCGAGTTGTGTTTCGATACTCGAAGTGGCAGTCTTGGCGCCGTCAAAAATGAGCATGGCATCGAGTTGGACTTTCCGTCTGAACCGGTGGTCGAGATTCCCCTGAGTCAAGTGTCGGAAGCAATAGGCTCTGAGAAGGCGGTTTTTGCTGGCTCTAATCGTATGGATTTCTTGGTTCAGCTTGCGAGCGAGGCAGCGGTTCGGCGTTTCATTCCCGACATGGCGGCCATCGCTTCTCTTGGGAACCGGGCATTAATGATCACCGCAAAGGCTGATGCGGACGCCGAATACGACTTCATTTCGAGACTGTTTGGTCCAAATGTTGGCATTCCGGAAGATCCTGTGACGGGATCCGCTCATTGCGCGCTGGCGCCATTTTGGGCTGAAAGATTGGGGAAATCTTCGATGTTAGGTTATCAAGGTTCGGCCAGAGGTGGATTTGTGGGAGTGGAGGTCGTTCTAGAACGAATCAAGTTGAGAGGGAGGGCAACGACAACATTGTCAGGCACTCTACACTTTTAAGATGCGGGCGTTCAGCCCCCCGAAAGTGATGTTTAGAAAAAGTATCGCTCTTGTAAGATTTTTCTGAGATAATCACCCGCTGGAGTTGCGTGTCTAATGAAAATTACAGATAAGTCTGCCCGTACAAATACCGCGTTTACCCTCATTGAGTTACTGGTTGTGATTGCGATTATCGCGATCCTTGCCGCCATTCTCTTCCCTGTATTCGCCAAGGCTAAGGAGGCGGCCAAGAAAACGGCTTGTCTTTCCAATCAGAAGCAGTTTCTCACGGCATTCAAGTTATACGTCGCCGATTACGACGACAATTACATGCCCGCTTGGACCTTTACTCCCAACATCCTCTGGAATCAGTTGTTCCAGCCTTACATCAAGAATCGGGACATGTTCAAGTGCCCGTCTCACTCCAATCCAGGAATCACGACCTGGGCAGATCCCAATCCGCCAGCCGGGTTCGATAAGCCCTTCAAACTGAGCTATATCGCGAACTTCCGAGTTTTGGGCAATGGATTTAACCGACCGAACGGCCAAGCCGTTATCACAAACGATACGGCGGCGAACAGTCCGGCCTCGACGGTCTTGATCGCCGATGGTGGGGCAAGAGCGATGGCCACCGCCCCGTTCATTCCCGAGAAATACGAGGAAAAGAATCGAGCCTATATCTTGGATGATCCACTCATTGACGGTTTAGGTGGAGGATGCTGTGCCAGCTTGGTTCGATCATCGGACGCAACTAATCCTGACTGGGCCGGGCCCGCTCCCCGACATACTGGGCAGGCAGTGGTTGGCTTTATGGATGGCCACGCGAAGTCGTTGCATCCCAGTAAGTTCTACTATGGCGATACGCCCTGGCTTGATCCACAACGCGGAGGTTAGGCCCCTTTGGACCTAGGAACTCTCTGAGTTCCACACGACCTTGCCGATCCTCGTGCACTTCCAAGCTCGAGGATCGGTAAAATATCCCGCATGGCAATCGAGATCTTGATGCCCGAATTGGGCGAGTCCGTTCATGAAGGAACAGTGAGCCGCTGGCTGAAGAAAGTCGGCGACTTCGTGAAGGAGGACGAGCCGGTCGTTGAGATCATGACCGACAAGGTCAACACAGAACTTCCGGCCCCCGCGTCCGGAGTTCTTACTCAGATTTTGATTCAAGAGGGTGAGCCGGTCGAGGTCTTCCATGCGATGGGAATCATCGAGGAAGGCGGTTCAGCAGGCGCGGAAGCTCCGAAAGCAGCTGCCAAAGCAGAAACGAAGGCAGCAGAACCCGCCGCCGCTAAGGCAGAGGAAAAGCCGGCGGCATCTGCTCCGGCAGCTGCCGCAGCTTCTGGAGATCGAAAGTGGTACACCCCGGTCGTTCGCGCGATTGCCAAAGCGAACGGACTCTCTGACGACGAACTCTCCGGAATCTCTGGCACGGGCAACCAAGGTCGAGTGACGAAGAAGGACGTCGAGGGCTACCTTGCTGGCGGTCGAGCTTCGACTCCGGCGAGCGCTCCCGTTTCCGCTCCGGTTGCCAAGGCGCCTGCGGTTTCCCTTGAGCCGAAGGCGGTTGAACCGACGGTTGCGGGGCCTGATCAGGAACTCGTCCAACTGGTCGGCATGCGCAAGATGATTGCCGATCACATGGTTCGATCGGCGGCGGTTCCGACGGTAAGCACGATCACCGAGTGCGACGTCACGCCGATGGTCGCGTTCCGGGAGCGAAACAAGGATGCGTTCTTGGAGCAATACGGAGTCAAGCTGACTTACACGCCGTTCTTCATCAAGGCGCTCAGCGAAACCCTCCTTGAGTTCCCCATCGTAAATGCTTCTCTGCGAGAGGACAATCAGATTGTCATGACCAAGGGTACGCACATCGGTATCGCGGTGGCGCTTGGCGACAAGGGGCAGGGCGGATTGATCGTTCCGGTCATTCGAGACTGCCACAAGAAGACGTTGATCGAGATCGCACGAGACTTGGACGGTATTGCGAAGGCAGCGCGAAGTAACTCGCTGAAGCCGACCGACGTTCAGGGTGGCACCTTCACCTTGACGAATCCGGGAACCTATGGCGCACTGTTCGGAACACCGATGATCAATGCTCCCCAGGCAGGCATCCTCGGAGCCTACGCGATTCGAAAGATGCCGGTGATCATCAACGATATGATCGCGGTTCGATCGATTATGAATTTGGTTCTGACTTACGACCACCGAATCATCGATGGCCTCGTGGCGGGTCAGTTCTTGGCCGCGCTTCGAGATCGACTGCAGAAGTTCGACTTCTTCAAGTAAGTCGAAATACAAAAGCGGGGCAAGGTCTTTAGAACCTTGCCCCGCTTTTTGTTTTGCCTCAGACCAGAAAACTCTCGATGTCTTCCTCGTTGATACCGGGTTCGCCGGGGGCGACGTTGTCCAACTTGCCTTCCCGCATCCATGACTCAAGAGTGTCAACCAGCGAAAAGAGGTGATCGAACGACTCGACGTAGAAGAGTAACGGCTGGTAATGATCGATCTCGAAGGACTGATTGATGACCCACTCGAGTTGGATGGGATATCGCTGAACCTGATCCGATTCGATGCAGTGAGCGATCTCTCCGAACGAACTGAGAAGACCACTGCCGTAGACCTTCATTCCGTCCTTCCCTTTCATCAGTCCGAATTCAATCGTGAACCAGAAGAACCGGGCCATGGCGCGGACGATGGACGTGAGGCGGCGGAGTTGCTCCTCGTGATTTTTGATGCCTTTGACGATTTCGGCGGCAGTATGAGCGCAGTCGCCGAAGCGGACGAGAGTGTCGGCGAACGCCTTGTCGGTGTGCATGGGCACGTGTCCGGCTATGTCGTGGAAGATATCAGGTTCGGGCAGATAGTCCAAGCGATCCGAACTGCGAATTGTAATGGTGGTAGGAAACGCCCGGTTTCTCAAACAATCGAAGAATTGAAAAGCAGGTACATATCCGCTGACCGCCTTCGCTTGAAACCCGGTGAGCGGGCACAGAAACTCGTTCACATCTTCCAACCGAGGAACACGTTCTGGATCTAAGCAGAGGGATGCGATGCCCTTCAGAAAATGTTCGTTGGCATAGCGCTTCCAGCGAGGCTCCATCCTGGCGAAGAGCTTCTTCCACGCTGTGTGGTTTTCCTCGGAATAGAGATCGTAAGGTTGGTAAATGTAGAGTTGCCCGTTCTTTTGAGCATCCTCAATGAAGGACGCCTGAGTGGTGGTCAGGCCCTGTTTATATTGATCGATCTCTTTCCGTATGGGAGCGCCTTTGCTCGGAACCGTCTTCATACCCCCATTATGGGCGCGAACGGCTCCTCCCATACCGAGAGATGTTCAAGGACTACAGTCGGTCGTAGGCGCCTGAGCGCTTCAGATAAAAGTGCCATCCGACAATTGTTGCGATCGCTGTTGCCGGTAGCGCCAGCGCAAGGTAGTGCGCGTACAGGGTCTTGCGATTCGTCAAAGTCTGTTGATAGATATAGTCAGATACCTGAATCGTCTCTTGGAGTCCAATAAAGGTTCCAATCACGAGCGGAATAAAGGCCGTCCACTTCAACCAACTCTTTTCCGTTTTCGATTCAAATACCAGACCGCCATACCAAAGACCAATGCCGATGAGAAAACACAGGCCGGGGATCTTGAGTACATCCATCATTCCTGTGGGCGGAGTCTGAGCAAACAAATTCATCGTTTCCCTATCATTGTGTCAGATATTCGACGAACTTGCCTGTTGCAAGACTTGGGCCAGAGCCGCCTCAATTGCTATAAATCGAAGCGACTCTGGAACGTTACTCCCAGATGGAAACGTGACCTGCTACTTACCGGCCTTAATTTCGGCAATCGCCTTGTCCTTCTCCTCTTGGGAGATGGAAAGGTTATTGATTCCCTGAATTTTTTGGTCAGCTGATAAGGGCATCTTTTTGATGCGCTCTACTTTTTCCGCTTCCGGAGTCTTTTGCCAGGCTTCCGGTCCATTTGAGTAATCGGGTTGACCGCATCCGACCAGGATTCCGACTAACAACGGGAGGATAAGCAGATGCTTCATTACTGTACAGAGGCGTTGGCCCAGTTGAAGCCCCAGCACTGCCACTCGTCCAGATTGCCACTCCAATCGGTGTCATGAGGCATCAACTTGTTGTACTTATAGAACTTCGCGTGTCCATCAAAGTGGGTGACATTTGAACCCTCATTGAAGTAGCCCTTGAAGTTGTTGCCGCCCCAGAAGTTTGGATCGGTACCCCACGGGCCGCCGGGCCAGAGATAGCCCGCCATTGGGAAGTCGATAAAGAGCACAACCTTTGCGACATCCGTGATTTTTCCGTCGGTTTGGGTGTAACCCTTCTTGTAGTAGTTGTATGCACCACCACAACCGTTATATCCATCAGATAAGGAGTCGGTCATCTGATAGTCCATTGCCGGATAGATGTCTCGATAGTAGTTGGGCTTCGCACCGACCGTCGAAGTTCCGAGTCCAACGCAGGCGTCGTTCGGGTTCAGCATATAGTCGGCAACGCCATTGTCAGCCTGCTTATGCTGGACCGAACCCATATTCCAACGAGAACCAGGACTTCGGAAGATGTCTTTGTTCTTCGT
The DNA here is from genome assembly GCA_001898035.1 of Armatimonadetes bacterium 55-13. Classification (GTDB taxonomy): domain Bacteria; phylum Armatimonadota; class Fimbriimonadia; order Fimbriimonadales; family Fimbriimonadaceae; genus 55-13. The sequence goes on from MKRX01000016.1 coordinate 27,799, forward strand.
GTAGGGCATGATGCGAGCGGCAACGATGTAGCTGTGTTCTGCGCCATTTGATGGCGGGAGCGTATCGTCACTGTCATTCATGTAGATAAACATGGCCGTGCCGATTTGCTTCAGGTTGCTTAGATCCGAGGTCTTCTTTGCGGCAAGCTTGGCTTGAGCAAAGACCGGGAAAAGAATAGCGGCGAGAATCGCGATGATGGCGATAACAACAAGTAGTTCGATGAGCGTAAAGCCCAGTCGTCTTTGACCTTTCATGAGTTCCTCCGGGCGCCGTTGCGGCGGGAATAACTTGGGATTTCTTTTCGATGCGTGAGGGCGCGGATGCGCGGACGATGAGTGCTGCCGACCGGGCGCAGAATCGCGGCCGAGTAGGCGGGGATAGATAGAGTTAAATTGCTTTTGATGGCCGCCCATTTCTTGCCCGCCAGAACGTCGGTGAACGACTTCGCCGCAATAGACGAGGGCAGCTTCAAAGTGAGTTTCTGAGTTGCCCCAGAGCGATTGATGGCAACGATGGCTTGGTCCGATTCGAGGAGGCGCGCAAAGGCTAACGACTTCCCTGCTTCGTTTGTGGCCAAGATTAGTGGATCGCCAGACTGCAAGGCCGCCGATGACTTCCGAATCGCGGTCAGCTTTGTGTACAGCTTCAGGAACGGGTTGTTAGGAGTTGCCTTGCCCCATTGCATTCCTCGGCGATTGTCCGGATCCGCGCCCCCTTCCATGCCCAGTTCGTCTCCGTAGTAAATTGAAGGGGCGCCAACCCAAGTGAACTGAAGGATGGCTGCCAACTGGGCGAGTTGTTCATTGCCGTTGCAAAGAGTTAGGAATCGCGGGGTGTCGTGACTGCCGAGGAGATTGAACTGGTTTCGGCTTACTTGAGGAGCGTAAAGCGAGTAGTTCCTCATCAACCGCTGAGTAAGCTCCTTGACGCCGATAGAATCCTCGGCAAAGAACTTCAAGCAAGCGTCTCGGAATGCGTAGTTCATTGAGGCATCCCATTGATCGCCCGTGAGCCAAGCAGATGCGTCTCCCCACTCTTCTCCCAGAATCCACGTCTGTGGCGCGGCGCCTTTGACATGCTTTCTGAGATCGCGCCACATCTGCATGTCCACTTCATTCGCGACATCAAGGCGGATGCCGTCCAGGTCCACGTTCTTTCGCCAAAAGTCGATGACGCTCAGAATGTAGGCGTGCGTCTCCGGATTCATCACGTTGAGCTTGGGCATGGATGGAAACCCGAACCATGCTTCGTACGGGGGATTCTCCTTGACCTCTACGGGGAAAGATCTGATGAAATACCAATCTTTGAACTTGGAGGATTCACCTTTGGTTCGGATATCCAAGAAGGCGGGAAAGTCGACTGCCGTGTGATTAAAAGCAAAGTCCATGACCGTTCGGATGCCACGCCCATGCATCGCCTTGGCGAGATCGAAGAACTCTTGATTGCTGCCAAATTCTGGATCGACGGTCTTATAGTCGGTGGCGTCGTAACGATGGTTTGAGGGCGATCTAAAGACCGGATTGAAATAGATAGCCCCAATCCCCAATTTGGATAAGTAATCCAGGTGCTTTTGAACGCCGACAGCATCTCCGCCGAAGCGATTTGAGTAAGTGGGCTTGCCATCCCAGGGCATGACATCGGCGGGATCATTGCTCCTGTCACCGTTGGCGAATCGATCTGGGAAAATCTGGTAGAAGACGGTCTTTTCCACCCAGTGAGGAGTCATGAAGGGCTGAAAGGTCTTAGCGGAGATGACAAAAGGCTTTCCTGGATTTTCGCTAAGTCCATCTGGGCGGTAGTAGACTCGCTTCGCGCCATCGACCAGCATGAGTCGATAGATGAGGTCCTTCTTGCGATCCCAGGTCACCCGAGCGCGGTAGGTCGCATAAAAGTCGTCTCGGTTGGTTTCGTGAAACTCAACACATTGCTCACCGTTTGGCCCTTCCAGGAACATCTCAACATAGGAGAGATCGTTGGGACGGGCTCGGAATGTAAAAGTGAGTTTGCCTTGATCCCAATTCAGGTATGGAACTTTTGTAGAGTGGGCAAGCGCACTTCGTGCAATGATGCCATCCCCCGCCTTTGCCGGGCGATTGTAGTCGCTTGGCAGTAGGATCAGAACGGAGTTGGTATGTCCGCTGCCGTCGTCTTCGTTCTTCTTGGCTTTAGGATCAACGATCCAGTCTTCGCCATTCAGGACGAACTTGTAGAGGTGCCGACCTGGAATCAAATCCATCGCCAGTTGCCACGTCCTTCCATCGGCTTGAATCCTCATCGGAGATGCAGTTTTGTTCCAGTTGTTGAAAGTTCCAGCAACGTAAACAGAATTGAGGGTCTTGTCGGCTCGATATTCAAAGGTGTGTCGAACCCTCGATTCAACTAAAGTGGGCAAAAGAATCAAACTCAGAAGGCCGATCACTTTTGCCCCCTAGAAGACCCTCTCTGCTTGAGCTCGCATGGCACAATCCGCCGTTTGGGAGTCTGTTCTTCTTCTTCATCTATCGCGGCGAGGAGTTGTGCGCAGGCGGTATGAACCATCTCGCGGATATTGAGGCTTACCGATGTCAGTCCGCACTCAAGAAGTTCGCACAAGTTCGAGTCATTAAATGAAACCAGCGCCAAGTCTTGCGGGATCTTCTTTCCTATCTCTCTTGCAGCTCGAACAGTCCCCATTGCCATAAAGTCATCTAAAACGATGAGGGCATCGGGACTGGCTTCCGATTGCAATGCGGCAAGACTGGCATCCCTTGCCGCTTCTGAGCCAAAGTCTGAATTCCAGATCAGCGCATTGCGCCCAGCTTGCTTCATCGCCCTTCGGTAGCCGGAGATGCGATCTTCGCTTACGGTAACCCCCACCGGGCCAGCGATCATACCAATGCGTTCGAATCCTTGTTCGACCAGGTGCTGAGCCGCCATCTCCCCTGCCAAAACGTTATCGTTGTCGACGGACCAGACTGCATCCTCTTCCTGTGGATTGCCAATCAAGACGAAGGGAAATGCATCGGCCTGCAGACGCTTAATACGCTCATCTCGAGCCATCGACTCAACGAGGATAAGGCCGTCAACTCTCCGTGTCCGAAGCATTTCATCGTAAATGGAGCCTTGGGTCTTCTCGTCGGAGGCGATATCGAGGCAAAGATGAAATGGAAGCCCATCAAGGTAATCCAGAATTTCTCCGGCCAGGTTGGCGAAAAATGGATCGTTGACCAGACCACCATGCGGGCGTTTAATGACCAGGCCGATGAGCCCCGTCTTTCTGCTTCTCAGGGATCGAGCGCGGACGTCAGGTTGATAATTATGCTGATTCATTACCGCGCGAACGCGGGCAGAAATCTTGGCATCGACCTTTGCATCACCCGCCAAGACGCGGGATACCGTGGCCTGGGAGACCTTTGCCAATCTTGCGATGTCTTGCTGACGAACCCTCATTAGTTCTTAATCCGTTGCACTCTCATTCGTCGAGAATACGAATTCTTGTGAATACGTATTCTAGCAGGAAAAGTTCCAAAAGCAAGAGGCAGAGAGAATTTTCGCAAGAACTGGTAAGGCTCAAATGCGAACAACCCCTGGGGCATAAGCTCCAGGGGTTGAAGAATCTTTGTTACGAGCTAGAAATTACAGGTCGTATCGCTTAGGGCCGCCAGGATCGTCGTTCCCTTGCGCAATACGCTTCACGAAAGTGACCAATTCCATCGGATTGAAAGGCTTGGTTAGGTACATGTCAGCGCCATAGTGATAGCCCTCAAACACGTCCTTGTCCTGGGCCTTAGCGGTAAGCATGATGACCGGAAGTGATTCCGTCTCAGGTTCGCGGCGCAGGTTCTTCAAGACCTCAAATCCGTCCATGTAAGGCATCATGACGTCGAGGACGACCAGATTTGGTTTTTCTGATCGAATCTTTTCCAATCCTTCTTTTCCATCAAACGCGGTGACAACTTGGTAGCCTTGCCGCTCCAAATTGACTTGGATAAGCCGGACGATGTGTCTCTCGTCGTCACAGACCAAAACTTTCAGGGGCATGAACGTCTCCTAAACTCCTAACTCGAAAGGTGGAACGATGCTACCTGATTCAACTACCCCTGTCAATCAGCGGCAGCGCGTCTTAGGCATCTCTTCCCCAACCAGGTAACCTACCCGATGTGAAGCTTTGTCGTTTCGAACTCAAGTCACAACCAGGTGAGATTCGAAGCGGGCTCGTCTACAGCGGCAAGGTCTATGAAACGGACGGATCTCAATCGATTGCCGTTCACGAAGCCGACGCCGTACGTCCCCTTTCGCCTGTAGGTCGACCTCCCAGCATTCGATTTTTTAGACTTCAGGGCTCAGCCTTACCCGTAACCAGCGAGGACCACATGCCCATGTACTTTCACGGGAATCCCTCGGCGCTCTACGGGCCGAGCCAGTCGATCCCTAAACCAGCAGCAATCGCACACCTCGATTTCGAACCCTATCTGGTCGGAATCGTAGGGTCAGACGGGGTGAATATTCCCGTTGAAAACGCGGATAATTATCTTCTTGGATTTACTCTCGCACTTATGCTCGTTTCTCGAGAGTTGATTCGCGAAGAGAGCGATGCAAAGGCTGGATTTGGTCGATCCTTCGATGTTGGCGGCGCCATTGGCCCCGTCATTACAACTCCAGACGATCTTGACGAGAGTCTGGTGGAGGAAACGCCTGCGCGCAAATATGGTCTCTCTGTGGTTACTCGCATTAACGGAGTCGAAGTCGGTAGAGGGGACATTGCGGAACTTCCGGCGACATTTGCGGAGCTCCTCGCCGCGGCCAGCGACTCAGGGCCCGTTCGCAGCGGCGACCTGATTGCGATCGGTCCAATTGCCACCTCAGAAACACAACAGTTCCTAGAAGTTGGAGACGATATCCAAGTTTCCGTCGAGCATCTCGGAACGCTTTCGCTTAAGGTTTCTTAACCCATGGGAATTCAAAAATTTACTCTTCCAAACGGTGTCCGCGTGCTTGTCGAGCCCGTCGGTCACGTACGTTCCGCGGCCATCGGACTGTGGTGTCGGACTGGCAGCCGGCATGAATTGGACAACGAGGCGGGCATCACCCACTTGATTGAGCATATGCTCTTCAAGGGCACAAAGAGCCGAACGTCCAAAGAGATTGCTGAGTCGATTGAAGGGCGTGGTGGCTCCTTAAACGCCTTTACCGACAAAGAAGCGACCTGCTACTACTGCCGGGTGCTTTCCGATGATGTTGAGAACGGAGTTGAGGTGCTGAGCGATATGATGCTCAATTCACTCTTCGATTCTGAAGAACTCGCCCGGGAAGAAGGCGTCGTGATTGAGGAGATCAAACGTGGCGAAGATGAGCCTGGAGATCACGTTCATGAACTGCATCTTTCAGGTCGATGGGGTAACCATCCATTAGGCAAACCAATTATTGGGACAAAGGAGTCGGTGAGCGGTTTCACGCGCGATAACTTGGTGAGCTATATGGATCGGCGTTACCGAGGCGAGAACGTGCTGCTATCCATTGCGGGCAATATCGACCCTGTTGCGATCAAGGCAATCGCAGAGAAGACTTTGGGTGGTATCGACTCTGGTCAGGCGGACGAGCAACCCGAGAGACCGGCCGGCTCGGCTTCGGTCAATTTCGTGGAAAAGGACGTCGAACAAGTTCACTTCTGCATCGGTACGGATGGCACTTCCATTTACGATCCCGAGTTGTATACGATGAGTGTATTGGATGCGGCGCTGGGCGGCAGCATGAGCAGTCGCTTGTTCCAGGAAATTCGAGAGAAGCGAGGATTGGTTTATTCCGTTGGCAGCTACGTGCTGAATTACGGAGCCGGTGGCGCCTATACGGTCTATGGTGGAACGAGTCCCGAGAACTGGCCGCTGGTGCAAGAGATCGTTCGTACAGAATTCGACAAAATCATGAAGGGCGGTCTTGATGTCGATGAACTGGAACGAACCAAGCGACACATCTGTGGGAATATCGTCTTGGCTCTGGAAGGCATGAGCAGCCGTATGATGCGGATGAGTCGAAACGAGTTGAACCACCGACGCGATATTCCCGTGGAAGAGACTTTGGAGCGAATCAATTCCGTCACCAACGACGAGATCGTTGGCCTTGCCCAGCGCATTCTCGATGCCGAGAAAGTCAGCACCACGGCTATTGGTCCGGCTAACTGATAGATGTCCACTCCTGCAGACGCCCTCGTCGCTCTTGTCGGCACTCAGTTCCGGGCCGAGACAGAGGAGAATCTTCTCTCTGAAATCGTGCAGGAATTGGAACGCCTGACAGGAGCGGAGTCCTGTGAGATCCTATTGAGAGAATCGGGTGACGTCCTCGTTCAGCGGGCCAGCACCCAAGCGCCTGAATTTAATCGACGCTTGAAACTTGGCAAGGGAATCGGAATTTGTGGCAGGGTGTTCGTGACGGGAGAACCGCTGTTTATCTCCAAGGAAGCCTTCAACCATCCCGACTTCGCCCATTATCCGGGAGCCGATGAGCGTTCGCATAATTCCATGGCGGTCATCCCCATGCCGGGCTCGGGAGAGACGCGACTCGGCGTCCTGGTCTTCGGAAGGCCCTCGGTATGGCGATTCAAGGCATCGGATAAGGACACTTTCGTCGACTATGCGAACGTAATTTCGAAGATCATTCTCGGATATCGTCACGCATACCAGAGCGGGAACCATAACAATCGGCTTGGAGCTTTAAGTGAAGTTTCCAAGACGATCTCCACAAGTCCATACGTTGAGGAGATTCTTCAACTGTTGGTTAATCTCACCGCACAGCAATTCAACTATCGAGTGTGTACGGTTCGTCTCCTCGACGAAAATCGGCAGGAGCTAGTTCTCCGCGCGACTCAAGCACCGGCAAAGGCTTACCAACGCAAACGTGCCATCAAACTTGGAGAATCGATTGCGGGGCGAGCGATCGCTGAAAACCGTCCGATTATCGTTCCCGATGTACAGGTCGAGGACGACTATATTGGTCACGACTTGGCGGCTGAACAGGGGCTGAGATCGATGATTTGCGTTCCCTTAACGATTCAAGATCGAGCGGTGGGTGTTTTGAGTTGCTACACAAGCGAGGTCCGCCCCTTCCCACCAGATGAAATTAAGGCGTTAGAAACCTTGGCGCAGCAAGCGGCGGTGAGTATTGAACATGCGAAGCTACAGGTTCGCGACACCCTCATGCAAGAGATGCATCACCGGGTGAAGAACAATCTTCAACAGGTAGCTTCCCTGCTCCGCCTTCAGATGAGACACGGGCAGTATAAGTCTCTTGAAGAGGCGATGAATGACAGCCTTGCTCGAATTTTGGCCATCGCCTCGGTCCATGACCTTCTCAGCCGCGAAGATCTAGATCATGTTGGAATTCGTTCGATCGCTGAAACTCTGGTCCAGCATCAGCAGAGTTCGCTCATGCTTCCCGACCGACGGATCAAGTTTGATGTTCGCGGGGCTGAGGTGCGTCTCAACATGACGCAAGCCACTCAAATCGCCCTGGTACTTAACGAACTGATCCTCAATGCCGTTGAGCACGGCTTTAAGATCACAACTGACGGCGAGATTCACGTGAATGTCGAGGAGAAGGAAGAAGAGGTCTCGCTTTGGGTGTCAAACAGTGGCGATCAATTGCCGCCCGACTTCGATATTAGCACCGCGAGCCATCTCGGTCTTCAGATCGTTGAAAACCTAGTTCGTAGCCTTGGAGGGCGGTTTAGCTTGAAAAACGTCCTTGGCTGGACAGTGGCGGAGATTGGCTTCCACCGAGCGACGAGCGAGTGATTCGGGCTGCGCCCTTGGGAGCGCGGCCCGAATCGTTTAATCTACGACTTCGACGTCGACGGTGGGCACTAAACCCATTTCGGCGCCGAGTTTGAGAAGCAATTTGATGGCTTCGACACCCTCATTGCCCATGTCTAGCGTTCGTTCATTAACATACATCCCCACAAATTCGTCACTGGTGCCTTCATCCATGCCTCGCGCAAACTGAAGGGCGTAGTCAAGCGCTTGCTGGCGATGGGTCAATCCAGCGGTGATCGACTCCCGCATGCATCTAGAGACGTCAGCAACCACTTCTGGACCTAGATCCTTTCTGACAACATTGACGCCCAACGGGAGCGGAAGTCCGGTCTTCTCTTTCCACCAAACACCCATATCCGCCAGCAAAACTAAGCCGTCTTCCTTGTAAGTCAATTGGCCTTCGTGAATGATGAGGCCAGCCGCATACTTACCTTCTTGAATCGCTGGAATGATCTGATCGAACGGAACCACTTCGTACTTCAGCTCCACGTCCGGACCATACTGCTCCTTCCACCACAGATTGAGTTCAAGGAACGCGGAAGTCAGTTTGCCAGGGATCGCGATGACGATGTCTTTCAATTCGTCCTTCGAGAGCTCTTTCGAAGCAACAATCATGGGGCCGTAATCCCAACCGAACGAGCCACCATGGCGAAGCAAAGCGTATTTGTCCGCTACGTAAGCGAACGCGTGGACGGAAATGGCTGTCGACTCGAGCTTCCCTTCCATCGCCCACTCATTAAGGGTCTGGATGTCGCGAAGAATGTGCTCGAATTCGTAGTCCGACTTCACTTCTCCCTTGGCGAGCCCCCAGAACATAAAGGCATCGTCGGAGTCAGGACTGTGTCCTAGTCGAATCTTAAGAGGAGTTTGGGTGCTCACATCCCTAGTTTACGGATTTTCAACGCGATTCGTCTGGGACGTTCGCCGGAAGACAAACTCGTTACAGCCTTGCTTCGAGCCAACAGTTCTTTCCAGTTCAAGGTCAAACCCGCGTACACTGAAGAAGCTCTTGAGATCCGCTGGTGTGGCGACTTCAAACGGATATCCGCCCAACCAATCGATCATGTCGTGGTACAGAGACATCCCGCGTTCCATTTTCAGCCGACCGGTCAAGGCGCGGAAGATGTATCTGCCGAAGAGTTGGGACGGTGCATGGAAGACAATCAGCAATGGCCGGGACCATGGCCTTCGATTGTAAGCCCTTTTGACACTCGTCCAATATTTGCTTCGCCAACCCTGGTCGTTATAAATCGAAATGAGGAGCTGGCCGTTTTCGCGGACGCGCTTCGAGGCAAGATCCAAGCCCTTCCACATGTCTCCCGTGTGATGCAGAACGCCCCAGGAATAGACGATGTCGAATTCACCAAGGCTCGCCAGAAAGGCGGCATCCAAGGCCGATCCCTGAGAGATCGTCCATCGATCGGGATTGGCTTCGTATCGTCGGTAGAGTTCTTGGGTGCACCCTACCGAATCAGCATCGTAGTCAAAGGATCTCACTGCGGCGCCGAGGCGGTAAGCCGCAAGACTGAATAGGCCGCTCCCGGACCCAATGTCGAGCAACGACATGCCTTCCAACGTGGTCACATGGAGGCTGCTGCGGAGCGAATCTTCAGCTTTCGCGACTCGTTCGTCGTTCAGTGCGCTCAGAAATCGAGACCAATTCTCGCCAAAAGCAAATCGTTCGCCCTGTTGAACTTCCGTCTTGTATCCTGCTTGCGCCATTTCGCCCCTTTCTTCCCGTTGAGGAAGTCCCTAGTGAGAATACTCGGGTTGGAAATCGTCAGGCTCGATTGAGGATTCGACCGCGAATGTTGACGTATTCATCGGCGGAGATAATGCCTTCCGAAAGAAGGGTTTCTAAAGCTCTCATACCTTCTGGAAGCGAGCGAAGGGGCGAGGAAATGGTCGACAGGGAGGAAGACTCCTGTTCGGTAACAATACCTTCACTCCGCGCCCTGGTGTCTCGAAAGGCACGCACCACTACCATCCCGATCGTCATCAGGAATAGGGCTTGATAGGCGTGCAGCCAAGTCATCTTGTATCTAAGATACGACTAACCCGGGTTGGGGTTCCACTAACTTTTGGAAGGATTGGGACTCTCTACCTGCCAATCTAGGAGAAATAATAGGATGTGCCCCGAAGACCGACGCTTAGCCCGACGAAGATCACGACCTACCTCGCCTGTCCTGTAAAGTTCAGATTCACCTACAAAGACTCGCGTGGCAAATGGTACATGCGCGCAAAGAGTTATTACTCATTTGGGACCACCCTTCATCGGGTCTTGGAGCGTTTCCATGACGAAGGAGATATCGGGGTGCAGACGACGGACCAGGCGGTAGCGGCCATGGAAGAAAGTTGGATCGACGCCGGATTCTCAAGCGCCGAAGAGATGCAGGAAGCCTTCAGTGAGGGCAAGACTATTTTAGAACGGTACGTTAATGCCGCCAAAGATCGCCCGTCTAATGTGCACACGCTTATGGTGGAACGCATGATCAAGATGCCATTCCCAGAGTTTGATCTCGTCGGGCGCGTGGATCGGGTGGATGAACATGAAGACGGCACGCTAGAAATCGTCGACTACAAATCCGGTCGTGAATTGGTCTCGGAAGAAGATGTACGAACGGATTTGGCAATGTGCGCCTATCAGCTTATGCTACATCACCTTTATCCAGACCGAGGGATCAGAGCGACCATCATCGCTCTTCGTTCGGGTGCTGAGGCGAGCTACTCGCTGACGCAGGATGAACGTTCCGAGTTCGCACACGATCTTGAACAGCTAGGTCTTCAGATATTGCGCACTGAATACGATCAACTGACTCCAAAGCCCAAAGAGCTTTGCCGAGGATGCGACTTCCTTCCTCTATGCCGGACTTATCCGGACTTCGAGTTGCTGACCACTGCCTGAGCCTTTGTAACCAATTCGAGGGCCGTTTGTTTCAGCTCTTCCAGGCTGACAAAACCCATTTTGCCAATCAGCTGATAGGGATTCCACGCCTCTCCCGTCTTCAGTCGCCAGTAGGCCGTGAGGAAGCCTCGATCTTCCCATCCTGTGGTTACCGGTCGCGATGGGAGGAAATATAAAGAGCTTGGACCGGCTCCGCGAACCAGGCTGGCCTCGGCCATGCCGATAGCACGTTTGCGATCATCATCCGTCCAAGCCACAATATCTTCGAGAAGCGCCTTTCGCAGCGCTTCAGGATCGTGGCTACTGACTTCGTCTTGTGATTCAACCACCAGAAGTCGAGGGAGAAACCCACTCTCGGTAGGCGAGAGCACCGCTTCCTGACGGTAACTCCAACCTAGTTTCTCTCTTGCGATCCGAAAGAGGCTACTTCCCTTCCCGTTTCCAAGGGCCACCAAGGCGAGCAAACGAGTTGGGAGGGAGGCATCTTTCGCCAGAATTGGTTGTGCCCGGAACTCAAGAACCGAGAGGTTTGATTCCACCGATTGAGGAGGCTTTACCAATGGATCTGCCCCCGGTTCTGGTGCTGGCAGGCGTCCCGGCGTCCATAGCATTTCTAACTCTTGCCAGCGCTGCGTAGGCGCTCCTGGCGTGAAATTCCCGACGACGGCTACCGTGACGTTTTCCGGGCGGAAAACGAGCGTCTTTAGGTTGGTGATATCGCGCTCGCTGTATTTGGGCTGGAGGAAGGGATTGAGCTTAAGTGCCGATTCCCAATAACCGAGGCGTCGAGAACGCAGGGCTTGGAGAGAGAGATCGATTTGCGATGTCGTAAGGGTTGGTTCCCGCAGGGTCGAAGCAACCATTGAGAGCCCAGTCAATACATCTGGAGCTAAGACCTCGTAGCTTAAGCGAAGATAGTCGTCCATAGCGGTCGCACGCAAACGCTGGCCGACGCGACCACTTAAGTCGTTGATTTGACCTTTGCTGAATGTGGCGGTATCACACGGGAAAACTCCAGCAATTCCGTCAAGCAAGCTTCTTTGGATCGGTGATAGCGTCGGCAATTTCACGAGCGCTTCGATTCGTACAGTTTCCGTGTCCTTGTCCGGAACCTCGATCACCGTTCCTACTGTGGACATCACCGTCGCGGCAAGGAAAGCCAGGATCATTGCCCCACCACCGTGACCGCCTTAGCCCTTGAAAAAGAGGCCAAACCTTGTTGGAAGGCCTGGAAGGTCATTGACTTGATCGCGGATTCCATCTGTTCTGGGCGGTACCCGGCACCCTGACACAAGAGCTGTCCTCGGAAAGCGGCCACCGATCTCGGCGAACTCATCTGCCGCTGATACCAAGTCTTAGCAAGGTAGCGTCCCACCGCGAATAGGTGCGGCATATCGGATTCAGCGATGCCATCAAATCTCCGTCCCATGCCCGAAGTGCCTTGTACTTGCCCAGCTGTAATGACGGCATTTGCAACGGAGGGGGTGTAGGTTACGAACGAATCCTCGACTTCACTGGCAACCGCCAAGCCAGCGGCCAGAGCGGCAACGGTTCCCGGACTGTCAAATGCGCCGACGAGCGCCGCTCTTCCTTCACCGAGTGCGTTCGCTTCGATGCGACCAGGCTTGCCGCTACGCTGCGGGACTTGGGGAGGAGAATTTGCTCCCTGTTTCATGCCAATTAGCTCCACCCCTGCCTCAGTCGCCTTCTTGACGTCTACTGGTCCGGCGATTACAAGGGCCAGATGCTCGGGATAGAATTGCTTTCTTTGGATCGATTTCAGGGCTTCGGGAGTCGCTTTCTTAAGAACCTGCAAGTCACCAAACGGGTCCAAACCGTCTTTTCCAAATGCTTGATCCCACGCGGCCGCACTCAGACGAGAGCCGTCGTCATAGATGGCAAACTCCTGGGTCAGGACGCCAACCTCTCGGTCAATCTCCGCTTGAGTCGTGACCACGGGCTTGAGGAGTTCATTGAGAGTCTTGATCGCAAGGTCGAGTTGTTGGGGGCCAACGTTCACTTCTATCTGCATCGCGTCGCGAAAGGTCTGAGCAGTCAGGAAGCAACCCTCCGTTTCGAGGCGTCGGTCCAGATCTTTCGCTTGCCCTTTTACCAAGATGTGCTCAAGAAGATGCCGTAAACCGTGCGTGTCAGGCGTCTCGGGGACTGATTTTGCGGAGGCCCAAAGTTGCACAGAAATGACGGGTTCATCCGGCATTCGGTCCACAAACACTACCGCTCCATTGCGGCAGATGGTTCTCAATTGAGGCGGCTCTTGAACAGAGATTTGTTGAGTCGCCAAAAGGCAGACAAGAGTTGATAGCATGGGAGATTGGGCGTCCTGAATTTGGACCGCTCTTAGTATGACGCTCCGCCAAGGGATCAAAGATCGACTTGCTCGACGAGTAAACGTAAAAAGAGCGGCACACCCGAGTGATGTCCGCTAATGCTTCGTTTTTGGTTTTTCGACAGTCTTAACGCTGCCTTGAGGGAATAGTAAGGTGATCTTTGTCACCCTTGATTCACTATATCGCAGATATCGGACCACGGGCATCAGTTTCTGGAAATACCAGTAGTTTTAATGAAAGTAACTAGCTCCATTGATGTCGATAACGACTCCGCTCAAGTAGGCGGCTTCGTCGCCAAGAAGGAACGCGGCGGTATGGGCGCAATCCTCCGGACTGGCCATACGCCCAAGAGGGATGGATTCTAAGATCGTTGGGAGCCTCTCTTCCATTCCATCCCGGACCATCGCTGTATCGACCCAACCCGGAGCAATGCCAAAAATCCCTATGCCTTTGGGTGCAAGTTCAACGGCCAAAGAGCGGGTGAGGTTGATCAACGCGGCTTTGGAGGCAGCATACAGTGCTGCGCCAGGTTCTCCCCGGAATCCAACACGGGAGGCGACGTTCAGGACCTTTCCTCCCTCGTTCGCACCGAAATACCTTGAAATTCTTCGGGTCAATCGAAGCGGAGATTCAAAGTTCACTCGGAACATCGATTGAAAGGCATCCTCGAATTCGCGATCCGAACTTTCGGTGAACGATAAGGGTTGATAGACTCCCGCGTTGTTCACAAGCGCATGCAGAGGTCCCGCGTCGAGTGCACGGTCAATGAGAGCGTCCGCCGAGCCAGGATGATTCAAATCAGTGGCGTACACGCCTGCGCAGGCTCCTCCAAGAAGGTCCCTTGTCATTTGAAGTTCGGTTCCAACTTCAGTCCCGTGGATCGCCACTTGCCATCCCGATTGAGAAAGCTTCAGTGCGATTGCGCGTCCGATGCCGCGAGACGAACCCGTTACCAACACTCTCTTAACATGCATGGGGCAATTTTACTGATCTTCGGGGCTCTTGCCGTAGCGATCGGTGATCCCACGCGATATTCTGTACGTCAACAACATGACAATGAATCGGTTCTCGTTTGCGTCTCTGGGCCTTATTGGTATTGCCTGTATCGTCGCGTTTGGTCCCCATCCAGATGACGTGGCGAAAAAGAAGCTACCCGCCAAACCAACCTATGCGGAGCATATAGCGCCGATCCTTAACGACCACTGTGTCACTTGCCACCGTCCCGGAGAAGTAGCTCCCTTCTCCCTGATAGGCTATGAGAACGCTAAAAAGTGGTCGGCCATGGTCACTCAAGTCACTCATTCTCGACTTATGCCGCCTTGGAAAGCAAAGGAAGGCTATGGCGAGTTCATGGATGAAAATCGCTTGTCCGTGGAGGAACTCGAACTGATCAAGCGGTGGGACGCCACTGGAAACGCCATGGGTGAAAAGAAGAAGATCCCCGCGCCGCCCGTTTTCACTTCTGAGTGGGCGCTGGGTAAGCCAGACTTAATTATCCAGGCGGCAAAGCCTTACAGAGTCAGTTCCGAAGGCACGGACGAATATCGCAACTTTGTCATTCCCACGAACTTCAAGGAGGCCAGATATGTGGTAGCCATGGACGTCAAGCCTGGCAACCCCAGAGTCGTTCACCACGTGATCGCCTTTCTCGACTCGAAAGGCAGAGCCGCGAAGCTAGAAGCCCAAAATCACGATGGTCAAGAGGGATATGTGACGTTCGGGGGAGTAGGATTTGCCCCCGATGGCGCGCTGGGTGGATGGGCTCCCGGACTTCAGGCGAGGAAAATTCCTGGCGGCAATGCCTTCCGAGTTGAACCGGGAACCAGCATCGTTCTTCAGGTCCACTACAACAAGTCAGGCAAAGAAGAAACGGATCAAACGAGGGTGGGACTCTACCTCGCGAAGGAGCCGGTAAAGCAAGAAATGCACCTGGCTTGGATGTTCAACATTCTCTTGGCCGTTCCGGCCAACGAGGCGGATCACAAGGTCTTCTTCACTTACAAAGTGCCTCGTGACATCACTCTTTGGTCGGTGATGCCCCACATGCACTTACTTGGGAAGTCAATGAAAGCATGGGTGGAACGACCAGATGGGAAGACGGTTCCCTTGATCCATGTCGACCAGTGGGATTTCAATTGGCAATTGAACTACGTACTCAAAAGTCCGATTAAGATTCCCGGCGGATCGACAGTGAAAATTGAGTCCGTCTACGATAACAGCGACAAGAATCCTCGGAATCCAAGCAATCCACCCAAGCCAGTTTTCGTCGGCGAAAAGACGACCGACGAAATGATGTTGCTCATCGGCGCCTACACCGTCGATGGTCAACCGGCTCGAAATTAGCGATTGAGAATTGTCGCCTTGGATTCGAGCAACTCTGACAAACCCAAGGCTTCAAGTCGCTTCCTAAGCAGTTCGGATTTGGCCAACAAGAACGGATCGGCGGCGACGCGTTCGGCCATGAACTCAGGATCGATCATCAGATGAGCAAAGAGCTCGGCCTTATCTTCCTCGATGGCAGATGTGCCATACCTGGTGATGAAGCCCGGGATCTCCTTGGTCAGATTCCCCACTCCGCTTGTGCGCATCTTACTTCCGCCATCGCCATACTTGAAGCCAGACGGGTTTAGCTTGGCCCAATCAGGATCTTTCCGCATTTGTCCAGAGCGATAATCCAGCATATGAAAGAATTCGTGATGAACCACGCTCCTTTGGTAGCTCGGGTTTTTAGCACCGAGATCCGTGTCGTAATACATGGCGTCCAGATCGAATGCAGGGACGGCCGCGCGAATCTGCTCGTTCACCTGTAAACCGGTACACAGGATCACCTTCTTGACCTTCGCCTTCTTAAATACGTCGATCGGATACCGGCGGAACTCGGAGAGCCAGAGTTTGGCGTAGGATTCCAGCCCTTCCTCGTTAATCGCCTTACCGATCACTCGGTATCCGGCCGCTTCGGTGTCAAAGTCTTCCCGCTGAATCGATATCTCAACTCCATATTCGACTCCAAACGCTTGGAGGGATTCCACCGCCTTCGACTGAGAAAAACAGTAGGTGGGCAGAAGAGCGATTGCGACCCAAAGACGCAAATGTTTCGGCATCAAGCTAAATAGTATCCGAGGCAGGTTAGCTGCGGTGATTGTTTCTTGATGGCGCCTTCAAGGCGGAAGATTCCTGGGTGGAATGTTCGTTCATCCAGCCGTGGCGATGGCCAGGAATCGGAAGCAACCGGACCGAGGCTTCGTTGAGTCGATGCACGAAATGAAGGGTATCGAGATGAGCCAGCCCTAGGATGCCGCAGATGGCGAACACCAATATCAATACTTGTCTTACTAGCCTCATCGCTTCTTCTCTATCAACCAGAGTTTGACGGGCAAAATTCTCTGAGACCACTAACCTTCGATAGGGAAAACGGGGTTTCGTGGGAAAAGCATGTTTCATATAATGGCCATGTGAAACTTCGCGTGGTGATCATCATGGTTGTCCTTTCGGCCGTTGCAGTAGCGCAGTCTCCGATTAAGTCGGCGTGGTGGGTATTTCTCGTGAAGGGAGAAGGGCCTCGTCCGGCCGCAGATAAGGCGTTAGAGGAGATGCAGTCTGCTCACATTGGCAATTTTAAGCGGCTTTTCGGCGAGAAGAAATTGATTGCGGCCGGGCCTGTTCAGGACCCGACGCAGTTCAAGCGCGGAATCGTCGTTTTGACTGTAAAAGACGCCGATGAAGTGACCAAGTGCTTCGGTCCCGATCCGTATGTCCAGGGCAAAATCATGAACCTGGAGGTAACGGCTATCTCCGTTGACTACGGCAGAATTGAAACCAAATCAATCGATCCCAATGCGATTGAAGAAGACCGTTTGGTGATTTTTACAGGCGAATCCAGGGGAGACAAAATGGCTTGGAAATTCCATTTGGCGCACGCCAAGCAGGATGGCAAATCCGCCGGTCTGTCTTTTCTCGCGAGTTCTAAAGACGGTAAGAATTTTCAGGCCGTGGCGCTGTTTCGAGGCAAGGATGACGAAGCGATTCAGTCATGGATCGACAATGATCCACTGGTGAAGTCGGGAATTTGGAAAGCGACCAAAATCCCGCAGTGGCTTGCCAAGGGCGCACTGCCGGAAATACCCTAGACTTTTGGCTCGCCGAGTTCACTCGCTCGTTGGCTTGCGATCTCGATTGCACGGCTGATCACGGAGCGAATGCGTCCATCTTCCAGAGCGAGGAGGCCAGCGATGGTGCACCCGGCGGGAGTTGTAACGTCGTCCTTCAGGGCGGCCGGATGACGGCCAGTCGCCAGGACCATGCTTGCCGCGCCGAAAACCATCTGCGCGGCCATTTCAATAGCGATCTGGCGTGGAAGTCCACGAGCGACGGCGCCATCGGCGAGTGATTCAATCATCACAAAGATGAAGGCCGGGCCAGAGGCGGAGAGGCCCGTCACGGTATCCATGTGTTGCTCATCCAGCACATAGGTTCGGCCCAGGCAATCAAAGATCCGCAGTGACAACTCTAATTGCGATGAGGTGACGCCTTCGGATGGGGACAAGACGGTGATGCCTTTGTGAATCGCGCAAGGTGTATTCGGCATGGCGCGAATGACGGCGTGCTGGGCTTGGCACGCTTCGGTGAGGACCGAATTGGTGATCCCGGCGGCGATTGAGACGATAGGTGCCTCTTCCTTCAGCGGAGCGCTGATCTCAGAGACTACTTTCGCGACGTCCTTCGGCTTCACGCAGACGACAGCGATATCCGCGTCCCGCACAGCTAACGGGTTTTCTCTGAGAACTTCCACGCCCAGATCGGACGAAGCGGATGCACATGTGTCCTCAGACTTTGCCGTCATCACCAGGGAACTCGCTGGGAATCCGCTGTCGATCATCCCTTGCGCAACCGCTCTTCCCATCGTTCCCGCTCCAATGATTGCAATTCGCACTGGCTTCATTGAGCCTTCATTATGGGTGGCTTGGGACTTAGGGTGGTCTCACCTTGATTAAATGATCACCACTGCTAAACTGTAGGGCCGATGGTTTCAACCCAAGATATTGCCAAGCACTTCGTCGACGCCAAAGGAAATCGAGTGAAAGCGGTGGACGGAGTGAGCTTTGAAGCGAGTCCGGGCAAGATATTTGGACTCTTGGGGTGTAACGGCGCTGGCAAGACCACGACCCTAAGAATCCTTTCAACGGTGATTAAGCCGACGGCGGGCCGAGCGACGGTAGCTGGATATGACGTGGTAGACCATCCTGAAAAGGTTCGGGCTTCTATTGGGTTCATGTCCACCTCGACCGCGCTATATGGTCGGCTTCAAGCCAAAGAAGTGATCGAATACTTCGGGCAACTCTTTGGGCTCGAAGGGCAGAGACTGAAAGAACGAGTTGCCTACGTGATGGACAAACTCCAAATCCACGAATTTGGCGACAGGCTCTGCGACAAACTCTCGACTGGTCAGAAACAGAGAGTCAATATCGCTAGGACGATTCTTCATGATCCTCCCGTTCTGTTCTTCGATGAGCCTACGGCAGGACTGGATGTGGTTGTGAGCCAGACGGTCATGGAGTTTATTGAAGAAGCTCGGGACATGGGCAAAACGATTATCTTTAGCACTCACATCATGAGTGAAGCGGAAAGACTCTGCGATCAGATATCAGTGATCCATGAAGGAACGATTCGCGGATCGGGCACCGTGCAGCAACTCAAAGAACAGACGAGGGAGGTAACGCTGGAGAAGGCATTTCTAAAACTCGTTGAATTTGAGTCTTCGTACCAGCGAGAGGCCGAGGTGACGGCATGAATTACGTGAAGCAAGTCTATTTGAAAGAAGTCCGGGAAATGCTGCGAGATAAGCGAACCCGCAGCATGGCTTTCTTTGGCCCCATCTTCATGATGATCCTGTTCGTGTGCGGCTTCGGTTCCATTCTCGGAAGCGTGAGCAAAACACAAAACCAGACGATACACGTTCTTAAGACCGAAAACCCCTTAACTCAACTTTTGGAAAAGGCGTTTAAAGTTGTTTATGTCGAAAATGAACAGGCCGGTGAGGAACTCATTCGCAAAGGTGATGCCAAGGTCTTTCTAGCGTTTGGTGCGCAAACAACTGGCGGACAACTCGACATCGATGCCTATTTCGATCCCAAGGCGCAAGGCGCTCAAATCGTTTTGAGCCAGGTTTCGGGGATCATCGAAACGGCCAACAAAAAAGCGCTTGAACAGACTCTTACGAGCAGCGGACTGCCAGCCACGGCAGCCGAACCCGTCAAACTGGTTAAAAAGGAGGTCCAAATTGGAGAGAAAGGAGCGGGTGAATTCATCGTCTCAATGCTTCCCTATTTAATCGTCATTTGGGCGTTCTATGGTGGATTCTCAATGGCTACCGATTTGGTCGCCGGGGAAAAAGAGAAAGCAACGCTGGAAACTCTTTTGATCAGCCCCGTGACGAGAACTCAGATTGTCTTAGGGAAGTTCTTTGCATTGGCCTCCCTCTGTCTTGCCAGTTCTGTCTCTTCCCTCATTGGGTTCATGCTGGTCTCACTCCTGAAGTTGCCTGGAACAAGTTTCCTCTTAAAGGGTGGATTAGGTATCACTCCGACTGCGGCCATCGTGACGATCTTGGTGCTATTGCCGACCGTGGCCATGTTCGCCGCCTGTTTGCTGTCTTTCAGCACATACGCCAAAAATGCTCGCGAAGCGCAAAGCTATATCAGTCTGGCCAGCTTTGTGGTGGTGGTACCGGCGGCGTTTAGCCAGTTGATTGGATTGACCGACGCGGCAAACCAGGGTTGGGTGAATTTTGTGCCCGTCCTCAATACCGCGAACAATATTCGCAATGCGTTACTAGGTAAGCCAGATTGGATCGGGACCGCGATTACGGTTACGATCAGCGGCTTAATTGCCGCGCTCCTTCTGGTCGTGGTTGTGCGGCTCTTTAATCGCGAAGAAGTATTGACCCGAGTTTGACGGAGTTACCGTCAAACTCGGCAGACGACCTAGCCACTAGGGGTTTGGAGTGCACTGAGTCGTTGACCCTGAGACTGAAGCGTGCTGATGGACTGCTCCATACGTGCGAACTTGTCTTTAAGGTCCAATTGCTTCTGCTGAAGACGGGTGTTCAAGTCGTCAATCTGATCAGAGATGTCGTCAAACTCATCTTTAAGGGCGTTGTCCGTAGAAGTAAGAATGCCGTTCAAGGAGTCCAAGAACGTGCCCATTAAGTCGCTCGTTTGGGCGCCCATGCCTTTCCTGAGGGCAATCGTTCCTACCGAGCCTGTCGTCAGGCCCGTGTACATAATCTGCAAACCCTCAGTTTTGGCATTGCCTGTCTTTCCCGTTAGAAATTGGCCGTTCCCCGTAGCTTCTTCGCCATTGATGGTGCCCTGAATATCCGTTCCCGCAACCGCAGTTCCCGCGGAAGTCATTCCGAGGCCGCTATTGTCACTGGCCGCGGCGAGGTTACTGGTGACGGTGAAGTTTCCTCCCACGCCATACCGTTTGCTCTCAAGCAACAATTTTCCGCTGCCGTCGATACTTGCGACGACGATGTCTTTTAGCTTGCTGTCTTTGTTGATTGCGGCGACGGTATCGGCAAGAGAATTTCCGATATTTAAGGTCAGTTTGTAGGGCGAGGAACCCACCATGGTTCCTGAAAAGGTGAGGGTTTCGGCCGCGGTGCTAGCGAGGGTTTGGGCGGCTTCACCCGTATACGATCCTTTGGTTGCCAGTGCCGTGATGTTCACTTCATACGCCGACGAAGAAGTTGCCGCCGTCTTCGAAGTGCTAGAGACATATTGAATGTCGTTCGTCGATCCAACGCCGCTGGTCTTAAAAAGGTTCGCTACATCGTTGGGCGCGGATGCGATCGCGTTGCTGAGAATTGAGTCGTCGATTGCAAGCTTGCCCGAGTCATCTAGAGAGAATCCCAGCGTGGTGAGGTTCGTATAGCTGCCGCTTAACCCAGGCACGTTTGAAAACATCATTGAGGTGATGTCTTGTTCCAATTGGGAAGCGACCTGGTCGCCAAAGAGGGGGCCAGACGCGTAAGTGTCCTTGTCAAATTGGCTGTATTGACTTACGAAATCGATGGCATCGTTGTAGGCATCTTTGAAGGCGGTTATTTTCGACTTGACCGAGTCGTTATCCCGAGTCAACGTCAGGGTGCTGGTTGATGGCGTAGTCGAATCTGCCTTAAGAAGAGTGAGCGTGACTCCAGGAATTGCGGTTGAAATGGAGTTCGTTGAACTCGTAAGGCTTACCCCGTCCAATTTATATTCGGCATCTTGGGCCGCTACGAGCTGATTGTTGTATCCCGATTGGACAATTCCGAGCGCCGACAAAGCATTTCCAGAAGTATCGGCAAAGGTCGGCGTTCCCGAGCTTCCGACAATCTCAAGTCGATACTTGGTGGTTCCATTGTCGTCAACCGTTTGCACGGTCGCGGTTGCATTGGCGCCCGCGCTGTTGATTTTATTGGCTACCGTCTGAAGAGAATCGGTTGAAAGGTCAATATCGACGTTGACGCCGTTGATTGAAAAAGACGCCGCTCCTGCGGTTGAATCGCCAATGACGGTGCTAAGAGGATCCGTGTTCTTGGCATACGTGAGGGACCGTGCTCCGTTTGTAATGGATTCCCTAACGCTGGTTGTGCCGCTCAGCAACCCCAGTGAGCCGAGAATGGAGTCGCCGCTTAAGTCGGCCAATTGGATCTTATTGGTCGCGCCTGTTTTACTCGCGGAGAAGGTTAGATACGCATTGCCCGTTCCACCATCAATAATACTGGCGGTGACCCCAACCCCCAGGCTGTTGACCTTCTGGGCGATTGTTTTGAGGCTATCCGTGGCAGTAACCTCCACAGCTTTTCCGTTCACGACAAACTTGCCGGTCTTGTTCAAAGGCGTCGTCGTGTCGGACTGGGCCGCGCTGGCAACTTTCTGAGCCTGAGCTAGTTTCGAGACGCTGAGGTTATATGTTCCCGCAATCGCATCGTTCGTCGCGGTAATGGACGCCACTGCCGTATCGGAGGAGGATGCCTTGGTTGCATTGAAGGCCGTAGCCGAGTTGAGCGCTCCCGCTGCCGATGAAATGGCCTGAAGCTTGGTCCGAAATTGAGAGTAGACGTTCTGCTTTTGCTGGATTTCGGCTTGACGCTGCTGGAGGCGCTGAATCGGTATCGCCTCAACCTGCATCAAGCTTGAAATGATGCTATCGGTATCGATACCGCTACTGAGTCCGCTAAAACTGATTCCAGATGACATGCTGATCTTCCCTATGCAATGACCAAGCCGCCCGTTGACACGGCTCCATCTTCAATATCGGCTAAGTGAGAAGAATTTTTTAGGCTGCCATAAGGCCGTAAAGCTGCCGTGCCTCGTCAACCTTAGCTTCGACTTCTGTTTCGAGCCAATCAAGTTGCTCGGGGCTGAAATTCAGCCAATCCATCACAACTGCCGGAGGCGTCTTGGTCGGAATTTCATCCGTTCCAAAGTAAAGGCCCTTAGTGAGCCAGTCGGCTACGTGAAGCGTGAACAAGAGTGGGTCTACGACTTCCGGGCTAAATGGGCCCTCGTGCCCCCCAATGAGATGTACGAGCGTCTTAGGGAGTTTCCAATGAATCGCCATTTGGCGACCGACTTCGCTGTGGGTCAAACCCAACAATCGTTTTTCGACAACTTCCATCTCCAGCTTCTTTTGCTCGGCATGCCGGATAACCTGGGTGTAGGTTTGGCCGAAGTTGGCGAAGAGGAACAGGCGTCCAATATCGTGCAAGAGGCCACCCACGCATGCAGACTCGCATTCGTCGAGAGTCAGCCCCTTCTTCGTGCTGATAATTTGAGTTGCTGCCGCCGTGCCGAACGAGTGGAGCCAGAACTGCTCCATCGTATCGATCTGATTGGGCGTCTTTGCCTTCAGAGTGCCAAAGGCGCTGACGCTAAGGACAAGGTTTCTGATCTGCTGAAGGCCAAGAATGACGATGGCTTGTCCAAGGCTTGTAACCTGTCCCGAGAGGCCGTAGTAGGCCGAGTTGACTACCCGCAAGACCTTTGAAGCCAGTGCGGGTTCCGTTCCAATCATGCGTTCGATCGTCTGTGTGCAGGATTCGGGATCTTCCGTTTCCTTGAGAATGCGCGTCACTACATTGGGCAGTGCAGGCAGGTCTTGAACAGATTTTTCGATGCTCGATTTCACAAACGGATTTGTAGTCATGCTCACCTTCGGTCAGATACGAAGACGCCATTAACGTCCACGATAAGGGCGACGTTGCCATCACCCAGGATCGTAGCGCCAGAAATCCCGGCGACATCTCCGCAGAAGCGGCTGAGCGACTTAATAACAACCTCTTGCTCACCGATCAGACTATCGACCACTAGGCCGATACGCTGTTCTGCGAGTCCCACAATAACTACATAGTGGGAATTCGTTTCGGCTTCTGCAGTGAAATTCCTTGTCGTGAAAATATTTCGTAGTCTTACAAGCGGAGTGGTCATGCCACGGATGACGATGACTTCCTGTTTGTGGACAGTCTGGATCTGGCTATTGGTCACGTTCAGAGTCTCGATGACCGACCCCAGGGGAATAACATAAACTACTCCGCTTACCTTTACCAGGAGTCCGCGGATGATGGCCAGCGTCAACGGAAGACGCAAACTAAATCGAGTTCCCTCTCCCAGCGTGGTCTCCAAATCGATGATGCCGCCGAGCTTCTGGATGTTCGACCGTACGATATCCATGCCGACACCGCGCCCGCTGACTTCGCTGACTTCGGCCGCTGTGCTAAGACCGCTGGCAAAAATGAACTGAAGACATTCCTTCTCCGTCAGCCGTTCTGCAGCTTCCTTCGTAACCAGGCCGCTCTGAATGGCCTTTTGTCTCACTCGCTCATGATCGATGCCACGACCATCATCTTCGATTTCGATGACGATGTGATTCTCTTGGTGTCGCGCCGACACTACAACTCGTCCAGAACGCGGCTTGCCCAACTTTTCTCGGTCGTCGGGAGATTCAATCCCGTGATCGATACTGTTTCGGAGGATGTGGAGGAGTGGATCGCCAATGACTTCGATGACGCTTCGGTCGAGCTCGGTTTCGCCGCCCACCAAGTCAAGCTTAATTTCCTTGCCTATCTTCTGAGCCAGATCGCGCACCATGCGCGGGAATCGATTGAAGACCGTTTCGATCGGGAGCATTCGCGCCTTCATGATTTGGTCTTGAAGGTCGGCGGTAATTCGGGTGATATGACCGACGGTTTCGCCCAGCGCCTCGATGTTCTCGTCGTATTCGTACTTGGAGGCTAACATCGTGCCGATCTGTGAGACCCGTGTTCGATCGATCACCAATTCGCCGACAAGATTCATCAGTTCGTCTAAGCGGGCGACATCGACGCGGACGGTTTGGCCGGTTTCGCCTTTCTTAACCGTGCCTTCAGCTGTTGGCACGGATTTCGCAACTGGCGCGGCAGCCTCCGATGCGTCGGTTTTCTGCGTACTTGGCTTTGGCGCCATGGATTGGCTCAGGCCGTCTGGCTTGGTCCATGGAGACACGTTGAATGACTCCATCTCGCCAATTCCTGAGAACTTAGTCTTGAGCAAATCTGCTGAGTCCTCGTGATGGAAGAACAGCGTGAATTCTTGGTCAAATTCCTCTTCCTCTAGCTGCTCCGTATTTGGAACGGATGCTAGGAGCTCTCCGCCGTCCTGGGCAATGCTAATGGCCATGAACGCTCGGACGAACTTCATCACGCAGTCCTTTGCCAATTTGAAACTAGCCTCGAAGATCGGTTTTTCCGACAGAGCCTCCGATAAAGCGATGACCAGTTCCTCACTCAAAGGCGAGGGACCGCTTTCAGCAGTCGTCGGTTGAGCTACCGTTGAAGAGGAGCCGCTACTGAGGACTTGCAGTTCCGAGATCAAGGATGAACAATCGACGGTATCCCCTTGTCCATCGGCGATGTTGCCTTTGATCTCGGCCAGCCGGTCAAGACACGACAGAAGGGCGTTCGCGATGTCCGTCGTCAGGGCAAGGGTGCCGGACCGGAGCATATCCAAGAGATTCTCCATCTCGTGGGTGAGGTTCGCGAAGTTAAGGAACCCCATCGCACGACTGCTTCCCTTTAAGGTGTGGGCAGCTCGGAAGATGATGCTCAGACGCTCCTGAGTGGGATCCTGCTCAAGTTTGAGAGTCTCCTGCTCGAGGATTTCAAGTTGCTCGTCCGCCTCCTGAAGGAAGAGGTCGAGATATTGGGTCATATCCAGTTCGGCGCTCATGATTCGTTCGTTAAGGTTTAGGAGGCGAGGGCTTTGTCCAGGTCGAGGAGAGTGATCAGTTGACCATCTTGTTTGGCGACGCCACGTACGAAGTCGGTACTGACGCTGGCGACCAACGCGGGGGTCTGCTCAATCTGATCGTTTTCGAGCGTGATGACTTCCTTCACCTCGTCGACAACGATTCCGACGTTGCCTTGCTCGCTCTCAACAACAATGATTCGAGTTGAATCCGTGTCTTCGGCTACATTGATAGAAAATCTGGCGTGGAGATCGACGACCGGAATGGTCTTGCCACGGAGGTTCACAAGTCCTCGAATGTGGTGACCCGTTCTCGGAATGGGAGTAATCTCTCGGAGGCGGATGATTTCGTTCACCCGGAAAATGTCGATTCCGTAGGATTCGTTGTCCAATCGGAAGACAACAAGTTGCTCATCGGTCTTTAAGATAGGTGCTGCGGACATAATCAACCCTTGTTTCGAAGCGTTACAAGGAATGGTTGGCAACTCGCGCCGGTAACTTTACAGGGAAAATCGTCCTGTCCACCGCTAGATTTACTATGAGAGTCAAGCTTCTTGCGATTGATTTGGACGGCACTCTGCTGAACAAAGACCGCAAAATCTCTTCAAAAAACCAAGACGCGATTCGTCGCGCTCAGGATGCCGGAGTGACCGTTATGCTGGCAAGCGGAAGAATTCGCCCAAGCATGGTTCCGTTCGCCGAGTCGCTTGGAATTGAGTTACCTATCGTTTGTGGCAACGGAACTTATGCCTATCTCGCACCCGAGGAGCCGCTTTATTCTCTCCACCTTCATTCCTCCGTCTCTGAGGCCCTCATCGCTTACGCCACGGAAAAAGACATCCATCTGAACCTCTACACTTCAGATGCCATGTACTTTCTTTCCGAAACGCCGTGGGCAGAACTTTATCGCAAACGAGTCGAAACGATCATTCCGCAAAGCTACTCCCCTGCGGATGCTCAGACTTACATAAAGGCGATGATCGTCGATCATCCGCATCATATTCAGGAGCATCGCAAGAAGCTTGCATCGATATTGGGCCTGGAAACCCGAGCAACCGAATCGGAAGCGGAGTACCTCGAGTTCATGTCGACAAAGGCGACAAAAGGGTATGCCTTAGCTCAGGTTGCCGCTCAACTCGGCATCGAGCAAGGGGAAACCGCCGCTATCGGCGACTATCTAAACGATGTGGAAATGTTAGAGTGGGCAGGGATATCGGCCGCCGTCGAAAATGCACACTCTGGGGCAAAACAGGCGGCAAAGGTAACGGTTTCGAGCAATGAACTCGATGGTGTAGCCGAGTTTATTGACGCGTATGTGCTAAAACAGCGACAATAGGTTGCGAATCCGAATCGCAAAGGTTGAGAGGATCATGAAAATGTTGCGTTTCTTAATGGCTATCAGCGTCATGCTGGTAGCGGTAGCGGCCCAAGCGGCATTTACGCTGACCGTTACATCGCCTACGGAAGGTGGATTCCTAGGATTTAACAATCAGGTGAAGTTCTTAATTACGAACGCCACCGAAGAAACGACGGTTCGAGTGACTGCCGCCGGTCCTGGAGGTTCAACGGTTATCGAGCAAAAATTCACGCCAAATGTCGATAACAAAATCGACGGGTCTATCGCCTTGAGCTTTAACGAATCCTCTCCGAGCGGCGCCTATACAGTGACGGTGGAAGCCTTCGATTCCGGATTTACGGCACCACCCGTCGTACGCAACGTCACGGTCGATGTGCTAAAACCAAAGATTCTGGAATTCAATCCCGTTAGCGGCACCGCGGTAAAGGGTCCTATCGTTCCCATTAACGTCAAGGTCCTCGAGTCGAACCTGAAAGAGTGGCGCGTGAAGATTGATGGGAATGACATTCCCAACAATACGGGCACCACTGTCGACGGCTCTGGCTCTTTTCAAGTCGATTGGAATGTCACTGGATTTTTGACCGACGGAACTCACACCGTCAGCATCTCCGTCAAGGACAAATCCGACAACGAAACCACGCAATCCGTATCCTTGCGAATCGATCGACTGGCCCCAACGGTTTCGATTACTTACCCCCGCACGGACTCAAACATTCGCCCGCGCTCCGATTTCTCGGTGATTATCGACATTACCGATCCCAATAACGGATTGATCGACTTCACTGGAGTTGACGTGATTATTCGGTTCCCTGCCGGTGGCTATCTTTATCGGGTGCCCCGAGTGAGCTTCCAATCCACCGGTTCGGGTACCTTCCGATGGACCGGCCGGGTTCGAAAAGACTCGATTCGATTGCCAAGCAAATTTATCGTCGACGTGACCGTTGTTGACCGGGCAGGCAATATTGCAACTCAACAACAAGTCACAATATCTACACGTTGATGCTAACCAAGCCAATGATTCGTCTTAATGCACGAGGTCTTGTTTTGAACCAAACAATGAAAGCACGGAAGCTAACTTTTGTGGTTGCCGGAGTCGCTACGATGACGGCGCCCTGTTTCGCTCAGGTCCCAGACCTGCTCAATGCGCTCGACGCGGGCGGTCGAGCAATGGGCGCGGGGGGAGCCTTCTACGGTACTGGTTCTGACACCTTGTCCGGCTATTACAATCCGGCTGGTCTGGGCTACATGACCCAAGGCGCCGTGGGATTGGCATATCGAAATCTGCCAAAGTCACGAACCAACGCCAGCGACGAGTTTAGTGACTTGCGAGTCGATAGCACGGGTCGACGCGGAAACAATGCGATCTCCCATGTGGGAATCGCTTTACCGTTGAGCGAAAACGGCCGACGGGGCACGATCGGAGTTTCTTACACGATCGGTGGATATATCGACGATACAAGGCGAAATGCCGGAGTGCTCGTCGGTGGCAATCCGGTGAATGGTTACTTCGAGCACTTGGAGGCACGCAGTGACTACTTCACTGTGTCATACGGCAAGGCGAATGCCGCTCAGAATTTTAGCTGGGGCGTTGGCCTGCAGTATGTGAGCCAGAAAATAGCGGACAGGGTGCTTCTGGTCGATAGCGGGAACAACACACTGCTTGACACGAACCTTAGTGAGACCGGCAACGGTATCGGCTTAATCGCTGGCATTCAGCTCGTTCCAAAAAGCAATCCAAATGTTAGCTTTGGATTGAGCTACCGAAGCGAAATTGATCTGAACAACAACTCAGACACAAAGGACTTGTATGATCGCATCCCTGCGCGATTGCTGGGGAGTGCCGCTTATCGGCAGGATGGCCTCAGAGGAGGACGAGACTTCATTGTCTACGGCGCTCAGATTCAGCACTTCTTTGCGGGAAAGAGCAGTCAGGTGTTTGACCGTGAAGCGCAGACAACGGCTGGGCTCGGCTTGGAGTACAACTATCAAACCAGTAGCTTCCGGGTTCCCCTCCGCGTCGGCTACAACATCGTGCCCGGCGGTGGCGATCTTTATGGAAATCGCAACGGCTTTGGGTTCGGGTTCGGCTATCGCCCTCTCGACAATCGATTTAGTGTCGACTTCAATTTCGTATCTCCCGAAAATGGCGGCTACGATA
>MKRX01000016.1:56636-67350 GCA_001898035.1 Armatimonadetes bacterium 55-13
CATGTTTGCCGCTTGTGTTGCTCTTGCGGGAGCGCAATCGTGGAGCGGTGAGTATGAGAAAGGATTAGAGGCGGGCAAGAAGGGCGATTGGGCAGCGGCTCGCGCAGCTTTTCAACAGGCGGTCGCGTATCGTCCCGAAGACACCGACAAGGCAACCACGCTTCCGGGGCCGGTAACGGAGCCAAGACGCTGGAGAAACGGCGCGCCGTACTCTCCTAATTTTCTGGCCGCTTACTCGGGATACCGACTTGGAATGGGGCAGACTGGCGAAGAACGGGCGACCACTCTGAAGCAGTCCGCTAGCGAACTCGAAGTCCTTCTGAATAAGGGACAGACCAGCCGCGAGACGTTTTACTTCCTCAATGCCATTTACACCACGCTGGGCGAGACCGCCAAGCGGCAAGAGCTTGAAGGCAAATTCGCGGGGATGAGTGGCAAGACGACTTTCAAGGTGGATACCGAAATCGTATCGCCAGAAGAAATCGCGCTTATCGCTTCTTTGGGCGGACCTGCCGACACCGGGCAAGGCGCGGTCAAAACAATCCCCAAGACAGAGCCCGCTAAGGACGGAGGCACGACCACGCAGCCTACCAATTCAGGGACGGTTGGATCCGGTGGCCTGAATCCGTTGGTCGGACCAGTGGCTCCCATCGCAACTAAGTACGCGCTCATCATAGGCAACGGCGATTCCAAGATCGCCGACCTCAAGCTTGCATTTGCCGCGGATGACGCTCAGCAGATGCGAGAAGCCTTGATCACGAATGCCGGTTATCCCGAGCAGAACGTGGATTTGGTTCTGAACGCAACGGCGGAGCAAATTATAAAAAGCGCTCAGGCGTTGGCGGATCGAGTCGATGAGAACTCAACGGTGTTCATCTACTTCAGCGGCGTCGGCGTTAACGTCGGTGGAAAGGACTACCTTGCGGGCATCGATAGCGAGAGCCTGAGCAACACGGGGACCATGGCGGCTAAGGGAGATGTCTTCCGACTCTTCTTGAGCAAAGGCGCCAAGGTCTTTTCATTCTTCCAAGCAAGCCGCCCTGTTGTAGGCGGCCGCTACTTTGGACAAGAAGTTCCTCTCGTTGGCGGATTGGCCCAAATTCAGTCTACAATGCCCGGAGCAACTGCTCAGTCGTTTGTTCGCAACGGCAAGACCGTCGGTCTCTTCACCAACGCCATGGTCCTGGTTATGGCCGAACAGCGATCTAACCAGTTGCCGATTCTTGAATTTGGCTGGCAGGTCTTCTATAAGATGCGCCGAGGAGACACCGGAACTACGGGGGGCTCCAGCCAGCAGACGCCAACGTTGCCGGTGCTCACGAATCTCGCCGCTGACGCGAGGTTCTAACCCCGAATTCTCTGGGCGGCTTCCACGAGGCCGTCCAGAGTAAGAGTTCGGTCATATCGGGCAATACGATCGCACAGATCGACGAACACAGCCCCTAAGCCGCCCGTGGCGATAATTTCGCTTCCTCCCCCCAGCTCAGCGTCGATGAGCCCGGCAAGGCGGTCAATAGCGCCGGCATAGCCTAGCATCATTCCCGATTGAAGCGACTCAACCGTAGTCTTCCCCACTGCGCGATCTGGAGCTTTCAGTTCGAATCGAGGAAGTCGTGAGGTTCTGCCCACTAGCGCCGCGCTTGCGACTTCGATCCCAGGCAAAATGGCCCCTCCAGCGTAGGTTCCGTTTCGATCGACAACGTCAAACGTGGTTGCGGTGCCGAAGTCGACGACAATAATGGGAGGCTTGTTGATTTTGAGAGCCCCTAGCGCATTTGCCAGTCGATCTGGACCGACCGCGTTCTTAGGTTCATAATCGACGGCTAATCCCACTTGGTCGCCATTCTCAAGGAACACAAACGGTGCGCTAAGCCATTTTTGGCAAAGGCGAGAAACACTGGTTTGGATGGCTGGCACGACGGTGGCGGCTACCACAAAGTCAACTTTGAACGGGAGCCCGCTGAGCTCGAAGAGCCCCTTTAACCACACTCCAAGTTCATCTTCCGTTTCAGCTCCATCGGTGTTGCGCCGCCAGGTTGCCAACCAGGTCGAACCGTCCCATAGTCCGTAAACCGTTTGCGTATTTCCTGCGTCAATCGCCAAGAGCATGGGTTAAATCCACCCTCGAATAGACTTGCGCGGCCGCCTCATCCTGAAGTGCGGCCAAGACCGACTCCGCAACTGAATCCCGTAACTCATAGTTATTGGCTTCAACCATGAGTCGAATCATCGGCTGAGTGCCGCTTGCCCGGACATTGATTCGTCCCTTACCCGCAAGTTGTTCTTCGGCTAGAGCAAGCGCATCCTTCACTTTGTTTCCCTGATTCCACGTTGTCCGATCTGCGACTTCGACGTTGATCAAAATCTGCGGCCATGGCTCATATTCGTCGAAGAACTCGCTGGCTGGCTTATTCGACTGCTTGAGCACGCGAAGCAACTCTAGCATGGTTACCAATCCATCGCCGGTAGGTTGGCGATGAGGGAAGATGATGTGACCACTCTGTTCACCGCCGATAAGCGCCTCCTTTTCGGCGATCTTCTGCGCGACGTACTTGTCGCCGACTGGCGTGCGTTCTAAAGCGATCCCCTTGCCGGTGAGATAGGCCTCAAAGCCGCCATTGCTCATGATGGTTCCGACAACGACAGCCGGATTCACTCGGTGATGCACGGCCCACATGCCGATGGTTCGATCGCCATTAATGAGCCTGCCCTTTTCATCGCTGAATACCGCGCGATCGGCATCGCCATCGAAGGCAACTCCAATCTCCGACTGGGTGGAGACGGTGAACTCTTGAACGGTCTCTGGCTTGGTTGCGCCTCCATCGGCATTGATGTTCATGCCATCGGGAGTGACGCCGGTGACACTTACCACAGCTCCCAGCCGAGCCAGTATCGCGGGCGCTAATGTATATGCGGCGCCGTGAGCTGCATCGACGGCGACTTTCATCCCATCTAACCTTTCTGGAACAATGGTTTCCAGAAATTGGAGATACCCTTCAGCACCATCTACGAGCGATGTTAGATAGCCAACTTCTCCCCCAATTGGACGGCTATCGCCTTCAACGTCCATCAGGCACTCTATCTGTAGTTCAACTTCGTCCGGAAGCTTCCTGCCATCATGCCCCACCAGCTTAATGCCGTTATCCGGGGCAGGGTTATGACTTGCGGAGATAATAGCTCCCAATCCATAGTTCCCCGTTCGCGCCACATAGGAAACGGTTGGCGTGGGAGCTACTCCTAAGGTCGCTACTTCAACTCCCACCGAGCAAAAACCGGACGCGAGAGCCGCGCCAAGCATGGGGCCGCTTCTCCTCGTATCTCGACCGATGACCACTTTCTTGACATGACCTTCCTGGACCAGAAAACGCCCCGCTCCCTGTCCTAAACGGAAGGCCAACTCAGGCGTTAACTTTGAGTTGGCAACGCCACGAATGCCATCGGTGCCGAAGTATTTGCGACTCACGGTCTTTTAGTGACCCTCACACGCGCTGGACGGATGACTCGCTCACCGATTTTGTACCCAGCTTCAATTTCATCAACCACCGTATCTTCCGGATGCTCTTCAGACGAAACGGTCGCCAGGGCCTCATGCTGATCGGGATCGAACGGCTCACCCACGGATTTGATGCGAACGACTTTTTGGGTGTCCAGCACCGACCGGAACTGTCGCTCGATTGCGCGCACACCTTCAATCACCGACGCGGGATCGGCGCCAGCTTCCACGGAAGCCATTCCTCGCTCGAAGTTGTCTAAGACAGGCAAGAGTGAAACCACAAATCGCTCAATTGCCCGTTCTTCGAGCTGTTTCTTTTCGTCCAGAACTCGCTTCCGGAAGTTCTGAAAGTCAGCCATGGTCCGCAGCAGTTGATCTTTCAATTGATCGCGTTCATCGATGGCAGATTGAACTTGATCGTACAGCTGGGTCAAATCGTTATCTACTTCGTTGGCCGCACCGGTTTCCGCTTCGGGTTCAACGGGTTCTTGGGCCGGAGTCTGAGACTCTTGGTCGGTCAATCCTTACCTCCTAAATCTGAATGAATAGTTTACCGCTCCGGCCTACTTGGCCCGGGCATCGAAGAATCGGTAAACCCCTGAGAGAGCTTCTGGAACGAGAGCTAGTCCACTGGAAGAATCCATCTCAACGACTTCGTAGTTTTTGTTGCCATTGAGCTCCCCTTCCATAGATCTTGCTCCTTGTTCTGAAATCGTCTGCCGTCCAAACGCAAAGTAGATCGGAATGTTGGGTGGGTCCGAGAGTGTGGTGAGAGTGGGATCCAATGCTGCGATCGCCTCGAACTTCGTCTTCCCTTTCGCCGTCGCTAGGGCTAAGTCTGCCCCATCTTCATGGCCCAACAAGAAGACTCTTCGGATCGGTTGCTTTCTCCTTGTTCTAAGCCACTCAAGGGCATTTTGAATCGCGTTCGGGTCGTTTCTCACTCCGATGAAGGCCCAATCGCGCTTAATCGCCTCTGTCGCGGCCATGCCGTGGCCATAGGCTTCAAAGTAGGTGTTTTCGGTGCCCAGTGGTCCGGGGAGTCCAATCACGACATCGAGCGGACCTTTACTTCCCCGGGGAAAGGCGACCCGGAAAATGGAGTTATTGAATTCCAAGAAGGGGAGCGAATCTGCTCTATCAAGGCGGAGCCTTCCTTCGTCCAATAGCTCTGCGGTGAAAAGGTATTGAATGAGTGGCACTTCTTCTTGAAGGCTATCAGGGTCGTTGAAAACCGCGGCTAAGAATCCCGCCAAGGTGTCAGCTTCCGGATTCTTACTCGTCTTGAGCGAAGCTAACCTCGCGATCGGCTTCTTAATGATTGACAGAAATACACTCCGCTCTTCAGCGCCGACCAGGACCGGCATGAGGTACCCAACTTCTGGATTCTGGAGAATGTCGGGATTAAGACCTTCTGGCCGGACTTCAATCACAAGGGAGCGTCCCGGGGTGGCGATCACAGTCTTTGAACCCACCGAAACGCGTACCGTTCGGTTGGTCTTTGGAGTGTACGCCCAAGTGACTCTTAGCTTAGCGGAAGTCCTGGGTTCTACGAATGGAGGGTCAAATCGAAGCGAAATGGCGTCCTCGGAACCACTTTGTTTTCCGTTAAGTGCGGCAGTGGCGCTATCCAATTCTCGACAAGCCTCTGAAAATTGCTTGTCACGATAGAACGCCGTAGCCGTCGTGAGAAATGGTAATGCCGCTAATTTGCGGCTTTTGTCGGTGGTTCGGAGCCAGACGCGATCAAAGTCTTTCACGCGCTCAGCAATCTCAAACTGCCCAGCCGATGGAACGCCCTGTCCGAACAATATCAAGGACGCGACAACGGTGGCAATCATTGAATTGAGTTTACTTTAACTTGTCGCCAGCTTAAGCCGCTGAGCCGCCATGTACCGCGCCCTTGAGGCGAGTGCCACTCCAAAAATCACAATCACTAAGCCTAGCGAGAGATGCACGTTCAGGGCTTGATGCAGCACAAAATAAGCGCTCGTAGCAGCAATTACCGGCACGAAGTATTGGTAAAGCATTGCTGGCGCTGGACCAATCTTCTTGACCCCTTCGTAAAAACCGACAAACCCAATAATGCCTGCTCCGACCGTGACGTGAAGGAGCATCAGCCATGTTTGAGTGCTTAACGAAGACCAAGGAACCTTGATCAGGTCAAGACCTCCATAGGGCACGAGAAGAAGCAACCCCGCCGGCATCGAAAGGGTAAGCGACTGAATCGGTGAATACTTGTTGACCAGCGGTTTGGAGAGGATGGCTCCATAAGCCCATGTGATTGCGGAGCCGAGGAGAAGTAAATTGCCCTTTAGCGAGCTTTGACCGTCATGAGCGCCCGAGAAGATCACGACGGCAGCTCCAGCAAAGGCGATTAACGCCCCCAAAATTGCTCCGGGAGTAAATGGCTCCTGCTTCGCAATAACCGAAAAGATGGCGGAAAAAACCGGAGCCGTTGCCAGAATAATGGCCCCCTCGGCAGCGGAAGTTCTAGCCATCCCTTCCAGAAACAAGAGCATATATACGCCCATGGCTACGAACCCTTGCCAAAGAACGGGAAGCGTTTCTTTCGAATACTTCAAAGACTCCCCCCGCCAACGACAAATGGCGACAAGGAGGAGATACATCGGAACAAATCGAACTATTGCAAGGGCTGCGGGGCTCTTGAACTGCAAGTACAGTAATTTCAGTGCTACAAAGTTGAAGCCCCACATGAGGGCAGTCGCAGACAACCAGGGGTTTGGAAGCGGTAATCTGCGGAGCACAAATTTGAGTATGGCAGTCCGCCAGTAGAAAAGAAGAACACAGTCTAACCAGCCTCGATAGGATTCAGAAACGATGTCGATGACCGATATATCTCAGACTAATTGGGGTGCCGCCAAGCGCTTCCGCCTCGTTCTCCGTGAAGGCACGAATATCCGCGATATGGGCGGAGAAAACGATATGTCCATCGCGGTGGGCATTGTTGACTCGATCTTCATGAACGCGCTGGACACCGGCACTTCAGACATTCACCTTCAGCCGGAGCGGGACCAACTCAAGATTCGCTACCGCCAAGACGGCGTCTTGCAAGATGCCGGGCAGCTTCCTACCGAACAGGCTAACAACGTGTTGGCTCGTTTGAAGCTGGCGTCAGGCATGCGTATCGACGAAAACCGAGAGCCACAAGACGGCCGAATTGATATGGAATACAACGGCCGACGTCTGAGCGCCCGTGCTTCCTGCATCCCCTGTCTAAACGGCGAAAAATTTGTAATGCGTCTTCTTGACCCGAACGCCATGAAAGTGGAACTGCCCAAGCTGGGCATGCCTGAAGACGTTCTCCAAAAGTGGTCGCGAGCAATCCAGGTTCCCTATGGCTTGATCCTTGTAACAGGTCCGACCGGTTCAGGTAAGACGTCTACCCTCTATGCTTCCCTTCACCAGCTAGACGCGAAGAAGCGAAATATCGTCACCGTCGAAGACCCGATCGAATATGAATACGAATCCAACATCGCTCAGGTCCAAGTAACCGAGAAGATGGGCTTCCCGAAGGTCATGCGCACCTTCCTTCGCCAAGACCCCGACGTGATGATGGTCGGCGAAATGCGTGACCCTGAATCGCTGGCCATCGGCATTCAGGCGGGCCTCACCGGCCACTTGGTTCTTTCAACTCTTCACACCAACAACTCCATCGAAACGTTCGGACGAATGCTTGATATGGGCGCGGAATCCTATCTTGTGGCGGGTGTAACTGTCGCAATTCTGGCCCAGCGTCTTGTCCGCCTCAATTGCGGAAAATGCCGCGAGGCCTACCGACCGACTCCCGACGAAATCGAAATGCTTCGGTTTACGGAAGGAGAATTAGCAGAAGGAAAATTCAGCAAGGGCCGGGGCTGTGCAGAGTGCAAAGGTTCAGGCTACAAGGGACGAATCGGAGTTTTTGAACTGATCACCGGCACGCCAGACCTAAGGGCCGCAATTGCAAAGACCGCGGATTATGCGGTTCTTAGCGAAATTGCTAAACGACAAGGGTACCGAACCATGCTAGAGGACGGCAAGAATAAGATTTTTCAGGGCTGGACGACTCCAGATGAGGTTATTAAGGCTGTCTACACGCAATCTATGGACTAAACTCACTACATGGAAGGAGATAAAGCCACAACTCGCAAGTGGGTGGGCATCGGTATTCTGACCTTGACGGCATTAGGATTTGTCCTGATAGGCGCCAAGCCCAACTGGGTTCGCGATATCTCGGAACGAGTCCGTCATTCTCAGGAAGGATGGGAATTATTGCGACCTGGTGAGATTCTGCCAATCTCACTTCGGACCACCAATCCAGCAAAGGACGGATTCCGTGGGTTTTCGGCTGACTCTTTCAGTTCATCTTTAGGCACCAAGGCATGGATTTTAGTGGAGTCAAAGAGCAGCATGACTGGATTGTGCAGTTATACGGCCGAAAAGCTCCCCACTGCCTATGCAGTGTTCATTTTGCCTGATGGCTCCCGGGCCCTCAAGCCACTTCAAATCGGTAGGAAGTCCAATCAGGCCTATATTGAGGTTCCCTTCGAAATCCCGGATTCTGCGACCTCGATTGATGTCCAGTTAATGGTAAGTGGGCATGAGGACTCGCGAATGAGGATCAATCGACTGCCTTCAAATACGTATACGAAAGCACAACCGCTAGACAATCACCCATTCGGTTTGGAAGCTAGAGCATTTCCGGTGAAGGCAAAAGATGCAGCCGTTCAAGTGGAGGGATTAGGATATCGATTACGGTGGAGCACTATAGACACCCACTTAGCCTGGCAGTTGCGTTTAACGTCCATCCAGCGAAACGGAACTCCTTTCAATGCGAAAGAATATGTCTGTTCATTGGATATCAAAGGGCCGGGAACTTTGGGAGAACTTCAAACGGTTCCCTTTGCTTCTTCCTATAAGGATGTCACGCTTGCCGGAGAGTTTCGTGGAACCAAGGACGAAACCAAACTTTTAGACTTTGGCACTGCTCACATCGTTGAGGACAAGTCCAGGCGCAGTGGTTCGACTTCCTATTACTACTTGGACATTGCCAATGAAATTTCCAAAGAAGTGGCCCCCGGAGTCCGTGTTGTCCTCAGTCCGCTGAAATCCGGCTCCGATACTCACACCTCCTATTCTGGAAAGACACTCTACTATCGCCTTCGATTGGAATATGAGCCCGGAATGAAGGGCAAATCTGATACTCACGTGGAATGCACGCTCGTTCCCTTTGAAAACCTCTCTGGCTCGGAAGTGAATGAAAAGACTCAAACTCGGGACGATCTAAGAATGGCACGGATGGATGAAGGTGCCGAACGCGCTATCCACCTAGAAGTAATTGCAAAGGTCAGGCATGTCCAAAAACGTCTGCCATTTGTGCTTAGCATTCCCGTTGACAAAACTAAGGTCGAGACAGCAGATTGGAAAATGTCGGTGTTCGGTCATTATTCAATGATGGTGAACGGATACTAAAAAAGCGGGGGAGTCGAAAAGACTCCCCCGCTTCGCTCTTGATTCTTTACAACAGCTTCTTGACTGCCGCCACCACATCGTTCTCGTTGGTGACCGCGAGAAGTTCGAGGTTTCGCGCGTAGGGCATGGGGACATTGAGTCCGCCGACGCGTCCCACGGGAGCATCCAGATCATCGAAGCAGTCTTCACTGATTCGAGCGTGAATTTCCGATCCGAAGCCACCGCTCTTCCAGTCTTCATAAACTACGACCGCTCGGTGCGTCTTGCGAACCGATGCGTAGATCGTTTCCGTGTCGAGAGGAAGCAGTGAGCGAACGTCCACGACCTCGGCGTCAATTCCATCCTGAGCCAGCAATTCAGCTGCTTGGAGGTTGATCTGCGTCATGAGCGAATAGCCCACCAAGCTGATGTCCTTGCCTTCTCGCAAGATCTGAGCCTTGCCGAAAGGAACGGTGAAGTTGGGATCATCCGGAAGTTCCCCCTTCATCGCGTAGAGTCTCGGGTGCTCGTAGAACACGACGGGATTATCGTCCGCGATGGCGGTCTTCAGCATTCCGTAAACATCGGCAACCGTTGCCGGGCAGACAACCTTCAAACCAGGAACGTGGGCGAACCAACCGTCCATGGAGTGCGAATGCTGGGCAGAGAGCTGCTTTGCCGCACCGCCGGGGCCACGAAGAACGATCGGGCACTTCACCACGCCGTTACTCATGTAGTGGATCTTCGCGGTGTGGTTAATGATCTGGTCCAGCGCCAAGATCGAGAAGCTCATGGTCATGAACTCTACGATCGGACGAAGTCCAGCCATGGCAGCGCCGGTGGCGATTCCCGTAAAGCCTGCTTCCGTGATCGGCGTATCGACGACTCGTCGTGTGCCGTACTTCGGGAAGAAGCCCTTGGTGACCTTAAACGTGCCTTCGTAGCGACCGATGTCTTCACCCATCAGGAAGACGTCGGCGTTCTTGTCCATCTCCTCGAACATGCTCTTTTGGAGCGCTTCGCGGTAGGTCATTTCGAGTGTTGCCATCGTGATTAGTGCCCCTTCTCCGGCGTCATGTCGGTGTAGATGTTGTCATAGACCTCTTCCGGATCCGGGAACGGTGCGGCATCGGCTTCATCGTAGATATTGTCTACCTGGGCGATGATTTCTGCTTCAATGGCTTCGAGTCGCTCCTGATTCAGAATGTTGCGCTCGATCAAAACTGCTTCCAATCTCTTGATGGGATCTCGCTCCCAAGCCTTCTGCTCCTCTTCCTTGGTGCGGTAGAGTTGTCGGTCTTGGTCGGCAGCGCCGTGGCCAGCGTAGCGATAGGTCATGACTTCAACCCAATAGGGCTGCTGATTCTCGCGAACCCAATCGACGATTCTCTGGGCATCCTTCTTCATTTGAAGGGCATCCATACCGTCGATGCGTTCGCTCTTGATTCCAAACGGCACGCCGCGCTTCCAAAGCTCAGGATCGGCGGCGTGGTACTCCAATCGGGTTCCCATCGCGAATTCGTTGTTCTCAACGATGAATATACAGGGCAGGTCAAAGAGCCCCGACATATTCAGCGTTTCGAATACAACCCCCTGATTCGCGGCGCCATCGCCCATGAAGTTCAGAGTTACGCGATCTTCACCACGATACTTGGATGCGAATGCGAGGCCAGCGCCGAGCGGGATATGCCCGCCAACGATGCCCCATCCGCCATAAAAGCCTCTTTCAGGATCGAAGATGTGCATTGAACCACCCTTTCCGCCGGC
>MKRX01000016.1:67370-147193 GCA_001898035.1 Armatimonadetes bacterium 55-13
TGATCGCGGTAGGATCGGTACCGAGAAGGAGGGCGTGGGCGTGGTCACGGTAGGCCGTAATCACGTAGTCGTAGCCTTTCTTTATGGACTCCAACCAGCCTACAGCTAGGGCTTCCATGCCGATATACGTGTGCATGTAGCCTCCAACCTTGCCCTGGCGGTATGCCAAATTGCACTTCTCTTCGAAGTGCCGAATGAAAAGCATGTCGCGGTAGTACTGCTCTAATTGAGCTGGAGTCTCTGTGGGATTCTTGACGGCTTGTTTAGCCACGCTTTACCTCTTGAAGAAATACTAAAAGGAGGTCTCGGCATACCTTGCTGCGCCATTGGAGCTGGTCAGCCTGACAATTAGTTATACCCTCTTGGGCATGTCGAAGGGACGGCTTTACTCAGGGTTCCCGCCAAAAGCCAGTGCCGCTTTCAAGTACGCCCTAGCCACGCTGGCCTGGTTGATGAGCATGAAGTTCTTTTCGTTGGACTGGGTTTGCCGATCCCATCGGCTACCGTAACGGCCGTCGGCGTTCCTCACATTTTGGTGGAGAAAGTTCAACGCAGCAAAAATCTTCTGCTCGGCGTCGCGGTTTCGTGGCCAAGCCGTTTCGAGACCCTCAAAGAGAAGATGCGCGAACTTCCCTTCATCCTTCGCCGCGCCTGTTTCAGGATCGAACCACTTCTTCATGGCAGATTCAATTGTTTGTTCCAGATGCTCGGAATTGATCTTCGCATTCTGACCGAGGATCGTCCAAACTCGAATTGGCAAACCCGTGTTGTAGGTCCACTTCATTTTGCCGATTTTCCGATCTAGATTAATCGCGTCCCAATACAGTCCATCGGATGGATCCCGCAAATTCTGATCTGTCCAAGCCATGATGTCTCGTGCCCTTTTGACGAGATCAGGCTTCCGTCGGTATTTGGCAACGGCCAAGCAAGCTGCCGCACTCGGCGCGTTAGAACAGGTGTTTTTTGAAGCCTTATCGCTCTCGCGCCAATAGATTCCGCCCCCTAACTTGTTGTCCCATCCGCTCAAAACGTAGGTCAGGGCTTGTTCTGCCCAATCGAGATATTTTGAGTCGCCCAGAACTTCGTAGGTCTCAACCAACGACATCACCATCCAGGCGTTGTCGTCGTAATAGCGGTCCACGGGTTTGGGAGCCGGAAGAACGTCATACCCAGGGACAGGTCCCTTGTCGTTCCAATAGACGCGGGTGGCTTCTGCATATTCTTTGAGCCAGGGTTTGAACTTGTCGTCGAGTTTAGCGGCAGAGTTCAACGCAGAGAGCATAACCCCGACTCCCCAATTGAAGGCCGGGTGATTTTGCTTTCCTTTTGCATCGATGTCTTCGCAATAGAGCTTGGTCTTCGGGAGATAATATTCCTTCCGAATTTGCTCGATGACTTCGAAGCCCTGCTGCTTGAGCACGTCTGCACTTTGAATCTGTCCCATCATCATGATTGCCGCCGCAAAAAACATCCCGCTCCTATTGCTCCCTTAATGGATTTCCGAAATCCTGTAACTTAACGAGACGCGCGAGTTGACGCTCATCTTCGTCCGATCTTTGGGATCGGGACGGATGAAAGCGATGTCGAACTTAGCGTTGCCGTGGCTCAAGACGCCATTGCTCATCCGAATGAACAGCTTGCCCACCCCCGTAACTTTACTTGCGCCGACTGCGGAAGACTTCAAGTCGACAATGGCAAATTTGCCGTCGGATGAAACTGAACGGAATGTGTAGACCGCCGTCAGTCCTGCCGGTAACGGAGCGCCTCCAAAGAACGGTGCCTTCCAAGTGGTTCCCTTGACCACCCCAACTTTGGGATAGCAGACGAAGAAATTTATCGGCGCTTGGCTACCGCTAAAGCCACCAATGTCAATTTTGGAGGTCGTTACTCGCGCTCTGCCTACCGAACGGCCCCGAACGATCATAGGGCCCTGGGTGATCTCGAGTTCGGATGAAGTACGAGTCACGTTCACCACTTTGAGTCGGTAGGGCATTTCTAATCGAGTTGATTCACTGACTTTCTTCCCATCCCCCGAAAGCGTTTTTTGCTCCGTCACCACGGAGTACCCGAACGATGCAGACGGTTTCAGGCGAAGCTGAAGCCTTGCATCGGCGCCTCCCGGAGGGACGAGAGCCGCCATGGCAAGAGTGGCCATTAAAGCAAGGTTCTGGCTCAGCACTATTGCCGCTGCCCTGCCTTCGCCTTTAATGAATTGATGTAAGTCTCCTTGTATTGCTCCGGAATCTCTTTGCTATTCCGAACTTGCTCGATCTGCTGATCGACGGTGAGTCCCTCCGTGTTCATCGTTCCTTGGACCGGGCCGGATGTGGCCTGTTGCTTCGAGCCACATCCAACTACCGTTAGGAAGACGATGAAAAGGACTGAGAAATGGGTCGTTCTCATTCTTTTCACCTGCAATCCCTGTTACTTGTATTCCGCAATCGTGCTAGAGTCAGTCTGAATCTGCTGGACTTGGGCGGCGCCAATGTATTTGTTGATGCCCCA
The DNA here is from genome assembly GCA_001898035.1 of Armatimonadetes bacterium 55-13. Classification (GTDB taxonomy): domain Bacteria; phylum Armatimonadota; class Fimbriimonadia; order Fimbriimonadales; family Fimbriimonadaceae; genus 55-13. The sequence goes on from MKRX01000016.1 coordinate 69,876, forward strand.
AAGGTCGCTAGCAATCGTCTGACGCAACTTATACGTCTTCGCATGACCGTCGAAGAAAGTGAAGTTTCCACCGCCTCGACCATCCGTCATCGAACAGCCGATACCTGTTCCTCCCCAGGGTTGACCTTGATCGGTGCATTGATAGGTCAGGCCAACGTAAATGTCAATGTCAGGGAATGGTAGTTTCGATGGGGCCACCATGATGGTGCCGGACGGATTATCGAACAGGGTCATGGATCCGCCACCCCCGGAGTCGCCCACGTTGGGCCAGAACCGCCCGCCGAGTTCGTTGTATCCGGCGCTCATGTTTACTGCGTAAGAGCGTGGCCATCGCGTAGTGTCGTCTCCCGCTCCGGCTAAAGACCACCATACCGGCGCCTTTGACCAGGCATTCTTCGAAATTGGCGATTCAAATATTCCGCCTGGCGCGGCCGTCTGGAATGCTGTCCCCACACTGTTGGCTCGACTTCCTCCGTTCTTAATGTACGGATAAGTCAAGTCCTTCCAGTTCAACATATTTGCCGTCCACCAATACGAGGGATCCGAAACCACTCGATTGAACGGAGCTGTATCGTCGTAGTCGGCCGCATACATCATAAAACCCAGCCCGATTTGCTTCATATTGCTCAGATCGGCTGTCTTCTTGGCAGCTTGCTTAGCCTGAGCAAAGACCGGAAACAGGATTGCGGCGAGGATCGCGATGATGGCGATGACGACGAGTAATTCTATCAGGGTAAATCCCCTTCGGCGAAATGAATACATGGCTTTAACCTCCATTGGCTGTGACCTTTTACTGTGATGAAGCGGAAAGCCGACCGTTAGCGATAATCTCGCCTTCGGCCGGACATAAATCGGCGTGTACTTGGTGGATTTCAGGCTTATTGCCTTCCCCACTCATGGCGCGGCGGAGAACATCTCCGGCGGTGCGCCCAATTTCAAAGACTCGGGGCGTAATTCGATGGATCGCCCAGGGCTTTCGAAGAATCATCGGCGGTCCATCGTTAAACGTTGCGATCGCGATGTCTTCCGGCACGGATTTTCCGACCTTGTCGCATACGTCCAGAACGATGGGGACGAACATATCCTGGACGCAGAAGATAGCGGTTGCCGGATGGTCTCCATAGACCAACATGCTCCTAACCGCGTCTTGAACGGCCAGTCCAAATCTTCGATCGGGGGAATGTTCCAAATCGGCAGACAAGAACCGAATACGATCTTCTGCGATGGGCAATCCGTCCGCAATCAACGCATCTTCATAAGCCTTGAACCGTTCCTGGACGGTTGACACGTGAGGCTTGTGAAAACTCAAGAACGCCACGCGATCGTGACCTTGGTCGATCATCGCCTTGATCGCTTGCCTCGTGATGATGTAGTTGTCAGAAAGGGCAACTGGCGCGCTGACGCCTTCAGGTACGCGGTCCAACATCACCAGAGGAAAGCCCCGTGCGATGATGCGGTTCAACAACGGCGTGTTTTCACGGGCGCTTGTGGGGAGCAAAACGATGCCGTCGGTTTCCTCACTCATCTTCCAGAGAAGTTCGGCCTCGCGCAAAGGATCGTTCTGGGAATCGCAAAGGACGAGAGAATACTCGTCGGAAAGTCCGGCCTGAATACCCCGGAGTAGCCCTGGTTGAGGAAATCCATACGACTCGTCGACAATATCGACGATGAATCCTATGCGCTTTGTCTTTACAATAGAGCGTTCAGCGACAACGGTTCCCCACCGGCGCTGTCTCGTAACCAGTCCCTTGGCCTGAAGTTCCCTTAGCGCACGGTGCGCCGTTGGACGGCTGACGCCGTATGTGACAGCAATGTCATCCTCGGATGGCAGGCGATCGCCTGGATTTAACTCACCGGCGAGTATCTGCGATTCGAGAGCGGCAGTGATGTTCTTCCATCGTGCTTCGCTCATCTATATTCACTTTACAATAGGTTTTTAACTTTGTGTACGAGAATAATAATGAGATGCTCTGAGGCAATAGAAAGGCGGGGAGACTTCTCTCCCCGCCTTTTCACTTAGCAATATGGACGAAATCTATTCTGCGGCAAATTCGGGAATCGCCGATATTCCGCCGGACCGTTCCTCCATGGATGCGACGCAGGTCGCGATGGTCATGTCTCCCGTCACGTTGAGGACGGTTCTGCTCATGTCCATGATGCGGTCTATCCCTACGATCAGGCCAACGGCGCTCGCTGGAACGTTGAGCGTAGAAAGTACTCCTGCCACCATCGGCAACGAGCCAGCTGGCACCCCAGCGGTACCTATGCCGCCGACAATCGCCAAGCCCATCACCATGAATTGTTGACTCACGGTCAGATCCACCCCAAAGAGGCGGGCCAGAAAAACAATTGTGATCCCTTCGAAAAGCGCGGTGCCGTTCTGGTTGGCGGTAGCGCCTACCGTCAAGACAAAGTTTCCAATTTGTCGGGGAAGACCAAGGTCTTCTTCAGCGGCTTTAAGGGCGGTAGGCAAAGTGGCGTTGCTTGAGCTCGTGGCGAAAGCGGTTGCCATGACCGTCCGCATTTGTTTGAAGAACTCCAAGGGACTTCTTCGCGCGATGAATTTGATCACCAAACTGTAGGTGACAAATTGGTGAATCGCAAGCGCGACAAGCACCACCATAACGTAGATTCCCAGGGTTGCAAAGAGCTCATAGCCAAGCTTGGCTGCGCTTCCGAAGACCAGACAGAAGACGCCGATAGGGGCAATCGCCATGGCGTAGTCGATGATCTTGAGCGAAACGGCAAAAAGACCTTCCAAAAATGCCTTGACGGGAAGAGCCTTCTCCGGCTCAATCGACGCTAAGGCAATCCCAAAGATCAGCGCGAAGACCATAAACGGCAGAATTCCGCCGCTAAAGGCCGCCACCGCGTCTCGAATGGGATTCTTAGGAATCATCCCCAGCGCGGCCTTGTCCTTTTCCTGCACAGGGTCGCCAACCGACTTTTCTTCTTTCGAGTGCTCCTGAATCAACGTTTGCTTTTGGGCCGCCGAAATTCCCTTGGAAGGGTCGACTAGATTAATCGCTCCGACGCCAATGAGGACGGCGATTCCGCTGAGAAATATCGTCATCAGAAGCGATCGAATGCCAATACGGCCCACCTTCTTGATGTCGCCAAGTTCCGAGACCCCTAGGACGAGTGCCGCAAAGAGAAGCGGAACCACGATCATGAAGATCATGTTCAAGAAGATTTCTCCGACCGGCTTTGTCCAGTCGACCATCTTGCCCAGCACCTCTGAACCTGGGCCAAGGCCTTGGCGTGCTGCAAAACCCGCTAAGGCACCCAGCGCGAGGCCAATGAGAATTTTCGTGTGAAGCGGTACGCGTTTGCGAGCGCCCGGTTCAACCGCGCCTAATTTCATCCATCACTTCCCTAACCCGACCGATTTCAACAGTGCCGCCGGAATTTCTGGATTGATGATGAATATCCAAGCGATGACAGACACGGTTCCCCAAAAGGCCGAGATCAGAACAGGATAGCGCAGGATACAGCGTGTGTCACGTTTTCCCTTGAAATGAGCGGCCAAATAAAGGATTGCCGCCAGCGAAGAGGCGACCGGCAATGTGTATCGGCCGGCCAAAAACGCCACCGTAGCAATCTTACAGAACTGGAATGCAACTCCCTCTAGCCTTTCCCCGGTCGTCTTTGTAGGTGAAGTGATCATCGCTTCTTAAACCCTCGAATCATCATCGCCAGAAGGGCGATGAAGACTAAGATTCCGACCAGTCCTATAAGCCCTGTGAAGACAGAGTCCTGCTGATTGGGAACGCCAGATAGCGCCAGAAAACAACCACCCAAGCAGCCAGCGGGCAAACCAAAAATGATAAAGAGAACGATCCAAACGATAGGAGTCTGACGCGTCGCCCCTTGTCCGTCTCCTCGGTAACCACAAGCCGCACAGTAGATTTGGCTTGAGGGACGATACGCGCCACAGTTTGGACAGGGCGATCCTGGTGTTTGGACAGGCGGAGGTGTGCTGCTCATGGTCTTTGAGGAATGGTTGAATGGACTTGCGATTCGCGAATGCGAATCCACATTGCGCGCAGGAGAACATAGGCGACCAATTCCAGGCAAAGCCATTGCATAGCCGTTAGTCCCAAGATGTAAGAGTCGTTAGCGCGAAGAAATTCAAGAAAGAACCGGGTGCTCCCAAATCCAAGCAGGTAGGTCCGCCAAAGATCACCCTCGCGGCGGAGTCGAGGCTTGAGAACAATTAGGATGGCAAAGAGAATGGCTGCTGTTAGGGCGCTGTAAAGTTGAACGGGATGTCTCTCAGCTCCGTGCTGGTGTACCGACCAAGGCGCCTCACACACCGTTCCGTAGCAGCACTGATTAAAAAAACAGCCCAGCCGGCCAACGGATTCGCCCGCCGGTAGTGCTAAGGCAAAGAGGTCGCCCGTGCCGCGCTTAATCCCCAACTTGCGTTTCGTGACGATGACTGAGATCCAACCAAGGATCAGTCCTCCAAAAAGGGCCTTACCTCCAGCCTTTGGATCGAAAATAACCCACCAAGGGGCGGTAATGGGCCAGCCATCTACCAATAACTGGGTCACCTTGGCGCCCAAAATTCCTCCGATGAATCCGGCAAGCGCGATAACTTGCATACCCGTCGTGAGGAGCTTCTGGCGACGCGCCTCCAGCCAAAGGACGACAAATCCAACGACAAACCCCAACCCGGTAAGAACTTCTCCCAGCGTCACCTTCGCATTGCCCTCTTTAACCAGCCTAAGACCCAGATACCAACAAAGACGAATGCGAGGACTTGGAAGAATCTGCTCCTTCCCAACAGCCCGAAACCAAACAGAGCCCCCACCGCTGTATAAGCCAGAAATCCGCAACCTCCCAACATCCCGAAGATAGCCGCCCACATCGTCAGTCCTTGAAGCCATTTCGGAGGGCGCTTAGGCGCGTTGACCTGCCAGCCACAATTCGAGCACGTCATGGTCCCGTGCATCGGCTTTTCGCAGTTGGGACAATGGGTGGGGATGACAATGGGGTTCATCGAGCCATCTTCAATGGGACCCGGCCCTTGGGAAAGTCACTGGCATCTGGAAAGAGCCAGCGCCAACAAAAAGAGTGTCTTCGAGGATCGTCTTCATACGTTCCGACATGAACGCAACATTGCCGAATCCTTGCTTCGTGAAAAGTATGCGCGTCCATGAACTGTTTGACCGTCACTCTGAAAGTGCGTTCAGCCATTTTGTCGAGTAATTTTTCGCCCCTCGCCTTCGACCAAACGGCTCCGAGCAAGTCGGTGAGTCCGGGTATGCAGTCGCACATTCGCATCATGTCTCCGGCCAATTGAATCGCTCCAACCTTCTGCTGCTCGCTGAATACCCGTTGCAAGACGCCTGACTGAATGAGCTCCTTCACGCTGTCGGAGGCGTTTTCAAAAGATATGGTGTTGGCGACGAAGTGAATCCAATTCTTCAATTCGTTGCGGCCAATCAGCTTGGGTAGCGATCGCCACTCTCCGTCTTTCATCTGAATGAGATAGCTGATGTCGCAGCAGTCTTTGTGGGAACAGGGCAGCGGGATGAAGTCGGAAGCATCCACTAAACCGGCTGTCTGTTCGCCTAAGCGACTAAGCACCCCGGTGGGAGTGACGCGATCAAGCGGATCATACGTGGTCGTTCGACCGGATCCGAACATCGGCTGTATCGCAAGTCCTGCGCATCTTGGAATTGCTAAACCGGTCCGAAGAACTGCGCCCACCTCGTCCTGGTTGACACCCTTGCAAACGGTCATGACCAAGGTAGTGAATACTCCCGCTTGGTTCAGGCGACAAAGTGCTAGCTGCTTCTCTTCTGAAACGTCTTCGCCTCGAAGAATTTCGTAGGTTTCTGACCTTATTCCATCGAATTGTAGATACACCTCGATTTTCTTTCGGTGTTCCGCTAGGAATCGGAGGAAGGCGTCATCTTTGGCAATTCGTCTCCCATTCGAGTTGAGCATCACGCGAGTGACGTTCCGCTCCATGATTCGCAACAGTATCTCTTGAATATCTTGTCGCACGGTGGGCTCTCCCCCAGAGATCATCACGACACTTAACTTCCCCGCTTCCCGATCGATCGTGGTATCCACGGTATGAAGAATCTGATCAAGGCTTGGAAATGAATCGATCGCGGGAGACCCGGGGGGAAGGGCCGTTGCGTAGCAAGTCGGACAAGAGTAATTGCAGTTCTCCGTAACGTTTAAGAGAAGAATACAACTGTGCTGACCATGGCTGGCGGGGAGACCGAGGCGATAGCCATCGGGAAATCCGGCGAAATTGTCCGCTCGATCCGGGGTGACTTCAAGCGTCGGTGTACTCCACCCCATTCTTGCCGCCCAAATCTCTCGACTCTCTTCATAAAGACTCTCCGTAGTTCCATGACTTTTGCAGAATCTTCGGAGCCAAACTTTCCCATCGTGCGAAATCAACATTCCGTCAACGAATGCATCGGCATCGGTGCTTGTGCGAGGACGTTCAGCAAAACACTGTGGGCAAACCGTTCGTGTGTATTCCTCAATGAGATAGGGTCGCGGAGATAGCCCAGCCATGTCGACTACTATCCATCAATGAGCGCCGCTATATCTACGAAGTCGCAATAAACTGAGACGTGAGTAAGCAGCGAGGCGTCAAGATAGGATGATGATCGCGCTCATTTCCCTCCTTCTAGGACTCCAGGCTCAAGCAAACGGCCCAAGTCTGGTTGCATATGACCTCAAGGGAAAACCAGTAGCTCCCCTGGTTGCCGATGGTCAGAGCAAGGCAACCGTATTGATCTTTTACATCGCCCATTGTCCAATTGGCCAGAAGATGACGCCCGAGATCAATCGCGTGTTTCGAGAATTCAAGCCAAAGGGAATGCGAATGTACATGGTCCATGAAGAAATGACCATGCCTCCGGCAGACTTGGCCAAAGAGGCGCGAGAGTATGGTCTCATGCCGCCTATTCTCATAGATAGAGAGCATCGGTTAATGAGTCACTGCGGTGCAAGGATCAGCCCGCAGGTCTTTGTTTACGATGCCCGCATGAAACTGCAATACCATGGCCGCATCAACGACTTCTTTTATGGTCTCGGGCAGATGAGATCCAAGGTGACTCACCATGACCTGCGCGACGCAATTGCTGCGGTCGTGCAGGGTTTAGCGCCTAAGGTAGCCAAGACGGAAGCGGTGGGTTGCGTCTTACCGACCGACTAGAGATTAAAAGTCGCGGTCACAAACGTGTGGTCGCTTGGTCTCTCGCGCGTACGTGCATCTCGATCGATGACGCACTCCTTGCACAGACTAGCCAAGACCTCAGTGGCGTAGATGTGGTCGATCCGCCACCCAATATTCCGTTTAAAGCCATTTGGGACGGTGAAGTCCCAAAAGGTGTAATTCCCGCCCTCGGTCGTGAACATTCGGAAAGTATCGATCAACCCAAAGTCTAGAATCGTGTCTAAGCGGGCAAATTCATCGGGATGATGACCAATCCCTCCCAGCAGTTTGGGAGAGTCGTAGACATCTTCCGGCTTTCGGGCTACGTTGATGTCTCCTAGCCAAATCAGGGGCTCATCAGGACGATATCGCTCGCGCAGATACTTCGCGAAGCGATCCATCCAGGCCAACTTGTATTCAAATTTTTCGCTGCCGACCGTATTGCCATTTGGCACATAGGTGTTGATGACGGGGATTCCGTCGATGTCCGCCGAGATGATTCGGCAATCGGTTGGAAAAAGATCGTCGCCAAAACCCGTACGGACGTTTTGAAGCGGACTCCGACTCAAGAGCGCGACGCCATTCCAAGACTTTTGCCCGTGGATAGCAACGTGATAGCCGAGGTCCTCGAAATCAGACAGCGGGAATTTGTCATCTTCCACCTTCGTTTCTTGGATCGCCAGGACGTCCGGTTCGTTTTCGGCCAACCAGTCGAGAGTCAATGGGAGGCGGGCTCGAATCGATGCGGCGTTGTAAGTAGCGATCTTCATCTTGGCGCGGAGTTTACTTTCCCCGAGCTGTCAGATCGAAGCGCGCAATAGGTTCTTTACCTTCCGCAAAGACTCTTAGTTCCAAGTTCTTTGCCGGAATTCCCTCTTCAGGTACGGGAGCCTGGACCAAATACACGGCTCGCACATAGTCTCCCACAACACCATCGTATTCGGTAGGACGCCGCGTTCCAAACTCGGGCGCAAGGGGATCGAATCTCTGATCGAGCGCATACCAGGGCCAGCGTTCGATTGATCCGAGATCGTATCCTCGAAAGATGCCAAGGTTACTTACAAAGGGGTCCTGAAGGAGTAAAGGAGCCTCTTTTCTCTTTTGTCCGACGGCTGTCTCCTGATGCCGATTATCGCCAGAACCAGCCTCAGAGAGCCAGGAAACGGCGAAGCGAACTTGGAGCGCTGTGCGTGGTTTACTTTCGCCGCCATCGGTCAGATCAAAGAAGCCTTGTTTCGGCAATGCATAGGTCTGCACCACAAAGCTGAGAGTGCCATTAAAGCTTTCTTTGAGGGTCTCCCACCTTCGAGCGAGTTCGGTTTCCGACCATTTTTCTTTGGCATTGAGATACCCGAGCCAACGCGACAGTAAGTTGGGTGAAAGCCATGTGACATCGTCCATGTCCCGGCGTAACTGACCGTCGAACCAACGACCAATGATTTGGCGGTCCTCCATCATGATGCGATCCACTCCCTTTCCGGCGTAGTAGACCTTCTCGCCTCGGGCAAGTTCAGTTTGTATCGGTTCCGAAGGGAATTCCAGAGGCACACCGATCGCCAGTAAAGCTGCGAGGGTCGCAAGCATTGATTTCTATTATCGGTTCGTTCCCCTTCTCCAGTAGATCTCCCTTCCTGTGCTCTTCGATGAAGACGCAAATCCGTCAAAATGAGAACAATGACGTACGACCTGATTATCCGAAACGCCTTAATCACCACGTCCGAATCCGAAGCGCTTGGGTCGGTGGGAATTCAAAATGGCAAGTTCGTCAAAATCGGCGTCGTCGAAGACAACGGACGGTCTGAGATCGATGCTAAGGGACTTACTCTGATTCCCGGTGTGATTGATACTCAAGTTCACTTCCGTGAGCCAGGTCTGGAACACAAGGAAGATCTGGAGTCCGGCACTCGTTCCGCCATTCTCGGAGGAGTCACCTCAATCTTCGAGATGCCCAACACTAATCCCACGACCACGACGGCCGAAGCTCTTCGAGACAAACTCGGTCGAGCGGCGGGAAGGGCTTGGTGTGATTTTTCTTTCTTCGTAGGAGCATCCAAAGAAAACGTAAGTGCGCTGTCCGAGTTGGAAATGCTTCCCGGTTCGCCCGGTGTGAAAATATTCATGGGAAGCTCCACGGGACCCTTGTTGGTGGACGATGATGAACATCTCCGCCAAGTGCTTAGAAACGGAAAGAGGAGATGTCCCATTCACGCGGAAGACGAAGAGCGGAATGTGGCCAGGAAATCCCTTATGAGTGATCATCCCCACGCTCGCGAGCATCCGTTCCTCAGAGATGCGGAAAGCGCACGTCTAGCCACCACCAGAATTTTGGCGCTGAGCAAGGAGACGGGACGCCCTGTCCATGTCTTACACATTTCTACCGCCGATGAATTGCCAATACTAAAGGCAGCCAAAGATGATGGGTTAGGCACCACATGTGAAGTCACTCCCCAGCACCTCTGGTTTGCTGCTCCGGATTGCTACGAGAAGCTCGGCACATTTGCCCAAATGAATCCACCGCTGAGATCGGCGGAACATCGCGAGGGATTGCGAAAAGCCACGAAGGCAGGTCTGTTCGATGTCATCGGCAGCGACCATGCTCCCCACACAATTCAAGAAAAACAGCGACCTTACCCCCAGAGCCCGAGTGGAATGCCAGGCGTCCAAACCTTGCTGAGCGTTATGCTCACACTCTGCAGCCAGGGGCTCATCACCCTCAAGGACTTTGTGCGGATGGCTTGCGAAAACCCCGCTCGGATTTATGGAATCAAAAACAAAGGCTTTCTCAAGGAAGGCTATGACGCGGACTTTGTGCTGATTGATCCCCAGCAGAAACGTGTCTTTGAGCGATCCATGATCGCGAGTAAATGTGGCTGGAGCCCTTATGAGGGCGAGGCACTAACGGGCTGGCCCATCCATGTCTTTTTAAGGGGAGAACAAATGGTTACCGAGGGGCAACTCACGGGCCGCCAAACGGGGCAGGCGGTGGAATTTACGTGGAAGTAAAGAGAGAATTCACGACCCTGTTCGATTACGATCTTTGGGCGAACCTCAAGTGGTTTCCCTTTTGTGAGGAGGAACCCCTCCGCCGCATCATGGAGCATATCCTTCGAACTCAGATCATTTGGCTAGAGCGCAGCGGGGGAAAAAATTCATTCACTGCGGGCACTCCTTGGGATTTGATCGAAGAGATCAACATGGCTTGGAAGGAGCACATATTGAGCTCCGATCTTGAGCAAACAATCCACTATCAAAACTCGCTGGGTCAAAAATTTGCTCAACCACGTCGCGACGTCGCTCGACACGTCATTAACCACGGTACTTACCACCGTGGTCAGATTCGAGGAATGGCAGAAATGATGGGCGTTGAGGACTTTCCCGATACCGATTACATCTTCTACCTTCGAGAGCCTCGCGGCTAGCCGGTATGCTCTAAGCAATGCCGAAGTTGATTCTCGTTCGTCACGGCCAGTCGATCTGGAACCTAGAAAACCGATTTACGGGATGGGTGGACGTCCCACTTACCGAACAGGGGCAAAAAGAAGCTCGTGCTTGCGGCCAAAAGCTCAAGGGCGTCGATATCCAAGTCGCCTATACCAGCGCTCTCACTCGCGCTCAGAACACCCTCGCCCTGATCCTGGAGGAAATGGGAACTACCGTTCCCGTCATCCGAGACCAGGCTCTTAATGAGCGCCACTATGGGGACCTTCAAGGGTTGAATAAGGAAGAGACCGCGGAGCGATTTGGCGCCGACCAAGTCAAAATATGGCGACGAAGCTACGACATTCCGCCCCCCAATGGTGAAGCCCTCAAAAATACCGCGGAGCGCACTATTCCCTTCTTTGAGCGTTGCATCCTTGGCGACATCAAGCAAGGCAAAAATGTGCTCGTTGTGGCTCACGGTAACTCAAATCGATCTATTGTCATGATGCTGGACAACCTTTCGAAAGAAGAGGTGCTGGAGTTAAACTTGGATACGGGTGTTCCGTTGGTTTACGAACTAACTCCCGCCGGAGAAGTTCTCGGTAAAGAGATTCTCTGATTCAGTCGCCTTGGGTTTTCGGCACAGAAAGATGCCGAAAATCCAAGCCCCTATGCAAATGTACAGAAACAGATCGCCGATTTTCGAGTACATCGTCTGACGTCTCCCGGTCACATTGGCCGCGCCAACCACTTCTCCATCTTTTGCCTCGAAAACAATCTGGCCATCGCTATCGACGATCATAGAGTATGCGTACCCATCATCTCTTATCATAGCGACCCCATTCTCGGCCGCCCGAAAGGGCAAAAACGCGGCATGGACTGCCGCAATAAAATGGTGAGTTGAAGGAGGATCGATAGTGGGTAGCGCAATCATCGTCACCCCAGGCAAAGCCGCCGTCTCGCGCATCAAGACCGGGAAGCAAGAATCAAAACAGATACTCAATCCGACGTTTCCGGATGGCCCCGGCGCCGCCACAGGCGAGGACCCGGGCGTATGCATCGTGATTTCACCACCAAAGAGATGAATCTTGTAATAGGGTGCAGAAACGCTGTCTTTCGAGATCAGCGAGGCGACATTGTGAGGGCGAGGCGCAAAGTCATCGTTATAAGAGGTTACGATGGCTGAAGCTCCGGGGGCTGAAGCAATTGCTTGAAGAGCCGTCGTATCTCCTCGTGGAGCTAGGACCAAGCCACCGAACTCTGGCCAGACCACCAGGCCCCCATCAGCCAGGCGAGACGCCTTCTGATGAAGTTTGGTTAGGCTTTCTTCATCGGTCGCTTCGCTTTGAAGAATGCCAACGCGGGCTTGCGGCACTTTCTGGTTGACAGTCACCTTCTGAATGCCGGCGACACCCAAAAGAGCGACCGGCAGTACCCCAGCTAGCAGATACTTCCCGCTTGAAAGACACCGTGCTAAGGCAAAATTTGCTAGCCAGAGGAAGAACGAAACAAGCCATATACCACCGATCGAGGCCATATAAAGCAGGCACGGCTGCCGATATTGTGTGAGCGCCAGATGAGCTGGAAGTTGTACAAGGAGACAAGCTTCCAACATCGTGGCGAATGCGGCATACCACCAGAGTGGTTTGTGCTCTGACCCTTTGTCGGCCCAAGCGCCCGCGACAATGGCGACGGTAAAGCCGTAAAACAGGCAGCCTGTATACACCCATGCATCAAGGCCTGAGAATGATTTTAGCGAATAGAACCAACCTGCCCTAATGCAAATGGCGCTGGAGGTGAGGGCAACAAGCCCTCCGATGAATCCGGCGACAAATCCACGGCCTCTGGCCGCAAGAAGGAGTGGTACAAAGGCAAACCAGGCGAGCCACCAAACGTCTGCGGGAGGCAATGCCAATGCGAACAAGGCCCCTGATATTAGACTGCCAACGACTAGTCTAACAAAGGGCAATCTCATGCTAAGTGGACGGATTCCGTCTTGCTAGCCGTTCAACTGCGAACCGTCCGCTGAGAACCGCCATCGGCATCCCTGCCCCGGGTTGGACGGATCCACCACAGTAGAAGAGATTCTTGAACTGTTCATCGTAATTTCGGAGTGGCAAAAGGCCAAAGAGTCTGTATTTCTCGTCCGGCCCGTAAAGGGAGCCCTGATAGTTGCCATGAGTTTCCTCAAAGTACTGAGGAGTCTGAATACGTTCGAATACGACATCCTCCTGATCAAACTGAAGGCCGTATTGACGCAATGCCCCTCTGATTCTTTCGGCCAATAGTTGCGCATCTCGATCCCAATCTACATCTCCACATTGGGCGGGAACCGTTACCACGGCAAAGAGATTCGTCATTCCCTGCGGCGCGGTAGCTGAATCCGTCTCGGACGTTACGTTAAGGTAAATGATGGAGGGATCAGGGAATCTTCGTTCGCCATAGAGTTTCTCAAAACCCTGCACGAACTGCTGGGGGACAAGCAGCGTGTGGTGACTGAGTCCGGCGAGCTTTCGACGAATGCCCCAATGCACTGTAAAATAGCTGAAGCTAGGCTCCCATTCCACCCGTTCTCCTAGCCACTCTCGGGTCTTGAGGCGATCTCGGTTTGAAATGACCAATTCAGCCTCGATTACGCCATCAGTCGACAGGACTCCCGTAAGCCTGTTCCCTACCGAGCGAAATCCCGTAACCGCCTTCCCTGTTTGAATTTCAACGCCAATCTCACGGGCCAGTCGTTCTAGCGCCCTTGGAATAGCGGCTACCCCGCCCTTGGGATAATAGACTCCACCCTCCAACATGAAATAAGGGATCAGAAAAGCCCCCGGCGCCTTGGCATCGTAGGTCTGTCCTCCATACGATGGAAAGCCATAGAAGAAAGCACGGAGCAAAGGACTCTGAAACCATCGATCAACGATCTGTCGGTACGAACTCCGAAGATCAAACGCGACCCCAACTGCTGCAAGCCTGGGATCGAACAATTGCCACCATTGGTCGTAAGGGTGGTCGAACACGGACTGGCGAACTTTAGGTGCGACCTGATCTAGCTTTCGCATTAATTCATCGAAGCTAGCCGCGTCCGCAGGAAATTGCCTTTGCAGAAGTTCTAGGCATTGATATCTATCGGCGGGTAGGTCTAGGAACCCTTCGTTCTCAAAATAGACTCGACTAAATGGATCAAGGCGTTGAAACGTAAGATAATCTTCGCTTTGCCTTCCTGCCGCCCTAAAAACGCTTTCGTAAATCTCGGGCAAGATAACGATAGAAGGCCCTGGATCGAGTGAAAAGCCATCCTGCTCAATCCCTGCAGCTTTCCCACCTACAACAGCATGTTGTTCGAGAAGAAGAACATCAAAGCCTGCAAGACGGGCATAGATTGCCGCACTTAACCCGCCGAGTCCCGCGCCTACGATGACTACGCTACGGCCCAAGGGAGATCAGGACTGAGGAGAAATGCGCGATTCCAGTTCGTTCGCGCGCTGCTCCAATTCTTCAAGAGATGCGTTGATCTTATCTACAAGCCGATCAGGCTGCTCCTCTTCAACGATCACAAGAATCCGTTTGATCAGTACACCAGCACTGACTCCAACGACTAAACCAAGTAAAAACGATGCGCCAGACTTCACCACCATCGTTTTACCCAATAAAAAAGCCCGGGTCTTTATAGACCCGGGCTTAACCTCGCTTAAAGGATTGCTAGCGAGTGACGGTCAAGGACCCAGAGACGTTGTTTCCACCGTAGGTCGCCTTCACCTGAGTGGTGAGGGTTCTTGAGACCTTGTTTGTGGTCAACGTCTGGCTTGCCGAGGTGTTGCCCGCCAGAATGGTGATCGAGGATGGCATGTTCAGAATCTGCGGATTCGGAGACTTTGTCAACGAAACCACTGCACCGCCTGCAGGAGCAGGTCCATCCAACGTTACCGTCATCGTCGTAACCAGAAGCCCACGAACGACGCTCGGCGAGAACGTGATTCCGACGACTCGAGGAGCTCGAACCGTTAGATTTGCCGAGTGAATATTCGTGGCGATCTGACCCGTGATTTGAACCGTATCCGTTTCCAGAACGGCCGTTGTGGTGATTGGGAACGTCTGCGTCGTGTTGCCCGCAGATATCACCACCGGGTTGCCGCCGTTGACAATCGCGCTTCCCGTTGCATCCGGAGGATTCGGAGCGACGCTCGACTTCGAGATCGCGATCGGAACGCCACCGACGGGAGCCGCACCGGTAAGGGTGATGGTCATCGTCGCGCCGTTGCCGCCCAGAACGCTGCTGGGTGAGATCGAGATCGTGAAGTCGACAGGCGTAATCGTTAATGCTCGGTTGATCGGAGCGCCGCCTCGTGAAGCGCTCACCGTGGCATTAATGGTCGTGACAACCACCTGAGTACCAATCGAGAAGCTTCGCGAGTTACTGTTCGCCGCCACCAGAACCTGGCTTCCAGCCGTAGAGGGATCCTCGTCCGGCAGAACCACCTCTGGATTGGCACTCGAAAGGGTTACGAATGCGCCTCCCGGAGGCGTTGGCTGATTCAACGTTACCGTCCCCGTAACCGAACCGCCGCCCTGAATGGAGGTTGGGTTGATGACGAAGTCGGTAAGGCTGATGTTGTCGATCAGTAACGTTGCATCCTTATTCGACGAGTTATAGCTCGCACGAACGACCGAGAAGGTGTTCGAGGCTACCAAGTTTGTCGTCAGCGAGAACGTTGCCGACCGTCCGCCAGCCGGAATGGTAACGGAGACGGGCATGCTGCCGATGTTGCCTGCGTTCGTGATCCCCGTGAGGGTCACAAGCGCACCCGTGCTTGGAGCGTTGCCATCAAGAGTTACGGTGCCGGTAGTAGTTCCACCACCCGCTACACGATTCGGATTGAACGATAGTGTAGCCAACGAAGCGGGCTTTACAATCAGTGTCTGCGTTCGAGTCTTGCCCAAGAACGAGGCGCTGATGTTGCCGCTCTGTTGTGAGTCAACCGTCGCAGACTGAATCGTAAAGTTCGCAGACTGCTGACCAGTCGGAACGGTTACCGTGCTGCCACCCGGGAAGGAGATCAGCGACGGATTATCGGTAGTCAACGCAACGGTGACATCTTCTGTTGCCGTGGTAAAGAGGGTCACTCGGCCCGTGCTCGTGTTACCGCTGACGACCGTTGCCGGCGTCAAGGTCAACTGAGACAGCCAAGGGTTGACCGTAAGCTGCGCGATCTTGAAGCTACCCAGATACTCAGCCTTGACCTGCACCTGCGTAGGATCGATCACGGGGCTTGAGAACAGGGTAAACGTTGCCGACGTTGCGCCAGGAGCAATCGTAACCGTTTGCTGAGCAACGGCGCTATTGGCGTCCAAAGAAGCTGCCGTGGTGCTGTCAATCGAAACGACGACATCGACGCCTTCCGCCGGTGCCGGGCCACTAATGGTGACGGTACCGACCGACTGTTGACTCAGCCCACCGGCGATTGACGATGGAGCCAAAGTCAGATTCTGAACGAGAGGAATGTCGAGTCGGAAGCGGAAAAGGAATCCATCCCGCATTCGAATGACGCCCTGGTCGGCTCCTGATGGAATCGTAAGAGGGCCAGCCTGAGGATTCACTCGGCTTCCGTAAGGAACGTTGCTGAAGGTGGTCTGTCCGGTTACGTCAATCTGCTCTTTGAAAGCCAGCGGAGTGATAAACCCGGCGTCAAGACCACCATCGGTGACCTGGAAGACGGTCGGGGTTCCACCACTCGACACACGAGTATAAGCTCGGATCGAATCGGAAGATCCCATGACCCAGACGTCGCCAACTCCATCGACAAAGGGTGCGAACACCATTTCATCGAGATGGCCACCGATGTAAGTGCTGAATAGCACATCCTCCGCGGTCGAATTCAAGATCGTCAAGAATCCGTCAGTCGCAGGAAGATCGCCGGGGCCAGGGAACGTGTTGGCCGCTCGAATCGGATCCTTGGTAAAGATCGTTCCCGTCGACGAACCATTCGGTACGTTGGGATCGGCGGGGGGATTGGGGAAGGTAATCGAACATTCCACAACGCCCGTGACAAAGGCGAAACCTCGTTGGTTGACGCCAATTCCAGTCGGAATAACCGGGCCCTGAGTTCTCAGATTCGTACTGTAAACGATCGAAGATCCATCTGTATTGATCTTCGTGACGAATACATTGGCAAAGCTTGTGAACGTCTGGCCGAAGGTGCCCGTCGTGCGGGGAAAGTCAGAAGATGAAGCGATTCCAGTGAGATAGGCATTGCCGGATTCGTCAACTGCAATCGAGCTGCCCGTATCGTTGCCAGCTCCACCCAGAAGCGCGGAGTAGACGACGTTCCCGTCGGGATCGAATTTGGCAACGTAAATGTCATTGTTTCGCAACAATCGACCGGTAGCAAAAACGCCAGCCGTAGTCGGATAACCCGGAGTTCCAGCCGATGCCGTGTCCTGGTTGCCCGTGAACGCGACCGTGCCGGTAATCAGAATGTTATCGACGCTGTCGATGGCAACGGAGCTACCCGTAATCGTTGAAGTCGCGTCGCTATCTAGTCCCGTTCTTCCACCGGATAAGCTCCCCATCGTGCCGGTCGGCAGTCCGGAAGTTTGGGCGGCAGAACCACCATGGAATTGAGCCCAAACGAGTGACTGACCTGTAGGCGCAAATCTCGCCACAAACGCGGCGCTGGTCGAGCCACCTGGGAAAGAAGCGGTGCCAGGCATCAAAGCGTTGGCATGTCCTGAAACCACCAAGTCGCCCGAAACCGGGGCAATGGCAAATCCGGTCAAAGCTTCTGTGGTCGCGGTCGAACCGTAGTAGGTCGAATAGGAAGGAGTAAGAACGGAAAGAGCATCCTTATCGAAAGCGATGAGGAAGATATCCGAACTGCCACTTCGGGCCGCCTGGAATGATGAACCGCTAATTCCTGGAAAATCCGCCGACGTTGTAACACCCGCAATCCATATTCGATTTCCCGTAGGATCGACCGAAATGAACTTGCCAGTCTCACGTCCTGAACCACCTACATAGGCTGAATACTCGTGGACGTAAGCGTCGCCGCGGAGCTTAGCGATAAAGGTGTCCGAAGCGCCGGTGATATTAACGCTAAACGGTCCGAACAGAATCGGAAAGTCCGGCGCCTGAGTTGCACCCGTGAAATAGATGCCTGCATCGGAATCCGCCGCTACCGCCCGGACTTCATCGATACCGCCGTCGCCGCCGTAGTAGGTGCCGTAAACGATCGGGTCAACCACAACCGGAAGCGAGGAATCATGCGTTCCAACTTCGATGCCAACCGTGTTTTTGCCCTGCTTGACGAAGTTAGCTGGAACCTGAACCTTCTGTCCCTTCTTCATCTGATAGGCAAACAGCCCTCGATGCTCAAGCAAACCCTTTTGGGTTCCAAGAGTCAAATCGGTTTTGTTGACATCTACCGAGGAAGCGCCATTGAAGCGCATCTTAATAATGTCTGACTTTGCGCCTGGCTGGAGAATAAGGTCGTATCGAGGTCGGTCGCCATCGTTGTACACGCGCATGTCGACACCTTTGTAGATGGACGACAGCTTGACCTCTCCAAAACTGTGGACAGTCTTCGTGTCCTTGAATGATTTCCCTTGAATGAACTGGGTAACCGTCGGCAGTTTATCGATTCCCTTGTGCGTCAGCGCTTTACCGCCCACAAAAGACATATCGATAACTTGACCCTTCTTGTAGGTCTGTCCCTTCTCCACGGATTGCGAATAGTATTCGGATCGCAAACCGTGATCGGTAACCCACAGGTTCAAGTTCGGGCTCTGGGCAAGATACAAGGCATTCTTATCCCACTGGCCGCCGTTCTCCATAAACGACTTTGCCGTCTTACGGAGTCTTTGCTTTAAAATCGACTGCTGGTTAGTCTCCGTCGACTGGCCCGTATTCCCCTGTGCGGGGGCGGGGGCAACCGATGGATCCTTGTCCAGCATCGCATTGACCGCGCCAAGCCCCATAGGACTTGCTCCGGCGGTCGAAGCTGCGACGATCGTTCCCAGGAACGCCGACAGCCTCAGCGGAAGACTAAGTTTTCCAATCACAGACGCATACACCTCTTAAGCGAGTATCAGACCACAAATCCATGCGCACGCTTCCCTCTCCCTCGGCGTGCTCACACGTGACTTGCGGGCATTTTAACTCAGATCGATCACGATACACCAGTAATCCTATCAAACGCGCGCAGATTTGAGAACCCACAGAGCACCTAGACAGAATCACCCGTGTGTTAGGACGGGACAATCCCGTACTTCGTTCTAGGATTTCTCAGCGATTTACCAGAGTTGAGCGAGCTTGCCCGTACTGTTGCCCAACGACTCGATTCGCACACCCATTCGGTCCAACATGGATAAGTACAGGTTATTGAGCGGAGTGTGATTTTTATAGACCACATGCCTCCCCGTCTTGAAGGCGCCTCCCGCCTTTCCTGCGAATAAAATGGGCAGGTTATCGTGGTTATGACGATCACCATCGCTAATCCCGGCGCCATAAACAACCATGGTGTTGTCCAGCATCGTGCCATCGGTTTCCTTGATTGACTTGAGCTTTCGCAGCACATATCCAAGTTGGTCGATATGATACTGATCGATTAGGCGCTTCTTTTCGAGCTTTGCCGGGTCCTTTCCGTGGTGCGACATGTCATGATGCCCTTCCGGAACGCCAATCATCGGATAGCTTCGGTTGCTGCCATCGTTTGCAAACATAAAGGTGCAGATGCGAGTCAAGTCGGCTTGAAAGGCTAACACCATCATGTCGCCCATGAGGCGAATGTGCTCGCCGTAATCGTGGGGAATTCCGGTAGGGCGGCTTGCCTGTGCAAGGGCCATGTCGCGACCAACCTGCTCCAACTTAATGATCCGCTTCTCTATATCCCGAACGCTCTCGAAATACTCGTCGAGCTTGCCTTGGTCCCGCTTGCCAAGTCGAGACTTGAGCCGCGTCGCGTCCTCCATGACGATGTCCAGAATGCTCTGGGTAAAGAGATCGCGCCGCGCGCGGCTCTGCTCCTGCCCTGCCTTGTCTCCAGACCCGAATAATCGTTCAAAAACCAAACGAGGATTTACTTCCTTGGCCACGGGAGTCGACTCGGATCGCCAAGCGATGTTAGAGGAGTAAGCGCAACTGTATCCAGAATCGCAATCACCTGCCATTGCCCCGCGTTCGCATCCAATTTCAAGCGAGGCAAATGGCGTCAATCCTCCCACTGCCTTTGCCGCAACTTGATCAACGGAAATGCCACTCTTGATGTCTGCGCCCGACGTCTTCTTAGGATGAACTCCGGTGAGCCAGCACGCTGTGGACCGAGCGTGATCGCCTGGGCCATCCCCCAGCGCAAAAGCATTGTCTTGGCTCAATCCGGTCAAGATAGAAAAGTCATCCTTCAGATCCTTAATAGGATCCAACACAGACGGCAAGGCGTATCCCGCGCCTTCGGATGCCGGAG
The DNA here is from genome assembly GCA_001898035.1 of Armatimonadetes bacterium 55-13. Taxonomy (GTDB): domain Bacteria; phylum Armatimonadota; class Fimbriimonadia; order Fimbriimonadales; family Fimbriimonadaceae; genus 55-13. The sequence goes on from MKRX01000016.1 coordinate 89,940, forward strand.
TCCAGTGCTCCATGCTAATTCCGTTGGGGACGAACATAAACGCCATCCTCATCGGCTTCACGGCTTTGGCGGCAGATTGCGCTAAAGCATTTAGAGGGAGCATCGCATCCAGCAACGGCAGGGCCATCGCCGTTCCTACTCCTCTCAAAAACGTCCGTCTATTTATTGGGTTCATTTGCTTGCTCCGGCACTTCCACGCCTTCTAAAGGAGTCGCTCTGTACAACGGCATTGACCATAGCGGAAAACTTAAATTTTCCTTTTTCAGTCGCTCGTAAAATCGTGTCAATGTGGCATCGGTCGCTGACATCGAGTCCCCGACCAAGGGCGTAAGTCAAAAGCTTCTCACTGAGACTCCTCACGAAAAGCTCCTTATTTTTCATCAAGTATTTCCGTAGTCCCGTCGGTCCAACGAACTTCTCTCCATTAGGAAGTTCACCGGAGGCGTCAATCTTATTGGCGCCTTCCATCGCACGCCACACGCCAATTGGATCAAAATTCTCCAGTCCAAACCCTAACGGATCCATTTTGGAATGGCAACTAAAGCACTCAGGCTTATTACGATGGTCGGCGAGCTGTTCCCTAAGTGACTTGCCTGCCGAATTCCCATCGTTCTCGGCTAAGATGCCGACCCCTGGCGGGGGTGGGGGAGGAGGCGTGCCAAGGATTTGTTCCAATACCCACTTTCCGCGCTTCGTGGGAGATGTGCGCGTGGGGTTTGAGGTGACTGTCAGAACACTAGCTTGAGTCAGGATTCCTGCCCTCTCCGTCCCAACCAAGGAGACCTTCCTGAATTCCGGCCCTGTCACATTGGGAATGCCATAGAGCTTGGCCAGCGGACCATTGATATACGTAAACTGCCCTTCTATGAAGTCCAGCACGCTTCGATCTTGGCTCACCACAGCTTTGAAGAATGACTTCGTTTCCGTCATCATTGCATCCCTTAGATCTTCGTTGTACTGAGGGAATTGCTTCGTATCCGGGTGAATGATGGCAAGCTTCCTGAGGTTCAGCCACTGAGATGCAAAATTGTCCGCCAAAGCCTTCGACTTGGGGTCCTTGAGCATCCGCTGAACTTCTTGAAGCAAAATAGCCGACTTTGAGAGGGTTCCATCGGCTGCAAGTCCCATCAATCTGTCGTCAGGCATGGAACTCCACAAAAAATAGGACAAGCGGGACGCCAACTCATAGCCGTTAAGCTGACGAGAAGCATTCGGATTAGCTTTGGGATCTACTTCGGCTCTGAACAAGAAATGAGGAGAGACCAACGTCGCTTGCACGCCAAGTTGAATGCCGCGTTCAAAAGGCTCCTTGTACTTCATCGCAAGGTCGAAAATCTGAAGGAGTCGCTCAACTTCTTCAGGTGTCGCCGGACGACGATAGGCTCGCGACGCAAAATTCGAGAGAATCTTCCGCGCGTACTCACGGGGGTTGTTTGTAGGCGGAGGACCAGGAATGATGCGGCTATGACTGGCGGGAATGATCGCCGCGCCGCCAACCGGGCCAGAAACTTCAGCAAAGTCAATCCAAAGGTTTCGGTCCCGATCTCCCTCTGCGTTCTCTGGTCGATAGAAGTCGTTAGTAAACGTTAGGGCGATCTCCGAAGCCCCTCCTTCGATCTTAACCAGAGCCTCGTACATCTGAGGCGACCGCTTTCGAGCCTGGACATCAAACTGTTGAACCGGCTTTCCGTCCAAGGACAGAACCATTTTTGCCGACTCGGGCCCGGCGTGGTCTTCATAGGCTCGCACCTTCACCCGATACATTCCAGGCTTAGGCGCCTTAAATTGGAACTTGAACGACCCGTAGGAAGCCAGACAGCCAAATCCGTCGTTTCCATTGAGACTATCTTCCGCCTCAAACCGAGACGAATCGCTCGTCGGAACATAGATCGCTTCCTTGGCGATCTTCTCCGCCGCCGACATGTACTTTTCCATCAAAAGCGGCGACAGTGATAACACATCTCCAATGTTGTCAAAGCCATAGCCAACGTCGTCAGAAGGAAAATCGTCAGCTAATCTGAGATCGAGTCCAACCAAATCCCGAATGGTGTTGTTGTACTCTTCCCGATTCAGGCGTCGGATCGTCACGCGACCAGGGTCGGCCAACCGACAGTCGCCAGTGATCGTTCGATCGATCCACTCGACGATGTTCTTGCGTTGAATGGGCGAAGGTTGAGGCATGCCTTTGGGCGGCATATGCCCGCTCCCCAGGTTTTTGGAAATCTTCTCCCAGGTCGCCAAATCCTTCTTGACGTCGGCTTCGCTCTTAAACTTTGAAACGGAAATGCCAGCCGTCGCATCCTTCCCGCTATGACATCCCCCGCAATACTTGGTCAGAACCGGAAGGACGTCCTTAGAATAGCTTGTTGCAAGGACCTTGGCGGTGCTTTTCTTTGTGTTCTGCGGTTTGCCTTTACTTTGCACGAGCGCAGCCCCACTGACGAACACAAGCGAACTGACCAATCCCAGTATCTTAAGTTCGCCAATAAATCCCCTCGTCTTGCTCCGTTGAACAGCCGAGGGTCCTTTGATGTTCCGATTCAAAAACGACACGCCAACAGACTCCCTTCAACCTAGCATCTTACAACTGATTGAATGATAAATCAACGACGAATAAGAAAGCATAAAGAATCCACCAGCTATCACTGACATCTCATTCTTCTCATTCGTTTTTCATTCTTTCTCGGAACTCATTGGCGGAAAGTGGAGTTACCATTACTTCGAAAGCCATGTCTTAAGCGTGCTCATCTCAGGCACGATGACAATTGGAGGGAATTATGGTCAAGAAGGTTTTGGCGGCAGCGACGCTCGTTTCCGCACTCTCAATTTCGGTTTTGGCAATGCGCACGGGCGCAGAGTCGGGCATCAAGGTAGGAGAATACGTTTCCGCGTTCCATCCTCACCACATTTCAGGTCCGCATAAGGGCACCGATGCTTGCCCCCCATGCACCTATGGCGCGCTTCCCGCCGTACAAGTCTGGGTCAATGGCGATGACATCGCAAATGTCGAAAAAGTGGCCAAACTCCTGAATGATCGCGTCGGCGATTGGAACAAGTCCAAGTTCAAAGCGTTCTTCATTTTCGTCACAGATGGTGCCAAGAAAGCGGATACCACCAAGATGATTGAGACCGTTGTGGGAAAGGTCAATGCAAAGATCCCCATGGCCTGGATCGATAAAACAGACGGAGCAATCAAGGACTACAAAGTCAACACCGATGGCGCAGTTAAGAACACCATCTTCGTTTATAAGGACAAGCAGGTTCAAACCAAGTTTGTAAACTTTGAAGCGACCAAAGATGGTCTTGCAAAACTAACGACAGCAATCGACTCGGTTAACAAGTAGAAGTTCTTACATCGGAGGCAAAACGGATGCCGCACACCAGGGCGGCATCCGTTTTTTTATTCACGTTTCGCGAGACGATTCGCCCCGTTGCAACGGTAGGTTGTCGGTAGCGACACATTCGCAGTGGAAGTGTTTATGGATATCAAAGAGTCAATCATCAATCAAATCAAATACACCTCGGCAAACTACTTGAAGGATCTCGGATTCATTCCTGACGACAAGCTATCCGCGTCGCCAATGGGTTCTGCTCGTCCTCCGCTTGAATTCACGGCTGAATGTGCAGGCTTTAACTTTTATGCGGCTCGGGCCATCAATGGCGAAGAACAAGAAGCGCCGACTCAGGAAGTGAGAGATGCCTACTTCGCCACCATCGATACTCGCGAGAAAGCTAACGAGGCTCTCTCATCAAGCGCTGAAGCCCTTATCACCGCCGTTCAGGGTGCAGACATGAGCAGCGAAGTGAGCGTCGCTTGGGGAGAGCCGATGCCGGTAGCTCGGCTGGCCACCATGTGCAGCTACCACATGATGTACCACGATGGCCAACTTAACTACATCCAAACTCTCTACGGAGACAGCGAGAGCCACTAGCCCCACCAAAAGGCACTCACGATGATGGCGTAGAGCCCTATCAGCGCTACGCCTTCTAGCCAAATCGATTCGCCGTCATAGACGATGAAGGCGGAAATGACCGACGCTAAGACAAGGCCGACCACCAACAAAGGAGGCAAGACTAGTGTCAAGGGAGTGCTGCCAATGACAAACGAAGCCAAGACTAAAAGCGGCGTAAGCGCAAGAGCTATCTGAAGAGAGCTATTCAAAACGACGCTCATCGCGTAATCGGGTTTGTTCCTCGCCGCAAGTTGGATGCCTACCAGGTTCTCGATGGCGTTTCCAGCGATCGCAACCACAACTAGACCTGAGAACGCTTGAGACAGTCCCATTGCCTTCGTTGCCGGTTCCAAGGCGGCAACAAACCACTCTGAGACAAAGGCGGCTCCGACGCCAGCAACGGCAAGGATAGCCATCGAAGTACCCAATGGCCATGCATGTTCTGGGCTGTCGTGTGGCGCGGGGGTGACCGCGGGATTTCCTTTAATGAAGAAAGGAACCGTGCAGATGAAAATGATCAGCAACACGACTGCCACCGCCGCCGAGAAGGGCACCTCGTGCTGGCTGGCCGGTGTGTGTAACTCATGAGCCAGAGTAGGCATGATGAGGGCAGCCGTAGCCACCAACATCAAGGTCGCCATCATTTTTGGAGGTTCAGAGGAGAATTTTTGGGTTCCGTGCTTAACGCCTCCAACGGTGATTGCAATTCCTAAGACCAGCAATGAGTTCGCCAGAATCGAACCGGCAAGTGCTCCCTTCACAACATCGACAAGTCCCGCTTTGAGACTGAAGATACAGACAAAAAGCTCGGGCAGGTTTCCGAGGCCCGATTGAAGAACTCCCGTCGCCCCGGGGCTCATCCGCGAACCTAGATGATCGGTGGCTTCGCCCACCACGACAGCCAACAAGCTAAGCGCCAAGCCGGAGGAGAGAAACGCCGGTACTGGTCCTATCCGGTCATGCCCTAGGAATCCTGCAAGCAAGGTAGCCAAAATGGCGCCCCCCAATATCATTCGGTCTTTTGATGAGAGGCCCTTCACGGGCGCAAATTCTACCGCCTTTGATTTCGCCGGCTAAAGAATCCCGCTGGGCGCTAATCAACATGAGCAGCCGGATGCCCAGATGAAGACCCTGAGAAACTTGGCGAAAGCGGTGAACTGAATCCCTTGCTTTCGGCACTCAGGTCCAGAGGCAAAAATGAAACTCGAACACTGTCTTCTGGGCGCGGTCGCCGCCGTTCTTGTCATTTCCGGGTGTAGCCGAGCGGTCGCCCAGAACGAAGCGACCAATGGCGAAAAGGGGCGCGAAGTTGAACTGGTGATCTACTCTCAAAACTTCGCAATGGTCAGAGATGTTCGGCAGGTCGATCTCAAGAAAGGAGCCACTCATATCGCGATTCAGGGTGTGAGCAAGGTTCTCGACCAGAATTCAGTCATTTATTCCTTCCCTAAAGTTGCTTCCGCAAAGGTGACCTCAACCACTTACGATCTCGGAACCAGCGATGGCTCGCAACTCTTGCAGCGCTTCCTGGGAAAGCAGATCGACCTGGTTTACCGAGGAGACGACGGTAAAGAAGGGGCACGCGAATCGGGAGTTCTGCAAGTCGCCGACCCAGGAAACATCGTTGTCAAAGTTGGAGAGCGACTGGTCGTCAATCCAAAGGCCACGATTGAGGCACCTGCCGATGCCGGCATTGTAACGATTCCCCAGCTGTCCGCCTCGGTAGAGTCTGATGCCGATACCTCTTCCCCGCTGTCGGTCAATTATATGACCCAAGGCCTTTCATGGTCCGCTGACTACACGGCGACATTGGAATCGGATAAACCTGAGATGCATATGGAATGCTGGGCCACCGTCACCAACACCACCGGCGCCGACTTTCCCGACGCCACCATTCGCTTCGTAGCAGGATCCCCCAACCGGCTCTCAGAAAACCGTGCCAAATCGCCGCGATTTCTTGATGCTGAACAACATGTATATCTAGGTTCACCGTCTCGGATGCCCGGAGAAAGTCCATCTCCCCAAGAAATGGGTGAACTGTACGCGTACCCATATAGCTCGAAGGCAACCGTCGTTCAGAACCAGATGAACCGCGTTCGTATGATGGAATCTAGCTCCGTCAAGATCGCAAAATTTTACGCCGTTAGCGTTCCCCCGCTCATGAAGGAATACGACAACTTAAGCGGAAATCCCGAACGACGTATCAGCGCAACCCTTGGCATTAATCTCACTAATGGCAAGTCGGAAGGATTGGGTAATCCCCTTCCTGCCGGAGCCGTTCGGTTCTACGAGCCGGATAGTAAGGGAGTCATCCGTTACATGGGCGCCGCGGCTATATTGGATACTCCCAAGGATGCTCGAGCCAGTTTCACGCTGTCTAATGTGTTCAACGTCTATGGGCGAGCAAAGCAGGTTGCCGGCAAACAAATCGATAAACGACATGTCAGCAGAACCGTTGAAATCAAACTGAACAACGAGAAGGCGAATCCTGTAGAAGTTCGTGTGGTTCAGCCTTTCGGCGAAAATTGGAAAATATCCAATCAATCTCACCCTGGCGCGAAACTTAATGCCGGATCTAACCAGTGGACCCTTGAAGTGCCGGCCGGCGGAGAGGCAAAGCTAACCTACACGGTGATTCTGGGCTAACATAGCCGAAAGGAGTCCCAGCATGAAGAAGATCGCTTTAGCTCTCTGTCTCGCGTCTGCGCTCGGCGCCGTTATCGCGGCCTCGCCTAAGGCAGAACCAACATACCCTGCCGTAGTCACGACCAAGACGCTCTACGCAAAGACTGACCTGCGCGGCAAGCCAGCACCCAAATTCGAGGTCGAAACTTGGCTAAATCAAGCTTCGCCAAAGACCAAAGGCAAGGTTTTGGTTGTCGACTTCTGGGCAACTTGGTGCGGCCCTTGTCGCCACCTCATTCCGGAGATGAACGAGTGGGCAAAGAAGTTCGAGAAGGACGTGGTCTTTGTAGGGGTCAGCGACGAACCGGCGGAAACCGTGAAGAAGTTCATGACGGATACGCCGATGAACTACAGCGTAGCTGTCGATCCGCAGAAACGAATGAGCAAGGTCCTTGGCGTTCAAGGCATTCCCCACGTGATGATTGTCTCTGCCGATGGCGTCGTCCGATGGCAAGGATTCCCTGGAAGTACCGAGGACCCCTTAACTGCGGAAAAGATTCAGCAGATTGTCGAAGCGAGCAAGGCCGGAGTTAAATAGCTCTCGCCAGATTAACGAGGCGCTCCAACTAGGGGTGCCTCTTCCTCGACCTCTATTTGCAGCTCGATCCGCAGTTCTTCGGTTGCGTCCGCGGGCCACATTTCAAATGGACCACCATAGTATTGGTTCCAACGAGGATGCCATCTGCCTGAAACGAAGCTGCCATCCCAAGAACCGACATATTCATATGGGATACCGACGCCTTCCTGAGATGGCTCAGTCGTTCGAGTATAGGTCCGTGTCATCAACACTTTCTGCCCCCGCTCAATATAAGCGCCCTGCAATTCAAACTCTCCGTCCTTGTCCGTGCCTGAACCCGAAATAATGCCCTTTTGAATCGTAAGGCGTATCGATTCGGTAATGCGTAGTCCGTCTTGGATCGACCATCCGATCCAAGGTCCAGAGAGGCTATTGAAGTCCTTCATCAAATTGACGGAGTTTCCGTGATGGGATAGTAATCGGAAAACTGCTCCCATTTTACCGACGCCTCAAGTGTCAAACTGATCTCTGTGGACTCCGAACTTGGTCGCTACGACTATCGAAAAGGCGAATTGCTGGAAGAAGACCTGCAATCCGATCCAATACAAGCGTTGAAGGATTGGCTGGAAGTGGCCCAGGCTGCATCCGTTATCGAGCCCATGGCGATGTGCCTCTCGACCGTAAACTCTGAAGGTCGCCCCAGTTCCCGCATGGTTCTCTTGCGCGGAATCGATGAACTAGGCCTTCGTTTCTTTTCCAACTACGAGAGCCGCAAAGGACACGATCTCGCGGTCAACCCATATGCCGCACTCAACTTCTGGTGGTCGACCTTAGAGCGCCAAGTGAGGGCTGAAGGTCGAGTACAGAGGCTGTCTGACTCAGAATCGGACGCCTACTTCACATCCCGACCCTATGAAAGTCAACTTGCCTCTGCCGCGAGTCCCCAAAGTCAAGTTGTGCCAGAGAGAGAGTACTTGGATCGACTCGTTGACGAATTGGGGTCCAGATACCCTACCGATGTTCCTCGTCCAAGTCATTGGGGAGGCTACGTTCTTGTCCCTGATCGAATCGAGTTCTGGCAAGGACGTCCCGCGCGCCTCCACGACCGAATCGAATTTGTCCTCCAAGACAAAGTCTGGCGCAAACAGAGACTTGCCCCCTGAAGCTATCGTTGCCAGACGGGACCTGAAGGTTGGGGATAGGACATCCCTCCTCCACGAAATTGATCAAATTGTTTCTGAGATCGACTTTCAAAATTCAAAAAGAGGGTCGCAAAAATGACCGCCATCACAATAAACAGAACCAAACCAATCCAATTGCTGGATGATTCTCGGGTCTGAACGTTCGGCTTAACCGCAGAAGTAGTCTCTTCTCGGGCTCGTTCAAGCAAGAATCTAAGATTCTGGTTTTCCAATTCAAGCGCCGCAAATCTTGTCGAAGAATCGCTCTCCGTTCTCAGTTCCGTCAGCGCCGCGCGTACTTGCTCTTCCGGGACTCCCCATGCTTCGGCGGCATCCGAAACGGTTATAGAGTCCGATCCCCTTCCGCTTAATTGAAGCCGGTTTGCTACCTTCCACAACTCGTCGGGTGATATTTGGTCGTTACCTTTCATCCCGCATCAACTACGTGAACCGATGACACATCGATTCACTACTTGGTTGCCCAATTGTGTTCCCGCAACCAGCGAAGCAACTCCATGGTCCAAGGATGAAGGTGTTCACTGTCGGGAGCTCCAGCAAGCCCCATCCCGTGTCCTCCCTTTTCGTAGAGATGCAATTCAAAGGGCACCCCGGCCTTTCGCAAAGCCCGCGCAAAGTCGATACTGTTCTCGACTGGAACGGCCGCATCTTCAACGGTGTGCCATACGAAACATGGTGGGCAATCCTTTGTGACTTGCTTCTCATTAGAAAGCAAGTCCACCAGCTTGGGATCGGGCGTTTTTCCGAGCAGATTTTCTCGCGAACCCGCATGGGTGAACTCACCCATGGTAATCACGGCGTAACAGAGAATCGCAAAGTCTGGACGACTCGACGCCCTGTCGATCAAGTCCTCCGATTGAGCGTTGCCGCTATCAAAATGGGTCGCCGCCGTTGCTGCCAAGTGACCACCCGCAGAAGACCCGATGATCCCGATTCGACCTGAGTCGACTCCCCACTCAGACGAGCGACTTCGGACCGTCCGAATCGCGCGTTGGGCGTCCCACAACATGACGGGATGACGATATCCGTTGGAACCTAGCCGGTATTTCAGAACGAATGCGGTGATTCCGTATCGATTGAGCCAGACCGCGTAGTCGTTCCCCTCGTAAGAAGTCAACCCATAGTATCCGCCTCCTGGGCAGACGACAACCGCCGTACCGTTGGGATGCTCAGGGCGATATACCGTGAGAGTAGGAATATCTTTGGCTTCTTTGCCAAGCGCCCCTGGTGCGTCACCTTTCCAAAGAGGAAACGAATCTGGGGCGCCAAAGCTCATCAAAGCGAGTGTGGAAACGACAATGCCAGCAAGCATCTAATCTTTCTACCCTTCATGTAAGGGCATTGCAACTATTTTGGAAATCCCGGCGCGTTTCGGATCAAATACGCTTGTCCCTGATGATATCCGGGGTGGAACGCGAACCTCGCCAGAGCCCCCTTTCCTGTAATCACTGGCCCAAGGGCACTCACCAACTCAACCGAAAGGGCCTCCTCTCCTGGGTTGGAAATCAGCGGTTCCACCATATCGTGAGCGACGCTCAGCGCATGCTTGACCGCATCCGGAGTCATCTCTTCAGGAGTGAACGGAAAAGGCTTGTCGTTAACCACACCATCCGTGGCCGCCGCCTTCAGACGAGTTTTCAACTCATCCAACGACAATCCCAAAATCTGGGAGGTAAATGAAATTTCAACTCCTGCTACGTGCATCGCCATTTCGGCAATGGTCAGCGCTTCAGGATAAATCCGCCAATTGAGTTGCTCCTGATTGAGGTCGGAAATCGTCTTAACGAATCGATGTCGGGAGAGCTGCCAAGAAACTGCGAAATCGCTCATGGATTGAAGTTACCCAGCAGGTCCAGCAATCCTGAAGTGTTATGCCTTTCCTGATGACTTCTGATCTCTATCGCAACGTAAGAAGCACGCCCGCAACGATCAAGACAGCTCCTCCTAGGAGCGACGGAGTAACCTTTTCTTTCAGGAATATGACTCCAAAAACCATCGCAAGCACAAAGCTTAACTTGTCGATCGGAGCAACTTTGGAGACCGGCCCCAATTGCAGGGCACGGAAATAGCAAATCCAAGAGGCGCCCGTTGCAATACCTGAGGCGACTAAAAACCACCAAGTGCGCGAAGAAAGTTCATTAACCTTGGTTTGTCGCGTGACCAGCGCTATACAAACCGCAAAAATGAGAACGACCGCCACCCGCACGGCAACCGCCAAATTGGGAGGCACGCCTTCCACGCCCTTTTTTGCCAAAAGAGCCGTGAGCCCAGCAAAAAGAGCCGACAAAAACGCCCACATCCTAAAGTCCATTTCGAGATGATAACCCGTTCAGTGGGCGTTCAGGATGAAAGATTATGCCTGCAGTAGCATTCCGATCATCGTGATTTGACCTTCGTGATAACTCATGTTCCAGTAGTGATAGGCCAGCACGTCCGCCAAGGTGTATGAGCCGGGGAAAGGCAGTTCCACCGGTTTGGTTAAATCTTCCGCCGATAGACCCTTCATAAACTCGACAAGCTTCTTTGTGCTTTCTCGGGTCTTGGATTCGAGCTCTGCGAGCGAAGTGATCTTGGAGCGAGACTCTTTCCACTCCGCAAACATCTCGTCACTCCACTCGATCTTTCGTTCGGTGAAGCTAGCCCAAAAGACATCCAAGGCGGTGGCTACCTCTTGGAGCTGGTCCAGGGCGCTTCGAGTGTTCGCGGAAGGCTGCCAGTCCAATTTGTCCGCTGGCAAGGCGCTCGCGGCTCGAAACAATGAATCGATTTGATTTTCTGTGAGTCGGGTGAGAAGTTCGAAAGCGTTCATGACGCCTTATTATAGTAGACGTATTTCTACTTTGTAAATCACTTTCGAATTCTTAATGCTTTACTCTCTTGAGACGCTCCGCAACTGCGATCACAAATCGTTCAAGGGCATAGGGACTTTGCTTAAAGAAGAGGGACGGCTCGATCAGTTCTAGCTCAGAGAGATACAGCTCACCTTCATGAAGAATAAGATCGATCCTCGCATACAGAGGATTCTCCGAGATGCCCTCCATCAGTTCCATGGCAAACTTTCGCTCGTCATCCGATGGATCCACCGCATGGGATACGCTCTCCTCGTCGTCATCGAAACGAGGCGCTTTTCTCACGCCGTGAGTGACCTCTCCGTCGATCCAGACGCAGGCAATCTCGCTTCCAATCTCGACTGAGTTGAGATAAGGCTGCACCATCATGTCCCGCTCTTGGAGGCTTTCGGATAGAAATTGGAGCGCGAGGGGGTTCGTTGCATCGAATCGCTTGGTGAGCCAAGAACCAGCCGAAATGGAGGGCTTGATCACAACATCCGGCCACGGGAAACGCATAGATTCGATCCTGCTTCCCTGACTCAGCCACATGGTAGGTACCACCTTAACTCCGCGTTCCTCCAATCCTGCCAAATAGCGCTTATCGATATTCGAAGCCATCGTCTGGGCGGAATTGAGGATCGGCGTCAGAGAATCGACTCGTTGGAGCCACTCTTTGAACTCTTTTGGAGTTTCAGGGTAGTTCCAAGTTGATCTCACCACACTGAGGTCGAACTGTTGCCAATCCACCGTTTGGTCATCCCAAGCCACCATCGTCGCATCAATCCCTTTTGCACGCAGTGCAGCCAAGAGAATTTCTTCGTCTACATCAGGTTCTGGCAGTTCTAGGCAGGTGACGATTCCCAGACGACTCATCGCGTCGACCTTGGCTGGACTCGTATGCATGCTGCCGCCTCAGTTGCACGACGTCTAACTTCTTCGGTACCCGTGCCGATCGGCGCGCTTGAAACGGCAACGGCCATTCTTCGATTGACTCGGGTAGAGGGTTTGCCAAAAACGCTTACATTTACCGAGGCATCTTCCATTGCCGCTTCAATTCCGACGAACTCGGGCGAGACAGGAGAATCGAAGTCAGCCAACACAACTGCGCTGGCGGCCGTGCGGCGCAGTTCGATAGATGGAATGGGTAAACCCAGAACAGCCCGGGCGTGCAACTCAAATTCGTTGAGAGAAAGGCAGTTGGCCAGGGTCACCATGCCAGTGTCGTGTGGCCGGGGAGAAAGCTCGGAAAAAACGACGCCGTCCCTCGCCAGAAAGAATTCCACACCCCAAATTCCTGCTCCTCCTAACGCCTCGGTGACCTTGGCCGCCATTTCTTGGGCGTCATGTAACTCTCGTTCACTGATCGCACAAGGCAACCAACTCTCTTGGTAGTCTCCGCGCTCCTGACGATGACCGATCGGAGGGCAAAAGAGCGTTTCTCCGCTTTTCTGGGTGACCGTTAGCAGCGTGATTTCGCTCTCAAAATCGATGAAGCCTTCAACAATCACTTCCGCCAAGTCGCCTCGTCCCTTTTCCACGGCTGCATCCCAGGCTTTGGTCAGATCTTCCCGAGATCGGACGGTCGACTGTCCCTTTCCGCTAGAAGACATCAGCGGCTTCACAACGCAAGGTATTCCCACCTCGTCCGCGGCTTTCTCTAACTCCTCAAGGGAAGTTGCGTACCGATAGGGAGCCGTACGAAGACCTAACTCCACGGCGGCAAGATCGCGAATGGCCCTTCGATTCATCGTGAAGTTCGCGGCCCTGGCGCTGGGAACGACTTGAATACCCTGTGCTTCATAGTCATAAAATCGCTCCGTTCTGATCGCTTCGATCTCGGGAACAATCAAATCAGGCCGATGCTTTTCAACCAACCGGTCCAACGCATCGCCATCGAGCATGTCAATGACCTCACGATAGGGTGTGACCTGCTGAGCGGGCGCTCCATCGTAGGAGTCAACGGCTATAACTCGCTGGCCCAGCCTTCCCATGGCGATGGCAAATTCTTTCCCTAGCTCCCCTGACCCCAACAGGAGAATCGTCTTCTGCATTGGATTAGTTTATTCGCCCAGCGACCAAGAATGTTCGCTGGGCGATCATCCGATCTATGCTCCCCAGGAACTCTGTGTAGAGACGATGTCATCGGCCAACTTGTCGATGATTCGCCGAAGAATGCCGGTAGTAATTCCACGATTGTCGATCGCAATTGCCACCATGAGACGATTGCTGCTCGTGATGTAGAAGAAATTGGGCTGGATCTTCGAGTTTTGAACCAGAAGGTCCTCAAATTTCGTGGTAGCTTTTTTCTCGCCCAAATTTGCCGTCAGCCAAACATAATTCTTGCTTGGGCTGATTTCCGCGCCAAGGGGAATCTTAAGCGTGGGTCGGGTCACGTCAAAGGAGAACTTCTCCTTCCCTGCTTCGGTGTTCAAGTCTTTGACCTCATAACCCAGGTCTTTGATCAAGCCCTTCAGAGCGGGAGCGTCCACGACGTTTGCCTGAGGTGGTCCCGCAACCGAGATTTGCGAGGTGAACGCAGTGATCGAAATCAGCGACGCTAAGAACGCCGCAAAAACAATAAAACGCCTCATATCTGCGTTTGACGATCAAGTCAAGGGACTCGATTCGAAAAAGTGCAGATACGAGGCGTTGGGACGTTTTAGAGTTCGCTCTTAATCGGCCGCGGTTTAGCTGATCCCCGTCGTCGAGGTCTTGCGATCTCTTCAGAAAGTCGGGCTCGATAGCCTTGCATCTCTGGCTCTCGATGTCGCCAGTTGATCCAAGACCGAACGATCTCTTGTCGGGTTGGCAGATTCAGATTGGAAGCTAAGCCCACCGCACGAAGTGACTTGATGAGGACCGCCGCCAGATCGAATTGCCAGGCGAAAATTCCGTGTTGTGCCCAAAGCTCAGACTTGTGGTGAGTGTTGTGACCGCCCTCGCCCAAAGCCAGAATCTCGATGACCGCGTTGTTCTTGGAGTTGTCCGGCGTCTTGAACGGCGTTTCACCCCAAAGGTGGCAGACCGAGTTCACGCAGAAGGTCACCCAATTCACAAAGCAGACACGAGCCAAAGATTCCCAAATGGTGATGCCGCCAAGGTACCAAGGAGCGGCCACACTCAGCGTAATAATGCTCAAGTAAACCGCCGGGTGGCTGATGACCTGTACCGTCTTATCCTGCTCGATGTTGACGATCGTATCGACCAATTTCCCCCATCGCTTCTTGATCAGAGTTTCCGTCGTGACGATGACCTTTCCGTCCTTGTCTCGTACTTCCCAATAATAGGCGTCGCCATCTCTGTATCTGAACGTTGCCGGATCTGGAGCGCTGTTCAAGAGTTGAACCTTCCAGTCCTCAATGCTCATTCCCTTCGGACGTCGGAGGCTGGGTTCTTTAAACGCCCACATCATGAATGAATGCAGGAACGCCAGCACTTGCTCCTTAAAAATTGCTCGTTTGGATTCCTCAAACACGTAAGGAGAATGCACATCCGCCGAGGTGTCGCCAAATGCGTGGTGCTTACTGTGCTTCTTCATCCACTCTGCAGGCGGCCCCTGCATGGCACAGGCTCCCATCGTCAAAAACAAAGCTCGAATAGGAGTCGGCGCCTTGAAGCTTGGATGTGTGCCAATTCTGTGATATCCCACGGTAATGCCAAAACCACAAACCGCGTATCCCGCCAGGAACCAAATGAAATGGTGTCCGTGCAACACGTACAGTCCGTAGAAAATCAACGCAATGGGAATGGCAAAGAGAATCCGATAGGTGGACCGGAGAATTCGATTTCGCCAAGCCCGGCGCACAAGTTTGGGATGCTCACCGTTAAACATCTCGGTGGCTGCCTTTAATTCCGAATAGCCAGCCACCCAGGGGTAACGTCGGAAGTAGGGCCGGATCCACTTAATATGGATCCCCACAAGGGTGCAGAGGCCAGCCAAGAGACCAATCGTTTCCATCAATTTGATGGGATCGCGCCAAGCGTACGCCAGCACAACCAGCGCCGCTATCGGCGGGAGGAAAATGAAAACGCTGACGATCAGCTTCTCGAAATTCGCGTTGGATGAGGAATGGTTATCAGACACGGCGTTATCGGTCATCCTTTTTAAGCGTCCGTCTGGCCGTCGCATTCCTTCCTTGGGACGGGAGAGAGCTTAAGCTCATAGATTCTGTCATATAAGACTCCGGAATCTCCGACAACGGTGCTGACGCCTTGCATATTTTGAGGCAATTAACCCAATAATCCGCGCCCCGTCGGAGTCCGAGATAATTGTGGACCTAGGCTGTCATGCCCTTGCCATGATCGGTGTCATAGAGTCAGATTTCATGGGCGGGGTCGCCAGTCGAACGAGACATAACGGTTGTCATAGAACCCGTCCTCGTACAAGTCGATTAAGCCATACCCGTTGTGGCACTCTTGAAACGGTCCACCCCACCAACCCGCACTAACCGCTCCATTGCAGTAGTAGCTAATGCCGTTGTATTTGATTCTATCAGTCAAGTGGATGTGACCACTAACGCACAACTTGATGTTGGCATACCGCCTGAACAAGTCTTTGATCGCTCGGGCATCGATGTGCATCCAGGCTCCCGGCACCGCCCAGTTGCCCATCTTTTCGTTCATGCCGTGGAAGTAAGCGCAGACAGAAAGGATCGGGATGTGGCTAAAGACAATGATGGGCCGACTGGCCGGCACCCGCTCCAAATCGTCTTTGAGCCACTCAAATTGCTCGGGATCTAACTTAGCCGTGTATCCGTTTCCTCGCCCTGGATGAGTGCTGTCGAGAAGAATAAAGTGCCATCCCGCCTTATCGAAACTTCGGTAAGGGCGCGATAGCTCGAGTTGATCCATCGCCATCCTCTTCCCGAAGCCTGACTCGCTCGAATACTTCTGCCGATTTCCCCAACCCCACACATCGTGATTGCCGATGCATGCCTCCACGGGCAAGCCGTTATTTGCCTTCAGAACTCGCTTATAGATTTCCCACTGATCCAGGACGCGAGACCGATCCGCATCCAAGGAGTCCATCACCAGGTCTCCTCCCATCACGATCATATTGGGCTTAGTGCGATGGCTCTGAAGATGTTCCAGACATGCCTCCATACCAAGCGCCGCCTGTCGCTCCGGCTGAACATGGATGTCCGTGAGATGAGCGATTCGCAAGACCCGTTTTTTCCCCATAATCGGTACCTGAGCGTCCGCCGTCGCGACCAAGCTCGGAACAAGTGCCCCAGCGGTCGCCGCCTTGATCACGGATCGCCTTGATATCTTGGGTTCGGTCATACGGGTTTACTCTCCTGGTTTAAGTGTATGAGAATCGACAAATTGAGGACACCTTCCGATACTTGTCTCTCAATTGCCAACAATTGTTCGAACATTGCGCCAAATCAAGCTAAAACGAAAAAAGAAGCCACCCACTCCGAATTTGTGGGAGGCTTCCAAAGAGGGAGATCCAAATAATCTACTTCGTGGACTTGGACCGCCTGCGTCGAGCCAACATTCCCAGGGCTCCAATACCAAGCGCGGCCATGCTGGCTGGTTCCGGTACGGGCGCCGGAAGCTGTACGACGAACCCATTTGCCGTCGAATCCAGACCAACGATCGTTCGGCCGTCGGCCGAGATTCCCAGCGGAAGCGCCAGTGTTGTTCCTTGCAGATCGATTCCCAAGCCCGTCACATAGCTGGTCAAATTCGTCATTCCGCCATCGGCCGTCCAGATGAAACCCTGCCCCCAAGTCGCCGGGCCAAATCCGCGAGAGAATCCGACAATCGTGTTTCCATCGTCGCTAATGCCAACCGCCGCCGCCGAATCGCCGAAGGAGAGGGGAGCCCCAAGAGAAAGGTAGCCGGTCGATTCGCTCCACCGCCAAGCTTCACCGCCATTCCCCCAGACGCCTTCGCCAACGACCCATTCTCCATTAGCTGAAACGTCGGAAGCTTCGCCGAGTTGGTTGCTTGCGTTATCGAACAACAACGTCTGGACTCCGTTTTTCCAAACGGCTCCTTGTCGGAATCCATCTTCGGAGTCCTGCCATCCGACGATCGTGGATCCATCGTTGTTGACCCCGTTTGCGCGAGATGAGCGATCAGTCACCGTCGAGCCCATATCGGTCGTCGTTCCTGCCTGATATTTAATGGCGTGGGCGGTTCCAGCGTCGACCCAGCCCAAACCAACCGACGTTGAACCATCGCCCGACAACGACCAGCCTGAACTCGTAGAACCGTCAGAAGAACCACCGATTCCCCCCAGAGTCGTCCAGGTCTCGCTCCCCATGTTGTAAAGAGCCATTTCGCTGTTTCCGGTCGATGTGTTAATCGCTGAACCGCCGATTTTGCTTCCGTCCGTCGAAATCGTTGCCGTTCCAGCGCTGAAGTATCCACCGATGTCTTCCAGGCCGCCAGAGGCGGTCCACTTGAAGAACGTCTCGCCGTGATACCCGGCCACGACCGATCCATCCCCGCTGGCGGATGAAGCGAAATTCAGGAAGCCCAGATTCCAATACTGAGCAGAAGCTGACGGAGCAATTACTGATGCCAGCGCGGCGATGAGTAAACCTTTGTGATTGATATGCATGTGGATTTCCGAAGGAATGGTCTGGCCAACGCTGGCCGTTGCAATAACGTTATCACAGTTCAGAAAGATATGCAAAAACGTTTTCGCGTGAACCCGTAGAATTACGGTACTTGGTACTATCGCTTGAGGCTAGCGAGAGGATTCTCGCTCAACCAATTCCATCTCAAGCAGCGCTCGTCGCCCCTCAGTCTCTGGCGCATCGACCCGCTCAATCAACCAATCCCAAGCTTGCTCGACGACGGCGGAAATGGGGATGCGAATCGTTGAAAGCGGGACTCGAAAGTCCTTACCCTCGGGAAGGTCGCCGAATCCCCACACCTTACAATCTTGAGGCACCGAGCCGCCTTTTGCCATGACTGCGCGAGTGGATCCGATCGCCAAAGCATCCGTCGCCCCGAAAACGGCATCTGGGACCGAATGGTCCTTCAAGTAGGCGGTGACTGCATCCTCTGAAGCTGAACTCGATTCGCCGGTAACGGAAACAAATTCAGGCGTCAAGCCAGCGGCTTCCATGGCTTCTGAATAACCACGTCGCCGCTGTTCTCGAGGATAGTCATTCAATATCCAGTCAAGCGTGACGTGAACGATTCGACGACAGCCCTTTGCGATCAGTCTCTCCGTCACCTCACGGGCGGCCTTCATCAAGTCCCAAGAAACTGAGTCGGTATTGTCGAAAAGCTCGAGTCCAAAGATCGCGACGGGAATGGAGTCATTGCGCGCATCTTCCCGAAAAACTCGAACTGCCTTGCCTGCGTCAACGGCGATCAATCCATCTACGGGCCACACATAGGGCGTTTTTCCCTGTGCGCCATACGCTAAGGTTCCTTCGATTCCGGTAATCAATATATCGTAGCCACTAGCTTTCGCTTTGGCGTCAATGGCTTGCAAGAACCACAAATAGGTCAGATTCGGGCGCTCAAGCGGTACCCAGACCGCAATCATCTTTGTGCGGCCTCGCTTCATGGCCTGCGCCAGCCGATTTGGACGATATCCCACTCGCTCGGCAGCTTCCGCCACCTTCTTTCGCGTGCTTTCCGGCAACCTGACAGTCAAATTCCCCGCCAAGACGTGTGAGGCCGTCTGGACAGATACGCCCGCTTCCTTGGCGACATCGGCAAGCGTAATGCGCCTAGAAGCGCGACGACCAGTGGACATGTTGCTCAAAGATACCTGCCCTATCTGGCAACGACAAGAGCGACCCTTAAACCAACAATCAAGCCGCTCGCTGGCAAAAATGTGTTCTGAGAACAGGTGCAGACTCTCTTAAGACAGAGCAAGATCATTAACGCAGACGATGTCGAGACAAGGGCCTCCGAGATTCGCATATCTTACAAGGTGGCGGATCCGCCCATCTGATATCAAAATTCGCAGAAAAAGGCTAATTTTGGGACCTTCATCCAGTTTTTAAGAACAGTCGTCTATTGAGACAGCTTTTCTTGAGCAAAAGGAGGATATTTCTGTGAGCGTTATCGTTTTACCGGCCCTTGCTACATCGCTGTTAGGAGTTCACACCGCCCCCATTCAATTTACAGAAGGCACTAGAGCTCCCCTTACCCGAGCGAACACAATCTATGGTCCTACAGGTCTCATTACGATACCAACCGCATACACCGTGCGGAGGGGCGAGGCTAGAGTAAGTGCTTCATTCAGCAAGAACCTTCGTGGACCGGCAGTAAATTACGGCATTTGGAACTCGATCGAAATTGGCGGAAGTTACATGGACATCGAGAATGCGCCCGATAAAGCCCTGGCTAATGCCAAAGTAAGCATCGTGCCTGCTAACTTTAAATACTTTGAACTGGGAGTAGGCGTAATTGATGCTGCCGATGCCATTGATCAAACGTTCTACTTCGTTGCCTCTGCCGATCTCATACCACCCGATGTAAATTCTCCAAAAGACGGGTCTCTTCCCATTGGTCTAAAGGTTCATGCCGGGGCTGGAACAGGACTCTTTAAGGAAAAACTATTTGGTGGAGCAGAACTCCTCTTCGGCAACAAATTCAGCATCGTGGGCGAGTGGGATACCAAGAACTTCAACGCTGCCCTGCGATACTCTCCAAGTGACAATCTAAGTCTGCAGCTTGGAGTTCGGGATACCAACCTGTTCTTCGGAATGACCACTTCCCTTCGCTTTTAAGTCTAAATTCCTTCCGGTTCCACAAGGACGTGGAACTGGAGGCCATAGGGATCTCTTACATAGAAGCCACAGGGAGACTCGCCTGTGATTTCCGATTGGGTCGATTCAATTATTGCCCGAGCTTCCGAACCATCGCGAACTGAAAACTCTTGAAGCACTTGAGGAGTTTCCTTTGCCACATCGACCCATATCGTGAAGTCGATACCCACAAGTTCGACGCTGTCTTCTGAACGACTTTTTTCTTTCAGCCCAAATAGCTTGATGTAGTGATTCACGGCCTCCGACACCTTTTCGGAAGGCACGGAAACCGCAATGTGACTACTCCTTCTGAACATGATTCACAACTTTCCCATTCTCTTTGACCAGTCCCAAAGTGAGTAGATCGCTTCGTCGCTTGGTTCTCGATCGTGAATGCGCAAGGCAATCTCAATTTGAGCACGGTGATTCGCTTCGTGGGCGATGCAGTAAGTAAACAATCCAAGGGCACTGGACGTATCGTTTAACTTAACGAACACCTCCTGCATCCCTTCTTTCGAAGACTCCAACCCGGCGATGATCTGTTCCCGATTTGCCACCTTCCAATCGAGTTTCGGCACCCGGTCGATGGCCTTCTTCATCATCGCTTCGATCCACTGACGGCGCACGGATACGATATGGACAAAGTTGGATCGAATCGTCTTTCCTTTACCCGGCTTAAGCTCAAAGTCCTCATCTTCGCAAAGACCGAGCAATTCTAAATTGATCGCATGGTTGACCTGCCAAGCATGGATCAACTCATCAAACCGCACCTTCATCTCCTGTGGGATCGCTTTTATTGCAATAAATATTCATGAATTAATGAAACGGCTTCCGTAGTATGTCGTCAAGTTTAAGATGATTACCGCCATTGCGACTCTATTCCTTGCACAACCAGTCCTGGAACTCCAGATCAAAGCGCAGAAGGCGACGTATCGCGCGAATCAAGACATCTACATCGATGTGGCGGCGAAGAACGTTTCAAAGAAGACGTTCGAGGTTGTTCCCGCCCTTGACGGTTGCGACACCGGGCGCCGAGGACCGTCGGGAAGGTTCTACGTCCGAAGTGGAAAGAAAAACTGGGAACCTCTTTCCTACAAAATTGGACGCTGTGGCAATACGAACCCGTTAGAAGCGCAAAACTTCTTGCCTGTCCTTCCAGGACAAAGGGCGATGCTGGTGCAAGGTCCTTCCTGGTATCCGTCGTCTCGCTTTTCACAACTCGGTGCGCCCGGGCAATACGAAGTCAAATTCATCTACGATACGACCCTTCCTTTTGAAAGCTGGATTGGAGGTCCGCTCCCCGCTGATCGAATGACCCAAAGGATGATCGACCTGCAAAGTCACTTTGCGTCTGTTCCCAAAGGCGAGTTTGAGAGCAACGTGATTCGCATTACGGTCTTGCCAGAAGAATAGTCTGAACACCCCATCGTTTCTCCGGCACTCAAGTCACAAGTGACCCTTTCCAACCGGAGGAAATGATGAAACAATTTCTTTCCCTATTAGTTTTCGGCGCAATCCTGACCGGCTGCGGCTCGCCGATAACAACCGCAACCGCCCCGTCGCAAGAAGATCGACTCACCGCCATTGCCGACGTCCCGCAATACGCTCTTGGCAAGCCCATCGCTCAAGGCAACTTAACCCTCTATCCGGTCATCCTGACCAAACACAATTCCATCCCGCACGAAGATTACATCTCCCTCGCCGAGGCAAAGAAGCTCGGCGTCGTTGAGATTTCGG
Source organism: Armatimonadetes bacterium 55-13 (assembly GCA_001898035.1). Lineage (GTDB taxonomy): Bacteria > Armatimonadota > Fimbriimonadia > Fimbriimonadales > Fimbriimonadaceae > 55-13. The sequence goes on from MKRX01000016.1 coordinate 111,591, forward strand.
AAATGCCTGGGCAAGAGGAAGTCAATCGGCTGATGGTGAAGAACATGGGCCCAAAGCCGCTCCTCCTGTTGGCCGGAGAGATGCTGCTAGGCGGAAAACAAGACCGAATTGTGGGTAAGGACACCGTCGTACCCGCCGGTGAAGAAATGGCGATGCCGGTCTATTGCGTCGAACACGATAGGTGGACAGGCTCATCCAGTAAGTTCGAGTACTCCGACAGCATGGCGCCCGCAGAAGTTCGTCTCAAAGCAAGCGTCGGTGGTCAGCAAGAGGTCTGGGATGAAGTCGCTTCCTACAATGCCTCTCTGAAAGTGTCTGAAAGACAGTCGAGTGTCAGAGCAGGGTTCCAAAATAAGGAAGTTCAAGATCGAATAGCCAGCGACCTCACCCCCATCCAAGAAAAATTGGAAGCCGAGAAGCAAGTCGTGGGCGTCGTTTACGCTGTGAATGGTGAGATTGAGAATCTCGAACTCTTCGGGAGCGAACCGCTGTTCCGGGCCAGCCAGAATGCCTTGCTGAAGAGTTTTCTTGCTGATGCCTCATCCAAAGTCGAACGCAAACCGAAGGTGTTGGACATCAAAGATGTAACCGACTTCATCCGACGCGCGCTGGACGGCCAACGAAGCCAAACCCGCATTGCGGGCAAGATATCTAACTGGAACTACCGTTCCGATGGCATCAAAGGCGCCGAAACTACTCTTGCCGACTCTCCAGTCAATGGTACCGATCGTTCTGGCTTCGTCCACGGCAGTTACGCATCGGAAAAGCACTGACATGCTAAATAGTTGGGAAGCTTAGCTTCCCAACTTAATCGGTCTTAACCACCGGTCTTGAATGACCACGGTTCGTCTTTGGGCAACTCTTGTGAGTAGAAGAAGACCCAACCCTTATCCGTCTTGCGAAGAGATTCTGCCCACCGACTGGTAGATTTCATCGTCTTCCAACCGTTGCCCTCGCGAATGGTGTACACAAAAACCTCTTCACACCATGCGATCGCTTCATGCTGATTCCCCCGGACGTGCTTTACCGTGACCTTACTGGAAATGTTCTTAGACTGCGCCGTCATATTTCTCACGGCTTCCTTGAACTCACCACGATTCATTCGATGTCCTTGGGTGTCGACATTGGTGTAATCCGGCGCCAGCAGATCAAAGATTCCATTCGTGTTGCCGGCTTTCATCAATTTGTCGAATCGATGAAAGAAGTTTTCCAACTCCTTACGTAGTCCAGGGTCTTCCGCTTGACCAAACGCACTTCCGGCGAACACCGAGATCGCCAATATGAGCAGAACACGAATCTTCACGATAATCCTCCTTTTCCGTTCAAGGCAATATTAGTACTCTAGACGCATAAAGTCCAACTGTCCGCCTGATTAATGCGGTGGAGTAGTAGTTGTTGGCGGCGTCTGCTGCTCGCGAGTTCGCCGAAGAATCTCCTGAAATCGCTGGCGCTGTCTATCTGGTAGGTGTTGCCAATCGACAGGTTTGACCTTCTCGTCGCTCTTCACCTCAGAGAACCCTGTCTCCACTCGAACCCGTTCAAGTTCCGCCCCACTCTCGCCGCTCTCCGGTGAGGAGCCAAGAGCGGCGGGCCAAATCTCAAGTTTCAATCTCCTTCGAGTCCCTAAGCGAAACAATGGCTCTTTTCCGTAATGAGTTTTGTTCCAATCGTAGTTGCTGGCCATGTTCTCGAGCGTCGCGATGTTGGGGATTTCTCGGCACCAGCCAATGAGAATTTCCTCTCCATCCAAGTGCGCTCGAATCATTAAATCGCGAGACGCCAGCGAGGGCCATGTCGCTGGATCAGAGCGGCCGGTAAGGATTCGATCCCTTGCGTAAAGCAAGAGCGGCAGGAGCGCCTGTTGCGCCCTCATACTCAACATGCTGGCAAGAAAAGGCTCCTTGGATTCGCACAGTTCCCAATCCTGGGAAGTAAGGTGCGAGTAAAGACGTATGTTGTACGGATAGCTTCCAATGAATTCCTCGTCGAGGACAATGCCCGAAAGCGCTAGGAGCATAGCGTCTGTCCAACTATCGCTCGACCATGGCCGTTGTTTTTCAACGAACTTGCCTAGTTCCGAAATATTGGCGACAGCACCACTTCCAAGCGCCTGGATGTACTCACCCAAAACGGCGCGTTTAGCTTGCGTCGGCGTTGTACTCTCCATGACTGGAAGTTGCCCCACCAAAGCTCCGTCGTACACGATCCAGTTGATGGAACTGCAATATCCTCCCAAGATTGAGCGAACGGTGCCCGCGCCACTTGCCGCAGATATCGCGCTAAACAGAGAAAAGTCGCAAAGTGCGACGGCAACATCCTTGTCGATAGCCTTCGCCACTCCAGTCAAGGGTATTGCCGACGCTTGTCCCGTCGGATCCGTTTTGGCCAGATCCTTCAAACTAGACTGAAGCTGTGTAGGGTCTTTCGCCAGGCCCTGAATGGCCTTGATGTCTTCGGCGACGAGCGCGATTTTATTGCTGTCCGAACCAAGAAATTCCTGAACGGACTTTGACAGTTGGTCGAATGCAAACTGTCCGTCCCCTGATTCAAAACATCCGTATCCCATGCGGCGAATAGACATCACTGCCTGTTCGCCATCGGAAGTCGTGATCTTCTTCGGAGCAGACCTGACGTATTTTGTTGCCTTGGCTCCGTACCGCACGATTTCTCCCGGGGCCATTCGATAAAAGTCTCGAATGGGCAGATCCTTCCAGGCCGCCTTCAATCCGCTTGACTGTAGAAACTGAAACTCGAACGTCTCAAAGTCGTTATTAGGTTCCCGCTTGGTCCGCATCAAACGGAGAACGCCTTTGTCGTCTCTCCATTCCGCGTGGTATGCGGCGGCCACTAGCCTTTCCACTCGGGCGGGGTCACCCCCATTGACGGAAAGGAAGATGGGATAGTCTCGAAGGTCGCTGTCGGTGGCATGTGCCACGGACGTTTCCTTGGTGAGGATTCGGCAAAGCTCAGGAAGTGTGTAGGAACCAGCCGAAACCGTGCCCGACGCCAACGAAAGAAAGACGGCCAACATACGCGAAATACTCTACAACGTATGTCGGCCTCCTGTACGGCCTAAGCCCGGCTAATCGCTAATTTTCCTCCATGGCCTTTCGAGCGCCTTCCATCATCTCTTCATCGCTTGGCGACGCAACCTTCTGCCCCATCGACCACCGATATCCGAAAGGACACCGTAACTGACCATAGCGATCGCCCCAAAACATATCCGCGAGTGGCATCGTAACTTCGCATCCCGCCGCTACCGCGCGCTCCCATTCCGCATCGACATTTTGCGAGTCGATGTGAATCGTAATGGGCAAAGGAGCATCTGGTTGCGGACCAAAGGCTCCGTATTCCGGAAACTCGTCGTTTAGCATAAGGACCGAGTTCCCGAACACGAGCTGGGCGTTCATGATCTTAGAGCCATCTGGCGTCTTCGCAATGTCTCGCGCAACGGCCCCAAAAGCTTTCTCATAGAAAGCAATGGCCGCGGCCGCGTCCTTGGTCACGATATAGGGAGTAAGTCGAGGGAATCTAGATTCAGCGCCGTTATCTGACATGAATTCAGTATAGGACCGAATCACTGTCTATGAGGAGGGAGGCTTAGCAAAGGGGTTGGGCCTCAGTTCTATCCGCTTGATAGACTGCAGATACTCCACCATCCTATCTGCCTCGTTCCCCGCAAGTTGCGCGTGAAAATGCAGGTTAAAGCCATGAGGACCACGGGAGTCGATCAACTTGGGCTGGAGAGTAAGGAAACTCCGAACTGCTTCTAACTGTCCCATCATCGTTGCGCAGAAAATATCGATCCTCGCCCCTTTCTCAAGCAAGAACCCAACGATATCCTTCCTTCCCATGTGGGATGCTCCGCCCAGGGCTGTTTCCCAGTCGCCACCGCCCCAATCCATCATCGCATTGATGAGCATCGGCTCTCGCTCCAAAAGCTTCTTAGTCATGTCGAGATCACTATGCGCGTAGATGACGAAGTCTTCAACGAGCGTCCGATTGATCTGGGGTTTCTTCCAAGACGCCTTGAAATCAGGCGCCGGGTAATCCCGAGTAAACGGCGCCTCAACTGGCCCTTTAGTTCCCTCTTGCCCCTGGGCCAACAAAGACGTCGCGATCAGGCCCGCTGTGCCCACGATGAAAGTTCGTCTCGAAATGGAATGACTCACAGATGCACCTAGATCAGTATCCATTGGGAATTCGAGATCTAAGAAATATAGGCCATGTGCATTTCAACGACCACCCAAGTGTCGCCGAACTTGCGAACCGTCGCTCCATATCCCGTACCGCTCAGGCCACCGTAGTAAATCGAAATGGAGAAATGAGCCTCCGTTTTGCCGGATTCCCACTCCTTTCCTTCTGTATTCCCCGGTTCATCCATTCGAATTAAAGCAGTGCCCTGCTCGTAACATTGTTCCAACGGCAAAGACCAATCCTTGTGGTTCTCCTCGGGAACAAAGATCGTGGGCCCCAGCCTTCCCGCGAACTCGAGCGGTTTCATCCCCTTTGGCCCATAAAAAATGGCAGGCCAATCGCTATCGATAAAGTGGTTCCTCGCTTCGAAGACTGCCTCCATCGCCTTCTCTCGGTCAGAGAGTTCGCGAGGCGCCGCGTTGGGCCAAGGGTCAACTTGATCGTTGTCCCCGTCACCATCGGTATCCGCCTTGCTCGGGTCCGTGCCTAACCGCTTCTCCGCCAAGTCGGTTAGCCCATCGCCATCAGAATCCTTGCGGAATGTCGGATTATTGACCAAATCAATCCATGCTCCCGCGACCAACTCCTTGGCGGTCTTACCTGCTGCTTTGGGCTCTGGTGGCTTAGGCTTCGCCCAATTGGACACGCCCGAAGTTGAAACCCCCAGGAATACCGGCGAGACCCATTTACCATTCACCTTTTCAGCAATCCAAAGGTCTCCATTGCTTGCTAAAACCCCACATTGGAGCAATCCCCAGGTCTTACCGTCGGTAGCCTTCTTCTCAGACAAGACCATAGTCACGGACCGAGACTTAGGATCACTCGACGCCTTCTCAAGCTCCATCCGATCCGCTAGAGGCGCCAGGAGTCGTCTGCCGTGCCGTTCGGCTAAAACGGCTTTAACTCCCTCGGCACCAGCCGTTCCCGCCAGATTCCAATACGCTTCGGTCCGAAGCGTCTGATCTCCCTTCGGATTGGATATCTGTCTCAGCATGAACTTCACGGCATCGGGATGCTTCGACTTGATAATGTAGGATCTCGCTACATAGCTATTGGACTCGTACAATTCAAAATCAGGAGTCTCAAACCCCTCCAGTTCCTTGAGAAACAAAGGAACGACCACATCCTCTGAGCCAAATTGGGCAAGCATCGTCATCACGAACGGCTTACTCGATGCATTGGGCTTCTCAGTCTTAAGAACGGCAACTAATTCCGAGGTCCTGCTCTTGCCCGTAATCTTGGACAGAATCTGCGAAAGATCATTGAACTTTGAATACAGAGGGTAAGTGTCTCCCCCCTTTCCCGAGGCGAGGTCATATGCATGACAAGTGGCTAGGAAAAGCTTGAAAACCGATGGGAAGGCATCATCGCCCAATTGCTCCAGCTGCTTTATTTCTGCGGGACCCAGTTCATCGTAGTTCGATACGAGCTTGGCGGCCAAAGCCTGGCGGCCCGCGTGGTCCTTAGGAATGGCCGCAGGTTGACCGTGAACATATCTCATCAATCCTGTAGGGCTGAGGCTAACCAGTGACTTACCATCGGACCAGATAGGCGTCGGCATTGCTTCCTCAGCACTGCCTGACCAAAATTCTTTTCCGTCCAAGGAATAGATTCCGGCCCTCCCGATTCCGCTAGCAAAAACGAAGTTATCGAGAACGTTCAGCTCTTGGTTACCGCCACTCACTTCGGGATTTCCGACCGTATGGCGCCAAAGTGGCTTACCCGTTAACAGATGAAATGCACTGATTTCACCTGCCCCTAATCCGATGACAATCTGCCCCTTGGCCCAGCTACCCTCACCAAAACTATCCTTAGGGAGCGTCCACATCTCCTTACCGGAATCGGAGCTCTTTGCAACCCACCCCTCGCCCCTGGGCGCAATCACCACTCGTCGCGAAGCTACTAGCTCATTGCCAAACATGTGGGAATCCTTGACTTCCCAAACCAGCTTCCCTGTTGAGGCGTCAAGACCCCGGGTAACGTCACCCCAATTGATACAAACTCGGTTTCCTACCGCTAATACAGATTGCGCTCTGCCGTGCAAGCCTTGAGTAAGCGACTTGCCAGCGTTGACCGTCCATTTGGTTTTGTGAGATTTCAAGTCAACTGCCGACAGCGAATTTGCCGAAAGGCTCACGTAGACTGACTTCGCATCAGCGGCGATTGCGCCCACTTCTCCTTTGCGCTTAATGTCCCACAGCTTTTTGCCGTTGGTAGCCGCAACGACATGCACGAAGGCTTGATTCTCATCTCGCCAAGATTCGCTTGCCAGAATGACGCTCGATCCTGTCGTAATAATTGCCGTTACGCGGATATTGTTCGACGGCAATTTGAACGACCACCGAACTTTGAATGTCTTGAGATCGACCGCGTCACAACGCCCGGGATAGCCCAAATAGATCGTGTTTCCAGAAACGAAGTGACTGCTAATGTTCTTCAATATCTGAGTCGAAACTCTCTTATAGGGAGGTTGAGGGACAGAGATGGGAAGGACGAGTAGCGATGCAATCAACGAGAGAGTCATTCAGTTTTCCTCTAAAACTCCTGGGTGTCGACGCTTCGGCTCAATGTTCAATCAAGTGACGCCCCGTTTACAATTCGACTCCAAAAAGCCCCAGGAAGTAACGATAACAAAAGAACAAGCCAACGAGCAAAGCCACCGAAGCCACGGTCTGAACCCCCGCACGCTTCCACACTTTCGCCAACTGTCCCTTCCCGGCGAGATCATAGATTTTGTCCGCTACGACCAACGAGCCGAAGGTGCCGGCGCACGAGATTACGATGATGATCCAGTTAGGCCAGGGCTTTGACAAGATTTGACCAAACGCTCTCGTAATGGGTGTACGTTCATAAACGCTCGGGTCTCGGAAATAGACAATGAGGTTGAGCGCGATGGCCACGGACCAGACGAAGACCTCTGAAACCACCATTCGCCATCCCAGCACCAGTCGGATAGGAAAGTCCAACAAGAATCCCGCGTCGGCGATGGGGGTCGCAAGCACAAAGGCGCTCCACGTTAGTCCTCCAAGCAGCAAGCATTGGGATCCAAATTTATAGATGAGATAGCCCGTATAGATGGCCAGGATGCCCACCAAGAGTAGGTATTTACGAATCGTTTTGGCGTCGCTGGGTTCCTTGGGCATGCCTCAAGCTTACCGACATAGACTCTATTCGGCTCGCTGAAGGAACGTTCAGCGAGCCGATAAGCCAATCTAGTTTCCAGGCTTCTTGAAAACGTCGTCCGAAACCTTAGCGTCGACCTTGGCGGTCTTGAAATCCATGATCCACTGCTGACCATCGGCGAAGGTCACCACGACCTTCATCGGAACCTTGATACCATCCACTCCTTTATAGTTCGAGTAGTCAACGGTTGAAACCACCGTCCCCAAGGTTGAGCGCTTTAGATTGGTCGCTCTCAACAGCAATCCTGTCTTCGTGTCAAAGGACAGATCCTCGGTCGAGGTCGTGGACGCTCGCTGCCCTCTCACCGCAACAACTGGGGTCTTACCTACCGTGTCTTGTCCGGAGACCGCGGTGTTGCTCAATCCAGCAAAGTCATCATTTCCCCGCCAGGTACGTCCGATGCGCTGGAAAACTGCCACGGGTTCGCCGAACATTGCCATCGCGCCGTACCATGTCGTCGAACCATCAGAACCGATCTTTCGATCACCAGCCGAGAGCAAGAATTTCCCACCCGAGGCCTGAATGAACTCAAGCGGTTTGGACTCCACCTTGTGCGTCGCATCGTTAGGCGCGGTCAGCGTTCCCGTTCTCACCAAGATCTTGCTGTCCTCACCGACTGCCTTCACGTGATTAGCAAAGTACTGCTCGGGTCTCAAGGCCCCTTCGAACCGCTTGTGCCGCAGACTCAACCCTTCCGGCATGGCGACTCCCATCGGATGCTCCGCCCCTCGGTGACACGTCATACACGTCACTTCGGTCCGATTGTTGAAGTTCTTTGCGTTGATGTCGCGTTGCATCAAGATCATCTGGCGGGCCGTGTCTTTCGTTCGATTGTCGGCGGAATAGTCCTTAGGATCGTGACAGTCCTCGCACTCCATTTTTAGCGATGCTGCCATGAACTGCATCGAGGGAATGAGATCGCTTGAAGGGACACCTTTGAAGACTTTGATGTTTGCGAATACTTCTTCGCACATCGGTTCCTTTTGCTTTTGCCCATCCTGTTGGGCAAAAGCAAACAAGAAAGGCATCGTAGCCAGGGCCAGGAGCATCGTGCGTTTGGAGAAGCATCGCATGGCTAATTATAGTTTTAGCCAGGTAAATTAGCCGGTCCAAATGCCAACTAATTGAGAATTTGCATCGATGAAATCCGCCCACGAGAAAGTAGAACAGGAAATCAGCGAAGGAAAACTTGGCATCGCTCGAGACCGCCTTCAGGGTCTCGTCCGTTCCTATCCCTTGGACTTCGCCCTCCGGTCACGCCTTGGCGATGTCTATTCCATGCTCGATTACCCCCGAGACGCTGGAAAGTGGTGGTTTCTCGATGAAGAACTCACCGAAGAAAAAAACGAAGCCATCGACGAGTTCATCCGATGGTGCCGCAACGACCCGCAAATCATTTTGCGACAACTTAAACTGGGCTTCCATCCCGAGGAACTGCCGTCAGCCGTCCGTCAGAGAATCCTAGACCAAATTGACGAGTGTGTGCGGCGGGGACTCGAACCGCCAAAGATCCCTGAAAAGGAGCATCCGCCAATAGGGAGATTCTGGGGTCATGTACTCATGTGGGGCTGTCTCTTGGTTGTGATTGCCATTCTCTTTCTGGCCTTCATTGGATTTCAATCTCTCATCCACGCAAAATAAGTTCCATCTCTGAAGGCACTAGCTTGGAGATGCATATCCGAATATAGGGCTTCGATATCGGCATAGTGCTAAGTGTCTTATGCTCAGTCTAGCCGCCGAGCAAAAACAAAAAGGCCCCCGCTCCAATAAGAGCGAGGGCCCTCCGAATCGCCAATTCCGATTCGCGAGTTCCTAACTTAGAAACCCATGTCGCCCATGCCGCCGTGATCGTGGCCGTGGGCTGCCGCTGCCTTCTTGGGCTCCGGCTTCTCGACAACGAGAGCCTCGGTGGTCAGAACCAACGCGGCGATCGAAGCTGCATTCTGGATCGTCGATCGGGTGACCTTGGCCGGGTCCACGATGCCGGACTTGACCATGTCAACGATCTCGCCGGTCACGGCGTTGAGGCCTTGACCGTCCTTAGCGGCTCGAACCTTCTCGACGATGACGGAACCCTCGAGGCCCGCATTCGTGGAGATCTGTCGAAGCGGCTCTTCCAGAGCGCGCTTGACGATCAACACGCCCGTCAGTTCGTCGCCGGTGATGCCTTCGGTCTTCAGAGCGCCCGAAGCCTTGAGCAGCGTGGTACCGCCACCAGGAACGATTCCCTCTTCAACCGCCGCGCGGGTGGCCGAGAGAGCGTCCTCGTATCGGTGCTTCTTCTCTTTGAGTTCGGTCTCGGTGGAAGCGCCAACCTTGATGACGGCAACGCCACCGGAGAGCTTCGCCAGTCGCTCCTGGAGCTTCTCTCGATCGTAGTTGCTGTCGGTCTTGTCGATCTGGTTGCGAATCAGGTTGATTCGGCCTAGAACGTCTTCCTTGCTACCCGCGCCCTCGATGATCGTGGTCTCTTCCTTCGTGATCACAACCTTCTTAGCGGTGCCGAGCATGTCGATCGTGACGTTCTCCAGCTTCGTGCCCAGGTCCTCGCTCACGAACTTACCGTTGGTAAGGATCGCGATGTCCTCAAGCATGGCCTTTCGTCGGTCGCCAAAGCCAGGAGCCTTGACGGCAGCGATCTGCAGCACGCCTCGGATCTTGTTCAGAACGATGGTAGCAAGCGCGTCGCCCTCGATGTCCTCCGCGATCAAGATGATCGGGCGGCGAGCGGCGGCGGCCTTCTCCAGGAACGGAAGGAAGTCCTGAGCGCTGCTGATCTTCTTCTCGTGGATGAGGATCAGCGGGTTCTCTAGAACGGCTTCCATGCGCTCGGGGTCGGTCACGAAGTAGGGGCTGATGTAGCCGCGGTCGAACTGCATACCTTCGACGACGTCGAGGTTGGTCTCTCGACCCTTCGACTCTTCGACGGTGATGACGCCGTCCTTACCGACCTTGTCCATGGCCTCGGCCACGTGCTTGCCGATCTCGTTGTCGTTACCTGCGATGGTGGCAACGAACTCGACCTGCTCCTTGTCCTTGATCGGCTGAGCCGTCGACTTGATCGTCGCGATAACCTGCTCAACCGCCTTGTCGATGCCGCGCTTAACGGCAATCGGGTTTCCACCCGCCGCAACGTATCGAAGGCCTTCGTTCACGATCGCCTGAGCGAGAACGGTTGCCGTCGTGGTGCCGTCGCCGGCGACATCGTTGGTCTTGGAAGCGACTTCCTTGCAGAGCTGGGCGCCCATATTCTCATACGGATCCTCAAGCTCGATCTCCTTCGCAACGGTCACGCCGTCCTTGGTGATCGTGGGGCTGCCCCACTTCTTGTCAAGCACAACGTTTCGTCCCTTCGGACCAAGCGTTACCTTAACCGCATCCGCAACCTTGTTCACGCCGCGCTCAAGCGCTCGACGTGCTGTTTCATCATAAAGTAGGTTCTTAGCTGCCATTTGTTTGCTCCGGTTGCCTTGCATAGCTCTGCCTTGTCGGGCGGCCTTGCTTGGCTCATCTTAAATCTGCTAGGTGGTCGATACCGTGGCTTTTGAAGTCAAATCGGATTCGACTTTGAGGGCAAGGTTTCGTAATCGAACTCCAAGGTCCCTCGCTCGGTCTTCAAATCCAATCATCTCTTCTGATGGGATCATTTCGAGGTCCGAGGCAATCATAAAGAGCGTTTCTGTTTCGTTTAGAGATCCAAGAGAAATCCTCAAGAATCGGAGGAATTCGCCAGCAGAATCTCGCCCTGCCCCTTCAGCGGTGTTCGCCGGTATCGAAACCGCCGCCCGCCGAATCTGGCTGATCAACCCAAATTGCTCTTCACGAGGAAAACTATCCGTTAGCCGATAGCAGAGCACTGCTAACTCGCGCCCTAACCGCCAAACTTCTAGCTTTCTGTAGTCCCGCATCCTCGTTCGCCATTGCTCAGCCAATGAAGGCTAAGCATAGCCACGCCAAGCCTCCCTTAGCCAATAATTGCGTAAATCTGGTCCTCGTCCAAGATCGTGTAGTCTTGGCCGTCGACGTTCACTTCGTTGCCGCCGTACTTGCTGAAAAGCACGCGGTCGCCAACTTTGACCGTCAGGGTGTTGCGCTCGCCGCTGTCCAGCGTGCGACCTTCGCCAACCGCGATGATCTTGCCCTCGGTGGGCTTCTTCTTGGCGGTGTCGGGAAGGTAAATACCGGAGGCCGTCTTCTCCTCCTGCTCCACGAGCTGAACGACGACCTTATCGCCGAGAGGCTTGAGATTTGCCATAGTTTCTTTTGGATTCCTCCGAATCGAATTCGTGTTTTGGCGCCTTTAGCAATCAAGCCAAAGGACTGCTAAATTGTACTTTCAGACCCACCGACGACGTCAAGGAAAATTAGCAGAATCGGTCGATGACTGCTAATTTTGGACCTTCTACCCAAAAGGAGTAAGAACGAAAGATTTCCAGGTATTTGAGCCAGTTTTCAGCGAAAACCATCTCATATCCTTTGACAATTTATTGAGAGATGCTTAAAAAGGAAGCAGGTTCGCATTGCGATTCCACTGGAGGGATCATGAATCGATTTGTTTTTGCGCTTCTCGCCGTCGGGGCCGTTGCTACCGTCGGCGCACAGAGTTTCTACGCCAGTACAGACAAGTTCGGATATACCGGCGTCGTTACGCGATACAACACCTTGTCCGATGCTCAATCGGAAACGAACGGGCAGGGCACCTTCGACGTTTCCCAGCGAGATGCCGGGATCTACTTCGTAAACAATCGTCCCAGCTTCGATGTCGATAGCAATATCTTCCTGACTGCCTGGTGGTACACCACCCAAGCCAACACGAACGGATTCCCGATGGATGATCCCTCCGGAGATCGATACTACAGTGGATGGGGCAATCCCAACAACACCGACAACTCATTCGTTCAACTCTATGACGACAATGGGGATACGGACGTATTCCAGATGGCAGGCTGGACGTCAAATGCTCATGACACCTTCCTCGTTCACGTCGATGGCGTCAACGCAATGCACTCAGTTTCCCCCGACGGAAACGACTACACCAGATTCTGGAATGCCGGCGATCCCGACGTAGGTGCAGAAGGCACGAAGGGTGACTTCATCAACTACTCTTTCGACCTCATGGCATATGGACTCGTGAGTTCGGATACAGGCGGCGGATTCTTTGAGTCTTCTAACCATCCGACGCATATCGAAGGATCATTTACCGGAATCTTCCAGAATGTCAGCACGACATCTCCAATCAGCAACGGCTTCTACAAGTTCTCACTGACTTTCAACGATACGAATTGGGCGTTTAGCCAAGGCGATGCCGCGCTCAATGGCGACTTCAGCCTCAGTGGATTCGGTGCCGGGGCCGCGCCGGTTCCAGAGCCTGCCACCATGGCCGCACTAGGAATGGGAGCCATTGCGCTCCTTCGAAAACGGCGAAAGCTCTGAGCTTCGGTAGGTCCCTCTGTCACACTGTCGCAGAGGGACCCAATCCACGGCCCACAAATCCTCTTCCGGCTGGACAGGTAATCCTCTTATAATCAAGATTCCTGCACTTACACCTGAACATGCCGGCAAAACAACAAGACGAAGTGGCACTCGGCCACGAGCCACCACCATCCATGAGAGGTTCTGGTTCGTGGATTAACGAAGCGGAAGCCTTCCTGTCGGAAGAGGGCCGAACCGCCAAAATTGTGCGGACTTATGCCTGGGTCGTGCTACTTGTTGCCTTTTTCAATCTTCTGTTGATGCTTCCGTTCCCGATGCCAGCGGTAGCCAGATTCATGACGGCGAGTCACGTGGTCATCAGCGCCGTCCCCACACTTTTATTATTACGCTGGAAGAAGATTCGGGCCGCAGCCTACTGGATTGTCACCGTTTCGTGGTCAATTATCGCCGTTAACGGCTTCATATTGAACTCACCTTCCAGGGTCAGCATCAATTGGGTCTTCCTGGTTCTCTCAATTGCCGCCATAACGTTAGGGCGCAGGGCAACCATTGTATTCGGCGCCTTAACCGTCGTTCTCAACATCCTGCTTTACTTCTCAAACGTCAACCAATGGTTTCCGGAAACTCCGTTGCAGAAGCCCCTCGCCTCCACAGTTGTCCTGGTTCAGCAGTCGATCGTGTGGCCAATCGTTCTATGGGTCACCATCAGCGTCTTCAGACAGGGGCTCGTCCACCTGGAGAATAATCTGGCGACGCTTCAAGAGACGACCGTAGCGCTTCAGGATGAAGTCGATCAACGTTGCCGCGCTGAAGTCAGCGTGAGTGAACTCAACGAAGAGTTGCGCACGATCAACAGTGAACTAGAGTCGAGGGTACAGACGCGAACAGAACAGCTTAGGCAAGCTAATACCGATCTGGAAATGTTCGCCGCCAGGATCTCACATGACCTTCGCGCGCCACTTCGCTCCATTAACGGCTTCGCAACTATCCTGAAAGAGGATGAACCCAACCTTACGGATGATTCCAAGCAAATGCTGGATCGCATTCAAAAGAGTTCCGTTCATATGAGTGAAATGATTGATGCCGTCCTGCGATTCGCGCGGGTTGGGCGTGAAGGGCTGAGAATTGCGCCCGTCGACCTCAATGAGATCATTCGCGCGTCACTGGACGTCTTCCTGGCCCATGACGATGGTTCGAACCTCAAAATCCACTGCCCGAAATTGCCGACGATTGAGGCCGATCCAATTCTGCTTCGACAGGCGCTCGACAATCTTATCGGCAATGCCATCAAGTTCTCGGCGACAAGTCCACGACCAGAGTTGTGGTTTCAAAGTAGCGAAGAAGACGGTCGGTTCTGCCTTGAAATTCACGACAACGGCATTGGTTTCCCAGAAGGCGATCCGAACAAGGTATTCGAGCCCTTCCTGCGCCTCCATGGCAAAGAATATGATGGCGTTGGCTTGGGCCTAGCCACCGTCAAGCGAATCGTCGAGTTACACGGAGGAAGCATTGAAGCGATGAAGTCGAACCTGGGAAGTGCGGCATTTAAGATTCGCCTCCCTCGCCATGCATCGGCGGCCGTAGAAACTCCGGCCTAAGTCCTTGCCACTGGACTCACCCGCCGTGGTAGAATCTTTCCCTCGCCCGGACGTAGCTCAACGGATAGAGCATCAGTCTTCGGAACTGAGGGTTGGGGGTTCGAATCCCTTCGTCCGGGCCACTCCTCTTTAACCCCTTCCCTAGCTTTTGAAGCAGGCCAAGAACTCAATCGCTGAGTCCTTGACCATCGCAGATGTTTCGCTAAGGCGTCACGGTCAAGCCCAAGAACTCCGCTCCGCCTTTGTAGCAGATCAGTTTCGCGGTGTTGCCGGTTCCAATCGTCGTCGCCGGAGCGCTCGCCGTCAGGTAGCTGACAATCTGCGCCTCCAACGCGTTCAGCACGGTCATCGTTGCAATGGTATAGCCATTGGCATCTACTGAAACCACTGCCGAGCCGATGATTACGGGCCGCACGTAGTACCTCGCCCCGTCCACAATAACCGTTGTATCGGGGTCATAACCAGAGGATGGAGGCCAGGAATAGGACATTCCAAAAAAGGGAGACATTCCTGGGCCGGAGCCCGTCCAGAGCGCTTGGACGTTAAACAGTGCGTTCCAACCCCACAATCCCAGAGAAACGGTTCCGGCGATATTGTAAGAAGTCTGGGAGATCTGCTGCATTCGTTCCAGCGAATAGCCGTAGACGTTACTGCTAACGCTGGCGGATGGGGGCACGTCTGTTGGAAGATCTGGCACCCACTCGTAGATATAGGTGTAATAGGAGTCGACCGTCGGAATGTAACTCACCATCCCTGGATTCGAAATGGTGATCTTCTTGAACATGTCGTCCTCTTCGCCATAGAAGGCAAAAGGTCCAGAGCCATAGACGCTGAGAGCCGGCAAGGTGACAGTTGCCGTTCGCCCAGAGTGTCGGGTCACATCGGGCCCGGAAGTGGTAGAGCCTAAGATTGATTCATCCATCGACCGGACTTTCCAATGACCAGCCATGGCAAAGGTGGATAGAGACAAACTAACGATTGCCGCCAATGCGGATTTAAGCAGTAATTTCATGGTCCTCCTAAGAGACAAGTACACAGTAAATATACTGCAGTACTGGAACTTTCCCATGAATGAACGGACTGAAGCAAAAACTCAATCGTCGTTGCTAGAAATAACAACCTGACGACCGCTCTTTAGGAACGTACTGTGCATCAAAAGGACGCACCTTTTCTCCAACTTCCTTGGCCATCTTGGAGTTCATTTCTTCCATCATGTCCACGCTGTATCCTGGCCACATCTCAACGATCTCACCTTCTCTTGATATCAAGGCGCAGTACACCGACTGTCTTGCCCTGTATGCGTGAATGATCTTTTTGTCTGGATCGGGCACCACAGGAAAAATCGGCCGATAGTCGGAGACCCACGCTCTTCCTTTTTGTGGGTCGTCATTGATGACCCCGATGAAATCCACCTTCCCTTCCCAATGCTTGGCAAAGTTGTTGAAAATCGGCTGGGCATCGATGCTGCAAGGGCATCCATCCAGAATAAAAAGCACGAACTGCGGCTTCTGTCGCCCCTTTCCCGCGATGGAAGCTGGTGCGCCTTTGACGTCTTTCAAAGAAAAGCTGGGGGCCACTTTGCGAGCCATCGCCTGAGTCGCAACGATCATGTCTTGGGTAACTGGGTGATGAACCTGACTGAAGTCGATCCCTAAGTCCTTTGCCGCGCCAGGCTTTGCGCTGACGAACATAGCGACCCCGGCGCAGAATAGGCCGATGCCAATAGGGACCGTGAACCTTGCGAGTTTCATGATCCTGGGCAGTTTACCGATCCCGTCCCGGAAGACGCAGGACCGACACCGCATCTCCATCGAATACATCCCGGTCTGCGGGAAGTCGGGCAAGGCCCCGCGCAAGGGCAAGCGATCGCAATCCAAACGATGCCTGCTCGGAGACCGCTGTAACTCCTCCCCCTCGCCACTCGACGCGCTGAAAATCCTCTCGCCCCATGGCTAGATGAGTTCCTACATAACGCACCTCGTCCCACATCGGAGCACATTCAGAAGCTCCCTCCAAACTTCGAATGGCCTCTCGTACAAAGACCTCAAATCCCACAAACCCGCTGGCAGGATTGCCAGGCAGACCAAATATCAGGCAAGATCCGATGCTTCCAAATAAGATGGGCTTTCCTGGCCTCATGGAAACACCGTGAAAATGAATGTGCCCCAACTCGCGAATGGCCCGTGGAACGAAGTCGCGATCTCCGACCGAGGCTCCTCCACTTAAAAGGATAAGGTCGACCACTTGAGCGAGCCCAAAAAGCTCTGTGCAAAAGGATTCAAATTCGTCCGGCCAATGGATCTTAGTGACTTGCACCACTCCCGCCGAATGCCCCAACGTCTCCAACATTGGACCATTGGCGTCCCGGACTTGCGCTGCACCCGGTACGGAATGTTCGTCAACAATCTCATCGCCTGTGGTGACGATGGCCACCGAGACGCTTTCAGAGACCGAGACCTTTCGAATCCCTTGCGCGGCCAGCAGGCCTCGTGACCCTGCGTTAATCCGGTGGCCGATGGGAAGCAAGACATCTCCAACGCCGCCGTCACTACCTCGAAGTCGAAGATGACTCCCTTCTGCAACGGCTTCTTCAAGGACCGCGAAGTCTCCGATTCGTTTGACATCTTCCTGCATGGCGATGCCAAACGTGTTGGATGGAGTCGGGGCGCCCGTCATAACGCGGATGCATTCTCCCGGCTCGATTGTTGGCGCCTCAACGTCTCCCGCAAAGGTTGTATTTCGGATGCGCAGACGTCTTCCAGCATCCGCGTCTTCGCGCGTTCCTATCGCATACCCGTCCACCGCCGAATTGTCGAACCGAGGATAGGCGTCGACCGCAAAGATCTCCTTGGCCAAAACGCGGCCAACGCAGTCGGATGTGGGGACCTCACAGACACGGCCATGGCCTTTCAAGTGCTCCCGCATGATGCCTAACGCCTCATCATAGGTTAGCAATCCCATACGCCAGATTGGCACACTCAGCCACAATGAAACATGCGTTCGGTTCGCATGCAAGTCCTCGTAAGCCACCTCGTCTTGGTACTTCTGCTCGGACTCGTCCTCGGCGCGACTATCCCCAGTTTCTCGGCGCTTAGCCGCAGCGTAGATCGGGTGCTTGAAGACAACTACCAAAGCATCATGGCTGCCACCAAGATGCGCGAGGCGATCGAAGAAGACGAAAAAGCTCTCGCCTTAATTCTGCTTGGTCGTTCGAAAGATGCGACCCAGCGACTCGATGGCGCGATTTCTCTTTTCAATTCCGGTTTCGCCGAGGCCAAAGATTCCATTAATGAGCCTGATGAAGACACGCTGGTCAGTAAAATTGACTCTGAATATAAGGCATACCGCGTCGCGCTTGACCATGTGATCGACAAGTCTTCCAGCATTGAGAACGCTCGTCCAACTTACTTGGCAGAGTTAGCACCCAGCCGCAAACTCTTGTTGCAAAACATCTCGGGCCTGGTCAACATGAACAAGACCGCTATGTACCGGGAGAACGATCTCACCAAGCGACTCGTTCAAACCGCATCCATTCGCAGCATCTCGGTCACGGGTATTGCGTTAGCCCTTGCCATTGGACTCACGTTTCTATTGGCCAGAAGGCTCTTGAGCCCTCTCAAATTGCTGACGTCCAAAGCTGAAGCTATCGGCGCCGGGAATCTAGAAGAGCGAATTGACTGGAATCGAACCGATGAATTCGGCGCCCTCGGAAAGGCTTTCAATTCCATGGCGGAAAAGTTGCTCGTCGAACGAAAAAATGAGCAATACCGGCTCCAACGAGCGCAAAAGATGTCAGATCAGGCTCTGGAGAGCCTGTACGATCCAGTCATCGTAACCAACTCCAAGGGCTATATCACCCACCTGAACAAGGCCGCCGAAGCGCTGTTTGGGCCAAGTCCAGAAGCTCCTCGCCAACCCATCATCGCTCACCTCGGAGATCAACTCATTATGCGAGCGATCAACAAAACGCTTGATTTAGGCGAATCTGAGACGTCAGAAGAACAAGTTCCCCTCATCCCCATCACCGTCAACGGAATCGACCGAACCTACCGCTTACGCGTGACGAACATCAAGAGCGACGATGGTAAGACTCTCGGTGCGGTCGCTGTGATGGAAGATATCACTCACCTCAAAGAGCTAGATCGGCTCAAAACGGAATTCATCGGCGTCGCTTCTCACGAGATGCGAACGCCGGTCGCTTCCCTTCTCATTTCCGCGCAGCTCTTAGACGAGGGAGCCCTCGGTGAACTGACCCCTTCACAAAAAGAAGTGGTCGCTCTTCAGAAGCAAGATCTTAATCGCTTGGATCGTCTGATGAAGGAGTTGTTGGACATCACCAAACTTCAGGCCGGGACCTCTGAATCCGACTTACGACCCACGCAATGCGAAGAATTAGTCGAAGAAGCCGTAAGTGCGACACGATCGGTTGCCAAGCAAAAAGGCGTAGAACTAAGTGTGGCAACCGCCCCAGATTTGCAACCCGTTAAGGCTGATCGAAGTCAAATTGAGAGAGTTTTGATCAACCTGATCTCAAATGCCATCCGGCATACCAGGTCGGGAGGACACGTTAAGATTCGCGCAGAAGGTGGAGGAGATCAAGTAACCTTTAGCGTTGAAGACACGGGAGAAGGTATTCCAAAGGAATACCTCGACAAGATCTTCGATCGGTTTGTCCAGGTACCGGGAGCAACCGGAGGCGGCGCGGGGTTAGGCCTCTCGATCGCATATAAGATTGTGAAAGCACACGGCGGAAAAATTTGGGCGGAGAGCACACTCGGTGAGGGCAGCGCCTTCCACTTCACCCTACCTACACTAAACGACGCCGTGGGAGAAAAAATTTCTTGAGCGCAAAAATTCTCATCATTGATGACGAAACCAGCGTGCGAACCATGATGCGTCTCGCCCTGGAACACACCGGCTATACCGTCGATATTGCCCAAGATGGCGCCGAAGGAATCGAAAAGTATGGTGATGGCGCAGGCTATGACCTTGTCCTCCTCGATCAAAGGATGCCAGGCATGAACGGCATGGAAGTTCATCAGGTTATTCGCCAGAAGAATCCAGATGCCAAGGTCATCATCACCACTGCATTTGGCACGATAGACCTCGCCTCCCGGGCTATGGCCTCTGGAGCGGCGGATTTCTTACGCAAGCCTTTCACGGCCGATACGCTTCGGCTCTCAGTAAAATCAGCGCTTGAGCGCCCATCCGATAAACGTCCCAACTCGCCGATGGGGAGCTTCGAACGCACCACCATCAACGGTTATCGGATCGAGTTGATGACAGAAATCCATGACCGACACTTCGGCGAGGTTATCTGCAAATACAAGGTCCACCAACCAAGTGGCGAGGATGCAATGGTAAAAGTCATCCTTCCCACCTACGTAATGGAACTCGTGAAAGCATACGCCGACACAGAACATGTGCCTTGTCAAAACCGCTTCTGGCAAGCCATGAGCGAAGAAGCCTTGGCCAATCACCTCTGGCAAGAAGCAGAACTCCCGGCCGATAACGTTTTAAAAATCACCGAGCTGTCGCCAAGCCTTCAACGCTGGATCGATGGCGTTATGACCGTAGAATCGGAATCCCCCAATGCATGAAGTAGGCCCTGACGGCAAAGGCCGTCTCAAGATCTTCCTCAGCTTTGCCACCGGCGTCGGAAAAACCTTCCGACTGCTGGACGAAGCTCACCGTCGCGCCAAACGCGGTCAAGACGTTGTGATCGGTTTCATCGATCCTCGCAAAAGAGCTTCAACCGAAGAGCACATGCAAGGATTTGAGGTCATCACACCACAGACCATCTCGTATGGCGGTCGCGACTATGAAACCCTCAATGTGGATGAGATCATTAAGCGACATCCCGAGTTGGTTCTCGTCGACGACCTGGAGAAGAAAAATCCCCCCGGCGCTGGTCACGAATACCGATGGCAAGACGTCGAGCAGATTCTTGAGCATGGCATTGCCGTCCTCACCTCCATGAACGTCGCCCACCTGGAAAGCCTGAACGATAAGATTGCCGACATTACCGGCATTCGAGTTGCCGATACCGTCCCGGATCAACTCTTTCACAAGGCCGAAGAGATCGAGATCATTGACGCCACTCCACGCGCGCTCATTAACCGGCTAGAGCGTGGCGACATTTTCCCACCCGAAGAGATTGAACAGCAAAAGCAGACATGGTTTAAGGAAGAGACCCTCAGTGCTCTCCGAGAAATCGCGATGCGAGAAGCTGCTGGCCGCGTGGATGAAGACGTCAATGAGATGCGCAAGAAGAAGCGAATCGAGCGACTTTGGGCCACCAACGACCGCGTTCTGATCTGCGTCACCCCCACCAAACCGTCGCTTCGTCTGGTACGTCGCGGCTGGCGTATGGCTCAGAAGATGAACGCCGACGCCGTCGCTCTCTACGTGGAGGAGAAGGAACCGACGGAGGAAGAAGCCCGAATCCTTAGCGATGACTTCGCCTTAGCGGAACGCCTGGGTATTCGCGTCGAAAAACTCCACGGCAAGGCGCTTGAAGAGATCATCAAGTACTGCAAAGAGAACAACATCACCCAATTGGTATTGGGCCACTCTCAAAGAAGCAAGCTTGAGCAACTTCGCAAAGGCTCGCTGATCAACGATTTCGTCCGCGAGCTGCGAACGATCGACATCCTTGTCGTGGCCTCGGAAACCTCCGGCGTATAAAGCTTAAGGCCGACTTCCGCGGGTCAGATCACTCGCGGAAGTCATAATCTCGAACAGATTGTTGCCTTCTATTCGACCTGACGATTACTTCCTAGATCTCTCCAGAGCTGCCATAGGGGACACCGCATTTTGGGATGAATCGATCCCGGCGTGGATCGTCTTTCGCTCACCTATTGAGATCCTTCAAACCAACGATCTCGGCGAAGTTCTCGGCATCCTCGCAAAGGTAGAGAACCACCGAAACAGCGGCAGATGGGCGGCAGGCTATCTGACGTATGAATGCGCTTCGGCCCTGAATCCAGCGATTACCACAAAGCCTTCCTCCACAGCGCCCTTAATGTGGTTTGCCCTCTACGAGAGCGAGCCGACATTTCACCGTGAGCTTCTGCCTCCCGAAAACTCGCTGACCGTCGAGGATCTCACCCCAGAACTTGAACTTTCCGCGTACAAGATTGCCTTTCAAACGGTCAAACAGCACCTGGCAGAGGGCCACTCTTATCAAGTCAATTTCACGTTCCGTAGCCGATTTAACCTCGTCGGAAACCCCGAAGACTTCTTCTCCGATCGATGTGGCGTAGAACCTCCACGACATGCTGCCTATCTCAAAACAGACGTCGCCGCCATCGCCAGCTTTTCTCCCGAATTGTTCTTCGAGAGACTGGGCGAAAACATCCACATGCGCCCTATGAAGGGCACCGCGCCTCTATCACAACCCGCGAACGATATGCGGCATGATCCCAAGAGCGTTGCCGAAAACGTGATGATCGTAGATATGGTCCGAAACGACCTTGGTGCGATCTGCGAAACAGGGTCCATCTCCGTTCCTCACCTCTTGGAAGTTGAGCGTCACCGAAATCTCTATCAGATGACCTCGACCGTTTCCGGGCGTTCCTCCGCTTCCCTAACTGACTTGCTAACGGCAATCTTCCCCGCCGCCTCAGTCACTGGCGCGCCGAAGGTTAAGACTTGCCAAATCATTCAAGACTTAGAGATCTCTCCCAGAGGGATTTACTGTGGCGCAATCGGCTTTATCGGTCCCGGAATCGAACGATTTAGCGTTCCCATCCGGACGGCGTATCTCCCTCGAGATGGATGGGCGGAGTTCGGAGTCGGCAGCGGTCTTGTCTGGGATTCCGAAGTCGAAGCGGAGTACCTAGAATGCCTTCTAAAAAAGGACCTCTTGCTCCAATCGGGAAGGCCATGGAGACTCGTCGAGTCGATTCCCGCGCACAAAGTCCAGGAAGCATACGTCCGTTCAAGGCACCTAGATCGCCTCTCCCGTCAAGCCCAACTCTTGAACATCCCCTTTGATCGCGAACTCCTCGACTCGGTTCTCGCCAGACGTGAACCAACCCCGCTCCACCCTCTTCAGAAAGTGAGGATTGAGCTCGAGCCAAACGGTGGTACGTATGTGGAAGTCTCTCCCAGCATGATTCAAACTCCCAGGATCAGCGCCACTCTCGCCAAGTCGCCCGTCAATCCAACCGACCCTAATTTGAGGCTCAAGACCACCTCCCGGAGCGTCTACCAACGCCGTCTCGACGAGCACCCCGATTTCGACGAAGTCCTTCTGGTCAACAGCCGGGGCTTTCTCACCGAGTTCTGCTCAGGCAACTTGGTCCTAAAGCTGGATGGCCGTCTGTACACTCCATCGCGCGAACAAGGCGCTCTTCAGGGAATATCCATCTCTGAGATGATAGATCGTGGCGAAGTCACCATTCGAGACCTGACACCAGATGATCTCAAGCATGGAGAAGCCATCTACTTCCTGAACGCCGTCGCCGGCCTTGTGCCCGTCGACTTCGAATATCCTGCCATAATCAAGCCAACGAGACCATGATTTCCATCGTCACTGCCCCGGATCTCAAACCGACTGCCGGTATTGAGAATTCAATTACCTCCATTATTTCGGAGGCTGGTCGGTAGTCGGCGAAGGTTAGCACTCGCGCATTGAAAGCCCCAGCCGATAATTCGGCTGGGGCTTTTTTGTTTGTCGCAAAGTTGGATCTCGAAAAAGCAAACAGGAGGGAGGCGAACCCCGAAGTTCGCAGGCGTAATTTCAATGAACAACGAAAAGAAGTATCAGGATCGATCGGTCCTCATCCACGGACGTTTCCGAAGTGAAAAGTGGGACTTCCAAGATCACATTACGCCGCCTATTACCACTTCCACCGCCTTCCGCCTCAGATCGGCGGAGAGGGGCGCCCAAGGCTTTCAGCAATTCGCGAATCCTGACCTAGACCGAAATACCGCCAGTCCCATCTACATCTACGAGCGGCTTGATGACCCTTGCCAGGGACTGCTAGAAGAAACGCTTGCCTTTGCTGAGAAAGGAGAAACCGCGGTTAGCTACGCAACGGGTATGGCGGCCATTAGCGCCGTTCTCGGCATTCACCTCAAAGCGGGCGATCACCTCATCGCGAACAAGACGATCTACGGCTGCACATACAGCCTGGTCACGAAGTGGCTCAGCCGGTTCGGAATCCAGCACAGTTTCATCGACCTCAAATGTCCCCAAGCCCTTGCCGAAGCCATTCAACCGAATACAAAGGTCGTCTATTTTGAGACCCCTTCTAACCCCAACCTCGATTTGATCGACATACGTCAGGTCGTCGATGTCGTCCAAAAAGCCAACGAGAACCGAAGCGATGATGAGCGAGTAGTTACGGTCATCGATAACACTTTCGCCACCCCATTCTGCCAACGACCTCTCACGCTCGGCGCCGACTTTGTCGTCCACAGCCTCACGAAGAACTTGAACGGCTTTGGAACCGAAATGGGAGGTGTCGTCATCGGCCCTAAACGTGCCGAAACCGATCTTCTTGTCTTCCGCAAGGACTTCGGCGGAACGATAAGTCCGAAAACGGCTTGGCACATCTTAACCTACGGCATCCCAACACTGTCACTCAGAGTGGAGAGGCAACAAGAAACCGCTCGTAAAGTCGCCGAATTCTTAGAGCTTCATCCAAGAATTGACTTTGTCCGCTACCCGTCGCTGGATAGCTTTCCTCAAAAGGAATTGGCGCTCCGCCAACTCCGAGACATAGACGGAAACTTCGCCCCCGGCTACATGATCTACTTTGGACTAAAAGGCAATCCTGAAGAAGCCTACAGGCGAGCCATCAAACTTATGAACGACCTTGCCGAACGTTCTCTAAGCATCACCCTCGCCGTCAGCCTCGGCCAGATTCGGACGCTCATCGAGCATCCGGCCTCCATGACGCACAGCGCCATTGCGCCCGAAGATCAGGCGGATGCCGGAATCGATTCTGGAGGAGTTCGACTCAGCATCGGACTAGAAGACTCGCGAGATATTCTCAGTGATCTTGGCGACGCGCTTAAGTCGCTCTAGACACTTCAACTCGCCCGTGAACTAGTTTCGCGGGCGGAAATTCATTAGTTATGCATTAGTTAGCTAAAGAGCCTCTTCTCGATCACGCTCAACCCGGATAAGGTGAATCTGCCGAGCGGACGAATACTCCATGTCGTGGGCGGTGTCGGCCCTGGCAGAACTTCTCCGCAGACGCTAATTTCGCTGTCTATCTATATCAAATTTGCGTGCTGGTCACTGACCAAGGAGAAATCATGAAAGAGAGTCTAACCCTGATTAGGCCCTTGTCCGTACTCGGGCTTGCTGCAAGCCTGTTCGTTTTCGCGAGCGCTTCGTCTTCCAGGAACACCATGGCTTTCCTGGGATCTTCCGACGAGAACACGTGGCCGGTTGTGAACAATTTCGTGTCGGCGTTCGACCCAAATGGTGGCTACGTTTCGGCTTCGGGTTCCGCCGAATTCACTGGACTCGATCACAATGGCGACGAACAGACATCCTACTTCGGCGGCCTTGCTCATGCCAACTCGGACTACGGGATGCTGAAGACCTACGTCAATGCCTCTCTGGAAAACACGTTCTATAACGATAGCAACGTGGACAATGGCATCCCGAACATTTACATTGCCGCGGCTCAAGCCCAATTCAACGACACCCTGCACTTTTCGGGCACATATCTGCTGTCCAGTTTCAAAATCCGTTACACGTACTTCGTTCACGGATATAGAACCGACTCGGCATACGGATCGCTGTCTGTCGACGTGGGTACAAATCATGAATCCTTGTATCTAGGTTACGGATCTGGACCAAATATCGCTCAATATTTCTCCACCCAGAGCTACTCCCTAAATGCAGACATGTCTCAGGACATTAGAACCAACTTCCTAGCAGGATTCCAGATTGATACCCAATACTATCTGGACGGCTCTAACTTCGTGGGTGAGGCCGACTTCGCAAGCACGATTACCCTTTCCAATATCGAGGTATTCGATGACGCTGGAAATCCGTTCTATGACTGGACATTAACCTCGGATTCTGGATTCCAGTATCCAACGGCCAATGCCGTACCGGAGCCCGCATCGATGGCCGCGCTAGGATTCGGAGCACTCGCCGTTCTCCGTCGCCGAAAGCGCAGCTAGTCCTCGTTCTTCCTCCCGTAGCCGTTCGTTCTCCAGACCCCCGGAGACGGGCGGCATTTCTATATGTCGCAGGCTCTCAAGCGACGCAGAATGTCTCTACCCACAACCGCTGCCGTCTGGCTGCGATTCAGCCGCAGTTCTAGGGGAATAGAGTGACAAATCCTTTGAAACAGCTCCATTTCGCATGGAGCCAATGGCATATTTGCCGCCTCGCGCCACCGATGGACCCAATCGACGACGCTTCGCCCATAGCTGGAGTGTCCAACCACCGTAAGCGCATATCCGGCGAACTCAAACGCCGCCTGCTGCGACTTGATAGACTCGGTCTCGTTCGCCTCAAAGAAACTTTGTCGAAACAGTTCGGCAATTCCTTGGGGCTTTTCAACCATCGCCCGAACCATCCCCAACGCTGGCAACAGACTGCCCATAGAAACCTTATGCTGCCCGTTAGTCCTTAGATCCAGGCATTCCTCTAGCCATGCCAGAGCCCGTGGCCAATCGCCACGCATCACCGGAATCAGCGCCCGATTTCCTAAACCCATGACGTACTCAAAATCGGCATGAGATGTCCCGATTTCTTTCAGTCGACCGAGAACTTCGTTGTACCGAGCCAACGCATCGTCATAGCATCCTTGGTGCAATAAAAAGAGCGCCTCATTGCCTTGGGCGGATAAAAGATCGATTTCACTTCCCGCCTCTCGGGCATAGTAAATGGCCCGAGAGATCGCCGCCATCGCGTCGTTCCATTCTCGCCGGAGAAAATGCGCCAATGCTATTGCGTTCCACACCGCTCGCAAGATAATCGGATTCTTCGATACCTCAATCAAACGGCTTCCAAACTGAAACACCCCGTCGGAATCGTTCAACCAAGCTTTGAGCGCAATGAGCCTTGCTAGTCCGCGCTCCCAGTGCTCATCTCCGCAAGACGTATCTCCTAATGCCCGTTCAAGAAGAAGACTCATTACTTTCGGTTGAGCACCTGCCAGCGGCAATGTTTCCGGTGACGAGAGCAGAATCATCGCCGCTTCGGGGCGCATATGGATCATTGTTCGAACAATGTCAGCGGCAAGTAGACTCTCCGCCGGCGACATGTCTTGCCGATCGTTTCTGCTTTCAACTTTATCTCGTAAGATGCGTCGAATCGTTTCCCGCACTTCGGGATGTCTGAGGAGCCCACGATCCTTGATCATCGTCAGAGAACGAACGGCGTCCTTGCCCCTCCCCAATCGTCGGTGCGCTTCCAAATTCAACTTCCATAGAAACGGATCGCGGGGCCAAAGTGCAAACCAAATACCGGTGAGCCCAATCAATGTTTCCTCTTGCTTTCGCTTAAGGCAAATTTCACCAACCCGAACTTGCACGGCGTGAAGAACCGAGAGAGTCTCTTGCAGAAGGTTGAATTCCCACGATTCGCAATTCTCTTCCGGCGACTCGCGAACAAAAAAGTGCGTCGCGCGGACAAGATCTCTCAATTCGTCTTCTTCGTTGCTCGCCGACTTGGCCTCATCAACCAAGTCCAAGAATTCGTCAATGTCAGTCGTTACAACCGACCGATTCAGTGATATTGAGTCGCCATTTTCATGGAGCGCCTCCGCAAAGGATTGTCGAAATTTACTAAGAGCCACACGGAACCGGTTCGCCGCCGTCAAAGGGTCGACTTCCGGCCAAATCATCCCGATTAACGTCCTCCGTGAAATACCCTTTGCTTGGTGATCGGCTAATGCAACCAGCAAGCGCGCATTAGAACGCAAAGCGATAGCCTCGTTCTTGGCGACATCCACGAAGCGAAATCGCCCTAAGACATCAAGCCGATATCGTCTCTGCGAATCTCCGATTTCTCCTTCCAATACAAACACCAATCCTCATATTCCCACGGTAGTGTTCTAGAGACTATCATTTCAGAGATAAAAAACGAAGTCAATATCCGTCAATGATCCCTGTCCCCACTCTTTCTGGGAACGCGAACCTCACCGAGCCATTTGAACGTGTTCTTTCTCAGTAAATGAGCTGACTTGGCTACATATGCAAGCGCAGGAGAATGCCTGATACCCACTGGGGTGTAAAACGCAAGGTTCCTCAGAGTCTGGGTTAAATTGTCCGCTTCCCTTAGCCAGGCCAGCCCTGTACCCCTGATCCATCTAAGCGCTCAAGTGCCCCAGCTTTGAACTAGATCTGTCGTCTTATCTGCAAGCGAAATAAAGAAAGGCTGTCACTGAGTGACAGCCTTTCAGAATGCGGTGGTGGATCGTGTAGGGCTCGAACCTACGACCCGCTGATTAAGAGAGAGGAGCTACCCCCGCCTGACTGATTCCTGGCGATCATTTTAGGTTCAAAGCGCTGCTCTATTGGTGCTGATCGGTCTTGTGTTTTGGTGTCGATCAGCACCAGGATCGACACCATGAAACGACAGTGCTACCCACGAGGTGGAAAAGGATCGTTGCCAAAACTGTCCTTCGAACGTATCGAACCATCCTGCCTGTGAACAACTAATTCAGCTCGATTGTTGATGGCAATCTTGCGTGCGACCTGCACCGCCTCCTGTTGAGTCGATGTGACTTTTGAAGCCTTGCTGGCTCCCGTGCTCTTGACAGCCCAAGAACCTCCCTGAGGAACGACGTGAACTTGTTTCTTAGACATATGTTTACTCTCACCTATGTAGACGAGCTTCTATTCATTTTGGATTCTCAGAAATCAAGAGTCAACTGTGTTGCACCCTCGAATGTGCCTTCATCCCCATTGGGATCGTCAAAGAGGAACGGGCTCAGTGGGTTGTGGTTCTTATATCTCTCAATGGCCCTTGTATTGGACTGAACCGCGTAACAGTAAACACAACCGTGCGGACAGGTATCGTAATCTCCGATGTCCCTGCTAGCAGTACATTCGCAGCCTGGGCGATTGCCCAACATTTTGACTCCGAGCGTCCTTCCTCCTAAATCGGCCAGCCGACGGCTGTCGATGCATCGGGCCGGGCTCTGAACGGTGATGAGCTCAGGTTGAGTGCAAATGGTTAACGAAATCCCGCGATCTAGTGCCATGCAGTAAAACTCCTCGGCCAGCTCCCGTTTCAGGTTCAACTCAGGATCAAACCACGGGTTACCAAACACTCGACTCATCTCATTCAGATTCCTTTCGGTTTTCCTGTATAGCTGCATAAATGAGATTACGCACTCATCAACCAGACCAGTCAAAGCGTCGGCTATCCGAGCGAAGTTCGCCTTATGAAACTCCAGTGGTGTTTCCTCTGAGAAGACAATAGTGTCGTAGCGCCAAACCACAGCCCGTTTGCCGTGTCGGGTGAAGATCTCCCGAACCGCCTCCACAGATTTCTCCCAATCAACAACGTTATGTTCGAGTGAACGGGGATAGCCATTGATGGTGTAGCTCACATAGTATGGAAACCCAGCACCTTCAACGACGGACAAGTGCCTCAGGAATGGTCGGAAGTTCTTGGTCCAAAAGACAATGCCCTGCACATCCTCGGGAACAAGTGAGACACGAATCGGACGCCGGTTCATGGGATTCCGCATCATACAGAACCCGGCCTTGAGTCGATTGCAAAACCACTCTCCATAAAAAGCTGGAATGTCGGTCTTATAGCTGGCCGAGACAATCATCTAAGTCGGACCTTGTAAAAGTTGAGCGGTAGATTCTCCTTCACCGGTCGAGTGCAGTACAAGTGATTGCAATCGGCCATTTCATCACGGATGGCCTTAGCTAGCTGTAGATCGTCTTTCAGCGGATCGTCCCTGGTGGCAAAGCCAGCACGTCGAAGAGGTTGGTTCAGGAACTCACGCGTACCGTTTCCCATGGGAACCTTGTAGTTAAAATCAAGAAACCAGCCCTCCCCACTAGACGTTGCACCTGATATATCCTGTGCAAGCTTAACAAGCTCGCCGTGCCGTGCTGCATCAGATAAAACCAGAGAACCAATCACTTGACCTTCCGGCTCAAGATTTTTGGGATCGTTCGTAAGAAA
The DNA here is from genome assembly GCA_001898035.1 of Armatimonadetes bacterium 55-13. Lineage (GTDB taxonomy): Bacteria > Armatimonadota > Fimbriimonadia > Fimbriimonadales > Fimbriimonadaceae > 55-13. The sequence goes on from MKRX01000016.1 coordinate 141,132, forward strand.
ACCATCTATCTTCAATCCTGTTCGAAGGATAAATTCCTCCCGCGCGATTTCAAAAAGGTCACGCCAGGCTCCCTCTCTTTCCAAGCCAACAAAATCAATATTGAGATTCTCTGCATCGGGGAGACCGCAGAGAATGCCGAATAGTTCGGAACCAGGACCGGGACCTATCGCATTCAACTTCCAATCCTCGCCTTCACCAGAACTTGTGAATCGCTGAGCCATACAGCGCCAAATCACAGCATGCTTTGGAGCAAAGTGAAGGGTGTATGCGACCATCCGGTCGGGAGAATCGTACTCGATACCATCTTCTGCAAAGTAGGCTTCTTTAAGGTGGGTGAGTTCCTGGTTCAACACGTTGTGGCGAGCACCATCAATTCCGTTGATGCCCAAGCATTCGGCCTGGAATCGTAGGGCCACATCCTGAAAAAACTGAAACAGGTTGAGATTGCGTTGCCTCATACAGCTTGCGTCCTCTTCGACGCGTTGCAGGAGCGATCAGAAGTTTACCTTCGCCTTATGAAGTCAGCTCACCAGTAACACGCCCATCCTCAGTATTGGCTGCCAGGAATGACCTTCGGCGCGCTCCTTTGGAACGGAGCGGCCAAGTTGACGATGCCATCCTTCTATCGCACTATTGCAAATCCATATCAGCTTGCCCGAGATCGTCTAAAGGCGATCTTGAAGGAGCTGGTATGCAACAGAAATTTGAATTGGGTGAGACAGTCATCACTCGGAACGCTTATGACACCCTGAACACATTCGATGTGTACGCCGGACTCAGAATGCATTCGTTTGGCGATTGGGGTGAGCTTTGTCCCGAAGACAAAGCTGCCAACGAGCAAGCGCTGAAGGACGATTCTCGCATCCTGTCGGCCTATACAGACCGATGGGGCAATAAGTTTTGGATCATCACTGAATGCGATCGATCCGCCACTACCATCCTCCTACCAGAGGATTACTGAGCCAGACCCTCATAGTCTGGCTCTTTTCTTTGCCGCCAGTTTGACAGGCCTTCCCTTCTGTTGGATGCTGGCGCCCTATGCCTACCTGCTATCTCTGCGGACAATCAATCCGCTCCTTAGCTGCCGGATTCCGCCGCAAGGTAAGGACCGGTGAGTATGTTTACCGGTCTCGCTCTAAGGCCGTGCGCACGAGCTATGGCTTGCGTGTGCTTTGCAGCCGGTGTGCCAAGCGAATCGACGCTCAGGACTTGCGGCAAGAATTCCTCTGGTTGCTACGCTTCGCTATTTTCCTCGCCATCCTCTACATCCTGAGCCGTCTTGCACCGCCCCTCTGACTATTTAGTACTGGAAAACGACTTCCAATCTTCGTGCAGTATTTGTACACTTTCCAGACTCGCTTATGTACGTATACCGAATGCACCAGATACCGCCGGGTGTGGCGACCCGCTTTGGGGCAAAAGATGCTGCTGCCAAGCAGCTACAGGAGGTCGTCAATGCCTATGCGAAAGAAGGATGGGAGTTCTATCGGGTCGATCAATTCGAGGTTATTGAAAGCATCGGCTGCGGCTGCATTGCCTTCATCTTTCGGCTTGTTGGTTGGAATCAGACGGAAACGCGCCACGTCTATGTTCTGACTTTTCGGCAAGAGCGAAGTCAGGCCGAGCCAATTGCCCCTCCTGGAGAGGCCGCCCTTGCAGAGCCTGCGGCCACGGCAGTCAGGGAGGAAGTACCCACCAGTTCACCCGTTGATACTGCGCAGAGCCCCAAGGCTCTCCGCTTGGGCGTCATCGCCGTGGCGGTTTCAATCTTCCTCGTCACCTTCGTGCTGATTCCCTGGTTCCAGAAGGGGTCAATCCCACCGCTCAATTGGATACGCAATGGCATCGCAAACCTCCGGGGTAATCCTGAGATCCGAACTGTCGGCTCTGCGACTCCCGTGGTTCACACAGAGAGCTACACTGCACGTCAGCCCTCAGATAGCGATAGTCCAGGCGTCGAAGGCGATCCCGAACCTGACGATGCTCAAGACGATGAGTTCCCTGGCGAGCACTTCCCTGAGACCAGGCTTCGCCTGATTTCTCAAGCAGAGATCGACTTCATGAACTTCGCGCAGGCGAGGTATGCGGTCAATGAAGCCTACGCGCGGCATGGAGTGACTTTCCGCAAAGGGCCGATACGCGATCAATTCCTCAAGATGAGTTGGTATCAGCCTGTAGCAGGACGCTATTTCGAGAACTCTCTTCATCTACTCACCGAGACCGAGCGGGTAAACGTAAAGCTCCTCGAAGCTCGTTTAACTTATCTTAAGCAGTCCGGCCAGACTAACTGAACTTTCAGAAATCTCCGGGGCGCGAGTTGGACAAGGTGCTTGCGCTTACCTACGGTGCCGCTGGGGAGGCGTAGCCCGCTTCCCCGGAGGTTCTCGATTGTCTTCACACACAACTGCACTCCGCAATGCGCCTTGTAGCGAGGAGCCGGGCTTTTATAGCTCTGTGGGTCTCTGGCTTTACGGCAATCTTCGCGTCTTACACGGCAGGCTTGCGTATGTGGCAAATAGCCTCGGAACGCCAGAGTTTGGATCACGGCATCTTATGGAAATCGAGGCAGAGGCAGAGCGGCTGGTGCTCGCTGGGTTCACCCTGGTTTGCGGTATCCACAACGAAGCCCAGCAACGGGTAGCGGTGGTGCCGTTGCGTTGGGGCTCTCCCCGCGTGCTTGTTCTGTCAGGTGGCTTCAAACACCACTTGGGGCCGGAACTTAACGAAGAGCCCTTTCGGATAGCTCGGCTCTGGCGCTATGCCTGGGACCGCTGCACAGACCTCGCCATCTCCCGTCGTGCTCCGAACAAACTGCCAACCTTTGCCCGCCACAACCCCACGGTAGACCGCCTGATCGCAGAGATTGCCGAGAAACGGCGCCCCGGACTTTGCTCTCCGTTCGATTCGCTCACTCCCATTCTACGAACCTGACCATTCCCCACAGCCCTTCCCTTGTGAGGGCTGTTTCCTTAAAGCTCACTTGAACAAAAGTTAACCACCCGCTTGCGATACTCGGGGAGAACCCTATGGGTTCACTTTTCACGCCAGCAACCGCAGAGAAGGGAGCACGCCTTCCTTGCTTGAGCGAACACCAATCCTGTTCGCTTATTTTTTGTGCCAGCCGTATACCAAGCGTCTACAGAGCCGTCAAGCTGAGCCTCCCATCTGGGAGTGCGTGCTTTGTGACCTCACCCACTAGCCCGAAACTCGGGACATGTCCTTACGCCCTCGGCCACCCTCACGACTGCCCCAAACCCATAACCGCTTCGCTGCGGCCCTCTGTCATATTTCCCGCTATAACGGCCGGTACGCCTTACATCTTCCCAAAGATACGGGCCTCAAAACTGAAGAGCTACGCCTCATCCTCGATGGCAGACGCGACCCAAGCCACACTGCCGCCGTTAGAATTTGGCGGGCGATCTGCAAGGCCTCGGGAAGAGACATACCCCTTGAAGATCTGATTCGGCCTTATGGCGAACCCTTTCCAACGAAGTACCCCTGCCAGCTCTTTGCCTGCCGCTGCCACCCACCCTGGGCCTGGGAAAACGACGAACTCAAACCAGAGTTCCAAAACACCCCAGCCGGTACCTGGACCTTTGAGGTGCCGAGTTCACCGCATTAACCCTAACCCACTCTCTGATGATCCCTCCCTCTATACGCCTGCCTGAAGATCCTGAATCGCATGTACTGGCTGAACAACTACGCCTCCGCCTTGCCTGGCTTCCCTACGATGCCTTTGCCTTTTGCATGGTTCGGCTTTTGAGGCAGCTCAACTTCGCCGGCGTCGAGCGCTCTTCCCGCCGTTCCCTCAAAGGCCCCAACGACCTAAGCGGCATTGATATCCGGGCGCTGCTTGACACTGGCCTGGAACTGGTTCCTGTTGCGGTTCAGGTTAAGCGGTACAAGGGGCCGCACCACGTCCCGAAGCGGTTCGTCACCGAGCTTCGCGGAGCACTCTTGGAGCGCGACATCCCATATGGCCTTATCCTCTCGACTTTTAGCTTCTCTCGGGAAGCCCATGAAGCGGCACGTAACTATCCTGGTCGCCCGATTCGCCTCGTTGAGGGCACGGAACTTGGCTTACTCATGCTTGTCTGCCGAATCGGAGTGGTGGAGCGCACCGACCTTACCACGGGCAAGTCGTCTCTGCTCTTCGATGAAGAGGCATTCACCTTCCTTGAAGACTACTGCCGTAACCAGCGAAAGGGAGGACAACGATGACGGCGCCCGATCCGCTGAGCGAGCCTACACCGGGATTGGATGAGATCGAGCATGAGCCAGGTGTGATTCCCGAGTTGCGACAAGACCGCATGGTGCGCCTTGCCAAAGAGTTGCTCATCCTCGGCGTCTCTTCCAAGCAAGTAACGCGCCTCCTCGGATACGACCTAGACCGTGTTGAACAGCAACTTGCATGGCTTCCACTTCGCAATCCTCGCAAACCCGCCTCGCTGATCGTCGCGGCCATCGACCAGGACTTCGAAGCTCCTGCCGCTTTGTGGGAGGCGCATGAGTAGGGGATTCGTGATGCTGCCAACCTCCTTCATCGATGAGCACCTTCCTTCCCTCTCAGACGGCGAGGTTCGGCTCTTTCTCGTTATTGCTCGCCAGACGCTCGGCTGGCAAACCAAAGGCGGCGGTCGCAAGGAGTGGGACAGGCTAACGCACTCAGAGTTGAAGCGCCGGATGGGACGCAGCAGTGCACCTGTCTCGGCCGCTATTGCTTCGCTACAAGCGAGGGGCCTCATTCGAGTCCGCGGTAAGGGAGGCAAACTTCTCGAGACAGCGGCAAGGCGGCGTGGGCAGTTCGGCTCCTTGTCCTTTTCCCTTAATTCCAACTACTGGCCTTCGTCTTCAGATACTGGATTCCAGCATGTGAAAACAACAAAAGAGACTCCTACAAAAGAAACCTTTATTAATGGAAGGCGGAATGGTGCCGTTCGTGTGAACTCTGGCTGGCAACGAATCGGGAACCTCATCAATCCTTCGCCAGGAAACCCTAATCCATGACCCTTTTAGAGCTGCCTACTCCTACGCCAAAGGAGGTGACCGCCTTTAGAAGGTTGATGCTTGAGCACTTTTCTGTAACGCTAAGCGACGCCGAAGCCCAGCACTTCGCCACCAAAGCACTAAGACTCGCCTATGTCCTCAGCCCTTCGCTACTTCCTGTACGTGCGCAAGAGCACGGAAGGAGAAGACCACCAAATCAAGTCCCTTGAAGATCAAGACTCCGTTCTTAAGGCACTCGCTCGGCGAGATGGCCTCCGCCTTATTGAGCGGTTCGCCGAAGCCCGGTCTGCCAAAAAGCCAAACAATCGCCCGGAGTTTGAAAGGATGCTCAGCATGCTTCAACAAGGCAAGGCAGACGCCATTCTCTGCTGGCATATTAATCGGCTCTCACGGAACCCGATTGAGTCGGGGCAACTCCAGTGGCTGCTTCAGCAGGGCGTCATTAAGGAAATCCGAACTCCGGACCGTGTGTATCGCCCGGAGGACAATGCCCTCCTGATGGCGGTAGAGACCGGCATGGCGAATCAGTACGTTCGCGACCTCAGCAATGATCTACGTCGTGCGGCATCGGAAAAAGCGGACCGAGGGTGGTATCCGCACCGTTCGAAGCATGGATATCTGGTGAATCCTGAGACTAAGGATATCGAAGCGAACCCAAAGACCTTTCCATTGCTGCGACAAGCCTGGGAGAATTTAGCATCTGGAGCCTTCACGGTGCCTCAGGTGGGCCAGCAACTCACGGAATGGGGCCTGCGCGTCAAGGCAAACCGGACCAAGCGGATTCAGCCCATGTCTCGCAGTACCCTCTACCGCCTCTTTTCTGAACCGTTTTACATGGGATACTTCCGCTTCAAAGGTGAGCTCCTTCCAGGCAAACACCCGGCCATGGTTTCAAAGGCAGAATTCGAAGCCGTTCAAAGGATCATCAAACGAAAAGCAAAGACTAAGCCTCAGCGGAAGGCATTTGCCTTCACCGGCTTCATTCGCTGCGGCACCTGCGGTTGTCTTGACCTGCCCCCGCTTTGAGGCACATTTTTAAGAGTAGAGTTTCTCC
>MKRX01000017.1:0-3509 GCA_001898035.1 Armatimonadetes bacterium 55-13
ACCCAAAGGTCCATGAGAAAGGTGTAACCCATGTGTCCGGAACAATCTGTTACCTATCTGTCGGAACGCTCACACCCCTTCCCAACCTCTTTTAGGTTAACCTTTACTCACCGTTATGCAAGACGAACAGGGTTGGGTTTCTATTGGTGTTGCGGCAGCTCTTTCTCGCGAGTATTCAGTCGAGGGCGCCCAGTTCGTCCCTGTTCTGTCACGACTTCTTCTGAATGCGCTTCCCGACTGCACGGAGCCGATCATGGCGGGCGGTTTCTTCTCGAAGAAAACGCTTTCGGGCGTTTGTATCCAGCTTGGCGACTTTCGCTATGCCCTGGAAGCAGGCGAAAAAGGGGGCGTTTTGGCGAGTCGAACGCATCAGGTGCGCGGAATCTCTCTCAAGAGTGAGCCGATGAGTGTGGACTCGTGGCTTGGCGAAGTCGGAGCGGGAATTGAGGGCAAAATGCGAGAGAACAGTCGGGTGCGGGCGGCATTGAGCGAACTCTTGGAACTTCCGTGACGATTGTCTTCATCTCATTGAGTCGCTCGTTTCGACGCCTTTAAAGTAAAGTGGCATTAAGGAGAAACCATGCCTTATACACCGGGACAAGTAGAGGGATTGCCTGAAGCCGCAAAGCGGCGACTCTTGGAAATGCGGGGAGAGGGAGGCAAGAAGCCTCTTTTTACAAGTGACCTCTCCGTGAACGAATTTGCCTTAGTGCGGCAAGCGGGCTTTGTACCTTTGGGTTTGGTCATGGGGAGTTCCATTTATCATGTGGGAATCCAATTGCGAGGTTTCTATCAGAACCAAGAGCTTGACGTATTGACTCAAGCGATGTACGAAGCCCGTGAGCTCGCGATGACGCGAATGGAGGAAGAGGCCGATCTCTTGGGCGCGGATGGCATTGTTGGCGTTCGCCTCGAAGTTACGCGGTATGTGTGGGGCGAATCCATGGCCGAATTCATGGCGATCGGAACCGCGATTCGGCATGACAGTGGCGGGAACTTCCGGACGAATGGCAACCGGCCCTTTACCTCAGACCTCAACGGGCAAGATTTTTGGACGCTGCTGAAGACGGGTTACCGCCCGGTCTCGATGGTGATGGGAACTTGTGTTTACCATGTGGCCCATCAAGGGATCATGCAATCTTTGAAGCAGATTGGGCGGAACATGGAGATGCCGAATTACACGCAGGCGCTCTACGACGCCCGTGAATTGGCGATGTCGAGAATGCAAGCGGAGGCGGAAAGGGAAGATGCCGCTGGCATTGTGGGCGTCCAAGTCAAGGAGAATAGTCACGGGTGGGACAGCCACGTGATTGAGTACTTCGCGTTTGGCACGGCAGTGACTCCGTATGAAGCCACGGAAGCATTGCCGTCGATTACGCCGACCCTCTCGTTGAATCAATAACGAGAAGCCGATGCTAGGCCATTTGTTCGATAGGTTTAGAACAATGGATCATAGATTGGGTATGTTCGATGTATATCGAACATGAACGGAAATCAAGCAATGAGTCAAACAGCGACGATACAGCCGGAAACGGCCCACCTTTTCGATTCCTTACGCATTCGAGATGTTGAATTCCGCAACCGAATTGGGGTTGCGCCGATGTGTATGTATTCGGCAGTGGATGGTGTTCCGAACGATTGGCATTTTGTCCATTTGGGAAGCAGAGCCGTGGGTGGAGCGTCCGTCGTTATTGCAGAAGCTACGGCGGTAGTGCCCAATGGACGCATCTCTTGGGCTGACACCGGAATTTGGAACGATGAACAAGTGGCGGCCTGGAAACGAATCACGTCGTTTATCAAGGAGCATGGGGCTGTTCCGGGGATTCAACTGGCTCACGCAGGGCGCAAAGCGGGAACCGATGTGCCGTGGAAGGGTGGCGCCTATCTGCCAGACCTTGGATGGGATATCGTTGGTCCGAGCCCGGTGGCGTTTAGCGACCGCATGGCGACACCGCGTGAGATGACGCATGTCGATATTGAGGAAACCATCGAAGCCTTTGGTCGGGCGGCAGAGAGGGCGCTTGAGGCGGGGTTCGAGGTAGTGGAGATCCATGCGGCGCACGGATACTTGAACCATGAGTTCCTTTCACCGATTTCGAATCAACGGAAGGATGAGTACGGCGGTTCGTTGGAGAATCGAGTTCGATTTACGGTTGAAGTGGCGCGGCGAATTCGGAAGTCCTGGCCGGAGCGGTTGCCGGTCTTTGCTCGCATTTCGGCATCGGACTGGGTAGAAGGCGGATGGGATGGCGACCAGTCGGTTTATCTGTCCAAGCGCCTTAAGGAAGAGGGAGTCGACTTGATTCACGTTTCGACGGGCGGAAACGTGGCGGTGGCGGAGATACCGGTGGGACCGGGGTATCAGGTGCCGTTTGCGGCACAGATTCGGCGTGAGGCAGGGATTCTGACGGGAGCGGTCGGTTTGATCGAAGACCCGAGGCAGGCGGAGCAGATTTTGGAGAGCGGGGAAGCGGACTTCGTCTTCCTAGCACGGGAGATGCTTCGGGATCCGTACTGGCCGCGGCGAGCGGCGGTGGAGCTTGGGGCAGAGATCAAGGCTCCGGACCAATATTTGCGCGGATGGAACCAGCCTCGCTGAAAAAACTGGAATGAATCCTTAACCCCCCTGGGGTATCATGTCAACAATGCTCTCTAAGCTGAACTTGGACCGACTTGGCGCTTATGCCAGCGCGATTTGCGCGGTGCATTGCCTTTTGACAGGCGTGGCGCTCGGTCTTTTGTCCTATGCGGGGCTGGGGTTCATGGGCAGCATCACGACGGATATCATCTTCTTGGGAGTCGCCGTGGCAATTGCTTCAATCGCGATTTTCCATGGGATTCGTCGACACCATTCTTACAAACCGGCGCTGGTCTTTGTGCTTGGCCTGGCGTTTGTGGTGCTTGGGCACTTCGTGTTTCGACACCAGCACGTGAAAGATCATCCGCTTGATACCGTGGATATTCTGAGCACCTTCTTCTCGGTGGGTGGTGGTCTTTGCTTCGTGCTCTTTCACGTGTTGAATTTACGACTTCAGCACACTTGTGGCTGTAAGCACTGCACGACCGGCGAGTAAATTACCTCGGTTCAGTCTCAAGTAGAAAAGCCCGGCTCATCTTGGGATGAACCGGGCTTTTCTTGTGATTCGTCTTAGGCGAGGGCCATCGGCATGATGACGCAGAAGTAATCGTCCTCGGCATCGACTGGCCGGAAGATGGCGGGGCGGGAACTCTCGGTCATCTCAATCTTCACGCCGGTTCCTTTGATCTGAGCAAGGGCGTCTTGGACGTATTTGCCGTTGAAGGCGATCTCGACGTCGCCGTTGTTGGCGATCATCTGGACCTCTTCCTTTGCTTCGCCCTTTTCCTCGGATCGGGCCGCGATAAGGATTTGATCTTCTGCGCCGCGGAACCGAACGCGGTTAGCGTTGTCTCTGGCGAGGATCATGGTTCGCTTGACCTTCTCGGCAAGTTGGTCGACTTCAACGCTCCACGTTCGGGTGGATTCGGCG
>MKRX01000017.1:3519-54587 GCA_001898035.1 Armatimonadetes bacterium 55-13
TTGCGCCTCCAGCCTCAACACCAAGGCGGCCGCCGCCGAATTTGATGGTGACGGAAGCGTCATCGGTGACCGGAAGGGCTTTGATGGCCTTCAGGGCTTTCTCCGGGATAACGGCGGTGATGCCGCTGCCAATTCCGGCTTGCTCAAGCTTCTTAACGGCAAGGCGGTGAGTATCGGTGGCAACCAGGGTGAGGGCGTTGCCATCGTAGGTGAAGAGGACACCGGTGAGGATTTGACGGTGGGTGTCCGTAGATACCGCGTAGATGACGGAATCAACGGCCTCGCGCAGGGTTCCCATGGTGAGCGTGAGTTCGCCTTCGCCGCCGTAATTGGGGGGTTCAGGGAAATCAGACGCATCAAGGGTCTGGAGGCGGTATTCCGAGGCGCCCTGCTTGAGGAGCGCTCCGTGGCCGTCCAGCGTATGAAGCTGGATGTCTCCATCGTGCAGCGAACTGACGAGTTGGGAGAGAAGAGACGCCTGGAGGCAGATCGCGCCGGGTTCTTGGACCATGCAGGCGACATTTCGCTCGACCCACATCTCGCCATCGCAACCGAGGACCCTTAGGCCGGCATCGGTGGCTTCGACCTTAAGATACTGAAGGATGTTGACGGAGGTGCGGACACTGGCGGCCTCTGCCGCCTTAGAGACGGCATCGGAAAACTCTTTTCTTGGACTATCGAGCTTCATAGCTATTCGGTGTAAGTGGTCAATCGGGTTTGGTAAATGGCAGTTTCGATTTCCGAATTACCATTTACCCGGTTCTTAGCCTTGTAAGGGCAAGTGATATTGAAAATGCGAAGAAGCTGGTACTTGGGGCTCGATTTCTGCGCCTCGAGCGTAGAGCTTCATCAGAATGCGGTGGTAGGACTCCTCGGTAAACTCGGGATCGTCCAGAGTGTGCAACGTGTCTACCGTGCTACGCAGGGTCATCATTTCGCGATCGAGCTCGGGATCGTTGCTCGCGGCGGTATTCATTTCGATTTCAAGTTCGGCGGGCAATTCTCGTCCCGCGTACATATCAACTAACTTTTGATATAGTTCGTTTTTCACGACGTCCTCTCTAGGGTTCCACCCAGCTTGTCGCGGAGGGCTCTACGTCCTCTGTATAGCCTTGATTTAAGCGCAGGAACGCTTATTTTCAAAATCTCCGCCGCTTCACGGGCCGCCATATCCTCTAAATCACAGAGGACCAACGGCTCTCTATATTCCATCGGCAGATCCGCGAGGGCTTGCTGCACGGTTACCCGCAGAGCAGCTCTTTCCTCCGAACCTGAGTAGTGCGCGTCTGAGGGCAGCTCCATGAGTTTGTGCTGCCGCATTTTGTCGATGCATAGGTTCCGGGCAATCCGGAATAACCAGGTCCTAAAGGCGCCGTCGGCACGCAACTCCGCTGAGCGGCGGAGTACCCGCAGGAACGTCTCTGCAGTCGCGTCTTCCGCATCCGTTCGGTTGCCGAGCATGCGAAACGTGTATCGGAAAATTCTTTCTCCGTACATTTCATACAGTCCGCCAAGCGCTTGGGGATCGCCCTGTGAAAGGGCGGTGAGCCAGCGCTTTTCGGCCAGTGAGTCTCGCATTGCGTCATTAGGCATAGAGAAGACGAGCGCATTCTTCAAAAAGATGCGCGGGTAGCTAGTTTAACACCGTAGAGGGTGATTTTGCGCGAATTTCTACCAGGTGTAGGTTCGCTTTGGTAGGGAAAGGGAGCCATGCGTGGTGCATGGCTCCGGCACATCTCAGCAGATCAATTGATCTTGATGAAAGTGATCTTAGGATCGAGTGGGGCAGAGCCTCCCTCGATTCCGCCAACGATGGCGAGATAGATTCCTCCGGCGTCGAAGGTGAAAGTTTGGGTGGCGTACACGCTTTCGGTTCCGGTGCGCCGTGCAACAAAGGTTTGAGTGGACGCGTCGATGGTGAGCGTTCCTATCGATCCGAAGTCAATATTCTCAACTTTGTATTGAGGATTGTCTCCGGGGTTACGGAGATCGATGTTGGGGGTATCGAAGCCAGTCGCACGGAGGAAGCCGTGGAGCACATAGATGCGGCTTTTGGTGCCATTGGGGACCGTCAGGTCGATTTCGGGGCTTACAATTCGGGCTCGCTTGACGGGTTCGGCGCCGTAAGCTTCCAGCCCGACGGTGGTGATGAGATATTCTTTCTCATTGCTGAACGAACCGACAACGGCATCTAGGTCTTCGGAGCCAGCGTCCTCTCGCACCGAGAGATCGTAGCTATCGGGGTCTTTGTCTTTAAACTTGTCGCTCAGGCCGAGGTAGGGAATGGCCGACGCTTCGACGCTGCCATCGATCGAATAGGTGAGCGCCGTGGAATCCGGGGAGGCGTTGACAAAGCGGATTCGGGGCTTGCTTGCGGTTCTCCCGCCGCCTCCACCGCCACCGCACGCCGTCAAAGAGGCCGCAAGGAACACACACAGTCCCGCTTTCCACCAAAAGTTCATCTTCATCCTCGTTTACACCTTAGCCTATCCGTGATGCTATCCAGCTATCGCGAGTTATACCGAAATGGCGCCATACCGCGTCGCTAAACACTTCGTAGCAGAGAGTACATCCTACCAAACCACGTTCAATTGCCGTACGAGAATCGGTTCCGCAATGGGGGCATTGATCGCGAGTTGGTCGTGCGGACTTGAGGGATTGAGTGATTTGACCGAGAGAAGCGCCGGGTATGCGGCGATCTAAGCAAACTGAGCACAGCGCCTCTTCGACGCCATGCTCAGTCCATTGGAAGGCGGCGGGACGGCCGCAATCTACGCAGGGTTCCTTCAAAACGGAACGCCGGTATTTGTGTGCTCCCGGAATCTTCGAATCAAGTCTCGGGTGATCTCTCCGGGCGTTCCACATCCAATCTTACGACCGTCCAATGAGATCATGGGGATGACCTCAGCTGCGGTACCGGTGAGGAAGGCTTCATCGGCCGTATAGACGTCCATGGGTGTGAGGAAGGTCTCTTCAACCGTTAAGCCAGCCTGGCGGGCGAGCATGATGGCGGTGTCTCGAGTGATGCCTTGAAGAATTCCCGAAGATGGGTGGGGGGTTCGAATGACGCCGTTTTGGATGAGGAAGAGGTTATCTCCCGTGCATTCCGCGATGTAGCCCTGGTGATTAAGCATGAGCCCCTCTCCCGCGCCAGCGCGGTTGGCTTCCTGCTTCGCCAAGATGTTGTTTGCGTACCGTCCGATGCACTTGACGCGTGGATCCAGGCTATCTGGCGGGATGACGCGGAATGAACAGGTGATGACGTTCAAACCGGTCTCGTACGCTTCGGGTGGGTACAGCGAAAGCGTATTGACCATGATCATGACGTTTGGAGTGCGGTTAATGGCTTTGGGATCTAAGCCGAGCCCGGTACCTCGCGTTACGTTGAGACGGATGTAGCCGCTTTCGATGCCTGCTTGTTTGCATACGTCAAGCACGGTGGCACGAAGTTCTTCGAACGACATGTGCATCTCAAATCCTAGATAGGCGATGCCGTGATACAGGCGACGTAGATGCTCATCCAGTTTGAACACCTTGTTGTTGTAGATGCGGATTCCTTCGAATAGGCCGTCTCCATACAGGTGTGCGTGGTCTGCGACACTGGTCGTTGCCGTTTCGAGCGGCATGACTTCACCGTTGAGCCAAACGAGCTTAGGCATAATCGCATTCTACCGAAGGCAAAATGGACCTCTTAGGGCACAGCGGTAGTCAATTTATCCTAGAACACAGCAACTTAATGTCATAATTCCAGGTACACGTACGTCTATTAATTGTTATAGGATTTGGCAAATCAGGGATGAAAAGGATTTTTCTTGGATTACTTGTTGTTTTTGTAGTTGCGGCCGCTAGCCTCTCGGTGATGGCGGCTCGTTTCGTGCCCACTATTCGGCCCAATACTCAGATTGGAATGGTTCCGGTTGGGGGACTGACCAAAGAGGAAGCGGCAAAAAAGCTCCGTATTTGGTGGGAGTCGGAGAGAAAGCGCGAACTCAATCTCCGCTCGGATCAGATTCGAAAGGCGTTGCCCGCAATGACTCCGGGAAAGCTTGGCGTTACTCTTGACGATCAAGCCAGTGTGGCTCAGGCCGAGATTAAGGATTTTTGGGAAGCTGCGCAAGCCACGGTAACGGGTGGAAACTACGAACCGGTGAAGCTTGATCTCAAGTTTAAGCAGATCGACGCGAGTCTCAAGAGCTTGGATGCGTTGGTGCGGGAGTCGATTGGCGAACCGCGCGCCGCACGTGTGACCTACGCGGCGGGTGCGGTCGTGCGAGAGCCAGAGGTTACGACCTTTGAATTAGACGTCGATAAACTCGGTGACGCTGTCCTGGCCGCATTGGCGGCTAATGGCGATGTGGAAGTTCCGATCAAAGAGGCGCCGAAGCGGGTGCCCGACGACGAACTAGCGAAGATAGTAGAAGTCGAGAGTGAGTTCTCGACCCGATTTCCTGCCTATCAGACAAGTCGAAACACCAACATTCGGTTGGCGGCAAGTGCGCTGAACGGTCAGGTTCTTATGCCGGGCGATCAGCTGAGCTTCAATGGCTGCGTTGGCCGCCGAACAGTGGCGGGCGGTTATAAAGAAGCTCCTGTTCTTAAGAATGGCATGCACGACACCGGAATCGGTGGTGGTATTTGTCAGGTCAGCACGACTCTCTACAATGCCTCGCTCTTCGCGGACCTGAAGATTGTTAAACGCAATAACCACTCCATTCCCAGCGTGTATGTACCGGTGGGACGGGATGCGACGGTCGACTACGGGACTCTGGACTTGGTGATTGAAAATAACCAGGATCATCCGATCGCGGTTTCTTCCACGTTTGAGAACGGAAAGATCACGTTCCGCATCCTTGGTAAGAAGGATGTCAGTCGAGAAGTCAAGATTTTGACGAGTGGCCACAAATCTTGGAGTAATGGCGTGAAAACTGTCGTGGACCGAAGTCTGCCGGCGGGGACGACTCGGGTGGTGGAAAAGGGATCTTCCGGGCATTCCATTACGACGTATCGAGTGGTGTACGAAAACGGTGTGGAAGTCCGCCGTGAGGTTTTGAATCGCAGCGTGTACCGGGGCTCACCGAGAATCGTCGCAACAAATAACGCACCGGCCGCGCCTAAGAAAGCAGAACCTTTGGCAGCGCCAAGCGAACAGCCCGATACCGAGCCGACGATCCCACCGCTGGATAACTAGCGCACTTTGATCAGTTGGAACTGATTGCCTTGGACGACCACTTCGCCTAGACCGCTTAAGTCGGCGATCTGCGGAAAAGTGTTCGGGGCGGGAGTCACGATATAGGCAGGCTTGATCTTTTCAAGGATCGCCTGCCTTTCTTCTTGTGGCGTTCGGTCCAAGAAGATCGCCATAGATTCATTGCGTCGATTTCCGTAGTCTGGCGTCTCGCTCCAGTGACCGGCATAGGTATAGACGCCCGCAAAGCCGGAGAGGATGGGGTTTAGATCCGGGAGAACGGGCTCACGGAAGGTGACCGGCTGACTATCCGGGA
The DNA here is from genome assembly GCA_001898035.1 of Armatimonadetes bacterium 55-13. Classification (GTDB taxonomy): domain Bacteria; phylum Armatimonadota; class Fimbriimonadia; order Fimbriimonadales; family Fimbriimonadaceae; genus 55-13. The sequence continues at coordinate 9,021 of MKRX01000017.1, forward strand.
CAGGTTGAGGCACCCCAGGCATGGCCACCACGATTGTTTTTTGTTCGGACGCATGATGATCGTTGAGGTAGGCAAGGATGCTTTGGACATCTCGCGTCAGATAGACAGGATGAACGGTAGTGTTAGATACGTTCAGCTTGATCAGTTCAATTTCCCGGAAGAACCATCTTAGTGACGTGCCAGCGACGCAAAGGATAGTGAGGACGGTAATCAGGTTCCGCTTGGATCTTTCTCGATTCAACGCCACCGCAGAGAGACCGGCGGCCGCGAGAATGGCCCAAGGCACGCTCAGTCCCATGGTGAGCTTGCGCTCAAAGAGAGAGGGGAAGTAAGGAGCGATTAAGCCCGTTAGAGCCCAGGCGACAACCAGGTTGGCAGCCGGACGGTCTTGGGCGAGCAGGCAGCAACAAGCAACCGTTGCGACATAAATGAGAAGCCATGCAGGCATGCCCATGGCGTAGCCTTCGAAACCAGGCGCCGGCGCGGTGGCAAACAGCAGGAGGATCAGGATGGCGCCGATCGCTGCGCCAGTAAGAACCCGCTTGTCTGCCTTGAGGCGGGATTGGAAGAGACTCAAGGCCGCCATTGCGATCATCAGGGCATATCCGAGAAGGAGAACTTTGAAATTGGCGCTGTAGGTTGGAGTGGCGGCGCGGGCTTGGAAGACGGCGTCTTGCTTGAGGACATGGACAAACCAAAGGGCGGGAGGAATGGCTCCCGATGCAATCACCAAAGCCCGGATTACCCATTCTTTCGAGATCGCCCTCCTCGTGATTTGCATGCCGAGAAAGGCAATCATGGCGAAAGCGATAATCAGGACGTCGTAGCTGTGGATATTCATGAGCGCGGCAAAGGCGAGCGCTCCGGGCAAGACGGGCTTCCAAGAGTTCTTGGCCTCTAGAAAACTCAGGAAGATGAAGACGATGAGGCACAAGCTCACCATGAAGAGGCCGTTGGTGAGAAGGGAAGGAAGGACAAATCCTTCCGGCTGCCATACGTCATTGGGAAGACCGGGCACTCCCATGGCAGTGAAGAGCGACTGGAACGGACCGGATGTGGTGAATACTCGTCCGAAGTTCTCCCAGACAAGGAATCCCAATCCTCCGCCGACCACAACAATGGCAAGGGCCAGTTTACGAGTGTAGACGTTCGTCACCGTCTTCTGAATCAAGCGGTGAATTAAGACAACGAAAAGCGCTGAGAAGGCCATCTTGCCGATGGCGGCCGCCAAAGGGATCCCGGTCAACTTCGCGAGTAGGCCCAAGACAAAGAAATAGATGTGGATCGTGAGGCCCGGTTGCGAGTCTACGGCGAACCGGTTATCCATCAACAGATGCCCATCCATGGCTTGGCGCATCCACGCCGAGTACACCATATGGTCATCCGTATTGAACTGAAAGCCCAGATATTTGGCGCCAGGGGGAGCAGCAAGGAGCGCGTAAAGACTCGGCAAAATGGAAAGGATCGCCGCGCCGATGGCGAAGGCGATCACATAGGTCCGCTCAAAATTAGCGGCCGACTCGTTTCTGGGTTGGTCGTTCAACGTCTATGTTGTTCGGCAGAGAAGCCTAGTGAGGGATGGGACGCCCCATCGATCTGTAAATATCCTCAATCCGGGTTTTCCACTCCGTGGCGACGGAATTTTTTGGGTCTGTTTTGAGTGCCTCTCTGAAATAATTGAGGGCGATTTTATACTTCTTTTTGCGGTCAACCGTATTGGCGTAGGTGTACTGCAATCCGAGGGCGACCGTCGAGTCAACGTAGGCCTTCTTCGCTTTGACATCGCTCTTCTTTTTGAGATAGGTCTTTTTGGCAACAGCCTGCTTGCTGAGCAAGAGTTTGATGTTTTTTGCTTCTTGTTCCGGGGTTACGGGCTTGTTATATTGCCCGAAGGCGGGAACCATGAGGAGCGCCAAGAGACAAGCGATTAGCCATTTCATGACTTCAGGATAGCCGATTTTGCACAACGGGTAGGCACTCGTCCAGTTTCGTTTCCAGCTTCGCCAATAGCTCCCGGGCCTCTCGAGAGTTGAGAGGGTAGGTGACTTTTTGTCGTCCGTTTTTCAGCACTTCCACCATGGGCGTGCGGGCTCGATCAACCGAATAAAGAAGTTTTGCGAGGTCATCTGGCAGGTAGTGGTCGCGTTCCCGGTCTCCGATTCCGGCAGGAAGCTTATAGGCGCGTCTGATTCGTTGATTTGCGGCAACATAGGCGGCATCGAGTGCTATGGCCGACGACCTTGATCGGCAATAGACATCGGCGATGGCATCGATGAGTTCTCTCTGGCCCTGTTGAGTCCGGCGCTCGGTGACGGGCAATCCAAAGCGGACTCCTAAAGTGAGGACGATGACTCCAAAGAGAACGAGGATCTGCATCCAAGCGCCAACCGCCCACGGTCCAATGACGCCGACAAGAGAAGGCTCAATTGACTCACCTAGGGTCGATTCAACAAAGACAACGCGACCTCCAGGTCTGATAAGGCCCTGAATTAGAGCCAAGCCGAGTTGAGCATCGTCGGCGCGATCGATAAAACGATTCGTCAGAAAGATTCCATCGGTTACGTTTGCCAAGATGCCTTTCTCGGAACTCGCTAATGTGACGATGGCGGCGCCACTGTAGTCGGTTGTCTTCCAGGCAGGAAAAGGGTTGCGGGTCTCCAGAGAAAACGTTGCTCCGTCGTTGCCGAAAGGCGAATCTTCGTCATCAAATTCGGAGAAGAGGTTGCTGAAGGCAGATTGAGCAACCGTTGACAGATGTGCTTCCAGCTTAAGGGTTGAGGTGGTCGATCTGAGATTGACGGGCGCCTTTAGAACTTCCGCGCTACTCGCTCTGAAATCAAGGCGATATGGAAGGGCAAGGATGCGTCCCCCCTGACTCAAGTGTTTTTTGAGTGCAATTTTGGTCGCCGGAGAGGGCACTCGGTCATCGGAAAAGAAGCTGTCAATTTGATAATACGGGGCAACGACGAGATCGTTGGGATGAAGTTTTGGAACTTCAAGACGCGTCACTTCCGTGGTCAAACCGTTCTGGATGAGGAGCTCGCGAAACGCCGATAGACCGCTGGGACTGTAAGAGCTAGCAAGAGGGTGCGCTTCGGCCTCTCGCTGACCGAGGCTCAACAAAGCGGCGGCAAGAACGAGAATTCCCAAAAGGGCAAAAGCAAACTTCGGGATCAGAGACTTCAAGCTGCATTCTCCTGGAGGCGATCTCTCACTTCTTGATACCAGACCCTAAAGGATTCGACGTCTTCATTGCCTTGAACATGAAATCCGTACCAGATGCGATCAAAGGCTTTGGTGGCAGGAGTGAAGTCCAAGCCATTTGGCAATCGTCCGCTGCTTCGAATTCGGCTAAGGTGCTCCCAGTTCGTCTCTCCTCGGATGAAGCGAGCTACACCGGCCTCGTCAAACTTGAGCAGGCAGGCAAGATAGAGTGCTCGAACGGCCTCTCTGAACTTGCCTTGAAGGGAATACTCGTCGGCAATGGCGAGCCATTCGTCGAGTGTGCGCTCCGGTTCGTCGTCTTCAAGGACTGCCTTGGCCTTACGGCGTAGCGCCTTTTTCCACTGAAAATGTTTGATGCCGAAATAGCCGAAGACGATGATGGCGACGGCCAAGAGACCCCAGACGATGGGAATTAAAATTTGGGAAAAGAGGCCGGGAGATGGCAACGCTGTTCTTGGGGCGTTGATCTCTCGCTTTGGAATGAGATCCTTGAGCCGTTTTAGAGCTCCATCCAACCAATTGCTCTGCTCTCCTACACCGGAGTCTCGATAGAGTGGCGAGGACTTGATTTGTTGGACTTGCGTCTTAGCCGAAGAGTCCACTGGGGGTTGAGCCGCTGCCCGGAGAGACACCAGCTCCTTAATTCGATTCATTCCTTCGGTGGAAAAATCATTGGCAAGGTCATCCACCGCAGTGATGAGTTCTTGGTCCTTTTCAATGTCATCGTAATGACCTTCAAGGGCCTGCAGAACTTGCTCAGGTGAGTGAGTCGTTTGCAGCTTTTTCTCGATTTCTCGATAATCGGTCGAGAAGCCAAGCGTTGCGAACACCAATAGAAGGCTAAAGCTCGAAGCGATTTTGACGATCTGTTCGCCAGACATCCGCAGCCAGTGCTTCAATGTCATATCCCTCCAAGCGAATTCTTCTATCGAAGTAGATTAGGGTGATGGTGGTGGCCCACACCGGGATGATGGTCCAGACCCACAGGAACAACGGTACCAGGCGAAGCGCCTCAATAAAGAGGCCCCCGTAGGGAATGTTGTCGAAGTAAGTTTCAAAGCGATTCGGGAATCCGACCAGGGCGAGCATGCCATTGAGTCCACCGGAGACGAGGATCGACAGCAAAAATAGGACCACGTAAAGGCTCCATACATTGCCGTATCCGCCCGGAATCGCTCCAAACGATCGAAGCAGCTCGGCACTCCGTTTCGCAGCCTGTTTTGGCTTGAGATTCTCGAGAACGGCAATGGGGGGCGCGAGAGCGTGGCGGCTTACGATCAACAAGAATAGAAAGCCACCGGCTGCGAATCCGAAGAAGGCTACAAGGGCAACTAGGCCGGCCACGACATTTTCGGAAGAGGTGACCTGATCCAGGGTAGAGCTGAGTGCGGAGAGGGCCACGGCCAGGATCAAACCGCCGCAGGAGAAGAACATCTCTCGGATATGAACTCGAAGTAAGGTTCCGATGGTGCGTTTCGCAGCCTTGTAGGCGGCCTCGGCGCTGGGAGTTCGCCCAAGCATGTAATCAGAAACCATTTGGGTGACCAGAGCCGTCGTTGCCGAAACACCTATGATGAAGAGAGGGCCGCCTACCAAGAGCGTGAGCCCAATGGCAAACGCCACTTCCGTGAACTGTACGGAGAGGCTGCTAGCGTTCTTTGTCACGAAGAATGCGGGAACGATGAAGCGCTCAATGAATGCAAATGCGGTGACGACGAAAATGGCTGGGACGACGGTCTGCTTGAGAAAAAGCCAGCCGATTTGTTGGTAAACGCGGACGGCGGTATCGATCAACTCTGTGGAGCTCATCGGCCTCATTCGGGCACGACGATTCAATCGCGCGGTGCGCTCCTGTATGAAACGATCGATTGGGTCGGACGTCACTTGCTCTGAGTGTATCCAAAGACCCGCCGCTGGAACTCCGAATGTTTCGAAGTGGTACCTAGTGTTGGGTTCGCTCGGATTACTTGATGAGACGGATGACTCGGGCGATAGGATACAGATAAGGATAGAATCGAAGAATGATCGGACTAGCAGCTCTCACCGCGATTGCGGTTACCGCGCAGGGAAGCACCAGCATCGACGCTTACTTGCAGAAGAATTTTAGCGATGCGAGCTTCACGGCCCGCGTCAAATTTGCGAATCAAAAAGAACTCGGGAAAATCAACGACGACTTTGGGAAGAGCTATCGATTTTCCTACAGCGACCTCAAAGTTAAGGAGCCCTTTAAGGTCCGCGTGGAATCTAATGTCGAAGACACGAAGGTTTTGTACATCCTCAATGGCACGCAACTTCTCATCCGCATTCCGCGAGTCAAGATCAACTCCCGACAGGATTTAGCGAAGGCCCCCGGGCGGCGGCAGACGCTGATGGATTTTGGACTTCTGACTCCGTCACTCTTCAACAATTTCATGGTGGCGAAGTTCGTTCGAATGGATCGAGCCAGCGGAAACGCCGTCTTCGATATCACCTATATTCCGGCTTTGGACGATACAAGTCGGCATCGGGTGTGGATCGATCCCGAGAAGAAGTACATCACGAAGCGTGAATGGTATGGGCAACGCGGTGGGCAAGCGGCAACGTTCTTTTACACTAATCCTAAGAACGTTGGCGGAGTCTGGATGCCGACCACGGTCAAGGTTCAGAACAACGACGGGAAATTGGCGGGGGAAACCTCCTATGAGGGCTTGAAAGTTAATCAGGGATTGGACGATTCGCTTTTTTCCGTGAAATAGTTGAACTCAATTCGTCAGATACGCTTGGGCGCCCGGAATCTCGATGAGGTCCGGGCGTTTTACTGTGAGACCCTTGGCTTCCAGCCCTTGGTATGCCATGAACAATCGGTAGCGTTCGAGGTGGGCGATGGAACGGTGGTGTTCGACTCAAATAAGGAGCAAGGGCAGTATCATTTTGCGTTCAATGTGGAATACGGGCGATTGACTGAACTCTATGCTTTGTTCGCGGCAAGACTCAGGGTCATTCCTGTCGGGGACGATGCTTTTGCTCGGTTTGACAATTGGAAGGCCCGAGCGTTTTATTTCCTCGATCCGGCGGGCAACATTGTGGAGTTCATCGAGCGCGCGGAACTTGGTCGTCAGGGGGACCGCCGCGGAATTGTGGGGATTGGGGAAATTGGACTGGCGACGGAGGACGTTTCCACGACTTCCGAGGAGCTACGCAAATACTTCGGTCTTTCAACCTTCCGAGGTACGTCAAGCTCGGACTTCGAAGCGATCGGAGATGAAAACGCTCTTCTGATTGTGGTCCGAGAGGGAAGGGTGTGGTTTCCTACAGAAGATGAGAAAGCCTCCCGGGCGTCGGTGGAGTTTACGTGGATTGACCGTTTGGGGCAAGAATTGAAGTTCGCCACGGCCCAGTGAAGGACCGTGGCAAGCTTGATTTACTGGGCTCGGCGTCGCCGTCGGAGAAGGGCGAGAGCACCCGCGCCAAGGGCCAGCATGGAAGCGGGCTCCGGAACGGGATTGACGGGGGCAATGCCTGAGACTTGCTGGATCCACGTGGCGCCCAGCGAGATATCGGCATAACCTGACATATGGCCGTAATACCCGTAGTGGTTTGGATTTCCACTGGGCCAGGCGACGAATGATGTTACGCCGACCTGAAGTTGGGTTCCCATGAAGTCAACGAAGAGGGCTCCACCACTATCTCCGGGGGCGACGCATCCTTCTAGACTGGTTGGCGATGCCGATGAGCCAAGAGGGCCGAGGCTGTTGGTTGTGCCATCCGGTTTGTCGAAGTCGGTGAGGAGGCCCATCAGATCAGACTGCACATCTAGCGCATCGATCACGTTCGTGAAAGCGCGCTTGGTTCCACCGGCTCCGGTGTCTCCGGTCAGGCCGGTACCGGTTCTTCCGAATCCGACGGAGGTGCCGATCTTGCCCAGTTCATCCGAACCGGCATAGTATCCCGTGGGGGTGACGCCGCCAATGCCGCTGGAGATGTATCCAAGGCAGAAATCGTAACCACCGGTTCCTACCGTTCCCGACCAGAGAGGATGGTTTTGAATATTTGTGACCGAGTAGTTATTGCCATTGAGGGAGAAAGTTCCAGTAGAACCGCCTCCACCTCCATCCTTCACGTGAGCGGCAGTGAGAATCCAATTCGATCCGATCAGCGTTGCGGAGCCGAAGGCGCCTCCGATTTGGATCAGGCCAACGCTGGTGTAGGAGTTTCCGAGGGCCGTGTACTGACTATCCGATACGTCGTCTCGACGGGTGGATGCGTTAGCGAATGGCACGAGGGCAACGACGGCCGGCACCGTCAGCCAGGTGAGTCTCTTTATCTGCAATGCAAAACCTCCAATCAAACCAATGGTTCAACCTAGTTTACAGGCGAAGTGTGAAATCCTTATTGTTCCGTTTACCAGGATTTATCTTTTCTTTTTGGTCACGACGATCGTGATATTGGCGTCTTTGCCGGTCTCTTTGGAGATGGACAAGGAGACTTCTGAGCCATCTTCTCGCTTGCCGCTCACACCACCCGCTTTGGTTTCGCCGACATCAGCCATGGACGACTTTGCGTCCTTTATCTTTCCTTTGTAGAAGTCTACGATCGCTTGGGGTTCATCCTTGGACGTAAAGCTGCAGGTGACCGTTCGCTGTTTATCGTCTTCGAAAACGGCTCCGCCCGTCTCGATCTTTTCGCTGCCGGGATAGAATGCCAGGCCGAGCTCGGCTTCCGTTATGTTCGTTGAGGCTCCGAAAGTTGACTTATTGCCGTTTTCGTCCTCGACGCTGTAGGTGCCCTGTTTGCCATCTCCTTCGAACGTCAATTTGTTTCCCTTATCGTCCGTTACCGTCGTTCGATTACCATCGGTTGAGGTGGAAACGCGGGTTCCGTTTGCATCGACGTACGTCGTCTCTCGTGAACCACAGCCGGAAGCAAGCGAACCAGCGATGAAAGCCAACAACAAGTATTTCATGGTCCCGTATTTTACAGGTTTGCTCTGTCGGGCCAGGGCCTAACTATAGGCAGGTTTTGACCCCTTGATGCGGAGTTCGGCGAGGACGATCCCGACGAGGATGAGCCCGGACCCGATGGCGGCAGCGGTAGTGAAGCTTTCGCCCAGCAACAGCCCAAGAAGACCAGCCCAAACGGGTTCCAGGGCGTAGATGAGCGTAGCTCTCATGGGCGGAACCGTTTTTTGAGCCCAGTTCATGGCTCCGATCACGACCGCCGTGCCAAGGATTCCCATGGCGAGGACAATGAGGAGCAGGGAAGGGCCGATCGGCGGGATAACCTCACCGTTGAACGGCATCGCCAAACCCGCGAGGGCGGCGACGGTGGCAATTTGAATGGCCGATATCCGAATAGGGTCCGATGTCGGTGCATATCTGCCGATGAGGATGATCTGCAATGCGCTGGCCACGGCGCATCCCATGGTCAGCCATTCACCCAGTCCAAGTTGCAGCGTCAACCCATCGCCGGATGCGAGAAGAATAAGGCCGAGGAAGGAAGTGGTCCCTCCGATCATGGCCATGGCGGTTGGCCTTCGGCGAAAGAGCGTCCATTGGAGTATGGGCACCAAGGGGACATAGGAAGCGGTGATGAACGCGGATTTGCTACTGGTGGTGTGCTGTAGTCCCAGGGTTTGGAGGGCGTAGGCGGCAAAGACAACGGAGCCAACTCCCAAGCCCGCAAGGAGCTCTGCCGAGGTGATGGACCGTAACTTCTTTATGAAGCATGTTCCCAAGACAATAGCGGCAACGGCAAACCGGAGCATGACAAAAGCGAACGGGCTGGACTCCTTTAGGCCAGCTTGAGTCATGGCAAAGGTGCAACCCCAAACGAGCGTGACCAGCACGAGGACCAGATCTGGGAATCTCGACTTCATTCCGTTGGAGGCGCCCCTTTGCCTTTGATCGTAATCAGAGCGATGGAACTTACCGTGCGGCTTACCACTGGGATGGAGCGTATGCGGAGTAGAAGCTCTCGCAGGTCTGCCGGCGACGCACAATTTACTTTGAGGATGAAGCTGTCTTCACCGTCCACGTCGTGACATTCGACGATTCGCTCATCGGCGAGAACAAACGTCTCGAAGCTATCTGTTTCGTCAAGTCGTGGGCGTGTGGTGACTCGGATAAAGGCGAGAAGAGGCTTGCCTTCGGCAGAAGGATCGATGTCCGCTTGATACCCCTTGATCACCCCGTTTCTTTCCATGCGGCGGACACGAGCGAAGACGGCCGGTCCCGTAAGGCCGACCTCTTGGGCGATGGCGGCGTGAGTTGCTCGGCCGTCGGCTTTTAGGCGTACAAGAATTTCCCGATCAATGCGATCCAATTCCACTCGATGATTGTACCGATCGGGCTAAGAGATCATGAGTCGTCATACCCTATTGCTAATGAAGTGTTAGCAGTACGGCTGATCTGGTGAACAGATGAAGTCTAATTCGATGAGGATTCGTAAGCGCTTGACGAGATTGATGAGGAGTGTTTACCAGTAGGAATACGGGTTAGTTTGTGAAAATCAAATGAACTAATAGGCCTTATACTTATCTCGTTTTATTGGGAGGAGAGTCGATGATGGCGATCTTCCAGACCATCGAGGGTTAATTTATGAGAGGACTACGTAAACTTCAGTTTTCCGTTGCCACAATCGTTTCGTCAGCACTTATTCCTTGCCTCGTCCTTGCGGACGACCATACGGGCGGTGTGCCTTTGCTCAGCAGCCGTCCAGACGCACCTTACACTTTTTACTTGAACTTTGCAGGGTTTAACTACACTGGCAACTGGTCCAGTGGAACTCCGGGAAGCACCCCAAGCTATTTTGGGGTTTCAAGCACGGGAACGTTTAATTCGACGCAACAGAATCGCATCAAGCAAGTCTGGGCACGGGTGGCCGAGAAGTATGCGCCGTTCAACGTCAATGTCACTACGATCGATCCGGCCGTGGCGGCGGGGCGAGCGGATACGGACGCGCATCGACAGGCTTATTACGATAGCCAGGCCCGTATGATGCATACCGTCATTGGCGGAACAGGCGGCTGGTCTGGCGGTGGTGGTGTTTCGTTCGTCGGTACGACGCAGAATTCCTATTCGACCTCCGGCAATGGGGGAGCGGGCCTGGGGCGGCATACGAACTGGGTGTTTGCCGCCCAGGCGCCCACCAGCTACCAATTTGTCGCCGAGGCAAGCGCTCATGAAATTGGTCATGGAATGAAGTTGGACCATCAGAGCGACTTCAATGGTACAGCCAAGATTAATGAGTACAGTTCCAATAACGGCGCGACGGGCAACGGTTCTTACGCGCCGATCATGGGCAATTCATACAGTACGCAGCGAGGTACCTGGCGAATTGGGACGGCGGGGGACAATGGAAACCCGGTAAGTCAAAACGACGTTGCCACCTTGCTTACGAATAATGGCGTCGGCGGGTTTATCGACGATGGCATTGGGCATGGGTTTGGTACGGCCACCGACTTGCCGTTGACGGGGCTCACGATCAACAACACGTTAGCCAAGGGTGTCATCGTTCCGTCAAGTTCGGCGAACCCTCAGGCAATGGGCGAAGACAGCTATCTCAGCGACTTTTTCAGATTTCGGACCGAAGGCGGGCTGGTTTCTATGAAGCTTACAAATGGTAGCCAGTATCTGACGCCTGGAACGGCAGATCCGGGGGCGACTCTGGATAGTGTTCTGAGAGTCTACGATTCTTCGATGAATCTGGTCGGTATGGCTACGCGAGACGGCTCGACGCTGTTTTCGACATTTAGCATGAATCTTGGTGTTGGCAATTACTTCGCAAAGATTTCAAGTATCGGCGGATATTCTTCAACGTTCGCGACGCCAGCTTCCTACTACACCATGGGGTCTTACTTCCTTACGGGAAGTGGATTTACTCCGGTACCGGAACCGGCGACGATGCTTGGATTGGCGTCGGGTCTGGCGTTCTTCTATCGACGGCGACGAAAGCAGAAGTAGACGCCTTTTGCTACGAAAAAGCCCCTCGCTCATTTGAAGCGAGGGGCTTTTTGTTTTAAGGGCTAGTGGCTGTGGCCTTCGTCCTCAGTCTCCGGCACTTCGGCGACGATGGCCTCGGTGGTGAGGAGCAATCCGCTGATGGAAGCAGCGTTCTGGAGCGACTGCCGGACGACCTTGGTGGGGTCTACGACGCCGTTCTTGGCGAGATCCTGGTACTCGAGAGTCGCGGCATTGAATCCCTTGCCCTCCCGCTTGACGGCTTCCACGACAACGGAGCCCTCGGCGCCAGCATTCTCGGCGATGGTTCGAAGCGGGGCTTCGATGGCCTTAAGGATGATGCGTCGACCGATCTCTTCGTCGCCTTCGTACTTGACCTTCTCAAGCACCTTCGAGGCGGTGAGAAGGGCAGTTCCGCCGCCGGGGACGATTCCTTCTTCGAGAGCAGCTCGAGTTGCAGCGATAGCATCCTCGATTCGCGCCTTCTTTTCCTTCAGAGCGGTCTCGGTGGCGGCGCCGACCTTGACGACGGCCACGCCGCCGCTGAGCTTAGCTTGTCGCTCTTGGAGCTTCTCCTTGTCGTAGGAGCTCTCGGTGGACTCGATCTGGGACTTGATCTGCTTCAGGCGGCCCTCAATCGCATCCTTCTTACCCTTACCGTCCACGATGGTGGTGGTTTCCTTGGTGATGACGATTCGTGCGCAGCTGCCGAGCATGTCAGGGGTGACATTCTCGAGCTTGATGCCGAGGTCGTCACTGATGAACTGGCCGCCGGTGAGAATGGCCATGTCTTCCAGCATCGCCTTTCTTCGATCGCCAAAGCCGGGAGCCTTGACAGCAGCGATGGGCAGGTTGGCTCGAAGTCGGTTCAGAACCAAGGTTGCGAGGCACTCGTTCTCGACGTCCTCGGCAACGATAATAAACGGTCGGCCCATCTTGATAACCTTTTCCAACATGGGAATGAGGTCTTGGATGTTGCTGATCTTCTTCTCGTAGAAGAGGATCATCGGCTCTTCGTAGACCGTCTCCATGCGAGTGGGATCGGTGACGAAGTAGGGGGACAGGAAACCCTTGTCGAACTGGAGACCCTCGACGACGTCGTGGGTGGTTTCGGTGGACTTGCTTTCTTCTACGGTGACAACGCCATCTTTACCGACGGTGTTGATGACGGTAGCCACCAATTCGCCGAGTTCGGTGTCGTTCGCGGAGATGGAGGCAACTTCCTTGATGTCTTTATCGCCCTTGACAGGCTTACTGTTTTTAGCAAGCTCGGCGACGAGAGCGTCGACGGCCTTATCGATTCCGGCCTTGATCTGGGTGGCGTTGGAACCGGCGGCGACGTTTCGGATGCCTTCCTTGAAGATGGCTTGAGCGAGAACCACGCTGGAGGTGGTGCCGTCGCCAGCCGTGTCATTGGTCTTGCTGGAGACTTCTCGGATGAGCTGGGCGCCCATGTTCTCGAATCGGTTCTCGACTTCAATTTCTTTTGCAATCGTTACGCCGTCGTTGATAACGGTGGGTGAGCCGAACTTCTTTTCAAGAACAACGTTTCGTCCGCGTGGGCCGAGAGTGACCTTGACCGCGTTTGCGAGTTTGTCGACGCCGACTTCGAGAAGTTTGCGGGCGTCATCTGTGAATTTAATATCCTTAGCTGCCATTGGTTTTCCTTCGTTACTTGGGAGTAGGGCTTACTTGCCGGCTCCGGCCAGGGCGCCTTCGAGGACGGCGAGAATGTCGTCGGCTCGGAGGATGATGTAGTCCTTACCATCGACGCTCACTTCGGTGCCGCTGTACTTGCCGTAAAGCACCACATCACCGACGTTAACGCCGATGGGGGCGAGTTTGCCGCTGTCCAGGCGCTTGCCCGGACCGGTTGCGATGACAGTGCCTTTCAGGGGCTTTTCTTGCGCCGTGTCCGGAAGGATGATGCCGCCTGCGGTCTTTTCTTCCTTTGCTGCGGCTTCGACGACGATACGATCGTGCAGTGGTTGCAATGCCATGTTCGTTCTGTCTCTCCTAGGTTTGATGAGATTCGAAATTTTTGAGGGGAGTCTCCCGAATAGGGGCGCTCGCCAATGATTAGCAGTGTACCCCTGAGAGTGCTAAGACAAGGGTGTTGGGGGAAGATCCTAGGACTTTGAATCGATTGAATTTCCGTGTCGTTATCGAGGCGGCTTTCAGGCCGATCATCTCTTAAGAAAGAGTGCACAGATGACCGTTTTAGATGCTTTTAAGCGACTCTTTAGGAGGGTTTGGTTTATTTCTCGAACTTTCCTTTTCTTTTGATTGGCCAAACGATCTCATTTAGGAGCCCTTATTTATGAATCGAAGAAGCGCGTTCACGCTCATCGAGCTTTTGGTCGTCATAGCAATCATCGCTATTTTGGCAGCAATCCTTTTCCCAGTTTTCGCCCAGGCAAAGCGAGCAGCCAAGACGACGGCTACCCTTTCAAGTTTGAAGCAGATTGGTACCGCCAGCATCATGTATTCAGGCGACTATGACGATATGACCGTGCCAGCCGGCGATCCTTGGTGGGGCGGATATTACACGACGTGGTCCTATCTGCTTTACCCCTACATGAAGAACACGCAGATCATTTGGGACCCAGCGACCGGTATCCCGGGAGATGTGGTCAACCTGAATCCATCAAGCAGTAACTACAACGATGTGATCGACAATTGGGCTTACACGAGCATGGCTTGCAACTTCCTTGGCTACAACTACAGCCGAGCTAACGATTACGGTCCTCGCAGTCTGACGGCCATTTCAAATCCTTCGTTGCGGGTCGCCTACTCAAACGCGCTTTATGGAGAAGGGAACTGGGGGGTTTGGCACTTTAACCTCGAATATGTCTGGTACATCACCCAAGATCCGGCAAACGAGCAAGACTTTTGGATTGGGAGCCTTAGGCGCGCGTCTCGCAACCACGGCGATCAGTACATCATCTCCTATTCGGATGGACACGCTGGCAAGGTGCCTTATGGCAAGTATTCATATCCTCGTAGCGATGACGAGGTGAAGGAATTCTGGGGCAATCCGTACGACGTTAACTAAGGAGCTCATGAAGCAAGGAATCAATCCCATCGGCGCTGGCGTAGCGATCGTTCTGTTGGTTGTCGTTATTGTCATCGCTTATTTAAAACTTGGAGGCGGAGGCTCAGTGGCGGACACCCCGCGTCCGAAGGGGCCGCCGGCGCCTATGCCAAGTAAGGACGGAAAGGCGCTTCCGCCACCTCCGTTTGCGAAATAGTCAGGTCGTGATCACGGAAGGAATGGAATAAAGAGCGGTCGCGATGTGTAAGATGAGCCGTGACATTTCAAGAATTCACTCAACAACAGTGGATATTGGGAATGCTCACGGCTCTTTTCGTTGGCTTTAGCAAGACGGGGATCCCAGGTGCGGGCGTCTTGGTGGTGCCGCTGATGGCGACGGCGTTTGGTGGTCGCCTCTCTGTTGGCGCTCTCTTGCCGATGCTGATTATGGGAGATTGCTTTGCGATGCTCTGGTATCGAAAGCATGCGAAGCTCGACCATGTTTGGAAACTGGCGCCTTGGGTGATCGTAGGGATGCTCTTGGGGAGCGTATTGCTGTGGGCACTAGGCGAGCGGCCCGGGAAAGACTTACTGAATCCGATCATCGGATGGTTGGTCTTGGCGATGTTGGCGGTGAACTTGGGTCGCCGCTGGTTTGGGGAAAGGTTTGCACCTCACTCGCCCGGCGGGGTGCGAGTCTGCGGTTCATTGGCTGGGTTTTCTACGACCGTCTCCAATGCCGGCGGACCGGTTATGACGATTTACCTGCAGGGAATGGGACTCGCAAAAGAGCAGATGATGGGAACCAATGGGTGGTATTTCTTCATATTCAACCTGCTGAAGATTCCAATTTATGTTGTGATCTACTTTCTTGCACCTCAAAATCCTATTTGGACGGGCCATACGCTTCTATTTGATTTGATGGCGTTTCCGGTGATTGCGGTCGGCGCGGTGCTAGGAAGACAATTGCTTCCCCGTATGAATCAAAGGGCCTTCGATTTCACCATCTTGTTTCTGGCGGCGGTGGCGGCGATCAAACTGATCGTCTAGGCGAGATGATTACCTCTTTCAAAGAATACGAAATCGACGATCGTCCGAGTCGAATCGATATCGACCAGGTTCATGCATGGCTCACGACTTCCTATTGGAGTCCGGGGATAACCTTGGAACGGGTGCGGAGGGCCTTCAAGAACACGGCTTTGGTGGTGGGAGTTTATCGTGGATCTACCCAAGTTGGGGTTCTCCGCGTTATCTCGGATAAGACGACCTTTGCGTGGATTGCCGACGTGTGGGTGGATGAAGGCGCACGGGGGCAGGGCATTGCTCGCGCCATGGTTCGGTTCGCGCAGGGGCATCCAGACTATCAGGGGCTACGCCGGTGGGTTCTTGCGACACAAGACGCGCAAGGCGTTTACCGTGAGTGCGGTTTCGAACTGGTGGAGAATCCAGAACGTTGGATGATTTTTCGCCCGGAACCTTCGCTTTAAGGGGTGTAGAGACAGACAGCTAAATCAACCTGTCCGTCTTTGACGGGTACGCCTTCGGCGGCGAGGTGTTCAAGCTGGAGTTTTTCCAGGCTCGGATCTCGCTTCCACACCGGGCAGCGACCATCTTTCCCAACGACCCTCCACCAGGGAATATCTTGAGGACAATTGGCCATCCATCTCCCCACAAGGAGTCCTGAAACGGGATTTGTAAGGGCTTTGCCGAGATCACCATACGTGGTGCAAGAGCCTTTGGGGATTGTCCGCACCATCGTCCATAACTCGTCCAGGAGTGACACACGTCTATTCTGACTCTTTGGGAATAGAGAAGGGGGTTGGAACCGTTTCGTCCAACCCCCTTTGATTATTGTTTGAGCGATTTTAGTTCTTGGCCGCCGTCATGCGAGGCGTGGCGGGCGCAACCTCGACATAAGCGTTAGCAGGAACCACGAGAAAGATGTTCTCACCGATTTCTTCCCAAGTACCTTCTTGGGCATAGTTGACACCGCACATGAAGTCCACGATCTTCTGTCGCATGGCGGGCTCGGTCGAAGCCAGGTTCAGAATCTGTTGCTCCCCGGATTTGAGACCATTTGCGGCGGCCATGGCGTCTTCGAATGAGACGATTTGGCGGCGTACCGTGATGGTGTAGCGAGCAGCAGACTTGAGCGTAAACGCTTTGTGTTCAGGGGAGGAGGAAGTCATCTCTTCCTCAAACTCCTCATCCTCATCGTGACGAGTCAACAATCCCGCAAGGCGGGAAAATAAACCAGGCTTTTCCTGGAGAACCATCTCTTCCATGATCATTTCCTCCGTTAGGTTCGTGAGCCGAAGATCGCGCTTCCAACTCTGATGTGGGTGGCTCCTTCCTGGATCGCCACATCAAAGTCCTGACTCATGCCCATACTCAGACCTTTCAAATCCTTTTCGTTGGCGAGGTTTTTGAGAACTCGGAAATACTTTCTCGAAGTCTCAGGATCCTCTTCAACCGGACCGATGGTCATAAGTCCGCATAAACGAACCTGGGGATAGTGTAGGACGACTTCAATGAGTTCGTCAACCTCATCCGTCGAAATACCTGCTTTTTGCGTCTCTTTAGCAATATTTACTTCTATGAAGCCATCGATTTGCCGTTCTGCCTTCGCAATTTCTTTAAGCTGGCTCTCGCTCTCCAGGGTGTGAATGACTTCAAAGAGTTGGGCGACTTTCTTGGCTTTATTGGACTGGAGGTTGCCAATGAAGTGCCATACGATATCTCCAGGAAGAGCTTCAATCTTCGGCTGGGCCTCTTGGAGACGACTTTCTCCGAAGTGGCGATGTCCTGCGTCGTAAGCTTCACGGATCGCGTCGATAGGGAATGTTTTCGAGACAGCAATGAGAGTTATCTCGTTAGGGTCTCGTTGAACGGTTTCGGCGGCGCGGTCAATCTGGGATTGGATGAGGGCGATGTTCTTTGCGATGGACATCGCCCTCATTATGATTTGTGACGGGGTTAGTCGAGAAGCGGCGGTCCGATCTTGCCGTTCATCCGAGCCCAGCAATAGTAGGCCAACGCACCGTTGATGGCTAGTTGGACGATGGATGCTGCATTGAAGGACAGCAGAGATAGCACGACGCCGATCAGGCTGAGAATCATAACAATCATGAATCCCGAGCGAATACTTTGCATCATTTTAACGCCGCCATAGATCCGAACTGCGCTTATCAGTGCCGTTAGCAATCCAATCACGACGAGCATTCCTCCGGCACCGGCAGCGACGACGGCGCCACCTGTTTCTCGAGCCTGTGTTGCTCCAGCTACGCCGGCAGCTCCCAAGATGCCCCCACCAAGGACGATCAAGAGTCCTCCGATGGCAGCACAGACGGAGAAGACAATGACAAGTATTCCGATGACCTTATCAGTTGGATAAGTGTTATCCATTTTTACAAGACGCCTCCTTACATCCTTAACCCATGTTAAGAATTACAAATCCCTCGATCGCAGTTCGATCAAGGACAATACGTGTTATAGCTGATTTCTGATTCTTAAGAGTTGCAGCACATAGAGAGTCGCATAAGCAATAAATGCGATCCAGGTTCCCTGTTCCGCGCTGTGCGGATGGCGTTTTCGGACGTATTCGAGAGCAAGGACGGGGAGGACGAGAAATATGGCTTTGCCGAACACAAAGTGCCATGGGCCCTGACCGGCAAGCCAGGCGAAAAGGGGATTGCCTTCGCCGAAGCCTCGTCCAAACAGCATCACGGTCGTCACGAGATCGAACAGCCCGAGGGTGACCAGGCATAGCGTGCTGAGATGGACTTTGCTGTTAAGCATTGAGTTAGAAGGTGCCGTACAGACGGTCGCCGAAATCACCTAAGCCGGGGACAATATACGCTTTGGGATTGAGTCCTTCATCATAGCCCGCCGTGTAGATGTCGATACCCGGATGGACTTCTTCCAGTTTTTGGACGCCCTCGGGGGCCGCGACGATCGATACCATGGCGAGCTTTTTCGCCCCGTGTTCTTTGAGCAGAGATATCGCATGTGCAGCCGATCCGCCGGTGGCGAGCATTGGGTCTAGACACAAGGTGAACCGGTTTGATAGCTCAGGGAATTTGGAGTAATAGATTCGCGCGATGGCAGTCTCTTCGTCACGTTCAAGCCCGATGTAACCGACGGCGACATCGGGGAAG
Source organism: Armatimonadetes bacterium 55-13 (assembly GCA_001898035.1). Lineage (GTDB taxonomy): Bacteria > Armatimonadota > Fimbriimonadia > Fimbriimonadales > Fimbriimonadaceae > 55-13. The sequence goes on from MKRX01000017.1 coordinate 27,374, forward strand.
AGTTGGACCACTGGTTCCAGCATTCCCAGGCCAGCCCGGAGGACAGGAACCGCGGCGAGTCCTTCGGAAAGCGATTGGCCGGTGGTCACTTTGATTGGCGTTTCGATCTCGAGCGGTCGGGTGGCAAGACATCGGGTCGCTTCGATCACCAGCATGGTAGTCAAGGTTTCACACAGATCACGAAAGACGGCAGGGGGCGTCGATTTCTCTCGAAGATGAGTCAAGACGTGTTGCGCCAAGGGGTGATCAACGACGTGAAGCGGCATGCTTGCTATATTTCCTCAAAAAACGAATTTCTGGCGTCCCTTGCCCCGGAAGGTCCAAAAAGGGCAAAATCTTAACCTCCCAACGCCCCGGCTCACTGGCAGGCGGCCCTTGGGCCCTTAACAATGTCGAATCGTCAAGCAGCCGGAGTGATCCTTGCCGCCGGGAAAGGAACGCGCATGAAGTCGGACCTTCCCAAGGGGCTCCACGAGGTTTGTGGTTTACCCATGGTGGAGATTGTTGGGCGAGCCATGCGCGAGGCGGGCATTTCGCCGATCGTGGTTGTGATCGGCCACGGTGGCGAGAAGGTGCAATCGCGATTGGGAGATGGATATCTTTACGCTTGGCAGACGGAACAGCACGGTACCGGACATGCGATGCAGATGGCGGCGCCCTTGCTAAAGGATCATGTGGGCCCCGTGGTCGTTGCACCGGGAGACACGCCGTTAGTGTCATCGGCCACATTCTCCGAACTGATTTCGCAATTTGAAGACGGACAGCAGTGCCTTGTTGCCTCATCAGTTGTCGGCGAGCCTCGTGGTTATGGGCGAATCGTTCGAGAGGCCGGGGTCTTGAAAGGAATTGTCGAGGAGAAGGACGCGAGCCCGGATCAGCGATCGATTGGCGAAGTCAATTCAGCGATTTACTGCTTTGATGCCCCTTCGCTTCTGGCGGAATTACCCAAACTGAAGAACGACAATGCTCAAGGCGAGTATTACTTGACCGACGTTGTCGCCACCTTTGCGGCCAACGGGAAGGCGAACGCGCACATTTTTGACGACTCCGACATTTTGGTTGGGGTGAACGATCGTTGGCAGCTTGCGATGGCCGATAAGAAGCTTCGCCAACGTACTCTTCGCCGCCATGCGGAGGCAGGGGTCACCATCATGGACCCAGATACCACCTATTTGGGTCTGGAAGTTGAGATAGGAAACGACACCGTCCTGGAGCCGAATACCATGATCGTGGGGAAGACCGTCGTTGGCGCAGGCTGCCGACTTGGCCCGTTTACACGAATTGAGGACAGCGAAATCGGCGATCGGGTTAATATCTATGTCAGCTACATCAAAGAGGCAAAGATTCACGACGAAGTGAAGATTGGACCCTATGCCCACATTCGCCCGGGCTCTGAGCTCTATCCGGGCGTGAAGATTGGCAACTTCGTGGAAACCAAGAACGCGATCTTGGAGGAAGAGGTCAAAGTCAGTCATCTCAGCTACATTGGGGATGCCCATGTGGGTGAGAACACTAATATCGGTGCGGGAACGATTACCTGCAACTACGACGGCTTCAGCAAGAGCCGCACCGAGATTGGAAAAGACGTTTTTATCGGTTCAAACAATACGCTCGTCGCTCCTGTAAAGGTGGGCGATGGGGCAATTACAGCGGCGGGAAGCGTGGTAACGAGCGGCGAGTATCCGTCGGATGCATTAGTGGTTGGAAGGGCGCGGACCGAGGTTAAGGAACAATGGGCAGCACAGTGGCGGAACAAGAAGAAAAGTCAGTAGGGCGACGGAATTTAAAGGGCATGAAGCTCTTCGCAGGTAACGCTAACGTTGCCTTGGGCAAACGCATTTCCGAGTACCTGGGAATCGAGCTTGGGCAGATGACGACCAGTCGTTTTGCGGACGGCGAGATCCAGGTCAAGATTGAAGAAAGCGCACGTGGAAACGACGTGTTTATCCTTCAACCGACCTGCGCTCCAACTAATGACAACCTGATGGAGCTTATGATCATGCTGGATGCCTTTCGCCGAGCTTCGGCCAGCAAGATCACGGTCGTGATGCCTTATTACGGCTATGCGCGACAAGATAAGAAGATCAAACCTCGCGAACCGATTACCGCTCGTTTAGTTGCCGACATGTTGACGATGGCGGGCGCTCAGCGCATTTTGGCAATCGACCTCCATGCGGATCAGATTCAAGGATTCTTTAATTGTCCGGTCGATCATCTTTACGGTGGTCCCATCATCGGCGAATATTTGGTTAAGAGCGGCTACCGGGGACGCGACGATGTGGTGATTGTCAGTCCGGATGTGGCGGGAGTCGGACGTGCAAAGGCTTTGGCGGAGATGCTTCAGACTTCGTTTGTGGTCATAGCCAAACGACGCCCTCGCCCCAATCAGGTGGAGGTCGTGGAGATTGTTGGCGAATACAAGGACAAGATTTGTATTTTTATCGACGACATGATTGATACAGGGGGCTCGATCATCAGTGGGGCCAACGCGCTTTTGGAACGGGGAGCTAAATCGGTCATTGCTACCTGCACCCATCCGGTTTTCAGTCGGGAGGCAACTCAGAAGTTGCAGGAAAGCGCGATTTCGGAAGTGATCTGTCTGGATACGATTCCGATTTGTGAGGAAAAGCGAGTACCCAAGCTGACGATCCTGGAGTCCGCTCCCCTGATCAGCGAGGCGATCGCTCGAATTCACATGAACCAGTCGGTGAGTTCGCTATTCCATGACTGGCGATAAGGATTCTGAATCGTTGGTGTGGTCTATTCGTCCTTACAGGCAAGCGCCCGGCAAACGGTGGGTGATCTTGTTGGTGGCTCTCATGGCCATGGTTCTGGGGGCAGTGGTGTACGGTAAGCCATTGCTAGGAGCGATAGGTTTTGCTATTATCCTCGGGTCGACGATGGAATTTTGGCTGGGAACTTCTTATCGCCTTGACGCAAAAGGAGCGACTTCTCGGACCGGGTTATCCGTCTCCAGTATCGAGTGGGGAGATGTGAAGAGGGTCGTCGTCGAGAGAAATTCTTTGAAATTATCGCCGTTAGCCGATGCTTCGAGCCGCCTCGACAATTTTCGTGGCGTGTTTTTGAAGGTCGACGACTCGAATCGGGAGCAAGTTCTCGACGCCGTTCGTAGTTTTGGTGGAAGCAATGTTCGAATTTTGGAAGGATGACCTTACCGAAGAAGAAGAGGACGCTCTCATCGAAAAGGCGGCGCTTGAGATTGAGAAGCGTAAGCTTGAGGTTCCAGCAGTTCTGATGTTGGAGTCTCATAAGCCGTTGGCTTTTGTGGGCAGTCAGACCGCCATCGCGTTTGCTCCCTTTCTCGCTCCTTTCGTGGGATTCGATTTTATTAATAACTACAGTCGGTTGTTCTCCAAGCGTGAAAACGTGGAGAAGCTACTGGTTCGAATTGAAAATGGCCGGAAGGATCCGGCCAGGGTGGAGGAACCTAATGCTGAGTGAAATCTCTTCGTGGCGGGGTGCGCAATACCTCGACTCGGGGTGGCTCGGTCCGGCCTTCGTTGTTATGCTGACGGCGTTCATTTTGGTGAACATTCGTCGAGCGGGCAAGGGGAAGGATCTGTACATTCGCCGAATTGCCGGTTTGAATGCCATCGACGAGGCCGTGGGGCGCGCTACGGAGATGGGGCGGCCGGTACTGATGGTGCCGGGCTTGAGCGACACCGTCAACGCGATCGTCGTTCAGGCGCTCAACATCTTTTCGTATGTCAGCCGGATTGCGGCTCGCTTCTCAAATCCGATTCTGATCTGCTGCTATAGCGCTGCGATCTATACGGTTGGCCAAGAAGTGATTCGCGACGTTTACCAACAGGAGGGCGCCGGAGACAAATACGATGCAGACTCGGTTCGGTTCATTTCCGACCGTCAGTTCGCGTTTGCGGCGGGCGTTTCCGGTTTGATTCTGCGCGAAAAGGCTGCCGCGACGTTCTTCATGGGCGAGTTCTACGCGGAGTCTCTGATTTTCGCCGAGACCGCGAACTCGATTGGCGCGATCCAGATCGCCAGTTCTACGGAAGCAACGCAAACGCCGTTCTTCATCGCAGCCTGTGACTATGTTCTCATTGGGGACGAGTTCTATGCGGCGAGCGCCTATCTGACCCGGCAGCCCGTTTTGGTGGGAAGCCTGGTTGGGCAGGACTGGTGCAAAGTAGCGATTGCCGCCACTTTCGTTCTTGGCGCTCTGATGAACTCAATTCAGCTTGGTCCATTCCACCACAAGGAGGTTTCGGAACAGCGGGTGGATACTGTAGTCCAGCCATTGGAACAGCCGCGATTGATGAAGGTTTCCGACACTTTTATGTATCAGCTTTTCAATCCACAAGAGGACAAGGAGCTTAAAATCGATCGACCTCAGAAACCAGGGGCCGCGACTCCGACAGCCGGTGAAGGTGGGGGCGAATGAACCTATTCCTTCAAGCCCAGCCGCAATATAATCTCTGGAACGCACCCAGTGGAACAGGTGAACTCTTTCTTAAGATGTTCATCGGTCTGGTCATTGGCATCGGCCTAATTTTCGCCTTTATGGCGGCCCCAACCCAGATGCGACGTCCAATCGTCGCGGCGTTCACATTCTTGGCGGGCCTTTTCTACGTCGTCTTATACTTCTGGCCAAGCCCGGTAAATCGTGGCCCAAGCGATTTGCCCCGCGACTTTGTTGAATCCGTTTCTTTTACTTTAGAAGACGCGGTCAACGTGGTTGTTCCCATCACGAACATCCTTTCGGCATTTTTGCTTGGCTTGGGCATTTACTCACTTTTCCGCATTCACTTCCGCAAGGTGGTTCACGCTCAGAAGGATTGGGGTTTTAGCGTTGTGCTCTTAGTGAGCATGTTCCTCATGATCGTCTTCGGCTACTGGGACTGGTTGACGACGCGGGGGCCGAATGAGATCTTGATGGAAAACCAGGCGAACTGGGGATTTGCTAATTACGGGCGAGACCTTTTGTTCAACGGTTTGCTTCAGCAGATGGATGCGGGCATGTTCTCCATCATCGCCTTCTTTATCCTTTCGGCGGCTTATCGTGCATTCCGCGTGCGATCTGTCGAGGCGACGATTTTGCTGATTACGGCTTTGATCATGATGCTTAGTCTGATGGGTGCGGTGACGTACTTCGTCGATTCAAAGGTCTTGGGCGATCCGGCTCCCAATAGCATGCTGTATAACTTCACGCTGACCTCTGTGGCATCTTGGATTAAGGACACGTTCCAGACTTCCAGTTTGCGAGGCATTGACTTTGGCGTCGGTATTGGCGCTTTGGCAATGGGCCTTCGCCTTTGGCTCAGCCTTGAGAAGCAGGGAGGATCTAACTAATGGCGCAGGTTGAAACTGGCGGCAAGACGCTCGGCGAAAAGATGCAGTCGCTGAGCAAGAACATGCTCTACCTGGTCTTGGTGGCGGTGATCTCGATTCCTTTGCTCTTCATGAAGGGATGCCAAGTTCCCGGGAAGCCGGAAGAGCCGACGATCGAGTTGTTCTATCGTCTGATGACGATTCCAGAGGGAAGCACGGTTTTGCTGTCTTCCGACTGGACGAACTCAACCCGAGGCGAAAGCGCGGGACAGTTTGAGGCCTTGATGCGCATTTTGATGCGACGCAACGTCAAAGTCTGTATCTTCACTTCGGCTGATCCGCAAGCTCCCCAAGTCGCTCGCGATGAAATGCTTGTTCTCAATGCAGAACGAGTCAAGGAAGGGGAAAAGCCTTACGAGCAGTGGAACGACTATCTCGTTCTGGGGTACTTCCCGAACGCTGAAGGGACGTTGAACGCGATTCGTGCAAACGTTCGAAAGGCGTTTGCCGGTCGAAAGAAGCTTCCGCCCGGTGAAACCAACCCACGAGATGTCTTTGAATCTCCGGTTCTGCAGAACATTCAGAAGGTTGAAGACTTTTCGATGGTCGTCGTTGTGACGGCTTCCAAGACGTCGAACATTACTCTTGAACGGCTTTCGGACAAGATTTCCGCGCAAGGGAAGCTGGCGATGATGGTGACGGGAGTTATGGGGCCTGAGACCCAGGTTTACTACTCGTCTGGTCAGTTGAGTGGCCTTTCGAAGGGCCTTAAAGGCGTCTTTGAACTGGAGCAAATGATGGAGAAGGGGTTGAACTATCCCAGCTTCGATGAGGCTCCTATCCGATACGAGAAATACAAAGATAAGCCGCTACAGGGATTTCCTGGGAAAACCAATGCGGGTAAAGGCACCGCGTACTATCCAACTTTGCACTTTGCGTTGGGACTACTGATCGTGGCGGTTATCGTTGGAAACATCGGTATGGCGCTTAGCCGAAGGAGGGCCGCCTAATGTCATTCGCACTCATTAAGCTAGCCGCCGGTGCGATTGGCACCATTGGTCTATACACCGTTCTGTATCGAGAGAATAAGTTCTATCGATTCTTTGAGCATGTGTTTCTTGGCTTGGCCGTTGGCTACACCTGCGTTGCCTTGTGGACGGAAACGCTCTATGACACTTGGTGGACCAAGATGGCGGGTTCGACACCCGAAGGAACTGATCCTGGGACCCCTGGATATTGGATCTGGATGACGCTTCTGCCCATCGGATTCATGGGCTACTTTGTGTTTAGCAAGAAGCACAACTGGATGAGCCGAATTCCAATTGGCATCATCTTGGGCTTGTGGTCTGGTCAGCAGATCCAGGTTTGGTGGAACCGATATGGTCCGCAGATCGCTTCTTCGATGAAGCCGATTTTGCCGACGACGATGGAATCGTTCATTAAGCCAGCGACGTCAAGTTTGCCGCCGGAGGAAGTTGCTCGCATCAATTCGCAGGTCTATCCTTCCCAGGCGATTACGAACTTGATCTTCGTATTTACTTTGTTGAGCGTTTTGAGCTACTTCCTCTTTAGCGTCAATACGAAGAACAAGGTGATGACGGTTCTGACAACCAGCGGACGCTGGTTGCTCATGATCGGCTTTGGCGCGATCTTTGGATCGACGGTCATGATGCGCTTCTCGTTGCTGATCGACCGCATGTACTTCATCTGGATTGAGTTCCTGAAGCAGGGCTTGTTCCACGGGTAGTGGATAGGTTCGCTCGATGAGCGAGATCACGGTATCGGCGATCGTTCTCCGTCGGAAAGATTCCGGGGAGAGCGATCGCCGTCTTACTTTGCTGACCCGAGAATTGGGGAAGTTCGATGTCGTTGCAAAGGGTGCGAAGAAGGGCGGTTCCCGGCTCTCGGGTTCTTCAGATCCCTTGGTGGCCGCCCGGATGACCTTAGCGAAGGGCAAAGTAAACCGCTTTGTGACGCAGTCTCAGCCCATTGCGTCCTTTCGGAATATTCGGACCGATTTCGATCGTTTGAGCGCAGCCCTCGCTCTCGTAGAACTGTATGCAGCGATCGTGCCGTTTGAGGAGCCGTTTGAAGAGGCATTCGACCTTCTTCTTGCTTCGTTAGAGGCGCTGGACGGGCATCCCAAGGCGGTGGTGGCGGCAGTCTGGGCGGAGCTGCGGTTGCTCGATATTTCTGGTTACTTACCGCCGTTCGATACTTGTCTATCAGACGGAGAAGGTATTCGGGAAGCGGAGCCCTGGCTTTCTCCGCGCGCGGGCGGCTACGTGAATGCGGCGGATGCGATTCGGTACGTGGATCGATTTCAGACTCGGGCGGAAGTTCTGGTTGGATTGGCGCGAACAGCTGAATTGGACTCTCCACCCATGAATTTGAAGTTTGCGGACGAGTGTTTGGCAGCTCTGTTGCCTTTCTGGCGGCATATCGCGGAGATGGCACTTCCCGCGAATGAAAGCTATGTGGGCGAGGTTCGTCACGCGCACCTGTAGGGAACGGTTATCGTTCGGTTAACCTATACGAGTACAATTGGTTCGCTATGCGATGGAACTTCACGGTCCCGCTTCTTGCGGCGCTCTTGTTGGTGGGCGGCTGCGGAAAAGGAAACTTTTCTGAGTCCGCTAATAAGGGTAAGGAAAACGTTTTCCGCTATTCGATCGTCGTTAAGCCGACTTCTCTTGATCCGGCAAAGGTTCAAGACGGCGACACGATCGACTTGATTCAGCAGGTGTTTGAGGGATTGACCGCATGGAGCGAGGAAAACAAGCCCGTGCCGAACCTGGCGGAAAGCTGGGACATCAGCCCAGACGGCACCACTTACACTTTCCACCTGAAAAAGAATGTGAAGTTCCACAGTGGAAGGGAAGTGAAGGCGGAAGACTTTAAATATTCGATCGAAAGAGCCTGCGACCCGAAGCTTCAATCGGCGACGGCACTGACTTATCTCGACGACATTATCGGGGTTAAGGATATGGTGGCGGGTAAGGCGAACGAAGTCTCCGGCGTAAAGGTCGTCGATGATTACACGCTGGAAATCAAGATCGACAAGCCACGCGCTTACTTCCTTGGGAAGCTAACCTATCCGGTCTGCTTTGCCGTCGATAAGGACTTGGCAAAGAAGGGCGAGGAGATTACGACCGTGGATGCGATGAAGTCTGGAACTGGTCCTTACATTCCAGAAAGCTATCAGAACGAACAGCTTTTTGTTTTGGCAGCTAACAAGTCATACCACGGGGGCGCTCCCGCCATCGATAAGATTGAGCGTCCAGTTATCGTCGATGCACCTACGCGCATCGCGAAGTTCAAGAGCGGAGATATCGATCTTACGCAACTGGAGCGTCAGGATATCGAGGCGGTCAAGAACGATCCTAAGTTGAAGGATGAGTTGAAATACTATGCCCGTCCGGCGATTTGGTACGTAGCCTTTAATCTCAAGATGGTGCCCGCTTTCGCATCCAAGGATGTGCGAAAGGCGATCGCGATGGCGATTAACAAGGAGCGCATCGTCAATGATCTGTTGGGTGGCGTCAATCAAGTAGCCAACGGCATTTTGCCTCCTGGCGTAGATGGCGCACGCCCCGATCTTAAGGGCATCCCTTACGATCCCTCGGCCGCCAAGAAACTCTTGGAGACCGCTGGCCAGTACGGAAAGATTCCTGCGATCGATATGTATTTCCGCGCGGAGCGCCCCGACATTCGGATCGTGGTTGAAGCTGTCCAAGCAGACCTGAAGCAGAAGCTGGGAATTACGGTCAATGCGAAGCCCCTTCAGTGGTCGGCATACCTTGATCGACACAACAAGAAGGAGTTGCCGTTCTTCCACATGCGTTGGGGGGCCGACTACCTGGACCCGCAAAACTTCTTGAGTTTGATGCTTGCCACCGATGGCGCCGAGAATAAGACGTACTACAGTAATCCGTCTTTCGACGCATTATGCGCGGCGGCCGACATTGAACAGGACCACGACAAGCGTATGCAGATGTATGCTAAGGCAGAAGATATCGCCTTGGATGATGTCGCTTGGATTCCGATTTACTATCAGCGAGATGCGGAGTTGGTGAGTCCAAGAATCAAGGGGATGCGAGAGTCGCTGTTTGGTCACCTGCCTCACACGAAAGTCAGCCTCTCTCAATAGAAAACTCAAGGATCGACGTTGATCCGATCGCCGCTATTCCTTCGCTCAGCCGAAGGAATAGCGGGAAGCGCGATGAATACAACATTGACACCGGACGCTCGATTTGTATCGCTTCCGTTCAGAAGACCGGAAGCGGGGCCCATTTGGATAGGTCAGGATGGGACCGGTATTCCTTTTTGCGGATTGCCTGGCTGGCAAAGTAACGGGGGAGACTATCGCGGACACCCGGCCAGAGGGCTTCCTTTTTCCTTGGAAATTCCACTGGAGGAAATTGAGGGTGCGCTGAAGCGAATTGAGATTTTTGGCGTCTTTGCTCTGTACGCCGATGGCGAACGTGAAGCTCCCGGCACCTTTGGCGCCACTCTGCAAATCCTAGATGAGCGTGAAGTCGCTTTTCGCTTGGATTTGATCAACGGTCGCCATTATGGCGATTGCGACCTCTCTAAACCGGTAAACCGTTCTAATGGGGACGGCAGCAGCATCCAGACCGTTGGCTCGGCAAGGGTGGGCGATGTGGAATATAGGGTTGACCGACTGACGGTAGATCTGCCCACGCTGGCCGAACCACGGAGCCTTCTATTTAAGGATCTAGGAAGCGCAGCTTCGTTCATTCTTTTTGACGTCGTTATTGACGTCGAGCGACCAGCGGGCTGTCCTTTTCATAGTAAGAGTGGACTGATTCCGCTGGGCGAAGTTGCGTCAATCGTGCGGGTTGGAGATCGTCGACGGTTTCAAAGGGCCCTTGACCAACTGACGGCCGGCATTTTGGCATCGCAGGACTTGGACGAGGGTAGAGGTCAGGCATTGACGTTCCTTGCCGTCGTTACAACGGGAATGCTGGAATCTGGAGGCACTCGTGAACTGCACAGGATTCAACTTGAGGCGGCTCGACGTTTTGATCAACTTCAAACAAAGGAAGATGTGGCGGAGGAAGCCCGTGAGCTATGCGAAAGGACCGCGGAGTCGCTGTTCATTTGTCAAGACAGTCCCTCTGCTCATTTGGTGGACCGTGCCCTTGCGATCGTCGAGCGGAATTTCGCGAAAGACCTTACGGATGCGATCGTGGCCGATCAGTTAGGACTGAGCACTTCTCATTTTCGATTCTTGTTCAAGCAGGCTACGGGCAATCCGTTTCATAAGTATTTGGTTGCCGTTCGCTTAGAGAAAGCAAAGCAAATGCTAATGGAAAACGAGATGCCGGTTTCACAGGTAGCGGCGGCGGTCGGTTTTACGGGTCTCTCTCACTTTAGCCGAGCATTCACTCAACGATTCTCAGCCAGTCCCACGAGTATTCGACGGACTTCTGGTTAGGCAGATATACTTGGCCGATGATCTCGGTTCAGAACCTATCGCACCGTTTTGACGAGAGGCCGGTTCTGACGGACATCTCGATTGAGGTGGGCGAAGGAGAGATTCTGGCCGTCATGGGGAGTTCTGGTGGCGGGAAGACAACCCTCCTGCGCTGCATTGCGGGATTGCTCGTTCCCACCAGCGGGACGGTCGAAGTCGATGGCCTAAACGTTCACCGACAGACGGAAGAAGCCAGGCATCGGATGGGAATGGTTTTTCAGTCAGCAGCCCTTTTTGACTATATGAACGTTGAAGAGAACGTCTGGTTTGGGGTTCGGCGATGGTCGAAGGCGAGTCGGTCGGATCAGATCGATTTGGTTCAACGGACTTTGAAGACGGTCGGTCTGGAGGGAGCGGAGAAGTTGATGCCCGCCGAATTGAGCGGGGGTATGAAGAAGCGAGTGGGAATTGCCCGCGCGTTGGCTCTTCAACCAAAAGTGATTCTTTTCGATGAACCTACGACTGGACTCGATCCGGTTACGACTTACACGATTGACCGTCTGATCGTCGATGTTCGGGATCAGTTTGGAGTGACCGCTCTTTTAGTAAGTCACGATGTGAGCAGCGTCTTTCGAGTCGCCGACCGGATTGCGTTCTTGGACAAGGGCAGCTTAGTGTTTGAGGGAGATTCGGGCGCGTTCAAGACTTCTCGCATCGATTCGATTCAGGAGCTCGTGCAAAAGTCCCAAGCCACAGAGTTCTTCATTTCCCATTGAACAATCGTTCTGGCGTTTCGTTTCTTCCTCCTGACTCTCCCATTTGAGGAAGACCAACGATGAAGAATGTTTTGAAACTTATTGTGACGGCAGCAATCGCCACAACTTTGGCGGGGGCCGTGATGGCTCAGCAAGCTGGTCCTACGAACGGCGGTTTGACGAACGGCCAGGGCCAAAATCCCGGAAAGGACGGCGCAAAGCGTGGCGGCACCATGAAGATCGGTAAGGAAGTTCTTGCGAAAGTTCAACCTGCGTTGAATGACGAACAGAAGAAGCAGATTTCCGATCTGGATAAGAAGACGATGGAGTCTATGAAGAGCCTGCGCGAAAAGGCAAAGGGTGGCGATAAGACTCAACTCCGCAACGACCTCAAGAAGATCACCACCGATTACCGCGAGAGCCTGTTGAAGATTTTGACTCCGGCTCAGCAGGAGAGCTTCAAAAAGCTTTATAAGGAAGCGGTCGCAAAGAACCGTAAGGATGGCAAGGGCGGAAAGAAAGGCGGCCTCAATAAGGGCGGCAACTAACAGCTTCTAGACCAACCATTAACACTCGATGAATTCGCCGGCTGGAGTAGGGCAAGCTCCGCCGGCGCTTTTTGTTTAATAAAGGCGAATGAGCAGGCCCCACTCGGGAGATTCATCGGGATCGTCGCAGATGCGGTCGGCAATGACTTCTGCTCCGAAGCGCTGATAGAGCCGGTGGGCGGCTTCGAAGCGTTTATCGCTCCAAATCTCCATCGTCCGTTTGCCCGCCGACTTAGCCTCACCCGTTACGGTTCGCATGAGGGCCTGGCCGATTCCTGCTTTTCTGGCTTCAGGATGGACGTAGAGCCTTTCCAAGGAGCAATCAGTTCCTCCTATTCTTCTTTGATTTTCATGCTCAACGATCTGCCCGACTTCTCCGGTCAAGGGTCGAAAGAGATGCAGCCCTACGGTGGCTAGTACAACGTTGTTTTGCTCCGCTACCCAGAATCGATGCCCCGCATCAAAGTAGTGCGACTGAAGATCGTACAGATCGGCATGATAATCTTCCGCATCCCATGAGAAGCCGTATTCGTCGTAAACGGCCTTGACCACGCGAACGGCCTGGGGAGCATCGGCCTGGGTCGCAAGTCGTATTAGGAATGACATGTTTTGAGTTTACTTGCGTCGGGTGTTGAATCCGGCGTGAGGTCGGGGTATATTATTGATCCGCAGGGATCGTTAGCTCAGTTGGTAGAGCAGCTGACTCTTAATCAGCGGGTCGTAGGTTCGAGCCCTACACGATCCACCACCGTTTTGAACCTGGGGCCGCTCACGTCGAGCGGTCTTTTTGGTTTTTGGAAGGCCCTTGGTGCTGATCGTGGTGCTGATTGGCCTTAGAGCTTGTACGGTGTCCTTGAGCGGCTTCAAAGCGGCAAGCGCAGCTTTCTGTGCCTCTAGGCTTACTGAGACATAGTATTTGGCCGTTGTAGTAATGGAGCTATGCCCTGCGTAGGCTTTGAGCTGGTGCATGGGGAAGCCTCGATTAGCGAGATTGGTCAGGCAAGTGCGCCGGAGATCATGCAGGCCGTAGTGTCCGAGCCCAGCAAGTGTTAGAGCAGCGGTAAGTTGTCGTTGCACGTTTCGCGGGTGCGAGGGCGTTCCGCGCACCGTGGGGAAGACTAAGCCATTGTCCTCGTAATCCTCCACCCACTTCTTATCGCGCCGAATCAGCGCTAGTTGCTGGCGAAGCACCTTGAGAGCTTCCGCTTCAAGCACGATGGTGCGGATGCTCGATTTGGTCTTCGGCGGCTCCAAGCTCCACCGATCTTCCGTATCCCACTCAAGTTGTACTTCAACTCGGACAATGCCGTTTTCAAGGTCACAGCGGTGAGTTTGAAGCCCCAAGAGTTCTCCAATCCTCAAGCCCGTCAGGAGCTTGAAGCGAAGCGCATGGCGGTACCGCGAGGCTTGCCGCTTTCGGATAGCCGTCTTGCGATGGACATGGGGTCGAATGAAGAGGGCGTCAATGAGTTTTGCTTGCTCGCTTGGAGGCATCACCCGCATAGTCTTCAGCACGGGTTTTGGAAGCTCCCATCCATGACAAGGATTGCGAGCTATGTAGGCTTGACGCAATGCCGATCCGAGGGCTCGTTTAAGAGCAATCGCGGCAATGTGAATGGTGCGGACCCCAACCCCTTGCGCGGTTAGCCGGTTAATCCATGCCTGGACCATCGCCACGGTGATCTTGCTCAGTTTCTTTGCTCCGAGTTCGGCCTTGACGTGGTTCTCGTAAGTGCCTTTATAGCTCCGGTAGGTAGCTTTTGATCGCTTAGGGGGTGCGACAAACGCTTCAAGCCAAGCGGGGAAGAACTGATCCAAGGTTTGATCTTTGTCGGGCGGCGCAGCTTCCAGGGTTCTAATCTCCTGTTGCCGCCGATCAACTTCACGGCGAAACTCGGTGTAATCCTTGCGCTTCACCACAAACCGGCGCTTACCGACACAGGCCGTCCAAATGTAAAACTCTCCTTCCTTTCGGTATGAGCCTTCCCCCGCTTGCCGCCTCTTGGCCATATCGTCTGACGTCCTCCTTGTTTTTAGTGGCTCGCCGTGCGAGCTGACTCTTCCATCCATTCATCAATGGAGCGCTTAATGACTCTGATCTCCCGACCACTGGGGTATGCCCGCCAAGCGCCTGAGCGAACGAGCTTCCGGGCTTTTGCGTGGCCGATTCCGGCGTAGGTCTTGGCCTCATTCATAGTAAGACTTCCGCGTTGCTCAATGGGAATATGTCGTGCCCGTGCCATAGGGCAACGGTAACGCGGGACTAGCCCACGTTTGTGGCTTGGTCCTCGAAATTCAGGGAACCATGAATCGCTAGCAAAGAGGATACCTCTTGTCGCACTGTTATGGTGTGACAAAGTGACCCACGCTCGATTGTGCCTAAGAAGTCTCTTGCAAAGTCGCCGGATGGCGCAAATTACGAAAAGGTAGCGGTGTTGGTGCGCGAGAAACGCGAGGCAAGGAAGCTCAGTCAAGACAATCTCTCCCTGCACCTTGGCGAAAGCCGAACCTTTATCCAGAAGGTTGAGTATATGCAGCGTCGTATGGACGTTGTGGAGTTCTTCCGCTTTGCGAAGGCACTTTCCCTTGACCCTAAAGAACTGTATGGCGAGTTAGTCAACCGATTTGAGGAAGCAGAGAAGAACTAACGGTCAGTTTTCAATAACACCATAACGGTGCGAATCGGGATATACTCTCGACGTTATGCTGTTTGCAGCACTCGCGATCCTCTCGGCCTCTCAGGCTATTTCAATGCGAACCGTGTGGTTCAAAACGGTGCCTTCGACGGGCGATTCCTGCATCGCCCTTACGGACTCGAAGGTGTACGCATTGGGACGGAGCGGAACAGCCCTTGCCATCGACATCGTAACCGGTCGAACTCTTGCTACGCGATATTTGGGCAAACTTACGCCAGCCATCGGAACATCAAACACCGAGGGGGTGTTCGCCGTAGTCGATAGCCAGCTTTGTCGGTTACGTAATACCGATCTCACGATTGAGTGGAGATCGCCAGGCAAAATTGACTTTCCCGAAATCGGTGTGGCCGTTACACCCGGCCCGGATGGCACCGTGGCGGTGAAGCGGCTTCGAGGCGTCTCGTTCTTCTCGGCAACAGATGGGAAGAGTGTAGGAAAGCAGTGGGCGGCTGGATTTGGCAGCCCTGCTTCTTCTCCCCTCTACACAGAAGGTGGCGTCCTGTTCATGTCGGGAGCGATGGCCCTTGTAGACCACAAGAAAGATAAAGCAATCTGGACCGCCAAAGTTGGGCAAGCCACCATGTCTGAGACTCCCCATATTGAGCGCGACTCAATATATGCAGTTACGAAGGAGGGCTTGAGCAAGGTTGACCTAGCCACCGGCACTATTCGTTGGAATGTAAAAGGTTGTGGCAGCGTAAGCCCGGTGGTGGGTGAGGTGGTTGTCACCAATGGCGGCGGGTTGAGTGGCTACAGCACAACGGACGGCAAGAAATTGTGGACGGTGCCCCAACTTGCCACGCTCTCGAATGCGCTCAAGGTTGGTAGCGACATGGTGGCTGTGATGTACTACCGAGGTAGATCGGTACGCGTAGGTGTGTTTAGTGCCATCGACGGCGAATTACTCCAAGAGTCCGGGCACCTCGCTCAATACTCTTTAACTGGGGTATCTCGCTTGTTCCTTAGCAAGCAAGGCACCATCATCGGAAACTACCGGACTACTGCCTTTTGCCTGGCTTCGGGCTCCTAGTCCTTTGTGCCTTTCCTAGATTTCTTGACGGCTCCACCAAGCCTATAGCCTGCTTGGGGACAGCAGCTATTAGCCTGAACCCTTGAACCCAAACCTGCCAGATCAGCGCTCGTCCCTTATCTCCCACAAAGAGGGAAAGGAGCAAAGACCAGATAGCGAGGCTAATAAGCGGGCCAAGGAGCGACAGTGCTCCGAGATATAGGCTGTGCAGTAGGGCGGCACAAAGCGGCAGAACCACCATCTGCACCAGACCATGGCCAAGAAAAAGGCCAACGGCTACGGTCAGGAAGCGGAGATTAAGAGAGGATGCTGCCCGAGTGAGCTTGCGGCTCCCACACGTGGTACAGGCGTTAGCCCTGAGGGGGCTTTCATGTCCATCTGGACAAAACCGCTTTCCGTGAGAGCAGCCGCAGGAGCCGCAGTACACCGTCCCCTTTGCCCACGGGCGTTTGCAATGAAGGCAGAGGATCATCGCAGTACCTCCGCAAGCGAGGTGGCTTGCTTGACTTCAGATTCGGTCGTGACGAAGACCGGAAATCGAAGGCTCTTGGGCAGGGCAGCTAGAAGGTGGCGTTTGCGCAAATGGCCCGTGGCCGAAACGAGGAGCGTAAATGCCTCAGCCGGATAGGTTTGGGCAAACAACCCTCGATCCAGGTAGGCGCTGTAGGAACTGAGCTTGGCTATGAAGCGGGGAAGCGAGGTATTCCCCCGATCAACCTCAACGAAGATGTAGAGACCGTCAATCAGAGCGAGGCCATCCGGCCTAAAGTCTTCCACCCGGCTCCGGCTTCCGATGCGCACTTCATAGGTGTGCCGAATTTGCGGTTCAGCCCACCAAGCTTCGAGCCCGAGCCGAAGCAGTGTGCATCGAAGATTCACTGTAGCTAGCGCGTGGTCGATGAAGCGCGGAGTGAAGGAGCGGGCGACAAGCAGTCTCGCTATTCGGCTATCGAGAACTGACATAGCCCCTTTCGCAACGACATATAGGTGCTCCTTGGACACGATGAATGGAGACGGTTGCACCTGCCGGATAAGGCCTGCGCGTTGGAGCTTCACTAGCCGGGCACTCGCACGAGAGGCCGAGGGGAAGTAGCCAAGGGAAGTGATTTGGACCCTGGTCATAAGGTGGTGGAGAGCCAGGTCGTTAAGGAGCAGACGGTCCCGTTCCATCAGTTGCATGCCCCACCTCCCAAGTCCCACGGACGGCGTAGCGATTGAAGGGAAGCGGAACCTTGCCGATCAGCCTCTACCTGAAGCAAGACCTTAGCAATCGGGGTACCGGTATCGCGCAGCACTTCCTCGCGGTAGGCCAAGATGGCGGTCTGATCCGTGTGTTTTCGTGACAAGGTACAGCGAACGAGTTGGGATTCGCCTGCCCGTGGCATCAATAACAGCTCCCCTGGTTGCAGACTAGTTAATCGCGCCACTGTAAAGCCCTCTGGCAACTCCCACATGAGTTCCTTGGCGTCCTGATAGCCGCAGCAGAAAAGGCCCTGGAGGCCTACGTTGTTGCGAATCACCGCCTTTAGGCGCGGTGGTATTTGGGCAAGGTTTTGATGAGATAGCACCAGGGAAAATTTAAAACGGCGCCCTTCGGCAATCAGGCTCTCGAAGGTCTCGGAGGCCATGTTCTCGAACTCATCGACGTAAAGCCTGACCGGATTGCGTTTCTCCTCTGGCACATTGACCCGCGCCAACATCGTCCGGGAGATCGCGGACACCAGGAGACTTCCGAGCATTCGCCCGGTGCGATGTAGCTCATCTACCGCAAGCGATATGAGCAGGACAGAACCCTTGGTTTCGAGGATTCGCTCTAGGTTGAGGTTCTGGTCTGCGCCTAGAATCGCCCGCATCCCCTTCGTTGCGAAGAGGGGCGTCAGCTTGTTGAGTACTGGCAGCGCCCAGGCAAGTTGCTTCTCCTCCGAAAGTGCCTGATATCGCTCGAAAAAACTTGAAACGGCCGGATCGTCCGAGGCTTCAAGGAGTTTCGTGAGGAAGGCCATATCGAACAAGAGGCGTTCGATATCCGTTACCGGGTGGTTCGTGGCGGCGAGGAGCAGGAATGCGTTGCGCATCACCTCGTCGATCTGCACACCCCATGAATCCGCTTCGGTACGGACCACATCTAGTAGGTGCAATGCCCGCACGAAAGGCTCTCCATCTCCGGCTAAGGGGTTGAAACCAGCCACATACTCCTTCTCTCTCAGATCGAGCAAGGCCACGCGCCCGGAATGCACGTCTTTGGCTTCACAGAGCGACAAGGTTCGCTCTACCAGGTCACCGCGAAGATCCAGTACGACAATGCTTTGCCCCGCATCCAGGTCTTGCTCGATGAGGTTCATGATGAAGTTGGTCTTGCCGCTTCCTGTGCTGCCGAGGAAGTAGGCATGCCGGGCGAGGTCAGTTTGTTGCAACCGGACAGGCTCCCCCAGCGTGTTGTCTTCAAGCGAGGTTGCAATGACGTGTCGATCAGGTTTGGCCGGTGGTTTAGGTCTAGAGGATTTAAGAAAAAGATCGCAAAGCCAGATGATGAGTCCCTCAAAGAGGCAGAGCAGGCGTTCCATGCCGCCTATGCTCCGAGGCAAACATGGCGATTTCTAAAGCACAGCCTGATTCTTCAGGGAAAGGTGAATTCGCCTTCTGTGCGGCCTTAAGGGAGGCAATCCGCACCGAGTTCGGTTCGAGCAAAGCCTTTGCCGGACACGTCGGCATCTCCGAAAGCCGCACTTCCCAAATTCTGAGCGGCGCGGAGATCACTACCGCTCCTACCCTGGAATATCTGTTATCGGCCTTCCCGAACGTAGCCACGCAGGCCAGGATTCAGGAAGCATGGGTCCGCTCTTATGCTCCCTCGCCCGTGGAGAAGACGGAGAGGCATGAGACCTCAGACTTTGCCGAACGGTTCTTGGCTTCAATTCCCGGTCTCATGGCACAGGGAAGGACCAGGCCGGCACTTAGAACTGTCGAGGAATTGGCTGGGCGAGTCCAGGATCGTGCATTGTGGTTCCGGCTAGCTCAAACCGCCGCCGAACTCGCTCTAGTGCTTGATATGCCGTACAAGGCACGCAGTTGGGGCGAGAAGCTCCTTTCGGAGGCTAAGCGCACCCAAGATCTTACATGGGTAGCAAAAAGCCTCTACGTCGCCATGACGGTCTCGCGAGCAAGCGAGTGTTCTAGCCCAACCGAAATGGTGAGACGTTTCGAAGATTTCCAGGGCTTCATTGCGAGTTGGAGCCCGGTCTCCGCTGATAGCCGAACAGTCCGCGCTGATCTAAAAGGCGCATATATCCGAGACCGGGCTCTAACCGTGCTCGCCCTCCACGGGTGCAAATACGGAGATAAGGTGGCCTTGGAAGATGTCACTTCCCATCTGGACCAGTTTATTGATCCAGGTATGCACCCGATCGGGCGAGCGATCTTCCTAGAGGTAAGCGGACGGCTTCACCTTGCCCTAGGGAATGTCACCACCGCCGAAGACCGATGGGAAGAGTCACAGGTTCTACGAGGACATATGAGCCTT
This sequence comes from Armatimonadetes bacterium 55-13, assembly GCA_001898035.1. Taxonomy (GTDB): domain Bacteria; phylum Armatimonadota; class Fimbriimonadia; order Fimbriimonadales; family Fimbriimonadaceae; genus 55-13. The sequence continues at coordinate 46,673 of MKRX01000017.1, forward strand.
ATGCAGGAACTCAAAGCCAATATTCTCTGTGGACAGTTGCTTGTAGCGAAGGGAAACGCTGAGGGAGCGAAACTTCATCTAGTTGCAAGCCTAGACAAAGCTTACAATCTGGATGATCTGCACCATGCCCGAAGCATCGAAGTGCTTCTAACGCAGATCGCCAAGGGATAGCGATTCAATTACCTGGTCTTGAACGTCCTCACTTCAAGAATGGCGCTCTCTACGCCTCTGTAGCAAGTAATTCTGCCTGATTTATGGGCATTATAAGAATCCGAGAGTCTTCGGAAGCTTTTGTAGGCGCTGGATCGTCCGCAAGGTAGGCATGCTTCACGCAGTTTGTTTTTTGTAGTGTTGGCGGAGCCTTATTCGAAGTAGAGACACCGAACAGTAAACCTAAGGCTTTCGCATTGAAAGCCAATCACGAAGGTTTTGCTCACTCAGTGTCCGTGAAAAGGAAAATCGGAGCAGGCGTGTAACCAGCTCCGTGCGACAGGGACCCGAGACCACACCCGTTCCCTTGGAAAGTAGCGGAGTGTACAGCCTGGGTCCCGTTGACATTAAACCATCTGCGAGCAGGTTTTTGGGGGAGTGTCAAGCGGGAAGCGGTCAGGTTTAAGGACTCTGTCTCCATGCCTATGGAGAAGCCATGCGGACATCCCAAGTCCAGTTCGTCGTTGCGGTGCTACTTGCCCTCGCGTTCCTCCTTCTGCCAGGCACTGCCCTTGCTTACGAATCCGCCCAAAACGACCCTTATCGCAACCTGAATCGCTCTTTCTACACAAGTAGCAACCGCTTCTATCCAACGTTTAGAGGCGAATGCACGTGGTACAGCAATGGAAGGGCGCAGGAGGCCGGGTGGGATCCAGGCTTTTACGGAGATGCCGGCTTATGGTGGGAGCGGGTTCCCAACTACAGTCGCAAAGATCAAACCCCCGCTGTGGGTTCCATCATGTGTCTTTCCGGGCACGTAACCTACGTAGTGCAAGTCATTGATGCAAATACCTGGGTAGTTGACGAATACAATCAGTACCCCGCGTATGGTCATCAGTGGAGCAGGGAGACTGTTAGACGCGTGGCTGGAAGCTCAAACCTAGTCAAGCTGGAACTGGCCAAGACGGCTGTGACTCTTAAGGGGTTCATCCACCCGCCAGTTCATCCTAACGGTGTCTTTAAGCCTGAAGACTCAAGCAGTGTCTTCCTCATCCAAAATGGAGTGCGTCAGGCTTTTAACTCCTGGGATTCTTTCCTCGACTACTTCTACGGATCACCCCCGCCAATTACGACCGTCACGAGCGCGCAAATCTACGAGCGCACGAGTTGGCGCCCTCCCGTGCCTCACCTTGTGATGCAAAACAGCGACGGTACGATCTGGTGGATTCGTGAGACCGCCGATCCCTACCCGATTGGACGTTGGGTGTGCCGGGCTTTCAACACGGCGGCGGCTTATGAAGGGATGGATTTCCTATGGACAGACTGGAGGCATGTGAACTACTTTGTCTCGTGGAAGTACCCACGTCTCAGCGACATTCCATTTGCAGAGCCCGTCGGAATCATCACCGACGGTCCATTTGTAAACCGCAACGCCGACGGCAGCTACAGTGGTGGTTTTCGTCTAAGGAATCTCTCGATTGCAGGCAATTTCGCTTCCGCAACCATCCGGGTTGTGAGGAGCGATGGTGCTTGGTACGACTTTCCGTGGTCACCGGGATTCAACCTCGGGAAGAACCAAGAGTATGTGTGGTGGAGTACGCGCCGCCTCCCGCCTGGATCTTATCGCATCAAAGTTGTGTATTCGTACTACAGCTTTGGGCGCAACTTTCAGTTCTTCGCTCCCGGTGCCGGCTTATACCCATATCCGGATAGCTTAGGACAGTTCGTCGTGAACTAAAGGGACAACTCTGAAAAGCTGGGGTGATAGCTGGCTAGCACCCCAGCCCCGTTTCTCCTCCGACCTACCGATCTTCATAGCGATCCGCTTCCCGCTTGCTTTGACCTTGTATTAGAAGCTGATTTTGTCTGTTGAAGCTCTGCTTTCTCCAGCCATTCCTATTCTTGGAACCATGGTCCCGGCCGTTCTTTCCTATCTGAGCCCGAGAAGTCCACTGGGTAGGCTGTTCCCGCATAGGTCACAGGTTGGCCATCTTCCTCAGTAGTGCAGACGACGAACCGATGGCCGTTGCTGGAGTAGTGGTAGGTGTCGTAGAAACCGTGGCGAGCACTGCTGTATGCAGCGCCTATTCGTTCCCCAAGGGAGCGAAATTCACCCCGCATGTGCTTCCGTATGGCTTCTTCGATCTCCTTCCGGCTCACCAAGTCAGGCAACGGATCGTAGACAATCACGCCGCCCAAGTCGATATTGTTCATGGCCTCTCCCTGCCGCAAGACGGCGGATGTTTTTATCACCGTGCGAGTAAAGAAGCGCTCGGTCTTCAGAGCCCGCTGGTAATTCACGAAAACCTGAAGAACTCCTCGGAATAGCAGCTAAGTTTGCTGTTGCTGTTTGCTGCACCACAAAGGTTGGCCAGCCTTCCCAGATAAGAGCATCAGAACTGGCTTTTAGCACAAAGAAGCAATATCAGGAAATTGGGCCTAGTAAGCGAACATGCCAGACAGGTGTGCATGTATAATCGTTCCTGTTGATGTCGTACGATCTTCGTTCTCTTGGCTTAATAATTCACCACGGAGTGCAGTAACTAAGAGTTCTCATCTTACGATCAGCCCTGGTGATCCGATGTCTAAGCCTAAAATCTGCGTATTTGAATCAGAAGTCCACGCGATTGGCGGTGAGGCCTTGCGCCATCCCCGGTCAGAAACCGGAGGGGACCTCTATGGCCTTTTCACACATGGCGGGATGCCTGTTGTCTGGCTTGCTTCGGGGCCAGGGCCAAATAGCAGCGGTCACGGTACCGAGTTCAGTCAGGATCCCATGTTTATAACTCACTGGCAGCGTGTGCTTAATCAGCGGTTCGCAATCCAATACATAGGCTCTTGGCATTCTCACCACGTTCTTGGTCTGAAGCACCCCAGCGGCGGGGATGTTGACTCGGTGAGGAAATATGCCAAAAAGCATGGCCGATCAAAAACCTTAGAACTCCTGGTGAATTTCGATTCGGAGCGGTCTCCTCTGATCCCGTTTCTGCGAGCTTTCTTTTACGGCAACGCGGAGACCGGGCACTACGAGCAAGTAGATATTGAGTCGATTCGTGGTGTGAGCCCGTTACGGACATTGCTCGGAAGCGAGGAACACGCTTTCTCGGCAGGTTTAGCCATTACCGACACTCGAGCGAGGCTGGTGCCCTCAACGGCAGTGATCCAACCGGAGCGGACTTATGTGCCATCCCCTATAGAGGGGCAGGTGAAGCATGAAACCATAGAAGCGCTTCTTGTGCAGCTAGGTATTGACGAGATCGAGCTATTAGGTTCGCGGGACGGTCAGCATATGATCCAGATTCCCATTCGAGGCGGGAGCCTAACGATGGTACTAAGCGTCGATCAAGGTTTGTCCCTGCTGGGTGGCCGCTTTGACTCCGCTGACGGAGCCGCTGGCGATCTTTTCAAACTGTTTATTGAAGACAGACAGATCGTCCTTCCAATGAAGCTGAACTCTGCAATAGAACTTTCACGACTGGTTTCAGCAGCATCCTCTTTCATCCAGAGAGTTGCAAACGGTAAGAGCAGGACATGGGGGTGGCGAAGATGAGTGCCTGGAGAACTGATCAGAGAATGCGATTAGCTGCCGAGGCTGAAGTGCTTAAAACGGAACTGCCCCACTTTACGTGGTATGACGAGGCATCGGCTACAAATGCCACCATTCGCGGAGAGCATACAACTACGGCAGGAAACACATATAGGTTGTGCCTCCATGTGACTTCGAATTTCCCGAATTCCCTGCCTGGTTTGTATGTTACATCGCCCTGTCCTTTAGTTGGTTATGGTGGAAAGACAATCCAAAGTTACGGCACCTCTCATACGATGCACGTTTGGAAGCCTGATTGGGACAACTATGCGAAGCTGTGTCATTGGAAGGAGGAGTTCTGGTCGCCTTCAAACACATTGCTTAGTGTTTTGATGAAGGGAATGCTGTGGCTTGAGGCGTTTGAAGTGCATTGCAAAACCGGAAAGTCGATTGACGAGTATTCACTGAATTTTAGATAGGAGAAACAGATATGAGCGATCAGAATCAGAACGATGTTCAGAAGTGGATGGAGGAAGTGGCTACGCAAGGAGCGACGAAGAACAAGCTTATCTTCGACAAGAAAACGAAGCGACTCATCTCTGTCCCTGCAACCGATCCTAGAGCCGACGATTGCTTGGAGTTTACTGCTCAAGAGGCAACGCGTTTCGCATAGTATGGTGTGATGGTCCCACTACTTATTTTATCGTCTGACTTGAAAGAGTGCTCTTCGGAGGGACCATTACGCACATCACTGGTGGCCCAAGATGATGGCGATGCCTATATTGACCAAAGGCTTATTGCATCGAGTAAGGCTGGATCGGTCGCACGTACGTGCCAGGTGTTGCATGATGGCGATACATCAGCTGACGAGGACTGTTTTGTGGTGTTAGCCAAGGATTCGAAAACAGCTCATCTTCACATTGATGGATTGCAGCAAGAATGTGAGATCGAGTTTGTTGACTTAAAAGATGAGTTGCACAGCCGAATAGTAGGTCTTTACGAAACTGAAGTTCTAACAGAGAAGCATGTACTTGTCGTGGGCTTGGGCTCAGGTGGAAGTCCTATAGCCTTGGAACTTGCTAAAGCCGGCGTTGGAAAGTTCACCCTGATCGACGCTGATCGGCTTGAGGTGCATAACGTTGTCCGACACCACTCTGGCTTATCTGATCTCGGACGCTTTAAGACCAAAGCGGTCCGTGAGGCCATTCTGGAAAAGAACCCATTTGCAGACGTCAAAACTTTCGAACGGAAATGTGAATGGGAATGGAGCGATGAGCTAAGAGCGATTATCGCTAACGTTGACTTGGTTTTTTGCTGCACCGATAACAGACCTAGCCGTCTCTTGCTGAACCAGCTTTGCTTTGAACAGCGACGCATATGCATCTACGGTGGAGCCTTCCGCCGAGCCTACGGAGGTCAGGCTTTACGAGTGTATCCGGGCGAGACGATTTGCTACCAATGTTTTATTGACCAGATGCCAGATGCGGCGGCAGATCAGGAAATTGCAAACGCCGATCAAGCGGAGGCCATCGCATATGCTGATCGCCCGGTAGCAATCGAACCCGGTTTATCAAATGACATTGCACCAATCTCCACAATGTGCGTGAAGCTGGGAATCCTTGAGCTGCTCAAAGGATCTGCGACAAGTTTCCAGAACCTCTACGATGACCTCACGGCTCCTTGGTATCAGTGGTTGAACCGACGGGAAGTCGGAACGGATTATGAGGAATTGCCTCCCCTTGATACCGATCCAGAGGCCCCTCGGATATTGGGATGGTATGGAGTGGCGATTGAACGGAACCCTGCTTGTCCGGTTTGCGGCGACTTTATCGGATCACTGGCAGCGTCACACGGTATTTCTGTTGAGAATCTGGATACCGCGAGGTTTGGACAATGAGAAGAGCCTTCTTCAGTTTTCATTATCAGCGAGATATATTTCGGGCAAACCAAGTGCGAAATAGCTGGGTTTGTCCCCCAGAGAGGGAATATCAGGCATCGTGGGACGGAAGCCTTTGGGAAGAAGCAGTTACGAAGGGTGATGACGCGATTAAGAGCTTGATTGATAGTGGCCTGGCGAATACATCAGTGACAGTAGTTCTAATTGGCCAGGAAACATACCTGCGCAAGTATGTTCACTATGAGATTGCTCGATCTTTTCAAGATTCTAAGGGGCTTGTTGGAGTCTACATCCATAATTTGAACTGTCCTGTTGAGGGAACTTGTATTCGCGGTGAGAATCCACTGGATAACTGGGCTGTAACCAAAAACAATGTAAGCGTCAAATTGAGTTCAACGTTCAAAACTTACGACTACGTAGAGGATGATGGATACAATAACCTTGGAGCCTGGATTGAAGAGGCCGCTCGGATAGCTGGACGTTGAAGTGATGAACGACGTTTCGCCCGAAAAACCACATCTACTCAAGCACCTTGAGTTTGTTCAACTGACCATCATCAGGTTAGCAGCCAATTCGTTTATTGTGAAAGGTTGGTCTGTAACCCTTGTTGCCGCAATTCTCGCATTTACGGGAAAGGATAGTACACCGGCTGCTGCCTGGTTTGCTTTGCTGCCTGCGCTAATGTTCTGGGGACTAGATGCATACTATCTACGGATTGAGCGCCTATACAGAAACTTGTACGATAAAGTCAGACAAACCAGAGGGTCGCCAGACTCCGAGGTGGATTTTTCTTTGGATGTAAGTTCTTTGTCTAACCAAGAAACTCCCTGGATTGGTGTGGCGTTCAGTAAAACCCTTTTTCCTTTTTACATTAGTCTTATTGCGGTTATTGTCGTGGTTGCTGTTCTCGGGCAGCAGTTCCAAAGATCAATAGGCGAGTCGCCACAAGCAGCCGTATCAGCTGGCCAGAAAGGAACGCCATAGGCAATGGCTTTTCTTACTTACGATAAACTGCGAGAAATTGCAGTCAGCGATTCGGCAAGATTCGCCCAAAAGTCTATTGACTTGTCCGAGGTTAAGTCAACGGTGTTTCTATCGCATAGTCATAAAGACACTGAGATAGTGTCAGCGGTAGAGGCATTCTTGAATGACTTGAACCTCCTGGCCTATATTGATTGGAAAGATGCCACGATGCCCGAAACGACAAGCCCGGACACAGCAAGGGCTCTGCGGATATTGATTGAGAAGAGTAGTAAGTTCCTCTTGCTTGCAACGGAGAATTCCCTGAAATCTGCGTGGGTTCCATGGGAACTGGGCGTAGCCGATGGGGTCAAAGGCTTGAGCAATGTTGCAGTGTTACCTGTTTCCAAGAACGACAGAACGTTTCCCAACAATGAGTACATGGCAATGTATCCCCGCGTAGAACAGGCCAGAGGCGGCGAATGGTTTGTGTATCCAGCGGGCCAAGACTCTAATGGTGTACAGTTTGCCGCATGGCTAATTCTGTAGTGGTTGATTGGCTCCCTCATAGGCCTTCTTAGGTGAGACCGTTAGGCTCATCTCCGTGGCTCACCCAGGTTCTGATGTCGTCCCTGAATCTCCGCCAAACGGAACTGTCCGGTCCAGATTGCCCATCGCTAATCTGTTCGGGGCCGCTCCGGGAAGGTTCGAACGTGCGTATTCGGTCAAGGACTGGATGTGGCTTGATTTCGAGGTTTCCCAGAGTGAGAACGTAGGACTCAGCGAGGAGGCTTGATAAGTACCGTTTGACGTGCACATCATCAGTGGTGGTGAAGCGATCGTAGGCTGTCGGCGCTTCACTAAGTCGAGTTTCAGCTTCTAACCGGCGAGTTTCATATTCAAGGTCGGCCTTTTCTTGGACTGCCTCTATGGTCGCGATCTGAGCTTTGTAGTGGAGCTTCCGGTCTTGGAACTCCTCTGACGATAGCTCGCCGTGTTCTCGCATCTCAAATACGGCCGCGAGATGACTTCTGAGGCGGGAGAGCTCGCTACTTTGGGTCGAGTCAATACCTGCAACCCTATCTGGCAATTCTCCACAATGACGTTCAAGGCCCTTGGCTGTCCACTCGGCTAACTCCGGGGTCAACCGGCAGCGGAACCAGAGATCGGCAATCTGGCGATCAATGTAGTCTTCTGAGACCGAGTGACGGATACACCCGCGCCTACCGGTGCAGTGGTAATAGATGTACGCGACGGTTCGGCCCGTCTTCTTGTAGTGCTTGATCTTCTCCTCAGCGGTGATGAGACTGAGCTGCCCCCCATTATGAGGATCGTTTGAAATAGTAGAGTCTCCAGTTAAGGAGACTTATGAAGAAATCCAG
>MKRX01000018.1:0-15704 GCA_001898035.1 Armatimonadetes bacterium 55-13
GTCAGTCCTCCTGACGTGAGCGCGATCTGTTTCAGAGCGGTCTGCCAAAACGAACGCGCGTGCGACGGGAGGACCGTCGGCTACGTGTCGCTTTCTTCGTTTACCGAACGTGATTTGTTGACTGGGCGAATGTGGTTGACTGGGGGTGGGGGAGGCTATTCGGGCTCTTGTTCTTTGAGGTCTTTACCGGTTACTTCTCTATAGCGCTTTCGGCTTTCCGACGGAAGTGGCGACATGTAGGTGACGGCGTGGAGGGCGATGGCATTCGGGTCTTGGTCTTCTAAGAACTCTAAAACCACAGCGTTCAACTTCTTTCGAAGTTCGGCGGCACGCTCGGGCGTCAATTTGAGAAAAGTGTGGCGGAAATTGGTGAGGTTGTAGAACTCGGCGTCTTCGTTGGCCACGGCGAGCGCGGAGGCACGCTCGCGTTCAATACCTCTCAGAATGGCGCCGAAACCCCGGTGCATTTCTTCTAGATACTCTTTCTCGAACGGCGGGCGGGGAGTGTAGCCGTCAACCATGGCCTGGACGTATGCCTCTTCGGTCCGAGATCTCTTCTTGCGGGTCTCGACGGGGATCAGAAGACCCACTCGGATGAGTTCGTTCACATGGTAGCGGACGGTGGGGGCGGTTCGGTGGGTGGCGGTGGCCACGTCACCGGAGGACAAGGGCTCGGTTGCCGAAAAGGCGTAGAAGACCTCTGACCGAACGAGCGAGGAAAGAGCTTTCACTTGGTCGAGTGTGAAATAGGCTTTTTGGACCTGGCCGGGCCAGAGTTCGTTCGTCGGCATGGGGGCTATTATAGGTTCAATCACAGGGCGTTAAGCAATTCCCACCCTTCAAAAGCAGAAGCCCGCCTCACGGTTTCAGAAGGTCAAAGTTCTCGGCCCCAAGTGGACACGCGATCTCCTCTCCAAAGCAATGCAAATGATGCGAAGCGGGCACGAAACGAACTTAGTATTCCCGATAAAACAAATAATGGCAATGTTTTCGTTTATAAACTAGGCCAGTTCTTTTGCCAGGTTTTTCGCGATCAGGTCGGAAGTTTGAATCTGTTTTGCCAGATATTGGCGATCTTCAGAGTGGTCGACCAGTTGAGCGTGCAGAGCCAGGAGGCGGGCCGCGTTTTCGTCAAGACGTCCCAGATATTCACGGGCGGAGCCAACAAGGTTTTTCCGGGTCCACCTTGGTTCCAAGAATGAGGCTTGAACGACTCGCTCCGCCTCGATTCTGAGAGCTCTGCCCCGATGTCGAATCTGGTCGGCAACCTCTGTGGGCTGGCCGTCCAAGCATTGCAGGAGGGTATCGGCATATTTGGCTTGATACTCAAAGGCGTCTCGCAAGACGTTTCGTACATTGGCCGATTGCCAGATGGGCCAGATCCATGCGGTGAGAAGGGTGATGGCGATTCCAAGGGCGGTATCGATCAGGCGGGCCAGTCCCAGATGACCCTCCGACGCCCCAGCCGCGGCCAGTCCGTAAACGACCAGAACGGTGAGGAAGAAGCTGTAGGCCAAGTAACTGGCCTGAAAGAACGCGAAAGAGAACCAACCGGCAACGAGAACGACCGTCAGCATGACGGGCGGACTGAGATGGATGGCCAGTCCGACGAGGGTGGTCACAAGCACGGCGAGGAAGGTGCCAGCGATACGACTCAGTCCGCGAGTGAGAGTGGTGGCGTAGTCGGCGCGAAGCACGATGGCGATGGTGAGAGACAGCCAGTATCCATGCTCGACATGAAAGAGTCGGTAGTACGCAGTGGCGAGACCGACGACCAACGAAAAGCGAACAGCATGGCCAATGGTGAGGCGTTGAAGAGACTTTGTGTCCAACAATCCCGTGAAGGAGGTTCGAACATCCGTGAAGAACGAACCCTTTCCTTCTTGTCGGTGGTAGCTATCCAGGTTCAACGCGGCGATCTCGGCGAAAGAACGGTTGAGGAGTTCCACCCAGCGAACCAGTTCTTGGCGGGTCGGGGTCAGGTCCTCGCCATCGTCTTCCAGTCGGATAAGGATTCTTTCCGCATAGTTGGCCTCTTGAAATGCGTCCGCCGCATGGCCAAAGGCAACGGCCATGCGTTGGGCCAGAGACTCTGCCCAGGCTCTTTCGAGAAGACCGGAGCGTCGCTCCTTTGCGTAAGAGCGGGCAAAACCGACGAGGGCGGCGCGCATGGTCTCAGCAACGTTCATCACGTCTCGCAGCAGTCCGACCTCAGGCCCCGCGCCAAAGCGCTCCGTTTCATTCAACCTCTCTCGGGCGGCTTGGAAGGGTTGGGCGTCTGGGATGGACCAGTCTTCTTCGTCACGGTCCGGCGAAGCATTCACTAGGTCTTGCGCGAACTCGGCCAAGGTTCGGTAAGCCTCGGCGACCGCCTTTCGCTCCTCATAGTGGCGAAAGGATGGCCCGGCGATGGCGAAGAAAACGGTTTGAAAGAGCCCGCCCGCAAGCACGAGCCCTGCGTTGGCCAGGGGCATGGAGGCCAGTTCGGGAAGTCCCGAGAGAACGATGAGAACCCCCACGGTCTGGACCGCAACGATATTGGCCGAGGTGCTTCGGGCGCCAATGATGGCCAGGACGAACGACGCCAGGAAAACGGTGACGATGGTGGCGACATCGGAACGACTGACAAGGCTGCCGAGAAAGGCGATGCTGGCGGTGGCCAGGCTGGTAGTGAGCATGCGCTGGACGCGCGCAGGTCGGACCCCACCGAAAGACGCAAACCCGGCATAAAGAGCCCCTAATCCCGCGAGGATTCCACCGGCAACCGATCCCATCGCAACGAATGCGACGATGACGGCGGTCATGCCGATGGTGCAAAGCGTTGCGGTTCTGGGTCGCCAGTTGTTACGGTCGAAATGGAGAACGATTTGGCCGAGAGACATCTTTGATTTTCGATTCGATTTTGGCTTGGTTTTTGGGGGTGGGGACTTGTCGTAGGGCGTTCGGAGGGAACGGTTTTTTGTGGATCGTCGTCGGTTGAGATAGAACGTCGAACACCAGGGGAGCCAATATGCGGCTGAGAGTTTCGAGTCATTCTCGAAAGACCCTGCTAACCTGAAGCGGATAATACCGACGCAGGAACAGTGAGCAAGATCGATGTTCGTAGAAGTGCCGCGGTTCGTTTGGATCGCGGTGCTTTTTTTGGGCGTTGGGCGTTGGGCGTTGGGCGTTGGGCGTTGGGCGTTGGGCGTTGGGCAGGTATGACAGATATTCCAAGTTAACTTGTTCTTGGGCGTAACTTTGGGTGGGTTTTTGCGTTTCTTATTTCGTAACCCCAAAATGCCATGATTGCCGCCGCTACTTTCCTTCTCGTCACCCTGCAGACGCCGACCACTTTCGAAGCGTTAGAGCTTGCCAAGATTCGGGCTTATCACGAGTTGAAGACCTGCCGCGAGGTGTGGGAGGTGGAGATGGGGGATCAGAAGCTGGGGCGGGACTCGATCATCGACGACGGGCAGTACCGGGTCGTGATCACGGTGGGCGATGGTCGGTTTATCTCTTTGGCGGACAAGAAAACGAGTTGGATGCTGATGGAACCGCAGAAGGTCTATTACGAATCTGAAATTAAACCCTGGACCTTTGACCCCAAGGAAAGTTTGCTTAAGGCGGCCAAAGACGAGTTTCAGTTCAAATTCGACTCGAATAAGCCGATGCAGTTTGCGTTGAGCACCGAGGTGAAGCTGATGCCGATTGAGGAAGTCACCGTGGATAAAGAAAAGCTGCGCAAGGTGGTGGCGCTCGCCAAAAACGCAAAGGGGCATGAGATTTCCATCACCCAATGGTTTCTTCCCGATCGATGGTTACTCAAGCGATTTTCGGTCAAGGGGCAGGGCGATGGAGGTCCTTTCGAGTTCGGTGGCGTCGCCAAGGTTTTGGACCTCAAGGCGAAGATTGATCCCGCCGATTTCAAACTCGATCCCGAGAGCATCAAGGGATATCAGAAGGGGGAGTTGCCGCCGACTGACGGAGGTAACAGGTAGTAGGGCCGCTTGCGCGGAGGTGTTAGCGGGTAAGAGCAAGGATGAGGTTGGCGCCTGTCTCCTTTCATCTTTAGAATCTAAGAGACAGGCGTTTCCGGAACACGACCAAGACGCCCATGCCACGGGTTATGCGTGGGTTGGGTTCTTGGGGGGTTTGGCGAGGGAGATGAGGATGGCGGCGGCGAGTATGCCGACGATGACGCCGAGCGAGATGCCGATGGGGAACTTGTAATCCGGGTTGCCGAGCCAGGCGTGGTTGGCGTAGGTCCAGATCATCTTTCCGCCGACGAACATCAGGATCGCCGCGAGGCCGTAGCTGAGGTAATGGAACAGCTTCATCAGGCCGGAGACCGCGAAGAACAGGGCGCGGAGGCCGAGGATGGCGAACACGTTGGACGTGAACACGATGAAGGGCTGTTTGGTGATGGCGAGGATCGCCGGGATGGAATCGACGGCGAAGATGATGTCGGTGAGCTCCGTGAAGATCAGCGCGATCAGGAGCGGGGTGGCGAAGAGTTTGGCATCGATCCGGGTGAAGAACTGCTGGCCCACGAAGTCCGGGGTAACCGGCATGAGCTTTCGGAAGCCTCTCACGACGGGGTTCTTTTCGGGGTCGATCTTCTTGTCTTTCAGCCACAGCATTTTCACGCCGGTGAAGGCGAGGAAGACGCCGAAGACGAGGACCATCCAGCCGAAGGTTTGCAAGAGCGCGGCGCCAGTAGCGATGAAGATGGCGCGGAAGACGAGCGCGCCGATGATGCCCCAGAAGAGGACTCGGTGCTGGTACTGCGCGGGGACATTGAAGTAGCCGAAGACCATGAGGAAGACAAAGATGTTGTCGATGCTCAGGGCCTTTTCCACCAGGTAGCCGGTGAGGAACGCGAGCGAGGCGTCTTTGGGCGTGTAGGCGGAGCCAGGTTGGATTCGGTCCCAGAAGAAGTAGAGGCCGAGATTGAAGAGGAGGGCGAGGGCGATCCAGACGCCGCTCCAGATGAGCGCCTCCTTCATCTCGACGGTGTGCGCCTTGCGATGGAAGACGCCAAGGTCGAGCGCGAGCATGCCCGCGACGAACGCCAAGAAGGCGCCCCAGATCCAGATTGGAATTCCTGCAATCATGTTTGCCTCCCTCAGTCGAAGTCGAAGATTTCACTCAGGAAACCTTTCCGCTTTTTCTTGCCGTGATACATGCCGCCGCCGTTGATGGGGGGCGAGGCGTGGGTGGACGGAGCGCGGGTGGGCTCGGCGGTGCGATCGATGATCTTATCGAGTTCGCCCCGGTCAAGCCAGACGCCCCGGCACTGGGGACAGTAGTCGATTTCTACGTTTTGTCGTTCCGCGATTTTGAGGTCGACGGCGCACGTTGGACACTTCATTTTTGCCTCCTGGTCGGGCGACGGAGGCATAAAAAATCCTTCGCCGCGCAGTTTCGGCGAAGGTCTTGCGATTATGCGAGGACCGGTCCTGGTGGACGTCTTGACGATCACTCGCCCCATCTCTGGGCGCTACTCCCCTTCGGGTTGGTTTATATTACTCTGTTTTCTTATTCTCGGTTCCCTCGAAGAGTTCCTGGAGGACTTGAGCCAGGTCAGAGTGCTGGAATTGAAAGCCTTTTTCGAGGGCGACCTTGGGGACGGCGCGTTGGCTGACGAGGGCGACGTCGGTTTGCATGCCGATGACGCTACCAGCCAGCTTCACGGCGAAAGCGGGGGCGGGGGGGCTCCAGGGGCGGTGGGCGGCGTGGCGCATGGCGGCCATGAGGTCTTTGTTCTGGACCGGCTCGGGGCCGACGCCGTTAATGGGACCTTTGATTTCGGTCTCGGCGGCCCAGCGGAACATGCGGGCGAGGTCTCTCAGGTCGATCCAGGGGACCCACTGGTGGCCGTTCCCGACCGCACCGCCGAGGAAGCCTTTGGTGAGTTTGGCGAGTTGGGGGAAGGCGCCACCATCTCGGCCGAGGACGAAGCCGACGCGGAGTTTAACCTTGCGGGTTTGGGGGACCTCGGTCTCATCTTGGGCGCGTTCCCAGGCGAGGCAGGTTTCGGCGAGGAAGTCGTCTCCGGCGGGGCTGGTTTCGTCTTTGACCTCGTCGCCGGTGTCTCCGTAATAGCCGACGGCGCTGGCGTTGATCCAGACCTTGGGGGGCGCTTTGACGGTGCGGATGGATTCCACCCGGCTGTCGAGGATTTTCTTCTTGTTTTCGTCGGTCCAAGGCAGGGTGATGGGTTCGCCGACGAGGTTGATGAGGGCGAACGCACCGTCCACGTAGGTGGTCCAATCGCCCAAGTCGTGGCCGGTCCATTGGGCGACGGTGGCGTCTTCGATGAGTTTGGCGGAGCGGCTGAGGATGACGACCTCGTAGTCGGCTTTTAGCTCCAGGATCAGGGCATTGCCGATGAATCCGGAGCCGCCGGCGATGACGATCTTGGAGCGATTTGTCATGGTTTCCTTAGACGTTTTCTATTCTACGCGTGCGGTAGGCCTCGAAGTCCGGCACGAGGCGCGCGTAGTCTTTGCCCATCAACGGCGAGGAGATGATGAAGTCGGCAGAGGTTCGGTTACAGGCGAACGGGATGTTCCAGACGACGGCCATGCGGAGGAGGGCTTTGACGTCCGGGTCGTGGGGCTGGGGTTCGAGGGGGTCCCAGAAGAAGATGAGGAAGTCAATTTCGTCCTCGGCGATCTTGGCGCCGATCTGCATGTCTCCACCGAGAGGGCCGCTCTGGAGTTTGTGGACCTTGAGCCCGAGTTCCTTCTCCAGGAGGCTGCCGGTGGTGCCGGTGGCGTAGATCTTGTGGGTGGCCAGGGTGCCCTTATTGAACTTGGCCCACTCCAGGAGATCGCGCTTCATGTTGTCATGGGCGACGAGCGCAATCTTTTTGATGCGATCCATTTGGATTTTGGTTTGCATGGGTTTTTTAGAGGATAGTAGTTGGTAAGTGGTTAGTTTAGCGGGGATTGTTTGTGGGTTGGTGATGTTTGGTGGGCAGGGGGCTCCGGCGGATGTGCCTCGGTCGCACTGGGCGTTCTCGGCGGTGGACGAGATGTTTCAGGAGGGCTTGCTGGTTGGGTACCCGACGGGGTCCTTACGGCTGGATCGGAAGCTAGCGTTTGATCAGAAGTTTGTCACGGAGCGACTGAAGCGCTGGCGGCGGAGTGGGTTGATGGTCGGATTCCCGGATGGGCTTGGGCATGTCCATGGTCAGGAGGACAGTCGTTATATGTTCGCTGTGGCGACTTACACTTGCTACACCAATGCAACGGGGCAGGATGTGCCCCTTGATGGAGTTAGAGCGGAGTTGCGGGACTTGGCTCGGGTGATCTCGATGCTATCACCGGAGTTGGACCAGTTAGGGGCAGACGTTCCGAAGATGATCCGAGATTTGAATCAACTTGAGAGTGGGAAGAGTGGGTCGTTTCGGGGATAAACCTTCCCTATTCTTCTGGGGTGACTCGTGCATGGAAACTTTAACGACGATTCTTTGTGGGTTGGCGATGTTTGGTGGGCAGGGGGCTCCAGTGGATGTGCCTCGATCGCACTGGGCGTTCTCGGCGGTGGACGAGATGTTTCGGGAAGGGCTGCTGGTTGGGTATCCGGCGGGGTCCTTGCGGCTGGATCGGAAGCTGGCGTTTGATCAGAAGTTTGCCGACCAATGTTGGAAGCGTTGGGAGGTGAAATCCGAATGGTTCCGACATGGTCTGCCGAATGGCTATGCGCTGGCCGCCTTTACCACCGTCGTCTATGAACAGTATCTGCAGGGGCAAAGAGGGATGGAGGTTCGGGACATTTCGGTTTTGGTGAGGGCCATCTCCAGCGTTGCTTTGGAACTTGAGAAGCTGGGGATGGATCCGGAGAAGATGGTCCGGGATTTGAACCGAATTTGGAAGCCCGATGAGGTTTCGTTTCGGGGTTAGACGTTAGCCGAAGCACTTTCATTAACCGAACGTATCAGTGGATGAGATAAGAAGCAAATTTCATATCCGAATAAGATCTACTTTAGCTCCTAAGAACAAGCTGTTGCCCCCTTTATCACCAAAATGTATCGACCGAATCACCTCAAAGATTCGAGAATTTCTATAAAGGTCATCAACTTCTAAACGATCCTTGATCCAAAAACCGATGCGCCGTTAGTGCCCCAAAAAGCCATAGAAAAGTGCGATAGGCGGCGAAGAGATACAGACGTCTGCCATGAAGTCAATCACCAGGATGTGCAATCACGGCAGAATCTGGCCCCGATGTGTTGTCTACTCAATTCAAAGACGCCGCGGGATTGGCCGATCAAGAGGTCTTATTCGCCGTTACGAGAAGATTGAGCGGCAAAGCCATTTCTTAAAGCTGGACATCAATGACAGTACCCAACTACAACAAATGGTACTATAATACCATTCACTGTATTTAAACTCATTTTCATATCAAAACCCTTGGATTATGAATATAATCACTGTATCATTACCAAACACTCAAATACTTCCTTACCAAGCAAATGAATGATCGAAGGAAAATTGGTATAGCTTCAGGCGTTGCAATTCTAGCCGCGTTCGCCATAGCACATGAAACTGGCATACTTGAAGCCAGCCCTGCTTCACCAAGACTCTTTACCGAATCAAATTCCGATGGCCATGATGTCTTGGTGCAATCCCACATATATTGGGATATAGAAAAACCACAGCTAGATCAAACCGGCAAAACCCTGATAATCCTGATGGGTTCTTGAGGCAGTTGCAGTATCAATAAATACAAGCCCGGCGACGAATTATCAAAAGACTATAAGAATGTTATTTTGATATACGAAGGCAACAGCAAGCAAATAAAAGACTTGCCTGCGATTAACGGGCCATACCATATTGCCTTTGACCATAAGGGAAAATTGCGATCTTTGCTTAATGCGTCAGCCCTTCCTCGGGCCTATGAACTAGACAGCCAATTCCGAGTGGTCTTCGCCGAGACCCGTGACGGAGGAAGAAAACTTGTCAAGTGGCAGTAGAAAATTTGGATTTACTCTGGTCGAGATATTAACCGTAATCGCGATAATATTGGTAGTAACGGCGATTACTTTTCCGTTAATTTCCAAGGCCAAAATTCGGAGTTTTGAAGCGAGTTGCCGACAGGCCCTCCATCAAAACTGGATCGCTCTAGAACTTTACCGCCAGGATTGGGGAAGTGGGATAGATTATGGAACGGCCCAACAGATGGCTCTACCATTGGACTCCAGTGACTTTCACTTTCCTGAACTTCCCCCATATAGAAATCCAAAAATCGCGTCCACAGGTTTTACTTACTATCCGAAGGAAGATGGAGTATCAAGTCCAGCTTTGGTGGATGAATGGGTGCGATATTCTAAACGTTGCTGGGCAGAGAGTATCATCTTAGCCGATTTCAATTTCAACGAAGTAGACCCTTGGGTAAGTAAGCCGTTTAGTCCCAAAAAAGGAATAGGTGTTGTTCTTGGAGGCTCGGTCATTACTCGTATCCGAACAGGAGTTCCAAACATTCCGTTTTGGTGGGACTGTAAGTCTTTATCAGATTAAGCCGAATGGCTAAGGAGAATCATGAATAGACGGAAGAAACTCGTCACTTTTTCCGCAATTGCCGGACTGTTCCTCTCGCTTGTTACAGCTAATGCTGAAGTCTGGATCGATCCGGTCCACGAGCCGAATGTTGACATCTATTGTCCTTCATCTGGAACACCACAAGAGTGTCCATATGTTGAGATTTCACGAGCGTGTGGGACAATCCATCTCTACGGGAGATCCTATACTTATTGCTGTCAACAGATCACTAACAAGTGTATCGGAAATTCTAACACTTGGACCGAGGCAAGTGCGCAGTCACACTTTGCAGAAAAGTGCGTTGGAACCTCCTGTGAGGATCAAGCCACTGGAGAAGATGACAATGATGATCAAGAGACACCAGTCGAGCCATAGATAGTAATTTCCGCAGGTCCACTGTTTCTTGTGGTGGACCTGCATTGAAAATATGAAAATCAAAAATGCTTCGTTGAGTGTCCTAGGCATTGCAGTCGTAGGCTTATGCGCTTATCTTTATGCCTTTCGGCGACTTGATATAGCTCAAGACTGCAAAGAATTCGCTACACGATGGGCAAATGGGGGGCCGATGCCGGATGTAAAACTCCTCTGTGGAATGCAGCCGATGCCGAAGGATGTCTCCCAAGAGGCTTGGAGGCTATTGCAGAAAGTGAGCGGAACTTATCAGATCTCCCAAATGGAGGTTTCGCCGAGATTCGATGACGCGCAGGGCGTGTTTGTCAAGATGTCAGCAGATGGTAAATCTTGGGGATTTGGGATTCAGGGCCATGAATCTGAGGGTTCAACAGCAATCGAGTTTGAGCGAGCCCTCGGCCAAGCCTGTACGATCAGAACCATGCGGGAAAGTGACCAGAAAAGGATTACTGTCAAGCAAGCCTTGATTGCTCAGCTCCCAAAGTACATCGATGAACTCAATCGACTCGGTGTAAAGTCGGTGAGATTCGATGGATATGGTTTCTCGAATTGGGATGAGGCGCTGGCCGGAATTGAGAAGTTTGCAAGAGAGGACCTAGCTCCTCATTGATGTTCGTCCTGTTTTGAATTGCTCGCACCAGGGACAGAGCTCTTTTGAACAGGATCGGCGGGACAGTTTGGTCCCGGCTACACGACCCATCGGGCTGTAAGGATGGCGGTTTTCCCTTAACCCGAAGGGTTGTAGCCGCGGGAGGGGCCCGCGTTGGTTACGTTCTGTCGGTACAGGCTTGCGGTTCTTGGCTTGTGGTGATCGCGGTCGTGCACTGGTGACTGCCATCCTGCTGCGCGGGACCCCGCCCGCGACTACATGACGCACTGGGATTGATATCGCTCTACTGTCTATTGAGCGTGATGTAGGCGGCCGTCTTCTGTCCGTGGGTGAAGCGCTCTGTTGGCAAGATCGCCTAAGCGAAGGCACGGAACCTCCGGCTACACGACCTGCGGTCGTATGGAGTGGGCAGAGCGCTCTGGAATTGAGAGCACCTTACGACGGCGACTAAAACCGGTCGGTGGGTGATATGCCTCCGCCTCTTGAGGTGGAGGCGGCTCGGAAGCACTCGGTGGGATCGCCTCCACCGCAAGCGGTCGGAGGCATGGAGCTAAGTTCCTAACCCCTAGGGTTGTAGCCGGAGGTTCCGTGCCTTCGCCATGAGGATCGCAGGTTCATTTGACTTTGGTTTTTCACTGGGGACTGCCATCCTGCAGCGCGGGACCCCACCAGCGGCTACATGACGCTCAGGGATTGGGCGTTCGTGGTTTTGGTCGGTGTGTGATGTCTACCGCCGGTACGTGTTGGATGGGGCCGAGCGCTCTGTTGGCGTGCGCGCTCACGCTGGCACGGAACCAGCGCCTACACCTGCCGGTGGCCCGAATGGGGTACGGGGGGCCGGGGGCCGGGTGCGGGGTGCCGAAGTGGCGGGACGATCGATGCCTCAGGGTGCGGTTGTTGGAGGCGTTTGGTTTGCTGAGGCTCAGCCTTGAGGCTATCAGCGAGCGCTCGGCGAATAGCCTCAGGGCTGGGGTTGATTTGAGTGGAATTTTGTTCTACGTCGCACCCTGAGGCATCGATTGCTCGTCGCGAATCGCTAGCTCCCCCTCACCTTCTACTCGGCCTGCCACTGCTTCATCAGGTCTTGTTCGATGCCGAGGGATTGGAGGATTCGGGCGACGACGGTGTCGGCGAGTTCTTCGACGGTTTGGGGTTTGTAGTACCAGGCGGGGGCGGCGGGGAGGATAGTGGCGCCGGCTTCGGCGAGGGTGGTGAGGTTGCGGAGCATGATGACGTTCATCGGCATCTCGCGGGGGACGAGAACGAGGTTTCGGCGCTCTTTCAGGCAGACGTCGGCGGAGCGGGTGAGGAGGTCGTCGCTGATGCCGTGGGCGATGCGGCCGGCGCTGCCCATGCTACAGGGGACGATGACCATGCCGTCGTGGCGGAAGGAGCCGGAGGCGGGCGGGGTGAAGTAGTTTTTGGAGTCCAGGAGTTTGATCTGCGGGTAGTCCTGGCCAAGCCAGTCCTTGGTCGAGAAATTCTCCCTTTTGGGAGCGACGCCGAGTTCAGTGGCAGCGACCTGGATGGCTTGCTCGCTGAGGATCAAATAGATCTCATTCCAGTGCTTGGTGGCCTGGATGAGGAAGCGCTGGGCATAGATCGCCCCGCTGGCGCCGGTGACCCCTACTACTAACCTGCCGGTGGACATCTGGATTAGTCTACGAGATGCGGTTCAGGATTCTGGCCGGGTGGCAGGAAAACGGGTTTTTTGGATGAATTAGCAGAACGATTGAGGTCGGTGGTTCGTTCTTTTGGTACTCGATCATGTGGCAGCGATTTACAGAGCATTCTCGGAAAACCATTTACTATGCGCAGGAAGAGGCGCAAAGGTTTGGCGAAAAACATCTCTCGCCTGAGCATCTCTTGCTCGCGCTCTTGCGAAAAGAGAACGTGGCGGGGGCGCTGTTGGTGAAGTTAGGAACCAGTCCGCAACGGGTGCTTGATGAAATCACCCAAGCGATGACTAAGACGGGGTCCTATGAAGGTTCGGAGATGGCCCTGACCCCAGAGAGCAAACGGGTGATTGACCTGGCGTACCAAGAGGCGCGGCAGTTGGGTAACGAATATATCGGTACCGAGCACCTCCTTTTGGGATTGATCGCCGAGGGGCAGAGCAAAGCGGGGCAAGTTTTGCACGGGCTGGGAATCACGATCGAGAATGCGCGGAAGTTTGCGAAGGAGCTTCAAGTTGAGAGTCAGGCGAATCAGCTTGCGAAACGCCCTTCCCCACCCCCTACCTCACCCTTCGACAAGACGCTGGCCATCCACCCCCCAACGTTTGGGCTTGCCGCCTCCGATCAACTGTTGCTCTCTCTGCTCTGCAATCCGCAAGAGCCGTTTACCAAGGAGCTTCTCAAGATTCGCCCGGACCTGGCGGCCTGGATTCCCGCGTTGCTGATTGAGATGCAAGCGGAAGGGGCAAGTAGGGATCGGGGGTTGGATGCGTTGTTGAGTGAGGCGGCTCGGCAGGCAGAATCGGAGAATCGGGATTGGTTGCCAGAAGACATCTACCGGCTAGGGATTGAGAACACGGGTGAACCTTCGCGCGATCTGTTTACTCGGCTGGGTTTGAC
This sequence comes from Armatimonadetes bacterium 55-13, assembly GCA_001898035.1. GTDB lineage: Bacteria > Armatimonadota > Fimbriimonadia > Fimbriimonadales > Fimbriimonadaceae > 55-13. The sequence continues at coordinate 13,125 of MKRX01000018.1, forward strand.
GGTTAAGGGGGATCGCTGAGATGTGGCAACGCTTTTCGGAGAACGCACGCAAGGTCGTTTTCCAAGCTCAATTAGAAGCGGAAAAGTTTCAGTCGGGCGCGGTGGATGCGGAGCACCTGCTGCTCGGGATCTTGGCGACGCCAGAGTGTAGGGCGGCGAAGTACTTGGAAGACTGCCCGAGCCTGGCGGTTGACATCAAGGCGCGACTCGAGGGGACCTTGTCAAAAACGTGGACGCCCTCCCAAGAGACGACGCTCACCCCTCGGGCCAAGAAAATCATCGACTACGCTTACGAGGAGGCGCGGAATCTGCGCCACATCTACATTGGCAGCGAGCATCTCCTCTTGGCCCTTCTTCGAGATGACTCCGGGACATCCGGGGATGCGCTAAGGGCGGCGGGGATCACCCTGGGGGCGGCTAGGCTGGGCCTGGAAGCACCCGACCAGCGGGAAAGCGTAACGTCTCCATCTCACTCCCAACTGGTTAACCAGACTCAGTTCTATTTTCAGTATCTGAAGCCGGTGGACCAGGTGATTATGGCAATTCTTTCCGATGGGGAGTCCTCGGCGGGGCGACGGCTGCGGCAGGCTTGCTCGTCTTTGGAGTGGATCATGCCCTCGATCGCGGCGACGATGATGGAGTCTCGCGACGCAGTGAAAGGGGGCTGGTCGGAGATTCGGCAACTGGTTCCGGTGAAAGCGTTGAAGGAGAACGGGACGGAAGCGCTTTATCGGGCGGCGATCTCGCTGACCTCGGCGGAAACCCTTGCGGTCCTGAAAGGTCTGGACCTGATTTTGCCGCTTGAGAGCTAAGCGGGCGGGCCGCATCGTCTATGGTGATGTATGGCGACGGAACATCATTTTGAGGCGCTGCTGAAGTGGTCGGGGGCGAATATGGGACCGACCACCGACTACGAATCGTACTCTCGCGACTACCATGTTGAGATGGAGGGAAAGCCGGTTTTAATGGGGTCGGCGGCGACCCCGTTTCGGGGCAATGGTTCCCTCCACAATCCCGAGGACCTGCTGCTGGCCTCGGTGGCGGCGTGCCACATGCTGAGCTACTTCGCGGTGTGCGCGCGGTCGGGGGTGGTGGTGGTGAGCTACGAGGACCGGGCGACGGCGACAATGCGGTTTTCTGAGGGCAAGATGCGGATTGTGGAGGCCACGTTGCGGCCAAAGGTCCATGTGCTGCCGGGGACGGATATGGAGAAGGCGGTGCAGCTTCACGGTCGGGCGAATGCGGAGTGCTTTATCGCGAGCTCGGTGAATTTTCCGATCTATCACAAGCCGGAGGTTGGGTAGGCGTTAGGTCATAGGTTTTAGGTTTTAGGGGTTAGGGCGATGTGGGAGAGGTTTAGTGAGGAGGGGCGGCGGGCGATTGGGTTTGCCCAGGAGGAAGCGGGGGCTCGGGTGGTTGAGGGAGCCGAGGAGGAGGGCGAGGTTTTGATTACCTCGGCTCACCTGCTCCTGGGTGTCATAAGGGAGCCTAATGAGATTCTCGCGTCTGTTTTTGTGGACGCTGGAGTCGAAGCCGATCAAATTCATAAGGCGATTGAACCTTTGGTTTACCTCTCGCCGGTTAGGGCCAACGCGTTTCGATTGAGCCCAGATGGGGTCGATTCCATCGATCGAACTATGTTAGAAGCCCTTATGATTGGAAATGTCCGCGTTGGTCCGGAACACCTCTTTTTGGGTCTGGTTGGCGATCCCTCGGAGCGGGTGGGACAGGTTTTACGGTCGCTTGGTTTCGATCTCAAGCGGTCGCGCTCGGTGGTTCATCGGCTTCAGCCTAAGTCCTTCAAGGAGTGGTTTCGCCGGTATCGGCTTAGGACCTGGGGCCGGTGAGCGCTGGCTCCGGGTGCTATCTTGAGACGTGTTTATTGAAATTCCTTTGAAGTACCGCCTGCTGATTGGGCTGGTGGCGTTGGGGGCTATGGCGTTCGCGGGATTTCGGACGATTGGGTCTGTGAAGCAAGCGGTGGGTCCGGGAGCCGGGTATATCGCCGACCGGCAGACGGGATGCGTCTATCCGGAGCGGTACGTGACGTTGAAGAACGCGAAGGAGCCGACGTTCCTGCCGGTGGATCGGCAAGTGAATTACGCGACGTTGAGCGAAGCGCAGCAAGCCGGGTATCGGCAGTGTACGAATTAGGTTTGTAGGGCGCTGCGCGCGAGGTGTTAGGGTCGCTTCGCGACGAGGGCGTCGAGAGGGGTTGTGGCGTTGTTCGATGCCAAAGGGGTTTATTTTCACGCGTGATTTGTTTCCGCGCGCGAGTAGATGTGACGGAGCGCTTGGCGTACCAACGCTCTCAGGCGGAGGCACGGAACCTCTGGTTTTGATTTGTCTGCTTTGAGTGATGGTGCTCTGTTGGTGAGCACGCTCACGTCAGGGGGACTGACGGCTACATTTTTCGCTCGGTGATTGTTTGCGCTCTATTGATTTCAGACCGTAATGTTGGCGACGGTCCTGCCATCGCACGCGCGCGGCCCAAACAGGGCGCCCTGAACCAGATCGCGCTCACGTCAGGGGGACTGACGGCTACATTTTTCGCTCGGTGATTGTTTGCGCTCTGTTGGT
>MKRX01000018.1:16000-20188 GCA_001898035.1 Armatimonadetes bacterium 55-13
TGACGGCTACATTTTTCGCTCGGTGATTGTTTGCGCTCTGTTGGTTCCGAGCGTGATGTGGGTGATGGTCCTACCATCCTACGTGCGTGACCCAAACAGAGCGTCCTGAAACAGATCGGGTCACGTCGGCGGGACTGATGGCTACATTGCGCTCTGAAGGTGAACGCTAATCCTCAAATCCAAATCACGAATCACGAATCGCCAATCGCCAATAAAAAAAGGCTCCCTTTACGCTAAAGCGAAAGGGAGCCTTGAAGAAACCGACTTTATTCTTCGGTCGGTTCTTCGGGGGTTTCTTCCCCGTTGTCTTCGATTTCGGCGTCCTCGAAGTCTCCGTCGTCGGTGTCTTGGACGAGGCGGGCGATGGAGCGGACTTGGTCGTTATCGGCGAGGTTGATGAGTTTCACGCCTTGAGCGACGCGGCCGGTGGTTCGGATTTCCTTGATGCGGACTCGAATTCCCTTGCCGTTGATGGTCATGACAAGGAGCTTATCGGTGTCGTCTACGATCTCTGCGCCGACGATCTTGCCGGTCTTGGCGGTGCAGTTCATGGTGAGGATGCCGGAGCCGCCTCTTCCCTGCACTCGGTATTCCTCCATGGAGGTTCGCTTGCCGTAACCGTTCTCGCTCACGACGAGGAGGCTGGAGGTTTCGTCGACAATGTCGGCTCCGACCACTCGATCCTCTCGATTGCTCTCCTTGAACATGATGGCGCGGACGCCGCCCGCGGCTCGAGAGCGAGAGGTGGCTTCCTTCTCGTTGAAGCGGATGCTTTGCCCCTCGTGGGTGATGAGGATGATATCGTCGTTGCCCCGGGTCTTCAGCGCCCAGCCGAGTTCGTCGCCTTCCTCGATGTCAAAGGCGATGAGGCCGTTGTTGCGGATATTGGCGAAGGCGCTCATGGGCGTTCGCTTGATTTCCGCCCAGCGGTTGGCGCCGGTGCCTCGGGTGATCATGGTGAGGAAGCCTTCGGCGTTCAAGTCCTTGACGCTGATGGTGGCGGTGACCCGCTCCTCGCCCACGATGCTGATGTAGTTAATAACCGGCATGCCCTTGGCATAGCGTCCCGATTCGGGGATTTCGTACGCCTTGAGCTTGTAGACGCGGCCGTGGCTGGTGAAGAAGAGGATGGTGTGGTGGGTGTTGACCTGGAACAGGTGCGCCGGTTCGTCATCTGCCTTCAGCGTGTTATTGACGCCCTTGCCGCCGCGCTTTTGCTGGCGATAGGAGTCGATGGAGACGCGCTTGATGTAGCCGTCTCGGCTGATGGAGATGATGGCCTCTTCTTCGGGGATGAGATCTTCTTCGGTGAACTCGCCGGCTTCTCGGGTGACGATCTTGGTTCGTCGCTCATCGCCGTGCTTGTCTCGCAGGCCGACGATTTCTTCTCTGATGACGGCCTTGAGTCGGACCGGGCTGTTCAAGATGTCCATCAGGTTCTGGACCTTGAGCAGAGCTTCCTTGTAGCGGTTCTCCAGATCCTGCTGGTTCAAGCGGGTGAGCTGACGGAGCTGCATGTTGAGAACGGCGTTCGCCTGGAACGGCGACATATCGAACTCGCGGACGAGGGCGACACGAGCGGCGCCAGGGTCGGCGCTGTTCCGGATGATGTTAATGATGTCATCCAGGAAGCGCCGGGCAATTTGGTAGCCCTCATTGAGGTGCATGTCCTCAAGGGCTCGGTAGAGTTCGTAGCGGGTGCGTCGCTCGACGACTTGCTTGCGGTGCTTGAGATACTCGTCCAGGAGCACGAGGAGCGCGCAGGTTCGGGGAGCCATGTCGGCGAGGCCGAGCATGATGGCGCCGAAGGTGGTGCGCAGGCTGGTGTGCTTGAGGAGGTAGTTGAGCGCCTTGTTCGGGTTCACGTCGCGGCGAACTTCGATCTCGATGCGCATGCCGCGCTTGTCCGAGTAGTCCTGAACGTTCAGGATGCCATCGAACTTTCGCTCCTTGGCGATGGCGGCGATGGACTTGATGAGGGTCTCTTTGTTGACCTGGTACGGGATCTCGGTGACGACGATGACGGACTTGCCAGCGTCTCCGGGCTCGATCATCGTCTTGGCCTGCATGATGATGGAGCCGCGGCCTGTTTCGTAGGCGCTGCGGATGCCCTTGGTGCCCATGATGATGCCGTAGGTTGGGAAGTCCGGCCCGGGCATGACGGTCATGACGTCGTCCAGGGTGCTCTCGGGGTTATCCAGTCGCATCAGGGCGGCGTTACAGACCTCGGTCAAGTTGTGCGGCGGCAGGTTGGTGGCCATACCGACGGCGATGCCCTGGGAGCCGTTACAGAGCAGGTTCGGGAACTTACTGGGGAGAACGGTGGGCTCTTTGAGGGTGGTGGAGTAGTTGTCGATCCAGTCGACCGTTTCTCGGTCGAGGTCCTCCAACATCTCCATGGAAATCGGGGTGAGGCGGCACTCTGTGTATCGCTGGGCGGCGGGGCTGTCTCCGTCCACGGAGCCAAAGTTGCCCTGGCCTTGAATCAGCGGGTAGCGGAGGGACCAGTGCTGCGCCATACGGACGAGGGTCGGATAGATGACCTGGTCGCCGTGGGGGTGGTAGTCGCCACTGGTCTGGCCGGTGACCTTTGCGCACTTGACGTAGTTGCTATCGGGAGAGAGGTTCAGCTCTCTCATGGCGTAAAGGATTCGGCGCTGTACGGGCTTCAAGCCGTCTCGCACGTCCGGAAGTGCGCGAGCGATGATGACCGACATCGCGTAGTTGACGTACGACCGGCCTAGCTCTTCGTCGACTTTTACAATAGAAACGTTGGGGTCTTGTTCTGCCACGGGTGTTCAGTTCCAGACGGTCCAGCAGCGCAAAAAGCCGCGCCAACGGGACATGGGGAGTAATGAAGGGACAGTTTACCCGTTTTGAGCCTGGTACGAGTGAGAGGATTGGCGACTCGCGATTGGTGATTGGCTTCTGGATATTCGAGGGGAGGGGTCTATGCGCATTCGGTGGGTTCACCTCCACCGCAAGCGGCGGAGGTATGGCAATCTTTAGCCTCCCAACGTCTGGCTTTGGGAGTAACCTTGCGGCATGAAGGTACTGGTCATTGGGGGCACCGAATTTGTGGGGCGGCACTTGGTGGAGCGGGGGCTTCGGCTGGGGCATGAGATCACTTTGTTTCACCGGGGGCAGCATGGGACCGAACTCTTTCCGGAGGCCAAGCGGGTGTTTGGGGACCGGGATGGCGGGCTCTCGGCGCTGGGGGACGAGACTTGGGATGCGGTGATCGACACGTGCGGCTACGTCCCGCGCCTGGTTCGGCAGTCCTGCGAGTTCCTGAAGGATAAGGTGGGGCGGTATCTGTTTATCTCCACGATTAGCGTTCTGGGGGACTTCTCGCAGGTGGGGCTGACCGAGGACTCTGAGCTTGCCACCCTGAAAGATCCGAATGTGGAAGTGGTGAACAACGAGACGTACGGCGGGCTGAAGGTGCTGTGCGAAGAGGAAGTGAACCGGGTGTTTGGCGAGCGGGCGCTTAACGTTCGACCGGGGATGATCGTGGGGCCGTACGACAAGACCGACCGCTTTACTTACTGGTTCCGCCGCGCGGCCAAGGGCGGGGCGATGCTCTCGATGGCGGAGCGGGATGAACCGGCGCAGTTTATCGACGGTCGCGACCTGGCTTCGTTCTGTTTTCATCTGCTGGAGATTCAGGCTTCGGGCGCCTATTTTGCGACGGGTCCGCAGTTTGCGATGACCTGGGGCGACATCTTTGACGAGGCGGCGATTCAGGGGGGATCCGAGTATGAGATCATTCGACCGCCCTTGGATTGGATGAAGGAGCAGGGCGTGGAGATCGGCCCCTCCTTCCCTTCCCAATTCCCGAGCGAATTGAACCGCCAAGGGATCTATCAGATCGACGTGCAGAAAGGGTTGGACGAAGGGCTTCGGTTCTTGCCGCTGGCGGAGACGATCAAGGACACGTTGGAGTGGCGGGATTCGGTGGCCGATCCGCTGAAGGTTGGTTTTGAGGCGGAGCGGGAGCAGGAGTTGATTGAGTTGTACCGGCGGTCGGAGTTCTGAGCTTCGCGACTGGGGATTCGCGATTCGCGATTCGCGATTCGAGATTCGGGTTGGGGCAGAGCGCTCTGAAACTGAACACGCTCACGTCAGGGGGACTGACGGCTACATTGCGCTCGATGTTTATTCGCGCGTTGTGGATTTCAGAGCGCG
>MKRX01000018.1:20683-20985 GCA_001898035.1 Armatimonadetes bacterium 55-13
TGTGGAATTCAGAGCGCAATGTAGGCGACGGTCCTAACGTCGTACGCGCTCTGGTTTTGACAGAGCGCTCTGAAACAGATCGCGCTCACGTCAGGGGGACTGACGGCTACATTGCGCTCGGTGTTTAGGTGCGCTCTGTTGGTTTCAGACCGTGATGTATGCGACGGTCCTGCGGGTGACTGGAGGGAAACGCTCGGTCGGGGTCCCGTGGGGGTGGGGGGTTCGGGGATATTCTTTGGGTTGTGGGAGTTAGAGACTAGCCATGACCATGGACGGGTTGATTCGGATCATGTGGATCTTCA
>MKRX01000018.1:21039-28172 GCA_001898035.1 Armatimonadetes bacterium 55-13
GCAAGAATGAGAACGAGAAGAACCGGATTCGGCGGTCCAATCGCAAATCGTAATTGGTAAGATGAAGGGACCTTAGTTCCCTATGCTTACCACGCTTCTCTTTCTTCTGGCCGCTCCGACCTCGGATTGGCATGCTACGTTTCCGTTGGTGATCAACTGTTTGGGAGATCAGAACCGGAAGTTGCGGCTGCTGGTGGACACTTCCTCCGAGCACACCACGCTCTTTGAAGACAACATGATCGCCCAGACCAAGCCCTCGGTCTTCTTTGCGACGTTCTGGGTGGACGACGTGAAGTTGGAGGCGGTGAACCTGTTTGTCAATGGCGAGAAGTGGTTCTTGCGGCAGGTGGCGGCGGCTCATGTGGATGGCGTCTTGGGGCGAGATTTGCTTTCCAAGCTCCGGTTGGGGATCGATCGCGAGACGGGAAAGACGGAAGTTTGGCCCGCAACCGAGCCAGATGATACGGCTCAGAAATGGGTCTCCGGTGGGTGGATTGTTTCCTTGCCGATCAAAGGGGATGTTTCGGCCGGGTACTCCGTGGAAGTGCTCCTCAGCGGTTCACCCGTGACGCTGGCGCTCGATACCGGGTCACCCTTCGCCAATCTGGATGACGGCAACTATGTAAAAGTTGCTAAGAAGTCTTGCCGGGACCTTCCGCTGTTTGGCAGAGTTGAATCGGCCAGCAACACGGGCGTGGTGGTTTCTGGGATGAGCATGGGGGCCGAACCGATACCATTCTATGTGAGCACCGCCGATGGCAACAAGCCCGCTTCCCTTTCCTTCGACAGCTTCGGGTGCCCCCGAATGGTGTTTGACTTTGTGGAGAAGCGGACTTGGTTCAAGATCGGCGATCCTCTCCTGGATAGCTTGAGCAGCGCGTTGAGCCACATGTTAGGACTGAAGGTTCGGGTGAACGAAGAGGGAGCTTGGGTGACCATGCCGGGGTCAATAGAGAAGGGCAAGCTGATTCAGGTGGGAGACTACGAACTGAAAGCGATGGATGCGGCGCTTCAGGCGCGGAATGCGGCGGAGATTTCCGACCAGATTCGGCAAATGGAATCTGGACGGAAGGCAAAGTCGGAGGCGACGGTGCTGTTCAAGGGCGAGCAGCGGAAGCTGGCGCTTTAGGTTCGCGCCAGCTCTCGCTCTTCTTCCAACTTGTTCTTGGCCAAGGACGCCAGGGTTCGGTCTTGGTGGATGCCGAGTTGGACGGGCTCCTGCTTGAAGATGAGGGTGAGGGTCCAGTCGATGACGATGCGGAAGCGGCGAGACCAGCTGGGCATCTTCATGAGATAGATGGTTCGGAAGAGGAACCACGCGAGGAAACCGGAGACCTTGATCCCGAAGACGCGGGCGACGGCGGTGCGGCAGCCGATGGCGGCGAGGGAGCCGAGGGCGCTGAATTTGAATTCCTCGAGCGATTCGCCCTTCAGGGCGTGGACGACGTTACTGGCGGCGACGGGACCTTGGCGCGACGAGTTTTGGGCGGTGGCGGCGTAGGGCTTGCCTTCAGCATCGGGAATGAACGCAGAGTCTCCGATGGCCCAGAGGTCTTGGAAGCCTTGGACCTGGGTGGTCTTGTCGCAGACGATATAGCCGCGCTCGTTCAGCGGGAGTCCTTCGATCTTTTGGAGAAGCGGGCTGGGGTTGATGCCGGCGCACCAGACGGTGGTGCGGGTGGGGAGGACTTCTCCGCTGGTGAGGGTGACGGAGTCGATTTTGACTTCGGTGAGAGTGGTCTTGGTGTGGATCTTGAGGCCGCGCTTTTCCAGGTGTTCCCGGGCGAACTCGGCGAGTTCGGGGTCGATGGCGGGGAGGATGCGGTCGGCGTATTCCACGACTACGACCTGGACCTCCTCGGGCTCGATGTTGCGGTAGTTCTTGGCCTGGGTAACGAGGAATTCTTGGTACTCACCGGCGAGTTCGATGCCGGAGAAGTTGGAACCAACGATGACGATCCGAAGGAGGGCTTCCCTCTCTTTCTTGTCCTTGAGGGTGTTCGCGACCTCGAGGAGGCGGATGCCGCGGTCTCGGAACTCGATGGAGTCTTTGAGCGACTTCAGCTCGAAGGCGAACTCCTTGAGGCCGGGGATGGGAGGCATTTTGGTGACCGATCCGGGGGCGAGGATGAGGTGATCGTAATGGACCGATTGGAGCGGGCCGACGCCAGCGGTTCGGTAGTAGATCTGGTGGTCCTTGGTATCGACGCGGTCGATCTCGGCCATGACGAAATTGGCGCGTTTGCCGAGGAACTTTCGGATGGGGACCGTGACGTGGCGAGGTTCCAGTTGCCCCACGCCCGCTTCGATGAGGAGCGGATAGAAGAGGAGGAAGTTGTTTCGGTCGAAGACGAGAATCTCGCAGTCATCGGGGGCCTTCTTAGAGAGGGTCTGGGCGGCGTAGGCGCCACCGAAGCCCCCTCCGATTACGGCAATTCGCTTTCTTCTTCCGGCAAATGCGCTCATCTCAATTCATTCGACGATGTTGGGAGGGGAAGAATCTCGGGAGGCCCATGCCCGAACGGTAAACTGCATCGTGCCTGCCACCAACGCCAGCCCGCGCAGCAATTGGTATGCGATCTTTTCGGGCTTTATGGTTCTTCAGATCATCCTTGTCCTGTTTGGCGTGTTGATCGCGAATAGTACGAAGACGCTTCCGGCGGAGATGCTGAAGCGATTGGAGGCGATGGCGCAGGTTTTCCAGACGGTTTGCGCGCTCTCGGTGATTGGGTGCATTGCGCTGACGCGAGCCAGGATGAGGCCGGAGATTGTTCAGACGTATGAGGATCTGAACTGGGAGACGGCCAAGTGTTTGGCGGTGGGAGAGCTTGCGGTAATCCTGGGATTGGTCGGATTGGCCAAGCTTCACTTGGTAGAGTTTTTGATTGCGGTGGGGCTCGTATTAATCGCGGATTTTGGGTTTGTGTTTCCGGCAGGTCTTAAGCTCTTGCAAAGACTGCCCGAAAAAAAATAGTACGTTTCGGGAACAAATCCGCAGCGTCTATCACCTAACTCTTGTGGGGCCCTGGACCGGACCTCATAAGAAGAAAATGGCCCCGGAAGGATTTGCTCTCCCCGAATCCGGAAGGGGCCAATTATCTTTTTAGGGTGGAGGGTGTGTTACTTTAAATTCCAGAATGGGCGGCCATCTGGCGTCCTAAAAGCGATCTTGCTACCTTTATGTCGAAGTTCTTGGCACAGAATCAATGATTCTCCATTCACCATCACTTTCGACCCGCTGACCTTTACCGGGTCCTTTGCGCTTAAGTGAACGGCTTGACCATCGAAATATCGCTTCGGTCCAAGTTCAACAAAGGCAGTTCCGCCATTCTTTAGTTTCACCATAAGATCGACACTTTTTGGCGATTGAACGACCCCGATAAGACGACCTTCAAAGGCGACTACCGATTTAGGGTCCCAGCTTGCGCTTCCTTGGTAATGGGTGTACCACCCCGTCGATCCGGCGACTTCCTCTGGACGAGCATGCTCAATTTGTGCGGGAACCTGTTGAGCGCAAACGGTGGCGGCAATAATGGTGGTTAAGATCATAGACTCCTTCTCATTGCTCCAACTTGAGCATTCAGAGAAGGAGTGCCATTCTTGCTCTCTCTGGCAGCCTAGAATGGCTAACAGGTTATACGGATACCTGGTGAAGGGTTCAGGTCAAGAGTAGAATGGCAGCTGCAGCGGGTCCGGCATGGTCTACACGCAAAACACGGGGACCCAATGTGACTCCCCGATCGCCAATCGCCTGAAGTTCTCGGGTGGCCCAGCCGCCCTCTGGCCCCACGACGATAGTCATTCTGTCGGACGACTTCTTGAGCGTCTTTGTTTCGTTTTCAACTTCACTGAGAACAATTGCCTCTGGTTCCTTCTTGAGAACCTCGGCCAGGGAGGCGTGGTACTCGATGGAGGGGAGGCGGGTGCGGAAGCTGACTTCGGCGGCTTCACGGGCGATGGTGCGCAGGCGGTGGAGACGGTCGGTGACCTTCTTGGCGTCCCACTTGACTACCGTGCGCTCGCTGGGAAAGAGGAGGAAGCGGTTGACGCCAAGTTCGGTGCAAGCGCGGATAATCTCGTCGATCTTATCGCCCTTGGGGAGGGCCTGAGCGATGGTGAGGTCGATGGCGGCTTCGACGTTCGGGTTCAGGACTTCCAGGGGTTTGGCGTCTCGACCGGTGAACTCGCAGCGGATGATGGAGCCATCGTTGGGGAGAACGGCGATTTGGGCTCCGCCGGAAAGGCGCAGGACCTTGCGGAGCTTATCGATCTCCTCCTGGGGGAGTTCGATCAGTTCTTCGGTCGTCACCGCGCCGGGGACGAAGACCCGGGGGAGCGCCCTGAGCGGTACCTTTCCCATGGAATTATTCTGCCTTATGGAGCGAAGCGCCGACCCAGTCGCCTTCGGCAAGGTGTCGGACGAGGGTGAATCCGGCTTTTTCGGCGGCTTCCAGGACATCGGGCCAGTTCTGCTCGATGATGCCGGAGACGATCCAGGCTCCGCCGGGTTTGACGATGGCGGCGATATCGAACGCGATGGCGATGAGGGTGGCGGAGATGATGTTGGACACCACCACGTCATAGGTTGCGCCCTCGGGAAGGACGGTGGCGCCCAGTCCGGCGATGGCTTGGAAGTGGACTCCGTTCAGCTCGGCGTTCTCTTTGGCGACCTCGACCGAGAGGGGTTCGATATCCACGGCTACGACTTCGCTCGCGCCGAGTTTGCAGGCTCCCACCGAGAGGATTCCGCTGCCGCAGCCGATATCGGCCACGGTGCTTCCCTCTTTCACCACATCTTCCAGGAGTTCCAGGCACATGCGGGTGGTGGGGTGGTCCCCGGTGCCGAACGCTTGGCCGGGATCGAGGACGATCTCGAGATCGCCGGGGTTGGATTCGATGGTCTCCCAGGTGGGGCGAACGACGAAGCGTTGACCGACGCGGCGGGGTTTGAAGAACTGCTTCCAGTTCTCTTCCCAGTTCTCTTCCACCAGGGATCGGGATTCGACTTCGGTGACGCCCATGGCCAGAAGGTCGGCAGTGAGGGCTTCGACCACGGCCTCGGCTCCATCCACGTCGACGACGGCGGCGCTGAGGGTGGGCGGCTTGTCGGTTTGCAGGGTGTTTTCGCAACCGTGATTGCCAAAGACGTCGATATAGGGGGACCAGTCTTCAGGGGCTTCTGCGAAGATGGCTTTGACTTCTATCCAGCTCATTTCTTCTTCCCGAAGAGCCCGCCCAGCAGTCCTTTGGACTCTCCACGCGGCTCGTCTTCTCCACTGACTTCAGCGAACTCCTTGAGGAGTTTGACTTGGGCGTCGCTCAGCTTGGTCGGGACCTTGACGTTGACCTGGACGATGAGATCGCCTCGGCGTCCGCCATGAAGCGGGGGGAGTCCGCCGCCTTTGATTTGCAGGCGCGTCCCCGGTTGGGTTCCAGCGGGGATGCCGATTTCGTGCGTTTCGGCCACTCCGGCGATTTCCACGGTGTGCCCCATCGCGGCTTGCGCGAAGGTGGCTTCCAGAACGGTGAAGAGGGTTTGGCCGTCTCGCTGGAAACTCTTGTCCTGCTTAATGCGGATGTGGACGTAGAGGTTTCCGGGGGAGCCGCCCGCCATGCCGTCATGGCCCTGGCCGGGGATCTGCATGGCGTTTCCGTTCTCCACTCCGGCGGGAATGGTGACGAGGACTCGGGCGACCTCTTGGGTGACGCCTTGGCCGTTGCACTTCTTGCAGGGGTCGGTGATGGTCCAGCCGCGACCTCGGCAGGTCGGGCATTCGACCGAGGTCTGCATTCGGCCGATGATGGTGTCTTGAACTCGGGAAACCACGCCCGCGCCTTTACAGGTGGGACACGCGGTGGGAGGAGCGCCGTTTTCGCCGCCGTTGCCGCCGCAGGCGGAGCACTCGGTCATGCGATCGACGGTGACTTCTTTTTGGACGCCTTCGATGACTTCTTGGAGAGTAAGCTCGACTTGGACTTCGATATCGCCGCCGTCGCGACCCATGCGCTGGCGACGGGCTTGGCCACCGGCCATGCCGCCGAAGAACATCTCGAAGATATCGTGAAGGCCGCCGCCACCTTGGCCGCCGAAGAACGGATCTTGGGGCTGGTCGTCAGTGGAACCGAAGCGGTCAAAGCGGGCGCGCTTTTCGGTGTCGGACAGGATGCCGTAGGCAGAGCCGATCTCTTTGAACTTCTCTTCCGCCTCGTTGTCACCCGGATTGACGTCCGGGTGAAACTTGCGGGCAAGCCGCCGGTAAGCGGTCTTGATTTCGTCGGCCGAGGCATCCCTCGGCACGCCTAGCACCTCGTAGGGATCGCGCTGGGACATGCGTTATTCTTCGTCGGACTCGGGCTCTTCCTGAGCAGTCTCTTCGTCGGCGATGTCGCTGAGGCTGAGGGTATCGCTGTCCGCATCGGCGACGACTTCTTCTTCCTCGTCTTCGGCAAGGTCGGAGAGGCTCAGTTCATCAGAATCGGTGTCGTCGTGCTCTTCTTCATCTTCACCGATGAAGGCGGCTTCCGTCTCGTCGAGAGCGGGGAGAAGCAGACCGAGTTCGGCGGGCATGGAGTCGTCGATAAGCAGAGCGCCTTCGGCAACTTCGAATGCCAGGTCTTGAGCAGTCGGCATCACCGGCTTGATCTTGCCCGCCGCGATTTCGGCAAGGGCGATGGTCAAGGGGTGATTGGACTCGATTTGAACGAGTGGGGGCGCTCCCTCGCGCAGCTGTTTGGCCCGCTTAGCGGCCAAGTTGGAGAGAACAAACTTTCCTTGTGGGAATTCGCTGAGGATATCGGGGGAAGGCAGCATAGTAGGTCTTTCGGGGCCTCGAACCAGGGATTATACCCACAGGGAGGGCGTTGTCGCATAGGTCCCATGGACAGTTGGCAGGGGACAGGGGGCAGGGTGGCGTGCAATACAAACACGCTCTTGGGACGTAGGCGACGTGTGGGTAACCAGGGCGCTCTGTGATTCAAATCGGCGCCTGTCGGTGGCCGGAAATAGTCAATTAGAATCGCCAATCGCGAATCACCAGTTCCGCCAATGCGTAGCGAAAGTGTGCCGAGAAGACACGCTCTGAAACAGAACACGCTCACGTCAGGGGGACTGACGGCTACATCGCGCTCGGTTT
>MKRX01000018.1:28493-57202 GCA_001898035.1 Armatimonadetes bacterium 55-13
TACAGGGCACTCTGAAACAGAACACGCTCACGTCAGGGGGACTGACGGCTACATCGCGCTCGGTTTTTATAGGCACTCTGTTGGTTCAGAGCGTGATGTAGGCGACGGTCCTACAGTCGTGAGGGCTCTGGTCTTTACAGGGCGCTCTGGTTCAGATCGCGCTCGCGTCAGGGGGACTGACGGCTACATTGCGCTCGGTTTTTATAGGCGCTCTGTTGGTTCGGAGCGTGATGTAGGCGACGCCCCCCGTCGGTGGGTGTATGGAGAGCGGAGCGCTCTGCTTGTAAAATCGCTCAGGCGAAGGCATGGAACCTTCGGCTACCCCCTTCGGGGTTGGTTTGCCTTCGTTAGGTGGCGGGCAGGGGGCGCTCTGTGGGTTCGCCTCCACCGCAAGTGGGGGGAGGCATGGCGATTCTTCCCTAACCCTTTAGGGTTGTAGCCGCGGGAGGGGTCCCGCGTTTTGTGGCGCTCGGTAGTTACCGGCTTGCGGTCTGTGGTTTGTGGTGAATGCGGTCGTTCACCGGTGATTACCACCCTGTTGCGCGGGACCCCGCCCGCAGCTACATGACGCATGTTTTGCCACCGCATGTGGCATGGGTTATTTGACTTGAAAATCGCTAGTTCTTTGCGGTACGGCCCCGGATTGGGCTCGCTCGATGAGGGCGGTCATTTCAGCGAGGGCGGCGTCGTGGGTGGGGCGGAAGGTCTTGATCGTGGCTTTGAGTTCCGCGATGGCCGCCTCGGCTTTCTCGATACAAAGCTCGTTCTGACCTTTCGCCAAGGCGATGGCAGCTTCGGCGCGGAGGGTTCCGTAGAGGACCGGCACCGTGAACTGGCGGGAGTACTCCAGCGCAGATTCTGCCCCGGCAAGGTCGTTGCCCCAGGTCACCCGGGCAAACGCTACATCCAAGGAGATCGCCTTCTCCTTGATGTCAAACATCTTACTGGGCGGCTCAATGAGCGTCATCGCCTCATCGAGGTATCTCAAACCGTCTTCCGTCTCGCCACGATATCCGAGAGCCAGGCCCAGGTCGTGTAGCAATAATGGATGGTCCGACTTTGCGGGAGCTACCTCAAGCAATCTTCTCAAGTTCTCAGCATCCCAATCCTTGCAGGCCATTCCGGCCATCCATTCATTGATATGTATCTGATTCCGCACAACAAGTTCGCGATGTAACGGTTTCAGAAGCAAGGACAACGACAGGGCGTCGCTATCGATCCCTTTCTCCCGGTAAGGGACGAGACAGAGCGCGAGAATTGCACCGCAACTGACCTTGGCAATATTCATCAGAGGGTCCAGGAAATGTCTGTCCGTGGTCGGGGGCAAGAGTATGCAAGCGGCGACAAATAAAATCAGGCTAGCAATCGGCCCTCCAAGGACAAAGACCGTATAACGGAGGATCCTTCGATCCGACTTCGGTTGATTCACTCCGGTGTATCCGGATATCCAAGATGTCTTGCGACAAAAGTTGAACCTCAAGCTGTCATCCCATTGACGGATCCATTGGAGAGGACCGATTCGTAGGCTCACGATTTGAAAACCCATGCAACGGCCCGCCAATAGGTGACCCACCTCGTGCCAAGCGACCGCCAAGAACGCAATCACGAAGGCAGTCAAGAAGATGAGTACCGGTTGGACCACGAAGATGAGAACGACTTCTCCGCCGCTACTCGCCGCAATGCTAAGCAAGAACACGAGCGTCACGATCGCTACGAACAGGCACGCCCAGCCAATGACTCCGTATTCGCCCTTTACCAACGAGCGGAGGTACTTCATCCATTAGCCTTTGAACGACCGGAAGCGAGATTCGGTGAACCAGGGGTTCAGGAGTTTGTAGAAAGAGATGGCGACGCGGGTCTTTTTGAGGAGGCGGGGGTTTTGGTCGGCTTGTTTCCAGAAGCCGGTTCCGCCGGCGAACATGCTCTCGGCGACGGTATTGAGGTCTTCCTCCACGCTGGTCAGCGAGTAGCGTTTGACGAAGCCCATCCTGAGCCAGGCGGGGCGTTGTTCTTCCCAGTCGATCTCGCTCTTTTTATCGTTGTAGACGGCATCGTAGCCCTTGTAAACGAAGGTCTTGGGGTTGGTGGCCACCCAAGCGTCTTCGGGAAAGATGGATTCGTTTTCATGCATGAGGACGCTGGAGAGTTCGTGGTGGAAGCTCTGCTCCAGGAACCGGTCGTCGAAGCCCTCGGAGATGCCGCCATCCACGATGTAGAGCGTGCGGTCGTCATAGGTGGCGCCGTATTCGAATCCATCCACGCTCAGCGAGGCGCAGACGTAGATGCGTTTCAGGCGTTTCTTGAGAAATCCTGCGGGGTACTTGGCGGTGGCTTTGGCGAGGAGTCGGCGGGCCCGGTCAATCTCATGCGGGCCGAGAGGTTTGACGACGGGAATCGTGTAATCGCCACCCCATGTTTCGACATCGATGTCGCCGTCTCGCTCAAAGATCAGGGGCACTTTAGAGGTGGCCTCAATCTCTTTGATATCCGCATCGGGCGCGGTGGGGCCTCCAATGAGGAGGATCAGAAGGGGAACGGCGGACAGCATGATCTCTAGGCGTTCTCCGTAGAGACGTACGGAGAACGCGATTCGATGACTAATTCTCTATCTTACGACCTATTCAAGTTCGATGGTAGCCGGGGGCTTGCTGGTGAGATCGTAGAACACTCGATTCACGCCGTTCACTTCATTTACGATCCGATTGGCGATGTGTTCGAGGGCGTCGAAGGGGATGGCGACGGCGCGGGCGGTCATGGCGTCTTCGCTCTCCACCGCTCGCAGAACGATGGGATGCTCGTAGGTGCGCTCGTCTCCCATGACGCCAACGCTGCGGACGTCTAGGAGGGCGGCGTAGGATTGCCAGATGCCCTTGTTCAGCCCTCGCTCCTTCAGCACGGACCGGAAAATGTAGTCGGCGTCTTGGACCATCTTGACCCGCTCCGGGGTGACTTCGCCCAGGATGCGGACGCCGAGGCCGGGGCCGGGGAATGGCTCTCGGTCCACCATCTCGTCCGGCAGGCCCAACATGCGGCCCACTTCCCTCACCTCGTCTTTAAACAGCCAGCGTAGGGGCTCGATGAGTTTCATGTTCATCCAGTCGGGGAGGCCGCCTACGTTGTGGTGGGTCTTGATCTTGGCGGCGGTGGGGGAGCCGGATTCGATGACGTCCGGGTAGAGGGTACCTTGGGCGAGGAAGTCGCAGTCTTGGAGTTCCTTAGCGTGGTCCTCGAAGACGCAGACGAACTGCTCACCGATGGTCTTTCGCTTCTTTTCGGGCTCGGTGACGCCTTTGAGCTTGCCGAAGAACCGGTCCTTCTCGTCGAAGGCTTTGAGGTTGGCGTGGAAGTGACCGCGGAAGGTTTCGATGACCTGCTCGGCTTCGTTCTTTCGCATCAGACCGTGGTCCACGAAGACGCAGACGGCGCGATCGCCGATGGCGCGGATGAGGAGGGCGGCCATGACGGAGGAATCGACGCCGCCGGAGACGGCGCAGAGGACTTTCTTGTCCCCGACGGTCTCGCGGATGAGGGCGACTTGCTCATCGATAAAGGTTTGGCTGGTCCAGTCGGCCTTGAGGTTGGCTTTCTCGAAGAGGAACCGGCGGAGGATGGTCTTGCCGTCCGGAGTGTGGCTGACTTCGGGGTGGAACTGGACGCCGTAGATGTGCTTGGCGTCGTTCTCGAACGCGGCGATGGGGCAGGAATCGGTGCTGGCGGTGGTGATGAAACCGGTGGGGGCTTCCAGGACCTGGTCGCCGTGGCTCATCCAGACTTGGTAGGACGTGAGCGCATCCACGATGGAGCCGTCGGCCACGGGCTTATAGGTTCGGTGACCGTATTCCTTATGGCCCGCCGCCTCTACTTTTCCGCCCAGGCGGTGGGCCATGAGCTGCATGCCGTAGCAGATGCCAAGGGTGGGGATGCCTTCCAGCACGGAGAAATCGAGGTCGGGCGCGCCTTCTTCAAGGGTGGATCGAGGGCCTCCGCTCAGGATGACGGCGGACGGCTTGTTCTCACGAATCTTGGCGGCGGCGTCTGGCCAAGCGATCATTTCGGAGTACACGCCGAATTCACGGACACGTCGGACGATGAGCTGGGTGTACTGGCCGCCGAAGTCGACGACGTAAACGGTCTGATGATCCACACGATGTTTTACCACTTCGCGAGGGGGTGGTTGGGCAGTCCGGGCGGGTTATACTCCGATCACCATGATGCGCCGATGCCTCGTTCTTGTCGTCCTGCTCCTCAGTTCGCTGGGTTTTGCCCAAGAGCGCATTCAGGACGTGATCTATCTGAAGCAGGCGGGCAGCGCCTTCACTTTCGACGTTTTCAAGCCCGCGAAGCCTACGGGCGCGGCGGTCATTTTCATCGTGAGCGGCGGCTGGTTCTCTTCTCACGACAGCATCAACCCGGCGTTCGCCAAGCCGCTTACGGACCTTGGCTATACCGTGTTCGAGGTTGTTCATGGATCTCAGCCCAAGTACACGATTCCCGAGATCGTTGTTCAGCTTAGGCGGGCGGTGCGCGTGATCCGGGCGGATGCCAAGAAATATGGGATCGATCCGAATCGGATCGGGGTGACCGGCGGCAGTGCGGGCGGGCACCTTTCGCTGATGCTGGGAGGGACGCCGGTGGCGGGAAATCCCGAGGCGAAGGACCCGGTGGAGCGCGTGGGAAGCGAGGTTCAGTCGGTGGTGGCATTCTTCCCGCCGACGGATTTCATGAACTGGGGCAAGCCGGATTATCAGCCATACGACTCGCCGGTGCTTCAGATTTTTATGCCTGCGTTTGGGGTTAAGAAAGACGCTACGGCGGACGAGCGAACTCAGATTGCAAAGACTCTTTCGCCGATCACGTATGTCACGTCGAAGTTTCCACCGACCCTTTTGATCCACGGCGATAAGGACATGCTTGTGCCGATTCAGCAGTCGCAGGTGATGGACGCGGCCCTTGCCAAAGCGGGAGTTAAGCACGACTTTATCACCGTGCCGGGATTGGGGCATGACGGCGCAGTCGTCGTCGCAAAGATGGCGGACGTCATCAAGTGGTTTGGAGAGACGCTCGGGAAGTAACATTCAGCAATCGCAGTAAGCAATTGGGCGGCTCTTTCGGCCGCCCAATTGCGTTTATTCTAGGTGTGATCGTATTTGTGAAGGGCGTGTTTGTAACCGTCATTGTCCCCAGATACGATGCCTGGGGTATCGGACTGGAACCCGATGTGGTCGGCATCTTGGCTGATCGAAGGAAACGTCCCATTTAGGAAACATGCTGGATCTCCCTCGCCGTCTGGCATGAATGAGACTGCCTCAACCGATTGGTTTGCCCAATCGGAGACAAAGACGGTCTCTTCTATGTATTCCTGCATCGTGTCGCAGAATTCAAGATCAAGGATGTCAGTGCTTCCGCTGAAGAACGCAACATAGGAGCCGTCAGAGGAAATTTCGATTCCTTCAGCATCCCAACCACCAATTCCCGTGGATCCACCGCTCCCTGTATAGGCTCGAGTAAGTGTGGCGGCAGTACGATCTCGAACAAAGACATCAAAGTTCCCGCCAGCGTCCCCAGAGTCGAGGTTCGATCCTTGGGAAGCGAAAGCCACATAACGACCGTCCGCGCTGCAAGAAGCGTCGCGCGAATCACCATTAGACGGACCGCTTGAGCCACTACTGACAATATCCGATGACACGGTCCAGCCCGTCAGTGAGGAGTATTCGCTCACTCGAATCTCGTCGCTGGAAGTGAAGAAGACAGTCTCACCGTCAGTCGTAATGGCAGGTTCTGTGCCAGCGATTAGATGATTGCTGTACCAAGTTATTGGCGTCTTGCTTCCTGACGACGTTCCTGCATCTTCGACGACAAGCGAAGTGTATTCCGGAGGGCCGAGTGGAATACGGGAAGGCACGTTATAGGTATCGTAGAAGCAATAGCGAGCGGTTCCGTTGCCCAGATCATCGCTTACTGCAGGGGGGGTATCGCCACCATGGAACACACCCAATTGGACCGGACTGTTTCCGATTTTCACCCCGTAGGGAAACCTGCTACTCCCCGAACCAGTGGCTCCGTAAAAAGCGACGTAAAGACCGTCGCGACTGATTCGAGGTCGACCAACGTTATCTAAAGAACCACTTACTGTGTAGGTGGTTCCTCCATATCGAACCTTGATCGAAGAAGTGCCTCCCGAACCGAACTCTCGCCAAGCGACTCGGGTTCCGTCGGCACTCACCGAGGCACCGTCGGTATCGATGCTGCCCCCCAGCACCTCCGAATATGTATAGGCAGCTAGAACGACTCCAGCTAGGCCGAGCAACGCGGAGCCAGCAACGGCACGAGCCCAAATTCGGCCAGAAGTCCTTTGAGGACTAGTAGAGACTTGCATAGTAATTTTCTCCATGAAGCGTGTCGCTTCAATAATCAATATACAATTGTCATATAAAATTACGTTTACATACTATAAAATTCACGAAACATAACCCAAGGCTTACTAGATATCCGACTTCAGTGCAGCAAGTACTCTGATTGTTAGTTTTCGCTCCGTCACCTTCTTTGTCTCCAGGTCCGTCACTTGAGTCTGGGTTTGGAAGGCGCCTTTGTATTCGGTGACGAGGTTGAGGGTTCGGTCGAAGCGGCCGGTTCCTTCGCCGGTGAGGGTGGTTTCTAGTTTATAGGCGGCGCCTTTTTCGTCATCCAGGGGGCCGGTTTGGGCGTCTTCGTAGGTGGTTTCTTTTTGGGCGAGGGCGATTTTGAGGTCGGCTTTCTTTTCCTCAATGGCGGTGGGGGTGACGGTGTACTCCAACTCTCCCGGGCCGAACTTCTTTTTGAAGGTCCACGCTTTTTCTAGCTCGATCCCGGTTTCGGGAAACTCCAGCGGGAGATAGGTGATGTCCGGGAAGCGCTGGGGGTCTAGCCCCGGGAGGCGGAACGGGAAGGTGTTCTTGGGGGCGTCGGTTTTGACCATCTTCCCTTCCGGCGTGAGGCTGATGGTGGTCTTGGGGAAATAGGTTTGGATATTGCTGGCGCCGAAGGGCATCTGCGCGCCGTTCATGGTGAGTTTGAGGTTTTTGATCTCGCTGGTGGCAGTTTGGTAGCCCTTGTCGTCGGTCGGTCCGCCCACCACATCCACTTCCATCTCCAGTTCCGCCTTGGCGATCTGGCCGCCGAGGAGGGGGAGGTAGCCATCGAACCCTACTTTGATGTCGTAGGTTCGGTGAACTCCCGGCGGAAAGGCATATCGGATGACTTGAGGTTCCAACGGGATGGGGGCGAGAAAGAGGGCGTGGAGCATTTTCGGTCTCTCATTTTAGTTTGAAATTCCCGGTTAGATTCCGAGGGACTTAAATTATGTAGAACTATGTCTACATTTTTTGTTATCATTTCGTTGTGAATTACCGACACGACATTCGATTGACGGGATCGATCACGATCGTGCTGCTTTATTTGGACGAAGCGTTTTGGATTCGCTTGCTTAACCGTAATGCGAAGCCCAAACCAACCTATATCACCCCCAAACTCCCCCTGCCCACAAACTTCCTAGAGGAGATGGCGAGCCGAGATGGGAAGGAGCACATTTGGGACCTGGGCGAATTCAAGTTGGGGACGACCAAGCAGACGATTATCGTGTATCGCGAAGGGGATAAAACCGCCCAGGGCTGGGGATCTCGACAAGAACTCTCCATGGAGGCCTATTTGCTGATGCGAGACGTGGGGATTGCGCCGCCGATTGGGTTGGCGGCATTGAAGGCGCGTGAAGAACAGAAAGCGGGGGAGCTCACTTAGGAGCGAGCCTTGACGCGGTCAACTCAATGGGCCTCACGAGCTGAAGCTCAGGGACATCCCTGACAACCATCGCGGTGAGAAGTGGAGACAAACCGTTCCTATCCTATCTTTCACTTCTTCCAAAGTCAATCTATTCTACGAATTGAAAGAGGGCACTGGACGACAACGATTTGGAACAGTGCAAAGGGGGGTAGGTCCACTGAAATTCGAGGCGCAAACTGAGGCGTTTTTGGGGTCAGAGCGCGAGCGGTCGTCGAGCGATTCAGGTTCAAACGTTAATGGTCCGGAAGCCCTTCTGGACAATACCTTCCCCCTCCCGTTCTCTTCTATTTAGTAAAAGAGCAGGATTTTAGGCCTTAAAAAAGCAAGAGGGCACTAGTCTTTCGCCCCCCGCGCGTGCGCGCGAGGAATTTCACCTTTTTTCACCATCTGTCGGGGCCGCTGCGGCTGGTCTGACGAAATATAATCCCTAGGTCGGGATTTCTCAGTCGAATGGATCCTGGCACTTCTCAAGAAAGGCTCCATTCATTTCCTTTCTCTGGGGGAATCCACCCCCAAAACCAGGCTATCTTTGCGCTAGACCGACCAAGCCTAGTGATCGCACTAATAGTTCAAGAATGAGGTTACCCTGGGGATGGACTCGGGGCCCGAGAACTCAATGGGATCGCCTCCGCCGCCATCCCTTGCCAATTTGACTATTGTTCGTTGACATTGACCCGAATGAGGCCGATCGACGTGACTTCATGGTCGCCGTCGTCGTAATCGACCCAGATGGCGGCGCCGACGACGTTGGCGATCTTTCCTGGGTAGTAGGCGCCTCCGCCTTTCCAGCGACAGTAGACGCGGTCGCCGATGGAGATGGCGAGGGGGCGGGCTTGGTCGGTTTTGAGGGTCGCGCGGTCGCCGTCGTCGAACTGAACCTCACACATTCCCCCACCCTCGGTGACGATGACGCCGGGGTACCACCAGTTCTTTTCCTGCGGCCATTGGGCCAAGACTCGATCACCAACGTTTGGCATGGGGATATGTTAACGCGGGAAATGGGAATTGGGAAATGGCAACGGGCGGAAAGGTGTTGAGGCACTCGGAGGGATCGCCTCCACCGCAAGGGGGATGCGTCATGGAGTTTGGATGCGAGTTTGTTGCCTAATAATATGAGGTGAGGTTCCACTCGACAGCCGAAAGCTGCTCTCCCACAGTGGTGGTAGGCAGCTCTGTTGGTCCCAAGACCGCCCCGTCTAGCTCCATAGCCTAACAATCATAGGTCACCCACAGGGCAATTGTCTCCGTGACGCATCCCCCAAGCGGGAGAGGCATTAAGCTTGCGATTCGTGATTCGGGGTTGGCGATTGAGAAAGTGTGCAAAATCCAAAAAAGTAATATAATTAACTCAGCAACCAATGATGGGAATGAGAAATAACAAAGATCAAACTGAGTTTCTATTTGAACGTGAAATACGCCGAGTTAACAATGGCACACACAGTGATTTGATTGAATCAGAAGTCATCATTGATTGCAAAGTTTCCGGCGCACTTGAATTTGACCACTTTCGCCTCGGTCTTTTTGATTATGGAGATTACGCTAGAAAAGAAGAGCGAAGTCTCTACATAAGACATTCGACATATTCATCTGATAACTTCGAAGTTAAAAATGCCAGCAAGTCCGGCTATTATCACGGAGGTGGCTCTGAAGATGAGATATTGGCACTGTGTTCTCTATGCATGAGAAGACGGTTCAAGTTAAAGGGGATAGTCCGTCAAAATGAAAATCCATTTCGGTCAAATTGGAAGAAAGTGGTTCATCCTGAACTATATAACGATTCAGAGAACCTGGAAACAGCCCACAAGGCCATCACACTTGCAATTCATCTACCGCCCAACAGAAAACTCCCTTTCATGTTAGCTTGTCGATTTTACTCGTTAGCATTGACACAAATCGAAGATCAAACAGAATTTGCCTTTGTCTCCTTTATTTCAGCGGTAGAGGTTTTCCTGGAAAGTGAGTTTGAAGATGAAACTGAGATGCTATTTGATTCCCAGACCGAGAGTTTAATGCAGAAAATTGAGGAAGAATCTGTTAGAATTGAGATAAGAAAAAGGTTGTGGAAGAAAGGAGCCATCAAACGAAAATTCGTAAAATTCATTCTCAAATATATTAGTAATGACTTCCTAGATATTAACAAACCTAACAAAACAGTAAATCCAATCGTTCGCGACGATCTCGAAAAGATTATAGGGAATTTATATGACGCAAGAAGTAGACTACTTCACGCAGGAGAACCACTCCCCCCAACGATTTCGTCAACACAACATTGGGCCGAAATGCCTTATTTCAGCAAGCTACAAATCGGCAAACGGACCTGGACACAGAATCAATTTACTCCAAATATAGTTTTTGTTGAAAAACTAGTCCATAATGTCCTTGTTAACTATTTAACGAGAACCTCACAAGTAGCCAAATCTGCTAAAATATAACGTTTTTTAAAAGATTCTTTAACAATCGATGAAGTCCTAGTGATTGTCGGGCAGATGCGTCGGGCTTGACCGACGACTGCACCCTTCGGGTCGGCATGTGAAGGGTTGTGGTGGGGCGTTGCGGTCTGGGATTGGAAGCGCTCGGCGGGTTCGCCTCCACCGCAAGCGGCGGAGACATAAAGCTCTTGCTTGCGATTCGTGATTCGGGATTGGCAGCAGAGGGGGAAATACGAATCGCGAGTCGCGAATCGCCAATCCCGCTTTACGGCATAACGACGCTGCTGGAATCGCCTAATACCAACTGCATGGTTTTGGGCATGCCTTGTTCTCGTTTGATGGATGCGCCGCGGCCGATGAGGCAGTTGGCGAGGCGGGAGGGGGTGTGTTCGATGGTGCAGTCGCCCATGACGATGGAGTTCTCGATCTCGGTGCCGGTGAGGGTCGTATTTTCGGCGAGGGCGGTGAAGGGGCCGACGAAGCTGTTTTCGATGCGGCAGTTCGCGCCGATGACGGCGGGGCCGCGGACGATGCTGTTCTTGATGACGGCGCCAGCGCCGATTTTGACGCGGCCTTCGATCTTGGAGGCGGCGTCTACTTCCCCTTCGTTCCGGGCGTAGATGTCTTCCAGGATCAGGCGGTTGGCTTCTAGCATCGCATCGACGGTGCCGGTGTCTTTCCACCAGCCTTCCACGATGTGGCTGCGGACGTCGAGCTTGGTATCGATGAGGCCTTGGATGGCGTCGGTGATCTCGTACTCACCTCGGGGGCTGGGTTTGAGGACGGCGATGGAGTCGTGGATTCTTCGGTCGAAGAGGTAAACGCCGACGAGTGCGAGGTTCGAGCGGGGGTTCTTCGGCTTTTCTTCCAGACGGGCCACACGGTCATTCTCTAACTCGGCCACGCCGAAATCGGACGGGTTGGGGACGGGGGTCAGGAGGATGGTGGCGGCGGGGCGGTAAGCCTGAAATTCGGTGACGAGGGTGACGACGCTGGACTTGATGAGGTTATCGCCCAGGTACATGATGAAGTCGTCATCGCCCAGGAACGGCTGCGCGGTTTTGACGGCGTGGGCCAGGCCCAGGGGGGCGTCTTGGGGGATGTAGGTGATGTTGATGCCCCAGCGGCTGCCGTCGCCCACCGCCTTTTCCACGGCGGGGCCGGTATCGCCGACGATGATGCCGAAATCCTTGATGCCCGCTTCCGCGATGGATTCGATGCCGTACTCGATGACCGGCTTATTGGCCACGGGGACCAGCTGCTTGGCCATGGAGTAGGTGATGGGGCGGAGGCGAGAGCCGGTGCCACCGGCAAGGATCAGGGCTTTCATAGATCTTCTCCCAGCGCCGGTCCGTAGAAGGCGCGGATGAATCGTTGGTAGTCCTCGGTTTGGACCAGGGGGCGCCACCAGGACTCGTTGGACTTGTACCAGCGAACGGTCTCGCGCAGGCTTTCTTCAAACGGTTTCTTGGGCTTCCAGCCGAGCGCTTCCAGTTTGTCGGTGGTCATGGAGTACCGCTTGTCATGCGCGCCCCGGCGGGGGTCGGGGATGGACTTGATGAAGTTCTGGTCGCGACCGGTTTCTTCCAGGAGGATCTTCACGACCTCCATGTTGGTGCGCTCGTTCTTATCGCCCACGTTGTACGCCTCACCGATCTGGCCGTGCTGGAGGACGTGGAGGATGCCGCCGGCGTGGTCGTCGCAGTGGATCCACTCGCGGACTTGGGAGCCGTCGCCGTAGACGGGGACCTTCTTGCCGTCGATGAGTCGGACGATGAAGAAGGGGATGAGCTTCTCGGGAAAGTGATAGGGGCCGTAGGTGTTGCCGCCTCGGGTGATGAGGGCGGGGGTGCCGTGGGCCTTGATGGCGGCGCGGATCTGGAGTTCCCCGCCCGCCTTGCTGGCGGAGTAGGGGGTGTTCGGCTCGATGGGGCTGGCTTCGGTGAAGTGGCCTGTATCGATGCTGCCGTAGACCTCGTCCGTGCTGACATGGAGCAGACGCTCCAGTTTGAACTTTCGGGCGGCTTCCAGGAGCGTGTAGACGCCGTACACGTCGGTCTGGATGAAGCTGCCGACCTCTAGCATGGCGCGGTCATTGTGGCTCTCGGCGGCGAAGTTGACTAGGTGGGTCACGCCTTCGGCCTTGAGGATGCCTTCCACCACGGTGGGGTCTTGGATCTTGCCGGGATAGAACTGGACGCGGGGATTCTTCAGTTCGTTTTCCAGCGTGCTCAGGTTCCCCGCGTAGGTCAGGGCGTCCAGGATGACGATCCGGGCCTCAGGGAGGTCTTTCAGGGCCTGGCGGACGAAGGCGGAGCCGATGAAGCCCGCGCCGCCGGTGACCAGGACGGTCATAGTTTGAACCTCGAGTTCTCGTCGTTCTCGTGACGAATTTCGTCGACGGGCTCTTTCTTGCCCCATCCGGCATAAAGTCGATCTGGCACGTTAATTACAAACGCATCCGAGGTTCCAACGTTCCGGTAGGCGTGAACGACGCCGGGGGGGACGGTGACGAAGACGGGGTTCTCCTTCCCTACTTTGAAGATTTCGTAGTGTTCGGGCTCGCCCTCGCGGTTCTCCCAGAGGTGCAGTTCGTACTCGCCATCGAAGAAGATGAAGCCGTCGGTTTGGTCCACGTGTTCGTGGGGACCGCGGGCCACGCCGGGCTTGGTGCTGCTGAAGTAGCCCATGGTAGGATGGAAGCCCTCGGGCAGTTCATCGTCCCGATAGAGTTCCACCAGCCAGCCACGAGCGTCCTCGTGTCGCCGTAACGACTTAAATTCCACGCCTCTCAACGCCATAACCACTCCTTCGACGCGCAAGTATACTTGCGGGCACCCAAGCCGAATGTCTTTACTGTCTCCCTCAAAAATTCTCGTCACCGGCGCCGCTGGTTTTATCGGATTCCACGTCACAAAACGACTTCTGGATGAAGGGTTCCAGGTGGTCGGGATCGATAACCTCAACGACTACTATTCCGTTCAGCTTAAACGAGATCGCATTGCCCAACTTGATGGTCGGGAAGGATTTTGGTTTCTCAAGGTCGATCTGTCGGAAGCAAATGTCCTGGAGGAGATTTTCAAGGCTCATTCGTTTCAGGGGGCGATCCATTTGGGAGCGCAGGCGGGAGTACGGTACTCCATCGACCATCCCTCGACTTACATCCAGAGCAACTTGGTCGGAACGGCCAACCTTTTGGAATTGGCGCGGCAGCACTCGCTTGGGCACTTCGTGTATGCGTCGTCCAGTTCGGTTTACGGCATGAATCGGAAGATGCCGTTTTCTGAGGACGATAGCGTGGATCACCCGATTAGCCTTTATGCGGCGACCAAGAAGTCGAACGAGTTGATGGCGCACAGTTACAGTCACCTCTTCGGCCTGCCCACCACCGGGCTCCGGTTCTTCACCGTCTACGGGCCGTGGGGACGGCCGGATATGGCGACGTTCAAGTTCACCCAGTCGATCTTGGCGGGCAAGCCGATCGACGTTTACAACCACGGCCAGATGCGGCGCGATTTTACGTACGTGGACGATATCGTCTCGGGCGTGGTGGCGGCGCGGAAGACTCCGGCGACGCCGAATCCCGATTGGGACGCCACCCAGCCCGACGCCAGCTCCAGTTCCGCGCCGTACCGGATTTACAACATCGGCAATCACCAGAGCGTGGAGTTGTCTCGGTTCATCGAGGTCTTGGAAGATGCGCTGGGAACGAAGGCGATTCTGAACATGATGCCGCTTCAGCCGGGGGACGTGTTGGAAACGTACGCGGATGTGTCTCGACTGGAGGCGGCGACGGGGTATTCGCCTTCGACGCCGATCGAGGTCGGGTTGCCGAAGTTTGTGGAATGGTACCGGTCGTATTTCAACGTCTAGGTTGAACCTGGGCGGGGAGTTCGTTAAGATTGAGGGGTGCTACCTCCCGTTTGGTCTCTTCTTCCCCTCTTTTCGCCCCTCGCTCCCGGCATGGTGGACGTTACCGATGCCGTGGGGTTGGGCAAGGACGTGGTACCGGAAACGGTGGCTCGTGTCTGCTTTGCCGACCTGAATCGCGATGGCTGGCCGGATTTGTTGGTGGATCGGCATCGGGTGTTTCTGAACGTGGCGGATGCCAAGTCGCCGATTGGTCGCCGGTTTAGCGAAGTCGCGCCGGAAAAGACGCATCTGCCCAAGCCGCAAGTCAGCACGATGGCGGCGTTTGCCGATCTGGATAACGATGGGAAGTTGGATGCGATCTTCTCCGAGAACGTGATGCCGGACGACAAGACGTTCAAGGATCACGGCATGCGGACGCGGTGGCAGAAGGGGAATGGGGACGGCACGTTTGCCGAAACCGCTACTCCCTTGCCTGTGCCGCCCCGGCCAACGATCTCGATGTCGTTGGGAGACGTGAACCGGGATGGGCGGCTGGATATTTTCTTTGCGAACTCCTACAAGCAGAATTACGAGGGTTACCCCGGCGATCTTCTGCTGAGCGAGGGCAAGACGGGGTGGAAGACGATCTCGCTCCCGGACGCGGGCATTCCGTTTGACGACGTGAAGGACGCGGGCGGTCGGCCCAGTTATGGCGGGATGATCTTGAGTTTGGACGGCAAACAGTCCTCCATTCTCTCGCTGAGCTACGGTCGGCGATGGAACCGGCTGTGGGCGCAGACTTCCGATGGAAAGTGGGAGGACCGGGGGCCGAAGCTGGGGCTGGACGGGGATGAGAACCGGAACGGCGCCTATCCCGATTGGCTGGTGGAGTACGCCAAGACCCACCCGCAGTTCCCTTCTGCGCCGGAGAAGCCGTTCCGATCGAACGGGAACAACTTCGACGCCTCGATTGGGGACGTGGACAACGATGGGCGGTTCGATGTGTTCCTTTCGACCATCGTCCACGCGTGGGCGGGGGGCTCTTCGGATCTCTCCCGGCTGGTCTTCCAGGGGGCGGACGGGGCGTTCAAGACTCGCGAAGGGTACGCGGTAGACCGCATCCCGAACCCGGTGACGACCTCTTGGAATCAAGGCGACTTGTTTGCGCAACTCGCGGATATGGATGGGGACGGGTGGCTGGATCTGATTCTGTCCTCGGGCGACTATCCGGATCAGCATCTGCGGATCTATCGGCAGAACCCGGGCAAGGGGTTTGAGGAAGTGACGGACGCATTCGCGGCGTCCCACGACGGCTCGCAGCAGGTGAGTTTGGGCGACGTGGATGGGGACGGCGCGCCGGATTTGGTGGTGGGTCAGACCTTTAACCGGCTGAACGCGCAGCAGATCAACGGGCGAACGCCGACGATGCGGCTGTTTGTGAACCGGATGGCCATGGGCAAGCACGCGATCGTGCTTCGGCTGAAGGGGGACGGCAAGGGCGTCTCTCGGGATGCGCTGGGGGCGGTGGTTCGGGCGGAGTTGGCCGATGGAACCAAGGTCTTGCGGCAGTTGGTGGGCGTGGGCGGGCACGCGGCCAAGCAGATGGATTTTGCGGTGGATCTAGGGATCGGCGCGGCGGACTCGGTGAAGAGTCTGGAAGTGACGTGGCCGGACGCGAAGGGGACGGTCCAAACGTTCAAGAACGTCAAGGCGGGGACTTACGCCTTGACGTTCCGAGGAAAGCTCTCGCTTAGAAGTAACCGTCGCTAACCGGCTTGGCGGCATCCAGGAAGTCGCCGGCGAACTTGATGAGGTCTTGTTCGTTGGCGCCCTCGTGCTGGGCCATGAATCGGTAGAAGACGGCGTCGGTCTTGAAATCGCCCATCAGCGGGCCCTTGATCATCGCGAGGCCGAGGTTGGGCGTGCTGGGATAGAAGCCCTTGGGTCCGCGATAGAAGAAGAGCGCGATGCTGCGCTTGCCCTGGTTTGAGATGACGGCGAGGGTGGCATCGACCGTTCCCCGGGTCTTGGTGGGAATCTGGATCACGTTGTCCTTCTCAAACGTCCAGCCTTGGGCGTTGAAGCAGACGTGGGGATCGTGGAAGTTCTCCTTGTCGTTTCCGGCAATGAGAACCACGTCGAACTGACGCTGATCCTTTCGGTAGGTGCGGGCGACGATGCCGAAGGGGTTCAGCATCTCGTAGGTCTGCGCGTCCATCTTGTAGCTGATCTTGGGATCGTCGGAGTCCGGAATGAACCGGAAGCCATCCACTACGTCCGGCGCGTGGTCTTTCATCCACTGCTCGTCCACGGTGACCGGGGGTTTGCTCGGCAGGATGAGGAACGCGACGGCCGCCAGTCCGAAAACGGCAGCGAGGATGATGATTTGTTTCTTTAGTCTTTCCATCCGAGCACCTTCGCGAGTTTAAACAGAATGAAGAAGCAGACAATGAGGGTGATGTATCCGCTGTAGTCGTGGAACGTGTGGCCAGCCTGCTCTCCGTAAGCTTCGCCCACCGCGCCGATCATGGCGATGCGGAGGCCGTTGATGAAGAGACAGAGCGGGAGGATGGCGGCAACCATCACCAGATTGGCCCACCACTTGAGTCCGCCGATGAGCATGAAGAAGCAGGTGAACGCGGTGATGGCGATGACCAGCTTCAGGCCGCTACAGGGCACGCCGACGTCCAGCCAGTAGTGGCCGACGAATATGGTGGTGGAGTTGGTCTTCAGCGGTTCATAGAAGATCTGAAGCATCTTGTACGCGGCCGATGTGCTGTAAAGCTGGAGCGGGTTCGTGTAGTTGTTCACGATGGCGCTCCACATGGGCAGGGCAAAGATGAGGAAGAGGATGGCGGGCAAAAGCTTCCAGGTCCATCTCCAACCGAAGATAAAGGCGACCGAGAAGACCAGCGTCACGATAAATGTGAGCGAAAGAACCGAGTTCAATTCCGCCATACGGGCCGCATACGCGAACCAGTAGAGAGGAATGATAGGCACGATGGCCCATGTACTCGGCTTAATCTCAATGTTCTTGAGCTTGGGCCAAGCGCGGTACACGAGGTACCCCGAAATAAGCGGTACCAGGAAGCCGTGCGTGTAGTATCCGTCCTTACTCGTCCACAGAGGATAGAGACTGACGAACAGGGGCCAGAAGACGACGGTCAGTCCGACGGCGAGAATCAAGGTCGGCCAAAAATAGGTCGACTGAACCATCGTTCGAGCGACCTGCGCCCAATCGATTTTCTTCGACGGTTCCATTGGTTTTTCCGTCGCGGTCGGCGTTTCTAAGGTTGCATCCATTTCGATCTGATGTGAATTCAAGAGGGCCACCTCACCCCCGTAACAATTAAATTACGTAAAGAGTTCGCTCGACAACGCTGACAAAAATGATACCAATGGCGAAGGAAGGATCTACTTCCTATCATCTTTACAGGTTCGTGTCACGATCTTTGCAGGTTCCTATCAATTGGCACGAGTGTGGCACAATCTGTACTTGGCGCTGAGCGATGTAGCCTCGCCGCTGAAGTCCCATGAAAGTAGCAGTAATAGGAACCGGCTATGTCGGTCTCGTCACCGGCGTTGTATTGGCTCAGCTTGGAAACGACGTTATTTGCGTCGATAAAGACCAAGAAAAGGTAGAGAAACTCAAGCAAGGCATTCCCCCGATTTACGAACCGGGAATTGAGGAGATGCTGAAACAGGGCCTCAAAGATGGCTTTTTGAAGATCTCCAACTCGATCCAAGAAGCAACCGAAGCAAGCGAAGTCGTCTTCATTGCGGTGGGCACTCCCCCCGCAGAGGATGGGACTCCCGACCTAACGGCGGTGCGAGCGGTAGCCAATGAAATCGCGAAACACATTAAGAAATACACCGTGATCGTCAATAAGTCGACGGTCCCAGTGGGCTCGGGCGACATGGTGGAAAACATCATTCTCTCGCACGGGGTCGATTCTTCCCTCTTTGACGTAGTGAGCAACCCTGAGTTCTTGCGAGAGGGTTCGGCGATTCACGACACGCTTCACCCCGACCGAATCGTCATTGGCGCGAAGCGCCGAGACGCGGCGGTTCGATTGGTTGAGCTTTATGCCACGCTCCAAGCCCCGATGATCGTGACCGATCTGAACTCGGCGGAGTTGATCAAGTACGGCGCGAACTCGTTCTTGGCGATGAAGATCTCCTTTATCAACGCCATGAGCCGAGTCTGTGAACTGTGCAGTGCGAACGTCGCCGATGTGGCGGCGGGCATTGGAAGCGACAAACGGATTGGCAACCAGTTCTTGAACGCGGGTCTGGGATGGGGCGGAAGCTGCTTCCCGAAAGATGTTCAAGGCATGGTGAAGGTTTCAGAAGACCTGGGTTACGACTTTGGTCTCTTGAAGGAAGTTATCCAAATCAACGAGGACCAGACGCATCACTTCCTGGGCCGACTTGAGAAGCGATTGGGCGGATTCGCCGGAAAGAAGATCGCGCTGATGGGCCTAGCGTTTAAGGCCAACACCGACGACATTCGCGATGCGAAGTCGCTGGTGATCATCGGCGAGGTTTTGGCGAAGGGCGGCTCGATCGTGGCGTACGACATGGTGGCGGAAGAGAACGTTCGCCAGCAATATCCGAATATTGAATATGTCAGCAACGTTTACGAACTGTCCAAAGATGCCGATGCTTTGATCGTGGTGACCGAATGGAATGAGTTCAAGCAGCTCGACCTGGAGCGTCTGGGCCAAGGAATGAAGCAGAAAGTTTTGTTCGATGGACGACGGATTTACGATCGCGCCAAAGCAGAACGGGCCGGGTTCGAGTTCTTTACCATCGGTTCCGTTTAGCCTATGAGTACCCAGCACGAAATCGTAACGGTGATTCGGCCCATCTCCAAATGGGAAGTGCTGAATTTCCGTCAGATTCTGGCTTTTCGCGACCTATTGATGGCGCTAGGCAAGCGCGACATAAAGCTTCGATATCGACAGACGGCCCTTGGTGTTCTTTGGGTCGTCTTTCAACCCATCATCACCGCGGGCATCTTCTCGGTGGTCTTTGGACAGATCGCCGGGCTGAAGGCTCCGCCGGGCGTTCCCTACTTCCTCTTTGCGTTGGCGGGGACTCTGGGCTGGAATATTTTCAGCAATACGCTCAATAAGGCTTCGACCTCGTTGGTGCAGAACAGCGCCTTAGTCTCCAAGGTTTATTTTCCCAAGGTTATCGTGCCGATTTCGGCGGTGTTTTCGAGCCTGGTCGACTTTGCGGTGGCGTTTGTCCTGTTCGTGATCATGGTTCCGGTTTTCGGACTTCATTTCACGTGGCAGTTCCTTCTGTTCCCCGTTTGGATCTTGGTGATTCTGCTCGGTTCGGTGGGACTGGGACTCTACACCAGCGCCTTGATGGTGACCTACCGCGACGTGCAATACATCGTGCCGGTGTTCTTGAACTTGCTGATGTACATTTCGCCCATCGCCTACTCTTGGTCCAGCGTTCCGGCCAAGCTGCAGCCCTTGATGTCGATTAACCCGTTGTCGGGGATATTTGAAGGATTCCGTTGGTCGCTCCTGGGTCAGGGCACGATTTCGGCGTCCTCCGTTGCCTACAGCGTGGTGGTGTGCGTCGTCATGTTCGTGGTTGGAGCGCTGATGTTCGGAAAGGTCGAAAGGAGGTTCGCGGATGTCATCTAGCGATATCGCGGTTTCCGCCCGAGGCGTATCCAAGAGCTACAACATCGTTCACAACGAGCGAGCTACGACGCTGGGTGAATCCATCGTTTCCAAGCTGAAGAATCCGCTCAAGCGAGTTCAGAAGGAAACGTTTTGGGCGCTTAAAGACATCAATTTCGATATTCCCAAGGGGGACGTGGTCGGAATTGTCGGTCGAAACGGCGCTGGCAAGTCCACCCTTTTGAAGGTTCTGAGTCGAATCACGGCTCCGACTACCGGAGAAATCGTGGTCCGTGGCCGGGTGGGCAGCTTGCTGGAAGTGGGAACCGGGTTTCATCCCGAGTTGACCGGACGAGAGAACATCTACTTGAACGGCGCCATTCTCGGAATGAAGTCGTTTGAGATTGAGCGACGGTTCGATGAAATCGTCGACTTCTCGGGCGTTGAGCAGTTCCTAGATACCCCGGTCAAACGATACAGCAGTGGCATGTATGTCCGGCTCGCGTTCTCGGTGGCCGCGCACCTCGATCCCGAGGTGATGATTGTGGACGAAGTGCTGGCGGTAGGCGACTCCGACTTCCAACGCAAGTGTATGGGCAAGATGCAGGATGTGGCCAAGGGCGGCAAAACGATCCTGTTTGTAAGCCACAACATGCACTCCGTGAAGACTCTCTGCAAGAGCGCGCTGATGCTGCAACGGGGTCAGATGAAGGGGTTCGGTCCGGTCGATGAAATCGTCGATCAGTATGTGAACATGATGGAGAACGACACGATCGACCTCTCCGATCATGAAGGACGCAAGGGCACTGGACTCTTGAGAATCACGGGGGCTAAGCCAATCCAGCAGATTTTTGAATCGGCGGACTCGAAAGAGTTTGAGATTCAAATCGAGAAGTTCTCGGACCGGGCCCGAGATTTCAGCCTGAACTTTGCGATTCGGGCCGAAAATGTTGGCACGATCACCTACTTTGAGACGGCTTGGAATAACCAAATGCTGCCCGCGCAGGACACACAAACGGTCAAGGTCTCCATTCCAAAGTTGTGGCTACGGCCGGGCAAGTATCAGGTGTACCTGTATCTCAAGAGTGGCGACGATTTGATCGACGCGGTTGAGCCTTCTTGCCAATTTGAAGTCTCGTCCGTACTTCCCTATGCGGGAACCAACATCATTCCTCAGACCATCTACGGACCGGTTCTGTCGGAATTCACGGTTACCCAGATTTAGGTTTAAGGCCCCGCTTGTCATATCGGCGCGGGCCTTTCATTTCTTCCTTGAGCTGCTCGGCATATCCTTTGCTGGTGTAGAAGTCGATTTCCAAAGGGGTAGCGCCCCCGGACGGGGTTGCTTCGGCCTTGCTTCGGCGCAGATAGCCTAATTTAGCCCTCATGGCTTGTAGACCGGAGATCGGTGTTTCGTCATGCTTCCAGTGGTAGGCGATGTAGGCCAAGCTTCTTCCCTGCGAATAACCTGCCTTTTGGAGACTTTCCCGGCTCAGGCGATCGGGACGGAAATGGTGAATGACCAGACTCTTGGGAGCGCGGACCATCTTAAACCCCGCCTCCTTGATCTGATCGCTGAACAACGACTCTTCACTAAAGCCTAAGGCGCCTGGCCCCAGCCGGGGGTCAAATCCGGGGACTTTTTCTAACACAGATTTCCGGAACGCCATGTTCGCTCCCGTCAAATAGACGTCTCCCCGCTCCTCGGCAGGGCGCGTGGAAGCGTACATGGTTTCGTGCTTGGGAGTCATCCAGTCTTTCTGGAGATGGGGGGCCAGGCGAATGGAACCCGCCACGGCATCGGCACTCTCGCTCTCAAACGGCGCAAGGATATGGGTCATCCATTCAGGCTCGAACCGGATATCGTCATCGACAAAAACGATGATTTCGCCCTTGGCCTCGGCAAGCGCTCGATTCCTTGCGTTGGCGACGCCGGGCTTTGGCTCAATGACGCACCGTACCGAAGTGGCCCATGGAATCTTCGCATTCGCCACTACTTCGCCGGTTTCGTCCGTGGAACCGTTATCGATCACCACGACTTCCGCTTCGATCCCTTCGGGAGGTTGCACCTGCCCCAAGGAGACCAGCGTTTCCTTGAGGTCTGGCGCGCGATTTCGAGTGCAGAGAAGAACTGAAACTTGCCGGCTCACGAACTCAAATGTACCCGTCGACTCCAAACAAGTAAAATGGGCCATGGTGTTGGATGAGTCTTGACGGGTGGCAAATCGTCGCAATTACGCTCGACTACCCGCACCACGCCAGTGGGTCTGGATATGGTCAGCTCGCTCGATTGATCTCCTATGACCGCTTCATCACGCCGCCTTCGGGTCCTATTGCCAAGGCGTACAGCAAGTTCGTACACAAAACGGCGGGCAATCGGTTCATCAAGAAATTCACTCGGCGTAAGATAGCGACCGAAGTCAAGTATTTCCTGTCTAAAGGATTTCGTCCGACTCTGGTCCACGCATTCTATGGCGAGCATCACAGTTGGCTGCTTCGTGCCCTCCGAAAGCGAGCGCGCGAGCGTCGAGTGATGACCATCCACCTGCCGCCTTCGCTTTGGCACGTCTCCTTTAAGCCTCACCAAATTCAGCAGTTCGATGCGGTGATTTTGATGTCACACAGCCAATTGGCACCCTTGAGAGACGAATTAGGTTACCAAGGGCGGGTTGAAGTGATTGAACATGGGGTGGACGTGGACCGGTTTTCATTCGTTGAGCGAACGCCTTCGACCGAAAAGATCACCTGCGCAATGGTGGGCAACTTCTTGCGAGACTACGAGGCGCTGGCTCGGTTGGCTCAGTATTGCCAAGAGCATGCCCCTGAGATTCGGTTCGATGTGGTCGCGAATCGCGAAGCGGGTAAGCCGGTTTCCGATCTGCCCAACGTCACCCATCACATCGGCGTGTCTGACGAGAAGCTGATTCAGATTTATCAAGAGGCGACCTTCGCACTCTTTACCCTGGCCGATTGCACGGCGAACAACGCGGTACTGGAAGCGATGTCGACCGGGCTCCCCACGTTCTCGAACGACGTAGGGGGGATACGCTCGTACATCGTTGAGAATCAAGAGAATATTCGAGACATCGACGATCATCCCGCGACGGTGGCAGAACTCAGGAGGTTGGCGGGCAATCTTACGGCATACCAAGTCCAGAGCCAAAAGGCCCGCGAGAATGCCTTGCGATTCCAGTGGTCCGCAATTGCCGAACGAACGCAAGAGCTATATCGGGAAGTGATACGCGGATAGCCCTATGTTCTCCGTCGTCATCCCCGTTTACAAAACCGAACCGTATCTTGCGGCTTGTGTTCAGTCGGTACTCAGTCAGGAATCGGCTTGCGAAGTCATTGTCGTGAACGATGGCTCTCCCGGTCCGACCGACGAGACGATTGAGCCCTTCCTGAGTCGAATCAAGTATTTGAAACAAGAGAACTCAGGAGTCAATGCCGCCCGGAATCATGGCGCCACGTCGGCGACGGGCGAATTCCTATTGTTTCTCGATAGCGACGATCTTTACGATGAAGGATTTTTGAACGATCTTCAACGTTCCCTGGACGCGAATCCCGATGCGGACGTTCTGTACGGCGGCTTCACTTGGGCCGACGAATCAGGGTCAAAGCTTCATTCTTATGCCGCCAATTCCTTTCAGTCTTCACCTTTAGAAATTCTGCAAGAGCAATGCATCGCACCCATCATGGCGGTTGCGATTCGGCAATCTCTCTTTTCCAAGCTAGGTGGGTTCGATGGTTCTATGAAGGCTTGCGAGGATTGGGATCTCTGGCTCCGCGCGGCGCTTGCCGGCGCCACGTTCACTCGGGTCGAGACGCGCGGCGCCATCTACCGACGCGTGCCCGGATCTGTTTCCAACCAGTTCATAGCAATGTGGCGAGGCTTGACCCGGCTACATGAAAAGCATGCCGCCGCCATGACCCGGGCCGGCTATCCAAATTTTGTGGTTTTGAGCGCCGATCACTTCCTGGATAGGTACTTGCCGGAACACTATGGAAACGACCTCACCTACCGGTGGCTTCAGCGACGTACCAATCGCGCCAAAAAACTGCTTCCCCTCCTACGCAAGCAACCTCACTTACGCAAACATATACTCAGAAGAGCTCTGAGGACAATGAAGCTCTCACGTTAAGAGTTAACCGGCTACAGGCTTATACGCTAGTACAAGCCCGTTTTGGATAGAATATTCGGCTATAATCTATTGGGGTTGAGATCATTTGTCTCACTATTCACTGCCCCGCCAAATTTACGGTTAGCCCGTGACTGGTATCCGCCTATGGCCGAAACTGAGCAAAAAATCCTTCTGACCGTTATCACTCCCGCTTATAACTCTGAGCGAACGATCGGAGACACTCTCGACTCGGTGATGGCACTCGGCAGCGACAGAGTTGAGCATATCGTCATCGACGATGGTTCCTCCGACCGGACCGCTCAGATCGTGGAACAGCACCCCAGTAAGCCCATCTTGATCAAGCAAGAGAACCGAGGCATGTGCCCTTCCCGAAACCGGGTGATACCGATGGCCAAGGGGGATTGGATTTTGTTCTTGGACGCCGACGATATGACGGCTCCCAACACCCTTACCTTGCTGGAACAAGCGATTGAGACGCACCCGGAAGCCGATATCCACTACGGAGACTTCTTGGCCTGTGACGATGACGGGAGCAACGTTCGGCCCTATGGATCGCTGGAAGACATTTCAGCCAATCCCCTGAAAGCCCTCTTGGAGCGAAACCGGCTCGGAATCCTGGCGGCACTGTGCCGCACGTCGAAGATTCGAGAAGTCAACGGCTTCGACGAGGGGATGCCGCGAAGCGCCGACTGGGATCTGTGGATTCGGTTGGCGGCGGCGGGCGGTAAGTTCCACTACTTGGGTGAAACAATCGCTACTTATCGGTTAACCGAAGGTTCAGCGAGCAAGCAGTTTATGGGGATGTGGCGCGCATTGAGACTTATTCAATCGAATCATCGGGCGCTCATCGAGAGTACAGGGGATCGCAAGAAGATCGAGCGAGATCATATCGAATTGTTGTTCGCGCGGGACCTACGCTACGTCTACGGGGAAGATGAAGGGGCCAGTTGGATTTCCCGGAGAATCAACCGAACCACGAAGGTCCTTCAACTTTGCAAAAAGGATCCCAACTTAATTCCGCACTTCATGCGACGAACGTTCCGCAAACTGCTCCACAGCAAGTAGTTACTTTGCCTCCATAGGCCTTATCAGTCGATTATTGCGGTTGCCCGTGCAATTTTGGCTCTTGGTTTGGAGATTCCTGCCTATATTAATCCCATCGGTCATACAATCTCGCACTGACGCGGTTAGAATGGCCTGTCAGTCAGGACATTTGCATTAGCAGTTACTCTACCGTTAGGTCTTCAACCTATGCCATCTCCTTTTATCTCGGTAATTATTCCGTGTTATAAGACCGCACAAACCATGCGGCAGACTATCGATTCCGTCCTGGACCAAGGTCGTCAAGATATTGAGGTGGTTGTCGTTAACGACGGATCGCCCGATGAGGTTCGAGAAATCGCCTTAAGCTATGGCGATAAGATTCGCTACTTCGAACAAGAGAATGGCGGGATCTCCAGCGCAAGAAATTTGGGAATCTCCAAGGCTACCGGCGAATTTCTCCACTTCTTGGACTCGGATGACTTCTTGCTGGAAGACAGTTACGAGAAATACGTTACGGCTCTCCAAGAGGACGAGACGATCGACGTCATCTACTCCAACTGGATCATGGCGGACGAGGAGGGTCATCACCTCTACCGAATTCGGGCGGAGGAGATCGGAAGCGATACCGCCCTTGAACTGTTTCGCCAGAATCGCTTGGCAAACCTGGCCACCCTGTCTCGGGCACGTCTCGTCCGAGAGCTTGGAGGATTTGATGGAGAGATTAGCGGCAGCGAGGACTGGGATCTCTGGATCCGGTTAGCTCGCCAAGGCGCGCGATTTAAGCAGTTGGATCAGTACACCTGCGTTTATCGCTGGCGGATGGGTTCCCTCTCGCGCTCGTTCCTGCCGATGTGGCTCAGCCTGAGGTCGATTCAAACCAAGCACCACGATTTGATTAAAGGGCTCCCCAACGCGAACGCGTTTATTCGAGAGCAGATCGAGGATTTGCTGGATCGCGATCTGAAGAACCTTTACGGAAGCGACCAGGACAAGTTGTGGATTCAGCGGCGCATCAACCGCACCAAGAAGCTCTTTTACGTCTTGGTGAAGGCGCCTGACCTGCTTCCCCACATGTTGCGAAGGGCTTACAAGTTGGTCGGGCGAAGGTTCCGAACTACTTCTTAACGAGAACGCCCTTCTCGACCTTGAACTCACGATCCAGGCGCTTATTCAGCTCCTGGACCTTGTTGTACATCTTCAGGTCCACGGGGAACTTCGCGCCGAAAGTGAGTTTGGCGAGCATGACCTTCTTGGGGCCATAAGGGCAGATGCGCTGGGCGATCTTAATGCCGAGTGGGTCGCCGATCTGTTTCATCTTCCAGATGACCACCGCATTGCCGATGCGTCCGTTGTCGGTATCGTCGGCAGGGCGGGTGCGGGCGCCGTACTCGTGGAAGATCAGCAGGCGGGCGTTGGTGCGCCCTTTGAACCCGGCGCAGATGGCCCGGAAGACGTAATCGCACTCCTCACCGGCGGGCCACTCCATGCCTGCGCCAAGGAATTCGTCAAACTTGCCGACCTTGTCCAGCAGGTCCTTTCGGAAGGCGAGGCACGCGCCCATGAATTCGCCGTCCAGCATGACGGTCTCTTCGTCGATGGGGACTTGCTTGCCCACGTAGACGCCGGGGACGTCTTGAGTGACGGGGTCGTAATCCAGCGGGCGGACGCAGGTGCCGGAGAAGAACGAGCAGTCGGGATAGGCGGCGATGACCTTGTGGAACTGATCGACGAGGTCCAGCGAGGCGACGCAGTCGTCGTCGGTAAAGAACACCCAGCCCTCGGTGATGGCGGCGACGGCGGCGTTACGCGCCTTGGAGAGCCCTCTCTCGTTGTTTTCCACGACTCGGTAGGGGAAAGGGTATCCCGCGTCGTCTATGGCCTTCTGAGCGGTTCCTCGCTTGGATTGATCGACGATGACCAGTTCGTCGGCGGGGCGGAGCTGTTTGGCGAGGGAGCGGACGGCGTGAACCAGGGTGTCTCGGCCGCTGGTGCAGATGGCGACGGTGACCTTCAATTGCCACCCACTTTGGCGATGATGCGGCGGAGGCGGTTTCGGACCTTGCGGTGGAGGGGCTTGGCGAAGATGAGATGTTCGGTGAACTCATCGGCCTTCTCATCCGGCACGACGAAGGTCGGGTGCTTAAGCGGGAATTCCATGGGAAACGTGGCCATCCCCATTTCGGGGTTTCGGTTGGCGGTATTGGTGGAGCCGATGCCCCAGCCGATGTTTGAAATCTGATTCTTAGCGGGAGCAATCGAGAGGCGATTGTTCACCATGGCGCTGTAGAAGAACTGATAGTCGTACGCGTTCAGCGTGCCGTTGTGGGTCAGATTGAAGATGTGGGTCCAGTAGCGGAGCGAGCGCGGGTGCGGAAAGACGCGGTGAAGGCGTCCCTCGTCTCGGAACTTGGGCCAGGACTTCATTTCGAAATCGTAATCCTTCCAGACCCGTCGCCAAGACGCCCAGCCCCAGACGAACAGGTACTTGGTGAAGTAGTAGCTGCTATCGAACTGCTGAGACTCCAAAAGGTAGTTGGTGCCGGCGATGGTGGCGATGCGGTCATCGTGGCGGTACTTGTCCAACATCTCCGCGCAGTATTGGAAGAACGTGGGTTCGGGGACGCAGTCGTCTTCCAAAACGATGCCTTCTTCTTCTTGCTCGAAATACCAATCCAGGCAGGTTTTGATGGCGGTCTTGCAGCCTAGATTTTGGTCTCGGAAGAGGCGTTTGACTTCGCACGGCCAATCGATCTCGTCGAAAATGGCGCGGGTTTCCGCACACGAGACTTGGTCGTCGGGGCGGTTGGCACGGGGGCCATCGGCGGCGATATAAAGGCGCTTTGGTTTGGCTTCCCGGACGCGAGCGAATACCTGACGCGTTTGCTCAGGCCGGTTGAACACAATCATCAGCACCGCAGTGTTGGTCGGATCGATCATAACACGGGGTGAAGCCTGAGCCTCATATCTAGGAAACTACCCGATATTCAGGCTCGGATTCTGCCATTCAGATTCAAAAGTTGGGCATACTTAACCCTAATCCCGGTAGAGAGACTAACCTTGCCCCCCCGAGAAATACGCCGCGTCGCCCTTGTTACTACCCTGGATAGCACCGACATCAACAACTGGTCGGGCATCCTTGTGTATCTCTACGAAGCACTCTCAAGCGTGTTTCCCGAAGTGGTCCGAATTGGACCTTTGAAGTCCACCCGAGATCCCATCAATAGCGCCAAGCGCATTTTAAGCTGGCGGCAGAAGAAGGATCACCCGCTTTGGCTGACTCAAGCCTCCGCCAAAGGAATGGCGCGGCAGGTGGAAGAAAAGATTGCCGAACTCAAGCCGGATGCGCTGTTCTGCGTATGGCACCCCCAGGTGGCTTACTTGAAGGGAGATATTCCCGTCTTCATGTTCCAGGACTCGCCCTTTGAGGTGATTCAGCCGCTTTATGACGGGATGTCTCACTTTACGCCGGACATCATGCAGCAGGTGAGCCTGGTGGAGCGATTGGCCTCTAAGCGATGCACCGGCATCATCGAGACCTCCGACTGGGCGGCGAAAGAAGCGCGGCGGATTTGGCGGTTACCGGACGAGAAGGTCGCTTCCATTCCCTTTGGCGCGAACGTGGAAACCGACGTGACGGAGGAGAACCTGCAAGCCTCCATCAAGGCGCGGGGTTACGACGAGTGTCGGCTCCTTTGGCTGGGTAAGGATTGGGACCGCAAGGGCGGCTCCATTGCCCTTCAGACGGCCAAACTGCTCAACCAGCGCGGCATCAAGACCAAGCT
>MKRX01000018.1:57212-98265 GCA_001898035.1 Armatimonadetes bacterium 55-13
GAGGCGATCGGGTTTATCGATAAGAAGACCGCCGAGGGCAAGAAGAAGCTCCAAGATCTGATTCGGAATTCCCACTTCCTGCTGCTGCCGACCAAGGCAGAGGCGTTTGGCATCGTTTACTGCGAGGCGGCGGCGTTTGGCGTCCCTTCCCTGGCCCCGGACGTGATGGGCGTGGGGAGCGCGGTGATCGATGGCAAGACGGGCGTTTTGCTCAAGAAGGACGCGCCTGCGGTGGAGTACGCGGATGTGGTGGAAAGGCTGATGAAGAATCCGGCGGTATACGAAGCGCTCTCGGAGTCTTCCTACCACTACTACAAAGCGAACTTCACCTGGGAGCAGGTGGCGAAGAAGATTCGCGACTTCATGGTCGCTCGAACGAGTTAGGCCGTTCCGCGCTTGCCTTTGAGGCTAAGGGTTCGTCGACCCGCGACGAGCCTTCGGAGCGAGTTCCGCTCTTTATCGCGATGATATTTCCACACTTCGGCAACCTGAGGCGCAATGAGCGCGGCCAGAGTTAGGCCGTAATAGGTCATCAATTCGTTCTCGAGGATGTTGGTGATGTATAGGCCAACTCCAAGCGCGGTGACGTAATAAACCCCCGCAAAGGCGGCCCGACGCCGGACCGGATCCGCGTCTGAATCTCCCGCCACTTTGAATGAAAGATACAGCGAGGAAAGGACAAGTAGAATGAGCAGGCCCAGTTCGATGAACCCACCACTCACGCGTGCCATTCGATAGCCACTTTCCGTATAGAGCGTCCACCAGCGACCACCACCCGAAAGGTCCTTACCACTCCCAAAGACCGTTTCCTTAGGCCCAATTCCCGTGATCGGAAACTCAGCCGAGAGTTCGTCGGCGCGCATCCACTGCGACATGCGGCCCTCGTTAATAGTGTTCTTACCACTCAGTCCATATGAGAGCTTCTCCGGGAAGATCACTACCAGCAGCACAATGACCGCCGCCATGACCGAGCAGACCTTGAAGAATTGGGCCTTGTCTCGCTTGTAGATCATGATGACGGTGATCAACGTCAAGACGGCCCAGGCGATATAAAATGAACGCGCTTGGGCAACGATCAAGCCTGACGACAGAATCGCGTACATCAGGATTTCTGTTGTCTTCAGCTTGCGCGTCATCAGATTGGAAGCAACGATTCCCATTCCCAGAATGCACTGAGCCGAAAGGTGATAAGGGTGGGTGGAAAGGCCGTGAGAGCGTGATTCCAGGCCAAACGTCGCAAGATCATCCAGGTTAACGTAGAGGTTGGTCAAGCGGTCCATGCCGG
This sequence comes from Armatimonadetes bacterium 55-13, assembly GCA_001898035.1. Classification (GTDB taxonomy): domain Bacteria; phylum Armatimonadota; class Fimbriimonadia; order Fimbriimonadales; family Fimbriimonadaceae; genus 55-13. The sequence goes on from MKRX01000018.1 coordinate 58,498, forward strand.
GCAGTTTTAAGAACTGCATCAGCCCGACCACCGCACAGACAAGCGCGACTCCAAGGATGAAATTCAAGAGTCTGGACCGCCAGCGTGTATCGATGGCGCAGAGGACAAACGCCGCCAAGTACGGCATCATCACGAAGGTGGGCCACCAGATGTTTCGCCCGAGCTTCACATCCAACGCTAAGACAGGCGGCCCCAAGAAAACGGTGGCCGCGCTCCAAATTTGAATCAATCCCAGTACGAAGATGGGAAAAGTGATTCGAAAGCTATTGCGCAGAAACAAAAAGCCGATCAGCGAATAAAGTCCGAGGAGGATGGTGGATCCGCCGTTAAAGACGTTATTGGAGCGGATGACCGGCGGCAAGAGTTGAGCGACAAGGGCACCCACAAGGAGAAGAAATCCCCAGATTGCCAAGGGCCGGTTGGTTGCCCGAAAGTAGCTTCGAGCCTGATTCATCCGCTCGGCGCCGTGGCCGGGCATAGCGGAGGGCACGGGTTTTGTCCGATTGAATATCCCGCGCCCTAAAGTCATGTTTCGCTTAACCTCGCGCCGAAGCGAAGTTGGCCTGCTTCATAACGGCCTCTTCTCCACGGCTTCCTTTGGTCATGACAAACTTGATCGAGGCCGCGCTTGCAAGCGTGAGCACGTCGATGGCCGCCGCCACATTCCTCATGTTGGCCGATTTCGCGCTCACCACCAGATAAACCTCGTCAACGTAGGGAACGAGTCGGGCGGCGTCTGAGGAGGAAAGACACGGCATGGTGTCAATCACGACGAAATCGCAGGAACTGGCCAAGGCGCCGATCATGCCGTTGATATTTTGCGTAGGCGCGACTTTGATCGCGTTCTTGCCTTCCGTACCGGCGCCGATGACGCGAAGGTTTGGCGTGCTGGTTTCCGTGCCCACGGTGGATTCGGAAGAAGGAAGTTGGGTCTGGCTGAGGATATCGCTTACGCCCGACTTCTGCTCCAAGCCAAAGACTCGGGTGATCGTCGGATCATCCAACGCGCAGTCCACGAGGGCAACGCGGGAACCGGATTGAGCGAGCGCAGTGGCGAACTGAGCCGCGGTGGTGGAACACCCGGCCTTTCCATCGGCGCCGGTCAAGAGGATAGTTCTCGGTCCCTCCGCCTTCTTGGAAGTGCCAGCAAAGGCGAGGAATCGATAGCTCTCGGCCACCAGCGGCGTCGGTTCTCGCAGGCTCGTCAGCAGGCGTCTTGCGGTAGGACCGGGAAGGTCGTGCACCACTCCGACAACCGGCAATCCGGTGATCTCCTGAAGTTGCGTGGAGGAATAGATTCTCAGGCGCATCGCTTCGATGGCGAAACTGACGAGCATGCCAAAGATCGCTCCGCAGAGAATTGAGACAACGTAGATGACCGGCGGGCGAGGGAGAACCGGATTTTCGTCCGGAACCGCCGTGTCAACGATTTGAGCGGCGGCGGCGATGGATTCCGTTCGGTTCTTAAGGTCTTCCGACTGGACTTTAAGACGCTTGTAGTTGGCGTCCGAGATGTCCACATCACGGGCCAAGTCGACCAATTCCATGTTGGTTTGTGGCAACGAATTGATCACTTGCTCGTGCTGGCGCTGGGTCGCTTCGAGGGAACTGACTCTCTGAAGCATGCCGTCCTTCTGAATTTTAAGGTTGGCGAGGTTGGCTTCGAGCGATTTACGAATGGTATCCGGTCGATTGTTTCGAACCGTGTTCTCAAACTTTGCCGACTCTTTGATGGTCTTGATTTGCTTCTTGACGGATTCGATCGATCCATCGATGTTCTTGACCGGGATAGCGTCTGGATAGTACTGAACCAAAAGGGTGGTGCGATTTCGCTCCAGCTCCGCGAGTTGATTCTCTAGCTGTTGGAGCGTTTGGCTCTTCTGTTCGGACATATCGCCAGCTTCCGTCTTCGGACGCTCTTCCATTTGAGCCTGAGTCTGGCGGATCTGCTCATCGATTCCAGAAAGCTCGGCCTTGGCGGAATCTAGGCTTGCTCTCAGTTGTGATTCGTACTCGACGTCTCGAACAACTTTGGCCGTGATATCCGGAGCGCCGACCTTTACCTTGGCGTCCTTGAATTTCTTTTCCGAGGCTTCCAGATCCTGCTTGGCTTTGACAATCTGATCTTGGAGATACTCCAAGGCTCGAGCAACGGCGGCGCGCTGGTTGTTCTGACGCAGTTCGTTGTACGTTTCCGCGATCGTGTTCGCAAGGTCGGCGGCGTCTTGTGCGCTATAGGCGCGCGCCTTGATCAGCGCGGCGCTGGAGTCCGTTGAGCTCTGGACATCGTACATTCGATAGTAGTCTTCGAACTGGGAAGACATCGCAGGCTGACCTTTAGCGGCCGCGACTTTTGCCAAGGAATTACGAAATACGCCTTCACCGCGAAGGATTTGGGCTTCCGTTTGTGGGTTGGACGCAAGACCGGTTTGCAGAATGTCCATAACATCCTGGTTCAACACCGTGCTGTAGAAACGTCCGTTCGGGGTTTGACTTCCCAAAACGAGCTGGGTTCGCCCTTCATAAATCTTGGGGCTCTGCGATAGGATGAAGAACCCTATTGCCAACCCGATAAGGGCAAAAATTACCGTCCGAATGATGTGAAGCCTAATCATGATTGGTTCGCGTTCTTCGCTAAGCTCAGTTTCAACCTTGGCGCACTGCGCAATTCATCTTACACGTTATAGGACGCTCGCTAAGTAAGACAAGCGTCACGGATATTCCTGTTAGGTTACCTTTCGGTTCAAGGGAACCGCCCGTGAACTTACGCTAAATGCAATCTTCGGGCCAAATTGGACGACTTAATGAGGTCGCCTCCTCTAAATCTTCTGGCGTGCCCAAGATCGTTACCGCTTCTTTCGGAAGTCGATGGAGGAAAGTAGGGTGCCCCTCCGCCATCCATTGATTGTAAAGTGGTGCGACGTAGAGTTCCTTATCCGTTTCCGCGCGAGCGACCAGATCTCGATAGGAGAAGAAGGAATCGAAGTAGTAGACCCCGACACTACAGTTGTCAGAAATTCGCTCTTTCTCCGTGGTTCGGACGGCTCTGCCGTCGGCGTCGGCATCCACGAAGCTCCATTTTTCGCCGGGAGCCTCGAACGTGGGAATCCAACCGGCACCCCGGATTTGGTCCGGACGCATTTCACGGGGATCGATGAAGGTGTCGGTGTTGAAGATGAGAATGGAATCGTCTTCTTCAAAGAAGGGAGCGGCCAGAACTGCCGTTTCAGCTTGCCCACGAGTGACATAGTCGATGACTTGCAGCTTGGGCTCGGCAAACCCAAGGTTCTTGGCAATTCTGGGAAGTTCTTCCTCGATTCCTTCGAATCGTCGGGTGATCAGGATAAGTTCTGAGCCTCGAAAGCTCAGCAAACTGGCCAGCGACCATTCGAGGAGGGTGTGACCCTGGAATTCGATGGCGTACTTTTCATGGGTGTAGCCCGCCGTTTTGAATCGGCTGCCCAGGCCCGCCATGGTGAGAAGGATTTTCATTGGTTCCCCGCATGAGCCTGGAAAAGCCCGAGTCCGCGCAGGAGCATGGCCAATTGGCGCTCCGGTCGATCCTTGTGAAGGGGGACCATGGAGAGGAAGAGGAGCGATTCGATCAACCGGACGCGATCCAGATCAAATCCCTCTTGCCGCAGATACTTCTGGAAGATCTGGCCGACCGTCGCGTGGTACGGCGAGGTCTTGCAGCGGAGGACGTAGCCGCCTTGCTCATCCTTTTCGACCTTGAACCGGTCCGACATGATGAAGTCGTAGTAGCCGAGGATGCTGTGGGACAGCTTGGCGAGGTCGTAGTGGACGTCTCCGTAGATGTCGTACCGACCGAATCGACCGCGGGCATCGATGAGTTTGATGAGGCAGTGCTTGGCGTCGTAGAGGATGTTGCCCAGGCACATGTCGCCGTGGATGACTTGGAACTCGTTGGTGGCGAAGGCGGTGCGGCGATTCAAGGCGGTTTCTAACCCTTCGCGAACTCGGGAGATTCCCGCGCACTCTTGACCGTCGATCACGAGTTTGTCGTTCCAGAGCGATTGATCGAGAACGGTTTTGTCGATGGCGTCTAGTCGAGAGAGCGTCTTGTCCAGATACATCTCTCGAAGGTCATCGGTGAGGGCGGGGTCGCTGACGGTGTACTTGCCCGCGATCCGGATCAGGCTGAAAACCTTATCGAACAGCTTTTCCCAGGCATCGAAGTCGAAGCGGGCGCTGACGAAGGATTCGTCCAGCGAAGGGTAGCTGTAGAATTCCATCTCGACGAAGGGTTCGAGGGGGTCCTTCGAGTAGTCGTAGACGGCGGGAGTACAGGATTTCAGCTCTTTCGGAATGGCCTGGAGCCAGTGGATCTCGTCCACCAGCTTTTCCCGGTTTCCGCTGGTCTTGCGGATGGTGCCGGACATCTCGTTGAACTTGAGACTATTGAAGAAGCGAGCGTTGATGAGCCTTCGACGAGCCGCATAGTAGTTGTCCGCATGGCCGCAGTCCACGTAGTTGCTGGACTCGATGAGGCTGGCAGGCTTGGGGAGGCCGTTGTAGTAGGCGATCATCGCCTCGTAGAAGCTGTGCTTGTTCTCCTCGGGGGACTTGGAGAGCAGGACGTCTCGGTAAGCCGCGCCCGATTCGAAGCCCCACACGCCGAGGAGCATCATCCAACTGGTGGGATCGAGTTGGAATTCTTTATCCGAGAGTTCGGTGATCCGGCCGTCCTTCTGCTTAAAGAGGGTCCAGCGCTGGGATTCGATGGTGGAGGCGTAGGAGATGAAGTCGTGCCCTACGGCGGAATCCGGGAGGTCTTCCACGATGGTGTCGGCGAAGTTCAGCACGAGTGGGCCCTCGGCGGCTTCCGGTCTTAGTTCGAATATCTTGGCGAGGGTGTGGCCGATGCTGATGGTCTTGCCGACCCGGACGAGGTGGACGCGGGGGTCCGGGAAGAACTCGAAATGTTCTTCGACAAACTCGGCGTTGTCCTCGATGGCGATGTAGAACGAGACTTCCTGGTTGGCGTAGCGCTCGAAGATTCGCTCGGCCACGACCTTGCCGCCGATGGGAACCAGGGCGGGCGGGATGGGGCCGAAGTCCACTTCCATCTCCGGGCTGACCCGGATGGCGCTGGGGATGATGACGGAGAGCTTCATCGGCTAGGCTCCCGCTCCCCCGACCCGCTCCATGATCTCCTCGTAAGATAGCGAGGTAAATTCATTAGGTCGGATTGCCTTATCGTCCACATAAAATCCTTCAAACCCACACCAGGGCTTGCCGACGTGGACTTCATCAAACGGCACTTCGTGCTTTTTCAGCCAATCTAAAAGGACCGGCAGGGTATTGGCTTGGAGTAGGCCCATATTGTTATCGTATGTTCGCATATTTCTTGCAGAACATACGATGATGTAAAAGCCTTGTTCTCGATATTCTTTGAGCTTATCCAGCACTTCTTGATTGGGAAGAATGTCGGAGTAGGTCTCTTCCTTCTTTTTGAACTGGGCGAGCGTTCCATCAACGTCGATTACGATTCTAAATCGGTCTTTTGAATCCATTAAATTTAGTCCTTTAACTCACGAATATAGGTGCGCAAGGGGTGATCAAGTACGCGGGGAATGGGGCGGATTGCGTAGAGTTGCTTTCCTTCCCAAACCTGGGCAGTAACTTCCCTTCCGAGCTTCCATCTCGTTTTGAAATGATCGGGCAGATCGCCAGCCCGAATTTTGTCGACCAACGTTGAATCGAACTTCGGTAAATCTGTTTTATCTTCACGGAGCAAGATCGGAAATCCGCGTTTAGCGGTTAATACCGATGCAATGGTTGGATAGTAAAGCTCCTCGTGAATGTAGGGTAGCTTGGGGTCGAACCGGTGGTACTTCTCAATGACCTTGAGCATGTCCGCAAAGACCTCTTTTCGGTAGAAAGTGCCCTCCACTTGGCTGGTCCATAGCTCCTTTGCCCCGACCTCCTTCATGATGTTCTGAAAGACCGGATCCGCCTCGGCAACCATCGGCGCGCCCCAGTTCGGTTGAGGGGGAAGGATGGATACCCCCATATCCCACTGGTCGATGTATTCCGATGCCCCTTTTCTTACAAAGAGGTCCGAACTACTGTGCAGTAAGAAGTAGTCAAAATCGATTTGGGTGGCCGCGTAGTGAAAGTTGGCGTTGTGGGCATGATGGAGATTGCCCCACTCCGTTCGATGACTTACCGGATTGACCAAAACGCGATCGTACTTCGTGAAATCAACTTTCTCCGCATCGGAGTAGCCTCGGAACCTACGAGGCGGTCCCCAGGCGAACTGGCGATGCAGGTGCAGAACGATCCAAGCATCAGGCAGATACTTTGAGATGTTGTTTATTTGATCTATAACGATCTCAGGTTTTTCGTGCGCCAAGATTGAAACCAGATATTTCAAATCTCGCCTCTCCTAACCCTTAATCTTGCGCTTCCCGCAGCAGTATTCACGACGACGATTTGCTCTCCAGTTCAACCAATTTCCTCTCTCAATTTTCCCACTAACAATTACCAGGCTTTGGTGATTTTGCGGGTGAAACGCAAAAACAATGCCTTTCGATAAATCTTCATCAATAAGCCCGTATCCTTGCGTGCTCTTTGAGTTCAACGGTTCGGAAAGACAACCGCATGAGACTCTCCCGCGTCGTCACGAGTTCAGCCCTCTTGGCGTCCCTCAGCATCCCGATTTTGGCTCAAACGCAGCCGTCGCTGAATACAATTATTCAGAGCGACGGCACCGTCAAAGCCCTTTATGAAAGCCAACCCGTTCTGACCGCTCAGGTTTGGATGTTCGCCGAGAACTGGAACCGCATTACATCTTGGCAGACAATGGGTAACGGATCGTCAACCTTTGCCCGCGACGGTCAACTTAACCCAGGCATTTTAAACACGAGCACAACCTATGCCAATTCAGGCGGCGGCACGACTTTCACCTTCAAGGCGACTCCTAGCCGATACGTCACCTCCAGCAGCGACCACGTCAACATTAGCCTCGACGAGTCGTTCTGGGCTGGCGCAACCCTTTCCGACGGATCTTCCAGTACCGTTTTGAACGCCGACTTTCTGTCGAGCTTCAGCGCGCGATCTGCAAATGCCCGCACCATCACCATCACCCGTCCCGATGGCTTTAAGGCCACCATCACGGCCCCCGGCACGGTTCGGTACGTCATCCAGGACTCTCGGTACAACGGATTTGGGTTCGAACTCCGGTTTGACGAGCGCACGGGTGGGTGGGCTTCTGGAACGTCCCACACCTATGCCGTCACCATCAAGTACTCCACGAGCACGACGACGACTCCCGATAGCCCGGTGGTCGTTAATGAAGGGTCGAACTGGGTGCAACTTCCCCAGTCTTTGTCGGTTCAGACTGGCTCCGCTTTAGACTGGAGAGACACCTTCGCTCAGCCAGCAGGCTCGAAGGGTTGGCTCTCCGTCAATTCAGCGGGCAAGTTTGTTTTCCAGAACGATTCGAGCAAGCCGCAGCGATTCTACGGAGCGAACTTGGCGCACTACGCTTGCTTCCCCAGTAAAACCGAGGCAACGCAGTTAGCGGACAACCTGGCGAAGATGGGCTACAACACGGTCCGACTTCACCACATCGACTACATCTTGACGGAGGGCACCTCGGCGAACTCCACGACGATCAATCCCACTCGTTTGGATCAGATCAACTATTTGATCGCCAAACTCCGTGAGCGAGGCATCTACGTCAGTATCGACCTCTACAGCCTGCGTTCGCCGAAGAGTGGAGAAGTGATCTCGGGCGTTCCGTCATTCAACGATTACAAGGCTCTCTTGCTCGTCAGCAACTCGGCTCGTCAGAATTGGCTCTCCTATTCCACTAACCTGCTCAACAGCATGAATCCCTACACCGGTTTGCGCTGGAAGGAAGACCCTGCCATCGCTTGGATCTGCTTGGTGAACGAGAGCACTCCTCTGTGGTACACCGGCCTGAGATACGACGTGAAACTGTTGTTGGACAATGCCGTGGGTGGCAGTTGGGACCCCTGGTCCGACGCGGGTTCCCGAGCCGCCGTCAACCTCTCGCGCAGCACTTCCAACTGGATGGCGAGTCAGATGCGGTCCCTTGGCGTCAAGGCTCTGCTCTCCGATGTCAATGCAGGATTCGAAAAAGTTCTGTCCGTGGCTCGCCAAGACTACGACTATGTGGACAACCACATGTACTTTGCTCACCCAAGCTCCGGATTTGGCTTGCCGCTTCAACAGCGCGCTACCAGCCCGCTTCGCCAGATCAAAGAAGAAGGTTGGTTCGCCGCCTCGCGAATTCAAGGAAAGCCGTTCACCGTTACCGAGTTCGATGGCGTGGCACCGAACCAATTCCGCGCTGAATTTGGCCTGATGGCCGGCGCGATGGGCGTCGTTCAACACTGGGACGGCATGTGGCGATTCCAATGGGCAGACAACATGGGCCGGGCCCTGACCGTGGGCGCCATGGGACTCTTCTCCTTGACCGGCGACCCGCTGAATATGGCTACAGAGCGCGCAACGGTTGCCATGTTCCTGCGAGGCGACTTGACGAATTCAGACACGCCCTACGTCATCGGAAATCCCGCTAACGTTGCCAACTCGGCCATCTTCAACATCCATCCGGCAGTTCAACAGTCGGTATTGGCTCGCCCCATCGCCCAAAGCGTTGTGTCTGGAAGCTCTCCCACGGCCTACATTCGAGATGGAAACAGCACCACGAACGATGGCAGCGTTCTGACGGACTTAAACAGACTGACGATGCGGGTCAATACGCCGTGCACGGCGGGTCTCATCGGGGGCGAAGGGAGCACGCTCAGTTCCGGTTGTCTGTCGGCAACCTTCACCAAGTCCCGAGCGACCATCTACCTGAGTTCGATCGACCGGCGACCGCTTACCTCCAGCCGACGAATGCTGCTGGCTCACCTGACGGACGTTCAAAACTCCGGGGCAACGTTTACGGGCCAAGAGAGAAGCACCATGACCGATTGGGGACATCTTCCTCACTTGGCCAAGGATGGCGCGGCCAAGGTAACGATCAACGTGGCCAACCCGTCCATCATGCGGGTCTATCGAATCGACCTGACGGGACGACGAGTCGCCGTGGTTCCCTTTACCCGGGCGAGCAAGTCGATCAGCTTCGACGTAACCACCCGAGATCCGAACAGCAACACGGCTACGATCTACTACGAGATCGTGACCACCAAGTAGGTCCATGGCTTTCCTGCCATCGAATCGCCTAAGCTAGATTCGATGGCAGAAAGCCTTTCCATTATTGAAAAGTGCTTGGTCGAACATCGAGATGTTCTGGCCAAGCTCGATGCTATAAAACCCCAAATCGCCCAGGCGGCCGACCTTGTCACCCAAAGCGTGAAGGCCGGCAAAACGATTCTCTTGGCCGGAAACGGGGGCTCGGCGGCAGACGCCATTCACATTGCCGGTGAGTTTGTCGGGCGGTTCTTGATGGAACGACGAGGGGCTCCGGCCATTGCTCTGAACACCAACGATTCCTCGATGACGGCGATCGCCAACGACTACGGCTACGAGGAGATCTTCGCGAGGCAGATCGAGGCCTTCGGTCCGATCAGTGGCGTCTTCATCGCTTACTCCACCAGCGGCAACAGCGCGAACATTCTGAAGGCGATCGAGAAGGCACGCGACTATGGCCTGAAGATCATCGGGATGAGGGGTGAAAATGGAGGAAGAATGAAGTCGCTTTGCGATGTATGCCTCTGTGCCCCTTCGAGCCACACCCCTCGCGTGCAGGAAATGCATGCTTTGATTGGTCACATCCTGTGCGAGATTTCTGAGCCGGCGATCGCTTGATGAATCAAATCGCATTCCTTGATCGAGACGGCGTCCTCAATATCGACCACGATTACGTGTACCGTCCCGAGGAGTTTGACTGGATGCCCGATGCCATCGAAGCGGTCCGCTGGCTCAATGAGCACGGGTTTCGGACGGCGGTGGTTACGAATCAATCAGGCATTGGGAGAGGGCACTACACCGAAGACGAATTTCACTTCCTCATGAGGTGGGTTCAGCGGACCTTGGAGGAGCATGGGGCTCGGCTTGATACGTACTATTTTTGCCCGCACCATCCTGTCATGGCCAAGCCGCCCTATCGCCAAGAGTGCCCGTGCCGGAAACCCAATCCGGGAATGCTGCTTCAGGGGCTGCGCGATTTGGACGGAGACCCCAGGCGTTCGTTTTTGATTGGCGACAAGCCGACGGATATTCAGGCAGCCGAGGCGGCGGGTGTGAAAGGGTTCCTGTATAAAGGCGGAAGCCTCTTAACCGCCGTGAGAAGCGCCGTTGAGACCCTTGAGCTGGTCTAAGGTCTCTCGCTTCAGGGCTCGGGCTCCGGGCGGGTATTCGACCAGATAGCGCCTCCACAGACGCTTGGGCTCTATGGCGAGCCGGTAGAACCACTCCATGCCCGCCTTCTGCATCCAGAGAGGAGCACGGCTGGTAACGCCGGCGAGCATATCAAACGAGCCCCCGACGGCGACAAACACCGCTTGCGGCATGTGAGGTTTAAGCAGGGCGATCATTTGCTCCTGCTTCGGGCAGCCGAGCGCGACGAAGATCACGGTTCGGTCTTTCATCTGATCGGCCAAGCTCTGCGCCCACGGTTCGGTCAATTCAACTTTCCCGTCAAAGATAAAGAAGTCGGCAGGGTTCTTCCCGACGGTCTCGATGGCCTTCTTGGGATCGGCCCCTCCCACCACGGCGATGCGCTTGGGATCGACCTTTTTGAGAACCATGGGGGTCAGGTCGGCGCCAGTGGTGCGCATGAGACCTTCGAATCGGGAGTCGATCTTTTGACAGGCCCGGAGGATGGGCATGCCGTCGGCGGTGAAGACGTCCGCTTGCCGAAGCAGTTCGAGGAATTGAGGTTCTCTTACGCCTCGGGCATAGTAGTCGAGGTTAAGGGTGGCGATCCAATGACCCTCGCCCTTGGCGGACCACTGGTCGATCAGATCGCAAAGTTCCTCGGTGGAGACTCGCCACACGGGCAGACCGGCTACCTTGACGGTCGGGAATTCTGGCAAGCCTAGTAAGCGCCCTCGCCTCGAAGCACCGCCGCCGGTGTTTGAATGAGGATCTTTACGTCCGTCCAGAAGCTCATATCCTGGATGTACTTGTTATCGAGCTCCATCCATTCTTCGAAGGAAAGATTGCTGCGGCCTTGAATCTGCCAGTAGCAAGTGATACCCGGCTTAACCGTAAGCCTTTGGCGCGCGAATTCGTCGTATTGCTCGACCTCGCGCGGGACCGGAGGCCGAGGGCCTACCATGCTCATCTCGCCTTTGGCCACATGGATCAGTTGAGGGAGTTCGTCAAGACTGTATTTACGAAGAAAACGCCCTATTGGAGTAATTCGGGGATCGTTCTTCATCTTGAAGATGGGACCGTCCTTTTCGTTCTGCGTCATCAGTTCGCCGAGTCGTTTATCGGCATCCTGATACATAGTGCGGAACTTGAGGAATTTGAACGGCTTACCGCACCGACCGATGCGCGTCGAAGCATAGAAAACCGGACCCTTGCTCGTCAATTTGACTAACAAAGCAAGAATGATAAACAGCGGTAACAGCACAGCCAGAATGACTAGCGAAACTGCGAGGTCAAAACCCCGTTTCCAGACCCGGTACGGAACGGGCCTTCTCGGAATTTCTGCTCTTTTCATAGCTGCGGATTCGAACGCAGACTGCGTTTGCATCTCAACTCTCCAATAAATATATAGGCAGCGGACAAGCTCGTCACCACGGCGTTCCGAAACAGTCCTTTACGACCCGAGGATATCACATTCCTCGCTCTCTCCCTTGGGCGAGTCCCGGTATCCGTTTAGTTTCTTCGCTGAACCCTAACTGGTAGACGGAGCATAACCCGTGCCAGTTCGCTTTATTATAGAGCTATTCCACAGTTACAGACTTGGCCAGGTTCCTGGGCTGATCAATTTCACAATTATTTAACCGAGCCACGTGATAGGCAAAAAGCTGAAGCGGAACGATCGATAAAACCGCATTCAGGAACTCAAAGGGGGTACTTGGAACCTTTAAGGTACGATCCGCGGCCTTCTGAATCGTAGTGTCGTCCTGAGTCGTAATTGCGATCACGGCGCCGCCCCGAGCCTGCACTTCCTTCATGTTTGAGACGACTTTATCTAGTGTACTGGGGTCGGTCGCTCCAAAAACTGACACGACGCCGGGTTGGACCAGCGCGAGGGGGCCGTGTTTCATCTCTCCGGCCGGGGACTCTTGGGTAGGTACGTAGGCAACCTCCTTGAGTTTGAGAGCCGCTTCTAACGCGACGGCGGCGTCTGCTCCCCGTCCCAAGAAGAAACAAAGGGGCATATTCTTGCACTCTTCGGCGACCTCTTTAACCTCCGATTCCAGATCAAGAGCGGCCTTTGCTTTTTCGGGAAGGCGAAGAAGTTCTTCGATCCATTCTTCCACTCGAATGCCCGGCGCCTCTTGAACCTGGGCGATGTGAAGGGCGAGGAGGGTGAGGACGAGGACCTGGGCGGTGTACGCCTTGGTGCTGGCCACACTGATCTCGGGACCGGCTTGGGTGAAGATGGTGCGGTCGCACTCCCGGGCGATGCTGGAGCCGATAACGTTGACGATGCCCAGCGTTCGGATTCGGCGGGATTTGCAGAGTCGGAGGGCGGCCAGGGTGTCGGCAGTCTCTCCCGATTGGCTCACAAAGATGGCGAGCGACTTGGGCGAAAGAACAGGATCGCCGTAGCGGAATTCGCTGGAGTAGTAAACGTCGGTGGGGAGGCGGAGAACTTTCTCGAACAGGTGCTTGCCCATCAGACCGGCGTGGTAGGCAGTACCGCAGGCGATGATGTTGACCCGGTCGATTTCGTTCCAGACGTGCTCGCTAAAGATGCTCTCGAAGCGAATGCCTTCGGCTTCGTCGATCCGTCCGGCCATGCACTGGCGGATGACTTCCGGCTGTTCGTGGATCTCTTTGAGCATGAAGTGCTCGTAGCCTCCGCGCTCAGCGGCGGCCACGTCCCACTCGACGTGCTGGACCTTGATCGGCAGCTCTCGACCGTCGCCGTCCATCAGGCGGACCTTGTCGTCTTCCAGGACCGCGATGGTGTCCTCTTCCAGGATGATGATTTCTCGGGTGTAAGGCAGCAGAGCCGGAATATCGCTGGCCAGCATGTTCTCGCCCTTGCCCAGGCCGATGACGAGGGGGGAGGCGTTGCGAACGGCGACGATCTTGCCGGGTTCTTTCTTGGAAACCACAACGAGGGCATAGGCGCCGCGCAGTCGCTTCACGCCGCGCTTGACCGCTTCTTCCAGAGAATCGGCGCGCTGGTATTCCTCGCCGATGATGTGGGCGGCGACTTCGGTATCGGTTTGGCTGCGGAATTTGTGGCCGTTGGCAAGAAGTTCTTCCTTGAGTTCAAGGTAGTTCTCGATGATGCCGTTGTGGATGATGGCAATTTGTTCGTAGGCGTCGTAGTGGGGGTGGGCGTTCTCGTCGGTGGGTCCGCCGTGGGTTGCCCAACGAGAGTGGGCGATGGCGAGATGCGCGTCTGACGGGTGCTCTTCCAGCAGGCTGCCCAGTTCTTTGAGTTTTCCGGCTCGCTTCAGGACCTTGATCTGGTCCTTCTCCATCACTGCGATTCCCGCGCTATCGTAACCACGATATTCAAGGCGCTTGAGTTGGTCGAAGACGATGCCGACGGCCGGCTTAGGCCCTACGTAGCCTGCAATTCCACACACCCGGCTAGTTTATCGGTTTCTAAAGCGATTCTTAACGCTTCCTGAAAGGATTGGGTCCGATTGAGCGCTTAGGATGGGCTTGGCCCGCTAATTGCGTCAGATTCCCGTGAGTCTAGAACTAACCTGCCAACGTCTTTGTTTCAAAATCCAGTGATCGCACACATTCTGCTCCTCCGACCCAAACAGTGGACGAAGAACCTTTTGGTCTTCGCCGCATTGCTGTTTGTAGGGGCATTCCGAGATGTGGCGATGGTTCAGCTGTCGGTCTTGGCGTTCATTGCCATGTGTCTGGCCAGCTCCACGGTCTATGTGTTCAACGACCTGCGGGACATCGAACGCGACCGCAAACACCCTCGTAAGTGCAAACGGCCGTTAGCCGCCGGGTTGGTCAAGCCTTCGGTGGCGGTCGTCATTGGCATCGTTTGCCTCGTTTCTTCCCTGCTCTTGGCTTGGTACGTTGGGCGAGCGGCGCTGGGGATCATCGCGATTTATCTGGTGATCCAGGGGCTTTACAACAATTGGCTGAAGAACGTGGCGGTAGCGGACGTGTTCTGCATTGGGCTGGGATTCGTGCTTCGCGCGGTGTTGGGAGCGGCGGCGTTGAGAGTCGAGATTTCCGGTTGGCTGCTGTTCTGCACGGGCGCGCTTGCGTTGATGCTGGGATTCTCGAAGCGTCGCAATGAGTTCATCACGATGGGCGATGGCGGCGAGACGCGGGAGAGTCTGAGCGACTACACTCGGCCCGCTCTGGACGCGCTAGTCAGCATCTTTGCCTGTGGCGCGGCGATTTGTTACGGGATTTACAGTTTGGAGAGCCCGACCGCGCGGAAGTATCCGGGGCTGATTCTCACTTCCCTTTTCGTGTTTTACGGCATCGCCCGGTACGTGCTGATCGTGTTCAGCAAGAACGAGGGCGGGGAGCCGGAGACGTTGCTTTATAAGGACCCTCACATCCTGATGAGCGTAATCTTGTTCATTCTCACTTCGATTCTTGCCCTCAGCGGGTTCCGTATTCCGCTGGTTACCGGCTAACCTTTCTTGCTCATGGCCAAGTTTAAGCACGCAATCGTCGTTGGAGCCTCCTCGGGAATCGGGCGAGAGATCGCTCGCCAGTTGGCGGCGTCCGGTTGCCGCGTAGGAGCGGTGGCGAGGCGGGGTGAGCGTTTGGCCGAGCTTGAGAAGGAGTTTCCGCAACTCATCGTGCCGTGCGTGCATGACGCGACCGACTACGACTCCGTGCCCAAGGTGTTTCAAGACTTGACCGGCCAAGTGGGCGGGCTGGATCTGATCGTCTACGCCAGCGGCGTGATGCCGATTGTGGAAGTGGACGAGTACTCCTTTGAAAAGGACAAGGCGATGATCGATACCAACGTGCTGGGGGCGATCGCGTGGCTGAACCAGGCGGCGGAGCGGTTCTCGCATACCGGCCATGGGTCGCTGGTGGGAATTGGCAGCGTGGCGGGGGACCGCGGGCGCATGAAGCAGCCGGTCTACAACGCCAGCAAGGCGGCCCTTCATACCTATCTGGAAGCCTTACGGAACCGGTTGGACCGTAAGGGGGTTAAGGTGGTGACGATCAAGCCGGGACCGGTGAAGACGGAAATGACCGCCGGGTTGGACATGCCCGGCATGATGGAGCCGGAACAAGTGGCCGCGTTTGTCATTAAGAAGGCTTCCAAGACGGGCGAACACTACGTCTCTCCGAAGCATGCCGTGATCTTCGCCATTATTCGAAACATTCCCTCATGGATCTTCCGACGCCTCAACATCTAGCGCTCCCCGGCGACAAGATTCGCGAGATCACGGGATTCGGCATGAGCTTTCGTGCCGACAGCTACGTGTTTCAGCCCACTACCCTTGACGAGGTGCGCGAGGTGTTTGCGCTGGCCCGACAGGTGGGGCGGAACATAGTGTTGCGGGGCGCGGGGCGGAGTTATGGGGATGCGGCGATCGACGCCGAATCTATCGCCCTGGACTTCACCCAGATGAAGCGATTCCTCTCCTGGGACCCCGAAACGGGAATCGCGGAGTGTGAGCCGGGGGTCACCATCGAAGACCTTTGGCGAACCGGCCTCCCGCATGGCTGGTGGCCGAAGGTGGTGAGCGGAACGATGTTTCCGACCTTGGGTGGTGCGCTGGCGATGAACATCCATGGGAAGAACAACTTCCGGATGGGCACGCTGGGCGATAACGTGCTGGAGATCGACCTGATGACGGTCGATGGCAAGGTCCGCACGCTCACCCCCGATCAGGAGTTGTTTTACGCGGCCATCTCCAGCGCGGGCCTGCTTGGCGTGATCACGCGGGTCAAGCTGGGGATGAAGAAAGTTCACTCGGGCGACCTCAAGGTTTACGCGGAATCTCTACCGAATTGGGACGCGCAGATCGAGGCGTTTGAGAAGCGGGCGGAGAACGCGGATTACATGGTGAGCTGGGTGGACTGCTTCGGCAGTGGGGCGGGCGCGGGGCGGGGGCTTTTCCACGCGGCGTGGCACTTGCCCGATGAAGATTCAGAGAGCCTGCTTCCCTTCCACCAGGACCTACCGGAGAAGATCGCCAAGGTTGTGCCGAAGAGTCAGGTTTGGCGGATCTTGAAGCCGCTGAACAACCGATTCGGGATGAAGTGGCTGAACGCGGCCAAGCACCTCTCCGGCAAGTTCGTGGGCAACAGGAAGATGCACACCCAGAGTCTGGTGGCGTTCTCCTTCTTGCTGGACTACGTGCCGAACTGGCGGAACGCCTACCTGCCGGACGGATTCATTCAGTACCAAACCTTCGTGCCGAAGGAAGCCGCCAAGCGGGTGTTCGCCAAGCAGATCGAGATGACGCAGGAGGCGAAGATGGAGCCGTTCTTGGGGGTCTTGAAGAAGCACAAGCCGGACCGGTTCTTGCTGAGCCACTCCCTGGACGGCTACTCCTTTGCCCTGGACTTTAAGGTTTCCGAGGAAACCTGGCCCCGGTTGCAGCGGCTCTGCCAGCGGATGAACGAGATGGTGATTGAGTCGGGCGGGCGGTTCTATTTGGCCAAGGACGGCACCCTGACGCCGGAACACGCTCAGGCCTATCTGGGCGAGAATTTGACGACTCTCCAGCTTCTGAAGAAGGAGTTGGACCCCGAGGGATTGTTAACGTCCGGACAGGCCCGAAGACTGAAGCTGTTCGAGTCCGCCTAGTTCGCAGGTAGGCTTTGAGGCAATGATTTTGGTCGTAGGCGGAGCCGGCTACATCGGCTCACACATGCTCAAGCTGCTTCGGGATCAGCAAGAGCCCCACGTTGTATTCGATAGTTTGGAGAACGGCCACCGCACGGCCCTACAGAGCAGCCTCTTCGTTCAGGGGGACCTGCGCAACCCGGACGATCTGAAGCGCGCCTTCGACGCCTATCCCGAAATCGACCTCGTCATGCACTTCGCCGCCTACATCTCGGTGGGCGAGAGCGTGCGAGAGCCGGGCAAGTATTACAACAACAACACGGCGGGCGTTTTGAACCTGCTGGAAGAGATGAAGTCGCGGGGCATCGGCAAGTTCGTCTTCAGCTCCACGGCGGCGGTTTTTGGGAATCCTCAGTACGTGCCGCTGGATGAAGTGCACCCGAAGGGTCCGCTGAATCCGTACGGCCACAGCAAGCTGATGGTGGAGCAGATGCTGGACGACTACGATGTAGCCCACAGCTTCAAGAGCGTGTGCCTGCGCTACTTCAACGCGGCAGGGGCCGATCCCGACGGAGTTTTAGGCGAGGACCACGAGCCGGAAGAGCACCTGATCCCGGTGGCGCTCTTGGCGGCGCTGGGCCGAAGGCCGACGATGAAGGTGTTCGGCACCGACTACGACACCCCCGATGGCACCTGCGTTCGAGACTACATCCACGTCTTGGACTTGGCGCAGGCTCACCTTTTGGCGGTACGACACCTGCGAGCGGGCGGCGATTCTCGCAAGTACAACCTGGGTAACGGCGAGGGGTTCTCGGTGAAACAGGTCTTAGAAACCACGGAAAAGGTGATCGGGCGAGAGGTTCCCAAGGAGTACGGCCCCCGGCGACCAGGCGATAGTCCGAAGCTTATTGCCGACAGTTCGCGCATCCGCCAGGACTGGGGTTGGCAGCCTGCTTATCCCGACCTTGAACAGATCATCGACCACGCTTGGAAGTGGCGGCTGGCCCACTTGGAAGGCTTTGGCGATTGAAACCCAGCAATCTGGGAGTAAACTAACCTCGCTTTGACGACGCTCAAACGACCAGGGAGCCGTGTGTGGGGATAGTCGAAACGCTCGCCCCCGAGTTCGTAAGCGCCGTGAAGTCGGCGTCTTCCGTGCTCATCGGGACCCATTTAAATCCTGACGGAGACGCTCTTGGGAGCGCGCTCGCGGTTTCTCATTACCTGGATGGCCTGGGAATTCCGAACGAGGTGCTGTGCCACCACATGCCCCCTCGCAACCTTCGGTTCCTGCCCGGCGTTTCCCGCATTCGGCAGACGCCCAAGGAAGAAAAGTACGACTTAGGCATCGTGGTCGATCTGGATTCGCCGGATCGATTGGGCAACACCGAGTCGTTCTTTGCGAACTGCGAGAAGACGATTTTCATCGATCACCACGTTCCGCATGACGCTCCGGGCGATATTCGGATCGTCGACACCACCGCCCCGGCAACCGCGGTCATCTTGGCCCGACTGTTCAACTTCTTGGGCGCCGAGGTGACGTCAGACATTGCCACTTGTCTCATCACGGGAATCGTGACGGACACCGGCAGCTTCCGGTTCCGAAACACCACGCCGGAGTCGCTAAGTTTGGCGGCGTGGCTCTTGGAGCAGGGTGGAAACATCAACCTCGTCAGCGAGCAGGTGTTCCAGAGCAAGCCGATTTCCAGCGCCCGACTGCTGGGCTACACGCTGGAGCGGATGCAGTTGGACTGCAACGATCAACTCTGCTGGTCGGTGCTGACAAACGAAGACTTTGAAACCAACCACGCGGTGGACGAGGACACGGAAGGGTTTGTCAACGAACTGCTCTTCATCGAGACCGTTCAGATCGCGGCGATTTTCCGAGAACCGAAGCGGGGCAAGATTCGTTGTTCCGTGCGGTCGCGAGGGGATTACGACGTGGCGGCGGTGGCAAGAATCTTTGGCGGTGGAGGACACCGCAATGCGGCAGGCTGTACTTTTGAAGGACCAGTGGAAGAGGCGGTCGAAAAGCTTGTCGATGAGTTACGACGTTGCTTGGAATCATCCTAATCAACAAGGAGAAGGGTTGTACTTCTCACGACGTAGTCAACGCCGTTCGTCGCAAATTTAGCACGCGGCGTGTTGGCCATGCCGGAACCCTCGACCCCTTGGCGACCGGCCTTTTGGTAGTGGCGGTGGGTCCGGCCACCCGGTTCCTGCAATATCTTCCCCTTGAACCCAAGGAATACGTGGCCCAAATCAAGTTTGGCAAGGCAACGTCCACCTTTGACGAGGAGGGAGAAGTCACCAGTGAGGGGCCTGTCCCAGACGATTTGAGCGGGGCGATCCAAGAGGTCATGCCGCAGTTCTTGGGTCTGATCTCGCAGCTACCGCCCATGTACAGCGCGGTGAAGATCGACGGTAAGCCGCTGTATCACTATGCCCGCCAGGGCAAGACGCTGGAGCGGGAGCCCCGGCGGGTTCACATCGAGCAGTTTGAGATCACCCAAATGTCCCAGGATTCTGTGGAGGCACGCATCCTTTGTTCCGGCGGGACGTATATCCGATCATTGGCTCACGACTTAGGCGAGGCGATAGGGGCGGGCGCGCACCTGACGGGACTTCATCGATCGCGTGTCGGGCGATTTACGGACGGGCAAGCAACGGCGCTTACCGACGCGACGCCCGACATGCTGATCTCCCTACGAGAGGCGCTTCCCCCCATGCCGTTGATCCAACTCGACGAGACCCAGGTTCACCAAATTCGGGAAGGAAGGCAGATCGGTCTTGAGTCCCCAACCGGAAGTCGGCTAGTGGCTTTGCTTGAACCGGGAGGTAACGTATTTAGCGTGGCAAGAGTCCTGGACCACATGGTGCAACCCGAATGCGTGATTCCGGCGGAGGCGACGCATGGCGTTTCTTGAGCCCTGCGATGATAAGAAAATTCTAAATGGCCAACTGGTCACCTTTGCAATCTGGCTGGCGATTACGGCATTCGGAATCTACCTTTCACCGAGCCCTCACGGTCACGGGACGCACGAACAGCTTGGACTTCCTCCCTGTCCTAGCGTTTTGTTCTTCAATCGCCCTTGCCCCGGCTGTGGTCTGACCACCAGTTGGACGGCCACGATTCACGGTCGGTTCATCGAGGCATTCCACGCGCATCCCTTGGGGCCGTTACTGTACTTAGGCTTCACGTATGTTGCCCTCGTGGGCCTGTGGGCGTACACCAAGAAGCTTCGCATCGATACGGGCGGACGCGCTTGGAGCGTTGGGATGATGGTGGGAGCGCTTGTCTTCTTCGGATTCGGCTTTATCCGGTTCGCATTGAACGACCACTTCGCGGCCCCCGACGAGATCACGAATTACGTTCAGCGTCTTTCTCGGAAATCGTAAGTCCCTCAAGCTCGGCCAGGAGGGCGCTGAATATCTCGTCGATGTACTCCGGATTCTCTTACTGGAGCAGTTCATCCACCGCGTCGGCGACTTCTTGCCGGTAGGTTTGGAGATACGGTCTCCCTTCTTTGAAATCGTTCAATAACAGGCCTTTGACGATCCCGCACTTCCACGAAGAATGGATCGGCGATGAACTTGATCCAAATCGGAATCGCGGGTTCATAGCCGAAGAGGGTGAGCGTGTGGCTGATCCCCATGATCACGTCCTCATCCTTCTCTTTGTCCAGTCGTTCGATCAAGAAGTCTTGGACCTCCGTCGGATGGTAGCGATCCATTTCTACCGTTGCGTTTCGACGAACCACCCAATGAGAATCTTTGACCGCAGCCGTCTTTAGATATCGCATGGCTCTCTTGAGACTTAGCTGAGGGAGGACGTCAACCACGGACGATCTGACGAACCACGAAGAGTCTTCCAAAAGGCGAAGGACGCGGTAGAAATCGGTCGAATCTCCAATCTCCGCGAGGGCATCGACCCCCACCATCCTAACGAATTCGTTACTGTCCGAAAGGCAGGAACGTAGGGCGACCAACGCCAGTGATTTGGGCATCTTGTCATTGGCGGCAAGGTCCCAGATGTGATCAGCGGTATTTTCTCGGTCCCTTGCGGACCGAGAATCGAGCTTGGCCAGAAGCTCGTCAAGCTTTTTCCTTTCTTCAATTGAGCGAGCTTCATAGGTGTAGGTCCCCTCAGGGGACTCCCATTTTAGTCCGCGATGGCCTGACGACCAAGATCAAAGGTCCTTAGTTCAAGAGCCATTCTATTGACGAAGGAAGAAGACCGTTGGGAAGCGGCAGCAGAAGTAGTCGCACCGAATATCCCACAGGATTCCATCGGCATCCTCAATCCATCGGAAAGCATCGCCCCTTGTGTCATCAAAGCCGAGCTCTTCTTCTAGCTCTTCGATGTCCTCATAGACCTGAGAGGAGAAGACGCTCTCGAACCGATTCAACTCCCAAAAGGTGAGGGGGAGTTTGGGTTCGGGAACGCCCTCCTTCAGAACGCCTACTCCATGGTGACGCGGATGGCGTCTACCACCTGGCCCACATCGGGCAGGGCGGCGTATTCGTAGATGGGGTTGTAACCGATGTGAACGTCTTCTCGGGCCACCAACTGGGGCGGCGAGAGGAAGAGGTTCCAGCGGTCGGGGATGCGGGTCATCTCGGCGATGACAGTCTGGCCGAAGCCGCCGGTGCGGTTGTCCTCGTGAACGACCACCAGGCGACCGGTCTTCTCGACCGACTTGGTGATGGTCTCGTAGTCGCAGGGGACAATGGAGCGGAGGTCGATGATCTCAACCGAGCACTCACTGGCAAGCTTGGTCGCCGCTTCGTCGGCAAGTTCGAGACAGTTGCCCCAAGTGACCAGGGTGACGTCGGAGCCTTCCTTCACCACTTTGGCCTTGCCAAACGGCACCGGCTCGACCGAGGAGACGTCCATCTGCTTGCGGAAGATGTGCTTCGGAATGAGGATGAAGTGAGGATCGTCGCCGTGGATGGCGGTCCAGAAGAGGCCCGCCGCGTCTTCGGGAGTCGAGGGAATCGCCACCTTGAGGCCGGGGGTGTGTGCGAGGTACGCCTCGTTCGCCTGGCTGTGCCAGAGGGAGCCTCCGGGCAGGTAAGCGCCGTAGGGAGCGTAGATCACGCACGGACACTTCCACTGGTCGAAGGTTCGCCAGCGCAGGGTGCTCATGTTGGCGGTGATTTGGTTCCAGCCGGGAGCGATGAAGTCGATGAACTGAAGCTCGAAGACGGGCTTCATGCCGTAAGACGCCATGCCGACCGCCGCGCCCATGATGGTCGCTTCGGCGAGAGGCGAGTTGAAGACTTGCTTCGGGAACGACTCGCTCAGGCCCTTGGTCAAGCCGAACACGCCGCCCTTGGGGTCCTCGATATCCTCGCCAAAGAAGACGATCTTGGGATCGCTTTCCAGCGCCTTTCGGAAGACCTGGTTGATGGTGGCGACCATGGTTTGGCGACCGGTTTGGATCGGTGGGGCTTCGGCGGGGGCGTCTTCACCGAAGTTGAAATAGAGGGTCTCGGAGGCGAGGGGGTCTTGCTGCTTCTCCGCCTTCAGGTAGTCCTCGTCCACCTGCTTCACCACGTCTTCCTGCATCTTGGCGAAGTCGGCTTCGGTCAGTTCTCCGCTCTTGATGAGTTCTTCGCTCAGCAATCGGATCGGGTCGCGGTGGGCCATCTCCTCGATGTCCTCCAGCTTTCGGTAGACGCGGTGGTCGTCCGAGGAGGTGTGGGAGGAGAGGCGGTCGATATCGCACCAGAGGAGCGTGGGGCCTTCCCCACTCTTGGCGCGGGCGACGGCGGTCTGACCGGCCTCAAAAACGGTGTCTGACTGGCGGCCATCGATCTTGACGATGTGATCCGGGTTGATGATGCCGAGATTGAACGGAAGAAACTTCTCGGTAGGGGTGGAGATGCCGTACTTGTTATCTTCGACGGCGATGATCAGCGGGAGCTTCTCTTGGACGGCAAAGGCGAGGGCTTCGTAGAATTCACCCTGTCGGCTGGCCGCATCGCCCACGCTGGCAAATGCGACGGAGTCCTTTCCGGTGAGCTTCATGCTCCATGCCGCGCCACAGGCGGGAATGAGCGAACCTCCGGTGGGGGTACAGACACTGAAAACGTTGTGCTCGCGGCTACTGTAGTGGCCGGGCATTTGGCGTCCGCCCGAACTGCTCTCTCGCTTGGCGAAGTAGGCCAGGGCGAGTTCGTAGTTGGTGAGGCCACGGGCGAGCATGATGGCTCGGTCGCGGTAGTAGGGAAAGACGTAGTCGTCTTCGGTGAGCGCAAAAGTAAAGGCGCCCAGCGCCTCGTGTCCCATACCGCTCACTTGGAACCAGCCCTTGCTCTGGCGAAGTAGGATGCCCTCTCGGCGATCCCCCTCGCGGCTCAGGAGCATGAGGCGAAGGTAGTCGAGCTTGCTGTAGGACTTGCTTGCGGGAATTACGGACATTGGAATCGTTGGACCTCGTTTCATCGTTGAAACCGGCTCGCCCGATACTGGCGGCCCTTAGGGCCAGTATACCGACCGGGATGGCCCGAACTTCGGTACCGGTCCATAACAGTTTGGGTCCAATCTGTGCTTGTTTTGGCGACTTGGGATTGGCGATTGGTGATTCGGATTTGTTTTTTGGGGACCGGGCGCTTTGTGGCTGCCTAGACAACTTTTGAGATCATTTTCGGACGCTTGATCCCTTTGAAGGGCGGTGAACCCTATTCGCAAGGATGGAGTCAACGGGAGACATGGGAACGCAAATTACAGGAAAAAAGGTGGCGTTTCTTGCCACAAATGGATTCGAAGAATCGGAGTTGATGGAGCCTAAGAAACTCTTGGAAGAAGCGGGAGCGGAGACGACCGTCATCTCTCAGAAAGATGGAGACATTCAAGGCTGGAAGGACAAGAATTGGGCGGGAAGCATTCATGTCGATCAGACATTAGATCAAGCCAAGCCAGAAGAGTTTGATGCTCTGGTGATCCCGGGCGGAACCATGAACCCGGATGCGTTGCGCATGGACCCCAAAGCGGTGAAGTTTGTCCGGGAGTTTATGAGCTCGGGCAAAGTGGTGGGGGCGATCTGCCATGGACCGTGGCTCTTGGCGGAAGCGGACACGATCCGTGGTAAGCGTCTCACCAGTTGGCCGTCTTTGAAAACAGATCTGACCAACGCGGGTGCGGAATGGACCGATCAGGCGGTGGTTACCGATCAAGGCATGGTCACCAGCCGAAAACCGGACGACATTCCGGCTTTTGCCAACAAGCTCATTGAAGAAATTGCCGAGGGACGGCATACGCGGCGCGAGATTGCCTCTGGCGTCCGCGTCTAAACGCAAGGGCCCCTGACACCGTGGTCAGGGGCCTTTAGGTTTGTGAGCGTGATGTAGACGACGGTTCTACCGTCGTGAGCGCTCTGGTTTTGACAGATCGCTCTGTTTCAGAACACGCTCACGTCAGAAGGACTGACGCCTACATTGCGCTCGGCGATTGATTGCTTGTTGGAAACACAGAGCTTTATGCAGGCGACGGTCCTACCGTCGTACGTGCTCTGGTTTTTGCAGGGCGATCTGTTTCAGAACACGCTCACGTCAGAAGGACTGACGCCTACATTGCGCTCGGTGATTGATGGCTTGTTGTAAACACAGAGCGTGATGTGGGCGACGGTCCGACCGTCGTGAGCGCTCTGGTTTTTTATAAGGCGCTCTGGTTCAGATCGCGCTCACGTCAGGGGGACTGACGCCTACATTGCGCTCGGAGATTGATGGCTTGTTGTAAACACAGAGCGTGATGTAGGCGACGGTCCTACCGTCGTACGCGCTCTGATTTTGACAGGGCGCTCTGGTTCAGATCGCGCTCGCGTCAGGGGGACTGACGCCTACATTGCGCTCGGTGATTGGTTGCTTTGTTGTTCAGAGCGTGATGTGGGCGACGGTCCTACCGTCGTGAGCGCTCTGGTTTTTTTACAGGGCGCTCTGGTTCAGAACACGCTCACGTCAGGGGGACTGACGCCTACATTGCGCTCGGTGATTGGTTGCTTTGTTGGTTCAGAGGGCGGATTGGGTGATGGGTCTTCCGTTGTAGGCGCTCTGGTTTTTTACAAGGCGCTCTGGTTCAGATCGCGCTCACCTTTGGATGAATGGCCGATTACACGGCCGGTGGCCGGACAGGCGGCCTCCTCGTCCTGTTTTCCCCAATACGAATCGCAAATCGCAAATCCCGAGTCGCCAAACAAAAATCGCCCCCGGTCCCGAGACCGAGGGCGTTTCGTTTCTGAGCGTTTAGCTCAACCGAGAGGCGAGTTTGCCGAAACCGGCGGCGCCGGCGTAGACGGCGTTGGAACCGAGCATCTCTTCAATTCGGAGAAGCTGGTTGTACTTGGCAACGCGGTCGGTTCGGTTGGGGGCGCCTGTCTTGATTTGGCCGCAGTTGGTGGCGACGGCGAGGTCGGCGATGGTGGTGTCTTCGGTCTCACCGGATCGGTGGCTCATGACGGCGGTGTAGCCCGCGCGCTTGGCCATATCGACGGCAGCGAGGGTCTCGGTCAGGGAGCCGATCTGGTTGACCTTGACGAGGATGGAGTTGGCGGTGCCGGTGGCGATGCCTCGGGACAGTCGCTCCACGTTGGTGACGAACAGGTCGTCGCCCACGAGCTGGCATCGGTCGCCGATCGCATCGGTGACGCCCTTCCAGGTGTCCCAGTCCTCTTCGTCGCATCCGTCTTCAATGCTGATGATCGGATACTTGTCGACGAGGCTGACCAGGTAGTCCACCTGCTGGGCTCCGGTTCGCTCTCGAACCGCGCCTGCCTTGTACTTGTACACTCCACCCTCATAGAACTCGGTTGCGGCGGCATCGATGCCAAGGAAAATCTGCTTACCCGGTTCGTAACCGGCCTTTTGGATGGCTTCGATGATGTAGTCGAACGCGAGTTCCTGGGATTCCAGGTTGGGAGCGAATCCGCCCTCGTCACCCACGCCAGTGTTCAGGCCCTTGCCCTTCAGAACGCCCTTCAGCGTGTGGAAGACCTCGGCGCCCATCTGAAGCGCTTCCGAAAACGATTCCGCGCCAACGGGCAGAATCATGAACTCTTGGAAGTCCACGTTGGAGTCGGCATGTTGACCGCCGTTCAAGATGTTCATCATCGGAACCGGCAGGGTGTTGGCGGTGACGCCACCAACGTAGCGGAAAAGCGGGAGCTTGGCGTTGTTCGCGGCGGCTTTAGCGACGGCGAGCGAGACGCCGAGGATGGCGTTCGCGCCGAGCTTAGCCTTGTTCGGGGTGCCGTCGAGTTCGATGAGCAGGCGATCGATTCCGACCTGGTCGTTCGAGTCGTGGTCGAGCAGCGCAGGGGCGATGATGTCGTTGACATTCTCAAGCGCGTTCAAGACGCCTTTGCCCAGGTAGCGGGACTTGTCGCCGTCTCGAAGCTCAACCGCTTCGAACTGGCCGGTGCTGGCGCCGCTCGGAACGGCGGCGCGGCCAAATGCACCGCTCTGCAGAACGACGTCGACTTCCAGGGTGGGATTTCCTCGGCTGTCTAGAATTTCGCGGGCGGAGATATCTTCGATGTACGGCATGGTTTTTTGTTGTTAAATCTTCTTTGAGGTAGTGGGAATTCACCTCAACTGATGGTCGACGTTAGCCTAGGGGCGAACTCCAAAAGCGAGAATACCCCTCAAGAAACGCCGCCTCTAGGTAACATCTGGAGAAGCTATGTCGCTCGCGATCAATCGAGAAAACTACTTCTGGCACAAACTGCACTCGCTGACGGGCATTATTCCGGTCGGTTTTTATATGCTGCAGCACCTAACGCTGAACTCTTTCGCGTTCGATAGTCCAGAGAAATTCAACGGAGTCGTGGGATTCTTCGAGACCCTGCCCAAACACTTTTTGCTGGTCCTGGAGATTGTGGCGATCTGGTTACCGCTGCTTTTTCACGCGGTATATGGCCTCTTCATCGCCAATCGAGGCGAAGTGAACTACTTCAACAAGAAATACGGTTGGTCACAGAACCGCATGTACACCTTCCAACGTTGGAGCGGCATCTTCTTGTTCTTGTTCCTGGCTTACCATATCGCGACAACGACGATTGCCAAATACATGACCGGCAACATCAAAGTCATTGAGTTCGCGGCTTGGCACGAGAAGTTGACACAGTACGGCTATATCTTCTTAGTCATATACGCCTTGGGCGTGTTGACCGCCAGCTACCATCTGTGTTACGGCATTTGGAACTTCTGCATTCGCTGGGGAATCACGATCTCCGATAAGGCGCAGGAGCGCATTCAGAAGTTTTCCTTCGGCATGTTCATCGTGGTGACCCTGTTAGGTTGGGCCGCGTTATTCGGATTTCTTCGGCACAACCCTTCGGAAGTGAGCGTTTCAAATGAGTCGGAAGCGGTGCACGTCATGAACTTCCCTCTTCCTCAGTTTCCCTTCGCTTAAGTCTTTGGCTTAACATCACAAAAGGCCGCCTCGAAGGATCGGAGCGGCCTTTTTGTTAACTCAACCGAAAGTTAGGACTTGCGATTTCGTCGCTTGCGGATGAGGGCGAGAGCGCCGAGACCGAGTGCGGCCATAGAGGCGGGCTCGGGAACGGGCTGAGTCTCGAAGTTCCAGGTGTGGCTCATGCCGCCGGTGAAGCTGATGGAGATATTGTCCACCGCGCCATCGAAGCTGCCCCAACCAGATCCCACGCCGGAACTCACTCCGAAGATCGCCGTTTGAGCGCTCAGGGAGGGGTAGTTGCCATTGGGATTGGCCGAGTTGATCCAGTCCTGAATCGTCCGGTTATAGACTTCCTCGACGGAGCCATTGCTATTGCCGAAGTTGACCATCCAGACGTTGGCGCTCAGGCCAGCGCCATTCCAGTTGAAGACGTCGTCCGAGATCCAAGCGTCGGTGGGGACGGCGGCGGTGTTCGGGTTGTAGGCGCGCTCGAAGACGAGGTAGCCCTGGTCCGTAGTTGTCGCGAAGTTGCCATCCGCATCGAAGTACACGCGGAGTGCCGGGTGCAGGTGGGCGGCGGCGCCGCTGCTGCTGTTTCGATACCAATCGTAGCTGAGTCCGCTTAGCGAACCGAGCGTGCCCATGGCGGCAAAACCCGAAGTGGGCGCGCCGGGAGTATTGAACTGGTAATACTCAACGTCGGCTTTGGAGTTGCCAGCGCCACTCGTTGAGAGGTGCGCGGAACCGTTGCCGGATCGAGCGTAGTCGGTGTTGATCCCGGCGACGCCATCGGTTCGAACGTTGGTGTAATACCAGCCGCTGGCTCCGACCGCCTGGGTGATCCCAGAACCGCCAGGGTTGGTGAAATTATCCCCAGTGGGATTGTTGCTATATACCGTTTGCGCCGAAGCTAAGGCACCAAACGCGACCACGGTACTTGCCGCGACGATGCGACGGAAGGTTGTAGACATCCTTCACTCTCCAAAAATCAGGATTTATGTCTAGGCGACACCACCTAAGACTGAACAAGTCTAAGCAATAACACAGGCAATTGAGACACATTTGCTCTAAAAACCGGCAGATTAACCGGGTAAGAGCAGAGGTAAGAGCGCCGACAATTCGCCGACAATCAAATCCGGCAGTGGCTGACCCGTCTGGATTTCTTTGGGCTTTGCCGGTAGAGCGGGATCGGCACTGGGCGGTACGTCACTGGGGCGACGAACCCATGCGGTGCGCCATCCAGCGTTGATCGCCGGCGCAATGTCATGGTCGTAGCTGTTGCCTACAAAGAGAATCTCATGGGGTTGAAGCCCGACAGCTTTCTCCGCACGACGAAAGACCGTGAGGTGCGGTTTTCCCTCACCCATCTCCCCTTCAATAAAAACGTTCTGAAAGAACTCGCCGATATTGAGAGTGGCGATCTCTTGGCGTTGGATATCGGCTGGCCCGTTCGTGATCAGACCCAGGGGATACTTCGGACTCAGTTGCTCCAAAACCATCCATGCATCGGGGAAAAGAGCGAGAGCTTGATCCCGAAGGCGCATGTACTCATCGCTCAACCGCTCCGCGTGGGAAAGGTCATCGACTCCCGCTCGCAGCAGAGTCAAACGCATTTGCTCCAACCGAGTGGGGGCTCCGCTCTTGAGGTAGCGGTCGTACCATCCCTTGTCTTTGAGCGTGGGTGAATACTCCCGAAATGCCGCCGCCCAATGCCGGACCATCTCAGAAGCGGGAATGTTTGCAATGGGGTGAGCTTCAAAGGCCCCTTTAAGGCCGACCTTGGACGCATCCCAATAGGCACAGAGGGTGTCGTCAAGATCGAAGTAAACGGCTTTGATAAGAGAAAAGTCGGGGGTTTTACGGTCGGGATCGCTCACAACTGGTTTATTATGCCCGACTTAACTCTTAACCTGCGGCTTAGTAGATGCCCATGGCGGAGCGAACCTCGTCCATGGTGGCGGAGGCGACTTCCCTGGCCCGCTTGGCGCCATCGCGAAGAATATCTTCGATGGTGGCATCGTCCAGTTGGGCGCGTCGCTCGCGCATCGGTCGGAAGTATTCGTTGATGATCTCGGTGAGCTCCTTCTTGTTCTGCATGCAGCCGCGCTCACCGTTCCGATCCTCTTCCCACTGCTGTTCCCAGTTGGGTGAATAGATTTTGAGATACTGGCAGACCGCGCATCCTTCGGGGATTCCGGGATCGGTCTTTCGCATCTTGGTGGGGGTGGTGAAGGCGCTCTTGATCTTGGCGGCGGTCTCGTCTTCGGTATCGCTGATGTTGATGCCGTTGTCGTAAGACTTGCTCATCTTGCGCATGTCCAGGCCGGGGAGCTTGGCGCGATTCTCGTCCTCGGGGATCATGTACTTGTACGGCTGGAACACGTCCTTGTTGTACAAGCGGTTGAATCTCTGGGCGATGTCGTTTCCGATTTCCAGGTGAGGCGCTTGGTCTCGGCCGACGGGGACGCCGAACGGCTTGTAGAGCAGGATGTCCACCGTTTGAAGCACGGGATAGCCCAGCAGGCCATACGGCTCTCGCTCGGCGCTGCCCAAGTCTTGCTGCTTCTCTTTGTAGGTCGGCGTTCGCTCCAACCATCCCAGGGGGGTGATCATGCTGAGCAGGAGGTGGAACTCGGCGTGCTCTTTGATGTGGCTCTGGATAAAGACGGGCGACTTTGCCGGGTCGATTCCGGCAGCGATGTAATCCTTGGCAACCTCGCGGGCGTTCACGCTCACTTCGTGCGGGTTCTCGTACATGGTGGTCAACGCATGCCAATCGGCAACCATACAGAACATGTCGTAACCTTGGTTCTGCAGATCTACCCAGTTACGAAGCGCGCCTTCGTAATTGCCGATGTGGAGTTGGGGATTCGTCGAGCGCATCCCACTTAATATGCGTTTGTTATCACTCATTTGCTTAGAGATGGATTCCGGTCAGTAGCCTGAAGAGCGGCAACACAATGCGCCCAACAAACATGCCCAGTAGGTCGAAGCCAGAGTCGGCAGGGATGAAGACGAGGATCAGGAAGAGAATTCCTCCGATGCCTCGGTTGAACTGATACCATCTGATTCGGGCCGGTTCCGGCAGGAATGCGCCGACCAGCCAATGCCCGTCCAGGGGGCCAAGCGGGATCAGGTTGAAGGCGAAGAGGCTGAGATTGATCAGGACGCCCGTAAACAAGAAAATGACAAAGATGTTATTGAGGTCGTGGCCCAGAAACGCGCCTACGGAAGCGGCGGCGGCACCATTTGCCACCATCATCAACCTTAAGATCAAGGCATACACCGCGGCTTGAAGCAGGTTTGAAAGGGGCCCGGCGGCGACGCTGAGGAAGTGATCCCAACGTGGATTCCTCATTTTATCCGGCCTCACCAACACGGGCTTGCCCCACCCGATGCCGATTCCGGCGATCGAAGTGATCACCAACATGATGGTGCCGATCGGATCTAGGTGAGCGAGAGGATTAAGGGTGACGCGCCCCATCATTCGGGGAGTTGGATCTCCCGCTAAGTCCGCAAACTTCGCGTGGGCGAACTCGTGAAAGCCAATGGCAAACACGATGACGACCATCGAGATGAGGAAGTAAGTCAGATCAAAGTGGGAGAACATCTTAGACCAATCCCTCCGGAACGATCTCTCGAGCGAGCATCTCTTCCCAGGTATCGCGCCGTTGGACCAGCGAGAACGAGCCGTCCTTTCGGATCAGCGCGGTAGCCGGTCGCTGGTAGCGGTTGTAGTTGCTGGCCATGGAGCTGTTGTAAGCGCCGGTGCAGAGAACCTGGATCAGGTCTCCCGCTTGAACGTCGCTCGGCAACTGGATGTCCTCGAACAACTTGTCGGTCTCGCAGTGCTTGCCAGAGACGGTGACCGGGCTGGCGTCGGCGCTTCGGGAAGGTGACACCAGTTCGACGGTGTACTTGGAGCCGTAAAGCGCAGGGCGAGGGTTGTCGCTCAGGCCGCCATCGACGCATACATAGGTTCTGGTCCCGCGCTCCTTGGCGGGGACGGTCTTCACGACACCGACTCGGTAGAGGGTTACGCCGCTCTCCGCGATCAGGGATCGGCCGGGCTCCTGGGCAAGCTTGGGATCGAGCCCCGTACCTTCCAGCGCCTTGGTGACGGCGGCGACGATGGCCTTGCAGTACTCGGCGTGGCTCATCGGCACATCCTTCTCGGTGTACATGACGCCCAGACCGCCGCCTACGTTGAGGTAGGTGGTCTCGAAGCCATGGTTCGCCTTCATGTCGGCGGCGAACTTGGCGATCAGTTCTCCACCGGAGATCTGCGCCTCGGGATCGAGTAGTTGCGAACCGACATGGCAGTGGAAACCAATGGTGGGAAGCCCCAGTTCCATGGTCCGCTTCAGCGCCTTCTCGCCGGATCCATCCACGATATTGAAGCCGAATTTGGTATCGGCCTGGCCGGTGGAAATCTTGGCGTGGGTGACAGGGTCGACGCCGGGAGCGAGTCGGATGACGAGCTTGACGCCCTTCTCTTCGACCAAAGCCTTCATGCGGCCAAAGAGTTCGATCTCCTCGAAGTTGTCGAGGACGATCATGCCGATTCCCTGCTCGACCGCGAACTGGATCTCGGATTCCTGTTTGTTGTTTCCGTGCAGGTGGCAGGCGCTGGCGGGGACTCCGGCCATGAGGGCGGCTCTCAGCTCGCCTTCGGAGGCGACGTCGATGGAGCACCCTTCTTGGTAGGCGATTTTGAGGAGCGCGACGGTGGAGTTCGCTTTGGATGCGAAGCTCAATTCGCCCTTGGGCGAGGCGGCGCGGAATCCTTCGTAATACTGCTGGATACGCTGTCGAAAATGGCCTTCGTCTACGACATACAGTGGCGTTCCATAGGCCTGCGCAAGTTCACGAGCTTGCTCTTCACTCAGCCTAAAGCGAGTGTCTTGCAGGGGGGCTGCGGTCATTGGGCGATTATGGCACGGAGCCCGGTTCAGGATGGGACTCGGCTTACCGGGAATTGGGGATCGGAACGGGTGATTGGCGACTCGCGATTCGCACAGATTGAGATTCGGTGACCATCGAGCCGCCGAGCGCTTTAATCCACCCCAGGCCCAGTCGGCATCCGAATCGCCAACCTCGAATCGCGAATCGCGGCCCCAATCCACCCGTCCCAACCTCGGCGGCTACAATCTTGAGCATGAAGCGCGTCGTGGTGCTTGGCTCCACCGGGAGTATCGGCACCCAAACCCTCGACATCATCGCGCAGCACCCCGACCGATTGCAGGTAGTGGGTCTGGCCGCTCACTCTAATCGCGACCTCCTGGCGAAGCAGGCGGCTCGATTTGGCGTGAAAGAGACGGCATTATTCGCGCCGGTCGATCCTCAACCGGGCGAACGTACGGGTGTAAATGGCTTGATTGACCTGGCGATCCACTACGAAGCGGATATCGTGGTCGTCAGCGTGGCGGGAGTGATCGGCCTTCTTCCGACCATTGCGGCCATTCAGGCGGGCAAAAACATCGCTTTAGCCAGCAAAGAGGTCTTAGTTGCGGCGGGCGAATTGGTCATGCCGATGGTTCAGAAGTACGGCGTGACGATGACGCCCATCGACAGCGAGCACTCGGCCATCTTCCAGTGCGTACAGGGATACAAACCTGAACAGATCGATATGTTGATGTTAACGGCCAGTGGTGGTCCATTTAGGGGCAAAACGCGTGATGAACTTGGACAAATCACCGTCGAGCAAGCCCTCAATCATCCCACTTGGCGCATGGGGGGAAAGATCACGATCGATTCCGCGACCCTCATGAACAAGGGACTGGAAACCATTGAGGCGCGATGGTTGTTCGATGTAGATATCGACAAGGTTGACACGGTAATCCACCCCCAGAGTGTGATCCACTCGATGGTTAAGTATAAGGATGGCTCCGTCTTGGGGCAGCTCGGCTGGCCGGATATGCGGCTACCCATACAATACGCGCTTCTGTACCCAGAACGAAAGCCCAATGAAATGAAGCCTTGGAATCCGCTGGAGACGCCCAACCTCACTTTCGAACCCGTGGACCATCAGACTTTTCCGTCGATTGGGATCGCTAAGAAAAGTGTCAAGATAGGCGGCACCGCGCCCTGTGCGATGAATGCGGCCAATGAGGAAGCTGCCAACGCGTTTTTGCGGGGCGAAATTCCCTTCTTGTCGATTTCGGATATCGTTGGCGAGACTCTTGCCCGTCATGAGCGAAAAGACCCTTCGCTAGACAATCTGCTCGCTACAGACGCACACGCGCGGGAAATTGCGCGTAACCTAATGCAGACCGTTTAGGTTTACACACCCTATGGATTTCGGAAGCCTCTTTAACGTCGTCAAAGTCGCCCTGGTAATGATCGTCATGATCTCCATCCTGGTCGCCGCCCATGAATACGGGCACTATCTCTTCGCGCGAATCTTTAAGATGGGCGTTGAGGAATTTGCGATCGGGTTCGGTAAGAAGCCGATTTGGACCTGGATGCGCAAAACCTACGAGGTCGAAGGGATTCCTGGACCGGCGGGCGCCGGGGCTCAAGCCATGAGCTATCCAACCGACGGCTCCGGCGCACTCGCCCCGGAGCCTGCGCCAACTCCGTCCGCTACCAAGCTGACGGTGACGGAAACTACCGATTTCACCGTTCGCCCCTGGCCCCTGGGTGGGTTTGTTCGAATCAAGGGCATGATGCCGGAGGACGATGGCAGCGAGACCAAGATTCCGGGCGGTTTCTACAGCAAAGCGCCTTGGAAGCGGTTCCTGGTTCTTCTCGCCGGTCCTCTCTTTAGCGTTTTGGCAGGGTGCATCATCCTCTTCTCTACCGCTGTCCTGGTGGGAGCGAAGGAAGACGAAAAGCGACCTATCCTTGGCATGGTCCAGTCGGGGATGCCGGCCGCCAAAGCCGGGTTAGCGGAAGGCGACAAGATTGTCGAACTTGACGGACAGAAGATTGAGTCATTCGTGGCTCTCGCCGCTTACATTCGAGAGCATCCCGAGCAAAACATCAAGGTCACGTTCGAGCGAGAAGGTGTCACCAAGACGACGACGGTCACGCCTGAGAAAGCTGAGAAGGTCCCCGTTTACACCGACGATCCCAATGCAGCCGTTAAAGTCGTGCCCGGGGGCAAAATCGGCATTGGCCGAGGAACCGTTCGCGTTCCGGTCGCGGCAGGCAAAGCTCTTGAGGAGTCGGCGATTATTCCGGTCAAGGTGATCGGCGGCCTTGTTTCGATGCTCAGGACGCCCTCGCAGTTCAAGGAAAACGTCGGCGGACCCGGAACGATCGCCATGGCGACGAACGAGGCTGCCAAGCGAGGCGTGGTGGACGTGATCGAACTGGCCGCGATCCTGAGCATCTCGGTGGGCATCTTCAACCTTCTGCCCATGCCCCCGCTAGACGGAGGACAAATGCTGGTGGCGGTCGCAGAGATGCTCCGACGCGGCAAGCGACTGAGCATGAAGGTTCAACAGGCGTTCACCGCGGTGGGACTGGCCCTGGTGATGATGCTGGTGGTCAGCGTGATTCTGGTGGACGTGGGCCGGATTACCGGCGGCGACAAAAAGGATGCCAAGCCCTCCCAATCGGCTCCCGCTAAGTAAAGACAATTAAGAAAGGGGCGCTCTCGGCAATGAGAGCGCCCTTTTTTGTTTCATAGATTTACTGCTTGACCATCTTGCCCATTCCCGCGCTGTTGGGCACCTCGAACGACTTCATATCGTCGGACAAAGTTACCGTTTCCGGCTTCTCGGTGGAGGGCTTGCCGTCTTCGGTCTTGGTGATCATGGTGAGGGACTTATCGGTCAGGGTATAAGTTCCTTCGGCCTTATTCTCCTTTCCGAACATCTTCACGTTAGCCGCGAAGGTTCCCCCCTGCTTAAATTCAACCGTAATATCGGGTGGGGCCACGGATGCAGGCATTTGCTTTTTGGCTGCCTCGGACAACTCCAGTTTCCAGGTGCCGACCATGGGGTCAGACTTTCCGCACCCGACTAGGAGCACAGAACCACACAACAACATCATCGAAACAATTCGAGTAACCATATCAAATCCTCACATTCGGAGCGAATGGGCTAGATTAGCACGACCGGGACTCTGAACAAGTGAAGATTTAGTCCCTTCTGTGCGCCAGAAGCCAATCGTAGATTTCTTGTCCCTTGTAGATGTCTGTCCAGACATCGTGTTGGCCGTCCTTGATGACGGTGAATCGAATGTTTCCCTTGCTCGCGGTAACCCAGTCCACCATGATCTGGCTGTTCTGGATGGGGACGACCGGATCTTTGTCGCCGTGGAAGCACCAGATGGGGATCTTGGCGAGCGCTTTGGCGGTGACGGGGTTTCCGCCGCCGCAGATAGGGGCGATGGCGGCAAAGCGGTTGGGCTGGGCAGCGGCCAGGGCCCAGGTTCCGTAACCGCCCATGCTAATGCCGGTCAGGTATTCCCGGCTCTTATCCACCCGATACTTCGATTCGATATGGTTGAGCAGGCCGATCAAGACATCCGTGTCCCACCACCCGTCGGTGGGGCACTGCGGAGAAATAGCGATAAACGGGAACTGGCGTCCCTCGGCGATCTCTTTAGGGATTCCGTGGACTTTGACCTTCTGAATGTCGGCGCCTCGCTCGCCCGCGCCGTGGAGGAAGAGGACCAAGGGCCATTCTTTCTTCTTGTCTTGGTCGTAGCCTTCTGGAACATAGGCCAGGTACCGGGTCGTAACATTGTGGGTGACTCGGCCGGTAAACGATTCTGCCTTTTGATCTTGCCCACCCGAAGCAAGGACCGCGAAAGAGACGATAGCTGCCAACATGATGGAGTGACGGTACCCAACCCATGACCTTTGAAACAGAACGACTAATTGCCCGCCCCTGGCGGCTGGACGATGCCGACGTATCCGCGGCATACCGCATGTACTCCGATCCCGAGGTCATGCGCTTCTTAGGGCGAAATGGAGCCTCTGATGTGGTGACCAGTCTGGAGGAGCAGCGAGAGCGGCTAGAGAAGTTCGAGGAACGTTATCGCACACTACCTGAGCTTCAGGGCTGGTTCGTCAACCCCTTAGAACTCAAGGCCACGCAAGAGGTGGTGGGCGTCATCCTGCTCAAGCCTTTGCCCGATGAAAACGATGTCTACACCTCGGATATCGAGATTGGGTGGCACTTGGCAAAGGCTCACTGGGGGTCTGGCTACGCCACCGAGGCGGCGAAGGGCGCCCTGCGGGTGGGATTTGAAGAGCGAGGTTTGACGGAGATTCACGCCATCGCCTATGCGGAAAACCTGCGGTCGCTCGAGGTGATGAAGCGGCTGGGCATGACTTATCTCGGACCGACCAGCGATTACTACGGCGTGACCGCCGAGCACTTTCTGCTCAATCGCGAGGACTGGTTTAGATCTCGAGAGAGCGGAAGCGCTTCTCAGTAACGTCCATGCCTTCGGTCAACACGCCGTAGGCCCACTGGACGCGGCGCTGAATCTCAATGGCCTGGGCGGCTTCGGGCGAACCGCTGGGGAAATTGCTGGCATCGCTTCGCTTGTTCAGTCGATCAAACGACTTCTTGATCTCATCGAAGGGGGCGTTGATGGCCACGCCGAGGATTTTGCTCGCCAGGAGCTGACGGTCCAAGGTTTGTTCTTCGGAAGCGGCGGGGACAGTGGAGTCTCCAGAGACACGTTGGGTCGGGCGTTCGAGGGCTTCCTGAAGCTCCTGCTCGGCGGTCGAGAACTCGACCCCTTTGATGCGGTCCCATTCGCGGTTGACGTATCCGCGCAAGATGTCATAGGCTCGTCGCCCCGTGCTCATGCGGTGTAAGGTACCTCGCAGAGCGGGTGGGCCTAGCGAAGATCGAAATCCTTGTGCCATAATCTTCGCTTCGGAGGCTACGAACCAGCTTGATTTACGTAAATGTCCAGCCCAATGAGTCGATTGACTCGGCCCTTAAGCGCTTCAACATGAAGTTGCAGCAGAGCGGCCTGCTTCGCGAACTGAAGGAGCATGCCCACTACGAAAAGCCGAGCGAGAGGCGACGCCGCATGAAGCGACGACGCGCTTCCCGAAGCTAACTTCGACTTTTTGATACCGATTTCCGTCTCTTCTTTGTGATGAGTTTGTTCTTCCGCAAGAACGAGACTTCGGTCCAACAGACCCTGAAGGCAATATCTGACCGATGCCTTCGGGGTTTCTCGTGCTTTATGGAGTTCCTGCCGGTCACCGCGACTCAATGATGAGTGCACCGATCGACACCCCTATGGATCCCAGTAGTACGCGCACCATCTCCATCGTGAATCAGTCGGGTCGCCGCGCGCCCCGGCAATTGATTCATCGAGCTTTGGAGGCGGTTTTTTCTCAGCACCCGACACGATCCGGCGACGTGTGCGTCTTGCTCACGGACGACGCCGAGATTCAGGACCTCAACGCTCGGTTCCGTAATTTGGACGAGCCAACGGACGTGCTGACCTTCCCTGCGCCGGAGGGCGAGATGCTGGGCGATATCGCGATTTCCATTCCTTATGCTGAACGGCAAGCGCGGGCTCGTAACGTGAGCCTTCAGCAGGAAATTGGCTTCCTAGTCATTCACGGCGGATTACATTTGCTTGGATTCGACGACGAAACAGAGGATGATAAAAGGGTGATGGTCGATGAAATGAACCGAGCGGCGGCGGCTGCCGGGCTCAAACAAGACCACGAATGGGCTTCCCTCTTGCACGGAGACAATCGTTGAGCGGATCTCGGCGAGATATCATTGGCCCCTTCCGCGTCGCCCTTGGCGGGTTGGTTTACACCTTCAAGACCCAGCGCCACATGCGCTTCCACCTGTATGTGGTGCTCATCGTGGTGATGCTTGGTATCTTGATTGGCCTTCAACTCCGCGAGATGCTGGTGCTCTTGTTCACGATCTCGTTGGTCCTGGTCGCGGAGATGTTTAACAGCGCGATCGAGGCGACGGTGGACTTGGTTTCCCCGAATTACAGCCCCATGGCCAAGTTCGCCAAGGACATTGCGGCGGGCGCCGTCCTCATTACCACCATCATCGCCCTTGCGGTGGGCGGACTGCTGATCTTGGGCGATAGTCGGTGGGAACAGCTCAAGATCAACTTGACTTCCGACACTCCGGGAATCCCTTTTGCCGGTCGGCTCGTATTGGGATTCATCGTGGTGTTTACGGCCGTGGTTATCGGCAAAGGTTTAGGCAAGCGCGGACAGGTTCTGCGCGGAGGCTTGGTCAGTGGCCATGCCGGGTTCGCCTTCCTGTTGGCCACGTCCTGCATGTTCCTCACTGAGAACGCTTTAGCAACGGCAATTGCCTTTATGTTGGCGGCATTGGTCGCTCAGAGTCGCTGGGAAGCCAAGATCCACTCCGTGGTGGAACTTGCCCTCGGCGCGGCAGTTGGCGTCATTACAGGCCTGTTGATTTTTGGCCTTTTACCGAAATAGGAGAGCATACGTACGCAAGAATGAAGGATAAACCTCCAGAACGTAACCGGCAGAGCGAACTACCGCTCCGCCGTCTTGAAACGAATATCGTCTTGATCCTTGGCTTCGCCATGGTGTCGCTGATTGTGCTTGGGCAAAAGAGTTCCGAGTTCAGCCGATACATGGCGGCTACGCCGACGGCCAGTGTGCCCTCCGTGGGCTTTTACCCGGTCCTTGGCGTACTCGGCGTCATTTTCCTAAACGGCCTTTTTGTGGCGGCAGAGACGGCGATCGAGCTTCTGCGCTCGGTCCATGTGAAGTTCGCAAAGGACAATATGCCGGAGCAGGCGGATCGACTCCAAGCGATTCTGGATCGCAAGGCCAAGTACGTGGCCGCCTGTACTCTGGCCAGTCATTTCTGCCGCGTGGCCATGCTCCTCATCGGCTTGCTCCTTGCTCCGGGGGTGGCTCAATGGCTGGGAGTGAAGTTTGGGCAAGAGGGTTCGCCATGGCTGTTGGCGGTGGCGGCCGTGGTGGTTTCCCTTCCGATTGCGCTCTTGAACCTGATGTTCGAGCTGGTGCCAAAGAGCTATGCGGCTCTGGCCCCCCACCGCGTCGCCCTGCGCCTGTATGGCGTGGTTCGCGGCGTCTCGGCAATTCTCTCTCCGCCCGCTTCTCTGCTCTCCTCCATCGCCGGTCTGCTGACCGCTCGATTCGGCGGACGAGCGAGCTTTACCATGGCGAACCAGGCGGAAGAAGAGATCAAGAACCTGGTGGAAACCGCCCAGGAGACCGGCGAAATCGAAGTGGACGAGAAAGAACTGCTTCACTCCGTCTTTGAATTCTCCGATACCGTGGCTCGCGAGGTCATGACGCCCCGTGTGGACATGGAGGCGATGCCGGTGACCAGCGACCCCATGGAAGTGGTGGAGGTCATCAAGAAGTCCGGTAAGTCCCGCATCCCGCTTTACGAAGACACCGACGACCAAATTGTGGGCATCGTCCACGCGAAGGATTTGCTGATGGCGGTTCTTCGGAACCAGACGGTCAATCTGCGCAAGCTGATGCGCCCCGCGATCTTTG
>MKRX01000018.1:98321-110191 GCA_001898035.1 Armatimonadetes bacterium 55-13
GAAGACATCGTGGAAGAACTGGTTGGCGACATCATCGACGAGTACGACACCGCCGAGGCGGAGGTCGTGAAATTAGAGGATGGTCGCTACTTGGTCCACGGCAAGACCGACGTGGACGATGTGAACGCCGTTCTCGGCGCAGAGTTGGAGAGCGAAGAGTTCGACACCATTGGCGGCTACGTCTTTGGCCTCTTCGGTCGACAGCCCAAGCGAGACGAGTCGATAGAAGCAGAGGGTCTGAAATTCACGGTTGCGGAGAGCGATGGCCGACGCATCAAGAAGATGTTCATCGAGCGCGTTCCGTTACCTACGGAATCCAGCCTCTTCGAAGAATCTTTAGATTCGTAGCGTTAGCAAGAACCTGGCGCATGGGACAGTACGTCCGTCTCTGTATGAGAGGGCTTTTCCTGGTCGCATGCGTCTTTGTTTTGGGTTCTGCCCAAGCCGACGAAATCAAGATTCAAAATCTTCGCCCGTCTCGCTTGCTTTCGATGCTTGTTGACGGAAAGCCCATGAGCAGCGGAAATAAGCTGACGGAGACCCATGGACCGGTTACGATCTTCGATATTCCGCTCAAAAGTGTGAAGGCGGACGATATCCACAGCACTCTGATCGTGGAAGGGATTCCAGAGAGCATTAAGGCGCTTAGAGACGTCGTCGCGTTATTCGACGTACAGCCTCGAACAATCAAGGCCGAGTTTCAACTGGTTGTTCCGTTGGAGAAATACGATTCCAAGTCCTCCGCCGTGCTTCGCAACAACTCCACCTGGAAGCTTGACGACTCCACCGCAAGAATAAAGGTTGCTGTCACACCCAGGCTCAATGAGGATGGCACCATCACCGTCTTTATTAAAGCCGACGGCGATGGCGAAAGCTATTCCATGGTCGTGCGACTGAAGCAGGGCCAAGAAACCGAAATTGCCCTGGATGGCCTGAATGAGAAGATAGTGAGAGAGGTTCCGATCGGAAAAGAGAAAAATCCTTCGCTGCCCTATTTGAAGCTGCGAGTCTCCGCTGACGACCTTGTCGTCAAGAACTAGCCTCACCTAAAGCAAAACGCCCCACGATTAGTTCGTGGGGCGTTTTACTGGATGTCGGAACTTAACCTCGAGCTTTCTTAAGTCGAGCGTTCACCGCGTTCCAGTCGATGACCTGCATGTAGGCATCAATGTATTTGGCACGCGCGGTGGTGAAGTCCAGATAGTAGGCGTGCTCATAGACATCCATGGCCAGGATCAGGGTGTTGTTCCACGCCGGGAAGGTGTCTTGGGCATCGCCGATATAGTTGTGAACTCGACCCTCTTCATGGTCGTAAGCAAGGAATGCCCAACCTCGACCGGCGATGCCAGTGGCCTTCCAGTCCGCCGCCCACTTCTCAAACGAGCCGTAGGCTTCATTGATCAGGGTCGCGACTTCGCCGGTGGCGGGTCCGCCAGCGCCACCCAGCGTCTCGAAGTAGACGTTGTGGTTCAGGTATCCGCCGTAGGCAAAGGCATAGTTGGCCTTCAGGGCGCGCATTTGGCTGTAAATCTGGTTTGCTTTGGCGGGATCGGTGTCCATTTCGGCGAGAGCCTTTCGGATCTCGTTGGTCTTGTTTGCATAGCCCTGCCAAAGCTTCAGGTGCTCCTCGTGAGTTTTGGCATGGATGCCGACCTTTTCGGTTCCGGCGATGGCTTTCGCGATATCGTTGGCGTCCGGCACGCGGACCAATTTGGGTTCCATTCTTTTTGTATTCTCCTTGGTTTGGGAAAGGGCGAAGCCGGGCGCAGCTGTCAGGACGGCGCCTGCGATCAAGACTTGCCTTCTCGAAATTTCATTGGGCTGCTTCGGCATAAGTTCAAGCCTACCTGTGATTTCTACGCGAGGGTGTTGACGTTTGTCTTGACTCAGAAATATCGCAACTGTGTTCCCATGGACTTTGGTGGGGAGGGGTAACGTCACCACAAGATGCACGCCTATCTCTTCAACGGACTTTCTTTCGGCCCTCGGATCATCGAACGAATGGTAACCCTGATCCCGGCGGCGCGACACGATGAGAAAACCGATCCGGAAAGATTTACCCTCCGAGAGGCGGTTGCTCACATGGCAGATTGGGAGCCGATCTTGCGTGGGCGAATCGAGCAGGCCATTTCTTCACCGGGTTCAGAGGTGCAAGGGATGGACGAGAGCCAACGTGCAATCGATCAAGAGTACGGCGCCACGAGCGTTTCTGAGGAATTGAAGCGATTCACCGAGGAACGAATGAAGACGATCGCCTATCTCAAGGGCTTGGCGTTGGAGGACTGGAAAAAAGCGATCGTCCACAACGAGAAGGGAGAGCAAACGGTTGACGATCAGGCAAATCAGCTTTTGGGACACGACCTCTATCACATCGATCATTTGACCGAGTTCTTTGGCGACAAAGTGGCAGCGACTTGGTAAGGTGACCCGGCCCACGAGGGGGCCGAGTCGGTAGGGCGATTAGCCGCCCGTGGAGGGGCTGACGGTATATCCGCCCTCATTGGTGATTTTGGTTTGGCTAGCGCCGGCCATGGTCATTCGGAAGACTTCTCTTCCGACGCCATCGGCGCGCGTAAAGAGGATGTAGAGACCATCCAAACTGGCGACCGGCTCTCGGTCGTCAAGGAGCGATGTGGTCAATCGAGTGGCCGTTCCACCCGTGGCGCTGACAATCATGATTTGCCCCACCATATCTCCGCCGCTGTCGAACGTCTTCACAAAGATGACCTTCGAACTATCGGCAGAGAATGTCGGTTCGTTTTCGTCATCGGTTCCGGAGGCGGCGAGAAGGGTGGCGCCCGATCCGTTGGCGTTCATGATGCCCACATCGTCTTGAAACGAGCCGGTGGTAAAGACAACCTTCTGACCGTTCGGACTGTAACGACCGTGCCAGGCGCCATCGATGAAATTGGTGAGCTGAGTCTTACTCGTACCATCCACATTCATCGTGTAAAGCTGCGGGGTGCCGTCTTGGCTGGAAGTGTACAGAATTTTGCTTCCGTCTGGGCTGAAGCAAGGATGATCGGAGTCCCAAGCATCATTGGTCAGTTGAACCAATCCCGAACCGTTGGCATTCATCACAAAAATCTGCTTATAGAGTCCCCACTCAACAAAAGCGACCTTCGTTCCCTGCGCGTTATAGGCGATCTTGGTCACGGCATGTCCGCCGGTGCTGAGGGTCGTTCTGCCGTTACCATCGGAACCGATGCGGTAGCCCTTTTCAGATCCCTCTCCGTCAGAGGCATAAACAAAGTCGAAGGTGGAGCCGGTGCTTCCAGTGGTCGAACCGGTTGTGGAACCCGTCGTTGAGCCTGTAGTAGAACCGGTTGTGGAACCGGTTGTAGAACCGGTAGTGGATCCAGTTGTTGAACCTGTGGTCGAACCTGTGGTTGAACCGGTGGTCGATCCGGTGGTCGATCCTGTAGTTGAGCCCGTCGTCGAGCCTGTAGTCGAACCCGTTGTAGATCCGGTGGTCGATCCTGTCGAGCTCGTCGTGGTTC
Source organism: Armatimonadetes bacterium 55-13 (assembly GCA_001898035.1). Lineage (GTDB taxonomy): Bacteria > Armatimonadota > Fimbriimonadia > Fimbriimonadales > Fimbriimonadaceae > 55-13. The sequence goes on from MKRX01000018.1 coordinate 101,822, forward strand.
CGGTGGTCGATCCGCTTGTCAGTCCAGTGGTGGAACCTGTAGCGCTACCGGTGGCGCCGCCCGTAACACCAGAGGAAGAAGAGCCACCGCCCCCACCACCGCCGCCGCATCCGATCAGGACCGCCGCGGCGATGAATAACGCCTGTGGCAAACCGGGCCGCTTTAGCTTTGATGCCCCTTTCAATGTTCGTGATAATCCCAGCATGGTTACCGGGATTATCGGAAGTGAATTTCAAACACTCACCCCTTGAACAGGATTCGAGCCCCCTCGCCCATTTGCGAGGAGGCCAGTAAGACTACTTGCTCATGCGCAGGCCGAGTTCGGCCCACTGCTGAGGATCGATGGTGCTAGGAGCTTCCATCATCGGGTCATAACCGCCGCCAATCTTGGGGAAAGCAATGACTTCTCGGATGTTCTCCGTGTCGTTCAGCAGCATGACCAAGCGGTCGACACCGGGAGCGATTCCGCCGTGAGGAGGCGCGCCGTAGGAGAACGCTTCCAGCATGTGGCCGAAGCGCTCCTTTTGGGTCTCCTCGTCGATTCCGAGCAGCTTGAAGACCTTCGATTGGATATCCGGTCGGTGGATTCGGATTGAGCCGGAGGCCATTTCGACGCCGTTGCAGACCACGTCGTAGCAGTCTGCCCGGATCTTGCCGGGATCGGAGTCGATGTAGATCAGGTCCTCGTCCTTCGGCCCGGTGAATGGGTGGTGGACGGCGTCCCATCGGCCGTCTTCGGCGTTCCACTCGACGAGCGGGAAGTCGATGACCCAGCAGAACTTCAGGACGCGCGGGTCGCGCAGACCACATCGGTCGCCGATCTCGTTGCGGAGTCGGTAGAGAACGTTGTTGCCGGACGCGTATTCGTCGGCGATGAAGCAGAGCAGGTCGCCTGCTTCGGCCTGGGCGGTCTTAAGAATCTGGGCGAGCTCTTCATCGCTAAAGAACTTGGCGATGCTGGACTTGACGGCCAGATCTCCCACCACTCGCGCTTCTTCTCCCGCTTCGGACGCGGCGACGACGCCGAGGGAAGCCATTCCCTTTGCGCCGAACTCCTTACAGAATTCCTCCAGTTGGCCGACTTCCTTTCGGGAAAGCTGCGCGCCGCCAGGGTAGCGGACGCCACGAATCATGCCGCCGGATTCGGCGATGGACTTAAACACGCCGAAGCCCGAATTGGCGACGAGGGGCGTGATATCGAACAGTTTGAGTCCAAATCGAAGGTCGGGTTTATCGCATCCGTACAGAAGCATCGCTTCGTCGAACGTTAGGCGTTCGAACGGTTCAATCGGAGCCTTATCCAGACCGAATTCTTCCACCACGCCGTTAAGAACGTCTCGCAAAAGGCCCTCGGCCAGGTTCAAAACGTCCTCTTGAGTCACGAAGGACATCTCAAGGTCGAGTTGGGTGAACTCAGGCTGTCGGTCCGCGCGTTGGCTCTCGTCTCGGAAGCACTTCGCGATCTGGTAGTACCGCTCGATGCCCGCGACCATCAGCAACTGCTTGTACTGCTGGGGGCTCTGGGGCAGGGCGTACCACTGTCCAGGTTCAAGTCGATAGGCAACCAAATAGTCTCTGGCGCCTTCCGGAGTGGACTTCGTAATGATGGGAGTCTCGGTCTCGATGAAGCCCTGATTGTCCAGATAGGCTCGCATTCGCCGAATCACACCCGCGCGGATCGCCAGCTTTCGGTACATCGAAGGTCGTCGAAGGTCGATGTATCGGTGCTTGATGCGGAGTTCTTCGTTCACGCTCTGCATCTGCTCTTCATCGCTCAGCGGGAACGGCAGCGGCTTGGCGGGACCGAGGACGGTGTAGCCGGTGACGATGATCTCGATCTCGCCGGTCGGCATCTTGGGGTTCTTGGTCTGTTCGTCTCGAACTCGAACCTCCCCGGATACGCTCAGACAGGTCTCGTGGCGGATCTCCGACAAATTGGGCAGCGAATTCGGATCAAGTACGAGCTGAACGAGGCCGGTGCGGTCTCGAAAGTCGATAAAGCAGAGGCCGCCAAGGTCACGAACCTTGTGCGCCCAACCGTTGAGTGCTACTTGTTGACCCGCATGTTCGGCCCTCAAGGAACCGCATGCATGTGTACGCTGGAGAAAGCCCATTTGAACCTAAAATGATACCCGTGCCCGCTGGGACGCCGGTGAGCCCCCGAGGGAAGCCAGCGAACCGTTTGGGAAAAGGGACAAACGCTCTTCGGAATGCCTTAGTTGGAGGGTTACTCCACCACGGCGCCGAACTTGCGCGTACGGGATTGATAGGTGTGAACCGCGCTTAGGAGATCCTTGCTTCCGAACTCGGGCCAAGTCGTGTCCGTCACGAAGAGTTCGCAATAGGCGGATTGCCAGATAAGGAAATTGCTCCACCGCATCTCCCCGGCGGTTCGAATCATGAGATCGGGTTCGGGGGTTTCCGGATTGTAGAGATGGGCGGCCACCGTTTCTTCGGTGATCTGGCCGGCGGGGACGCCCTGGGCGACGATCTCCTTGATCGCATCGACGATCTCCGCCCTTCCGCCGTAGTTGATGGCGAGGGTGAAGGTGATGCCAGTGTTATCCTTGGTCGTCTCGATACCGTGTTCGAGCGCCTTTCTCAAACCTTCGGGAACCTCATCAATTCTTCCGGCGACTTGGACGCGCACATTGTTTTGGTGCATGGTGCGCAGTTCGTCTTTTGCGGCCCGCTCGATGAGCACCATCAGGCCATCGACCTCTTCCTTCGGTCGTCGCCAATTCTCGGCGGAGAAGGCGTAGACGGTGAGATAGCGGATACCGAGTTCGCTGGCGTCCAACAGAACACCGCGCAGCGTTTTGTAGCCTTCGCGGTGGCCCAGCAGGCGTTGAAGACCCTTCTTTCTGGCCCAACGGCCATTGCCATCCATGATGACGGCGACGTGGGCGGGAAGGTTTTCCAGGTCGATACCCAAATCGACGGCCGCTTTCTGGATGCGATTCAAAGTGTGGGCGGCAGCGGGGGTGCGATTCATCGTCGCTTCCTCTCGGTTGAATCTTCCCTACTTGGATTGGTCACTGGAGCTAAATGGGGTCTGGCTCTGCCGAAAGCCGCTCGGGGTCTCGGCAGAGCGAGGTTGGCGAAGATCAGACTTCCATCAATTCGGCGTCTTTCTTCTTGGACAGTTCATCGGCTTGGTGAACGTAAGTGTCGGTCAACTTCTGAACCTTGGTTTCGTTGCCCTTCACTTCGTCTTCCGTGATCTCTTTCTTCTTTTCGAGGCCCTTGAGGTGCTCAATGGCATCTCGGCGAACGTTTCGGATGGCGACGCGGCATTGCTCGGTTCGAGCGTTGACCTGCTTGACCATGTCTTTTCGTCGTTCCTCGGTCATCTGGGGGAAGTTGAGGCGAAGTCCATTGCCGTCGTTAACCGGGCTGAGCCCAAGATCGCTCTTGAGAATCGCTCGCTCGATGGTTGGGATCATCGACTTATCGTACGGCTGGATGTAGAGTTGGCGCGGTTCCGGAACGCTGACGTTGGCGACCTGGTTGACCGGGGTTTCGGTTCCGTAGTAGTCCACATGCACGCGCTCTAAAACGGCGGCAGAGGCGCGACCGGTTCGGTACGTGCCGAAGTCATGCACCATCGCTTCGATGGCGGCTTTCATTCTATGTTCTGCGTCCTGCAAAATTTGAGTAACTGACATTTACTCCCCTCCCACGAGAGTGCCCTCGTCCTGGCCTTGCACGGCCTTGACAAGCGCTCCTGGTTTGTTGAAGTCTAACACGATGACCGGGAGATGATGTTCCCGGCACATGGTGAAAGCGGTTTGATCCATGACGGCGAGGCGCTTGGAGATGGCTTCGCTGTATTCCAAAGTGTCATATCGAACGGCGTCCTCGTGCTTTTTGGGATCTTTATCGTAGATTCCATCCACCTTGGTCGCCTTAATGAGCGCCTCGGCATCGATTTCCAATGCGCGGAGGACGGCGGCGGTATCCGTGGTGAAGTACGGGTTGCCGGTTCCCGCGGCAAAAACGACGACACGATTCTTTTCCAGGTGCCGAATGGCTCGGCGCCGGATGAACGACTCCGCCACCTGGGAGATGGCGATGGCGCTCTGGACTCGAGTCTGTACGCCGGCCTTTTCAATCGCCGACTGAAGACCGAGGGCATTCATAAGGGTTCCTAACATTCCCATCTGGTCGGCGACCGTTCGATCGATCCCGCCGGCAACAGAGAAAGTTTCGCCTCGAACAAAGTTCCCACCGCCAACAACGACGGCGACCTGAACGCCAAGTGCGTGGACTTCGGCGATTTCTTGGGCAATGTACTTGAGAATTTGAGGATTGAGGCCAAATCCTTCGCCTCCAGCAAGGGCCTCTCCGCTGAGTTTGAGGAGGATGCGCCGAAATTGTTTGCGCTCGATCATTCTAAGCAATGAGGGTACCCCGGGTTCACCCGACTTGGGTCAGAAATTGGGCTTAGAAAATGTCCTAGCCTACAGACGGACCCGAATTGCGATATTCAGATCGTACGTCTTTCCATCGCGGTAGCGAAGCATCGGCTCGATAAACACGTTTCGGGTGGCAAAGATGCTGGCCTGGAGCCGGATGATGTCGTCATTGGGATTGGTCTTGCGGGTCCAACCCAAGATGTAGGTTTGATACTTGGAGGGCGTATAGGTGCAACTTAAATCGTACGCCTCAAAGGCGTGGTCGAGTTCGTCTTTGCTCGGCTGTCGAAAAGCCACTCCCTCGAAAGTGAACATGAGGGGACCGTTGCCTTTGGACATGTCCACGCCATAGGCCTGCCCATAGCCCCTCCCTCTGCCGCTGGCAGATTCGGGGCGGCGGATGAGCCCGAAGGAGGTGCCATCGATCCCGAAGTGATCGCCGATAAAGGCGCTAAAGCCGATTCGGCCCCCGACTCGGCCCACGAAACCCTCTTGCTTCCCTCCCCCGCCTTGGCAGTAGGCAAAGCGGACGGGGATGCCTTCAATGAGGAGGTTGGTGTCACCACGGGCCGCCAAGACGCTTTCCCGTACGAGACGATTCGCACCGAAGGGGACGTACTGCTTCCCCACTCGCCAGATTCCCTCGTCTTCCACGTAATATTCGTCCAGCAGGTCATCGTCATGGCCGCCGCTGAAGCGTTGGAGTTTCTGTCCGACGTAGACTTTGAATCCGGGCTCAAGCTTAAAGCCGAGCGAGACAATGCTGTAGTTGCCGAGTTCGTCGTAGAGTCGTTGCGTGTTGGGAGATTCGGGCGCGGTCCGGTAATTGAGGCGGGCGTCGAGTTTGATGACGACATCGGGAGCTTGGGCGATAGCCGCTCCCGCCATTGCCAACAGCATTCCCGACACCAGCCACTTCATAGCCGCCCCTGAACCTCTTTTACCAGGTTGGCCCGGGGGACCGAGACTTGGTCTCCCGATTCCAGGTTTCTTAGCAGAACCGCATCAGCGGCGAGTTCGTCCGTGCCGATCATCGCCACGAACTTGGCTCCCGCTCGGTCGGCCTGCTTCATCTGGTTGCCCATCTTCTTCCCGTCCAAGTCGATCTGAGTCTCCAGACCAGCGGCGCGAAGATCGCGAGTAATGGCGCGGCAGGCTTGCGCGGCGTCTTCGGTCGCTTGAACCACGAAGACGGCGGGGCGGGGGGCGGGCCATTCGATGCCGGACTCTTCCAACACGATCATCGCGCGTTCGATACCCATCGCGACTCCCACGCTGGGGGTGGCGGGTCCGCCAAGTTCCTTGACGAGGTTATCGTACCGACCGCCGCCACAAAGTGAGCTTTGAGCGCCGAGCTTGGTCGAAAGGACTTCGAAAACCGTGTCCGTGTAGTAGTCCAGTCCGCGAACGATATCCGGCATGACCTTGTAAGGCACCTTTGCCTCGTTCAGCAGTTGCTGAAGGGTCTCGAAGTTCGCCTTGGACTCGTCTTCCAGGTAGTTCAAGATCGGCGGGACCGTCTTGGCGAGTTCGGCGGCCTTGGGGTCCTTGCTGTCCAGCAGGCGTAGCGGGTTCTTCTCCGCTTTCGCCCGCTCCTCTTCCGCACAATCCGCCAGGTACGGGGCGAAGTGGTTAAGGACGACCTCTCGATAGCGGGCGCGGCATTCCGCCCGACCGATCGAGTTGAGCTGAACTTCCACGTCTTGTATGCCGATGCGCTCATAGAACTTCGCGGTGATCTCGATCACCTCAGCGTCGGCAGTCGGGGAGGCGCTGCCCATCAGTTCCAGTCCTACCTGGTGCGCTTCTCGAAGGCGGCCCTTTTGGGGGCGTCCGTAGCGGAAGATGGGGGTGATATAGCTAAGGCGCGCGACTTGACCCTGGGGGCAAAGGCTGTGTTCGACCACCGCGCGGGCCACGCCCGCCGTGCCCTCGGGTTTGAGGCACACGTGGCGCTCGCCCTTGTCATAGAAGTCGTACATCTCCTTAGAGACGATATCGCTGGTTTCTCCGCTGGTGCGGATGAACAGTTCGATCTCTTCAAAGGTAGGGGTACGCACCTCTCGGTATCCGTAGAGGCTGGTTAGGGCGCGAAACTCGTTTTCGAGATGAATCCAGCGGTGCGACTGGGATGGGAGAAGGTCGTCTGTGCCGCGTGGCGCTTGGATTCGCATGGGGCCTATTTTGACAGGTCCCAAGCGGAGACGGGGGGCCATGGGCTATAGAAATGGCCCGTGTTTGGCCTGAGCTAGAACCGGACGCTCAGTTGCGTACCGATGAGGCCGCCGCGAGCACGCTCTTTATCGTTGATTTTGAATTCCGGAGCGCCGTCTGCGTTCATGTCGGAGACCTGCCAAAAGAGGCGCAGATTTGTGCTGGAGCCCAGTCCAAAGTTGAAGCCGAAGGTGTACCAAGTTTGGCGGGGCTTCGCCGCGCCGTTAAAGTCCCAACCAACGTTCTCGAATCCCAGGTCGAGACTGGCTGAGGGGGCGAACATGTAGTTGAGACCCACGGATAGTCGGGTCAGCTTGTCTTGGGCGGACGAGAAATCTCTTTGTATTCCGAGAAGATACTCTCCCTTAGCGAAAAGGGTGAGATCATCCGTTAGGCTCAACCGACCGTCTGCAAAGAAACCCTCTGTCTCCATGGGAATCCAGTAGGTTCTGGTTTTCCCCCAAGCAAAGGTAGGGGCAGCGTAAAGGCGGTCGATCGTGAGCCGCGTTCCTAAGTAGCCCCTTCCTTCCAGAAGGGAATACATCTCTCCAACCCACCGATTTTTGGGGCCAGAAGAAGAAACCTCTTGCCCGATGGCAGGCACAGCCAACAACACGCCCAGCGCAATCGCAAGGACGGATTTGTTGGTTCGAAATGGGTTTGCCATGATGAGGTCGTAATCGTTGGACGGAACGGCTACCCCTTAAAGTTGGCTAGATGCCGATTGGAATCTAGACCTGGGGGGTGGAAATACTGACGGGCGATTGCTTGAAGCGTTTCCGCGGCTATTTTCTTGATACAACAAAAAAGGGGCCAGAGCCGAAGCTCTGACCCCTTGCGTCTTGTCCTAACTTAGAACTTGACGCTGAGCTGGGTACCGATGAGGCCACCGCGAGCTCGCTCTTGGTTGTTGAACGTGAACGGACTTGCGCCATCGGCCTTCGTGTCGGAGACTTGCCAGAACAACCGAAGATTGGTGTTGCTGCCAAGGCCGAAGTTGAAGCCGAGGGTGTACCAAGTCTGTCGAGGCTTGGCATCTCCGTCGAAGTCCCACTCAGCGTTCTCGAAACCGAGATCGATGCTGGAGGAAGACGACAGCATGTAGTTCAGGCCAACGTTGAATCGAGTGACCTTGTCGTCGTGGGTGAGAACCGAGTTGTCGGTGTCTCGACCGCGATAGAACTCGCCCTTAGCGGAGATTTCCAGGTTGTCGCTGAGCTTGAGCCAGCCACCTACGTGGAAGCCTTCGATGTCGGTCGGGTTCCAAAGGGTACCGATTCGGCCCCATGCGCCAGGAGCGGCATAGAGAGGATCGATGCTCTTATAGCCCGCGCCGATGCCCCACTTGTCGTTCTTGCCGCCGTACTTCGCATTGACCCACCATGCCGAGTTATCCTCGTCATAGACGGAGTCAGTGTTGTACATAAGGTCGCTCTTACCGTAGCCGCCCATCAGCTTGATGCTGCCGAGCTTGTAGCTAATGTCGCCACCGTAGACGGCAACGCGGTTGAACGGCTCGGCAACGGAGCTGCCGTTGTTCACGACGTCGTTGCTATCGAGGAACAGGTAAGCCAGGTTGATCTGACCCTTGTCGCCCAGAGGCAGTTGCAGGTGAGCGCCCAGGCTCTGGTCGATTCGGAGATCGGTGCTGGTCAACCCGTAGGGCTGGAAGAACAGACCCTCGCGACCAGCGAACATCGGCTGAATCTCGACGCCGTTGGTACCGGTTCGGGCGCTG
>MKRX01000019.1:0-5462 GCA_001898035.1 Armatimonadetes bacterium 55-13
ACATTGCGCTCTGTGATTATTCGCGCGTTACGAACCACAGAGCAAAATGTAGGCGACGGTCCTACCGTCGTACGCGCGATGACCAAACAGAGCGCCCTAAAACAGATCGCACCCACGTCAGGGGGACATCTCGCTCGGAGATTATTCGCGCGTTACAAACCACAGAGCGCAATGTAGGCGACGGTCCTACCGTCGTACGCGCGCGGTTAAACAGAGCGTCCTAAATGACGTTGCGGGATCGGAAGGAAGCAATCCATCCAGTCTAAGGATCAGGGCTCAGATTTGGGGGAAGATACAGTTCTTTCGATACTAGCCAAGAACACATCCCCTCAAAAAAGAAAGGGGCGAAAAGAATTTTTATTTACAATCGTACTTTTATGCGTTACACTCGGTCAATCAGGCGTATAGCATGGCGGTAATTCTGGTGACCATAACGGAGAAACAATTGAGGAAGGCGGGGCCCTCTTCAGTCCACTTCTCCGGTCCTCAGCCACCTCGCAGTCATCGGCATTCGAAGTAGGGGAAGGCGAATGAGAGACGCGAAGAATGGTTATGATCCCTTAGCGTTAGTTCTCAAAGCAACCTCTCTCCTCGCCTTCTGCCTTGTTGCCCTTGCGTTCGTTCTCAATCGACACACCACTCAGCTTGATCTCGCATCGAGCCGAATCCTTTACGCGCCCGAAGACCTTGCTTCCACCCAGATAGGTCAATGGGCAAATGCAAACTTTGGCGTAAAATTGATAGACGTCCAGAGTGATGAATCACGCAAAATCGCCAAGGATTACGCATTCGAAAAGTACTTCCAAGTGCCGCTATTACTTCTGAAATCGAGGGGCGGTGTTCAAAGAATTTACGGCGAAGCCTCCATTGCAAAAACTTTGGAAAGCTATCGATCTTCGCAAGCTCCTACGGAGTTAGGAATCAAAGGCTGTCTGCTGTCGTTGTTGGTGCTCACGCTTGTCTTCTCAGCTTCCCGCATGGTCACGGCGCTAGGCGTACTCTTGCCTATTTTCAGCATCACGGCTTTATCGCTCACGCTTCCTACTTGTTCGACCTGCAATGTTTTTATCGGGTTACCGACTTGGCTGCCATATGCCGCCGGCCTCTCGATCTCAGCAGCGATGATCGTTCTTCTTTACCTGGGAGGTCAGCCTCGCACTTGGACCATTTTTGCCTGTGTATGCACCCTCGCCCTTGCGATTCAGGCCACGCTGCTTTTCATCTCGCCCAAGGTCTGCGCCACTTGTTTGTCCGTCACCGCCGTGTTAGGTTCGGCCATTGTCTTCGCGGATCGTCTCCGAAAACAGCGGATCGTGCGCACCCTGAGATTTTCCGCGAAGCGTCCTTTGACTGCCGTTCTTTCATTCGTAGCGATCGCTCTCTTGTCCGCCTCGTGGCGAACCGGCTCAGCTAATTCGGGAAATCCAATTTACTCCGCAAGCTTTTTAGGCAGCAAAGCGTCTGACCTCGGAGTGAGGCACAAATCTTGTTTGGTTGTGGTCTACCTATCTGGATGCCATGCGTGCGAAGACGCAGAGAAATCGCTTAGGGAACATAGGATTCCTTATCAAAGAATCCAACTCTGCAGCCTGGTGAACGGAGGCCCTTGTTTTCAATATAGCGGCCCCTTTCAGGCGCCAACATTTTTGATCGTCGATCGAAACGGCTTTGTGTCCTATGACAACAGTGGTTGGCCACCCGATCCCAACGATCAGATGAGCCTCTGCAAAGAACTTGCGCAGAGGTTGGAGAGGAACAAATGAAATTACTTGCATTTCGGTATAAAGTCTATGTACCGGCACTTGCCATTGCCTCCATTTTGGCCGCTTATACTACCGTTCAAGCGGGCCCGACTAAGCCCTTACCGGCCCCCTATATCTGTACTTACCAGACCACGGGCAGCCATTTCTCGTGCGATAATCTGGCGGGAGCTTGTGAGGCACTTGCCTGGAACTATAAGCGATGGTCGGTTAAGACCTACTGGTGTTGTTACGATGCCTCTGGAGCCTATTACAGCACTTCCATTGGCAACTGTTCCACGACTCCTCTCGACCATAACGATTGCTGCCAGGACCTCGACGAACTTGGCACGTGGTGTTCCACAACCGCCAATGCCACCTGCGCCTCCCACCTGTGAAAACAAAGCCATGACAAAAAGGGCTGGCTTTTCATTGATGGAAGTCGTTGCCGTGACCGGAATCCTTCTGGTTTTGGCGGGAGTCGTCTATCCGGTTACGCTGAATGCAAAGGCAAAGGCGAATATGACCGCTACGGTGTCCAACCTTCGGCAGTGCTCGGTAGCGCTCTTGCTGTACGCTGAAGAAAACGGCGGAATCGAGAATTTACCGTCGGCGGATAGCGCCCATAACATCCTATCCGGCGTTCCCACTTGCGATCCCCAAGACTGGTGGCGCGCATCTTGTCAGGCGCCCTCGGTTCGTCCCTTGATCGGCTCATTTGCCTACGTCCGCTGGGTCCATCCCTATGACTCGGATGGACGGGCGTGGAGCGCCTACATCCAGGATCGACCCTTGGCTAGCCTTCTGGTCTCCATTTTCCAAAGTAGCCAGAAGCTGCCCGTCTACCACGAGAGCCTGGGGGACACCCCAAGCCCCGATCCCAAGCTCAATATGCCCGACACATTCGTCCAAGCCAGGGCTGACGGTTCGATCAAAGTGATCAAACGACCGTCGCCCGGCAAGACGGCATTTTTGTGGCACAAGGCATTCGACTATCCAACCCTCGGCGGTTGGCCCTCAAAGGAGTAAAAGTGGCTATTCGCGACTTGAGTCTCACTCGTAGAATTCAACGTGGCTCGCGCTGGACCCGACTGGTTATCGCGCTGGCGGCGGCATCGATCGTCAGCATGTGGTCGTTCTTTTTGACCCTAGGAGTATTCGTCAGTTGGACTCACCAACTGACGGAGCCCATCACTTATCTGGTGATTGGCGTCCCCCTCGCCCTCCACCTGCTGGTGGCGCATTTGAGCAAGTGGAATCTCTGGAAAGTGGGCGGCACAATGATCGCCCTTTGGACGTTCATCGCCGTCTGGTTTACCCTCACCCATGCCACCGCCAACGACTTCCCAGACGTTATCTTCTTCTGCATCGGCCCCGCCTCTCTGCTCGCGGTAGCCTTCGCCGTCTTCTCCTCCCTCCAGAAACGGCTCTCGCTTGAACGCTAGTCTCTCTGGGGCTGATCAGAGTGAGCCATCTTGCCCCCTTCGGCCAGGATGGCTCCGCACCTCCCCGCCCAGATATCATCCCCCCTTCATTCCAGTTCCAAACGATCCGGCCAAATCCGTATCCCGCTCTGTGATTATGATTTCAGAGCGAAATGTAGCCGACGGTCCTACCGTCGTACGCGCTTCGGCTAAACAGAGCGCTCTGAAACAGATCGCACCCACGTCAGGGGGACTGACGGCTACATTTCGCTCAGTGTTTGATCGCGCTCTATTGCTTTCAGAGCGCAATGTAGGCGACGGTCCTACCGTCGTACGCGCTTCGGCTAAACAGAGCGCTCTGAAACAGATCGCGCTCACGTCAGGGGGACTGACGGCTACATTTCGCTCGGTGTTTGATCGCGCTCTATTGCTTTCAGAGCGCAATGTAGCCGACGGTCCTACCGTCGTACGCGCTCGGCCCAACCAGAGCGCCCTGAAACAGAACACGCCCACGTCAGAAGGACTGACGCCTACATTGCGCCCTGTGTTTATTCGCGCTCTACTGACTTCAGAGCGCAATGTAGCCGACGGTCCTACCGTCGTACGCGCTTCGGCCCAAACAGAGCGCTCTGAAACAGATCGCGCTCACGTCAGGGGGACTGACGCCTACATGGCGCTCTACCAACAAATTACGCCCCGCACCCTGCACCCCGCCCCCCGTACCCTGCACCCGGCCTACCAGCGATCGTGAACGTGGGTCCGAATCTTGCGCTCGTACAGGTCCCGGAGCGCCGCCATGGTGGACTCGGGAATCGGCGGTAGGTCCGAGGCCGCGCAGTTGCTTTCCACCTGGTCGGGACGCTTTCCACCGGGGATCGCGCAGCTCACGCCGTCGAACATCAAGATCCAGCGTAGGGCGAACGCCGCCATGCTCCAACCCTCCGGCACCAGCGGCCGAATCTCTTCCACTGCCTCCAGCCCGATCTCGTACGGCACGCCGGAGAACGTTTCCCCCTTGTCAAACCCCGCGCCATCGCGATTAAAGGCGCGGTGATCGTCGGCGGCAAACTGGGTGTCCGGCTTCATTTTGCCGGTCAGCATCCCGCTGCTCAGCGGCAGTCGCGCCAAGACGCCAACCTTTCGCCGTTTGGCCTCTTCTAAAAAGAGCCAGGCGGGACGCTGGCGGAAGATATTGAAGATGATCTGAATGGATTGGCAGTTCGGGTACTCCATCGCCTTCAGCCCCTCCTCGATCTTCTCCACGCTCACGCCCCAGTACCGAATCTTCCCCGCTTTCACGAAGTCTTCCAGCGCGCCAAAGACCTCCGGCTCGTAGTACACCGGCGTGGGCGGGCAGTGCAGCTGCACCAGGTCCAAGGTGTCCATCCCCAGGTTCTCGCGGGAGCGGTCGATGAATGCTTCCAGGTTCGCCTTGTTGTAGCCCTCCGCCACATGCGGGTTCAACCGACGCCCCGCCTTGGTCGCCACGTGAATCTCCTCGCTGCGCTGACTCTTGAGCTGGCGAATCAGCCGCTCGCTCCGACCGTCGCCGTACACGTCGGCGGTGTCAAAGAAGTTCACCCCCAGGTCCACCGCCCGGTTCATCGCGGCCAGGGATTCCTCGTCTTCCACCGCCCCCCAAGTCCCGCCCACGGCCCACGCGCCAAAACTCACGTCCGAGACATTCCACCCCGTCCGCCCAAGCTCTCGATAGTTCATGCCCGAAGGCTACCTGCCACCGGCGATTCGCGCGTGAGTCAAATATCGCCCCAAAAACCAAGCGTCGGACAATCAACCGGACGCAGAGCCAAAATGCAGCCATCAGTCTCCCTGACGTGAGCGTGTTTTGTTTCAGGGCGCTCTGTTTGGCCATCGCGCCCACGACGGTAGGACCGTCGCCTACATTTCGCTCTGAACAAACAGAGCGCCAATAAAGACAGAGCGAAATGTAGCCGTCAGTCCCCCTGACGTGAGCGAAATCTGAACCAGAGCGCTCTGTTTGGTAATCGCGCCCACGACGGTAGGACCGTCGGCTACATTGCGCTCTGAAAGCAATAGAGCGCGATCAAACACCGAGCGAAATGTAGCCGACGGTCCTACCGTCGTGAGCGCGACCAACCCCAGAGCGCCCCCGCCAAAACCAACGCGCATACGACGACAGACCCATCACCCACATCACCCTCTGAACCAACAGAGCGCAAACAATCACCGAGCGCAATGTAGCCGTCAGTCCCCCTGACGTGAGCGCGACCAACCCCAGAGCGCCCCCGCCAAAAACCAACACGCGTACAACGGCAGG
>MKRX01000019.1:5646-36678 GCA_001898035.1 Armatimonadetes bacterium 55-13
CAACCCCAGAGCGCCCCCGCCAAAAACCAACACGCGTACAACGGCAGGCCCATCACCCACATCACGCTCTGAACAAACAGAGCGCACATAATCACACAGCGCCTGCGACCGGCAGGCCCAAAAAATTCCAAAAAAACATGCTTGGGCGAGGCAAATCTTTCCACAATCAAACGCGGAACACGTTTCCTCCGTCTAGCAAATATCCGCCATGCGTCACCTGTTGGAAGACAAGCGAACCGTTATTCCGAAAGCCCTTCAGGAAGAGTTTCAGATGCGGGGACTGGATGATGTCAATGCCACGCTCAGCGATATCCACCACCGAATCTCCGACCACCGACGCCAAACTCCCATTCTAGAGGAGTTGACGCACGAAGGGTGGACGCGAGAGATGGCGGAGTGGATGTATCTCAACGTTTACGACAAAGGCCCCCAGCTTGAGTTCCTTCCCAAGCCCAACGACGGGAAGGCAGACATTCCCCGGAAAGATCGGTTCGTGTACTTCTGGGGAGGTTGGGCATTGGTGCTGGCGGGGTCATACCTCGCGGGCTGGCCCACCATGGCGGACTTCCTGGGCGACCACGCCATGACGCTGCTGCGCCTGCTTCCCGGCGTACTCCTGGCGACCCTTGGCCTTGCCGCTCTGGCTAAGGAAAGAGGTCGTCGACCCTACCTCTGGGCAACCTTGGCCATGTTCCTCATCACCCCCATTGGCGCCGCTCTGACCCTGACGCTCATCAGAAGAAAGAGCTTTTGGAAGAAGTAACGAAAAGGATAAAATCGGCCGACCTAGATGAAATTCTTAGTGCCGCAAGAGCTGATGAGCGAAGTGAATCAGCGGGGCCACCTCAATCTCTATGCCGCCCTCGCGGGTGCGTGTGCGGATCGCGAAGCAGGAAAAGCCGATGCGCTGATCCGACAGGTTCTCCTGGACGCCGGATGGTCAGCAAACCTGATTCAGTGGATGTTCCAAACGATTGAATTGCGAAAGGACGAGATCCTGAGCCAAACCGACCCGAATCCCAAGTTCATCCTGTCTCCCGATTTCTTCGAGGAAGACCGTCTCAGCCTCATCATCATCACGCTCCTCGGATGGTTTTTTGTTCTGTGGAGCGTGGCCGACTTTCAGTACTACCCCTTGATCGGAATCCCCATGCTCTGGACGGCGGAGACTTTTAAGGTCATCTTCTGCATGATCATGGGTCTGATCGGCGTCGCCATCATTTCGGCCAGACGGGGTCATTTTCATTGGGCATGGCTCACGTTTGGCGTCCTCCTGCTGGGGCCCCTTGGCTCGGCGGTTGTGCTGACATTGATTCCGTCCAACGTAAAGGTCAAGCCCAACACGCTCGATCCGGAGTTCACCGAGTTGGTTGAAATGACGCTGCCCGTTCCTACAAAGGGAGGTCCTCTCCAGGCCAGAAAGGTGCTTCTAGCCTTCGATACCCGCCGTCCCGGAAGTCAGCCACAAGTCGTCTACGTGGATCCAGAAGTCATTGATCTGGAGCCGAAAGACGAGGCGGAAACTCGCAGCTAAAATTCCGACGGATTTCAACCTATTCGGCCATAAAATAAGAGCATGGTATGCGTTGCGATCGATTCGGCCCAACAAAAGCCGCGCCGCGTCTTCGTTCCGCCAACTTTGAATGAAGAGGTGTATTGTTGGGGGCCGGGGCGGGTCTCGGAAATGATCGCCGCCATCTCCCACCAAGTCCGAAGTGGCATACCTGTTTCCAGCATCCG
Source organism: Armatimonadetes bacterium 55-13 (assembly GCA_001898035.1). Classification (GTDB taxonomy): domain Bacteria; phylum Armatimonadota; class Fimbriimonadia; order Fimbriimonadales; family Fimbriimonadaceae; genus 55-13. The sequence goes on from MKRX01000019.1 coordinate 7,387, forward strand.
CACCGGACTGGCCGATGAAGGATGCTCGGATGAAATGGTCGCTTGGATCTTGGGGCAGTCCAAACGTGGCGATTCACCCATCGCGCTCTCGTTTCTTCGACCCGTTATTCCCACTCCACCCCCCATCGCCCAACGGCCAGCCGTTCATGTGAGCCTGATCGGACTGGGGATGGCGATGTCGCTCTTCGGACACTACTTGGCGCTGCTCAACCTTTCATTCGATGTTCCGATGCGGTCTCTCTTCGGCGTCCCGTCCTCCGTTCTGGGAGTCGCGTTTGGCGTCCTCGGCATCTGCGTCGTCGCCGCCGCTAAGCGGAAGTCCGCTTTCTTTTGGGGCGTGATCGGGGTTCTCCTGATTGGGCCGTTGCTGAGCGCGCTGATGATCGCGTTTTTGCCCGCCAAATCTCAATTCCAAATTTGGGAAGATGCCGCTCATTAATCCGTCTCCTTTCTCCCGGGAGCGCCGCAGGGTTTGAGCCTTCAGGTACGCCAGTCTGAAACGCCGCAGGTGGTGGTTCCCGCCAGTCTGCAAGGCGAATTCAATAAGGCGAGCGAACCCATCGTGACCAGCGCATTCCATTCCATCCGCCAGATGCAAGACAAAGGCACGCCGGAGGAGGTGATCCTTCGCGTTGTCCGAGAACATGGATGGTCTATGGCCTTCGCGCGGTGGGCTTGCCAGCGAGTCACCGAATACGGTCCGAACGTGGAATTTGCCTTCGGTCCGGGGCCTGCCGATCGACCACGTAGCTCAACCCGCGTCACGGAGCTCTTGGTGGAAGGCGTCGGCCTCTTCATCGTCGCCATCGCTTTGATGCAGACTCTCGAGATCTTCCGATTCTCGCTGTGGGCTCCCCGAACGTTGTTTTCGGCCTTCGAGGACGGCCGTTCTTGCCTGGCGCTGTTACTGATGTCCCTGGGAATCGGACGCATCGCTCGGGCCCGGGAGCGGCCCGCTTTCTTTTGGGGCACCCTGGGGCTCCTCTTTCTCAGCCCCCTTTTCGCTGCCATTTTAGCTGCCCTGCCTCGCCCCAAATATCCCTGGACATCTGAACCGACCAAGGCCGAATAGCCTCACTTTTGTCCCGCCCATTGTAAGATGAAGAACACCCATGCGCGATCTCTTGCCAGACAAAACCACGGTCTTGCCGGTCGCATTTCAAGGCGCGTGGAACCGAGATTGCTCGGAAGAGACGCTGCGATTCGTCGATACCCGAATTGAAGCGGGCGGTCGTCGAGACTCAGTTCTTCGAGACCTGAACCGATGGGGAATATCGCCGGACATGGCCACGTGGCTTTATAGCCGGGTCAAGGCAAATGACAAATATCTCGATCCGATACCGGCCCCCGACTTGGCCCCCACCTGGACCAAGACCGACTCGGGCGTGCCCTCCCTTCTCGCCTTGCGAGGTTGGTCTACGCTGGGTCTGTTCCTCATCGGCCCCTTGTTCAGCGCCATCGCCCTGTCCGTACTTGCCACCCCCAAAACTTCCTACCCTTCGGCGTCATGGGAAGTGAAATGAGGTCGATGAATGCAAAGCGCGTGAGCGCCACCAACATCTTGGTCCCCGAGGAGTTAGACCGGGAACTGTGGTCGAAGGGCACCTTTAAGATGGACGAGATCATTAAACAGGTCAACTCGATGCTGCAAAGTTCGAGCACCCGGGCGGAGATTGAACAATACTTAGCGACGCTTGGGTGGTCCGGCCCCATGTCCGCTTGGATCGTGGACCAAGTTGTGGTCCATGGCTCTGGCGTCCGGTTCTTCTCTCGCTCTCAAACCTTGCCTATCGCTGAACCCCCGCGGCCCGTGGATCTCTCCGCCAATATTTCCCTGTTGGCAGGGTGGTGCTTAATCGTTGTCTGGGTGATCTGGAACCGTTCCTCCATCGTTCCTAATTGGGATTTCTTAGTTGAAGGGGGAACGATTTCAGATATCTTCAAGTTCATTCTGGGCCTTTCTGGTTTCATCATCGTAGCAAAGAGTCGGCGCCAACCGCCCTTTATCTGGGGCACCCTGGGCGTCTTGCTTCTCGGTCCCGCCCTTGCCGCAGGATGTGTGACCTTGCTTACCAAGCCCCTCGGCCGACCGGAGAATGGCTAGACCCATGAACGTTACGGTTTCCCATCACTCGGAGCAAGAAGACCGGCGTGCCTTGCTTCCGGCGTACCTGGACAACGAGTTCTCTAGACGTGGTCTCGCGGCGTTCCAAGCCGCGTCGTTGCTGATAGCGGAGAGTCTGGAACGCGATGAGCCTCGAGAGGAAGTTCTGGGGCAGCTCCTCACTCAGGGCTGGAGTCTGGAGATGGCAGGGTGGCTTTACACTCAAATTCGAACCAAAGGGCCTGACCTCATCCTTCAGCGCGTGAAAGGCGAGGTGACTGCCCCACCCGTTATTTTCTCAAAACCACCAGATACCTTCGCCCTCATGCTCTTTGGTTGGATGCTGTGTCTCCTCGCCAGCCTATTACGGGCCGCCGCTTGGGGCATGGCGCCCAACTCTCCCGATCCGATTTTCTTTCAGGCCATGCGACTCATCGGTGTCGCCGGAATCTGGATGATTGCGCGCGCAAGGCGTCGCCCGATTATCTTGTGGTGTACCATCCTTGCCCTCTACGTCGATAGCACGATTCTCGCCATCGTCTTGACCAGCCTGCCCAAGGGCCCTGAAGAAGAAGAGGCACACCCATTGCCTTGGTATCGGCGACTCCTCTAGCCGACCATTCCGGTTTTGTTGGTTTTGCCCGAGAGCAAACGCGACGCGACTCAGCTTTCCGGGCCGCTTATCCCTCCAGATAGCCCTAGTCATACCCCGAGCACATTCGCGATAATAGGCAAGCGCCCGGAACTGCCGGGCAAATGGAAAGGACACCCAATATGCGAAAGCTCCTGATGATTCTGAGTGTTATGGCGGTCATGCTGACCGTCTGGAACTGTGGCGGAGGCGGCGTCACCGGCCCATCCCTTCAAGCCTACGTTCTGCACAACCCCGGCTTACTCGGCAAGGTCAATCTGCTCAATGGCTCCCAGGTTGGAAGCAACGTCAATCTGACCGGAAATATCCGCGAGATTGCTACTCGACCCACCGACGGACAACTCTACGGCCTCGGTTCGGACCTCAAGCTCTATTCGATCAATGCCACCACCGGCGCCTGCACCGCCATCAGTGCGTCCGCGTTGGCGATCGACGGCTACAACGGAGGATTCGATTTCGAAGGAGCTTCCACCATTCGATTCACCTCGGTGAACAAGCATAACTATCGAATCAACGTCTCTGACGGAACGCTGGCCGGGACGGACACCGACGCCGATATTCAGGTCGTGGGCTTGGCCTACAACTTCGAGAATGGCGACACCTTCGCCTGTACCGCCGGAACGGACGCCCTGTACAAGTCCACCAATGCCGCCGGAGGCGCCTACTCGCTCATCGGCAATTTCTCGGTCAACCTGAGTGGAGACGTCGGATTTGCGTTCGATCCCATCACCGGTCAAGGCTATGTCGTCGCCAACGAGGGACTCTACCGCGTCAATGTTTCGAATGGATCGATGGTCCAGCTAAACAACACCAGCTATGACGCCATCGCCATGATCCGTTCGTTCGGCATCTAACTCAATCGATGGTTTGACTCAAAAAGGAGGGGCTTACCCCTCCTTTTTTATTTCGATCTTGCCTTGAATAAACGATTCTTCTGAATAACCGATTTATTCGGTTATATTGCCTACATGCTAGCGCTGGCATTAGGCTCGTTGTTGTGCCGACCTTTCCTTCCCGAGGTTGCGATTACCGTGGATGCGGCATCGAAGGTCCCCATCTCGCCTTACATCTACGGCGCGAATCATCCTGAATGGGACAAAACGGGCGAACTGTTTACGATCGCCCGCCAGGGTGGAAATCGCATGACCGCCTACAACTGGGAGACGAACGCCAGCAACGCCGGCAGCGATTGGCATCATCAAAACGACGGTTACCTGGGGGAGTCGAACGAAGCGGGCTGGACCACTCGCACCTTCCTTGAGGCCGCCCAAAACCACCACGCCGCCGCCATCCTCACCATTCCCACCGCAGGCTACGTGGCCGCCGATAAGAACGGCGATGGAGACGTCAACAAAACCCCTGATTACCTCAACAAACGATTCTTGAAATCCTTCGCCAAAAAGCCGAGCGGCAAGTACCAATACCCGCCCGATGTAAAAGACAAGGCCGTCTATCAGGATGAATTCGTCAGTTGGCTTGAGAAGATCAAATCTCCCAAAACTCCGGTGTTCTTTAGCTTGGATAACGAGCCCGATCTGTGGGGCTCCACCCACGCCCGCATCTGGCCAAAGGCTCCCACTTACGCCCAGATCATCGCCAACAACATCGAGTTCGCCACCGCGATCAAGGCCGTTGCCCCCAAAGCGCTGATCTTTGGCCCCGCCAATTACGGTTGGCAAGGCTTCAAGACCTTCCAGAACGCTTCCGATGCGAACGGACGAGACTTTCTGGACGTCTATCTGGCCGCCATGAGGGATGCGGAGAAGAAGGCGGGCAAGCGACTGCTGGACGTCTTGGATATCCACTGGTACCCAGAAGCCCAAGGAGACGGTATCCGCATTACGTTCACGGGTGAAAAAGACAAACCTGGCACCAAGGCGGCCCGCGTCCAAGCTCCCCGCTCCCTCTGGGATCCTACCTACGTGGAAGACAGTTGGATCGCCAATTCAATCGGCAAAAAACCGATTGTGCTGCTTCCAAACCTCATCGCCCAAATCAAGCGCCAGTATCCTAACACGCGCCTCGCCATCACCGAATACAACTACGGCGGAGGAGACGATATTTCCGGGGCATTGGCTCAAGCCGATGTTCTGGGCTTGTTCGGTCGCTACGGCCTCTTCGCGGCCTGTAACTGGGGGGTCGGACCAAAGGACGTCGGTCAGTTGGCCGGGTTCAAGGCTTATACCGATTACGATGGCAAAGGGGCCAAGTTTGGCAATCTCTCGCTGGGCGTCCGGGGCACGAAGCCTGCCGAGGATTCTGTCTATGCGTCGCTAGACACCAGTCTGAACGGACTGATGACCCTGGTGATCGTGAACAAAACCAAGGAACCACGCAGCTACCGAATCTCTACGCCCGGATACACGCCCCGGGCCGCGCGCGCCTTCATCTTCTCCACCCCAAACCTCACTGCCGCCGCGCCCACGAAGGCCAACGTCCTCCCGGGCGGCGCCTCCGTTTCCGTTCCCTCGGAAAGCATCACCACGTTGGAACTCAAAGTCTGACCCGCAGTCCGGTTAACCCAAGCAAAACCTTCGGTTAACCGGGCGGACGAAGCGATCTGAACCGATGACCTGCCGAAGGTCCTCTTCGACCCAGTCAAACCCTTCGAGAGTCAGGTGCCCATGAGTTCCAGTTCGGCGTGATCTCATCCTGGCTCGCCAAATGATGGAGCCGTCAGGGAAACAATTTGTGGCCATAGTCGATTTATATGAGCAAGAATCGCTGATACTGTAGTACCATCTTTCTCCGGTGGCTGCCTCGTCGCGCAGGAAACTCGACGTTCGAGGCGGTTTTCGCTGGCGCCGGTAAGGAAATAGAGATGCCATTTGTTGGTTACGGAAAGCAGACGTTTCATCCCCGGGGCAAGACCAAGCCCTACGTGTGTCCAAACTGCCGCACTTCAAATCGCTTCGTGCTGAATGTTCGCCGCACTTGGCTCACCCTCAACGGCTTTCCCACTATCCCGTATCAAACCCACTACGTGGCCATGTGCCCCCATTGCGGGTACGACGCTCATCTCCCCAAATCCGATTTCTCCGCCACCGTCTTCACGGGTGAAACCGACGTGTTGGTTCCCAAGCCCGGCTCCCTGGCCGCCGGCCCCGATCCCAACTCCGTCGAAATCAAGTGCCCCGCCTGCATGAGAGAGTCCCGGGCGGTGCCCAAAGAGGATGGCACGGTCACGTGTCGGCTCTGTGCCGTAACGTTCATGCTTCGGACGGCGGAACAGGCAGCGAGTCCCAATCCCTAAGCTCCCCTTCAAACCAAACGGTCTTCAGCCGATCCCGATGCCGTTCGATCACCCGCTTTGCGCCCTCGTCGCCGTCGAGCGCCAACAGCTCGTCGCGGTACCTTGCGCCAAAGACGATGGGGTGCGCCAGGCGATCATGATCGGCTGAATAGACCGCCGCCGTAATCGCTTCCGGCCCTTCGTGGGTAGCGCAAAGTTGCCGAACGACCTCGGGCGAGAGCCCTGGCATGTCCCCCAGAGCGATCAAGACCGAATCGTTCTCAGGCGCCGCTGCCACCCCCGCCGCCAAAGAAGTCCCTAGCCCCTCCGCAAATCGAGCGTTGAATACGCACGCCGCCGGACGCGCCGCCTCCGCCACCCGCTCAGCATCCCGGCCCGTCACCACCACCACCGGCAACCCACACGCCACCAACGTCCGCACCACCGCGCCAATCACCGTGGAATCCTCGAACGATAACAACATCTTGTTCGGTCCCCCCAATCGACGTGCAAGCCCAGCGGCCGGGACCACGGCGGTGATGTTCATCGGTACAGCTTACTTTTCTGAGCGGAGGTGTCTTTGAAAGATCGTATCCAACTCGTCCAGGGTCACCACTCTTTGGGGATTCAGCATAATGCGACGTATGCCAATTGAGTCAAGCTGGGCGCGATACTTGTGAAGCCCCACTAAACTCGATTCATTGGTTAGCGAAGAGATCCTCTCATTCTCGTCAAAACAAGAGGACATGCTCAACATGCTATAGACCAATGGCGTTCTTGGCTTTCCATCGGCCCGAGTAACGTACGTGGCCAACTTCCAAGGCTTACCGGTGTGATCGGCGTATCCGAGGGCCGCACTCGCCTGAAATCCATTCGATTCCAGTTGAGCGCTCGACGTGTTGAGAGGCCGGGAGCTATCCAGATGGGGTTTCACCAGCACCTCCCACAGTCGGCGGATCTTTTCCTCAGTCAAGTCGCTAGCGGAAATCTCTATGGGATCGGCGTACCTCATCAACCTCGCAGCGTCGCCATCGCGCATCGCGCCGGTGAGGTCCCTTGCCGCTGAAACCAGCTCATGAGGACGCGATGCCAGCCAAATAGTGCCAGCGACAAGTATGGAGAGACCAACTCCGACCGCAATCCGCCGCTTCACTTCCACCAACTTTGTCCCATCGGAAACCCGCGACGAGTCTTCGTGACCACGCTACTATCCGCCTTCAAGCCCAGCACAGTCCACGTTCCCCAAATTCTCGACTTGGGAAGGGAGTCCTGGTGAAAGGGATCAAAAACCAGGATCGTGTTAGACCCTTCCCTTGAGGTCATCTGAGCCCATCGTCGAACCTCTTCGGAGGAATCGCTCATTCCGGGCCAAGTTATATAGTAAGTAGGAGAGTGCCCATCCGAATCCTCCCCTTGACAATGCACTCCTCTGACACCAGGAATCGGGCCGAGATGGGGAGGCAATCCCATTTCTAGAGGTGAGCCAGATTCTGCACCGTCTTGATCGATTCGATACAAGATCAGACCTTTCCCTATCTGTTCCAGATTACTGATGCAAGCGGCCCGATTCCCGGACTTCCGCACCTGCACCATCAGAGGAAAGGCGATCGCACAAAGAATCCCAATGATAAAGGCGGCAATCAGAACTTCTACCAGGGTCATCGCGTTCAGACTGCTTGACCGAATCTCGACGGAAGTACTCACTTGAATACTCGACGGAGCCGAGGCTCCTTTCGTTCACGACCGATTCCGCACCTGAATGATCTCCGCCAGGATGCTAATGGCGATCTCTTCCGGAGACTTCGCGCCGATCGCCAATCCCACCGGTCCATGAATCCGCGCCAAGTCCTCCGCCGAGAAACCTTCGGCCGCGAGCGATTCGCGCCGCTGCGCTTGCGTGGTACGACTCCCCAACGCTCCAATGTAAGCCGCCGGCGAGCGCAGAAAGTGAGCCAGCGCCACGTCATCGATCTTGGGATCGTGCGTCAGCACGACCGCATAGGTTTCTTCGTTCACCCCGATCTCCGGCAGAGCGCGTTGGGGCCAGTCATTCACCAAAAGATCCGGGGCGATGGGAAAACGTTCTACGGCCGCAAAGGTGGCCCGCGGATCGATCACCACTGTCTCAAATCCTAAATCCTTCGCAAACTTCACCAGCGCCGCCGCAATATGGACGGCGCCCACCACCAAGAGCCTCTCGCGGGGGCGCACCACATGCAGAAACGTCCTTGCCCCCGCAACTTCCGCTTCCCCGCTCTCGCGCTTTTCGTAGGCCGTCTGACACGCTTGATCCAACTCGGTTAGGACCGGGTCGCCAGCCTTCCAGACAGAGCGCGCGACCGGAGATAGCGTCGTTGCCAGCACAAATCCGCGATCCTGCGCGAGCAATTCGGCCCACCTGGCAATCTCCGGCTCGGGATCGATCCAAACCTGAATTTTCCCACCGCACGAGAGCCCCACCTGCCAAACCGAACCCTCGGCCAGACGATCAAACGTCATCTCCCGAGCGCCCCCGTAAGTCAGCGCGGTTTGAGCCTCCTCGATGACGGCCGTCTCCACGCATCCGCCGCTCACCGAACCCACAATCAGACCGTCCTCACGCACACCCATGAGGGAACCTAACGGTCGGGGCGAGGACCCCCAGGTACGGGTCACGCAGGCCAAAGCGAAGCGTCGACCTGAGGTCTGCCACTCAAGAAGGGTGGATAGGATGTCTCGCATGGGGAGCGGAGCGGGCGGAGTTGCCCCCGCCCGTCAAAATTAGACCAACTCCTCGACTTTGATCGGGAACTTGCGAACGCGCTTGCCCGTGGCGGCAAAGACCGCGTTGGCGACGGCGGGCATGACGGAGGGATAACCAACTTCACCCATTCCTCCCGGATTCCCACCGGTCTGTAGGATATGGACCTCCAGTTTCGGCATGGCGTCCATGGTCATCCACTGGTAGTCCACCCAACTGGTCTGCTCCACCGCGCCTTTGTCAATGGTGATGGCCGCGCGTAAAGCGGTCGAAAGACCATCCACGCAAGCGCCCTGAATCTGGGCCTCGACCCCGCTCGGGTTCAGCGCCATTCCGCAATCGACCACGGCGACCACTCGGTGCAGTTTGACCTCTCCATTTTCCACGCTCAGTTCCACCACGTGCGCCGCTTCCGATCCATAGCCCGAAAAGCAGGCGATGCCGCGTCCCCAGCCCTTCGGCAGCGCTTTGCCCCAGTCCGCTTTTTGGGCGGCGGTGACCAGCACGTTCTTCAATCGATCGTTGCCTAAGAGGTCGCGGCGAAATTCGAACGGGTCCTTCCCGGCAGCGTGGGCCAGTTCGTCCATAAAGCACTCGTTCACCACATCCAGCTGCGTGTGCTCTACCGACCGCCATGCGCCGGTTGGAACTGGCGAGGGTCCGCTTCCCTGCGCCATCCCGGCGTTGGGAATGTTGTAGGGAAGGTTCGCCCGACCATAGTTCCCGGCGCCTCGACTCCGCCCCCCGGCGTTGATCGCCTGATGGCTCCATCCCACCGGATTGCCCGAAGCATCGACCGCGCCCTTGAGCGCGTGATGGCTCATGGTTCGATAGTTGTCGTTTCGGGTGTCATCGTCGCGAGTCCACACCAGTTGCACCGGCTTACCGGCGGCCTTGGAGACCTGAACCGCTTCGGCGATGTAGTCGTTAGCCAATCGACGCCCAAAGCCTCCGCCCAGAAGCGTGACGTTGACCGTGACCTTCTCCGGAGGCAAGTTCAGCATCCGGGCCACTTGCCCTTGCGCCCCGTCGGGCGTCTGCGTGGGCGCCCAAATGACGCATTGGTCGTCTCTCACATCGGCGGTGGCATTCATCGGCTCCATGGTCGCGTGAGCCAGGAACGGCAGATCGAAGGCGGCCTCGATGGCCTTGGCTCCCGCTGGCATCTCTTTGTGCGGCCCCACCGCCTGCACGAGCCCTTCCCGGATGGACTGGGAAGTCACGCTGGCATTCTCTCCCATGTTCCACTTGAGTTTCAGCGCGTCCCGACCCTTGATCGCCGCCCAAGTGTTCTTGGCCACCACGGCCACCCCGCTCCCCACCTTGACCACATCGATCACGCCGGGAATCTTTCGCGCCGCCGCGTCGTCCACTTCTTCCAAGGAAGCGCCAAAGGCCGGGCGGCGCGCGATGACCGCATAGGTCATGCCCTCCACCTTCACATCCAACCCATACTTTGCCGTGCCGTGAACGACGGCAGGATTGTCCACTCGTCGGGTCGCCTTGCCCAGAATCTTGAACTCGGACTGATCCTTCAGCTTCACCCCATCGGTGGGAATGGGAACGCCCGCCGCCAACGCGGTGAGTGAACCGTACGCCACGGACTTGCCATTCGGGCCGACCACCTTGCCCTTCTCGGTCTTGCAGGCGGAGGCGTCTACCCCCCAATCTTTGGCGGCGGCGGCTATGAGCATCGCCCTCGCCCCTGCTCCCACTTCTCGCAGGTTTTGATACATCGACCGGGTGCTGGAACTCCCGCCGGTGCCTTGACCACCGTAGACGGACGAGTTTGCCGGAGCTTGCTGCACCTTCACCTTGGTCCAATCCGCGTCCAGTTCCTCCGCCACGATCATGGCAAAGGTCGTCCGTACGCCCTGACCCATGTCCGACTTGGAAACGGTGACCGTAACGGTTCCATCTGGATCAATCTTGAGAAAGGCGCTGGGCGCAAAGACGACATTGTTGTCTCCATCCGCCTTTTCATCGCTTAGTCCCGCTACATGGGAAGGAAAACAGCCGAGGGCAAAGCTGGCTCCAAAGCCACTCATGACCTTCAAAAACGAACGTCGAGACAGATCGCTGCGGGCGCTCATTTCGCCCCCTGAGCCGCCAGGTGAATCGCCTCGCGGATGCGCTGATAGGTTCCACATCGGCAGATATGTCCCCCCATCACCTCGTCGATATCGGCGTCCGTGGGTTTGGGCTTCTTGGTCAAGAGCGAGGCGGCGGCCATGATCTGCCCCGCCTGGCAATAGCCGCACTGCGGCACATCGTGTTCCACCCACGCCTTCTGCAGGGGATGATTCCCGTCCTTGGACAGACCTTCGATGGTGACGATCTTTTTGTTCCCGAGTTCCGAGACCGGCATCAGGCAGCTTCGGGTTTCTTCGCCATCGACCAAGACCGTGCAGGCGCCGCACGCACCCACGCCGCATCCGTACTTGGAGCCAGTCAGATTCAAGAGATCACGGAGCACCCAAAGCAAAGGCATATCGTCCATCGCCTCTACCGACTGTTCCTTTCCGTTCACATTGAGTTTATAGAGAGCCATTTTGGGAGTTGCCTCAGGCTCATTGTACGAGGGTTTTGTGAGAGATGGAAGAGCCCGACCGCCCATGACCTACAGCCAAGCCCCCCAAAAAACCTAAAACCTACTCAAACCCCTCCACCTTCACCGTCTCTGGCTTGCCACCCTCAATTTTGACGCCTCGCGTCGTGAATCTCGTATCGAGTTGGTTTCCGCTCACCGAAACGTTGGAGCAGCCCAAAAAGGTCAAAGCCTCCTTGTTTCCATGCCATGGCTTGTACTTGGAACTCCACTGAACGATATTGTTCTTGAACGTCAAGTCTCCCGCCGACTTCGCCCACAGCAACGGCGCGTCAAAGACCTCAAACGTGTTGCCTTCGATCTTGATTCCCCGGTGAAACGGCTCTGTGCCCATCTTCGGAATCTCAGGATCGATGCTGATCACGGCTTCGCAGAATTGGTAAGGGCTAGTCAGACAGTTCCCGAACCAATTGCGTCGAATCGTCACGTCGCGCACCGCGCCCGATTCGTACCACCCGTTCGCATCGCCCGCAATCAGAATCGCAGAGCCGCTTGACCGAAACACATTGTCTTCGATCACCACCTTGCCGGGGGTTGAAACCAGCAGCCCCCGTGCCCGGACCGTGCCAAAAACCGACTTGCGAACGGTAAACGCGGGCGTCCAGGTCAGGTTTTCAAGCGCATCTCCATCGCCCAGTTCCGGCACCGCGTGATCGAACGTCACATCGAACTCTTCGGGCGAAATCCGGTTGATGGCGGCGATCTTTGCCGTACCTCGGCTCAGCAGGCTCTCATGGTCGATGAACGAGACGGTGTCGCCCACGTCGCCAAACCGGAGCCCGACGCTTTGGCCGTGCATGAACTTCACCTTGAGGGTCCGGTCGCTCACTTTGGAATCCACCCTCACCGAGGTCCCGTGAACGTTGATCGGATCGTCCATCAATCCTTCGAATCGGCACCCATCCACCAGTATCTTTCCCTTGCAGTTCGAATAGTGAAATCCATCGTCGTGCCCCGCAAACATTCGACCCGACTCGACCGAAGGCGCAATCTGGACGTTCTTGTAGGTCAGGTTTTCTGTGTACTGCGCCAAGACGCCCAGACCCGACGTGTGCCGGTAGGACATGTCCGTCAAAGCAATATCCTTAGAATCCAAAATAAACGTGCCCGCGTGGTCGCGAACGCCATGTCGAGCGACCAGAATGTTTCCTACTTTTGGCAGTCTCTTAAACGCAAACGCCATGCGGACCAGGCCCGGGGAAATTTCCGTGGCTTGGTAGTTCTCCCACCCGCCACCCAGGCATCCCCAATCGCCCGTGCCATACGCCACGCCCCGGGTTTCGGGGTCGAATTCCATAAACCCCCACGGCTGTCTCGCCCAAGTCTTATCCGTAAAGACGATCTTGCCGCCATCCAATCGATACGGATACTTTGAGGGGTCAATCTTCAAGGTGATCCCGGTGGCATCCGCCGCCTCCACCTTGCCCTGAGACATCAGGGGCCGTTGCCAATCCACCTCAAATCCCTGTAAAGAAATTTTCTTGCTGCCTAAGATCGCGAATGGCATCACGCGGTCGTGGAACACCAGCCGCGCACCTTTCCCCACCAGCTTCAGGTCCTCCCGATTCTCGATGAGAATCGAGATGCGTCGCGGGTTCGCCACGTCGCTGTTGGACAGGTAAAGCGTCCGTTCGAATCCGTGCTCGCGGTAAAAGTGATATTCGCCTTTCGGAAAATCCACCACGGAGCCTTTCCCTTTTGCCGCCGCCACCGCTTTGGCCACCGCTTCGGTCGCGTCGTCCAGAGAATTCGGCTTTGCGCCAAAGTCAGTTACAGAAACATGGGAAACGAGGAGAGAAAGCGTCAGCGCCGTCAACATGAGAGTTCAGAATACTATCCCAACTCCACATCCCTCGGAGGGGAATCCCAAACGAGATCGGATTATCCGTAGATTGAGAGATCAGCCGGTCTGGGGCAGCCGCCGTCCTCATCCAGCCACTGGGCATGAACTTCCCTGCCGGTGTCCCGAAGCCTCTGCACATATCGCGCCCACCCTGCCGAACGCTCGTTAGCGTGTAACGGTCCGCCCTCCGCTAGCACCACCTCAAACGGATCTCCCAACGGGCATCGCGCCGACATTTGGCGGAACTCGTGTCGAATCTTCTCGGTCCCACTGACCACCAGATCGGGTCGCTCTCCCGCAAGGTTTTGCGTCTCGTGAGGGTCCGCTTCTAAATCAAACAGCATCGTCTCCGGGAAGTCCTTTAACCCGGTGTGAGTCGTGTGGATCAGTAGCCAGTTATCCCACCGAAGCGATCGTTGCAGACTCCACGCTCCTTGGCTCAAGAAAAGCTCGTCCCGACCGGATTCTTCTCCCGAGATGAGACCGCGCAAAGATCGCCCCATCCACGCCGCACTTTCCAAGAGGGAAGCCCCTTGGGGACCTGCCAAATCGACCAACGTCGCCGCCAGATCCAAGTGATAGGCCAGCCCATCCCGTTTCGCACCCGCAAACGCCTCGGTAACCCCCGGCCAAACCAAGACCGCCGGGATGTGGCAGGTGAACTCGTCCGCCGTTTGATGGTCACCCCACACGTTGAGCTCGCCCAGATTCTCGCCATGATCGGCGGAGACCAGGATGGCGGTTTCTTCCAAAACTCCCTGCTCCGCCAAAATGTCCAGCAGTCGGCCCAGATACATGTCAGCATAGCGAACTCCCGCGTCGTACCCGTCCAGATGGGTTTTCGCATCGGCCAAATCCTTAATCTCGCCCACCCCCCATCTCCATCGAGCGGGAAGGTCATCCGTAAGATCCGGAACTTCCCGAGCCGAGTGCGGCCCGTAGCTGGACCGTTGCCGATCCACAATCTCCTGAGTCAGCCACGAATCCATGGGCTCGGACGCGAACGGATTTCCGAACGATTCAGGCGTATCGTAAGGAGTGTGCGGGTCCCACATATTGATATGGAGAAACCAGTTGTCGCTCTGCCCATTGCGGCGCAGCCAGTCTGCCGCCGGTTCGAACATTTCGTCCGCGTTCTCCAAACCACCTTTCCCGGTATCGAACGTCTCATGGAATCCCCAGGTCATCTGATAGGCGGAGTGCCGACGGGGGAATGGGCTGATCGAGGCGGTTCGATACCCTTGGCGAACGAGAAGCGAAGCCAAAGAATTCTCCGCTAAGAGACTCCTGAATCCTCGGTCTCCACCCTCAGGCGGAAGATCGGAACAAACTCCGCCATGGTTTACCACTCCCGAACAGGTTCCAAACCTACCGCCGAAGAATCCGGTCCGGCTGGGAAGACAAGGCACGTCCGAGGCATAGACCTGTCCCAACGTCACCCCTCGGCGCGCCAACGCGTCGATATGAGGCGAGGTCGGACGGCGATACCCATAGCAACCGAGATGGTCGGGACGAAGCGAGTCGATGTCGAAGTAGACGATCCGCATACGCTCCCCCATGTTACAATGCTGATATAGTCGCTCGAATCGGTCGATCTCTAATTTCGGACCTTTGGAAGATCCCTCGTCGATCGGCTCACTCCATCATGACCACGATTCTTCCCCAGGCTGGCGCACTTGCCCTGCTCGCGCTGGTCGTCGTCGGTTGCGGATCTGATTCGCCGACCGCGTCCGAATTCACCAGTCACATTCCTCCGCCACCTGCCTCCGCTTACCCTTACGATATGCGGGGAGGCGGAAGCTTTGATGGATTGCAGGCCAGAACCGCGACCGGAGGAGGAATCGGCGGTCCGCTCGGCCCGGGGATGCCCACGCCGATGCGCTTCATTCCCCCAAGCGAGAAGGTGCGCGAAGCCTACCGGGCCCCCGACGGCTCCACCGTCTCCATTGCCGCCGTCTGCAAGGTCACCGAATCCGATGTCTCCTGTTGGGATGGCCGCGGTCAACCCGACCCTGGCATGACGGAACGGGTTCGCAACGGCATCCAACTGCAGATTCCCTCTGAACCCGGGCGCCCTTTACCGCTTTACTTCGGCAGCAAAAACCGCCTCATCATCGTCCGCATCGAGACCATGGAACGGGCGGGTCCCAGCGAAGTTCGAATGTCCTTGGTGGGCGCAGGGAAACGACCGGCGGAAGTCGGCTATCCGAATATTTTTCTCTCCCCCGATCGCCCCCGGCCAGGAGGGCGAACGGTGATTCGATACGAGTGCCGAAGCGCCGTCGAAGATGCCAACGCAAAGACCACTTCCGCCTATGTCAATCTCCTGAATCCAGAACCCATGTCCCTTCAAATCGCCACTCAATTGGGTTCAACTGGAACGTGGATAGACATGGAATTCAAGGTCGAATCCGTCAGAGCTTTGGCAGCGGGAAAGGATGGATTGCCCAACTGGGAAGTCGTCATCAGCGCCACCGGCAAGGGGAAAGACATTTACGAAATCGCCCTCTCACCCTACAAGAACGCCGAGGAAGCCATCTCCTTTGCCCTTGCCGATGGACGGCTCTTGACTCAAAAGGAGTATCTGGAGATTGTGGAAAAGGAAACGCCCGGCAAACTCAGCAAGGCGCTCAAGCTACGTCCCGTGACCGTCGTTGCCGCCGCGAAAGAAGGCAAATACCGGTTCGTCGTTCCCTACGATCCCCGCCTCGTCGCCCGCTTTACGCTCCAAGGGCAGCCGATTCATGCGGTGGCCATCGTAGACATCCCGCTAGACCCGCGCTAGAACCTCGCACCCATTCGGGGTACCGAGGTCCCCAGCCTTTTCTTTAAGATTCCGAACCTTGAAACGACGTCGCTAATTTAAAAAAGCGGCAATTGCCTCGTACTCTTACTAGGTAACGATTCACCTGATATGAGGAACAAATAGCCCGTAAACGGATGGTGGTGGGACCATCTGTACAGGTGGCTGGAGTTGGGAAAACCGGGTGGAATGAAAATTAGGCAAAGGACCCTGCTTTCATTGGGGATCACCCTGGCCTGCCTCATTCTCGGTGTCTATCTCTTCTCTTCCCGCGTCCTCTTGGGCGGATATGCCGATCTTGAACGGCAAGAAGTTAGCCGCAACCTGATGCGCGTCACCGACGCTCTCCGTCAGCAACTGACCACCATGCACCGGGCCACCGACGACTGGGCCAGTTGGGACGATAGCTACCAGTTCATCCGCGACCGAAACCAGGAATACATTTCTTCCAACTTGGTGACGACCTCGCTCAAACTCGACTCCTTGCTCTATCTGGACGCCAACGGCAAGGTCTTTTACGATCGTCCGGTGAATCGAACCCCTGGGGTCCGGCCCCCCAATGGAGAAACCATTGCGAAGCTCCTCCATCTCGGATCGCCACAGGCGTCGGATGTTCGGGGCGGGGTCAGCGGACTGGTGCGCTACGAGGGTCGGCTCCTGATGGTGAGCGCTCGCCCCATTCTTCCAACGTTACGAAATAAGCCAGCGGACGGGTGGTTGGTTTTCTCCCTCTTCTTTGACCAGGCCGAGGTTGAAAGCCTCTCGGAGAGGACCCACGTGGGAGTCAAGATCTTCGACCTCGATGCCCCGCATCTTTCTCCCGATTGCCGCGCCGCCTATGAGAAGATTCGCCTGAATCGCGCAACCTGGAGCCAGCCGCTAGACGCGTCCAATGTGGCGGGATACACGTTGTTGGACGATATCGCCGGAAGGCCGATCAAACTCCTTCGAATTGTCGACAACCGCTCGATCTACAAGCAAGGGTTGGCGACGGTTCGCATCTTGACCCAATTCATCGTCATCGCCGCCATCGCCTTTAGCATCGTCATCATGGTGGTCTTGGAATTGTCTATCCTTTCGCGAGTCTCCAAACTCAGCGATCAGGTGAAGCGTGTGCGGGACTCCCAAGACCCCACAACTCGCGTCACGCTTGCCGGAAACGACGAGCTTTCTTGGCTTGCCAGGATCGTGGACGGCATGGCGATTGCACTTCAGGAACGACGCGAGCGCCTTCGCTCGAACAACGAAGCGCTCCGGCGAACGATCAAAGAGCTCGCCGCCACCAACAGCATCTTGGAACACGTGGTCGAAGGAATCTCCCAGATCGGAGCGGATGGGCGCTATACGCACGTAAATACCGCCTACGCGCGGATGCTCCAATATCCGACCTCCGATCTGGTAGGTATGCACTGGGAATCCACCATCGCGCCGAACGACCACGAAAAGTTCCGAGTCGCCGTCAAACAGATGGAAGCCGGCGAGAAAGTGGAAGTGGAAGTCCAGGGCCGCCAAAAGGATGGTTCTACGTTCCATCAAGAGGTGGTCCTCATTCCCGATCCAACCGGGGTGAACGATGGCGGCAGCTATTGTTTCTTCAAGGACATTACCGAACGAAAGCGACTGGAACACCAAGTCGAACACCAGGCGTTCCACGACGCTCTGACCGGATTGCCGAACCGCGTGCTGTTCATCGACCGCCTCTGGCATGCACAAGCCCGCGCGCATCGAAGCCGGCTGGCCACCGCTGTCCTTTTCCTTGATCTGGATAACTTCAAAGTGATCAACGATAGCCTCGGCCACGATGCCGGCGACGCGCTGCTTAAAGGGATCGCCGAACGATTAAAAGACTGCGTCCGCCCCGCCGATACGGTCTCCAGACTAGGCGGAGACGAGTTCACCATCATCTTGGAAGACCTCCATGACGTACACGAGGCCACCGAAGTCGCCAGTCGAATCGTGGAGTCCCTGCAATATCCCATCATCGCGGTTCATGGCAATATCTTCGCCACCGCCAGCATTGGCATCGCCTATTCAGAGCACGGCAACGACGATCCCGACGAACTGTTGCGTGACGCCGATACCGCCATGTACCAGGCAAAGGCTCGTGGTAAATGCTCGTTCGTCGTCTTTGATCCCAGCATGAACGCCCGTGCGGTCGAGCGCCTTGAACTTGAACTCGGATTGCGCCAAGCCATCGAAAAGGAACAGTTCCACCTCTGCTACCAACCGCTGGTGAACCTCCAAACCGGAGAAATCACCGGAATGGAAGCGCTACTCCGTTGGCGTCATCCCGAGCGCGGCGAAGTCTCACCCGTCGACTTTATTCCCGTCGCCGAGGAAACCGGTCTGATCCACACAATTGGTGAATGGGTCATGCGAGAAGCGTTCCGCCAAACCCGCGAATGGCAGTCGCTCTGCCCCACCGGAAAGGCGCTTCGCGTGAGCGTGAACCTCTCCGGAAAGCAGCTTCAGCGACGAGACATCGTTTCTCAAGTCACCGGCCTTCTCAAAGAAACTGGCCTCGATCCTCAATTGGTGCAACTTGAGATCACGGAAAGCGTGCTGATGGAAGACATGCAGGACGCCGCCCGAAAGCTCCAGAGCCTCCGGGATCTTGGCGTCATGCTCGCCATTGACGACTTCGGAACCGGCTATTCCTCCATGTCGAGCCTCAGTTCCTTCCCCGTCAACACCGTCAAGATCGATCGGACGTTTGTGAATCGAATGGGTCAGGAGAATGAAGTGGACGCCGTCGTGGCCGCCATCGTCATGCTCTCCAAGACCATGCGGCTGGATATCACCGCCGAAGGCGTTGAGGAGCTAGATCAAGTCCTCCACCTTCAAGCTCTGGGCTGCAGCACCGCCCAAGGCTACTTCTTCGCCCGCCCCATGACCCCAGAGCAGTTTGCCAACCGCATCAAACAGGGCCTCGCGATTGCGGCGTAAACCTTAAAAACTCCAGGTCCTTCGAAATTGGGCCCACTCAGTGCAAGCCGTTTTGAGGGAAGGCAAAGTGTCCTCAGGAAGATCGCCGACCTTGCAATGATCGGCCAACACACGCCCAGCATCCCGTGTTCGGTCGCCCACTTTCCCTCGAGCCCCTTGGTCTCGCGGTTCTCCAATTCCGTTACCGAGCAAGGCAAGCGCCCAATTCTCCATCTCCCACCTTGGCCGCACAATCAAAATAGGATCTTTCTTGAAGTCGGCATCCTCACCCACATCGCTGAGCCGTTGGCTTAACCGCTCTCTGATCTGTGCGTCCGAAAGTTCATCCGCATCGATGACGACGACCAGTTGAGTTCGCACATGCCGGCGCCTTAAGGCTCTCACTTCGATCGGGAATCTCTCGAACACCTTCGACTTCGACTCACAAGGCAAAACCCTTAGCCTCCCAATCGCTGGAAGCTTCATGCGATTGAGAAATGCGTAGATGAACGATTGGTGCAGGGAGTCCTCGCAGAGGACTACAAGACTAACTCGCTCAGGCACCGATCCAACCTCGGGTAATTCGCTCTGACAAAGATAAGCCAGAATCGTCCGATGGCAAGGGTCCCACCTTCGTTGGAGACTGGTGATCTTGACGAGAGAAGTAGGCCACCCGATCTGCACCCATTGTCTCGATGATTTCCGGGTTGTGCGAAATCAAGATAATCTGACCGTGTTCGGGCCGCCCTTCCAGCATCTTCAGCAGCCAAGGCTGAATCTCCGACATGGCAACGAAATTGTCGGGCTCATCCAGGATGATTACGGAAGGTGGCATGGCCTCTTGATAAGCCAGCAGAGCATACAAAACGATGAGCATTCGTTCGCCATCTGACAGTTCGTGAAATCCTATTGAATACTCGCCCGTGTACTTGTCTGGCGCTTGAAAGTGAGTCCTTAATACGCGCGTCTGTTGACCTACCTGTCTTAACTGTAAAAAATCAAAATCATCCCAAATTTCTTTGAGCATCGATTGAACAGCCGCGCTAAATTTCCCGTTAGAAGTCTGGTACCAATACCACGCAACGAATTGTTCAAAACGAGTCCATGTGTCATTGGAAGGATTCATTGCCTCATTCTCAATAAGAATGGGGATAGGTTTGACCGCAATCATTCTCACGAAGTACTGAAGAAATCTAAGCACGGCAGGGTTTCCACCCAATGGATTAGCGACTTCAAAGGCGCTGAGGCTTGGGGGTATCAAATACTCCGAAACAGTGCCTTGTAGTCTCACTTGCTCTGGGAGCCGATCAAATAAACTCACATCATCGAGAGATAATCTCTCCCGCAAAACTCTTACTTCCCTAGTCTTTTCAAGTTCAAATTCAACTTGATATTTGTAGAATCCTTCGGTTGTCTCGACGTCAAGGTCGATCTCGATCGATTTCGACTCAGACCATCGAGCCAACGTCTCTCCATCAAGAAGATCCGATAGTCGCCCGTCGCCGACAATCCAATGCCTCAAAGTCTGGATGACTTCAACAACCGCCGATTTCCCGCTTCCGTTGGTACCCAGAATCAACGCCTCTGCCTGCGGCTCCCACGTGAAGTCGACTAGGCACCTAAAGTTATTAACGTAAAGGCGTCGAATCATTTGTTTGGAGTTTACTGAGTCTAGGGTGGAATAGTTCAAACCTTAGGCTTCCGCCTGAACGCCGTTATGGTTCCGGGGTTGTTTGCGGCCGCCGTTCAGCGAGAACCAGATCGTAGCCCCCTGATTCAACTCGCCCTCCGCCCAAACTTTTCCGCCGTGACGCTCCACCACGCGCTTCACGATGGCCAAGCCGACGCCCGTGCCCTGAAAATCCGTCGCGTGGAGCCGCTCAAAGACCCGAAAGAGCTTGTCCTTATACTGCGGATCGAACCCAACCCCGTTGTCTCGAACGTAGTAAGCGTGCTGCGCCTCGTCACAACCCACCTCGATCTTCGCCGGATGGGAGTTTCGGGTGAATTTGATCGCGTTAGAAAGAAGGTTGGCCAAAAGGAGTTTGACCAGTACCGGGTCACCCTGGGCCGGGGGAAGATCGCCCACCGTCAGTTCCACTTTTCGTCCGTCGCGCTCCACCGCCAGATCGCGCCAAGCCTCTTGCACCAAGTCCTTCATCGCGAGTGGTTTGACCTCAAGGGCCACCCGGCTGGTGCGCGCGTAGCTGAGGAGCGAGTCGATCAATTCGCCCATCTTGTGCGAGTTCGCGCGGATGCGCTCCAAATACTGTTTCGCCTCTGCCGGGACTTGTTCGCCGTAATCTTGCAGAATGATCCCCGCGTAGCCATTCATGGCGCGTAGCGGCGAGCGGAGGTCGTGGGCGACTGAGTAGGAGAACGACTCCAGTTCGTTATAGGCACTCTCTAACTCCAGAGTTCGATCCCACACCGTATCCTCCAGTTCTTCATTCACCTGCTTCAAGCGGTCCTCCGCCCGCTTACGATGGCTGATGTCTCGCAGAATGCCGATGTACATGCCGCTGGTGACTTTCTTTGCGTGGACTTCCGCGAAAACCCGCTCGCCGTCCTTTCGAATATAGACTCGGTCCCGTACCATCACCTCACCGCGATTGAGTCCATCTTCGTCGATAGGGCGAGTCAGAAGTTCCGCGGGATCATGCAAGGAGTGAACGGTTCGTCCGATAAGTTCATCCCGGTCATAGCCCAAAAGGTCGCATCCCGCCGTATTGACGTCGGTTACAACTAAATGCTCGTCCGCAATGAAGATGCCGTCGGATGCCTGATCCAGCAGCATGCGGTACTTGGTTTCACTCACCCGCAGTTCGTCGGCAATTCGCGTACGTTCGGCCAATTCGCTTTTGAGCTTCGCGGTCTGCTTTTGAATTTGTCGTCGTAAGGTTACAACCCAGGCCGCCGCCGCCAAGAGTGCGCCCCCCGCCAGGGCCAATCCCCACAGCATGTTGCGGCGAGCTTGTTCGGCCAAGCCCTTGGAGGGCTGATACTTGCCAAACCACTTGTCGTAAATTTCGTCATAGACGCCGTTCTTGCGAATGATGGCTAAGCCCGTATTGAGCCGATCGATAACTTGCCGTTTCCCTTTGGGCGCCGCGAAGCAGAGGTTACGGGAGTAAACGGGCCCGCCCACCGGTTCCACATTCGCCAGCCCCTCATCCGCCGCCACGGTCAAGCCCTCGAAGAGCGGAACCATCGCCGCGTCTCCAACTCCCGAGTTCAACCTCCGCAGCGCCTCTGGCTCAGAACCCACAGCCAAGATCTCGCCAACCATCATCTTGGAGAGTTGATCGTGCATTTGACTGCCCTCCTCCACCAAGATGGCCTTATCTCCCACGTCTCGAAGGTTCACCAAGTCTTTCGTTCCTTTACGGACGAAAAGGGAGTACTCCACGGAAAGGTAAGGCGCCCCGAACTCGACGAGTTTGGATCGTTCCTCCGAATAGAGCATGCCCCCCAGTAAGTCAAGCTCCCCCGTCTCGACCTTTTTCCTTAACCCGCTCCACTCTCCCGAGACGAAGTTGACTTTGAGCGAAACCGCATTTGCCGCCGCGTTGACGATATCGATATCGAATCCCACCGCCCGGTGATCGCTATCGGCAAATTCGTAGGGTGGATAGTCCTGATTGACACCGACTTGGACGACACGGTTAGAAACTTGCCCTCTGGCGCTCAGGATGGAGAGAATGAAGAGGCACAGGCAGGCCAAGCCACCCCGGGCGGCTTTTCTCAGGCGCAGCATCCTGTTACCCCCTTCCCCGCAGACATATTTCGTGTTCCATTTTACAGGAATAGTTTCGAATCGTCGAGTCTATTAAATCAGCCGGTTTTTTCAGTTCAAAATCACGTTTTCAAATCAACTCTCATAATTGTGCTGATCGGCAAGCAGGCACTTACCCTTATCAAAACGACAATGGAGCAAAAGACGATGCACGGTTTGCCAAATAAGTTCGGAATTACCAACGGTTAAACGCCCTAGTGTTCATAGCGTAGTTCACGCTATCTCCTCCAAAGGCCCATCTTTCTTGCTGCGCCCCGCGCTCTCCTGTACAATTTCCTTCATGCCCTCCACGCCTGCGTCCGCGGAATCCGTGCGCGCGCAGATTGAAGCGCTTCGCAAGAAGCTCCTCGATCTCTCCCTTCGGAACCGGATGCTCAACTACCGCCCGTCCAAACGCCTGGGCGTTACCGTGGTGGGTGAAAGCTCCTTCGAAGTTCATCGCATGCTGGTGGAAGAGGGCAAAAAGATGTCTTTCACCGGCCAACCAGACCCGCCCAAGGCGCGCGGAGGAAACAATCGCGCCATTTCGGGACTGGAAGACGATGTGGCGATGGCGGAGTTCCGCAAGGCCGCCGAAGAAGAGATGGACGCCTTCATCTCCAACGCCGCCCGCCCCATCGACCAGATGGACACCAAACTCTCTACCGAAGAGTACGAATCGGTCCTCCAACTCAAACTCCGTACGCTCCAGCGAGAGGCCTCCCTCGCCGATGAAGAACTCGGCATCAACACCCTCTTCCTCACCCTCGGCACACTTGAATGGAACGAGGGCGGCGAACGAACCTTCCGCTCTCCCCTTCTCTACATCCCGGTCCGCTTGGAACGCCAAGCTAACGGCGGCCTGAAGATTAGCCACGATGGCGGCGACGTCGGCCAGAACCTCCCCCTCCGCGCCAAGATGCTGGAGTTCAACCTGCAACTGCCGGAGTACGACGACGAGAAAACCATCCTTGACTACTTCCAAGAGGTCGAATCCACCGTCCGTCGGCGCGAGGGATGGCAGGTTCACTACGACGAGATCTGCCTGGGCTTCTTCAACTACGAGAAGTACTCCATGTACGTGGACCTGGGCGGTGAGATCTGGCCCGAAGAACGCAAGCCATGGATGGACGAAGACGCCACCGCCATGCTGGGCGGAGGCTACTCCTCCCCCGCGACGGATATCGACGACCACTCCTTCATCGACGACTACCGCCCCGTCGCTGAGAGTCGCGAAGTCTACGATGCCGATAGCTCCCAGACCATCGCGATGATCCGCGCGAAGGCGGGTCTCTCGATCGTGGTCGAGGGCCCTCCCGGCACCGGCAAGTCGCAAACCATCACCAACATCATCGCCGAGGCCGTCGCCGATGGAAAGTCCGTCCTCTTCGTCTCCGCCAAACGCGCCGCCTTGGACGTGGTGAAACGGAAAATGGAGGAAGCGGAACTAGGCGCGATGTGCCTGGACCTTCACGATAAACTCACCAACCGCCGCGAGTTCTACGGCGAGCTTAAACGCACGGTCAGCCGCTCGCTCCAACTCAAAGACGAAGAACAGCGCGTCGCTCGCCTGACCGAACTTCGAGACCGGATCAACGCCCATAGCTCGGACATGAACGAGCCCCTGACCGAATACGGCCTAACCGTCTTCGCCGCCATGACCCAATTGGCCCGGCTCCCCAAGGAGACCTCCGAAGACCGCGAAGGGCGAATTCCGTTTGAACGTTTGAAGGGATTCACCCACGACCAAATCCGCGCCGCCCTCCCCACCGTCATCGCCCTCCAAACCCGCCTCGCCGCTACCGGCGTTCCGATGAAGAACCCCTACTGGGGCGTCAACCTCGCCTTCATCGATCCCGCCCGTCGGCTGGACTTGGAAGATGAACTCACCCAAGCTTCAGCGGCGATCGCCAAGGCGGAAGAGGCGTTCGAAGCCGCTTGCCAAGCATTCACCATCTCCATACCCGGCACCGCCGACAACGTTCACACCCTCCGCGCCTGTGCCGAGCGAGCCTGGAGCGCCCCCACCCATGACGGCGTCGCCATCCGCACCGACACGTGGAAGGCCGAAGAGCCCAAGATCCGCCGAGTGATCGAGGCGCTACGAACCAAGAACCGTCTTCGCGCCGCCCGCCAAAGCCAAATTGAGCCCACCATCTGGTCCGCCCCCATCCCGGTTCTCGCCAAGACCTACGAGACCTTTGCCGACCGCTGGACCAAGTTCCTCAATGGCGAATACCGAAACGCCAAGCGCACCCTCGCCGCCTATCTCACCGCCAGCGCTCCCACCGCCCCCACCGATCAACGCGACCTGCTGATCGACCTGAGAACCGTGGTCAACGAGGAAGCAGAGATCCAAACCCAAGCGTCCGCCATGCAGCGCCTGTTCGGCGTCCAATGGCAGGGACTGGATACCGATCCCGAAATCTTGGATCAACTCCTCACCTGGGTCCTGACCCTCCACGCCGAAGTCCACACCGGCCAACTCCCCGCCGGACTCCTCGAGTTCTTCGAGGCGAAGCAAGATAATTCTCAGTTGCTGGCCACCGTCGAGGCCGCCGAGTCCGCCTCCGAGAAGGCAATGGAGCGTTACCGAAAGGCCGCCGATCTGCTTGAGTTCCCCACCGATCACGCCCGAAAGGACGACTGGGAAACCCTCTCTTCTCGCGTGGCCAACTGGCGAGACAACCTGCCCCAACTGGCCGATTACATCGCCATGAACGAGGCCCGTCGCCATGGGTTCGAGAAGAACCTCGAATCGGTGATCGAAGTCGCCGATCGCTGGCCCCTCGCTTCTGAACGGCTAGGCGAGACCTTCCTCCGCAGCTACTACACCGGCGTCGTCCGAGACGCCATGCAAGCCCGCCCCTCCCTCCGCGCCTTTGAACGCGCCGGGCACGAGGCGATGATCGATGAGTTCTGCGACCTGGATGACTTCAAACTGAGATACAACCGTGCCCAAGTCCGCCTGGCCCACCACCGCCGCCTCCCGACCTTCGAAACCGCCGTCGGTAACCTCCAGTTACTCAAGGTCCAGTGCGAACTCCAACGTCGCCACAAGCCGATCCGTTGGATCATGGCCCGCGCCGGAGAGGCGATTCAGCGCATCAAACCGGTTTTCATGATGAGCCCCCTCAGCGTGGCCATCCATCTCCCGCCCGAACTCCCTCCGTTCGACATGGTGATCTTCGACGAGGCGTCGCAGGTCAAGCCGGAAGACGCCCTGTGCGCCATCGTCCGCGCCAATCAAACCATCGTCGTGGGAGACACCCGCCAAATGCCGCCCACCAGCTTCTTCGACCGCGTGGCCGACGATGACGAAGAAGTCGAAGATCCCGAAGACGAGTTCTCCGAGATGGGACAAGAGGCGCGCAAGTTGGAGAGCATCCTGAGCATGATGAGCGCGGTAACCCTTGGCGCCGCGCGCCGCCCCGACCTGCGATGGCACTACCGCAGCGTCCACCCCGCCCTCATCCAACCCTCCAACGAGATGTTCTATGAGAACCGCCTGGTGGTCTTCCCCAGCCCCGGCGTGGAACAAGGCGGCCGCCGCGTGGGCGTGGTTTTCCACCACCATCCCGATACCGTCTATGAACCCGGTGCAACAAAACGTACGAACCTGAAAGAAGCCCAACTGGTCGCCCAAGCGGTGTTGCGGCACGTCAAAGAAAACCCCACCGAAAGCCTGATGGTCGCCGCGATGAACAAGTCGCAAGCCGACCTGATTTACGACGAAGTCGCCAAGTTGGAACGCACCGAACCGGAGCCCTTCATCGCCTTCCGGGACCGACATCCCCACGAGCCCCTCGTCATCAAGAACCTCGAAAACGTCCAGGGTGATGAGCGCGACGTCGTCATGATCAGCGTGACCTACGGTCGAGACTCCGCGGGTGTGATCCGGCAGCAGTTCGGCCCGCTCCTTCGAGATGGTGGGGAGCGCCGCCTGAACGTTCTCATCACCCGCGCCCGCCGCCGCTGCGAAGTCTTCAGCAACCTCACCGCCGACGATCTCCGCGCAGATGGCGCTCGCCTCGGGGTCACGTCCCTCAAGCGCTATCTCAAATTCGCCCAGACCGGCCAGATCGAAATCGCCCTCGCCACCGGACGCGGCGAAGAATCGCCGTTCGAAGAGGAAGTCGGCGCCGCTCTTCGTAAGCACGGCTATCAGGTTCACCCCCAAGTGGGCTCCGAGGGCTACCGCATCGATCTCGCCGTGGTCGATCCCGAAGCCCCCGGCCGGTACCTGATCGGCATCGAATGCGATGGCGCAACCTATCACTCCGCCCGGAGCGCCCGCGACCGCGATAAGCTCCGCCAGCGCGTCCTGGAGAGCCGAGGCTGGATCATTCACCGCATTTGGTCGTCCGACTGGTGGCAAGATCGTGATACCGAGATCGCGCGTTTGCTCAAGGCGATCGAAGGGGCTCGACAGGAGGAAGCAAATCCAACCCCTCCCCCCACGCCTGCTCCCGAACCAGAAGAAAGCTTCGTCGAGGAAACCGAAACCGCCGCCCTGCCGGACGGCCCCCCCGCCTACCGCGTCACCCCCGCCTCCACCGGCGATGACCTCGCCAAGTATCTGATCCAAGTGGTGAACACCGAGGGCCCCATCCATTTCGACCTCCTCATGGCCCGCCTCCGGGAAGCCAGCGGCCAACCCCGCCTCACCGCCCAGGTCCGCGTCATGCTGGACGAACTCATCTCCCATGCCGCCAAGACCGGCAAGATCAAGATCGCCGGGGATGCGCTCTACACCGAAGACGCCCAACTTCAAGCCCTAAGGGACTGGTCCGAACTGCCCGGAAAGAAGATCGATTGGGTCCCGCAAATCGAACTCGCCAACGCCTTGCGGCATGTGATCGGCGAGAGCTTCGGCGTCACCCCCGAAGCCGCCATCCGTAGCGCGTTCGCGCGGTTAGGATTCAAACGCACGACGGAATCGGCGCAAGAAAAAGGCGCTGCCGCACTCGCTGAACTTCTCGCCAACAGACTCGCCGCGGAAAAAGAAGGACTCCTGTACCCGCCCAACGCGAACAATGCTGACGGTATTTCGCACTAATAAATAGTGATTGCTGTCCTCTACCTTCTCGCAAATCGCCCCGCTCCTCCCTCTCCTCCCTCTCCTCCCGAGGGATTCAAACTAGCCTGGGAAAGACAGGTGGCCAATTTGGAATCGGGCGATGAAACACCGGACTACGTCGTGACTCTGGCCGGAGACCGGGTCCGAGTCGAAACTCGCGTCGCTTGGGTGGCAAGAAAAAGGAAAGAACAAAAAGAACCGCCCGCCGACGTGGTGATTAAGCAGGCGCAGGCCACGTTCCGATGGCATAAAGGCGACGGAGTTAAAGTAGATGACGGCTGGCTAGTGGGATATGACGCTGGCGAGTTTGGCGGTGGCCTCTATTGGATCGACGAAAAGAATCTTTCGAAGCGCCTCATCAGCGATCGCAGGACACCGTTCCTGGCGAAGACAGCGCGAGGTATCTTCGCCATCCAATCCTATAGCCATTTTTCCTTCGGCTACAGTCAGCTAGTAGCGCTGGACCTAAAGGAAGGAACTTGGCATACCCAGGCAATCACCGACCTGCACTCCAACCCCGTATCGATTGTTCTGGAAGGCGACCGCTTTATCCTCGCCCAGTCCAAGTACGTTACGACGCTAGAGACCAATGGGAGACAAAGGGAAATTTTTCGCCCCACTCAGTTAATAGGAGGATTCCTGATCGAGTCGATGGTACGAAGCCCGAACGGAGAAATCTGGATCGGCTCTCAAAATGCCGTCGTATGCCTCCAACCCCGGGGCCCTGATAACTACTCTCCTTACTGGTTCATCGCTAAAACATCTCGGAAGCGCAACTAACTCACAAACTTCGCGGAGAAAGTCATAAGTCGTCCCACCAATACACATCGTTCCCTCAACGTCATTGGACGTTGAGGGAACGATGTGTAGTTGTCGTTAGCCGCCCTTTGGCGTAAATGAGTCGGGTCCACCCATTTGTTCGCCACCGCCAGCCGTAGCGCGTTCGCGCGGTTAGGATTCAAACGCGCCACCGAGTCCGCGCAAGAAAAGGGAACGTCCGTTCTCACCGAGCTCCT
The DNA here is from genome assembly GCA_001898035.1 of Armatimonadetes bacterium 55-13. Lineage (GTDB taxonomy): Bacteria > Armatimonadota > Fimbriimonadia > Fimbriimonadales > Fimbriimonadaceae > 55-13. The sequence goes on from MKRX01000019.1 coordinate 36,165, forward strand.
GACACAGGGACAGGTAAACGAAAAAGACGGACTTTTGTATCCATCAACTGCGAACAATTGAGGAAAAATTGCGCACTAACAATTAACCATGCCGCTCCTCACCCTTCTCGCCAGCCTCGCCTTCCTTCAATCCTATGAACCTCCGGCTGGCTTTGTCCCCGCGACTGAGCAAGAGTGTGTCGCTCTTCGGAATAAATGGAAGTTTCGTTCCGCCGAATACTATGTACGGTCAAAGGACGGGAAAATCTTTGCCGGACTCCGTAGCGACGAACAATGGATGAAGGCATGGGCAGAAGACCGTCCACCGGTTAAAGAGGTCAAAGAAGCATCGCTGGAAATAGAGTTGGCCGACTCCAAGCTCAAGATCTCCCCCAAGCAAGGATTCCCTGCCTTCGATGGCTATCTGATTCCTATCGATCGAGGAGAGTTTGGCGGTGGCTGACCGGTCCCCATTTTGTGACCAAGCTAGTTCCGTAGGATCGCCTCTTCAGATTGTGTCACAAGACCTTCCTTG
>MKRX01000020.1:0-28029 GCA_001898035.1 Armatimonadetes bacterium 55-13
ACATCATGCGTGAGGGCAGTTTCTTCTTCTGACCTACAAAAGGATGAAACCCGTGCGATCTTCCATCACTGTAAACGCCTCCCCGGGGCACGATCGCCACCCACAAACCGCAGGTCTATGGTAAATCTTGTAACCATCGTCCGGCACACCCGTCGAATTGCAAAGTAGCCCGGGACTCAGTCACTTTGCATCGTGCGTTTTATCCTTTGCACTCCAAGGAGCGAACTGACGGTGCGTGAAGCGTAAAGGTCAACGGTGGTCCACCAAGTCTCGAATGCGAGGACGGAAGTCGGGTAATACTAGTCATAACGAATTCTTTTGGACTAGCTCCGCCCTTCGAGGACTGTGCCTCGAGTCAGCACGTCTCTTCTCGAGTGAATCCGTCGCATCGGCAATCGATTCAAGCGAACAATTTGATTCCAGCGCAGGGAACAAAACCCTCTCTTCCCAGCGAATATGATTGCCCAGCAGTTTTCCCAGTGTCCGTATCTCGTCGAGGGAGAGACCTTCAGACTGAGCTTTGGCGATCATCCCTTCAATAATCCGATGCTCATCAATCATTCTCGCGGCATGATCCGATTCGCTGAGGGGAATCAGTAACCTCTCTTCCTCCTCAAAATGGTCGCGCATTTCGTCGTCCCAGATAGTGACAAGTTCACGTATCGCATGCTCGTCGGGACGCTCCGATAGGCGGCGCGCGATAACGAGACCGACATTGTGGTCGCGTGAGAAGGGCTGAAGGACAGCGTGGCGCTTCATGGGGCCAACTCCTGGGTTGATCCTGAGAGAACAAAATCGACGACGTCATCTGCCGAATAGGAAGATTGCCCGCTCCGCAGGAAACGAGTGAGATTCGAAACGTCGTCGCCCGCCGTGACCAGAGCCGGTTCGGGACCTTGGTTCCGAACCTGTCCAAGATCAATAGAGGCCAGAAGCCCATTGCAAATGCACTTACGCCCGGCCGTCTTCGCAGGGTCGCCCCCTTTTCGAACAAAATCGTCGATCGGTTCTCCTGAACAACGATATCCAACCGTACCGTCTTCTTTTCGGTACAACTCTCGAAGGTAGCCAAGGTCGCAGACCCGCTGGCGAGACTCGTACACCAGAGACTCCGAGAGCGTCCCCTCTAATTCAAGCACCTTAAAGGGAAAGCCAGTGGGAGACGCTTGAGGATCCGTGAAAACCTCGGCACGGCGCTCGATGCATCGCCGGATCGTTCTTGCTTTGATGTCGGGAGAAATTCCGGATTCATTGCAAAATGCAAAGGCCGTTCCAATCTGAATCCCCTGTGCTCCAAGGTCGAGTGCCTGGCGGAGTTTTTCCGGGCTTCCAAAAGATCCGGCGAACCAAAACGGAAGGCCAAGCTCGCGGATTTGATCCAGGTTCGGAATGTCGCGGGGACCGTAAACCGGCTGGCCCGTTTCGTCCAAGGTGAGTTCTCCTCTGGGCGGAGCATTATGACCGCCAGCCGTTTTCCCTTCGACTACAAATCCATCCACCCGACCTGTGCACTTCTTGGCGAGCGTCGCCGCTAGGGTTGACGAGGACACAATCGCCAGGAACTCGGGACGTTTCAGAGACCCAATATCTGGGGGGCCAAATTCTTGAGGCATGAACGTCGTGGTAAAAACCTCCGATGCTTGCGCCCCGACTACGTCCAACTTCAGTTCAACGCGTTCAAGCCGAGCAAGTCGATCCAAGATTTCAGGTATCGCCCGGGGAATTCCCGCGCCCATCAAAACGAAATCGACCCCTGCCAGCATCGCCCCATAGAGGGATGGGAGCGTGGGAAGCTGGATCTTTTCAAGGAGATTGATGCCAATCGGCCCGCTATGCCCTTGCTTAGCCAAGAACACTTCCGCAAAATTGGCGACGACCATCAATTCCAAAATCGCTTGCGAGGGACGTATCGATGGAAGCGGCTTGGATCGAAAAGGTGCGTCGGGCGCTTTGCCGCCAGGAATGAAGTAGCGCGCCAAAACACGTTCGGCAACGGATCGTATTGGGAACTGATCAAGAGCCTCCCTCAAGCGCCCCCCGATGTCGCCAAGTTGAAGTCTTCGTGCAAGAACCAAATCGAGACCAGAACTCGACACGACGCCCATCTGTCCCCGACGCGCGACCGCCGCCGCCAATGGCCAAGACGACACCGCGATTCCCATGCCGCCCTGAATGATCTTGGGATATATCCTCATGCCCCTTCTCTCATGTCTGAAGTCTGAAGACTTGTTTTTGACAGCACTATGACGCTAGTCATATACTAACAGTGCGATGTCTAACAACAATGCCCCTGTGGATCGAAAACTTACGGGGGATTCAAATGGCTGAGCGGCAATTTTATATCGATCCCAGCCGCTGCATTGGATGCAACGCCTGCGTCGCGGCCTGTGCGGAATGCGATACCCATGCTGGCATCTCGATGATCCACTTGGAGACGGTTGAGCGAGAGGATACGGTCCAAACGACTCCCGTCATTTGCATGCATTGCGATGAGCCGGCCTGCGCCGCAGTCTGCCCGGCGGACGCGATCAAGCGCACTGCCGACGGCGTAGTTCAGAGCTCTTTGAAGCCACGCTGCATCGGCTGCTCGAACTGCGTCTTTGCGTGCCCATTCGGTGTGCCCAAGTACGTGGCGCAGATTGATCAAATGATGAAATGCGATATGTGCTACGACCGTACTTCGGTCGGCAAAAAGCCAATGTGCGCCACGGTTTGCCCTTCGCAAGCGCTCTTCTTCGGAACCCCAGAAGAACTAGCCGAGCAAAGAAGCGGCACGCCGATCAACGAATTTATCTTCGGAAACCGCACCATCCGAACGAAGGTTAGCCTCATGATGCCGCACGGATCTCAGCGTATGAACGTTCTACCGGGCGCGATCATTCGCAAGTCTGACCTACTGAAAACGGCAAGGACCGAGTAATGGATACACACGTCAATCAAGACTTTCCGATCGATTGGGAAGAGGATCACTACGTCAGCCGCCGCGAGTTCTTCAAATTTATGACGCTGGCGAGCGGAGGGCTGGCGGTCGGCTCGGTAGCCATGGCCGCATGGTCCAAGCTGCCTCGCAACGAAAGAACCTTTGAACCGTCATCAATCGCGATGCGGACCGACCTTCAGCCCGGCAAGGCTCTCGCTTTCAGCTACCCACGACCGAAGGATCTCTGCATTCTCGTTCAAAAGCCGGATGGCTCTTATGTAGCCTATTCTCGACGCTGCACCCATCTTTCTTGTCCCGTCGATTACCAACCGGACAAGGATCGACTCTTTTGTCCCTGCCACAATGGGGCGTTCTCTATCGAAGACGGACATGTACTCCAAGGTCCGCCCCCGCACCCTCTGCCGCAAATCATGCTAGAGATTCGCGGAGATGAAATCTGGGCAGTGGGAGTGAAAGCCGGGGAGGCTTCGGCATGAAAGACCCCCGCGCCATGCGCCGTCGTCAGAAGTCGCCCGTCTTCGTGGCGCTCTTGCTATTCAATCTCGTGCTGGTCCTCATCCAGCTTTGGCTCTTCGTATCCGTACTTGAAGATATTCTCGCCAGCCATTTCGCGATGGCGATCCCTGCCGCCGTCACTAGTGCCGTTATTCTCACCGTCAATATATGGATGCTGCGCGGGATCGACCGAATGGACGCCAACGGCTAGGATAGATCAGAGGGCAATCGTCCACTGAAAACCGATCGGTCCACCATCTTGCCCGGCATGAGCTTTCGCCTCCGCTTGTGAACGTTAAGGTAAGCCAAGCGTCCAAAGTTCGCACGGACCGATCGTTGGACACCCTTGGGGATTACAATTGCCTGCCCCGCAGAGACGGCAACCGTCTCGTCCCCTACTCTCACCTCGCCGGTCCCAGCCACGGTGATCATGACCACGTCGACCTCGGTATTGATGTGTGAAACCACGCCTTCGCCGTCATTCCAAGCGACGAACGTGCAGTCGAGATCTTCGGTCTCAGTAGACCAAAGGGGCCCCGTCTCGTTACTGAGGGAAAGAAGTCCGAGAAGATTCGATTGCGTAAGGATCTTATCCAACGAACGGGTTCCCTTGGATCGAAGCGGCCTGGTTAAGGGCTATCAGCTTTCGTTTTTCCTGCGGCGAAAGGTTCTGATGCTCGCCGAAATCCATGTCGAGTTCCTTCATGACCGCGACGAGATCATCGTGGTGGAGTTGCGATTGATACGGCTCGCCAGACCGGATGCAAAGAGCCTGTTCGCCCCGCTCGCCCTCTTCCTTATAATAGGCCACTCCCAGATGCGCGGTGCGCTGGATGACGTGGAAAAACTTGCCAAACGGCATATAGAGCAAGAGGATGATGACGGTGAACGCGTGCAACAGCGAGAGGAACGCGAAGTTCGAACCGCCCATCAGACGATAGCTTGCCGTGAGCATCAATCCCGTCACCGCGACCGCGAAGAGTAGGAACAGTGGAATCAGGTCGCTGGCCAAGGACTGCACGGACTGCGCTCCAGCTTCAAAGATTCTTCGATGCATCGCCAGTCCAACCCCTACAAGCACGAAGACCGCACTGAAATTCAGGCCGTTGAAGAACAGGAACGCGAGCACACTATCGTGGGGAAAGCTGAACTGAGGATGCCCCATAAACTCAACCACGTAGTCCGATCCGTTTGCACCGATGCCGAACTGCACCCAGCCCCAACTCAGCGGAAATGTGATCGCAAACGCGAGAAGGCAGCCCCAAGCGAGGCAGAGGTGAGCCAGCCACCGTCTTGAACTCCGCCGTTCGATGAATTTCTGAGCGACGATGTTGTTCCAAAGCAATACGATCAGCTTGCCGAGGTTAGTGATCAGCCTCTTCGGGCGAACGAACAGTCGCCATCCTGCCTTGAAATAACGCCAAGTCGGCGGACGCTGAATCCACATCAGATAACGGTAGAAAATGGCAAACGCTGCGAACACTGTGGCCGCAGCGTAGGCGGCCAGGGGGCGGTCGAACCGGTCCAAACTGCCCGAACCGAAATAAATCGCAACCAGGACCAGAAGGGCCGCGCCCGTTCCCCCAGCTAACGCGAGCCTTTGACTGCCTTGCTTCATTACGCTTCCCGCTCCTCTAAAACATCATCTGCCCAAGAGAGGCCCGCCATCATGTTTGGAAACCCGACCGTGGTCGTTGCCTGCAAAATAGCGTGCCGAATCTCTTCCGCCGTCGCTCCTGCCTCCAAAGCCTTGCGAACGTGGCTACGCACGCCGCCTTCCTGTCTCGCCCCAACTGCGATACCGATCTTCACCAGCTGGCAGACCTTGGCATCCAGGGGCCCGGCCACCGCGACCATGTCGCCCAGCTCACGATACGCCTTGCCCACGGCGGGATAGGTTTCCATAAACTTCAGGTATCGCTTTGGCAACTTTCCCATTCTTATTCTCGATTCTCGCCTTAGGCGCGGGAGTCATCTATGACCTCCGTCATAGATGCGGTCGCGTCAATGTATATCATAACATTGTGAACGTGGAAGGGGTATTGCTGACTGGCGGCGCAAGTCGCCGCATGGGCGAGGACAAGTCTCGACTTGTCCTCGATGGCGAGGCTGTTTCCAGACGGATCGCGCGCGACCTACAGAGTGCGTGCGAAACAGTGACGGTTCTAGGCCGCGAGCCCATCTCCGGCTGCAAATTCCTCGCTGATACCGAGGAATATGCCGGGCCCCTGGCCGCATTGTCGAGATTTCTGCCGAGCGCTGAGTTCGTCTTTGTAGCCTCCTGCGATCTACCTCGGTTCGATGCTCGCCTTATCGGGCTCTTCTGTTCCCGGATTGAGGCATCGGATGCCGTCCTACCCACAAACGAGGGCCGTGTTCAGCCTCTCTGTGCTCTATATGATGCCCAATCTTGGGTGGCCTTACGGAAGACAGTGGAGGAAAACCGGAGGTCGATGATGGCATGGCTGGACCTATTGAACTGTGTGAAGCTAAACCCAGCCGAGCTTACGGCAGTTGGCATTGACGACCGTGCTATCTGCGGCGCCAATACTCCGGAAGAGTGGCAGAGGTTAATTAAGCCAAAAGAGACTCACTGAGCGCTGCGGTATCCCGTATGGTAATCACCTGCTTGTCCGTGGAGACGACTCCGTCCTTCTGAAAACGGCTCATGACGCGGATCGAAGTTTCGACCGTGGTGCCCGCCATCTCTGCAAGGTCCTGTCGAGTTAAGGGGACCGCGATTCGTGTGCCGTCGGTTAAGGCCTCGCCATAAGAGTCCGCCAAGATAAGAAGAACTGCGGCAATTCGCTGTTCAACTTTGCCGGTAGACATCCGTGCCATCATGTCATGTGCCTTGCGCAGACGTGGCCCTAAGGAGCGGACGATGTGGTCCCGCAGATTGGGGTTGGAATTGTAGATCTCCATCAGGGCCCGTGCCGGGATCTTGAGATACCAAGAGTGGGTCACCGCGATGGCCGAGAGCGGATACTCGCGTCCCTCGATTGCAACGACCAAGCCCAGGCATTGTCCAGGGCCTAGAAGTTCAATCGCCACCTCGGATCCCTGAGGGGTAGAACGAGTCATCTTTACAAAGCCCGACCCCACAACCGCAACAATATGAGAAGGGGAGCCTGCGAGCCAGATCATCTCCCCACGTTCCGCATAGGCCATAAAGCTCTGTTCGCCGAGTAACTGCATCTCGGTTTCGGTCAGCGGATTGAGCATCGAGCAAGCCCCAAGCACTGAGATGACCGATGGTTGATCCGGAATTGCAGACATGTGAGAAGTGATCTTACTTGGCATAAGCGGTTTGAATCCTCCAGCGGACCAACATCGGTCCTGCCACATGAGCGGCCCAGATGACGAGGGCGACCAATTCTATGAAACCCGTGAATCCCATCGGGCGATAGGCAAGGGGGGTGTAGTCTGTCGCAACTTCCAGCGCAACCCGACTGAGATTGCCAAGGTTCAGCAGCGCAAAGACGATCCATAGCGGAGCAAGTCGGGATTCGTCCCAATCGTTCATCCGGCTTACCACGTGCGCTCCAAAGCCCAGAATCATCTGGGAGATAAAGCCAACCGTCAATGCATGCCGAACTGCGCCGGAATAGGCGTGGGAGAAAAGTGCACCTGTCTCCCGGAGATGCAGCGGCTCAAGCACAAGCATTGCCCCGGAAAGAAGCAGCCACCCAAACGCCCCCCGCACGAACTTGTGCGAGCGCATCGGCTGAGATAGCGGGCCAAAAATGCCAGACGCTCTCACCAGCATTGCTGCGGCGATAGCGATGGCAATAGCACCCGCGAAATACATCGCCCGGCTCTCGCCCGAAAATTGCCGATCGAACGCGTACACCCAACCTACCGTCCGTAGAATGAGACCGAATGTCCAGAGTACGAATCCGGTGCGGCCAAGCCGCTCATCAGCCTCCTTCACCCCGAAACAGGAGTGAAGTTTCACCAGAGACACGCCAAATATCATCATGGCGACGAACCCGAGGAACTGGGCGTCTCGAAGCGGTGGAAACCACTTTGCTATAAACTGTATCGACGCAAGCGCGTCCGCTTGGTGGGAAAAAGCAAAGACGAAGGGCTCGGCCATTGAGACGATCGACAGCCAAAACAGCGATGCGAATACAAACAGGCTTTGCCAGGTTAGCCCCGCCCCTGAGCGATGTCGGGTGTAGCTTGTATTAAACATAAATAGCGCCACCGACACGGCCTGAAGCACTGCGGAGCCCACGCCGATCGGCAGCCAAGTCTCGCGGTCTGTTCGGACCAGTGGCTCCGCCACGAACCGCAGGGCAATGCCGATGCCCATCAAAACGAGCGACGCCCATGCCAGCCGATGGAACGCAATTCGTTTGGCCATCGTGGGTGCATGCTGCTGGAGCGCGAACCCCATGACAAAGAATCCAACCCATCCGTAAAGTTGTGAATTGGCATGAGCGAGGATATAGGGAGCCCAAGAAGCGGATGTGTACGAGCCGGAGCCCCCAATCCCCAGGAGGGCCACCGCCCCCAGCAGGCATCCAACTGTCAGAACGCTGAGAATGCCTGCCAAGAAGAATGGCCGATAGATCTCCACGAAAGCCCGATCGTTCGGCCCCGGCGTGGGCGGCATTTGCGGCAGCAGTCGAAGTTCAACTTTCATCTCACCTGATCCTGGGCCGCTCCCCCTGTTAGAACCATGATGTATGTCATACCTGGGCCTTCGTTTGACTGGCCAACCGGTCCTGCTCGCGTCCGGTCTTGAGGATCGATGCGTGCATCCATACCAGACAGAGGATCGCCAGCACGGCAAAAAAGAGCCAGCAAGTGGTCCAGACGCCCACGAGTTTGAGGAAGTAGCCGAAGATGATAGGGCACACGAATCCACCCAGCCCGCCGATCACGCCGACGATGCCACCCACCGCACCTACGTCCTTCGGATAGTAAACGGGAATGTGCTTGTAGACCGCTGCCATTCCCACTCCCATCAAGAGGCCCGCCATCAAAACAAGGACAGTAAAGACCCACTGGTTAGCCTGGAAATAGACGTGGGTCACGCCTCGCGCCACCAGTTCCTTCTTCTTCACCGTCTGTCCCACCTGGACGGCGGGCTCTTGCCAAGATTGGAAAGTTGGTAGGATTAATGCACCTTCCGGCTGGGCAGCCTCCGCCGTAGGAGCCTGCTTCAGGTCATAAGCTTTCTGACCAACGATCACCTTGTCCGGAGCTACCGATGTCACGGATCCGCCGCTCACCGCCATGATCCCTTCCCCGGGCGAGTGGATATCCATGCGTGGGGCGGTGAGCAGCAGAAAGATAAGGGTGCAGCCGCTAAGGACCCAATAGAGCGTGGTCCGCGCACCGATTCGGTCCGCCACAAATCCACCGGCCGCCCGTGTGAGTGCGGAGGGAAGGCTGAACGCGGTCGCAAGAAAGCCCGCCGTCGCCAGACTCATTCCGTAGACGTTGAGATAGTAAGGCACCAGCCACTGAGCAAGGGCCACAAACCCACCAAAAAGAAGGAAGTAGTAAAGCCCAAACCGCCAGACACGGACCTCCCTGAGAGGCTTTAGCATATCGCCCAGCTTGCGCTGCCCCGCACCTTCCGATTTCTTGTTCACCGCAAAAATGGCGAAAAGGGCAGCGACTACAACCAGCATTCCGGCATAGATCATCGGAAGCTGCCGCCAACCTTCGGGGTTCTTTCCGCCGTCGGTCAGTTTGGTCAGGAGCGTCGGCGCGCCTAACGTAGTGAGCGCCGCACCGACATTGCCCATCCCAAACAGCCCCAGGGCCGCTCCCTGCTTCTCCTTAGGAAAGAACAGCGAAGTGTAGGCGATCCCCGAGGCGAAAGAGGCTCCTGAGATGCCGAACAGAAGACCGCAGACGAGCAAGGCGGTGAACCCGCTCGCGAAGCTGGTAAGGAAGACCGCTCCCGCCGAGAAAAGCATGACGCCCAGAAAGACGGCTTTACCTCCCAGTCGGTCTGTAAGGATGCCGATCGGAAGCCGCATCACCGAGCCGGTCAATATCGGGGTTCCGATCAAAAGGCCGACTTGGGACTTGTCAAGGATGAGAATCCGGTTGTCTACGAGGAACGTGATCAACACTCCGTACATTGTCCAGACCGCGAAGCACACGGTGAACGCGAGGGTATTCATCAGTAAGATGCGAGATCCGGCGGATTTTTCGCTCATGGCCATATTCTTTGGCTACTATCATAAGGCGAACTATGACTGTCGTCATAGTCCTGGGTATCGAAAGTTAAGCCGAGCCGTATGACAGGCATCATAGATGCTGAATCTCAATAGGCTCAAAAAGGGTATGGACATCTTGAAGGAGTGCAGTTTGCCCAGATTCGAATCCATCGACACGATTCCGTTCGATCAGGCCATCAGGATCCTGAGAGAGCACCCGCCTCATCGGCAAGTCGAAGGTTGTTCTCCTGCGTCTGCGCTCGGAAAGGTCCTGGCAATCGCAGTCGAATCGGAATGCGACCTTCCTCTATTCAATAACTCTGCCGTAGATGGTTTTGCCATTTGTGAGGAAGACCGCCTTGCTCTTGCAAAAAGATCCCTCGATCTCGCCCTGGGCGGCACGATCTATGCTGGGTTTCGCGGCGAGTTGCCAATGTTGCGCCCCGGTATGACGATTCACGTTCTAACTGGAGCTCCGGTACCCCATGGAACAGCGGCCATCGTGATGCAGGAAGACGCAAAAGCGAAGGACGGGCTTATCGAAGTATCTGGCGCGTTATCCCCTCGTCGGAATATAAGATTCCGGGGTGAAGAGTGCCTGGCCGGGGCGTGGCTCTTCGATGCTGGGACCTGCATTACCCCTGCGGTCATCGGAGCCCTGTCCGCCGTCGGATGCTCGGAGGTACAGGTGTACAAAATGCCAAAGATCGGGCTCCTGATCACCGGTTCGGAACTGGTTGCTCCCGGCGAGGACAGGGAACCATTCCAAATTTTTGACGCGAACGGTCCTGGACTCATTGCTGCATTGCATGGCTTCGGTGTCGAAGAGGTACGTCATGTCCAGGTTTCGGATGAGCAAGGCCGTTTGGCGGACGCGATATCGAACCTCTCGGCCGAATGCGATGTGCTGATCACCGTTGGCGGTATTTCGGTCGGAGACCGAGATTTGCTTCGCCCTGCCCTGGCCGACGAAGGATTCGAAACTTTGATCCAGGGCGTAGCCATGCGGCCCGGCAAGCCCTTTTATTTCGGTTGTCGGGGACAGAAGGTCGCGTTCGGCCTGCCCGGAAATCCGCTCTCCGCGATGGTCGCATTTCTTGTCCTGGTCCAACCATATCTGCGAAGAGCATTCGGTATAAAAACTGAGTGCCAAAACTGGGCGACGCTGAGGATGCCGGTTGCATCAAAGCTCGGAATTCGTCACTTCGTTCCCGGCTTCTTAGATGATGGGCGGTTTGACCCTTCCAACCGACGCAGCTCTTCGATGCTCTCGGGCCTTGGTCAAGCAAATGCGTTGGCTGTCCTACCCGAAGAGACCGAGGAAGCAACAATCGGAGAGGAGGTCGAGGTCATACCGATTACTTGGCAAGCCCGCCCTTTATGACCTCCGTCATTTCAAATGGAGTCCAATTTGGCCTAAGATGGTTATATGGCACGTTTGCCGATCAGCTTTGAAGAGATAGCCGAGAAATTCGGTCCGCACCTTAACTATGATCCGCCCGGCGGTTGGCAGGGGCGAGGTGAGCCGGAAAAGCTGGTCAAAACCCACTGCTGCTTCTGCGGCCAGCAATGTGGCATCCAACTCAAAGTGCTGGATAACAAAGTAATCGGCTTCGAGCCCTGGGAAGAATTTCCCTTTAACCGTGGCAAGCTTTGTCCGAAGGGTGTTAAGCGATACATGCAGGGCAGCCATCCCGACCGTTTGCTAGAACCTCTCAAACGCGTCGAAGGCATTGGTTTCGTCCCGATCTCTTGGGAGGAAGCTTTTAGCACAACGGTTGCTGAGATCAAACGCATTCAAGAACGGTATGGCAAGAATGCCGTCGCCCTTCTCTCGGGGGTTTCCCTGACGAACGAGAAAAGCTACCTGGTTGGCAAGTTCGCACGTCTCGGACTGCAAACTCAGGAACTGGACTACAACGGCCGACTTTGCATGGTAAGCGCGGGCGCAGGCAACAAGAAGGCGTTCGGAATCGACCGTGCCGCCAACTACTGGCAGGACATCCTGAGCGCCGAGGTCATTCTTTGCGCCGGGACGAACGTGGCCGAATGCTCCCCCATCACCACCGACTACATCTGGCGGGCGCGTGATAAGGGCGCAAAACTCATCATGATAGATCCGCGTGTCACCCCTCTTGCGCGCACCTGCGATTTACATCTGCCGGTCAAACCTGGGACCGATAGCGCTCTGATGACTGGCATCCTTCGCGTGCTAATCGAGGAAGGCTACGTAAACGACGCCTTTGTCGCCGAATACACCAGCGGTTGGGAAGAAACGAAGGCGAGTGCGCTATCAATGTCTCTGGAGGAAGCATCGAGAATCAGCGGCGTCCAGGTGGAAGACATACAGAGGGCCGGACGCATGTGGGGGCAGGCGAAGACCAGCTTCCTTCTCCACGCGCGCGGCATCGAACACCACACGAAAGGAGTTGACAACGTCCTCTCCTGCATTAACTTGGTCCTCGCTACGGGCAGGATCGGGCGTCCCGGGTGCGGGTACGGCACAATCACGGGCCAAGGCAATGGCCAGGGCGGACGTGAGCATGGCCACAAGTGCGACCAACTCCCCGGCAACCGCGACATCACAAACCCTGAGCACCGAGCGTACATTGCCGATGTTTGGGGCATTCCCGAATCGGAAATGCCGGGAAAGGGCCACACCGCGCAAGAGATCATGAACATGATCCACGAGGGAGAGATTAAGGCCCTAGTCTCGATTTGCTTCAACCCGGTCGTCTCTTTGCCGGACTCCAACTTCACGCGCGAGGCATTGAGCAAGCTTGAGCACTACACCGCGATCGACTTCTTTCTCAGCGAAACGGCCTACCACGCGGATATCGTACTGGCAGGTTCTCTGCATGAGGAGGAGGAGGGCACGAGCACCAGCGCGGAGGGCCGCGTGATCCGGATCCGCAAGGCGGTCGATCCACCTGGCAACGCGAAGGCCGATACGGAAATCTTTCTCGAATTGGCCCGCCGCCTGGGAAGAGGTAAGTATTTCGACTATGCGGATTCTGAAGCGATCTTCAACGAGCTACGTGTAGCTAGCAAGGGGGGAACGGCGGACTATTACGGAATCACCTACGAACGAATCGAGCAGGAAATGGGCGTTTTTTGGCCTTGCCCTGAAATCGGCCATCCCGGCACGCCTCGACTGTTCGAGGACCTGAAATTCAAAACTCCCGATGGCAAAGCGCACTTTTATCCGACGCCCCACCGTCCCTCCGCCGAGGAACCTGACGAGGAGTACCCAATTCTGTTGACGACGGGCCGCGTCGTCACCCAGTACCTGAGCGGCACCCAGACGAGGCGCATCGGCGGTCTCGTAGACCTCTGCCCAGAGCCATACGTAGAGATTCATCCAACTCTGGCCGAGCAGTACGGGATTCAAGATAAGGATTGGATGAAGGTAGAGAGCCGCCGTGGCTGTGTGGTGCTCCAAGCAAAAGTCGTCACCACCATCCGTCCGGATACGATCTTCATTCCGTACCACTGGGCGGGCAAGAAATCGGCGAATAACCTTACAGTGAGAGCCCTCGACCCGATAAGTAAGATTCCGGAATTCAAAAGAGCCTGTGTAAAGATTGCGAAGACGGAAGCCCCTAGATCTACTTGATTAATAGTCCAAGAATAAACTCAAATGCCTTTCTAACGAGTAATGCATTACGAGACTTGCTGACAAGTCTATAGATTAAGATTAGACCGGTGAGCCGACTGATATGTCCTTCACTCCGGGGTCACTGATTCAATCCCTCTATCGCCTGGCCACAAAATCTAGCCTTCTGTTCTCCGTAGTTGGCAGGGTTTTTTTGTAGATTCATCCATGCTGCGAGGTTAACTTGCCAGTCGTATGCCCAGTGACGCCCCGTAAGGGCAGACCGGCTTTCAGTAGCTATCCCCGCCGCCCCTGCTCCCACCACGATCACGTCGTAGTACAAACTCGAAGGCGTGCTTCCGCCGGAGGACCGGCCCGCTGACTTCTCCCACAGAGAGGCGTGAACTTCAACGCGCCTAGCCATTTACAATCTCCCCTCCATTGGGATGAAGAACTTGCCCCGTCATGTAACTGCTCTCATCGCTGGCCAGAAAGACGTAGCAGGGCGCCACTTCCGAAGGCTGACCAGCTCGGCCAAGGGGGGTGTCCTTTCCAAACTCCGCCACACTTTTTTCGTCAAATGTGGAGGGAATCAGGGGCGTCCAGATCGGCCCCGGCGCCACCGCGTTCACCCGAATCTTCTTGGAAGCGAGGTTCTGAGAAAGCGATCGCGTAAAAGCAATGATCGCCCCTTTCGTCGCGGAATAGTCCAGGAGCGCCGGACTCCCACGGTAAGCGGTAACGGACGCGGTATTGATCACGCTGGCGCCTTCTCTTAAGTGGGGAAGCGCCGCCTTGGTTAAGAAGAACTGAGAGAAAAGATTTGTTCGAAACGTCCGCTCAAGTTGCTCCTCCGTAATATCTTCCAGAGACTCGCAGGGGTGCTGCTCCGCGGCGTTGTTGATAAGGATATCCAGGCCCCCATACTCCTCAACCGTCTTCCACACGAGCTCCTTGCAAAACTCCTCACTGCTGATATCGCCGGCAAAGCAAATGCACTCCGCCTCGTAGTCCTTAACCAATTCGCTGGTTTCCTGCGCGTCGCCGTGCTCATTCAAGTAAGCAAAGGCGATCTTCGCTCCTTCCTTGGCAAAGGCTACTGCGATAGCCCGTCCAATCCCACTGTCTCCCCCCGTAATCAAAGCGACCTTTCGAGAAAGCCGCCCAATCGGGGGCTCCCCCTTATCCGTGATCGGAGCAGGCGTCATGTCCGACTCCATGCCGGGCTGCTGACTCTGCTTCTGTTCCGGAAAATCAGACGGAAAATCGCGCGTTTTCATGAGTTACTTAACGAGCGTTCGGACAACAAAGCCGACTTTCACCCACGAAGAAAAGCACTCCAAACAGTTTTCTTACAATAACCCCAAATCCTATGCCCTCATCCTCGATTCGAATCTCAACATGAGTTGGTCTTTAGTTGTGTGCTGAACGTTGTCAATCGGCAGAATACGGAAGCTACGTCGTAGGACGGCAAGACTCCTCCTTTGATGGTGGTCACTCAAATGAAGGAGTCAAACCGAGACTTCCTGAGACATGAGTGGAATCTAAGCCACCAGTTTGAACCTCCGGGAATCTCAATGACACTGTAAGAGTCACAGGCTGTACCGCCCACCATCTTCCGTCGAACTTGGAAGTCTCAAGCGGAAGTGATTCACCCAAGCTCCTCTGCCAACCCAATCAGCAATCCCTCCGGTCCCCGGATATAGCAAAGCCGATACACATCCTGGTAGTTCACAACCTCGCCCACCAACTCCGCCCCGAGCCCATAGAGCCGCTCCAACGTCTCGTCCAACTGCTCCACCGCGAACATCACCCGCAGATAGCCCAGCGCGTTCACCGGCGCGCGCCGGTGGTCCGCCACCACCGCCGGCCGAATAAACCGAGAAAGCTCAAGCCGACTGTGCCCATCCGGCGTCCGCATCATGGCGATCTCCACCACCTGATCGCCCAAGCCCGTCACCCGTCCTGCCCATTCCCCCTCAATCGTTGCGCGCCCCTCAAGCTCCAACCCAAGTTCGCTAAAGAAGGAGATCGCCGTCTCCAAATCCTCCACCACGATCCCAACGTTGTCCATTCGCTTGATGCCCATGACTACACCAAATCCTCTGGCCGAATGCTCGCCAGCACCGGCCGAACTTCAATCGGCATGTTCAGCGGAGCTCCGCCAATCCCCGGCGCCGCCGAGGCTCGCGCCGCTATCTCATACGCGCGCTCGGCGGTCGCCACATCCACCACCCAGAACCCCGCCAAGATCTCCTTGGTCTCCGTAAACGGCCCGTCGGTAACCTGCGGCCCCGTCGCACTCGCCCGAACCTCCACCGCTTGCTCCGGCCCCGTCAGCGCCTCCACTCCTACAAACTCCCCGCGCCGCGCCAGATCCGTGTTGAGTTCCTTCCAGTAAGCCAAGTGCGCCGCCGCGTCCGCCTCGGGCCAATTCTCCAAACCACCCGAACCAGTCTTCATCGAATTCATAAGCAAGATGTATTTCATGTGATAACCCAAAGATAGTCGCTCAAGACCCGAGATTCTCGACCCACTGCCAGAACAAAGCTAAAATCCATCTGTGACCTACGCTCTCCTTGGACTGTACGGACTCTTCGCGCTGGTCGCGCTCCTCAACCTCACCCTCATGCGCCGCCCCGGGCGGCGAAAAGAAGGCGACTCCTCTCTACAGATAACATGTGCGGCCTTATTACAAGGTTTATGCGCTATCAACAAAGTCTGCTCGTCGTATGGCATATTCTATTCCGTCGTATAAGACCAGCATTGTCGTTACCAATGCACAAATCGAAATTGAACCGTAAGCAATGAGAAAATAGATGTTGAAATAAGTCTTGGAAATTGCGGCGATTATATTCAAAATTAGACTGGAAATCAGGGCGAGAAATAGCATAGTTGCTGATAATTTCAAGTTTCTGAGGATCCTGATGTAGCTGCCGTTTACGTTGAAGAACGCAATGAAGTCATCACTTCCAGTTGTGACCATCACGGTTAGCCCGGTTATGAATAGGCCGAATACGATCGAGAACACAGACACTCCAATGGAAGCAAGTTTTTCGACAATGTCTCCCTCCACTCTTGAGGGCCATTGATTGCATAAATGGCAGATGACTCCAGCGCAAAAGAAAATAAGGGCAAACCATAAGTCAACGCCGAGCAATGCGTCTCGTAGCCTTGTACTCTTGAGTCTATTTTTGTCCATGAGTTCTTTCCATTATTCGTTTGAACTCGTCTTCTAGAAACTCGAAAGTCTCTCTGGCAGGTGTGTCGTCACCCGGAGCCAGAGCTGTAAGGGGTGCATCTTTTGTTGATACAATGGTGGGCTTTCCATTCTTGATTCCTTTCGCAGAAGCAGTGCCGTAACCATCACTGGCCATGTGAATTTTGCCAACTAACTCGGGGTCTTCAAGAATTTCGAGGGATTGACCCTCTTGGGCTATGTGAATTTCCTTGTATTTGGCCGCCTTTCGAATTTTGAGTCTCTCATCAAATTCTCTGTATGCTTCAGAGTTGCTAGGATTCGTAGGAATCAGATCAAACTGCAAGGTGTCAATGATATCCATTGCCCTCATTTTCGCGAATATATCATCAGTCTCATTTATCAGATCAATTTCGCCGTCTAGCAGAATGCCTTCGTGGGCTTCTCTAATCAGGTCTATGAACTTCCTTGAAAAAGTTTGATCTTTAATTTGAGCGCGGGGATTATTGAATGCAATGATGTGTGAACTAAGGTCAAGGAAGAATCGTGCTTTTGCGATGACCTGGTTCTCTAATTGTGCCTGATCTATTGTTCCAGACTCTGTGACGGCAACTTCTTCTTCAGCCACTGTTCTGTATTTCGTGAGGTACCCATGCAAGATTGGAGGTTGTTGCGCTTCTAGGGCACCGGTGTCAAAGAATCCCCAGTTAATGGCTCCAGTGTCCAGTAGTACGTGATTTTGTAGTGCAGTTTGTATAACGGAATTAGGATTCTCTGGCCCTCTAACATTTATCCGCCCGAAATGGTACTTAACGCCAGCGTTAGATAACATCGGACTAGAATAATGAAATGAATGCATTTCGTCAAGGTTTGCGTAATGGGATTAGATATCGCAATGCTTGACTGAATTTTAGAAAGGAGCTTGGTTAGCCCTAGCTTTTAAAGCTTGATCTCTGCGGGATCGCCAGAACAAAGCTAAAATCCATCCGTGACCTACGCTCTTCTCGGACTCTACGGACTCTTCGCGCTGGTCGCGCTCCTCAACCTCACCCTCATGCGCCGCCCTGGGCGGCGAAAGGAAGGCGACTCCTTCTGCGTCCTCATCCCCGCCCGAAACGAGGCCGAGAACCTAAAGGAGCTCATCCCCCTTCTCAAACCCCAAGGCGTCAAGATTTACGTCTTCGACGACGAATCGGAAGACAACACCGCCGAGGTCGCCCGAGAGGCCGGGGCCATCGTCATCCGACCGCGCGAACCACTCCCCCAAGGCTGGACCGGCAAAAACCGCGCCTGTCACGAACTCGCCAAAGCTGCCGCCGAAGACTCGGACGCCCGCTGGTACCTCTTCCTCGATGCTGACACCCGCCCTGCGCCCGACTTTATCGACGGCATGCGAGATCTCGCCGCCCAGGTCGGCGGGCGTTGTGGAGTCCTCACCGGCTTTCCGCAGATCAAACCGGGGAAGGGAATAGAACCTCTATTCCTGGCTTGGGTGGGCTGGGTTATCCTTGCCACCAACCCCTTCGGCGTCGTCAGTCGAACCCGCATGGGCCACAACCGGTTTACGAACGGACAAGTCCATGCCTGGAAATCGGAGATCTACACCCGCCTCTGGCCGAACGAGCGAGTCAAAGACCGGGTGATGGAAGACGTCACCATGGGCCGAATGCTCGCCAAAGAGCGCATCCAAGTCGAAACCGCCAATCTCACCCAAATCCTCTCGGTCCGCATGTACCAAACATGGCAAGAGACCCTGGACGGCATGAGCAAGAACTCCTTCGAGATCGCGAACAGCGTCCCAGGCTCGCTCATCGTCGCCCTGCTCTTCGTCTTCTTCGCGCTAGGCTGGCTGCTAACCGGAGCCCTCATCCCATGGACGCTCGGCCTCTTCACCCTCGGCGGGTTCGCCGTCGCGCTGAATGTCCGCACCGTCTGGTGGCCCGCCCTCTTCATGCCGCTGGTCTGTCTCATCGGGGCGTTCACCGTGCTTCGCAGCACTTACTGGCGAGTCACCGGACAAACTCGCTGGAAGGGAAGAACCTACCAAAACTAAAAAAGCCCCTCAAAAGGGGCTTCCTAAACTGTAAAAGACGAAATCTTTAGTGGTGACCGTTCTCGGCTGGCGTCTCGGTCTTGGATCGAACGTAAAGCAGAATCGCGCCGATGACCGCACCAACCGCGCCGCCCCCAATGAAACCAACCCCAATCTCCTTCAGGTCGTAAACTTGGTGCGTCGAGTCGCCCGCGCTGTGAAACATCGGCCACAGAATCACGCCCGCTACGGCCATCGCCAAGGGGAAGACCAAAAATGCTACGGCCAAGCCTAACTTGTCGGCATCGGTATCTCGTTCCATCGTTATCTCCTATTATGGGCAAAGTCGCCGCATCCTTGCCACACCGGGCTAGTGCGCCGCCTTTGCCTCCTCAATAGAGCCCATCATCTCGATCACTTGCTTGCCTTCGCGATCCACTAGCAAACCGCAAGGTCCGCCGTCCCAAGGGTTCTCCACAAGTTCATCAACCGTCGTCCCATCAAACCGATAAACGGGGAAGTAGTACTTCGCCACTTTCTCCGCCTCTCCCTCGATGTAGTGCCCCACAATGATCTTTCGGAACCGTGTCTCTGATTCGTTCGGCCCTGAGCCGTGAATGAGTGAACCATTGAAGAACAGCATGTCCCCCGCCTTCATGATCATCGGAACTGGCTGAAGGCCCTCTGGAATCGGCACTTGCTCACCGGTAAAGCTCAGTTCGTAGTTCGCCTCCCCCGCGCACAGCATCGGGAGTTCGTGAGAGTCGGGAACCACCGACATGCACCCGTTGCCTTCGTCGATGTCCTCCAGCGCCAACCAAGCCGCCATGCAAGTCCCCGGATCGACTCTCAAATAGCGTTGATCTTGGTGCAGAGCCTGCCCCCGCGCTCCGGGAGGCTTGAAATAAACCATCGTTTGCACCGCCAGCGGCTCCCGCTCATAAAACGAGGTCAGGTACTCGCGAATGCGCTCGTCCAACATGAACTTCAGGGCCACTTCGTCACCCCGATGCGGTTGCAAGAGTCGGGGATACCGTCGCAGAGGGTCGTCGCTCTCCGCGTCCACGCCTCCTTCCGCCCAACCGTCGCCCCCGCGCTCCACCATATCCGTGAAATAGGTGCGCAGAAATTCACACTCTTCCGTCGAGAAAAGCCCCGAGACCAACAGGTACCCATGAGCCCGATAAAAAGCCACGTCGCTATCTAAAACCCGCATTAGAATCCCCTATTAAATTACGCCAAAAAAATCGGTCCGAGTAGCGAGTCGCTAGTCTCCAATTCCCGTTTGTCGATCGAGGATCGGCAAACCCTCCGTCGGCGTCGTGCGCTCCATCAGCATTCCCACCGCCCGCAGAGGATCCATCTTCCCGTGAATCACGCTCTCAATCGCCAAGAAAACCGGCATCTCGACGTCGTATTTCTTTGCCAGCATCTGCACAGATTGACTGGTCGTGAATCCCTCCACCACCTGCCCAATCTCCTCCAGCGCTTCTTCCATGGACTTGCCCTGCCCCATCAGCCGCCCCGCCCGATAGTTGCGACTCAAATGACTGGCCGCCGTCGCAAACAGGTCGCCGACCCCAGCAATCCCCAAAAACGTCTCCAGCCGCGCCCCCATCCGCATCCCAAGCGAGATCGATTCCTTAAGGCCACGGGCCAGAAACGCGCCCTTGGTGTTGTCGCCAAAGCCCAGCCCGTCAGACATCCCCGCGCCCACCGCTATCACGTTCTTCAGCGCCCCCGCCAACTCCACGCCCACCACGTCATCGGTCATATAGGTGCGAAAGGTGCGGCAGTTGAACGCCAGCCGAACCTGGTCGGCCGCATCTTCGTTCGTAAACGCTACCAGCGCCGCCGTCGGAATCCCTCGCACAATTTCAATCGCCAGGTTCGGCCCGCTGATCGCCCCCACTTCTGCGTTTGGCAGGGCTTCGCCTACCACCTCCGTCATCATCTTCCCGGAGCCCGCTTCCAACCCCTTGGAAGCCACCACCACCAAGGGATGCTCGCCCGCAACCTCGGAAACCACGTCCCGAACCGCCCCGGAGGGAACCGCCACCACTGTCATCTCCGCCGTCTCGTGGTGCTCAGCCAGCAACCCGTACCGAACCGAATCCGGAAGCACAAACCCGGGCAAGTACCTCAAGTTCTCGCGCCTGGCATTCAGCACGGCAATCTCTTCCGGGTCGCGACCCAAGAGCAAAACCTTATGCCCGTTTCGCGCCAAAAGAAGCGAAAGCGCCGTACCCCAACTGCCAGACCCAAGAACGGTAACGTTCATTCCTCCAAATTGTGGCGAATCATAATGCCTCTATGCCCAATGCAAACGCTCGCCCAAGAGTTTTTCGCGTGAGCAAGGGCCTCTCGTATGTAGGAATGGGTTTGGTCACTCTCCCCCTTCTCTTTCTTCCTCAGTCCTTAGAGCCAGTCGGGGTAAGTGGCGAATCGATGCCAATGGCTGTTGCTAAATTCTTTGGCGCATTTGGAATCGTGATGGTGGTCGGTTTCGCCCTGATCCTGATCGCCCGTAATGTAAGAGTTGAATGCGACGAGGAAGGTCTGACCTTCTTTGACTACCTAGGCGCGAGAACTTTTAGCGCCAAATGGAGGCACATAAAATCCTACAGGAAACGTGGCGAACATGAAGGGGCCCGATCTTCATGGACCCTGGAATCGGAAGACTCTGAAATCGCCGTCCCGTGGTTGGCTAATTTTGGAGAGTTTCAGCTCTTAATCTCGCAAAGACTCCCTGGCTCCATCATTCAGGTCGGCACTCCCCCTCCCGCCACCGAACCTAAGTTTGAGACCCTAGTCCGACGATCAAACGCCGATGCCTTGTCCCTTGGATATTTGGCTTGGATCGTCTTGGAGGTTGCCCCCGTGGTCTATCTCCTGGTCACCGCCTTCCTTTCACCAAATTCAGGCCCCCTCCGAATTTCACTTGCAATCGTTTGTTCCTGCCTCCTGATCATCCTCGGCCCATTTCGCTCCATCAAACGAAACTTGGACCGAATCCGAAAAAGCCAGGTTGAAATCTCCGACGCCCAGATCTGCTTTACCAATGGCGAGACGGAAACAAGAATCCAATGGTCGGAGTTGACCTGGCTTGAGTTGCAATCAATCAAGGGTGCCGAGTTTCCAGGTTATCAACTCGTTGTTCTTTCGAAAGAGCAGAGCATTTTCGTTCCCTGCTCATTTGCCGACATGGATCAGGCATTTGCCATCGGGAGACGCTATGCGCCTCCCGAGGCTCGAATCATCGCCTAACCTCCCGGAGGCAACTTGCTCTTGTCCGGGTAGGCAGGCTTCTTAATCACCGGCAGCTTCTGATTCTTCAACGCTTGCATCGCCACCTCAACCGCCTTCTCCAACTGAGCGTCTCGGCCCTTGCGCCAGAGGTACGGATCAAGTTCCACCTCCACGTCCGGGTCTACGCCGTGGTTCTCCACGTCCCAAGTCCCGTTCGGGTTGTAGAAGGCAATGTTCGGCGCCGTGACGGAGCCACCGTCGATCAACGTGGGGAACACCAAGATCCCCACCAATCCGCCCCAGGTTCGCTTGCCAACAACCGGCCCCACCTTCGCCTTCTTGAAGTGCCAAGGAAAGTAGTCGCCGCCAGAGCCAGAGAACTGGTTGGTGATCATCACCTTAGGTCCAAAGTTCGTACTCGCCGGGCTGGCAAAGTCCTTACCGTATCGGCTCGTCCACATGCTCATCAGCGGTCGGCTCATGTTCTCCACCATGTAATCGTCCACTTGGCCGCCATGGTTGAACCGCTCGTCGATGATCATCCCGTCCTTCCGAATCTGGGCGTAGTAGTACCGATTGAAGTTCGTCCATCCTCCCACGTTGGTGTCTGGAATGTGCGCATAGCCCAGCCGTCCGCCGCTCAATTTCTCTACTGTGCGCCGGTTGTCTTCTTCCCAAGCCTTGAACCTCAGCCCGGCTTCGCTCGCAATCGGAACGACCACCACTTCGCGCGAGCCCGTATCGCTTGGGTTCGGCCCAATCCTTAACTTGACCTGACGTCCTGCCGTTGCCTCCAATCGCTCATAGATATCGTCTTTCGCCGTCAGATCCTTGCCGTCGATTGCCAAAATGTACTCGCCCGCCTTCGCGCTCACGCCCGGTCGGGTCAACGGCGCCATCAGCCCCGGATTCCAGTTCTCCCCGTCGTAAACGCGAGCCAGCCGATACCGATTCGCCTCAATCGAATAGTCCGCCCCCAGAAGTCCCCCAGGAACTCCGTCGACGGAAGGTGAATCACCGCCGCTGATGAACATGTGTCCTATACACAGTTCGCCCAGCATGTCTTCGAAGAGATAATTCAGGTCGTCCCGAGTCTTGATTCCGTCCAAGAACGGCTCGTACCGCCTCGCCATGGTCTTCAAATCGATCCCGTGGAAATTCGGTGCATAGAGGAAGTCCCGCTCAATGCGCCAAACCTCTCGGTACATCTGCTTCCATTCCGCCAAAGGATTGATCTTGGCCTCTAACCCATCCAGATCCAAAACCCCCTGGCCGGGCTGGGGGGGCATCGCCGTCGGAACGATGGACCAAACTGGCCCCTGAATCAGGAGTAGCTTGTCACCCTTTGGCGTCACGTCCGCCCCCGTTACATTCCGGGCAAACGGCATCGGCTCACGATCTTCCAAGTCGTACTTCCAAAGCATAAGCTGAGGCTGCGAAACGACCGTCGCGATCGGACTCACATCCAGCGCGAAAAACGATCCTGGACTCCCCGGAATCAGCCCAACGTAGTTCCGCATCGGCATGGGCATCGCCACAATTCGCTGACCTATCCCATCGAGATCGATCGAGAACGCTTTGTTCTCGCCTTCTTCCTCGTCGTCTCCTTCCTCATCGCTTTGCGGTCGGTTAGGGTCGGCCACATCCTTCCGTAGCGCGATGGCATAGACGGCGCTCGTCTTATTCAAGGCGTTATAGCTGCTGAGATCCAGCCATGCCGCAGAAACGCCAGTATTGGTGCTCGCCACAAAGTACAGATAGTCGCCGCCTTTGTCGAACACCGGAAACTGCGCGTTGCTGCTCCCATCCGTAACTTGAGACAGCTTCGCATGCTCCACGTCGTAAATGAAAATCGCATTCAGATGGTTGTCTAAGTCCCGATGAAACGTTAGCCACTTTCCATCCGGAGACCAGCTTGGCGTCACGTTCCGAGACGGATCTTCATATGTTGCCGTGTCCACCAGCGTGTTCTTGCCCGTCGCCGTCTCGATCACCCAGAGGTTGTGCTTGTTATCCGTATAGGCAATCCTCTTGCTGTCTGGAGACCACGTCAGCGCATAGTAATAACCCGGCGATTGGCCAAGTTCTAAGTCCGTTTCGGAGTCGCTGCCCGCATCTCGCAAAACCAATCTGTACTCCCCGGACTCATCGCTCAAATAGGCGATCGTCTTGCCATCCGGAGACCAAGAGGGATACCGCTCCGCGACCCCATCCCTCGAAGTAATGTCTCGTGCATCACCTTTGGCAGCGGGAACGGTGAAGATATGCCCACGTGCCTCAAACGCCACGCGATTTCCACTCGGCGATATCGAACCGTTCGAAAGGTAGGGCGCCAAAGACTTGAACTGCGGTCGAACCTCCGGAAAATCCCCGTTGATCCGAATATCCACCTTCTTCGTAGTCTTCGAATTCAAATCGTAAAGCCGAATCGAACCCAACTGCTCGTAAACAATCGCCCCTGGCCCGGCCGAGGCGTCCTTAATGTCAAACCCGGAACCCTTCACCACTTCCGAAACAGACTTGGTCTTGGTGTCAAAGCTGTAGAGTCCAAACGGTCCCGTCTTGTCCGAAAGATAGAAAATCTTGTCCCCGACCCACATCGGACACTTATCGTTCGTGTTCTTCCGCGGAATTTCCGTCACCTTGGAATCCGCCAGATCGCCGACCCAAATATTAAAGGTCTGCCCGCCGCGATACCGCTTCCAAGCCGCCTGCCACTGCATGCCCGGTACGTAAGCCAACTGCTTCCCATCCGGGGAAAGCGACCCCATGTAACCAGAAGGGAAGGGAAGCGCCTTCGGCAGACCCCCCGTCATCGGAACCGTGAACAATCGAGGCAGGTCGGTCGCCATCTCCATGCCCGAAGAAAAAATCACCGACTTCCCATCCGGCGTCCAACCGCAAACCGCATCGGGAGAAGGATGGTAAGTCAACCGCTTGGGAACTCCCCCCTTGGCGGGCATCACATAAACGTCAGTGTTCCCGTCGTACTGACCGGAAAACGCGATCCACTGCCCATCCGGAGAGAAAAAGGGACTTCGCTCAACTCCCGGCGAATTCGTAATCCGGACCGCGTCGCCTCCCTCCCTAGGTACCGACCAGAGGTCGCCCGCAAACTGAAAAACGATCTGCGTTTTGCTAACGGTCGGACTGCGCATCAAAAGCGGATGGTCGCCCGCATTAAACGCCGGATCGTCGGGAATATTCGCCGCAAGAAGGAGGGTGAGGGCCCACATGCGCAGATACTAGCAAACGCCAACCCTTGTCGCTAGGGGAAAATTCATAATTAAGACTAATAGGCCACTTGACTACTTGTTGAATACGTTGTGAAAGATCGGGTATAGTCCGGTGCTGAGGTCAGGATGGCCTGTTTGCCGTTGACTGGAGCCCCGCAAGCGGGATTGCAGTGAGCGGCCGACGCCGTCCCCCTCGTACGACACGGAGACTTAACGAAATCGAATGCCGTTAGATAAGAACATCAAGAGTCAGGCGATCGCGGACAATGCGCGGAGCGAGGGAGATACGGGATCTGCAGAAGTCCAGATTGCAATCATGCATGCACGGATCCAGCAAATCACGGAGCACCTGAAGAAGAACAAAAAGGACTTCCACTCGCGACGTGGCCTCATGGTCTTGGTCGGTAAGCGCCGACGCCTTGAAGCTTATCTGCGAGCCAAGGATATTGCCCGCTACCGCGCGCTGATCCAAAAGCTTGGTATCCGCGAAGTTAGGCCCCGATAACGGAGGCATCCATGATTCATTCCCACGAGTTCGAGGTGGGGGGCAAGACCCTCTCCCTCGAATCTGGCCGCGTCGCCAAACAAGCCGGCGGCGCTGTTTTGCTTGGTATGGGCGAAACCGTCATTCTTGGCGTCGCGACCATGTCCGAGTCTGCCCGAGAAGGCATTGACTTTCTTCCCCTCGTCTGTGACTACGAAGAGCGTAAATACGCCGTAGGCAAGATCCCCGGTGGATTCATCAAACGCGGTGGCCGACCGTCTGAGAAGGCCGTCCTCACCAGCCGATTGATGGACCGACCCCTGCGCCCCCTCTTCCCGAAAGGACTCCGAAACGACGTCCAAGTAATGGCCATGCCATTCGCCGTCGAGCAGGAATGCCCGCCGGACGTTCTCGCGATCAACGCCGCTGGCGCTGCTCTCGCCGTGAGCGATATCCCCTTCAAGACCCCGGTCGCTGGCGTTCGCGTCGGTCGAATCGATGGCGAACTCGTTCTGTTCCCCAGCAACGACCAGATCAAGGCCTCTGACCTCGACCTCGTCGTCGCCGGACACAAGGACGCCATCTCCATGGTCGAAGCTGGCGCTACCGAAGTGACCGAAGAGGACATGCACAAGGCCCTCAAGTTCGCTCACGACGCCATCAAGAAGATCTGCGCCGAGTTCGAGAAGTTCGCGAAGAAGGCTGGTAAGGCCAAGCGCGAAGTCACCCTCAAGCTCGTCGACGAAAGCGTCAAGAAGGCGATCGAGAAGAAGTACGGCAAGGAGATCGAAAAGACCCTCCTCGGTGCAAAGGACAAGGCAATGCGCGAGAGCGCCCTCGACGATCTCGTTAAGGACATCGTTGCCAAGATGAAGCCCGAGTACGAAGACAAGCCCGAACTCCAGGCCCAGCTTCACGAAGCTGCGGACGGTGTCGTAAAGGGCGTAATCCGAGAGCTCATCCTCAAGAAAGATAAGCGACCGGACGGCCGAGGTCTCGATGAGATCCGACCGCTCGAAGCCATCGCCGGCATCCTGCCCCGCGTCCACGGCTCCGGCCTCTTCACTCGCGGTCAGACCCAGGTCATGACCGTCGCCACGCTCGGTCTCCCGGGTGATGCCCAGACCCTCGATGGTCTGGAAGACGAAGAGCC
The DNA here is from genome assembly GCA_001898035.1 of Armatimonadetes bacterium 55-13. Lineage (GTDB taxonomy): Bacteria > Armatimonadota > Fimbriimonadia > Fimbriimonadales > Fimbriimonadaceae > 55-13. The sequence continues at coordinate 26,570 of MKRX01000020.1, forward strand.
CAAGCGCTACATGCACTTCTATAACTTCCCGCCCTACTCAGTCGGCGAAGTTCGACCGATGCGCGGCCCCGGCCGACGCGAGATCGGTCACGGTGCGTTGGCCGAGCGAGCGCTGCGAAGCGTCATCCCGCTCGACGATCCCGATTTCCCCTACACCCTGCTTCTCATCTCGGAAGTTCTCGAATCCAACGGCTCCACCTCCATGGCCTCCGTCTGCGGTTCGACGCTCGCCCTGATGGACGCCGGTATCAAGATCAAGGCTCCGGTTGCCGGTATCGCCATGGGTCTCATGTCCGACGGTAAGGTCTTCAAGGTCCTCACCGACATCCAAGGCATGGAAGACTTCTGCGGCGACATGGACTTCAAGGTCGCCGGTACCCGAGACGGGATCACCGCCCTCCAGCTCGACACCAAACTTGACGGTATCCCCGACAAGGTTCTGGCCGACGCGCTGAAGCAAGCGAAGACCGCTCGACTCCAGATCCTGGACGTTATCGAAGCCGAGATTCCCGCCCCGCGAGAAAGCGTTGCCGCCACGGCCCCGCAAGTCACCACCATCAAGATCAACCCTGAGAAGATCGGCGCCGTCATCGGCCCGGGTGGTGCGGTGATCAAGAAGATCACCGGCGAAACCGGTGCCAGCATCGATATCCAGCAGGACGGTACGGTTCTCGTGGGCGGCAGCAACGCCGACCAAGTCAACGAAGCCATCGCCAGAATCAAGGGGCTCACCGACGAAATCGCCGTCGGCGCCGAATTCAAGGGCAAAGTCACCCGAATCATGGGCCGAGGCGCCATGGTCGAGTACATGCCCGGCCGAGAAGGCATGGTTCCGAAGGAGCAGCTCACCATCAAGCAGATCAATCGCATTGAGGAAGCCGTCAACATCGGCGACGAACTCGCGGTTAAGGTCTTCGAGATTGACGGTATGGGCCGCGTAAACTTCACCGCTCTCGGCGTCAAGCAGACTCTGCCTGGCCTCGAAGAGAACGAAGGCGCCACGCCACCTCCGTCCCAGGGCGGCGGCATGCGAGGCGACCGACGCGGTGGCGGTGATCGAGGCGGACGTGATCGAGATCGCGGCGGTCGAGATCGAGACCGCGGCGACCGTGGTGGTCGAGACCGTGATCGCGGTGATCGAGGTGATCGTGGCGGTCGAGACCGAGATCGAGCCCCTCGCGAAAGCAACGGTGGCGATGAAGATCGAAGCAACTCCAACTCCTCCACCGAAGTCCCCGATTCCTTCCCGAAGCGAGATCGAGGCGGCGATGACGAAAACGTCATCACCCGCTTCCGGCCCCGCCGCTAAGGATCGCGGATAGCAAAATAAAAGAGGGGCCGGTCCAAAACCAGCCCCTCTTTTTTTCATCAATAAGCGAGGAGTGGCACGGGCGGCCCGCCCGTGATCCGAGCGCCGAAGTGCACTCAACCTACGAACACACCCATCACTTCCAAGAAAC
>MKRX01000020.1:28159-34508 GCA_001898035.1 Armatimonadetes bacterium 55-13
CGATCAAGTGGCGGCCCGCCCGTGATCCGAGCGCCGAAGTGCACTCAACCTACAAACTCGCCCATCACTTCCAAGAAACCAAAAGTCAGATTCGCCTATTTATGAAGCGAAGCCAATCACGTGGCGGCCCGCCGTGATCCGAGCGCTGTGTTTTCCACCCTAACAACGGGTAGAAAACACCAAAAGCCGCTCCCAAATCACCAACCTACACCGGCGACCGCGTCACCGAAACCGGATGCCATCCCGCCAACGACCGCGCCTGCAACCCAAGCCCGTCGCCCGAATACCGCACCCGAACAACCCCCGGCTCCATCACCGTCAAGAAGTTGTCATAGAAGTTCGCCACGTCGTCGTCATCCGTCAGCATCAGGTCAACCACCGGAGCTTCCAGCTTCAGCAGCAAAAACCCTTCTTCCGCCACCGAAGCCACAATGGACATGGCTGGCGCAAAACGGGCCTGCTTCGGCTCCGAGAGCAGAGCCCAAGTCGGCGCGCTCACATCGGACCGAGCGATCAAAATCGTATCCGGCGAAGAAAGCCCCTTGATCGAAGCCTCAAACGCCACCTTCCGCTCACCCGGTCCAAGCTCCACCGTCGCTTGACCGTATTCGCCGCGAATCTCACCCGTCGCCAAGTCGTAGGCGTGGAGCGCCACCTCAAAGGTCTCCTCCGTCACCCCATCGTTCACCGCGTGAACCTTGACCACGTCGTTGTGCCGCTCAATACTCAGCATGTGGTCCGCATAGAGCCGACGCAGTTCATACGCCAGCGCCTTATAGTGTCCGTCGCTGTCCAAAATCGCCCAGCTCTGCACCGGCCAGCAGTCGTTCAATTGCCAAATCAAAGACCCCTTACAGAACACTGACCGACGGTAGTGTTCCACCCCGCACTTCAGGGCGTCGCGCTGATTGAGCTGAGAGTAGTAAACCCAGTCGGTTAGCATCTCTGGATCGGGATAGTGGAGCTTGGTGTAGCCCACAAAGGTCTCAAACCCCTTCCGCGTCTTGTCGTGCCACCGAATAACCGGATCGTTGATATCGAACGGATAGTCGTCCGCCCACGCGTCCAGAACCTTGTCCCACGTTGCAAGCGAACAAGAGGAAGCAAACCCGTACTCGCTGGAGAATCGCCCCGTCGAATCCGTGTAGTACTTCCAATCCCCGCGCCCGTGCCACACGTCCCAGCAGTGCTGGTCCCCGTAGCCTCCCGAGTTCGGCCCGCGCTGCTTCGTCGCCACCGGGTCATCCACCGGAGCGTTCCCAATCGGCGAAGTCCGAATGTAGCTCCGCTTAGGATCAAGCTCCGCCAAGACCGCCGGAAGCACATCGTTGTAAAGGTTCTCGCCGAAGTACCGATCAGGGTGCCGAGCCGGATCGCCCCACTTCGCGTAGGCCATCTCCTCGTTCTCGTTGTTGCCGCACCACAGCGCCAAACAAGGGTGATTGCGAAGCCGCTTGATGTTCGCCGCCGCCTCAACCCGAATGATCTCTAGCCACTCGTCGGTATCTGGATAGTAGGCGCATCCAAACGGAAAATCCTGCCAAACCATGATCCCCAGCTCGTCGCAGATATCGTAAAACTCGTCGCTCTCATAGAATCCGCCGCCCCAAATGCGCAGCATGTTGAATCCCATGTCCTTCGCCTTCGTCAGCCGATCCCGCAGCCGCGTCTTCGTGATCACGGAAGGGAAGGAATGATCTGGAATCCAGTTCGCGCCCCGCGCCCAAACCTTCTGCCCGTTCACCTCAAACTCGAACGATTCCCCAAACTCGTCCACCTCGCGAACCAGCTTGATGACGCTGAAGTTCGTCGGCGTCGTTTTAAAGTCCGCCGCCCCGTCCTTCATGTCGTCCCCGTCCAGATCGCCGTATTCGTCCAACTCGGGTGCCGCGACCGTGTAAAGGGCCGTCTCCACGCGCAGTGTCGTGCCGCCCATATCGTCGCCCGGCGTCCAATCCACCCAGTCGTCCAGGTCCAAGCTCGCCTTCGCGCCCTTCACCACGCCGTACCCGTACAGGCGATGAACCACCTCGCCCGAGCCCTCGACTTCCGTCGAGATATGCAACCGCCGAGTCTCGTCGTCCAGCGCCTCCACCCACGTGTGAACGTCCGTGATCCGCGCCGCAAACTCAATAAGCCGAACCGGCTTCCAAATCCCGCAAGACACCAGCCGAGGCCCCCAGTCCCAGCCAAACATGTACTGGCCCTTTCGGACAAAGCTGCGCTCGGGGAACCGCTGAGTGTTCAGGGGCAAGTCGTACTTCGCAAAGTAAGCCTCTCGCCGCTCGTTCCCCACCCGTACCGCGCTCTGAAAATCGATCCGGATCGTATTCGCGCCCACTAACAGCTTGTCCGTAACGTCGATCTCAAGCCCCGTGAACATGTTGTCGTGCTCGCCGATCTTCTCATCGTTTAAATAGATCGTGCAAACCGTGTCCAGTCCGTCGAAGCACAGCACCCGTCGCGGTAAATCGCCGTTCGGTTGCCAGTTAAAGGAGGTGCGGTAGCTCCAGTCCTTCTCGTCCACCCACTGGCATCCCAGTTCGTTCATCTCCACAAACGGGTCGGAGATAATGCCGTGGCGAACCAAATCAAGGTGGACATGACCCGGAACGTCCGCGCTGAGCCAGCCCGGCGAAGTCAAGTGGTCGTCGCTTCCTTTTTTCCAGGATTCCTCGGCAAACTCCCATCCTGAATGCAAGTACGTGGTCTGAAGCATCGGGACCTATTATGGGGAATTAAGGGGCAGGATTGTAATTCAATCCTAGGCTATCGACTGCTATGGGAAACCCCACGGGCCAAAGCGATAAACTAGGGAAATATGAACGCGAACTTCCAGTCGTGGCTTGGTGACCAGATTCAAACCCTGAAAGATCAGAACCTCTACAAGGTCCCCAAGATCCTAGAATCTCCCGCTGGCGGGCGGGTCCGAATGAACGGCAAAGAAGTCGTCAACCTCTCCAGCAATAACTACCTCGGCCTGGCTAACCATCCCAAAGTCCGCCAAGCCGCCCTCGAAGCCATCGAAAAGTGGGGCGTCGGCGCGGGCGCCGTCCGCTGGATCGGCGGCACCATGAGCATCCATGAAGAGCTGGAAGAGCGCATCGCTAAGTTTAAAAACGTCGAGTCCGTCCTCGTCTTCACCGGCGGCTTCACCGCCAACTCCGGCTGTATCCCCGCCGTCGTCTCGGATAAAGACGTCATCATCAGCGACGAGCTGAACCACGCGTCCATCATCGATGGCGTCCGCCTCAGCCCCGCCAAGTACAAGAAGTCGGAAGGCTACGTCTTCCCCCACAAAGACATGGAGGCCCTGGAGAAGATCCTCCAAAACACCCAGAACTTCCAGAAGCGCATGATCATCACGGACGGCGTCTTCAGCATGGACGGAGACATCGCCCCCCTTCCCGCCATCGTCGAACTCGCCGAGAAGTACGATGCCTTCGTCATGGTGGATGACGCCCACGCCAGCGGCGTTCTCGGCAAAAACGGAGCCGGAACCACCTCCCACTTCAACCTGTATGGCCGCGTGGATATCCAACTCGGAACCCTCTCAAAGGCCCTCGGCGTCATCGGAGGCTACATCGCCGGTTCCGCCAAGCTGAAAGATTGGTTAATTAACCGAGGCCGACCCTACCTCTTCTCCACCGCCCATCCCCCCGTCGTCGCCGCCGCCCTCATCGCCGCCATCGACATCATGGAGACCGACCCTGAACCCATGAACCGACTCTGGGCCAATACCAAGTGGTGGAAAGACGCCCTGAACGAAGCGGGCTTCGACACCATGGGCAGCGAGACCCCCATCACCCCCGTCTATGTCGGGGACGAAGGCGCCGCGCAGGAAATGGAGCGCGCGCTCTGGGAAGAGGGCGTCTACGCGCTCTCCATCGTCTTCCCAACCGTCGGCCGAGGCAAAGCCCGAATCCGAACCATGCCCAGCGCCGCTCACACCCAAGAGGACCTGGAGTTCGCCCTCAACGCGTTCAAAAAGGTCCGCGACAAGCTCGGTATCCGAGCCTAAAACAACCCGCGAATCCGGCCCAGCGCCCAAAAATTCGCGCCGAAATACAAAACGGCGGCCAAGATCGTACCGATCAGGGCCGCCGTTTTCTTCGTTTTATCCTTCCCCAAAGCGCCCCAAGACTTGAACCAAAGCAGGGAAGACCCCAAACAAACCCCCACCATCAACCCCATCCCCGGCCAAGTCCCGATCAGCTTGCTCAGATAAGACCCGTTCACCCAAGCAATGAAGTAAAGGCTCAGGAAATACATCAGCCCAAACAGCGCCATCGCCTCCCCACCCTGTGGCCCTTTCCCCTCCTGAAACCCCAAGAAGTACCGATAAAACCCCTTCAACGGCCAAAGGTGAACCAACATCCACCCGCCCCAAAGCCAACCCCAAACGCCACCAAACGGCAACTGCAAATCAACAAGTCCCAAATTCATCGTCGCCCCGCATCATACAAGACGCGCCACCAACCACCGAGCGCAATGTAGCCGACGGTCCTACCGTCGTGAGCGCTCCCACCCCCAGAGCGCCCCCACCAAAACAGAACACCCAATCCAGCCACCTTCACCCAGATCACGCTCAAAAATCGACAGCATGCCACCGCACACCGAGCGCAATGTAGCCGACGGTCCTACCGTCGTGAGCGCTCCCACCCCAGAGCGCCCCCACTAAAACCATAACACCCCAAACCAGACAGCCCGTAACAAACATCACGCTCTAAAATCGACAACGCGCCACCGCACACCGAGCGCGATGTAGCCGACGGTCCTACCGTCGTGAGCGCTCCCGCCCCCAGAGCGTTCCCGTCATAACCAGAACACCCCAAACCAGACAGCCCCCACCCAACATCACGCTCCAAATCCCACAACGCGCCACCAACCACCGAGCGCAATGTAGCCGACGGTCCTACCGTCGTGAGCGCACCCACCCTCAGAGCGCCCCCGTCAAAACCAGAACACCCAAACCAGACAAACCCATCGCCCGAGGGCGCAAAACGTGTAGCCGGGACCAAACCGTCCCGCCAATCCGCATTCACGCACTCCATCCTCCGGCCACCGGCAGGTGTAGGCGCGGTTTCGTCCGCGTGGGCGCACCCGAATTCTCCTTGACGCTGCGACTAACTCAACCTCACCAAACCACGCCCGGCGATGCCGGGAGGGATGAACGTTTGCCGCGCACGTGCGCTCACAAAACGAACTGACTTAACCCGCGAGAAAATTCATGGCCCTGACCATCACAGCGTGGGTACCCTCCAGCGCCATGTAGTCGCACGCGGGGTCCCGCGCTGAGCGTGATCACCGACAGAGCGACCCCTGCCCATGACAACCAATCACGGTGAACTCTGTTACGCAGAGCGATCTCTCTCCCGACATCCGAGACGACGTGACAATCTCTTCTTCTCCTGATAGATGCGAACGATCGCGGACTAGCCTTTGAACTTAAACTGCCCCATTTTTGACTCATAGTAGCGATGAAGTCTTGCGATTCTCCCCCTTAGCTCTTCGCTAAGTCCTGGATCCTTGGAGAGTATAAGCATGTAGTCTAACGCTCGTTGAAAACAGGCCTTCTTCTGACAACTGCCATGCATGATGTAGGCATTCATCAGGAGAGGCCGAAAGATGTCGGCTCGCTGAGGATAGGTCTTCTCCAACTTCTCTGCGATCATCAGACATCGGTCCAAGAGCGCTAAGTCCGGTTTTCGGACCAGTCCGACCATATTTACAAATGCCGTTTCTATTAGGGGGTCCTCTGGAGATTGCTTGAGAAGACGATCGGCTAAGCCAGTCTGCGCTCCCCGGTAGGAGGCTTCTTGAGTGTAGGACAAAGGCAACCCGAACGAATTCGTAAGACGGGGGAATCTCACGCTTTTCCAGTGTGACAGCGATATCGTAGTCCACAAGGCCAGGGAAGTAAGCAGCCAAGGCAGTAGCCCAGTAAAGGTCAACTGCTCCCATCTTGAGGGAGGGATTAGTGAGTTTCCATTTATTCGGGGTGACATGAAGCTTAAAAAGCTCTTTCACTCGATCAGGATCTCGTTTTGGACCATATTTCAGCCGATCCAACTCAAGGCGAATCTCTTTGAACATTCGATCGCCGTACGTCCATTTGGCATTGATCCAACTGGGATGTGGTGCTTGCGCAAGGACAATGATCGGCAAAAATGCAACGGTCGCCATCGAAACCAGTCTTTTCATGTGCACGCACCTTAAGGTCATTATCGTTTAGTCCTTGGAGTCACACGCAATGGTACTCCGGCCGCGGTCCAGATGCGTTTGTTATATCCAAATTGGACTCTCACATTCTTGCACCGGTTTCGACCACCGGCAGGTGAAGGAAGCG
>MKRX01000021.1 GCA_001898035.1 Armatimonadetes bacterium 55-13
GCTCTTTGAAGAGCCTCTCAAAGGCGGTGATCGTCGGGTCTTCCTTGGTAGATTCCATCGCCTCACAAAGGAGGAGCTAGCGCGAGGCGTAGTCGGTCCCGGCGGGCGGACCGCATCTCCTGGAGGAGGCACGATGCGGGTCAAAACGATTCCTCAAGGAGAAAACACCATCACCCTCGATGTCGGAACTCAGAAATTCATGCTCCAGCGGATGGGCCCGTCGAGATAAGCGGCTCTACCGGGAATTCAAGCTCCGAAACCATGTGATGAGACGGTTTCCTAAAATGGCGTATAGGCCACAAGGCAAACCAATCAGCAAAAATCCTACGATTGACTTGACGATATCCGGTTTGCCTCGGCTACCCGATAGAAGCACCGGGTTTGGGGCAAACACTTCTTTGAAGATGTACCAGCCGTACGCAAGACAAACCAACCCCGCGATAATCCGGCGAACAGTCTCGCCTGCTGGTCCTCCCGCACATGCTACGGCGACGAGGAGACAGAAGACAGCGCAACCGTAAATGGCTCCAGGGTTGGGGAACGCCTCAGGTGCTGAAAACGCCGTCGCGGCAAAGCCGACCCCACAGAGTATGGCGAGGATGGCGATGATGATTCGAGCTCTCGAGGACATTTCTGCCAAAGTATGCCACGCCACCTGCAAAGCCCCTTCCTTCCAATTAGCTGCACGTTCCGGATAGTTTGGGAAACACAACGTTCCAGACACATAGGATCTGACTGAAAAAATTCAACCGGTGTCGATCCCAATCTTCCCCGATCGACTCTTAGGCGAATATCAACCTCGGATTAAACAATGTCCAATCAACAAGCAACCCAAAAATCCATCTTCATCAACCTCCCCGTCGCCAACCTAGAGAAGTCCACCGCTTTCTACGAAGCCATCGGCGCCACCAAGAACCCCCACTTCAGCGACCACACCGCCTCCTGCATGGTGATCTCAGACACCATCTATGTCATGCTCCTCACCCACGACAAGTGGCGACAGTTCACCTCAAAGCCCATCGTGGATGCCCACTCCCAAGCCCAAGTCCTCCTCTGTATCTCGGAGCAAACTCGCCAAGCTGTTTCCGACCGCGTCGCCAGCGCTACCGCCGACGGCGGAACTCCCGACCCCATCCCCACCCAAGACCACGGCTTCATGTTTGGCCGCAGCTTCCAGGACCCCGATGGTCACATCTGGGAAGTCATGTGGATGAACCCCGAAGGAATGGCGTAAGCCTCGCTGATACGATCAAGCCACCGCCGGGCAGGGCGACGAACCGGCCATTCCTCAGACCCTCAGGCGAACAGGGCCAACAAATCCGCCACCGCACGATGATCTTCGAGCGGATGGCGGAGGGGTTTTGAGAAATCCACCGAATAGCGGTTGCGACGGCCCTCCTTCTCTCGGGTCAAGACCCCGTACTCCGTCAACTCGGTAAGTATCCGTTGGACGGATCGCTCGGTAATCCCCACCATTTCCGCGATATCCCGCGCCCGCATGAACGGGTCCTTTTGCAGGCACACCAGCACGTGCGAGTGGTTGGTAAGAAACGTCCACTTAGGAGCAAATTCGGTCATGTTTTCCCTAAATAATCAATTGCGTCATTTATTTCGTGTATTATATGTCGTGATATGAATGGCGCACTCGAATCTACTGTACCTAGCTCTGCCACCTCTCCCACACTGATCCCGGTCGCCGTATCCTACGGAGACGGCATCGGCCCTGAGATCATGAAGGCCGTCATAACGATCCTGGACAAGGCCGGAGCCAAACTCGATTACCAGCAGGTAGACGTAGGAGAGGTCGTCTACAAACAAGGGCACACCTCGGGCATCACTCCCGAGTCCTGGGACACGCTGCGTTCTGCCAAGGTATTCCTCAAGGCCCCCATCACCACCCCGCAGGGCGGAGGTTACAAGAGTCTGAACGTGACCATCCGCAAAACCCTGGGCCTTTACGCGAACGTTCGCCCCTGCATCGCCTACTCCCCCTTTGTAAAGACTCAGCACCCGAATATGGATATCGTCGTCATTCGGGAAAACGAAGAGGACTTGTACGCTGGGATCGAGCACCGTCAAACCGATGAGGTCTACCAGTGCCTCAAACTCATCACCCGGCCCGGTTGCGAGCGCATCTGCCGGTACGCCTTCGAGTACGCCCGGGCAAATGGACGCAAAAAGATCACGTGCATGACCAAAGACAACATCATGAAACTGACCGATGGTCTGTTTCACAAGGTGTTCGATGAAATCGGCGCGGAATATCCCGAAATCCAAAGAGAGCACCGCATCATCGACATCGGAATGGCCCAGGTTGCCTGCCGCCCAGAAGACTTCGATGTCATCGTAACGCCAAATCTCTATGGCGATATCCTCTCGGATGTAGCCGCCGAGGTCGCCGGTTCCGTCGGAATGGCGCCCTCAAGCAATATCGGCGATCACTGCGCCATGTTCGAGGCCATTCACGGCAGCGCGCCAGACATCGCCGGACTCAACCAGGCAAACCCATCCGGGCTGTTGCTGGCCGCGGTGATGATGTTAGTTCACCTAGGACAACACGATGTCGCCAGCCGAATCCACAACGCCTGGCTCCGCACGATTGAGGAAGGAGTCCATACCCGAGACATATTCCAGGAGGGAATGTCTAAGAGCCTGGTCGGCACCCAAGAGTTCGCCCTCGCCGTCTGTGAACGCCTCGACCTGACGCCCGTCCAATTCAGCTCCATCGCCTATTCGCCATCCACCCCCTTGCCACAGCTTCGGCAACAAAAGAAGGGGACGCCCGAGCGAAAGGAACTTGTCGGTATTGACATGTTCATCCAGTGGAACGGCCCAATCTCCGAACTGGCAGATCGACTCAAAGCGGCCGAAACCAAAGACCTGCACCTCCAAATGATCACCAACCGAGGCGTCAAGGTATGGCCTGAGGGACTCCCCGAAACCTTCCTCACCGATCACTGGCGCTGCCGCTTTATCTCGAGTCCGCAGGTCGAGATTCCCAAAGATCAACTCGCGGAATTGCTGGTCAATATCCTAGAGAAAGACCTCGACTTCATCAAATCCGAGACCCTTTGCCTCTTCGATGGCCAGCCCGGCTTTTCGCTAGGGCAAGGTCAATAAAAGCACGGCTACAAACGGCGCGGCTATTGTCGAATGCCCTAGAACCGAAAAAGTTCGGCCAATATCGAAGAAGAAAATTGGACAACTGCGCGCGACCTCTGAGGATTCAGACAAAGTCTATCGCTCGGTCTCCTGATCCCCAGGACCGAGCCAACCCTCAAGCAACCTGTCCGTTTCCCGCCGAGCGCCTTCGCGCTCGGCGCCCCACATCTCCCACACCGCCCGGCACCACCGCAGAACCGCCGCATCGCGCGCCTCCCCTGCCGGAAATCCCAGGACGTACTCGACGGAAACCCCCGCTATTCCTAGGGGCCTATCAAACACCGGCCAAACCTTCTGAATCTGCGACATAAAAGCGTGGGCCGCTTGAACCTTTCGACCCGAGTTTCCCCGCTCCAAAAAGAGATACAACCCAGCCAAGCCAAAGAAGACCTGAATCGCCTTCGAACCTTCAATATCAGAGGCAGCCAGCGCGTCGACCGCATGCTGATGAATGAACTCGGAATCCCCCCGTGTAAGCGTATACGCCAAAAGTTCGTCCCGCGCCGAAGGCTGCATAACCCGACTAGAGAACAACGAGCGGACCGAAACCCCCAACGCCGTTCCGCGTCAAAGACTAGTCGAGGCGCAAACATGATCACACTGCTGGCAGCCACTCTCCTCGCCGTCCAATTTCCGGGCGGCGCCCCCAACGAATTCGTAGGCGCTCTCGCCAAGGGCGCGAATCGAAGTGTCGTTCTCGCTCTCTCGGCGGCGCACACTATCCCCAAGGCCGATTTCGAGATCGACGACTTCGACCTAATGGCCCGTTCCATCCGCAAGCAAACTCAACTCGCCATCCTCCCTGGCATAGACCTCGTCCTCAGCGATCAACTCCTGCCAAAGCGACTGGTAACCGAGGTCGTCTATCGAGGAGGGGGCCAATCGGAATCCGATCAACTGGAAATTGAATCCAAAATTGCAGAAATCCGAGCGAGTAAGCTTCCGACAAGTCCAACGGCGTCCAGCGACCTCCCCATCAATTTCGTAGACCTCCCCGCCTCTTCCGTCCAAAACGGCACGATCACGTTCGCCACCGAGAAATCCGACGCGCTTCAAGTGCAAAAGCTAAACGGCCCCCTCTCAAAGCCCGTCAAATCTCACTGGATCTACCAAGAGATTCCGATCTATGTTCAAGTAAAAGACATGCCTGAGCTGGACCTTATGAAGTGGTCCGCCAAGGCCCTCGGCGCCCGCCTCATCGCCACCGCGAACGAATACAACTTTGAACTCGACCCCATCGAAGTCCGGAAGCGAGCCATCGCTGCAATTGTCGCCAACGCGAGACCCACCGTGGGAAGAAAAGAAGACATTGCCATCGTCCAAGACCGGCAGAACTTCCGCATTGCGTGCCTCAACGCGCTGACCCCCGCCCAACTAACCGAGGCTCTTGCCACACCAGATGCATCCACCAGAATCGAACTGAATCCGCGGGGAACGCTCACAAATCTGGCCCTGAACCAAGTAAGGGCACTCCAAAAATACCAAGAGAGCATCCCCCCCGGAACGGCTGGCCCCAAAAGCGCCATCGGTCTCCTGCAACGCGTCGATCCTAACCGCAAAGCCTATCTCATCGTAGAGCGAGGATTCACCGTAAGGATCGAGGTCCCCGTATTGGACAAAGACGGCAATCCCGCCGGAGTCGTCAGACTATAAGCCTGCCGGATTCCCCATGGCCGGATCGGAAATGCTCCATTGGCCGGTCTCGACTCGCCCGGCCAAGCGATGCACAAAGGCCTCCGAGTCTGGAATGAGCACCGCCAAGTCATACCAGCCATGGGAGTCTTTCGTCGAGACCCGAATCGTCTCGCTTTTGCCGGAGGCCACCGTCCTAGAGACGGTAGCTTTACCATAGGCGCGGTCGGCAACATCCACCTTCTGAGCCCGCCCGGATCGGTTGCGAATGGTCAGTTCTAGTTCGCCCGTTGGCATCTTGGTCTTGTCCAAAACATAATCGGTCTTCACCTCAAACCGCCCCGAGCCATCGCCCCTGAACTCTCGCATAAAGCCATTGGGCCCGTCCACCCGAACGTGAAACTTTCGCCCCTCGAAACTCTCCAACCGCCAACGATCCGAAAGTTCTTTCCCCGGCGCAGCGGCATAGGCTCGTGCCTGCATCTTTCCGTCGCCCAAGTACGCGTAAGCATTAAAGGGTGATCCCGCCGAACGCTCGCCAAACACCTTATTGCCCACCCGGAACGAAATCTGCAGTGCTGAGCCATCGTCAGAAAGCCCACCATCCACATAAAGTTCATAGGGAAGAGCGCAAGACTTCCTCGTCCCGCGCTCCTGGCTGCCCACGTTCGGGGCTTTCTTCTGTCCTTGGCGTATGTCCTCCGCATCCTCTGGGCTCACCTGCTGGAACCCGGTAGGTGGACTCTTGAACTGCGCCTTGTGAATCCCTTCTACAAACTCGTCGCGAGCCAGGAATGAGGGCAATTCATACTTCTCGCCGTTATAGGCCTGGAAGATCGAAGTCAAATCGCCGCACACCGTCCGCCGCCATGCGCTGATGTTCGATTCCTCCACCTTCTTCCCGGTCTTATGACTCAAGAAGTGTTCCAAGAACTGAAGGACCGAAGTGTGGTCAAACACCTCCGAACAAACGCACCCGCCCCGGCTCCAAGGCGAAGCCACCACCAGCGGCACGCGGTACCCCAGCCCAATCGAACTCTCGCGCGGCTTATATCGCGGTCGGAACCTCAAATCCTGCTCTTCCGTAATGAACTCCATCCGCGGATCAATTCCCTCGGAAACCTTTCCGCTCTCCGCTTTGTAAGGATTCGGCGCCACAAACGGGGGAACGTGGTCGAAGTAGCCATCGTTCTCGTCGTAAGTGAGGATGAAGATCGTCTTCTTCCAAACCTCTGGATTTTGGGTCAAGATATCCAGAGCCTCAGAAACGTACCAAGCGCCATACCAGGCTGAAGACGGATGGTCCGAAAAACTCTCCGGGCTCACGAGCCAAGACACGGTGGGCAGCTTGCCATCCTGCACATCCTGACGGAACTGATGGAACACGTCCCCCTTCGGCACCTTAACCTGCCGCTGCGTTGCGCCATCCTGATAGGTGAGCGAATCTAACTTTCGGAAATCTGGATCGTTCTCGTTTACGGTAAACGCCTTCTCATGCAGGTTCTTTTCTCGCTGAGAAAGCCGGTTCCAATTCTCCTCGCTCCACCGTTCCAGTCCTTCTTGCGTGTCCTTCAGTTCCGCTTTCAATCTTGTCAACTGCTTGAGCTCCGCCTCGGTCGCATTCCCGGTGAACTGCTTCTGCTGCAAGGCGTCGATCTCTCCCGGGAGAGCTTGGAGCCGGGCTTCTAAATGCTTCCTATGCCGCGGCGAGAGCCGCACGTTGAACTGAGATACATATTCAATTGGGTTGCAGCCAAAGTTAGAAAGCCAGTAGCTCTCCTCACCGGACAACCCGGTTGCCAGGTCGATCTCGTTCTGATAGATCTTCCAAGAAATCCCTGCATCCTCCAGTCTTTCGGGAAAGGTCGTCCACTTCACCTCATGCCCATGATCTAGCTCCTCGTTATAAACATGAGCCTTAACTTCCGGATTGGCCTCATCCCGAATCGTCCCTGACCAAAGATAGAATCGATTGGGAGTCGTTCCCGTGAGAGAAGAGCAGAAGTGCTGATCGCAGATCGTAAACGCATCGGCCAGCGAGTAATAGAACGGAATATCTTGCCGCGTGTAGTGCCCCAGCGTCATCGGCTTCTTGGAGTAGCCCTTGTATCCAGACGGCTTGGCGATCAGCCACTTGTCATACCCGCCATCGTTCCGCGCATCCACCTGGTTGCCCCAAGAGTGGGGAAGGCCACCAATCCAAGTGATGTTTGTTTCTTTGATATCCAGTCGGAACGGGGCGAAAATCTCGCCGTCCACGTTGGTCTGAAGCCAAACCGGGTTGCCGTTTGGCAGGACATGAGCCCTGGGATCGTTCAAGCCCCTCACCCCTTGCAAGGACCCGTAGCTGTGATCGAACGAGCGATTTTCTTGCATCAGGATTACGATGTGTTCCGCATCCAAAAAGGTCGTCCCCAATTCGGGATTAATCTCAATCGCCCGCCGAATCGATTCCGGTACCGACCACCAAAACGCCGCCCCCGAGAGCAGCGCCGCCTTCTTCAGAAAATCTCGCCTAGACTCCATCGCAAACCTTCCGACTAACCCTACCGCAGGCCCACCGACTCCCGAACGCTCAGCAAGAAATTCTTTGGACTGCGCAGATATTTGTTCGGCCGGCAAAAGATTCTTCGGAGAGAGCGATTCATCGGGAAGTCCCTCCCGCCACCACCTCATTGAGTTCTTTTCTCAATCGCGCCGTCACCTCCGGGTGCAAGACCGCCACGTTGTGTCGCTCCCCAGGATCGGTCGAAAGATCGAAGAGCTGATCGTTACGAGAATTGCCTAACTCCGTTCGGGTCGAGACATCGTATGGCGCCCTTTCGGATGGCTGCACGTACTTCCATTTTCCTTTCCGAATCGCCAGCGTCCCTGCGTGTTCGATCACCGAAGTGCGACCGGTCGTGGACTGCCCCAGCAGGGACGGAAGCACATCTAGACTGTCCGGTGCGTCTCCCGCTTTCAGATCTAGCCCCGTCATGGAGGCGAAAGACGCCAAGAAGTCAACTTGACTAACCATAGCTGAACTCGTGCCTGGCTTCACATGCCCGGGCCAATTCACAATCATCGGTACCCGGGTCCCACCTTCGAAGATGCTGTACTTCCCACCCCTATAGATCCCCGCTGCCCGGTGATTTCCGAGTCGCTCGACCGCCTCATCCTGGTAACCGTCGTCGATCACCGGGCCATTATCGCTCGTCAAGATCACCAACGTGTTGTCCGCCAATTTCAGTCGAGCCAGGGCCGAGAGTATTTGTCCTACCTGCCAGTCGAACTCCACGATCGCGTCTCCCCGAGGTCCCATCTTTGTCTTGCCAACAAAACGGGAATGCGGCACGCGGGGTACGTGGATGTCGTGGGTGGCGAAGTAAAGGAAGAACGGCTTCGCCGCGTTTTTCTCGATGAACTCCACGCCCTTCGAGACGAAAACGTCCGCCCGGTCTTCATCTTTCCAGAGCGCCCCCTTTCCCCCAATCATGTAGCCAATGCGTGGGATGCCGTTGACCACTGCCTGGTTGTGCCCATCGCTCGGCTTCATCTTGAGGAAGTCGTATTCCTCTACCCCCGTCTTCTCACCCGGAAATGGCTTGGCGTAACTTACTTGAATCGGATCGTCGGGCGTGAGTCCCACCACCCGCTGATTCTCCAGATAGACGCACGGAACACGGTCGCCGGTGGCCGCCATGATAAAGCTATAGTCGAACCCGCACTCCCGGGGCCCGGGCGTCACCGGACTATTCCAATCCTGATCCCGAGAGTCGCCCAGCCCCAGGTGCCATTTGCCCACAATCCCCGTGGCGTAGCCTGCTCGCTGAAACACTTTGGGCAAGGTGATCTGATCGGTCGGAACGATCAACGCTGCATTTCCCGGCAAAACTCCCGTTCCTTGTTGCCGAAATGCGTACCGACCCGTCAAGAGTGAATAGCGAGAAGGTGTGCACGTGGCGCTAGAGCAATACCCGCTTGTAAACTGGATCCCACTCTTCGCCAACTGATCGACGTTTGGAGTCTTGACGGACGTCGCCCCGTAAACGGAAGTATCGCCATAGCCCAAGTCGTCGGCGTAAATGAGCACAACGTTGGGCGTGCGGGCCGTAATGAGACAGAAAGCGGCGGCCAAACTAACCATGCCGCCACTGTAAAGAGGATCTCTAAATTGATCGTGACCAGAATCGGATGGGTTGGCAACGTCAACCCATCCGATTCTACGGCCTACTTCACTTGGATGCGCTGAGAAGTTGCTTGGGCGTTCTTGGGCACTACAACCTCCAAGATGCCCTTGTTGTAGCTGGCCTCGACCTTATCCGCCTGAATGGGACCGTCGATCCTAAATGACCAATAGAAACTGCCGAAGTACCGTTCCTTTCTCAGATAGCCTTCCTTAGAATCTTCATTGCTTTCTTCGCGCTTGCCGCGAATCACCAACATTTCTCCTGTGATTTCCACGTCAAGATCTTCACTGTTCATCCCGGGTAGCTCCACGAGAAAGGTATAGGAATTGTCCGTCTCCTTGATATCGACGGCCGGATTCCATGTTCCGCGGAGAAGGCTCGAAGAAGGGAAGATATCCTCCATCATGCCGTGGAGTCGTTCAAACGGACTCAAAGTGGTTTGGGTAGGGGTGATGGATGTGTTCATGGTTCCTCCTTGGCTATTCGGTTACTGGACCTGGGCAACAACCTGCCTAATTGAAGAATTCGTATCGCTGCCAGGATCGATTTGCGCCAAGTGAATGGCGCGAGCAGAGAACAACAAGGATGAGAGCCCATTCCGTCGGAACTCCATTGGGTTCGAAGTCTCGGCGTCGTCATATCGCCATTCCTCGCTTGTCCTCGGTCAAATGACATTTTTGACTAAGATCAGTCTCGGCAAGGACAGATTCTTTTGCCAGTCGCCACTTCTTACGTCAATCGAATGCTTGTCATCGATTTGGATGACAAAGACATTCCGTGGCAATCTCACATTTAGCGTGGGGCGAACATCTTGAGCCGTGATAGAATCTGGCTGTGGACAAGCGTAGAAATATTGAATTGTCCGACCGAGAAAGGCAACTCATTGAGCTGGCCGCACAGGGGCATACCGATAGCTCCATCGCTCACGTCCTCGGCATTAGCGAGGCCACTGTAAGTACTTACTGGGGGCGAGTCCGCATCAAAATCGGCCCCTATAGTCGACCAGAACTGATCGCCACGATTCTTCATCAGCAGCTAGATTCGATTATTGAAGACCTGAGAGAACAAAATCGTCGGTTGGCTGACAAACTTCAACATGTGACCGGCGAACAGTGGGGCGATCCAGAGACCAACTATCATCTCAAACTGGTCATGGAAGCCCCCGAAGCTATCCTAATCGTCAGAGATAACGGCGAAGTCGAAATCGCAAATGAAGAAGCCGCGCGACTTTTTGGATATGAGCGAGAAGAAATAGAAGGGAGCCCTCTCATCAATCTCATTCCCGAGAGGTACCGCGTGGTTCATGCTCGCCATCGGGAAGGCTATATGAAAGACCCCGTCAAAAGGAAGATGGCTGCCCACTCCGCCTCGCCGGGGCTTCGCAAATCCGGTGAGGAGTTTCCGATCGCGGCCTCTCTCGCCCCCGTAGAAACGGCGGCGGGTGTTCGAGTCATGTGCATCGTCCGAGAGCTGGACTCGGCCTACACCAGCTCAAATTGAATCTGTCTGTCCTCCTTTTCTAGTCCACTGAAGAGTGATCTTGCCGACATTTCGCTGATCCCTCACGATATTGAGGATGCAGGTATTGCTAGCCGCAGACGGTTCCATTGAGTCGGATATCGCGAGTTCAATGCTCGAAAAGCTACCGCTCCCAAAGTCGACTGACATCGTGGTTGCTACTGTGATTGAGCCCACGGGTATCGAGGCCCTGGAAGCTGAAGTTTTTCTTGCCAACACGGCTCAAATCCGTCGAAGAATAGCCCGGCAGATGATTGATCGGATTGCAGGCGAATGGATTGATCGAGGTGTGCCTGCCCAGGGACTTCTTTTAGAAGGCGACGCCTCAACCGAACTGCTCGCCTTAGCGCAGGGTCTTCCAAACCGGGAAACTTTGTTCGTGTGCGGGAGCGGAGCGCCATCCTTTTCGAAAATGATCGGAAGCGTCTCCCGCAAGTTGATTTTGTATTCCGGCGCCTCTGTATTGGTGGGTCGGCCCTTCCACCGAAATGCACACCAAGGCTCGGTGCCCCGCATCCGCGCAAAGGAATCTCTAGATGTACTCATCGCCGTGGACGATCAGGAGGGTTCTAAAGTCGTCCTGGATTGCTTAGAGAGTATGCCTAACTCCGTGTTTGAAAACCTCTACGTGGTCTCTATTGAACCCTTCCCTCATATCCCCGCCGATTCTGACCTTTCGATCTACCTGCCAGTGACTAAGGACGATCTCAAGTGTGCCGATCGAATGGCTGCCACCGCTGCCAAAAGGCTGGCCCGCTGCGCCCAAACGGCAAGTGGGATATCCGGGATCGGATGCCCGAGCCAAGAAATCGCCCGGATCGCCGCCGAGAAAGACGTCGACCTGGTCGTTGTCGGGGCCAGCCGCCACTCTCCGCTGAGTTCATTCGTCGTAGGCAGCTGCTCTTACGAACTCTCAAATTTCGCTCCTTGCCCCGTCCTGATTCTACGGTCAAGCCGACTCTTCGCCGCTTGATAAACACTATCGAGACGCCGCCTTGCCGACAGACTCTAGGATAAATCCACAAATTCCCCGATATAATTGCATTGATGAAGACGCCCGTCAAAATTGGCCAACGGATGTTGCCCTTACTCGGGGTCGTCATCGTGATGGGTGCTTTGGCTGCGGTCTGGAGCACATTGGGAAGGTCCCAACGTCACCCGGAACTTGGCTTCATGGAAAACTATGTGGAAGTGGGGCGAGCCAGTTCGTATGTCCAAGATCCAACCGGGGCAACCTCGCGGAAGTACTTCGGCGAACAATACGCCTTCAAGGCAAAGTTCGAGGAAGTAACGTCCCGTGCCGAGCGATTTTACAAATCAAAGGGATTTACCCGCAGCGGTAGCGATGTCCTCGGAGGAATGATCTTCGAATCTCGCGATGGACAGATGATCTGCATCGCTAAGGGAAATCGCTTGCCAAACTCCGAAGAAGCCGGCAATGCGGATTACGTCTCGATTGCGGTGCTTAAAAAGTCGGCCGACTTCCTCCCCCGCATCGTGACGCCAATCAATCAGTAGTCCATTGAGGACGCTCACGCGGCGGCCTCAATGGAAGTCTATTTATGGCTTCGAAGGAATCCCTGCGTGTTCCATATTGGTGGGTTTATTGCCGGTAATCGACTCGATCATCTTCTTGTCCTGCTCGGTCTGAGGCTTAACCTGAAGCTGATCGTAGGCTTGCTTCTCCTCACCACCGGGGGAACCGCATCCAATGGAGGCAAGGGCAAGGACCGCCAACAAGCCCAAGGATCCTAGAATCTTCACTGAATGACCGCCTTGGTGAAGTAGGTGTAAAGGTCGTAACCCGTACCGGTCTCAACCTTCTTCTTGAGCAGTTCGGTCACCTTCACAAACTTGGAGTGCCCATCCAGAAAGGCCGCGTTCGTTCCGGCGTTGTGTCGGGCGATGATTGCACCTTGAAACGTCATGATCGTAATCGGGGAGACGTTGGGTTGCGCCGCCAAGTTGTTGAAAATGCCAGCCCAAGGGTACAGCGTTGCCTGATACTGGAACTTCGGCTCGTCGGGTGTCCAGGGATCCCCACCATGCGCCGTCCAAACGCCACCATCGACGCAGTAAACGCCGCCCGTCAGGTTCTCGATCGAAGTCGATGAAGACTCGGAGCCTTGCTGAAAGATCGAAAGCCGATTGTCCCACCAGTAGAAGTTGTTCAGGACATAGGCTTGCTTCGTGCCCAGCGGGCTGTCGGAAGTGAAGAGAGTGGACTTATCGGCGCTCGGGCAGACGCCGATGTCCTTATTCTTGCTGTACGGCAGAAGTAGCTCAAACCACGTGTAAACACGCCCGTTGGCGTCGAACCAGGTGTTGGGGGCTACCACGTCGTCAAAATCTTGCTCGTACATCATCAAAGCAAGACCAATCTGCTTGGTGTTGGAAAGGCACGCCGTCTTCTTTGCTGCTTCCTTGGCTTGTGCAAAAACAGGAAAGAGGATGGCGGCAAGGATCGCGATAATCGCGATGACGACCAAAAGTTCAATAAGAGTAAATCCGCGTAAGGTCTTCTTCATGGCTTAACCAGTTTCAAGAGGTGGTGCGCGCAGTGAAAGAATACAAATCGTCCAGATTTCATGACAGGGGCAGTGCGGTTTTGTACCAGTAATACGAGCACATGACCAGCGTAACTTGCGCAGATGCAAGAACTTTTCCCGTCTGGTCTCGGTCCCTCTAGGTCCTCGCCGAGAAACGGTTGGGATGAGACGGCCCTTTCTGCCAAATCATTTGTAACATCGCTCGTAGAATGAGGTTCCAGCTATGAACCCCGCCCTTACCGACAACTTAGCCCTTATGTTCGGCCTCATCGGCATGGTCGTCGTCGTGTCGGCTCTTCTGTCTGGATTCATCGAAAAAAGCAGCTTCCCCCAGGTCGCCGTCTTCCTCGGGCTCGGCGCCGCCGTCGGCCCCTACGGACTCGGTCTGCTGAATGTCGGGCTAGACGCCCCCATCCTTCGCGTCGTCGCCACCCTGAGCCTCGCCCTCGTCCTTTTCACCGATGCCCTTACTATCGATATCGCGGAAGTAAAGAAACACGCCAAGCTCGCGACCCTCATCCTCGGCCCCGGCACGCTCATCGCCGCCGGCCTCATCGCCCTCGCCGCCGTCTACGTCCTCAACCTCCCCTGGCCCCTCGCCCTCATGCTCGCCGCCCCCTTGGCCTCAACCGATCCGGTGATGCTCCGAGGTCTCCTCAAACGCCCCGACCTCCCCTCCTCCACCCGCCAGTCCTTACGCCTTGAAAGCGCCCTCAACGACGTCGTCCTCCTCCCCATCGTCCTCATCGCGATGGCATTCGTCGTCCCCACCGCCGGCGAATCCGTTAACGCGGGCAAACTGCTCATCCAAATGCTCGTGATCGGCCCCGGCGCCGGTGCCCTCGTCGCCTGGGTCGGTATCGCCCTCCTCGATCAGATCAGCAAGAAAGTCGGCGTCCGCCGAGACTACGAGTCCCTCTACTCCCTTGGCATCGCCCTCGCCGCCTTCGCCGCCGCCGAAGCCCTCCACGGCAGCGGCTTCCTCGCCGTCTTCGCCGCCGGTCTCATGATCTCGTCCATCGACGTCGAACTCTGCGACTGCTTCCGCGAGTACGGCGAAACCACCGCCGAGATCCTCCTGCTGTTCACCTTCGTCCTCCTCGGTGCCTCCCTGATCTGGACCGGAATGGGCATGGTCACCCTTGCCGTCCTCGCTTTCGCCGCCCTCGCCCTCATGGCCCGCCCTCTCGGCCTCACCCTCGCCCTGGCCAGAACTAAAACCGACGCCCACGCAAAGCGACTCATCATCTGGTACGGCCCCCGGGGACTCAGCACGTTGCTCCTCATCCTCGTCCCTGTCTTCGCAAACACCCCTGGCTCCGAGCCCCTCTTCCACATCGCCACCGTGGTCGTCCTCATTTCCGTCGCTCTCCATGGCGGCTCCATCATGTTCTTCGGCAACCGCTTCTCCCGCCGCGCCCGAAAGAACCACCAAGTCACCCTCGCCGTCACCCCCGTCGCCCACGAAGCCTCACCCCAAGACGTCCGAATCACCACCGAACAAATCGAGGACCTCGAAGCCCAAGGCCACCAAATCCACCTCATCGACGTCCGCCGCCAAGAACCCTACGAACGTAGCGCCGAGCAAATCAAAAACACCCAGCGCATCCACCCCATGTTCGCCCGCCGAGACGTCGAGCGCCTCGGAATCCCCAAAGACGCCTACATCGCCCTCTTCTGCGGCTGCCCTGAAGACGCCACCTCCGTCCGCGTCGCCGAGGAACTCCGCAGCGCCGGCTGGCTCTACGCCTCCGCCGTCAAAAACGGCTGGGACGCCCTGATCGCCGCTGGCTACCAAGTAGAAACCAAACCCGTCGAAGCGCCTTAACCCAAGGTTAACCCCCCGTTAATCAGCCAACCCAGATAATGGCCGCATGGATCGCCGAGAGTTCCTGATCAAATCCGCGACCGGCATCGCCGCCCTCGCCGCCCCCGCCTGGCTAAAAGCCACCCCGTCCCGCCCCGCCGCCAAACTCGCGCGCCTCGCCGACGACCGCTACGAACTCATCTCCGAGGACCCCGACCGCCTGCGCATCCTCCAGATCACCGATACCCACTTCGGCACGCCAAAACCCGCCAACCTCCTGACCGACGCCCAAACCAAGAAACTCATCCGAGCCCTTGTCGATCAACAAAACCCCGCTTTCGTCTTCCACACCGGCGACTTCATCAACAACGACACCGAAGGCGTCGATCACTCCGCCATCGACTTCATGAACGACCTCGGTACCCCCTGGTCCCTCGTCTTCGGCAACCACGATCATTCCAAGGGCCAAAAGAACGGCATCTCCCTCGACGACTACTACAAGCGCCTCCAAAACCACGCCGTCGGTTTTCACACCTACAAGGAGAGCGGCGTAGAAAAGCGCGACTACTGCTTCCGAATCGACATCCGACCCGCCACGGGCCCCATCGCCTACTCCCTCTTCGCCTTCAACTGCGGTAGTCCCATCACCCAAATGGTCGTCACCGAGTCCCAACTCAACTGGCTAAGATCCCAACTGGAAGCCGATAAACGCGCCAACCACGACCACCCCATCCTCGTCATGCAGCACATCCCCACCATCGAGTACAAAACCCTCTTCGAGGAAAAAGCCGCCATCGGCCGACAAGGGGAAAAAGTCTGCTTCGAGTCCGACATGGGCGCCGTCTTCGAAACCTACCGAGCCTCTGCTCGGGTCAAAGCCGTCTTCTGCGGCCACGACCACGTGAACGACTACTTCGGAGACCACAAAGGCATCAAACTCGCCTACGGCCGAGTCTCCGGCTGGTCCGGCTATGGCGATTGGCAACGCGGAGGCCGCGTCATCGACCTCGATCTCAAAAACCGAAGCTCCAAGACCCGAGTCGTCCTCCCGCAGGGCGCGGTGGAAAAACAAGAGTGGAACAAAACCCTCACCGAGGGCCAAATCGGGCGCCCAAACTAGGGCGCCCGAACCGCACGACTTACTTAGCCGCGTCTTCGATGATCTTCACCACCTCATCCGGGTGGGAAAGGAACGGGACGTGGCTCGACTTGATCTCCGTCGTCTTCGCGTTCATTCGCTTGGCATAGAATCGCTCCAACTCCGGATTGATCGCTCGGTCCTCTGAACAAACCAGATACCAAGCCGGAACATCCTTCCAAGCCGCCTTCGCCGCCGTCCCGCCAAAGCAGCTCTGGTGCAAGGGCTTCTGCGTCGCCGCAATCAACTTCGCGTCCGCTTCCGGAATATCCGCGCAGAACACGTCGTGAACCTTCGCCCGGTCCACATAAAGGAACCCGCCCGCATCCGGAACGAGCGCGCCCAGCAAGGGAGCCGGAGCAAACTTCTCACCGGCCGCCGCCACCGGCTCACCGGAATCCATGCCGAACGCCGCGATGTAGACCAACGACTTCACATTCGGCTCACCCGCGCCAGCGCCGGTAATCACCGCGCCGCCGTATGAGTGCCCCACCAAAACCACCGGGCCCTTCACGAACGAGATCGCTCGCTTGGTCGTCGCCACGTCCGCCTCATAAGAATTCAGAGGGTTCTGAACGGCGATGACCGTGTAACCGTCCTTCTCCAACTTCGGAATCACCTTGTTCCAACTGGAACCGTCCGCAAACGCTCCGTGAACCAACACAATCGTCGGCTTTGCCATTTCACTCATTTTTGTCTCCTTAACTGTCTTGGGCGCATACCACGCCGCCGCCGAAAGAACGCCCATACTCAAGAGGGCGCCATAAAGCCATCGTCTCATCCTTATCTCCCCAGGGCCGACCGGAGCATCGTGGTCGCCAAGCTAATCGCTCCTCGCGCCGCGGGCGTTTGGGCCAACACGTTGAGCATCACAAAGTCGTGAATCATTCCCAGGAACCGGACCGCCGTAACCCGAACGCCCGCTTCCACTAATCGCCCCGCATACGCCTCGCCCTCATCGCGCAAGACGTCGCACTCGCCCGTGATCACCAACGCATCCGGCAATCCTCGAAGGTGCTCGATCGACGCCAGCAACGGCGAAGCATGAACCTCGTTCCGAACCGAAGTGTCCGGCGCATACATGTCCCAGAACCACTTCATCCCCTCCCGATCCAAAAAGTGACCGGTCGCGTACTGGTGATAGGAAGAGGTCTCAAAGTTCGCGTCCGTCACCGGATAGAACAGAACCTGGAACTGAATCTCCGGTCCACCTCGCTCCTTGGCCAGCAGGCAGGTCACCGCCGCCATATTGCCGCCCACGCTGTCTCCGGCCACCACCAAGTTGCTGCCATTCAGGTTCAGCTCGTCCCCGTTCTCAGCAATCCACTTCGTCGCCGCGTAAGCCTGCTCAATCGCCACCGGGTAGTGCGCCTCGGGGGAACGAACGTAGTCCACAAACACCACTGCCGCGTCCGTTGCGTTGGCAATCTCGCGAATCAGTCGGTCATGGGTTTCCTTGTCGCCCAGCACCCAGCCGCCACCGTGGAAGTACATCACCACCGGCAGCTTGCTGGTGTTCCCCGCCGGACGCACGATTCGAATCGCTACCTCGCCCGTCGGCCCCACTGGCAACGTCTTGTCCTCAATGTCCGCCGGCATCTTGTCCACCGGCCCCGCCTGTGCGCCCGAAAGAACGCCACGGGCATCCGAAATCGAGAGTTCGTAAATCGCAGGCCCCGTCTGCGAAGCCAGGGCATCCAAAAAGCCCTGAGCCGTCGCATCGATCACCGGGTTCTCCGCGATGTATTCATTTCCAGAAATGCTCATATCTTAGGTCTCCTTCTCTTAAAGCAAGAAGAAAGGTCGGAGGAGACCGAGAAGCGGGAACATGCGACGTTTCGACCTTGGAAACTAGGGGAAGGACAATTCGCCAGAATCACGCCCCGCTTCTCGATCCCATCGATGAAGAAGCCCCCGGAATCGCGATATACTGAATTCGAGCCTCCACCCGTTGAAGGGAAGGATCTTCCAACGTCGGGATTCCAAAGACACCGCATCGAGAGAAAATCTCGAAGCTTGTAGGGTCATTATTCAGGTGCGCTGTAATCCACACCGTTCCGCGTGGATTTCAAAAGCGTTCCGCCTGGCCCAATCCATAATCTTTTTGAAATTCAGGAGTGAAACAGGATGGGAAGAGGTGGTTCCCGGACTGACTTAACGATCAATCTATTCGGCCCGATGCGAGTCCTGGTAGAGGGAGCAGAACTCCCGCCCCTTCGTTCGCGTAAGGCTCTCTGGCTCCTCGCCGTCCTGGTCCTGCGCCAGGGTCGTCGGGTCGAACGAGACTGGCTGGCCAGCCTTCTCTGGCCGGACGCGGAGCACACCAAAGCCTTCGCCAACCTCCGCGCCGTCCTGAGCGAACTCCGCCAGGCGCTCGGCTCCCAAGGCTATCGAATCCAGTCCCCCGACCGCCGTTCCCTCGAAATGGACCTGGAAGGCGCCGAGATCGATCTCGTCGAATTCGAAAACGCGCTCGCCACCCCCACTCTCGCTTCCCTCCAATCGGCCGTCGATATCTACCAAGGCCACCTCCTTGAGGGCTGCCCCGAAGAATGGGTGCCCCAAGAGCGCGCCGCCCGAGAGCACAAGTGCATTCAAGCCCTGCTCCAACTCGGAGACTCGGCCCACGCTGCCCAAGATTTTCCCGCCGCCCAAGCCTGGTTCCAAAGGGCCATCCAGATCGATCCTTGGCGAGACGCCCCCCGCCGCGGCCTCATGGAGGCATTTGCCGCCGGTGGAGACACGAACGAAGCCCTTCAGGTCTATCGCCAATTTGAAGACCACCTCAAAGGCGAAGCGCGTACCGTTCCAGACCAGCAGACCACCGATCTCTATCTCCGTCTCCGTGCCGAAGCTAAAACCAAGACGCGAGAGACGCCCCCCGCTCCCACCACTATCTTCGCGGGGAGCCTCCCCCATCCTTTCACCGACCTCGTCGGCCGAGAGGACGAGCGCATCGAAGTCGCTTCTCTCCTTCGTCGGTCCCGCCTCGTGACCCTCACCGGCCTCGGCGGAATCGGGAAAACCCGCCTCGCCGTGGCCGTAGCCAAAGACGTCGTCCGCGACTACCCCCACGGCGTCACCCTCGTCTCCCTGGAAGCCATTCAGGACGAATCCGATATCCCTCGCCAAATTGGCCAGGCCCTCAGTCTCTCCGAGTCCCCCGACCAACCCTGGATGGAAATCGTGGTCGGACACCTCGCCGAAAAGCGAATGATCCTCGTGCTGGATAACTGCGAACACCTGCTACGCGCCTCCGCCCAGGCTGTTTCAGCGATCCTCCAATCCTGCGCGGGAGTCCGTATCCTCGCCACCAGCCGAGAGTCTCTCGGCATTCCCGGCGAGACCGCCTGGTATGTCCCCGGCCTCGCCGTCCCCAATCCCAATCACCTCCCGGCTGGGTCATCCACCCTCCGCCGGGTGGTTCTCGCCTATGAAGGCGTCCAACTCTTCATCGAACGCGCCCAAGCCGCTCGCCCGAACTTCGCCGTTAACGCCGCCAACGTCACCGTCATCGCCCAAATCTGCGCCTATCTCGAAGGCATTCCTCTCGCCATCGAGCTCGCCGCCGCCCGTGTTCGCTCCATGCCCCTGGAAGAAATTGCCGAGCGGCTCCAGACCGATTTCGCCCTCCTCGCCACCACCGGCAAATCCATCGTTATCCGGCAGCAGGCCCTCAAGGCCACCCTCGATTGGTCCTACAACACCCTGACTGCCGAGGAAAAGAACCTCTTCGCCCGACTCTCGGTCTTTGCTGGCGGTTGGACGCTTCCCGCCGCGGAGTCCTTGGCGGAAGATCAGCCCGTTCCCGATCTCCTCGCCTCCCTCGTCGATAAGTCGCTCATTCGCTTCGAAGATCAAGACGATTCCGAGCGCTATCGAATGGTAGAAATGGTCCGCCACTTCGCCTCTGAAAAACTCGTTGAGTCTGGAGAGCAGGAAACAATCCGGGCCAAGCATCGCCACTGGTGCGCGCTCTTTGCCGAACGGGCCGCCGCTGGCATTCTCGGTGTCGAACAACCGCGCTGGATGCGCGCCCTCATCTTCGAATACGATAACTTCCGGCACGCCCTCGCCTTCGCCCCCCAAGAGGAATCGGCCATTCAAGACACCCTCCGCCTCGCTGGCGCCCTCTGGCGTTACTGGTACTCCCGAGGGCAGTTTGTCGAAGGGAAGGAAGCTCTCGAACGGGTGCTTCACCAGGACGCCCGGGCCATCCCCACCCCCGCCCTCGCCCTCTCGCTTCACGGTCTTGGTGTCATGCACTTCCGATTGGGCGAGTTCACCGAGGCCGAGTACACCCACCGACAAGCCCTTGCCATCCGGGAAGCCATCCAAGACCATCCCGGCATCGTCGAATCACGATTCAATCTCGCCAATATCGCCAGCCAAACCTCGCGTCGAGAAGAAGCTATCGTTCTTTGGCAAGACTGCATCCAAGACTGGGAATCGCTTGGCAATCATCGCATGGCCGGCCTCGCGTTGGGCAACCTGGGCACCGCCGAAATCGAAAGGGGACACTACCAAGCTGGTCGAGACTACTACGAACGGAGTTGGAAAGCCCTCATCAAAAATGGCGATCCCCACACCATCGTCTGGGCTGAAAGCCAGTTGGCCAATGCCGACCAAGACCTGGGGCATCTGGCGGAAGCTCAAGCCCGCCACGAGTCGTGCCTGCAAACCTTCATCAAAATGGGAGATAAGCGCGCCATCGCCTGGACTCTCCACAAACTCGGAGCCATCGCCTTTGATCGAGGCACGATGCCCGAAGCAGAAGAAAAGCTAAATCAGGCAAATGATCTCTTTGTCGAGATTTCGGACCCACAGGGGCTAGCCTGGACTCACCTTGGGCTGGCCAATGTTCACCTTTGGCGAAATGACCTTAAAAAAGCGCTGGAGCGCATCGAGAGCGCCCACCGTCTGTTCCAGCAAGAAGGCAATGAACGAAGTCTGAGCCGGAGCCATCTCGCACTCGCGGTCTACCACCTTCAGGCGGGTGACCTCATGAAGGCGGAAAGTGAATTCTTGGTCAGTATCCAGATGCTCCAAAGACTGAGGGACCTTGGCGGAATGGAAGTTCTTGAGTATTACTCTCGGTTCCTCGCTGCCCGGAACCAACCAAGTCGCGCCGCCATCGTTCTTGGGTTCAGTGCCCAGATTCGGGCTCAAATCGCCCATCCCGCTTCTCCCCTCGAACAAAAGGAAATCGAAAAGCTCGTCCAATCCCTCCAAGGCCAACTCGGACCGTCCTTTGACAGTCGTTGGCAAACCGGCGCCAATTTCTCTTGGGATCAGATCTTCGAACAGATCCTAACCGAACCAGAACCGGTTATGACCGCGTAACCTCGTTCGCCCACTTGACCAGCATGTCGCAGATGGCAGGATTCATCTCCTTCCCGCCCTTCGCCCAAAACTCCATGCTTTCCTTGGGAGTCGCCACCCTCCGGAACGCGTGATCGCTCTCCGGAATCTCCACAAACCGTGCCTTGCCGGGGTGGGCGCGATTCACGATGTCCGCGATCATCGGGTGGTCCACCCGCTCCGCCACAAAATCGCAAGCTCCGTAGACAGAGAGCACTTGCGTATCTAACTTCTCCCAAAACGACGCGTAGTTCTGGGCAAAGCATCCGCGCCAGAACGGTAATCCCACTCCAGAAAAGTGCTTCCCATCGGGAATGACCGCCTTCGCCGCCCCCGCCCACTTCGGGTGTTTTTCCTCAATCTCCGCCAAGCTCAGCCCTTCGTTAAAGATCAGATGCAGAGCCGCAATCACGTTCCGCTCGGAGGCATCCAACGAAGACGCTACCGCCCCGCCCAGAGAGGGCTGGTGGCGAAACATATCGACGACGTATTCATGCCAAGTCCGCACGACCGTCCCGTAAACAGCCAATCCTGCCACCGGGATCTCGCTCGCCAAAATCGGCCCTTCGCATCCCCCCATGCTGTGACCAAAGATCACCACCTTTGAGGGATCGACAAAGTCGTATTGCTTTGTCTTGAGCAGCGCCTGCCGGAACGCGTCAACCTCGGTATCGAAGTCCACGTCGTCTGCTGGACCGCCTTCACTGTCGCCCAGCCCGGGCTTCTCCACTCGCACCGTGACATATCCCTTGTCACTAAATGCCCGGCAGATTCGCCCATAGCCGCTGGTGCTCGTCAGCGGTTGTTCATTGGACACATAGCCGATTCCCTGGATCAAGAACATCGCCGGGTGTTTTCCGGCCGTCTTGGGACGCGTCACAAAGATTCGAATCCGCTTGCCCTTGCTCACAACGGAGTCATAAATCGTCTCGTAACCGTCGCCATTGTCCGGCAACTTGGGAAGGATTTGGATCGCAGCCATCTGCTCTTTACCTGCCCGCATGAACGCGAGGGAAGATTGAGAACCGGTTTTCAGTCCACCAAGGATCTGAGTCAGGTCACCAACCGTCGCCGTCGGCTTGCCCGCCAAGGATGTGACGATATCGTCCACTCTCAATTTCGCGGAATCGGCCGTCCCTCCTGCCACCACCTGCGTGACCTTCAAACCGCCCTCAACTGCCGTCAATCCCGCGCCGAACCAGGGCTTTCGTGGAAGAGGATCGGCCTGAAGTCCACTACTTAACCAGAGCCCAGCCGCCAAAAGGGAAGTGATCATGGCCTAGGAACCGACCTCAGCCTGGCCCTCACCCTTCAGGTCAATGACGATGACCGCCCCGGAAATCACTTCCGTATCCACCACTTTCTTATCCATTTTTCCGGTGAGAATCAAGTTCACTTCCTGGGTAATGTCGCCAATCTTCAGCGCGAGCTTGCTCTTCAAATTGAGGGCCCCATTTCTCTCACCCATGTAGTCCCGAGCGGTGAGAGAAGGCGAAGTATCGGATTTCGGAGTAAGCGTAATCGAAACCTTGTCTTTGCCCCACTTCAACTTGGCCGTGGCGTAGATCGCGTTGCTTCGCGGCAACGTGATGGGAACTTCCGCGCTGGTCGCTCCGGCGTGGTACTTCATGTCGTCGCTCAACTTTCCCGAAATCGTGCTGCTGCCAAACTTGATCTCGAACCCGGTCTCCCCGTCAAACCGCGCCATCGCTTCCGAACTGAGGGGAAGATCGATACTTAACGACCATTTCGACCGCGTGGCCTCTTCCGATTGCGACGAGTTGCCATCTGAGACCGTGCGCGACTCGAACCGCATCCATTCCGAATACTTAACCTTGGCCACCTTCGGACCAAAAACGGGCGATGCGGAGACCAGAGCAACGGCGAACAATAGACCCAGACCGAGACAAGGCTTCATGCGAACCTCCAACGCGGAAATCGCTTCCGCTCGCTCGCAGTATACGAATCGTCGCCGTCAATTAGATCCAGGGAGGAGAGAAAATCTAAGGGCGTGGCCGAAGGGCTGCCACGATCGTTGCCGTATCCCTCACTTTGCCCATCAGCGGAAACATCTGAGTTACCGAGAACTCATGCATCTCCCCGTTCAAACCACTCATCGCGTTGTGAGCAAACACAAGTTCAAACACCCGATCGTAAGCTCCTCTCGCTGTTGACTCCACCCCCATGTTCGTCGCCAGCCCGGTCATGATCACCGTCTTGATCCCCCGCCGACGCAACTGCAGATCCAAGTCCGTCCCGTAAAACGCCCCCCACTGCCGCTTGATCACATGCTTATCCCCCGGCTGCAGTTTCACGCGCTCCACAAACTCGTTCGCCCCCTCCGGGATCGCCGCATTCGGATCCCGAACCACAAATTTGTCCGCCGGTGGACGAATCAGTTCATGCAGGTTCACCGTCGTGAACACCACCAATCCCCCCGCCGCCCGTAGCGCATCCGCAATCTGAAGCGACCTCTCCACCACCTCCGCCCCCGAATAAGGCGCCAACTCCCGCCCCACCGTCGCGTTCTGCAAATCCACAATCACCGCCGCCGTCGTCCGAGGATCCAACTCTAGTTCCATACTCATAACTACCTAAACGCCTCCAGACATCATTCCGCCTACATCGCGAAGCGACCCTAACACCTAAAACCTCGTCCCTTGTCCCTCGTCCCTCGTCCCTGCCGCAAAGCGGCGCAGTCCCTGTCGCGAAGCGACGAAGTCCCTGCCCGAAGTGCCCATGATCGCTGACACTAACCTGACCACCGAATCCGCCCACCGCATCGTAGCCACCCAGTTCCCCCAATTCAGGGATGAGGTTCCAACTCTCCTGGGCCAGGGCTGGGACAACTTCTGCATCATCTATCCCGACCAGACCGTATTTCGCCTCCCCACCCGAAAAGTCGGCGCCGAGATCCTCGTCAATGAGTGTCATGCCCTCCCTCACCTGCGCCCTCAGCTAGATCTCCCCATCCCGGATTTCCAACACTTCGGTGTCCCCCAGGACGACTACCCTTATCCATTCGTCGGATACCCTTTGCTCCCCGGCCAGACCGCTGACCGAATGACATGGACCGATGAAGAAAGGGCTCGACAGGTACAGCCACTTGCCAATTTCCTCAACCAGCTCCACGCCATCGAGTTCACAAACTCGCCCCTCCAAGACCTCCCGGACGACACCATCTTCCGCAAAGACCCCATTTCCCTTTTGGAGAAGATCGAGACCCGCTGCCAAATCCTCCAAGACTCCCCTCAAACCCCCTCCGATCTGGATCTGACCGCCATCCTCAAATGGGCAAGAGCGCTCGCCCCCACCATCCGACCAACCGCCAGGGTCGTCATCGTTCACGGAGACCTCTACCCTCGTCACCTGATTGCGAACGAACGGCGACAAGTCACGGGAATCATCGATTGGGGAGACACCCACCGCGGCCACCCCGCACTCGACCTCTCCCTCGCCTACACCTTCGTGCTCCCAACCCAAAGAGAGCGCTTCTTCGCCGCCTACCACCACCCCCTCGAAGACTCCGACCTCCAACTCGCCGCCCTCCGCGCCGCCATGTACGGAACGTCTCTGATGGTCTACGGCCAAACCATTGATGACCACACCATCAAATCCCTGGCCCACCAAATCCTGAAATCGCTTCCTATCTGGTAGCGCAAGCATCGCCCACCCGCGATGGGCTTACCGTTGAACGCTCGATCGACGCCAAATTTCAAACCTCGACAACGGAATTTCTCGAAAACCTCGCAACGCCCAACCCTCCGCCTAAAGACCAAAAAATTTCAATTTTGAAAAACTCGTGCTAAGATGTACGCGTGTACAACAAGCGCGTGAACACGCGAAGCACAGGACGTCCAACGCGGGACGATGTAGCTAAGGCAGCTAATATTTCAGGAGCAACCGTATCGCGGGTGCTCAGCGGAAGGACCGATCTTCCGATCTTGCCCGAGACTCGGGCCAAGGTCTTGGAAGCGGCCAGATCGCTTGGTTATTTGCCAAACACCGCTGCTCGGGCCCTTACCAGTGGACGCTCGGGGATCATCGGCTTCTGGATGAGCCTGGAGTACTCCTGCTATCGCGGCCAAGTCCTCGACTGCATGCGGGCCCTCCTTCGGGAAACCGAGGTCACCGCTGCCGTCACTGACATCGACGAGGAATACAACCTCGCTCACACCTTCGACCGAGCCCTACGAGTCCCTGTCGATGGCATTCTTGCGTTCGACAACTCCGCGTCCGTAGAAGCGTTTACTCGGGACTACGACCGGATCGCCCCGACGATCCCATTTGTCAGCATGGGCGCCTATTGGTCCGAGAGCAAAAGCTACGTTGGAATTGACCTCCGTAAAGGAGCCGATGCCGCCATGGACCACCTCATCGGAACCGGGCGCAAACACATTTCTTATCTGGCCCCCTGGACCTCGGAACTGGTCGATTCCGGCCCCCGGTTCGAGGGATACCGAGATGCCATGGTCGGAGCCGGGCTCGAATCGCGAACCATCGCGGTCGAAACGTTCTCGTTCAAGCACATCAAGGACGGTATTGAAAAGCTCTACGCGGAGAAAGCTCTCCCCGAAGCGATCGTCTGTATGAACGACGAGGCCGCCGTCTCGACATCACTCGTTCTTTCTAACCTTGGCGTGAAAATCGGCGAGGATGTCGCCCTGGTCGGATTCAACGGCATCGAAGAGACCGAACACACCCAGGTTCCCATTACCACCGTTCGCCAGCCCATCCAAGAGATGTGCATGCTGGCCTGGCAATTCCTCAAAGAGCAGATGGCCGACCCCACTGCTCCACTTCAGCAAGAGATTTTAGTTCCGGAGCTCGTTGTAAGGGAGTCAACGGCGCGTTAGCGAAGCGGCTTCCACGGCCCCTTGGGGCCCGCGTCCTCAAAGATGAGACATCATGAAAAAGGCATTTACACTTATCGAACTCTTAGTCGTAATCGCGATCATCGCGATTCTCGCCGCAATCCTGTTCCCTGTGTTCGCCCAGGCAAAGGCTGCCGCAAAGCGGACGTCTGAAATTAGCAACCTCAAGAATATTTCTCTCGGCGTCATCATGTACTCCGGAGACTACGACGATATCCTCGTTCCGGTCTACCAGGCCAACTGGAGCAACCCGCGCTACGATATCGTCCTCTGGAAAGATGCCGTGCTCCCGTACATCAAGAACGGTGGCAAACAGAAGAAAGCCGGTGGTGGTGTCTACACTGC
Source organism: Armatimonadetes bacterium 55-13 (assembly GCA_001898035.1). Lineage (GTDB taxonomy): Bacteria > Armatimonadota > Fimbriimonadia > Fimbriimonadales > Fimbriimonadaceae > 55-13. The sequence continues at coordinate 26,559 of MKRX01000021.1, forward strand.
TGCCGAGCAAGGCGACGGTGGCATCTTTGCCGCTCCCACCTACGACGGAAACTGGGCCAGCTATACGGATGGCGGCCAAACCTATCGAGGCGATACCAGTAGCCGGTTCCCCCGAGCATACGCTTTGAACTGCGACGCTGGTAAGAACGAAAACCTCGGAGATGCCGATGTCGAGAGCGAAGACGCGACCCTCTGGACCCGAGCCTACACCTGGACGGGAGACCCCAACGTCTACGTTCGAGGTGGCGGTGGCATGGTCAACTCGCTGGAGAACATTGCTGGCACAGCGATGATGTATGGCACCCGAACCCCCTATCCCAACATCTATTCGCGCTACTTCGCATATGGATGTGACGCCAACTGGTGCGGCGTAAGCAATAACCAAGTCTCGTACGCTCGAGGTATGGGAACCAAACAGGTCGGTCTCGCTTTCTTCGACGGCCATGTGAAGGCGATGAACGGATTTAAGACCTTTGCCGACGACGTGTACGGCATGTACAAGGTCCGCGTCACCGGCAGCGACTGGCCCGGCGCGCCCGCCGTTACTTACTGGATGTCCCAAATGGGAGAGTGGAAATAACTAAATGAAGCGAACATGTCTCTTATTCGTAGCCGCCGCCTTAGCCCTGCCCCTCGTGGGCTGTGGATCCTCGTCAGATGACTACGACCCGAACAAAATCGCCGTCAAACAACCCGGCGACGGCCCCCCACCCATGAACTCGCCCATGGGCGAAGGCCAGAAGAAATAACGATCGCAAAACTCCTCCTTCAGTTCTCTGAAGGAGGAGTTTTTTGTTTCCCTAACACTCGGACTCGATGGATCGGTCACCGGCAGGGTGTAGCCGGGGGTTCCGTGCCGCCGCTGAGCGCGATCAACGATTGAGCGAATCCTCTCCACCACAAACCCGAAGCACACCGCACGCACTCAGTACTCCGTACCCACCGCACCCGTTTCCCCCGGCGCCCCGTCCCTGCCCTCTCACTCCGCCAACAACGCTTCCAACCTCTCCCGAAACGTCCTTGCCTATGCCCCAACTAATCTCTCCGCCGACCGCCACGCCAACGCCATGATCGTTAACACCGGATTAAACCCCCCATCCGTGACATGACCGGAACCGTCCGCAATCACCAAATTCTCATGCCCATGAACCCGCCCCCACGGGTCCACCACCGATGTTGCCGGATCAACCCCCATCCGACAGGTTCCCGCCTGATGCTGCCCAGCCGACAGCCGAAGAACTTGAGGTGGTCATGAATCAACAGTTAGGAACATTGCCCAGTAGATCTCTGACGCACGAATCGACTAGCTCCGAGTTACTTAGAATCAATGTATACACGAAGGTGTATTATCTTCACCCTCATCCTACCAATAAGGAAGAGGCATAAAAACGCTCACAAGCTGATAAAGGAACGGCTCATTCAGCAAATATGCAACTATCGAGCTTTAGCGTTAGCTATAGTAGATGCCATCGAGTTTAGTCGTGAATATGGGCTGAATTTCACCATCGTATCTCTGGCTCCAAAGCATACGCAATCGATCTTCCATTTCTAACCCGCTAAGCAAAGACCCTACTTCTTCTGTGTAGCTGCCATCATAAACCAAAGACTTGCGATCAAATTGACCACGGAAGGCATCAATCGCTTTCATTTCATCTAAACCTAAGTTAAGGTTACTGAAATCCACATCACCACAGCCTGCAGCCGATAACTCACAAAGTGAAGCAAGAATCGCATTTCTCTTCTCTCCTTCTTCAGGTCGGTATGAGTTTAAAAAAGCAGCAAGCATCTTCTTAACACCAGTCTTACCCAGAAGTTCTACCACAGCATGCTGAGCTCTGCCCGGCATGTGAAGTACATGGGCAATATTCTGATCAACAATCGCATCGACACATGCGCGGAACTCAGCACTGGTCCCTTTTCTCTCACAGATTGCTTTGATACGTCGCAAAGCGGATTCATCAGCCAGGAATAGGGATTGGTTAGCCAATGTTCGGAGATACCTTTCAATATACGGCTTAATCTCTGGCTGTGTCCAATTCTCATCCTCCGCCACAGCGTCGATTTGATTCTTTATCTTTTCAGCCGCCTTACTCGCGAGTTCTGGCATCTCTCGTAATTCAGTACGATGAGCCCGGATAGCGAACTCGTGCCCTTCATCAAAGTGGGTTCGAACTCTCATTTGATACTCAGGATCGGTTACGCACTCTGTTAGTCTACGAATTGGTAGTCGCTCAGTCGCCTTACCCATCATCGCCTCGAGTTCTTCTATGCTTCCGCCTTTAAGTCGATAAACCCTTAAACGATATACTAGATCGCTGTAACTTGTCGCTTCAGGCGGTCGATTGCGATAACTATTTGCGATCATCCATTTCTGCGAATCATAAACAAGGCTCTTGTCAGGATTAATCTCCATACCGCCGGACTTTAGCGCAGTCGATTCGACAAACTCTTGCACCGAATTGTTGCTTTCTGCATTGACAACAATTGCCAGGTCATCGACATATCTGAAATAGCAACCTGGGAATTTTTGACCCACAATTTCATCGAATTTCTCGAGATACAGGTCGGCAAGAAAATGACTTAGATCAGAGCCAACTGGCAGTCCAGACCCAGTCGGTCTTGACTCGAGAAATCCTACGACATAATCCTGAGCCCATCTTTCAGTTCGAGACAGTGATTTTTGCGATACAAGATGGGCTTTTAATGCGGCGGCAACCTTGTGTGGATCAAGATTATGATAGAATTTCTTGAAGTCCAGACTTATCATTACATTATTCGTACTCAGCAAGAGACTAGAAATCTTGTTTCTACGATCCTTGTAACCTTCCCAATAGGGCTCGAATGTGAATCTCGATGCCGGGGTCTTAGCGAGTCTGTAGCTAAAAGAAGTAGAAGCTTGCTTGAATGTAGTAATCCTGTCAATAATTTCCAAGACTATTGTGTCCGCTATAATTCTTGTAGGGCAGGGAAAATGCATTTCCCGGTACTCTGGAATATTATCAGATATTCGCTTGAAGATTAATGTCCTTAAGTTCGTTAACGGTAGATGCTTAATTTTCGAACAAGTGACAAAGTCTCTTAGCAAATAATCCTCCTCAGCAAGAGGATACGAATCAAGAAACTTACGTAAGGCCAAATAGGTGCCAACATGTGTCGACCTAACGCTATTAAGAGCCCTAACGCCTAAGTTGTCAGAATGATTCACCATAGATACCTCCATGTTCTTCTAATACACGCCAGAGGCAAAGTGATACACCTGAGCTATATCGATTTTCATGGCAAGACCGAACTTGGAAATTGAATGGCTTAACTATTCGTTCTGCCCGGCCAGGGAGCAAAATTTGTATTTTCTGCATGAATTTCTCAAGAAGAGTCTTTGCCTTACTCCAGTTAGGTTCATACCACAGAAGACCCCAGTCGTTTACCTCACAAAGTGCACATAATGACAGGATTCTAGACTCGAGGTTCTTGTCTTGACTGGCTTCCCCGGAGATATTTCCAATCATCAATGTGATAGAGGGGCCAGAAGAATGCAAATCAAACAAACTAGTTACGAGTTTCGCATAGCTGATCTCATTCGCAATATCTTCAATCATCGGAATCCATTGGATTTGTATTCCCATTTCTTGCGCCTCTGGTTTAAGGCAATTCAAGATTTTTTCGCCGAGATCAAGTGCGCGCGAAGAATAGTCCCACCCATGAACTTCGATCGTCACGGGAGCGCATTGTGCATTTCCATTCTTTCTCTGATGAATTAGATTACTGATCATTGTCGCCGAAGCCGTTGCACTCCCGCAACACAAGTCAAAGATAACGCATCTGCCCGTTACTGATATTGCACTTAAGTGTCTTGCAATGGAGCCATATTCTTGGTGAGCTCCATTTTGGATAGATGATAGACGCGCGGCACCACTCTCAAAATTGGACGCGAACCACTGGTTAGTGTCAGACTCCGATCTTCCGCCTGTTCGATTTTGTTTACTGGGTGCAAGCCCTTCCATCTTAAGGACGTCACGATATGCTTTACATATATGGTTATTTAGATGTATGCAGCCGTCCCGCCACAATGAATCGAACGGGAGTTTCATTGTTCAACCCAGCCTCTGATTAAAATATCTGCATACATCGCAACGTTTTCCAGAAGGGGGCCGTGGCCCCGATAGTATAGATCCGACTTCGGTCATTAGAGTTATATGACGATTCTCAGAATAAGGTAAATCATACCATGTTAATGATCCTATAAGCGCTCCGAGGCCAGTACCACTGGTCTTTAGCTGATCCGGTTCGTAGAATATCAATCCAGACTGATTCGAAATCGACTGTGCGGGGTAAGGGCCGTTTGCAAATTCGGGATTCTTTAGAGCATACACATACGCATCTAACTGAGCAGAGTAGGTCCTCTCTGCGTTTACCGGTGATGACGTTTTATAGTCAATAACACCTATCTTCCCATTCTGATATCGCACCAGCGAATCAAGGATCCCTTTTATGGACATAACAGCTCCACCTATCGACATTGGAATCGACACAACTCCGACGTCAGAAGCAATAACCGAGCATATCGGTGCTCCCCTTACAGTTGTATCAAGTGTCGATGCGCTGAGTGTTTCTTTGATAGCCATGTCAATTACATTAAAGATTGCGGGCATGACCGGACGCGGTCGACGCAGCCCTAATCGATATTTGTCCCAAAAGCACGCTTGACATTCTTCCCACAGGAAAGTGAGATCGCTCGGACTAATCGTTATTGGTAAATTCGCCACTTTGATACTAATGAGTTTACCGACTTTGAACTGGCCAGTGTCTTCAATGAACAAAATGTAAAGCTGGTCGAAATCAATCGGTATTGTTTTGACTTTAGTCGCTAAGTGGTGAAAATTCGACATTTACCCCAACTAATCTCTCCGCCGACCGCCACGCCAACGCCATGATCGTTAACACCGGATTAAATCCCCCATTCGTGACATGAACGGAACCGTCCGCAATCACCAAATTCTCATGCCCATGAACCCGCCCCCACGGGTCCACCACCGATGTTGCCGGATCAACCCCCATCCGACAGGTTCCCGCCTGATGCTGCCCAGCCGACAGCCGAAGGGCCTGCGGTTTACTCCACACCTCTCGCACTCCCGCCGCCCGGAGCCAATCCTTCGCCCTTGCCTCCATAAACTCTGCCGTTCGCACGGTCTCGGGATGCGTTGTTCCGCTGAGCCGCGCCACCGGAATCCCAAACCTGTCCGTAACCCGCGAAGACAACTCCACCCGCGAGTCTGGAGAGGGGATCTCGTGAACGGGTCCGGTGACCATCAGTGACCTTCGGTATCCCTCCCGCATCCAGTCCTTATTCGCCTGCCCCCAGGCAGGCGCCCCCGGCGGTCGCCACCACTTCGCGAAGATAATCGGGAGCATCACAAAATCATCCGCCAGCAGCCCTCCTCCGATCACTCCGTCGTTTCCGTGATTGAAGTCCAAGGTTGCGGTCGTCGGCCCCGGCCCGATCCCATCCCATAGCGGCTCGTCTGTCTGTCCAAATGCGTTGGGGTAGTAGTGCCCCTGAAGGTGTCTCCCCACCTGGTCTGAGTTGTTGCCAACGCCATTCGGCTCCTGAGCCGTCCGCGAATGGAGCAGAAGGCGCGCGGTTTCGATCGCCCCGCAAGCAAGAACTACCGCGTCCGCTTTGATTTCATGCCACGACCCACAGCGAAACACCCGAAGCCCTGTCACTCTTCCCGCCTCGAACGACAGGGAACTGGCTACCGCCTGATCCCATACCCGGCAGTTACCCGTTTCGATCGCTCGGCGAATTGCCGTATTCTGCGTCCCATTCTTTGCGTCGACGGGACAGGCGAAACCGACGCATTGTTGACAATTCGAGCATGCAGCTCTTCCGTCCCACGGAACGCTGTTCATCAACAGAGGCACTGACTGAGTTTCCCAGCCCATCTTCTCGGCCGCCGCCCTCAGGGCCCGACCCTTTCGATGCAAAACGTGGGCGGGCATGGGATAGCCACGCCTCTCCGGCATCTGCGAAGAAGGCGGTCCCCCTGCGACTCCCACAAGCCACTCGGCCAACTCGTAGTACGGCGCTAGGTCGTCGTAGGAGATCGGCCAATCTTCCAAAGAACTCCCCGACGGCGAGCCATAAGTTGAAGCCATCCGAAAGTCTAAGGGGTGAAATCGCCAAGCCTGCCCGCCATAGACCACCGTGCCACCCCCAACCGCCGAGGCGTTATGGTGATAGTCGGAGGAGTTCGGAGCTACGACATGCTCTGTTCCGTGAACGTCGACGAAAACTCGAGGATTCCCCACAAGTTCGGGGCCGGTATTGTGCCCGTAAGTCGCCAATCGGTGATTTCGAAGATGATCGCGTCCTGTGGTGGCAAAGTCCAGCCACCGACCACGATCCAAAAGCAGGACGCGCTTCCCGGCGGCGGCAAGAACATATGCCGCCACCCCGCCACCGGCTCCTGCTCCGGCGATCACCACGTCCCAGTGGCTCAAAGAGTAACCTCAAATCCAACCGTCTGCCACCCCTTGGGGTGCGTGTAAAAGCCTTCCATTGCGTGCTGCGCCATTGCCTCCACAAATGCCGATGGACTCACTGCCCATCCGTCTCGGGAAGAACACGATTCAAGTTCGGAGAGCAAACGATCCTTCTCGTCGGGCGGGAGCGAATCGAATCCCTCCGCATGCAGATTGCGAAGCCCATTCTCATAAAACGCCGCAAGCTCTGCGTCGCTGTCCAAAAGCTCCAGCACAAACCGATCGCAATCCAAGTCCAAAGCTCCTGGATCGTCGTCCGCCGGAATCATCCGATCAAGCGCTCCCCGCAACGTCTCCCGCAGGTCGTCCGCGACTGCCATCTCTTGAATACTACAACGGTCTGCCCGTAACGAGAACCACTAAACCTGGTAACCCGAGTATTCTTTGAAACTCAAATGATCCTAGCTTGCCTATGTTGTCTAGCTGGCGCCAATGCCGTTGCACTCATGAACCCGCCACAAGATCGCGTACTCCTATCGGACGCAAAAATCCCTATCGTCTTCACGAACCGCAAGGACCTAAAGATCCCCAAGGTTAACGAATCGATAACCCCCGCCAAAGATGTCCCCCTAGGCTATCCCCACGGCCCAAAAACCTCCGAGTTTGTCCCCCCAAAAAAACGCCTCTATGGGTATACCGTCGATCTTAGGGTATCCAGCCGATCAAAGACAAACCTCTTCATCGCTGCCTCCCAAGATTCCTTCCCCTGCACCCCCAACGCCCCCGATCGCCTGATCAGCATCTACGGCAAACCTACCACCACCAACTTCGATTCCATCTACGACCGAGCCTCTGATCGCCTCATCACCATCACCGGCGGCTCCCCAAAATTCGTCCCCGCCAAAGGCGGCTATGAGGTCGCCATCCAAGGTTCGGCTAAGATCGAGCTGAAACCCAAATACGTCCAAGACCACCTTGGCTACTTCCTCTGGGATAAGTCCAAACCCCTCTGGCCACACCCCGTCGCCGGTTGGTGCTCCTGGATGGCCCATCTTCAACAGGTCAGTCAAAAAGACATTGAAGATGCCTCAAAGTTCATGGCCAAAAACCTTTTGGACTACGGCTACGACGTCATCCAAATCGACGATGGCTACCAACGAGCCTCCCAATCCGGCGAACCACCCCTCAAACCCGGGGAGAAGTTCTCCGAACTCTGGACCGAACCCAACGACCGCTTCCCAGACGGACTCCCCCACCTCGCCAAAGAAATCAAATCCCTCGGCCTAACCCCGGGAATCTGGGTCGGCCTCTTCCTCCCCTTGGGAATCAAGCATAACGAGGGCTATGTCCTGGGCAAAGACGGCAAACCGTATCGCGGCCCCTGGGTCAATTACGCCATCAATGGCCTCGACAAACCCGCTTTGGAAGAGGCATACGTAGAAACCATCCGAACCCTGAAATCCCAAGGCTGGGACTACTTCAAGATCGACACCCTCCGACACGTTCTCTACGACAACTACCGAAAAGCGCCCGAATACTGGAAGTCGCGAAATCAATCGATGGAGCAAGCCTTCCGCGAGATCATGAAGGACATCAAGTCGGTCGCCAAAGACTCATACGTCCTTGCCTGCTGGGGAACCCTTCCCGAACTCGCTGGAGTACCCGATGGATGCCGAATTGGGGAAGATGTCGCCCCGGATTTCGCCAGCATCCGCCGATCCGCCAAGTACATCGCCCAATTTCACCATCTCAACAATGTCGTCTGGCTGAACGACCCCGACTACATGTGCCTCCGCCTCCCCGTCGCCGAAGCCCAAACATGGGTAACGCTGACCGCTCTTGCCGGTGGCCATATCATGATTAGCGACCCGGTGAAGGACTATGACGCCGCTCGAGTTGATCTGCTCAGAAGAGTCGGCCCTCCCATGCCCCTTCGCCCCGGCAATATCTCCCCGGCCAAACCCGATCCTGAGTTTTTGGCGCTTAACGTCGCCAAAGACAAGCAAGAATGGACCATCGTCGCCAGAACCGCCTGGGCAGATGAGGATTCCACGAAGAAGAGTGTTTCTGAATTCGGACTGGATCCCACACAGTCATATCTTGCGTTCGACTTCTGGGATTCCAAGTTTCTCGGAGTGGTGAAGAAGGAATTCGCCTTCAAATCTCTCAAACAGGGCCACTGCCAAGCCGTCTCTTTCCGGCAACTTCAATCGCACCCTCAGATCCTTGGCACTGACCGCCACATTGGTCAAGGGGTGGTTGATTTGGATCAGGTGGCATGGACCAACAACACCCTTTCAGGCAGTTCCCTTCTGGGCAAGGACCGAGCTTGGACAACCTACATTCATGTACCTAGTGGCTGGAAAGTTGGATCAGTAACTGCTCCGGGCTCAACTCATCAACTGGCCGGTAAGGTCCTCTCCCTGACCTTCGCACCAAAATCGGGCAAGGCAAAGTGGTCGATTAAGTTCAACCGAGCCTAATCTTCTTCCGCTTGGGCTTGGTCAAGTGCTTTCAGAACGCTTTCGCGCAGACTATCTGGCGCGGGGGCGTTTCTGGCTTTTGCCTTGAGCTCAATCAATAACTTCTCTTCAAATCGAAACTCCATGGCGCAGTGAGAACAAAAGTCAATATGTCCTTGCACCTGTTCGATTTCATCCTCACTTAGCTCATGATCCAGGAAATCTCCAAGTCGCTTAAACGCTTCTTCACAGTCGAGTTTGGTGTGATCGCTCATTACTCTTCGTCCTCAGATGATTCCTGCGCCGATTCCCCCGTGTGAACGAGGTCCCAAAGAGCCCTTTGCAGCAAATTTCGCCCCCGGTGAATGCGGGAGCGGACGGTTCCAATGGGAATTTGGAGGATGTCGGCAATTTCTTGGTAAGAAAGATCTTCCAGAAGATAGAGCGCGCAGGCCATCCGGTAGTCCTCAGGAAGGCTTTCAATAGCGGCGCTAACCTTTTCTTCATCGATCTTGTCCAGAACTTCGCGCTCAGGATCGGAGGCTGGCGACTCGGGAGGAGTGTGCTGGGTGTTTTGGTAAATAAACAGTTCCGGCGCCTCGCCCGCATCGAGACTGACGTTGTCTGGTCTTGCCTTCGAATACTTGCGAATGTACGTGTTCGTTAAAATCTTGAAGAACCAAGCTTTGAAATTGGTTCCCGCTTCGAAGTTCTTGTATCCCCTAAAAGCGTTCAATGCCGCGTCATGGATCAAATCCCAGGCATCATCCGCATTTCTCGTCATTCGGCTCGCGACTCGGTAAGCCGTGTCAAGAATGGGGGTTAGCTGGGCGTCGAAACTCTCTCTTTCGGTCGCAATGGACAACGATTTCCCTCCTTTTGGGAGGGTACCCATCTATTCCTTGGACCAATGAACATCGGCGGAGCAAAATGAGTCTGTCAGGAGTTCATCGAGCAACTAGCCGGTGATTGGAGGATGAGATGGAAGAAATGATCAGCAAGTTGACAGAAAAAGTTGGAATCGACAGAGCCACGGCAGAAAAGGTCGTTGAGTTTGTGAAAGAGCACATGGACGAGATTCCGGGGTGGATTGCCAAATCTGGTCTGACAGAAAAGCTGCCAGAGGGCGTGCAGAGTGCGCTGGGCGGCTTTCTTGGTGGCGGATCAGCGGGCGAGTGAGCCGTTGCCCCGCCATGGCGGGGCAAAGTTCTATCTTCGGTTGCCTTTGAAGAGTCCGCCTAAGAGACCGCGCACGAGTTGGCGCGTGATTTGAGACCCGGCGGTCCGGACAACGCTTTTGCCCAATGATTCCAACACCGAATCGGAGCGACGAGAGGGGGATTTTTCTTGTTTTTTGGCTTCCTTTGCCGCCTGAGCCTCTTGCTTCGCCTGCTCTTGTTTGGCGGCGACCTCCTCTCCGCGTTTTTTGAGGACCTCGTACGCCGATTCTCGGTCAACCGGCTGGTCGTACTTGCCTCGCAGCGGACTGGCGAAGACGACTTGTTGGCGTTCCTCGGGAGTGATGGGGCCGAGGCGAGATGCGGGGGGGCGGATCAGGGTTTTCTCGACGATTGTTGGGGTGCCTTTTTCTTCTAGTACGGAGACTAGCGCCTCTCCAACTCCGAGTTGGGTGATGACTTCCTGGGTTTTGAATTTTGGATTAGGGCGGAAGGTGTCGGCCGCGGAGTTGACGGCTTTTTGGTCTCTGGGTGTGAAGGCTCGTAGGGCGTGTTGACAGCGATTTCCCAGTTGGCTCAGAACGACATCTGGGATGTCGATTGGATTTTGGGTGACGAAGAAGACACCCACGCCCTTTGAGCGAATGAGTCGGACCACCTGCTCGATTTTCTCCATGAGCGAGTCGGGGGTGTCGTTGAAGAGCAGGTGAGCCTCATCGAAGAAGAAGACCAGCTTCGGTTTGTCCAGATCGCCGACTTCGGGGAGTTCTTCGAAGAGTTCGGAAAGCATCCAGAGGAGGAAGGTGGCGTAGAGGCGGGGGCTTTGCATGAGTTTGTCGGCGGCGAGGACGTTGACGATGCCTCGTCCGTCGAAGGTGGTTCTCATGAAGTCTCGGATATCGAGGGCGGGTTCTCCGAAAAAGTTATTGGCGCCTTGTTCTTCCAAGACCAACAGGTTTCGTTGGATGGCTCCTACGGAGGCGGAGCTGACGTTTCCGTATTCTCTTTGGAGTTCATCGGCGTGCTCGGAAATCTCGGCGAGGATGGCTCGGAGGTCTTTGAGGTCCAGGAGGAGAAGGCCTTGTTCGTCGGCGACTCGGAATGCGACGTTGAGGACTCCTTCTTGGACGTCGTTGAGATTCATCATGCGGGCGAGCATGAGGGGGCCGATTTCTGAGATGGTGGAACGGATGGGGTGACCCTGTTGGCCGTAGATGTCCCAGAAAACGGTGGGGGTGCTTTCGTAGGCGTATTTTTCAAGGCCGATTTGTTGGGCTCGGGATTCTAGCTTGGGATTGGTGGTTCCGGGCATGGCGATGCCGGAGAGGTCACCTTTTACGTCGGCCATGAAGACGGGGACGCCTAGTTTGCTGAAGCTCTCGGCGAGGATTTGGAGGGTTACGGTTTTGCCGGTGCCGGTGGCGCCGGCGATGAGGCCGTGTCGGTTGCCGAACTTTGGCAGGAGATAGACATCGAGGTCTCCTTTGCCGACGAAAATCTTATCCGCAGTGGTTTCGCCCATCAGGGTTCGACGTTACCCTTTTGAGTAGGGTTCGATTGGATACCCTATGATCGAATGGATACCTATGGAGGGGAGTTCGCGACTGGGAATTGGCGATTCGGAAAATCATCAATCCGTCAACGAAGAAATGGTTTATTTAAATTTGTGAAATAAACTGAGGCGGTTAAGGAGTCTTTGTCGATGGTTGGATTGGTGGCTGGGTTATTGTTGGGTACGGCGGGGCATGGAGCGGGGTTTTTGTTTACTTCGTTCCGAGGGAACGGAGACGGGCTGCATTTGGCTTACAGCTCGGATGCCTTGCGGTGGACAGAGATTTCAGGGACGTTTTTGACTTCGAAGGTGGGGGGTGGGCTGATGCGCGATCCTCATGTCCTGAAGGGGCCGGATGGAGTGTTTCGGTTGGTTTGGACCTCGGGTTGGGGGGATAAGGGGATTGGTTACGCCTCTTCGAAAGATCTCATGAAGTGGTCGGAACCGAAGTATCTGCCGGTGATGGAATCGACCCCTGGGACGAAGAATTGCTGGGCGCCGGAGACGCTTTACGATCCAGAAACGAAGCAGTACGCGATCACGTGGTCTTCCGATGTGGAGGGCAGGTTCCCGGAGACGGTCTCGCCGAACCGGATGAACAATCGGACTTACTACGTCACCACCAAAGACTTCTCCACTTTTAGCCAGCCCAAGGTGTTTCTCGATCCGGGGTTCGATCATATCGACACGACGGTCATTCAGGAGAAGGGCAAGTGGATTGCAGTGTTCAAGGAAGGCGACATGCAGTCGAGTAAGCGATATGGGCCGATCTTCCACGGAGTCAGCGATCACGCCCTAGGTCCTTACACGGTAGTGAAGGCACCGATTTTGACCGAGCGAGCCGAGGGACCGTCGCTGGTCTCGGTGGGCGGCAAGACTCGGATGTATGTGGATTACTACACGGAGGGCAAGTATGGGGTCTATGAGACTTCGGATTGGAAGACTTGGACAGACGTTTCTAAGCAGTCGGAGATTGTGCCGGGGCAGCGACATGGGACGATCTTGCCGGTCTCGGGGGCGGTCATGACAGCGGTGCGACGCGAGCAGGATGAGGCGATCTCGAAGGTTCCCAAGCCGATCTTGGATGGATTCACCGCCGACCCGGCGATTCGAGTGTTTGGGAATCGCTATTACGTGTATCCAACCTCTGACAAGCCGAATTGGCAGACGACCGATTTCTCGGTTTGGTCCTCGCCGGACCTTATTCACTGGAAGAAAGAGCGGATGGTGATGGACGTCACGAAGGACCTCAAGTGGGCAAACATCGAGGCTTGGGCACCGGACGTGATGGAGCGAGATGGGAAGTACTACTTCTATTTCTGTGCGCAGGGGCAGATCGGGGTGGCCGTGGGTGACCAACCGACAGGACCCTTTAAGGACGCTTTGGGGCATGCCCTGATTCCGAAAGGAAGCGTGAAGACGTATCCGATCGATCCCTATCCGTTTATGGACGACGACGGGCAAGCGTATCTGTACTTCGGCAACGGGACGCCGATGGTTTACCGGCTGAACAAAGATATGGTTTCGTTTGACGGTCCTCCGGCGACGATTCCGATGAAGGATTTTCGTGAGGGCTACGTGGTGTTCAAGCGGAAGGGGCTCTATTACTTCATGTGGTCGATCGACGATGCCCGAAGCGACGACTATCGCGTGGGGTACGGGATCTCGAAGTCGCCGTACGGGCCCGTGGAGATTCCGGCGAACAACATCGTGCTGAAGAAGAACGGCCCGGTGAAGGGGACGGGACACCACAGCGTGGTCAACGTGCCGGGAACCGACCGGTGGTACGTGGCGTACCATCGCCACGCGATTCCGGGAGGGAGCGGGTTTAAGCGAGAGACGTGCCTGGCCAAGATGGAATTCAACGAAGACGGGACGATCAAGCCGATCGATCCGATGATCCCGGCGTTTCCTTCGGGTTCGAAGGGCGAACCTCTGGGACGCTGAGCGGGGCGAGCGCTTTTGGGCGTAGATTGAAAGCGTGAGTCAATCGGGGCGTTTGTCGGGCCCTTCGGGGTTTTGGAAGTTCGCGTTGGTGTTGCTGGGCGTTTGGATTTTGTCGAGTGTGATCAGCACCTCCAATAGCGACGCCGAGGTGCTGAAAGAGTCGGACCGGAAGGCGGGGCAGGCCTGGACGTTTCCCTTGCTTGAAGGTGGGGAGTGGAAGCTCTCTGACCATCGAGGCAAGGTGGTCTTGGTGAACCTGTGGGCGACGTGGTGTCCGCCCTGTCGGGCGGAGACGCCCGATCTGGTTCGGTTGAGCGAAGAGCTCAAGCCCAAGGGGCTTGAGGTTATTGGGGTTTCAATGGACCAAGGCGATCCGGGAATTATTCATCGATTCCAATCCGATTACAAGGTGAGCTATCCCTTGGCCCGGGGGGTTGAGGTTCCGGCTCTGCAGGGGCAGTTGGCGTTGCCGACGACTTTGGTTTACGACCGGAAGGGTCGGTTGGCCGGGAAGACGGTGGGGGCGATTGATCCAGGGGAGTTTCGGGAGACGTTGGAAGCATTGTTGAGCGAGACCGGGGGATCTTAGGTCCAGATCAAAGAAGACATTCAGTTTTCATTGTTTTAGTCGCAGTTGGATTTATGGGTTAGCGAAGGGCATCACCTCTTGATTGGTTCGCCTCCTTCCGTTACGGGGAGGCGCTATTGGTCGCGCTCACGTCAGGGGGACTGACGGCTACATTTCGCTCGGTGTTTAGGTGCGCGTTGTAGGTTTAGGGCTTGGTGTTGGCGACGTGTTCTCTCGTCG
>MKRX01000022.1 GCA_001898035.1 Armatimonadetes bacterium 55-13
CGGCTTGCCTGGACGTAGGAGAGCTCGCGTCCTTGCATCGGACCACCCCCGAGCACGTAGGCTTTGAGCGTCGTCGCTCCCTGCGCCTTGTGCGTAGTGGCGGCATATCCTAGGGAGATATGAGGAAAGGCATGAGGCTGAATCGTGACCTTCTCTCCTGAGTCGAGCCAAACGCTGAGGCGAGTTCCGTCTTCGGCCATCCCGCAAACGGTTCCCTTAGCGCCGTTTTCGATGCCGAGAGTGCCTTTGTTCTTGGTGAACATCACGCGGTCGTTTAAGAAGATTCTCTCGCCGTTTACCGTCGCGGCATCGGCTCCCAGCTCTCCGGCTCGAATGCGTTCGGCCTGAGCGAGCTCGTTGAGCGTTCTGACTTCGTTTCGCGTTCCGGCAAGGATGAGCGTGTTCTCCGGCTTCTCGCCGTCGGCTCGCCACTGAGCCACAAGGTCGCCCATTGCTTCGCGTCGGGTGGAAGAGATGGTCACCAGGCCATGTTCGGCAAACGCATGAAGGGCGTCGCGGGCGTTTCCGTCCGCCATGTCCCTGACGGCTTGCCTTGCCCACTCTTCGCTCTGCCTCCGAATATCGGTGAGCTCCGCGCGGCCGAACCGTTCTCCGAGTTCGAGGAAAGGCGCTCCCGGCCCGATGGGTTGGAGCTGTCTCTCGTCGCCGACTAAAACAAGCTTGGCTCCGGCGTCCCGGCACGCAAGCGAGAGTCTTCGCATGTCGGGAGTGGCCACCATACCCGCCTCGTCGACCACGAGAATCGTTCGATTGTCGAGCTTGATTCTTCCTCGGTCGATGTCCATAAGGGTGCGGGCGATGGTCGCTGATTCGATATCGGAGCCAGCTTTGAGCTCCTTGGCGGCTCGTGCGGCAAGCGCGGCCCCTTCGACTCGGTAGCCTTCGCTCTCCCACGCTTCTCGCGCGACGTCGAGCATCCGGGTCTTTCCGGTTCCGGCCATGCCCGACACCACGGCGATGGCTCCGGATTCCCGGGTGATGTGCCAAACGGCTTGGAGCTGCTCTTCGCTCAAACCGCCGTGTTTTGCAAACGTGCCCATGACCGTCTCGGCGTGGAGCTGATGCCGGTCGTTCTTGGCCATCTCCGCAGCTGCTGAGAGGAGCTCCGATTCGAGCTCCATCATCTTCCGAGTAGTGAAGCGCTGCTCGCCGTTGTAGAGTCCTAGCCTTACGATTTCGGGGGACTGATTCAAAAAGCGCGAAGCGCTCTCTCGGACCTCTTTGGCTCCGAGTCCTCGGCCTTGGCTCTCTTCGGCGACGTAACGCACGAAATCGCGTTCGGAGAAAAAAGCCTCGTCCCAAGTCAAGCGCTCCGTAGCCCGTTCGCAAGCGCCTTGCCTCTCTTCCGCCAAACTTCGATACTTGGAAAGCATCCCGATGAGTCGGTCCACCTGGTCGGCGCTCCATCCAAGACGCTCGCCTTCCCTTCTCCATTCCTGGAAAAGCTCGGCCCTGGAAACGCCGTCTTTGGCGGTCCGGGTTTGGATGGCGGCAACCGCGGCCGCCTCGGCCGAACTCAGTCCGGATTTCGCAAGTTGCTCCTCGATGGCTTCGCGCCTTTTGCTGAACTCCTGGACCAGCTCCTTGGAAACCCCCTCGATTTCAAACCAAGTGCGCTCGCGTCGAAGGATGAGTCCAAGCTCAACTTGAAGGCCCTTTGCGAGCTCGGCACGGTAGAGAGCTCCGGCCGCCATTTTGGAGAGGAATAGGTCGAGGCTGCTAAGCGTCCCCGTGGTGCCGTCGTCTCGCACCGAGACGTTCATGATGAGGGCGTGGGTGTGGAGCTGGGGGTCGAGCGCTCTCGATGTCGAGTGCTCGAAAAGCGCGGCCACAAGCCCCACCTCTTCAAGCCTCTTCCCTTCCCTGCCCCGCCTGGTTGACGCGGCGGTGTCTTGAAGATAGCCGAGGGCGGCTTTGACCGCCCGGTCTTGGATGCGCTGAAGTTTCGAGCGGGTCTCCTCGTCCGCTTGGGACCACATCGTAGAGACGCTCTTGGGCGCGGAGAACGTGAGGTCCCAGCCGGGACGATGCTCGGCCTTGCCCTCGTGGTTCTGCCGCTGTACGAGCGAAATATCGCCCCGTGGCGATAGACCGTCAAAGAGGTTGTAGAGGTGGTCGGATTCGACTTGCCCGGAAAGCCCAAGCACCTCGGCTCCGCGGCCGAACCACTGGCCGGGCGGCTCTCCCCCTTGGAGATAGTAGTCTTCGCGGGCAAGCCCCAGGTAATAGCTCGCCTGTCCGGAAGACATGGCGCTCATGCTGAGCATCTCAGGTGCCCTTCGCCTCGGCGAACGATGAGACAATCTCGGTGGCCTCCTTTTCGGAGGCTCCGAGTTTGGTCACCAAAACGATGTAGAACATCTCGGCCAGATTTTCCCGGAGGGCGCTGAGCTCCCGGTGAAACCGTGCGTCCCGGTCTTCTTCGAGGGCCTGGACCACGAGCTTTCTTGCGTACTCGCCGGCGCTTAGTCCGACCGCGGCTCCCTCCGCTCGGAGGCGTCCCACGTAGTAGGGGTCGAGACGAAAACCCACGGAATCGGTGGGTTTTAATGACGTCGAGGTCGGCGAAGTTCTGGGCGGCTGCTCCGTCTCGAGCTCTCGTTTGAGGCGCTCCAATTCTTCTCGGGCAAAGACGGTGACCGGCTTTGTTTTGCCTTTTCCTCGGCCCCTGGTGAGCCGTCCTTGAGATGCCAATCGGTCGAGGGTGCTGAGGCTCACCCCTAAGAATTCGGCCGCTTCTCGGCGCTCCATGCTTTCACATTGTACGGGAAATCGACGCTTTTGCGTCGTGACGTTCACCAAAGGTGAGTCAGGTGTGATTGCGCTGGGGCTCACGGAACCTTGTCTTATGCGCGAAGCCCTAGCGCCTTCTCGATGTCCTTCATCAGAAGAAAAAAATGGTAGGGACTGTTCGGGAAAGGCTCCATCTCGAAGTGCTGGTAGAGCTTGCTCGCATCGTCGTCTTTGGCATGGACGACGAAAGCCCGGGCGGCGACCTCTCGGCTGACGGCGAGCGCTCTCTTGATGGCGTCTTTGAACATGGCCTTGCCGATTCCCTTCCCTTGATGGGAGAGAGCGACGGCGAAACGGGCCATGAGAATGACCGGAACCGGATGGCGGGCAAGGCCCTTCGCCATCCGTGAAGGGGCCTCATCGAAGAGCACCGCGCTCACGGCAAGGCTGTAGTAGCCGACCACGGAATCACCGTCCAGGACAACAAAGGTCCGAGCGCTGTCGTTGGCCTGGTTCGCTAAAGCGTGACGGGTGAGAAAGACATTAAGCGGCTCTTTGCCGCAATCGAACTCGAGGAAATCGTGGGCTTTGGTGAGGAGCTCCGGACCGGAGAGCTCGCTCATCGTTCGAGCACGCTGGGGGTGCTGAACAGCTCGCGAAGCTTCGGAAGGTCTCTCGCCGGCTCTTCGAGCCTGGCCACGAAGTGGTCGTAATCTTCGGCCGAAAGGCGAATGACGAGTTGGTCCGCGATGACCTGCTCGGCGGCGTCGAGCGACTTGTTCAAAACGAACTGGCTGACGTTCATGTTCTGGAGCTTGGCCGCCTCGGCAAGCTTCGCTTTCTGGGCGCTCGATGCCCGGATGTTTAGGGTTTCTGCTTTTTGCTGCGCGTGCATAGTCGGTTTCCTCCTGATGAGAGCTCTAGGTCGAGTCTACCACGATGTACTGACGTTGTCCACACATAAAAGTTACGGGAACTCGGTCGCAGGGCCTACGCTTTGGGGCGCTTGGTGCGTCCCCCTTCTCCCTGGCTCAGGTCGAAGGAGGGACCATAGGGGCTCTTCCCCTCACGGTAGGGCACTCCTGCCGGTGTCGAAATGCGATTCTGTCCCGTGCATAGCGAAACCGCTCTCGAGAAGAGCGAAAGGGCTTGGTTAGCCGACAGCCGCTCGGCCACGGTGTCGCCATAAGGGCCACATTTTACGGCCTCGATGAGCTTCCCTCCCTCCGTCCGGAATCGGAAAAATCCTTTCTCGATTCCTCCCTCCACTGGCACGATAAGCGTGCGGGTTCGTGAAAGTTTTCCGTGATTTAGGTCGAGCTCCACGGTGTTCACAATCGGTCCGTTCGGTCCTTGGTAAACGTCGGTGCCGGAAGTGTCCGCCGCTTTTGAGAGCTTGGCTATGAGGGACTCGATGCGTTGCGACTGGTCTCGTCCTAAGCGTGGAAATCCTCCGTCGAGATGGGCTGTGTCGGCGCTGCGCTGGTCTTTCTGATGGTGTGTCATGTTCCCCCATCGGGGGCCGGGACTGAATTGGTTCAGGTAATCCCCTCACCCTTTTCCCCGAAGAAGGCAAATTTCCGGACTGTTTCGGGATGGGTGCGGGTCAAGGCCGCGAAGCGCTTTAGATTGCCTTGACGCGTGCTCGTCCCGAAACACACAATCGCGCCGCTTCGACGGGGAAAGGGGCGTCTCTTTGCTTGGAGTCACGTGGGCCGCTAAAGGGACCCGACAGCGATTTCCTACACGTTTTCGGGCTGTCTCCCCACAAAGTGATTACTAGGCTCGGCGTAGGTGCCCCGCTCTTCTGGAACTTCCGGCCGCTCGTCGTGGCCGCGCTCCGTATTGGAGAAGTTCGACCGGAAGCGGTGGAGGCTCTTTTCGCCGTTCCACGATGGTCTCGGCTCTCGCGAAAGGCAACGGTGACGTGTGGGCGGTGAAGGCAGGTTTTGAGTAGTAGTTCTTTGCCAGGAGCATCGGCCGTCGGTTCCCGACGATGACGATGGCCTGGTCTTCTCGGATACGACGAACCTCGTCCGGGGTCAAAAGTGCGCGGGCGTGTTCGGCCTTGGTCGATGTGTAGCTCCCTGTCAAAGAGACAGGTGTTTTGGAGTGAAGGGAGAGCCTTCGCTTGCGAAACGTGCGCTCGCCAAGCGCACGGCTGAAATATTCGGCGCTCTCCACGTCGAGCCCCGAGAGCGCGACCTTGGTCGAACAGTTGGAGACGATGGTTCGAGCATGGGCCTTTCCATATTCGGATTCGAGTTGCCCCAGACTTTGGATGCCCAGCCAAATCGAGAGCCCGCGTCCTCGGGCAAGCGAGAGGGTGCTCGCAAAGTTGGGAATCTTGCCAATATTGGCGAATTCGTCCAAGAGCATCCGAACCGGAATCGCGTGGTTTTCCTTCACCGGCTCGGCCGCTAGCTGCTCTAGGAGCAAAGAGAAAAAGAGGCTGGTCAAAGGGCGGAGTCTAACGATGTCGTGCTCCTGGAGGCACCAATAAACCGCGGTCGGCGTCGTTCGTAGAGATCCCAAACGGGCCGGGTCGAGCGATGCGGATGTAAACCGCATCACGGCCGGGTCTCTTAAAAACTGGAGTTTGGCCGCGACCACGGGGACAATCGAGCCGCGCATCCGCTCTTGCGTTTGGGAGAAGACCATTCCCTGCTCTCTTGCCGCCTCGGAGGGCGAATTCAGCAGCGTTTGAATGAGGCTCTCCACGGTCTGGCGGGTAAAGAGCCGGTAGGCGGTCAGAGGAGTCGGCTCGCTTAGGGTGCTGGCATGGGCGAAAACGCCGGCAAGAAAGGCGGTTTCGGTGTCTATCCACGCTTGCTCGGTCTTCTCGGTTTGGCCCGATTCAACGATGGCGCGAGCGCAGAGCTCGGCTATGCGAGCATCGGAACATAGAGGAATCCAGTTAAAACACTCGCTCGCGTCCGGCTCGGTCGGCGCATATCGGAGGGCCTTGGGATGGAATCCGGATGTGAGATTCCAAAGCTCTCCTTTGGGGTCGGTGCAAACAAGCGATGTATCGTTGGCCAAGGCCGCATTGGGCAGAAAATAACCGCGAGACTTTCCGGTTCCGCTACCGCCGACGATGACCCCGTGGCGCATGGCTTCTAGTCGGGAAAGGACTACTCGCTTTCCTTGTTCTTCCGAGAGGATGAAGCTTCCGGAAGGCAACTTAGCCCGCGCGGATTTAACGGTGTCGGTGGTCGGTTTGGACCACCCGGCGCTTCCGTGGGCGTCAGCTTGCGGCCACAGCAACGCTGCGGCGAGAAAGGTCGCCACCAGCGTCACAAGAATCGTCGCGGCTGCCGCCATGCGGTTCTAACTCCTATCGAATCGGTCTAGGTCACTCCCTTCTCGTCCGTAACCCATTTCCTGAAGGTCTTGATGTAGTCGTAGAGCTTCGTGAAACGCTCGCTCTCGGTTCTCAGCGCACCGGCTAGCCTCCTGTTCTCTCGCAGAAGGGTTCGGCTTCGATTCCGCTCTTGCCTGAGCGCCGTTTGCACCTCTATGAGACACTCTTGCAGTTCGGATTTCGTCATACGCGGGGGTTCCTTCCAGTTTCGTTTCGAGCCGCTCTACTCTCGCCATTTCCCTCAAGTAGATGCGGTTCCATCTCTCGCCGAGGGTCTTCCATTCCCGCTTTGAGAAGTCGAGCTTCTTTCCGTCGATGCCTCGGGCGTCGATCCAAAGATGGGCGTGGACGTTCTCGGTGTTTCGATGCACGAACACGCAGGCGCTCGATAGCGGCAAGGCGTTATCGAGCCACTCTCCAACCAGGCGGCGGATACTCTCGGTCGAAAGGTCTTTCTCGAACGAGAGAACGCACCGGTAATGCGAACGGAGAGCGCCTCTCGAACCACGTTGGCGGTGAAGAGCGAGCTCGTTCTCTTCCCTGGCCCAAGCGTAGCTTGAGAGATTGCTCCGGAACTCGCTGTACGTCGCGGCCGACATCACCTCGCTCGGCATGTTTCTTGCGAAGATTCCGTCCTGACGCTCAAGCACCGCATTGGGGCGGCTCACGTACAGCGCGTAGTAAGACGAACCCCCTTCCGTCCCTACGAGGAACTCACAATAGCCGGTGTAGGCTATAGCTTGTTCCTAATGACTCGAACCAGACCTTCGACCGCCGCGGCGACTTCGTCGACTTTTCGGCGAGGCGGGGGAAACCTGCCGAGGAGCCTTGCGCGGTTGGTTCGATAGGCGAGCTGGTTCAGGTTTACGCCCACCTTTCGCAGTTGGAACAGGAGCAAAAGCAGCTCCTCCCGCGTTTCTGCAGAAGGTGGAGGCGAGTCTTTCAGGGTCGGCAAACGCCGGTCCAAAAGAGCGCTCACCAAAAGCCTGGAGGTACTGAGGCGGGCATGGCCGGCCAATCGCACAATCTCCGAATGCTCGTCGGTGGTGACTCGGACGGTGACCATCTTGGGGTACCGGTCCGAATTCCAGCGCCTTCTTTTGGGTTGGCCTTCGGCCATAAAAATCCCCTCTGAAAATGCTCCGCAGGACAGGGCGTCCCATGCCGAGAATCGGCCTTGGGCGGGGTGCGCTAGCGCACCCGTATCCTGCCCTCACCCGCAATCATACAGCGTTTTGAAATCTAAGCAAATAACTTTCAAACGGGTTCTTTCCGGAAAGATTTTCGAGCGCCGATTGTCAGCGAAGCTGCCAGACGGGACCGAAGATTCGGCGCGGAGGGACCCGGCATAAGGAGCGCCGGGGTGCAGCCGTAAAGAGCGAAGCGGGGCAATTTGAACGGTCGCAGACCTTCATCGGCCAGGCGACCGCAACCCGTGTGCTTCATGCTGGGGGGAACCCGCGACAGTCGGAGCCTTGTCCTGCTGGCGTCGAGCGTGGATACGAGGGACCTAGCTAGGCGAAGGACCATTTCGGTCTAAGCCGGTGAAGCCACACGGAGCGCCTCCGAAACTTCCGATAGCGGCACACGGACAAGGGGGGCGAACTCTTTTAGGGGCACTTCCCTTTCCTGGAAGAACTCGACCAGGAGGGAGAGCTTCCTCTCTTCGGTCTCGAAAGCGCCAAGCATGATTTCAAGCCGCTTTGGGTTTTCTCGAACGAGGGGTCGACTTGCGACCTTCGCCTTCTCTTCCTCGATGTAGCTTGTAAAGGTCGAGAATGCCTCTGGCGCGTCGATTGGGAGCCGGGAGTAGAGTTGCCGCAACCCGTCAGCGATCTCTCGCCTACGGGCCAGGACGGCCCTTTCCTTGGCCTCTCTGGTTTCCTTCTCGACTGCCTTTTTGCTCTCCTCGGCGTTTTCGGGCTTGGGCCATCGTTCCTCGATGGCTCTGCGTAACAGCCCAAGCTTGTTCTTGGAGATAGTTCGGCGTGGAAGCCATTCGACTTGGTCTCTGACTTCGGCTTCGGTGAATCGCTCGGAGAGCTGGCTCGCGTCCTTGGCGGAAAAGCCTTGGGCTCTGAGAAGCGCGGCGGTCCCTTCCCTTCCCTTCCCCTCCAAAGCCGAAGGCGAAAAAGCAACAACAGCGAGCTTCAAAAGCTCCCCGCTCGTCGGGCCTGTTGTTGTTGTTTGTATTTCTTGGTTTTGATCTTTGTTTTGTGGGGCCAATTTTTGGCCTACCTCCGGGCCGATTTTTGGCCCACCGTAGGCCGATAACTGACCTGGGTGGGTCGAATTCTGCCCCACGTGGGTTAATTTTTGGCCCACCTCTTCAGGAGTATCGAGAGGTGTTTCAAGGTGGGTCAATTTCTGACCTATCTGGGCCGATTTTTGGCCTACCTCGTGATTTGAACCTAAATCCTGGACTTTGGACTCTCCAGAAGCGCTCGGCGGCGTGGGTTCCTCTTCGCCTTCGGTCTTAATTGGGGCATAGAGATTGAGTCGATAGGTGTTCTGGTCCGGCTCGTGGGAATCCCCTACCGTGGATTGACTCTTGATGAGGATTCCCCGCTCCACCAATGAGGTACAGGCGCTTTTGACCGACGAGCGGGAAAGCCCCGTTCCGTAGTCGAGCTGCTCGCCGCTTCGCTTCTTGATGCCTCTTGCGAGCTGATTGAGGGAGATGGTGTCGCTTTCCTTCCCAAACCCATAGGTGCGCCGTGCGATGTAGAGCACGACTTTGAACTCAGCGCCCGAAAGCACGGCCATCCAGTGGTCTAGGATGACGTTGGGGATCTGAGTGCTGTTTGGGATAAGGAGCTTGCTCATTCTTGGTCGTCAGGCGTTTGCTCTGCTCCCTCCTTCTTGAGAATCAGCATTGCGAGGGCCTCGGCGACGAGGTCCTGCTTTTTGACCCCTTCCTTTCGATGGGCATGGGCGTACTCGTCTAGCCAATCGTTAATTGCCTCGGGGCATCGAAGTGAGATAACGACGTGCCGGGTCGTGGCCATCTCGGCCACGCGCTGCTTGAGCGTCTGTTTAGGCTTCTCTTTGACCTTCTTAGGGGTAGCGGAGCCGAGCTCCTCCGCAGCAACCGTATTACTTGTAAGCTTACTTGTAATATTACTCGTAAGCTTATCAGCTTCCTCAGTGCTCGGCTGTTGGGCTTCATCAAGCTCGATTGGGGTCTCTATGGCCTCCCGTCCGGATGCCTCGCGGTCTCGTTGAAGAATCCGGGACATTGCGTCTTGGGTCTCCTCCTTGCGTAGCATCGAGCCCGGTTGGATAAGGGGCTTTCGCTTACTCTCCGCCATCAGCTAGTCTCCTTCTTCGATAAAGCTTTGGCGACGTTCTCCCCGTGGGGAACAGCTCCCCTAATCTCGTCGGCAAGCGCGCGGAAATCGAGCGTACCGTCGTCTCGCGGTCGGTAGAGACTTACGGGTAGTCCTGCCGCCTGAGCTTCCCGGATAGGGTTTCGCTGGCGAATACCGGTGTAGAAAAGCTCGGTGCCAAAGGCGGCTTCGAGCTCGGCTCGTGTGTCTTTGGCCAAATTGGTGTTATCCGATTTGTTCGCAAGCGGGCGCACGCGTTCAAGCAAGGGCGTGATTTCTCGAATCTCCCGGATGGTCTCCATGAGCTTCGAGACCCCTCGAAGTGAGAAGACTCCGACCTCGACGGGAATGATGATTTCGGTCGAGGCGCTTAAGGCGTTTAGCGTTAGGATGCTTAAAGCTGGCGGACAGTCGATGATGATGAAGGGAAACCGGCTCTTGACGGGCTCGATGGCCTTCAAGAGCCTCGATTCTCTTTGAACGGCTCCGGTGAGTTGCGGGTCTGCGGCGGCTAACTCCAAGTTGGCTCCGATCAAATGAAGGTTCTCAAGCTGGGGGATTGGCTTTAGAATGGCCTCGTCGATGGGGACGCGCTGAACGAGGACGTTGTAGGTTGTCATCTTGAGAACGTCCGGGTTCACGCCAAAGGCCTGGGTTAAGTTCCCCTGGGGGTCGCAGTCGATGGCGAGGACCGGGCAATCCTCGGCGAGAATAGCCGCGAGGTTAGAGGCGCAGCTGCTCTTACCGACGCCGCCCTTTTGGTTAGCAAAGCCTATGACGCGGCATTCCTGAGGAGTAAGATTCAGTCCAAGGCCGGGCGTGCCGGGGAATACCCTTTGCAGGTCGGGCAGGCGTACTCGGGGTCGGTTGCCGAATTTGACCTCCGGAAGTGCTCCGTCTCGCACGCGCCTGCGTATAGTCGCCTCCGAGACGCCCGCCTTCGCGGCCGCTTCGGCGAAAGTTAGTAAATCCATTGCCTGTTTCTCCATCGCTCCATGTCTTTAAAGTTTGGCTACCAAGCGACCTCAAAAGCATGGTTTGCCTAGCAAAAGCTGTCAAGCCCTTTTCTGAGAGACGGTGCTGCAGACTGAAAGGATGCCAAAACTTCGCAACGGAGCGCCCTTTTGACAAGCAGGGACGGTAACCCGTTGGCAGGGAGAGCCCTCTTGGCTTGAGACTTGTTTCGTCTTTTGGGGGCGGGTTGTCGGCTGACTGCTCAGCTTATCCGCCTATAAGTCAGTCATACGATAATATTACAAACAATCTTACAGATAAGCTTACTTGTAATATTACATGTAAGCTTATCTGCGATAGCTCCATGGCCATCGTCATAGCCGAAAGGGAAGTCGTCCCTTTCTAACCGAAGAGTGTTTCAAGGACCGGCCTATACGCGGTCCAGGTTGCCCCGTAGACCCGTCCGAACTGGTCACTGATGGCCACCACATCGTGAATCTCCGGGCTCATCCACTGAATCAGGGTGATGATTTGGGCGTGCTTGGAGGGAAGTGCGACATCGAAGCAGATGTGCTCGTGGTGGGAGATTCGGTTTCTTAGAAGCCTGGCTTCGCGAAGGGGACTTGCGACCGTCGCGCGGCGTGCTCTTCCGACGAGATGAGGGAAGGTGCTCGTCAAGGTGGGGCGTACGATGTTGATTTCGTGATCGCTGCCGTAGAGCCCGGTCCAGAATCCAAAGTTCAGCTCGGCGATGACGCGGCCGGGGGCGAACGGCCTGCGAAGCCTTTCAAGCGTCTTCTTCGCGCGAATCACGTTCGATTGCTCGTCAAGCGAGAGGAGGGTTTCGTCGTTAAACCAGTCGGGCCTTCCTTTTGCCGCGGTGAGCGCGTTGTGTAAACGGTTTCGGAAGCAGACTTCCAAGGCGTGAAGGGGCGTTTGAAGCTCCCGGCAAAGCTCCATGTTCCAAACGTAGCGAGCGAGAGCGTCGAGTTCGTCTGCGTCGCCCGGCCGACGAAATGCGTCGAAGCGGTCGGCAGCAATGCCGCGAATGCTCGCCCAATTTGTTGAAATTTTCAGGGGGTCGGGTGGCATTCTTCGCTCGGCATCCGTATAATAGAAGCATATCCCCTGTCACGTCCTCTGCTTGCAAGACGCCAGGGCAAGGATTAAGAAGGCCGCTCTCGAAAGGGAGCGGCTTTCTCCTTTTATGCTACCCAGCGAGCCCGCCGAGTGAACCGGCTTATGTCTAGAGGAAGGGAAGGGAAGCGGTATCTATCGGATTTGAATGTGCCTCGCGGCCGCTTCCGCGTCTGAATCTTTCCGCATGTAATAGCCTTGCGTGGTGCGGATGTCGGCGTGCCCGGCGAGCTCCTGGACCTGGTGCATGGGAGCCCCGTTGTTTAAAGCGTTGGTGATGGTCGTCTTCCGGAGAGAGTGAACGCCGACGCCGCGGCTGTCGATGCGGTCCACGTCGATTCCCACCTGACGGCCGTATTTCTTCACGAGAGACCACACGTCGCGCCGGTCGAGATGCCGGCGCACGAATTCCCGCTTGTTCCGATGGAGCGGCCGAAAGAGTGGACCTTCGCGGTCGTTCTCGATGCCGGCCGCTTCGATGTAGTCCTTCAAAGCTGGAACCGCCTCAAGAAGAATCTTTCGGCTCCGCTTGTTTCCTTTCTCGGTCACGCGAAGAAACCAATCGGTATCGTCTCGCTCGATGTGGCCGACGTTCGCGTTGGCCACGGCCGAAACGCGGCATGAAGTCCGGAAGAACACAAAGAGCAGCGCGTGGTCTCTTTTGCCTTGAAGGGTTGAGAGATCCGGAGCGTGCAAGAGTTTCGAAGCTTCCGCCTGGCTCAATCCCGGCGTCGAGTTCTTCTCGACGCGCGGCGACTCGGCCGCTTGGATGTCCTGGACGGTGTGCCAATCGACAAATCCTTTTTTGCCCCATTGCTCGTAAGTTCCGCGAAGGAGCGAGAGCTTTCGCGCGATGGTCGAGCTGGCCAGGCCGCTTTTGCGCATCGCTTCTTTGTAGAGCCGGATGTCGTCGCCGGTCACTTCGGTCGGCGAGATCCCGCATCGGTCGAGGTGCGCTAGGAATTGTCGAAGGTCGGTCGCATACGCTTTGCGGCCGTTGTCGCTCGGCACCGCATCGCAAAGCCACGGGACCAAAGCTCCGGCGAGCGTCCCTTGGCCAACTCCTCGTGTCGCCGGTAGCAACCGGGCCAGATACTCGCCGACCGCATCGGCGCTCGAAAGGTCGGCCGGGGCCAAAACCTCGGTTTGAATCGGGACCAGGTCGGTGCTCATAAGGGGTCGGTTTTCCTTGTTATGGAGGGTACAGCGTACCCGACATAAAGCACATTATGTCGGGTCTTCTCGCGTGTCAAGAGAGTAGACGTTTGGCGGGGGCGAATCGATGCTCCAGCAGGGTGTAGATCCTCTCTAGGGTGAAGATTAGCTAGAGGCCTCTGACAATTGCTCGAAGTGTCAACTTCTTCTCGGACGGCGAAGTAGTTTATATGTATGCCTAGATGCAGTAACCCACTCGAAGAGCGAATACTGAATCTTTATAAGTCGGCTCCCATCGATGGAGCCGAGTACTACTTCTTCACGCTCGCGCGGTCAGAGGACGGCGAGATCATCGAGTCATGCTACTCACACTTCGCTGGCTTCACTGAGGAGAAGCCTCGGCGTGACCTGAGGGTCGCTTCACCTATTAGGTACGAAGTCATATGGCGAACTCTAAATGACGTTGGCCAACAGCCTTTGACGATCCACTGCAGCGAGGACGCTCCAATCTGGATGTTCCTGGGGGGGCACGCCCTCCTAGCCTCTGAAGTTGCGCAGCACCTATTTCCACATCGACTTAAGCCTCATCCAGTCGTGATTCGAGCGACCGGAGAGATGGTCAGCCCTGAACTGGCTGGAGAGGCGGCAGAGCGGAGGGCGCCTACCCGAAAAATGCGCATGGAGGTTTTCGACCGCGACGGACGAAGATGCGTCATCTGCGGGCAGAGTCCTCGCAATAGCGTCCAAGTCGAACTCGAGGCTCACCATATTCGCCCTTGGGGCATGAGCGGCTTAACCGAAATGCTCAATCTTGTCACGTTGTGTTCCGCCTGTCACGACGGGTTGTCGCCACATTTCGATCACACTCTTTATGAGCATACGGGAGCCGACCAAATGCGCTCTAGAGGAAGAAATCTGAATGATTACACGGAAAGCGTAGACCGCTACCGAACGCACGTCAAAGCCTTGCTCGCACGTGAATTAAAACTGGGAAGATAGTGCAACACAAAAGGGGTTATGTGCGGCTAACTCGGTGGAAACGGGATAGGGTCGACGTCTCTCGTCGAAGGGCTACTTTTGGCGCTTGCCTTCTTTCAGAAGAGAAATCATCTCCTCGATTCGGGCAGCGCGCGTGGCGGGACGTTTGGCCTCCTCGATGGGCTTGACGAAGCCCGTCCGGTAAAAGGTGGCAAGCGACTCGAAGAGCCTCCGAGCCTCCGGCGCTGAGGCAAAGGCGTTCTGGATGTCGGGGGCGAGCTCACCCACCTGCGGCCCTTCGGGGAAGAGCTCGACGTCTATCGGCGTCGTGGGAACCGGCATGCCTCGGACGCAGGCCGGGCCGAGCGAGAGCAGCCACTCTCCGCCTATCGTTTCGAGGGCTCCTCTGACGCTAAGCCCGGCGACCTTCCCGGCGACGTAGTGCTTGTCCTTCTCGCCCCAAGCCTCGTTGGGGTCGAAGGGAATAGGCAGGCGCACTCCCGCCCCGTTCCTTACCGCTACCGTCTGGAACCTTCGTGCGCTCATCAATGGCCGACTCGACTATAGACCCAAAAGACTCCCCGAACGGCGAAGCGGTTGGTTACTCCGCGCAACAAGAAAGCTTCTCCGGATTCTTGTATCGGGAGATGGCGACGATTTTAAGCGCCTCCGCCATGGTGGGATACACATGGAGGAGGTCGATGAAGTCGCGGACCTTCGCTCCAAAACGCATCGCCATGGCCGCTTCGTGGATGACCTCGGCGGCCGTGTGCCCCACCATCGCGACGCCGAGCACCTCCTCGGTGTCGTCGTCGGCCACCATCTTGACGATTCCCCTCGTGTCCCGAATCGCGCCGGCCCTGGGCACGATGGACATGGGGAGCGTGTTGCACCAGCATCGGTGTCCCTTGGCGAGCGCCTCCTCTTCCGTCATCCCGACCACCGCGATTTGATGGTCCGTGAAGATGGCCCGCGGAATCACTCGGTGGTCCACCTCGCGCGCGTTCTCGCCTCCGAAGGCGTTCTGGGCCGCGATGCCGCCGTCTCGGCTCCCGACCGGGGTCGCCATCTGGCTGCCGTGCTCTGAACCGATGACGTCTCCGGCGGCAAAGATGTGCGGCACGTTGGTGCGAAGGTTCCGGTCTACCCTCACCTCCCCCCTGGCACCCAGCTCGACGCCCGAGCGCTCGACACCGATTCGGTCGGTGTTGGGCCTCCGGCCCGTCGCGACGAGAATCCGCTCCGCACGAATCTCCCGTTGCGCTCCCTTGGCGAATACCGTGACCGAAACGCCCCCATCCGACGGCCCGACCTGGCGCACCTGCGCCTCGGTGAGCACCCGTATCCCCTCGTCGGCAAGAACCCCGGCGATGGAAAGCCCGACCTCAGGCTCGTATCCGTGGAACAGGAGCCGGGGATTTCTCTCGATAATCGTCACCTCGGTTCCAAACCGGGAGAACATCTGCCCGAGCTCGAGGGCGATGTAGCCGCCTCCCACGATGACGAGCGAGCGCGGAAGCCCCCGCATCTCCATCGGCTCGTCGTTCGTGAGAAGGTCGCTCGTCAGGTATGGCACCGTGTCGAGTCCGGGGATGTCGGGCAAAACGGGCCGCGAGCCGGTGGCGATGAGCACCCTCTCTCCTGTGAGCAACTTTCCGCCGACCTCGACGGTGCGGGCGTCGACGAACTCGACGTGACCCTCCTCGATTGAGAACTGGCCGCCGAGAAGGCTCTCGTACTTCTTCTTCCGGTAGCCGTGGATGACCTCGTCCTTCTGTCTCACGAGCTCCCCGAAGTCGAGCGCGAGCTCGCACGGAGCGAGCCCCGGATAGCGAGGGCTTTTGGCGTCGTAGCGGAGCTTTGCGGCCTCGATTAGGTTCTTCGACGGGAGGCACCCGCGGTTGACGCACGTGCCCCCGACCGTCCTCTCTTCGGTCATCACCGCCGTCTTTCCGAGTTCTTGGGCGGTGAGCGCCGCCGCGAACGCGGTGGAGCCGGAGCCGAGGATGAGGAGGTCGAAATGGGTAGCGCTTGCCATGGTGGCTCTCTGGTTGGGGGAAGGTCAACGGCCAAACGCCGTAAACGATTCCATAATTGTTTGAACGTTACCGGCTTGATTTCCGTTCCGGGAACGAATACGATTCCACAAACGTTTAATCGTAAGGTATGAGCCGAGTCATGAAAGAATGTGAGCCCGAGGTCGGGGAGTTGAGGTGCGACGCCTACAACGACGACCCCTTGCGCGTTGCCCGCGTTTGGAAGGAGATGCCTGAGGTCGCGGCCTTCGAAGGGGCCGCCATGCGACTTAAAGCGATTGCGGACCCCGTTCGGGTGCGCATCCTTTTCGCTCTCACCAAAGAGCACCTGTGCGTGTGCGAGCTCTCGACCCTGCTTGGTCTCTCGATGCCGGCCGTCTCGCACCACCTAAGGCTCTTGGCGATGTCCGGCCTCCTCGGGGTCAAGAAGGAAGGAAAGTTCGCCTGCTATTACCTAAAGGAAGGGGCGACCGAGGGCGTGGTCGGCGCTCTGATTAGCTCGCTCGAAGACTCGAAAACGGAGGTCTCAGCCCGATGAAAACCGCACTCTCAACCGTAGGAACCCTCTTCGCCGCGTTTCTAGCCTCCGCTTGCTGCTGGGTACCGGCGCTTCTTGGCGCGAGCGCCGCGGGCTCGCTCGGTTTCTCGGCCGCGCTCGCTCCCTACCGTTCGCTGCTCCTCGTCGTCACGGGGCTCTTTCTCATCGGCGGCTTCGTCGTCGTGTACCGCCGGCCGAAGGAGGACTGCTGCGCCACGCCCGCGGCCGGTCGAGCTCGAAGGAGAAACATCGGCCTCATGTGGACGGTCGCGGCTTTAAGCGTCGCCGCGGCGGCCTACCCGAACGTGCTCGAGTCGAGAGCCTCCGCGCCGCTTACCAGCGCGCCCCCTAAGGAAGGTCGCCTCGTGACCCTGGCGCTCACGGGTCTCGACTGCGCGGGCTGCGCAGGCCCCATCAAAACGAGGCTCTCGGCCGTCCCGGGCGTCTCCTCGGCTCGGGTCGACTTCGCAAAGCGCGAGGCGTCGGTTGCCGTAAACGGCTCCGTGCCGACCGACGCCCTGGTCGATGCGGTGAAGGCCGCAGGATTTAAGGCGACGGTGAAGGAGAGCCTGTGAGGGTCGACGTGTTGGTGTTCGAAGGGTGTCCCAACGGGGACGCCAGTTGGGAGCTCGTTCGGAGGGTCGCTCAAGAAGAGTGTCCCTTGGCCGAGCTCCGGCTCGTGGACGTTCCCGACGCCGAGAGCGCCGAGAGGCTTCGGTTTCTGGGCTCTCCCTCCGTTCAGGTCGACGGCGAGGACATCGAAGCCTCGCGCCTTGGCGACGAGTCCTTCTCCTACTCTTGCCGCGTCTACCGAACGGAGGAAGGGACCAGCGGGGCGGTGCCGGAGTCCCTCGTGAGGGAGGCCCTCCGGCGGCGCGTGGCACAGCCTTGATAGGTTCGCGGCCGGAGTGGCCCGCGCTGGTTAAGTCGGAACACGAGCTTGGCTCTCATGCCTAAACAGGACTGCCCCAGCGACGGCGAGAAGGAACTGCGCCGAACAAAAAACGATAAGCGTTGTGTCGAGGCCGCTTGAAAGGAGCCGCCCGAACAGAAGGCTTCCAAGTCCGAACCCGGTAAAGAGCGTAAAGACGTTGAGGCCCATGGCCTGGCCGGCCCGCTTTCCGCCGAGCGCGGTCACGATTCCGGCAAGAAGCGGCTGGGTCATGTCGTAGCCCAAGGAGAGCACCGTAATCGCGAGGGCGGCCGCGACGAGTGGAACGTCCGGAACGAGGAGCGCGGCACCGACGGCTCCGACCGCCAAGCCCACAGGAATGAGCCAGCGCCTTCCCCAACGGTCGGCCGCCCGCCCGATTACCGGCCCCAACAAAAATCCAGGAACGCCGTAGCCGAGGAGGGCGAGCCCTATCCCAACCTCACTTAGGCCGTACCTGCGCGAGAGGTAGAGCCCGAGCCACGTAAAGACCCCCGCGTGGAACGTAGCGTTTATGAGCACGAATCCGTAAGTCCTTAAACCCCGCGCGTTGAGCAGGAGCTCTCGGTAGCCGGCCATCACCTGGCCAAGCGAAAGCCCGGTGGAAGCCGCCTTCGTTCCGATGAGCGCCGCGTAGGGACGAAGTGCTAGGAACAACAGAGCCCCCAACGCCGCGACGCCCACGAACAGCGCTCTCCATCCGATAAACGGCTCGACGACGACCCCCACCGTCGAGCCGAGCGCGGAGCCTCCGGCCATGGCCCCGAAGAGCCATCCGAGCGGTCGACCGCGCTTCTCGAAGGGAAAGAGGTCTGCGACGAGCGCGAGTGCGAGCGGCACGACGCCGCTCGCGCCGAGCCCGGTGACGAGTCGCCAAAGCGTCATTTGCTCGGCCGTCCGCGAAGTCGCGGTAAGCGCCGTGAGAACGACGAACGCGCCTAGAGAGCCCAGCATAATGCGCCGGCGGCCGAGCCTGTCGGAGAGGAGACCGAAGAAGAGGGTCGAGATTCCGTAGGGAAAGAGGTAGGCCGGAACGATGAGGCCCATCCGCTCCTCGCCCACCCCAAAGGAGCCCGCGAGCCTCGGGATGAGCGGGGCCACCATGTAGGCCTGGAAGAAGACGACAAAGGTCGCCGCCGAGAGGGCCTTAAGGAGGCCCTCTTTCGCTCGTTGCTCCCCGCTTGCGCCCGCGACCATACTCGTTTCCCCCCTTAAGCCTCGATTGCCGTAAAGCCGGCCTTTCCGAGCTCGTCTCGAATCCGCTCGGGTCCCACCTTCGAAGGCTCGTAGCGCACGGTCACGTGCTTCTGAGGGACCTTAGGCCTCACCTCGCTGACCCCCTGCAAAGCGGAGAGACTCGTAGAGATTTTCTCCGCGCAACCCTCGCACACCATGTTCGGTATGAAGTACTCGCGCTCCGCGAGGACGCCTTCTTCGGCCTCCTCCGGTCGCTCGAGCCGGATGCCCCGGATGCGAAGCGTGTTGAGAAGAATCGCGAAGATGCTAAAGACCATCACGCCGATGGCGAGCGCGGGGGTGATAAGCCCCATCGTCGCCATCACCATCCCGACGAAGTTAAAGAGCACCGCCACGAGCACGTTGCCGGTGAGCGTTCGGTAGCTCGCCTTGCCTAGGACGAGCGCGTTCACCACGTCGTCCAGCCGGTCGCCGATGAGGATGACGCCAGCCGACTCGATGGCGACGTCGGTTCCCGCGCCGATGGCGATGCCGACGTCGGCCTGCGCCAGGGCGGGCGCGTCGTTGATGCCGTCCCCGACCATCGCGACCTTCCTGCCCTGCTTCTGCAGAGCCTCGATTGCCGAGGCCTTCTCGGCCGGAAGGAGCTCGGCCCGGACCTCGTCGATTCCCAGCTCTTTGGCGATGGCCTCGGCGACCGGAGACGCGTCCCCGGTGAGCATCACGGTTCTGACGCCTCGGGCTTTAAGCCTCTCGACCACTCGCCTTGCGCCGCGCCGCGGCGTGTCTTGGAGCGCGATGAGCCCGGCGACCCCTCCTCGCTTCGAGACGACGACGACCGTTTTGCCGGCGGCGAGGAGCGCTCCCATCGCGACGCGCGCCTCGTGAGTGAAAAGCGCGCCTTGGGACTCGATGAAGGAAGGCCTTCCAACCAGCACCTTGGCCCCGTCGACAGTCGCCGAGACCCCTTTTCCGGGCGTCGCTCGAAAGTCCTCGGCGACGACCTTGGCGGCTCCCTCTCGTTGGGAGTAGAACACGATGGCCTGGCCAAGCGGATGCTCCGACTGCGACTCCACGGCCCCGGCAATCGAGAGAAGCTCCTCTCGGCTCGTGCCAAAGGCGACCACGTCTGTCACCGTAGGGCGTCCGTAGGTGAGGGTTCCGGTCTTATCGAACACCATGGTGTCGACTTCGGAAAGGCCGTGAAAGACCTCGCTCGCCTTGACCAAGAGCCCAATCGAGACCCCCTTTCCTCCTGCGATGGCGGCGAGCATGGGCGTTGTGATGCCGAGGGCGCACGGGTAACCCATCACGATGGTCGTGAGCAACACGAGCGTCGCTCGCAGGGCGTCGCCGGTGGCGAGCATCCACCCCCCGAACGCAAGGCCCGCCACGATGAAGACGACCGGACCGTAGTAGTTCATGAGCCGGTCGGCAAGGAGCTCGAGCGGCGGCTTTCGCTCAGAAATCTGGCTCATGAGCCGAACGATTTGGGAGAGAAAGCTCTCCTCTCCCACCTTAGAGACGCGAACGCTAAGCGCCCCATCGAGGTTCAGCGTTCCTCCGATGACCTTGGAGCCGACTTCTTTGGTCGCTGGCACGGACTCTCCGGTAAAGCTCGACTCGTCCACGCTTGCTACGCCGTCAAGGACCTCTCCGTCGAGCGGAATTCGCTCGCCGGGCCGTACGAGCACAGTCTCCCCGACGGTCACGTCCTTTGTCAGGACATCGACCGCCTCTCCGCCGCGAAGCACGCGAGCTCGCGGCGGCTGAAGCGAGAGAAGCTTCCGGACCGCTTCCGAGGCCTTCTTCCTCGTGTCGAGCTTGAAGTAGCCGAAGAAGAGGTGGAGCGACATAAGCCAGGCGGCGACCGGCAGGAAGTTAGGCCACCGGGGGTCGAATAGGGAGAGCGTTCCGACGACGAACGCGCCCCACGCGCCTGCCGAAAGGAGCACGTTCGCGTTGATGACCCGCTGGCCGATTGCCATAAGCGTCTTCTTTAGGATGGGTTGACCCACCCAGAGAAGAACGAACGCCGCAACGGCGAGGCTAAAGTAGGCCCTTACCTGGGCAGGAAGCCCGAAGAGATTTACCGGGTCGACGAGAAGGTCGACGAGCGAGAGCGTCATGCCGATGGCCCCTCGAGTCTTGATGAGCGAGAAGAGCGCCTCGTCGGTCGAGTACTGCTGGACCTCGGTCTCGGAGACCGAGTAGCCGAGTTTTTCGACCGCGACCGCGAGGTCCTCCCGGCTCGTCCTTGAGGTATCGGCCTCGATGAGCACGATGCCGTGCACGAGATTCACGAGCACGCTCTTAACGCCCGGATAGCGCTTGAGCGCCTTTTCGACGCTCATCGTGCAGAAAGAGCACATGAGGCCCGAGACCTTCATTTGAACCGTTTCGGTAGCCATTGTTAGTTTCCTTTTAGAAAGATGAGAAAGGCCTTTGCGTAGTAGAAGCTCACGAAAAGGAGCGCGACGCCGCTCGCGTAGTGGACCGCCCGTCGCCACGAGCCGAGTCGCGTAAGCCGCATCACGGCCCCGGCGAACGCCCCCGCTAGGAGAAACGGAAGGCCCCTGCCGACGCCGAAAGCGAGCGCGAGCACAAAGCCGTAAACGGGCCTCGCCTCCGCCGCGGCGACCGCGATGAGGAGCAGAAGAGGCGCGGCCGACGTGCCGAGGCTGAACACGAACCCATACCCGAACGCGCCTAAGAGCCCTGGCCGTCGAAGCGAGGCGAGCTCGCCCGTCTTAAGCCTCGGGCCGTAGAATGCGACGACGGCCGCGACGAGCGAGAACAGCGACATACCGAGCGCCCAGTACTTGCCGAAGCTCTCGCTAAGCACCGCGCCGAGCCGCCCGGCGAGCGCGCCGAGGATAGTGAGGTTAACGACGATTCCGGAGAAGAAGGCGAGCGCCGTCCAGAGACCGGTCCCCTTGGCCTCGCCCTCGCGAGCGCCCGCCTGGCCCGCGACCCCGATTCCCACGGGAAGCGTGCAGGGGCAAATCGCGCTCGAAACGACGCCCGTGAGAAACGCCACTCCGAGCGCCGCCGGAGAGCCGGTCGAGAGCGTGCCCCCGAAGCCCTTCAGGAACTCCTCGAGCGTCACGGCGTCGAGCCCGACGCGGTGGGCTCTCCGGGCTTGAAGCCGAGCTCCCGAACCTTCTTCTGAATCGCTCCGGGAGTGAGCTTTCCTTCCTCGTAGCTCACCGAGACGCTCCGCTTCTCAAGGCTCACGCGCGCTTCCTTCACTCCGGGAAGGTCGTTAATGCCCCCCTTGAGCGTCGCCGCGCACGAGGCGCACGACATCCCCTGAACGGGAATCGTCACCTGCTTGGTGGAACCCGCCGACCCTGCGGGAGCCGGGTCGGCAGCCGAGGTGGCGGCCGTGGCGGCGGCCGTGGCGGTGGCCGAAGCCTCCGGCTCGGCCGTGGCACAGGCGGCTCCGAGCGCCAGAGGCAGGAGCGCCGCAACGCCCATCGCGAGGGTGGATGCCTTTGCACGTGAGGAATTCTTCATGGCTCTTTCTCCGGTTTGCTATTGGTGAGGAAACGGTTAAGCGGCGCTGCCGACGCCCGCGGCTCGAAGGCCGTCGGCGGTAACGGCTCCGTGCTCGCAGCAGTCGCAGAGCTTTCCGTCGATGACGACGGCCGGCACCTTGTGGATGCCGTAGCCCTTGGCTTTCGTCCGACACTCGTCGGTGGCGCATCCCTCGCGCAGATCGTAAACGGTGACCTCGCACGACTCGCACGCGGTCTCCCTCACGGTCTTCACGGCCTCGTCGCAGAGCGGGCAGCCCGCGATGAAGACCTCGATGTTTCGTTTGTTGCTCATGGTTTCGTTTCTCCGCTGGGAAGCTGGGCGTCCGTCTCGAGAATCGAGCACAGACACTGCGCCTTGGGCAGGGTTCCCAGCTTCCATGCCCGTAGCTGCGCCGCAAGATGCAGCCTGAGGTTCTGAAGGTCGGCGAGCTCCCGGTCGATGTCCCGGATGCGCCCCTCGACGAGCCCGGCTATTTCCTGGCAGGGCTCTTCCTGCTCCAAGGCCGCGAGGCACGTCTTGATGAGCGCGAGCGGGAAGCGCTGCCGCTTGGCCGCCACAATCAGCCGGAGCCGGTCGAGGTCCTTGCTCGTGTACTCGCGATATCCGGAACCCACGCGCGTCTCGGGCTTCGGCAAAAGCCCCTCCCGTTCGTAGAAGCGGACGGTCGAGACCCCCACTCCGGCATTTTTCGCAAGCTCGCTTATCTTCATCGACCTCATGTTTTGGGAGTCTAAACGGTGAACCATGGTGCCGAGTCAAGCCCCCAGGCACAACAATTTAGACGGAATCGAGCGATAAGACATTTCGCAATCTCCGAAGGAAGCGAAAAGCTGTTTGCCCAACCTGTACTTCTTGTTAAGGGTGGTCCAGGTTAAAGCAAGCTGCCAGGGGCGCTCTTTTCGTCGCCGGGCTTATTACCCACCCGCCGCGTCGATTATTTGAATCATCCGGGGCGGTGTCGACGAATAGTGGTCAATTTGCAGCCAAGAGGAGAGGCGCTATGAAGAAATCACTAGAAGTTTTGGTCACAAAAAACGCCATGTCCGTCATCTCCGACCCGAGCAAAGCCACTGCGACAAAAAAGGCCGTAGAACGGGCCATGGAGTTTGCCGAAGGAGTCGATTTTAGGGGGCCTCGAACTCTCATGATTGAAAACTGCCCTCTTGGAGTCCATGTAGACCCTAAACGGGGCATCGTAGTTATCCTCTCGAAGTTCGCTGGCTGGCCAGGCGTGACCGACGACTTAGTCAATGAGCTCATTCCATTCACGACCGCAGTTGCTCTCGCTTAATCTTCATGCGGCAATGAGGACGTGTCCGAAGACGTCGCAGTGGGCGATGTGGTGGAATCCGTAACACTCGGAGGAGGCGTGGTAGCTCCTCGCGCTTCGTAATGCTGCAAGATGGGGGAGCGCAGAATACGGTGAGTCTTCGTTCGGCTCCAATAATCGCTTATATCAGAAGACCGTGACCATGTGTCTCGGTCCCTCCAAACGGCCACGTAGGTATTCCCAACGGTGGAGTCGGCCGGAACGAACTGCGCCTCATAGCGCACGGTGGCTTCGGCGCTGTTGTTTCCGGTTTGGTCCACCGACTCGATGGTGTATTTGACCGTGAGACCCTTGGTGTTGGCCTTAAAATTCGCGGCTCTTCCGATGAGCTCGTCTCGGGCGATGCTTCCTCCTCCATCGAACTCGACTTCATAGCCGCTCGGAGCCGTCACATAGGTGAGCGTCCCTTGCGTTATCTCGTTCGCGATAGCTTGGTACTGCGGGTCGAGCTTTTCTTTGCTCGGCCGCTTGTCCTCGAAAGCGACGGTGCCTTCCTGCAGGGGAATCGAGAGGGCATCTTCCCCGGCTTGCTGGATGAGCGCCGCAGTTTCGTTAAGCCACTTGCGCGACTTAATCTTCCAGTCGCCAGATTTCACCAGGCGATACTCATATCTCGTGATGCGGTCAACGACTAGGTCTCCGCTTTGAGGTGAACCCCCCGAGTTTAGGAACCAGCTTCGCATGTTGGTCGGGTAGCGGGTGAGCTCGTCGACGGTGACGGACACTTCATTGTCGGTCACCTGGGAAAGCTCTACGGATTTGAGGTCTCTCAGTCTTGACTCTCCGGCCGTGAATGCCGTCGTGTATGCGGAGCTCTTACCGACGCTGTCGATGACGATAGCGTCAGAGGCAAAAGCGGACGTCGGAACGGTCCCCGCGCTCCATTCGCTCCGATAGTTTGCGAAAACCTGGTCCACCTCTTCTTGAAGGGTCTTTTGTTGCGCCACCGTGAGCTTCCGGTCCTCTCCGGGTGGTTTCGGCAGTTCCTCCTTCTTCGCAAACTCTGGCACCTGGCCACCGGCAATAAGATAAGTGCCTCCAAGGAGGAAAACGGCCAAGGTTGCCGTGGTTAGTGCGACCGAAATTAACATCTTGAAGCCAGTGATAAACGGCTTTTCCTCATGCACGTGCTTGCTGAGGTCGAAGCGTTCCGGCTCCTTCGCACCGGCCGGCAGTTGGTTCAGATTGACTTCGCTCATCTATCCCGCTGCCGCTTCTGGGCCTCCTGCTGCTGCGCGGCTTGCCGAAGCTGTTCGGATTGGTCGGTCTTGGCCATGTTCGCCTCTCGAAACTCCTTGTTCTGCTGGTCGACCGACCGGTCTTGAAATTGGGCGTTGCCCTGCTCGAGCTTTGCGCCGAGCTTTTGCTCGAGGTCGCGGTGCTCGACCTGGGTCGAGTTTCGCCACTGCCATTCCGACGCTTTGTGGTCAAAACGATTCGGCTCGGTGGAGGTGTTCTCGACCTTTGTAGTTTTGGCCTCCCACTGGTCGAACCTTCCGTCTTTTCGCTCGGCGTAAAGCTGAACGTTCTCGGGCTTGCTCTTGGAGTCGACGTCGAGATTGTTCTTGGTTATCTCGTCGCCGAATTTCGGCGCGACGGTCGAGACGTGCGGACCCTTGTTGTCCGGATGCTCCGAGAGCACATAGCGGCTACCATCGGTCTGCATATACATCAGTGTCGAGCGCCCATCGTCATGGTCGTAGTAGATTTCATGCTTACTCCAGCTCATGGCTTTCTCCTCGCGCGGAATCCTTGGAGCTTCGCGGCCACCTCTTCCGTCTCTTCGGGGGTTGCCAGCTCGGGCTCTTCAAGCAGCGGCGCGACGATGTGCCGCTTGATGGAATCGCTCTCGTCCCAGGTGCGAAGCCACTGCTGCTCAGGGTCTCGCAGCAAGATGTCTTCAACGTCGCCCGAGACCTTTGCGAGTCCACCTCCGAAAAGCCAGCTCCCCGGATAGGTGTGGCGGTAAGGCCCGATTCCGGGGACAAGATAGTAGCCCGTAAGCCCCGTCTCGGCCGACGTCGGCGGGATGGTGTAGAGCTGAGATTCGAGGACCGATTGACGCTTGGCGTACTCTTCGGAATAGGTGAGCGACCTGGTCGAGCTCCAGTTGGAGCCCGAAGAACTGTTCCAGTTAAAAGAACCGCCGCCACCACCGGATGAGCTGCCGCCGCTTCCTCCGGAGGTGTTGCTAAAAGACTCGCTGGTCCTTATCTCGATGGCTTCGTATTCTCCGAAGAGCTTTGAAGCCCATTCGGCGGTCTTAGGACTCTCAAGCCGGAGAATCGCTTTGCAGTTGCATTGCCCGGTAAGCGCTCCGGCCATATTCTCTCCATACACCTCTTTGAGGCTGTCGATGTCCTGGAATCCGAGAACGACGCAGACGCCTTTTGAGCGGCCCTTGGTGAGAAGGCTCGGGAGTCCTTCGAGCTTCCCGGCCTCGGCGAGCTCGTCGAGAAAAATCCAGTTACGTCTCTTTCCGGCGCGGTCCTCCTTGAGGTCGAGGAGAAGCTCGGAGACGCGCTTGAAAACCACCTGATTGATACGGTCAAGCGCGACGCGGGCTCTCTCGTTGTTGCCAAGAATGAGGATGCAGTTCTTCTTTCCTCGGTCGGAAACCCACTCGTTGAGGGAGATTTTCTTTCCTTCATCGTAAGCCTTATCCCACATCGCGGCGATGGCCTCGTAGGGAGTGAGCTTGGTGGCTACCGTAGACATCACCTCGTCCAAGGTCTCTCGGTTGTGCTCGAATCGCCCCATGATGTGGCGCGTCTCCGGGCAACGGTCGAGCACCCGCTTGAGCCGTTCGACCGTTTGTAAAGTCTTGATGAGGTCGCTAAACCGCCAATCGGCTCCGCTCCGAATGAAGGAGAGCATCACGCCGTAGAGAAGGAGCTGCGCCGAGTCGACAAAGAACGGCTGGCTCGAATTCTTCTCGGACGGGATGAGGGTCGCCGCGGCTTGCAGTGCGGCCGTGGGCTCGGTGATGTCTTTGGCCAAGTCCCACGCGAGACACCGCTCATCGAAAGGGTTGAGCGTAAAGACCGCACCGGGAATCCCCATGCCGGGGATTTGTGATGCGATGTCTTGTTTGGCGTCGTAGATGAGCGCCCGGTGGTCCGCTCCGCTTCCGATGCTCTTTAGAACCTCCTGCATGAGCAGCCGTAGCGTTAGGGTCTTCCCGCTTCCGGTGGTTCCGACCACCATGAAGTGGGAGGTGGCCATCTTCGACGGGATGCGCAAGCCGCCCCAGGTGACACCGGGGTCGTCTTTGGCAAGCTCGAATTCGGCCGCCTTCGATTCGGCGAGGTCGATGGGTTGAGCCCGTCCTCGAACCAACTTGCTCGCAACGGTGGGAATCGGCTCTTTGAAGGAGAGCCACCAGAAGATGGCTCCCACGACCAGGCCCGCGGTGCCGGCGTCGCGGTTGGATGCCTTGAAGAAAACGGCGACGGCGAAGGCGACTATCGAGGTGAAAACCGGAATGAGGCTCTTCAGCGTGCCGGCTGAAAGGTATTCCGCGAAGCGGCCGAAAAGAAGAGCGGTCCTCGGGTTCCTTCGGTCGACTTGGGCGTAGTAGGAAAACACCGTGAGCGCAACGGCGATGCCTCCCCCGATGGGCCCTTTCTGGTAGACGGTCGCCACCAGCTCGTAGGTGCCAAAGCCTACAATGGCGGCGCACAAGGTCACGACCTTGCGCTGAAAGTTGGGCGACACCATCGAGCGCACCTTGCGCCGAATGCCGTCGGCCGCCGTCACTACTGCCATCAAATTATCTTACTAGCGACGACGTCGGTCGTGACTCTGAGAGTCTTGTCTTAAGTCCTCTTGCTGCCGAATAACTGTGTGGGCCATCAACTTTTGGCGGCTTCTCTCCATTTCGCGCGCGAGCTGCGCGATGTCGTCACCCGTCTCGGCCGCGGTGGCAAAGAAACGCGTTTCAAGCCGCGCTCGGCTTGCCTGGACGTAGGAGAGCTCGCGTCCTTGCATCGGACCA
>MKRX01000023.1 GCA_001898035.1 Armatimonadetes bacterium 55-13
GAACCTGGATTTCTTCATAAGTCTCCTAACAGGAAACTCTACTATTTCAAACGATCCTCATAATGGGGGGCAGGTCAGATGAACGTGTGTCGCAGATTGTGCGGCGAGATCACGGGGACATTAGCCCTTCAGCAAGCCATTTGAAGGCTACGAGTTGCATTAGAACTTGACGCTGCAAAGCTCCTTTCGCTCGGCCCTAGTTCAATATCACGCGCCGATTGAGGCTAGCCGGGATCCGTTCCGGGGTAGAAGAAGGCGACAATGACGAAGTTAAATAGCGTCCTAGGACTCAGTTACAGTGGCCACGCCGTAGTCATGCATATTCGTGCGCATTTGATCCCGAAACCTCCTAAGTTCTAGCTTGCCCTTGAAAGTTAGGCTTTCTACCAATGTAGAGGGCGCTTTTTGGGACAGCATAATAACAAAGCGCCAAGCCTCAGGATTAGTGCTTGGTGAGTTAGCAACACTAATGTTCGCGCGCTTTACTAATTCAGGCCAATACGTCTCGACAACCCTCAGAGCGTCTGATGCGTCGAGCACTTGACTCACAGCCTTTACAATACTGTCAGCTGACTTATATCTTTTAGTTACGTAGAACACTCCTTTGGGATCGAGCACATCACATAACTCTAATGGCGACCCATCAACGATAATGCGGAATTCACCCTTGTCCAGAAAAATATACTGATTATTCTTCGCAAATGATCTGTTCAGAGAATCTTCTTTCTCGCCGTCCAGGAACCTATATTGAAAATCTTTGTGTGGAAAGTCGAAATGATCAAGGACGTTCACTGCGTCCGTGTGTAGTCTCTTAAGAAAGTCTTGGTGTATTTCGTAGCATCTTCCTCCATCAAGCACTTTATAACTGCCGTCACTAGATAGAAAGCAGGCCGAAATCCAGCTTGTTATCTCTGGGCTTCCAGTCGCCGTGCCGGGATCGTTATTAACTTTTGCAGTAATGAATGTTTCGTCATCCTTGCAATTCAAAAGAATGAGAGACTTCACAAGTTCAGTATCCGTATAATCGAAGTGTATTGACTCGTACTCAGCTTTTCGAGGATCAATTCTGCGAAAGAGAATGTACTTTCCCAAATCAATGTCTTCAGGAAAATAAGGGACAATTGCCAGGTCAACGTTCTCACCTGCCTTCATCTTGTTAAAAATCTGAATCTTGCAGTTTAAGATATCTACTTTGCTTGTCATCTCCCTAATTGAACAAATGTCTTGAAGTTCTGAGGGAATAGGTTTGTTGCCGTTGTAGGTCTTAAACCATTTCCGGGCATCCCTTTCAGCTTCGCTCCTATTGGAAGGCCACTTCACCTTGATCCCTTGTGCTCCTTCAAGTTTCTTTTTGCGTGGTTTTTTGGGCTTTCCCTTTATCGTGAGGCCAGGTTTTTCTTCCACTTCTCCAACAATCTTGGTGAGCGAACCGTAATATGTATTCAGCGTAAAACGATGTGCCCGTCCAGCCTCATTAAGGGTCTCGCGGCGCATGAAACCTCTCTTGCCCGGTTCCTTGAGAGCTAGTTCTCGAAATCGGTCGTGATCAATTTCCTGCAACACGCATCGTAATCCAAAATCTGGGACAAGGGTAGAGAAGGGAAGTGATGTAGTGGCGTGTCCGGTGCAAAAGGCAAAGATGCGCTCATCTACCTTGAGTATGAGGAGGAATGACTCCTGCCGAAGTGGTGAAGCATGATCGGATTGACCTAGCAGGTTTGCGGCGCTTTGCTCGATTCCGCTTGCGACTAGGACCTCAGCGACATCATTGCGTGAAACCAGTTGGAGCAGTGCTTCCGCGTACTCTGGTCGAGTATATGGGTCAGCTCGATACAGTAGCGCGACGTCCTCCGGGCCAAAGGTCTCCTGGCCCAAGGAATTGAATTCTAGCCTGTGCCACTTCGATTCCCTTGTAATTTCTGAAGCAGCGTCTTCAACGGTTTCAATCTCTGCATTCAACATGCAGAGCGAGCATTGCTGGTTCAATAGCCAACTCCTATATTGGAAGCTTGGCGCAAATTTCGGGCCTCCGATACGGTCATCTCACCGCATTCTAGTACTAACCCATTATTTTAGGAAGGGTATGGGAGTAAAAAGTCTTTGGTTTAGCGGTTGACCGTAACAAGGCTCCATGCACTTGGACACGTAGGATCGTCGATAAGTATCACGTACACCAATGAGAAACGCTGTAAGTTATGGAACGATGCAGATGGGGAAAGGTGTGGACAATTGTGTGCGTAAAATAGTGGCGCATCTAGTGCCACAAATCCGTCTTTATGATTGGGCAGGCCGTCGTGGAGCGACGGCCCTGTTGAGCAAACAAGGTGGTACGCGTTTCCCTCCCTGTGGCGGCGAGAGACGAGGCTCCCGACCGATCCGTTGCTACAGACGGCAGACGGGATTAAAAAGCACCAGGTTCGCTCACCGCTACGAAAAGAAAAGGAGGTGAGATTAAATGAGCAATGATCAGCATCGAAACCGAAGCGCCATCACAGGTCGCTTCATTAACGACGCTGCGGCTGCCCGTTGGCCCAAGACCACAGTTGTTGAAACTGTGAAACCACCGGCTAAGAGCACCCCGCCGCCAAAGCCTAAGGGCAAGTAGTCACTCTGCGGTCGGCCACAGAGACCGCCTCTTAATCCTCCTACACGAAAGCAATGAGGGCTTCCAGTGGCTGAAGAATCAATTGTAGAGAAAGAAAACCGCAATGAACCGAAGGGGACTGGCTACGCTGTTGCTGATCAGGCAATTTATCTAGCCGAACGCGAGGCTATTAGCAAAAGGCTTAATGAGCTTGGTGACATCCTCGATAAAGGACGAGTTGCCCTCGCCGGAGGCGCGATCTTGTTCTCAGCTACTGTGCTGAAGGACCTAATGCCAAATGCCACCGCTAGAACGCGTTGGATGGTCGGGTGGTCGTGGCTAGTGCTGGCAATCACGCTCGTGTTGTCCCTTTACTGTGTCTATGCAGCCGGTCGAGCGCACCAACGTCAGCTTGAAATTCTGGATGATGATCATCGCGAAGGCCTGAAAGAAGGAAGGCTCAGCAATGATAGATCAAATCCTTGGGACGTTCGACTCCGGCGGCTCAATCCCCTCTCGCTCTGGCTCCTTCTGATCGGCCTTGCCGTAATGGGGGCCGCTTTGTTTTCGGCATTCACATCCAATCTACAACCGACGCAAGGAAATCCCAT
Source organism: Armatimonadetes bacterium 55-13 (assembly GCA_001898035.1). GTDB lineage: Bacteria > Armatimonadota > Fimbriimonadia > Fimbriimonadales > Fimbriimonadaceae > 55-13. The sequence goes on from MKRX01000023.1 coordinate 3,196, forward strand.
GAACAAGAACAATACCAAGCAAACGACTGTACGACCCGGTACGGACTCAACAAAGACATTTGGACCTCGATCAACTCCCGTGACAGCGCAAAAGCCAAGCGGCAGCTCTGGGGGGAACTCAGATAGTGGAAGTGGAGGAACCAAGAAATGAAGAAGCCGGTTGTACCAAAGATCCCAATGCCGCCACGTCAAACCATTGGTGATCCAAGCCGCGACCATCAGACAACTTTCGGCCCTCCATCTACACCGGTCACACCGCAGAAGCCATCGCAACCCTCTGACAACGGCAAAGGAGAAAAGAAATAGCGTAAATCCTGCTTAGACCCGTTCACACGGGTTGACGACAAATAAAGCCGGAGAAGGCACGAAAAGATCGGAAAAATCCCCCCACGTCTACCTAGGGTTTGACTCTAAGAGAGTAGACGTGGGATTGGTGCCCAGGAAAGGACTCGAACCTTCACGGCCTTGCGGCCACTGGCACCTGAAGCCAGCGCGTCTACCAATTTCACCACCTGGGCACGATGGAGAGAAAAACTATACCCAAGACGGAACGGTTTCATTGAGCCTTGGGACTGGTTTTCCATGTGGATGAAACTTTTTCAGGTTCAATTCGTTTACCCCTGTGTAGCGATGACGCAAGAGATCGAGAAACTGTTGGGGCAAGGGAAGTGGCAGGAGGCTCAGGCGAAGGCCGAGCAAATGATTCTGGCGCAGCCTGTAAACCCGAGAGCGCATGCGTATCTGGGGCTTAGTCTCTATCGGCAAGGGAAGTTGGAGCAAGCCGTTAGTTCACTGAAGAAGGCGACCATTTTGGATGAGGAGTTTTGGGAAGCTGGCACGAAGCTGGCCCAGTGCTTGGATCAACTTCAGCGATACGAGGAAGCCTTGGAGGTGGTGGAGCAGTTCTTGGCGATCAAGCCGAGCGACTCGACGTTGCTCCACTTGGAAAGTGGATTGAGACGAAATGTGCCGGAGAAGATAACGGACTCCTGGCAAAAGACCACCTTCCTGGACCACCACCACGTGGAACTAACGCACCGGGACTAATAGTAACTTAGGATAGAAATCCATGGATTCCTCTATCCTGAGTCGACGTCCCCTGAGCTTGCCTGCCTCTCACGCGCCGGTTAAGTCGGTTGCCTTTGGGCAATCTAAGCACTTAATGGCGACCGGAGATACGGAGGTGGTCGTCCGCATCTGGCGTGAGGGGGAACTTCTTCATGAGATCGATCCGCGGAGCGATCAAGAGAAGGTGCGAAGCACAGAAAGAATTCGGGGACTGGAGTTTTCGACCGATTCTCGCTATCTCTACGTCTCTGCGTCGGATCGACTTCAGGCGTTTGACGTAGAATCGGGCAACCTGGTTTGGGAACACGCGGCACCACGGTATTTGGGCTTCTTGGTCGTTTCTCCGCAGGCGATTGCGGTGGCGAGCACCGGGATGGTGGCGGCTTCTTTCGATCATGGATCGATGGCGACTTTTTCGCCAGATGGTGACCGACTGGGGCTGATTCGGGATAACTATGCTCCCAGAATGATGGGATTTTGCCCTCATGGGAGGGTTATTGTGGGAGCCGACGGATTTAATCTTTGCGCCTGGGATGCCTTCTCTGGCGAGCGCGTTCACCGATGGAGATTGGAGCAGCGCGTGTATGCGCTGGCCGTTTCCAAGTTTGAATCGTTGGTGGCGACTCGAGAACTGAGGACGCTGACGATTTGGGACATCGATCGGTTTGAACGAGTCTGTGAACTGCCAGCCGGAAGAGGTTTGCCTCTCTTAGCTTTCTCTCCGGTGGAACGCGTCTTGGCGTCAGGAGAACGGACTCGGATTCGGGTGATCGATTTGGTCAATCAAGGGGTGAAGGACATCGATGCAGAAGGGGCAACTGTTCTTTCCGTCACCTTTACTCCCGATGGGAAGAGCGTGGTGGCAGGGTGTTCCGATCACCGTGTCCGGATTTGGCAACTGGACGCATAGATCGTCGGCAAAGGGCAGCATTCTTCGCGGCCAGACGATTGAGGACCTAGGGAATCCGGCTTTTCTGACGGGCAGTAAGGCGGGCTGACGGGTTCACAAACGATGTATTCCTGTCCTTCGTGCCTGACCGAGCTTTGGCTGGGTTTAGCCGCCCCACGTATCCCGGCAAGCATGTAATCCGGAATTGTGATTGGCGATCGCCTTGGCGTTGGGAGAGTAGGACATGAGCGTTCCGAATGGTCCAACTTTGCAATCATAGTCTCCCCAGCCTATTTGAAGCATGGCGGCGGGAGGCAACAGTCCGCCGATATATTTGCCTTCAAGGCCTTCTGGAGCAATGCTATCGAGGAACTCTTGGCAGAACTGGAGCCAGAGAAAGGTCTCATATTCGGGATCTTTCTCTTCATCCATCCGGCTCCGGTCAAGACCGCTGGGAAACTCCTTTCTTCCGAGAAATGAGATGCGCTCGACCAAAGGGCATAAGACTGAATTGCGAGTTGCCGTATTTTTTCAGGGCACTTTTGGCATGCGAAATCTTGCTCTGGGGCAATTTTTGAAGTAGGCCCAGGTTTTGTTCAATGCATCTGAAGTTCTGGTATCATCTACATCCGCACGCGCTCGTAGCTCAGTGGATAGAGCATCAGCTTGCGGAGCTGA
>MKRX01000024.1 GCA_001898035.1 Armatimonadetes bacterium 55-13
GAACCTGGATTTCTTCATAAGTCTCCTTAACTGGAGACTCTACTATTTCAAACGATCCTCATAATGGGGGGCAGCTCAAAAGAACTCCAAGAGAAGGCAACGGCGATCACCGTCAATATCGGCAAGCTCGCCGCCTCTGGGAAACTCCCGCAGGATGAAGAAGCGATCAAGCTCATGAAGAGCATGGTCGACGAGCTCCAGGAGATCAAGGATCACCTGAAGAAGATCGACGAGGATATCGAGGGCATCAAGGGCTGGATCGAGGGCCAAAACGAAGCGCTGCCCGTCCTGACGCAAGACGTTTCGGATCTGAAGAAGAACAAGTTTGGGGGCTATCTTCAATTTCAGTACCGAGACACCGATCAGCGCGGCGGACAAGTGGACTCGTTCCGAATGCGACGTACCGAAATCGGTCTGACCCACAGCATCGATTCACGAACCGCCATCAAGGTCAGCTTCGATCTCAGCACCAGCAACTACGGCACTGCCAACTCGCCAACCGATACGTCCACCACGCTGAAGGACGCCAACCTGATCTATGACATCCAACCTTCGGACGTCATGATCGGCACTCAGCTCACCATGGGACAGGTCAAGATGCCGGTCGGATATGAACTGGGTCGCTCGTCCAGCGAGCGAGAGTTTCCTGAGTACGCCATCTACAACCAGACGGTCATGTCGGGTGAGCGGGGTCGAGGCATGAATCTGGTTCACGGACTGACAAAGAACTCGCTGGTTCAAGCCGGTATCTGGAACGCCTTGACTTACAATGACGCGGAGCAGCGCAGCTTCCAAGGTTCGCAAGGCAACAAGCTCGGCGTTTCCGCCGGTCTTCGCTACTTTGGCAAGAACTACAGCTTCGGCATCTCTGGCTTCGCCGCCGAGCGACCGAAGATGCAGGCTGGCTACATCGGCGGCACTCAAACCAAGGTTTACGCGCCGACCGTCGATCGACAGTTCCTCTACTTGGATGGAACCTATATCGGTCTCTTCGCTCCGGGCCTCTTCATTCGTGGCGAGGCGATGATTGGTAAGGACCGCATCCCGGTTTCTCCCAACTCCACCAGCAGCGGATCCTCTAACTCGGGCATCAGCGATCCCGACTCATTCAAGCTTCGCGCTTCGGACATGGCCGGTTTCCACGCCATCGTTGGTTACAACATCAACAACCGAAACACCTTCTCGCTGAAGTACGAACAATTCGATCCGAACCTGGATCGAGGCGGCGACTTCGTCCGAGGTTACGGCGCGGCTTACTCGTACTACATCAACCCTGGAGCCAAGGTCACGCTCTCACACGAGATCTTCCAGGACGATAGCCGGATTGCCGTTGGCAGCCCTGCTCGAACTCAGACTCGCTACGGCGTCACCACGCTTCGCGTCCAGTTCAAGTTCTAGTAGCTCACCAAACAAGACAAACTCATGAACTATAAGAAGATCATCATGCTGGGGATGGGTGCGGCGGTTGCCGTATCCGCCCTCGGATTCAAGTATTTCGGATCGGTCAGCATCAAGGGCTCCGACACTCTGCTCATCCTGAATCAGCGATGGGCCGAGGTCTACGGCAAGAAGACCGGCACGAGCATCGACGTTTCCGGCGGTGGTTCCAGCATCGGCATCAACGCCTTTATTAACGGCGTGACCGACATCTGTGCGGCTTCCCGACCGATGCGACAAAGCGAGATCGAGAAAGCCCAGAGCCGAGGCGCGGTGGCCAACGAGATCCCCGTCGCTCTCGACGGTCTAGCGATCGCGGTGAATGACGACAACCCCGTCACCAGCCTGACGCTGGATGAACTGCGCCGCATTTACATCGGCCAGATCACCAACTGGAAGGATGTCGGCGGAAAGAACGAGCCGATCACGGCGTTCAGCCGAGATGAGAACTCCGGCACCTATGGCTTCATTCAAGCCAACGTGTTGAAGAACCAGAACTGGGGCCGAGGAGTACGAAAGCTCGCCAGCACCAGCGAGGAAGTTCGTGAGGTTGCTCGCACGGAGGGCGGAATCGCCTACGGCGGTGTCGCTTACTTCAATGGCAAGAAGGGCATCAAGATCCTTGGCATCGCCAAGACGAAGGGTGGCCAAGCGGTCATGCCGAACGAGGCCAACGTGCGAAGCAAGAAGTATCCCATCTGGCGATACCTCTACTACTACACCAATGGCGCTCCTAAGGGCGATGCCGCCAAGTTCATCAAGTGGGTTCTCTCGGCCGAAGGTCAGAAGCTCGTTGAGGAAGTCGGCTACTACAGCCTGAAATAGTCTCAACCGGTCATCCCGCCTAAGCGGGATGACCTCAACCACCCTCCATGAAACGTTCCTCTACTCCGCGAAGCCGAAGACTCGGCGATCGCATCATGGAGGCCCTGATATATGCCTCCGGCGGTGTGGTGATCGTGACGATCCTCGCCGTGGTCTACTACCTGACCCACGAATCCAAGTACGCCTACGAACGCAAGTTCGACTACGGCTACCGAGTGGCCCTTCAACCGGTCTCGGGTCAATACGAAAAAGACCTCTCGCTCGACCCCTACGCCACTCTGGTCACCGCCAATAAAGAAGGCTTGGATGGACTGGATGAAAAGGAAGAGACCGTGCCCATGCCGACGTTGGAAGAACTGAGCGGCGGGGCCACGTTTGGTACCGGAACCCCCCTCTCCGGGGACCTCGCGAAAGTCGATCCTTCGAAACTCTATCGAGACGACTGGCGAGCGCAAAAGCCCGCCAACGTCGGTCAGCGGTTCCTCGTCTTTGGATTTGCGACACCCGAATACAAGTCGGACAAAATGGCCATCGCCTGGGCGCCGGACGCATCCTTTAACTCGGAACTTGCGCCATTTGACCTCCACTTGAGGCTGGTTCGCGCGCCAAGTAGCGTCACCGTCCAACCGATCGACATTGACCTCAAGCGTCAGCCGGAAGGACGGATGGAACTGCCATCCTACGTTGCCACTTCTGATGAAGCGAGAACCGAAGGGTACGTTTTCGCGTTAGAAGCGACACCGACCTCATCCACCGCGGCGGCGGTAAGCGGTGGCATCTTCCGCTCGGAATGGGACCCCACCGGCAGCTATCCCAAGTTCGGTTTTGTGCCGCTGCTGATGGGCACGTTCCTCATCACCCTGCTCGCCATCCTCTTCGCGTCCCCGTTCGCCATCGCCACGGCGGTCTACCTCAGTGAATCCGCCCCGAGCCGTGTTCGCGAGTGGGTAAAGCCGGTGATCGAACTGTTGGCAAGCGTCCCCACGGTGGTGCTGGGTTATTTCGGGCTCATGCTCGTCGCTCCGTTTCTTCAGAACACCTTGGCCAAGGCGGTCGGGATGGACTCGGGGCGGGCTTTGTTGACCACATCACTGATCATGGCCGTGCTGTTGATTCCCACCATCACCAGCGTTGCCGAGGATGCCCTGCGAGCGGTTCCGCAGTCGATGCGCGATGGCGGGGAAGCGTTGGGGCTAACGCTCAAGGAACGCCTCAGAAAGATCGTTTTGCCCGCGGCCAAGGGCGGCCTCACCGCCGCCATCCTTCTTGGCATGGCGAGAGCGATCGGCGAGACGATGATCGTTTGGATCCTCGGCGGCGGAGCGCCTTTGCTCCCCACCTTCCACGGCGTGAAGGACACGGTGGGGAATCTCATGAAGCCGGTCACCGCCGCTCCGGATACCGTCGCGCGTGAGATGGGCAACGTCGATTTTCAGGGCGTTCACTACGGACACCTCTTCTTGCTCGGCCTTACGCTCTTCGTTTTGACCTTGGTGATCAACATTGTGGGTTACCGTCTCGGCCGGAGGAACGCATGGCAATCGTAGGCAAATTTGGCTTGTCGGAAGCGGATCTCCGCAAGCGAGATCAGGCTCGGCAGCAGGGAAGTACGCTCTATCGAGGCTGGCTGTTGGGAGCCACTGCCATCGCGCTGGGCATCATCGTCCTCATTCTCGGCACCATCCTGGTTCGCGGCATTCCCGCGCTCAGCTGGCAGTTTCTGAGCCAACCTCCCACCGACGGGATGACCGGCGGCGGCATCTGGCCTCAGATCCGGGGCTCGCTCGTTTTGATGGGCGGCACGTTTGCCGTGGTCCTTCCGGTGGGCGTCCTCGGTGGGGTCTATCTGGCCGAATATGCGGGCAACGGTCGGTGGGTGAGGTTGGTGCGCGGAGCAGTGACAAGCCTCGCCGGGACGCCCGCCATCATTTACGGTCTGTTCGGATTCGCCGTCTTCGTCATTTCGATGAAGCTCGGCATTAGCGTCTTGGCCGGGTGGCTGACCCTGGCGACCTTTGCCTTGCCCGTCATCGTCCTCAATACCGAAAACGCGATCAAGCTCGTGCCCGAATCGCTCACCGAAGCCGCCTACGCCTTGGGACTCTCGCGCTGCCAAACACTCTACCGCGTGGTCCTTCCGCACGCCCTGCCAGGGATCGTCACCGGGGTGGTGCTTTCCTCTGGTCGAGCCGCGGGCGAGGCAACGCCCATCCTGCTCACCGCCGGTATCTACTACCGTAGCGGCGCCGCTCCTACCGGAATGGAGATGCTCCGTAAAGGCACGGAGAACCTGCCCTATCACCTCGCTGAAGGCTACCGTCAAGGGGGCAAGATTCCTGAGAAAACCATTTGGGGAACCTGTTTGGTCCTGATGTTGCTCGTTCTCGTCATCAATTTCGCCGCCATCCTCATCCGGGCCAGGGCCCGACAGAAACAAATCGCATGATCGAAACCGCTACTTCTACTCCCGTCGTTATCGGCGTCCGTGGCCTCAACGTCTTCTATGGCGAAAAACAAGCGCTGAAGAACATCAGCGCCGAGATCCACGAGAAGAAAGTCACCACCCTGATCGGCCCGAGCGGTTGCGGCAAGTCGACCTTCTTGCGAACCCTTAACCGCATGAACGATCGAATCGAAGGCATTCGGATCGAAGGCGATATCCAGATTGCGGGCGAGGACCCCTACGCCAAGGGCGCGGATCTTCTGGCGCTCCGACGGCGTGTGGGCATGGTCTTCCAGAAGCCCAACCCGTTCCCCATGACAATCTATGAAAACGTGGCCATGGGGCCGAAGATGCACTACGGCCTCCGGGGCAAGCAACTGGACGAAGTGGTGGAAGAAGCCCTAAGAGAAGCCGCCCTTTGGGATGAGGTCAAGGACGATTTCCGCAAGAAGAACGGTCTGAACCTCTCGGGTGGTCAGCAGCAAAGACTTTGTATTGCCCGAATGCTGGCGGTGCGCCCAGAGATCATCCTCATGGATGAGCCTTGCTCCGCGCTTGACCCCATTTCCACCGCGAAAGTAGAAGAGTTGATCGGCCAACTCAGCGGCGCCCACACCCTACTAGTGGTTACCCACAACCTTCAGCAAGCCGAGCGAATCAGCGACTACACAGCCTTCTTCATGTTCGGCGAATTGGTCGAGCACGGGCACAGTAAAGCTATCTTCACCGACCCCGTTCACCGGTCTACTCAGGACTATGTGAGCGGACGATTTGGTTGATTTCCCTGAATAGACTGAACCTCGAAAGTGCTCAGAGAGTGATTATTAAGAGACTAATAAGGCTGTGTTAATAACAAGTTAATCGAGGGGGTGTGCGGCAAAACTTGCATAGAGAATTCACGCCCGAGCCCTTCCAAAGCGCGGGGGATTTGACCCATGAAGAAAGCATTCACCCTTATTGAACTCTTGGTGGTCATCGCGATTATCGCGATCCTGGCCGCTATCCTCTTCCCGGTCTTCGCTAAAGCCAAGGCTGCGGCCAAGAAGACCTCCGACCTGAACAACTTGAAGCAAATTGGTACCGCAACCATGATGTACCTTCAAGATTACGACGACACCCTTTACGGTCACCGCTGGAACTGTAACTACAGCGGCGGCGGTGGTGCTACCGACGTCTGCAAAGAGTATCTTGAGGCTGATGGTGTGACTCTAAAGCCAGAGGCTCGCGGCTTTGATGCCGATTCTTCCAAGCGCTACTACTGGATGTACATGCTATATCCGTACACCAAAAACTTCGGCATTTTTAAGGACCCGGCCGCTACGAACACCACATTCACTGGTGGCGACAAGGCGACGGTTGCTTTCAACTTCTCCGGAGTTGCCGTTGGTTCTAACTATGGCGGTCAAAACAGCTATGGTCACAATGACGCGTACCTCAGCCCGGGCCAACCATTTGGCGGCGGAACTGCGGCGGCGATCAACTATGGCCAAATCAGCCGAGTTGCAAGCACCATCATGGTTGTCGATGCCACCTACTACGGCGCAGGTCCTGACATTCTCAACAACACCGGCTTCACCGATGTTTCCAAGCTGAATGGCAACGAACTGGCCTACATGACCACCAATGGCGGCCAGTACCCGTATTACTGGGGCAACATCGGCGGCGGCACCTGGGTTCAGGATCGAAACAACGGCAGCGGCTCCATCCCCGGCGCGGGAACGCTTCTACCGGCTGCTTATGCTAAGAAACTGGCCGACCAAGGGATGGCCCTTCACGGCGGCCAGATCAACGCTCAGTTCTCGGACGGTCACGCCAAGAGCTATGCCTACCAAAAGATCGTTGGCGACATTTGTCTCTGGACGACCGATGCGGACGGCGCTCATCCCGCTTGCGGCGGCTAGGCGACTAGCTCCCCATGCTGAATCAAACCCCGGAGCGTTTACGCTCCGGGGTTTTCTTGCTTCTCGGGCTTTGGCAACAGATACCGGAGCGCGACCCCAGCGAAGATCGCGAACGACACATAGGTCGAAACAAACGCAAGAGGGATGGAAGCCAGATACAGAATGGACGAGGATATGTCTTTGAAAGTCAGAGGCTGAGACGTCTTTGACCGTGGATAACGTTTCCCCGCCGCCAGCCTAAAGCAAGTGAACGACAGCCCACAGAGCGTCATGTCGATGCCATATACGGCGACAGGCTCGGGCGACAAATAATGTTCACTCATGTATCCAGTTGCGAAAGGGATGAGCGACATCCAGAACAACATAACGTTGTTTGCCCACAGCAGTCGGTTATCCACAGACTCCACCGGATGCATGACATGGTGGTGGTTCACCCACATAATGGCAACGATGACGAAGCTAAGGAGGTAGCCCAAGAGCTTGGGGATCAGCGGAGCAAGAGCGAGCCAACTTGATTCGTGTGGAATCTTAAGTTCCAAGACCATGATCGTAACGATAATGGCGATGACGCCATCCGAGAATGCTTCCAGGCGATTCTTGCTCATCCCCATCGCCGCCATTATGGCGATTGAAAGGTGAAGGATCAACGACTTTCATCGGAAACCGGGCGACCGGTACGAGCAAACATAATTTTCGTCCGCCTCGTATGTTTGACGGCCAGATGTGGAACAAGCCAATTGGTATATGTGCGAATTCAGCGGCGCCTCGCAGAAGAAGGCACCCGCAAGATCGTCTCATCGGGTTGGTTGTGGTGAAAAGCAGCTAGAGAACGCTCTCTTCCTGCTGAAGAGCATTGGGGAAACGCAGGCAAAATTCATTGCCTCTGGCGACCCGCGCGAAGCATTTGTCGACCTCCTAGATATCTTGCTTAAGGTGACGGACAGCAACTATGGCTTCATTGGTGAAGTTCATAGAACCCCTGAGGGTGCTCCCTATCTGAAGTCGCTCGCTATTACCAATATCGCGTGGAATGAGGAGACGCAGTCATTCTACGAACAAAATTATCGCGCCGGGTTGGAATTCCACAACCTTGAGACGCTCTTCGGCGATACGCTGCGAACGGGCAAGGTCGTCATTTCAAACGACCCTGCGAATGACTCCAGAAGGGGTGGTCTCCCATCTGGCCACCCGCCGCTGAATGCTTACTTGGGTATTCCTATCTTTGCTGGAGAGCAACTGATCGGCATGGCCGGGATCGCGAACCGGCCCGAAGGTTACGACGAAGAACTGGTCAAGTTTCTTGAGCCGCTGCTCATGACGTGCAGCAACTTCGTGATAGCTCATCGCACAGAGAGATCGTATCGTCGTTCCGAATCGGCGAGACGGGCCAGTGAAGATCGACTTCGGTTGGCCATCGAAGCCGCCGAATTAGGAACTTGGGATTACGATCCTGTTTCCGGTCTCACTATCTGCAATGAGCGATGGTACGAGATGCTCGGATACGAAGTGAACGAATTTGCTCTGACTCAAGACGTATGGGAGAAGCTGATTCACCCCGACGACCTCGAGTCCGTCATGCAGATATGGGAGACTCAGTTCCAGCGCGGCTCCGATGTTTTCCGAATGGAATATCGTGCCCGAACGAAGGGAAATACCTGGATTTGGGTCCTGGTAACCGGTCAGGTAATGGGGAGAGACGCCGATGGAAAGCCCACCCGACTGGCGGGAATCCAGATGGACAATACTGACCGGCATCTGGCTGAAGATCAGTTTCGACTGGTGGTTGAATCAGCCCCCAACGGAATGCTGATCCTCAGCGCGGACGGAATCATTCGCCTGGTAAACACTCGAGTCGAGGAGCTGTTTGGCTATTCACGAAACGAACTACTGGGGCAGTCCGTTGAAATCCTCATTCCGGAGAGGTATCGGAGCCACCACGTAGACTTTCGTGAACATTTCTTCCAGCACGTGACAGACGGCGTAATGGGAGAGGGAAGAGACCTTCCCGGATTGCGCAAAGACGGGAGCGAATTTTCCGTCGAAGTGGGCTTAAATCGCCTCGATACGCCCGAGGGGGTGCAGGTCTTGGCCTCCGTGGTAGATATTTCACACCGAAAGAATCTTGAACTCCAGATTAAGCATCAGGCATTTCACGATGCGCTCACGGGATTACCGAATCGCTCTTTGTTCCTCGACCGACTAGAAATTGCCCAAGCCAGAGCCCGGCGACACCAAGAAGGCGTTGCCGTCATCTTCCTCGACCTCGACAACTTTAAGGTCATTAACGACAGTCTCGGGCACCAGGCAGGAGACCGATTCCTGATCGCTATCGCGGAACGATTGAAGAGCTGCGTTAGGCCCGAAGACACCGTTGCCCGGTTGGGTGGCGATGAATTCACCATTCTGTTGGAGGAACTTGTCTGTCCAGAAAACGCGATCAACGCCGCTGAGCGAATCGTCGACGCGTTACGTCAGCCTTTGGCGTTGGACTACGGCGAAGTCGTTGCCAGTTCAAGTATTGGAATCGCTTACTCCACCAACGGTGAAGCTACGGCCGATAGCCTCCTAAGGGATGCGGATACCGCCATGTATCACGCAAAGGAAAATGGCAAGGCGCACTACGTTCTCTTCGATAGCCAGATGAACGCTCAAGCCGTCCAGCGGATGGAACTGGAAATGGGCTTGAGACAGGCTCTCGATCGAAACGAATTTCGTCTTCTCTATCAGCCGATTGTGGACCTGAATTCGTGGCTCGTATGCGGGGCGGAAGCCTTGGTCCGGTGGGAGCATCCCGTAAAGGGACTTGTTTCACCCGACCAATTTGTCCCCATTGCAGAAGAGACGGGGCTCATTGTTCCCATCGGCGAATGGGTGCTCCGCCAAGCGTGTTTACAGATGAAGCAGTGGCAAGCCGTGCTAAGAAACGATGCCCCGAAGTCGATTAGTGTAAATCTCTCGGGTAAGCAGTTGCAGCGTCAAGACGTGGTCAAGAAGATTGCGGGCATCCTCGAAGAAGTCGACCTAGATCCAAGCGCCTTGAAACTTGAGATCACTGAGAGCATTCTCATGAATGACGTTGAGGATGTATCGGCCAAACTTCACAAACTGCGTGATCTCGGGATCAAACTTGCGGTTGACGACTTTGGAACGGGTTATTCTTCCATGTCGAGCTTGAGCTCCTTCCCCGTCGATACCGTCAAACTGGACCGAGCATTTATCAGTCGTCTGGGCAAGGAAGAAGAAGCGGAGGCTATCGTGGCTGCCGTCATCATGCTTTCAAAATCGATGAAGCTCGACACGACGGCCGAAGGCCTTGAGGAGGAAGATCAAGTGGTCTTCTTGCGAGCCCTTGGCTGCAATATGGCCCAAGGCTACTACTTTGAAAAGCCACTTCCTCCCGGGGAATTCGTTCAATGGGTTCGGGATGTAACCGAAAGCGCTCACGAAGAGAAGTCACGACGCTTTGCTTAATGACATATGGCCCCCGCCTCAATGTTGAGGCGGGGGTTCCTCCTACGAGAGAACGAACTCGCGCAGGGCTTGCGGCACGGACGCGTCGAATCCCACGACGTCCAACATTCCGGGGTCGGCCGGATTCGCGATGCTGAATCCGTTTGAGCACATTCCCATGACCACCAGCTTCGCCGGAATTCCCGTCGCTTGACGGTATTCCATCAATGCCTGAGCCGGGTGGATGCGTCCCGACCACGTCTCGTTGTCCGTGTAGACCACGAACGTATCGATCTCCAGCTTATGCTTCCTGGCGTACTCCATGGGGAGTGCGCAGTCCGTTCCGCCGAAGTTGACCGCCTGCGTATGCAACATCGCGTCCGAGAGTCTCATGCGCTTCGTCAAGGGAATCGCACGGAACTGGTCGGCAAACGCCATTGGCATACAGTACGGCTCGGTCTGCATCGTCACCATCGCCATCGCCGTCGAAGCCGCGCAAGCGGACAGCGGAGTTCCGGCGACCGTGCACATCGACATCGATCCCGATACGTCGAGGCCCAGCAAGTAACGATTCTCCGTTGGCTCCACGAACTCGAACGCCTTGTAGAACGCTTCCTCCAACGCATCGACGATGCTTGGAATCGGCGCCCAAGTGTTCTGTCCGCGCATTCCGCGACCTACCGAGTAGGTCGCGTGAGCCAACAGCAACGCGATGGGATGAATACGCGAGCGCTTCAAACGGTCGGGGTTGCTCAATTGCTCCACCACCTTCTTCGTCGCCGCTGACTTCATCTGGAGCAATCCAACGCGGGTCATGTTCGCCAAGTTGCGAACCATCGCCGTCATCGGCATGCTCTCCATCAACGCTTCCCAGATCTTCGCTTCCGTCAAAAGCTCCGTCGGCACGACTTCGCGCGGCATCCGATGATCGGTGATCAAACGAACCGCCTGCTTGACGTTACGAGTGGTCTTCAACTGTTCGAAGGCCTGCAAACGCGCGTTCTCCGCCGTGACCTCGCCATCCACAATCCACTTATAAAGCGCCTTGTGCTCTACCGTCAGCGGCTTGGGGTGAGCCAAGCGGAGTAAGTCGCGGTGCGACCACCCTCCACGCTGCTGGTACTTGATGGCTTGATAGGTCAAGTCGTCGATTGGCGTCTGGTTGTACCAACGCTGAATTGCCTTGCGCATTCCGCGTCCCCAGCCTCTTACGCCCTCCGCTTCGGCGACGAATTGGAAGAGGTGAGTACCGGTTCGACAGACTTTCGGAACCGCCGCAAAGGCTGCTTGTCGCGTGGGAACATCGCCATAAGCGGCGGCCAGCGCGAGAGCAAAAATTGCGGGGTCGTTCTTCGGTGCGCGTCCCGAATCACTGATTTCGACAATACGAGCCACTACCTTTTCGCCGTCGGATTTGATCAGCGAAACGAGCGTTATTGCATTGGCTTCGGTCAGCTTTTGTTCGGAAATGTAATAGCTTCCGCCCTCGGTTCCCAGAACCAGGAACCGATCCAACCTTTGCCAAGGAGTGATTTCCCAAGCAAAGCCGCCGGCGGAGTTTGCCACCTGTCCCGAACCCGGGATGGCCATGTTTTGCGCAGTCTTCTTTACGTTCCAGTGCTTTGTGAACTTCATGTTCATCACCTCTTTCCAGTCCTGCTCCTCACGGAGCGGGGCGGGGAAGGAATGCCTTCCCTCATGTCGAATGGATCGCCTGGGATGCCCCAGGCGATCTGTAGTTGTAGATTCCGGGCAAGTTGTGTTCTGGTCTTGAAGGACCTTGCGGTCCTCCGCAGGGTTCGAACCTGCTGGCCCTAAATGGGCTTAACCGGATGAACCAAAACTTCGGCCCGAAAACCTTGATCTCTGGGCGAGGCGTGCGCTGGCGATACGGTGACTTTGGCCACTCGTCCAAACTCCCCGAAGGGAGTTGCGGGATTCGAACCCGCGAACCTTGAGGTAGGTAAGCCAACGCTTCGGCCCAGAAAAATCGAATCGTTAGGGCAAGGGATGAGCCTGGGGGTAGGTTTGGATTTGAGCCAAGGGTTAACCCAGCCTCTCCGGCCCTAACGGATTTCGGAGCGTTCGGGCAAGGAACTAGCGCAGGGGGTAGCCATTAAAAGTGGAGAACCCTACGCCTTCGGCCCGAACAAAAACGATATGAAATTTTGCTTCCGTGGCGAAAAATCTTGGTGGAGCTGACGGGATTCGAACCCGCATAACCCCGACGACGACTTATCGGATAACCCGCTTCCCTACCGAATTTCACGGACGGGAACCTCCCCCGTCTCGGGCTTTACCGCCCTTTCGGTGCCTCTGCAACCTGCCGTCCGCACCGACATCAAGGTGAACAACGCAACGCGTCTCTGGGTCCCTGACCGGCGCCCGGGGCTCCCACGTGGGAACCGCAATCCGTTTTTCGGCGCCTGTCCTTTCGGCCACAGCCCCAAAAGCTCTTTCGCCTGAATCGAGATTTCGGGCAAGGGGCGCAGTGGATGTTTTAAGGCGCTCTAACCACTGAGCTATCCGGCGCTTTGGGCAAAGTGCCGGCGTAGGATTTGAACCTACGGCCTCCTCCGTGATAGGGTAACCCACATACATCGGCCCGAAATCTCGAGTCATTTCGCGCATTTACCTCTCGGACAAGGGATGAGACTGGGTGTATTGAGGCGCCTTTACCAATTTGGCCACTGCTCCGTCTTTCGACGAATTCAGGTGGGACTCGAACCCACAAACTCCCGCATCTTAAGCGATAACCCAGGCTCGACGGCCCGAAAGCAAATGCGTTTTGGACGGTCGTTTGCCGCTCTATCGACAAATAGCCATCCGGTCAATCCTTCGTTTTTCGGGCAAGTGACGCCCATCGGTAAGCTGCTCTACCATTGAGCTACCGATCCTTTGGGCAAAGGACCGGGCGGGACTTGAACCCGCAACCTGCCGGTTATGAGCCGGTAACCAAAAGGCTTCGGCCCGAAAAACGTAATAAGGTCTTAGCCTTTGGGCAAGGGAAGCCCTGCGTAGCGCTCCGCAGAGGGACGAATCCCAAAGGCCCAAACACATGGGCGCTGGCGTTTCCGGTCGTGACCCGGAGTCAGAGTCGCTTAATGAGCCGATAACGCAAAACCGTCGGCCCAAAGGCAAAATTTGTAAAAGGGGAAATCTCTTTCCGCCCAGGTTGTCGTCGTCACCTGGGCGTCCGTTCAAGGGAACGGGCTCAGGCTATGCTACTTCGAATATTTTTATGCCGCCGGCAACGAAGGCCGGTGGTATCTCCAAGTTCTTGCATGAGTCTTGTTTCTGCCGTGGTGGCAGGGAGGGAAGTATTCCACGAGGCTTTGCACCAAATGCAAGAGGTTGAGGAAAAATTCTCAAAATTTCTTTCTTCTTTACCAAACGCTAACATTGGCAGCCCACACCATCAGGATGCCTGCTCCTCACAGTGGAACTAATGGTGATTTAGTTTCATCACAAAGTTAAAGAATACGAATCGCTAGTCACCCATCACGAGTCGCTCTTCCTAACTGCCAAATATCGACTCCTAATCCGATTCCTTCTTTCCCAAACCCCTTTTAAGGTGGTGTCTTCGTCAAACTTCGATGCATACGACTTGGGCTGATCGATCCGTTGCGACGAATAAATCCCACGATGTCCGCTGAGGATATAGGCGACCACACACGCCATGGCAATCGGTACCGCCAAATGAGATCCAAAGAGTTCAATTCCCATAATCGTGCAAGCTAACGGCGTATTCGCCGCCCCGGCAAAGACCGCGACAAAACCCAGCGCAGCATAAAGGGCGGGATCTTGATTAGTAAACCCGGCAAAGGCGCTACCAAGTGTGGCACCTATACAGAATAGGGGGGTGACCTCTCCACCTTTAAAACCGAATCCGAGTGTGATCGCGGTAAAGATAATCTTAATCAAGAAGACGGAGGGGGATTGAGCCGGAAGACTAAACGATTTTTCGATCAGTTCCAACCCTAGTCCATTGTAGATCTGACTCCCCGCAATGAGAGTGAGAGCAATGACAATAGCTCCCCCGATCATGGGGCGTAGGTAAGTTGAGTACCTCAGGCTTTTGCCCACGTGCTGGAGGGCGTGCGTCATCTCGGCAAAGAGGGCGCTCGCCCCCGCAAACAGGGCCCCGACCAGCAGAACGGAGAAGAAAATCGTCGGCGTCAATGTAAAACTAACCGCCGCGTCGTAGTGGTGGTGCGTGATGCCCACGCCTCGGCAAACGATGTCTCCCACGATGCTTCCAACCAGGCAGGGGATGAGGGCGTCGTACCGGATGCGCCCAATGGACAAGACCTCGAGCCCGAAGATGGCCCCGGCCAACGGCGTCCCAAACACCGACCCAAACCCCGCCGCAATTCCCGTCATCAGCAAGATGCGGTGGTCCTCCTTGGACATCTTGAGCGGCCCAACCGTCATATTGGCCAAGGTTCCAGCCATCTGAACCGCTGATCCCTCACGGCCCGCCGATCCGCCGAAGAGGTGGGTCACGACGGTGGTGATCAGGATCATCGGGGCCATGCGGAACGGAATCACCGCGCTCGGGTCATGAATCCGGTCGAGGATCAAGTTATTCCCGCCCGCCACCTCTTTGCCGTACCGGGTGTAGAGAAACGCAATTGCAACGCCAGCAAGGGGAAGGAGATACAAAAGCCACGGGTGAGTCCCACGGTAAGCCGTTGCTGAGTTAAACGCCCACAGGAAGAGCGCGGACGCCAACCCCGCCAGTACCCCGACCCAAGCGCCTAAGATGGTCCATTTGCCAAAGGTGAGGGCAAGGCCAAATTGCTGCCGCAGTCGATTCCGTTTCTTGAGATCCTGATTAGTCCTACTATTCATCTGCCACCATCGCGGCGGCCAGGACCTTCAGGCATGAAAACCTACGGCAAAGCCACCGTAGGAGTCATCAGCCCGTCTTTGGGCGGTTCTTGTGTAGGGCGAACTCCATGCCCTATTAATAGAGGTTACCTAAAATGGGATCGCCTCGCCTTAAGTATTGGCGAGGCGACTCTCAGAATTTACGCTTCTTGCTTCTCTAACATTCCCGAATAGAGAAGGCCGGCCAAGCCAGCGCCCAGTAACGGGCCAACGCTCCACGATAAGGCGGTTGCCCAGTGGTTGCTGCCCACGGTCATACCTAGTCCCACCGCCGGGTTGATTGCTCCCCCGGAAATGGGGCCAATGGCAAGAATTCCAATCGTAAGGGTCAGCCCCAAATACAGCCCTCCAACTTTTGGGGCGCGCGAATCAACGGCCGTCATAAAGATTGCGATCAGGAAGAAGAAGGTCGCCACCGCCTCGGCCAAAATGGCGCGAGTCGCATCGACGCCTGAACCCCAATTGATGGAAACGGCCGTACGCGCAGCTTCACTGTTTGGCCCCAACAGGTACGAGGCGATGAAAACCGCAACAATGCCTCCAAGGCACTGCGAAATGATGTAGGCGATGCCCGTCGCCAGATCGACTTTGCGTGCCACCAGCATGCCGAACGTAACCGAGGGGTTGAGATGGCCGCCGCTTATGGGACCGAAAGCGGTTCCCATAATCATGATTTCGAGGCCAACCACCAGCGCAACCGCCAGCAGTTGGACGGGGTTTCCGGTGAAGTTCGTCACCGTCAGAAACACGACAAACACCAAGGCGAAGGTTCCGATAAACTCGGCCACCAAAGCGCGGGCTTTCATAGTCAAGCAGTTGGACGACGTCATCCCCGCATTTGCTCCGATTAAGAAGTCGCCTGCCATCGTCCACAGGGTTGACTTAATGATTAACGAGGTCGCGCATTCGGGCCAAATTTGGCCGAATAGTAGTCCACATAGTGAGATCCCGGCTCGATGATCGCGTCGATCTGCTTGAGGATCTTCTCGGAAAGCTCAATTTGGCAGGCCGCAGCTGATTCCTCAAGCTGCTTCTCGCTTCTTGCCCCGATGATCGGACTGGTGACACCGGGTTGGGAGGCCACCCACGCCAGACTCATCGTGGCTAACGTCATGTCGTTTCGCTCTGCGAGTACCTTCAATCGTTGCAAACGAGCCTTGGGGATCTGCTTGAGTCGTCCCGCCGGATCGCTTTTGCTATACCGACCATTCTTCGTCTTATCGTCTAGATATTTCCCACTGAGCATGCCGCCGGCCAACGGAGACCAGGGGATGACGGCGTAATCGTAGGTGCGGCAAAAAGGAAGTAGCTCCCTTTCCACTCGTCGGTCCATCAGGTTGTAGGGTGGCTGCTCGCTCACAAAACCCCGGCAGCCTAATTCCTTGGCCACGTAATGAGCCTCGCAAACTTGCCAAGCGGCAAAGGTGGAGCAACCGGCGTAGCGTATTTTTCCCGCCCGACTCAAGTCTTCCATCGCTCGCAAGGTCTCATCGATGGGAATTGAAGGCTGTGGACGATGGATTTGATAGAGGTCGATGTAGTCCGTTCCCAGTCTCTTCAGCGAAGCCTCGCAAGCCTCGATCACGTGGCGATAGCTGTTACCCCATGCATTCGGGTCCTGATCGTCCATCTTTCCGTGACACTTGGTCGCCAAAACGATCTTGTCACGCTTGCCTTGAAGCGACTTGCCAACGATGGTTTCGCTGAGGCCGCGAGCATAAACGTCGGCGGTATCGAAAAAGTTGATTCCAAGGTCGATAGCCTTGTGGGCGATTCGAATCGAGTCTTCTTCTCGGGAGCCCCAGTCGTCGGGGTCCCACCCAAAGGTCATCGTTCCGAGACACGCGACGGAAACCTGAACGCCAGTTCGGCCAAGGGAGCGATATTGCATGGCAAGTTGTTACCTCAACCCGTTAGAGGATGTCGCACCTGACGGGGTTCCCAGGATTGTTTAAGACCCTGGCAAAGGTGAATATCCGACTTCGATCGTTCCTTCGCCCTGGAGCGAGGGATCGTGGTAAGTCAGGCGGACCTTAGTCGAGAACTGAGCTGTCATGGTTACCTCCAGTCCTTGCTGCGCTTGGAAGATACCAAAGAGATCAAGGTTTCCGCGGGGAGAATTTACCGTCCGTCCATCGTCTTGCAGTTGCCGACCTAGCGAGGTCGAGAAAGCATCTTGAATCGCCTTATTTTTGTTGACACGAAACGTTGTCTTGGAATCCGGTTTTCGAAAAGTCTCGATGAGGTCTTCACTGCGCATCTGATTAACAATTGCTCCAATCATTGCGAAGGCTTGGCGAGGGTGATAATCCTCGCTGTCCCCTTCTGGGATCCATATGTCCGGCCAATTGAGAATGCGGTTCGTCGCCCGTTTTTTGAATTCGAGGGGGTCGAAATCAAGACGATATTCTTTCGGACTATCAATAAGCCGGGCGCCCAGGGCCTTGGCAAGGTGAGAAAGGAAATCTCGCTCAGGCATCTCGTTTGCCTGAATTGCAACGGGCGACCGATCATAGATCCAGTGCACGGTGAGCGGTTTGCCAAAAGGCGCTCTAGCGAGGGCGCCAATGTTTAGCCGCTCACTTTTTTCGGTACGAAAAGTGATCTTGTGGTCAACAAAGGCGGTTCGGGGTAGCTCCACATATTCGACTGGAAATCTCGACGTGATCGGCCGAACTCTTTCCGGCGTAATGTAGCCATCACTCAGAGCCAACTCCACCCCCGGTGCGATGGAGAGTCCCGTCTTAGCGCGGATGGCTCTTGCCATGGATGTGAGGTCCCCAGGATCAAAGGTTACGGCTTTCACTTGGTCCGTGAAACTTTGAAAAATGACCACGTTCTGACCGGTCGCTTCGGCCATCGTCTTCGCAAGATCGTTGATGTTGCCCCCCGAAAAGGTGACGGTTCCAATCAGCGCCAAGAGTGAAAGCAACATCAAATTCCTTCTGAGAACCTAAGGGCGACCCGCTTGAACCGGTTCGATGATAACGGCGGTGCCGTAGGCCAAAACTTCGGTCACTCCTTGGGCTATCTCGTTGGCATCGTAGCGCATGGCGATAATCGCATTCGCGCCCATCTGCCCCGCATGCTGGATCATCAGCTCATAGGCTTCTCGGCGAGCGGTCTCAGCCAGTTCCGTGTAGAGCGTGATGTTGCCGCCGACGAGCGTTTGCAAACTGGCTCCCAGGTTGCCTATTGCGGAACGCGAGCGAACCGTGATGCCCCGAACAACTCCCAATCCGCGAACAACGCGGAATCCGTCGAACCCATTGGCCGTGGTAACCCAGGCGTGAATGTCAGCCATGGCCAACTGTACCTATCCCATTCCACCTATGCAACCTAAAATCGAATCGTTCCGGCGGGCCGTCCTCGATTGTCGACAATAGGGATCTCCAGTGACACCTGGAATTGGGCATCCATCGTTAAATAGACGGGCCGAGAACTGTCCAGTCGCCGCATCACGCTAACGACGTTTCGTTGCCCTCGCCCTTGCTGCACGCCCTGCATTTGAAGCTTTTCTAGATCTTGAACATAGGTCACCGCTGTTCGGGTCAATGGACTTCTTTGGTTGAGTTCAATCCTCACTTGACCTCCGGGGGTAGCCAGGGCGGTGGCCAATTGGCCGGAGGAAATGCCATTTAGACAGGCGATTTGGAAGAGTCGCTTCCGAGCGGTAACCGCGTCAGCGACTTTCGCATCCTCACTATCCTTCTGAGCGTTCAAGGTGGCCAGGGCTCGCTTTTTGATCTCCTCGGCGTTTAATGCAAAGGAGAATCCCTTCGATCCTTGTACAAATCGCGCTCCGATGCCTTTTGCCATCCACTTGAGGAAAGTCTCTTCCGGCATGTCGGTTACGTTCAAGCAGACCGTGGCATCCTTGTATATCCAATGAATATCAAGCGGTTGGCTGAGCAGCTTTTGCAGCGAACTAAGGTCTAATCGTTCCTGCTTTTTGGTCGCAAAAGTGATCTTGCCGTCCTTGATCGCCGTGGGTTGAAGTTCCACCGCAGAGAGGGATAGCGGCTTAACGGCCTCCTTATCTCCACTATTTGATCCCAGAACCTGCTGATTACCTCGGGAGCGACGGCGGATAATTCGTGTGGGTTGGGTCGCCGTGACCAACTTTTGCGAAAGCATGCCATCGCTCAGCACCATGTCCAACCCAGGCAAGATCATCAAGTCCGTTTGGTTGCGGATCAACCGAGCCATCTCGTTAAAGTCGGCGGGCTCGTATTCACAGTCGTCCACCATCGCGGCATCGCCTTGAACAATGATCGCGTTCTGCTTCGTGGAATCGACGATCGAGTCGGCAAACTCGTTGGGCGTTCCCCCTGGAAATTTAACCAAGGCGAGCGCTGTGACGGCAAGTAAGCTAAGCATAAGCGTAAAAACCTCTATATATTGGGACGACCTGTCGCGTGAGTAGTTTCAAGGGAGGAAGGTCGTTCGGCGGTGCGGAATCGGCCTTTTGATGAGGACGGGGCCGGCCAGAGTTCTGCAAAAAGCAACTATTCCAGCCAGGCGCGCTGAGGGGGCGTTCGCTTCATCTCAATGGGATTTGCATCGAATTCCGTCTTGAGGTAGAGCGTTTGTCCATCGTTAGACAGACTGAATTGAAATTCCGGCGCCCGCCACCCGTTGGAGTGCTCGTAGCGCATACGCAAGGTTCCGCTGTCCGTACCCCAACGTAAGTCTCGGGGGTCACGCCCCGTTGTCCAAAGCTTGCCTTTTCCGTCGTCGTCGAGTCGATAGTGATTGTAGTATCCGTGGCGTTGACCGTACCAGTCGCCTTCCAGGCGTGAATCTCGTGTGGAAGGAACCACGACGAAGGCTTGGGGGTTCAACTGCGAGTAGGCGCCGATGAGGCCTGCTCCTATCGCTACATAAACCAAGAACTTAAACATCCCACCTTTCAATACGCCTACCACTAAGAGGCTTAAACGAAAAGATCGGCCCCATGGATCACCGTATTCTTTGGCTAGGTCCCATGTCCCCTCGATTCCGACCCTTGCCGTAAGCCATAATCAATTGAAAAGTAAGGAGCCCGCATGCCAGCTTTTCGCGAAGGACTTAGCTTCGACGACGTACTACTGATCCCTAAAAAAACCCAAGTCCTGCCTAGTGAGGCAGACACCTCGACCCCGTTCCTCCCCGGCATAAAGCTGAAAATTCCCATCGTGTCCGCTCCCATGGACACCGTAACCGATGCAAGACTAGCCATCGCAATGGCGCGAGAGGGAGGCGTTGGCGTTCTTCATCGAAATATGACCATCGAGCAACAAGCCGAGCAGGTCGACCGAGTCAAGAGATCTGAGAGCGGTGTTATCACCAATCCGTTCAAACTTGGACCCAACGAAACCATCCAAGACGCCGTAAACCTGATGGCGCACTTCCATATTTCCGGCGTCCCAATCGTGGACGAGGAAGGGAGGCTAGTCGGCATTCTCACGAACCGCGATATTCGCTTCGAGTCCGACTATTCCAAGCCGATCCACAGCCGAATGACCAGTCGAGATATGGTCACGGGCGCCGTGGGAACTACCCTTGAACAAGCTCAGGAGAAATTAGCCGAGCACCGCATCGAGAAACTTCCCATCGTCGACGAAAAGGGCATCTTGAAGGGCTTGATCACTATCAAGGACATCTTAAAGGTGCAGCGTCATCCAAACGCTACCAAAGACAGCCAGGGGCGACTCGTCGTTGGCGCTGCCATTGGCGCCCTCCGACAACCGTATGAACGAGCGAAAGCCCTGTTCGACGCGGGGGTCGACTTCATCGTGATCGATGCCGCTCACGGACATTCCAAAGGCGTCATGGACTGCGTGAAGATGCTCAAAGAGAAGTTGCCGGACCTCAAAGTGATCGCAGGAAACGTCGCGACCAAAGAAGGTGTCCGTGAACTCTACGACCTTGGCGCAGACGGCCTTCGTCTAGGGATCGGCGCTGGATCGATCTGTACCACTCGAGTGGTTGCTGGAGTCGGCGTTCCCCAACTTACCGCAGTTATGGATTGCTGTGAGGAAGCGCTCAAACTTGGAATACCCACGATCGCCGACGGCGGAATACGAAGTTCTGGCGACATCGTAAAGTGTCTCGCCGCTGGAGCGAGCAGTGTGATGATGGGCAATATGTTTGCCGGTTGCGAAGAGTCGCCCGGTGAACTGGAGATCTATCGGAATCGCGCCTACAAGGTCTACCGAGGAATGGGTTCTATCTCTGCGATGAAACAAGGCTCTTCTGACCGCTACATGCAGGTGAAGGAAGCCGGGGGCGTCATCGTTCCGGAGGGCGTGGAAGGACGTGTTCCGTTCAAGGGCCCGATTGCCGACACAATGGCCCAATTGGTCGGTGGCCTTAAGTCTGGTATGGGATATGTCGGCGCTGGATCTCTTGCCGATCTTCGCGAGAACGCGGAATTTATGAAAATCACCAGCGCCAGCCTGCGAGAAAGTCATCCTCACGATGTCTGGATTACCAAGGAACCACCGAACTACTCGTCGCCGTTCGGCGGCGGGGAAGGCGAGTAGACTTCCGTCAACAAAGGCTCTCTGGGCAAACGTCCAGAGAGCCTTTTCTAATGGTTATTGTCCTTCGCGGTGGAGTAGTAAGGGAAACGACACATCCTGTTCATTTGTCGTTTATCTGTGCATTGGTAATTAATCGTTAAATCACTGAAATATACAAATTGATGCGACATTTGCCGTAGAGTTTTTCGAAAAGCAAACGTAGTATTTCTTTATGGAATACGCGGAAAAGCAGGCAGACGCGAGCGTCTCGGTGCTCGACGCGTCGCCGAACGAAGATGTGAGGTTCTTAGCGGCGATCGCGGATATCGTGCGCGATCTTATTGAAGAAGAGAACCGGCCATTCCCGTTCGACCGGATGGGAAGGGATGCGCCCCCGGTTTGGGCCGCTTACCGTTTGATCCCCCTTCCTCCAACGGATCTGAACTGAGTCTCCTCACCCGACCCGTTAACAGTGCCATAATCCCGGCGGATGAAGGACTTGCAGCAGCGCGCGGCGATGTGTGAGATTGGACGTCGCCTATGGCAAAGAAACTTGGTAGGCGCAACGGAAGGAAATCTTTCGCTTCGGCTCAATACTCGACAAATCCTTTGCACCCCCGCAGGAACGAGCCTGGGGCACCTCAAGCCAGACGAATTGGTTGTGATCGATAACCACGGCAATCCTGTGGGCGAAGGGAAGCCATCAACCGAAATCAAGCTGCATCTGAGAATGTATGCCAAGCGAGCAGATTGCATGGCGGTCGTCCATGCTCACCCTCCCACGGCAACCGGGTTCGCGCTAGCCGGAGAAGAAATTCCAGATAATCTTTTGCCCGAGTCTGCCTACGTACTTGGTAGCGTTGCCATTGTGCCTTTTGCGATGCCAGGTACGGAAGAAGTCCCCGACGCGATTGAATCATTGCTAGAGGATCATAAGACCTTCCTGATCAGTCATCACGGAGCCGCTGTGATGGGAAAAGACATCGTCGATGCCTACAACAGGATGGAGACTCTGGAGCGAATTGCGAAGGTCATTTTGGTTGCCAAACTCCTCGATGGCCCTCGTCCGATGCCGGATCGCGCCTTTGATCACATGCTCAAAGTCGCCCTTAATGGCAGCCTCGATTAAAGAAATTGCAATAATTTCACGGTTTGGGCTTTCATTTAGTCGCCTCAACCTCATATAATTGCCGGAGGAAAGATCGCAAGAGGCGAACCTGAGAGCGTTGAGGCCAGACAAGGGCAGCAAAGACTCATAGGAAACATAGGAAATGTTATGGGTTGGAGCTGGCTTCATGGTCGCTCCCGTTCTCTGCGTCTCATGTGATTGATCCTTTGATACGAAGGAGTAACGCATGAAGCGAACTGCTAAATACGCACTTACACTCGTTCTTGGCGCTGCCGTGGTTATGCCGGCCGTCGCTCAAGACAACTTCCCGGACGTTCCCGAGAACCACTGGGCTTACAAAGAACTCGCTC
>MKRX01000025.1:0-17153 GCA_001898035.1 Armatimonadetes bacterium 55-13
CATTTCGCTCTGTATCCATAACGCGTGAATAAACACAGGGCGCAATGTAGGCGTCAGTCCTCCTGACGTGAGCGCGCTCTGTTTGGTCATCGCGCGTACGACGGTAGGACCGTCGCTTGGAACGAAAAAATTGCGGGATTGGAACTGGGGGGCAGGGTTGCCTGGACGTGAATGTTCCCTGGTTGGGTTTTTGTCGTCCACTAATTTCAAAGGAGGTTTTCTCAATGAGAATCGAAAAGTTGATTCCTGAAGAAGACGTGGAGAAGTTGGAAGAGAAGACGGAGCGGGATACGCATCCGCCGGATCGTTTGGAACCGGAGGATAAGCAGGAGCTATATCCAGACGAGGAGATTCGGAGCCATCCTGACAAGGGGGAGAAAATGGCTCACTCAGACAAGCCCGAGTAAGGTCCTCATCCTTACTTCGGTTTCGTTTTTGTCCTAGGAAAAAGATTTTTTCACGCAAATCATGAGCCTTCCAGTAAACTTATAGAGTTACGGCCTTGAACGGATCCCTTCTCAGCCAGAATCCGCGTCCGCGAGTTTTGTATCGAGATCGAAGAAAGCCAATGCACGTTACGAAACTCGGCGGGTTTGTGCCCGCTTTTATGGAGGCCTGATTTGGCTAACAAAACACTTTACGTCGGCAATATTTCCTACTCCAGCACGGAGGAGTCACTCTCGCAGGCATTCGCAGAGTACGGCGCCACCAATGTTCGCATCATCGAGGGTCGCGGTTTCGCGTTCGTCGACGTCGATGCCGACAAGATGGAAGCGGCGATCGCGGATAAGAACGGCGCTCAGCTTGAGGGTCGCAACCTGACCGTCAATGAGGCTCGTCCCCGAGAGGATCGAGGTCCTCGAAGCGGCGGCGGTGGCGGTGGCTACGGCGGCGGCCGATCGGGCGGTGGCGGAGGCTACGGCGGTGGTCGATCGGGTGGCGGTCGTTCGGGCGGCGGTGGCCGATCCGGTGGCGGCGGCTACGGCGGCGGTCGCTGGTAAGCGTTCGCTCAGAGTAAGAAGACCAACGGTCCGGTGGGGAGTCCCTCCGGACCGTTTTGCTGCCAATATCCCTATCTTCTACAAGATTTCGGCGAGAGATTGCCGAAAGTCGGTATTATAAGCATGTCTACGCCTTGTACGGATCCCTTCTCCAGCCAAAGTCCGCTTCCGCGAGATTTGTATTGAGATCGAAGAAAGCCAAGTACGTTACAAATCTCGATGGGCTCCGAGCCCATCAATAGGAGGCCAGTTATGGCTAATAAAACACTTTACGTAGGAAACATTTCTTACTCCGCTACGGCAGAATCGCTGAGCGAAGCTTTTGGCGCTTATGGCGCTACCAACGTTCGCATCATCGAGGGCCGCGGCTTCGCGTTCATCGACGTGGATGCCGATCAGTTGGAGTCTGCGATTGCCGACAAGAACGGCGCCCAGGTTGACGGTCGAACCCTGACCGTGAACGAAGCTCGTCCTCGCGAAGAGCGAAGCGGCGGCGGCGGCGGTCGTTCGGGTGGTGGCGGCGGCTACGGCGGCGGTCGCTCCGGCGGCGGTCGATCGGGCGGTGGTGGCCGATCCGGTGGCGGCGGCTACGGCGGCGGTCGCTGGTAAGCGAAAGCCCTTAAGAAAGAAAGAGCCCGGAAGCGCATTGCTTCCGGGCTTTTTTTGTTTCGGGATGGGGAGTGCTATGGGTAAGGCTATGGCAGTTTGCAGTGGCTCACTTAGTTGGCCCTGAAATCCAACTTCAAGCTTCACTCATCTAGGGGATCTGGTTCACTCGCTTTGAGTTTGTCGATGACTAGTTTTAGAGCATGCTGGCCATCAGGATTTAGCAATTCTGGAATTAGGTGAACAACGCTCTGAACAATTGGCGAATCAGCCGCTAATTTAACTCCTAGCCGGATTCTTCCCCTGTGCTCAGGTCCCAGAACATAGTTGAAATAGTTAATCGCGGCGTTGGAATCGCTGCGTAGTCGTTCCAACCACGAACTATATTCCGAGTCTCCCGAAAGTTTCGTCCACGCTTCAAATGCCTGAAATGGGTCCGGCAAAGCCCAGATTGAACCAGAGTATAACAATTCGGCTAAAGATCTCGAATAGTTGGATGTAACCTCACTGAGTTCGTTCCTGGAGCACCAATCAGGATCGGTGCGAGAAGCTAGAAGCCACTCCGTGGCCAGGAAAGACGCTGGTGCCACCAAGGTATCTGAATATCTTAAAATTTCAAGTAGAGTGGGCATTGCACTCGCCTTGTTCAACCGAGCAACCACTCGCATGCAAGAACTACAAATCAAATGACAATTGTATGCCCAGTCAGAAACTAGACCTCCATCCTTTGGATTAAAGGTGCCCTGCCTTTCCCCCCACGCTAGAAGCATAGCGGTAAGGGTCGTTGCATTCTTTACTGAGAGCTCTCTTGCCCGACCTGAAATAACCTCGCTCCAAGAATGAAGCCTTCGAGGGTCGTCAATCTCTTCAATGAACCAACGCGATTCACCTTTGCTGTCCAACTCTTCCAAGAGTCGAACCCACTCTGACTCGCTTATTGCAGCCCTCGCGGCGGCAAATCCAAGATAGACAGGCTTATAGTGACGTGAGTAGAACCTTCTTTCCGAATGATGCAAAGGAGACCATTGCCCCCTGATTTCGTTTGAGTCAGAGATGTCAGATGCAAGAATCTCAAGTGCATGCGAGCACAATTTACCAGTCCGTGGATCAGACGATTGGGCAAGTGCTTCGCTTCTAGCCTTCTCGTTCGCTTCGTTCAATTCACCGTAAGAAACCATTCGTGCTACTTGGCCTCCGGGGTTCGGTGAATTCTCGTTTCGAAGGCAACGATACAATTCGGGCAGGTTTTGTCGTATATATTCAAGTGCGAGGAAGTCCGCGAGGTCAACATTCCAATTGTTGTCAATGACGAGGCTTGGAAGTATCGCAGCAGATGTTCTAAAGAACCTCTTTATTTGCCTTGCACTGGTGAGCCCTGGGACGAGAACTTCATCCAAAACTCGAACTAGTCGAACTTGTTGTTTATCGCTAAGTCCATTGACGTTGAATGAACCCATATATGAATGGACAAGCTGTTCCTGTTGCTTGGTTGTGATTTCCGGAACATCAAAAGGATGAGTGACTATTTTTTCAATAAATGCAGCAGGGTCAATAATCACTTCTTTGAGAGCATGGTGAACCTGTGCTGGATCGTATGGGATCAAATACCGCAGATTAGGGAAATCTGCGCACGCTTTGATTAGTTGGAAAACGGCTCTTACTTCATCCGAGTTTAATCGGTCAATATCGTCAACAACAATCACAATCGGAGTTTCAAGTTTAGATAGCTCAATGGATAGTTCTTGTCGTGCTTCCCTGAGAGTGTTCGTTTTTTCAAACTTCTCCAAACCCTTTGATGCGGCATCTAGGGCTTTCTGGACACCTTTAAATCCCCAGGCCGCTTTCCTGGCATGAGGTACCCCAATCATTTCTAAGGCATCAGCCGAGAGCGCCAGAGCAACCATGCATTGCGCAGAGTAAGAGTAGAGCTTTTTTCTCAGCTCAGGTGGGGCAACTTCCTTTGAGCTGGACACGCACTTACCAAGTTCTACGAAAAACTCCTTGACGAGCGCTTCGGTGTTGTTAACCATCCATGGTTCAAAGATCATTGTTATTGCCTGATCCTTTACATTTGAGACGGCAAAGTTCGCAATCGTTGACTTGCCAGATCCCCATGGGCCAGTAAGGCCTATAATGGTCGCCCGCTTTTCGTTTTTGGCGAGAAGAGCTTTAGCGATCATGTCTGCGAAATGAGACCGGTCAAAGAGATCTTCAGATAGATCTTCCAAAGGATCATCGGCCCAAGTTTGTATCTCTTGGAATTCTGCGTGGCTAGACAAAGTTCAAAGATAATACTTGTTGTAGTGGTGGTACGCAAGGGATTGTTGTCCCTTTGCCGAATGGGTACTTGTTAGTTTTCTGTCAATGGAACTTACGAAGACGTAGCCTATGATGACAGTACGAGGTTTATTGTGCGCAGCTCATTACTCGGCCATATCTCTTTACCAAGCGGACTAGTCAGCGATAGCTTTTTCGAACGCTTTCCAATATTCGGGACCGACGTCGCCGAACAGGGAAACTCCTGCACCGCCGCGTTTGTGAACCAGACCGATGGCTTGCTCTAACTCTTCCGGCTTGTGGAAGGCGGGCATGTAGAGGCCGGCGTAGATGGGGAAGGTGGCGGTTTGGATGTTCTCCAGGACGCACTCGCCCACCCACTCCACAGACTCGTCGTAAAAGCTGTGGTAGATCATGGGGCAGGCGGCGTCCAGCGGCCACTTATCCCAGTCCTGGCGGCAGATCTTGCGGGCGAGGCGGGGGGTGGGGAAGACGGCGGCGGTGATGATCTTCTTGTGATCGTGCACGACTTGGGCTAGCTGCTTCACCAACTTGGTGACCGAGTCGTACCGAAAGTGCAGCCACTCCTGATCGTGGGCCGGGTCCTTGATATCCATGGGGTCTCGACCGGAGACCTCTTTAAACGCCTTGCGGGTGTGCTCCGAGTAACAGAAATCGTAGTCGGGAAGCTCCTCGGTCTGATCCAGGTTGTACGTCTTCCAGAGGGCCTTGGGGAGGATGACGTCCGGATAACGGACGTAGTCCAGATGGACGCCGGAGACGGCGGGGTGCTGAGCCAACTCCGCCACCTTGTCCTTCAGGTAGCTCTGCACACCAGGGATGACGGGCGAGACCCAGCGGTAGTAGTCCACGTAGGGAGGCTGATCGAAGCAAGATTTGCCGGTACGGCTGACCATGTACCAATCGGGATGGTTGTCCCGAATCCATTGGTCGCGTCGGTTGGTGGTCCACATCCAGGTGTGGATTTCTAGGCCAGCGGCTTTGATGATCTCGAACTCGCGGTCATCCAGTTCGCCCGCAATGTAGACCCCGGTGAGACCATGGCCTTTGAGAGCCTTGTACTTCTCTTTCAGCGCCTGATCGGTCGCCTTCTTATCGATTGAGTTCCAGATCCAATACTTACGGTTCGACATGGCATTTTTCGGTCGCTCGGCGGGGCCGGACGCGCTTTCGGCGAATCGGAGCGTACCGGCTAATCCTGCCGTACATCCCGCCTGCACCGCCAACCGCAGAAAATCCCGCCGTTTCATGGGCTCATTATGCGATGGAGTTGAGGTTTTGCCTCAATTCGCAAGTCGATAGCTCGTGCTTCTTCCGCCGCTTTCCTCTTTCACAAGGATTCCTTTGGCAACGAGATCGCTCAGGTCTCGCAAGGCGGTGTCAGTCGAGCATTTGGTGAGCTTGGCGTATTTCGCGGTTTGGAGCTTGCCGAAGAAGCCTTCGAACAATCGATTGATGACTTGGGTCTGCCTCTCGTTAAGTTGGTCTTCCGCGTGATTGTCCCAGAACGCCTGACGGCGGCGGACGATATCCAGTACGCCTTCGGCGGAGGTGAGCGCGGCATCTAGGCGATTCAGGAACCAGACAATCCAAGCTGTGACATCAAGGTCTCCTCGCTGTGTCTTTTCGAGGATCTCGTAGTATTGGGTCTTGTCCTGGTGGATTTGGGTGGACATGGAGTAGAAGCGCTGCTTATCTCCATCTGCTCTCGCCAGCGCCATATCCGTGATGGCCCGAGCGATACGCCCATTGCCATCGTCCATTGGGTGGATGGTCACAAACCACAGGTGGGCGAGGGCGGCCTTTAGAACGTGGTCGAGTTCTTCGGTCTCAAACCAAGTCAAGAATCGATCCATCTCCGAGGGCACTCGTCCTGCGGAAGGGGCTTCGAAATGCACCCTCTCTTTCCCCATTCCGCCACTGACCACTTGCATCGGGCCAGCATGATCGTCGCGATAAGCGCCGACGGTGATTTTGTGCATTCCGCTTCTGCCGGTTGGAAATAGGGCGGCGTGCCAGCCAAAGATTCGCTCCTCGGTCAGAGGTTGCTGATATCTTTGGGTGGCATCAAGCATCATCTCCACGACTCCCTCCACATCTCGGGCGGGTGAGGGGAGCCCGGCGTAGTCAAGCCCGAGCCTTCGAGCGATCGACGAGCGCACTTGCAGAGTATCGAGACGTTCCCCCTCTATTTCGCTCGATTTCACGACGTCTTGCACGAGAACTGAGAGTTGGGTTTCTTGGCGGACTTGAAATCCTAGGGTTGCCATCGCGGTGAGGAGAGCACCGCGACGAAAATGAATGGAGGAGAGGTCCTGCGCAAATGCCAAATGATCCCATTGAAACTGGGGCCATTCTGGAGTTTCGTGCGCGTATTTCCCACTCATGCAGTCATTATAGGTGATTATTCGCCGCATTTTTGCGGCGAATAGGAGTCGATATTCACCGCATGGCTCTCGTGAACACCCTGACAAACACGAAAAAATCCCCCGGCGGGAGGGCCGGGGGCTGGAGAGAAGTCAGCTTCTGGATTGATCTATTTCCAAAAGTTGTCGAGGCCTCTTGGACCTCTTCCTCCGGGATTGAATTCCCTCCCCGGAGGTTGATCGGCGCCAAGGCCGATCGCGTGTCGATTAGGTTGATGCGTGAGAGCGGACATACGGAGGAAGACCCTGGATAGATTAGGGAAAGGGCCCCTTGGCTGGCTTTGATTCCGTTTTACGCCCTGATCTTTCATTTGAGATGTCCGTTTCTCTAAAGTACTGTATATCAAGATTTGAAAAAATCAAGCAGAACTTTTGCTCTTAGCAATCTTTCTGGGCTTCAAACGGGCTTTGATAGCCGCGGATGGTGCGACGTGTCAGCCGCTTCCACCAGGGGCGTTGGTTATGGCGAGATGCAATGACCAAAAAGTGAGTGAGTTGATCCGCCGAGACGTCTTGCGAGCCGGGGAGAGGGATGAATCCGAAGAGAAGGGTTATTGCTTTCATAGGCACGAAAAGAGGCACGCGCTTAGGCGTGCCCGAAGCGCGTTAGGACTTGATGCTTTCGAGTTTGAAATCGATGTGATCCAGCGGCGAGTCGCCTTCGCTCCCGTTCGAAATCATCATGCTTCCCACTTCTTCCAGAGCTCCCGATGCCAGTTTGATGTGGTCGGTAGGGGGGGCAAGCTCAACGTTCGATTTCACTTTCATCGGCGACGCTTACGAGAGTGGCCGTCGCTTGGCATCGCTTCTGCGGAACGCTACGCCAGAGGCTCTTCTATTCATCGCGGATATGTGGGGCTAGGCAATTTGGCGATTCTCGTGAAACAGCTCAAATCCCGCCCGTTCCAGGGCTTCATTCCATGTGAATCCTTCTCCTGCCACCGCCTGAAGACTGGGCATGTTTGACTCTAGAAGCACGCCGCTCTCCTCATCAATGCGGAAATAGGTGAATCCCTCTGGCGATAGAGGAATGAATGCCTGCAAGCGTGCCCAATGATAGTCGGCCAAGCGCAGGGGGCCCCCAAGAAATGCGTTTTGGGAGGAGACCTCTATGAACGGCGTAAGCAACTGATCCGCAGTCGCGGCGATGGCATCGGCGAGTTCGGGAAGCTGATCCTGTATGGCCCCTTCATCCAACTGCCCCATCAAAAGGCTGAGGCGAGTGGGACCAGAGAGGTCTGGGACCAACACGGCGACCGCTGTGCGACGCGCCAGAGCGCGATTCAAGGGTTGGGTGGGAAATGCGGCGAAGACGAGAAATGATTGTGACGCCATCAACTGCTCCAGTAGGCAAAGTAGGCGTCCCGGACATTATCGGGGACGATGTAGTTAAAGTAGGCGCCGGCAATATAGTAGAAAGCGCCCGTGCCAAATCCGGCTCCGCCTGCGTGAGCGAACTCGGCCTTTCCGAACACCCCCGATCCAGCGGCGTACGTCTCAAAGTAGCTGCCCTGATTGACGGAAAAGCTCGTTTTGCCGTCTCCGTGATGTCTCAAAGCGAGCAAAGCGGGGCCGCCCGCCACATTCTTTCCGGTGCTGGTAAACGCGCCCGAGCCATTAAACAAAGAAAGAGTGATGGTGTCGCCGTTGTAAAAGAGTTGCCCGGAGTTCCCCGTTTTGCCGCAGATGGACTTTAATCCCGCTCCCCAACCCGCGCCGTAGAAATACAAGAGGAATGTTTCCTCTGCGCCATAAGAGTTGACCCCTCGCAGGGAAGGATTTGAAGTGTGCCCGCTGTAAAGAGCTGGCCCCGAATATGCGCCAAGGTTGACGGACGCACGATACTGAAGCCCACTGTTTTGGCCGACCAACGGTTCCGAACCCATCTGAGGCTGAACATAGTTGACGGGGTCGAGATCGGTCGATACGGGCACCGTTCCGCCGACGTCGGTATTAAACATGGAAAGACCGTGTTTGAAGTCAAAGTAGTGCCGCGGGTTGCCTGATTTAGGATCAAATGCGGCGAGACGCTGTCCAAAGGGAAGTCCGATACCTTGTCCGAGTTTGAGCGGCATTAGGGACCCACCTCTACACCACCGTTCTTGATGCGGACATCGGCACAACCCACTTGGCAGGGGCTGCCACTATCCGAAATTTGAACAACGAAGTGCTTGTAAGGTCCTAGCAAAGAGCTACTCGATATCCCGATTGAATTGGGGTAGTAGGTGAAGGAACCGCTTCCAACCGGAATGCTGGAGTCCCCATCAAAGGACAACAACGTCCAACTTTGAAGGTCGTTTGAACCATAGGCGGCGGATATCCAGATTGATTGCGTGAACCCGGGGGTGAGTAAAAAGTTGTCGAAAGTCATCCCGCTATCGCGGGAAATCATGATCGACATGGAGCGCTGAGCAGTTCCGATCAGGCTTTGATAACCGGTAGACGTGTTGCCGTCATGCAACAGCGGACCCCCGATCCACCCCGTGGCCGTCCGCGGATCAGGTATATCAAATTGGTAGTAGTATCCATCACTAATACCAGTCTCAATCGTTTCACTAAGATTTGTAGGGAAGGGAACTCCTATTCCCGATCCAATCTTTTCTGACATTGATTCTCCTAGGCGGGGCCCACATCTGCCACACCATTCATGACCCGAATATCCGCGCAACCGGCCTGTGCGTTGGACGAGCCAGAGTCAGTGATACAAATAGCCAGGTATTGAAACGATTGAGATGAAAAATTCCACGATATTCCGGGTTGGTAAGACATAGAAAAGTGGATGGGAGTGGCGCTTAGCGAGGGGACAAGAGGGGCCCACATCTGCAGATCGTTTGAGCCGAAGAACGAGATGGTGATGGCCGAGCTGAACCCTGGTGAAACCATCACCTGATCAAAGGTCATTCCCGAGGACTTCTTGACAAGAAGGGCCACCGATCTTGTCGAGCCCCCCGGCGTGGTCTGGTAAAAGGTGGAAACATCTCCCGCTGAGTTGTCATGCAAGAGGGGGCCGCTTATCCATC
Organism: Armatimonadetes bacterium 55-13; assembly: GCA_001898035.1. GTDB lineage: Bacteria > Armatimonadota > Fimbriimonadia > Fimbriimonadales > Fimbriimonadaceae > 55-13. The sequence continues at coordinate 9,352 of MKRX01000025.1, forward strand.
CCTCTGCGGTGCGTGGATCCGTTTGGTCAAGTTGATAGTAGTAGCCGTCAATCAGTACAGTCTCTGCATCTGGATGCGAGCCAGTTTGGTAAGGCACGCCAATCCCGCTGCCTAACTTGTGCGGCATGGAAGCCTCCTTCCTTTAGTAGAGAGCGACGATATCCTGTGCGGAAGTTCCCGTCGCCCAAACTCGGCTGACCTTCAGCGGCAGGATTTGACCGCTTGCCACGTTCTTAAGGGTGACGGACTGACCATCCATATCATTAACTTTTAGGTCTCCGCCGGTGCCGATATAGAGGCCCGATGTGGGAAGCTTAGGCAGATCCGTGCTGTCGTTTGTGGTGACGCTCGCGAGAACGCCTGCCAATGCATTTTCCCAGTGGTATCCGTGTCCCGCCATTATTTGCAACCTCGCTTGCTCAGTTTCAGACCACCGTTGTGGTCAATGCGTCGATCACCAGGACAGTATTCAACTTCGCGCCCTGGTAGCTTCATCTTTGGTTTGCCGCCGGTTCTCGCTTTAGCGGATTTGGTCGTTTTCTTCATTAGTCGCTCCTCTTGGTTTTAGTCGATCGAACACTCGCCTTTCCCTTGGGGGACGGACGGGATTTGAACAAATTGTTTGCTCGTTTATAGCCGTCGACCATGTCCGAGGCGATGTTTTTAAAGTACGTCGCTTTGTCTGAGAGCGCCTTCGAGTATTCAGGGGAATAAACGTATGGTTTTGCCTCGTCTGCGTACTTCTTTGCTTGCTCACGGTATTCGCGTGCGAGCTGCTGAAGCATCGATACCGACTGTGCGCTTAGGTCACCTGAAGGCATTCCATTTTGCTCCCAACCCTTGATCGCGTCGAGGGTTTCGTAGGCTTGCCCCAGTTTGTTCAATTCATCTTGATCGTAGATATCCAGGGCCTTGCCGTATCTTTGAGCCCTTTCAAAACCCGGCCGTGGGAGGGGTGTATATCCGCGCATGGATTCCATCTTTACAGGCAAGGTCCAATCCGAAGAACCGCTTGACTGGGGCCCTGGCTTGCTAGAAGTTTCAGGAGCAGCCAGGGGATCTAGTGGATTTGCCGCCTTACTGGGGGCAAGGAATCCCAGCTTTGCGTAGATAGCATTGATCCGCGCGTAAATGTGCTCAACCTGGTCCTCCGAGACGTATTTGAGCGCCCTTTCCAGCTGATCTAATTCTCGGTAGAGATCGGTTTTTTCGCGATCTGCCTCTTGGTTCTCCCATGCGAAATCTGTTTTGGCCTGCTCGGTGTCCTTTTGAAGCTTTCCCATTTTTCCTTGCATGTATCCCTGGGCATACTCAGCGGCATCCCTTCCTTTTCCCATCAGAGACATCAAGAGAATAGGCACGAGTCCGGAAACCAAGTCCTGAGTTCTCAAACCGATTTCTGTTTTCGGCGGAGTTTTCTTCTTTTCGGACGGCGAAGGAATGCCTGTCGAGCTTATGCCGTTCGAATCTTCTCGGGACATCAGCTTTTTGAACGCTAAATCGATGCCTGGCTGTGGACGTCGATAATCGAGATTGACATTAAGTCGGGGCCCTTGATTCTGATCTTGTTCTGGTTTCTTCTAAGGAAGTGAATTTGGAAAAATTAGCATCGAATGACTCCTAGAAGATGCTGGACCATGCCGCAGAAGGGACCATTCCTACGAGAGATCCGAGAGATCCCATTAAGCCGCCTTGCGACTTATCGGCTAAGTTTTGGCGGGATCGATTTTCAATAAATCCTCCTGTTTCATACAACTCATTCAGTCCCATGTCTCTGGATAAGTTGTAACCCTGCTGAACCGCCTGCATAGCGTTCTGCCGACCTTGTGCCGACATAGCGTTGGTGAGGTAGGAGTTGCCACTTTGAGTCGCCTGGTTTTGTGCCTTTAACATGGCTCCAGCCTGGGCACCCGCCCCTAGTCCTTGTTGTGCCATTAAGGCGGCTAGTGCCTGACCCTGATCCATTCCCCCTGTGGTCGCCCGATTACGGTAGGCTTCCGCATTCGAATAGATGTTTTCCGGCTGCAAAGATTGGATGTAACTTGAAATTTGCGCTTGCCGCTGAGGTTCTAGACTATTCATGTAGGCCACTCGGCTTGCTGAATTATAACCCAGCACTTGTGCCAGTCGCCTTGCCCAAGCTCCTACCTCGTTATTGCCATTCGCATCCATGCCAAAGGACTTGAACAGATTCTGATCTCGTTTCGTCTTGTCCGATTCGAGAAGTCCATTAAGAGAAAGATCCACTATCGCCTCCCGGCCGAGACCCCGGCCGAACAAGTCGTGCATTCGAATCGAAGAAATTTTGTACCTGGCGGGAGGTAGCCACTGAAATCTAAATACCACTCCCAGTCTTGTTCAGTTCCTCTTTGTGATCCAACTTTATTGTGGCTAAACCGATCTCGGTAGAAGGAAACATCGGCATCATCGGAGTCGGTATTCATAGTTGTTGTCCATGCTTCATCAGAACCCCAGATTCTTGATACTCTTGAAATGGATATGGTGGTGTTTGGGGCATTCGTGATATATGCCTGACACTCAGAAATGTAAATGGCTTCTAAGTTGATAGATTTGATCGCACCGGAGACGATACGTGGAGTTATTAACTGTCCGTCGTCGCTATCGCTCCGCTGTTCATGAGACTTCATATCGCCTCCTATATCAAAGAAATAGATTCGAGAAGTGCTCAGGCTGCCCGAAGTCGAGGTGTGGATAAACGGCATCTCGAACTTGTAGGCGGGATAGTCTTCGGATTCGATGGCCTGCATGCGTTCGTTCCAAACCAGTACCCGATTATTATCCGTTTCGACGGCTGGTGTGTAAGCTAAGTAATATCGGTCATTCATGAATACTCCCGCCATCCGGTTCTTGCGGGCGGGAGGAGACTGCTCCAGACGATTATGTATTCGATACTTGCCAATATTCTGCAGCCCTCCTTGAGATAGTCTCATCATTTGTACATCTTTATCTATCCAGTACATGGCGTTATAGCCTTGGGCGATGGAGAGTGGAGAGAGAGTCCCATGAGGGCCAATCTTGACGGGGCGGGAGAGATCTGTAGCTTGAAATCCCGCAGAACTAAATGGGCCCGCGTCGCCAAGCGAGTACAGATTCTGATCGGTAAAAAGGTAAACGCGCCCCGAACCGAGAGAGGCGGAGGCGGAGGCAACGAACGCCTGAACCGCCTCGCCGGCAACTTGAATATATCCGCCTCTCAGTTCATCCTCTTGAACTTGTTGAAATCGAAAGGGAAAACGGGTCCAAGAAAAGTAGACGTCCCCTCTTGCGTAGTCCTTCGGCAGAGTCTTGGTGTTTCCGCAAAAGAGCCGGCCGTTCGTATAGAGGCAGGTCTGAGCGACAGGGATAGGAATTTGGAACTCACTCGGCGCCTCACGATTGTATTGGATGAAATTTCTTAATGAACCATTGGCCGTCGAAATATTGAGAATAACTTGATCGTAGGGCGATGAAGGTTTCTTCCACTGCCTCAAGCCACCAGAGATCAGCGGAGAGTAGAGTTCATGGCGTGCCAAGAAGTAGAAACGGTCCGATCCCGGCTGGCTGATGTAAATATTACAGCTATCGGGCTCTCCGTTAAGGCCCCCAGGGATGTATGAATTGAGCAGCCCATTGTTGAGGTTAAAGCGAAAACTGGTGATCAGTCGGTCATCCAATGGAAGCATGGGGCTTGAGGTTGTTGAGCTCCCATCTTTGACCAGTTTGACTCCACCGAGCAGACTGATCGGATCGGCGTAAGTGGGGAGAAGGACAATCGGGCCTTCCGCGCAATTTAAGGCGTCTTCGTAAGAAAAGCCAAAGTTTGAAGTTGAAGCGAGGTCCGAATTAGCTGACCCGGCAAACAACAGGTAGGCATTACCAGAGGCGCCGGCAATGTTCGTCTGCCGCGTAATTCTCAGATGATAGTAGTTTTGAGAAGTAATAGAGGTGGTGTTGAAAACATACCATTGCCGATGATTCGTGTCATTTTCGGAAATGGTAAATGCCTGCTTCTTCGTCGAATCGCTACCTTCGGGATCGTAGATTGTCTGCCAAGGAGAAGTAATGGAAGCATAAGGCACATTGTCAGGATTAACCTCGATCTTGACGTGTTCGACCATCGCGCTTACGCTGTCGCCCTCCAGCAGCATCACCAATTGACGGTCGATATACATGCCCGTCCCAAACTTGACTGACGCTGCATCTCCGTTCATCGCGCTGCTGTCAAAGGTCCAGACAATAGTGGTGTTCTCGTTGTTGTAGGGCGCCGTATTGGAATTGGCTAGAGTGAAATGCGATCCACTATTCGTGTAGGTCTTCCCGGTCGTGCCAACGACTCTCCAGTTGAATGGCAAGGTCGCAAAAGACTTGCCTGTCGTTCCGTGAGAAGTAATGGGTTTGTGGACCAGGAAATCGGCCTTGTCGGAGAGTTTGCCACTAGAAGCGGATCCGGAAATGCTGTTGGAACCCACTAGCTGAAAGACCGTATCGGAAGTCCGCGTGACTTCCCATATCCCGTTCGCTCCGCTCAAACCGCAATCAGAGATCCAGACGTGGTCTCCAGATGCCAGCTGGGCAAGCGGTGTGGCAAGGGTCACCGTTACGGGACCGGAGCCAGTTCCCGAGATGCTTGAGATATTGGCGTTTGTCTCAACCTCCGTGCTTGGATCCCATATTCGGGGATAGTCTTCCCCGTTTTGGATAAGGAGCGCATCCTTGCTGGTTTTGAACACGCTGCCGGGGGCGCGCAGCGTGGGGATGACCGTGAAACTCACCCGGGAAGAGACATTTGTGAGGCGGTTATCGCCACTTGGGCCCGTCCATGATTGTGCACTGGTGATCTCGATCCACCGCGTCTGGCCCGAAGGTGAAACCACTACGCGACCACGTGTTCCGTCTGAATAAACGGCCACCACATAGCGGGTGCCATTCATCAACACCGAAGTTCCTCCCAAAGGTAATCCCACTGCCCAACTGGGTTTGTCTAAAACCGAGGTCACGCCACGTCGGACCTGGGGAAAACCTGTGTCGCAACGAACGTCGCGCAAGAGAGCGAATTCACCGGGAACCATAAGCGCCCGCTCCTTCGCTGGAACCATCCCGAGAACAGGAACCTGAGGGCCAATGATTTGAACGATCTGAGAGCCTGCTGGCAAACTGGACATTTAGAAGTTCCTCCCATTCTGCGAAACACGCCAAGATCGCTTCTGGCGGAATGGATGAATGGTCGTGGTCTTTCGGGCTTGTCGCTTCATTTTCAGATCGGACTGTTCACCCAAGAGTTGCTGGAATTCGCCCCATCGGTTACCGGCGCCGTCCAGTCTTCGTTCCATGGAGTAGATCGCCGACATTCCAAACCGATAGAGAGGCTTAATCGAAGGTGAAGTCGGCATGGACGTGTTGGCTAAAAGCGCGGTGCGCTTAGAGCACTCCAATACCAACTTTGGACTCGCGCTCGTCGCAATCATTCCTCCGGTTCCTGAACCCACTCCGGCGACTCCCAGTGTCAGGCCGGAGTCTTGATACAGAGTGAAGGTCGTTCCACTCACGTAAGAGATATAAAACAGACCGTTGGCCGAAGCATTGCCAGAAACTCCGGAAATCAAAACAGGATCACCGCTCGCTAGGCCGTGTGAAGTAGTAGTTACGACTACAATTGGAGTGGCATTGCTTGCTGTAGAAATGCGAATCGTGCTTTGGTCGGGGGTGGGCGTCAGGCCAATCTGGCCGCTTGTCATGCTGGCGGTTTCATACCACCTCAGCACCTCTCCGGCGCCCACTCCTCGCCATTCGGGAAAGTCGAGATGTAGCGTATCGATGTCGGTCGGCGTCAATGTTCGAAAGCTGGTCGCACTGGTGTAAAGCCGGACCGCCCAGATTCTCAAAAGGGTCTCGTCGAGATCGTATTCGGATGTCCCCGCCACTAACGCTAAGTCTTCGTAAGAGCGGCGCATGGGGATGGCGGCCAAGATCATCTCGTCCACCTCGTTCAAGAGCCGCAGCGCCGTCGTGGAGTCCACGTCCGGGTGCATTCGGGCAAAGTCGTTCAGATGGTCTTGCGCGGTGTAAGCCATGGTTGGGGTTGGGCCGGGCTTTCACCGGCCGTGCTTTTTAGGCGCGTTTCAGATATCCGGTAACCGTCACCACCAGGGGGCTTCCGGTTCCGTTAGCGTTCGCCTTGACTTGCAAACCCTTGCCTGCCGTGCCACCGGCGCCCAGCGCCATCGCGCTATCCACCGTCACGTTGGAAGAGTTGGGTTTTAAGAAGGCATTGGCGGCCAGTCCGGCCACCGCCAGAGTGGAGAAGTCCGCGGGAGTTCCGTTGGTGTCCTGGATCTTCACAGTGGAGACGGTGCCCCAAAGGGTGCCGCCGTTTACCTTGGCAGTCCAGTCCTGGACGAACACCGCAAACCCCGCTGGGACCTCGGCTTCGGAGATAAGGCTCACCGCCGTACCGGCCGAGGCCGAGGTCAAGGTCACCGTCCGGTGAAAGGCGATGATCTCTTCGGTTCGGCTCGCCTGAAGCCAAGCGGGAGCCAGCTTCTGTTGCCGACCGCTTGCAATCGAGAGGTAGTTCGGCATGATCGCCCTCCTTAACTCGCGAAGGAGTAGACGACTCCGCGGAATCCCATCGAACCGAAGACGTAACGGCTTCGCGCCGTTGCCTTCCAAGAGTCCGAATCCTCGTCGTACTTCCAAGACACCAGCGTAAAGCCCTCGCGGATCTGGACGAACCGCTTGTGCTTGCGCTTGTTGGCGATGCGGACCGCGAACCACTCGTTATTGGTGAAGTACGGATTGCCAATGACGCCGGAGATCAGCTTTCCAACCTCGTTCGAGGAATTGGAATTTTCTCCCTGCTGCTTGACCGAGTTCATGATCTGGCGAGCCAAAAGCTCGTTTTCCGCGGAACACTCAATCACTCCCGGACCCACGATGGGCATCAAATAGCCCTTGTGCGCCTTCGTCTTCTTCAGGCGGGCGAACATCTTAGTGATGGACTGCGGCGCCAGCGTTTCGGCGGGCGAGAGGATGTTCGACTCGGTCCCCGATTCCAAGGGATGAACGCCGGAGCCGAGGGCAACCCCATCTGGTCCCGCGTTATTTACGGCATCGTTCGCCAGGTTCATGAACGTGTCTGCGGCATCGATCTCCATCTTTTGCTGGAACACGCCGGCCATGTCCGTCCCGTAGGCGCGCACAATGCCGTAGCCTTGCTCGTCGTCAAACGCCTCGTTGGAGACGCGGAACTGGAGCATCATCTTGTTGTTCTTGTAGGTGGCCTGGTAGATCTGTTCGTACTCAGTCACCGGAGGGTTGCCATATTCGGTGGTCTTGACCGGCAGCGAGAGTCCGCCGTAAGCGGCAATCTCTTCGAAGGTCTGCTGGCTGTCCACCACGTTTCCGGCCATCTGGCGGGCAAAGTTCACTTCCTGCTTGGGGTCATAGAGCTTGACCGCCTGAAGCAGATTCTTTCGCCCCAACTTGTCAACGTTCGCTAAGGTAGTTGGCATAGGTCAAATCTCCTTGATTTACGCGAGCCTCATGCTCGGAAGGACACGGCAGAGGAGAGTGCCTCCGGCCTCGCCCTCGTTGTAGCGCGGGTCCAGGCCCACCACTTCCACCACGGGCGCAGTGTTGGTGGCGGTGTTCACGACATAGGTTCCGCCTGCGGTTCGCCGGAGCGGATACTGCTGACCGACCATCGTCTTGGCCGTCACAACCGCCGCATCCGAAGCATTCGAGGCTTGAAGCGCGATGAGCGTGTCGTCGTCCAGCTTTTCGACGATAACGATCGTCGTGGC
>MKRX01000025.1:17173-28100 GCA_001898035.1 Armatimonadetes bacterium 55-13
GGTGCTAACCGCCACCACTTGATCCACCCGGCCGCTCGAATCGATGGTCACCAGGTCGCCCTTCTGACCCGCCTTGGAGCCGATCCACCCAGCGGGCGGACTCGAAATATCCGAGCTCCCGGATTTACGTAGGATCGGCAAAATGCTGCCAATGCTTGGCATAGCTTTCCTCCTGTGTTGTTCGAAAGGGAATGTGGGTGCGGGGCAAACCCGCAACAAGTGAATTCGGGAGACTCGCCCAAGGGGCAGGCGAGGGGTGCTATCTGCAGGCGCAAGAACGCCGAGATAGATTTATTATACGCAGACAAATGTCTGCATAGATAGAGCCTTTACAAGATGGAAGTTGCGCCTGCCATCCTGCCGGGATTCTGCCGTGACGGTAATCATTTACGGCAGATTGCCGTATAATCAATTGAGAGTGAACATGAGAACCGTTGTCCCAGAAACGAGTCCCAGATTTGAGTTTCGTATCCCTCAAGATCTCAAGAAAGAGATCGAAGAGGCGGCGGCCCTTTCGGGAGCATCGCTTACTGCCTTCGCGATCCAAGCGCTCGTCGAACGTGCGCGGGAGATCAAGCGGCAGCATGGCCTTACCATCTTGTGTGACGAAGCTCGTGATTCCTTCGCCGAGATGATGGCGAACCCGCCCGCTCCAAGCGAAGCACTGAAGAAGACCCTCAACACTCGAAAGGTGACCCTCTAGTCCCTTGGCAGAAGTCGTCATCGAGCCTCTCGAAAAGAGGCATGATCGAAAGTCCTTTCGTTGCGGCAAGCCCGAGCTTGACAATTACATTCAGGCTCTCGCCCGGCAGCATCAAGACAAGGGGTTTGCCAGAGTTTATGTTGCGGTTGAACAAGGGCAAAATCAAGTGCTTGGCTATATAGCGTTGGCAATGGGAAACGTGGTTCTGCAAGACGCAGATGAGGCTGTTTTCGCTCGCCTTCCCAAACATCCCATGCCGGTCTTGCACGTCGCAAGGCTGGCTACGGATGAAAGGTTCGCCGGAAAGGGAATCGCATCCTTGTTGCTAACCCATGCCGCAGACATTGCGATTGAGGCCTCGGTGTCGATCGGAGTGCATGCTTTGGAACTGATCGCCATGGACGACGAGGCCTACAAATTCTATCTCCACAAGGGATTCCTCCCGTTGAAGTCTGACAATATGCGTCTTTACGCACCGGTTCAGACCATCATTGAAGCCAGAAATCCCCGGGATTAGATCACCTACTCGTCCGCCGAAACCCCGGCGTGGGACGCGATCTCCCGGCCGGTGGTCACGGTGACTTCCTTTGAGCCCTTCAGCGGAGTCGCCATCTCGCCGTGCTGGCCAAAGACTTCTTCTTGACCGGGGGCAAAGCCGTGGGCGTCTTCAAACCGGCGCTTCCGCATCGCTTCCACCTCCGGCGTCGGCATTTCCATGTCCCACACATTGCCATCCTTGTCCACCTGGCGCAGAGGGGTAAAGCCCAACTCTTGGAGCTCTTCCTTCTTGTCGATGCCCATGCTTTTGAGCGCGGGCCAGTTGTAGACGCGAACCACGTGAGATTCGCCATTGGCTTCCGCTTTGGTCTTGGCGCGTTCGCGCAGGTCTTTCGGGGGTTTTTCAAAGCTATTTGAGTTCATCCTATCAGTCCTTCCGCTTGCAGAGCGGCCAGTTGTTTGCTGGTGGCGGGGCGGCCGCCGTTGTGGGTGGCTTGCCACTGGGAGACAAAGCGTTGATCTTGTTTCGAGAGCCCGCCCACGCTCATCCGAGAGCGTGAAGTGGACGAAGTCGGCGTCACCATCGAGCGCGGGCGTGGCGGTTCGGGTGGTTCGTAGGCGTGCCGACCGCTTTCCTGCTCTCGGATCACGTACTCGCCGATGGCGTGGGCAAGGGCCACTCGCTGGGCGATCGGATTTTGGGTGGCTTGGCGGAAACCCTGCTTGGTGAGTTTGATCAGGTTCTCGTAATAAGGCGCCGCCGCGCCTCCCGGTATGCCCAGTTCTTCAAACTGCTGCGCCAAGACCGGGATGTGAACCATGGCGTTGGCGTGCATATTAGACACCGCCTGGCGGTCCTCATAGATCTCAAATGCACGGTTCTCTGCCCAGTCCGCGTCCTGTCCCAGGGCCTGCGCCTCCGCATAGGCCTGTTCGCGGGGATTCTGGTGAAACTGTTGCGGTGGTTCTTCAAAGCCTTGCCCATAGGCAGCGGCGGGATCGGGTTCGGGCTCCGGCCCAGGATAGAATTCTTCGGGGAAGTCGTAGTCCACTTCCTCCGTCCAATTGTCGGCTTCGGGATCGTCGAATAGTTGGTCGGAGTCGTCCTCCTCGAGGTCAGGGGCTTCGCTCGAATCGTCGGAGATATCTTCGACCGGCTCCTCGTAGCCAGCGCCGTCTGCGTCTTCATGGTGATCGGAAATACTCTCTTGGACCAACGAAGCCTCGCCACTGGGCGATTCATCGATGGACCGAACCCAAAAGGGGCGGAACTTGTGAATCATGTGAAGTCTCCTTGCGGAAGTGAAGGGGGAAGGGGATCGGTCTCTAGCGTCAGGCGCGAGAATCCCTAGATAGATTCAATATGAGCCGGAAACCGGCGGAGCGTCAACGTTTTGGACAATTTGAAAAGCGATGCGCACGCCGATCTTGTTTGGCGGCAAACGCCCAAATCTCTTCGGCCGAGAGCAACTCGGGTTCTTCGGTAGGCTTGGCGGGACCGGAGCGGTGGATGACCGCAGGCTTCTCGTCCACTCCTGTGTTCACCCCGACGCAAAGGTAGCGCAACGCATCTGCCCGGTGGTACGAATGCTTGTCGGCAATCGCCAAAAGCGGTTCGCCGGAGTCGTTCACTTCGCGACTGTAAGTCATCAACTCGTGAACCAACTTCGTTAGGTCATCGAACAATACCAACCGCCCCGATTTAAGCAGGGAATACACGCTCTGAATCCCCGCCTCTACATCCCGAACCGGGGGGCGAGTGACCGGAAAGCCGCTGGTCGTAAAGTCGTCACGCCAATCGTTCTCACTCCATGCGCCCCCAAAACAATGGGGGACCGCCGGTTCGCCAAGCATCAGATTGGAAACGTGACCGGTAGGTCCGGCAACAGGAATGCTGCCCTTGTGATACGTGCGGTACACCACGTACCGATCCTTGACCGGATCAAACGCGGCGTAGACCCCAGCCGTGTTCACCACGCCAAAGTCCAACCCCACATAGCGTCTCCAGTAGTCGGGAATGGGGAAGCGCTTGACGCAATGGTGCTCCGGATCGAAGCAGTCGTAGATCATTCCGGCGGGCTTGGTGAACTTACCGTCGTACATCATCTCAAACCGCCAGGTCGGCATCCGCTCGCGCGCGCGTTCGTATCTCTCTAGCGGAAACGTCGGATTCATCAGGGAAGAGAAATTGATCACGGCAATGGCGCGGTCCCCATTGATCCACCGGTCATAGATGTTCGTCTTGAGATAACCCCAGTCGTAGGGAGTGGAGCCCATCAGGTGACGCCCCCCGCTAATCGCCAACCGACGTTCGATCGCCTCAAAAGAAGTCGCCGCAAACGCCCGCTGCCCGCACTCGTCGGAAGCGAATCCACGGAGGGTCATCGATTCCAGGGAATCGGAGTTCGAGGCGTGGCAGAAGTGCAGGGTGCAACCTTCATCCGCCCGCCCGAACACCTTGTAGAGCCCTTCTTGGCTGAACTCAAACCGAGGAACGGGCGATTCCACAAATCGACCCAAGCCAAGAGAGGTGAATACCCGCCGGTATTCGGGCAAGAGCTTTCGGTACATCAGCTTGAAGGTCGGAGAGGCCGCGCCATAGTCGCCCGGGCCTTTCATCTGCATCTCTCGCAGCATCCACCAAGGCTGAAAGACCGTCTTACCCGACTGAGTCCCGCACAGAAGCAGTACCGAGTCCTCCGTCCGCTTCCAAGCCTCCAACTGCCCGGGGTGAAACCAATCCGGGGGTTGGGTCAGATCCAGCCGGGATGCTTGCGCGGCTTGGGCTTGCCAGGCGTCCATCGCCGCATTTCGAACAATCTCGTCGGCTTTCTCAAGACGGATTTTCCTGGTGATTTTAGTCATAAAGATGTACCGAGCAATTGCGACTATTGATAGAGGGCTCGTCGAGGAGATAGCAACCGAAGAATGGAGACTAAAGAGACAATTTACGGATTCTAAAAAAATATTCTGGAACAACCTGAGTTGGACCAAATCCGCTCCAATAATCGGCCTTGGATGTGTCGTCACGGACCCTATTTCCAAGGGTTCTTGGCGGGTGGGCTCGAGAGAGGAAGATGAAAAGCTTGATATTGCCGTCGGCGGCCTTGATGGGACGCCTCAAATTCCCTGCTAAGTTTGCGCTGATCGCCTTGGCATTCGCGATTCCGCTGGCTACGGTCCTCTACTTCTTTTTAAGAGAAATCAATATCGCGATCGCCTTTGCCGAAAACGAGCGACAGGGCGTGGCCTATGATCGCCCCGTGACCGATGCGCTGTTCGAAATGATCGAGCATCACCGTGCGGGCAAGAACGAGGATGCAGTTGACACCGCCTTTGCCAAGGTCGATTCGGTGGAAGCCGAACAAAAGGGCGCGCTCAAAACTGCGGACGCCCTGGCCGAGCTTAAGAACTCCTGGAAAGGCGGGGACCCGTCGAAGGTCGTCGAGTCCACCCTTGCGTTCATCACCACCATCGGCAATAACTCGCAGCTCATCCTCGATCCTGACATCGACAGCTATTATCTGATGGACACGTCCATCACTCAGTTGCCTGCCGCCGCCCAAAAAGCCGCGTTAGCGCGCGCCGTGGCGTCTCGGATCGTCAAGAACGGAAAGATTTCTGCCGACGACCGCACGGAACTCACCGTCTTGTTGGGGCAGTTCCGCACTCCGGTCGGAACCGTCGCTGGTGACTTGGAACAGGTCGTGGGATTCAATCCTGGCCTCAAATCTCGACTGGAGAAGGAACAGGCAAAGGTCGCCGAAACTTGCGAGACCTTTGCCAAGACCCTCGAAGAAAAGGTCATCAAACCGGATCATCCCAACGCTACCGTCGGTGAGGTAGAAACCGCCGCCCAAAACGCTCTGAACGCCATGCGCGAGTACCACGGAGTCGCCGCAGGCGCCCTAGACGAACTTCTCAAAATTCGAGGCGACGGATTTGTCCTTCGCCGGAACGCGGTGATGGCCGTCGTGATCCTTTCATTCGTCTTGGCCGTGTATCTGTACCTTGGCTTTTACCGGTCCACTATCTCCAGCGTCCAGACCCTGGTCAACACGGCCCGCACCATCGCCTCGGGAGACTTCAACCAAGAGGTTCGTTTGAATACTCGCGATGAAGTGGGCAGCCTGGCTGCCGACCTGACCGCGATGACGCAAAGCCTGCGCGAGGTGGCCCAGGCCGCTGAACGGATCGCCGCCGGAGACCTCGATATCGATTTCAAAGCGCGCAGCGAGCACGATGCCCTGGGCATCGCGTTGGAGCGTATGCTGAACAACCTGAACGAGGTCATCTCAAACGTGGCCGAGAGCACCGCCACGGTCGAACGTATGAGCCAAGACCTTCAGGCCATTGCGGGAGACACCCGTTCCGCCATTGAGTCGGTTTCAGATTCCATGGACTCTGTGAAGCTCTCCAGTCAAGAGTCCTCCCGAGCCAGCATGGCCATGGCCAAAGACTGCGAAGCCCAAACTATGGCCGCCGACCGTGCCTCCCAGGCTATGTCCAACCTGCGGGAAGCGGTGGGAGGCGTCACCGATGACATCGCCCGCCAGTTGGATCGCATCCAGGCCGCTGCAGAAATTGCTCGAAGCAGCGACCAAACGGTGCGCTCGACCGTAGAGAGCATCGGAAGGATCAGTCAAGAAGTCGAATCGTCCGCAAGCCATGTGAGAGCGCTCGGCGCGCGAGGCGAAGAAATTGGCTCCATCGTCCAAACCATTTCTCAGATCGCCGAACAGACCAACCTCCTCGCCCTGAACGCCGCCATCGAGGCCGCTCGCGCCGGGGAACATGGTCGGGGATTCGCCGTCGTTGCCGATGAGGTTCGGAAGCTGGCGGAGCGGTCGGAGAGTGCGACCAAAGAGATCGGCGCGCTCATTGCCGAGGTTCGGCAAGACGTGGAGCGCGCGCTCACTTCAATGGAACGCAGCAACCAGGAAGTCATCGATGGATCGGCTCGCAGTTCCGAAGCGTTGAAAGCGCTGGAGGCGATGCTTTCTACCACCCTGGAAGTCACCCAGGACGCCCAAGTGGTCGCCAAAACCGCCCAGACCATGGCCGCTGAAACCGATTCCGTCCTAGAGGCTATCGCCGAGGTCGCCGGCGCCAGCGAAACGATCTCCGCCGGCGCGGAAGAACTGACCGCCACCGCAGAAGGCGTCACCGATTCGCTCGGTCTCGTCGCCAATTCACTGCACGACCAGGACCACCTCACCGACCAAGTCGCCCAAACCGCCCAAGCCCTTCACCAGCGCTCTCAAGCGCTCAGCGAGTCGGTCGGCGCCTTTAAAACTCGAATTCAGGCTCAGCCCAGCCTGAAAAAGGCCGCGTAAAGCCCCAACCAAGCGTGGCCCCATTTCCACCCCGCCGGTTCTCCGGCGGGGCTTTCTTACTTGGGGGCTGTCTGTTCGGTCAGAGTCGCGACGCTACGCCCTGGCCTCCAACGCCCCCTTCACCCTCCCCCACCACGCTTCAAACCGATCGGGCCCGATGAATTCGGCGGTGATGCCCGCCAAGGTCTCCAAAAGATCCTTGTCGGATATCTCGTAAACCAACGTCGTCCGAGGTTGACCCGCGAGCTGGTCGAAGACGTACTTCGCCGCCGTGAAGTTGCCTTCGTCCACGTTCTGCCGAAGCACCTGCACGACCCGCTCCAGCATCGGATCGGACCCTGGTTCTGCGGCGGTGCTAAACGCCAGGCGGTTCAGAAGAGCTTCGCGCTTGAGGCGATCCTGCGAGTACTCGCCGGTTCGGTACCGAGGATGATCCTCACCCGTGGGCGTCGCCCCGCCACAAAGACGGCATCGGCCGTTTTCCATCCGCGCGGTGGACTGGCAGGGCCCTTTTTTCCGGTTCGCCCCGCAAACGGGTCGGCCCGCATCGTTGACCGCCCAAACCGGGCGACCTTTTGTATCGTAACCAAGAGGTTCTTGAATCATAGAATGAGAAGGTGGTCCCGCCACCTATGGGGAAGAAGGGAGCCGAAGGCGTAGGCTAAGGACTGCCCGTTTTGCAGGTGATGTTTGCCGAATCGAGCTCCTGAGTGTTGGTGAAGACGATATCTTCGCGGAGTCGGAACTCCACCTTATTGCCTTCTGCGCTCAACTGCTCCAGAGTAAGGCCCGTTTCATTGAGCAGGAGACGGAGATGGGGATCGTCCTTAAGCAGAGTGGCTACATCTTTGGGCCATGACTTGGTTTGACACCAATAGTTGGAGTAGGCCCGCCTCACCGCCTTTTGGACCACCACTCGCTGCCCGGCAAAGGCAATCTCCCGGAGGACGACGAACCCAATGCCGAACGCGAGCGCCAAGCCAATGGTCCAGAAAAAGAGCCTTTGGCGAAAGGGAGTTGTTCGTGCACTCATGGCTTATTTTAGAAAATGGAGTCGACCAGACCACCTCTGTTGGGAAAGTCTGGTCTAAAGTACTCTGGTTCGATCGTCTAAGGACGGACCTTTCCTCGAACTTTCTCGGGTTTCTTGTAGTTTTCGGGGGTATCGATCGCGCCGTTAAACGGACGCGGAGAACTCCATTCGCGCTTTAACCGCATCCATCAGGTCCTTGGGAACATCTTCGATGTACATATAGCGAGGACGAACCGACTGTTGTTTGGCTCTGGCCTGTCGGTCAGGATCAGGCTTATTGTCATCGCTATCAGACGGCTGTTTGTTGATGGGCGCTTGGAGGGTCTTAAAGAGCGTAAAAAGGGGCATCGACTTCCTCCTCTAGCTGATCTCCAGCAAGATCCCTCGGTTGTCGTAGAACTTGTGGTAACCCACCGAGGGCAGACCGAAACCCATGGCGGCGAGATCGAACGTTTGGTCGATGTTCGCGAACGTGATCAGGAACGCGCGAAACTTGATCTTTAGGTGAATCTTCATTCTTCTGGTTTCTCCTTCAGCCGCTTGCGCAGCCAGTCCATCAGGAACGGCGGCGCCTTCACACCCATCCGTCCCACGTTTTCCAAAATCGAGATCCCCTCGGTGAGGACCACGAACCCCAGCACGCCCGAGATGGCGACCGGCTGAAAGCCCGCCGCCCCCGGAACCGCGTGAGAGGCCACCCCGCACACCACCACCACCGAGCCGTAACCCAGGAGCTTGGTGAGAACGCGGGAAAATTTGGCGCTGGAGACTCGTTTGCCAGAGACCAACGCCGCCCAAAAACCGGTGGCGGTATCCAGCAGAATCAGCGCCGCCGCCGCCAGGGCCAGGTCTCGGCTGCCGTGTTCCGGCAAGAGGTAATCCAACAACCCCGCCAAACCGGCCGCCACCGTTTTTGGCAACCAAAGATCGGCCCACAACTTCCGAAAGACCTCGGGCAGGGGCGTAAAGAAACGAAAGGCGTCGTGCATGAGAACTCCGGAATCGAGAAGGGGTTCGGGCGCAGAAACAAGCTGCGAAAAGAGGGTTTTGGAACCTAAGTTCCGTCGTGCGGCTCTTGACTTGGTGTCAAAGCGATTGACCTGTAATCCAATGTTGGATAGAGAAAGTCTAGGAACAGTTTCGGACGTTGGCGAGGTCTTAGAGCCCTATCCACTTGCGTGCCTCCAACATCAAGCTCTGAACAAACAGAGCGCACACAATCACAGAGCGAAATGTAGCCGTCAGTCCCCTGACGTGGGAACGTTCTGTTTCAGGGCGCTCTGCTAAACCGGAGCGCGTACGACGGTAGGACCGTCGCCTATATTGCGCTCTGAAAGCAATAGAGCGCGATCAAACACCGAGCGAAATGTAGCCGTCAGTCCCCCTGACGTGGGAACGTTCTGTTTCAGGGCGCTCTGCTAAACCGAAGCGCGTACGACGGTAGAACCGTCGCCCACATCCCACTCTGAACCCACAGTGCGCACACAATCACAGAGCGCCATGTAGCCGTCAGTCCCCCTGACGTGAGCGCGATCTATTTCAGAGCGCTCGGTTTTGCCGAAGCGCGTACGACGGTAGGACCGTCGCCTACATTGCGCTCTGAAAGCAATAGAGCGCACCTAAAAACCGAGCGAAAAATGTAGCCGTCAGTCCCCCTGACGTACGCGCACCCTAGAGCGACCCCGCCGAGGGGCAATGACTTAAAAATAGTCCAGTAATTCCATCAACAAATAGACTAAATGGCCTTCGAATCTAAAAGGGAAGGGAAGAATCTCGCTAACGATCGTCGGTGGGGAAGGGAATGACGGGCGAATCGCTGAACCCGCAGGCCCATCATCTACCTCGGAAAAATGATTTCACGTAAGGGATTCACACTGATCGAACTTCTCGTAGTGATCGCGATTATCGCGATCCTCGCTTCCATCCTGTTTCCGGTGTTCGCGCAGGCCAAAGAAGCTGCGAAGAAGACGGCATGTCTCTCGAACGCGAAACAGATTGGGATCGCCAGCCAGCTCTACATCAACGATTGGGACGACACATTCCCACCGCAGTCAGAACGGGAGATTAGTGGCTCCAACTACTACTGGCGTTGGTGGTGGTGGAGTGTCGATATCGACCTTTCTACCGGCAAGGGGAAAATTAACAAGACCGGCGGTCTCCTTCAGCCCTACCTGAAGAACCACGTCATCGAAGTCTGCCCCTCCACGCCAGATAACGTGGTAGATGGTTACTACAACATCTACACCACCGATCCCAAGGCCAACAACAGCTACGGGCTCAACTCGAACATTGCCTATAATCGAGCCACCAACTACAGCCAGTGGGAGCGACCGTCCGAGAGCGTGTTCGTGGCGGATGCCGCGCGCCAATACAACGGCACCGTCTACACCGCCACCGAGATCACGCCGCCCGGAGGGACCAGCACCCTCAATGGCGCCAGCGTCCAGGGAAGGCACAACGGAGACACCGCCAATTTTGTCTGGCTAGACACCCACGCCGGTTCCAAGAAGATTGTCTACGCGGCCACCGGGCAGCACTCCGCCGCCGACCTCCAAAAGAAACAACGCCTGGGATATCTCCCCGGCCCCGGCGGCCTGGCCCCGCTGAACGTCAACCCGAAAGTGAACTTCTACTACGACTACACCAAGCCGGAGTAACGGGCACACACTTTGATTCAGGAAAGGAGATTGCTTGGCGACTGACAGGCGCCATTTTATGAGCCGGACCCATTCAAGTCCTTTGGGGTCAACAAAAACCCCGCCCATCCCTCGGGCGGGGCCTTTTCCGTAATTCGCCCCCCTAACACCTAAAACCTAACACCTGGTCTCCCTTTTATGTCGCATTCCTAGGTAATTGGACTACACTAGGAGCGAAATGAAGTTTTTGGCTTTCTTCGCGCTTGCGATTTCCTTCGCGGGATGCGGATCTTCTCAACCCACGCCAGCCGACATCAAGGCCAGCATCCCTCCCCCCGCCAACCCCGCCATGCAAGCGGAGGTCGAAAAGGCGAACAAGTTCCTCGACCAAATCGAAGCCCTCCCCAAGGAGAGCCGAGGAAAGTTCATGGCAGAGCACCAAGCCGAAATGAATCGCCTGCCCGTCTCTGAGCCCTCCATCCAAGCCCGCCTCCTCAAACTGACCCGGTAGGCGTCTCATCGCAAGGGATCTTGGTCATCGCACTCCCCTCGCGCTGGGTGCGATGATTCAAGATTTCAAACCCGAATGAACCGCGTCTTCGCCGAGACCCGCCGCCACTTCCGCACGACCCGGTCCCCTTCCCAAGACCCGTTCTCGTTCGAGTTCCCCTCGATCGTCCGAATCCACGAAATCCCCAACTTCCGGGTCACCTCACATACG
>MKRX01000025.1:28181-52724 GCA_001898035.1 Armatimonadetes bacterium 55-13
CAGTACCGCACCGCTCCCGCGCCACTCGTTGGCCCGCCCAAGAACCCGGCGTGACGTAAGCACCAACTGACAAACGCCGCACACCAAGGATTCCCCGGTCCCAATCCCACCGAGCGCAAATACTCCTCCACCCGCGGCCCCCGATTCGCCCCGCCGACCTCGCGCACATGCCGCACATCACACTCCTCCGCCGCCAAAAACAGCGCCTTCTCAACAATTGTCTGATTGCTCATCGATCTATCACCCCAAAATGGATAAAGAATTCAAAAGCCGCCCCCATGCCTTCGCCACATCACGCCCAGAACCAACAGAGCGCCCCTAAAAACCGAGCGAAATGTAGCCGTCAGTCCCCCTGACGTGAGCGCGATCTATTTCAGAGCGCTCGGTTAAACCGAAGCGCGAACGACGGCAGGACCGTCGTTTTGGTTGTTTGTCGAGCGATTTCAACCGCCGAGCGAAATGTAGCCGTCAGTCCCCCTGACGTGAGCGCGATCTATTTCAGAGCGCTCGGTTAAACCGAAGCGCGAACGACGGCAGGACCGTCGTTTTGGTTGTTTGTCGAGCGATTTCAACCGCCGAGCGAAATGTAGCCGTCAGTCCCCCTGACGTGAGCGCGCCCAACCCCAGAGCGCCCCCTCCAAAACCAGCGCCCCACGACGCCAAACCCATCACCCACATCACGCCCTGAACCAACAGAGCGCACATAATCACCGAGCGAAGTGTAGCCGTCAGTCCCCCTGACGAGAGCGCGCACAACCCACAAGGTGACTTACAAGCCGTAGGCACTGCGACCCGAGCGCTTCATTCACAATGAGACCAGGAGTACGCCGCCATGTTCTTGAGCCCCATCCTGATCCGAATCATCGCCGCGCTCGTGATCGTGGTGGCGTTCCGCGTGCTCCTGTATCTCCTCAAGCCACGTCCCGCACCGCTGGGGTTTAGAACCTTAGAAGGGCAAGATTTTTCCGTGGCCCAAGAGAAGCTCGTCGATCTTCCTTACTTCGAAGTGGGCGAGATCAAAGAGATCTACGAGGGCCAGTTGGGAAATGGAAAGCGGGCATGGGTTCTTGAGATCTGCCAAATCGAAACGTCGGGCGATTACCGCTATCGGCGGTATCTGTCCGCCATCGTCGTCCGATTGAAGAACGAATTGCCAACCTGCCGAATCTCACGCCGCAATGCTTCGCCGGAACTCATCCACCCGGACAACTACCAGGAGATCGTGATAGGCAATCCCAAATTCAACACTCAGATCGAAGTCACGGGGCGTAACGACGACCGCGTCCGTTCGATCATCTCGCCAGAGGTTCAAGCTTTCCTCCTCAAAGAGCCCGCTCCCTCCTATGGGATCAAAGAGAACCGCCTCGTTTGCCTATGGAGCGGCCGCTTGACTCGTAAGCAGGTTGAAGAACGAATCCACTGCGCTTCATGGTTGCTGCACGCCCTCTCTCGCGCCAGGTCAGAAAAGTTGGAGAATGCCTAAAGGCTATGGCCACCACGGACCCTACACCTCAATCACTCACCTCCCAATAATTAGGTAGCTCAGACATGTGTGGAACCACTTCGCCGGGTTCATCCTGCATCATGCGGTTGTGGAACTTGTAATCCGGTGGATCTCCAGGTGTGTAAGGCTTGATCCCTACCTCCATCCTGTATCGGTACGTTGACTTCTTATAGATTTCAGGTAACTCATCGGATAAACAAGCATTCCACGGATCAACGCCCGTTTTGGCGATGGCTTCCGCGCGGTCACGATTAATGTAATATCGCTTTAGGGGGGACATCTTGTTATACTTTTTGGCATTGGCTTGACCCCATTCAATCGTATAGTAAGTCTTGGGCCAATCAGCGTAGAGTTTTTCTAGAAGCTCCTTGAATCCAAAGTAGATAAACATTTTTACTTCATGAATGAAGCGGGAAATAAGGGTCTTGCGAAAGGCATTGCCAAGCTTGTTTCGATAGAGAATAGGCGGAATTAAAAAGTTGATTGCGTCGTAAATGAACTGAACGATCCAGAAGACGGGTTTCAAGATGAAATGAAGGTAGAAAGGAATGGTCTTGATGAGGCAAATGCTGAATCTCATGACTCTGCCCTCAACCGCTCAAGCATATTTTCGTAGAGTTCATAAATCTTTCTGCCTTCCTCGCCATAGTTCCTTTCCATCCGGTAGTTGTGAAGGACTCCCATCACTTTAAGGGCGGCCCGTTTCAAGACTCCACTCTTCGTGTTTCCAATTGATTGGAGATACATGTTAAAAGTTTCTCTGTCTTCTATAAGATGCGCCCAAAACTCTGATTCGTTCGAGTATCGATGACCGGCGCGGGTGTCTTTGAAAATGCGCTCCTGGCCGTTTTTGGGGGCGTGCGCTTTCACCGTGTCTGGATTGCCCTTCACGAACTGATCGTAGTGAGATTTGAGAGCGTTCTGCTCCGCCGCGGTTAAATGTGTCTCCAAATGGTGGGCAATTTCGTGGATCACAACGCGCGTGGGGTTAATCAATTTGTTCTTTTGGATCCCCTTCGCGCTGAGGAGCGTGTCGGTGTCCCTGGCACTTTGCTTCAGAATATTCTTGTTTCCGTCATAAATGTCATCGCGACTTCGAACATTTAGGCCAGGGTTGTCGATGACTTCATTATTAAGATACAGTTCGTCGACCACCTCCATGTACATCCGATCGAGTGCCTTTGCCGGTAGCTTTTTTACGTAGTCGATCGCCCGTTGAATTTCCTTTCGCGTTTGAGTCGCCTGGTTGACGACTTTGCCGTTTTCAAGTTTGACGTTAAAGTGCTTATCCGCCTGATTCAACCAATCGCTCAGAGCTTTTGTCGCTCCGTCTTGGCCCAACCCCGAGCCAATGATTCTGCCGTTGACCTGGACGAGCCCTTGGGAGGAAGAGTATTTCACGCCTGTGGGAAGGACATGCTTGATCTCGTTGAAGATCTGTCTTCGCATCTCCGGAGGGAGATCGGTATCATAAAGCGCCTTGGCAATCTGGTTCGCCCGGCTTCTTTTAATCGTCTTAGCAAGCTCGGTGAGCGCATGTTCGGAAGCCTTGCTGAGGACGTACGGGCTGGCGTTTCCGATGAGGGTGTCGCGGAGATCTTCCGGATCGCCGGAGACTGCGATACGAGTGAAGTCCCGAATCGCGTCCATCGTCTGTGCCGCCTGGCCGAAGACGGGTATGAAGCTGCTCCCAAACTTCCAAATCGGAGAGTCGTTCGCCCCTCGGACCATCTTTCGGTAAGCGACCGGATCCACGGGACCCGTGCCCCCGCTCCCTAGAACCGTAGCCGTATCCAGAAGCATCCCAGGGGTGTGCTTGAACGCCTGATCGAAGAACATCATCGGCGAACGGTTGATGGGATTGCGTGCGGTCTCTCGGGCTTGCTGCTCCTTCTGTTTTGCGCGTTCCTCTACGGTCGGAAGTCGTCCAAAATCGGTGAACTGGTGTTCGGCCGCTTCGTCGGAACCAATGTAGTTGGGTGAGCCGAGATAGAGGTCAAGCCGGTCTTTCTCATCCTTCTCGCGGGCGGCTTTGATCTCGGCTTCCGTGGGGCGAACCCGCACCAGGCGATCGATGTGCCCCATCTCCTTGGGGAAGTAAATCTTCGCCAAGCGCCAGGGAGATTCACCCTTTGCCAGAGCGTCCCAAAAGGCGCGCGGCGCCTTTCCTCCCCTCTTATCCAAAATCGATACAAGGTTCTTGCGGATCGCTTGTCGAACCCAGGCTTGAGGCTGGAGTCCTCGACGATTGACCTCTTCGTCGTATCCGCGCATCGCCTCGACCAACCAGGGGTCCACCCCACGAACCGGCCTGTTTTCGCCCCTCGCCTGAGCCGGAAGCCCGCGGCTCGGGTCGAAATGCTTTGCAACAGGGTCGGCGGGCGGAGGTCTGGGCGGCTCGGGCCGTTTATTCCAGGGCCCATCCGACTCAAATCCAAATCCGTTGTATCGCCATTGACCGGTGGGGGGCTTTGCCGCGGGTGCTTTCGGCTTTTGAAGCTTCATCAACGCCTGGTCAATCAAGAACAGCTCTTTGCTGCCGTTTTCCAGGAGTTGTCGCTCCTCAGTGTCCAGCCTCCCACGGCGCTTCAGCGGAGCGAGCGCACTTTGCAACTCCTGCTTTCGTTTTCTCAGATAGACCGGGTCCTGAGAGCGAGGTTTGGACTTTCCCTTGGAAGGAGAAGTCGGCTTAGAATTTGGTTGCCACTGAACGTCGAGCAAGCTTTCCGATGACATTGAGGTCTCTCCTTTCGGGCAAAGAAAAAGGGGCCAGCGAGAGATTCGCTGGCCCCTTGGGGGTTCAAAGAAGGTGGGTTGTCGCTAGTTGTCTAGCTCTTTCGCCCGCAACCAAGCCTTGTAGGCGTCGTACAGACCCTTGCCTTCGGCGGGAGTGAACAGGTCGTCGAGCTGGGCGATGCGGCCTTTGATCTCAGAGGCCCGGTGGGATTGGGCCTGGAACTCCAGGTGGCATAGCTCCTCCAGCAGGTCCGACCGGCGGCGGGCCACCCATTCCCGGAGGAATCGGTCCCGGTCCGGGCTGACCGAGGTTCGCCAGAAGTCCGGCGAGAGCGGGGTCGACTCCGGGCGGGACGCCGGGGCCAGCAGGAGCGCCTGGGAGAGGGAAGGGCGGGACTTTGGCGTTTTGAGCATCTTGAATCTTCTGCATCTCCTCGGCGGTGTCTTTCACGATCTTCGCCGTCGAAACATGGAACTCCAGCGCGTTCAAAATCACCTCGATCAAGGCGTCCGCGCTCAGTTGTTTGGTGGTGGGAAGGGTGTGAATGCCAAGGGCCTTGGCCGCTTCGATCAACGCCTTCGTCTTCTCGATGACCCCCTTCGGGTTGTTGCCGGAGGTCTTGCCGTTGATTTCCAAAATGTAGCGATCCTGGTACGCGGCCTTGCTGGGCGCGCTCACCATCTCGCCGTTGTAACGCTTCCAATCGCGGAAGTTCTCGGCCAGCAGATGCAGCCCATATTTGGCCATTCTCACGAGTTCGTCGCCGAACATCACGCGCTGTTCCGCCATCCCGCTCGCCTGGCCCTGCGCCAAGATTCCCGCCTCGGTCGCCGTGGCGTTGTCCAAGGGCTGCCCTTGGCTCATGCGGGAGACGCCCGCGATGCCGTCGGCATACCGCTCCGCATCCATCGCCGCGCTCTCCGTGCCACGCGGGTTGAAGTTGGAAGGGATCGGCACAAACTGCGGATTCCCCTTGAACCCCACCAGTTGGCCGATGCCAATGCGCACCGTCTGGGCGTCTGCCACAAACCCACTGGCCAACACCGTCATGAACGCGTTCTGCGCCCCGCCAAAGATCTTCAGCGAGATCGCGTCGTTCACAATCGCCTGAAGCTCCAAGAGCCGCGTCGCCGGAGAGTGCTCCGGATAAAACTCATCGATCTCCTGCTCGAAGCAAGGGGCGAAGTAGTTAGGCGTCGGCGCATCGTACTCCTCAATCCGAAGCACCTCCTCCGAAGTATAAGCCCAGATCACCCGGTACCACCGCCGCTCCCCAAGCTCCTCCCCAACTTCGTTTTCCTCCTCCGGGTCGGCACCCCGCCCCCCGCCCCCCGCACCCGGTGAGCGCAAGCGAACCAACGTGTCATACACCCGAACCGGCGCCTCTTCCGCGTCGTCCACAATCGTCGGCGTCCGACCCTCGTCCGTAGATCCCGAGTCGTCCGTCCCCAGCGGATCCCAGTCGTCGAAGTACTCGCCGTCCAGTTGCTTCTCGCGAATCTCGATCGCCGGTTCCTCAAACCAGTGCCCCACCATCAGCGACTTCGCCGGGTTCGGGGCGTAGGTGGGATAAATCACCATCCGCTCCGCGCGGATCGGGTCCAATACCAAGCCCGAATACACCACATCGCCATCTCCCGCGCCCTGGGTGTCGCCAAAGCTCCCCTCCCGCAAGGTTTGGTAGGTCAACCGCGCCGGCCCGCGAGCCTTCAGCGCCGCCACGTAACCCATCTGCCGGACCTTCAGATCGAACCCCGCCATCTCAAAGGCCCGGGTCAAATCGCTCTCCGCCGCACTCCGCCGCTCCTCATCCCGACCGCCCTTCAGCACCCAGTACGGAGACATCGTCGTGTACCCACCGCACACGTTCTGCACCAACCCCCGCACCCGAATCTGGAGCAGCGGCACGTTATAAGGCGTGTAGTCCTCCAGGAAGTCCAAGGAGGACATCACCTCCTTGTCGTCATAAACCCGCTGCGCCAGGTCATACCGGTCGAACTTATCCCCGACCGACGCCTCAAACGCCGTAACCATCCGTTTCAATCGAGCCGCCAAGTCCTTCCGAACCCGCGCCTCCTCAAATCCCTTAGGTGTCTGCATAGTTGATGTCTCTATCTGATCAAATGGAGCCCGCGTTACCAGGCTCGAAATAGGAAAACGGAAAAGGGCAATTCGGAAACCCACCCCCCACATCACGCTCTAAAAAAAACAGAGCGCCCACGACGGCAGATCCACCCTCTGAACCAACAGAGCGCCCATAAAAACCGAGCGCAATGTAGCCGTCAGTCCCCCTGACGTGCGCGCGATCTGTTTCAGAGCGCTCTGTTAAACCGAAGCGCGTACGACGGCAGACCCACCACCCACACCACGCTCTGTATCCATAACGCGTGAACAATCACCGAGCGCAATGTAGCCGTCAGTCCCCCTGACGTGAGCGTCTTCTGAACCAGAGCGCCCTGTAAAAACCAGCGCGCCCACGACGGTAGGACCGTCGCCTACATCTCGCTCGGTATTCATAACGCGCGAATAATCACCGAGCGAAATGTAGCCGTCAGTCCCCCTGACGTACGCGCGCCCAACCCCAGGGCGCCCTGCCAAAACCAGAGCGCCCACCACCAAGGCGACGCCAAACTCCGCACCGTACAATAACCTCGTGCGAAACCTGCTCCTAACTCTCGCCTGCGGCGTATGCGGAATCATCGCGGGCGTCGGCTTGCCCGCCAAGGGCCAGTCGAACTGGATGCTTTTCGTCGTCGGTATCGGCCTCGCGGGGGCCACCATCTACGCCGCCGCCCGGCGACGCCCGGAGCGATCCTGGGCTTCCAGATACGATGGCATCGGATTGTTCATCATCTTGTTGGTCGTAACCATCATCGTCAACCCGGTCTTCATCAGCGCTCAAGCCGTGTCAACGAATGCGACGTGCATGAGCCACTTGAAGCAGCTCGGAAACGAACTGATCATTTACTCATGTGACTTCGATGACCATCTCCCGCCCAGGGACCACTGGCTGTCAAGGATCTACAATAAAGGCAGCACCATCTGCCCCGCCTCCAAGGCCCCGTACTCCTACGCGCTCAATGAACGACTAGCAGGGAAGAGCCTTGCCGAGCTCGAAATTCCCGGTGAGACCGTGATGGTCTTCGAGTGCGAGAGCCAAGTTCCAGACCCCGTGGGCGACAAAACGAAGTTCGCCGCACCCCACGGAGGTTTGGGATTTATTGCCTTGGCCAACGGCGCCGTGGTCAATGAGAAGAAGTCCGAAGTGAAATACAATTGGACCCCCACCCTCATCAGTCCGGCCATCGATCAGTAGTGAAGGGGCCCTTGAAAATCGTCTTCTTCCCAACCGTCACCGTCAAGGTGCCGGTCGCTTGCTTGGGTTTGGTATCGAACGTCCACATCCCAAGCTCGCCCGTCGGCGACCAAAGCGGCATATTCGCCATCCATCCTTGGGTGCTCACCAGCGTCTTCGCGGTGGCCGACTTTACATCCACCAGAACGCACTCCGAGGCATACGCCCGGTCCTTGCCGGGCTTTCGATAGCTGGCGACAAACTGACTCGCGTCCCGGTTGAACTCGACTCCCAAAACGTGTTCCACATCCGCCATCCCCCGGACCTTGGCCGGGAACGCAACCTCCGATTGCTTGCCGGAAGCAAACTCGTACCGGTGCAGATTCAGCAATCGATCCTCTGAAGCCGTCGCCCAAACCATGCCCTTGCCATCCGGCAAAACCCGGAATCCCAGCGTCGTTCGGTTGGCGCTCAATCGCTTGATCGAGGAGCGGCTCACCACCAAAAGATCCAGCGTCCCACTCACCACCACGGCATCCCGGTCTGCCAAGTACGCCATCGATGTCGGACCAGCAAATCGGAAGAGGTCCGGAATCTGTCGCCACAGGACCTCTCCCGAAGCCACATCGATCCAATCGATCTCGCCGTTCTTCGCTTCCGGCGTTGATCGCAGAGCGACGATTCGCTTCCCATTGGGCTCCCAAACGAAGCTGCCAACCTGCTCGATGACTTTGCGGCGCTTGCCCGTGGCCACGTTCAAGACCATCAACCGCCCGCCTTCATCCAAGTAGCCCAACGACTTGCCATCAGGCGAAAACACCGGCGTATCCGCTCCCCGGCTATCCGCCACCACCCGAATCTTGCCCTCCGAGAGCTTGACCGTGGCCAACTGATAATTCGGCCCCTCGTCCTCTGAGCGCTTGGCCGTCGGCATCAAAAACGCCAGCCACTTCCCATCGGGAGAGAACCCCAATCCCCAGCACCCGCTCAGCGACAAACAAACCGCCGCCAAGCACCCAACCTGAAGGAATCGTCGTAAGACTATAGTCGTCGAATGTCTACCCATTTGCCCCATGGCAAAACGAATCATACACGACTTTTGACCACGAGGCAAGGGATTTTAGGCCCTACCAATCGGTTCGAGTCAGCAAAAACGTGTGGATCTCATTCCCAACCGCCTTGCGACCAAGAGCCACGATTTCGCCCTTATTGTTGATGCTCGTCGCCTCTTCCAACACATAACCGCTGGGGATATTTGTGGTGGCGTTATGCAGATCCACCATTGATCCGTCCCAGCCGCCCAGCCAGACGATGGCGTGCTTGACGTATCCGCCACCCGAAATATGTGACCATCCCACGGCATCGCCAAAGTCATTGATATCCTTGAGAAAACTGTCTCGCCCACCCAGGGTTCCGACCATCCGAATCTTTTGAGTTGGACTTCCGGGCGTCTGGGGTCTTGTGAAAAACCCTTCCATCCCCATCGAGACATTCCCCACGGGTTGACGGTTGAGTTCGCCTGCCATCTGACCTAGGTTATTTACAGAAAACGCGGTGCCGCTCGGATAACCAGAGGGAACAGAAAGTATGGTCCGTACCCCATCTTTCAGATAAAGGGGATAGGACTCAGGATAAAGCCCTTGACCAACGATGGCACCCGGATTGTTGATCGCATAAACATAGTCCCCAGCCAGCAAACCCAGGCTCGTCAGATCTGTCCTCACTCCATTTTCGTATTTGAAAGGAATCGTTTGCCCGCCCGAGGGATTGGTGTGCATTCCGACCACCACATCGCTGTCGTTAATTCCCATCGCCCAACCGTAAGAAGGCTGAGTCGGCCAGAGATCGTAGGTGTAACTGCGGTTGGCGGGCCAGAACGCTGGGTGGAAGTTGTGTTCGATCTGCATCGTGTTTCCAGCAATCGCCCCGGTGATGCTAATCGCGTTTCCCGCGCACCAAGCCCAGGGAGACATGCCAGGAACCGTAAACCAGAGATTCGTCATGGCTCCGCCGCTCCAAAAAAAGGTTTGGGAGGCATCGTCGTTGCTCTGGTGTGAGTAACCAGTGATCTGCGTATTGTCGTTAATCGCCGTCCCTACCGTCTCCCACGGCTGCCCTAAGTTGCCGATGTCCTGGCAAGTATAGGTGGGGTTGGCAAAGCCCAAGGCAGAAAGAACAGAAAGGCAAGCAAAACTTACAAGGCGATATCGCATGATCCAAACTCCTCGACCCAATCAAGGTCGAGAATATTAAATCATTTAGTAACAATATTGAAAACAATGATCGGTAAATAGCCTAATGTTTCTTCGACGAAGGGACGCTAAAGTACCAAGGATAATCCGCCCCCCGCCCCTCATCCCAAAAGTGCCGCGCAGTGGGTTCACTCTTCCTTTTCTTCTTGTCGTCTTCCTTAGGATTCGATGGCGCTGGACCCTTGAGCGGGACTTCGTTAAGGAACTTCCCAACTCCCTTGTTCTGACTCAGATTGCCGCCAAGCAATCGCTTGATTTCCCGCTCGATCTCGACCGGGAAATACTCGCTCAAGGGGCTGTTTTTGATGTCGGCGTAAACCTCGCGAAGATCCTTTTGGAAGTTCAGAAACGCGTTCTTCAAACGCGGATCGGTAACCTTGCCACCCGCGGCGAACTTCTCCACGCCCCGGACAAACTTCTCCTCGACCGCAACATTCACTTCCTTGTAGCCAAGTGAGTTCGCAATCTTGAGTTTTGTTTGCTCCGGCAGTCGATTAAACAAGACGTGGCCGATCGCTTCATGAATGCCAGTGGAGGCGTCGGCGGCATCCTTGACATATTGCAGTCGGGTGCGAACGCTACCATCTTTCCGAGTCGTTGCTTGGTAAGTTCCTTTGACCTTTCCGTTCACGCGCTGATTGTTGAATCTCTGTTCTTGGAGCCAACCTCGCTCACGCTGAGTCTCGCGGATCCTAGCCAGCATCAAGTCGCGTTGTTTTGGATTGCCCGTGAGCTTCATGACATCCTCAAAGGTGAGGACGATCGGATGACCATACTTTGTATTGGCGTAGATGTACTGAGCCTCCCATTGCGGAGCCGAGAGATTGGAATAGAATTCCGGCTTTGCCGCCAACCTTTCTTGTTTCCAGTCTTGAAGGTGTCCGCCAAGAACGTCAAGCAACGGCGTTGACGGCAAGAGCCCACCGGCCACGCCAGGAATTGCAAGCGCGTAGGGCGGCTTTTGAAGAGGGAGAGGACCGGTGACATTCCCCTTTGGATCAAGGTGGATCGCTCCTACGACATCTCCGGCCTTGTGGTGCATAAGCTCGGGCTGGTTCATGAGCCCAACCACCGTCTCAACACTCGGCAAGAGCCCTTCTCCATCCCTGAAAATCTTGCGTACGACCGCCCGGAGATCGGGAGCCGAGAGGGTGGAAAGATGATGTTCCATTTGGTCGAGCGAGTAGACCTGAGGAATATCTTTCCACCGTTTGCCGCCGGAATGCTTGGCGTTGTTCAACTGCTTAATCGCGTCGTTCACGTGCGAAAACAGCTTTTCATAGCTAACCCCATTGTGCAGGGCCGCATCCACTTCCGCTCTCACGATCCGAGCGCCGTGACTCCCTAATCCGTTGTCCGGTGACAAAGCAACCATGTACAGCGGACCGCCCGTGTGATTGGCCATCCGGATAAGGGTCTTCTTGACGCTCGGGCCGTTGACCCGAAAGCCTACATGACCATCCTGCGAATCCGGGGCGGACTCGGAATGAATGTTGGACGCAGGCCCCCCTAACAGCCGAACTTTAGCGCCGGTTTCGGGATTGTAATAAATGATGTTTCCCACCATATCCACCGCGGTAAACGCCGCCTTGTATCGACCGTCTTCGGTTCGATTTGAGTGTTCCAGGAGGTCGTCGGGATGCACCAAAAACCGCTCCGGCTTTCCAACGCGACCGGCAATCTTGTCACGCAAGTTATCGATCTGAAAGAGCGCCTTTTTATCGTGCCAGCCTTCATTCACCGCCTTAGCGCCGATGTCGCCGTAGCGCCGGTAAGCCTCTGGAAGCGAGATCTTCTCGAGCTTGGCGATGGACTCCATGTACACCGAGTAGGTGTTGGCCAAGTCTTGAGCCAGTCGTCCCGGTGTCTTGGACCCCGCCGCCGCAAGCGCCTTTCTCTGGTCCGTTTCGAACTTGTCGATCAGGCTCTTCACCCTGGGGTCTCTTAACGGCGCCTTTCCCATCGTCTTCGCCAGCCGCCCCAACGCCTGCCGGGAACCCTCCAAAAAGGACTCGCGCCTGGACTCGGGCAACTTCGCCGCCGCCTTTTGAAGGAGCACCGACATCACCGCCAAACTAGGCGTCTTTTCCGCATTGGGAAGCAACTTCCGAGCCGTGCGGAGCGCATGTGGGTTCTGCATTGTCTTATGGGCGAAGTCCGAAGCGAGCCCAAGCTGACCAATCAACCCCTTGATCCGCTCGTCGATTCCCATATCCGGGTCGGTCAGATAGCGGGTCGTGAAAATCGCATCGCCCTGCCCTTTCATCGAGTCCGCGAACGCCCTGGCGAAGGACTCGTTCGAGGTGTTGGAGCGAATCCGTGCCTCGATCGCCGAATCGACCGCCATCTGCGGAAGATTGGCGGCCACCGTCTTCAGAACCGCCCCCGCCAAACCCTTCGAGGTCAAAAACTTGGAACCGCCTTGGGCAAGCTTCGCAGCCGCTTGAACCGCTTGGGTACCTTTCACCGCCTCCTCGCCCAACCCAATCCACTTCATCAGTTTCGGCGCATAACTTGCGATGGTGCCCTGACTGCCCAGTCCTTTGGTGGCTAACATCTGCGCCAAGAAGTCCGCCGCAAATAAGCCCAGGTTTTCCCCGGCGCTACGCTCCTCGCCAGCTATTCCGTGACCTCCGTTGAGCGCACCGCGCACGCCATCGACGACGGTCGTTATCGGACGGGAAACGCTGTTCCAAAGGAATCGGCCATAGGCTTCCGGATCGCTGATCAATCCCAAATCCCGGTTTTGGAGCATTTGAGATTGCTGAATTGACGCCGAAAGACTAGTGACGCCATCCATCAATCCGGCTTCCTCCGTGAGGATCTTAATGTCCTTCTTGGAGAGTCCCCGGTTGGCGGTTCGGACCAGGTGATCCTCCTTCCCAAGCTGATTCAGGAGCAACTTCGTCTCCTTGCCCAGTTTCCCCCGGTTGGCCATGATGGCGACGCTGGGCGGAAGGCCGTACATTGCATCTCCAACCTTGCGATACGCCTCGTCCAGCGGACGGTAGTTGTCGTCCATCGTCTCGACCTGGGCGTTCGCCCGCGCGTGAGATCCCTGGCCAAAGAGCTGGGACGTCTCATTGATCAGATCCGCCATATTGACGTTCGTCTCGCGTAGCCTTTGAGCTGTGGTCTCTGGATCGATCATCACGCGAATGAACGCCTTGATGTTTTTATTCTCGGCGGGCAAAGCCTTGTAGAGAGGGTTCTCCTCGTGCTTGGAGAGCTCCGTAAGCAGTCGCTTGAGCTCAGCCGATGCTTGTCGGTACGCGGGCGTTCCTACCTGCAATTGAAGCATGCGCGCCTGGAGGGCTCGAATGCCTGACCGAACGCGGCGCTCCGCCATCGTCACCAACATCGGCGCATCTTTTCGAAGGATTTTAATCGCCTCGCCCGTTCGGTTCTCGACGATATCGGTGATCTTGTTTTGTTTGCCGACCTTAGTCGGCGAGAGCCCCGGTCCCGTAAATGCCTCGTCGCGGTCCTGGCCGCCAAACTTTCGTGTCCGGGAGGCAACCGCGAGCGTTCGACCCGAGAGCGGACCATAGAGCTTTTGCTTAATGAGACGAATCGAGTCCTGGCGATTCAAGCCCGTGGCGTAAGCAACTTCGGCAACCGCATCGTAATCGGGAACCTCCTGTCCATTGATCCGAATGCTGTTTTGGAACCCTCCGCGCTTGTTGGCCTGTCTCCCCGCCATGTACAAATCGTCCAAGTCCAAACGACTGGCCACCAGCCGGTCATGCAGATCTTGGGGATGATCGTGATAGTGCGAGAGGGTTTTGTATCGCTTCCGGTCCTCGGGCGCCGATCGGTACAAGGGATCGCGCTGAAAGTTCTTTAACTCGGAGTAGTTCCGGGAGAGCTGCTTGCGTTGGGCCGTTGCGTCGATCCCCTGGCCTTCCATCGTCCGAATCCGCTGCTCCAGCGTCTTCGTATCGTTGTAGAGCTTTGCCTCGTTCTTCGAGCGGATGCTGGGATCCTGTTGACGGACCTTCCGCATCGTCTGCCGGATCTTCTCTGTTTCCTGGTTGAACTCCTCTCGCGTTTGAACCGGCTGGTGAGAGACGATGACCTTGTTGCGGCGCGCGACCTGAGTGCTAATCGTCGGCTCCTGGGGGTTCACGTAGCCCGGAGGGGTGAAGGGTTGCGGAGTCGTGGAAGGGGAAGCCTTGCCCTTTCTGCCATTCTTCGGAGTCCCATCCGGATTCAATCCCAGCTTGCGACGAACTTCGATCAGGTCCGCCCGAACCTCTTTGGCCCGACGATGGTCGCCTCGGGCCTCTAGGTTCAGCATCCACTCGCGCAGCCCGCGTTCGCGTTCCTGAAGAGTCTTGGCTTTCGGTTTCTTTTTGGGGTCACTATTCGCCCCGGCCAGGAGAGCATTTTGAAGCATAAGATTGGAACTCCTTGAGAGAAAGAGAAAATAAAAATGAGTCCGATCAGCTCAGCAAGCGATCGTCAAACAATCGTCGCCACCACTCGGCGAACGCCTTCGCAATCCACTTCGCGCACCAGCCAAACGTCATCGCCCCAGGGCCCCCACTTTGTGGTAAGCCACTTCATGTCGTCATCCGACTGCTGCGCCTGATCGTCCGCTGTCACTACTCGGTCGCCGGGCCGAAGGGAAGCGCGTGGGCCTGCGTCCAGCACCGTCCCCTTCACGTCCAAGATCGTCCGCGAGGAGATCACGCCCAGCGACTGAAAGGCGCGGTCCAACTGCACCATCACCCAGTTGTCCAGCGGTCGCCACTGCCCCTCGACCCACCGCATCACCGCGTCCTCTTGCCACCCGTCGGTCTGGCCAAAGAAGCACAGCCCGCGCACGCCGTAAGCGTTCTGAAACCGAATCCCCGACCAAGGCCGAACCATCACCCGGTCGCCAGGTTCCAGCGTGCACTCCAAAAGCGCCGCCGCCTCTCGCCGAGCCGTCCCCGCATTCCACCCCGCCGGCGCAGTGTCCCTTGGTCCCTCGTCCCTTGTCCCTGGTCCCTTGAGCTTGCCAACCGCAAGCACCACCACACAGTCCGGCCGCACGCGCTCCGCCGCCGCCCCCTCCGACTCCCAACCCCCGCCCGAGGAAGGCAGCATCACCCCGCCCACATTCTCCCGAGCCGGATAAAGCTGCCCCGCAAACACCCCCGGCATCAACCGGAAGGGCAGAGCTCGAGGTTGGAATTCCGGATGTTCCGAAGGAAACTCCAACACGTCCTGACAACGATCCGAACCACTACGAATAAATCCTTTCGAACTCATGGAAACAACCCCCGTTGCAAAATTGGCCACCCGCAGGGTGCCGCCGCGAATCTGGCGACCCGAAGTTGGCGAATGGGAACCCAGATCACCGCCGAAATCCGGCCACCGTCAGGTGTAGCCAAAGGTTCCGTGCCATAGCCCAAACGGCCCCCGCCCCCACGCTCGGAAAAATGTAGCCGACGGTCCTACCGTCGTACGCGCGCGGCCAAACAGAGCGCCCTGAACCATAACGCACCCACGTCAGCAGGACTGACGCCTACATCTCGCTCGGTGTACACAACGCGCAACCCATCACCGAGCGCAATGTAGCCGACGGTCCTCCCGTCGTACGCGCGCGGAAAAACAGAGCGCCCTGAAACAGAACACACTCACGTCAGAAGGACTGACGCCTACATCTCACTCGGTGTCCACAACGCGCAACCTATCACCGAGCGCAATGTAGCCGACGGTCCTACCGTCGTACGCGCGCTGTCCAACCGAGCGCTCTGAACCAGATCACACCCACGTCAGCAGAACTGACGCCCACATCTCGCCCGGTGCCCACAACCCGCAATCAAACACCGAGCGCAATGTAGCCGACGGTCCTACCGTCGTACGCGCGCGGCCCAAACAGAGCGCCCTGAACCAAATCACACCCACGTCAGCAGAACTGACGCCCACATCTCGCCCGGTGCCCACAACGCGCAATCAAACACCGAGCGCAATGTAGCCGACGGTCCTACCGTCGTACGCGCGCGGCCAAACAGGGCGCTCTGAACCAGAACACGCCCACGTCAGGGGGACTGACGCCTACATCTCGCCCGGTGCCCACAACGCGCAACCAATCACCGAGCGCAATGTAGCCGACGGTCCTACCGTCGTACGCGCACGGCCCAAACAGGGCGCCCTGAAACAGAACACGCCCACGTCAGGAGGACTGACGCCTACATCTCGCTCGGCGGTTGAAATCGCTCGACAAACAACCAAAATGACGGTCCTACGGTCGTACGCGCGCGGCCAACAAACGGCGCTCGACAGACAACCAAAACGACGGCCCTAACAGAGCGCATCTAGCAAAAGCTATCGCTCCGGATACGGATCCGACATCACCGGCCGATTCCTGGGTTCCCATGGAAGAGGCAAAGGCTCGACCCCGTGCCGAGCCGCCCAAACCCGCCGCTCGTCCTCGAAAAATGAATCAGGAGCCTCCGGCCGAAGTTGCGCGACCCGAAGAATATAAGCGCGCCAACTGGCCAAAACGTCCACGCGTACTGCTCCCCAGATAACGATCAGTATAACAGACAAAGATCTACTAAGAGCGCGCACTTGCCAAGACGGAAACTGGCAACCACAGCACCCGGTCCGGGCAAGGCGCCAAGGTTCTCGCGAAACCACCAGCCGTCCTCGAACGCTTGGCGCAGAACGTTCGTCCTCCATTTACGCTCAAACTTGGTCGATGCGAAAGGACACGAAGTACGATGAAGGTCGGAGCAACCAAGATGAAAATGGACAACAAACCTGGTGAGACCCTCCTTGGCCCTCTGCAGGTGTTGGGGGTGCTGACGTTCCTGGCGACTCTCTATTCCGTTTATAACCTGGTTGTGGGATTCGTTCATCCGAGCCGAAATTCGGTCTCTCCGGCGTGGTGGGTTCTGCTCGCCGCGTTGCTCTTGGTCGCCTCGGTCCTCACGTGGCCCGCATCCCAGCGCAGAACCGTCGCCTGGCAATGCCTCTTGGTCATCGCCGTCTTCGCCGGACTGGGCTGGTTCTTCTCCGGCGCCTTCGGGGGCGACAATCGCGAGAGATCGGCCCGCATCGCCTGCTTATCCAATGTGAAACAGATCGGCGTGGCCCGACTCCTTTACGCCACGGACTACGATGACAAGATCATGCCCGCCGCTAACTGGGAAGACGCCCTCTATCCGTACCTGAAGAATCGCCAGGTGTATAAGTGCCCCATCCGCCCGAACGATCATCTCGCCTACGCGTTGAACTCAACCGTTGCGGGAAAACCTGCCAAGACCATCGACGAAGCCCAGACTCCCCAATACTTCGAATCAACCCTGGAGTCCGGCGGCCAACAGAATTTCCTCACTCCTCATGAAGACATGGGTCTGATCGGGTTTGTAGATAGCCACGCCAAGGCCTACAGCCGCAAATACGCTCAAACGCTCAATTGGCAGGGGACCAAGAAATGACGGAGAAGAGCGAAGGGCAAAACCAGCTCATCCTCGCGGCCCTTGTCGTCCTGACCTTCCTGCCCAGCTTCGCGTTTGCCCTCGCGATCATCGGCAACCCCGGCCCCTATAACTTCATCTTCTGGCCCGCCGTCATCGTGGCCATGCTCTGGCTGGGCGTCCACCGCTTCCCGCGGAGGGAGCAGCGCTCGCTCTACCTCTTGTCCGGTTTTGTCGCGGGCGTCATCTTCCTCTTCACCATAGCCTTTGCCAACATGAATCGGCATCCCAAGGTGGCCCTCCGGTCCCAATGCCTGATGAATGTTAAGCAACTCGCCGTTGGCATGGTCATGTACGCCGCCGACTACGACGACAACCTCCCTCCCGCCTCCCGCTGGTTGGAACTGAATCCCGAATTCAAAAAGGACATCAGCCGAGCCGTCTGCCCCACCTCCCACCAAGACCCCGCGTACGCCCTGAACCAAGACCTCACCCTCGCCGCCATCAGCAAACAGCCCGACCCTGACAAGGCCGTCATGCTCTTCGAGTCCACCGCCCCTGGCCCCAACCCCACCGGCGACCCCACCACCTTCAACCCCGCCCACGTCGACAAAGGCGTCCTCGCCTTCCTAGACGGCCACGCCAAGTTCATGGACAACCCCACCGCCCTCGCCCAAAAGTGGAAGTAGGGAAGAGTAAGGGGCGCGACGGATTCCCCTCAAAACCCAGGCCCCCACGACGCCAAACCCATCACCCACATCAAGCTCAGATCCAACAGAGCGCAAACAATCACCGAGCGAAATGTAGCCGTCAGTCCCCCTGACGTGAGCGCGTTCTGTTTCAGAGCGCTCTGTTGAGTGATCGCGCGTACGACGGTAGGACCGTCGCCTACATTGCGCTCTGTAAAACCAGAGCGCACAAAAACACCGAGCGAAATGTAGCCGTCAGTCCCCCTGACGCGAGCGCGTTCTGTTTCAGAGCGCTCTGTTTGGTGATCGCGCGTACGACGGTAGGACCGTCGCCTACATTTCGCTCTGTAAAACCAGAGCGCACAAAAACACCGAGCGAAAAATGTAGCCGTCAGTCCCCCTGACGTGAGCGCGCCCAACCCCAGAGCGCCCTGTAAAAAACCCCCACGACGCCAAACCCATCACCCACATCGCCCTCTGAACCAACAGAGCGCACCTAAACACCGAGCGAAAAATGTAGCCGTCAGTCCCCCTGACGTACGCGCGTCCAACCCCAGAGCGCCCCCGCAAAAACCAGGCCCCGCCAACAATCGCACCCTGAGGCACCAATCCTCCAACCACCCCGCCCCCAAAAATTAAACCGCGACCGACTCGCCCTACTGAGGGTCGCTCAGCCGCTTGGTCTGATTAGCCAAGACCTCTAGCTTTCGGGTCTGCTCGCCGGTAACCGCGTCCACCACCCGAGGGTCGGATTGAAGGGCAATCGGCATTTTCACCGCGTAGCTCCCGTTCTTCCCCACGACCTTGAACTCCTCAAAGGCGATGGCCAGGGGGGCCGACTTCGGGTCCTCGCTCTGCAAGGCCGCCAGAATCGCTTCCTCGGGATAGCTGGTGGAACCGGCCAAACCGGTCCGACTGCTCATCCGGCGCAAGATGTTGTTCAGCCCTTCCTTAATCCTATCTTCAGAAAGATTCTTGCCCTGGCCATCTACCTGATAGCCCCGAAAAGACGCGGTAATGCCCTGGGGAAAGGCTTGGCCCAAAACGGGAGAAGATACCATCGTCGCCTGCATGGAACTGGGCGAATTCGCCGCCTTGGCCACCTGCATTTCCGGGGGACGAGGTCTGAAGAAAGGAGAACTTGTCGAGATCCGAGGGGTTTGGCCCCGTCCCATCTCGTAGGCAATGGGGATGGCCGATGCCAAGAAAACAACCCAAAAGACTACCGCCGCTCCCATCAGCCACCGGTTTCTTCGCCGAATTTTGACCTCGTTGGGATTCATCGGCGGAAGGCTGGGATTCGCCCGAACCTCACGCACCATCGCCTCGATCTCCTCCGGCGGAACCGAGATCGCCTCGGCCAACTCATCGATAGTCATCCGAGTCCGTAAGGCATCCGTCTCGCTCTGCCGCTTCGCCCAAAGCTCCAAGACCGCTTCCGTTTCCTGAGGCGTGAGGGAGGGGGAAAGGTGTTTCTCGCTACTAGTCGTCATCGTCCGCAAACCCAAATCCATAGTACGACGCCCTCCATCCCCGGCTAGGCCCAAGACCTACCGATCCCTCTCCTCCAAGGTGTCAAAACGAGCAAGGGTATTCTTTACCCATACATCCGTGCGCTAAAAGGGCGTCAGACGTCTAGCGTGCCGATGTTCGAGAGCAGGGAAGTGGATTCTTCCTCGGCGGGGCGTCGAACGGAGCGCCTCACCGGACTTCTCTCGTCCGTTCCCTTTTCATCAACCCTTCTCGTTACCACCCCAAAAGGAGTCAACGGCGCTTCACGCGCGCGCATAAAAGCGAAAGACCTGTGCCCTCTTGCCATTCATAAAGGAAATTGGCCTCATCTTGACTGAATAGAAGAGATGGGGAGGGGGGATCTATGGTCCGGGGAGCGTTTCGGACCATTAACGCTTTGAACTCAGAGCGCTCAACGGTCCCCACTCCAAGCACCTCCCAAAAGCTCGCAAAAGCTCTCTGAGAACAAGCGTCTCCCACTGGACCTCGCCCCCTTTGCCCTCTTCCCCCATGAGGTCCTCTAGATTGAGTTATAACCATGGCAAAGAGAGAAGAATTATTCCAATAATGTTATGTAATGTTGTACGATGAAAAACCGGTCCGTGCCGGTCCTTAGCAAGAGTAATTGACCCATGAATCAGCGCCGAATCCTCCCCTTCGCCCTCCTCTTCGCCGCAACCGCCCTGCTCGCGGGCTGCAAAGGTGAGGAATCTTACGAGCCCGGCAAAGGCGTCACGCCCCCACCTCCCCCCAAAGAGTCCGGCATGAACATCCCCACCGATGGCCAATCTCCCTCAAACAGCACCACCGGCGCGCCATCCGGCGGCGGCACCACCGGAGCCCCAAACTAAACCCCGATCTCGCTCGGTGTCCACCATGCGCAACCAATCGCCGAGCGCAATGTAACCGACGGTCCCACCGTCGTATGCTAACGCCTACATCCCGCCCGGTGATTATTCACGCGTGATGCCCACCGAGCGCAATGTAGCCGACGGTCCTACCGTCGTACGCGCGCGGCAAAACAGGGCGCTCTGAAACAGAACGCGCCCACGTCAGCAGAACTGACGCCCACATCCCGCCCGGTGTCCACAACGCGCAACCCATCGCCGAGCGCAATGTAGCCGACGGTCCTACCGTCGTTCGCGCTCGGCAAAACAGGGCGCTCTGAAACAGAACACGCTCACGTCAGGGGGACTGACGCCTACATCTCGCCCGGTGTCTACAACGCACAACCAATCGCCGAGCGCAATGTAACCGACGGTCCTACCGTCGTACGCGCGCGGCCCAAACAGGGCGCCCTGAAACAGAACGCACCCACGTCAGGGGAACTGACGCCTACATTGCGCTCGGTGTTTATTCACGCGTTACGAACCACAGAGCGCAATGTAGCCGACGGTCCTACCGTCGTACGCGCGCTACTAACCAGAGCGCTCTGAAACAGATCGCGCCCACGTCAGCAGAACTGACGCCCACATCCCGCCCGGTGTCCACAACGCGCAACCCATCGCCGAGCGCAATGTAGCCGACGGTCCTACCGTCGTACGCGCGATCACCAAACAGAGCGCTCTAAACCAGAACGCACCCGCGTCAGGGGGACTGACGCCTACATTGCGCTCGGCGGTTGAAATCGCTCGACAATCAACCGAAATGACGGTCCTACCGTCGTACGCGCTCGGCAAAACAGGGCGCTCTGAAATAGAACACACCCACGTCAGGGGGACTGACGCCTACATTGCGCTCGGCGGTTGAAATCGCTCGACAATCAACCAAAATAACGGTCCTACCGTCGTACGCGCGATGACCAAACAGAGCGCTCTGAAACAGAACACACCCACGTCAGAAGGACTGACGCCTACATCTCGCTCGGCGGTTGAAATCGCTCGACAATCAACTAAAACGACGGTCCTACCGTCGTACGCGCGCGGGCAACAAATCACGCTCCGCAACCACCCAAACCACGTTTACTCGGTCATGGGGATGCGGATGTTGTGTTCCTGGGCGAAGGATTTGGCCTCGCTGTAGCCCGCGTCCACATGGCGGATGACGCCCATTCCGGGGTCGGAGGTGAGGACGCGTTCGAGGCAGCGGCGGGCGGAATCGGTGCCGTCGGCGACGACCACCATCCCCGCATGCTGGCTGTAGCCAATGCCCACGCCGCCTCCGTTATGGAGCGAGACCCAGCTGGCGCCGGCGGCGGTGTTCACCAGGGCGTTCAGGAGAGCCCAGTCGGCGACGGCGTCGGAACCGTCTTTCATCGCCTCGGTCTCTCGGTTGGGGCTGGCGACGGAGCCGCAGTCCAGGTGGTCTCGACCGATGACGATGGGGGCGGAAATCTCGCCGGTGCGGACCAGTTCGTTGATTGCCAGGCCCATCTTCACGCGCTCGCCGAAACCCAGCCAGCAGATGCGGGCGGGCAGGCCCTGGAACTGGATCTTGGGGGCGGCGTTCAGCATCCATCGGCGGAGGGTCTCGTTCTGCGGAAAGAGGTCCAGCGCCAGTTTGTCGGTGCGGTAGATGTCCTCGGGGTTGCCGCTGAGCGCGGCCCAGCGGAAGGGGCCCTTGCCTTCGCAGAAGAGGGGGCGGATGTACTCAGGGACGAAGCCGGGGATTTGGAAGGCGTCTTGGCAACCGGCCTCTTGGGCGAAGGCGCGGATGTTATTGCCGTAATCAAAGGTGATGGCTCCGTTGGCCTTTAGATCCAGCATGGCGCGGACATGCACGGCCATGGAATCCTTAGACAACCTAACGTATTCGTCAGGATTGGTTTCCCGTAGGCTCAAGGCGTCTTCCAAGGGGAAACCCGCGGGGATATAGCCGTTCAGCGGGTCGTGGGCAGAGGTTTGATCGGTGAGAACGTCCGGCACGATGCCTCGTCTGACCATCTCCGGCAAGACCTCGGCGCAGTTGCCGACCAATCCTACGCTGAGCGCGGGGCGGTCTTTCAGGATCTCGAGAGCTTCATCCAGGGTGTGAGCGAGGCGGTCGCAATAGCCGGATTGGAGTCGCTTTTGGATGCGGGTGGGGTCGACATCGATGCCGAGGAAGCTCGCGCCGTTCAGCGTGGCGGCCAGCGGTTGAGCCCCACCCATGCCGCCCATGCCCCCGGAAACCACCAGCTTCCCTTTCAGGCTGCCGCCGAAGTGCTGATCCGCGCAGGCGGCGAAGGTCTCGAAGGTGCCTTGGACGATGCCCTGCGACCCGATGTAGATCCAAGAGCCGGCGGTCATCTGGCCGTACATCATGAGCCCCTTTTGCTCCAACTCGCGGAAGTGCTCCCAGTTCGACCACTTGCCGACCAGGTTGGAGTTGGCGAGGAGGACGCGCGGGGCTTCCTCGTGGGTACGGAAAATGCCAACGGGTTTGCCCGACTGGATGAGCAGCGTTTCATCGTTTTCCAGCGATTGCAGGGCGCGGACGATGGCATGATAGCACTCCCAGTTGCGCGCGGCCTTTCCGGTGCCGCCGTAAACGATGAGGTCGTCCGGCCGCTCCGCCACCTCGGGGTCGAGGTTGTTCATCAACATGCGCAAAGCCGCCTCTTGCCGCCACCCCTTGCAAGAAAGCGCGGTCCCGCGGGGAGCCCGAATCGTCGTTGAAACGCTCATGGGAGTAGTTTAGCGGGATTGGCGCGGGGAAGAGGTTGTCGGTGTGAGGGGCGAATTGGGGGGCCGCTGTGTGTCTTCAACCCCCCAAAACCCCAGCCCACCCCACGCCCTGAACCAACAGAGCGCGAATAATCACCGAGCAAAATGTAGCCGTCAGTCCCCCTGACGTGAGCGCTATCTGTTTCAGGGCGCTCTGTTTAACCGCGCCCCCACAACGCCAAACCCACCACCCACCCCACGCCCTGAACCAACAGAGCGCAACCAATCACCGAGCGAAATGTAGCCGTCAGTCCCCCTGACGTGAGCGCGATCTATTTCAGAGCGCCCTGTAAAAACCAGCGCGCCCACGACGGTAGGACCGTCGCCTACATTACGCTCTGTATCCATAACGCGCGAATAGTCACAGGGCGCAATGTAGCCGTCAGTCCCCCTGACGTGAGCGCGATCTATTTCAGAGCGCCCTGTAAAAACCAGAGCGCCCACGACGGTAGGACCGTCGTTTTGGTTGATTGTCGAGCGATTTCAATCGCTGAGCGCAATGTAGCCGTCAGTCCCCCTGACGTGCGCGCGATCTGTTTCAGAGCGCCCTGCAAAAACCAGCGCGCCCCCGCCAAAACCCCCGCCCCCACGACGCCAACCCCCCGCCCCCTCAAAATGAAAATACGACGCTCGATATCTCGCCTGCGCGAACGATGGACGGGGCACGCGGACGGATCGACCCGGGGCGCATAGGTACCATAGGCATACCATGCCCATACGCGAGAAAACCCATCGGTTGGATGACTCCGCTTACCGAGGACAAAGGACGGTGAGTTTCTCGGCTTGCATCGCGCGCAGGAGCAAGGTGTTCAGCGGGCCGGATAGGGTGGATCCGGTGGTGGAAATGCTGAGGGTTGCCGTCGAGGACAACTCCTGCTTTGTCCCCGCGTACTGTTTCATGCCGGACCATGTTCATCTGTTGATCTCGGGCAGATTGCCAACGAGCGACATCAAGCGAGCCATGGACGCCTTCAAGTACGAATCTGGACATTGGTTTCTTCGGAACGCCGCGGGCGTTGAGTGGCAAAGAAACTACTACGACCACGTCATTCGTCACACCGAGAGCCTTTCAAATCACGTGGTCTACACCCTCAATAACCCTGTCAGGGCTGGCTTGGTCGACCATTGGAACGACTATCCGTTCTCAGGTTCGATCGGGGTCGACTTGGTGGAATACCTCCGGGATCTGGAGGAATCGGTGAAGTTTGGAGGATTGCACGGCGGCAGCGAACGTCGCCGCCGAAAGTTCGATTAGAACCGCAACGTAACCGACGGTCCTACCGTCGTACGCGCGCGGCCAAACCGAGCGCTCTGAAACAGAACACGCTCACGTCAGGGGGACTGACGCCTACATTTCGCTCTGTGATTATTCGCGCGTTACGAACCACCGAGCGCAATGTAGGCGACGGTCCTACCGTCGTACGCGCTTCGGCCAAACAGAGCGCTCTGAAACAGATCGCGCCTACGTCAGGGGGACTGACGCCTACATTTCGCT
>MKRX01000025.1:52781-59224 GCA_001898035.1 Armatimonadetes bacterium 55-13
ACATTTCGCTCTGTGATTATTCGCGCGTTACGAACTACAGAGCCGTCGTACGCGCTCGGCCCAAACAGAGCGCCCTGAAACAGAACGCACCCACGTCAGGGGGACTGACGCCTACATTGCGCTCGACAAACAACCAACACGACGCCAACCCGAAAAAACCGGGCGTTTACTTCACTCCGGCGAAGGCGGCGAAGACGCGGGCGCAGCGTTCGTGTTCGCGCTTGAGCAGGGTGGTTTTGGGGGTTCGCCACAGTTTGGCCACCTCATCCAGTTCAGGGGCCTCGAATAGGTTGAGGTCAAAGGTGTAGACCTTTTCCGACCGGTTCTTGATTTCCCGGATCGCCACCAGGGGTGGTTCGTGGTGGTCGGCGTCCAGCCACTCGGAGCTCGAGCCATCCAGGAACACGTATTGGATCTGGGTGGCGGTATCCACGCCGTCCACGTAGACGAAGTTCATCAGCGTGGCTTGCCGACGGGTGGCGTTGCGGTCCAGGAAGCGTTTGACCTCCGTGTACTTGAGCAAAATATCCGCCACGTTGCTGGGCGCGCCGCGAGAGCCGCCGACCACGACAGAATCGGGGGCGGGGATGGCGGCGGGGTCGCCAGTGGTTTCTCGTTCTTTCACCACCGCGCCATAGGCTTCAAAGTAACCGCGCACCGCTTGGCCACGGTCGGTATCCCAAAAGGTTCGTTTCGTCAAATCCATAGGTTCCTCCGGTTAGATGTCGGAAAGGTGCAGGAGCCAGGTGTCGCCATTGCGCACCGCCTGCACGCCCAGCACGGCGCGGGCTTTTTTCAGCGTCCGTTCGCCGATGCCGTGTTTCTTGGCTTGCTCCAAGAGGTGGCCCGAGGTCACGGAGCGCCCGGTGAGTTGCTCGCGGAGAAAGGCGATAGCGGTGTCCAGTTTGGGCTGTCGAGACACGACTTCCTCCTCGAATGGGTTCGCCACGCCGTGAACGAACTGCACCTCCAGCCCTTCCCGGCGATAGCAAAAGTGGGGACCCCGGGGGGTGAGCAGAGAACCTTTCTCGTCCGTAACCACCACCAGATCGGGGCGGGTGGGATGGCGTCGAGCCACCAGTTGCCCGCGGTGGGAGTTTCGAAACTGCACGGAGCCCATGCCCAGTTCCGCCGCCGACTTCCCGATCGTTCCCTTGGTGGTATGCCGAATGTTCACAATCGTCGCTCGGGTTCGCTTGGCCAATCGGTTCAGACGTTCCATGACCGGCAACGCCTCCAGGGCAACTCCGGCGTCCTCTACCACGCCATACAAGAAGTAGAAGAGGGCGTCGAACACCACCAGTTCGAATCCGCCATCGAAGATCGCTTCCTCCAGTCGGAGCACCCCGGTATCGTCCAGGGTCAGCGGTCCTTCGTAGAATTCGATCTGCCGCAGGTCGCCGCCGTTCGCCAAAAAGACGGACCCCAATTCCTCGTTCTGATCCTCCCCCTTGTGCAGATAGAGGGTCCGCAGGGGCGGGCGCGGAGTTCCGCAAATGGGGGTGGAGCCATGAGAGAAGCAGGCCGCCGTCGCCACCATCAGCGCGGTCTTGCCGGTGCCCCCGTCCGCATCCAGCAGCACGCACTT
Organism: Armatimonadetes bacterium 55-13; assembly: GCA_001898035.1. Classification (GTDB taxonomy): domain Bacteria; phylum Armatimonadota; class Fimbriimonadia; order Fimbriimonadales; family Fimbriimonadaceae; genus 55-13. The sequence continues at coordinate 54,370 of MKRX01000025.1, forward strand.
GCCTTTGGGAAAGTACGGCTGGAGGATGAACGCCACTTCGGCCGGTCGAAAGGTCTCCGGGTGAAACCGGACGGTCCGCAATCCGTGCGCCGGAGTGAGGTCGATGCGCTCGATCCAGTCGTCTTCGCCGTATCCCTTGCTCAGATGATCGTAGGCGTCGTCCTTTTCGTTTTGCGTCCGAGACTGCACCACGCGGACGCTGTGCGCCACCTTCAACAGTTGCCGGGCGATGTACTTGGCATAAGCCTCGCCCACGTCGTCCCGGTCCGCCACAATGATGACGTCCGCGCCCCGCAGGAATTCCGAATGACGGGGACGCCATCTTCCGCTGGGGTGGGTGTCCGCGCCAAACGGCTGACAGGTGCCCACCATGCCGCGCGCCGCCATCGCTTCGCACGCCTTCTCCCCCTCATTGAGGTAGACCGGACGCCGCTGACGAATCGCCTCCCGCACCGCCGCCAGGTTATACAGGGTGTGCCGCTCGTCTCCCAGGTGCGAGATTCCCTGCACCCAGTGGCCATCTTTCCAGCCCTCCACACGGAAGACTTTGCCGCCGCCCGGAATGCGCCGACGGACCTTACAGAGCAGATTTTGCCCCATCTCGTCCCGATACACATAGCGCGTTTCCGGTTCTGGATCGGGGTTGGGGCGGAGCTTTCGATCAAAATCGGTTATTCCCAGCGCCGCCGATAATTCGGCTTCCGAACATTTTGGGCAACGCAGATGCAGCCACCCATCCGGTCCCTCCCACGCGTAGAAACTGGGGCGCTCATCGGAGTGAGCTGGGCAGCAGCCCCGGAGCCCGGGGTTCCCGCCAATCTGGCACCGCCGCGCCCGCCGAATCCGCGTCGCCAGGTCGTCCAAGGTCAGGGGCAATTACGCTCGCCATCCTCGGCCGAACACCGGCGCAATCTGATCCAAGCCATGCCCCGGTTCGCCAAAGGCCACCGGGCGGGTGCGCACGTCTCGCGCCTGCTGGAGCTTCCCCCGGAGCGCCAAGAGGTCGTGTACGTCCCCTCGGGAGTGGGCAAAGCAGAGCTCCGCCTGACAGAGCTCCTCCAAAAAGTGCGCGTTCTTGGGAGTGACGGCGGTAGCGATTAGGTTAGAAATCTCAGGATTCATTCGCGTCTTCCTCGGTGTGGATAGGCCAGGGGAGCGAGGTTTACGTCGCTCGCGGGGACGAAACGAGACCGAAAAAACTCGGCGGTCCACCGAACGATCTGCCCTTCATAGGGGCCGTCCAGCCAAACGCCGGTGCAGGTGGCGGGGGTGCGGTCGGTTACTTCGAAGCGGTGGTCGGTGGCGGTTTCTCGATAGATCACGCCCCGTACCTCCGCACAAAGTCCGCGATCTGAATCACGTCATCCGCCAAGCGGGGGAGTTGGAACTCCAAGAGGGCGAGCTCGGCGGCGTCAAAGGCGGTCACCAAGTCTTCGCGGAGTTTCGAAAGTTGGCGCTTGGCGTCTGCGCGGACGTGGATGGCGACGGCACGTTTGTAGACGGGCGGAGCGTTTCGCCAGTCCACCGCGCTCATGGCCGCCCTCGGCCCCGCAGGTAAGCCAACTCCGATTTGGGGGTCAGGAACCGATAGCCGAATCCCGGCCACCGGTACCCCCCACCGCGGGAGCGAAGCTTGACTCCGCCCCGAACGGCCAACGAAAGCGACCGGCCCGCCCCGGCCCACGCGGCGTACCCCCTCATGACCGCGCCCCTCGCTCCCCCGGAATCACTTCCTTCACCGGAAAGTGCTCCATGGCGTACTTGATGAGGGTGGGCTTGGAGATGCGGTACTCGGCGGCCAAAGACTCCACCGTGCCCATGTTCTTGATGGCCCAATAGCGCGCGGCCATCTCTTTCTTTGTCTTGTCGGTAAAATGTCTCACGAAAATATTTTACGCAGATATTTGACAAAATGACGTAATATGTTTTACGATTGACAACACATAAAGAATAGCCATGGATGTACACGCTGCCCAACGAAGAAAGATCCGGGAACTCTTGAAGGAGCAGTCCCGCAGTCAGGAATGGCTCGCCCGCAAGATCGGCGAGTCCAAGCAGAACGTGGGGAACTGGCTTCAGGAAGAAGCGCCCACCACGCCGCGCCGCGCCGAGGTGTTCTCGCGCATGTTGGAGGCGCTGGGCGCGGGCGACCTGGATCGAGTGCTGATCCCCGCCGGTTTCCGCGCGCCCATGATCCGCCTGGCGGGGAATGTGCCAGCGGGAGATTGGGGCGACCCCTTAGCCTCTGAGGAGTTCGTGGAAGTAACGGACGTGAAGTTCGAACACCCGAAGCGATTCGCCGCCTACGTCATTGGCGATAGCTGCTCTCCCTGCCTCCAGCCGGGCGACCTCACCGTCTGGCACGTGGACAATAATCCGATGTACGGCCGCTTCGTGCTGGCCCAGCGCAAGGGAGATCATGGGTGCACGGTGAAGGAGTTGACCTTCGATGTCGAGCGAAACCGCCACGTCCTCAAGCCCATCAATCCCAGCTATACGGAGCCTGAAGATGGCGACGGCTGGGGAGTGATCGCGCGGCTAGTTGGGGTGGTGTTCGATAACGACGGTCTGCAGATGACGCTCTACCAAGAGAAAGGTTTGACAAAAAAACACCTTTCCTTTCGTCAAATTATTTTGGACTGAAAGTAGAAATAAACCTATAATGATCTTGCGGTCCGAAGAGGGTCGCAAAGATCATGCACACGCAGCGTTCCCTCCCTCTGACCGACCTCTCCCTTTCACTTGGGGGAGGCGGTCGATTTTTTTCAAGGGTCTTGGGTTACCGCGCGTGGGAAGACCCCGAAACCGGGGTCGATGAACTCCTCATTTTTCATGAAACCGGGCGCCTCACCCTAGAAGGCGGACTCCCCGCCGCGCGCGCCTTGGACCAGGGCCGCCTCTACACCGATGGCGCCGGATTCTATTTGGAACGCAAGGGCCGCTACCGAGCCCTCCCCCTGTAAACCATGTCCCAAGAAACCCTCACCCACTTCCTCACCCAAACCCCGCCGGAGCGACAAGCCGACGCCAAACGTCGCATGGCCGAGTTCGCCCGCGCCCGCAGCGAATATCACCAACAACGCGCCGACTACTGGTACCGAATCCAGACCGAATGCGATGACGAGGCTTGCGCGATCGAGGATGGCCGTTAGGTTCCGACAGCGATGAGCGCTCCTTCTCAACCCATGTATCGGGCTCTCCGAATTGGTGGCGTCGCTTCCAACGGCGTCTTGCGTTGTCGAATCAAGAGCTTTTCGGACGGTCACGACTACGAAATTGGCGTGCGCCTCTACGATGGCAAAGTCCACTGCACCTGCCCCCACTTCGAACACCGCTGCGCCCACCACCGCCCCACCCTTTGGAGCACCAAGCTCTGCAAGCACCTGGAGACCTACCGCTCGGCGCTGATTCGCGAACGACTCCTCAGACGCCCACCCCTTCCCGAGAAAGGGCGAGAGGGGTCTATCGGCGATACACCGCGTGAACCGCCGGCATCTCCTCGCCCTCCGGCGAGATGTTGAACATCTCCATCAGCAGGTCCTCGCCGTCTCGGGAGAACCGGATGCGCCAGCCCCATTCGGGGTGCCCTTCCATGGCGTACTTGCCCAGCAGATTCGCGTCGGCCCCCTTCAAGGACATGACCTCGCCTTTTTGGTGCATGGAGTCGCTCCAACCAGCGGTTTCGCCACAGATCAGCATCGTCCCGTCTTGCTCCTCGCCTTGGTAGGACCAGGTGTAGCGAACCAGCGCAAAGGCGTTCTGCCGGTCGATCTCCACCGTCATGCGACTGTGGCTCTTCTGCACCTGATCCGCCTCCTCCGGCATCCAAGGCAGATACAAAACAGACTCCCCAGCCCAAGAGCCTTGGGCATCGATCAATAACGTGGGCGCAGACATGCCCTCTAGTTTAAAGCAGGATGGAACAGGCACGAGCCTCCCTCAACAATTTAATCTTCAACACGCCCCCCAACATCTCGCCCTGTGATGATCCACGCGCAACAAATCACCGAGCGCAATGTAGCCGACGGTCCTACCGTCGTACGCGCGCGGTCAAACAGAGCGCTCTAAAACAGATCACGCCCACGTCAGGGGGACTGACGCCTACATTTCGCCCGGTGTCCACAACGCGCAACCAATCGCCGAGCGCAATGTAGCCGACGGTCCTCCCGTCGTACGCGCGCGGTCAAACAGAGCGCCCTGAAACAGATCGCACCCACGTCAGCAGGACATCTTGCTCTGTGATTACCACGCGTTATGGACACCGAGCGAAATGTAGCCGACGGTCCTACCGTCGTACGCGCGCTGTCCAACCGAGCACCCTGAAACAGATCACGCCCACGTCAGGGGGACTGACGCCTACATCCCGCTCCGCCATCCACCACGCGCAACCAATCGCCGAGCGCAATGTAGCCGACGGTCCTACCGTCGTACGCGCACGGCCCAACAGAGCGCTCTGAAAACAGAACGCGCTCACGTCAGAAGGACTGACGCCTACATTGCGCTCTGCGATTATTCACGCGTGATGTCCACCGAGTGCAATGTAGCCGACGGTCCTACCGTCGTACGCGCGCGGCCCAACCAGAGCGCTCTGAAATTGATCGCGCCCACGTCAGGGGGACTGACGCCTACATTGCGCTCTGCGATTATTCACGCGTGATGTCCACCGAGCGCAATGTAGCCGACGGTCCTACCGTCGTACGCGCGCGGAAAAACAGAGCGCCCTGAAACAGATCGCACCCACGTCAGCAGAACTGACGCCCACATCCCGCCCGGTGTCCACAACGCGCAACCAATCGCCGAGCGCAATGTAGCCGTCAGTCCCCCTGACGCGAGCGCGATCTGAACCAGAGCGCCC
>MKRX01000025.1:59343-81938 GCA_001898035.1 Armatimonadetes bacterium 55-13
GAATCGACGCCTACATCCCGCCCGGTGTCCCCAACGCGCAACCCATCACCGAGTGCAATGTAGCCGACGGTCCTACCGTCGTACGCGCTCCGGTTTAACAGAGCGCCCTGAACCAGAACGCGCTCACGTCAGGGGGACTGACGCCTGCATTGCGCTCGGCGGTTGTAATCGACAAACAACCAATCGGTTAAACCCGCCAGGATGCGTCCAGCCGGATCAGAAAGGGACACAATAGAGACATGCCGCGCGCGCTGGTCTTTTCTGCTCTGGTCTTGGGTCTTGGAATGGTGGGTTGTCAGAAACCCTCGCCCATCGTGGGGACCTGGAACACTACCGCCAGCGTGAAAGGGATCACCTTTAAGTCGGTGGCCACGTTTGAAGCGGACGGAACCTATCAAGAGGTTTCCACGTCTCAGATTCCCGGCGCGCAGCTGACCGCCACCGACATGGGGACCTGGAAACTGGAGGGAGACAAACTCACCTGCACCCTCACCGATATCGTGTGGACCTTCTCCGGCACGACCTCCGAGCGCCAGAAGGCGGCGCAAGAGCGGTTTGAGAAGAACAAGCAGAAGCTGCTGGAGAACGCCAACGCCAAGCCCACCCACCCCATCAAATGGAACGGCTCGAATGAATTCACGCTCACGGACGATGGCGTTCAGCAGGTTTATGTCAAGGAGAAGTAGGGGAATAACGGCTGTAGGCAAGACGAGGCGGGCGAGCCAGTTGCCCCCTCGACGCCCGTCCCCGCGGGGGGAGTCCAATCGGGTTTAACAAGAACCTCTACGCCAAGTACCTCAACGATCCGCACTTGCCTCGTCAGCTTGACTTCGAGGTGATGAAGCCGCGGGCAAGAATGGCCGTTCCTCGGGAGCTTCGTGGCCAGGATCGACTGCTTGTTCGTTGCGATGGCGGTGAGACGATCGCGGGGCGGATGACCACCGGCAATTCCATGAAACTCCTCGATCCGCCGATGGCCGATCGCGATCCTCAGATTTGGTGGCAGTCGTGGCCGATTTCGGTGGACATCGACCACGCTTACACCGAGATCCTGCGGACGTACTTTTTCGACAAGGAATTGACGGAAGATGCCTGGATATTGCTCCTGCCGCAATGCCCCTGGGTGCTCCGAAAGGGGCTCTCCCCCGATTTTCCCAACCTGCATCTGGGGAGGGCGCCGGGGGGCCGATGGGCACTTTTGGACCAGCGGGAACAGCTGGTTTTGATGTCTCCCGAGGTGTGGCGAGACACGGACCTGGCGCGCGGCGTCACCGCCCAATTCCACCTCCCCGATCTACAGCATCCCCTCTGGTTCGAGGCGCTGCTGACCGCGTTCTCGATGCGAGGTTAGTGGGGGCCCAAGTGGAGCGGGCCCCAAGGTGAGACCCTCGGGGGGGAGGGCCCACGTCCGCCTCGGCTAGCCGGTGCGTTGATTAAGTAAGCGGCACCGGAATAGCGAATCTTGCAGAAAATTTCGTTTTTGGCTGAAAGGGGAGACCAAGGACATCACGCTCCGCCTCCACAACGCGCAACCCATCACCGAGCGCAATGTAGCCGACGGTCCTACCTTCGTACGCGCGCGATCTGAACCAGAGCGCCCTGAAACAGAACACACCCACGTCAGCAGAACTGACGCCTACATCTCGCTCGGTGTCCACAACGCGCAACCAACTACCGAGCGCAATGTAGCCGACGGTCCTCCCGTCGTACGCGCGCGGCAAACCAGAGCGCCCTGAAACAGGACACACCCACGTCAGCAGGACTGACGCCTACACTTCGCTCTGCGATTATTCACGCGTTACGAACCACCGAGCGCAATGTAGCCGACGGTCCTCCCGTCGTACGCGCGCGGCCCAAACAGAGCGCCCTGAACCAGAACGCACCCACGTCAGGGGGACTGACGCCTACATTGCGCTCTGTGATTATTCGCGCGTGATGTCCACCGAGTGCAATGTAGCCGACGGTCCTACCGTCGTACGCGCTTCGGCCAAACAGAGCGCCCTGAAACAGAACACACCCACGTCAGCAGAACTGACGCCTACATCCCGCTCCGCCTCCACAACGCGCAATCAATCACCGAGCGCAATGTAGCCGACGATCCTACCGTCGTACGCGCGCGGTCAAACAGAGCGCTCTGAAACAGATCACGCTCACGTCAGGGGGACTGACGCCTACATTTCGCTCGGCCCACAAACTGCGCTCGACAAACAACCCAATCGACGATCCTACCGTCGAACGCGCCCCCAAACCCCACCGCGCCCACGTCGGTACACAACCCGCATCTCCAATCGTCCAAAATAAACCGTGGCCACGGTTGCCGCTCGCATCCATACCTATCTCAAGGGGCTTGAGGTCAGCGGCCTGCTGTATTGCCGCTCCGACTTGGCGGGGACTTGGGGGGTGGCGTTTCCTCCCTTCGAATCCTGCGCCATGTTCCATTTGGTGACGGAAGGCAAGATGTGGTTGGAGGACCGCTGGATGGAGGCGGGAGACTTTGTGCTGATGCCGCGCGGGCAGGGACACGCCATCCGGTCCCAACCCGGCGCCCCCGTCCGATCGATCTTCGAGCACGACCGTCTCATCCTCAACCCACGCTGCGAGGTCCTGCGCTCACCCGGCGAAGGCCCCGAGACCAAACTCATGTGTGGCGTGGTCCGGCTCGACCACCCGGGGGCGCGTCACCTCCTGGAAGCTCTGCCCGCCGTGATTCACCTGCGCGCGGCCGAGGCCCCGGCGCTGTCTCGGCTGATGGAGCTGATCGCCGAGGAGGCTCGATTCGAGGGGTCCGGCAGCTTCAGCGTTCTGACCAAATTGGCCGACGTCCTGATCGTTCAATCCATTCGATACTGGCTAGAAACGGCAACCTGCGAAGACCTCAAAGGTCGTCTGGGCGCGCTCAGCGACGATCGGATTTGCCAAGCCCTGGACCTGATGCACCAAGCGCCCGGTCGCCCCTGGACGCTCAGCTCGCTCGCGTCCGAAGTCGCCATGTCCCGCGCTTCGTTTGCTCAGCGCTTCACCGAACTGGTCGGCGAGCCCGCCATGACCTACCTCACCCGCTGGCGCATGGACCTGGCCGCCAAACGTCTCACCACCGACCCCACCCCCATCGCCTCCCTCGCTTTCGACCTGGGCTACGAATCCGAAACCAGCTTCAGCCAAGCCTTCAAAAGAACCAAAGGCCTCAGCCCCGGCGCCTATCGAAAGCAAGCCAAATCGGGCGGAGACTCCCTCGCTACCACCCGTGAATCAGCTTCTTGACCTGAAAGAGTTGGAGGCTTCCGTGGGTTCCGGGGCCGTTTTTGACGAGGACGACCGGCCAGACGATATCGGGGCGGCCCTTGTTTTGGAGGAGCTTTCCACCGGAGCCGACCGAGAACTCAGAGTGGGTGCAGATCACCACTTCTTGATCGCCTTTCAGATACCGAACCCAGGGCGCCCTGGACCGATCCTCATGGAAACCCTGAGCCACCAGCTCTCCCCGAGCTTCTGAAGCCACCTGACCCAAAGAGCGGGTTCCTCCCACCGAGAAATAAGCCCACCGATTCGAACCCTCTGCCCATATATCGACCGGATGATCGACGGCGGCAAACCGGAACGTTGCCTCGGCAGGCTGGGAGAGAATCGCGATCGAGGAGATCAAAAAGACGCCAGTCACTAAGACCGTAAATCGAGCGATGCTCTTCCGGTTAACCATGCGGAAATGTATCATAAGTTCTATGAATCCTCCCAGGAGTTCCACTAAAGGTCCCGTTCCCGACCTGAGCCGGGAGCGTCTGACTGCGGAGGAACATGGGCCCGTCCTCGTCAAGGTGGGCATTCTCCTCACCATCGTCATGGTCGTATCCGCCTTCGTCTCCCTGCTGAGCCATCGCTAAACCCTCAAGAACCCATGCTAAGTCACGATCTCAACTCCGAGCCGTTAAGCCGAGAAGAAGCCGCCGCGCTGATCGGTCGGCTGAAACTCGTGGGAAAAGTCACCCTGTATCCCGCCACCCTCGGCCAATTGGTGGAGGAAGCCGATCTGGACCCCGCCACCGTCACCCTAGTCCTCGCCCAAGTGCGCCGAGAGGCCACCAACGCTGGCCCACCGAATTGGCTCTCGGAGGAGGAACAACAGACTCTCAATCGGGTCATTCGGGAGCGACAGAACCGGGAAGCCATGGCGCCCTGGGTGCTGGTGATTGGCCTGCTGATGGTCGTCGGATTTATGATCGCCTTCGCCGTCAAAGCCCCGCCCCCCCGAGCCCGAATGTCCGTCACCGTGGGCGGAGTGCCCATGGAATATATGTCCGATCACACCTACCGCGTCCGAACCGCCAACGGCTACCGTCCCGCCACCGATGACGAGATCGCCGCGTTCGAAAGCGGTGGAGTTTCGAGATAAAAAGAGGAGGGCTCGAAAGGATAGACAAGCCCTCCCAAAACGGCCCAACGGGGGGCGTTGGGCGATAAGGTCAATCCTATAAGCGCCCCCGCAAGTGCGAATCTTTCACCGTTCTTGAAAACGGAACGAAATTGGGAAACGCCCGCCTTGTCCAAGACAAAACAAAACCCCCGGGGGTAGAAGCCGGGGGTTGTTCTTGGGGATGTCTATCTAAGAAGAGCCAGGAGAAACGCTCCTCCAGTCTTCGATTGTCGTTGCCATAAGGGAAAACGCTTAACCACGGAGACTTGGTTCCCAATCTGTGCGAAAACTTGCAAAAAACGCCGAGCGCGCCCTCCCATTTTCGAGTTTTTTTTGATTCCTAAAAGATTTTTTCGAGACCGCGTGAAACTTACACGCTTTAGTGAAAACATGCACCTTTTACAATCTTCCTGCCCTCATCGCGATTCATGACAAATTTGGTACTTGGAATCTCCGGAAACTAACGGCGGATCGGCAGATTGAGGCGTTTTCGTGAGGGCATTTCTTGCGCATTTAATCTCAATTCCGCCTTCCGTTGCCTTGCGACACAGCCGCCAAGAATTCTTTTCAAGTCCGGCAATCCTCGCCCTAACGGTCTGGGAAAAGATGCCGAAGGGCGACCGCGTCAACTGAGGGAGACGACGCGAGCGAGCAGAGCCGGACCCAAGTTGTGGATGTAGGTGGGTCTCGGGGAGACGGCTTCGGCCGGTTGAAGACCCCTGTCACTCATGACAGAGAGGTGTGTGTGAAAGGATATCTAAGAAACTTAAGGGTGGGTCGTAAACTGGGCCTGGGCTTTGGCCTATGTCTGATCTTAACGACCCTTATCGGACTAACCGCCTGGGCGGGTTTCAATCAAATGGAACACGCGTTAGGCAAGATCACCAAGGAGGCCCTGCCGGGCGTCCAAAACCTGGGTCAGTTTGGCGGTCACGCCCGCCAGATCCGCATTCTTCAGTATCGAGTCGCTGGCTTCACCGATGCTCAGCATCTGGCGGAAGTGAAGAAGATGCTGGGAGAGCAGATGGCCGGGGCGGAGGAAGATCTGGTCGCCTATGAAAAGACCATTTCGGAACCGGAAGATCGAAAGAACTTCAGCGAACTGAAAGAGCTCTGGTCGGAGTACTGCGCCAAATGGGACTCCATCAAGGACAAGGTCGAATCTTTGGATGCGTCCAAGGGCTTCGATCTCTTTGAAAAGGAAACCACCGCCATCTTCGTGCCCAAAATCATTCCGCTCCTGGAGGAGATGGAAGACTGGAACATGAAGTTTGGCGATCAGGCGGAAAAGCGCGCGGAGGCGGCTCACGCTTCCTCGGTTAAAACGCTCTTCGTCGCCCTGTTGCTGGTCGTCGGCATCGGAGTCTTCCTCGCCGCGTCCATTAGCAAAGGCATCACTGGCCCCATCGCCATCATCATGGATCGCTTGGAAAGCGTACGCAGCCGCTGCGTCGCCGATCTGAAAGCGGGCATGGTCGCCTTCTCTGAGGGAGACCTCACCAAGGCCGCCCACGCCGTCACCAAGCCGGTCCACTACGAAACGAAGGACGAACTCGGTCAAATCGCCGGCTCGTTCGATCAAACGCTCTACTTGCTCCAAGACACCATTGAGGCGTACAACGTCGCTCGAGGTTCCATGAGCAACCTGGTGGGCCAAGTTCGCGAAAGCGCCAACTCGGTTTCTTCCGCCAGCCAGACCATGGCCGCGTCCAGTGAGGAGAGCACCGCCGCGTCCGCCGAGATCGCCAACGGCAGCGAGAAGCTGGCCCGAGGCGCGACCGATGCCGCCGAGATCATGCTCTCGGTGACCGAAAAGGCCAGCCTGCTGGGTGAAACCAGCGAGCAGCAGCAGACGCTTATCTCCGAGGCCAGAGGTTCGCTCCAAAAGGCCGTCAACGGCATCCAATCCGTCAGCCAAGCCGCCGAAGGCATGGCCGAGATCGCCAAATCCGGCAATGGCTCGGTCCTGCAGACGATCGAGGCCATGGGTCGAGTTCGCGAACGATTCGCCTACTCCGCCGCCAAAGTCCAAGAACTGGATCAAGCCGGTCAGCGAATCGGCGCCATCGTCCAGACCATCGAGGACATCGCCAGCCAGACCAACTTGCTGGCCCTCAACGCCGCTATCGAAGCGGCCCGCGCCGGAGAGCAGGGAAGGGGCTTCGCGGTTGTGGCAGAAGAGGTCAGAAAGTTGGCCGAGCAGTCCGGCGGTTCCACCAAGGAGATCGCCAAACTGATCGAAAGCGTGCTTTCGACCGTGTCCGAAACCGTTCGCGCCATCGAGAGCACCACGGGCGAGGTGGAAACCGGCGCCAAGCAGAGCGAGGAAGCCGGGAACGCCCTGGAACAGATCGTGTCCGCCGCCGAGCGGGTCCTGGTCCAGTCGCAGTCCGTGGCTGAACTGGCCAGCGGCGTCAACCTCAGCATGGAAACCGTGGCCGAAGCGTCTCGCGAAAACGTCCACATGGTCACCGAAATGGTCGGCGGCGCCAATAAGGTGTCCGACGCCATCCAGGACGTCGCCTCCATTAGCGAAGAGTCTGCCGCCGGTGCGGAAGAACTCTCCGCCAGCATCCAAGAGGTCAGCGCCGCCGCCAGCGACCTGGCCCGAACCAGCACCGAACTGGAAATCTTGGTGAACTCGTTCCGCACGGAAGAATCCGTGCGATTGAAAGTAGCCGCGTAGGTTGGTTTTCTTCTCTTTCGTTTTATAACCCCCAACCAACCACCAGAGCCCACCCCGGTCCCCCCGACCGGGAGGCTCTTTTTTGTTCTCAAGAGAACACCAAGTGACACCCCACAACGAGCGAATAATCACCGAGCGCAATGTAGCCGTCAGTCCCCCTGACGCGAGCGCGATCTGAACCAGAGCGCCCCTGCCAAAACCAGAGCGCCCACGACGGTAGGACCATCACCCACATCCCCCTCAAAAACAAACAGAGCGCAAACAATCACCGAGCGCAATGTAGCCGTCAGTCCCCCTGACGTGAGCGCGATCTGAACCAGAGCGCCTCCGCCAAAACCAGAGCGCCCACGACGGTAGGACCGTCGCCTACATCACGCCCTGACCAACAGAGCGCACAAATACACCGAGCGCAATGTAGCCGTCAGTCCCCCTGACGTACGCGCGGCCAACCCCAGAGCGCTCTGCCAACCCCCAGAACCCCCGCGACGGCAGACCCTTCCGCCTCCAAAATCCACAACGCGGGACAAAAGCGATGATACGATTACTCTATGCTCGCTGCTCTCGCCTTGGTCGTGGTCTCCGTGGGAAAGGTGCTCATCCACGGAATCTGGGCTTCACCGGATACGAGGTCGCTCTACGAGTTCCGCGCCGACGGGGGGTTCACCTTGGTCGTTCGGTATCCTAACGAAAAGACCTACCGAATCATCTACATCGAAAACGGTCGGTACGAGTACCGAAACGACGGCAACCTGGACCTCACCCGCACCGAGGTTCTGCCCAAAGGCGTGGAAAAGGGATTCCAGCGCAACCAACCCAAACGAGTCCTCGTGGTCGCTCCAACCAAGCACCCAAATCGACTCCTACTCGACCACGCCACCTGGACCCGAACCAAGAAAATCAAGGTCCCCCACTCGCTCTCCGAAGCCGAAAAGTTGGGCTACGTCCAAGACTAGGGAACGGAAACCGCGTGGGAAACCACGTCCCAGCCGGTCACCGCGTCGTACTCCAAAACCACGTTCCCCGTCTGTCCGCCCGGCCCTCGAACCGCTCCGATCAGGTGAGCGTATCCAGAGACCTTGGTAGGGTCCGGCTTGGACGTAAAAAGGATTTCCGGCGTTGAGGAGAGCGCGGAAATGAACGTGCCGAAATGGGTGGAAGGACGGTGGACGTCCAAGGTAGCGTGGGAGGCCAAAACGTAAGCCGGAGACTGCGCGGTATCCCATCCTGCATCCAACATCACCCGGTAAAAGTGAGCATTGTTGCCCACATGGTGGGCGATCTGAAGGACGTGACTGGGCACGCACTCGTTCAGCAGCGCCGTCACGTAGCTCGTGGAGCCTCGGCTCTTGAAATCCACGCACCCGGCGTCGCCGCAAACAAACACTCCCTGTCCCTGATAGGCGAACCGCAGGGTGTAGCTCAGCTGATTGCTGGCGGTGATGGCGGGCGTTCCGGGGCGGGTGGTGGTCAGGTACATCACGGACGGAAGCAGCTTTCGGTGCTTGGTCACCAGCGTCCGAGAAGGGCCGAGCAGCGTCAACTCCAAACCATCGATGGCCGTCGCCCCCAACGTGAACGCCGAGCCGTCCCAACCGTACTTGTCCGGTACGCCAAAGGCGATGGTGCGGCAGTGAAGGGGAATACCCCGCGCGCTGGCCGCATTCACCACGTTTCGTAACGACGTCGCGCCGATCGCGGTCTTGGCCACCGTGGCCCGGGCAGCCAACGAGAGTTGCAAAGCTTCCTGAGTCCATCCCAAAAACGGACCGTCCGCCTCGGTTCGACTCTGTCTCGCCATCCCCTCCAAGTCGGCCAACTCCGGGATATCGAAATCCAGATCGTCGTCCGCCAATTCTTGAAGCAGGCTCAGTTCCTCTTCAAAGTCCTCGAGTTGGAATCGCTCCGCATCGAACGAGGCATGATCGCCCGGTCGAGGGATCGCCGCCAGTCGATCCGCGTAGTGCCGCATCAGTCGGTCGTAGTACACCCCTTCCGCATCGCGCTGAAACCGTCCCACCAAGAGGTCGGCGGAAACCAGGCCGTCCTCTTCCTCCAACAAATCCTCCTCGTCACTCTCAAGGGCATCTTCGTCCAAGTCGGGCTCCAAGTCTGGCGCCAAGTCTTCGTCGTCCAACCCCGGGGTGGCCGCCACCGGCGGCAGCCAGATCTCGCGGAGGGTGAGGGCGGGATCGTTGATGATGGGAACCAGGCCGTCCAAGTGGTCGGCATCGTAGTGCGTCCCCACCACCAAGTCCAGCGTCATTCCCGGTCCCATAGCGGCAAACGCCGAGGGCAATTTCCTCCGGACATGATCCACCGGATACCCCTTCGCCTTAATCCCCGCGTCCGCCAACACCCTCACGATCCCCCCACTGGAGAGGCGAAACTGAAGCAGCATCGAAAGCCCCAGCTGCACCTCAAACATATCCACCCGAATGTCCATGTCTCTCTTCCAATGCTAAGGTCTGACGGATACCGCCCAGAGCTGAATGACGAACCTGCACGGGCGCGGTTCTCGCCATTTTACGCCAGGAAGTTGCTATGAGCGATACCCTGGATGGGGCGATTCTACATGCCGGGATCGGGGAGTGCGAGCGCCCCCCAGGTTTCGTAAGGCATCTGAGTGCCGATGCCATGGAACGCAAGGGCGGGGATGAGCGAGTGGGAAGATCTTTGCTCACTTCTGCCAATCGTGCCACTCCGTGAACTCGTGATCGACGGCACTGTAGATCCCCCTAGAAAGAGCGAGGCGCGAGACGGTTTTCCGATGAAGACCTGCCACCTCCAGTTCTCGCGACCTGACGACTCCGCGCCCTTTCCACCATTTGCCCCAAAATGTCATGGATCAAACGCAGCCAATGACATTTAGGAGCAAATGCCGCCTCCACATCAGAATGTCTACGACACGACGATGTCCACCGAAAGGGTGCGAAGCGTCCCGCCGGAGTCTGCTCTGAGCGTCACACTCGCGGTCCCCACCGGCAGACCCTGGGTGGGTAAGACGATGTTGAAGACATCCGGCGCTTTGGGGTCGCTCACCACGTTAACCGTCGTCCCCAGAAGGGGATCGGCCCGGAGGGCCACGGTCCCCGCAAACCCTCCAACGCGCTTGACTGTGACCTGGAACGTGGCATCCTGCCCCTGAGAAACCTCCACTCGGGCCGGGTCCGCCACCAGTTCAAAGCCTACAACCTGCGCCGCAGAGTCCTGACCCACTGGCGGAGTCGTAAAAAGAGTGTTTGCCACCTCGCGCAGCTTTGCCATCGCCGCTCGGGACGCGAAGCCGATCAGGAACGCCATGCCGACCACGCCATACACGTTGGCCGTATTCACCGTCGCCCCCATCAGCCCACCCCGCAGGATCAAATAGAACCCCAACCCCAGCAGAGCGCTGGTCACGGGAGCGGAAAGGTAGAACAGCCACCATCGAGCCCGAAAAGACTGCTGTCCCAAGTGCCAGTACGCCGAAGTCAGCCCCCGCACCGCGCCCCCCATCGCGCCGAAGGTCAAGGCCAAGACCAACAGAACCTGATCGTCAGAAAAGCACGGTCCGCCGAACACGCGGCAAGGATTGAACCGCGCCTGAATCTCCGCTTCCGTCAGATTCTTCCACTGCTCGACCTGAGCCGGCGTCGCCATCGCCAAGAGCTGCTCCTTGGAAAAGGGAGGATGCGGCCAAATGGAAATCCCGTATCCCACACAAAAGGCCACCACCAAGACCAAATAGATCGCCATCAAAACCGCGATCGCCCTATCTCGCGGAGCCACCGCATCGCTCGGACTCTGAGGAGTCGTCGTATCCACCATCGTTCACCTCTTTTGGAGAGGAAACGAAGGGAAAGGCCCGAATCTAACAGAGGCGGAAAGAAAAGGGAACCCAGAGTCTATCTAGCTCACCACCACGCCCCCCCCCAGAGCAATCGAGCAATTTAGCAATTTAGCAATTTAGCAATCCAGCAATCGAGCAATCCAGCAATCTAGCAATGCCCAAACTCGCCCGCCCGAATCGCGTCCGCGATCCCCTCGATCTCCCGCGTGAGCGAACGGTCCGAATCCAGCGGCGGGGAATACCGACGCACGATCTCGTAAGCCACCTGAATCCGCTCGCTGGGCCGAAGCGGTTTGCGGAAGTCCAGCCCCGCCGCCGCCGTCAAAAGCTCGATCGCCAGGACGTGTTCCGCGTTCCGAACGATCCGCCGCAGCTTGGTTGCCGCCACCATTCCCATCGAGACATGATCCTCTTTGCCGCCGCTGGTGGGCACGTTGTCTACGCTGGCGGGGTGGGCCAGGACCTTGGCTTCGTTGAGCAGCGCCACGGCCGCCACCTGCGGAATCATCAGCCCGCTGCACATCCCTGCGTCGGGCGTCAAAAAGGCGGGAAGTCCCTCGCTCAGATCGGGGTTCACCAGCCGCTCGATCCGCCGCTCGCTGATGCTCATCAGATCGGTGATCGCGATGGCCGCGTAGTCGAACCCCATGGCCAAGGGGGCGCCGTGGAAGTTGCCGCCCGAGATCACGTCGCCGTTGTCGACAAACACCAGCGGGTTGTCCGTGGCCGAGCCGGTCTCGATCTCCACGATCTCCCGAACGTGTTTCAACACGCCCCGAATCGCCCCGTGAACCTGGGGCATGCAGCGCAAACTGTACGCGTCCTGCACCCGCTCGTCCCCGGTCCGGTGCGACTCTCGAATCTCGCTCCCCTCCATCAGACGACGCAGGTTGGCCGCCGCCTCAATCTGGCCCGGATGGGGACGCACCGCCTGAATGCGAGGATCGAACGCCGCCGGAGTATCTCGCAGGGCGTCCAACGTCATCGCTCCCGCGATGTCCGCCACGTGCGCCAACTGCTCGCCGCGAGCCAGCGCCAGGCCCCCCACCGAGGCCAGCGCCTGCGTGCCGTTCAACACCGCCAGGCCCTCTTTTGCTTCCAGTCGGACCGGCGAGATTCCCGCCGCCGCCATCGCCTCGCCCCCCGGCATCCGCCGCCCCTGGAAAAAGGCCTCGCCTTCGCCGATCAGTACAAGGGCCAGGTGAGCCAACGGGGCCAAATCTCCGCTTGCTCCTACCGATCCCTGCTCGGGAATCACCGGATGCACGCCCCGGTTCAGCATCTCCAGCAGTGTCTGGACCACCGTCTCCCGCGCCCCGCTGCACCCCACCGCCAGGACATTGGCGCGGAGCAAAAGCATGGATCGAACCTCATGTTCCGGCAGCGGCTCGCCCACGCCGCATGCGTGGCTTCGTACAAGATTGAATTGTAATTCTTGTAATCTTTCGCGCGGAATGTGGACATCGGAGAGCTTGCCGAACCCGGTGGAGACCCCATACACCACCTGTTCGTCTTCCACAATCCGATCGATGACCGCCCGTGCGGCCAAGACGCGTTCGCGGGCGGATTCCGAAAGCCGGACTTGCTCACCGCGCGACACTGCGACAATTTCTTCAAGGGTCAGCCGTTGACCAGAGACTTCGAGCACGCGAAAAAGTTACCACGACCCCTCAATCAGACGGAACTGTATTCCTCCGATGTCGTCATCAGTGAAACGGAAGGACGGGAAACGCGCTAGATAACCGGAGAGGCATGTATTACGAAGTTCAACGCGCCGGAATAGGTTGGAAAGTCGTGGATCCGGGAACCGGAGCCCAAGTGGTTTACGTCCGCCGGGTACCTCTTTTCGCGCGCATCGTGGTAGGTGAACAAAGGTTTGGATTCACGCTGTTTGCGGGAGACCGGGGCAGGCGGCCAGAACAGGCGATCTTGATCCGGGATGGAAGGGAATGGGCCATGGTTCGCTGCCCTTATTTCCGAGGAATAAGCCCTCGGCCGGATCTCCCCTCACCGACCATCGCCTCGCAAGAAACGAGCCTTTCGGTGAAGTCGCCCGATGGCGAATCCTGGACGGACGTCCGGTCCGCGGGGCGAGACCAAGACGTCCAACGCAGTGTTCAGGGCTTCGTCGAACTTCATTGCGACCCGCATCAACTTCCCGCCTTGGCGTGGGCCAGCACCGCCCTCGCCGTCTTGTTCCAGATGCAGTCCATGGTCTAGCCAAGGCTGAATTCGGCCAATCTTGCGCCAATCTGCTCAATAAATACCAACATAAATCCCCGGCCGAACTACCAAGAATTGTTACGAGAGTAGCGATTGTTGGTGGTTGGAAGGCTGCTCGAAAGAACGGGAAAACTCATGTCACATCTGTTACGGAACCTACGCGTCGGCGTCAAGCTGGGGATCGGCTTTGGCGTTTGTCTCTTTCTCTCGCTGGTCATCGCCCTGACCGCGCGGGTGGGGTTCCAAAAAATGGATCGCGCCCTCATAAAAATCTCGCAGGATTCCATGCTTGGAATCGAGGCGCTCGGCCAGTTTGGGGGCCACGCGCGTCAAGTGCGTTTGCTCCAGTTCCGCATCGCCGGAACCGATCAAAGCCAAGCTCGCGCCGCGTTGATCCAAGAGCTTCAAGACGAGATCAAGACCTCCCAGGAACTGCTGGATAACTACGGAGCGTCCTGCAGCCAGCCCGAGGACCAAAAGAATTACGACGAACTGAAAAACGACTGGAAAGCCTACGGTCAGGCGTGGGACGGAATCAAAGAAAAGGTCCTCTCCACCCCCTCCGCCCAGGCGGTCCCTCTCTTCGAAAAGCAAACCACAGCCTTGTTCAGCGACCAACTCGTTCCCCTCATCGAAAAGATGGATAAGTGGAATAGCGAGAGCGGACGCAAGGAGATTCGGGAGGCGCAGGAAACCCATAACAAAGCGGAACTCTATCTGTTCCTCTCCCTGGGCGCGTCCATCCTTCTGGGTACCTACCTTGCCATCGTCATCGCCAGGGGCATTCTCATGCCTATAGCGCAGATCAAGGATCGTTTGGAGAGCCTGCGGAGCCGCTGCGTCCGGGGACTTCAGGAAGGCATGATGGCCATGTCCAAGGGCGACCTCACCATCCACTGTTTCCCCAGCACCCAGCCCGTGGAGTACGACTCGAAAGACGAACTGGGCGATATCGTCACCACCTTTAACGGTGCCCTGGGCATGGTCCAGTCCACGGTAGAGTCCTATGAGACGGCCCGCATCTCCATCTCGGAGATCGTCGCTCGCGTTCGCCAAGAGTCGGAGAGTGTCCGCTCCGCAAGCCAAACCGTCGCCGCCTCCAGCCAAGAAACCACGGCCGCCTCTCATGAAATTGCCAACGGCAGCGAGAAGCTGGCCCGCAGCGCCACCAACGCCGCCGAGATCATGCTGGAAGTCACCTCTCAAGCCATTCAAATGGGCAAGACCAGCGAGCATCAGAAAACGATGGTCGCCGAGGCGCGCCGCTCGTTGGATGAGGCGGTCCAGGAAATCGATATGGTGAGCGGGGCCGCCGAAGGAATGGCCGACATCGCCAAGACCGGAAACGTGGCTGTACAAGAAACCATGGAAGCCATGGAGCGCGTGCGAGATCGATTCGCCACGACGGCCGCCAAGGTTCGGGAATTGGATGAGGCTGGTCAGAAGATCGGCGCCATCGTCCAGACCATCGAGGACATTGCCAGCCAAACCAACTTACTTGCCCTGAACGCCGCCATCGAAGCCGCCCGCGCCGGAGAGCAGGGAAGAGGTTTCGCCGTCGTCGCCGAGGAAGTCCGCAAGCTCGCCGAGCAATCGGGAGGTTCCACCAAGGAGATCGCCAAGCTGATCGAAAACGTCCGTGCCACCGTGAACGAGACCGTTCGCGCCATCCAAAACACCACCGGTGAAGTGGAAGTGGGCGCGAAACAGAGCGAAGACGCCGCCAACGCCTTGGGCAAGATCGTGGACGCCTCCGAGCGAGTCCTGATTCAATCCCACACCGTCGCCCGCCTGGCGTCTCAAGTGGACGTCAACATGACTGAAGTGGCCAACGGCTCGCGAGAAAACGCCGAAATCGTCATCGAAATGGTTTCCGGCGCCGGCCGCGTCTCGGATGCCATCCAAGACGTCGCCGCCATCAGCGAAGAGTCCGCCGCCGGAGCCGAAGAACTCTCCGCCGGAATCAACGAAGTCAGCATCACCGCCAGCCAACTCGCCGCCACCAGCGAAGACCTAGACAACCTCGTCGGAGCCTTCAAAGTAGACCTCAAACCCACCCTCAAAAAAGCCGCCTAACCCCACCCCGCCCCGGGCTCGATTGAAACACGCAAAGCACCCCAAACCCCACCAACCCGAATCTCTGAACCCACACCACCCAACCCATAACCCAGGCCCATCACCACGCCCTGAACCAACAGAGCGCACATAATCACCGAGCGAGAAATGTAGCCGTCAGTCCCCCTGACGTGAGCGCGTTCTGTTTCAGCGTGCCCCTGCCAAAACCAGAGCGCGTACGACGGCAGGCCCATCACCCACATCCCCCTCAAAAACAAACAGAGCGCCCATAAAGACAGAGCGAAATGTAGCCATCAGTCCCCCTGACGTGAGCGCGTTCTGTTTCAGAGCGCTCTGTTTGGTCATCGCGCGTACGACGGCAGGCCCGTCGCCCACATCACGCCCTGAACCAACAGAGCGCCAGTAAACACAGAGCGAAATGTAGCCGTCAGTCCCCCTGACGTGAGCGCGATCTGTTTCAGGGCGCTCTGGTTTGCCATCGCGCCTACGACGGTAGGACCGTCGGCTACATTTCGCTCTGTGGACATCACGCGCGAATAATCACCGAGCGCAATGTAGCCGTCAGTCCCCCTGACGTGAGCGCGTTCTGTTTCAGGGCGCTCTGTTAAACCAAAGCGCGTACGACGGTAGGACCGTCGCCCACATCCCCCTCAAAAACAAACAGAGCGCACATAAACACAGAGCGAAATGTAGCCGTCAGTCCCCCTGACGTGAGCGCGATTTGTTTCAGAGCGCTCTGTTTTGCCAAAGCGCGTACGACGGCAGGACCGTCACCTACATTTCGCTCTGTGGACATCACGCGCAAACAATCACCGAGCGAAATGTAGCCGTCAGTCCCCCTGACGTGAACGCCCCTGCCAAAACCGGAGCGCCCACGACCTAGAACTTGAATCCAACACCGATCGAATACGTGGGCTTGACTTTGACAAAGCCCTGCGCGGGGTTGCGGCCGCCTTCCACGCTGAATTGCAGGAACTTATCGTCGTTGCCATACTTCAGACTGGCGGAGAAAACCGTGCGCCAACCGGCTCCGTTGTCGTTGGTGTCGAACTTATCCCCGCCGCCATAATTCTTCAGCAAGTAATAAAAGTCCACCTTCCCCTCCAAGGTCACCGGTGATTTCTGCTTCTTGAATAAGTCATGGACCCCAACGCTGAGGCGAGGGCGGAGGATGCCGATGAAGTGGAGGTCAGGATCGGGCACGTGACGCAGGGCGCGAAACGTACTAAACCCTG
The DNA here is from genome assembly GCA_001898035.1 of Armatimonadetes bacterium 55-13. GTDB lineage: Bacteria > Armatimonadota > Fimbriimonadia > Fimbriimonadales > Fimbriimonadaceae > 55-13. The sequence continues at coordinate 75,801 of MKRX01000025.1, forward strand.
CTTGCAGGGCCGCCTCGCCATAGATCGGACCGAGGGTGTCGTCGGAAGCGACAAAGCCTTGATCGGTGGATCGCCGATCCCCGAACCGCTCGCACAGCTCGTACACAAACGTATTCTGCCGGTTGTTCTGACTGGTCAAGAACTTGGCGCCGGTCACGGTGATCATGTCCTTCCCCGTGGGCAAAAGGTCGGTCACGCCAGAGAGTCCGAACTCGATCTTCGACTCATTGTCGAAGATATTGCTGGTTAGAGTGGCGTCGAGGCTCAGGCTGTAGAAAGAGTGCTCCTTAAACGGGGCGTTCTGAAGGAAATTGCCAAATCCCTGGTAACCAAACTTGAGCGTTCCCTGGGCGCCCTTCGCCTTCTCTCCCTCAAATTTGCCGTCCCCGTTAATCGCCCCCTTAATCAGGGTAATAGAATCGTTGGCCAGATCGCTCTCAAACGAGAAATCGAAGCGACCCTCGTACCGGATGCGAGGAGTCTTGATCTCGACGCCCTCACGATACGGAATCTGGTGGTCCGTCAGAAACTTGGCGACGTCGAACGTCACGCAATACTGGTCGTTGTAGCTGCCCTGGGGATTCGCCACGATGACGAGGGAATCCTTCAAGTGCTGAAAGGCGACCGGTCGGCACATGGGCGATGTGTGGTGGTCGGAATCGCTGATCGCCGAGCCCCAGTCCACGCACCAGTAGTTCTTGCCGCTAACCTCTTGGACCAACGTTTGGTACGCCTTCACGGTTGTGCCGCTGTCCTTCACCGGATTAAGCGCGGCGATGGCCTTTTGAAGTTGGGCGACGTCCACCTGATTAGGGGTTCCATCTTCCAGCGGTTTGCCCACCGCCTTCAGAATCGCCGACTCCAAATCGGCCATTTTGATCTCGATGCCGACCAGGGGCGTTTCCGGCGAAACGTCCTTTACCTGCAAGAAGATATCGGCGGGAAGCCGTGCCCCTTTAAACCAAACCTTGGTAAAGTGCCCCTCCAGTTCGATCAGGTCGGCGTTCCCTTCGCTGCCCAGGGCCAGCGTCAAGGTCCCTAAGAGAAGGGAAGCGGTCACCACGCGAAGCCGGTTTCCCATGCGGCCGTTTAACGGTTGAAAGGTCTTCATTATCTCTCCTGGCGTCGCCTGCTTCGGGCCGCCGATATCCTAACAATCGAGAAGCAGAGCTCTTTCTAACAAAGTGCGAGGGAAGAGGCAAAAAACGTTGTTAGATCACGGCGCTCCACCGCGTTTGGTCCATGTTCGCCCCACGGCAGGGGGATCAAAATAATTCCTCTTCAGGACTTCCCATGACTTATACAAGCAGTTATCCTTACGGTACGCGGCCAGAGCGATGGGGGTGGGAACGTTCGATCGCGTGGTTGCGGCGCGTCGAGATGGGGACGCAAAGAGGAATGGGGGCAGGACTAGACTCGGATGGATGGGGCGGCTCTGAGTTAGAGCGTCTGGCAAGAACGTTCCTTGAGGAAGAGGACGAGGGCCGAGCGGCGGATGTACTGGGTCGCCTCCTACCCATCGTGTTGCCTAAGGCGCGAAGGGAACTTTCGCAAAGATTTGCTTGCAGTGCCGAGCATCGAGAAGACGCCCTGACCATCGCCGTCACCCGCCTTTGGGTTGTCCGGCGTCAGATCGAATGGCAGGGTGCGAACGCCTTTGGCAACCTTCTCAGAAAGATCGCCACCAATGCGCTGCTCTCCATTCTTCGAAAGGAGAAAGACAAAGACGCATCCGAACCCGAGATCGCCGTTTCTCCGCCCACGCCCCCGTGGCTGGATGTGGACAAACTGGCGGGCGAGGTCATGTTGGGTTGGCCCGAAGACGTTTCCATGGCGGAGCGAGATCTCCGCGTATTTGCCGCCCAGCTCTATTGGCTAGATCGACTCCCATGGGCAGAGATCCAGCCCCTCGTGAGCGGCCCGCGCCGGCCCGTTTCTCGAGAGGAATTCGACCGCTGGGTGATGGACCCTGCCACCCTCAAGGACTTGGCGTTTCGCGAACTCATGGTGAAGCCGGAAGAAGTCGTGCGTTCCATTCTGAACCTGGATGTCGCCCCGGAACTCGGACCTTTGATTGCTCACCATACGGGCAACGCCGCATCGGGCCCGGGGATAAGAGAATGGACCGCGCGAGAGGTCGTCATGATCGTGCTGCGTCTCGGCTATGGCTCCCTGGCCGAGTCCATTGTCGCCCGGGAGGACCTTAAGTGCTCGAAAGACGAACTCGACGCCTTGGTGGATCGCTGCCGAAACCGACTACCTTTCCTCCGAATCACTCAGGACCTGATCGAGGCGCTGAAACCGCATCCCGACAAAATCTTGGCCGATGGCTGGCTATGGCGAAGGCTGGCGTTTGAATATTGGTACCGTCATGAAATTCCCCAAAAGGACATCTTGCTGCGCCTGGCGGAACCGGCAACCCGCGCGGGGTACCCCTCGTTCAACCAAGGGAATCTGACGGTTTGGTTAAGCAACAATCGACTCCTGGAAGCGCTCAGGAAGCGTCTAAGGGAGATGGGAGAAGATCTATGAGCGAGTTCAACGAGGAATCGTCGCATCTGGAACACGAGGGACTGACCATCCCTCTGGGGAGGGACCACCTCCCGGAACCTCCCGATGTTCCGAGCATGGTGCGCTACTTGGCTCACGCCCTCCCCGAGGATGAGTCGATCCACTTTCGGGCCGCCATCACTCGCATCCCGGCGGCCAGAAAGAACCTGGTCCAAGTTCAGCGAATTCTGCGCTCCCTTCAGGCCAAACCGTGTTCGGATCTCGTTCGCGAGCGCACCCGAGACGACCTGACCGGAGAAGTTGCCCGGGCCTGGTCAGACCTGTTCAACCGCTCGTTGACCGCCGCCGCCACCTTGCGCCTCGCGGAAACCCGGGTGAAGCTGGAAGACTTGATTGAGCGAGTCAGGCAAGACCGAGCTTCCGAGGCGTTCTTCCGTTCGCTCCTTTCCGGGTTGCCCATTCCTCCCCCGCGCCATCGTTCCCTCGCCCCTATCTTGCGAGGCGATGAACCCACTCGTTCCGCTTCGATCGAATCGGCCGTGAGCGAAGACGGGGATTTCTTGGTCCGAGTCCGCCTGACTCCGGAAGAGGCTTCCGAAATCGAGGGCCAAGAGCTCGCCGTGTTGCTCAAAGTACCTCCCATCCTCGTCGGGATTGGCCGGGTCCAGAACGGAGGCTTTGAACTAAGAATCAAGCACGCGGGCTCGCTGCTAGAGGGGGGCGCCTACGACCTCAGCCTTGCTCCCGCCAAGAGCGCCTCTCCGCTGACGCTCTACCCCCTCGATGCCGATCCGCCCTTGGAAGCCGATCAACTTCCCAGCCTGGAATCCCCCCTCCGCCTGCAGGAAGCGAATCTGGTGGGAACCATCCTGCTGCCCGAGTCGCTTCGCATCGAATTCTCCGGGCAGGCCCTGGGAATCTACTTCTCCGGCTATGGACATGCCGGGCTTCAAAAATTGTTGGAGATCCCCCTCTCGTCGACCGCCGATCGATTTGCTTTCCAGATTCCCTGGCTCGGGGGAGAAGAAGAGGCGACTCAGGTCTACCTGCCGCTAAGATTCAGGCTCGGAAGCGAATAGATCGCCGCCGAGCCCGAAAGGGTTGTTCTGCCTGCCGATTATCCGCCTTCATCCGTTGGACAAGGTTCGGCATAGATCTTAATCATCGCCGTTCCCAGCTCAAAGACTCCGCCAGGTTCGCCATCGTTCGTCGCTACATCGATATCGACACAGACGCATCCGTCCACCGGAACCGGATCGTCGCCTTCTTCGGGATCGTCCTCGCGCAGTTCGGATTCGGTGACCTTGCCCACCTGCTCGATGATGACCATGGGGAAGAAGCTGCAGTTGTCCTGCAGCCGGACGTCCTCACTGAACTCGGTTCCCATTTGAATGGCAAAGGCGTTGCCCTTGTCGGACATCGGCACCCCGCCAAACTGAGCGAAGAGTTTCTTGTTCGATTTTTTGAGACACGTCTGCACCAAGGTCGCCCGGTCCGTGATGTAATCCGTCACGAACGTGCCGATGCTGTTGGCGTCGTTGCCGATATCGAAGTGCAGGTTCCCCTTAAATGTCGACCACATCATCAGCGTTTGATCCGTTACCTTGCCCGCCGGGTCGAACGCGATGGTCGTATCTTCTGGCTTCGGGGGAACATATCGGATATAGAGGGTGCGCGTATTGATCGCGAACTCCGCCATGAAAATCCCGTTTTTCTTGGGTTCTCTCAGGGAAACGGCCTCTTGAATTTTTTCCGCGTACTTCTGACCAACTGCCATCGTCGGCGTGTTCTTCGGCACTTGAAGGTCGAAGATGCTTTCAAACGTCTTGCCAATTCCGCATCGGGCGTCCACCCCTTCCAGCACGATGACCGTCGGCTGAACCAGATTGATCTCGGGCATGGAGCCTGCGGGAGCCAACGAGAGCAACTCCTTCATCGGGTTGTTCAGAAGTTTCTTGAGTCCATCCCAGTCGTCGGAGACATAGGCCACCGCATATTCGGGATTGTTCGTTGCCACGCTCAGTTTAAAGACTGCGTATCTGTTGATTGCCATTCGTTCACCTTTTGAAAGTCTCCAGCTCTGTCGTCTGGAAGCACTCAAAGAACCGACTTCGGTCGGTGAACCTAACATGGCTCGGGCACTAATTGAATCAATCGCACCCGAAAAGCCTCTTGCTGCCCACCCAGAGGAGATTGGATCTCTCCTCCGGGCATGACACTCCGCCTAGGGACAGGGCTGGGCGTAAATCTTGATGATCGCGGCCTCAACGTTGTAACCGCTCCCGGATTTCACGATGTCGGCATCTACGCAGACGCAGCCAGGAGTCGTCCCACCGTTCCGGGTCTTGACGTCCACCTGCTCGATGATCATGATCGGACTCTGCTTCTTGTCTCCGCCAAAGGTGCGACGAGATGTCTTCGCACCGGAAATGACCGAGGCTGATTTGGGGGCTTTGAATCTCGATCCCGCGACATCTTCGGAATAGTCCAATTTAGACTTCATACATCGATCGACCAAGTCGGCCCGATCGACCAAATAGTCCGTGACGAAACGCGCGACGTCGCTCAGATCGTTGCCAATGTCGAAGTGCATATTCCCTCGTTCCGTCTCCCACATAATCATGGTCTGAGGCGTAATCTTGCCCGCCGGGTTAAACATGGGCGCCTTGATCTGGGGCGGAATGTAGCGAACGTAAATCGTCCGGGTCTGACTCGCAAACTCCGCGATGAATCCGCCCTGGGGAAGCATCTTCGCAAAGAAATCCGCCCGAATCCCCAGCCCCCGTTTCCCCTTCGTCGCCTCGACGTAATCTTCTTCCAGGTCAAAGAGCCGAGCCGTGGTCCGGTTCAGTTCATAAGGCTCAATGAAGATCACCGCCGGAAGGGCAATCTCCAACTTGACGCCGTTCGAACCCGGCGACATCGAAAACTCGGTCGAGAGCCCGTCGATCACTCCCTTGGGATCGTCGATCAGGGCGGTCAAGTCTGGCCAACTCGTGGACCGGTACGCAATGGAATGCTCCTTCTTCTTCGGATTGGCGGCTAGTTCGATCACGGCAATTTCTTTCGGCATGGTTGTTCACCTCAAGGATTCGATAGGTAACTGAGATTCCTTTCCAGGTAATCGAATACAGATCAAACAATCGAGGCATCGGTCCTACCGTCGTAAGTAAGTTGGTCGTACAGAGCCCTCCCCAACAGATTACGCCCTCCCCTACAAGAACCGAAGCACCAATTTTCCTCGGTGATTATTCACGCGCGACCAATCACCGAGCGCAATGTAACCGACGGTCCTCCCGTCGTACGCGCTTCGGCCAAACAGAGCGCCCTGAAACAGATCACGCCCACGTCAGCAGGACCGTCGGCTACATTTCGCCCTGTGTTTTTTCGCGCGTTACGAACTACAGAGCGCAATGTAGCCGACGGTCCTACCGTCGTACGCGCTTCGGCCAAACAGAGCGCCCTGAACCAGAACGCACCCACGCCAGGAGGATTGACGCCTACATCCCGCCCTGTGTCCCCAACGCGCAACCCATCACCGAGCGCAATGTAGCCGACGGTCCTACCGTCGTACGCGCGCTGCCCAAACCAGAGCGCTCTGAAACAGAACACGCCCACGTCAGAAGG
>MKRX01000026.1:0-18129 GCA_001898035.1 Armatimonadetes bacterium 55-13
ATAATAAGTGGTCAGATTATGGGGAACCGGTCATGGCCTCTTTTGGGTCGATGCCTATGCCCAGAGATACGAAACCCTGAGCACATTCAACACTTGCAACCTCGCTCAGATCGATGGAAAGATCTATGCCATCCAAAACCTGGCGCACCTCAGTTCTTTCGAGGGCAAGCTTCTGATGATCGACAAGCAGAAGGGAAAGTGGCGATTAGAAACCGTTACCGAGTTCAAGCAACCTTTTTGGATGTTCATCCAAGACGGAAAGCGATTCATCACTCTCAACGAAAAGGCCGTCTATTCGCTAAATCTCAAGGGCCAGGTCCGCGAACTCTATCGATTTATGGAGGACACAAGGATTGGCAACATGCTCGTCCTCTCCAATCATGAAATCTGGCTAGGTTGCGACCGCTCCCTCCTCCACCTAACTCCGCAAAGAGACGACGCTTACCAAGCGCAATGGTATATCCCAGAGAATCCCAAAATCCGATAGGGCCATTCAACCACCATGCCGTTCGTCACGCCAATCAATACGTTGGCCAGCCTTCCAACCTTCAGTGATTCCTCTTCCAACGGATTCGCGAGCCGGGAAGAGACATTTTCTCGAAATGCTCCCGCGTTCTTTCGTAGCTTCACCGTTGCTCGATTACATATAGAGGCGGTGTTGCCTATGGCCTGGACCGCTCACAGAAAAAGCCGAACAAATCTAACAGCAAAGAACAAAAGCACCAGTTTCTAATAAAACTTGCTGAATACTTTATTCAACTACACAAAGAGTTCGGTTCCCTTGCCTAACAATAATCAGCAGGGGTGGGAGGGCGGGCAACAGCAGTTCTATAGGTGCTTGCTACATTTAATGAGCTTCACTTCCAAGTCATCCGCCCGTCATTACGCGCAATATCGCTGGCTAGGGTTTCCGTGGTAAAAAACTTGCCGTTAAGCCAGTCAGTCAGTCGCTCGATTTTGGCCTTTTCCATGCCGCTTTTCAACCGAACCATCCGTTCCCTTAGATTTGGGGGGCCAAAGCGGTTAATGAGGATCGGTAACGCCCACATATCGCTCGTCCAGGAGCCGTCGGGATTTAAGCGAACCTTAATGGCAAAAGTGCCATCTCCTGGCTTAAGACCGTCGTAATCTTTAACCGAATTACTGATCCGCAAGGAGTAACTCCGGCTGCCTTTGAAAAGGGGCGGAGCCCCTAGAACTTGGACACTGGTTGGATGAAAATCACGACCGACCTCGTTCATGAGATCTGTAAATTGCTCCGCACTCAATGCCAGATCATCTCGCTCCCTGACTGAGGCATGGTTATACAAGCCTGCCCAGTCACGATATTGGAGTAGGGTCGCAACCTCCCGAGCGGTTCGATCAGAACTTGGGGCCCGAGCTTGGACGACCATCCAAATCCCGACACCCAAGACTCCTAGCAGTAAAACAAGAACTAAGTATTTGGCACGCATTCGTTATTGGAGCAGTGAGCGTTCTCATCCGGCCCCTGAAGAACCGTGTCAATTACGTACGGGCAACCAGCACCGGAACAGGGATACTTCAAACAGTCGGCAATACAGCAGCCTTGATGAGCAAAGCCATTGTTATTATTTTGGACTTTCATTGTGTAGCAACAAGCAAAGGTCTGCGTCCACATCTGATCTTTCGAGCAGCCGCTCGGGCAATGGGAGATGGTGCCGTAGTCACAATAATAGCTAATAGGGGTCGGATCGATTGGATCAATACCACCGCCTCCATCTGCATGGACTTGCTGAACACTCAACATAACGGTGAGCGCGGCAATGGCAGTCACAACGTTTAAAGTGCCAAGAATATTGAATTTCATGGGTGCTCCTTATTATTGAAGTTGGCTGGTGAAGTAGTAGCTCCGCGTAGCGGAAATACGATGTTTCCAAGCCGATCCGGCCAAAGTTAGGTCAATGACGAAACGCCCCGTTGCCAAGGCGTCCAGCGACGACTCACGCGGCAAATAAAACATTTCATCGTGGATATTGCAACGAATTAAGGGAGCCTTCTGGCCGAGCTGTTTGCCTCGCTCGATCTGCTGAGCCCAAAGCTTGTTGTCGATCGGGTCTTTTTCATCACCGCGCATTGACAATAAAAATTGGTACGAGCTGATAAAGCGACTACTCCTGCTTGACGGAATGTCCGGGCAAAAGAGTATCGTTCGGCTCTTGATATACGGATCAAGCACCTTGACATCGGCAAATGGCTTAAGCGGAATACTATCATAGCCTGGGCACTCTTCAGCCACTTGGTAATCAGAGGCGTACATAGACACAGCCGTATACAGTTGGTGAAGCTGGTTGGCACAAACGCCCTGCCTGGCTTGCTCCCGACTCGGCGTGAAGGCAATAAAGATCAGACCAGCCAAAATAGCCACAATTAAAGCCACGATACAGACTTCGATTAACGTGAAGGCTCGTTTAAGGTACATCCACAATCCTTTTTGGTCTTATCCGCCACTTTGAACGGATTGTTGTAGTTACTGTGAAGTCCAAAGCCGCTGAGGCTCGAATCCATGCTTGGCAAGTCTGATCGTAGGGCGCAGGCCCAAGTCAGTACAGCCAGCCAAAGCAGGACATGAGCCGCAAGGACGCGAAGCAATCTTGTACGCTTGGTCTGGCTTGCCAAATCCACTTGAGTTCTATAGACAGTAGACTTCATCCTAATGCCTTCTCCATCATTATCTTAGCGCAGAAAGACAATACCGTTGCTAATTTTTATGATTTTCGTATTCAGTACAAAGTCGGCTGCTTCGTCCAGTCCTTGTCTTTATCCCACCCGAACTGCTTCACCCGCGGACGTCGCTCGCGTAATCGCGCCGACTCCATCCCCAAGTAGTAACCCGCCGAAAGCGGATTCTTACCGACGCACTCCAACCGGACCGTGTACGTCCCCGGCGCCAGCCAGGCGTCCAGCAGGTGGAACTCTCGGTTCTCGACGTCCTTGGAATAGAAGTCCATCGGACCGCCCAATTTGACGCCGTTCAAGTAAGCCTGGTACTTGCCGAAGTCGTAAGAAGTGGTCATGTTCAGCACCAGCCGCAGCGGCTCTTTTTCCTTGACGGTAATCGGAACCTCCATCCAAGCTTCTCCCGGCGTTTCCGCCGTCAAGGCTGGTGGCATGTACAACATCTGCGGCCCGTCATAAAGGTCCAGTTGTTGGGTCTGAGTCTTTCCAGATCCATGTTTTTCTCCGTCACGTGGGTAGGCGATCACCCGCTCGATGGAGGGAAGAGTTCGGTTTGCCGGCGCTCGCTCGGTGAACGTGGAGGGCCCCGTTTGATACCAAAACGCAACGCTCGAATAGTCGTCCTCGCGCTCGTTCCAACTGTTCGTCTTTTGCTGCGGGTTCTCATCGGGAGACATCCAGCCGAAATGCTCCATGGTAACCTTGATCCCTTTCTCAAAGACAATGGGATCGTTGATATGCCACCGATAAGCGCTGGTGTGGCCGCCGATAATTCCCCACTGGTCGAAGTAAGGCGTGCCGAAGTAGGGGGTCAACGTTTTTTGCAAGCCCCACGCTGAAAGGAAGTAGTCCTCCGTGCCTGTCCCCCAGATCGACGGATGCACTTCACCATCGATATAGATCTTCTCGTCCCCTTCGCCAAACCACTGAGGGCTTCGAGTCCGCACGGAGAGCACCGTCCCCACGTAATGCCCCTTCCCCTTGGTCTCTAAGATCGTGTAATCCTTCCCGTGCTGGACCGGATACTCCTGGCGGTACTGCGCATAGAAGTAAGGCGTATCCTTGGCAATCGACTTCTTCTTGATCCAGTCGATGTTGTAGTACAGCAGGTTGATCGCCTTCTCGCTCTGGTTGACGATCTCCATCTTCACCGACTTCCGAAACGGCATCTGCCAGAAACAGTTGTAGGAATCGGCGTCCTCCACAATCACCGGCAAGCTGATCACCGTACTGCGCTTCCCGAAGGCGTTCGCAAAGAAGTCGCCCACCGGCGCTTCCACCGCGGGCTTTGGATTGCCGTCCCAGTAGATGCGGAGCAGCATTTCTTGGTGATTCGCCGAGCCCTTCGGCGCCCAGTTTTGGATTTCCGGTCCTAAGAACGTCAGCCAGATATGGGTAATCACCCCCGGCCCCTGCTCATCCATTAGCACATGCGTCTGCCCCGGCTGGACTCGGAAGTTGTCAAAGTTGCTCTTCTCCTCCAGGTCCCCTTTGGGAAACGCCTTGGAGTCGTACTTCCCATCCTTCCCTTCCCGAAACGTGCTAGAAACCCGCCGACTCTGCCCGTCGATCGGCTTCGCCAAGCTCCCCAACATCCCCTCTTGGGCAAACGCCCCCGTCACCAACAACACTAAAAAAGAGACAAACGCCGTCCTCACTTAGCCATTCTAGCCAATCTGCAATTCAGTTGAATCTTCCCCTAATCAACCTCCATACTTTCTGAATCCATGACCTCCCTGATTCTCGCCGGTCTCCTTCTCCAACCCAAGCTCACGCTTAACGAGCGGTCCATCCGCTTGGGCACCTTGCTAGAGGAGATAGGCAAACTGTCAGGAGAACGGCTGGAGTGCGCCCCTGCCCTTGCCCAGGAGCCCATCGCCATCCGCATCAACGGCGTGGCTCTGGATCAGTTGAGAGACAAGCTCGCCCAGGTCATGGCGGCGAGCTGGGTTCAAAGGAACGGGACGAAGATCCTAGAACGCCCTCCCAAAGACCAGCAAGAAGCCGTCAAAGTAGATCAACAGGCCACCGCCCTCCGATACCAAGAAGCCATCGAGAATCAGAAGCGGATTGAGGTCGAACAGAAATCGACCTACGACGAGGCGCGCAACGCCATATCCCGATTTCAGAAGATGTCCGCTGGCGAGTTACGACCGGACTTGCGCGGACATATCGACCTTCAACTACCGGTCGATCTTCTCCTGCGCCGGATCGCCATTCGCCTTGGACCGGAAGGTATCGCCCAACTCCCCAACTACCGAATCACGGCATTTAGTGACGACCCCAATAAAATGGAGCGATCCTTCCCCGCCTCCTGCCAAGCGGACCTGAAGGCATACCAAGTCGCCCAGAAGTCACTTATGGACTTGGTGGATACCAAATGGAAGTCGCCCGATCCAGACTATCAGGCTTGGTGGGACGATCTAGTCTCCCGCGTCCAAAACCGAGAACCGCACGCCAAGTTCGTGCTCTCCGCCCTCCCACGCCCCACCGCGACGTACCTGTTGCTAACCGAATACTCTTCTTCAGGAGCCCGGCGAGAGGTGGCAACCCTGAATCTACCGGCCAGCCCCTCTGTCTATCCCGTCACCTTCATCCTCCCCTTCAACAAGGTCCCCGTCAATCCCGCGCACTTGGGGCTGATCTCCATGTTCAGTGGAGGTTCCCCCGTCCAGACTCCCAAGTTCCGCACCCCCGACACAAATGAACCCATGGCCGAAGCACCCTATGACACCCTGAACGGCATGCCAGCGAGTCAGAACCTCTTGGCAAGGCTTCCCGATGAGGCGGTGGTTGCGGCGGCCCAATCCGCTGAGCAAGGCAACTTCGATACCCAGAAGTTCTGGACCGCCATGCAACGAGATCAAGGCGCGCGCATCAGCCGAGACGATCAATGGCTCACCGTCCAACCCCGAAACACCCTCGCCTGGGAACGTTCTCGCCTCAACCGCCCCGCGCTGCAAAAACTCCTGAACAACCCGATCGAACTCAGAGCCCTCTGCAAGTTCAACGCCGCGTGTCCTGAAGGAGCCCCCGAAGGCGCTCTCTTCAAAGCCTATGTTCAGGCTATGCCCAAAGACGGGCTCGAAGCGCCCGCCATTGAGCTAAGCACCCCCCAACTCTGTTTCCTGGGAGATCTGACGGACGGAGATTGGCTCCGCCTGATCAAAGGTCAAACCGTCAACGTGGGCGGACTTGCTCCCGTTCAGCGCGATCGATTCTTCACGTGGGCTTGCATGGGCGTGTCCAACATGTTCGATTACATCGGCGGTGGCATGCTCTTCCCCGCTGACCCGAATGAGAAGCTCTCCGATCAAGCGCTCTACGGGCCGGAAGCGCTCCGGGACGGCATCAATCAGGACGTCATTCTTCGGCTAGACATCAGCAAGACCTATGCTCTGAAGGAGCAGCAGGACACCTGGAAATCCATCGTGATTCCCTTCCCCAGAATCCTGGAGATGGTGCAAAACAGCCGGCAGAATCCCGACGATCCTATTGCCAACATCCTGCCCGGCAAGTACCGTCTCGCCGAACAACCCACCTACCGTTTTCTCGCCCAACTCCGCCCCGGGGTGCTCCTGCGCCGAGTCGTAGGCGACCAACCCGTCCTCCTACCCCCATCCACCCCCGTCCCCTTCACCCAGTTGCCCAAGGAGTTTCTGGACGAAGTGAAAAAGGCCCTTACCGCTGGCGGCTAGGGGTTCTGCCCACCCGGCAGAACCCCTAAAAACCCATTAAGAGACGACGGACTCCGTCTCTTCCGTCTCCACGACCGCCGTATCGGTCGCCGTCACCGCCTGGCCGATCACGAAGATCACCCGGAGGCTGGTCTTTGGTGGTGGTGAAGTAGCCGTTATTGGTCGGACACAGGGTTTGGCCTCGGAAGTAGTCGTTCTCCAGATAGACCGCATTGCCGTAGTGAACGATGTTGTCCACGCTGGTGTCCAATTTATGGACCCGCCACCCGTTGGAGCTGAGCCCGCCCACATAGTAGTAAGCCCAGTGCAGCACCGAAGAAACATAGAGATACTTGTAATTCCCCAGGCTGGGATCGGTCGACTCGATCCAGACGTTTTGGCCACTGAGCAGCGGCGCTTCGCTTTGGGTGATTCTGAGTAGTTGCGTCGCCGGTGTGGAACCGGCGGTCGGATAGTATTCGACTCCTCAATGCACCTTGGAAACGTACGTGGTGCCTCCCTCGATCGAGAGGGTCACCAAGTCTTTGGACATCACCGGCTTTTGCGGCGCTGGATTGGGCAGGGCAAACGTCTCTTGGTAGATCAGCGTGCTGGTCGGATTGACCGGCGTGGTGCGATACCAAGACGGGAACGAGTAGTACGACACCGAGACCGGAGAGGTGGGGCTGGGGCGATTGGCGAAGTCAATCAACGCGTAGCTATGTGGATAATAGCCGTCCTGCTGAGGCGTTAACTGATACTTGGTCGGGTCCAGGTAGGGCACCTGCGGATAGTTGACCTTGTACGGATCATCGCTCAATCGCTCTTCAAACGCGCTGGCTCCCACCAGTCGCCCCTTGGTGAGTCCAAAGAGATCGTTCTTGTAAAGGACCAGGTTGTGCTCATGCCCCCACATCCATCCAGCAACCTTGGTTCGGAGGAACGGTTGGAACGGATCAAGCAGGTAGGGGTTCATGTACGGCAGTTCTCACGAAGATTCCTCCTGAACCTCGTCGTCACCCCCCGGATGCTCTTCGCGAAGCTCAATGGCTTATAGTATCAAAATAATTTACTTAAGAGAAGTACCCATTGCAGGGTCTCGGGCATGTCTCAGCCCGAGGCCCTACGGTTCACGAGGAACTTACGGTCTCTTGCTGATTGGTTACCACTACCGCCGATTCCGATTCAACAATCCCTTTGTGAACCACGAATGTGACGGCTGGCGTGACTTTTGTGGTCGTTAGGTATCCATCACCGGTTGGGCAAATGAACTGCCCAGGATAGTATTGACTTTCAAACATCACCGCGTCTCCGTATCGAATCACGTCGTCAACCGAGAGATCCAGCTTGGTGATGGTAAAGGATTCGGCCGAGAATCCGCCCGACTCCCAGTACAGCCAATGGGTCGTCGGCACGTAGAGGTAGTTGTAGTAGCCCAGTGACGTATCCGTCGACAAGATCCAAACGGTATCTCCACTCTTGACGATGTCATTTCTGGTGATGTCTTGAAGCTTAAGCACGGCCGGAGACGTCCCCACGGTTGGGTAATTCTCGGCAATCCCTTTATAAGCCGTAGAGATATAGTTCAAGCCACCTTCGATGGAGAGCATGATGGGAGCCTTTGAAACCACCGGCTCTTGCGGGGTGGGGACAGGCTTGGAGAACGTCTCTTGATAGATCAGGCTGGGCGTTGGATTGGGCGGAGCGGTGGGATACCAAGACGGGAACTGGTAGTAACTCACCTGCACCGGGTCGGTCGGGTTCTTCCTCACTGAAAAGTCGATCAAGCCATAGCTGTGAGGGTAGTAGCCGTTCTTCTGGAGCGGCAACTGATACTTGCTCGGATCCAGGTAAGGCACATCCGGATAGATGACCTTGTAGGGATCGTCTTCCTTCATCTCTTCATAGGCGCTAGCCCCCAAGAGGCGTCCCTTGGCTAAACCAAATAGGTTGTTCTGGTAGAGCACAAAGTTATGCTCGTGTCCCCAAATCCACGCCGCGACGCGATCTTTGAAATAGGGCTGAAACGTATTGAGCAAATAGGGATTCACATTGGGCAACTCACTGAAATCTGAGGTACTGCCATTGATTTTGGCGTTGGCCGAATAGACCTGGTGGTGGGAAAGCAGGATCGTCGCTCCCTGAAAATTCTCCAACTTGTCCCGGTGCCAGAGAATCTCCGAAGAGACCAACTGCGGTCCGGCATAAAGAGGATTGAACTGGTTGGCCGGGTTGGAATCATTGAATCCCGTATCCATGCCCAGGAATTGCCAACCGTTATCTTCCGTCCGGAGACAGAAATAACTGGCTTTCTGTGAGGCTGTCGGTATTCCCAGATTCAGCAACGGCAGCATGGTGAAGAACCCATAGCCCAGTGCGTAGTAGTCGTGATTTCCCGGTAGGGTGAACACCGGCACGCCGCTACCGGTCCCAAACACCTCATAGAAGATCTCCGAGAAGTAGGCACTGCACTCGGTGGGAGTTCCAGAATAATAGATGTCCCCCACGTGGATGATGGCGGCCAGGTTGGGAGTATCGACCATCGCCTGCAACAGCGCCTTAGCGTCGGACATCCCGGTGCCCCAGTCGCCAATGATCCCAACCACACCATTGTTGGGAATGGTCCATTCGATCACCCCATAGTTCAGATTGAACTTCCCTTGAATGGTCCAGTCGTTGTAAAGGAATCTGCCGCCGGTGGCAGCGTAATAGTAGAGATACGTCTTTTCGCAGCTTGCGAAGTTGGGATCTTTATTGCTAAACGGCCAGTAGGAATCCCTCAGCTTCTGTTCATCCTCGAACCTTCCTTCTAGCCGGGCGTTACAGATGTCAAAGAGCAAGCTAGACATCGCCGTCAAGGCTTCGTCCGCGTCCACCCCATCCGCCGCCAGCGCCGAGAGACCTTCCCGTTGGTCGGTTTTGGTCAGCCTTGTTTGGACGAATCGGCTAGTTGCCTGCACCCAGGGGTGCCCGAGGATTTCTTCTCTTCTTGAAGGCGCTGCCCCGGCTTCCTTCATGATCTTCGCCGCGGTTTCTGCCACGGCCGACTGCCACAGCGAAAGTCGCTGGTCGTGTACACGGACTAAACTCACAATGAACCCTCCTGACCTCGCCGCCCCCCGGATTTTCTTCGCGAAGTCCTTCGTTAAATAGTATCAATATAACTACAATAACTGAGGTTAAATTTCATCTTTTGATCAACCAAATGAGCAACGACGCTACCCCTAACCAAACCAAGACAACGAACGCCGCCCCCCACTTACTCGCTTCCCGCCGCCCCATCTCCTTCGCCTTTTCGCGACACTCCGTCAAGACCGTCTCCGGCGTCAGTCTGACCACCAGCGCAACTCCCAACGGGACCAAGATCAAGTCGTCCAGCAGACCCAAGACCGGAATGAAGTCGGGAATGAGGTCAATGGGACTCAACGCGTAAGCCAGAACCAACCCACCCAGCGCCTTCGCATACCAAGGCGTCCGCGAATCCCGCATCGCCAAGACCAAAGCGGTCACCTCTTGCTTGAGGGCTTTGGCTTTTTCTCGGAGGTTCATCTCACGGTTCCCCCAATATTCTTGAGCACCGACCATCAAGCAATTCCAAATCCTTCCTACTCGATCGACCTACGACTCTGATCCAAGCTCTTAAGCCGATCTTCCAAATCGATTACCACATCCGGCTCCGATGCAAGTTCCTTTTCCTTCAGCTCCCTACGGACGACCTCAAACGCTTGATATTCCTGGTGAGCATGTAGCTCCGAAACGTGAGCCGACACCCGCCCTGCATCCCCCAACGTTGCCAACCCGTTGAGATTCAGAATTCCGTCGAGCCTCCCCAACCACTCCTCCATCCTTATGCTCAGTCGGCGCTTGGCTTGCAATTCGGCAAAGTCCAAAAACTGAGCGACCAAAAGGTTGAGCGTTTCGATCTCATCCGCCCGCAAGTAGTTCTTTGCAATCGTTACGTCTTTCTTCCTCACGACGTCTCCGCTGAAAGAAGTCAGTCCCATATTCGGCGCCTTGGCGTTAGCCCGCTTTTTAACAATCTCCGCCGCAGTTAGCCCTGTCACTGCAAAGTGGAGCTTGTTTTGAACCATCGCAAAGAACTTCTGAGACTCCGCCGCCCCGCTCACATGATCGACGCTGAGAGCGCAAATCTCGCGGATGCGCTTGTAAAGCAGCTTCTCCGAGCTTCGAATATCACGGATCCGCTCAAGCAGCTCATCGAAGTAATCCCCGACCGTCGCTTGTTCTTTTAGCTTCTGGTCATCCAGAACAAAGCCCTTGATGAGATACTCACGAAGCCGCTGAGTCGCCCAAATCCGGAACTGTGTCCCGACGTGAGACCTCACGCGATAGCCAACCGAGATAATCACGTCCAGGTTGTAGTGCAAGACACGGTACGACTTACCATCGCTTGCAGTTGTCAAGTATTCCTTGACAACTGATCCCTCGCTTAGCTCCCCTTCCTCAAAAACGTTCTTGATGTGGAGGCTGATGTTCTGCTTACTCGTTTGGAACAGCTCGACCATCTGAGCCTGCGAAAGCCAAACCGATTCGTCCTCGACCCGAACCAAGATTCGAGGCGATCCTGGCGAAGATTCGTAGAGCAGAAACCCGGACTCACTCACAGACAAAAGTCTACCGCTTTCAATGACCCAGATAACCTGCGTAACTTCAGAGCAAGTTTCATTTCCTTTCGCCTAGTTCCCTCCGAACCTGTGGCGAGGGATGATCCCCGAACCGCTCTCCAATCCTGTTCCAGCCGCTCCCGCAAAGCGCCGCCAGGGTATTCCAAAGCTAAGACCTGGCGCGCATATTCTCAAAAGGAATCCTCAACGCCCTCAGGAACGGAGAAATGTGATCCAGCAACTCGCCGAGTTCGAAAGCCTCCAAGTACTTGCCCACGCTCAAAAAGGGCCAGCACGAGGGCAACAACGGCTCCACATAGCCCGCCAGACCCTTCGCTTCAACGGACTCAGATCCACACCGTGCGGACCAGGCGTTTCGGCGATGCACGATGCTCCCTCCAAGCCGCTTGAACACCGAATGGAGAAAAGACATCTCTTAATAATCTGGCCACAACATCATTTTGTGAGGAACCGAACGATGTCCGGATCTGGGTGATCGAAGAACCTCCCCATCGCCCATTTCAGGTCCGTTTCAGCATCTGCCTTCAGCGCCGCCACGGGGTCAGCCTCATCGGCAATGCGAACGGCATAGTTCACCAACTCCCGTTCCATCTCCCTCCGCCGAGCCCGAAGTTTCAAGGCGTGGAGGGCGGTTGCTCGCATATAAGGCGAAAGGTGACTCAAAAGATCTTCGCGTTCGTCGCTGGCTAGTCGCAGTACGGTCAAGCGAATCTGAGCCGCTTCGATCTCAACGGCCCGCAAGTAATGAACGATGCAACGCATCTCAGATGAAAGCGAACCCGCCGTCAATCGCAGACTCATCGCATTCGCCAGGCGATCAGCAATCCAGCGAATCTTGAACATCCGCCATCGGCCCCCTCAACCACGAGAACACCGCGTTACTCTCATGATCGAAGAACCGCCCCATCATCCAACGCTGGTCCGCTTCGGCATCCGCTTTCAAGGTCTCGGAGGGACGATCCGTGCTCAGAACACGCCGGGCATAGGCTACGAGTTCAGGTTCCATGGCCAAACGCCGCTCGGTCTCTCCAAACTCATTCAAGATCCAAGCCCTGGTGTAAGGTCCGAGGTGATTCAGCATGTCTTCTCTGGCCGCGTGATCCACTCGACCGTAGATCGCCGCGTATCGAAATGTGCCGAAGTAGACGACCGGCACATGCTTCTTGAGTTCGATGACCTCAGGTGATCGTGAACCAGCGGTCACACTTCTCTTAACGCGGTTCCGAATCGCAATGCGCGCGATTTTGTACGGAGCGGTAAGCAGAGCCCATCCAAAGCTCAGCCACTTCACGCCAAAAGCTCCTCCGCCACCACGCCCTCTACATCCGTCAACCGGAAGTCCCGCCCCTGGAACCGGTAGGTCAGGCGCGTGTGGTCAATGCCGAGGCAGTGCAGGATCGTCGCTTGCAAGTCGTGAACGTGGATCGGCGATTCCACGGTGGTCAGACCGAACTCGTCTGTCTTCCCCACTACCGCGCCGCGTTTCATCCCGCCGCCCGCCACCCAAATGGTGAAGGCGGTGCGCAGGTGATCTCGTCCCGCGTCTTCCTTGGTCGGTTTGACTTGCGCCATTGGCTGACGCCCAAACTCCCCGCCCCAAATCACCAGCGTGTCGTCCAGCATCCCTCGCTGTTTCAGGTCCTTGATCAGCGCCGCCGAGCCTTGATCCACCTCTTTGCACCGCTGCGGCAACCCGGACATCAAGTTCTGATCGCCCCCGCCGTGATGATCCCATCCGCCGTGATCGATCTGCACAAACCGAACGCCTCGCTCCACCAGTCGACGCGCCAAAAGGCAGTTATTCGAAAAAGAAGACTTGCCCGGCTCCGTACCGTACATCTCCTGAATGTGCTTGGGCTCCTTGGAGATATCCATGGTGTCCGGCACACTCGTTTGCATCTTGTACGCCATCTCGTACGCCTCGATTCGGGTGGCGATTTCCGGGTCGCCCAGATCGGCCAAGGACCCGTGATTGATCTCCTTGATCGCGTCCAGCGTCTTGCGCCGCAACTCCGGGTCCATTCCGGGCGGATTGTTCAAGTACAAAACCGGCTCTCCGGAAGAGCGGAACGGCACGCCTTGGTAAACGCTGGGCAAGAACCCACTGCCCCAGCAGGTCGTCCCGCATCGGCCCGATTTCCCAGAGGTCAGAACGATGAATCCCGGCAAGTCCTCGCACACGGAGCCCAATCCATAGGTCACCCAGGACCCCATCGTCGGCCGCCCCACCCGGGGCGAGCCGGTGCTGAGCAAAAGCTGCGCGGGAACGTGGTTGATCTCGTTGGTGTGCATGGACCGAATGAACGTCACGTCATCCACAATCTCGGTCAAATTCGGCATCAATTCGGAGATCGTCATCCCCGATTGGCCGTACTGCTTGAACGACCAAGGTGAGGCGAACATGGTCATGGAGTCCTTGTTCGTAAACGGCCCCAACCGCAACCCCTCCACCGCCGAATCCGGAATTCGCTGCCCATCCAGCTTCTGCAATTCCGGCTTGAAATCGAACAGATCCGGCTGAGACGGCGCCCCCGTCATGTTCAAAAAGATCACACTCTTGGCCCGAGGTTTGAAGTGCGGCTTCTTCGGCGCAAACGGATCCTTCCGGTCCTCCACCCCCAGCGCCTGGTCGTTCAGCAGCATCGCCAACCCCACCGTCCCAATCACCGCCGCCCCAGACCGCGCCAGAAAGTACCGCCGCGTCATCTCCTTCAATTCGTCCAGTGGATCCATGCTCAGTCATCAGTATAAGGACAATTTATTGCGAACGGAATGGCGCGGCCTTGACGTTAGTCAACCTTACTTCGTGATGTAACGAAGTCCAGCCCTATTCGTCAGTTCGAAAGAGGGTAGCTGGGATGAGACACATAGGCATTGGATTAGGATTGGGATTGACTCTGTGCCTAGCCAACGCCCAAACCGGGCCGGACAAAGCGGAGATCTACCGGTGGTTTGACCAACTCAACATCAAAGCTATCACCGACGCCCCCATTGTCCAGGTCACGACCTATTTCCTGGACCAAGCGGGAAAACTGAGAGAACAGATTAGGTTCCCCGCCTTCCTTCTCAACCAAGATCGCGACGGCTTCACATGCCTCTCTCTCAATCTGAGCCAATTCAGATATTCGTCTCGCCGTCCATCTCAAGCGGGACAACTTGCCGCTAGGTTCAGGCGAGTCGATTTAACCCATTGGCCAGCCTTAGACGTACGAGACCGATTCGTCCTGGACTACCGGTATGTCATGGTTTCGTCCTTTGTGATGGCCCGGGCGCTGGAAGCCAGAGGACTGTCTGCCTCTGCCCGTCCCTACTTCCAGAGTGCTTTTCAACTCTCCGATCCTGGGAGCGAAGACATCCTCCCTCAGTCTTTCCAGTCGCTTCAGGAGCAAGTCGAGTCTGCTCTCTTTGATAACGCCACCGCTCCCATCTCATCCCCAGACGGTTCTCTCCAAGAATCTCAGAAGTGCTTGGAGAAGTTCCGAATCCAATTTCCAAACTCCAAACGCACCGCGACGGTCAACGAAATGATTCAGACGTTGGATCGGATGCGAAAAGAGGCCGCCCATCACCGTGCCCCCGGTCGCCGAGCCAGCCCCGCCGAACGCATTGCGGAGTTGATTTACCAACTCCGATTCGAATCCAACCCCCAGAACTACTTCATCGCGTCCTCCTCACCGGATTCGCCAAGCCTTCAATTGATCAATCTCGATCTCCAAGCCATCCCCGCCCTTTCAGATGCACTTCTCGATAACTCGTTTACAAAGCAACGCAGCTTTGCCTTCAATGATCGATCCCAGATCATTCGTGTAGGGGACCTTGCTTGGGAATTGATCCAGCAGATCTCGGGCTATAGCATCAAGGCCGAATACTCGCAAGATTGGGGGGAGAGGCAGGCAAGCCGAAAAGCCGCCGTCATGGCGTGGCAACAAGCGGTCCAGGAAAAGGGGCTCGCTATGATCCTGGTAGAGGGAGTGGAGCGCGGAGATGTGGACTCGCCCGCTCAACTCAACGCCCTCCTCATCCGTTACCCCTCCCTCGCCGAGAGAGCGATCTTCAAAGGCATCAAAAACGCCCAGGAACTCTGGATTCGCGCGCGACTTATCTCCGGCCTCTCCCGAGTGGACACCACCTCTGCTCGCGATGGCCTCCGGAACTACATGGCCAATCAAGATGACCTAGATTGTCAGATCGCCGCGATTCGTGCGGTCATGCAGTTTGACAATCCCGCGGCTCAAACCAGCCTGATAAAAGTCGTAAAGAACCTTCCGGACAAGGTCGGTTCAGGTACCTGGTCTACCCTCGAGGACTGCTTGATGGCGGGTAAAGATCCAGACGTTGCTTCTGCCCTCGCGGAGTCCTTCCCTCGCTGCTCGCCGGAAGTGAAGTGGGACGTGGTCAGAACGCTTTTTCAAAGATCAGGTTCAAAATACGCTTACATCAAACCTGAGCCCGAGCCGACCGCAGACCACATCGTCGCCTTTAACCGAGAGCTTCGCTCCATCCTCGCCCTTGCCCTCACCGACCAAAACCGAATGATCGGCTGGGGAATGAATAACGGAAAAATCGCCCTCTACGACCCCAGCCTGGGCGATGTTGCCGCCGCCGCTTTGGTGACCCAGTACCCCGAGGAGTTCCCCTTCGACTTTCCTCAAACCACTGTCGGGACCGAGAATCGCCGTCTGAGTTGTCTGAACGTCATTCGAAAGGAGCGCGGGGAATCTCCTCTGCCTCTTCTCGCTTCCCCATCCGCACCGCCCGTCTCCGCCCAGGCCGTCGCCCCCCTCGTGCGGGAGTACCTTAACTACTCCACAGAATCGGGACGTGAACTCGTTCGCGAAAAGCTCCTCGCCCTCGGCCCCGGCGCCGCTCCCCACATCGCCGCGGAATGGGCCCATCGAGCCTCTACAGATCCCCAACGGCAGGTCCTCCAAGAACTGGAATCCACCGTCGCCAACCTCGTCGGAGAGGTCCACATCGAAGGACAGACGCCCGCCGGGTTCGAGCGCTCCGTCCAAGCCTTCCTCGCCCTCAAAGGCAAACCCCTGACCGCCGAAGCCTGGAGCGCCGCCCTCCTGGCCAACGCCCTCAAATCCCCCACCGCCTACTCATTCGAAGCCACTGCCGAACGCTTCCAGGGCGGCAACGGCTTTACCATCATCCTCAAATTCATCCCCCCCGAAAACGCCCAACCCGGCTACTACACCTACCGAATCCGAACCCTCACCCGTTCAAATGCCCTGGCCAATTCGTCAGGAGGCGGCAGCCGAGATTCTGCCATGCTGCCGTTCCACAATCGCGACTACACCTTCAACACCAAAGAAGCCCTGCTGGCCCCATCGGCAGACACCGTCACCATCACCGCTTCCCTCACCTATGGGCCCAAGGTCGAAAACAAGTAGCTCGCTCTTCTATGTCAGCCCACTAATCCAAGGAAAACGACCGCCAATCTCCACCGCTCAGACAAGTCAGCCCCCAGATCCCCAGCACCGCTAAAATCGCGAGGAGCCGAAGGGCCGGGATGGCGCGGAGGATATGGTGACCGGCGACCGACGCTCGGCCGCCGTGCCAGGCGAGGTTGAGGGACCAGGTAGCGAGGACAACCACGAAGACCGACCGGAAACTGCCCCACGGGCCGCCGAGGGCGAGGACCGTCGTGGCTCCGCCCATCGCCACCAGGTACCCCATGAGGCCAACGGTGGTCAGGCTGGTGACGCCGGAGTTCACCGCGTGGCCCATCCACCATTGCCGAAGCAGCAACGCCAGGTAGCAAATCGGCATTGCCATCTCGTAAGGCATCCCGCGTTCGAAGAGTTCTTGGCTCTGGCCAAAGAGCGTCAGCAAAGGCAAAAGCAGCGCCGGTCCGGCGATCCAGTGCCAATCTTTCACCCGAGGCGAAACCACCCACAGCACGGCGTACAGCGCCAGCACCGGCTGAAACGCCCAGCCCTTGTCATCACTTTCACCAAAGACCGCGAGACCGGCCCCGAGCAAGGCGGCACAACCAATGGGCCAAGCCTCACCTAGGTTCCAGCTTTCTGGGAGGGCCGACTGAATCCGCGCGATTCCCCAAAGCAAAAGACAAGCCACCAACGCGCAAACAGCGGTGGAAAGCACAAAGGTCGACTCCATGCTCGTCCGGGCCAGATCCTCTCTGAAATAACGCCGGGATTCATTTTGATACTCACTTGGACCGGCGCCGGGCGCCGAATCTTGAATGCGCTCTGCCGCCATCCCCAATTCCGACCCACCAGATTTTTCGACCAAACGCCGATTGACCACCCGAAAATCGGAGGTTCGAGGAAGTTTGTTGTAGCCCCGGGCCCCTCCCACCGGGAGATTGGTATCTGCATATTCAAACGCCCAACCCCGGTACCCATGAATCTTCTCTCCTTCCGACTCTAGCCACGAGCTAACGTCTTCGTTCAACTCATCGAATTCCTCGGCTGCCGCCGCCTTCTTCAGCCCTTCCTTCGTCCCAGCCGCGTCGCCCGATTCATTGGCAGCAATCGCCCCCACCAGGTACCAGTAGCCGTTCTTGCCGTCCACTTGTATCCCGCGCTGAGCCAAACGAGACAGCCGAGTCAACGTCTCGGGGTTTGTCTTTTCTCCTTGCTGTGCGACTTCGGTCAGATTCACCTGCGCGGCCAGCGCCAGCTGAGCAAGTTCCGGCTTCCCTTCCATCGCCAAGTCGAACAGCGCCTGTCCCTTATCGTTTCGAGACGACCACACCACCGCCAACATATCCCAATCTGGTTCCCCGTAAATCTTCAACTGGGGAGGACTGGGGCCATAGAGAAAGGCGCCCCCGTTCTCCTCGCTCCGCCACTCTCCCGAGAGAACCGACCAAACATTCTTCATGGGCCAGAAGATATCGAGCCCCGGCGCCAGAGCCAAGAACGCGAGCAGGAAAAGGCCCACACCACCAAAAATCCAACGCCAAGCTCTCATCCCATTCGCTCCAAAACAAGCCACGCCATGCGCGGATCAAGGGTTGCGCCCACGCCAGCAACCACCACAAACAAGGCCCACTTTGAAAACGCATTCATCCGCAATCAAAACACGTCCCTTGTCCCTTGTCCCTTGTCCCTTGTCCCTTGTCCCTTGTCCCT
>MKRX01000026.1:18167-41335 GCA_001898035.1 Armatimonadetes bacterium 55-13
ACCTTCGCAAAGCGCCCCTAACACCTAATACCTCCGGCGGGCAACGCCGGCCAGCACCTCCGGCGAGAGAAGCCGACGGCTATTTAGAAATACTCTCGTCCAGATTCAAAACCGCGTTCGCCACCACCATCCACGCCGCGTTCTCCGTGGTCAGCGCCTCCTTCGCCGTCACCCCTCCCGCTCTTAGCAGGTCCGCCGCCGCTTTCCCATCCGCGCCAAACCGCGTCCGACTCGCCGTCAGCAGCTTCTTCAGTGCCGCTAACTCAGTCGCGCGAGGCGCTCGGGAGGTACAAGCCCGGAATCCATAGACCAACCCCTTCTCACCCCCCAGCTGTCCCATCTTCTGCCCAAGGGTCGCCGCGCATTCCAAGAAGACCGGATCGTTCATCAGGTTCAGGGCTTGGAGGGGCGAGTTCGTTCTTGCCCGATGCGCCACGCACATGTCCCGACTCTTCATGTCAAACGTCAGGGCCATCGGATACGGCGCGGTCCGCCGCCAGTAGGTGTACAGCCCTCGCCGGAATCGGTTCGGCCCGGTGGCGTCCAC
Organism: Armatimonadetes bacterium 55-13; assembly: GCA_001898035.1. Lineage (GTDB taxonomy): Bacteria > Armatimonadota > Fimbriimonadia > Fimbriimonadales > Fimbriimonadaceae > 55-13. The sequence continues at coordinate 18,715 of MKRX01000026.1, forward strand.
CCAACGTTCGCTGGTGTCATAAAAGCTAAAGCTGTTCTCCCAAATGCCTCCGGGTTGCGGCGGCATCACACTAGGTCCGCCAATGGTTTCCGTCAGAAGCCCGCTTGCGGTGAGCGCAATATCCCGCACCCCTTCCGCCTCCATGCGGAACCTCGGCCCCCGTGCCAGAAGCACGTTGTACGGGTCCTTCTTCAGCAGCGCCGGGGTAGCCCGAGCCGACTGCCGATACGTGGCCGAGGTCACGATCTTCCGTAGCATCACCTTCAGGTCCCACTTGCGCGCCATGAATTCGGTCGCCAACCAGTCCAAAAGCTCCGGATGAGAGGGTCGATCGCCCTGGGTGCCGAAGTCTTCCGGTGTCGCCACCAGCCCCTTCCCAAAGCACTGCTCCCACAGCCGGTTCACTTCCACCCGCGCCGTCAGGGGGTTCTTCGGGCTCACCAGCCATTTCGCCAGCCCCAGTCGGTTTCCCGCCCCCGCTGCTCCCCCCAGCACCGCCGGCGGCGCGGGCGAGACCTTGTCTCCCGGCGTGCGGAAATCGCCCCGCTTCAAGATGTGATTCTCGCGAGGCTTCTCCAGATCGCTCATGATCATGCTGGAGGGCGATTTACCAAGGATCCTTTGTCGCTCAGTCTCAATCCGTCGCTGGGAGGCACGCACTTTCATCACGTCCGGCGACGACTCGAAGAGGTAGTCGCGCAACATCTTTTGCTCGGCCTCCGAAGGATCGGGCTTCGTCATCAACGCCAGAACCTCCGCGCTGGGGGGCGAAGTCTGCGCCAACTCTCGATCCGCCGTGATCGAGATTCGAAAGTGCCCCAAGTTGTGATGCGGAAACTTCGCTGAGTGCTTGAGGCGAACGACCAAGGTGTCGCCGGGCATCGGATCCGTCGGATAGCGTTCCAGCACCACCGTATGCACCTTCTTGTGTGCCGGTTCGAATGCCGCGACGGCCCAACCGGAACCCTCTTCCGATTTCACGAGCGTCATCGGATCGTGCCCCTCTTGGGTGAAGTCGGCCAGCGCACGAAACGCCCCTGAACCCGCCACTTCCCCGTTCGCCCGGTGCAATTCCACCTCAACCTTGTCTAGAACAAAGCTCCCGTTGGTGTTTCGTCCCGAACTTCCGCCGGGCAGACTGGGATCGGGGCCAACTTGGAGTCGAATTCCCCGCACCGCCTCCGTCACCGGCAGCGTGATCTCGTAGGTGTCTTGATCAGGATCGGCCCCGCTCGCCAAGATCCAACCGTCCGCGTCCACGTTCAAGGTCGCCTGCGCGGTCATCTGGCTCGGCTTGGGGGACTTCCAAAGCGCTTGCCGTGCTTTGGATCGCGCCATGCCTTCCGGCGTCAATAACTTCTTCTCCGCCTGCGCCAAGAGCCCCTGGCATCCACCGTCGCTCTTCGTCAGTTCCGCCAGATGCCACATATCCCACACGCCGATCTTCTTCACCGCCGGCGTCATGTCCCGCCCGTTGTCTTGCGACTGGTTGAAGTAGGCGAACATCTGATAGTAGTCGCGCTGGGTGAAGGGGTCGTACTTGTGGTCGTGACACTGGGCGCAGGCAAGGGTCGAGCCCAGCCAAGTGGTGGAGGTCGCGTCGATCCGGTCCATCACCGCCACCACCCGGAACTCCTCCGCGTCCGTCCCGCCCTCGTCGTTCAGCATGCTGTTCCGGTTGAATCCGGTGGCAATCAACTGCTCCACGGTCGGGTTCGGCAACAGATCGCCCGCCAATTGCTCGATCGTGAACTGATCGAAGGGCATGTTCCGGTTGAACGCATCGATCACCCAATCTCGCCAGAGCCACATCTGCCGGGGCAGGTCTTTCTCGTAGCCATTGGTGTCCGCGTACCGCGCCAGGTCCATCCACGTCCGCGCCATCCGCTCGCCGTAATGGGGCGAGGCCAAGAGCCGGTCCACATACCGCTCATACGCCCCCGGCGCTTTATCCACCAGGAACCGATCCAGTTCCGCCACCGTCGGCGGCAATCCGGTCAAGTCGAGGGCAGCGCGGCGCGCAAGCTGCTCCTTCGTCGCCTCTAGCGCGGGCTTCAAACCTTCTTTTTCCAGGCGAGCCAACACGAATCGATCGATCTCATTGCGTGCCCACCCCTGGTTCTTTGTTCCCGGGAGCTTCGGTCGGACCGGAGGTACGTAAGCCCAATGCTTCTTGGGCGCCGAGATCACCGCTCCTTGATCGATCCAGGCTTGAATCTTGGCAACGGCACTCGGGGAAAGCGGAGCAAACCCCATCGGCATCCTCGGCAAATTCCCCTTGCCCAAGATGCGCCGAATCAACAAACTGTCCGCCCCCTTACCGGCGGTCCAAAGCGGCCCACTCTCCCCGCCCTTCTTCAGCCCCTCTGGCGTATCCAGCCGCAAGCCGCCCGACTGCACGTCCGGCCCGTGGCAACTCACGCACTTCCCCTTCAGGATCGGTGCAACGTCGGCCGAAAACTCCACCGGCCCGGGCTTGACCTGAGAGACCAAGAACCCCACCGCCGAGACCAGCGCCAACGCTTGCAACTTCATCGCAGTTCTAGTCTAAGGCAACGGACGCAGCAACGCTATATCAAACGTACTGAGTCATTCAAAACTTATTCATGTATAGTGGCCAAAGACCGCTATGGAACCGATGCTCGCTTCCGCCATTCTGCTCGCCACCGTCGCCAGCCCCCGAATCTCCATCCCCTTCAACGATGGATGGCAATTCCACCGCGGCGACATCCTTGGTGACGCAAAAGCCATTTGGAAGCGCGTGACGCTTCCTCACGATTTCCAGATCGAAGACCTGCCGCCCAAGACTTACCCAAAGGGTCAATCCGTGGTGGCCGGCCAATGGAAGTTCAAGCTCGGCGATGATCCCACTTGGAGCAAACCCACCTTCGATGATTCCTCTTGGAGCGACGTCACTCTGCCCGCCACTTGGGCCAAGCACCTGGGAGAAACGCCGAGCAACCGATTTGCCTGGTATCGCCGAAAGTTCAAAGTGGAGATCCCCAACGGCGCCTCCCAAGTCCCTATCTCCGTCGGCAAGATCGACGATTGCGATGAGACGTTCGTCAACGGCGTGAAAGTCGGCTCAACCGGCCAGATGCCGCCCAATTACGCCACCGAATGGACCGTCACCCGCATCTATCAGGTGCCGGTCTCACTTCTCAAGGGCGATGGCTCGGACGTCATCGCCGTGCGGACCTACAACGGCTCCGGCGACGCCGGAATCTATGCGGTCGGCGGACAGTCCAAACGTTCCGGCCCGTTCGATTCCGAAGCGGCCGATGGCCAGAGCACCGGATTCACCATCGGCGGCATCGGCTGGTACCAAACCACCCTGGAAGCCCCCAATGAATGGAAAGGCAAGCGTGTCCAACTCTATTTCGACGGCATATACATGCGTGCCCAGTTCTACTGCAATGGCAAGCAGATCGACGAGCACCCTTATGGCTACACCGCCTACCGAGTGGACCTGAGCAAACACCTGAAGGTTGGCGAAAAGAACACCATCGCCGTCCGGGTGGATACCACCCCACCCAACAGCCGTTGGTACACGGGCTCCGGCATCTACCGCCAAGTCACCCTCAACGTTTTCAACCCCACCCACCTCGACCCCTGGAACATCGCCGTCACCACTCCCGAAGCCACGGCGGAAGCCGCCACGGTTCAAATTCACGCGAATCCAACCTGGACGAGCGCTGCCGACCGCGAAATCCAGTTCCGCATTACCGATGCCGCCGGGAAGCAGGTCGCGCGGATGAACTTGGCCAACACCACCAACGAAATCTCCACCTCCATCCGGTTCGCCAATCCCAATCTCTGGACTCCCGAAACGCCCAATCTCTACACCCTCACCACCGTTCTCACCGAAGACGGAGTGGTCCAAGACGAGATCAAAACTACCTTCGGCGTCCGCACCGTCGAAGTCGTCCCTGGCAAAGGGCTGATGCTCAACGGCAAGATGGTCAACATGTACGGCGGGTGCAATCACCACGATAACGGCCCCCTCGGCGCATGTGCCTTCCCAGATGCTGAGGAGCGCAAAGTACGCATCCTGAAAGAGGCCGGTTACAACGCCATCCGCACCTCTCACACCCCACCCTCGCAAGCCCTCCTGGATGCCTGTGACCGCCTCGGAATGCTCGTCATGGATGAGGCGCTAGATAGTTGGAAACAGAATAAAGGCAGCAACTATGGCGACTACTTCGACAAGTGGTACATGTACGACATCTCGGCCATGGTCTGCCGTGACCGTAACCATCCCTCCGTCGTGATGTGGAGCATCGGCAATGAAATCCCCGAACAAAGCCGCCCCGAGGGCGCTGAGATTGGCCAAGACCTTATCGATGCCGTGAAGATGTGGGACAACAGTCGCCCCATCACCCAGGCCGCCTTCCCGATGGGAGAAGGCTGGGCCGCGCTTGACCCGCTTTTTAATAAACTGGACGTGTGCGGTTACAACTACATGGCCGATGTCTTCCCCGGCATCCATGCCAAGCATCCCGACCGCCTGATGATCCAAACCGAGTCTCAGTCCGAGCACTCGTTCTCTAGCATCACGCAGATGAAAGATCAGCCTTACGTTATCGGCGATTTCATTTGGACCGCCTTTGACTACTTGGGCGAGGTCGGCGTCGGTCGCATCATCCACCCCGGCGAGTCCGACACGTTCTTCGGCGACTTCCCCTGGACCACTACCGGAAGCGGCGAGATTGATATCGATGGCGTGATGAAACCCCAGGCGTACTACCGCAAGATGCTCTTCTCCGAAAAGCCGGTGGTCTACGCCTTCTCGGAACCCCTCGGCCCGGACATTCCCCCCTACAAGATCAGCGGCTGGGGCTGGCGAGACGATCACGAGAGTTGGACCTGGCCGGGCCGTGAGGGCAAGACCACCCGCGTCCGCGTTTACTCAAATCAACCTCAGGTCCGTCTGACGCTGAACGGTCGTGACCTCGGCGTTCAACCCACCACCCGGGCCACCAAGTTCACCGGCACGTACGATATCCCCTACCAACCAGGCGAACTCGTCGCCCACGCCCTAGATGCATCCGGCAAGGAAGTGGCCAAGTGGACGCTTCAAACCGCCGGCGAGCCCTACGCTCTGCGCCTCACCCCCGAATCGACCTCCCTCAAGTCCGGCGGACAGGGCTTGCTCTATGTGAATGTGGAAGTGGTGGACAAGAACGGCGTCCGCTGCCCGAACGCCACCAACATGATCAAGTTCACCCTCAAAGGCCCCGCCACCCTTGCCGCCGTGGGCAACGGAGACGCCAAGTGTCTGGAGAGTTTCCAACTCCCCCAACGCTCCGCCTACCTCGGTCGCGCGTTGGCAATTCTGAGATCGCAGTTGCAAGCGGGCGAAATTGAGCTTGTAGCCACATCGAACGGACTCAAATCCGCCACCTTGAAATCCAACGCAAAAAACTAACTATAGTGATGTTAGTTCCGACAGTTAACCGGTGTTATAAAGCTATATGGCACACCGGCTCACCTATGTCCACCCGCTGTTTGGGCTCGTCGAGTTCGAAACAAACAGCCTTGCCCCCTCCTCGCCCATCGTGCGATTCATCCGGGGCTTCGACCCGGCCGATGTCATCTCACTTCGAATTCCCCAACTCGCTCACGTAACCGGGGCGAATGGCGGAAGCGTTCGGTTCCATCGTCGGGGTCATGGTCAACTCCTGGCCGCGTTCGATGAAATCGAACGCCAAGGGCTCCTTCCGAACGTTCGAAAGTTCGACGGCGCCTTCAACATGCGCCTCATCAACCCCCAGCGAAACCCTCGCCCGACCCAGGTAAGGACCCCGTCCAATCACTCCTTCGGGATCGCCGTCGATATTAACGCCTTTGCAAACGAGCTCGTTCTCAACGCGCCCCTCGCTCCCATCTTCAAACATTTTGGGTTTAAGTGGGGCAAGTCGTTCAACGATCCCATGCACTTCGAAATCGAAACCTGGATCGATTCCCCCCGCCCCCTCACCAAGTCCGTGACCGTCCTCCGAAACGGCGCCCCCATCGCCATTGATGCTGCCAATATCGAGGGCCACATCTACGCCGCTGTCGATGATTTTCTCACCGTCTTTGGGGGACAAGTGACCGCCACGGGCGACAAGATCACCGTCAAAAACACGAAAGGCGTCGCGAAAGCCTTTGACATCCAGACGCTCAGGGGCCGCACCTACGCCCAACTCACCCTCCTCTCCGGTCACTTCGGAATGGCCATGGATTGGAACAACGTGAGCAAGACCGCGAACCTCACTTAATCAAGTTCACTAGAGACCGGTATAGTCGATCCAACGATGAGCGAATCCACGGAAGTACATATTTGGAATCCGCAAACGGGAATCCAAGATCTGCCCGCCGATTGGAATTCCCTGTCGGTTCCTTCGGTGAAAGATGTCCAAACCGAATGGGCGAATCTCCTCAATTCCAGTAAGGGTCAAGGAGAGATTCAAGAATTCAACGAGCGTCTCCATCGAGAGTGGGCCATCGAAACGGGGATCATCGAAAACCTCTACGATATCGAACGAGGCGTTACCCTCACCCTTATCGAACAGGGATTTAGCGCTGCCGTCATGGAGCATGGCAGCGTCAATCGAGATCGAGAGTACATCCTTGCCCTCCTCAACGACCAAAAGGACGCTCTGGAAGGTCTGTTTGCCTTTGTGAAGCAGGACCAGCCCCTATCAACGAGCTACATAAAGAGTCTGCACGCCGCGATGACGAGGAGCCAAACAACTGTCGAAGCGTTCGACCCAGAAGGAAACAAAATCCAAGTTCCGCTCCTTCACGGAGACTGGAAGAAACAGTCTAACTATCCCCGGCGGGGTGACCATGTGTATATGTACTGTCCCCCCGAACAAACGGCTTCCGAAATGGATAGGCTGGTACAGATGCACCATGAGCACTTGGGCAAAGGTGTATCGCCTGAGGTAGAAGCAGCGTGGCTTCACCACCGCTTCACACAGATTCACCCCTTCCAGGACGGCAACGGACGAGTCGCCCGAGCTCTAGCATCTCTCGTTCTCATCCGAGCTGGACTATTTCCATTCCTGGTGCCACGAGATGAGAAGGAAATCTATCTTGAGTCTTTAGAATTGGCAGATCAGGGAGATCTCAGGTCTCTAACAATATCAATTGCCCGAGGACAGCAGATCTCAATCCGAAGGGCTAAGAGTCTCGGAGCAAAGCTCGCCCCACCATCCAATTCACTTCAAGAAGCAATTTCTCGAATCGAATTAGCGCTGTCAGAGTCTTCGGAAAGTCAGGCAGCTCGTAGAAAGAGAGCCGCTAGATTTTTGGCCGAGGCGCTCCAAGAACCTTTCAGAGAATCAATTGGGGAAGTGATCAAGAGGATATCTAACACTCATCCAGGCATTACTTCATCGTCCACAAGCATTCAGGAACAAGAACAGTTTCCGCAATCCCTCCTGAATGCACTGAGCAAACAACTTGGTTACCTTCCTCTATCTCCGAGCTTCTGTATTGAAGTGTCGACGACGTTTCCATTGAACCCAGTTCTTTACCTTTACTGCTATGGAGTTTCTGATCCCCTGCAGGACATCGTTGAAGCATCTCTCCTACTAGGAATCAATAGCGAATGGCGACTAATCTCGCCAGAGCCTTTTCGCCTCAATGGCGCTGCAGTGAACATCACATCCGCGAAGGAGTGGCTAGAAACCAGCATAACCGTCATGCTTGACCTCATCCGCGCCGACCTTTAAGATCTCTTGCGCGCAAGTAGTTTCTCACTTAACCGATAAAACTAAATATTTTTGCATCTAAACTTGCATGACCAAGCAAAAGGTACTACAATCCATTCACGCGACTTTGTACCAACTCAATTGGAGTTCTAAAGTCTCGTTTGGAGAGTAGAAGTGAAAAGAACGCTATTGCTCGGATTATTTGGTTTAGCCTCGGCTTCCGCCTCTTCCGTCCCTTATTCACAACCGTGGATGCAGAAACTGCCGGCGTGGACTTCGGTGGTTCGTTCCTGCGGCGTGCCGGTCCCCCTACCGATTCTCGCCGCAGACGATTTCACCTCCACGACCGGCGGTGTCTACAACAACATCGTCTGGTGGGGCACGGTGACCAGCCCTGCCCAGCTTCAGCGCAGGTGGTACATCGCCACCTACAACGACAATGGGTTTGGGCAACCAAACTTTGGCGCGCCCCTCTGGCGTACCTGCGTCGTGCCCGTTGCCGCTCTGGCCGGTGTCGATTGCCAGGGGATGCGCGTTTACAAGTTCGGCGTCACCCTTCCCTCTTCCGCGCCCATGCCGGTCATCGTTGGCAAGCAGTGGCTCGTGATTGCGGAGGACGATTCGGCCAGCATTCAACCTGGCGTCCCAGACTTTGCGTGGTCGGCTTGCCAGCCGGTGCAAAACAGTCCTGCCGTGCAGTTTGACAACCTCGGCATCTTCACCCAGCCTTTGCTCGACCCATGCAACGGCGGCAAGGACGATCTCGCCTTCGTTCTGTCTTAGACCCTACATCCTTTATTTGCCCGGCGCTCCCCAACCCTACTGCGCCGGGCCTTTTTGCGATGTCGGGTCGGAGGCAAAACCCGCGAAATGGACCGAAGTTAACTTCTGAACCTTGATCTTGATCCAGCCAATGTCCTTTTTCGAAACGTTGGATCGAAGCGTCATCGTTCGCCCACGTTGGGCAAACGTTCCGTCGGTCCGAAAGAACGATCCGTAGACCGGTCCGTTTCCTTTCATCTCACGCAGTTGCTGAGCCTGTGCAGGGCTGACCGGTCTGCTATTAGCATCAACCCACTCAATGGGTTGCTTCTTTCGATCAAAGACGCTAAACCGAAACGACCTCGCTTCCGTAGAAGGTCCGGTCCTTTCGAAGGTCGCCAAGGTTCCTTTACCGGATTCCATAGCTGCAACGGAGGAGAGGGTGTACTTCTCTCCATTCACTCGCAGAACCCCTCCGACCGAAAGGTCGTACCAAGTTTCTTTGCCCATCGATTCAAAGATCAGAACGGATACACCTTCTGCTCCGACCAGAGCAAACTTATAGTTCACGATCGAGTCGGAACCTTCCGGCTCCCCGCTGGGCACCAAGCCGTGACCAAACTCCTGAGGCGTCAATTGATTGACTTGAACCTTGTACCGAGATCGATCCTGCTTCTTGAGCGTCGATTTAACCAGGGCGATTCGATCCTGATCTGACCTCACCACCAATTGGTACGCAGGATCGCGATCACCATGTTGTTGCCGGAGTTCATTGATGCGAAGGCTGAGAGCAGGATTGAGCGAGCCATCAGGTTTCCAGCAGGTCACGGTCCCCCCTGAGGCTTTGCAGATGTCAACGATTTCGACTTGGAGGCCAGAGCCAGGGGAAAATTTGGAAACAACTCTCGTTTGACCTGACAATGATGGGCTCGAACCCAAGTCAAATGCCGACCCGCTGCCGGTCGGTCGAATCAGGTTGGGGGCGGGGCGATCATCCTCTAGATCGTCACCGCGAGTACAACCACAAAGGAAGGCCATAACGGCAACCGCAAAACACCATCGATTCAAGTCCATCCTAAAATCTCGACGGAATTGGAACGGGTTTGGTTGGATGGAAATCCTCGCCAAACCTAGACGGGCCACTCTTCGTTCGTAGCGCAGAGCAGCCCGTCACGCAGACTAAGCCGTGGTCTTCTTCTTTCGAAGCAGCGCCAGCGCGCCCAATCCAAGCGCGGCCAGACTCGCTGGTTCAGGAACCGGAACGATGTTGGCGGAAAGGCCGATCGTTCGGGTCAAACCGGACACGTCGCGGATGGTAAGGAAGCCGCTCAGAAGTCCCAGGTGTGAAGTATCGGCCCAAATTTGGTGGTTGTTCACGCCCCCGCCCGCCGCGTCGGAGAACGGATCGCCACTGCCAAAGAATCCGCTGGAGAACTCCATGGTGTAGTTCAACGCCGCCACACCATTGACGCCCCAGATCCCGGCGTCGACACTGTTGAAGATGTCTAGGAATCGAGAGGCGTCGGAACCAAGCCTAATATTCCCGAAGTCGAGGAACGATGTTGATGCACCGATCTCGCCCTGCATCCGCAGGTCGAGGAAGACCGGCAAATGTCCGCCGGTGACATTGGGATTGGTGTTTCCGGTGGACTCGATCAACGCCTGAGCAATGTCGCCCCCCACCATCGTGTTTCCCGTCGTGGTGATCTGACCGTTGAAGCTGGACCCATCGTTGCCCCACACCCGATAGGAATGGTTCGGATCGTCCCAGGTTGAGTCACTGTACGCCTGATGGGCGTCGCCAATGTAGTCCAATCCCTTGCCATCGGTGAGGTCGCCGCTGACCAGCAGTTGATCGAATCGGTCGTCCATTCCTCCCGCGCCGCTTGGGTCTTGGGTATGCAGGAAGCGATAGTTCGCGTTATTGTTCCAGTTTCCGGGAGATTTGATGGGATCGTAGAACTGCCCGCGATTGTTGGAGTCGCTGCCCACCATTTTTTGGTAGGCCGCTTGGGTAGAGGTCTGAATATTCAGATCGCCGCCCAGCATGAAGGAGTAGTTCGAGGGAAGTGAGTTGGCGTCGTTACGAACCGCGGTCGCTTCGTACAGCCTTCGCGACTGGTCGTCGCTGGAACTGCCCGACTTCATGTGGGTGGAGTAGAGCGCCATGATCGGGCTCGACGCCGAGTCTTCGTACCCTTTGAACTTGATATCGTATCGCCCGATCAACCGAGGATCGCCGTTAACGACCGACTGGCCAACAAAATCGATCTTCGAGGTCCGGTAAAAGAACGCGCTGCTTGTATCACCGTGGTTGACCCAGGGAGCCGCCGCCCAATCGTTTGGACTTCCCGCCGCCGAGTTCAGCATGTTCACAAAATTGGTAATGGCGCTGCTGCTGCGGAACTCCTGTCCCATGATCACATCCGGCGCCATCTGTCGACCTTGGAACGATCCGTAGATCGCGGTCTGGAAGGCGTCCGTTCGACCGGATGTATAGTTGGTGACGTTCCACGTCGCCACCCGAAGCTGGGCATGAGCCGCGCCACCGACGCCGAAAAGAAGAATGAGAAAGATCTGTCGACTATTCAATTAAGGCACCTGAATGTTCTTCGGGTCTTGGGTCGGCGTGCTGACGATTCTCGGCCCTCGCGGCGGCATACCGCGTCTTGATGCGCTGGTACTCCTCCCACTGGCTGGACTTCTTAAGCTCCGCCTCCATTTGTCTCCGGTCGGCTTTTCGCCGTAGGCGTTCTCGCGTCCGCCGCCGAAATCCCCGTTGTGACTCTGCCGTTTAGACAAGCCAGCGCTAGGCACGCGGTGAACATCTTCGGAATCATCCTCCAAACCTCACATCGGCCAGTCGCCCTTGGGATGCGGAGTCACGACGCCCATATTCCCAGCGCCGTTGTCCATCCCATGGCAGTCGTCATGGTCAGTATAACCGGCTTCCGCCCCTGAACCGGAATCCCCAACTCGGCTTTCCATGGAGTCTTCGCCAGGAAGGTGCCACCGAGGGCGGGTCGCACCCAGGTGGGGTCACCGAACCAAGCGTCCGGGACCTCCACCAAGACAACCAAAAGTTCGTCGGCGCTACCCAATAGAGGGCGGAGGCATCGAAATGTTGGGGATTTCCAAGGTACGTCGGCACCTACTCTCCAGACGCATCCCTCTCACATAGTTCGAATCGACATGCACGGTGAGGGCGTATCTTGGAGCATCCACTTTCGAATTGCGCATGGCCGGAAAGATGCCAATCGATGCCAGGTACTTCTCTTTCGACGTCTTATTGCTTGCGGATACATTTTTCTGAAGGGCCGCGGACGCACGGGTGTCGTCCACTGGCTTCCCCTTCGCATCCACAAAGCGGATGACGTTTCCATCCTTGTCGATCAAAGTGAACCTGCAAGGGACTCTCTTGTCGAAATCCTGATCGAAAAGGGTTAGCGCCCAGACGTTCGAAAGTCCTCGAGAATCATGGTCCCCAACTTGAGCCAGGTTCTCAACTCTCACATCATGTCCTCCCAATCGACAGGAGGCATTTGCCTGAAATGCGATCTCCGATTGATCCGTCGTGTTCTCGTAGTAGTCGTATCGAAAGGTTGTGGTCTTTTTATCCCGTGAAGTCTCAACGGGAAAAACATCCCAAACCGCGCCGCCCTCCCCTTCGTTCGCCTCAATAAAATGGGCGAGATGATCGCTTTTGCCTTGTTCGACCAAACGCTTCGCGATGATCACCAGGTCGGGTCTGCCTCCATCCGCTCGCGCTTGCCTTTCGATTTCGCGGTCCAGTTGGGCGCGTCTTGCCGTCAGGAGCGTTACCAAATCGGGATTTGATCGACCGTCCGATCTCCAACATTCCAATTCGTTCCCGTCGATCCGGCACACGCCTTCGACAGTAACCGTCGGGGCATCCAGAGCAGCTTCCCCCACGGGCTTAGCTCCAAAGTCCTCGGCTTTTACCACCGACATGGGTTTGGTCATCGGCCGTTTCACCCGGAGCGCCGCGCGAGCAGGAGGTTCTCCTTCGCTCTCAAACGCTACTTCACCCTGAACCAAATTGCTGTTGGATGATAAGTCGAATGCAGATTCCGCCGGCACGGCCATCTCCGCGACCGGCTCTGGAAGTTTTGTCGCCACCACTGGCGGGTTTTCATCGACACTTCCGCAGCCCCAGAGCAAGAGGCAAGGAACGATATACGAGCAAATGCGCAATGCGCGAGACGCAAAAGAATCTCGCTTTGAATTCGGTGTTGGGTAAAGATCCAGTTTTCGAAACATTTGTTACCTCCTGGAGGCGGAAGAGGCAACGTTCCGCTCAATGGCGCGCCGTTCTCTCATCGACCCCTGGTCGGCAAATGAAAACGAGCACGCGCACTCTGCGTACATCTCGATTCGACGGGGCGAAAGGGAACCGCGATGTTCACTTGGCTCTCGACTCACAGACCGCCCGCTATGGCTGATCGGCAAGAAATCCGTCAAACAGGAATACAACCCCCGGAAGAATAGAGGTTCCCGGTCCCATCAGAATTTACTTCGATATTTGAAATGCAACCGCATGCTGCCCCAGATAAGGCGGGCGCCAAGAGGCCCGTCTCTCCGCTCCAAACGAGCAAGCCATTGCTCCCGCCGCTCATCTGCCTGAGAGGCGACGTCAGTTCCCACGCGGGTCGAGAGGGATGTCGGTGATTTCAATCCTCTCTATCTTCTGAACTTTGAACCGGATAGAGTCTACGAACTGTGGATCGAGTCCGATGGTGACCTGGATTTCACCCACTCCGTACAGCACCGTGGATTCCACCTGAACCACCGGGTGATGGTCTAAGCTCCCGGGGGGATTTCCTTCGAGATCGGCATACTGAATAGCCTGTCTATCCTTGTCGAGTGCCTCAACCGCAACTTCCTGCCTCATTACGTTTTCGCTCGGATCAACCATCAGGTCGATTCGGGTGGCGGTATGCCTGCCGCTCGCGCGCGAGAGTCGGATCCCCTCAATGGCCTTGATCTTGTACCGAATGCCGCCAATGGCTACCGATGCGCCCTCTCGGCACGGCAACTCGGGTTGCTCTTCCAAGGCATAGGCAAGTCGCAAAGGCGTCGCCGTCGTCTTCGCATCGATGGCGGCCATGACGCCCCGCGTCTGATATCGAATCGAAAAAAGATTGTCATTCGACCTGACTTGGTAGCCGAGCGGAGCAAGGCCCGCTCCGTAACCGCTTAGCCGTGCACCCCGCCCTAACCAATCAACGGTGATAGCCGGACTCTTGGGGTCGTCGGCAAGCGTTTGAAAGCGAAAGACGATCAATCGATTCTTTCTGCCGGGTCGCATCCTCAGCGCGTAAGCGTCGTCAAAGCTCGACCCGGATGCTGCTCGATCCTGAAGCTTTCTGGCTAGGAAAGGATAGGGGCTTCCATCCGTCTTCCAGCATTCAAAGTTGTTGTCGGAGATTCGACAAACCCCTTCGACACCGATCGAACTGCCATCTTTGCCTCGGTACGCCAATCGGTAAGGAGTTCGTTCGATGAGCGGTCCCCGAAAGTTGGGCTCTCTGGAATTGAGTTCGGACGGACGTAAGTCGAAGGGTGACGAGTTCGACGCAAGGGTGCTGGGAGGACTATCTGCCGAAAGCGTTGATTCCTCGAGAAATGCCCGGTGAGGGGGCTCTGTCCGGCAACCCGCTAAAAGCAGCGCCACCCCCACACTCAAGCCCGTGCAAAAACCCCGCATCCTAAGAGGAATCGTCGCACGGACGCGCCCAAAAGTTGGGGAACGGGAAAAAATTAGGATTTCGGATCGAGGGGGATGCCGGTGATTTCTATCGTCTTCATCGTGCCGCCGCCCACTGAGAGTTTCGAGATGTACTTGGGATCAATTCCCACTTGGAGGTAAAAGATGTCCTTATCTCGCATCGTGGACTGCATCACCCAGGAGAATTTACTCTCCGTCAAGTTATAGCTGCGGGGACCTCCCGTCTCGTGGGCCGCCGCCATCTTTTCCTGCATTTCCTTCTGGAACCGTTCGGCGCTGACCGGCTTGCCATCTTGATCTCGGTATTGAAGGAACTTGCCGTCTTCTCCCAGAGCTTGGATCATCGTGCTCATGTTTGCCGGGGCGCCCGCGACCTTTAAGCCGATGCTCCATACCTTTTCTCCGGTTGTCCTCGGTGTCGCATACCGAGAGCCCGGGTTGATGGAATCGACTTTCACCGTGAAGCCGGCCAGCTGAGCCTTCGCGCCAACCTTGCAGTCAAGCGTCACCATCTGCTCGAATCTCGTAAATGCCCCTAATCTCAAGCGCGTCGATTTTTCCGTTCCCGCCTCGGAAACGGCCTTACACCCATAGCTTGTGAAATCGCCGGACATCGAGGAGTGGTTCGTTCCCTGGTAGTTGAGTTGAATCCCGTAGGAAGCCAAATCGGATTCCACACTATTGCCCGCTGAAATGACGTTCACGGAGGTGGCGGAAGCCGATTCAGATGAGGTTTGTCGAACCACCTTCCAAACAATCAATCGATTCTTCTTCCCGTACCGAAAGGCGAGGGTCGGCTGGTAAGAACTGCTCGATTTAGTGATCGACTCCTTCACCTTCGCGCTAAGGTCGGGGGCTTTTGAGCCGTTCGCATCCCAACATGACACCTCGTCCTCTTGAACGCGGCAGACTCCTTCCACCACCACTTTGTTCGACCCATCGTCGTACGTCAGGGGAGAGTCCACATCCGCCTTGGGCCAAGAGTGGCTGGCCGCTTGCGTTGCCGGAGGAATCACTGAGCCCACCGCATCCTCTTTGTTAACCGCCCTTTGCCTCATTGGCATCTGAACCGGCTTCGGAATTCCGCGGGGTCCCTTTTCGGGGCTGCTCGAAGGTTTGGAGGACTGTAGATCGAAAGCCGAGGGAGTTCGCGGCTTCTCGTCTGAGGTCTCCTCTGAGGTTGCCGAAACGCCAAACGCATCCTGACCGACCTCATTCTGGGCAGTTACCTCACTCCCATGACACCCCACGCCTGCCAAGGCGACGCCGACGAAAACCAGAACCCCTAAGACTCTCATACCAACTCCCATCACGCAGAATAAGCATACAAGGATTCACGGAAGTACTGAATCTTCGAAAAAAATCTGCGTATGAACTGCCTGTCGAGTTCAGAGTCTCTCGCTCACCGGTTCGTTAGAATCTTGGTCCGATCCCGAGTTTGCCCAGCCATTGGGAGAGCGTGGGTTCCATTCCCTCCGCCCATATTCGATACCCCTTCTCGGTGGGATGCAGGTAGTCGTTCATCACTTCCGCCGAGATCGCGCCGTCCGGCTCCAAGAATTTAGCGCCAAGATCGAGATAGGTCACATTCGGGGTCTTGTCCAGAGCCGCTAGCTGCTTGTTCAGCGCTGTCACCTTGATGCGCATCGGATCGTCCGGGTTCTGGCCTCGTGGGAACACGCCCAACAGGAGAATGCGCGTCTTGGGCACGCGCTCTCGAATCTCGCGAATAATGGCCGCCACTCCTGCCCGAATCTCTTCGGTCGTGTTCAGCCCCAGGTTGTTCGTACCAATGTTCAGCACAACCACCTTCGGCTGAATTCCGTTCAGTTCGCCATTTTCGATGCGCCAGAGCACGTTTTCCGTTCGATCCCAGCCAAAGCCCAGATCCAGCGCGTTGCGCTTGCCATAGAATTCGTCCCAGGCGGCTTTCCCCATGAGCAAGTTCTCATTTGAAGGAGGGCCGCCGAACCGGTGGGTAATGGAGTCGCCCATGAACACCAAGTCGGTCTTGGGGTGCGATTTCACTTCCGCCAAAACCGCGCGGTGTCGATTCATCCAATCGTAAGATTGATAGTCGCGGTTCTGCGTAACCGGAACCAGGGCAGAGTTCAGGGCGCTATCCGTGGTTTTGGGTTTCCGGCCCAGCATCTTCGCCAAGGTTGGTTCCATCGCCATCGCCCATTTTCGATAACCAAAGGCGAAGGGATGAAGCTGGTCCGGCATCACGTCGGTCGGGATTTCGCCGTTCGCGTCCAAAAACACTTTGCCGATGTCTAAGAAGGTGGTCTTGGCGGTCTTAGCCCAGGCGGCCAATAACTCGTTGGTCTCTTTGACTGCCTTCCGCTCCGCCGAATCTGCCTTGCCTCGCGGAAAAATGGCCAACAAGAGAACCTTGGCTGAGGGCGCCTTTTGCTTCACTTTGGCGCACACCGCTTCCACGCCTTCCGCAATCTGCGCTGGGGTGTTTGAACCGACATTGTTGGTGCCGATCATCACCACTGCCACCTTGGGTTTGGTGCCTGCCAGTTCTCCGTTGTCTAAGCGCCAAAGCACGTGTTGAGTATGATCGCCGCTGATGCCTAGGTTCAGCGCGTGACGATCGCCATAAAACGTGTTCCAGGTATCCATTCCCCGGTTGGCGAAGTTTTCACCCGTATCCGGTTCGCCACCAAAGGCATGGGTAATCGAATCGCCGACAAAGACCAGGTCGACGTTTCCCTTCATCGCTCGGGTCACCATCGCACCGTGACGATTCATCCAACCCGCGTCGGAACGGGAAACGGGAACAATGGCGTCGTTACCCTGTTGAAGAAGAACGACGGCGGCGGCAAAGGCGAGGACCATCGTTCAAATTTACTCCGAGTCCGTCCAGAACGTTCCCTGAGCGACCGACCCTCCCATTACTTTCACTTCTCCGGCACTTTGGCGAACGCGCTTTTGACGGGGGCAGGTATGTCTCCACCCCGCGTAAAGTGGTGCAGGCGAAGCACGATGTCTTGCTCATAGTTCCCAAATCCGCGCCCGAAGAGCGTGAAGCCCCCCTGATGCCGGGCATCCGGCTTGATTCCGATTCGAACCCTCGTCGCTTGCCACGGCTTCACGTCCAGATCCTCGATTCTCACCGATGAGAGGTTCATCCCATCGATCTGGGTGCCCGTAGAGTCCACCCGCCAGACCTTCATAAATCCGTACTGCGCTAGATAGTCGTGCCACCAATCCGGATTCAGTCGCCCCCGCATACCCCCCATATCTCCGGGAGACTGCCAAGTGCCAATCTCCACCCCGTTAATCCAGATGGTGATGTCGGAGGGATAGTCGTTGTTATAACCCGGCGCTTCCGAACCAATCTCCATCGCCAAATCCAACCCAACGATCTGTGTGGGCATCGGAAGCGAGTTCGGGAAGACGTACTCTACAAAACCGCCTGCGCTCCAAAGAATCTGCGCTTGGGCACGTTCAGGAAACTGGAAGGAAAGGGGATCATCCAGGTGACCCACAAATTTTTCTTTGGTCGAGAGCCCGCAAGTCGGAATCGGGTCGACCAAGGAGTACATCCCCACCGGCACCTCGACCTCCGCAATAAACTCGGAGTCGGGCTGGGCGCGATCCAGCGAGAAGATGATTTGGTCGTGAACGCGGTGACACCGCTTCTGCATCCCCTGCGTCCCCGCCGAGTATCCGCTGGACACCAATCCCGCCTCTTCCAGAATCTGAATGTGCTTGGTGATGCTGGGCTGCGCGATCTCCAGGGCTTGGCTCAATTCGCCAATGTTCATGTCCCTTTCGCCCAGCAATTCAAGAATCCTTGCTCGTGTCTCTGAGGCAAGCGCTTTGAATATTCCGATGCTCTCGGAGGCGGCGAGTTCTTGAACGCGGTAAGGCATGGATGTGATTTGGACCCGGAGACGATATAACTATATCGCAGTTAGAATGCTAATATGAAGCTTCGATGGGAATAAGCGGTGGGCAGGCGCCCCTTGCTTAAGCGTAGCTCATCGCGAAAGCTTAGCAGGAGTTTGGCAATGAAGAAGCACTTTACATGGTGGGGCGCGGCAGCCCTCGCGACAATGGCCCTGATGGCCGGATGCGGTTCCTCGGATTCAGGTACCTCTGCCTCTGGGGGCGGAACGTCTGAAGGTGGCAGCGGCAAGAAGATCGTCGTCGGATTCTCACAGATCGGCGCGGAAAGCAACTGGCGAAAAGCCAACACCGAATCAATCAAGTCCGAAGCTGAAAAGCGCGGAATCGAGTTGAAGTTCGTCGACGCTCAAGGAAAGCAAGAGAAACAAATCCAAGCGATCAAGAACTTTATCGCCCAGAAGGTCGACGTCATCGCATTCGCTCCGGTTGTCGAGACCGGTTGGAAATCGGTACTTGAGGAAGCAAAGGCCGCGGGAATTCCCGTGATCGTCTCCGACCGACGCCCGGACGTCCCTGAGGATCTTTACGTCACTTTCATCGGCTCTGACTTTATTGAAGAGGGCAAGATGGCAGGCGACTGGCTCAAGAAGAAGATGAATGGCAAGGCCGTCATCGCCGAGCTCACCGGCACCCCCGGCAGCGCTCCCGCCAACGACCGCAAGAAGGGTTTCGCCGAAGCCATCGCCGATAGCCCTGACATGAAGGTGGTCTTTAGCCAAACCGGCGACTTCCAACGCACCAAGGGCAAGGAAGTGATGGAGGCTCTGCTCAAGAGCCCCGAAGGCGCGAGCATCAACGCTCTGTACGCTCACAACGACGACATGGCCCTCGGCGCCATTCAAGCCATCGAAGAAGCCGGCAAGAAGCCCGGCAAGGACATCGTCATCGTGTCCATCGACGGCATCGGCGACGCCTTCGACGCCATGATCGCCGGCAAAATGAACTGCACCGTCGAGTGCAACCCCCTCCTCGGCCCGCCCCTCTTCGACGCCATTGCAAAGGCACTCAAGGGTGAAGAGCAGCCGAAGCGCACGGTCATGAAGGACGGCATCTTCGACGAATCCGTCGCCAAGGCCGAACGACCGAACCGCAAGTACTAAGAACAACTAACGGGCGTCTGCTTCCAAGCAGGCGCCCGTTTCTTTTATGCGAACCGAGGGGTGCTCACGTTTCCCCCAAATCTACAAGCAGTACCCTCTCTCCTTTAACCATTTGATGTCCCGAACGACATTCTTATAGCCAAACGAATTCTCGTTAGCGGCGGCAAGATACTGTTTGTAGAATCTCGCTGAGGACTGAGCGTCGCTATCTTTGTTTGTCTTGCCGAAGAGCGTCACATAGGCATCGCCAACCCGAGCAAAGGTTCGCAAACTTGGGTACAGCTTGCACGCCGCCTCCGCCAATTCAACCCCTCTTTCTGGCTTCCAAACATTCCGGGGCCCCTGGTGCGAATAGAGCACCGATAGCGCCCACATCACCTCGGTATCCTTCGGATCAATTTTCAGCAAATCTTCTCCGAGCGGAATTTGGTTGTACTCAAGTGACCGGTAGGTAAATAGAAATCTCAGGCGCGCAACCTCATACGTATTCTTACCCATCGTTGCCCAGGGATCCTTTACCGACGCGGGAACACCCATGGAGGGTTGAAACTGAATAATTCGATAGACGAGACGGTAAGCGTTGGATGCGCTTCGATTGGAAACAAAAGTGCCAATCGCTTGATCAATCTTCCTTTGATCAACTTGCTTTGCGCCAAGGATTCCCCCATCCCCCTCAACGATTCCTCTGCGTATCTCCCTCAGAACCTTATCGGACTGATCCTGACTAAAAGTTGCCCAGGGCGGCGGATCCTGGACGAGACAAAAAATGCTGACCAAAAGAGAGACCATGATTCACTTCCGTATCAAGCGCTAAGAAATTAGGCGATATGGTACTAGCGATGAGAGATTACCATTCAGTTCCGTTGAACCAATCTTGGATTGAGTCTCTTACATTCACGGATCTTAAGCTCCAAGCTCTTTGATTACTTTCGATCGAATTGAGCCGCAATCCAAGCGCACCCAACCAGCGAAACGATTGCTTGAAGCCCCATCAGGATCCCCCAGAGCCACATCAAACCCGGAAACGACTTCTGCATCGCCATTCCGGTCATCAGCGCCAAAGGCAGGTTTAGGACCAGAAAGAGCCCGCCGGTCATCGCATGTCGTTTGTTAATACTTCGGCTCCTTCCAACCGTAGACCGTGCGCTCAAAGTGCGCCTCGGGAAACTCTCCACTCTCCACCACCCGCTCCGTCACATATTCCCCTAGAATCTTCAGCCTCGCCCGATAAGATCCCGCCGCATCGCCACCAACAATCACCAACCAAGTCGCCCCCTTCACGGTCTCAAATCGAACCGTATTCGGGTCCGCCAAATCTCCCCAGGCAGACGGAGCGATGTAGACCTTCTTATTCCCATTCCGGATACTCACCCCAGCAACCCGCTTCTTGGCCGGATCGATTTCAAATCCCCAACCTAATCGATTGTCGTTGGGCGCCGCCTTGGTCACCAGCACCTCCGCCGACAACTTTCCCTTCGTCGCCCGCAAGCGTCCGGGTTCGGCAAAGGTCAACGATAGGCAAAAAACACCAGCGAGCACGAACAGAAAGCGCATGCAGTTAGGACGCTTGATGCGGAAATTGATTTCTTTCATCCAACTCACAAGCATCCTCATTGAATCCAAGAGAGTTCCCCGCGCCAAGACGTAAGGTTCTAAGGAATTGAGGGTGCTTATCTTTTGTATCTAACCAAGGTGTACTCGCCTTCGGGAGCGGCTACTTCGATGAGTCCCTTTGGCCCTTCAACCCAAATTAGATCCTTTACGATTGCCGAATCTCCAGGAAAAATTTCGGCCTGTTTTCCGTCTTTGGAATACGCCATTGCCGCACCAAGAAACTGTGGTCTAGATTCAGAAAATCGAGCGCCTAGAACGACCTGCTGCTTGAAGTCAAAAAACAATCTAAATTGTCTCAGCGCATCAAGCCCCAATACGTCGGGAGCTCGTTCGCTCACATGAATCCCTTCCGCAATCTTGACGGGAACACCGGCCACAACCGTGTTCTTGATCTCTACCCGTTCACCCTCTTTCATGCCGTCGATCCATCCGACGACTTCCGTCCGAAGCACCTTCTTATCTTTCAGCTGTTCTGCCGAAGCCGCCGAGAGCATGCTTTGAGGCGCTGCGGTATCAAGCATCGCTACTACATTTGATTGATCGAAACTCACGGGCGCAGTGAGCATGCCATTGACGGTCGCGCTCCGCAATAAGGAATGGATATCAGACTCGGTTTGGGAGGTGGTCAAAACTTGAGTCTTGCCATCTGGAGCCGGGATATAGGGCACAAATCCTGTTCTAGTCCATTTAACTGTTCCCTGCGGAACGAGTACCAAGTCTCGACTGAACCAAAACCGCGAAGCGGCAGATGAGTCTTCGGGCTTCCAAATCGCCAAGCGACGAGCTTGAAAATCAATTCCCATGACCGTATGGGAGAGGCTGTCCATTCCAAGTAGGACATCGGCATTCCAGTACGCCTTTACTCTTCCCGCTGCCGCTGCTTCGAACGGTTTTATGGGCACTCTGAAGCCCACCTGGCCGATTTCCACATCAAAGTCTGGGGGTGGTGTTGTCGCCGCTGCAACTCTCGATAGAAAGTCAGGAGTGGCCAAACTGATTGGGCTCCCCGTATCCACGATCGCCCTGACTGCCTGCCCCTCAACCTGAATCTGGATAACAACGCCCGGTCCATTTTCGAGATCGACGAGGGATTCGGGGGATCCACTGTTTGGGGCATCCGCCCGCAACATCAGAATCACTACTGTTGAAACTAATACAGAAATACTCACGACAAGACCTTGCAAATCAAAATCCGCCCGAAAGAGTGGATGGGTGGAGTATGCGTTATCTCCACAGGAGAAACAAAGATAATCTTTTTACCGTTCTCCGTAAACCACCTATTTTGTGGACTCAATGCTATGGATTTCTTGCGAACCACGCTTCCAGTTCGTCCCAACTCTTGACTCCCTGACGACCAAAATCGAGTCCCGGAATGCCAAGGCGTTCCAACTTTGACCGATCTCGCCGTACGCCGTTCAAGTAGGCAGGAGCAATTTGGAGCCAGTCAGGGCGGCTTCCCAATCTTTCAGCTGATGCCCAAGACATGCGTAGCAGGGAGTCCAACCTAAACACGGCCCCCTCTGACGATGGCCCGCCTGCCAACAAGATTTTTCGACGAGACCCCCTCAGCGAAATGGTCGCCACCGCCCCTGCTGAGTCCGTCGAGGCTTTAACTTGCTTGATTTCCTCCACTCGCCATCCCGCAAACGAGGGGCGAACGATGTGCTTGATCACCCCGGATGCTTGTTCGCGACTGAGCCTTCCCAACGATCCATTGTCAATTCGGATCGTCCCCGGGAGCGCTTTCGTACCGTTGATCGAGCGAAGCA
>MKRX01000026.1:41366-126738 GCA_001898035.1 Armatimonadetes bacterium 55-13
GAAAACAGAGGGTGATAACCCAGCTCCGCTTCATGGTAAGAGATCTCCCCGTGGATTCCACCACAGAACAGTGTGAATCTCGCCGGCCTGCCTCCTGTGTTTCAGTTGCCCCCCGACCGAAATCCCAATTCCGAATTTAGGCGCGTATCGAGACGCGATTGCCGCCGGATCGCTGTGGAACCAATCGCTGACCAACACCGTCGCCTCCCCATACTTGGCGGTCGTCGGTACCCAGAGCTTCTCCTCCACCATGGAGCCCGCCGTCCCCGCCAGCCAGTGGTAGTTGTCCGGCAAGTGATTTTTAGCAACGGCCCGACGAGGACAGGCAAACCAAAGACTCTGCGCACTGGTCAACTCGCTCGGATCGGGTGGAAGCGCCATCTGCGCCAAGGTCCCCCGGTCCACCCCGCCGCCCCAATCGTTTCGATAAAGCTCGACCGCTTGCCAGATCTGCTTGAGATTTGAGGAGCATCCCGCTTGCATCGCCCGATCTTTTGCGCTGGAGAGCGCCGATAGAATCAAGCTGGCCAAGATCGCCAAGATCGCGATGCAGATCAAGATCTCCAAAAGGGAAAACGCGAACCTCCGTCCCAACTTCTGTACTGACACCACGACATCGCATTGTGCCGATCAATCGCTGAAATCCAACGTAGTCCCGCCCCCTAGAGCGACCAAATCAAGGCGGATGTCGCTCTATCGTTGGAGCGCTTCATGACCACCTAAAAAACGTCAAGAAGGCTACGGTCATCGCCAAACCCACGCCTCCTTCCGTCTCCCCGAGAGCAACACTTGCTTTCCCACATCAGACGGCGCGACGCAGTCGAAGATCCCGGGGGCATACACAAGATCAATCTCGACTTTCAATCCCGGTTGAGCGCCGCCAAAAGACATCAGCGTTTTCTCTGACCATCCTTGGTAATTATTTAGCGTTCCTATAATCCACTGAGAGGTAGCTTTCTCCGGTCGCTGTCGGTCCAGGGCGGGGCGAGAAGATCGGGAGCAACCCGTGTCAAAAATCGAGAAATTGAGGGATTCGTTTGCCACGGTTGCCGCAATCAGCCACCCTTCCAAATCAATCAGACCGATTTGCCAGGCGCCTTTGGTATTCCAATTCAGAACCTCTTCAAAGGAGTCCGGCTTGTATTCCCGGGAGATGAAGACCTTGTGCTTCTCATAGTCGATGAAAACATCGTGGACTCTGAAGAAGTCGCCCCCGATCAACCCATCAATGTTCATCTTGCCAAACCACTTCAGACACCAGGGATTCTTGATGGACTCCCGACCGTTGTAGAACGTCACCTCGCCCAACGTCCCCAACCGGACCTTCCGACCTTCTTCAAACGGCCCTTGGGGAAAGGCGAGCCGAATGGATGCGCCGGCTCCTGAATCCAGCAGGTAGCGGCGAGCCTCTTTTCGCCCCGATTCTTCGGCAACGATCTTGAGAATGGGAACCTGATCGACAAACTCGCAGTCCACCTCGGTCCACTTCGGAGACGCGAGCGTAGCTGCTAACGAAAGATACGAGAGGATTGCAGACATATGGATACGCCTACACTATCCTCAAACGGCGGAGAAATCAAGAACAAAAATAATCGAAGGGGAAGCCAACGTTGGCTTCCCGTAAAGAACTAACCGGCGTGCCAGTACGTATCCCAGCCCATGTACTTCGAGAACGCCTCGTTAACCGCCTCGGCGCTCTCCGACAGGTTGAACGCCACGTGGTGCTCGAATCCGTTCTCACAGATGTACCGAAGGAGCTTTTGCAGTTCGGGAACCTTAACCACTCCGTATCCGCCGAACGTATTCAGCAGATCGTTGGTAAGTTCGCCTTCTCCAACGTAGGCCACGATTCGACCGTTGTAGTCGTCGGTCGAGATTCGGCAGTAGGTGAAGGAACTGGCGCGCATTCGGCCCACGATGGTGCCGTAGGTGTTCTCTTTCCCAACGGTCCCCGCGATGATCTCTTGATAGTCCATCTTCTGCTCGTTGAACACCGATTTCGGCAGGTTGGAACAGTGGAAGACGACCGCCTTATCCGGGTCGGTCCCGTAGTTGTTGTTCCAGTCCAAAAGCGCCGAGGGCATGCCTGAGGCACACTGGAGCGCGTACATTCCCACCACTCCGGCCACATCGGTCTCACAAGCGCTGGCCATCAGGCTGTTCGACATCATCGACATCAGCGTGCAAGGCACCACGCCGTAAAACTCTTCCAAAGCGGTCCAGCATTGAATCGCCGTCGCGTCGATCTCTTGATCGGTCGCCCACGTGTCGATCGCCACGCCCAACCGAGCCATCTTATCGAGGCTCTCGTCGGGGATGCCCTTGGTGTCGGTGTACTCGCGAATTCGGTCCAGCTTTTCCTTCACCGCCGAGTCCGACGAGTTCAGTTTGTTCGCCCAGCCCAGCACTTCCGAAAGGTCCAACGTGTCGACGGAAATGCCCGATTGCTCCAGAAGCTTCTCGCTATAACGAACGGTCTTAAAAGCGGTCGGTCGAGCGCCGATCGCGCCGAGTCGAGCCTTGCGAAGCGCGCGGACCGTGCGGCAAGTCGCACCGAACTTGCGGAGATCGGATCGGAAAGACTCGTTGTCCGGGTTGACCGTGTGGAGCGTGGTAAGCGAAAACTTGATGCCGTACTGCCGGAGGTTATTGCAGGTGGACATCTTCCCGCAGAAACTGTCTCGACGATCCGCGATGGTCATTCGCTTAGAGTCATCGTTGAACGCATGGACCAGGACCGGGACGTCCAATCCGGCGAAGCGAACCGAGTTTGCGTTCGCCCGTTCGTCGCCAAAATTCGGCAACGTAATGAGGATCCCATCGATCCGATCGCGGTTCGCGCGGAAGAGATCGCCGCAGGCCTTCGCCTCGGCCAGTGATTCGACAGAGCCACCTGGGCTGTTCGTGTCTGGCAAGACGACAACGTCAAAACCCTCTTCTTCGAGAACCTTTAGAATCTGCTTTCTTCCCTCTTCGCAAAGGTGCGCCGGGAAGAAACCTCGGTTGCCAATAACCACGCCTAACGTCGTTTTTCTCATGTTCTGAATTCCACTATAATCGACTAAACTGCCTTACATTCCAAAGGAGTTATAATCATAGCCACTTCTGCGATTAGAAGGCTAGACCAACGAGGATCAACGATGCTAGGCTCCCTACTTTTCCTTTCGCTCGGCCTGTCCGGCCCTACCCTCTCGACCCCTGTCCAATCTCAGGCTGAGTGGACTGTCTATTGTAATCAGCCGACGATCAAGGTTAGCCCAGACTTGTTCGGAATCTTCTTCGAAGAGATCAATTGTGCGGGAGATGGCGGGTTATATGCCGAGTTGGTCCGCAACCGCTCCTTCGAAGACGCTCCCCGCCCAGATCACTGGTCCGCCCCTGCCGGCGGCACGATCTCGTTAGATTCCGCCCAACCCGCCACTAGCTTTAACCAAAAATCGCTCAAGGTGGAAGTAAACGTCCCCGGCTCCGCCGGTTACCCAGTGAGCAATGAAGGCTATTGGGGAATGGACATCGAGCGTGGCAAGTCTTACCGACTTAGTTTCCGCTGCCGCGCTGCCAGTCCCATGCCGCAGGGATTGACCCTGAACCTCGAATCTTCAACCGGAGCCGTCCTCGCCACCAGCAAAGTCAGCCCGAAGATCGGCGGCTGGAATGAATACAAGGCCACTCTCCGCGCCACCAAATCCGACCCCAAGGCCAAGCTCGTACTCCGAGCCCGAGACAAGAGCACCTATTGGCTGGACATGGTTTCTCTTTTCCCGTCCGATACCTTCAAAGGACGGGCCAACGGCATGCGCCCGGATCTGGCCAAGAAACTAAACGACCTTAAACCCTCCTTCCTCCGCTTCCCCGGCGGATGCTGGGTCGAGGGTGACACCATGGCGCTCTCTCAGCGATGGAAGCAAACCGTCGGTGCGCAGATCGAGCGACGCACCCAACCCAATATCTGGCGGTATATGTCCACCAATGGCATGGGCTATCACGAGTATCTGCAACTCTGCGAAGACCTCGGCGCCGCCCCCATGTTCGTGATCAACTGCGGCATGTCTCACAAAGAGGTCGTGCCGATGGACAAGATGGATGAGTACGTCCAAGACGCTCTGGACGCCATCGAATACGCCAATGGCCCCGTCACTTCCAAGTGGGGCGCCCTCCGCGCCAAGAACGGACACCCCAAGCCCTTCAATCT
The DNA here is from genome assembly GCA_001898035.1 of Armatimonadetes bacterium 55-13. Classification (GTDB taxonomy): domain Bacteria; phylum Armatimonadota; class Fimbriimonadia; order Fimbriimonadales; family Fimbriimonadaceae; genus 55-13. The sequence goes on from MKRX01000026.1 coordinate 45,559, forward strand.
CAAGTATCTGGAAATCGGAAACGAGAACGGTGGCCCTGCCTATGAAGAGCGTTACGGCCTGATCTGGCGAGCGGTGAAGAAGAAGTACCCCAACATCATCACCATCGCCAACCTCTGGGGTGGGACTCCCAAGAAGACGCCCATCGAGGTCCTCGACGAGCACTACTATTACGCGCCCACCTTCTTCATCCAGAACGCAGACCGCTACGACACCTACGACCGCAAGGGTCCCAAGATTTACGTCGGCGAATACGCAGTTACCCAAGGCTGCGGCCAAGGCAACCTGATCGCCGCCCTTGGCGAAGCCGCCTTCATGACCGGGATGGAGCGAAACTCGGACATCGTGGTCATGGCCAGCTACGCCCCGCTCTTCGCGAACGTGAACCTCAAGGCGTGGAATCCCGACCTCATCTGCTTCGATTCCAGCCGATCCTACGGTATCCCCTCCTACTACATCCAAAAGATGTTCAGCCAAAACCGGCCCACCCGCATGGTCAAGACAGATCTGAAGAGGCCGGAACCGTTCCGAGAGAAGTTCCCCACCGGCGGCGTCGGCGTGGGCACCTGGAGTACCCAGTCCGAATACAAAGACATCAAGGTCACCCAGGGCGATAAGGTCCTCTTCGAAAGCAAAGATGGCTCCGAACTCAAGCCGCAAACCGGCGACTGGAAAGTGGTAGATGGCGCGCTCCGGCAAACCGGCGGCGGCAATGGCACCCGCGCCTACTTCGGCGATTCCACCTGGCACAACTACACCCTGACCCTCAAGGCTCGGAAGATCTCCGGCGCGGAGGGATTCCTCATCTCCGTCGCCCACCGAGACCAAGACAACTACATCTGGTGGAACATCGGCGGTTGGAACAACACCCAAGGCGCATTAGAACTCGGCGTCAAGGGAGACAAGACCCTCATCGGTCGGCAGGTGGACAGCAAGGTGGAAACCGGCCGCTGGTACGACCTGAAAATGGAATTCACCGACGAGCGGATCAAGTGCTGGCAAGACGGCAAACTGATTTACGATCAGGCGGTCCCCACCACTCAAACGTTCCACGCCAGCGCGGGCATCGATGAAAAGACCGGAGAGACCATTCTCAAGGTCGTTAACGCAGGTTCTCGTCCAGTGAGCGCGAATGTGGCCTTGAAAGGCATGCACAATGCGCGCATCACGGACGCGGAGGTGCTAACCTCGGGAGACCCGATGGATGAGAACACGTTGGATAACCCCAACAAGGTCAGCCCCAAAAAGGTGCAAGTAAAGGTCGCCGGTGACCAAATTCAACATCTTTTCCCGGCTTACTCATTCACTTTGATTCGGCTTAAAGGAACAAAATGAACTTAGGTCTAGTTGGCATCGTCGCCGGACTCCTCACTATGAACGTATTAAACGCCGATGCCGCACAGAGCATCCCTCGCCCCGAGCATCCTCGGCCCGATATGGAACGGGCGGAGTGGCTCAATCTGAATGGCTCCTGGGAGTTCGCCGAGACCGACGACTCCAAAGACACCAGCTTCCTCACCAAGTCCAATTACCCGGACAAGATCCTCGTCCCCTTTTGTCGGGAGAGCGAGCTTTCCGGGCTGAACCGAAAGGGCTTCGTCAAGAACGTTTGGTATCGGCGCAACTTTGCCCGACCGAAGAACTGGAAGACGTCTCGCACCATCCTCCACATCGGCGCGTGCGACTGGCTCACCACCGTCTGGGTTAACGGGCACCAGGTCGGCCAGCACACCGGTGGATCGGTCGCCTTCGGGTTCGAAATCACCCAGTACCTCAAGCCCGGCGACAACACCGTCATCGTTCACGCCTTCGATGACACCAAGAGCGGCCTCCAGGCCCTCGGCAAGCAGTGTACGGAAGAAAAGAGTTTCGGCTGTCTCTACACCCGAACCACCGGCATCTGGCAGACCGTTTGGCTGGAAGGCGTCGGCGCCAGTTACCTGAATGGCGTTCGAATCGAGCCGGACGTGGCCGGATCGCAGTTCCTGATCACCGCCGAAGTCGCCAACGCCCTCCCCGGACAGAAAGTTCATGCCGTCGTCAAAGCTGGCGGCAAGACCGTTGCCGAAGCCGAGACCACCGCAGACTGGCGCAACGGCAAGATGGTGGTCCCCATCTCCAAGCCCCGCCTCTGGTCCATCGAAGATCCGTTCCTTTACGACGTCGAACTCAGTGTCCGCCAGAACGGCAAGACGGTCGATACCCTCAAGACTTATGCGGGGATGCGCTCCATCACCATTGACGGCCACGCCATCCTGATCAACGGCAAGCCCGTGTTCCAGCGACTCGTCTTGGACCAAGGCTTCTATCCGGACGGAATCTGGACCGCCCCCAGCGCCGAGGCCCTGAAGCACGATATCGAACTTTCGATGGCCGCCGGTTTCAATGGGGCGCGACTCCACCAAAAGGTGTTCGAACCCCGATTCCTGTACTTGGCCGACAAGATGGGCTACTTGGTCTGGGGCGAGTTCCCGAACTGGGGTCTGAACTACGCCGACCCGCGCATCAACCTCCCCGTCCTCGACGAGTGGAACGAGATAGTTCGCCGAGACCGCAACCACCCCAGCGTGGTTGGCTGGTGTCCCTTCAATGAATCGGCAGACTCGGCCGGTCCTATCCAAAACGCCACCGTTGCCCTAACTCGACAGTTGGATCCGTCCCGACCGATTATCGACAGTAGCGGCTGGACGCACACCGTTGCCAATCCAGAAGTCCTGGATGCCCACGACTACGACCAGAACCCCGCCACCTTCCGAGATCGCTGGATGCGGTACTTCCAAGGCGACGGCCTGCCCCCGCAGTACGGCCAGAAGCCAAAGGTTGGCGTTCCGTTCATGGTCAGTGAATACGGCGGGATTGGCTGGGCCACCGGCGAAGGCTGGGGCTATGGCAATTCGCCCAAGACCCTGGAAGAGTTCTACACCCGGTTTGAAGGACTGGGCGACGCCCTCCTGGATAACCCGAACATGTTCGGCTTCTGCTACACCCAGCTCACCGACGTTGAGCAAGAGCGAAACGGCGTTTACACGTACGACCGCAAGCCCAAGTTCGATGTCAAAAAGCTCCACGCCGCTCTCTCCAAGAAGGCCGCGTTTGAAAAAGGCGTTTCCGCCAGCACGAACAAAGCCATGACCTGGACCACTGTCGTCGGTTCCGCTCGTGACGGCTCCCTTGCCAAAGACTGGCAGTACACCACCGAGAAGCCCGCCGAGGACTGGTTCAAGCCCGAGTTCAACTCCACCAGTTGGAAGTCCGCGCCAGGCGGATTCGGGAACAAGGACAACGCGGAAAAGACCAAGTGGACCACGTCGGACATCTGGCTCCGCCAGTCCTTCGACTACGAGCCCATCACCTTTGAGCGGGGTCTGATCGCCATTCACTACGATAACGCCGCCCAGATCTACATCAATGGCGCGCTCGTGTGGGCGGCTGAGGAAGGGACCTGGAATGACGGCTATGACGGCATGGAAGTCACCGCCGCGCTCCGCAAGGCGCTGAAGAAAGGCAAGAACGTCGTCGCCGTCCACTGTCACCAAAACGACGGCGGACAATTCATCGACCTCGGCATCCTCCTCGGCTCGAGTGGAAATAAGGAGTAATAGGAACCGACCTTCTATGGCCGAACTACTTCAATTAAGAAACATCCAGAAATCCTTTCCGGGTGTCAAGGCCCTCGACGGCGTGAGCTTCACGGTTCGCGCCGGCGAGGTTCACGCGTTAATGGGAGAGAACGGCGCTGGCAAGAGCACCTTGATCAAGGTCATGACCGGCGTCCACACCCTCGATAGCGGCGAGATTCTGCTGGAAGGCAAACCCATCCAGATCAAGTCTCCACAGGACGCCGTGAGCCAAGGCATCAGCACCGTCTATCAAGAGGTCAACCTGGTGCCCAACCTGTCCTTGGCCGAGAACATTTGTCTTGGGCGAGAGTCCGCCGGGTTCACCGGTATCAAGTGGAAAGAGGTTAAAGAGCGCGCCGAGCGAGCCATGGCCCGGCTCGGCTTGAACGTTGACGTTCGCCGACCGCTCGGGAGTTTCTCCATCGCCATCCAACAGATGGCCGCCATTGCCCGCGCTCTGGACGTCGACGCCAAGGTACTCGTGCTGGACGAGCCCACTTCCAGCTTGGACCGAGACGAAGTCAAACAGCTTTTCGAGGCGATCACCAAACTCAAGAACGAGGGCATGGGGATCGTCTTCGTCACTCATTTCCTCGATCAGGTTTACGCCGTCTCCGACCACATTACGGTTCTACGTAACGGCAACAACGTGGGAGACGCGCCCATCGACCAACTTCCCCGCCTCGAACTTGTCTCAATGATGATCGGTCGCGATGCGTCGGCCCTCGAATCGGAGCGAGTCGCCAAAGACCCCATCCAATCCACCTCCTTCATCGAAACCCAAGACATGGGTCATAGCGGTAGCGTGGAGGGCGTCAATTTCACCATCGGTAGCGGCGAGGTCCTCGGCTTGGCCGGATTGCTCGGCTCGGGCAGAACGGAAACGGTGCGGCTTCTTTACGGGATCGATAGCGCCAATCACGGAGAACTGAAAATCGACGGTCGCTCCGCATCCGGTCACAAGACTTCCAAGGCCATCGCCTCCGGCTTTGGGCTCTGCCCCGAGGACCGTAAGCTGGAAGGAATTCTGCCCGATCTTAGCGTCCGCGAGAACCTCACCATCGTGCTTCAAGCCCGTCAAGGTTGGTTCCGCAAACTCAGCCGGTCCAAGCAGGACGAGATTGTTCAAGTCTTCATCGACAGCCTGCGCATCAAGACCGCCAGCCCGGAGACGCCGATTAAGAACCTTAGCGGCGGGAACCAGCAGAAGGTTATCCTCGCCCGATGGCTCGCCGCGAACCCCCGTCTACTCCTCCTCGACGAGCCGACTCGCGGAATCGACGTTGGCGCCAAGTTTGAGATTTCTGCCCTCATCGAGAAGCTTCGAAAAGAGGGAATGGCGTTCGTATTCGTCTCTTCCGAATTGGAAGAAGTCGTTCGAAGCTGCACCAAGATCGCCGTCATGCGGGATAGAAAGATGGTCGGCATGTTGACCGGAGAAGAAGCCAGTGAAGAGAAAGTCATGTCCATGATCGCCGGAGGCGAAGCTTGAAGTTTCGTCAATCCAATTTGTTTTGGCCGCTCATGGCCCTGCTGGGAATTCTCCTATTCAATTTGATCCTCACCCCCGGCTTCTTTCACGTGGAGATGCGCGATGGGCGTCTCTTCGGAAGCCTGATTGACATCGTGAATCGCGCCGCCCCCGTCATGATCCTTTCCCTCGGCATGACCCTGGTGATTGCCACCGGAGGCGTTGATCTCTCGGTGGGCGCAGTCATGGCGATCGCGGGCGCTGTCGCAGGTTGTTTGATCGCGAGGCCCGAGGGCTGCATCCTGAACGCACTGAACGTTCACGGCTCCATCCCCGCCATCATCGCCGTCGCCCTCTTCGTCGCCCTCATCTGCGGCATCTTCAACGGGTTTCTCGTCAGCTTCCTGGAGATTCAGCCCATCGTCGCGACCCTGCTCTTAATGGTAGCGGGACGTGGTGTCGCCCAGTTGCTGACCGATGGCCAGATCGTCACTTTCAACGATCCCAAGTTCGCCGCTCTAGGCAGTGGTTCCACGTTCGCGATCCCGAATCCCATTTGGCTCTTCGTTATTGCCGCTATCCTGATCGGCTTGCTCGCTCGAAAGTCCGCCTACGGCCTGTTCGTCGAAGCAGTTGGAAACAATCCCGTTGCCAGCCGCTACTCGGGCATTAACGCCAAGAACGTCAAACTGACCGTATACGTCATCTGCGCCGTTCTCGCCGGATTAGCCGGACTCATCCCCACCGCCGACATCAAAGGCGCAGACGCGAACAACGTCGGGCTCTACCTCGAACTGGACGCCATTCTCGCCGTCGCCATCGGAGGGACTTCGCTTGCCGGTGGACGATTCTCCATCGCGGGCTCCATTCTCGGCGCGATCTTGATGCAGTCGCTCACCACCACGATTCTCACCCGCGGCGTTTCCGCCGAGATCACGTTGATCCTTAAGGCCGCCGTCGTGGTCATCGTCGCCCTCTTCCAGGCCCCAGAATTCCGGGCACGATTTGCCCGAAGGAGGGCGGCATGAAGGCCATCTTCACCAAAGAGCGATTGCCCATCATCGCCACCTCGCTGGTTTGTATCGCCATCTACGTGGCGGCAGGGTTGAAGTTCGAAGGCTTCTTTAGCCTTCGCGTCTTCTTGAACTTTCTGACCGACAACGCGTTCCTCGGCATCACCGCCGTTGGGGTCACCTTCGTCATCCTCAGCGGCGGCATCGATCTCTCGGTCGGCTCCATGGTGGGCTGCACGGGCATCATGACGGCGGTGCTGATTCAAAACAAGCACCTTCACCCTGCCCTCGCCATAGCCACCGTGCTGCTATTCGGACTGCTCTTGGGTTGCGGTCACGGGCTCTTGATCCAAAAGTTTAATCTGCCGCCATTTTTGGTGACGCTGGCAGGGTTGTTCTTGGCGCGTGGGCTCGGCTTGTGGATCAGCAAAGAATCGGTTCAGATCGATCATCCATTCTTCTCGGCCCTGGCCGGAATCAAGATTAGCCTGCCCAACGGCGCTTCTCTTCCCATCTCCGCCATCCTCTTCCTCGTTGTCCTGGTCGCAGGCATCGTCCTGGCAAAACAAACCCGTTTTGGTCGTACCGTCTACGCCATTGGCGGCAACGAGAGTTCGGCGATGTTAATGGGATTATCGGTAGGAAAAACCAAGATTTGGATTTACGCCCTGAGCGGATTCTGTTCTGCATTAGCAGGTGTGGTGTACACCATCTACACCTCTTCTGGAAACGCTCTATCTGGCACGGGGCTTGAGCTAGATGCCATCGCCGCCGTTGTGATTGGGGGGACGCTCCTCAGTGGTGGATACGGCTCGGTCTTCGGCTCTTTCCTCGGCGTACTCATCCTCGCCATGATTCAAACTGCGATCAACTTCGATGGAAGTCTCAGTTCCTGGTGGACTCGTATCGCGATTGGAACACTCTTACTTATCTTTATGTTGCTGCAAAAAGGAATCGAAGTAAGCGCCAGAAGAACTTCTAAGAAAGCGGGGCACTAACGCAATAAATCGCCAACACTATGGCTTAACCGTTTCATTGAACTATTTTGTCCCGGATAACCGCTCAGGAATCCGGGACGTTGTTACCTACTCCTGCTAGTTTTTCAAGATTCTTTTGCATACCTGAGCTAAAGGAACCGATATGTCCAATGTTCTCTGAACAATTTCTTTCGGTCTCTTTATATGAAGTTAGGGATTCGTGTCGCTTCTGTACGATCCAGGGTCGGGCTGCTCGTCGGCGTCATATCGACGTTCTTCTTGCTCGGCACTGTCTTCATGCTTAAGACCGAGTCCGACCTCGCCAAGTCCATTTCCTATACATCGAAAAGCGAAAGAGAGCACCTCACGGATAACGTCGTCCAACTGATCGGGCGGCAAGCAAAAAGCTTTGTCTTCGATTACACCTACTGGGACGATCTGGTCGTAGGGATCAAGCGGAAGGACTCCAACTGGATCAAGGTCTACATCGACCCCAATGGTCAGGCGTTCGATGTCGATTGGGTTCAGATATACAACGAAAAGTGGGAGCCTATCTACTCGTGGACTCGGGTCAACGCTTCCGAAGTGCCTCGCCTTGAACTTAGTCAGCTCCAGCAGCTGCATCGGCACGGAAACCCGTTCTCGCACTTCTTCGTCCCATCGGGCAAATCCGTGATGGAAATCCACGGAGGTTCCGTCCACAAGACCGCAGATGTGGCCCGGATGAAGACGGTCTATGGACACTTTCTCGTCGGCAGACGCTGGGATGCCCGTTACCTCGACGAACTATCCTCACTCACCTCTTCAGAGGCTTCCGTCCAGCTTGGTCCCCGTTCCATTGCTTCCCCACGCATCGACGAAGAAACACAGTTTGTCGTCAATCGTCCCCTGCCAGGGCTCAATGGCGAGGCCATAGCTACCGTTCATCTGGTCTGCAACGAGCACACTTTGGAGTCGCTCAAGACCCGTCACGGCTTGGCCCTGGGACTGGTGATCGGCTTTGCCATCATCGTCCTCGCCACCCTCACCTACTTCCTTCTGCGCTGGGTCTCCGTGCCATTGGAGCAGGTGTCTCGATGCTTACGCTCATCGGACCGTACGCACCTGGGAAGCGTTCTGAAGGACCCCACCGAGTTGGGTGAAGTAGCGAGCCTGGTTCTGATGTCTTTAGACCTTCAAGACGCCTATAAATTTCATAACGACGTTTTGGAGTATCGCGTCAGAGAACGCACCAACGCCTTAGAACGCGCCTACAGCAGCACGATCGAAGGTTGGTCCCGGGCGATGGACGCGCGTGACCATGAAACCGAGGGTCACACCAAGCGCGTTTCGGAAATGGCGGTCAAACTTGGAGAAGCGTTGGGGCTCTCTCACAACGACCTCCGCCGCCTCTACCACGGAGCGCTGCTGCACGATATTGGCAAGCTGGGAGTCCCTGACGCCATCCTCCAAAAGCCTGGCAAGCTGACCGAGGAAGAATACGAAATCATGCAGACCCACACAACGCTGGCTGCGGATATGCTCGCCCCTATCGACTTCCTCCACGACTGCATCGAAATTCCTCTTTGCCACCACGAGAAATGGGACGGCACGGGCTACCCCATGGGGCTCAAGGGCGACAAAATCCCTTGGCTTGCCAGAATCTTTGCCGTAGCGGACGTTTGGGATGCCCTCCGCTCCGACCGCCCCTATCGAAAGGGTTGGTCCGAGGAACAGGTGCGAGAGTATATTTCCGCCCAGTCCGGCCTCCACTTTGACCCGAAAGTGGTCGAAGCCTATCTCAAACTTCCTCCTATGCCTCATCCCCGAGATGCGGACATGGAATTTCCGCGTGTGGCGTAGTCTTTCGTCGGGTTAAGGAACTGTTTCTTGCTGGTCTGACATGCATCGTTTGTCATGTCGTCTTCGCCGGTCTTTTACGACCCTTCGGGAAGAAGGAAGAAAGTCGCGTCCCGATCCATCTTGGGATTCGGCCTGATCGCGGCCATCGCCACTAGCCTCTTCGGACTGAGTCTTCTCGCCCTGCCCGTCTTGCCCGGCGTGCCCAAGGGCCATCACGGTTATCTTCCGCACTTCCCGCGTCTCGACCAAAAGCGAGCGGGCGCTTTGCTCCAGCAGACAAAGCGAGAACTGGCGAAGTCCCGCACCCACCCAGTGGCCGCAAAGAAGGTCCACCTTCCCTTGCCCACAGATCAAAAGCTGGCTGTGGGCTTCTACGCGCCGTGGCAACAAACGGGGTTGAAGTCTTTCGAGCTCAACGCGAAGAACCTCACGCACGTCGCTCCCGCGTGGCTCTCTCTCACCGCCAACGGTCAGGGGCTCAATACCCAAGACTTCGATCTCAGCGAGAATGCGTCGAATCAGGAAGTGATTCGCATCGCACGCCAAAACGGTGTTGCGATCCTTCCTGTCCTCGGCAACAGCGATCATGGCGTTTTTGACTCGCAGCGTGTGCGAACCCTCCTCACTTCGCAACCCGCCCAAGAGCATCTGATCCAGTCCATTCAAAGATGGCAAACCGCTTACGGTTTTCAGGGCCTTAATGTCGACTTCGAACTTGTCCCGGACTCGCTTTGGCCCAACTACGTCCAGTTTCTTCACCGCCTCGGAACCTCCTTGCATCTCAAAGACCGCATCCTGACGGTAGATTTGGAAGCCAGTCTGGAACCAAGGCAAATCTCCCAGGCTCTCGACGAAGTTAATTGGGGAGTCCTGATGCTCTACGATGAGCATTCGGAAACAGATTCCCCCGGCCCCATCGCCTCGCTTCCTTGGTCGAATAGGACCCTTCGGCAGGTGCTGAACCTGGTCCCCGAAGACAAGTTGGTGGTGGGCCTCGGAGCGTACGCCTACGATTGGGAGAAGGGACAGCCGTCTGCCCAGAGCCTGACCTTCGAAGACGCCATGGCCACTGCCGCCGGCTATCGAGATTCCGAAGCTCCAGAAGACGTGATCGAAATTGATCCCAGTTCCGTAAATCCCGAGTTCGAGTACGACGATGACAATGGCAAAGACCACAAGGTCTGGATGCTGGACGCCATCACCGCCTACAACCAATGGCGAGACGCTCAGGCGATGGATGCCCGCGGGGCTGCACTATGGGTGATGGGATCTGAGGACCCGGCAATCTGGAGTTTCCTCGACAAGGGCAAATTGAATCGCCCCCCCGAGTCTTCTGGCCTCGAGGCCATCGACTTTCCTCAGTCGGTCGACTTCGTTGGCAAAGGCGAAATTCTTGACGTTAAGGCTCGCCCTCAGGACGGTCGACGACGAGTTCAACCGGATCCCAACTCTGGCGAAATATTCGATTGGAGCTATCGAAAATACGCCTTCCCCTTCGTCCTTCAAAAGTCGGGCTATCAACCCAAACGACTGGTCCTTACCTTTGACGACGGGCCCGATCCCGAGTACACGCCTCAGATTCTCGATGAGTTGAAGCGACTCGGAGTCCCCGGCACATTTTTCCTCATCGGCCAAAATGCGGAAGAGCATCCTGATATCGTAGAGCGCATCTACGCCGAGGGCCACGAGATAGGAAACCACTCCTTTACTCACCCGGACATCGGTGCCGTAGGGGATCGACGCGCTGCCCTGGAGTTGAACGCCACCCAACGCGCCATCGAGAGCATCACCGGTCGGTCCACCATTCTTTTCCGTCCTCCTTACAACGCGGATAGCCAACCGAGCACTCCCGACCAAGTTGCCCCCGTCGAGATCGCCGACCGTTTGCACTACGTGACGGTGGGCGAGAATATAGACCCGCAAGACTGGGACTTACGCGTTCCGCTGGGAAATGGGCAGTCTCGCTCCAAAACCGCCGACGACATCGTTCGCGACGTTCTCCGAGACGTCAGGAGCCGCCAAGGAACGGACAACGAAGGCAACATCATCCTTCTTCACGATGCCGGGGGCGATCGTTCTGCCACCGTGGCCGCTCTGGCCCAAATCGTCCCTGCCCTCCAGAAAGAAGGCTACAAGTTCGTCACCGTGGGCGACCTGATCGGGAAGCCTCACGCCCAAATCATGCCGCCCATACCCGACAGCGAAAGGAGTCTCATCGGGCTCGACCGAACCATTTTCGCCGTTTCGTTCTGGACCGAGCGGATCTTAACCTTCGCCTTCCTTGCCGCCATTGCTCTGGGCTTGGGACGCGCCGTCGTCATGACGATTTTGGCTTCCCTATCCCGTCGCAAACACCGGCTCCTCTCCGCACTCCCACATCAACCGACGGTTTCGGTCGTAATTGCCGCCTTCAACGAAGAAAAGGTTGTCGTCCGAACCCTTCAGTCAGTCCTCGCTTCTCGCTATCCCGTAGAAGAGATATTGATCGTGGACGATGGTTCCACCGATCGCACGGTTGAAGTCATTCGCGGTGCCTTCGCCAATACTCCTCGCGTCCGCCTCATCCAAAAGACCAATGGCGGCAAAGCCTCGGCACTCAATCTCGCCATCGAACAGGCTCGCGGAGAGGTCCTCTTTGGCATCGACGCCGATACCCAACTTGACTCCGAAGCAATTTCTCACTTGGTCGCCCACTTCGCTGATCCGAGGGTGGCCGCGGTGGCCGGAAACGTCAAGGTGGGCAATGCCCAAAACCTGCTCACGCGTTGGCAGTCCCTGGAGTACACCACCAGCCAAAACGTGGACCGACGAGCATTCGGGCTTCTGAATTGCATCACCGTCGTTCCTGGCGCCATTGGCGCATGGCGCGCCTCAGCGGTGCGTCAGGTGGGAGGCTACGAATCAGACACCCTGGCTGAAGATATGGATTTGACCTGGCGGCTCAGAATGGCAGGTTATCGACTGGCGAACGAGCCTCGCGCGATCGCCTACACGGAAGCTCCCCAATCCTTCGGCGCCTTTTTCAAACAGCGATTCCGTTGGGCCTACGGCACGCTCCAATGCCTCGTCAAACATCGCAAGGCGCTGGGTCGTTACGGCTGGTTCGGGTGGTTTGCCATTCCCAGTCTCTGGCTGTTTCAAATCGTGTTTCAGATTTTGGCGCCCCTGATCGACCTCAAAATCTTGACCACTCTGGCCACCTTCCTCCTCGCATGGAAGAGTGGCGGATCGACTGAGCTCCAGAGTTCGTCGGCGGCCTTCGACCAACTGGTTACTTTGAGCGTTCTCTACGGTCTCTTCTTTGCCGTAGAGCTTTCCGCCGCCTGGCTTGCCTACCGTTGGGAACGGGCTCCCAAGATCGATCTCCTGTATTTATTCCTTCAACGCCTTGTCTATCGTCAGATGATGTACGGAGTTGTATTACAATCACTATGGCGAGCGTTGGGGGGCGGACGCCAAGGTTGGAACAAGCTTCAGCGTACCGGCGCCGTCAGGACAAACTGATTCTCTGTCATTGGTTCAATGACAAACTTCAGTCCGGAGGCGGTATACATGAACTAGCGTCTTTGGAAGGAATTCATGCGTCAAAACACTCTCGCTTTCAGGCTCGATTTAGTTTCTCAACAAGTTCAATCATATCTCACGTTTTGATATGGCTACTCATTACGCCACGTTTGTAGCCATCACCATTCCTCGTCCCTTCAAGCCCAAGGCGACGAAGAAATCGGACCCGCTAACCGTTGCCATCGAGAAGCTATTCGCGGCTAACGCGCAACTGCTTGCCAGTCGAAACGATAAGGTTTGGTCCACTACGCTGCAGTTCTCCAGCGTCGGCGAGGCCCTGCGAATCGTCGGCGAGTTTGCCCGTCGGTTAGTCGCCCTCAATCAGAACGTTCCTTTCCACATCGGCGTCTCTACGGGCGAAATCGCGCACGAGCAGCCCAACCTCACCGATTTGCCCTATCAACGCGCGCAATGGCTGGCCGACGTTGCTCCCCAAAACTGCATCCTCATTTCCAGCATCACCAACGCCATTGCGGAGGACCTGGAGCTCTTTCCCTACTGGGCGATCTGTCTCGGTGAACTTCATAACGTTCAAATGGGCCGAACCGAAACCGTCTGGGCCCTCCGCCACTTTGAACTTCCCGAACCCGAACCCTTCCGAGACGACCTCACCGCCCGTCACAACATCCCGCTGTCCGACACGCTTGTCATTGGCCGCAGCGACGAGATCGAGCAGATCCAAGTCCAACTCCAAAGAGACCGTTGGGTCACCCTTCTCGGCCCGAGCGGCGTTGGCAAATCGGTTTTGGCTCATCGAGTAGCGCGTGAACTCTGCATTGAATTAGACGAGGAAGAAGGCACTCCCCTCATGCGCGATGGCGTAAGATTCGTTGACCTTGCCGGAGCAACCACGCGTGATGAAGTGGTTGGTCGCATGTTCGCGGCCATTGGGATGCAAGTCGAACACCTTGGGGCAATTTCCGATGCGATGATTCGGAAGTACTTCGGAAATCGCCGCCACTTGATCCTATTTGATGGGTGCGAGCGGGCCGTCCCAGACGTTAGCCAAATCATCAAGTCGCTTCTATCGACGAGTGGCGTCTACGTACTCGCTACATCCACAACGCCACTTGAGCCATCTAACGATCACTCCTTCAGAATTCAACCACTAGGCATCCCGCCAACATCGAAGTCTCTGTCCCTTGAGGATCTGGAGACATACGAAGCGACTGCCCTTATGTTGGATCGCATGCGATTGATTCACCACGGGTATCACCCCAACCCGGACGAAATCAAACTGATCGTTGAAATATGCCGATCGCTAGCTGGGCATCCCCTTGCCATTTCACTTGCTGCAAAGAGAACACGTTCCGAGTCGCTCCAAGAAGTTCTTGCTCTTGTCCAGGGAAAGAAGCAAGACGCCCATTTGGAACGGGAAGGACGTCACGATAGCCTTAGCGCCTCGGTAAGGTGGACCATCGATAGCCTTCCCCCAGCCACGTGCAGCGTTCTGGAATGGGCTTCCGTTTTTGAAGACATTTGGATGCCGGATGATCTTGCTGAACTGATTGGCGAGGAGGTCAAGACGATTCGCGCGCCCATTGAGTTTTTAGAGGACTTAGGGCTGATTGTCGAATCAAATCTCCTAGAAGAGCGTGCGGGATACAGGCTCGAATCTCACATTCGAACGGCGATTCGCGATTCGCTGGAGCGCGAAAAGGACTGGCGTGACATACGTGAGCAGCACTTCATGTATTTCTATGCCAAGTTTGCCGCTCTCATGCCGCTCACCGGCGCCAATCAAGCGGAAAATCTTGCGAAGCTTGACGCCATGCGAGCCGATTTCGAATCGGCTTTGCGATTTCTGATTGAAGTCAGAAAATCTCCGCGAGACTTCCTGGAAGTTTCTAGGCAATGCTGGTCTTATTGGTATCGACGAAATCGATTAAGATCTGGCATATCTCTGGCAGATGAGTGTCTGGCAATCTGTGGCCCAGAAGACAAGGAAGAACTCGTCTCCATGGACATTCTTGCTTCAATTTTTCTTACGAAAGCTGGGGACACCGAACAAGCCATTTCACGCCTCAAGCGCGCCTATGAGACGGTCAAAGATATGAACGATCTTGTGCTTCGGGCTCGTGTGTTGGTGAACTTATCGTCAGCATACTGGGCTAATGCAAATCCCGAACTTTCATTGGAATGCGGTCAAGAGGCGCTGGCGCTTGGCCGGGAAGCAAATCACGTTCCCATGATTCATTCTGCTCTGAGCAATGTCGCAGGAGCAGCTCTGAATCTTGGGCTTCACGAACTCTATGTCGATTGTCTTCAGGAGTATGAGCAGATTGGCGCAAGCACCTCCGATCACCGAACAAAATGGGGAATCGACATCGGCTGGGCAGAAATTCTGTGTGAGACCGGAAAGTATGACGAAGCTCTTGAGAGGATTGAGCTTTCCCTGGCCCATGCCGAACGATCAGGCGATCCAACAATTGTGGGCAGATCCTACCTCTGGCGGTCTCAAATCATGCTTGAGCTAGGCAGATTCGAAGAGTCGGCCGAGAACCTGGGAAGATGCCTTTACCGTCTGTCCTCGGGAGATCAGGCCCCCTTCAAAGTCAACGAGATCAGAATCGCCCGGATCGAAGGCAGACTTAGAAATGCCATTGGCGATGCGAACCTAAACTTCTACAAATTAATCGGGTCTGGCTAACAATCATTTCAAGTAAATAGTACTTATAAATTTCTTTTATTTCTGTACTATATTACTTTTGATGTTTACAAGACCACTAAAACTTACTTTAGGCTTATCATTGGCGTTACTTAGCACTGCCATCCTGGCTTTGTGTTGGTCAGACCCTCAATTCGTCATACCGTTAGCACCCAACGGCCAAGTCCAGGCCGGTGATACCGTCGGATACCAGGTGGTGCTAACTCACGCCTGTACCAGCAATCAGGTTATTGATTTATCCACCGATAACCCGGATGCATTCGACTCATTTCCGAGCACGGTGACCGTCACCGCTGGCAACTCCAGCGCAGTCTTTTACGCGACGACCGCCGAGGACGCCGAAGGATCGATCCAAGTTTCGGCGTCGGCCAACGGCAAAACGGCAATCGGCGTCATGGAGATTCTCCAACCGCAAGACGCCGGACATTAGCCCATCTGTTGACAGCGCCCCGCGCCCGGCGTATAGGAGGACCGGGCGCCGGGCGCTGTCTGGGTCCTCCCTCACTTTTCGTTGCCCTCGCGAAGATGGCTTGATATACTCGCCTCATCTTCCTATGAGAGCAACTTTCTCGATTTACACCATCCTGGTCGTAGCGGGGACCGCCCTCGCCAACGATCCGTCCAAACCCCTCCTGGCGAGAAACCCCACCCTAAGTGAGACCTCCATCGTTTTCGAGTACGGTACCGATCTCTGGTCCGTACCCCGAGCGGGCGGGCAGGCGAGGCGACTGACGATCGGCGCCGGATTAGAGGTAGAGCCCCACTTCTCGCCTGACGGCAAATGGGTGGCCTTCACGGGAGACTACGATGGCAACCAAGACGTTTACGTCGTCCCCGCCACCGGTGGCACCCCCAGACGACTTACTTTTCATCCCGTCAGCGATGAAGTGCAGGGATGGACGCCTGATGGAAAGTCGATTCTGTTCTCGTCCTCATTCGAGCAAAGCCTTGGGCAAAACCGGCTCTACACCGTGCCCCTTCAGGGAGGATGGCCCAAAGCTCTTCCGCTCCCCCGAGGCATGACCGGCTCACTGTCTCCAGACAGCAGCAAAATTGCCTATATCCCGCACGATCTGTGGCAGCCAGAATGGAAGCGGTACCAGGGCGGACAGACTACGCCGATCTGGATAGCACGACTCTCCGATTCCAAAATCGAAAAGGTCCCCCGCCAAAATTCCAACGACCGATTCCCCATGTGGATTGGCGATAAGGTCTATTTCGTGTCCGACCGCAGCGGACGAAGCACCCTGTTCGCCTATGACACCGGTTCGAAAAAGGTGAGCCAGCTCCTCTCGCCGGCCGACTTTGAAATCAAATCCGCCTCCGCTGGTGAAGACGCCATCGTCTTCGAACGGATCGGGTCGATCTACCTCTACGATCTCAAGGCGAAGTCCGAGAAGAAGGTCCCCATTGAGATCGATGACGACCTCCTAGAAGTCCGTCCCGGATACCGCGCCGTCGGCGACCAGATTCAAGCCGCCGACGTCTCTCCGAATGGCATCCGCGCAGTGGTTGAAGCCCGCGGAGATATCTTCACCCTCCCGGTAGACAACGGCGACCCTCGAAATATCACCCAAACGCCCGGGGTAGCCGAACGCACCCCGCTCTGGTCCCCCGACGGTAAGAAGATCGCCTATCTTACCGACGCCAGTGGAAACTACGAGCTCAATGTCGTGGATCAGATGGACGGGACCAAACCGGAAGTCTACAAGCTCTCGGACACGCCCAGTTGGTATCACTCGCTCGCTTGGTCGCCAGACTCCAAGAAAATTGTCTACGTGGATCAGTCTTTGCGGATGTACATCCTGGATCTGGAAACCAAGAAGTACATTCAAATTGATCGGGAGCCCTACTATTTCTTCGGCGACTCACTCAATCCCAATTGGTCGCCCGACAGCAAGTGGATCACTTACACCAAGCGCCTAAAAAATAAGCTTCAGGCCGTATTTCTTTACAGCCTAGAGACCGGAAAGTCGACCCAAGTCACCGACGGTCTCAGTCAGGCGGATAACGCGGTCTTCGATCGCGGCGGAAGATTGCTCTATTTCATGGCCAGCACCGACGTCGCCCAAACGCTCTCCGTCGGCGGCATGAGTTCCATGGATCACCAGGTGACTCGAAGCATCTATGTGACGGTTCTGCGCAACAGCGACCCTTCCCCCCTCGCGCCAGAAAGCGACGAGGAAGAGGGCGATACCCAGCGATCTCCTGGCAAGCCAGATCCCGCCGTCAAGATTGACTTGGACGGCATTTCCCAGCGCATCCTCTCGGTGCCGCTTCCACCCGCTCCCTACGATTCTTTGGTAGCCCTCACTCCCAAGAGCTTCGTCGTCCTCCGAGGCGGGTCGGCGATCAAGTACTCCTTCGTCTCGCGTCGGCCCATGCCGTTTGGCAACGGCATCCAGTTCATCATCCCGACCCCGCACGGCGATAAAGCCCTCATTCAAATGGGCGGCAGCGTGGCCATCGTGTCTACCATGACTCCTCCTCAACCCGGTCAAGGCGTGGTCGGTACGGACGGGATGCAGGCCATGATCGACCCGAAGGCGGAATGGCGGCAGATGTTCTTCGAGGTCTGGCGCAACATGCGAGACTTCCTCTACGATCCGAACACCCACGGCTTGGACATTCAAAAAGTCATCGCCCGGTACCAGCCCTACCTTGAGAACCTCAGCAGTCGCGCGGACTACAACTATCTCATGCAGGATATGTTGAACGAGGTCACCATCGGCCACACGTTCTCCGGCGGCGGAGACGTGCCCTCTTCGACCCGCGTTCCGGGCGGCCTCCTCGGCGCGGACTACTCTATCGAGGGTGGTCGTTACTGTTTCGCTCGTATCTACAACGGCGAAAACTGGAACCCCGGACTCCGCGCTCCGCTCACCCAACCGGGCGCTACAGTAAAAGAGGGCGAATACCTGCTCGCCGTCAATGGAAAGGAACTCACCGCCAAAGACAACGTCTTTGAGGCGTTCGAGAACACCGCCGGAAAACAGGTCCGAATCAAAGTTGGGGCCTCGCCCAGCCTCGCCACCGCGCGGGAGATCGTCGTTGTTCCCGTCGGCTCCGAGTACTCACTGCGCTACAAAGCCTGGGTTGAGGATAACCGCCGAAAGGTCGATTCCCTGTCGGGTGGCAAGATTTCGTACATCCACATGCCCGACACGGGTGGAAGCGGCTACACCAGCTTTAACCGCTACTTCATGTCCCAACTGGACAAGGACGCCGTTCTCGTCGATGACCGGTTCAACCAGGGCGGTGCGCTCTCCGATTACGTCGTTCAAATCCTGACGCGGCAAGTACTCGGCAACGGCGCTCAACGCGATAGCGAGGATTTCCCTATCCCCATCTTCTCGAACGAGGGGCCCAAGGCGATGCTGATCAATGAGATGGCGGGGTCAGGAGGAGACGCTCTCCCCTGGTTCTTCCGCACTGGCAAGGTCGGTCCACTTATCGGCAAGCGGACCTGGGGCGGACTTGTCGCCGCTGGTCAGGGAGTACCCCTTATGGGTGGCGGATTCGCTACCGCTCCGCAAGTGGCGATCTATGGACTCAACGGTGAATGGGAGGTCGAAAATCACGGCGTCGCACCGGACATCGAGGTCGACGAAGATCCTTACCTGTGGCGACAGGGGCAAGATCCTCAATTGGAAACGGCGGTCAAGGTCCTTCTCGAAGCGCTTAAGAAGAACCCACCCAAGAAGTACAGGCGCCCCGCCTATCCCAACTATCACAAAAACGACGGACTGGGCAAAGGCAACTAATCCGCCAAGGGCTCTCCTTTAACGAGAGCCCTTTTCAACTCGTCCCGGGGCACGGACTCCATGCCCCTTGATCTTCTTAATCGAATCTCCCAGGTCTGCCCTCGCTTCATCCGCCAATTTCTGGAGCTTGGCGACAATCGCGGGATACCGGGCGGAAACGTCCATTTTCTCGCCTGGATCGTTGGCAAGGTTGTAAAGTGCCATGGGCACCGGGATGTTCACCTCCCCCGCCCACTTTCCGCCCCGACCCGGCAAGCCCGCCTGATGCCGATCCGTATGCGGAAGTTGGAGTTTCCAGTTCTGCCAACGAAGCGCACGGAGTTCCCCCGGATAGTAGTAATAGAAAACGTCGTGAGCGGCTGTCGCCTCCGGCTTGCCACTGACCAAATCCCAGGCGTTGACTCCGTCGATCTGTTTGGCAGGAAGCGTTGCGCCGGTCACATGGCAAAGCGTGGGGACCACATCAAGCGCGGTGAGGAACTTATCTTCGACTCGCCCCGCAGGAACGTGCCCGGGCCAACGAACGATGCACGGCTCCCGAAATCCTCCCTCAAACGTTGTGCCTTTCCCTTCTCGAAATGGTCCTGCCGAACCTGCGTGATCCCCATAGGGCAGCCAAGGTCCATTGTCAGCGGTAAACCAGACCAGCGTATCGTCATCTAAGCCATTTCGTTTCAGGGCTCTCAGCACCTCTCCCACCGCCCAGTCCACCTCCATCACCGTGTCCGCATACAGGTTCACGCGACTCTTTCCTCGGAAGGAACTCGAAACTCCCAGAGGTACGTGAACCATGCTGTGAGGCAAATATAAGAAGAACGGATGGTTCTTGTGACGATGAATGAAATCCACCGCCTTTTCTGTGTACCTTCGCGTCAGTCTGTCTTGGTCGGCCAGCGTTGAGATCGTATCCACGACCTTTTCGTTTTGGAACAGGTGCAGCGTCGGCCATCGCTTGCCATTCGGTGGCCACATGTCGTTGGAATAGGGCAACCCGAAATACTCGTCGAACCCCTGAGCTCGCGGCATCAAATTGTTGACCCCCAAGTGCCATTTCCCAATCATCCCGGTCGCATAGCCTCGCGCCTTGAGCAGTTCCGCCAAGGTTTGTTCGTCCAGGGAAAGCCCGGTCGGTGAATCGGGATTGAGCACCTCCGGCACGCTCACCCGTTGCGGATAGCACCCAGTCAAGATCGCTGCCCGAGAAGGGCTACAACCTGGCGAGGCCACCAAGAAATCGGTAAACCGTGTGCCTTCAGCAGCCATCCTGTCCAAGATGGGTGTCTGATATTGGGTCTGCCCATAGCAACTCAAGTCCCCCCAGCCCATGTCGTCGATAAAGATCAAAACGATGTTGGGTGGACGCTTCTGAGTCGCTGGCGCTAATTTGCTCGCCATCGCCCCGCCGACCATGGCAAGGCAAAAAAGAAGACTAAGAAGCGAACAAATCGGGCGAGCCATACTCCATTGTGAGGAGACGACTCACCCAAGTCAAGCTGGCCGAACGGCCCATCTCCCCGTCATACGAGATCCGCCCGGGCTGAACTAGCCGAATAGCCCGCCCAAATCTCGGTGTTCACGATCGAACTTTCGCGGGTCGCGGCCTCGGCGGACGCTTACCCTCGATGCATCCAGAGGAAGGCAAAGTGCAAGGAGATCCCGGTGGGAGGTCTGGGGATCTAGCCAGGCGTCATAGTCCTCGGGCGAAAGGATGACGGGCATGCGGTCGTTGAAGGGCTCGACGGTGGAATTCGGCGGGCAGGTGAGCATGGTGCAGCTGATGTACGGCGACTCCGGATCGCCCCACTTTTCCCAGAGGCCCGCGTAGGCATACATGTCACCACCATCGATGGCGAACTCCAGCGAAGCGCTCTTGCCGCCTTCGTCCACCCATTCGCAGTAAGAAGAGCCGATGAGGAGGCAGCGTCGGGATTTGAACGCGGCGCGAAACATAGGTTTCTCCGCGACGGTTTCGGAGCGGGCGTTATAGGCTCGGCGACCGATGCGGGCGTCTTGAGCCCAAGAGGGGACCAGGCCCCAATGGGCGTAGGCAAGGACTCGACCCTCGGGGGTGTGGCGAACGATTTCTCGTTCCCGGGAAGGAAAGTTGGCGCGCTCAATGGCCTCATCCAACTCTCCCACGCCGAAGCGTTTCCAGCGGGCGTCTTTTACTTTGGCTTCAATGTAGTCGGCAACGCACATGTCGTAGTCACTCGGGAAACAGATTAACCGGTTATACGACACTTCTTGCCGGTGGTGTTGCGTTGACTCTTACCGGACACTCAGAACAGCGTGTTTGATGCGCTTGCGCTGCCAGGTGTAAACGATGTGCACCAGGCCGTCTTTGGATTGGATAAGAGAAGGGTACGAGTATTCGCCAGGATCACTTTCCAGAGTGACTACGGGCGTCCAGGTCTGGGCGTCGATGGAGACGGCGACGCACAACGGAGTGCGTCCGCTTGGCGTGTTGTTGTAAACCAAGAGATGACGACCGTCTTTGAGGGTGATGGCGTCGCAACCGGAGTTGGGGTTAGGGACGTTGGTTAAGGACATTGGCCCCCAAGTTTTGCCATGATCGCCCGAGTCGATCGAAAAGACGCGGCCCTGCTGGGTGCGGCCCACCGCTCGAAGGCGACCGTCGGGAAGCGTCAAAAACGATGGCTGGATGGCCCCAATAGCTTTGCCGTCATTCACGACGGCTCCTTTGGTCCACGTCTTACCGAAGTCTTTGGTGAATTCGAAATGCACGCGCCAGCCTTGATCTTCCGTACTTGAAGGGCAGATAAGGGTGTGGTCGGGCAGTTCCAAGGGCTTGTTCTTGATCGGCCCATAGATGCCTTCTGGAAGCCTGGTCGGCTTCGACCACGTCACGCCGTCATCCTGAGACGTGGTGAGCATTCCCCACCAGGTTTGAGGTCCCGTTCCAACTTTGTAGAAGAGCAGAATGGGCCCGCCGGTGGGTTGGAAGAGGACGGGGTTGTAGCAGGGGCGGCGCTCGCCGTTGGGATCGAATCCGAGAGCGACTTCCTTGGGCGTGGTCCACTGATCTGCCTTCAACTCGGAGAGATAGACTCCCACATCGGGATGACCCTCCGCCGTGCCGCCAAACCAGGAGGCCAAGATCTTGCCGGTCGAAGTTTGTACGATTGTGGCGGCGTGACAGGACGGGAACGGCGCGGTTTGGTAGATAAAATCCGAGCGCATCAGCTTGACCGAGTGGTCCTTCCCTGCAAGGAGAAGGACGAGAGCAATCGAGCCTACCATGGCGAACAATTTGGCACATAGCAGTTTGGTCGTTTCGACGGCGTGTCTAGCTAAGCAAGTTCGTAACGAATTTCAGAAGACCCTTTTGAAATGCTCGCCATGTTAGAGAGATCGAACACAGGTATATGTCCACATAGCGCTACCTTAACTTAAAGCCACGAGGTTTATTGAATGCTTGCCCTACTCACCCTAATGACCACCCTACATTTCGAACCGACTTGGGAGTCTTTGCAGACCGGCTACAAGACGCCTGAGTGGTTCCGGGACGCCAAGTTTGGAATTTGGGCGCATTGGGGACCGCAGTGTCAGCCCGAACGTGGCGACTGGTACGCCAGAGAAATGTATCTGCCGGGGACCCGCGCGTATCGCGATCACAAGGAGCGCTACGGTCCTAACTCCCGCACGGGATTCATGGACGTCATTCACGAGTGGCATGCCGAACGTTGGGACCCGGACCAATTGTTAGGCTTGTACAAAGCTGCGGGAGCCCAATACTTCGTGGCTTTAGCCAACCACCACGATAACTTCGACCTATGGAACAGTAAATATCAGCCGTGGAACTCCGTCCGCGTCGGTCCTAAGAAAGACCTTATCGGCGGATGGGCCAAAGCCGCGCGAAAAGTTGGGCTTCGCTTCGGCGTAAGCGTTCATGCGGCTCACGCCTGGAGCTGGTACGAACCCGCCCAAGGCGCCGATCCCGACGGTCTGTATCAGGGCATGAGTTACGACGGCACGTGGACTAAAGCGGATGGAGTTGGCAAATGGTGGGAAGGGTTGGACCCTCAGGATCTCTATGCCCAAAACCACACGCCCGCTCCGAACTTCATGGATGGCGGTTCCATCCACGCTCGTTGGAATTGGGGAAATGGGATATCGAGGCCCACGGATGCCTACATTGAGAAGTTCGTCAATCGGACCAACGACCTCGTTGATACCTACCGTCCCGACCTGCTCTACTTCGACGACACCGCGCTCCCTTTTTCACAGATTTCCGACGCGGGCCTCCGGATTGCCGCCCACTACTACAACTCAAATATGGCTTGGCATAAGGGCAAAAACGAGGCGGTGCTCAACGGCAAGATTCTGACTCCAGAACAAAGGAAAGCGATGGTGTGGGACATCGAACGGGGACAGAGCAACATCATCGAACCATTGCCCTGGCAAACCGATACGTGCATCGGTTCATGGCACTATGACCGGGCGATTTACGAACGTCACGGCTATAAGAGCTCGAAAACGGTTATCCAAACATTGGCCGACGTCGTGAGCAAGAATGGCAACCTCCTCTTGAGCGTTCCGGTGCGCGGAGACGGCTCGCTGGACGATCAGGAATTGAAGATCGTCCAAGAGATTGGGGCTTGGATGAAAGTGAACAAAGAGGCAATCTTTGGCACTCGACCTTGGAAAGTAGCGGGAGAAGGTCCCGCCTTTGACAGCGCCGCTCCCCTGAAAGCGCAAGGCTTTAATGAAGGTTCGAACAAGCCGTTTACCGCGGAAGACAAGCGATTTACTCAAAAGGGCAAGACACTGTACGTCATCGTCTTAGGAAAGCCCTCTGGCGAAGTCCGCATCTCTAGCCTAGGCAAGGCGAAAGGGCTTCTGGAGAAGCCCATTCGTTCGGTCAAGATGCTTGGTTCGAAGATCAAGCCAACTTTCACTTGGAACCAAGACGCCTTGATTATCCAAGCCACCGGCGAGGGTAACGAGGTGGCCACGGTGTTCAAGTTGGAATAGGTTACAGACCTCGGATGGTTTCCAACATCCGGTCGTTGAAGCCGGGAAGGCCTTCGTGAGTGTAGTCGGGGTAGATCACCACTTCCTTCTTGCTTTGGATCTTGTTGAAGGCGGCGAACTGGGTGGAGGGGGGACAGATGTCGTCCATCAGTCCGGTGGCCATGACGACCTCGGCGCGGATTCGGGGAGCCAGGTGCTGGATATCGATGTAGCCCATCTTGTTCCAGAACCAGTCCTCGCGTTCGTGGCGCGGATCGAACATTCGGAAGTAGTCGCGCAGAGCTTGGTAGGCGCTTTTGGCAAGGTCCATTTCCCAGACGCGCTTCCAATCGCAGAGGAAGGGATAGACCGGGAAAGCCATCTTGATGCGCGGCTCAAGGGCGGCGCAGGCCAAGGTGAGGGCTCCGCCTTGGGACCAACCGGAGGCGATGACGCGGTCGGGATCGACCTCGGGCATGTCCATCAGGATTCCGGCGGCTTGGGCGGTGTCCAAATAGATTTGGCGGTAGAGAAGCTTGTCAGGGTCCGGGTCGTCGACGCCTCGGATGATGTGACCGTAAAAGGTGGTGCCTCGGTAGCCGCCCAATTCTTCGGAGGGGCCACCCTGTCCGCGAACGTCAAGGGCCAAGACGGAGAACCCTTCGGCGACCAAGCCGAGTTTGTCGCTCCATTCGCCGCTGTGCCAGGAGTAGCCGTGGAACAAGACAGCGCCGGGATGGGGGCCCTCCACATGCTTGGGGCGGAGGTATTTGGCGTGGAGTCGGGAGCCGCCGACGCCGGTGAACCAGAGGTCAAAGCACTCGGCGATGGGAGATTGGAACCAGGCGAGTTCCATGGTGATTTGCGGATCGACGCGACGCATCTCTTCGAGCGCACGGTTCCAGTAGGCATCGAAGTCGTCGGGCCGTGGGTTCCGGCCCTGATAAGCGTAGAGCTCTTCGAGAGGAAGGTCGATCTGTGGCATGGTTAGGGCCGGAGTTTAGCCGATCCTTTAGTGCAGGTGTAACAAGCCTTCGGCGGCGTATCTCCAACTTTGGAAGCGATTGCAAAGGAGCCTCTGAGGTGAGAAGAAAATAGGCGACAATGGGTCTGGTACTTTTGACTAAGGGGCACTTTAACCTTAGAAGCGTGTCGATTTCAATCAAACAATGTCAAACTATTTAAGCTCATGCGAAATGCTCTTCACTTGATCGCCGGTTCTCTCGTTGAAGGAGGATCGGGCGGCTTCGATTCTTTGAATCCCTCGGAGCCGACACAAATCGTGGCGAAGGCGCCGCTTGGAACGGACGCGGAAGTTGCCCTGGCGGTCAATGCCGCATCAGAAGCCTTCGAGAGTTGGCGAAAGACGCCGGGACCGGGGAAGGCGGAGCGGTTGTACGCTTGGGCAGAAGCGATTCAGGCTCGCGCAGCTGAACTGGCAGAGGCGATTGCGACGGAAGTCGGCAAGCCGATTGGCGAAGCCAAGGGCGAGGTCGGGCGCTGCGTCGCTATCCTTCGCTATTACGCGGGCGAACCGGTTCGACCGAGCGGGGATGTGATTCCTGGATTGGCGAACGGCATTCTCCAGTATTCCTTGCGCGAGCCTTTGGGAGTGGTGGGATTGATTACGCCCTGGAACTTCCCGATGGCGATTCCGCTTTGGAAGGCGGCCCCGGCACTGGCGATGGGCAACACGATTGTTTTGAAGCCTTCCGAACACTCCGCCCTCTGCGCGCACCTTCTGGCCGAAACGGCAGTAGCCGCCGGATTGAAGGGTGAATTCAATGTGGTCCAGGGCGCGGGCCCGGCGGGCTCGGCGCTGGTTCAGCATCCGGACGTAAAGGCGATCAGCTTTACCGGTTCGGACGCAACTGGGGCGAAGATTTCGGTGGCCTGTGCGCAACTCAATAAGAAGTTCCAGACCGAGATGGGCGGCAAGAACGTGGCGATCGTTTTGGCCGACGCGGACCTCGCCCAAGCGGCGAACTTGGTGGCGGCAGGCGCCATGCGCTTTGCGGGCCAGAAGTGCACGGCCACGAGTCGGGTCGTGGTGGAATCTTCGGTCTCCGGAAAGTTCATCGAGGAGTTGAAGAAGGCGATCGACGGGCTTCCCGTTGGGAATCCTCTTGAGATGGCCACGGCGGTTGGTCCGGTGATCAACCAGGCATCCTACGACAAGCTCAATGCAGCCGTGAAACAGGGCGAGACGATTCACCAGGTTGCCGCGCCAAACACCGGCTACTTCGTGAGCCCTACCGTTTTGGGAGGCGTAGGGCCGGAGCATGACTTGGCGCAGAATGAATTGTTCGGTCCGGTTCTCACCTACCTGGAAGCGGGTTCGCTGGACGAGGCGCTGACGATTGCTAACCAGACTCGGTTTGGGCTCTCGGCTTCGCTTTGTACCCGAGACATTCGGGCGGCGCTGACCTACATCGATCGGATTCAGGCGGGCATGGTTCGAGTGAACGCGGATACGACGGGCGTCGATCCTCACGCGCCGTTCGGGGGCATGAAGGGCTCCAGCTCTGGCACTCGCGAGCAGGGCGCGGTGGCGAAGGACTTCTACACGCAGTACAAGACCGTCCAGATCAACCCCTAGTCGGTTGGTTGAAGCCGCCGGTCGTTCAAAAGAGCGACCGGCGGCTTTTTGTTTGAAGGGTTAGCTCTTCCCGAACAGTTTCAACCCGACGATGCCGCTGGCGATCAGGGCGATACAGACCATCTTGGGCCAGTCCCTCGGTTCTCCCAGCAGGGTCATGCCCACCACAGCCGTGCCGACAGCGCCGATTCCGGTCCAAATGGCATAAGCGGTTCCTACCGGTAGCTCTTTCAGGGCGAGAGAGAGAAGGCCGAAGCTGCCGAGGGCTAGGGCGATGGTGATGAGGGTGGGAACGGGTTTGGAGAAGCCGTCGCTCAGTTTGAGGCCGATTGCCCAGCCGACTTCCAATAATCCAGCAACGAAGAGATAGATCCAGGACATCTGAGACTCCTTGGGGTGGTCAAGGCGGGTCGTCCCAGCGTGAAAGAGAGCCGGTCTGCAGTCGTCCGCAGAGGCTCTTTGAGGGTACCCCAATCGTTAAGAAACGGCTAAGGACTTCGTGATTGCCCGTTTTGGCATTATCCGTGCTAGGATACGAGGAACCTTGGTACCCACTTCGACATTCGGTCTCTTTGGAAGGGGATCTTAACCGGATTAATAACTTCGAGTTAACAGGGCCTTAAGGGAGCCTTAGCATGGCTCACCCAATATGAGGCGGTCGGACTGGTCGCAACGGGGCGATTGAGAAGAGGAACTTATGAAACGAAATATCCGAGCGTTTACGCTTATTGAACTTTTGGTCGTGATCGCGATTATCGCGATTCTCGCGGCGATTCTTTTTCCGGTGTTTGCGCAAGCCAAAGTCGCGGCGAAGAAGTCGGCCTCTGTGTCGAACCTCAAGCAGATTGGTTTGGCTCACTTCATGTACATGGGCGACTATGACGACACGTTCGTGACCTCCTGGGCAAAGGGTTGGGTTGGCGACTGGTCGTTCTTCGTGCAGCCTTACATGAAGAACACTCAGATTCTCTTGGAGCCGCAGCGCACCATCAATCCAGCGTCTCTGGATTCGGTTTGCGGACCGTCGGCTAATGACGGCTATGGCACTTACTACCTCCTCCCGGGACAGCGAGACAATCCTACCGGCGAGAAGTCGCTTTGGGGCTACGGATTCAACAACGGCGTCACTTGGAACGACAACCGCGGTTTGACCCGAGCGGTGGCCAACACGGTGAATCCGAACCAGACCATCGACGTCACCTTTGGCGGCGTGACGGTTCAGACCCAGGTTCACTCAACGACTCAGGTTGGAATCTCGCACACTTCGGTGGTTAGCCCTGCCGAGACGTTCATGATGGCGAACACCGGTGAGCCCCCTCGAAGCAGCATGTCGCTGGAAGCGATGTCTCCGGTCGGCGCTCCGGGCGCCCCGAACACGGCTTGTTTCCGCGCCACTCACCAGGGTCTCGCCTATGCGGGTGGAAATGGATTCCTGTTCTGCGACGGCCACGTGAAGTGGGAGAAGTACAACAGCACGCCGACGGGAACCGGATTCACCGGCGGACTTCCGATGATTACCTCCAAGCCGTGCCGCTACTACAGCGCGCACGAGCCGGGCGAGAACTTCGAGAACTGCTCCACCGGCTGGAAGTAGGTCCTCGAACCCGCAGTAACGGGGACTGAGCCAAAGCTCAGTCCCCGTTTATTGCTTTTAGGAACGACTATCCTTCAGCCTCCGATCGGAATGAAGTACACGGTGTCGGATGCCGGAAACACTCCGGGAACTCGGTAGAGTTTGCCATCCAACGTATAGCACCGGAAAATGCATCCCCCATCGACCGGCTCAGTGAACCAGAATCGTCCAGCAAGGTCCATTCGGATCATGGTGAAGGTTCCGGTGGCGAACGCCTCTGGGCTCGATCCGTCGAGATTCATCTTGTAGAGGGTGCTATTCCCTACCAATTCTTCATAGACAATCTTTTGCCCATCGGCCGAATACTCCAGTCCGATCTTATCGACGCCCGTGTTGGTGAGTTGCTCGACATTGTTGCCGTCTGGGTCCATGGTATAGACCTCATCGTGACCACTTCGATCGCTCAAGAAGGCGATCTTGGTGTCGTCCATACTGAAAACCGGTAGACGATCATTGGCAGCGTTGGTGGTGAGCCGGGTGAGATTGCCCCCATCGATATCCATGCTGTAAATCTCGTTTTGGCCGTCTCGATCGCTTGAAAAGACGATTTTGGCAATGGTGTGCGCGCCCCGAGGATTTAGGTCGTTACCAGAATTGTTGGTCAAATTCGTCGGCGGCGTTTCCATGTCGTCATAACGAAAAATGTCCGGCCCCTGATCTTCGCTAACGTAGATGATCTTATTGACCGCCATCGTGACATCCGGACTGTTCTGGAATCCCGCGCTGGGAGACATCTGGAGGGAGTCCGAATTCTGAGCGGAGAACGCCCAGAGTTGGGCCGGGGTACCGGTGCTAACGAGAAAAATTCCCTGGGGGCTGATCGTGGCTTCGGACGATCCGTTGCCACCCCCGCCGCACCCGGCCATGGCCAAGGCTAATACTGAAAGGATTCCTGCTTTGATATTCATGCTCATCAATTTCTTTGATTTCAAGGTTTGTAAGTGATTCGGTGAACGTCGGCCAGATCCTCGACTTCGGAAACGGTTGTGATGCTCCCGTTGGTGTAGCTCATCTTCCTGAGTTCAGAGGTCAGGGCCAAGAACTCCACCCAATAAAAGACCTCATCATCGCCAAGGCGGACGTTGAAGCTATTGGTCGAGTAGTAGGAAATGCCGGTACCGTCGGCGTACGACGTAACCAGGCGTTGTTGGCCGCCGAGTTCGTGATAGAAGAGGTATCCGGTTGTGGGGCCAAATTCGACCGAAGCGACTTCGTAAAGTTCGTTGCTGATCTGAGTTTGATTGGCGCCATCTGAGTCCATCACATGGATCTGCTTCTCGCCCGACTGATCGCTCACGTAAGCGATCCGTGTTCCCGCCGGATTGAAGGATGGACTGGTGTTACTTTCCGAGCCATTGGTCAATCGTTCCTGGTTCCCCCCGTCCGCATCCATATTATAGATAGATGGGTGAGAAGGCGCTTCGCTGACGTAAACGATCTTCGTTCCGCTCGGGTTAAAACGAGGCGAATAGTGATCGACGCTGTCGTTGGTCAGCTGAGCGCCCGTCCCGGTGTTGAAGTTGTGGGTCTTGATTTGCCAGTGGTTGCCATCGAAGATCGAATAGACCACGGTGTTGGTGGCAAGACAGTAGTCCGGCTGTTTGCAGTCCAAACCGTTCTCATCGATCGATTTCACCGGATCGAGAGTGGTGCTGGTGATGCTGATGACGCCCGGATACCCGGTGGTCATGAGAAAACCAATACTATTCGATTGACTGTTGCTGCCCGAACTGCTTCCACTATTGCAGCCAACGCTGACCGCAATGAGTAATAAAATCCCCGCCCAGAATTTCAAATTCAAATCTCCTCTGGCGATGACCGCCCGGCAAAATTGTCGGGTGGCGGAGGAGAAGACTCAGGTTCGAATGACTCAATTTCGAACCGTTTGTGGGTTACTGAAGATATGTTGCGTCTTTTGGGGCAAGATTTAGCCGTCGGTTAGGCGTATGATCTCTTTCTAAGATGATTCGCGTTCTGCTATTTTCCGGCCTCGTCCTTGCGGCGGGATTTGCTCCGCTGACCACCGATGGTAAGGCGTCTGGTCTTTCCGCCAAGCAGTTGGCGACATTGCGGAAGAGCAAGTTCAAGGTGGTGGTTCCCACCTATGTTCCAGCGGGGTTCAAGGTTGATTCTGTGGGATTCACTGACACCAAGGTCCCCGTCGAAGCCTCGTTTGCCTTGACCTACAAAAATGCCAAGACCAAGGCGGAGTTCACCGTGCAGATGGCCTCCGATGGACTAGGCGATCCGATCTTCACCTTGGACAACGGCGACGCGGTGGACGCGACCAGCGTGCTCAAGGCGAAGTCGCCGATCTTGGGAGCGGTGGACGTGGAGGTTTATGCGAAGGGCCGCGAAAAGATGTTTCAGTGCACCTGGATGGAGCACAAAAACAGGAGCCTGCCGCAGTTTGCGATGGCCTATGGCCGGGGCGTGGACGGTGCGACGGGAAAGAAGATTATTGAGAGCCTTCGCTGGCTGAAATGAGCCACCTCGCCCTTGCGGAGTGTGGCTTGGGCGGCTCGCCCAAGACTCCGCAAGGATTACCCCTCTCTGCTAGCCGAACTAACCGATCTTGACGGGTCGATTAGCGAGGGCTTCTCGAATCAGCGTTTGGATCTCAGCCAACCGCGCGCCTTCCAGTTCCAGACGCGGCGGGCGGACGGTGGCGGTACCCATGCCGACTTCTACTTGGATGAGCTTGATGAGCTGAACGAAGTCGAAGGTGGTGTCCAGGCGGAGGAGCGGGAGCATCCACTCGTACAGCTTGCGGGCGTCCTCGTACTTGCCAGCGAGAGCCATATTGAAGAGGTCGATGGACTCTCGGGGAAGGGCGTTGACGACGCCGGCGATCCAGCCCGTTGCGCCAGCGGCGATGCCTTCCACGATGACGTCGTCCACGCCGACGAAGAGGGCGAGGCGATCATCGATGAGGGCTCGGATGGCGGTGACGCGTCGAACGTCGGCGCTGGACTCCTTCACGGCGTGGAGGTTGGCGTGAGAGTTGGCTAATTCTTGCACCTGCTCAGGAAGGAAGTCGGTGCCGTAAGCGATGGGGTTGTTGTAGAGCATGCAGCTCAGCCCGGTCGCTTCGATGACGGCGGAGACGTGGTACTTCATCTCGGCCCAGGTGCCCTTGTAAACGTAGGGAGGCAGAACCATGAGGCCCTTGCAGCCGACCTTTTCCGCTTCCTTGGCCAAGGCGACGGCCTCGGCGGTGCTGAGCGCGGCGATACCAGCGACGATGGGCACTCGGTCCCCGACCGCTTCTACGCAAGAGCGGAGGATGGCGACTTTCTCGTCGAACATCAGGGTGGCGCCCTCGCCGAGCGAACCGAGTGCGACAATGCCAGTGGAGCCCTGCTCGACCAGCCAATTCACGTGCTTCTTGAGGAACTCGTGGTCGACAGAAAGGTCCGCGTTGAACGGGGTGGTAATTGCGGGAATGACGCCGCGCCAAGTCATGGTGCTCACGCTTTGTATGTTACTATCAATTAATCGTTCAAGTCAAAACGATTTGGATTGAAAGCATCTAGGTTTAGCGTCGTTTCTTGGTCAAGTAGAAGCTGAGATACCAGCTTTCCGGTGGCAGGGGCGAGGCTGACTCCCATCATGGAGTGACCGGTGGCGACGACCAAGTTTTGGACTCGAGCGGAACGGCCGAGGTATGGCAGACCGTCCGGCGAACAAGGGCGGAGTCCGCTCCAAACTTCCTGTCCCTCAAAATCCGACGTCTTGAATTCGGGGAAGTATTGGGGCACGGATTTGAAGATTCCTCCGAGGCGCTTACGATTGATGGAAAGGTCGTTTCCGGTCAGCTCCATGGTCCCGCCGATGCGAAGGCTGGAGCCCATCGGAGTGATGGCGACACGGGCTTCGGTAAGGATGGAGCAGATGCCAGGGAGTTGGGGCGGGTTGTTGAGGGTGACGGAATAGCCCTTTCCGGCCTGCATGGGAATCTTTAACCGGAGCCGCTCTGCCAGTTCTCCGGACCATGCTCCGGTGGCGAGGACGAACTGATCGGCGCGAGTCTTTTCGGTCCGGGTTTCGACGGAGCGAATCCACGGGCCGTCCATGGCGAAGTCTACGATTTCTGTTTCGTCTCGAAAGACCACGCCTTCCGCTTCCAAACTGTGGCGGAGCCAATCGAGGAGACTGCCGGGAGTAAGATGGCAGTCGTCTTCGAAGTGAATCGCCCCCGCGACGTCCATGGTGATGGTGGGATCGAGTTCGGCGAGGGCTTTGGCATCAACGACCTTGGCATGAAGCCCTAAATCGTTGGCTTGCCCGGCAACGTGCGCTTCCTCGTTGAGCGTTTTCTGGCTCTTGCAGAGCATGAGGAGTCCTCGCTGATGGAGGCCAAAAGCATCGCCGGACTCGTCGGCGAGTTCTTCGTAGAGACGACGGGAGAGAAGGTGCAGGTCGCGCAGGGGGATCCCGGACGCTTTGACGTGCGCCTCATTGGCGGCGCGCATGAAGAGCCAACCCCAGCGTAAGAGGCGCTTGTTTAAAGAGGGCTTAATGGCGAAAGGGCCCTCCGGGTTGAAGAGCATCTTGATGCCCATTCCGACCATGCCGGGGGCGGCGAGGGGGATGAAATGGCTAGGGACGACCATGCCCGCGTTGCCAAAAGAACATCCGTGATGGCCCTTCGGCTCCCGATCTACCACGGTCACTTCCATGCCATTGCGTCGGGCATAGAGCGCGGAGCAGAGTCCGATGATGCCGCCGCCAATGATGACGACCGACTTGCTCAAAGTTGAATACCTCGGCAAAGGGAGTCGGCGGGATCGAAGATCAGTTCTGAAATGCCGGTGACGTAAGCCTGGCCTTGAATGGTAGGCCGAACTTTGCCATCGCCCAGGTCAACCACAGAGCCGGTGAAGCTGGTGCCGATGACGCTCTCCTGCACATAGTCTTGACCCGCCGCGAGCTTGCCTCGCGAGAAAAGGCTGGCGAGCTTGGCGCTGGTGCCGGTGCCGCAGGGAGAGCGGTCGTATTCGCCGCTGGGGCAGAGAACGAAGTTCTTGGACTGGGCGTTTGGCAGAGTCGGCGCGCCGAAAAGCTCTACGTGATCGATCTCGGGGTAGCCGTTCTGATTGAGTGCGCGGCGGATGGCCCAGCTGTACCGCGTCATCTCCTCAAGCGTCGCTTCGCCGGGAATGACGTGAGGGTCGTAGGCCAGATAGAACCAGTTTCCGCCATAGGCAATATCGCCCACGACCGGACCGTAGTTCGGCACGTCCACGGCGACATCTTGGGCCTTGAGGTAGCTGGGGACATTTTGGATGCGGACCGTGTTGACATCCAGCAACTCGGCAGACACTACACCCACCGGAGTGTTGATCTTGTATTGCCCCGGTTCGATTTCGCCCAAAAACGCCAGCGACGCGACGAGACCGATCGTGCCGTGACCGCACATGCCGAGAGGTCCGGCAGGATTGAAGAAGATGACGTCTTTGATGGCGCCGGGAGCGGTGGGTTCGCCAACCCAAGCGCCGACCATGGCTTCATAGGCTCTCGGCTCGCGGAGGAGGGGGGCAAACCAGTCTTCGAAGTTCTCGCGAAACTTTTGGACGCGGGAGGCAATGGGGCCATCGCCGAGACTAGGAACGCCATCAAGGACGAGCCGAGTGGGCTCGCCCTCGGTATGCGAATCGATCACCTTAATGCGGGACACGAGACTATTTTATCCCGCGTTGAAGATTGGATCTTTCAAACTTGAAAGAGTTCTTTTCTTTCCTGATTCAAGGTCGAGGACGATGACCTCGTTCTTGCCCTTCTTCAGGAACGGGGCCGGGCAATAGAGGGTCTGCTGAGGACCAATATTCCAATAGCGACCGAGGTTGTAGCCATTGATCCAAACGTTGCCCTTGCCCCAGCCGCGCATATCGAAATAGGTGTCGCCAACATCTTTGACATCGAACTTAGTGCGGTAAAGCGCAGGCTCGGATGGGACGAGACCCTTCTCAAATCGGTACTCGCCAAAGCTGTCAAGTTCTATGGTCGAGCTGAACGGAACTTCCAGGGGTTTGCCATTGAGCTTAATGGAAGTCAGCCCCTTCCTCTCACCGAGCAATTCCTTCGAGAAATTGATGCGCCCCATGTTCTCGACGAGGACCATCACGACGCTTTCGGCGGGGATATCGACGTCCAGAGACGTTTCCTTGAGTCGTCGATCCAGCACGCCGATTCGCTTCCCTTTAACGGAGACGATGGCACGATCTTGGAGACCTTCGAGTTCGAGTTTGCCCTTGGTTGCATTCTCGACCCAGCCTTGGTAGCGGACGAATCCAAAAGGATGATTGAGTTCTTCGAACGTCTGCCACCCGGATTGGAGGGAAATGGGACCGTCGTCCAAAAGCGTGGCTTCCTCGAAGTTGAATTCGGGAATCTCGATGCGTTTGACGTCGCTCGGAGGTTCTGGCAGTTTCTCCGTCGTGCCCAAACGTCTCTTGATGGCGTCGCGGAAGGCGTACCACTTCGGCGTAAGCCGACCGTCTTCGGCGATGGCGGCATCGTAGTCGTAACTGGTGGTGTCCGGCTCGTAACCCTTCCCTGTCCAGTTTGCACCGTTCATGAACGCCCAGTTGGTGCCGCCGTGGACCATATAGATGTTGAACGAGACGTTATTGGCCATGAACCAATCCATGTCCTTCACTTGAGCATCCAGATTGGTCTTAGCGTGGGGAGAGCCCCAGTGATCGAACCAACCGGCCCAGAATTCGCCGCACATGCGGGGGACGTTTTGTCGGAACTTGGCAAATTCCTTGAAGGCGTTTTCCGCGCCGCCGCCGAAGTTGACCACCGAGAGAACGTCGGGAAGGGTTCCGCCCTCCAGCATCTTTTGGCCAGGACCGTCAGAAGTGTAAAGCTCACAATCAAACCCCGCGTCCTGCACTTGGCGCTTGATCCTTTCCATATACTCGTGGTCCGCGCCAAAGGAGCCGTATTCATTCTCCACTTGGCACATGATGATGTGGCCACCGCGTTTGATGGTGAGGGGGGCGAGGCGTTTACCGACTTCTTGGAGGTAGCGATCCGTAAGGTTAAGGAATTTCGGATCGTTCTGACGAATCTTGAGGTCCTTGATATTGGCTAGCCAGTAGGGGTAGCCACCCCATTCCCACTCGGAACACACATAAGGGCCGGGGCGAACAATGACCCAGAGTCCTTGCTTTTGAGCCTCCTTTACGAATGCCGCTACGTCGTTATTGTCTTTAAAATCCCATTTGTCCTGCTCGGGTTCATGCTCGTTCCAAAACACATAAGTGCAAATGGTGTTTAAGCCCATGGCTTTAGCCTTGAGCAGGCGATCCTTCCAATAAGCGCGGGGAATGCGATTGTAATGCATCTCCCCACTTCTGATTTGGAACGGCTGCCCATCAAGCAAGAAATCCGTGCCTTTCCACGTAAACGTGTGGGCGGGCGCACTCACGACGAGGAGGGCGAGGGGCAGGATCATGAACGCAGTTTGGCCGAATCTTGCGGTCCTTCGCGCGAATTCCCCGAATGGTCCCTGAATTCGCGAATAATTTCCCCAATTGACTCTAATATAGGGATCGCTTGGACGAGTCAAAAATTTGGGGGACTCGTGGCAAGTGACATACCGCTTATCCTGGCTCGCGGCAATAATATTGTATTAAGGATTAGTAACGTTATGGCGCAATTTAAGTCGGTGAGCCCGATCTATGGCGTTCGCGATACCGACAAGACTTCGAAATGGTATCGAGACGTCCTCGGGTTCGATGTTGTTTACAAGGAAGTAGACGGGAGCTACGTGGTGGTTGCGAGAGATGGTTGTCCTATTCACCTGCTGCGTCAGGTGAGGCGAGACATCCTTGCCGTGACCGCGCACAATATTGAATTCTATGTTGAAGTTGAGGACGTGGATGCGGTCTACCAGCAAGCCCTCAAGTGTTCCGACGGATCTGAGATCTCTGCCATCGAGGACCGCGCGTGGGGCATGAGGGAATTCCAAGTCAAAGACCCCGACGGCGCATTACTCCGGATTGGAGCGCAAATCATCCAACCTCTGTCGCCGGACGGTTGATCGCAACTCTCGACGGGCTGGCGAGAAATTATAGGAATGAGCACATCTTAAGACTCAAGTAGTCTCCCTGCTCAATCCGCCTCGTACCTCCCTCGGCGAACAGCCAAATCGGTTTCGCACCGCCTTGTTGAAAGCATGAAGGTCGTTCACTCCCACCTGTGCGGCCACTTGTTTGACCGGCATCGTGGAGTGCCGAAGTAAGTGCCCTGCCCGCTCCATTCGTCTTTCGATGAGATAACCCACCACCGTCTTCCCCAAATGCTGGCGGAAAAGTCTCGTCAAATGGTTATGCGAGAGCCCAACGTGGGTCGCCAGTTCTGCTACCGTTAACGGTTCCGCCAGCCGCAATTCCATTGTCCGAAGCGTCGCCAGGACCGCCGGGTGCGTCGGGTTCTCTGCTTGGGGCTGAAGAGCGGTTCGCTCTGCATGCCCCAGCAACAAATCCCAAATCTTCACTTCCGCGTGAAGAGGGTGAAGAGGGAAGGTGGTGAGCGCCTGATCAAAGCAAGACCAAGCCAACGCAAAATCGCCTCCCATCGCCAGGATGGGCGCAAGGGAGGTGGCTCTCTTCCCTACCGCTTCAAAGTGCACGTATCCGTGCGTGGACCGCTCCGAAAACACATACTCCGCAGGCGCCCCCGGCGGCGTGATTCCCACGCTGCCTGGCACGATCACGAAGGTGTCTGGGCCTATTTTGATCTTGCCGTGGTAGCGGTAAAAGTGAAGGCACCACAGATCGCCCACGGTGAACCGCTCCACGGTCCGAGGTCCATGACTCGCCACGGCCACTGCCCTCACTCGAGGTCGCTGATCCAAAGTGCATTCGAACATTGAGAATGCACGAAATTTACCACCAATGTTGAAACAATCAAACTCAAGACTCATGGAATAAGGTGAACAATAGGCTCACCCGAACGCCATGATTGAAGATCGTTCTTTGCTAGAGTCGCCGACGACTCACGTTCCTTACCAAGTCTCTGTCGATGAATACCGCTCATTTCGCCGCGACGGGTATTTGATTGCCCGGGGCGTGGTGAGTCCGGAGGAGATTGCCGAGATGAAGGCCCACATCGA
The DNA here is from genome assembly GCA_001898035.1 of Armatimonadetes bacterium 55-13. GTDB lineage: Bacteria > Armatimonadota > Fimbriimonadia > Fimbriimonadales > Fimbriimonadaceae > 55-13. The sequence continues at coordinate 82,809 of MKRX01000026.1, forward strand.
GGACCTTATCAGCGGTCGCTTGGAAGTAGAGGGCATCGAACCGCCTACGCCCGGGGCGACTCTCGCCGAGAACGAGCAACGCCTGCTGCGCATCCACATGATGCATGACCGGATTCCGTTGTGGGAGCGCTGGATGCTACACCCCCGCGTCCTCGATATCGTCGCCGCCCTCATCGGCCCCGATGTCTTGGCGATGCAAACCATGATGTTCATCAAAGCCCCCGGCTCAGATGGCCAAGGCTTTCATCAGGACAGCTATTACATCCCCACTTTTCCCGATACCCTGATCGGCGCCTGGATCGCCATTGACCCTGCCGACACGGAGAACGGTTGCCTCTGGATGTCCAAGGGCTCCAATGCGGAGCCGATTTATCCGCCCTCTCATGGCTATGGCTATGGCGATTGGGGACTGAAAGACATCTTGGAAGTTGAAAACGTCGGCGGGCATTCTAACTCGGACGAGGATCCCCTGAATGGACTCAAACCGGTGGCCTCGGACTACAAACCGGTCGAGACTCCGGCGATTATGGAGCCGGGAGACGTGGCGTTCTTTGGCGGACATATCTTGCATCGCTCGCTCTCCAACAAAACCACCGATCGCACGCGAAAGTCGTTCGTGAATCACTATTGCAACGCACGCAGCTACACCACTTGGGGCGGCGGCAATGAATGCCACATCTTGGCCCGAGGGAACACCCACATGCCCTACGCTCAACCCAAATTCGGAACCCCCTGCGCCGCCCTCGACCCCAAGCCCTCTCTCAGCGACCGAGGCGCCGTTCCCACCATGATGATGGCCACCCCCGATGGCATGATGGGAGCCCAACCGCCAGGAGAAGAGGAACACGAGGACTGAACAGGGTTCAGGGGACAGGGTGCAACTAGTCTAGACTCTGCCTGAGCCCTGTACCCTGCCCCCTGAACCCTGGACTAAGGCGTGAACGTCGTGGTTGACTTCTTAATCTTGAACTTGGCGAAGTCGTTGGCTCGCACTTGACTCCACTTCATCAGCTTCACGTGGCCATCGGCGAAGCCGTAGATGGAACCGCCGGTGTGGCCCTTGCCTGCTTTCCGGTTCTGATCGGCGGCGGGGCAGCTGGGGGGGAGTTTGTCGACGTCGTTGACGGGAGGCACCACGCGTCCGGCCAGTTCGGCGGTGTCGCACTCGATGAAACCCGAGCCCCACGGACCGCCGACCCAGGAGTCGATGTCCGTATCCAGCCAATTCTCTACCAGGGCAATGGTATCGGCGGGTTGATCCATGCCGGTCACCGTTCGCCCCTCGTTTCGGGGCACGGTGGCATCATACGGACCGGTGCTCATGCCCGTGTTCGCCGAGTCTCGACCGCCAGCTTCTACCGTAAAGATCGGTCCCACGTAACCGTAAGAGCGCTTCAACTTCTTGCTGACAAAGGAGCCATCCCAAAACGGGACGTTGGGAGCGCCACCGGAACTGTCATCCGGACACTTAAAGATGTCGTAGTTCTTGATGTACGGACCCACCTGCTGGTCGTAAGGAATCCAGGTGGTGGTGCCACCGTTGATGGGGGTGATCTCCGCAAAGAGCCCCGGCATCTTGTCGTCGTTGTCGGTGTTGTACATCATGAAAGCAAGCACGATCTGCTTACTGTTGGAAAGACAAGCCGTCTTTTTGGCCGCTTCCTTGGCTTGGGCAAAAACCGGGAAGAGGATGGCGGCAAGGATCGCAATGATGGCGATCACGACTAAAAGTTCGATGAGTGTAAAAGCACGTTTCATAGTTCAGCGATAGCAGTGAAGTGGCTCCGAAAAAGAGCCCAACTAAGACGCCCCGCACACAAAATGGTCAAGGAATCGGCGCACCATTACAGACAAGTCGTATCCAATACCTTTTGATACGACCCAGTAAATTTACAGAAAAATAAGAACGCCCTCGTAGACTCTAAATGCCTTGGGATCGACCTCATAGTAGGACAATCGGAACAAAATTCCAAGCCCGACCTCAAAAATCGTATCAATTCACCTGGAACACAGACCAGTAGACAGCTTTACCTTAGGCTTTCTATCGCCATGCGTGGGCAATATAAATGAGAACACCCCGCCGAGATTCGGCGGGGCTTTGGAGGTTCATTATTGAAGTTGTAGAGTCGCTCACTAGCGACCGTAGGTAACGTCGATCCCCTTTCCAAACCAGTCGCCATGGGCAGACTTGGTCTTGTAGTGACCTTTTCCAATCAGTCGAGCCGACCCCTTGCCGGCCGCTCTCAGACCATCGACGTCTCCGGTGATATCGATGCTCACATTCGTTCCTTTGACGGCGACTTTGCCGCGTCCCTCAAAATAATAATTGTTTCCGTTCTGGCGTTTGAAACCAAAGCCAGAGACTTCGATATCGTCCCTTCGATCTGCGTGGACAATCACCGTCCCGCGTCCCTCTGCCGAGATCCTGCCGTCACCTCGGACGATGGCTTGACCGTCGCCCTTAGCGGTCATCGCGCCTCGCCCTTCGACACGCACTTTGTCGAAATTTCGGACGCTCTGCTGAGAGAACGACATCGTTGGAAGCCCGACCAAAACAATCGCGGTAGAAACGACAATCGAACCAATAGTTCGCTTAATCATTTAGGTTTTCTCCTTTTCGCTGCGGGTCTGGCCAGACTTACTCGGACAGACGGGAGTCACGCTTATTTGTTCAGCGAAAGGGTTCATTTATGAAAAAACCCGGACCCACCGTTTGGCGGATCCGGGTCTTCTTAGGTGTCTTTAGCGAAGGAACGCGTCGGCCAAACCGGCATCTACGCCGATGACCTGACCGGTGGTTTGTCCCAACCGATCCGAGGCCAAGAGGTAAGCCGCATCGGCCACCTTGGCGGGGGTGACGGCTTGCTTGAGCAGGGTTCGCTTGGCGTAGAACTGGGAGAGCTTGTCTCGCAGTTCGTCGTCGGTATCGCTCTCCGCAAACGGAATATCGTACTTGGTGAGCGAGGCGATGACGCGGTCTCGCGGGAACATCTGCGATCCGGCGACCACGGTGGCAGGAGCGACGGCGTTGACGCGAGTCGTCGGCGCGCACTCGATGGCCAGTTCGCGAACCAAATGGTTCACCGCGGCCTTGCTGGTGTCGTACGCCAGGCTGCCCTTCTTCGCCACGACCGCGTTTGCGGAACTAGTGAGAACGATGGAGGACAGCGTCTTCTGCTTGGCCATCACCTTCTGCGCTTCTTCCGCGACGATGTTGGAGCCGAGGACGTTAATCTCTAGCGACTTCACCCACTGCTCATCCGTGTTCTTGCCCTCTGGGCTCGGCGGAATGAAGACGGCGGCGATGTTGATCAGAATGTCCAAACCACCAAACGTCTTGACCGCTTCTTCAACCGCCTTCTGAACCGATTGGCGATCGATAATATTAATCGGCGAACCGTGAACGAGTTCCTTGCCGTAGGCCGCGCGAAGTGTCTCAGTAGCATTGGAAACTAATGAATCGTTCAAGTCGGCAACCACCACCGAAGCACCCTGATCGAGCAATCGCTTGGCGATCTCTTGACCGATGCCGGGACCGGCGCCGATGAGCAGAGCGATGCGGCGGGAGAGTTCTTTCTCTGGCGGCATGCGCTTGAGCTTGGCTTCTTCCAAGAGCCAGTATTCGATGTTGAATGCCTCTTGCTCCGGCAGCGCGATGTACTTGGAAACCGCTTCCGCGCCACGCATCACTTCGATGGCGTTGCGATAAAACTCACCGGTTACGCGGGCCTCGGTCGGGTTCTTGCCGAAGCTGATCATGCCCACACCGGGGATCAAGACCACGCTGGGGTTGGGGTTGCGCATAGCGGGCGAATCGGCATGTTTGCAGCGCTCATAGTACGCGGCGTAATCCTCGCGGAACTGGGCGAGGGCGGCATCCACTCCGGCTTCACTCAGGTCTTCCAGGATCAACGGTCGGATCTTGGTGCGCAGAAAGTGGTCAGGGCAGCTGGTGCCCAGCTTGGCCAGGTCGTGCGCCTTGGCGCGGGAGAGATATTCCAGTACCGGCTCGCTCTGGTCGATTTTGGCGATCAATCGCTGGCCGTTGAAGGTGACCTTTCCGCGCAGCATCGGTAAAAGCTCGATGAGCTTCTCGGTAGAACCCTCGACCTGCTTCTCGCGAACGACTTCGCCGAATGGGTGAGTCTTCGTGTTCTTTTCGATGTACTCCGCGGCTTTGTTGATTAGGCGCAGCGTCAGTTCGTAGCACTCTTCCCAAGTGTCGGCCCAGCAGATGAAACCGTGCTGGCCCATGAGGGCGGAGTTGATGCCGGGGTTGGCGGCAATCAGGTCGCGGAGCATCAGGCCCAGTTCAAAACCGGGGCGCTTCCACGGCAGGTATCCCATCTCGCCCTGATAGATCTCGTTCATCAGCTTCTCGGCATCTGCGCAGGCGGCAATGGAGATGACCGCATCGGAGTGCATGTGCGAGACGGCGGCGAAGGGGACGTAGCTGTGCAGCGGCGTATCGATCGATGGCGCGGCGGGGTTGTTATTATAGACGCAGTGCGGATAGAGGGGAACGATGTCGTCCTCGTTCATGCTCTCCTTCTTGAATCGCTCTTCCAGGCCGATAACTTTGCTCTGGTAGAGGGAGGCAAATCCCTGCTTCTTGGCGGTGCCCAAATCTCCGCCGGAACCCTTGACCCACAGAACCTCGACCTGCTCCCCGGTGAGCGGATCGGTCTGCATGACTTTGTAAGAAGTGTTGCCGCCGCCAAAGTTGGTGATGCGGGGATCGGAGCCCAGCAGGTTGGAGGCGTAAATCAGCTTATCGACAGGATCGCTGGGGGCCTTGGCGGCATCCCATAGCGAAGGAATTGCGGTTTCGGGGTTGGTGATCATGATTGGGTTCCTTTCAGTTGCCACAGCAGACGTTGCCGGTAATGCTCGTCCGGTCGGGTGTGAATTCGGTTAACTTGTTGCTCGGTCAGAGGGGTGAGGGTTTGACCGCTGGAGAGCGCGCCCAGCCAGACGCGCGCGGCTTTAACTCCCATGAGAGTGCCGCTTTCGATCTCTTTTCTGTTCTTGCCGAGCACGATGAGGCCGTGGTTTTGCAGCCAAATGGTTTTGGGGGTGGATTCCCAGGTTTCGATATATCTTTCTACGCTGCTCTTAATCGCCCGGGCCAGCGGAAGTCCCGGATCGACGTAAGGCACGTACGCCGTCGCCGGTCCGCAACACACGATCTCGTCCGGGAAGAGCCTCTTTCGGGCGATAGATTCCGCCTGATCGGTGGCCAGCAGGCTGAGTAAGGGCGTCGGGTGGGTGTGGCCGACGAAAGCAATGTCCGGTAGGGAGAGCAGGTAGGCGTGCATGAACGTCTCCACGCTCGGCATTAGGTCGGTGTCCTTGTCGGTGCGGACCTGTTTGAGGGCCTCTCGGGTTTGCGCGTCGTCCAGATCGGGGCCGTTCAGGACGTCGAGGGCATGCCTGAGATCGACTTGGATCAGCCCGGCCGCGTTCATGCTGGACATGCTGAACCCACTCGCCTTCACCCAAAAGGTGTCTCCGTCCAGGGCCGATGCATTGCCCTCCGCCAGAATCGCCAAGTCCTGCCCCGGCTCCCCCAGCCGCAGACTCAACCGAACCAACTCTTCAACGACACTCACGTCGAGAAAAGGTACCCGGCGACTCTAAAGCAATCGTGTGGCCCCGGGGCGTTGGGCGGATCTTTTAACGTGCGACATGTTTGAGAGGGAGTTCCATGCCGTCAGCGCTCCGTGGGATCGCCTCCACCGCAAGCGGCGGAGGCATAGCGTTGGCAGCAACTTTGGATCAGGGGACTCAGAGCGCTCAACAAGAACGTCTCCGGCAGTAAACAGTAGGGGCATCACTTAGCGCCATGCCTCCGCCGCTTGCGGTGGAGGCGATCCCACAGAACGCTATATGCCACCGCCGCTTGCGGTGGAGGCGATCCTACAGAGCGCTTTGTTCTTCCCGATGACAAGGATCTCTTAAAAAGGCGCCATCCCTCTACGACGGACTTTAGTATAGTGGTAGAGTGGCAAGGCAACGGCATTTCGTCAACCGAACACCCGAAGGCGCCTGCGTTTTTGTCACCACCACTGTCCTCGATTTCGTTCCCGTCTTCTCCCAACCTAACATAGCCGACGCGATGGTCGACAGCTTGTTCACCACCTGCAAACGGGAACAATGTCTTCTATACGCCTATGTCGTGATGCCAGAACATGTCCATGCTGTGATCCAGTTACGACCGGACCTTCATGTGGTGCAGTTGATGAATCGTCTAAAGTCGCTCTCCGCCAGACAGATTCGCCCTATTCTCTCGCCGAAATCAGCAGAACTGTTCTCTCAACAGACTGGACTTGGTCGAAGGACCTTCTGGCAACGTAGCTTTCGATCTTTTTCCGCCGACACGCAGCAGTTGTTTTCGCAGAAGGTTAATTACACCCACTGGAATCCTGTCAAGAGAGGTCTAAGCGATTCACCGCAAGACTACGAATGGTCCAGCGCTTTGCTATGGGAACGAAATCTTTGGTCATCTGAGGAAGGACTCGTTCGCTAGTCCCGCGGGTGCCTCCACCGCAAGCGGCGGAGGCATTCAAACGTGCGACACGTTGGTGGCCTATCTGGCCCAGGTCTCCCCCCTTGAGGTGAAGGCCCGGGCCAGAGAAAATCTCATCAAAATAAACGAGGGCCATTGCCAGACGATAGAAACATCATGGCGTTAACCTATGAACCGAGCTTTATTCCGCGAGCCTTTGCCTGGTCTAAAACATACTGGCGTCGAAACTTAAGACTAGGGCGCATACTTACCAAAAATTTGCTCTGCCCCTGTAACGCCTTGTCGATAAACGACAGAATCATATTTCCATATTCAACGGTTCTCATTTCGCCCCACGCATTAAACAGCGCATCGTATTCCAACTGCCACATCTGATTCCGGTTGGGATATTCCTTAAGCAAATCCTGGGCTATTTTGACCGAGCGAGATACAAGGTTTTTGAGTTTCTCTGTTTTCAAGTCCAATCTAACAGTATAGTAGCGCACCAGTGGATCATCTGGCACTCGCTCAAGTAGACGAGCAGACAAAGAATAAGGAGGCATTACGTCGCCACACTCCACACTTAATCCAAAGGCGACCCTCACAAACTCATAGGAAGACGGTATCGGAATGATATTCAACAGAGCGCCAATATCGACTCCTTTCTGATTTTTGTACAAAATACGCAAATCGCTAAAATAGAACTCCAAAGCGACCAACCAAAAGAAATGCACGGGGTCCAATTTACCGGTGTATCTGGCTTCCTGAAATTCTCGATGGTACGGCAATACGTTCTTTCTGTACAACGCTTCTACCCTTTTTACATCGACAACATCGGCCCCCCAAAGCTGATCAAACTGCGCTCTTATTGCCTTATATCTTGCATCTCCATCGGTCCATCTTGAAGTGTACCAAGCAGGACTCTTTAAAACCTGTACTTGGCTACACCAACCTGTACTGGAACTGATGATACAGATCAGTACTAACGCGTTCTTAAATCTCATCTCATTCACATCATTTTAAGGGTCATTTTGAAATTCCCATTGGCGAGGCTAAGGTCTTTCATTTCCGGAACAACAATTTGCCCAACGAAACCCTCATTACTCCATCGATCAAAAACCTTATAAGTTACATCACAGATTCGTCTACATTCGACTTTCCAGTAAAAAATTATCTATGAGCACTGATGTAAGACTTAAGGGCACCCAGAAGCTCAGGATTCTGGTAGTCAGCAGATCTGACATTTTCGATTAGTTGACCATTTATAGTCAGATCTGGACCGATTCCATCAATAGCAATTGAGTCCAGTTGGTTTGAATTACAAGCGAGTCAAATGAAACGTCAACTATTTCATAATATCTCAGCACCTGGCATAAATAAGCGAGCAGATAATTTGCTGATCTAGTATTCCTAACGGCATCTGTATCAATGATATCATAATACTTTTCAAAGTATATACCTATGGCATTTACCTGGCTTGTCGATATATTATGATAAAGTTGCAATTCACTTCATTTCATCGGTAATGCTCCTGAAAACTGCAAGATGAACGTTGCTCATTCATAGGGGCATAGAGCAATGCTCACAAGTCGTGGAGATGGTATCAATTGCCTCCTTTGTTGGCGCAGAACGACTCAAAGGAACCCAAGTCCAGCCCTGATACTGCCGCACGAGATTCCCTAAGACGTTTGCCAGACATTTCTAAACTCGATGATCCATGCCCTGAGGGGCGGAGTTATCCGATTCATTGATATAGACAATTGTCTACTTAACCGTGTTAAAATAAGGCATGTTCGCTCTGTCCCTGCCGCCCGATTCCCGTCGTTGGGAAGCCGAAGAAACCCTCGCCGAACTACGGCAGGCGATGGTGGCGAACGCAGACTTTACCGTTCCTAACCAAGACCTCCTGGTTCGGTCGTTGGAGATAGGGTTGATGAACTCGGCGGAGTTGCATGAAGACGAATTCGTTGCGATCTTCAAGCTCACCCGGTTTCAGCAAGCCATCTGGGATCGGGCGATGGCCGTGCTTCATCCCGATGACGAACAAGAAGAATTCCCAATGCGAAGGCGGGAAACCTATGGCGATTAACCGAGGGTCTATAGTAAGGGCGGACGCATCATGCCGTGGCAACAACTTCTCTACCGACTTCATGTTGCCCACATGCACCGGGTTTTGGGGGAATCCGCTGAGGACTTCCTCCGCCTAGAAAGCCAGCACGCAACCGATTGGCGGCGTAACCAGCAGGTGCGAAGACTATTCGCTCGGTTGCGCGGCGCAAGTCCGGTAACAAAGACCACCTATGCCAAGGCTCTGGCCGAACGACAATTTGCCAAAGACTTTTTCGCCTATTCCCTCGGGGCCCGCCAAGCAAAAAAAGCCGCGGGGGAGAACTCAGATGCGCTCCATCGCCAAATCGAGAAACTAACTAACAACCTTCAAGCGGTGAATGAAGAGTTGGAAAATCTCAAGCCCGTTCGCCACCGCGCCTATCTCTTCATGACCCGAGTGTGGGAAGGACGGCCCCAACTCCTGGTCTTCGATCATGTCGACCCCCATCTCCAGTGCGGAATCCAAACCCCCGGCGGCACCATTGATCCAGGCGAGTCGCCCGAAACCGCCGCGCTTCGAGAGGCGAAAGAAGAAACCGGCCTGACCGAATTCGACACCCCTCATCTCCTCGCCAAAGACGACTTCGAATCCGAAACGGAATGGCTCAAGCGATACTTCTTCCACTTACCCGTCACGCAGACCACCGAAGCGAGTTGGATTCACAAGGTGGGCGGCGCCGGATCTGACGAAGGGATCGAATTCAAGCTAATGTGGGTGGATCTCCCCGATGCCGGAGACCTCGCCCCCCACTTCCGCGCCTATCTGGATCGCGTTCCTCTTCAAACTATCTAGGAGCCAAAAGAACCTACCGCAGGAAACATTATCGTATTGATCGCCTCTCCCGCCAGGTACTGCTCCAGGCAATAAATCAGCACCCGCTTCCGCCATTGCCACCGGTGGTACTTGTACGTCCCCACTTCGTCGAACCGCGTCTTGGCTAACGCCCAGATCGCTTTCAAGATGAGAAAGTCGTCGAAGTGCGGCGTGAACTTGGGATAACCCAACTCTTCCAAGATCAGATCCGCCAATTTCACCGCGCCCACGTATTTGTCCAAGTCGAACTCGTACCGCCGAGCGTTCGCTTCCCCATTCGGTCCGGGATGATCCCAGAATCGCTGGTAGCGGATGAGCGTCACTACGTCGTAACCAAAAGGCGCGGCCAGTCGATGCTCAAAGTCGATCACCCCACCAGGCATGATGTTGAAGGGAGTGAAGTCGCCGTGGCAGTAGACCAAGGGGAGCTCCGCAATCCGAGATTCTGACCGAGACACCGCCTCCTCAATCCAACCCGCGTCCAGATCCGGGTTCTCCTCGAAGACAACGGGAAGCTTGATGGCTTCTCGCAAATCGTCCGCCGCAGATGGACGGAACTCAGGATTGAGCTGAGCCCGAAAGAACTGACGGGCAATCTCCAGCATCTCCCAAAACCCATCCTCCAGGTTGATGTTACCAAACGTCCGTTCTCCCGCCGAACGCTCGATGAAGTAAGCCACCTCGTCATCCACCATGCCCACTTCGGTGATCTCTGGCAGCGGATAGCCATGCCCACGTGCTTGTTGGGCAAACTCAGCTTCGGGGTGCAATCGGCCCGGCTCTCCCGTTCTCAACACAAACTGCCCATCCGGAGAGCGATAAATGGCGCCGTCTTTGGGTTCAAAACCTCGGGGTCGAAGGTATTCCCAGGCGGAAAGGTCCACGGAATATTCTGGCCTAGGTGTAGCCGTGACGCTTGCCCAATTCCAGACAGCAGTCCAAGCATTGAATGCCAGAGGAGCAGTCCGGCTGAGTCAGGCTGCTTGCCGCCACGCACACGCCAAAGCGCAGGCACTCCTGCACGTCCAGCCCTCGCAGGAATCCCACCAGGTACCCCGCCGCAAAGGCGTCTCCCGCCCCTACCGCGCCCACCACTTGTTCCGCAGGCATCCGTACGGAGCCATGTTCGTATCGGTGTTCGTCGATGAACGCAAAGACTCGTTCCGGTGTGTGGACCACCAGCGCCCCCGGCATGTCTTCCATCAGCAGTTCTCCGGCCTTGAGCAAGCGGATATCGGAGGCGTCCGCCAGTCGAATACCGCTGGTGCGCGCCAGCTCAAATTCGTTCATAAAGACCACATCTGCGTACTTCAAACACGGCAGAACCATATCTCGGAACCGCTCACTGTCCTCGCTGACGACATCGATGGAAGTTGACATTCCCGCCCGTTTCGCTTCAGCCAGGACTCGAGCAGAAGCCGTTCCGTACTCGCCATCCGGTTGATCCAGGCAGTCCAGCAACAACAGATATCCCAGGTGCAGGTGCTGAGCCTTCAGTTGGGAAAAGTCGAAGTGGTCTGGGCAAAGCAAGGAGTTAGCGCCGCGCTGGTGAAAGAACGTTCTCCGACCGGATGACCGGACGGCCATCACATCGGTGTAAGAAGTCGGGGCATCCTTCGTGGCGACCAGAAAGCGAGTATCGATGCCGTGCGCTTGGCAATCTCGAATGATGAATTGCCCATCGTCATCGGTACCAACGAGGCCAACCCCTTCAAGGCTCAGACCAAGGTTAAGCCGGGCAAGATCCTTGAGGAGATTGTAAGGAGCGCCTCCATTCCCTTTCGACTGAGCGAGGATGTTGGCAAGGGCATCTTGCGAGGGATAGACGTCTATCTCCTTAACATGATCGATGATCCAGTTGCCAGCCGCCGCAATTCCCGACCTCTCTGAATGACCAGACGGGCCGGACGTCATGCTCTGTGACTTCCCTCAATCAACGATATGAACTCCCAAGGCAACCAACGAACATCTTCGTAGTGGACCTTGAGCCTACGTACGTTCGCTACCTCAGAGTAAGAGTGCTCCTCGGGAGTAAAAGTTCGGAAAAAGTGATTTAATCGCTCAAGAGGGCCACGTCACAAGGCTCGTCTTCTTCGATTTTTGCGTAGCGACCCACCTCGTCACTGGCAAAGAAGTTGTCGTTCTGATCGTCGTTCGCGGTTGAAACCTCGCCGATGATGCACTCTTCAGAGACCGGCGCGAATTCATGCCAAGTGCCCGGTTCCAGAGTGATTCTCTCTCCAGCGGTGAGAGTCACGGCTTCGCCCGAGAAAAAGGTTTGGGGCTGGCCGTTGACCAGAACGGAGATTGCATCGAAAGTTCCGGGGCTCGGCTTTTCCGCCCATAGACGAATTTGGAGTTCGCCCCATCGGCAGATGATGTCTTCCTTCTTCTTCCCGTGGCTATGAGCCGGAGTTACCATCCCACGCTTGGCATACATGAGCTTTTCGCAATATTCCTCATGCTCGGCCAGGTTCACTAGCACCAACCCATGACGACGCCAATCGCCAAGGCCGAAATCGGTGACATCCCATCGCGGATGGGGAGGCAACGCCCAATGCTTAGATTCAAAGCAATCCGTAGCGTCCCTTATCAGTTGGTTAATCTCCGATCGTTTCACGGCTCTTTAAGTATTGCAACAACTCTTTTCCATGCGTTGAGCCTGCTTGGGTCACACGTCCCTAACAGGTCCTAGTTCAATAGTGTATTTACAATTAAGTATTAAAGATACAATACTAAAGGAAAAGTGCAAGTTCTAAGGTTAATGCAAGAACTTGGATAGATTCATTTACGCTAAAGAATTGCAGGTATTTCGTTGAAATTCTAATGAGTTGATCCGAGAATCAGATTCGTGAGCAACATGCCGCAAATCCGTACCAAGCGCCGTCGCGTCCTAGGTGTCGTTACGGCATGCCTGGCATGGGCGGGCTGTTTGGGCTTTGGATGGCATGCGGCCATGGTCTACGAAACGACGCCGGGTAAACAAGCCGCCCGCGCGCCGCTCGGTCAAGCCGCGCAGAATAGCGCCTTTCGATGCGTAGTGGTCGCCCACGCGCTTTGTCCCTGTACCCGCGCAACTCTGAGGGGGATCAAGGCGGCGATTGAAACCTACCCGAACGATTTTGAGTGCGAAATTGTTTTCGCCGGAATGTCACCGGACGGGTCGGAGAACTTGGATATCGCCGAGTCGATTCCAGGAGCAAAGGTCACCCGGATGTCAGCGTCTGACGCGGCGAAGAAATTCGACGCTCACACTTCAGGACAAACCTACATCTTTGACCGGAACGGAAAGGAAATCTACAGCGGAGGGGTCACTTCGCAACGAGGCCTCGATGACCCTCGTTACGCCCTGGAGATATTCAAAGAGATTTATGAAGGAGGCCTCAAGGTGAAACCGCTGTCCGTTTATGGTTGCGCCTTGGGCGACTAGATTCAACCATGATCGCCAGCGTCAACGCACGAGCCGCCGAGCTTCGTACTCACATGATGGGCCAGGTCCACCGAAAGACCGACCGCATGTTCTTCTGGCTCATGCTGGTGCAGCTCATCGGCACCATCGTTGCCTCGCTGATTCTGAGTCCTCACACTTATAACGGAACAATCAAGTCGATCCACCCTCACGTCATTTTCGCCATGGCATTAGGGGCCTTGATCGCCGCGCCCGTCTTGGGTGTAACGTGGTTCATGCCGGGATCGCAGGTGTCGCGATTTACAGTGGCCATTTGCCAACCTCTCATGTCGGCGCTCATGATTCACGTCTCTGGCGGCCGCATTGAAACGCACTTCCACATTTTTGGCTCTCTCGCGTTTATTGCATTCTATCGAGATTGGCGACTATTAGTTCCTACTACTCTCATTATTGCCGCCGACCACATTGTCCGGGGCATCTATGCACCCCTCTCGGTTTACGGCATGGTTTCAGGGCAGGAGTGGCGCTTTATCGAGCATGCCGCCTGGGTCATCTTCGAGGATATTATCCTGGTTGCGTTCTGTATTGGAGGCGTTCGAGATGTACAAACGCTGGCCAAGCGTCAGGCGCAATTGGAATACACAAATCAGAACATCGAAAAGACGGTAGTAGCCCGGACCGATGCTCTTAAGCGCACCGAGCTTCGGAACTCCGCCGTGCTGGCCAACGCGCGCGACGCCATTGTTTCGATCAACGCCCACGGCGAGATTCTGGAGTTTAACCCCGCCGCTGAAGAGATGTTTGGGATTTCAGAGTCGCAATCTCTGATGACCCATTTCGCAGACCTCTTCTCTCCGCATAACGCCAATCACTGGATAGAAGACTGCCTTCGAGATGGGCTCGCGGATCTAGAGTCGAAAACAAACCAACCCATGGAACTCCTCGCGGTGAACCGAGACGGAGAAGAATTCGCGGTCGAAGTGTCGATGACTTATCTCTTCGTCGACAAGGTCCCGCTTTTTACCGCTTTCATCCGAGACATCCGCGAACGTAAGCGATTTGAGACGCGATTGGCCCAATCCAATAAGCTGGAGAGCTTGGGACAGCTGGCCACCGGCGTGGCGCATGAGATCAACACGCCGAACCAGTACATCGGCGATAACATCCGCTACATTGACGAGAGTTTTGGCGACTTGGCCAAACTCATTCAGGAATACCAGACCGTCATCGCAGAAGCGGGCTCCGCAATTCCCGCGGAGAGACTGGCGGAGCTTAAACAAAAGGAGCACCACTCCGATCTGGAATTTCTGATGGAAGAGATTCCGCAAGCCTTGGGCCAGGCTCTGGAGGGCGTAGAGCGAGTCGGTTCGATCGTACGCGCGATGAAAGAGTTCTCCCATCCCGGCATCCAATCTTTGACGATGGTGGATTTGAATCGAGTGATCTCCAGCACCGTCGCCGTTGCGCGAAATGAGTGGAAATACGTGGCCGAAGTAGAGATGAGCTTGGCGGAAGGTCTTCCCTCGATCCAGGGCAACCCCGGAGAGTTGGGGCAGGTCATCCTCAACATCGTCGTGAATGCCGCCCACGCCATTAAGGAGCATCAGCCCGAGGGCAAACTGGGCCAGATTCAAATCGCCACGGCCGCAGATGACCGCTACGTCACCCTTACCATTCGCGACAATGGGGGCGGAATTCCAGACCATGTCAAACGCCGGATGTTCGATCCGTTTTTCACCACCAAAGGCGTAGGCGTTGGCACCGGCCAAGGTCTCGCCATCGTTCACACCGTCGTCGTCGATGGACACGGCGGACATATCCAGGTCGATACCGATCTGGGTGAAGGCACCCAATTTGTTTTGAAGTTTCCTTTGGAAGGAAGGATTCTTCAACGTGAGACTGAAGCAGCATGAGAAAGATTCTCTTTGTCGACGATGAAATCCGAATCCTTGATGGATTCCGAAGAATGGTGCGCAGTAAGCGCGACGAGTGGGACTGCTCGTTTGCCGCGAGCGCGGACGAAGCCTGGACGCTGATCCAAGAGATCCGCCCGGACGCGATCGTATCCGACCTTAACATGCCTGGCAAATCGGGAATCGACTTATTGGGCATGGTCAGAGGGCAAGAGGCATTTCGCTTCCTTCCCTTCCTCATGCTCACCGGCAACAACGATCTCCAGCAGCGCGTGGCATGCCTGGAGGCAGGGGCAAGCGACTTTCTCAACAAGCCGTGCGACTTTGTTGAACTCTATACACGGCTCACGAACGCCATGGCCCTAAAATCGTTCCAGGATCAGGTGCGCGAACAGAACGAGATTCTGGAGATCAAGGTTCGGGAACGCACCTTGGAACTCGAACGATCGCGACGAGAAGTCATTCTCCGCTTGGCGATCGCCGCTGAAATGCGCGACAGCAACACGGGCGCCCACATCCTACGCGTGGGACTGATTTCCCGGCTCTTGGCGGAGGAGATGGGCTATGACAGCGACTTCCAAGAGAACATATTCCTTGCCAGCACGATGCACGACGTTGGCAAAATCGGGATTTCTGACACGATCTTGATGAAGCCAGGAGCCCTCACTCCGGAAGAGCGATCGGAAATGCAACGTCACTGCGAACTCGGAGCCCAATTGCTCCGATCCAAACTGACCGATATCTTCAAGTATTTCGAAGAAGAAACGAACGAACTGAACTACAACTCCCTTCTTGAGCTCTCCGCCAAGATTGCCCTGACCCACCACGAGCGATGGGATGGAACTGGTTATCCCAACGGCCTTGCCGGAGATCAGATTCCCATTGAGGGCTGCATCGTCTCCGTGGCCGATGTCTACGATGCATTGCGCTCCAGCCGCCCTTACAAAAGCGCACTTTCACCCGAGGTGGCTATGGCAATGATGCAGAAAGATAGTGGGGCGCACTTCAGCGTCCAGGTCATCCAAGCGCTTGTGCGGAGACATGCCGAGGTCGAAGCAATCATCGAGCGGCATCGCGCGATGGACGACGAGGAATTGCCACTCGCCGCCTAAATCTCGACGACGGTTTTATTTCGGGCCGATTCCAGAGCAGCTTCAAAGATGCGGTGGCTGACCACGGCTTCGTCCGTCGTGACGCAACCCAAACGGTCGCCTAGAATGCCTCCGCGTTCGGAAAGGTAGGCGGCCCACATCTGCAGGAAGCTATCGGGAAAGCCAAATTCGAAAATGGGACCCGTAACGACCTTGAACGCGGTTTGGTGCCCCAAATCGATGCGCTGCCACATCTGCTCTTTATCCCTACGGAAGACCCATAGCGTCTTGGGTTCTTTCGTGGAGAACTTAATGCTGGAATTCGTCCCGTAGACTTCGATGAACCATGTATTCGTTTCCCCGGGGGCAATGCGTTTGGTCTCAAGTCGCATGGGAACTTCTCGCCCATCGATCAGGGCATCGCAATTCAAGATCGCGTTATCGTCGGTGTCGCATGGAACCATTACGCCCGCCGCATCCGGTCTCTCAGCAATAATGTTTTGCAGTTGAGCGTGAATCCGCACGGGTTTCCACCCCATCCGAAGAGGCACGTGCAGAACGTGCATCCCCAGATCGTTCATCACTCCCGCCTCGCCACACTTCGCCTTTTGCCGCTTCCAATTGATGGGCTTTTGAGGATCGAGATCGCTGGCATGCCAAAATCCGGCGCGGACTTCGATGATCTTGCCGAGGTCGCGCTGCTGAACCGCCTGGATCACTCTTTGGACGCCAGGATAGAAAGGGAATTCCGACGAACACCTGACGAATCTGCCGCTGGTCCGAGCACTAAGCGCAATGTTCACCGCCGCCTTGAGATCAATCCCAAACGGTTTCTCCGCGAAAAGATCTTTCCCCGCCGCCAACGTATCCATGTAGACCTTCTCGTGCAGATCGTGCGGCACGGCCACATAGACCACATCTACGTCCCTGTTGGCGAGAAGCGCGTGATAGTCGGCAGTCTTCTGAGTTACGGTGGGAATTCGGTCAAACCACTGAAGCGCCGCCGGATTCAGATCCGCCACCGCCACTAGCTCTGCCTGGATGGGCATGTCTTCCAAGGCAAACCAGCGACCAAGCGCGCTCGCGACCTCTTTGCCCATAAGGCCACCACCAATGATTCCAACGCGAACCTTGCTCAAGACGCCTTCACCAACCGGGACCAGACTCGACGTTTCCAGAATTGCACCAGCTTAAGGAAGACTAGCTTCGCGAGGGGGTCAAAGACGCTAAACAACGCCGCCAACAAATAAGGGTAAGCAATCGTGGTCCCAGAGATCCAACTGAAAATCTGAAGGGTGAGCCACCACCTTAGCCAAGTGAAAACAATCCCCGATCGAATCACGAGGAACTTCTCCCTTTCCGCCTCGCTCATTTCCGAGCTAAAGATCGACCGCACAACCTTCATAAAGACTCCCGCCAAGCCCTATTTTAGGACTTCTCCCAAAATTAGTCGCCATCGCAACGCCACCTACACAACGGCTTTCGCTTCACGCCCTTCACTTCTTCTTGCTCAGGAGCTTTTCGCCTAACAAGCTAATCACCGACCACCCAAGCGCAAACACCGCCACCGGAAGCGCGGTGTGTACTCGAACGATCAGCAACACGAGCGAAAAGAGCGCCCACCAAACGAGAAATCGGGCGATAAGACGAATAACGAAGTTGTTCTGAAGGGAATTCATGGGGTGGCTGAAGGACTCTGGATCAAGAAACGGACCACTTCTAAGCCAGATACGATTTAGCTTCCGAAGCGGTTGCTCCATCATGCACGATTGCCATAAGCGCCTTCGTCATCCCCTTGGGATTGGCATGCTGCACCACGTTTCTGCCGTAAACGATCCCGTGAGCGCCCACCTTGATCAGCGTCTCGGTTCGCCGCAATATCTCCTCGTCGGACGCTTTGCCCCCACCCCGAACCAAAACCGGAACACGCGCGGCTTTCACCACCTGCCCATAGATTGCGGGATCGTCGGTCGGATCGGCTTTGATAATGTCCGCCCCCAGTTCGCACGCTTGCCGGACCAGCGGCAAAATCTTGTCGATGTCTCCATCCACCATGTAGCCACCTGCTTGGTCGTTCGGTTTGAATACCAAGGGCTCAATCATCAGCGGCATCCCCCAAATGTCGCACTCGGGCTTGATAGAAAGGATGTTCTGAATGCACTGGTCGGTCACTTCCGACGCACCCGGGATGCGGAAAAGATTGACCACTACGCAAGTAGCATCCACCCGCAACGCCTGAGCGACTGGATCGGAAATCATCCGGCTAAACGGAGCGTCCAGTGTCTTTCCATAAACGTTTGCGACATCGGTTCGCAACACCAACGACGGCTTCTGCCGTCCTCGAATTCGCTGGAGCACATCGGCCTGTCCAACCGTAAGCTGAATCGCGTCCGGCCCGGCTTCGACTAAAGTCGATACCGCCGATTCGATATCCTCGATTCCCTTCAAGAATGAAAGCTCGTTAAAAAACCCGTGATCGATGGCCACATCGAAACAGCGACCTGACTTGGCATTGAACAGACGGTTAAGACGATAGGACTTCATAGGCTAGTGCACGACTCGACCAAGTTAGACTACCGCCAATCTTCCCAAATTCGTGCAGTATAGACGTACCGTTTATCCATTCCAAAAAACTTACTTTTTGTGATCAGACACACAATAAAACGTTCAGGATTCTCACAAAATCGCCAATTCATCAGGTGAGGGTGATCTTTTTTATGAGCTTGCATTTGATTTCAAAACTCACCAGAAACATTAAAATCTCCACCAAATTGGGCTTGGCGTTTGGACTCTCCATGGGCGCAGGCGTCATCAGCTTCGTCGCCTTGAAAGTTCAGTTTAGCGATGTCGAAAAGTCTTACGCGACGACTTACGCAAACGGAGCGAAAGCCCTTAAAACGATGGAGGAAGCCAATACCCATTCTTCTGCTATGGGCTTTTACACGGTCGCTTACATCTCCACCAAAGACCCGGAGATGGCGAAGCTCAAAGTGATTTCCGACGATCGCCTCGCGGCCTCAATCAAAAAAGCGATAGGGCTAACCGGAGCGTTTAAGGAGAGAGACCAACTCTTGGCCATGCTTGAAGAAGTTCAGCGAATTGACGACGAAGAGTGCAATCCTTTCGAAAACAAGGCCATCGAACTCTCAAAAAAAGGTGACGACAAGCAAGCCTCCAAGGTGGTTGCACAAGACTGGATACCCGCGCGCGCAAAGTTGATGGATCACCTAGAATCCACGACCAAAGCCTACGAGGGGGCGCTCAAGAACCTCCATCAACGCATTGAAGACAAATCGAAGCGAGCGGTAACCATTTCCATCGCCATTCTAAGCCTCGGCGTCCTCATCTCCATTTTCTCCTCCCTCGGGGTCTCACGGGGAATGACGAAGGCCCTGAAGGGCATGACCAACCGCATTGGCGGATTCATCGTTCAGGACATGCAGTCCATCACCCTTGCCCTGGAGGCGATGGCGGAGGGCGATCTGACGCCCCGGCCCGAATGTAAAACCGAGCATGTAAAGACCCGGTCGAAAGACGAGTTTGGAGAACTGGTGGTGATGTATAACCAAATGCTGGAATACACGCGCCGAACCATGCAGTCCTTTGCCATGGCCCAGGACAGCATTCGCGGACTGGTTGGACAGGTTCAGCGCTCGACCGACGCCCTCTCCGAATCCAGCGCCAGCCTGGCTTTGGTCACCCGCGAAACTGAGGCCAGCGCCCACACGGTGGCCGAGAGCAGCGAACAGATCGCTCACTCGTCTCTACGCACGAGCGAAGCTCTCAAAGACTTGACTACCACCCTTGGCAACGTAGAGTCCGGCGCGAAAACGCAGTTCCAAACTGCCGACAGCGCCGACGAACTGGTTCGACAGACCAACGCCGCTATCCAAAGCGCCCAGGCTTCTGCTTCCGAAATGGCGGAACAGGCAGAACAGGCGGACACCACCGTTGCCCAAACGATTGCCGCCATGCAGCGCATCAGCGAGCAATCGAAAGCCTCCAACGAACAGGTTCGCCTGCTGGATGAGCGAAGTGAAGAGGTCGGCAAGATTTTGGTTACGATCGAATCGATTGCCGAGCAAACGAACCTGCTGGCCCTCAATGCCGCCATCGAAGCGGCCCGGGCAGGAGAACACGGTCGTGGATTTGCGGTCGTTGCCGATGAGGTCCGCAAACTGGCCGAGCAATCCAAGGCCTCCACGGTTGAGATCAACAATTTGATCAGCAAGGTCCGCGAAACCGTATCCGAAGTGGTAGAAGTCTTCACCTCCACAAGTAACGAGGTGGCGGTGGGAGTGGATATGACCACCCAAACCGGAGACGCTCTTCGCAAAATCATCCATTCGTCCGGAGGCGTCGCCAACGAATTGAGCGCCATTGCAGAACGCTCCGAAAATCTCTTGGCCGCTCTCAATAACGTTCGCGCCCTCGCCGCCGATGGAAGCCGCAGCGTCGGTGAAATGGTCGAGAAAGCCGACTTCGTAGACAACAACATTCAGAACGTGACCGGCATCGTCGAAGGAACTTCGGCCGCCGCCGAAGAACTGAGCGCGGCAACCCAGGAAGTCAGCCGAGAATCTGCTCATCTCAGTTCCATGGCGGAAGACATGCGAAAGTTAGTGAGTCACTTCACGATTCACGACACTTCGGACGTTCCACACCGGAAAGCCGCCTAAGAACTTCCGGGCAACCTCATCCGTCCCTGCATCATGGGACGGGTGAGGTTTCTTCTTGTCCTCCTCCTCTTCGGGCAGCTGATACATCGTGGCTACCGGTCCGTTCGTTGGCCCCTTTTTCGGCTTTAACCAAGGTCAGTGGGCACTCAGAACCGTTCGCGGAATTGGAACACTGACCTGGATGGCGGCTAGTTGATGAGAAGATCCAAACAAATCCACCCAACGATTGGGGAGTCTAGGCAAGGTATCTCACCGGCACTTCATCGACGACCGCTTTCCGAGACTGCACACTCCGGTAGGTGTCTTTGAGAATGCCGATCAGATGGGTCTTTCCTTCAAGCTGTGAAGCGACCATCGCCGCGCGATAGCGAACATCTCCCTCCGGCGCGAGCATCGCCTCCGCGAGCAATTCTCACAAAAGCGAACCAGCCCCAACCAGCCCGTCATCTGCTCGTTCCAGCCGTCGAGAACTAAACTTCAAGACCAGAAAGAGCCGGCGCCGCTGATTGCCATTGAGAGGGCACTTCCTCAAGCGTTTGATGGCGATCGGCTTTGCGTAACCTGATCGAAAGAGGAAGGGAGATGTTCTAGAAAGGTGATCAATGCATCGGCATCGTCGCCCGTTAAGGCTCGATCCCTATCCCAAAGAGCGCCCGCCGTCTTTTCTGGCCAAACGACTTTGATCAAGTCCGACCAATATCGCCGAATGATCCATACCTCGCTCGGGTTCTTACTCGGCCGTATCCAAGCGGGTTTTTCCGGGCGGTAACCCTGTCCCGAAGAAGACTGTTTCCAACGTTCGAATCGGGGTCGAGATGTTGAACCCATCTCACGACCGCAACCACTTCAGGATCAAAGGAAACGCCCGGATTGGGATGCAAAAGGGCCACCCAACTCCGTGGTTTTGGAATCCCCAGTCCATCCTGGAATCGAGACATTTCCCTCCCCATTATGAGGGGAGGGATCTACGCTGAGCTAGTTCAAAATGCGCGAGAAATCAAAGGTCCAAGTGGTGCTTTGGCGAGTGAACGATCCCGTTAAGCTGGACTTATCCTCTGACAATACGAACTGCCCAGCTCCCTCAAATTCGTTCCCTGAAAGCGTCAACGCCCCTTCGAACGTTCCATCGTCATTGAGATGACCATGAAATGTGCCGTTTAGGCTAAATGTCGTATTGACGAATTCGCCAGCGAAGTCGCCGTTCGGCTGGACCTCGATGACCGCCGTTCCCACACTGGTATCCGTCGAGGTCCATGTCCCGTCGTAATTTCCCAGGAAAACAGATGGTTGGGCTTTACCGCCACCGCTTCCGCCGCACCCAACGATGAAGATCGAGATGAAAAGAGTAAGCAAGAGCAAAGTTCGCTTCATGACAAGATGAAGTCTATTGGCGAATCTCCTGCCGCTCGAATATTGTCACGGTTCGACGGAGTCTTGTCACGTTTACACGCTTAACGTATGAACGCTTAAGCCGGTCGAAGGCTTGCGAGCAGGTCACCGACACCCGAAACGAATACACCAGCGGTCAACAGGGACAAAGCCACGCCAGGATGCCGCGGTATTCGGGTCTCCGCGCCCCTTCGGCTCGACCGCCGCTTGGACCAGCAACGACCCTTTAACCCAAATCGCCGCCCCCAGACCGTGACTTCGCAGGCGACATTACAATTGGCCTTGGCAAAGCCTTTGTCAGCGTTCCGTGCGTGTCGAATGATTGACGATGGAACACTCGAAGAACCTTCGGCATGAGTAAATACTCTTCGCCCAGCAGAGACTATGAATAGCTATGCGCCGTGGGCAGAGACATAGTCACGCATGTTGGACAGCGTCTTTGGCCCGATTCCCGGCGCAGAATCGAGCTTCCCTTCTTCCAGGGCCAGCTTCAGCGATTCCAGCGAATAGACGCCATAGTTCGCATAGAGCATCCGCGCCGTCTTCGCCCCCAAGCCAGGAATTCGGACCAATTCCAACACCGTCAAAGGCGCCTCACTTTCCCACTCTTTGATCTTAGAGCAGGTCCCCGTATCCAAGAACTCTTTGATGTAAACCTTGATGAGCTTCCCCACCCCAGGAATCTCGTCCAACCGCCCCTCGCGCTTCATCTGCTCCACCGATTCCGGCAGCTTCTCAATGTGCCGGGCAATCATCGTGTACCGAGTGGCATGAGATTCCTCGTACCCGGCAATGATCAGAAAGTCGCGAAGGTCTCGAAGCGCATTCGCCAGTTGGCCGTTCGTCATGCGCGGATTTTACTCTCCGTCCTTCTTGTGCCTTAGCGCCTTTCCGGGGTGATCTGCGGTCAGCTTTTCATTCTCAATAACCGGCACCCCATTCACCACCACATGCTTGAACCCAACGGCGTAGTGATGAGGGTCTTCATAGGTGGAGGTGTCCTTCACCCTGGCCGGGTCGAACACCACGACGTCCGCCCAGTCCCCCACCCGAATCTGTCCCCGGTCGCGAAGACGAAACGTGTTCGCGGGCAAGGAAGTCATCTTTCGAACCGCGTCCTCCAGCTTCAACACGCCCTGCTCTCGCACGTACCGAGCCAAGACCCGAGCGTTGTTTCCGTAGCTGCGTGGATGGGGAACGTCTTTGCCAAAGTCCCGACAAGAGCCATCGGCGGCAAACATCGTATTCGGAAGGCTCATGAAGGTCTTCAAATCATCTTCGTTCATTCCAAAGAAGACCCCGCTTGCTCCGCCATTCGCTTCCATCTCAAAAAGCAATTCGATCTGAGCGTCCAAGTCCTCAGTACCCTTCTTCTTGAGCGTCGCCTGGCGCACATTGAGCCCGTTCAAACTTCGGTCGCCCTTGTAGCTGGCCACCACCGCGTAGGAGTAATCGTCGTCGTGACGAAGGCGCAAGTTCTCCTTCATCTCGGCAATCATCTTCTCCTTGATCGCTGGGTCCGCCAATCGCTTTCTAAACTGAGCGCGCCCACCCTCCCGGGCCCACGAAGGAATGGTCTGCGCCATGGTCGTGCTGCTGGCGGTGTACACGTATTGGTCTTGCGTCACGTCTAAGCCCTGGCTCCTGGCGTTTGCCAACGCCTCCAGAACCTGATCCGTCTGCCCCCACCCCGCCTTACCGAGTTTTAAGTGAGAGACCTCGCAGCGAACGTTCGCGCCCTTGGCAACCGTAAACGCCTCATCCAGCGCCTTCAGCACCTCGTCGCTCTCATTCCGCATGTGGGTGGCATAGATGCCGTCGTACTGCCCCGCCACCTTAGCCAGTGAAACGATCTCATCGGTCTTGGCGAAGGTACCGGGGAGGTAAATGAGTCCGGTCGAAAGCCCGCAGGCCCCGTCCTTCATCCCCCGCTCCACCATCTGCTGCATCTTGGTCAGCTCCGCCGGCGTAGGCTTTCGGTCAAAAGACCCCCCCATCGCCGCCTCGCGGACGGTGTTGTGTCCCACCAAGGTGGTCACATTCACCTTCGTCTTCCCGTCCACCTTCCGATAGAACTCCGCCACATCCCGCACCGAGCCCCCGCAGTTCCCCACCACGATGCTGGTCACGCCCATGCGAATGTAGTTCTCCGCGTTCGGCAGGTCGGTCACGTTCTCGGCGTGGGTGTGAACGTCGATGAATCCCGGCGCAACGATCTGTCCCTTCGCATCCAGCGTCTTCTTCGCCTGCCCCAGGTTCCGCCCGATCGCGACCACCCGCCCGTTCCGAATCGCCACGTCCGCAAAGAACCCCGGATTCCCCGTCCCATCCACCACTCTTCCTCCCTTGATGATCAGGTCAAAGGAAGCGGGTGGTTGGTTGGAGGCGATGCCAAGCATCGCCAGCGCCAAGGCGAGGGCTTTCATCGCTCTATTCTAGAGTCATTTCCATGTTCGAGATCGCTCTTCAACGAATCCAACGATCTTCTCACGATCAAAACTCCCCGTTGCGATGCTCAGGGTGATATCAACAACCTCTTCAGAGGTCGCCTCTAGCTTCACATTGTTAATAAGCATGAACGTGTCGAAGGCGATCAACCCTGCCCGTTTGTTGCCGTCGATGAAGGGATGGTTGCCCACAATACTGATCCAATATGCCGCGCCCATCTCCGCAAGAGATTTGTAGAGAAACTCGCCGCCGAAGGTCTGCTGAGGTGCCATCACGGCGCTCTCAAGCAACCCGGGATCTTTGAGGCCATGGGCGCCTCCAAAGCGATCAATTACCGCTTGGTGGAGTTCGATAACTTGCTCCACCGTTAAGAATATTGGCTCGGCCATGGCTACTCAGCCAACCGCTCATAGGCATCAGAGAACCTCTCCAGCGACAGTTCTTTCGCCTCTTCAAACGTCGTCGGACGTTCAAGAATGATTTTGCCCTTCTCGTAATAAACCGCAATCGATTCGCGCACGCCGAGATGCTCTTTCATCTCTTTCGTGATGACGAGCGCGTCGCTATTTCCGGTCTTAATCAGTTTTCTCGTCATAACAACGTTATTATGACATACATACGCCGTAAGCACAGGAAGATTTATGCAACTTTTTAGTTGCATAAATCAAAGACCGTCGCTATAATGCAATCAAAAGGTTGCTTATGCAGAACACGATTCGAGATTTCGTTCAGCGAGAAGTGGTGATCAACGGCGCCATTGACCGCGTATTCGCCGCGATTACCGATCCCGCCACCTACCCTACGTGGGGTCCCGTGAAGGTGGAGGGAGCCCTCGTTCCTGGAGAGACGCCCATTCTCGACTTCGGAGTTTCTGGCCGCGTCGCCGTCCACGTGGTGGCGGTGGATTCGCCCAGCTACTTCGCCTATCGATGGGCGCAAGGGCAAACGGATCCCGAGAAACTCGTGGCCGATCCCCTCACCCTTCCCAACACCTTGGTCGAGTTCCACCTTGAAGCGTTCGAGGAGGGCACCAAGGTCAAAGTGGTCGAGAGCGGACTCTCCCAATTGCCCGGCCTGGCTCCCGAAGCCGCCGCTCCGATGGAAGCCGGTTGGGGCCTCATGCTCGGAGCGTTGGTCAAGGCCCTGGAGGGTGGAGACACTGGCGTTACCGACTCTCTGGAAACCGTCGTCCTGTTCTCGGTCCCCCCGTCCGAGGTCTTCGACCGCCTCACCCACCCGGACAAGTGGTGGGCGGAAAAGGTCGAAGGAACCATGGCGGTTGACCAAACCGTAACCATGGACTTCGGCCAGTTCGGCATGTGGAAGATCGAAATCTCAGGGATCGAAGAGCCCAGTTATTTCGCCTACAAACGTCTCGAAATCACCGGCATGCCCCTCGCCACCGAGACGGTGGTCGAGTTCTTCCTGGAGCCCACCGCCACCGGAACTCAGTTGCGGCAAGTTGAGCGCGGGTTTGATCAGGTTCCCGAAGACTCCCGTGAAACCGCCTTCCGCACCGCCCAACAAGGCTGGTCCATCATCCTCGGCCTCCTCGAACACCACTTCGCGCAGGGAGGATAATGGCCCTCGCCGAAGTCTTCCGCGCCCTGGGCGATCCCGTGCGGTTAGAGATGGTGCAGCGACTCGTCAAAGAGGAGTCCTGCACCATCTCCGCGGTGTCCGAGGGCCTCGGCATCACTCGCCAAGGCGCCCGCAAACACCTCCAAGTCCTCGTCAGCGCCCGCATCGTCCAACTGGAACCCAAAGGCCGAGACGTCTACGTCCTCCTCGCCCCCGAACGCCTGGACGAAGCCCGAGCGTTTATCGCCGAGCTAGAAGCGAAGTGGGATTCAAGACTCGACGCCTTGAAGAAGTTTGTCGAGAAGGGCTAGTTCGAGTGAATGTGTAATCAATCCGCAAACGGGTCATATTCATCCATTGGTGCAGATTGAGATAACGAAACATTGTGTCTAGCAAGAAGAGCATTGATTCTCAATTCAAGTTCTTTAGGAAAGCTCTCCTTCTTCTTTGACGAGGCCTGCAATCTGCGGAGGACTTCTCCCGGCAGATCCGGTGCCTTCTCCAGCAACTCGACTACTTCTTTGAATGCTTGTTCGTGAATCGTATGCTCAAACGAGAGGATCAGGGGCTCGAGCATCTGCCGTCGCGTTTGATGATTTCGAAAAAAAGTGCTAATCAAATGATCTCGAAGTTCACGGATGCTTGCATCCGAGTCTAGCGATCCAATCAGTGCTTGCGTGGAGGCTAAAAAACCTTTTGGATCGATATCAACCTTAATGGGCTGAACCAATACACCACGCCCCAAACCCCATCCGACTTCTTGCATACACCAAACTGAGTTACAGAAGTTGTCGGTGTGAATAGCTACGATCGCATGACAACTAGCTAAGGCAAGTGATATTTCCTTTTGCCACTCCAACGACGGCTGGATGTCCCTATGTGCAACAAATCCATCGACAAAACGCTTAGCTAACGAAGTCTTCAGTGTGGAAATTTTCTCGCGATGTACAGATTCATGACTAATGAAAAGGCGAAAGTATCCTTGCTTCCAGATTCGCTCAGCATCGGAAGCTGAGACGGCTTTAGGGTTGGCACTACTTCTCCAATCAAGGGGTGCCTCCAAATCCAAAGAAATAGATACATTTGTTATTCGGCCGTCAGAACAGTCCTTTGTGAATTTTTCGGCCTTGGGCGTTAAGAATGCTTGTAGATTTTCAACTTCGCCTTCGATCTCATTGAATAATTCGAACGGCACCTCAAGAGAAAGCGTGTAATAGTCGATCCCATAATCACTGTATGCGTCCACATATAACGCCTTTGATTCAGTAAGAACATATCTCGCGAGGTCATGATCTTTGCATGCTCGTTCGAGTAGCTGAACAATACGTTTAGGATCTTCAGGGAGTTTGGACATTAGATTCTTCGACCATGATAGCCATCATGGATGATTGACATCTCGATCCCCATGATGGCGGACTAACTATCCTCATCCATAAAGCGGACCATACGTCGAACACGCCCGGAAGTCGGCGCCGACCGGGTCGATGCCGCCCCCGAATCGTGACCACACCGCCGGGCGGTAGATCAGGTCGTCCGCCACATTATGCATGTCCACCGGAATGCGAAGCATGGACGCCAAGGTGATCAGGTCCGCGCCGATGTGGCCGTGCGAGATCGCTCCGTGGTTGGCGCCCCAGTTCAGCATCACCGTGTAAGCGTCCTTAAACGCGCCTTCTTTGCCATCGCACCGGGGAGCGAACCAGGTGGTGGGCCAGGTGGGGTTGGTGCGCTCGTCCAATGCTTGGTGAACGTCTGCCGGAAGGTTGACGGCAAATCCCTCGGCGATCTGGAGAACCGGCCCCAGACCCTTAACCAAGTTGATGCGGAACATCGTCAGCGGCATCCGGCCCTTGGTCGTAAAGTCCGTAGACCAACCGCCTGCCGGGAAGTAACCCAAGTCGGAAGCGCACCAAAGCGTGGCGTCCAAACAGGCCGCCGCGTCCTCCGCCGACATCTCCCACCAAGGTTTGATCGTGGGCTTGCCGTTGGCATCCGTCATCTCGCCGGTGAAGTCCAGCGGCGATGGCCCCGAGTTGATCAGGTGCAGCACCGGGTCCTCCGCCTTGCCCGTCACGCGGTTGATCGACTTGGAACTCCAGTGGGTTCGCACGTCGCTAAACATCTGCGTGGTCCCCGTCAACAGGTTGCCCAACAGCATCGAGGCACCGTTCAGCGAGTCGTTCTCCGTGGCCACCATGAACGGCTGGCGAATGCCATTCCAGTCGAACGAGGTGCAGAGAATCGCCTCCAAGAAGTCGCCGTTCGGGAAGTGGTCGGTCCACTGTCGCTGCCCCTGGAATCCGCCGGCAATCGCGTTGTGTCCTTCCGATTGCTCGTGGTAACCCATCTCGGCGAGTTTGGGGTTGCCAATCATCAGGTCGCGGGCGATCAGCGCCATCTTCACGCAGGTCTCCCAGTCCTGATCCTTGGTCTCTCGACTGCGCTGCTTGTCTTCGGGGTTCCAGTCCTTCCCTTCCGCGCAGTTGGCGCGAACCCACGCCAGGGCGCGGGTGTACTCTTCCTGATCGTAGATCCCCTTGTTCATCCGACCCACAAACTCGGTCATGTCGATCGTCTCGACCCGCATTCCCAGGAAGCTCTCGAAGAAATTCTGATCGACGATCGAGCCCGCGATCCCCATGGAAACGCCGCCCATCGCCAGGTAACTCTTGCCCCGCATGGAGGCCGCCGCAATGCCCGCGCGAGCAAACCGAAGGATCTTCTCCTGAACGTCAGCCGGGATGTTGGTATCGCCCAGATCCTGCACGTCTCGGCCATAGATGCCAAAACACGGAAGCCCCTTTTGCGCGTGACCGGAAAGCGTCGCCGCCAGATAAACCGCGCCGGGTCGGTCGGTTCCGTTAAAGCCCCAAATCGCCTTCGGTCGCAGCGGGTCCATGTCCATCGTCTCGGAGCCATAGCACCAGCAAGGCGTAACCGTCAGCGAGACGCCAACCCCTTCGCGGTCGAACTTCTCCGCGCACTTAGCCGCTTCGCTCGCTCCACCGATGCACGTATCCGAGATCACGCACTCCACCGGCAGCCCGCAGGCGTGCCGTAAATTCTCCGAGATCAGCTTGGCCGCGGCCTCCGCCAACGCCATCGTGAAGCCCTCCAAAGATTCCCGAACGCCACCATAGCGCCCGTCGATGGTCGGTCGAATTCCAACTTTGGGAAGAGAACCGCGAAGGCGGTTCGAAGGAGCGTTCATCTTCAACGATGCGAGATCTGCCATGCTCCCTCGGTTTTACCCTTGCGCAGGCTAGAATTATTAACCGCAAGAACATTGCATGAGAATTTCCCGGCAGACGGGGAATGAACTTATCTGAAATCGCCCGGGAGTAACCCTGCGTCTGATAGGAATATGGACCGCAATATTCTTGCCGAGGTTTTTAAGCAGATCATTGAGGGCCGAGACTTTGCGGATTGCAAACGGCTGGTGAATGTCAAATCGGACATTGCCTGCTTCATCCCGGCCGGCTGTCCTTACTCCATGGCCACCAACGTGTGGCATTGCGATTTCTGGAACCGCCTCTGGCTCGCTCGACTCAACGGAGAAAAGCGACCCTCCGCCAACATCTATAAGGATGACTGGCACGTTCCACCTCCCGAGGAATGGCTCACCGTAAGAGAATCGTTCTTGGCCAACCTCAATCGCGCTCACCAAATGACCACTGATGAATCATTTGAACATGCCATGGAGGACGATGACAAAGCGATGGAAAAGCTCACCCAAATTGCCATCCACACCGCATACCACGTGGGGCAGATCGCCCTGGTCAAACGCATGGCAAAGGCGGAGATGAAGACTCGGTAATCGTGAAAGACTATGCGTCTCGCTTGTACGCCGAGTCCACTGCCCAATCCGCCTTGCCGCCAGGCTCCACGTTGTCCATTTTGACGATCAGTCGATCCTTTGCAAACGCGATGCTAATGGTCCAACCCCAGGTCTGGTCGCCTGCCTTGTAAGAGCCCTTGCAAAGAAACGATCCGTCGTCCGCTTCTGGCCCGGTGGCAAAGAAGACGCCGGTGTTCTGGTGCCACGAGTCCGACCAGCCAATTTCCATTCGCTTAGCTTTCTTGCTATAGCAAAGCAACATAGTGCCCTCGTGTTGATCGCCATCGACTTCCCAGGTGTAGACCAGCGTGGCATAGGCACGTCTCGGGTCGGAATCCAAATGGAGAGAGCTCTTGCACTCCACCACCTTCTTATCTCCCTCTAACCAGGATCGGTGCAGCTTATAAGTGCCCTTCCAAGAGCCTAAATGATCTTTCCAAGAATCAGGAATCGACATGGGCCGATTCTACAACTCTTTCGCAGGATTAGAAAGAACAAGTCGAGGCGTTCGCGTGACCGCGCTCGCCTCGACCTTTGAAGAAGAATCTACTCGCCTGTTTCCAGCCAAGACAGCTCCGCCGGAGTCAGCTCGATCTCCACCGCTTTCACCCCTTCCCGCGCCTGATCCGGCGTCCGAATGCCCGCCAGCGCAAAGGTGGGGAACGGTTGGTTCAGTACCCAAGCCATCGCGATCATCATCGCACTTACGCCCTTCTCCGCGCCCAGCTTTTCGGCCCGTTCGCGTCGCGCTCGGCTTATGTCGTTATCGTAGGCTCGCACCACGTCCGCATCGGTGGTATGCGCAAAGTAACCGCGTGCCATAGAAGACCACGCAAAGAGCGGGAACTGGTTCTCTTCATGCCACTTCCGCCCCTCAATCCCAATGGTCAAACACCCACCCCAGAGGGGTTCCGAGTTATGCGCCAAGGTCATGTTGGGGTTGTTCAGAGACATCCCTTGCTTGCCATTCTTCGCCGCGTAGTCGTTCGCCGCCGCAATGCGCTCATGCGCCCAGTTGGAGCCACCAAACGCGCCAATCAGCCCCTGGTCTTTGAACTCGTTCAGCCAATCCACAATCTCGCCCACCGGCACTTCTGGATCGTCGCGGTGGAGGACGAAGAGGTCCGTGTACTCCACGCCCAACTTCTCGTGGTTTTGCTGAATGTCGCTCAGCATGTCCTCATGCGTCACGCGCGGGCTGCCGTAAGGATGGCAGCCTTTATCCAGAAAGACTGTCTCTTTGGCCACTCCGCGCGAGGCGATCCACTCGCCGAAGACGCGGCTGTTTTCGCCGTAGCAGTGAGCGCTATCAAACGCCCGACCGCCCTGCTCCCAAAACACGTCATAGGCCTCGAACGAAGTGTCCTTGGGCTGACCCAACAGAAAGTCCGTTCCCGCGACAATTCGCGAAATCGGCTTCTCGATATGTGCGATGTGGCCGTATTTCACGCTTCCATCTCTCCCTTAAAGTGCAGTCCTGCGCTCTTTCGCAACGCGTCCAAGGTCTTCATCTGACCAAGGGTATCCGCCACGCTCATGTAGGGGCATTCCTTTGCTTCCACGAACGCCGCAACCGAGTCCGCCTCGATGCCATAAAGCTCGTCGTTCGTCACGCCCAAATCGAACTCTTCCGGATCTTGCCCCTTGCGCTGCAAGACCAACTTCGCGCCCTTGGAACACTTCCAAGGACTCTCGATCCAGATCGAACCGTTCTCGCCATAAATGCGCGCATCGTTTCGCATGTTCAGGTGAACGCCGGAGCCAAAGGCCATCGTGATGTCGTTCGGGAAGTGGAGAATGCCATTGCCCCACTCGTCGTAACCCTTCTCGCCCAAATACGCCGAGAACTCGCATCGGTCGGGCTCCACGCCCGCCACCAGTCGGGCAAGAGAAACGCAGTAGGTGCCCACATCCATCAGACCACCGCCGCCGCCCTCGTTGGTCGCCCGGAAGTTGTTCCAATCGTGCCCGGCATGGAAAGCGAACTCGGCATTGATCGCGCAGATCTTACCAATCGCCTTCTCGCCCAAGAGTTCCACCAGCTTGCGGGTCTGGGGCGCGCAGCGATACATGAACGCCTCCATGAAGAAAACGCCCTTCTCCTTCACCACCTTCAGGGCCTTCTCCGCCTCGATCGCGTTCAGCGTAAACGGCTTCTCGCAAAGGATCGCCTTGCCCGCCTCCGCGCACTTGATGGTCCATTCGGAGTGCATGGCGTGGGGGGTGGCAATGTAGACCGCGTCCACGTTGGGGTCATCCAGAACTTCTTGGTAAGAGGCGTAAGGTTTGCCGCCGTGCTTGTCGGTGAACTCCGTCGCCTTCTCAATCGTTCGCGAGCCAACCGCCGCCAACTCTCCCGTCTTCGAAACCTTTAATCCATTGGCGAACTGATTCGCAATCGAACCGGTGGCCAAAATGCCCCAACGCAGCTTGTCTGCCATGTGGGGGAGATTACTTGGCGCGGGTCGCTTTGTCTACGGCAGGTCAATTAAGTTTGAAGGGAATTTGGTGGCTCCCGGGGCCCAGGCAGGCACGTTCGATGCCTACTTGTTTTCCTCTTCCTTCTTCTTCCGTTTCATTTCCAAAAGACTGGTCCCTGCCGAGGTCCCCGCCCGGTTGGTGGGAGCGGGACGAGACGGCGGGGTCACGTTGGGTCGCTGCGCGGGCGGCGTCACCGGGCCAGGCGATTCGGCGCCGTCCCCTCCCGTCTTCGCCCTTTGCTTTGCCTGCTGCAAACGACCGACCACTTCCACCTGCTTGACCTCGACCTCGCGGCGGGTTCGGATGCGAACCCAAATCTTAGAGAAGATCTCCGCCAATGGCAACGCCAATCGCCTTACCGCCACGTCCAACGGGATCATTAGGGCGGCCAAGAGTACGAACAAGGGCCACAATTCACGAATCGACACGCCAGGGTCAGGCACCGGTCGCAAGGCGTCCAACGGATTCTTGAGTTCTTGCCCCTTGGTGAGCTTGGAGACCTGATCGAGCAAGGGGCGATTCGGGCGGAAGCTGCGATACTCCGGCGGATACGGAACGGAGAACCCGCTGGAGCTTACGCGCATCCCGCCATTCGGATCCTTCTCGGCGACGGTAACGATGTAAGAGCCGAGGGCGGATGCATCGAATGAACCCGTGAACAGGCCGGGAGCCTGCTGACTGAGCGTAACTTCCTTAGATTGACCATCCGGAGACGCGATGCGAACGGTGGCATTTTCACCGCTAAGGGGGTTGCCCAAGCGATCATAGCCTTTCATTTCAATCTGGCCCTTTCCGCCATCTTGTCGAACGGAAACTTGATAGTTGTTGCGAGTGGCACGGCGACTGATGGCGCGGACCGCTTGCGACCAAAACGCCTGAAAACCTTCCCAACCCACCCAACTCTTAGCCCAACGAGACTGAGCGTCAGAAGTGAAGGCGAGCGAAGCTCCTAGCCCATACTGCCAGGTCGCTAAGAGTGGATCGTCCTTCTTAGTTCGCATGCCCACCTTGGCCAACGGTCGGGCATCGGTCAAACAGTAGGCCAAGAGCGGAGGCATTGAATCGATGCCGCGCAAGATCTCCTCTCCCGCCGTCACTTTGGGGAAGAATGCGCCCTCTTCAATCGCAGACCGAGACATGATGGCTGCGTCCTGAGTAAAGATGGCGGGCAGCTTTCTGGCTCGGTCCGCCAGATAAAATCTTCCTCCTCCCATCTTGGCCAACTGCCGCAATTGCGGGACAAAGGGGCCGTCGCCAATCGCCACCACGGTGGTGGTGATCTTATCGGCAAACATGGACGACACGCGCTGCATGGCGTCTCGCCAATCGGTGCTATCCGCGCCGTCGGCTAGCAGGATGAAGTGGCGTACCTTCGAGGGTTCTTTACGCAGAATGGGTTCAGCCGCTTCCACCGAGGGCCCGATATAGATACCTCCGCCCGTTACATCCAGCCTGCGAACTTGATTGATCACCGCCATTTTGTCGGAAAGCGGCTGCATCGGGGCTACAAATTCGATACCGTCCGAACTGCCCGCCACCCCAATGCGATCCATCGGCGACAGGAGTTTCACCGTTTCTTCCGCCGCCTTTGCCGCGAGGCGGATTTTTTGTTGCCCGTCCTCCATCGCGCCCATGCTTCCCGAACAGTCCACGATGATCAGGACCGAGGTGCTGGGGAACGATTTGCGTTGGCGGATATTCAAGTCCACCGGCAGAATCTCCGCCACCGGAGTGCCATAGTAGCCTCCGGGCAGGAAGGAGTTCTCGCCGCCAATCATTGCGAATCCGACGCCGCTATCCCGTGTCGCGGATTGCATGATCTTCATCTGCGGTTCCGTAATGGAAGCCGCGTTGATGTCGTTGAAGATCACCGCATCGTAGCGCTGAATCTGCTCGGGGCGTGTCGGAAGGCCGCCCGGTCCTCCCAGGTCAATATCGATTCCAGCCTTTTGCAGTGCGTGGGTCAGTTCGGTGCGGTTGACGTCCTCTTGGAGCACCAAGACCCGGGGCTTGCCACGAATGACGACAAATCCCATTCCCACGTTGTTTCGGTTGTCATGATCGCCCTCCACCTTCAACGTGGCTCGGTATCGGCTAAACCCAGCTTGGGCGAGCTTATCGCTGACGACGATGGCGTTTCGACCGGCGGTTAGCGTTACCGGCACGGTCTTGATGAGCTTGCCGTCGCGGTCGAGTTCGAGTGTTCCCCGGGTCGCGACGGTGGAATCCACCACCACTCGCATATCGAAGGGTTGATCGACGCGAACCTCGTCTGGGGTCTGCATATCAACCACGGAGACTTCGGTTTGCTTACCTTCCAGCCCAAGCGCCACGTAATCGATTCCGACGCCGTCGGTGGCCGCAACCTGTGCCGCCTCGGCGGCATCGCCAGAAGTCTCGTTACCATCGCTCAAGACTACGATGCGACGCGCCTTGCCATCGGGAAAGGTCGCGCTCGCCAGCCGAATCGCTCCAGCCAAATCGGAGGAACTGCCATCCACTTTGCTGAGCACCTTGCCCAACGTCCTTCGACCGCCGGGAGCGGTATCGATGACGGCCTCTTTACCAAAGACGATCAATCCGGCGGCGTCTTCGGGCCCCAGCTTTTGCATCGCCTCGTCCACAAACTTCTCGCCCTTCTTGATCTCTTCGCCCGTGATGGAGTCGCTTCGATCCAGGAGGAACATGGTGCAGACGCCCTTGTTGGGTCGCCGTGCTTCCGGTCCCGCAAGTGCCACGACCAACGCCGTGACGAGAAGGAATCGAAGGCCGATCGCCCAACGTTTCCGCGCCTTCGCCATGCCATGAATGTGGCGCCAGCTATAGTACAGCCCGATGGCCACGGGAATGAGGAGTAGGAGCCATGTGGGCTGGGTAAATCGCATCAGCTCTTCCTCGCGTACAACCACCATTCCCCGGCCAGAACCAGGAGACACAGCATAAGAAGGGGCCGCCAGAAATCGGCAAACCGCATGGGAGATTCAATCGCCTTCACTTGTCCCCCGCCCAAATCCAAGTCCATCTCAGGAGCGATTCTTGACTCCCGATCGCTACGAAGGCTGGCGTACACCGTCTTATTTTTGCCGTCGACGTTAAGTTGATATTTGCCAACCGTCTTGGCCTCACGAACGACGACGCTTCCATTCGCTAAAGGAATTTTTTCCGATCGATTGTCAGGACCTTTCAAGGTCGCTTCGGATGAGGCGGGAACGCTAAACGTTTGCCCCGCCTTCACCGCCAGGACATTGGCCGAAGTGTCCCCCGCTAGGTAATCCAGGGCATTGGCGATAAAAATGGGAAAACTGACGCTGAGCGGAAAGTCGGACTGAAGCGGCGCAAAGGCCAGATAAAGGTGACGCTTTTCGTTCCCGCTAGAAGCAACGATGAGCGGTCCCGAGCTTCCGGTTGCCATCACGCGCCCTTCGGCTTTCGGCTTCACCCTCTGCCCACCGTCGATATAGACGCCGTTCAGATCCACCCCGTCCATAAGTTTGTTTGTCTCCGAGGACACAAAGCTCATGCCTTTGGCTGCGCCTTCCACCGTAACCGGTGACGGACCGCCCGCGCGTCCAAATGTCAAAACGCCTCGCGCCTTTACAGGCGACTCTTCCACGCCGTCAAAGACCACGATATCGTAAGCGCCACTGGTTCCGTTACCTTGCACATCCACCGGAACCTTGTCGGCTCGGTCCAGAGTCACGCGCGGATCGAGCGCCAACGCCTTTTCCAAGAAAAAGTCGCCTTTACCCACGAGCAGGACGTGAAGCGACGCTCCCGGGGACCCAAGGGCTACGGCGTAATTGTCGGACTTGAGGAAGTCGTCGGCTTCTAACCTCGCTTCAAAAACGTTCGCTCCACTGGGCGCAGCCAGCGTCTTTCCCCAGGCCTTCCCGGTCGCGACCTGAATTTTCTCCGAATCGATGAGTTTGCCGTCGGCATAAAGATTGACCGTGCCGGGCAGAGCCTTGCCGCTTGGATTCTTCACGGAAACGTACAACTGTCTTCCCTGCCCTGTATCTGCAAGTCCCAGGGCGGAGATCGCCAAGTTATAATCGTTGTTGCCGATCATCTTGTAGACCAGCGAGGCCTTTCCGTGCGAGAAGTCTTTGACCGGTTCGAACACGCCATCCGAGAGCAACACAATTCTCGCGGAGGTCTCGCTGCCCACCAGGGCCGCCGCCAATCTCAGTGCCTCTCCAACATCCACGTCGGCGTCGGAGCGAACCATGGCGTCCATGGCGGCCTTCTGCTTGGGCGCATCGTTCCCCAGGGGAAAGATAACTTTGGGATTCGGTCCGGCTTCAATAAGAGCGATCCGATCTCCTGGTCGAGCGGAATCCAAGGCATCGCGAACCAGTTTTTTGGCCTCGTCGAATCGGGAGGGCCTGATATCGGTCGCCCCCATGCTCGCGGAGGCATCCACCACAAAAACGGTGACTTCACCGGTCAGACCGCGTTGCTGCGTCTGGGGCCGGGCCAGGGCAAAGACAACCAATCCCAGTGCCAAAAGCTGCAGAACCAGAAGCCAAGAGAAACGCAGCCGCTGAAAAAGCGCGTTCGCCCGAATCTCCTCCGTACGCTGGGGCCAAAGGAAGGATGCCGGAACCTTGACGTCTTTTCGACGCATCCTCAGCAGGTACAGCACGATGATGATGCCCGCCAATGGAATCAACCAGAGGAGCGCACCCAGGTTCTGAAGATTCATATCAGAGCACCCACCCCTCACGCTTCAAAACGTCTTTTAGGACATAGTCCAGACCGGCTTTGGAATCGATCAAAGCGTACCGCCCACCCACACGGAGCAGGGTGTCTCGAATCGCCGCGTTGTGTTTCTCCAGGTTTTCGCGATATTCCTTGAGCGCAAATCCGTTGGCAGTGATTTCCACCGTTCCAGAACCCTCGCAGTCAAGGAGGCGCAGGTCGCCTTCCAAGTCCGGGTCGAGTTCAATATCGCTCAGAATCTGAAGAAACAGCACCTCATGGCCACGACCGCCAAGCACCCGAAGCGCGCTCGCCGCTTCAGGATCGAGGCCGTCCGAGAGTAGGATGACCAAGCCTGTTCGAGCCGAGGAGTTGGCAAATTGACGGAGCGAAGCCGAGAGGCCCGTAGAGGGTTCCCCCTCCATGATCTCGAAATCCGCCCATTTCACGAGTCGCGGATAGCTAGAGCGACCCCGGAGCGCGGGCGTGGGTGGTCTTCTCGGGCCAAGTAGCCGTGGATAGATGGCGTCTCCGGCGGAGAGTCCAATATATCCCAGAGCACAAGCCAGTTTCTGGGCAGTCGAGAACTTGGTCGGTTCGCCAAAATCCATGCTGACCGAGGCATCGATCATGAGATGGACGGCAAGGTCTTCCTCGTCCCGATACGTCTTCATGATTGGCGTTTCCAATCGGGCGAGGACGTTCCAGTCAAGATGCCTCAGATCGTCGCCATCGGTGTAATCGCGGTAGTCGCTGAACTCGATGGAGATCCCCTTTCGTTGAGTCAAGCGTTCGCCTCGGATCTTGCCGGTAAACGACTTTCGCGGATTGAGACGCAAGCCATCCAGCAGGCGGAACTCTCGAGGTTCTAGCCCCATGGCAGCGATCATCGGATCGCCTCCGTGACCCAACTCGGCGGATGACCAAACTTCATCACACTCGAATCGGGTCTCGGTCTCCGGCTTCTACCGCCGTGATCACTTCATCGATCACCTTGTCCGCCGTCATGCCATCCGCTTCCGCTTCGAAGTTGAGCAGTATGCGGTGCCGCAAGACCGGCTTGGCCGCCTTCTTCAAGTCTTCCTTGGCAACGTTATAGCGACCGGCCAACAGGGCGTATACCTTGCCCGCGGTAATGAGCGATTGCGCCCCGCGCGGAGAGGAGCCAAAGCGACAATACCGCTCGGCGATCCGTGTCGAACCCTCACCCTCTGGGTGAGTCCCAACGATCAACGAAAGGCCGTAGTCCAAGACGTTTTGAGCGATGGGAACCTCTCGGACGATGGAGCGCATCTTGAGCACATCGTCCGCACTCGCCACCGCCAGCGGCTCAGCCAGATCCCCTCCGGTCGTGCGATTGACAACCTCGGCAAGTTCTGCCTTGGTTGGATACGGAACGATGAGTTTGAAGAAGAATCGGTCGAGTTGGGCCTCAGGAAGGGGATAGGTGCCTTCCTGCTCGACCGGGTTCTGGGTGGCCATCACCAAGAACGGCTCGTGCAGTTCGTGCTTCTTGCCCCCGACCGTCACTGAACGTTCCTGCATGGCCTCTAACATGGCAGACTGAGTTTTCGGAGTGGCGCGGTTTATTTCGTCGGCAAGGACGATGTTGGCGAAGATCGGTCCCCGCCGGAATTCGAAGGCGCGGGCGCCACCGTCGGATTGAGACAAGATGTTCGTGCCGGTGACGTCGGCTGGCATCATGTCGGGAGTGAACTGGATTCGAGAAAAGTCCAAAGAGAGCGCTTTGGAAAGCGAGCGGACCAGAAGCGTCTTACCCAGGCCCGGCATGCCTTCCAAGAGAACGTGACCATTTGCGGCGAGCCCCACCAGGACGTTGTCCACGATGTCGTCTTGTCCCACGATGGCCCGTTGAACTTCCGTCCGAACTGCGCTAAACGTCGATTTAAACCACTCTGCGTTGATGTCGCTTGCCATAAAACTCCCTACCCACCCCGGCTATTCCGACGGGGCGACCATTCGTCACACTCTGAATCCGATGGATCTACTTTCCGCTGGTCAGACTATCGAAATACTCTTTCACCCGCTTCTCGTGTTGCTTCGGAATCGATTTTTTATCGATCGCCTCCTCCGCCTTCTTCTTGTAGCTGGGCAGCACCTTGGTGTATTTGACCGAAGTTCGGGTCCCGACCGTGGTCGGACCTTTAATCTCGATGTAGGCTTCCTCGCCCGTATCGCGTCGCTCACCCTTGATCTGCGTCAAGTTCGTGTTTCCTTGCCCGGCCTTGCCGTCTTTGTTATGGTTGACCTTGCCGGTATCGAACAGCATCACATCGTTGTCCGGTCCGGGCATGGGCATTCCTAAACCGAGGAGCGATCCAAGGCCGAAGCAGAGGCCGCCGTTCTTGCACATCCCGCCTCCATTCTTCATCGCCTCCATCATCTGTTTCATAAACTCGTCCATCGCCTCGGGATCTTGGAGTTGATCTGCCAATTCCTCAAGCTGCTTTTTCAGCTCCTTGATCTTCTCCTTCATCGCTTCGATATCTTCCTTCGTCAGCGTGGGCGCCTTGCCTTCTTGTTGACCCTGGGCTTCCTTGGCGAGTTTGGCCATCATCTCTTGGATTTCTTTCATGGCCGGGTGATCCATGATCTTCTTGAGAAGCTCTTGGATTTTCTCGCTGTTCATGAGGTTTTCGATCTCTTTCTGAAGCTCCGCCAGTTCCTTTTCCAGCTTCTTTAACATCTCCTCAATCTGCTTTTGCATCGCCTCCAGAGCCTTCTTTTGCTCAGGCGTCAGGTTGGGGTTCTTGAGATCTTTTTTGATCTGGTCGAGCTTGGACTTGAGTTCGGCTTTCTTCTCCTGGAGTTCTTGCTTGCGCTGCTCCAGTTGCTTCTGCATGTTTTGCCGATCGCTAGCGGACATCTTGCTGAGTTCCCGCATCGCTTCGGGATCCATCTTGATGCCGTTCTTCTCCATCTCGGCTTTCTGGAGTTTTTCAAATGCCGACTCTGCCTTGGAGAGGCTATCCTCGGTCATCTTCGCCCGCTCTTTCGTCAGCTCCTCGGCCTTCTTGGAGAGTTCGTTAGTCTTTTGGAGCGCCTCTTCCTTGTTGATCCGGGCCTTCTCTAAATCTTGTTGAAGTTTTCGGAGTTCATCGGCCAGCCGTTTCTCCTCCGGCGTCATTTCCGAAGCGTTTTGAGGTTCGGTCACCGGTCGGGCGATCCGCTCCACGGACTGCCCCAGTTTCTTCACCTCGGCCTCTTCTTTACGCGCTTCGGGGCTCTTGAGGATCGGGGAGTTGCCTAACAAGAAAATGGTGGAGGCCAGAAGGCAAAGCATCACCGCCGACGCTTGCCAGCGACCAAGTTTAAACGGATACAGTTGCTTGGGCTTGAGATGCTGAAGCTTATCGACGGCATCATCCTTCAGAGCGCTCTCAAAGTGACCTTCGCCCTCGATCTCCAGAGACGTCGTCAAACGGTTTTCTAGTCCACCTCGGCGATCGATGCTATCGGACAGCGCCTTGGTCGGAACCTTGAGCAGGAAGCCCAATACGAGCCCAAGAAGTCCGGCCCCCGCGGTCACCAAACCCATCTTCGTCCAGTCGGTGTAGGCCACGCCTGTCCAATCCAGTACCGCCCAGACCGTGGAGGCAGCCGCCCCGACGCAAAGCCCCATTGCGAGCCCTCGCCAGGACCGAACAAGACGTACCCGTCTTTCAAACCGCTTCAAGTTTCCAAGGTCAAGTTTCATGCTGCTCCCTTCGCTTCTATAGATCCTTTACGCGCGCCGAGGACTGTGGCGATAGCCGTGACGAGAAAAGCGGCGACAATCATGATGCCACCCATGACCCATGCGTACCCAGAGTTATCGTGAGAACCGAGGATGGGTCGAAGAATGTAGATATCCCAGATGCTCGAACTATCGCTGTCGAACGTCGAAAGCGCGCTCAAAAACGGAACCGGCAGCGCGATGAGCATCATCATCAACGTGAAGTGGAGGGCGCGGGCTGACCGCAATCCCGAGTTAAAGCTGCTGGCCAACCGTCCCAGTGACCACATGAACGTCCAAAACGCTAAAGCCCAGAAGAGGATGGAGAAACCCATGGCCGTGCTGCCGATCTGACCGTAGACCAGATTGAGGCTGAAAAACCCAACCAGCACAATTCCGTATATGAACGGGAGCGCGCCCGCCGGAGTGCCCAAGAACGTCGCCTTCCAAGAAAATAGTCCATCTGGCCAGAACTTGCGTTCCCCATCTCGTCCATAACAAGTGATCGCCGGTAGAAACACGACCATTGCCATAAGAATCCAGCCAAACATCTGGTTCACGCCGCTCTCCCATGAGGTGGATGAAGAAACTGAGGAGGTGAATCCGGGGCCAGTTCGACCGGTTATGTGAACGATGCGGCTGACGGAAGCGGAAGCGGCGTAGCCATAAAGGGCAAAGGCCAGGCCCGAATAGATCCAGCAGTGAATGCGAAGACTCTTCGTCTCGGGCGACCCATATCCAGAGAGTGCCGAACCCGCCCCCAAAAGCATTAATTTAGAAAACAGCAGCGCCGTAATGCCTCCCAGAATCCAGTTCGGAATCTGGTGTCCCTGCCACGTCGTAAAACTCGGCGCCGACTGTACAACGAAGAATGGGTTCAGAGTCACCACAAACGGCATTTCCATGGTCCGACCAAAGCCCATAGAGAAAGCGGAAGAACCCACGAACGCCGCCGAGAAAATGGAGTAGCCAATGGCCGCAACATAACTCCAGATGACTGCCGAAACCGGCTGTCGGGCCAAAGTCGAGAGCAGGAGGGCGATGGAAGTGTAAATCAGGGCGTTCAGCGACAAAATGATGTACGCCGAAATCACGTCAGACCACGTAGCACCCCCGAGGACAACGCAAGCCGAAGTCACCGGAAGGGACAAAATCAGCAGCATCCACGTATAGCGATAGCTGCTAATCATTTTTCCGATCAGGAGATATTTCGGTTTAACTGGCGCGGAGAAAACCAAGTCAAGAGAGTGCCGCTGGCGCTCCATGACGATGGCCCCAGCGGTGAGCGCGGGGGTAATCACCACCACCACTCCCGCCAGCAAAATCATGACCGACTGGTAAAACGAGCGCAGGCTCGACTGAGCCGAGACGATGCTCTGTCGAGATACCTGCATCGTATTGCCATAGACTGCCATAGCAAACCCGATCAGGACGATGAGGTACAGCGTCCAGAGCAGAACAGCGCGATTTCCGCGTAGTTGAACGCGATAGTCCCGCTTGGCGGTGGCGTTGCCAATGTAGCAAGACGAACACTCCCGAAGCCAACTCGCTAATTGCATCGCCCTACCTCCATCTTAGTTCACCGCTCCCGTCGTAAGTTTCAAGAAGACGTCTTCCAGATCGGCTTCCTCTTCCCGAAAACCAACGACTTTAAAGTCCGCCGAAACGATCTTGGCAAGGAGGGCCGCCTGTTGTTCCTCATCCGCGTCAAATTCGATTCTAAGTTCTCCGTCACCCGCAAGCTCGACCGTCTGAACGTGCTGCTGGGCCTCCACAAAGTGCTTCAGATCTCCATTCGTTCCCAGGTAACGAACGCGGAGAACTCGAACCGGATGCAGTCCCTGAACCACCTGAGATACCGGACCGAAGGCCAACAACTCGCCTTTTTCGATGATCCCCACCGTATTGCAAAAGTCGGCGAGCTCGGGAAGGATGTGAGAGGAGACGATGACGATCTTGCCCATCCGGCCAAGTTCGGCAATCAACTCTTTCAACTCGGCGCGAGCGCGCGGGTCCAAACCCGATGCCGGCTCGTCCAAGAGCAAGAGTTGCGGGTCATGCACCAGACACCGCGCCAAGCAAAGACGTTGCTGCATACCACGCGAGAGCGACTGTACAAACGCGTTCTTCTTGACCGTGAGATCCGTCAACTCAAGAACGTTATCGATAATCGCGGGACGCTCTCGCACCGGAACTTGGTAGATCGCGGCGAAGAAATCCAGGTACTCCCAAACCTTAACGTCGTCGTAGAGACCGAAGAAGTCCGGCATATAGCCGATCATGCGCCGCACCGCCATCGGGTCTCGTCGCACATCCGCGCCATTGAGGATGGCGGTGCCGCTGGTCGGTTCCAGAAGCGTGGAAATCATTCGAATGGTCGTGGTTTTCCCGGCGCCATTGGAGCCGATAAATCCAAAAATGTCGCCCGGTTGAAGGGTGAAATTGATCCCTCTCACCGCCGTCAGGCCGCCGTACTCTTTGCGAAGGTTCTTTACTTCAAGCATCTTTTCGTTTAGGGATAAATTTCATTTCGTTGTCGGCGAAGCGCACCGTGAGCTCCGCCCACACGAGGAAGGCGATTGTAAATCCGAGATAGAGAAGGATCTGGGGGATGCCGTGGAGCCAATCAAACGATGCCACCATCTCACGGTCATACCCACCCCCCTCGCGGAACATCATCGAGAGCACCCAAAAGGGATGCAGGAAGTACGCCACTTCCCGTTCCAACCCGGACATCGCCAGGCTAGACACCAAGACCGGCCACATGATCACCGTGGTAAGAACAAAGGCGAGCGTGACGCCAAGCGCGATAAATCCTCTTCGGCAACGCGCGGAAAAGAAAATCGTGATCGCGCAAAGCAACAAGCCCCAAGAGATGGAAAGAAGCTCCGCCTCTAAAATGTCGTTAATATTTGCCAGAAACGATCGCTGGACGACATCGAAACCGCCGCCGTAGTATCCGCCCACGTAGGGTTGGTAGTAAGCGACGCCGATTCCGATAGGCAGGAGAAATGCCACGGCCGCGCAAAGGATCGCCGTGGCGGCGCCCATAAATTTGCCCATAATGATTTGGGCCTGCGTTACCGGGGCCACGAGAAGAAAATCCCAACTGCGCCGCTCCCTTTCTCCTGCGATCGAGTTATAAAGCAGCGCGGGCGCCATCAACGTGAAGAACCCGGTTTGCAACAGGATCAGCATGATCGGGGAAGCCGACTCTCGGTAGTTCCAAACAA
>MKRX01000026.1:126758-132049 GCA_001898035.1 Armatimonadetes bacterium 55-13
ATTGCGCTCGCACTTCCGCCGAAAAACTTTCGGCGGAACCGAGTGATCTCAATCATCATCGGGTTTTCGGTAACGAGCGTCCGAAACAGTTTTGTCATTGAACGGCTCCTTGCGCCGGATTGCAGAAGTAGGCAAGGCGAACTTGAGATCGGCTCGAAACCTCGTTTCCAATCTGCGGGCCTGGCTTCACGTTTTCGACGAAGCACATAATCGCCATCGTTTGGTTACGAACCGTGTTGGCAAGAACCAAATCTC
Source organism: Armatimonadetes bacterium 55-13 (assembly GCA_001898035.1). GTDB lineage: Bacteria > Armatimonadota > Fimbriimonadia > Fimbriimonadales > Fimbriimonadaceae > 55-13. The sequence continues at coordinate 127,014 of MKRX01000026.1, forward strand.
CCTGATTGTTCGCACTCCCCGGACTGGGCAAAGGCGCCGTTATGGACTGTCCCGCCGGGATACCTGCAAACGCCACCCTGCCTCCTTTGTAATAAACCTCTCCCGACGTTATATTCGCCCCACTCAAGTTGGTAATCCGAACTTTAGCGCCGTTCCGCTCAACCTGGAGAAACTTACTCTTCTCGAAGATTTGACGGTATCCGATTTCTTCGAAAGCCAGATTTGACGCACGTAGGTCTGGCACCAAAATCGTGCCCGTATCCACCGGATCGATCTGCGTCTTCGGTCCCCCTTCGTAGCGATAGGAATAGGGATCGGAAGCCGCTAATTCATCGACGTTCGATAGCTTGAGGTCGTAGGCGCCTCCATTCGGAAAGAACATCTGGGTTCTTCCGGCGAAGAGGGAAGCGTCCATCCCTTCTTGAACAATCATCAGACCGGAAGTTGCCGTTGAGAGTCGAGCAGAATAGAGTTCGCTTGCCTGGTTCAGGAAAATCCCGGCGAAGACTAAACTGATCACCGGCGCCGTTATCCAAGCCAATTCCCCTCTCTTCAATGTGCGCAAGGCGATGAAGTTGACCGGGACGACGATGATGAGATACGCGATGAGGATATAAAAAACTCGCGACCAACTCGGTAGCTCAACGTCGAACGGGTCATCCTGAATCCGATTCGAGGGTGAATACGCGGTGACCGGACCGCTGTAGGTCGCGGGAACCGAAGCGCCCGAGTAGTACATGTCCGTGTTAGAGACCATGTACTGACCGATCATCGCACGCGAGCGGGCAAAGTCCATCGGTCGCCCGAGGTTTGCAAAGAGCTTCCTCCGCCCTTGCCACCGGACGAAGGGATCCTCAAAGGGATTGAAGGCCATAAAGACGATCTTCCCAAGGCCCCACGGACGCTCGCTGGCCAGCATCATCCCATCTCGAGTCCAGGTGCGAGAGGCATTTCTCGGCGTCCCCGCCGAGACGGTAAACGACTCATTGAGGGGTGAGCCTCCTATCTGGGCAAAGAACCCGGGTGCGGTTGTCGTCTTCGTTTTGAAGTTCGCCCCTGGAATAACGTCTGCCCACCGACGGTCGTCGAGCAACTGAGCGGAAGCGCCGCCGACAAAGAGAAGGGTGCCACCGGTGAGGGTGTACATCTTCAACGCCTTCACGCTATCGTCGCTAAGCCGCTCGGAACCGGGGCCCAACACGACTACCGCAATGGTTCCGAAGGCGATAGGTCGGTCGGGAGCATCCTCCGGTTTGCAATAAACGTCAAAGTACGCTTGGGCTGCCGGTTGCCCTGGGGCAGCCGTTTCGTTTCGAGACGGTTGTCGAAGAAAGCCCAAATCTCCTGCGGTGTCGCCGATTAATGCGAAGACATTGGAATCCCCGTAGATATAGCTGGCATTGGGTGCGAAAGGAATCTCCATTCGACCCTGATTGGTATCCAGCGTAAACTGCAGAGGCATCCCACCGTACATCGATTGAGATGGATAGGTGATGACCCTCTTCTTTGCCCCATGGGGAAGGTCGATGGGGTAGCGAACATTGGCCGTTTCGTCCCCCACAATAATCTGACCCCGCGCGTCTGGTCCCTTGTTCTCGATGGTAACCGCCATCGGAACCGCACCCGTTCCCGAGGAAAGTCCCTGAAAAACCGGACTCACGTCCGCCGAAAAATCCTTGGGGTCCGCTGACGCGACCGCGGCAAGCGCAAGGGCAGTAATAAGAGCGTAAACGGGTTTCCGAATGCTTGCCATCATGATCGACACTTGAAGCGGAGACGAAAGAACAATGTCATTGCGTTCACCACGCAACCAAGATTGTTTGAGTCAGTGTAACCGTGGATTCATATCTCGCCAAGGGGCCTAGGACCAAGTTTCCTTCCACTTTGTGTCGTAAACCGACAGATAGGTTCAGAAACCTAAAAAATAAGCTTCCGTGCAATCCCAAAAGGTCAGTTCAGGCCTCGACATAATAGGACCGATGATTGAGTACGGAGACTTTGAAAAGGTGGAAATGAGAGTGGGGACGGTGGTCCGGGCCGAGGCATTCCCCGAGGCGCGCAAGCCCGCCTACAAACTCTTCATTGACTTCGGTCCCGAAATCGGCATGAAACAGACGTCGGCACAGATCACCAAAGTCTACGCCCTAGAGGATTTACCGGGAAAACAAGTGGTTGCCGTCGTGAACTTCCCGGTCAAACGCATCGCCGGGTTCGAATCCCAAGTCTTGGTGTGCGGATTTGATCGCGCCGAGGGCGAAGTCGTGTTGGCACAACCCAGTTCCCCGGTCCCCAACGGCGCGCGTCTCTACTGAGTTAGCCCGCTTTCTTGGGCGTGAAGCTGGTACCGCATCCGCAGGATCGACCCGCATTTGGGTTATCGAACTTGAATCCGCCCCCAATCAGGTTGCCGGTGTATTCCAAGGTCGATCCCCGCAGATAAACCGCCGATTTGGCGTCGCAGACGATGGTGACGCCATCCTGCTCCATCTCCAGATCGATGGATTTGTGGGTCGTATCCACCTTCATCACGTATTCGAGACCCGAGCAGCCGCCGCCCTTCACGCCGACCCTCAAGAATGCATCGGGACGACCATCCTTCGCCAAGACTCGCTTGAGCTGGGCAATCGCCTTTTCACTGACCGTTATCGGAAAAACGGTGACTTGGTTATCCATGTTTTATCGGTGTCCCACCTTCTCGCGGGAAGGGGGTGCGCTCATGAACGAGACGTTTGATTTCGGCTCATCCTCATTCATCATGTCGGCCAAAGAGATGCCGCCCGTTACCTGGTCTACCGCCTCTTGGATCACTTGCCAAAGCGAGCGAACCGAGCAGTCCACGGCGTGGGTGCAAATAGAAAGCTGTCCAGAGTGCTTCGCACAGAACTCTTCGTCGAAGAGCTTGCCGCCCAGCGAAGTCAACACATCGCCGACGTTAATCTCTTCCGCCGGTCGGGCCAGCGCATAACCGCCCGCCTGCCCCCGAGTGCTCTTGATAAAGCCATCCTTGCGCAGGATCATCAAGAGCTTAGCCACGTGCGTCTGGCTCATGCCCTCGACCTTGGAGATCTCCGGGATCGTCATGCTTCCATCGTCCGAACGGGCGATTTGAAGCAGACACCGCAGGCCGTACTCTTCCTGTGCCGAAAACTTCATCGATTCACTCCTTGTATTGTTTTCATCCGTTACATCAGCCCCAGCATCAGCCGGACCTCTTCACTCATCATCTCCACCGTGAACGGCGGATCCCAGGTCAATTCGACCGTCACATTGCCAATTCCCGGCACACTACGCACCGCCGATTCCACTTCACCCGGCAGCGTCCCCGCTACCGGACACGCCGGCGAAGTCAGCGTCATCACCAAGTGAACGTTCTTTTCATCATCGATCTGAACGTCATAGATCAGACCTAAATCGTAAATATTCACTGGCAGTTCCGGGTCGTAAACCGTCCGCAACGTCTCCACGACCTCGCCTTCAAACAGGGACCGCTCAATAGAAGTCATCTTTCGAGGCTCCCCCTCGAGGGGCGTGGCCGGAGTAATCGAATCAATAGGCTTGGGCAAGTCTTGCCTCCTCCTTCATCGCCAGCGAGTTACGGTCGTTCCGATCCGCCCATCGCATGAAATAGAAATAAACCAGCCCGGTCGGAGCCAAGATCAAGCTGAAGCGAAAAAGCAGACCGAGTGCGAGAATCGCGCCTACCCCAGGCACGGCGAGAAAGGCAAAGATCTCTGCTCCCAGGAAACCCAACGCCACCGCAATCAAATGCTCCCATATCCCCCACCGCTTCACGATTGTCGATCGGAAGCATCGGGCGGTAATCCACGAGGCGAGGCACATACAAGCTGCCCAGTACCAGACCACCCATTCTGGAGCTCCCTGCCCCTTCGTTAGTGAGCCAAGGATTGAAAACATCAGCACCGCTAAGGGAACGCCTACCGCCAGCGCGACCACGTCGTAGAAGCCGACCTTCACTCAGTACTCACCTTGCCCTCGCCGGAGAGCGCCGCGTTTAACGTGTGCCACGGCAAAGTCGCGCATTTGATGCGGACGGGGTGATCCTTCACGCCCGCCAAAACCTGAAGCTGTCCCAAGTTGGGATGCTCTTCATCGGAATCCGGCGAGGTGACCATCTCCTGAAACTCGCGGAAGATCGCCGTCGCTTCCTCTAGCGTCTTCCCCTTCACCGCTTCCGTCATCAGCGAGGCGCTCGCCGTAGAAATCGCGCAGCCTTGCCCCTCGAAAGCGATGTCCACCACTCGGCCATCCTCTGCTTTCAAGAAGACCGTAACCTGGTCGCCACAAAGGGGGTTATGCCCTTCCGATCTGTTCGTCGCGTCTTCCAGAGCGTGACGGTTCCGGGGCCGCTTGTTATGGTCAAGGATGACCTCTTGATAAAGTTCTCGAAGATCGACGTTCATAGGAGTACCTTCCTTCTACGGCATGAAACGGGCTTCGTGATCTTCATGCGAACATCTCCGCCACTTTCCTCACGCTAACCGCCAACCGCTCGGCCTCTTCGATCGTATTGTAAAACGCAAAGCTCGCCCGTGCGGTCGCCGGCACGTTGAATCGCTTCATCAGCGGCATACAGCAGTGATGCCCCGCACGAATTGCGATTCCATCGCTATCCAAAATCGTTCCAATGTCGTGCGGATGCGCGCCTTCCAAAACAAAACTCACAATCCCCGTCTTGTCCCTGGCCGTCCCAATCATCCGCAAACCGGGAATCTCCCGCAGTAACTTCTCCGCGTGCTGGCTCAACTCCAACTCCCGCCGCTGAATCGCCGCGAAGGCGTCCTCTAAAGACCCTCCGCCAAGCGATTCCAGATAATCGATCGCCGCACCAAGCCCAATCACGCCCGCAATATTCGGCGTCCCCGCCTCAAACTTGCCCGGCAATTCCGCATACGTGGAACCGTCAAAGGAAACCGTCCGAATCATGTCTCCCCCGCCTTGGTACGGCGGCAACGCTTCCAAATGGGCTCGCTTCCCGTAGAGAACTCCAACTCCCGTCGGGGCGTAAATCTTGTGGC
>MKRX01000026.1:132055-259905 GCA_001898035.1 Armatimonadetes bacterium 55-13
GGGTGTAAAAGTCGGCGTCCAAGTCTTGAACGTCAATCCGTACGTGCGGCCCCGCCTGTGCTCCATCCACCAAGACCACTGCACCATACGCGTGCGCCTGGGCCACCATCCACTTGACCGGATTGACCGTTCCCATCGAGTTGCTGATGTGAACGATCGCCACCGCCTTGGGCTTTCCGCGCATCAGATACTGCTCGTAACTATCCAGATCGATCTCGCCGGAATCGGTCACCGGAATCGGAATCACCTTTGCCCCGGTTCGTTCCGCCGCCAGTTGCCAAGGCACGATATTGCTGTGGTGCTCCATGGTGGACACCAAAATCTCATCGCCCGGCTCAAGCTTGATCCCCGCCGCCACCAGGTTGATGCCTTCCGTGCATCCCTTGGTAAAGATCACCTCAGCCGATTCGCCCGCATTCAAAAGCTTGCGAACCTTCTCCCGAGCCTGATCGTACTGAGCGGTCGCCTTCTGACTCAGGAAGTGCACTCCCCGATGAATGTTCGCGTTGGACTCCCGGTAGTAACGATCCACCGCTTCGATCACCGTCGTCGGCTTCTGCGCGGTCGCCGCGTTGTCCAGATAAGTCAACGGATTCCCCCGCACCAGTTCGTTCAGGATCGGAAAATCCTGACGGACCGTTTCATTGAGGCTGGGCAGTGGAATCGTGTGCATAAATCAGTCGCTACTAGATGAGGAGCCGGAATCGCTACTGGAGCTATCCGACGAAGAAGAAAAATCCGTTGCCGAGCTACCAATTGAATCGCCGATGGAAGTGCCCGACTCGTATCCAAAATCGTTACTGGAGTGGTGATGCGTCGAGTCGTCGCTGTCGTAAGTCGGCGAGGAATCGAACTGCTGCCGACGTTGCCAGTCGTCATCATTGGAGGAGGTCGTCGAATGCGGCCCCATTGGCCCCGTTCCGTACGCCCCGCCCGGCCCCAGGTTCTTGCTCCGGCTCGTCAGCGCAATCAACGCGACCACGCCAATGATGCCGAACACCAACAGACCGATGAAAATGAGAATTGCACCGCCGCCAACCATTACGCCAAAGCCTCCTGCCGACACCATTCAAAAAGCGTCTGCCATTCTCGGCGCTGCAAGTCGATCAAGTCCTTTTGATCCCTTCCCCGATCCACTTCGCATGCGTCGACGAACTCATACGGATCGTAACCGATTTCCGCCATCGCCGGATGATTTCCGACTTGCCGAAACCAATACTTCGAATTCCAAAAATCACCCTCGCGGCGATGCATGATCCCGTGCCAGTAACTCCCGGTAGGCGTCGAGAGGCTCTGACTGATCTCGTGCGATCGCTCTAGGTCGTTCACGTACAACCAAAGCCCGGCCAAGAGGGATTTCGGAGCGTCGATCTGAGAGACGAGGGCGTGGGCTTGGGTGGGAATGGCCCCTGCTCGCAGGGATTCCATCGCGCGCTCCAACGGAAGGGCTTCAAAAAGCTCTTCCAATTTCGCGTCCAAACTCGCCTTCGTCTCCATTCGTTTCCTCCGCTCTCGGCGGGCGGATTAGCCGTTCAGTTTGTTGAAGAGGACCTTCTCCAAGGAGTCTGCCACGCCTTCGATGGTGATCTTCTCGATGACCTCCGCGGCGAATGCGTACACCAACAGCGCCTCCGCTTCCTTGTCGGGAATACCGCGTGAGCGCAGATAGAACTTCGCATCCTTCTTGATCTGTCCCACCGTCGCGCCGTGCGTACACTTCACGTCGTCGGCGAATATCTCCAATTGGGGCTTCGTCTCAATCGAAGCGGTCGGGCTCAAAAGGATCGCCTGATTGGTCTGCTTGGCGTCCGTCTTCTGAGCGTCCTCGTAAACGAAGATCTTCCCGTTGAATACACCCTGCCCCTTGTCGGTCAAGATGCCCTTGTACACTTCGAACGAGTTGCAGTTCGGCTTGGCGTGGTCGATTCGGGTGTGGTTATCGGCCAACTGTTCCCCGGTCGCCACGTAGGCGCCGTTCAACCAAGTCTCGGTGTACTCGCCATTCAACCAAACGTTGACGTCGTTTCGAGCCACCGCTCCCCCGAACGAGATGTTGTTCGACGTGTAGACCGAATTCGGCTCCTGGTCGATCGCGATGTTTGAGATGTGAATCGCTTCCAACGTCTCCTGCTGGAACTTGGTGTGCTCGACGTTGGCATGCTTGCCCACCACCACTTCCACCACGCCGCAGTTGAAGTACTCGCCCTCGAATCCAAGGTAGCTCTCCAAGACCTTGGCCCGGCTATTCTCCTCCGCCACGATCAACACGCGCGGGAACGCCGCAAACGGACCGTGGTCGGCCTTGCTGATGTAAGCCAAGTGAATCGGAACTTCCAGCGCGACGCCCTTCGGCACGTAGATAAAAGCGCCCTCACCCAGATAAGCGGCGTTCAGATGAACGAATCGCTCATCGTTCGTCGTTCCGAGCTTGCCCTCCAAGGTCGCAACCTTGCCGAGGTACTTCTCAACCACCTCTGGATAGGCTTCAAAGCCCCCTTCCAACGTCCCCACGAACACGCCATCCGGCAGATTGCGAGGCACCGTCAGTTCCGGCGCGGCTTGACCGTTGACGAAAACCAACGTAAGCGCGTCCGTTCCGCCCACCGGCGTAATCTCAAAATCGGCTCGCGAAACCGTCGCCCCGTAAGCGGGCTTGTACTCGGTCTCCGAGAGACGCCGAAGCGACGTAAATCGCCACTCCTCATCCTTATGCGTCGGGATTCCAGCCGAGAGGTACTTCTGAAACGCCACCTCCCGAGCCTCCGCCAAACTGCCCGGCCCAAAAGCCTCCAACAGCGGTCGAACCCCCGCGTAGTTCTCCACCAAGCTATGCGTTTTTTCTTGCAGATCGATCATTTTTATTTAGGTGTTAAGTCATAGGTTTTAGGGGCAGGCGCTAGATCTGACAGTGGATTGATTCCCCTAAGACCTAACACCTAATGCCTAACGCCTGCTACGCCTTCGCCGCCAGCTCCTCTTCGATCCAGCCGTAGCCCTTTTCTTCCAACTCGTAAGCCAGTTCCTTGCCGCCGCTCTTCACGATTCGGCCCTCGACCAGTACGTGAACGAAGTCGGGAACGATGTAGTTCAGGAGTCGCTGGTAGTGGGTGATGACCAGGAAGCCTCGCTCTGGGGAACGGAGGGAATTCACGCCGTCGGCCACAACCTTCAACGCATCGATGTCCAAACCGGAGTCCGTCTCGTCAAGCACGGCGACCTTCGGCTCCAAAACCGCCATCTGGAAGATCTCGTTTCGCTTCTTCTCGCCACCAGAGAAGCCCTCGTTCACGCTGCGGCTTAACATCGTCTGATCCAGATCCAGCGCCTTCATTTTCGCTTTGACATGGCTCAAGAAGGTCATCGCGTCCAGTTCATCCTCGCCGCGAGCCTTGCGGACCGCGTTCAGGGCGGCGCGCAGGAAGTAGGTGTTGCTCACGCCCGGAATCTCGACCGGATACTGGAATGCCAAGAAGAGACCCGCGGCCGCTCGCTCTTCAGGATCGAGCTCCAGGATGTCCTCGTTCTCCAACGTGACCGAGCCCTCGGTGATCTCATAGCCGTCCTTACCCGCGATCACGCTGGCCAAGGTGCTCTTGCCGGAACCGTTCGGGCCCATGATGGCGTGGACCTCGCCTTTATTGACCTTAAGGTTGATCCCCTTGAGGATCTCCTTCTCTTCGATGCGCGCGTGCAGGTTCTGAATCTCTAACATAAAATCGTTTAAAGGGGCCGCCGTCTTCTTTGAGGCTACTTTCCCCGGGCAAATCTTCCCTTTTTTGTATAGTTTATTCTATGCAATCAGGTCTTTGCTCGTTTCTTCTGGGACCTAGAAAAGCGTTAAAACTCCACCTCGCCCTTCCGAAAGCGGATAGCCCCAACCCAATCCTGCCATTTCGCCTAAAATAGCAACCAACGTGCCCCGCAAGTCCACATCCAAGGCCAAGACCAAAGCGAAGTCCAAAGCCAAGGAAACTCCCGAACAAAAGAGACCCCGGTCACGCGCAAAGAGCAAAAAGCCCGTCTTTATCCGCCTGATCTCCCTGGCGCTTCTCCTCTTCGTAACCTCCGCTTACCTCGCGGACACGGATGGCTTCTATGCCATCACCATCTGGCCCGCCTTCGTTTGGTCAGGCATCGGACTCGCCCTTCTCCTTCCCGGCCTCCGCCGACGTCGCTCCGGCAGCTTCTGGACCTTGATCCTCGGCTGGGTACTGTTCTGGCTCGCCTTTGGCGAAGACGCCGCCCGCTGGGCTCATCTCGGCGATAAGCCAGGTCCGAACGACCTTCTGGTCACCAGCATGAACTGCGCCGGTGGCATGGTGGAAGCGGCGAAGGAAGCGATGGAAGACAAGCCCGCCCTCCTCCTGCTCCAAGAAAGCCCCTCCAAGCCCGAGTTGGAAAAGCTAACCGCCCAGGTCTACGGCTCAACCGGAAACGTCTTATGGGGCCCCGATGGCTCCATCATCGCGAACGGCCAGATCTCTCCCGTCTCCCTCCCCCGGGGAACCCACAATTTCACCGCCGCCCGCGTCACCCTAAAAGGCCAATCTCCGATCTTCGTGGTCAGTCTGAGACTCCAACCACCCGTGTTCAGCCTGGAGTATTGGAGCGCCAGCACTTGGCAACAGTACGCCAAAAACCGGGAGAATCGTCGCCAAGAACTCACCGAGATCGCCGCGTGGATTCGAAACCAAAACCCCGGCTCACGGATCATCGTCGGTGGCGACTTCAACTCACCTCCTGATCCCGGCACCTTCAAACCGTTCCACGCCTGGCTTCAACCCGCCAGCCGATTCTCCGGCTACACTGCCGTCAATGACTTCCCCATGGCCCGCATCGACCAGATTTGGGTCTCCGGCTTCGAAGCCACGAACGCCGAGGCCTACAAAACCCAGAACTCGGATCACCGATTGGTGCGCTGCTGGTTAAAACCTACTTCTCCGGCGAAATAGCCGTCATCGCATCCGCCACGATGTGCCAGCCCTTACCCAGTTGGCATTTCCAGACATGAACGAAGTATCCGGTGGTTTCCTTCCCGTCCTTCTCCCCCACGTACTTGCCATAGCAGTAAGCCAAATCCGCCGATTCGGCAACCTCGGTCGCTTCAATCGTCCATTCCTTCAGACTCAACTTCGCATCGGTCCACCACGTCACCGCCTCCGCCGAGGTCTGAATCGGCCCAGAACCGGCACGGTAGACGATGGGACGCGCATCGTAAAGCTGACGAATCGTCTTCGGAACTTCCTCCGCGTTGCTCTTGGCGATGTCTTCCTCGGAAGATTTGATCAGCGCCTTCGCCCGATCTACCATGTCCATCGTGACCAAAGCGGGAGACGGAGGTCCTTGCACCTTCATCTGCACCGGAAAGACCGGTGCTTCGCCCATCGGCGTTCCCAAATCCAGCACCACCTTGAGTTGCCCATCCTTCTGTTTCCGCCAGATCGAGAAATACGCGCCGTGAGAAATCGGCTTCTTGCCCGCCATGTCGATCAACTTGTAAGGCCCCGTGGTAAATCCAAGATCAGCCTTGCTGGAGCAATCGGCGATCTTCGGCTCCCAACTTAGCAAGGAGGCAAACGGAGGTTTCTCCTCCGGCATCTTCTCAAACTCTTCCCGCTGCTTGACTGGGTGAGGCGTAAACCCAATCGCATCCGGCGCAAACCACTGAATAAAGGAGGCTCGCATTCCTTGCAAGGCGCAAGTTCGGGCAAACGCGCGTTCCGCCGCCATAAAGGTATTCAGATCCTTCCGATAGTCGGCCGGGGCGGCCAGGGTCAAAAAGCAAACGGCAGCGGTAAGCATCACTTAGATTTTACGTCTAGGGCTGGAGTTGGATACACCTAAATCCCTCTCCATACGTCGTACCGATGCGCTCGCCATCGTTCACCGCGCTATCTTCCACCATGTTTGTGACCCGTTCCAGCCGACTGCCGAAGAACTGACTCTTGTGAATCTTCAGCAGGTCTTCTTTTCGCGGCCAGTACTCGGAAATGTCGCTTACGTAGTTCGGATAGCTGGTCGAAAACCGCATCAGCCAACGGACGCTGGGTGTCTTCTCCACCGCTAACGCCACCGCTTCACCCGCATGCCGGTGATCACCATGAGACATCCGGGGCGGGTAGTCGAAGTCGAACGCCATCACGTATTCGGGCTTAAAGTCGTTGATCGCCTTCTGCAACCGCCGAACCAATGTCTCACTCGAATGTAGCCGCCCATCGGGATATCCCAGAATCACCAAGTCGGTCCCGCCCCACGCATTCGCCGCCGCCGTCGCCTCCACCCGCCGGACCTTTCGGTTCTCCGCCGCATTGGTAAACGGCCCGTAGTAAGCCTTATCCCCATCGGTTACGATAACCTGATGGATCTCCGCCCCCGCATCGTGCAGTTTGGCAAGGGTGCCCCCGATGTAAAACTCAGAGTCGTCCGGGTGCGCGGTCACCACCATCACCTTGGTTCCCTTGTGAAAGAGCTTCTCTGAATCGGGATCGACCTTCGGGTTCGGATGCGGTCCCCGGCGCTGGATGAAGTCGTATTCCCACGGCACCCAAAGCCAAAACCCCCAAAGCACGAGGATCAGCCCTCCGTACACAAGCAAGCGCCGTCTACGATTGCGACGGCGCTTGACTTCCTTCTCTTCGGGAGTCAGATCCTTACGTTCTTTCGCCACTGAGCTACTTTACGTTGCAAAGGCGATAAACGATGTGCCTTGGGCCAAGGAACCTATCCGCTACAGGTTCCAACCTCCTACTGCCCAATGGCAAAGGCCACGATGTTTAAGTGATTTCCAACCTTACCGATGGGAGTCGCCGCTCCTGTTAAGAGGTCAATCGAATACAGCTTCGATTCGTCGCTGGCCGAGTTCGTGCAAAACACCGCCCCGACCTCGGCATGGATGTCGAGTTCTGTATCGGCAACGGCGTTGTGTCCTAAGGATCCGACCTCGGTGACCTCGCCCAAGTCTGGCGAGGGAGTGCCATTCAGTCCGCCAATCCGTACCAATTTGTTAGAAAAAGCGTCAATGCCATACAGTGTCGTCAGCCCACCACTTGCGGGCGTATAGGCGCAGGCAACCAGACTCTCCACCGGGCTAACCGGCGTTTCCACGTTGATGACCGCGCCGGTATCTGGATCGATTCTCAGGTTTTGCTCGGTATCGCTTACCAAGCGCAATTCGTCCGTCACCTCGTTAAAGTCGATCCCGAAGTATTGTCCAGAAATAAGGGGAGACATAACCCCACCCACCGCCGCCGCCTCACCCGTTGCGGGATCAATCGCGTAAAGGCGGCTAGTACTCCCGAGGCCATAGAGCAGACCGTTGGATGCTCGAAAGTCGATAGCCAAAATGGACTCTCCCCCTTCCAGCCCGCTGATGACGACGTTTCGATCGATATGCCCGGGCGATCCCAGTTTGAACTTCACCAAACGTCCGGTGTCGGTGACCCCATATGTCGCTGCCGATGAGTCGCCGCCTCCACCACCCCCACAACCTGTGAGCAGACACACCCCCGCAAGACCTAAAGCAATCAGAAATCCTTTCTTCATCGAGTTCACTCCTTCTGACGACCTCGGCGCCCTTCCGCCCTTGTCATCGCTCCGATTATATTCTAAAATATATTATTTTTAAAATATATTGTGATCTAGGCCCGTTTCTTTACGCTCTGGCGTGAACCTTGCAGGGGTATTCGGGTAGCTTCCTTGCGACGCGCCTATGAGTTCCAACCTGTTTTCTGGACAGTCGATCCTCTTCACGGTCGCCTGTGGACACCCCAAGTATGCAAAGCAAGCAATGGCGCTGGCGATGTCGATTCGGCTTCACGGAGCCCAAACTCCCATCGTCCTCCTCTCCGATATCAAAGACCCCGAGATCGAGAAGTGGTTCGACGCCGTCGTTTCCCCCGTCCCGGGAGTGGAGCCCTATCTGCAAAAGGTCGTCGCCCTCCAAACCACCGGCGCCGATCAGGTGCTCTTCCTCGACTCTGACTCCCTCGCCGTCCGCAACCTGGACGAACTCTTCGAGAAGCTCGCTGGGAAACACTTCGTAGCGATGGGCGACTGGATTACCGATGGCAGCTATTGGGGCGACACTAAGTCGAATTTGAAGAAGATCGGCGTCGAGCGCATCGCCCGCATGAACGGCGGGTTCATGTACTACGAGCGCACGCCCGATGGCCAAAAGGTCGTGGACGAAGCCCTGCGCGTCAGCAAGGATTTCGACAAACTTGGCCTCGACCGCCTGGTCGGCAAAATCCATGACGAAGGCTGTGTCTCCCCCGCCATGTCCACCACCGGCCTCGGCGAACTCATCCCGGATACCGCCGGCTATTCCCTCACCCCCTGGACCTGCGTGGACGTAAAACTGGACGTCCTCGGCGGCACATTCCAAGCCGTCAACGGCTACCGGGGCGAAGTCCGAACCGTCCACCCCTACATCTATCACACCGCCCAATCGGGTTGGGACCTGCGCTACTGGCGAGCCGTCCGAGAGGTCGTCACCGCGGTTGAAAAGGGCCAGCAACTCAAACTAGAATCCGGCCGAAAAATGACCCTTCTTCAGAAAATTGCGAGAAGGTCGCGGACAATTCTGACCACCGCGTACAAGAAGATCTTCCTAAAGGGCTTCTAATTGCAGGAACCTAGAGCGTCGGTCGAGTCCGACGAAGCAGAACCGCGATGCCTCAGGGTGCCGCCCACCACAAAGCCGTCGCGAGCCGAGCGCCGAGCCCTGAGGCTGGCATCCGAGCGCTCATTTTGAGCCTCAAGGCTGAGACTCATTCAACAGGGCATTCGTCAAAACCGCACCTTGAGGCATCGATCATCCGGCCAAGTCCGCGCCCAGCTCCTGGTTCCCTTCCTCCGGCCAACGGGGATTACCCCTTCCGGGGTTCGATCTCTGTCGAACTTTCCGATTACTTGCTCGACCTGGAATTCGACGAGAAATTTGGATACGGTTACTAAGAATTACGGAACATTCCTACATTTGCCAAAGTCGTACGCGTGTCTGGACGCCCGCAAGGGGTGAACCGCCAGGCGACCTCCTAAGAATCGGCCCCGTGCGCTTCCCCTCCTATTGCGTCACGGGGCCAATCCTCGTTTATTTGCGGGGCAACTTGAACGTGAATTCGATCGGCTTACCGATCCCCGAGGTCCCCGGCTGTCCGCCGCCGATGCTCGCCCGAACCGTCTCCGCCGTGCGAACCAAATCACCCTTCCCATCGCGATCTCGCAACTCCTTCCCGGGAACGCGCACGTCCACCCAGACGCTCTTCCCCGCCGGAATCGTCACGCGCTTAAACCACCGCAGCTCTCGAATCGCCGAGCCCTTTGCCGGGTGCGAGAGATACAACTGGACCACCTCATCCCCGGATCGTGTAGATCGGTTCGTCACCTTAACGCGCCCCACCAAGTCGCCGCCCACCAATTTGCCGCCACTCCAGGAGTCATAGGTGAACTTGGAGTAACTCAGCCCGTACCCAAACGGATACAGTGGCTTGCGGGCGTCGTACCGATAGGTCCGGTTCGCCATGTGATAGTCCTTGAAATCTGGCAGTTCGGAGGTTGAATGGTAAATAGTCACCGGCAACCGCCCCGCGGGATTCAAGAGGCCAAAGAGCGCCTCCGCAACCCCCGTGCCCCCTTCTTGCCCGCCGTACCAAGACTCCAAGATCGCCGAAACGTTCTGCGTGGCCCATGGGGTCGAAATCGGACCGCCATTGATCAGCACCAAAACCACCGGCTTCCCGGTCGCCTTCAGCGCCTTCAAGAGTTCGTTCTGCACCGCGGGAAGCTCAATCGAAGTTCGGTCCCCCTCTTCGTCCTCTTGCGCCGGCGAGAGCCCCATGCACGCCACGATCACATCCGACTTCTCCGCCGCATCCAAGGCCTCGGCAAACTTTCGCGATGTCGGCGGTGACCAAGTCAGTTGGCAAGACGCATAGCCCGCTCGCTCGAAGTACTCCGCCACCAACGTGTAAGACTTGCCCGCCTGGAGTTCGATGCTGCCCGTTGTTTGCCGTGCTGCCCCCTCGCGCCAGTCTTCCAAGACCTTTTGACCGTCCACCAGCAGCCGCATCCCATCGTCCGCCTTCATCGCAAACGTGTAAGACCCGCTGACCTTGGGCTTGAGCGTTGCCGTCCATCGAATGGAGTAGCCATTATCCTGCCCGGCCACCATCCCGTGAGTTCCCCAATCGAAGTTGATCTCCTTGTCAAACCCCGTCACTGGCGTCCCGGAGAGCGTTTCGTTGGAGTAGTACTCCCGCTTGAATCCCCCACCAATCGCATCGGCCGGAATCGGGTTCATTTCGCTGTAGCCCATGATCCCGCACCCCTGCGCATACAGAACCTTGGCGCCCTTGCCCGCCAACTTCTTGATCCCATCCAACGGCGTGACGGTGTACGTCGGAATTCCGTTGTAGTTGCCCCACTGCGCGGTCGGGTTGTTCGCATTCGGCCCTACCACCGCAATCGTCTTGATCCCCTTCTTCAATGGCAGAACCCCATCGTTCTTGAGCATGACCAAGGACTCCCGGGCGAGCTTCTGCGCCAATTGCCGGTGAGAAACTGAATCCACCACCGACATCGGGATCTTCGCGTACTTGACCTTCTCGGGCGGATCGAACATGCCCAGCCGAAGGCGAGCTTCCATCAATCGCTTCAGCGACTTATCGATCGTCGCCTCCGTGATCAAGCCCTTCTTCACCGCATCGACCAACGAGGCATATGCGCCCCCGCACTCGATGTCGCACCCCGAGTTCACCGCCAACGCCGAAGCCTCCGCCGGAGTCGGCACCACCTTGTGGCCCGCATAGATGTCATCGATCGCCCCGCAGTCGCTGACCACATAACCCTTAAAGCCCCACCGCTGCCGCAAGATCTGCTCCAGCAGGAACGGACTTCCCGAGGCCGGTGCTCCGTTCACCCGGTTATAGGCCGACATAATCGACCACGCCTTCGCTTCCGTGATGCACGCCTCAAACGCCGGGAAATAGGTGTTCCAAAGGTCGTAGTCGGTGGGAACGGCATTGAAGGTGTGTCGCAATGGATCGGGTCCGCTATGCACGGCGTAATGCTTGGGAGTCGCCACCGTCTTCAGATACTTCGGATCGTCTCCCTGCATCCCCTTGATGAACGCAACCCCCATCCTTGCTGTCAAGAACGGATCTTCCCCGTAAGTCTCATGCCCCCGCCCCCAGCGCGGATCGCGGAAGATATTGATGTTGGGAGACCACATGGTCAATCCCTGATAGATGCTGGTGGAGCCGGTCTTGCGCAGTTGATCGTGATACTTCGCCCGCGTCTCATCGGAGATCGCGACCGCCATCGTGTTGATCAAGTCGGGGTTAAACGTTGCCCCTAATCCAATGGGCTGCGGAAACACCGTGCCCTTTCCGTTGCGGGCAATCCCGTGCAACGCCTCATTCCACCAGTTGTAAGCCGGGATTCCCAAACGGGGAATCGCCTTCGCCCCGTGGACCATCTGACTGACCTTCTCGTCCAAGGTCATGCGCCCCACCAGATCCGCCGCTCGAATGGCAAACGGCTTGGTTGAATCCAGATAAACCGGTTTCGGCTGCAACGACGAAAGGAAGACGGTCAACGGCAACAGCATGTTAGATGCAGTTTGCCAGGGATGGCCCTACTTTTGGAACGGTTCAAGCCAGCCAAGTGGCGCTTCCGACTGAGTCCATCCCTCAGGCGGCGACCAGACAAATAGGTCATCCGAAAACTTTTTGTTCGTCTCAATGCCCAAATACTTGAGTTCGTAGGTGGACTGTCTGCCTAGTGAAAAATTGCGAATCGGCATGCCTGTGGCGGGGTCAATATGCCTTTGCATGTATTTCAATTGTTCGTTTGGAAGTCTCGCCACCAAGACCCATTCCTTATCGGGATTCGGTTTGTTCGCATAGTGCCAGTCGATGAACTGCTCTGCGGAAAAGTTGAGTCCAAGATCAAACCCAAAGAACGCCTCCCAGCCATCGAAGATTTGTGGGCATCCCTTGATGTCGTCCCATTTTGTCAAAGCAAATTCCTTGGTTGAAGGAATTCCTACCCAAATTGTTTTCCCATCACTTACCGCAATCACCGAATCAGAAACGATTCGAAATGAACGCGGTTTTTGCAGCCAAACCTCGGGTCCAGGTCGCTTTGGCACGGGCCCCCCAGACTGCTCCGACCTAAAGTGAACGGATTGCAGACTCTTCATCTTTGCCCGATAAATCTCTGCTCCTTTTGCCACATTGATCGGCGACGGGAGAGTCGCCTGAGTCGGAGATTGAATCGACGCGAGCAAAAGCATGGAGTTCAGCATCTGAAATTTTGACGGCCCAAACGCACTGAAGTTACAAAAAAGTGGCCCCCTGGCAACCAGGGAGCCACTTCTTAACCGAACGCTACTTGCTGAGGCCGAGGTGCCGCAGGAAGGCGTCCAGCTTCGGCTCGCGGCCCAGGTAGTCGCGAAGCATCGCGAACTCATCCATCGTGCCGCCTCGGGAAAGGATCTTCTCCCGGTAGTAAGCCCCCGCCTTCGGGTTCAGCAGTCCAAGCTCCTCGAACCGCTGGAACATGTCCTGAGCGTAAACCAGCGACCACTGATAGCCGTAGTACGCCGCTTCATAACCCACCAGGTGCCCAAACGATGCCTGATAGTAAACGCCCGGCACTTCCTTGTACAACTCCACCTTCGGGAACAGTTCTTGACTAATCTTGGTGGGATCGATGTCGCCGCCTGGCGCGGTGTGGTAAGCCTGATCGACCAAGCCGTAGTAGAACTGGTGCTCCGTTTCAATGCCGCTGCCCAGGTTCCGCGCCGCAATCATGCCGTCCAGCAGCTTCTTGGGAAGCTTCTCGCCGGTCTTGTAGTGAGCGGCAAAGGTGTTCAAAACCTCGGCATTCCAAACCCAGTTCTCGAACATCTGCGAAGGCGCTTCCACGAAGTCGCGCGCCACTGCCGCACCCGCAAACCGATTGGTATTCGCCTTGGTCAGCAGGTTGTGCAAAACGTGACCAAACTCGTGGAAAAACGTCTCGACTTCCTCGTGTGGAAGCAGCGAGGGCTTCTCCGCCGTCGGCTTGGTGAAGTTACAAACCAGCGCCGCGACCGGCGTGGAAACCTTCCCGTCCATCCACTCCTTGCGACTAAACAGTCCCCAGCACGCCGCGTGGGTGTACTTGCCCGGGCGAGGATAGAGGTCGATAAAGAAGTGGCCGATGAGGTCGCCGCTCGCCGAGTCCTTCACTTCGAACAGCTTCACGTCCGGGTGCCAAATCTCAAATCCCAGCGACTTCGCGTCCGCCGTCACATCCTTGTACGTCAGATCATAAAGCGATTGCGTGGTCTTAAAGAGACCATCCACCACTCGCTCCATCGGGAAATACTCGGCGACCTTCTCACCATCCACCGCGTACTTCTTCTTCTGAAGCAGGGTCTTGTAGTAAGAGTAGTCCCACGGATAGAACTCAGCCTTGGCGTTCTTGGTCTCGTCGGCCTTCGCCTTCTTAAACTCCGCCCAGTCCAGTTCCGCCTTCTTACGTACAATCGGTCGAAGGTCGTTATAGAACTTCGCCACCGTCGCCGCGTTTTTCGCCATGCGAGGTTCCAGGATGTAGTCGGCGAAGGTCTTGTAGCCAAGCAGGCTCGCCAGTTCGGCCCGTAGCTTGACCAATTGCTTCAAGACTTCGTTGTTCTTCTCACCACCCCGCCGCTTGTAGGCGATCCACGCCTTCTCGCGCGTCTCTTCGCTCTGCGCCATGTCCAGAATCGCGCTAAAGGTCGGACCGTCCATCGTCGCGATGACGGTGTCCTTGCCCGCCTTCTTCATGCCCTTGACGACGTCTTCAGGAACTCCCTTCAACTCCGCAACTGTAAACGGCAACGCCGTTTCGTCGTCCGCGATGTTCTGGTCGAACTGGATGCCCAGCCGGTTGAGTTCCTTCTGAATCTCCGCCACCCGGTCGCGCTTTTCCTTCGAAAGTTCCATTCCCTGGCGTCGATAGTCGCGCAAGGTGAAATCTAAGAATCGCTGTTGTTCGGCATTCAGGCTCGGCTTCTTCGCCGCAAACGCCTTCATCGCCTTGTAGAGGTCTTCACGAATACCTAGCTCCACGCTCCAGTTGCCCACAAACTCTTCCGCCGCGCGTGCGTCGTTGCGCACCTTGGGATCGGTCGAGACGTTGGCCATGAAGATCGTCATCGACGTGTCCCGCTCCAGGTGGGCCGTCATGTCGTCATACGCGCCGAGGGTGTTCTCGTAGGTTCGTTGGTCATCGGGGACCGAGACGATCTTGGCAATCGCCTCGTCCGCTCGCTTGACCGCATCTTTGATCGATTGGGGAACCTCCTGGCCAAACGCCATGGAGAGCGCGGTCAGGAGGGATAGGCACGCACCGGCGCGCGCCGTAATCCGAAAGCAAGTCTTCATCTGTTCCCTATTTACCGCTTTTCCGCCCGACCAGTTCCTTTTGGAATCAGAGCAACGCGCTCCCTTGTCCCTCGTCCCTTGTCCCTGGTCCCTAGCGAAGCGCCCCAAAATCCCGGATCGCCGGCGCCTCGCAGGGCGCTTCCGGATCGCGGATCACTTGCCGAGCGTTCAGCCCCGCCAAGGAAGCCGCCTCGATCTCTTGCGGAATATCGCTGAGGAACAGAATGTCGGCTCCATCAAAACCCAGCCGACGGGCGATCTCGCGGTAACTCTCGGCTTCTCGCTTGGAACCCACCCCGGTGTCGAAGTAGTCGTCCAGCAGCGGAGTTAGAGGACCACCTTCAAGATGGCCAAAGATGAGTTTCTGCGCAAGCACGCTGCCCGAGGAGAAGATCGCGACCGTCGCCCCCGCATCCTTCCAGCGTTCAATCGCCGGTCGAACGTCGGGATAGATCTCGCCCAAGAGTCGTCCGCTGGCGTACCCCTCTTCCCAAATTCGCCCTTGAATCGACTTCAGACCACGCGACTTACGATCGCGATCCATCAGCCAGAGCAGATAGGGGACCATCTCCGCGGGCTCGGGGCGGTTGGGCCATTCGGGGGGAGTTTCCGTTTCGGCCTCGTACTCGGCGCAAAGGAGTTCGGCGTCAGAGGCCAGGACCGGGTCGCCTAAGGACTTGGTAACGAAGGACGCCATCTCACGTCGCGCAAACGGAAACAGCGTCTTCGTTACGAAGTCGATGGGCGTGGTCGTCCCCTCAATGTCGAGGAGATAAACCTTGTGCGCCATTAAAGAGATTGTAGCTGAGCCGGAATGAACGATAGGCCAAAGCACACAGGCATATAGCCACTATCCACGCCGCTCTCCGTATAATGCGGCGTCCAGCCCGAAGGATCTTGGAACAACCGGATCGCGCGGATTCGCTTATTTTCGCAGAGATCGAACCAGTGCCACGTTCCCGCCGGAACGCGCGCCAGGTCGCCTTCTTCCACTTCCAACGCTACCACTTCCCCGTCCTTCGGATGAATGTGGAAGACACCGCTACCCTCGATGATGAAGCGAACCTCATCCTCGTCGTGCCAGTGCTCTTTGCTGAATTTGGCCAGCATCACGTCCAGGTTCGGAGTATCGGGGAAAAGGTCGATCACATCCGCCGTCTGGTACCCGCCCTGATCTTTCAGTTTGTTGATCTCACCGGCAAAGGCGTTCAACACTTCTTCATTCGTGGCGGATCGCTCTAAATGGCTCGAAGGCTTCCAGATTTCGTAGCCAATGCCAATTCCAGCGAGATACTGCTTGATCTCGTTGTAGTCGCTAATCGTCTGATCGCGATCGGGAATTCTTAACGTTGCCATTTACTGCTCCAAACTTCGTGCGCGGACCGAGACCTCGAAGAGAAACTCCAAGACCTCCAGGTGGCGACGGGCTTCGAATATATCACGTCCCCACGTATACAATCCATGACCCTTTAGTAGTACGCCATGAGGATTGGATTCGTCCCTAAGAATCTTTCGCAATTCCTCTCCCAAGCTATTCATTTCTTGGGAGTTCTGGAGAACCGGAATAACCTCGGTGTGCTCGTGAGTGCGGATTCCCTGGAGCCCCTTCAGCATCTCGAAGTGGGAAATCGCATAGCCGCCATCTTTCTCGCTTAAGGAAGCCAGCGTGTTCCAGATCGAATGGGTATGAAGAATCACTCCCGCGTTGGTCTCTTGGGCGATGACGATGTGAAGGAGCGTCTCTGCCGAGGGCGGCATATCTCCCACCAGCACCTTTCCATCCGCGTCCACTTCCAGCAGTTCGCTCGGCTTGACGTACCCCTTATCCACGCCGCTCGGGGTGACCAGCAGCCGCAAGGGTTCGCGGGAAAGAACTTGGCTGAAGTTACCGCCGGTCCCCGGCGACCAGCCTCGACCATGAATCTCGTGAATCAGTTCGGTGAGTTCCGAACGGTGCTTATCGAACACAGGCGAAAATGTACCTCCCTCTTCGTCCTCGTTGGGTCTATCGATCATCGGTTAAAAGTGCAGGTTCGGATTCGTCTGCGTTTCCGCTTTAACCTTCGCCATGTCCTCCGCGAACGCTCGAAACACTCGCCAGTAGTGGCTCTGCCGATCCAGATGCTCCCAAAAGTGCGTACTCTTCGCGGTGAGTTGCACATAGTAGCCAAACATGTAATGCGCCACCTCCCGCCGAATCAGGCGCGAGTTCACCATCACCGCGACCTCTTCCAGAAAGCCCACGAAGTTCCGCTTCTCCTGAATGCTGACCTCCCGAAGTTTCGGATCGTCTCCGGCCAGCAAATCGAGAATCTCCCGATACTGGGGCGTTTCCAAAAAGCGCCGCCGCATCTGAACAAAAT
This sequence comes from Armatimonadetes bacterium 55-13, assembly GCA_001898035.1. Lineage (GTDB taxonomy): Bacteria > Armatimonadota > Fimbriimonadia > Fimbriimonadales > Fimbriimonadaceae > 55-13. The sequence continues at coordinate 148,836 of MKRX01000026.1, forward strand.
TCTCTGCCCGATGCTGCCGCCCTTGTCGTACGTATTCCAACACGCCGGTAAAGAAGGTCGTTAAACCGACAACTCCCGCCGCGATAATCGCCCAATTCTTCCAGTAATCGACAAGTGCTTCCAACGCATCGAAATCATAGCTGCGCCCCCCTCTCGTTAAGATAGGTCCCAGATCGTTATCTGCATCCAATCCAACGGACATGCGGGGTGACAGAATCTAGGCATGCTCTCTTTGTTAGCGGGACTTGCCGTCGCGACCTCAGGATCGACGGCCCAAGGCACGGTGGTCATGATCCACGGCGCGGGCGGAGGCGGCTGGGAATACGACCTCTGGAAACCAGTCTTCGAGAAAGCGGGCTGGAAGGTAGTCAATAAAGACCTCGTCCCCGTGAACGGCGACTATGCCAAGACCGAATTCGAGGACTACTTACGCCAAGTCCTCACCTGGACCCCCAAATCCGGGCGCGTGGTCCTCGTCGGCGCGAGTATGGGTGGAATCCTTGCCATCAAAGCCGCCGAAATCGAACGCGTGGATGCCGTCGTGCTCGTAAACAGCACCACCCCCAAAGGCGTTGGCCCCGCCCGCAACCCAGGCGCTCCGGTTCCACCGATTATGCGGTGGGCAAACGGCCCGCTAAAAGACACCGAAGATGCCATGCCGGACAGCGACCGTAAGACCATCCTCTGGGCATGGAAGCGATGGCGAGACGAATCGGGAGCCGTCATGAACTCCATCCGGTCCGGCATCAACGCCCACCCCCCGAAATGCCCGACGCTCTGCGTCCTCGCGACTGCCGACACCGACGTTCCCCTCGCCCGAGGCGTCGCTCTCGCTGATTGGGCAAAGGCCGATGTCTTTACCTACCGAGGAATGAGCCACGTCGGCCCCCTCATGAGCACCCGCGCCACCGAGGTCGCCCAAAGCGTCCTCCACTGGCTCGCCGCCCGCAAAAAATAAGATGGCCCCGGTTCAAACCGAACCAGGGCCTTTGTCGCCTTACTAGCGACTGCTTGTTTCCAAGAGCTATTTAGGAAGTGCTGATAACATCCTATCACGGAGTCAACTTTCGTGCCAGAGAAATTCTCACTCGCCTAATTTTCCGATTCGTGACGGCATGTATGGGTGTTGTTTGTTTTGCCGCCGTATGTGCCCAGCAACCGAGATGTCGGACAGGGTCAATGCTCCAACTTCACGATCCTCAAGACCGATATGGCCCTCATTCCCTTAGGCTTCGAAGTCTTCGGGAGCTTCGGGCTTACGCGCCCAAAATGCGATCAAGGGAATCATTGCGAGGAGGATAACCACCGAAGCCCCTGGTCGGCTAAGGTTCAGGCCCCCGTCTTTGAAAGGCTTGGTGATTAAGTCGCCAACCGTCGCCCCAAGGGGCCGAGTAAGAATGAATGCCGACCAAAAAAGAATCGGTCGCGACAGCTTCGTAAAGAGATAGAAACCGCCGATAACGGCAATCGCGCCACCAAACACCAGGGCTCCCCGCTCAAACCCGAACCCGCTAGTGTCCGCCAACCAATCCCCAAGTGCGGTTCCCAACGTATTCGAGACAAGAATCGCAAGCCAATAAAAAACTTCGGACTTCTTGGTGGTGATCTTGTTGATCGAGATCGAACCGGTCGCGAAGTGCCAGCCGATGAGGACGATGACCAGGCCTACAAAAAGCGCCAAAGCCGCCAACCCATAGGCGGCATTTTCTTCGGTGCCAAGAACTTCGCGCGTCAGCTTATCTGCGACCGTCGTTCCAAGCGTCGTCGTTGCAACGATCACCGACCAATAAAGGGCCGGATGATATTTCTTGGCGGCGACTTGGGCAATCACCGTTACGACAAAGAATGCGAGGAAGATCGCCGTCGCGATGTCGTACCCCAGGTTGATGGGGGGCATCGACAGAGCATCCCCTCCGGTTTCACCAAGCGTCGTCGCAACGATCTTGATGATCCAGAAAGCCAGGGTGACTCTCGCCACTTTTCCCGCCATCGATCCGTGCGACTGGAGGCTCACAGCAGCAGGATACCTTTGTCGCGCGGTAGTGAAAATGGGCCTGACGACTTGTAGATAATGGTGCGTGCTGAGACAATAGCCGCATGGTCGTCGGCATCATGGAAATATCGTTAAAAATGGAGGGGACCGAGTCTCTCAAAGACAAGCGTCGTATCTTACGAAGCCTACTCGAACGCGCCCGTCACGACTACCATGTCGCCATCGCCGAAGTGGACGACCAAGACCTGTGGGGAAACGCCACCCTCGGCGTCTCTTGCGTCTCAAATGACGCTGCCCATGTGGAGAGCATCATGAACCACGTTCTTGCCCTGATCGACGAGAACGTGGAGGTGGAAGTCGACAACGTATGCCGAGAAGTTGAGCGGCGCTAACGCCCTTTCGAGGATGCCTTCGCGTAGATCTTGTCCAAGGTGTCCTTCCGATGTTTGGAAATAGGATCAGGCCCCAGCCGGTCAACCGCGCTGTCCACTGCCCGTCCAAGGTTTCTCATGGCATCGTCCATTAAGTCCTGGGCTCTGCGTCGATGATCTGAACTCAATCGCCGAGAGGCCGACCCGCTCTGTGTGAAATAGCCGTATGGCGTGTTGCATGAGACGCGTACGTCAATATTAAAGGTCGTCTCATTGTCCTTCCACTTCGTGGAAGACATGGAAATGGTAAGCGATCCATTCCCACCATAACGATCGTATCTCAAGCCGCCACGACGGTAATCCTCGCCCTGATCCTCGAAGCGACGCTTGAGGTTGTCGCGCCAATCTTTATCAAAGGAACTGGGCTTGGAACTATCCAAGGAAACCGAGGCCGTGACATCCCGATACCGAATCACTCGATCCCAATCTTTTCCCGGGTCCCGCGGTGGCACGATGTCGGTCTCGCTTGTCTCCATGCTATACAGCGCGTCTTCCAAGCGATCCGGGTCGGTGAGAATAAACACTTGGGGCCGGGGGGAACCATCTTCCGTGACCGCTATGACGCCTCGTTTTCGGAACGCGAACATCTTCCAATCTTCCGTCCGGTCTGCTGCCCAGTACTCAACCGGTTCTTCACCCCAACTCTCTTGGAGAGCGTCCATCTTGGGAGCTCCAGATTTGTATTCAATGCGAATTGCCTGCATCGTGGCGGAGTCACCTCGGCCGTCCAAAAGGGCGTCCACCCGAACGTCTTTGTCGTCGGTTTTGACGACCAAGGCCTCAGGTCGGACCGCGCCCCGGTCGGTCTCAAACGCTTTCTTCAGATCCTTGTCCGTCATCCGTCCCAACCGCAACCCAGACCATCCTCCGCCATTAAAAGAATCGAGGGGTTCTGGATGCAATCGATCGGCCAAGGGGCAACCAGCGATGGCAATGGATGCAATAAGAGCGCAAATCATCGTCCTTATTCTCCCTTGGAATGCTCGCGTTCCCACATCGACTTTAACATGACGGCTTGCCCACCATGGTATGCCTCGTGATTGACGACATGACTAAGAATCCACCGCAAGGTCACGATGAAGTTGCCTTGGTCGAAACTGACCTGAGTCGTGGGCTCGGGAAAGCTCTTGATGCTCTCCAAAGTTCTCGCCCGTACCTTGTCCTGAAGATCAAGGTAGTAAGCAAGGGGCTTATGAGGGGGAACCACCCAATTGAAAGCGTACTGATCGATCTCCTCGCTCAACAGTTCCTTCACTTCTTCCGGATCGCGATCTCGACCTAATGCCGCCGTTTCAATCCAAAACGCTTCCACATCGATCATGTGAAGGATGATCCCGCCGATACTGTGCCCATTTTTGACCGGCTGCCAGATCACCGCATCGTCGTTAACCTCGCCGATCTCTTCTCGCCACTTGCGAGTGCCGTCCTGAAGGGCCGCCACCAGGAGACCGTATTCCGTAGGGTAGCCGTGTAAAGGCTCGACGTCATAGAAGCGACTCATCATCCCATCGTAGCCCGGGTTTCAGCAAAAATGCAGAAGTCCCCGCCCGTAAATTTGGGCGAGGACTTCTGAACGAGGTCTCAACCTCGGCGGAGATCGATCCGGCGGTTCCGATCCGAGCGGGACTCTAGTCGAACTCGGTCGCCATCGCGGTCGATATCGTAGTTCCAGTTACCCACGTGAACGGCGCCATCGCGGTAGTAGCCAGTTTCGTCTCGGTCCCAACCGCTACCCTTGGAGCGTCTCATCGTGACCTTACCCCCCCGATCCACGATCAGGAGGAACTGGCGGCCATCCTCGTAACCGGTGTAGCGACCCGGGAGCCAATCCGGGCAATCCCCATAACGATCCCAGTCGTTCGAACGGGGGCCCCGCCAGTCTCGACGGTCATCGCCCCGACCGACTTCGAAAACGGCCCGGCAACCATCGTCTACCCAAATCCGATTTCGGTCGAATCCCCAGCTACGGCCATAAATGCAAGGCGCGTCGCTCAGCCGTTTCACGATTCGAACGCCACCTCGCGTATCGATTGAAGCGCTTCGGTATCTGTCATCGGAACTCTCAACGGTGATTCGGCGGCCGCCTCTGCGGTCGTCCCAACGGTCATCCCAACGGTCGTCGCGTCGGCCGTCCTGCTCGACTTCAAAGGTCGCACGGCAACCTCGGTCCACCCAGATCTCATCGCGGTTGTAACCCCAGGTCACCCCGTATACGCAGGGCTTGTCGCTGAGTTGACGAACCAGGCGCACTTTCTTCGCGTTATCGACCCGCCGATATTCCCTTCTACCATTACTCTCCAAGGTAACCCGACGGACCTCGTAAAGGGCATAAGAGCTGGCGGCGACGATGCCGACGGTGGCGCTCACAAACATAAATCGATTCCACTTCATGGGGAAAAGCTGCCTCCTAACTAGTTGTAAGTACATCTTCGACGACCAACTAAAACGGGGGTTTCCACCAATAGGTCAAAACCCCCGTCTCGGTCAACTTAGCGCAGGTTTACTGCTTTTCGAACGAAAGTTCGCCGCCCCGAGCGTGAATCGGTCTCAGGCGAATTCGATCCGAGCGATCTCGGATGAGTTCCCACAGATCGTCATCGATGCGAACCTGTCGGCTCCCCGCATCTCCGCGTCGTCCCTGGCCCGACTCCCGGTTCTTCTTGAGATAAACCGTCCCATCGGAGCGAATCGTGAGAGTCATCCCATCCGCTGCGTATCTGAAGCCTTTCCAAGTCCCAACCGCCCAGGAGGGCACACGTCCGCCCCACCAGTCGTTCCGATCGCTGTTGCTGTCTTTTCGGGACTTCACTTCGAATTCGGCGCGGCAGCCATTGTCCGTCCAAACGCCGTTCTTGTCATAGCCCCAAGAGCGCCCCAGGACGCAGGGTTTGTCGGAAAGCCGCTTCGTGAGTCGGACGCCTCCGCTGGTATCGATGCGCCGATAGGAGCGTCGCCCATCTTTGCTTTCAACGGTGATTCGCTTGGTTTCGTAACCACTCGTCCAACGGTCGGGCAGCTTGATCTTATCCCGATCTCGGTCTTTGTCCCTGTCTCGATCCCGGTCTCGATCGCGATCATCTTTAGTCTGGTATTCAAACTCGGCTCGGCAACCCTTATCTACCCAGATTCCATTGCTGTCGGATCCCCAAGAGATTCCAATAATGCAGGGCTTGTCGGATAGACGTTTCACCAAGCGGACGGAGCCAACATGCTCAACTCGCTTATAGACGCGCTTACCGTCATTGCTCTCGACCGTCACCTTTCTCATTTCGAAGAGCGCGTAGCTCGCGCCCACCGTGGTCAAACCGACCATCGCTGCAAATAACACACGATTCATTTTCATTCGGTAGCATCCTCCGTTCAATCTGACGACAGTTTCAAGCCCCTGGCCACCCAATTAGGTCCAACGCCACCCGGCGCTTTTTTTGCCCCAGCACAGCAACCTGTTAACATGGTAATACGGATTTGGGCAGCTCCTTATGGGTTTCGATCAAGAGTTCCGGCGCTATGTAGAAGTGAAGCTCTCGGTCGTTCTTCCCATTCGAACAAAGGCAATGTTCGGCGGTGTGGGCATATACGGCAATGACCTCTTCTTCGCCCTCATCGCTGAGAACAAGCTGTATTTCAAGGTTGGCAATCTCAATCGTTCTGACTTTGAAACGGCCGGGATGGAACCCTTCTTCCCCTACGATTCACCATCTCCGATGGGCTACTACGAGTTGCCGCCCGATTTGTTAGTCCGGCCGGAAGAGTTGAAAGTTTGGATTGACAAGGCACTGGCCGTAGCCGAAACAAAGAGGAAAAAGTCCAAAGATGCTCACTAAACGTACAAGGGTTCGCAGGTTTCAAGTCGAGCTCCGCCCTCGTCGCAAACGGCATATCGAGAACCCGGTCGGAAAGCCACGCCCGCATGCCGTCCCCGCGCATCTAAGACATAGAAGTTCAGTCCGAAATTCGGCCTTCCATTTTCATCAAGCAGTCGCTTCTCAATCGTATTCGCCGCCACTCTTCTGAGCGCTTCCAATCCCGCGTCCTTGGGATGTTTGCCTCTCCGAAGTTCCTCTACCACCAGAAAGGAGCACAAGCCATACAGGTTCGCCTCTCCTCGCCCGGTAGATCCCGCCGCGCCGACCGATTGATCAACATATAACCCGGCTCCTAGGATGGGCGAGTCCCCGACTCTTCCCGGAATCTTGAAGGCCAAGCCACTCGTGGTAGTAACCCCGGCTACCTCGCCCTTGGCGTTGATGCCGTTGCAATTGATGGTGCCCCATACGTGATGGGGGTCGAACCAACCCTCATCCGCCATCCTTTCCGCCGTCTCGCTTCCACCCCGTTTCGCGGGGTCCAGATAGTGGCTGGGATCCATCCTGCGCTTCCACTCCAACCAAGCGGCCCGAGACTTTTCGGTATTTAAATCGTCTTCGATTTTGAATCCCATCGCCCGCGCAAATTCCTGCGCGCCCTTTCCAACCAAGAGGTGATGATCCGTTTCCGATGCCACCATCAACGCGACCTTTGACGGGTTTCGTATTCCTTCAAGGCAGGCGACGCCTCCCGCCCATTTCTTCGGCCCATGCATGCAACAGGAATCCAGCTGCACCACTCCGTCGGCGTTCGGCAAACCGCCATATCCCACGCTGGTGTCGGCGGGATCTGACTCCACGATATTGACGCCCGCCACCAAAGATTCCAAAACGTCCTCTCCTGAAGTCATCAATCGGAAGGCCGTCTGAACGCAGGTTTCTTCACCACCATTCCTGAACTGATGGCCATTTCCCGAAGCAATGACGACGGGATTGACCGCACGCTTGATCCAAATCTCGGGGACGTGGGGCATCGCCGCCAACGCCACGCCTGCCCCCATAAATTCACGTCGAGAAAGCTCCTTGGCCATTTCGGCAGTTTAGTTCAACGACTAGGCGGATGTCTTTGCCGATAGGATTCGTAAAGCATCAGGGATGCGGCGACGGCAACATTGAGCGAATTGGGCTCTCCAGCCATGGGTATACGCGCGAACTGATCGCACGATTTTCGCTGAGCTGCCGAGAGCCCCGCCCGCTCCTCGCCCACCATGATAACGGTTGACCTTCGGTACTCAATCTCGCGAAAATCGGAAGCGCCCTCCGCCGTCGCACCCACCGCCTGGACTCCGTTCATCCGCTTCCATCGGCGAAAATCCCGATGAGTAGCCCGGATGAATCGATGAGCATAGAGCGAGCCCATCGTCGCGCGCACGGCCATCGGACAAAATGGGTCGGCATCGCCCAAAACAATGATGCCCCGAGCCCCCGCCGCTTCCGCCGTGCGAAGAATCGCCCCGAGGTTGCCCGACGTTCGTATCGATTCCACTCCCAACCAAAAATCGTTTGCCAAGACCCGAAGGGGCAAAGACTCCCACTTCTGCCGATGAAGCAAAATCACATCCTGTGGTTCCGGGGCGAGAGAGCCGTAGAGCCGTTCGTACAACTGGGCGAAGCCGTTCGCACGAATCCGACAGATGGGAAGCCCGAGCGCCGTCGCTCGTTTCAGAATGGGCGCCGCCAAGTGATTGCCATAAGCGCGCGATGATACGACTAACCCCGCCAACGGTGCGCCGCATTCCACGGCCCGAATCAGAAATCGGTACCCGGTCGAAATAAATAGACCGGAGTGATCGCGAACGCGACGATCAAGAAGAGAAACCAGTAGGTCTTGATTCAGGATCCCTTCGTAGGGATCGAGGACAAGCGGACGCGGCCTAGAACTCCGCATCCCCCTTGCGTGCCATCACGCTATTTGAAATATTTTTCATCAAGAAAAACTCGGGATGTCGAATGGACGCCGAGTCCACAGGAAAGGATACACGACTCCCGCCCGAAGACGAGAGTCGTGCAATGCCGCTAGGCGGCAATGCGAAGGTGCGAACCCTCGCTTAACTTAAACTTTCCGACAACGTCCGCCAACTCGTGGGCGATCTGTCGCTGTCGCTCAGACGCTTGAGCGATCTGGTCGAGAAGATGAACCTGAGATTCAACCGCGCTCGCCACCGTTTGGGTCGCGGAAGAGACCTGCTCCGCGCTAGCGCAAAGCTCTTCTGCCCCCGCCGCCGCTTCTTCGCTTACTGCCGCGACGTTGGTGACTGCATTGCCAACCTGGCGTGCGCCCTCCTCCATCGTTTCGACCAAACCGGTGTTTCGCTCCGCGATCGATCGAACGTCGTCGATCTTTGCCAGAATCTGCTGGAACGCCTGCTTTCCGACCTGAGCGTTCTGTGTGCCTTGGGCCACCGCTTCGGCGCTCCCTTCCATGGTATTGATCGCCTTGGCGACGCCGTTCTGGACCGACGAGATTAACTGTCCAATCTCCTGAGTCGCTTGGCTGCTGCGCTCGGCTAGTTTTCGCACTTCGTCGGCGACCACCGCGAAGCCCCGCCCCTGTTCTCCGGCTCGCGCCGCTTCGATGGCCGCGTTAAGGGCAAGCAGGTTGGTCTGGTCGGCAATCTCGCCAATGGTGTTAACAATCGCGGAGATTTGGGTTTGCAACTCGCCCAAGTGTCGAACCGCGTCCGCCGATTGGATCACTTCTGCCTGAATTTTCTCCATGCTGGCGGCGGTTTGCTCAACGGCCCTCTCGCCTTCCGCGGCGGCTTGCGTCGCCTCGTCGGCCGCAGAATCCTGAGCTTCGCTTCCCGCCTTCACTTCATCGACGGCTTGCTGAAGGGATTCAACCGCCCCTGCCGCCTGAGTCGCCATGTCGGCCAGCTTTTCGCTGCCTTCGGCGATCTCGTGGCTGGCCCTCGCAGACTCCTGAGAAGAAGAGTTCACTTCGGTAAACGCCTCACCGACAGATTGAGCGAGTTTCGAAGTGTTCGTACATTCTTCCGAAAGTTCTTCCACCGACTTCGTCATGGTCTGCGCACGGTCTTTAAGCATCACTAAGATGTCGTGCCAAGTGCGATGCATACTGAGCATCGCCTGACCAAGCTTATCTTTGTCGGACTTGGGTTGAATCTTTACGTCCAGATCGCCATCCGCAAGTTTGGCGGCAATCTCGGCCATGCCTCGGTTATGCTCCGTCACTGCCCGGAAAGAATCGGCCAGCGCGCCGATCTCGTCCGTCGACCGATAGTCGATCGTCGTATCGATGTCTCCCATCGCAACCTGTTCGGCAGCCGCTGTGATCTTCTTCAGCGGATTCAATTGGCGGCGAATGATCGTAACCACCAGCGCCGCGAGGATGACGACGCCAATCAGGATCGAAGTCTGAGCTTGGCTCTTCATGCCCGCCAGAGCGGCAAAGGCAGCCGCTTTGGGAACGCGGAGAATCGTCTTCCAACCCGTAAGTTCAGAAGTCGTCCAGATAAGCAAATAATCCTTGCCCTTGATCGTCTCTTCCGCCACTCCAGACTTCTTGTCCGCTACGATCTTGCCTTCGGGAAGTTCCTTTAGATTGGTTCCGGCAAAGCCCTTTCGCGGCAGCAATTGCTCGTCAGGATGAGCGATCAGCAATCCCTCTGGACTAACCACCATCGTGGTCTGGTCCTTTTCCGAATCGGTTGTGCCGAAATTGAGCTTCACTTCCGAAGCGCGCTTCGAGATCGCGGAAGTCGCGATATCTACGCCTGAAACGCCCAGTAACTTGTGATTCTTGTCGTACACCGGCATGGTGTAACTGACCATGGAGATATTTCCCGAGCCATCGTCGAAGTACGGCTCCGTAATGGCCGGTTTCCCGGTCTTTTTGGGAATCTGGAACCACAACTGGTCCGGCTGCTGCTGATCGTAGGCCGAGTTGTTTTCCTTGGGATAGGACGCTCGTGTGATGTATCGCCAGCTCGCCCGTTCTTTAAAATTGATCTGATCGGAAACAAAGTAGACGCCAAAGACTTCGTCTTTCGGCGCTTGGTTCAGGATCTCTCCCAGGAACTGAGTGGATTCCTCGTTGTTACCGGGTCCGATTAGCTGTTGTCGCGATGAGATCGCCTGAATGTAGGCGCCCGCCCGAATGATCGAAGCGTCAAATTGAGCAGATGCTTTCTCGATCTGGGTCGCTGCCCATCGCTGGGTCGTGGTTCGCGCATTGCTTTCCGCGACGCGCAGTCCAGCCCAAGAACTAAGCGTCAAAATCAGTCCAGCAACGAGAACCACCGGCAACGCGACGCGAGTGCCGATCGATCTTAAGAATTTATTTGTAAAGCCCCTCACACTTAGAAATTTCGGTGCAAGAAGGCCAACGTACTAACTTAAGGTTTTGCGCGAATTTGCATAAAAATCAGCGTATATCCTTAGCCGAAAAGAGTGGAACGCCCTTCCCCATCAGGCGAGAAGGACGTGTGTCCGGGGTTTAGTCGTTGTAATATTCGAACTCGGCGCGGCAACCCTTATCGACCCAAATGGACCGAGAGTCATAGCCCCAAGAGATTCCGATCACGCACGGCTTATCGGAAAGCCGCTTGTGCAACTTCACCGGTCCATCGTGTTCGACCCGCTTCGAGGTCCGGCGACCGTCTCGACTTTCTACGGTTACGTATCGCTTTTTGCGGCTGCTGCTAAGCGTCACGTCGAAGTAGGCGCGACAACCCTTGTCCACCCAGAGTTTGTTCTTGTCGTAACCCCAAGTGATGAATTGCTTGCATGGCTTACTTGAGATTTGACGCACCATCCGAACGGACTTGATGTTGCTCATGCGTCGGGTCTCTCGGCTTCCCGAGCTTTCCAACTTCACCCGCGTCACGCGATCAACGGCGGGCGCAATTGCGCCGATCAAGAAGCACGCCAAACCAATCGCGACCGACTTCACAAAAAACTTCATCGTTACACTCTCCTGCTGCTAATAGATTAGCAAGTAAGTCTTGAGTGTGAAGACGAAAATCCCACTTCTTAAGCCCAGCGCTTTCGCAAGCGGTCTCGCGTCCACAGCGCAACGTCCCAGATATCCGCCAATGGCTGACCGGTTTTGGGGTCGGTCCATTGATAGTTAGGCGGGCCGACCTCGGGATCGACGGTGATGAATTTCTCGCCTCGCTTCACGTGAGCGTCCTTAATCCGATCCCAAAAGCCCTCAAACGCTTTCACATGCCCCTCCCATTGCGGAACCCGGGGGTCGGGAACCTGCGGGCCTTCTTCCAAGCCGTAACGAGCATGAATGTGGCGGACCCGAGAGATCGCCAATTCAAGCGCCTCCGAATAGCCTCCGAGCATCGAGGTCGTCACACATGTCCAGTGGCTCAAATCGGCCACCAGATGCAAATCAGGAAACTCCTTGAGGTAGGCGGCCGTTGAATTTGGTTCGTAAAGCAGATGCCCTCGGTGGGTTTCAAAGTTGATTGGAAAGGGGAACTGCTTCGTGATCGGCAGCGCCTTCTCAAAGAACTTGGCCCCTTGCTCGTAAGTCCAAGCCGAACTGCCCGTGTGAACGGTTACGCCGACACAACCGCAATCGAACGCCTCTCCCAAATCATGCTTGAACTGCTCAGGATCGGTTCCGGACACCATCGCCATGTATCCCAGTCCATGCTTTTCCGCCAAAGGTTTGATCTCGAAGTGCGGTTTGACCCAATCCTCCCACCCTTCAAACCCTGCCGCCTTGATCCTGGCAAGCTGTTCATCAAGCGTGCCACCCATTCCCCACAACGTTCGGTAGAAGCGAACTTCCATGGCCAGAACGATACCTACGAATTTTTCAAAATCAACATGAACAAGTTGGGGCCTCCCTTACACAAATTGGTATGGCAAGTCGAAGGTACTTATATCTCGCCGCATGGGTCTGCGTCGCCATCTGCGTCCCAGATGCCAACGCATGTTGCACCGCCTATGGTGCGGGCTCGAAAGTGACCATGGTCGGCGAGTCCGTCATCATCGTGTGGGACGCCAAAAACAAGGTCGAACACTTTATCCGTAAGGCAAGTTTCGATGCAACCGGAAAAGACTTCGGATTCATCGTGCCCACACCCAGTGTGCCCACCTTTGGAATCGCCGACCCCGCAGCATTTCAGCAGTTGGAGAGTCTCGTACCTCGGCCGCCCACCGATAGCATGGCTCTCCCAAAAGGCGTCGCTTCCAGTCGTGCCGGAAGCGTCCAGATCCTGAAAACGGAGCGGGTTGGCGACTACCAAGCCACGGTGGTCAAAGCCACCGACGGGGCGACGATGAATGCTTGGCTCAAGGAAAACCATTACGCCTCCCGTCCCGCCATGACCGATTGGCTGGACTCTTACACCAAGAAACAGTGGGTCTTTACCGCGCTTAAGTACGTCGCCGAGCCGAATAGGACGACACAAACAAAAGCGCTCCGCCTGAGTTTCAAGACCGAGACCCCTCACTACCCTTACAAGATGCCGCGCGATACCTGGCCATCCGGCTGGCGCCGCAATCTCACCGTGTACTTCGTCTCAAATGCCGCCATGGTCGGCGCCTATGAAGGAACGGACCGCGTTTGGGAGGCGAATCAAGCCTGGTCGGGCGCGCTCCCGGAATCGATGCGAAGTCCCCTGGCCAAGAACCTGGATCTAAGTGCCAACGACATTCCGACGAATGCCAAGGTCACCATCTTTCGAAATGGCGAGAATCCGGACGGATACGATCAGGATTTGGTTTTTGCCGAGATGAAAACCAACTGGACGCCTTGGCTCGGCGGGCTTGCCGTCTTCGGATTGGGCATCCTCGCGTTCAAAGGTCGAAAAATCAAGCAATGAACGAAAATGCCGTCCTCGAATGAGATCGAGGACGGCTCAAGAGTCTGCAACTAGTCGGCGTACTTAACTGAGCAGCCGTAGGGTCGTGAGGTAGGTACGGAAACATCCTTGCCCGCCATCGACTCTTCCAACGCCTGAATCACGTAGTTCTTCGCTTCCTTCAGGTCGGCCACGTTTGGGGTGGCTTTATCGTCGATGCCGCCCATATAGATCAACGTGCCCTTCGGGTCGATGACGTACATGTGGGGGGTCGTGCGGGCTCCGTAAAGCTTGCCGACCTTGCCATCGCTATCCATCAGCATGGCCGCACTGTTAAAGCCCTTCTCTTTCATGAGCTTATTGGCTTCATCGGGCGTCAGGTATCCCTGTTTGCCTTCAGCGGAAGAAACGATGGAGAGCCAAACCACTCCCTTATCCTTCGCCCACTTTTGCGTCTTTTGCATGTTGCCCGACGAGTAGTGCTTGACCACGAAGGGGCACTGATGATTGGTCCATTCGAGGACGACGTATTTCCCAGAAAAGTCGCTCAAATTGCGCGCCTTTCCGTTGGTATCGGTGAGAGTAAATGCGGGGGCGGTTTTTCCAATTACCACAACGGGGGCCGGTCCCTTTCCGGCGAAAACGACGGCCGAGACGGCGACGATGGCTCCAATTCCTAATGCGGCGATACTCTTCATGAATTTCTCCTCCGTTCTGTGTATTTTACAATGATGTTGCGATGGGGACGTCGATCTCGACCGCCGTCCCTCCTTCCAGTCCAATCAAGAGGCCACGCAGGCGCGTTGGCGCTTTCGAAGCGAATTCGGATTCCGGAATCCGAAGGGTGTACGACGAGCCCGCCCCTTCCAAAACCTGCTCCGCGCTGTGGGCGATGGTTTCAGGGTCGGCGGCAATAAAGCGAACGTTGGGGTCGAGTTTTATGCCGGGAGGCGTTCCTAGCTTCAACGAGATCGATTTGTTCTTCAGGGTGGCGGCAATGTTCCAACCCTTTGCCTTTTCAGGCTGCGCTTCATAAGCCACCCTTAATCGGGTCGCCCACGTCTTACTCGGAACGGGTTTGCCAATCTGGACAACCAGGCTGGTAGCCTCCTTTGCGGGTACGCAACTGTCTTTGCAGATCAACCAATTCGCCTCGGCGCCGAGTCGATAGCTCGCGCCGGCTTTCGCGGTCTTGGGAGCGGTGATCTTGGCCAAGAACAAGGCTTCATCCTCGAATCCGTAGACCGTGAAGCCGTCGGCGTCCAAAACATGAGGAACGGGCCACATGAGCGGACTGGCCTTCCAACCTGCGGGGAGTTTCCAATCGATGGCGGTCGCCATTCCACTATCCCCCGGGTTGCGCCAGTAGCAATGCCAACCCGGCTCCATCTTGATCCGTACTGCGGCCAAGATCTCGCCACCGGGTTGAACTCTCGAGGAAACCGCAACCAACTGCGCCTCGCTATGCGGACTTGTATCCTTCCCTTGCATCGTTCCCGCTACCATGAGCGCCGCTATCAGGTAGTTCATACGTTCTCATACGACTCGAAGCGCCCCGAGTCGTCAGTTCCTGACGTTTTTTAACCGTATTCGTTCACTTCTCGCACCCGCTCTGACACAGGCAATTCGAAACCGACAATAATCTAAAAAGCCGATGGAAGGATTCCAGTGTTCGCAGCCCGATTCCAATTTGGAACAAGCGAGAGACGAAGCCAATGCTTGGATGGCTCGGTTCGCCCCTCTTGTCCTCCAGACCGACGAACCGCCAACGGAGTCGATGCTTCGTCAACAGATTGCCACCATCGAGTCCCTCCAGTCCACGGCAAGGACGGTCCAGACGCGGCTCGCTTCGGTTGCCACCACCCAAGATTTGGAACTCAAGTCCACGCTGGAGCGAGCGGTAGGGCAGCTTCAGTCCATCGAAGACGACGTTCGACGACAACTTGGCAAAGTGCGTCCTGGAGATCCGGCAGGAATCGCCGATCTTGACGCCGTTAATGCGAAACTCTCTGAGCGTCTGGCGCGGCAAGAAATCGGCGCGCCAACCTCCCTTGAGGTCCCCGCGGTATTGGAGATGAAAGTCTCTCCCGGCAACTGGGCGGCGGCGGGCGGAATTGGTCTCTTCGGCTTCGGATGGACCTCTTTCACCACCTTCCACGCGGTGCTCATGATCGGCGGGATGTCAAAGGCGTTTGGCTGGGGCGCCCTCGCGCTGCTGGGCTTCTATTCAATCTTCTTTGCGGTCGGATTCTCCATGATCTACGCGGCCATCAACTCGGCCTCAACGGAGTCCTTCACCCTGGATGGCGATCAACTGGTGATTCGAAAGAACCTTGGCGGGTGGGTACGAGAAAAACGGTACACGATCGATCCAAGCGTTAAAGCCGACGTCGAAAGCGTCTCAAACACTGTTCGAATGGGAAATCAGAAAGGCCCCGTTCCCATGATCGCGCTGCAAGATAAAGACGGACGGCAAGTGACCTTTGGCCAGAACGCCACCCCGGCCCAAAGGAAAATCATTTGTGACCGGATCAACGCCTATATCGCCTCGGTTCGCTAGGCGGCCACTTCGTCTTCGCTCACACAGACCTGGTTTCTTCCGTTCCGTTTTGCCTCGTACAGGGCCTTATCGGCGGCATTCATGAGTTCAAAAAATGACCCATGCTCCCGGCGTGCCGCGCAAAGACCAATCGATACCGTGATCTTCCGATCAGACATTACGTGCTGGGTATCTAGTTTCTCAACGGCCACTCGAAGCCGCGTTGCAATGGCAAGCGCCTCCTCGGTATTGGAGCCGGGAAGAACAATCACAAACTCTTCGCCCCCGATCCGGCCGATAAAGTCCTCTTCCCGAAGATTGCGTTTGCAGCAGTCGGTGACCATTTGCAGAACCTGGTCGCCTACTATGTGGCCAAAAGCGTCGTTCACGCTTTTGAAGTGGTCGATATCGAGAACCAGCACGGCGAGGGGCATTCCCTTTGAGCCAAATCGACGCATCTCCTCGACCCCCTCCCGCACCAGTTGGCGTCGGTTCAAAGTGCCGGTCAAATCGTCCGTAGACGCAAGACGTTCGAGTTCAGATTGCAGTCGTTCCTTTTGAGTGAGCAGAGCCTTCAGCTTTCGATTGATCCGCTTTAACTCATTGCGCTGTTGGCGAGCGGTCTTGGCCTCAGCCTGGGCGAGTTCCACGCGATGCGTCGTTTCAAGCTCTTTGATGCGTGCTTCGCTCTGTTGCCGAAGACGTTTGTCGATCGATTGTGTGTACTCGCGTTGCACCTGGTACGCGTTTTCAAAGTCGTTGAGACTGGCATAGGCATCCGCCAATCCCAGCAATATCTTCGCTTCGCATTCGACATTCCCGTTGAGCCGAGAGAACTCGAGCGCGATTTGATAGGTGCGGACCGCTTCTTCCGGTTCGTGAAGACAATGCTGCGCCCTCGCAAGCTCGCCATAGAGTTCATCGACGTAGTACGAATATTCGAAAGACTCCGCACACGCGATGCCTTGCCGAGCGAATTCAATCGCCATCCAATGCTGACCTTGGCGGTTATAGATCGTGGCCAAAGACGAACAAATATTGACCGTGGCCTCTCGACTCTTGCCTCGCTTGGAACCTTGAAGTCCCTTCTTCAGCAGCCGAACGGCCTCGACCTTCTGTCCAAGTTCGAAGAGCGCGTGCCCGTAAACTCCAATCGACCACCAGCGAAAATGAAAATTGCGGACGCCCTTGACGGCTTCCAGGCACATCTTTTGATATTCCGCCGCCATGCGAAAATCGGAACGATTGAATGCATGGACCCCCATGTTATACAGGGCTTGGCCCATGATGCCGCGATCTCCTGCCGCTTTCGCCCGATCGTAGGCTTGCTTGACAAACACAAACGCTTTGTCGTAATTGCCTCCGTCGTGATAGAAGCAGAACTGGATCATGAAGGCGCCCGCCGCGCAGAAATCGTCACCGATCTCCTCGGCGATTTCCTGAGCTTTGAACGCGCACTCAAGCGCACGCATACGATCTTCGGAGTAATGAAGCGCGCCCAACTGACGCCAAGCGCGCCCCTCTCCCTGTCGGTATCCGACAGCAATCGACTTCTCCAAGGCGACCTGAGCAAGCTCAAACGCACGTTCTCGATCTTTAAATCTCAGCTTCGCCGAGTCGGCAACAAGCCGATCGACGACCACTTCCGTGCGCGAATTCTTCCCCATAACAGCCAGCCGACCCTGAAGGTCACGAGGTTCATTCCCGTTGTCGCGTCGAAGTATCCAGGTACCCGTGCGGGTTCTCGATCAAATAAAAGGAATCCCAGCAGAGATCCCTGGGGCTCTAACTTCCCGGCTCTTCGATCTCGTTCGTGGTGACCAAGACTCGCACCGGATTGTAGTATTCCTTGATGTGGGCAATTTGCCCGTCGCGAGTTGTGATAACGGAAATATAGTTTTGACGATATTCCTTGCCGGTTTCATTGGAGATCGCCCGCCCCGGGTACTCGGCAATCGCCAGACTCGGGTCGGTCGTCTGATGAACGACGGGGTCACCAATTTCAAAGTCTCGGAAAAACTCGCCGACTCGCGAAACAAAGTTGATCACCGCCTGGCGGCCATCTAATCGTTGCGTGTGATGCTGCGGAGCATAGGGAAACTCCATCGAGATGTCTTCTGCATAAATCTGCTCGGCGGTCGCAAGATTTACGTTGCCAAACATGGCAAGATGGCGGCGGAGAAGTTCAGAGACGGTCATATCCCGAAGGATACTGCTATCGACGCCCAGATTCTTCCAGTTCGCGCTCTTCAGCGCGGTGCGGCTGAGTGACAGCATATTCGACTGGTACCACGGAAGTACGAGCGCGCTTACACCACTGATACTGCCGCCAATTCCGGCGAAAGTCTCCAAAGAACCACCGGAACTCCTTCAGCTTATTCTCTTGGGGATGCCAGTCTCTCCAGAGACTGTTTCTCAAAACCTTCTGATAGTCAGCCTTAAAGGGATTGAACATACGCCCCTGCCAAGGTTTGACCGGGCCGTTAAAGTGAACGAGCACCGGATCGGCCAGCGTCGCCGCCAAAAGTTTGGGGTCGGTAGGCGCCAAGCCGGGCAACTGAATGCCCATCATTCGAGCCTGTAGGTTATACCGAAGCGGTAGAGACTTCCACCGCCGTGCGAAGTAGGCGTTCAGTCGGCTTTGGTCGTGAAATCGCCCAAACTTTGGATGGGCGATGATGTGCTCGAGAATTTTCTCCGCCACATTCTCTTTACGCCACTGCTCAAGATCGGCAACCATGACCCCGGAGTTGAAATATCCGTCCTCAGGCCGAGTCCCTATCAAATCGTATTCATAGCCAAGATCGGATTTCTCAAAGAGCGTCGGATCGGTAACCGCGCCAACGGGCTGGCCGTCCAGAGGCTCGTTCCAAAGACGCCGGAGATCGGAAGTGCAGAGAATGTCGGTATCGATATAGATGGCCTTCTTGGCTTCCGGCGGCAAGAATTCAGCCATGTGAAGCCGATAGTAAGCGGCCTTGGTGACCCACTGATTGGATTTCGCGTTCTTGTAGTTCTCACGGAACTCCGGTTCGATCATTTTGAGCCGGTGCTCATACTGTTCCGCCAACTTTCGCAGTCTGTCCTGGTCGGCTTGGGAGACATTGTCCAGCACGACCGTCACATCGATCGGCCCGGTTGTATTTTC
Source organism: Armatimonadetes bacterium 55-13 (assembly GCA_001898035.1). Taxonomy (GTDB): domain Bacteria; phylum Armatimonadota; class Fimbriimonadia; order Fimbriimonadales; family Fimbriimonadaceae; genus 55-13. Next base: position 167,601 of record MKRX01000026.1, read on the forward strand.
GAAGATCGACGTGAGGGTCACTCCCAATGGAGCTGCGAACCTATCGTCGGCAACCACAACTAAGTAAAGAGAACTCTCCATAACCATCCCAAACCAAAATGACCTAGGCGCGTACACCAAGCAGGTGCGCCACGATAGACGCTGGGAGAAAGCCCCTATCAGTATATGATAAGTTTCTCCCTCTCCCTAAGGCTACCAAACAGAATGGTGTACATGCACAGATCGCGGACCGAACGAGTTATGAAAATGTAGATCCCGCAATAATGCTTACTGAACAAATAAATTCTTGTTAACGTCCACCCAGTCGGAGGTTCGTAATTTTGATGAGGACCATGAAACATCGAGGATTATTTGTAGCGGCGTTGCTCGTGTGTGCGGCGCTCGTAAGTGCCCAAGGCGGTGGCGGCGGCCAGGGTCGCGGCCAAGGCGGCGGTCGTGGCTTCGGCGGCGGATTCGGCCAGTTTGGTCGAGGCGGCGGAAGTGAGATGAACCTTGCCATGCGCAAGGATGTTCAGGCGGATCTGGGCGTCACCGAAGACCAAAAGAAGAAGCTTGAAGAGTTGCAGACCAAGCAGCGAGAAGCCATGCGCGGCCAAGGCGGCGGCGGACGTGGCCAGGGTGGCAACGGCGGTGGACAAGGCGCCGGTGGTTTTGATCGAGAAGCCATGATGAAGCGCATGGAAGAGATGCGCGCCCAGCAGAAGAAGGATCTGGCCGCTATTCTTAGCGCCGATCAGATGAAGCGACTGGACGAGATCTCGATCCAGCTTCGCGGCAGCAGCGCTCTGACCGATGCAGCCGTTCAGAAGTCTCTCGGCCTTTCCACCGAGCAGACCACGAAGATCAAGACTCTCCAGGATCAGCAGCAGGAAGCCAACATGGCTCTCTTTGAGAAGGTCCGAAACCAGGAAGTCACCCGCGAAGAGATGCAGTCGACCATGGAAAAGAACACCAAGAAGATGGATGAGCTCCTGCTTGGCGTTCTGACAGAGGATCAAAAGACCAAGTTCAAGGCCTTCGGTGGCAAGCCGTTCAAGGCTGACCCCAACGAGAACCAGCGCGGCGGCGGTCGACGTGGTGGTGGCGGCGGCGGCAACTAAGCTGTCACCCCGATAACCCAAAACCTCATGAGGGCGGCGAGCAGGAATGCTCGTCGCCTTCTGTTTTTAAAGATTGACTTCGCTTTCTCTTTAGAGTTTCTGGCTAGCCTAACCTCAAGATGCTCACCGCTCTGCTTGCCGGATTCGCCTTTGCGACCCAGTCGCCCCGCATCCACTGTGTCTCCGACATCTCTCAGGAGTTCACGTTCTATATGGATGGCCGGTTCTACAAGCAGTACATCGGAGACAATGGAACCGATGAGAGGAACTGGGGCACCCTCTGGAAGCTCGACATGAGCAACACCAATCTGCTTGTCCTGGCCAGCGGAGACACTCGAGTTCCCTACACCCAGAAGACGGTCTCATTCGTGAAGAACTACGTCCAGAACGGTGGCGGGCTGCTTGTCCTGGGAGACGCCAATGCGGTTCCGGAAGGCAAAACCCTGCCGCTTCAGGCGGTCGCGGATGCCTTTGACGTCCATTTTGAGCGCGGAGCGGCGGCAACGCCTTTAACTGGAAAGGCCATCACGATCCAAAGCAAGATCGACTTTTACGGGGGTGGAACGCTTCGGCTGGATGCGCCCTTTGAGACGCTGGTTCAAGATGCGGCGGGGAAGCCGGTCTTGGCGCGCCGAAAGTTTGGCAAGGGCAACGTGATGATCGGAATCCGGGGGTTGTTTGGGAATCGCCCCGATGCGACCGACCCGATTAACGCTTCATGGATCAGTCCGCTTTTGCTCGATGTGGTGAAGGGCAAACCCGTGAACCCCAGCCAGCCCATCAAGGGTCAGTGGGCGGAACTCACCAAGCAAGTTGGCCCGTTGACGCTGGAATTCCACGAAGGCACTGCCAAGTATGCGGATGCCATTGCTAAGGAGTACACGGCGATTCGTCCGCACTTGATCGAGATCACGGGTGTAGAACCCTCCTCCGGCATGATCACGCGGATGCTGATGCTGCCCACCGGCGGTGGTGGTTTTTCAAGCGGTGAGCGGATTGCCATCGGCGCGTGGTGGGGCGACTATCCCAACCACCGGTATCCGATGGTGGAGCTGATCTCTCACGAAGCAGGGCACTCCTGGGTTTTGCCTCATCCAGAGCCCGTTTGGAACGAACCGATTGCGACCTATCTCGGAATCCTAGTCGGACGGCGGATGAAGATGCCAGAAGCCGACGAGACGCTGAGGAATGCGATCGAACGAGCCCGTAAAGAAGACCCGAATCTCGACAAGATCGATATCAATAAGCCGGGAGCGCCGAATGCGGTTGTCTGGGGGAAGACGTATTACATCTTTGAAGAGCTTGAGCGCAAATACGGCCCGGGAGTCATGGCCAAATACTTCCGCACGAAGCGTAAGTTAGTGGCCCCAAGTCACAAGGGCTATTCGATGGATGACTGCGTCGCGGTATGGAGCGCCGCCGTTGGGCACGATCTCTTTTCCTGGTTCAGAAGTCTGGGCATCGACGTCGATCATTCAAGAACAGACCTTTTTCAAAAAGGTAGAAACTAATCAGTACGAAGGATTGTCAAATTTTCCATGCGGAGACGATTTGACCTGTACCTTCTCGTGGCCTCGGGAGTGCTGCTTGTTTATGGTTGCCAGCAACCCGAGGTGGTTGCTCGTGCAGAAGAAAAGTCAGTCGCCCCGGTCAACAATCTCGCCGGCTACGCTCACTGGAAGGAAGCGACTAAGGACTACTTTCAAGTGCTGAGAGAGACTTGGACTTCCTGTTCCGGCCAGACCTTTACTCCCACGGAGGAATCCAAGGTTCACACGGGGTTCATCAAGGTTTATGTGAGCCCGGAAGGTGAGAAGGCCATGTACGCTGGCGAAGCATTTCCCGAAGGGACGGTCATTGTCAAAGAGAAGTATCCGACCAAGACAAGCCCCGTTTCACTCCGAACCTATGTCCGAAAGCGAGAGAAGGGCTTTAACCCCGAGTGCGGAGACTGGGAATTTGGGACGCTGGATCAGTCGAGCGTTATCCAAGAGTCAGGGAAGATTTCCAAGTGCATGGCTTGCCATGCCAATCAGAAGAAGCTGGACTACACCTTCCGAACCTATCTGCATCAGAAATCCTCGAAGCACCCCATCATGGACGATGCGGGATGGACGGTAAGTGGGGACCTTGACGACCTCGGGAATGCTCTTCATGAACCTTCGAAGAAGTAGGCGGAATTCTGGAGCCTCAATTTTCCTTCAAATTGATTTAGAAGGGTTGCCTCAGTCGTCATAGACTATAAAGGAGGCCCCTCACGATGTTTAAGCAAGAACTCTCCGCCATCTTTCCCGTTGACTACGGCGACTACGATCAGAACGCCTGGATGTCGATTAGAAATGCGGACGACGGACATCTTTATCTCACACTAGGCAACGTCTCCTATCCAAACGGCCTCAACCACCCCACCCCGTCCGATCCCCATATTTGGGAGCATTTGCTGGAGGGCGGAAGCTACGAACTTGCCGACGAGGACGGTACTCGTATCCGGCTCCTGACGCATGACGATTACTTGAGTGTCGAATACTCGCCGGAGAACCCCGCGAAGTCCTTCTCGAAGCGGTTCTTCGTTTCGGATCTCCGCGAGCTTCTCGGTCACATTCTTCCCGGCTAGGCGAAGGACTTAGAGGTCGAACTTAATGCCTTGGGCGAGGGTTGGGCGCTCTCGGCCATAGAACGTGGTGCTGGTTTGACGGCGCATGTAGGCCTTCCACGCGTCAGAGCCAGACTCGCGACCGCCGCCGGTTTCCTTCTCTCCGCCGAATGCACCACCGATCTCCGCGCCGCTGGTGCCAATGTTGACGTTGGCGATTCCGCAGTCGCTATGGCGCTTAAAGAATTCGGCCTCTCTCACATCGGTGGTCATGATGGCCGAGCTTAGACCCTGGGGAACCGCGTTGTGGATCTCTAGCGCCTCCTCAATGGTGTCGTAGGGAATCACGTAGGTGAGAGGCGCGAACGTCTCATCGTGAATCGTCTTTGACTGGGCGGGGAGTCGGACAATGGCGGGTTTAGCGTAATAACCGTGGGGGAATTTGTCTTCGAGGGTGCGCTCACCACCGACCACATCTCCGGCCTCGGCACGAACGCGTTCGATGGCGGCCTGCATTCCCTTGAACGCCGATTCGTCGATCAGCGGACCGACTAAGGTGGAGCCATCGAGAGGATCGCCGATCTTCGTTTCCCCGATCTGTCGGTATGCAGCCGCGAGTGTCTCGAAGACTTTATCGAACAAGCTGCGATGAACGATGACTCGTCGGGTAGACGTGCAGCGTTGCCCGGCAGTGCCCACGGAGCCGAAGAGGATGGAAGGGATCGCCACGTTGAGGTCGGCGGTGGGAGTGACGATGATGGCGTTGTTGCCACCGAGTTCGAGCAGAGAGCGCCCGAACCTCGCCGCGACCTTTGGCCCGACGATGCGGCCCATTCGAGAGGAACCGGTGGCGCTGATGAGCGGAACTCGCTCGTCTTCGACCATCTGGTTGCCTTCTTGCGCGCCGCCTACGATCACTTGACTCAATCCTTCGGGAGCGCCCGGGAACTCGGCGGCGACTTGGTCGAACAGGTGTTGGCAAGCGAGAGCGGTCAGCGGAGTCTTTTCACTGGGCTTCCAGAGAACCGGATCGCCACAGACCAAGGCCAGACAGGTGTTCCAAGCCCAAACGGCAACCGGGAAGTTGAACGCGCTGATGATTCCCACTGGCCCCAAGGGCAGCCAGTTCTCCTGCATCGTGTGGTTGGGGCGCTCGCTGGCGATGGTTAGGCCGTAAAGCTGGCGGCTGAGACCAACGGCGAAATCGCAAATGTCGATCATCTCCTGAACTTCGCCGCGCCCTTCCTCCAGGATCTTGCCGCACTCCAGGGTGACCAGCTTGGCAAGGTCTTCTTTGTGGGCGCGCAGTTTTTCGCCGAAGAGACGGACCAATTCGCCTCGGCGAGGGCCGGGGACTTCTCGCCACTTCTTAAAGGCTTCCACCGATTTGGCAATCTTGGCGTCGACTTCGGCCGGGGTATCGAGCCGTAAGGACGCGATTTCGCTGCCGTCAATGGGTGTGGTCACCTTAAGATCCGATCCCGAGAAGGAGGACAGATTAGGAATCAGCCGGATGACCACATCGTTGTGAGAACTCATCTCTCAGATGTACCCGGTTTGCTATGATGACTGAAATGCCCATCGAAGACCAATTTGGCGATGAACCCGCAGATCGGCTACCGGAAACGGAGGGAGATTGGAATCTCATCAAGAGGGTGACGGATCATTTCGATTCCATTTTTGGCCCTGCTGAAATGGTCTACCACGAGGAGCAGTCTCATGTCGTACATATCGACATGCACCTCTATCCCAAGGCGCCCATCGATGGCTTTCACACGATTGTGACCACAGGACTGGCGGAACGGCCGATGAACGTACCCGATGAGGTTCCTGATCCCGACCAATATCGGTACGCCGAGTTAGTTCTTCATCTGCCCGAAGAGTGGCCAATGGAATGGGAAGAACTGAAGAAACCAGAAAACTGGTGGCCACTGAACGCTCTCTATTCGCTGGCCAAGCTTCCGCATGAGCGGGAATCATGGGTCTGGGGCGGACACACTCTAAGAAGCAACGCCAACCTTGACCCCTATTCGCACGACACCCAGCTTTGCGCCGCCCTCGTCTGCCCCAGCTATCTTCTCCCGGATGGCGGGGAGTCGATCACGATGCCGGATGGTCGTGAGGTCGTCTTCCTCACTCTGGCCTTCCTTTATCGGGAAGAGTTGGAATTCTGTATGGAGAACTACTCGGACGCGTTTCTCGATTTGGTCCAACAGTCCGGACTCAGTCCCATCGATTTCTTTGTGCTCGATAAAGACCGCCCCAACCTCTGTTTGCCAAAAAACTAATCGGTCCGCGATGGATTTCCATTGTTGCCAACGAAGCCTTGGTGCTCGAGGAGACACATGAGCTTGGCTATCGATTGGATCTTTACACGGCGAGGGGTGGACCCCATGGATTTCTTGGACGATGTGTTCCGCTACAGCTATGCCCGACTGGGCCAGCGTGAAGAAGCGGAAGATGTCGCGATCGAAGTCGTCCAAGCCCTCCCTAATCCCTGCAAGCGGCGAGACCTTCGGGTCTACATGCTGGGCATGGCTCGCCGCAAGATTGCCGATCGATTCCGCCGCGCTCGCCCTACCCTAGAGGTTAGAGAAGCGGACGCCACCTTTCGTTTTGACCGGGAGATCGATGAGGCAACTGTGGTCGCTCAGACCTTGAACACCCTCTCCGCCGATCACCGCGAAGTCCTCACCCTGAAGTACGTGATTGGCCTTTCCAGTCAGGAGATCGGAACGCTCTTGGGCAAACGCCCGGACGCCATCGATAGCCTGCTGCAACGGGCACGCGACGCCTTCTCCCACTCTTGGCAAGGTCTCACAAGCGACGAGGTAATCCGATGAAAGAAGATCGAATTGAACAGCTAATGCAGAGCTATGGTGAGTCGCTCGGCGCAAGCACTAAGCGAACGGTGACTAAACCCACTCCCCGACGGAGCAAAGTTCTCATTCCGGTAGCCGCGGGCGCCTTGGTTGCGATGACGGCCTTCGCAATGTGGCCGCGAGACGCCGTGGCAGCCGCCGTCAGGCGGATGGGACTTGCCATCCAAAACGCGCGGACGATGGAAAGGACCAGCGCGATGAAGGTGGGATCAGGGAAATGGCGAGTCTTTGGACACTCCTACTATCAAGCAGGAATGTGGCGACACATTAACCGTCAAGGGACCGGCTTGGAAGTCGTTATCGTTGTCCGGGACGGCCAAGCCATGACCGACTATCGCCACTTAAACCACGCCACCCTTGAAAAATTGGACCCCCAGTATTTTGACTTGGTCAAAGGCGAAAGCGTCTCTGCTCTTGATCTGGCCAAAGAATCTACCGACATGGGACAAGTCGGCATCAAGCGCACGATGACCGTGGAGCCTCATGCTCCCGTGAATGGACGGGCCACCTATTCAGTGAAATTCGTCCGGCCAGAGGACAGCTACCAGGCGGAGATCGTGGTCGATAAACAAACCGACCTGCCCCTTTACAGCACCTCGGAGGTGACGTACTCAAGAGGAGATCATGCGTTCTATCGAGAAGACTATTTGTTCAACCAACGCCTTCCCAGTTCCCTCTTCCAGTTCAATTCGCCGAAGCCAATCGTCAATCTGTACCAAGCCCAAGAACAGCTCACAAAGGAATGGGCTCGTCCCTTGGCCGCATTGAAAGGAATTGAATTCAGAGATGCCCAGATCACGAAAGACGGCACGATTTGGATTGCCACTACCATGGCCAAAGGCGCCGAACCCCGGGCCTTTCCGTCGACTATCGCAGGGGGAGACTACGTGCGCCTTCTCGATATCGTCCCCTCGGCCATTTTGGGAAAGACGGAGCGGTATTCGTTTCACGGGCAAGACGTCGTGATTTTTGGCTTTGCCCCGCTCAATCCCGATCAGCCCAAACCTAAGTCGGTGACCCTTGAATTTGACCAGCGATCGCTCCAGTTGCCTGGGTTTTCCAAGAACACAGCGCAAACCGCACCAACCGACGACACGCAGACCCTGGAGCTCATGGAGTCGAAAGAAGAAGATCGGCCCGCATACTTCACCGCTTTGGATTTGGATCACTTCGGATTTCAACTCCCGGTTATCGTGTGGAACACCCGAGCGACAGCCCTAAGAGAACGGGGCAGACTTCTGGAGGCGGCAAAAGCCTACGAGCAATCCGCCGTTGCATACAGACAGTTCATTAAATATGTGGGCTATCAACCACTGAAAAAAGCCGCTGAATGCTACCGAGAATTGGGAATGAGCCGAGACGCTGAGCGCGCTACCGCGGAAGCCAAAGAGTTGGAAGGGAGTAGAGAACGTTAAGTTAAGTTGACTATTTCTTCGGGGGCATCGTCATCTTCGATGCCTCCATGCCGTACATACATTCGACATCCCGAAGGAAGATTTTGCTGACGGCAAACTAGTTTCACGCGCTCTGCCAAGACCGCGCTATCCCTTCCGTACAGCCACATCGTATACTCCCCGTCGCCAATTTCTGCACCATCGAGATCGCCGACACCTTCTTCCAGGACCGTCTTTTCCAAAAGGTTTTCGAGGTCATCCCATCGCTGACGTTCCTCGTCCGTTCCAATTTGCCCGTCGGACAACGGAATGTGGAGTCGCACTAATTGATCGTCGGGGCCGCTGACTTCAGGTGTTTTCTCCTTCTTGCCGAACAGCTTTCGAAATAATCTCATCGCACCCGCTGCCCCTTCGGAGGGGGGCTAGGTTCTGCATCCTTTGACGACAAAAGTGGTCACCGAGTCGGCTTCCACCTCCGCTTGCAGAGTTTTCCCTTCAATCTTTATCCTTGGCATCTCCGCCAAATTCTTCCCTGGCGCGGTGACATAGACCTGCGCATCTTTGCCTACCGATTTGAATTTGGAAAGATCAAAGGTGGTCTTTCCGCCTTCTCCTTTGCGGGTGACCACCAGGATGAGATCGTTCCCTTTCATCGCCGCCAACGTATGGTCATCACCAACTTCGATGAACCGAGCCCCTGGCCGAATGAATCGACTGTAGTTGGCCATGACGTACAGCTTAGGATGGGTCACCGCGGTATGCCCTCCTCCATTCAAATCCATATCCCAAAATCCCCAGTTGGAGCCGGTCTGATCGACCACCTGCCAGTAACACCACGCGGAGGGGCGCATCTGCTTCAGATCTTTTAGGATTTGGAGCGACATCGTAAGGCCCGAGGGATCACGGTCGCCGTATTCGGACATCCAGAAAGGCTTGCCGAACATGTCCATCCGCTCCTGAAGTTCCCTTCGCTTACTGCCGCCGTAGGTGTGGGTATTGAAACGCGCCAGCTTTGCCTTGGCTTCGGGCCACATCTTGTCGTAAGCGGTGACCGATTGATCGATGAGCGATTCTTCCGCCCCCGAAAGCTTGGTCGGCGACTTCACTTTCTCAAGCTCTCGCGCTGTGGCCAAAAGAAGCTTGGATTGCTCGTCTCCAGGAGAAACGTGGCAGCCTTCCTGACGACCTCCTTCCTTCCACCAATCCGCGCCGGGTTCATTGAGCGGGGTGAGGGTCTCAAAGGTGATGCCCCAGTTGTCCTTGAAGTGTTTGACCACCGTCACCAAATAATCGGCAAACGCATCCATCTTGGCGGGGTCGAGGTTGCTTCCCCCATCCTTCGCACCAGAAGCGCAGCCGTTGAGGGTCATGAAGTAGGGAGGGGAGTTTGAGAACGCCTCGAACCGATTTACACCCAGCTTCTTTGCCCGTTGCAACACCCACCGTTGATTGGCGTCTGCCGTCCAATCGTAAGAGCCGTCGGGTTTAAGGTAGCCCGGCACGAGGGCACGCGGCTGCATGTGCTTGTGCTCCGGGTTCTCGGTCCCGCCGATGTTGTACCGAACGATATTGAATCCCAGGTACTTGAAGGTCTTCTGCATCACCTCTTCGCGCACGGCGTCCGGATAGCCACCGATCACGTGCGCCCACCAACAAAGTGAAGTACCCCACCCATCCCACTTCTGATACTGAAGGGTAGGATCGACCGAAATCGAAGCTTGCGAAGAAGGAATCGTTACGGCCAACGCCAACGAAAGAAGACTCAATGGCATTCTCTATCTTGGCACGTCTCCCGAAAATCATTCAACGTTAAACGAAATTCGCACTTTGCCCAGAACGCGCCTTGCCGTACCATATTCCCATGCGACGCCTCGCCTTTCTTGCCGTTCTGGGTCTCTCCGTTCTCGCTTCCGCCAATGAAAAAGGCGAGGCCCTATTGAAACAGATCGATGCGGTAAAGATGCCAACCTGGGTTCAGGACAAGGAAAACGACAAGACCTTTATGGACAAATACATGAAGGAAATCGCCGTCGCGCGAAAGCAAAAGAACGATCTGATTCTGAATCTCTACAAAGAAGATCCATCCAACCCCAGAACCCTGCCCCTTATGCGCGAACGCTGGATTTCCTTCGAGGCAGGCAATATCGGCGACGGCAAAGCATACGCGCAACGGGTCTCTGCCGATATTGACAAAGTCCTGGCCGACAAACCTACGCCCGCCATTCAAGAACTGGGCGAGTCGATGAAGATTATGGTCCAGATCGACAACCAATGGAATTGGAATGGGGCGCTCTCCGCCATCGAAGGTTTCATCAAGAAATATCCGAAGAGCGCAGAAGGCCCCGGCCTCCTCTTATCAGCTTCCTACAGCGCTCCGGCCGAAAGTCGCCGTCCCTACTATCAAAAGCTTGTCGAAGCTTTCCCGGACAGCAAGTACGCAGCCATGGCCAAGGGAGCACTCCGGCAATACGACGCGATTGGGAAACCCTTTGAACTGAAGTTCAAGGACGCCATCTCGGGCAAGCCCTTCGACATGGCCGACCAGAAAGGCAAGGTCGTAGTTGTAGACTTCTGGGCCACCTGGTGCGGCCCCTGCGTCGCCAAAATGCCTGAAGTCAAAAAGGTCCTTCAGACGTACGGACCAAAGGGACTTGAAGTCGTGGGCGTAAGCTTGGATCAACCAGAAAAGGAAGGCGGCTTAAAGAAGCTCAAAGAATTCGTGGCTAAGAACCAATACCCTTGGCCCCAGTACTACCAAGGCAATGGCTGGGATAGCGAATTCTCTTCTAGCTGGGGCATCATGTCCATCCCCAACGTCTTCGTTATCGACCGCAAAGGCAACCTGCGCGAGATCGGGGTAAGTGACCTGGAAGCTACGGTTAAGAAGCTCTTGGCCGAACAGCCATAGGAGCTACTCGGCCTTCTGATAGACCCGAACGTAGTCGATCTCATACTGGGTTGGAAAGTTGACCTTGGACGGATCGCCGCCGCTGGAACCGATGGCAAGATTCAGCAAGATGTAGTGCGGTTGGCGAAACGGATTCTTGCCGTCTGGGTTTACCGTTTGGGTCACGTCGGTTTCGTTATACAGTTCGTCATCCAGATACAACTTGATCGAATTCTCGTCCCAATCCATCCGCCAAGTGTGATAAGACTTGTCCCAGTCCTTATCCTTTGCCAAGAATTTGGAATAAGGAGTGCGGACCGTCTTCCATACCCCTCCCCCGGTTCCGTAGGCTGTGTTCGCCAGAATATGGTCGGCGTAATACTCAAGGATATCGATCTCGCCATTGCTGGGCCAAGGACCATCCACGCCAAGGGTCCAGATAGCGGGCCAAAGACCCTTCTCCGCCTGGATCTTGGCTCGAATCTCAAAGCGACCATACTTCCAAGCATGCTTTCCTCGGGTTTTGACGCACGCCGAAGTGTATTCAGCGAACTCGCGGTTTAACTTCCAATTATCGCTCTTGGGATCGTAGTTTGGGTTCTTCACCCTCTCTTTTCGACCTTCGATTATGAGCTTGCCATTCTCAATCCGGGCGTTATCCGACTGGTACCACTGCAATTCTTTATTGCGGACAAATCCTTCCTCGTAAATCCAATCGTCGGGATTGGGTTTGCTTCCCTTGTCGAACTCGTCAGACCAAGCCAGCTTATATCCGGCAAGGCTCGGAGCCTGAGGTGAGGGCGCAAATAGAGCGGGAAGGATAAGACCCAGCATCTTCTCAAGTTACCGACTTGGGCTTAAATCCTGCCAAAACCTCGCTCCTAAAAGATCATGATTTTTTGTTAAATAGTTACATTTAGCTACTCGGGATACGTATCATCTGCATGGATTTGGAGAATTCAAATGTCTAGTGCACCCACCACACCCAGCCCCGCGGAACAATCCGCCGGGATGCTTCAGCGACTATCCGAGCTTTTTGCAACCGATATCGAAAACATGCCGCATGAGATGTTGGCCGCCCACCCGGGAGGAAAAGCGCGCTGCGGTTACGACCTGATCATGGAAGTTGCCACGATAAACCGCATGGTTGCCGCCAAGTGCAGTGACCCCGGTTTGGAGATTCCCACGCCCCAGGGCTGGACGACTGCACCCGATAGCTACAAGAACAAAGAAGCCGCCCTCGCCGACTTCAAATCGTCGGTCAGCGATGTTTGCGCGGCCCTTGCCGAGCTTTCCCCCGACAAATACGACACCGTCGTGATGACTCCCCTGGGAGAAATGCCCCTTATTCGCTTTGGCCAAATCCTTCCTGTCCACACCATGTATCACTCAGGACAGCTCAACTACATCCAAACTCTCCACGGAGACGACGCTTTTCACTGGGCATAATCCGACTACGGATGGCCCATGTTCACTTTGAATCGGAATTAGAAGCCGCGCGGATCGAACAGGTCCGCGCGGCTTTGGCGTCTTTAGCGCCCGTGACGGTCGGGCCAAATCCTCCTGTCGAGACGACAGTGCTGGTCAGCGGACGCCCTCCCGACGGCGTTCTAGACCGGCAACCGCTCAAAGCCGTAATCGTCCCCTGGGCAGGCATTCCTCCCCAGCTGCTTCAAGATATCCGCGAACGACCGCACCTCAAACTGTACAACTTGCACCATAACAACCTGGCTACCGCCGAAATGGCAATTGCCCTGCTGCTGGATTGTGCTCGTCAAACCACACTATCCGACCGAGAGTTGCGAAAAGGGATCTGGCGGGGGCGCCAAGGGCAGGGCCATGGGTACCTTCTGGCGGGCAAGACCGCAATGGTTTATGGCTACGGCGCCATCGGCAAACAAATCGGTCGCGTGCTGGAAGCTCTCGGGATGAAAGTTATCGGAGTCCGTCGAGATCCCTCAGGAGATTGGAAAAAGCATCTCTCGGAGTGCGAAGTCTTGATCGTGGCCGCTCCGCTCACCGAGGAAACGAAAGGAGCCATTGGCCACGCTGAACTATCTGCCCTCAAGGAACCAAGACTCGTCGTTAACATCGCTCGCGGGCCCATTATCGACGAGCAGGCCCTCTTTGAGGCATGTGAAAAGGGAGCGATCGTGGGCGCGGGCATCGACGTGTGGTATCGCTATCCAAAAGACGAAACGCCTACGTTCCCCTCTCAATTTGCCTTCCAAGACTTGGATAACGTGGTGATGAGCCCTCACTGCGGCGGGTCGGGAGACACCACCGAAGACCTCCGCACCCGCGATCTGATCGAGCTGATCGCCGCGATCCTCTCTCACCAAAACCCGGCGTCTGTTAACCTAGAAACCGGCTATTAGATGTAACATGTCGGCTGACAAGTTAAGAGGAGAATATGAGCACAAAAAACATCGCCGTCATCGTTGGCAGTCTTCGAAAAGAGTCCTTCAATCGCAAAATGGCGGTAGCCCTTTCGCGTATCGCCCCTGAAGATATGAAGCTTGAAATTGTGGAGATCGGCCAACTTCCCTACTTTAACCAAGACTTCGAAGAAAGTCCCTTGCCCGAGTGGGTGGCCTTCCGGGACAAAATTAAGGCCGCTGACGCCGTACTGTTTATCACTCCAGAATACAACCGCTCCGTCCCCGGCGTCCTCAAGAATGCCATCGATGTCGCCTCCCGCCCCTATGGCGCAAGCTCCTGGGACGGTAAGCCCGCAGCCGTCATCAGCGTTTCACCCGGCGCCATCGGAGGCTTCGGTGCAAACCACCACCTGCGCCAGTCGCTCGTCTTCCTCAACATGCCCACCATGGCTCAGCCCGAAGCTTACGTTGGCGGAGCCGCTCAGCTCTTCGACGAAGAAGGCAACATACAAGTCGCGGGCACCAAAGAATTCATGATTAAGTTTCTTGAGTCCTTCGAAGCTTGGATCGGCTCTCACCTATAGACGGCATCGAACCGAATCAGGTCCTAATAGCTGATTCGGTTCGACTTACTCAGGTTGTGGCTCTGACATAACAACTGAATATTCTCAGGATTGGTACTTGAGCCGCCTAGCGAAAACGGCAAAATGTGGTCGAAGTGTAGGTTTTCAGTACTTCCACATCGCACGCATTTGCCCCCGTCTCGCTTATACACCTTGAGTTTGACTTGGGTAGGGATCAAACGACCAGGAGAGGTTGATTGGCCCCGCGCTTCATTCTCTGTGTTAAGAGAGTCATCGGTAAGTCTCAATTCAAAGACACATACTTTCCGAATTCTATCGAATTCCATTTTGGCGTCGCGCAATTCGAAGACACCGTTAAACGACCAGATGCCAGGCTGGATCTTTTCATAAACTCGCACCAACTCTCTAGCTCCCTGTCGAACTGCTTCAGCCGCCTGAAAGAACTTTCCATTCTGGGTGAGAGTCCCCTTTGGGGTCATGAGGGGTTGATCTTCTCTTGCCTTGTTTGGAACCCCATACGCATCGTGCCCGATATAGTAGAGGGTTTGCCCGTCATTACTTAGTCTATCGGGATAGGGAGCATTGGGCCTTTGCGACATAAGGAGAATAGAGTGCTCCCTGACCGTCCTAAAATACATTCCTTGCTGGAGCATTTTCCCCTCGATTCCGCACATTTCGGAGTGGCTGATTACGTCCCCAGCTAACAGTCCTTTCACATCTCAAATACTACCAATTTGTCATGTGAACAAAAACAGAGAAATATTGTCAAGATTTCTTGGCAATCAAGATTTACTGCTGTAGACTATCTATCGTTTACTCAAGTAAATCTACTCAGGTGAATTTATGCCCATCAGTCTCGGTTCGGTTCAACTCAAGATCATGCGGGTCCTCTGGTCGGAGGGAAAGGCCAGCGCCCGCCAGATCACAGAAACCCTCAGCGAAGAAAAGCCCATCGCCCACAGCACGGTTCAAACCTTGCTTCGGCAGTTGGAAGGCAAACGCGCGGTAACCCACGAACGAGAAGATCGAACCTTTGTGTTCCGTCCGCTCATCAAAGAATCGGAGGTCACCAAATCCGTCGCTCAGGATCTTCTCTCTCGCGTCTTTCAAGGCTCCATCAGTGGCCTCGTCGCCCACTTGTTAGAGAGCGAAGAAGTAACCCCCGAAGAGATGGAACGCCTGCAGAAGCTCGTCCGTGAAAAGTCTCAGGAGGTCGAAAAGTGAACGCCTCGATCCTGCTCGTCTTGCTCCTTCAAACCAGTGTCGTATTAGGGATCGCCCTTGTTATCGCCGCCATGGCGAAAAGGTCTCCCTCCCTCCGTCTCGCCGTGCTCCGCGTATCGCTCCTCGCCACGGTGGGCCTCGCTATCTGCCTCCCCTTGTCGAGCCACCGCACGAGCCCGCTCGTTCCCGTCGAATGGAATCCAGCGTCCACAATTCGAATTCCCGCTGCCTCCAAGACAGCAACAACAACTCCCAAATCGACTCCAGAGACGAGCGTTACCTCTCAAAACCCAACCCCGGCAACCCTGCCAACCGAGATCGCGGTGAATGAATCTCATCCTCTCGACATCGTCCAAATCGTCGCAGTGGCCTGGATTTTGGGTTCTACCGCACTCGCTATCCACCTCGTTATCGGCCTGGTATCCCTGGCCGCAATCCGCCGAAATGCCCGCCCGGCGAAGTTCGAATCGATTCTCGCCCGACTCGCAAACACCGCGCGGGCCCAAGGCATTTTGCCTCCAGAATTGTTGGAAAGCGACCGTGTTGGAGCACCCTTCGTCGCCGGAATCGTCCGTCCCGCGATCTACCTACCCACCGGCTGGCTCGAATGCCAGGATGCGGAAACCCTCGACGCAATCCTCTTTCACGAGGTATCCCACATCGCCAACCGCGATCTCCGGTGGAGCCTCTTCCATCGGGTGCTCACCATCGCATTCTGGTTCCAACCTCTGCTTTGGCTCGTCAAGCGCCCCTTAATCGCAGCGGGCGAAGAGCTTTGTGACCTCCGCGTCGTCGACTCGGGAATCCCCTCCGAGCGTTACGCCGGATGCCTCCTTTCCCTTCGGGAGACGCGCGGCGGGCAACCCGCGCCCTCTCTGGGAATTGGAGCCGTATCTTCCAAGTCATTGCTCGCCAAGCGCGTCGAGGCCCTTCTGGATGACCGAAACGTCCGTACCGCCAAACTCTCTCGCCGTATCACCGCCCTCACACGGGTTGGCGCCATCGGCGTGGCAGCAGGCGCCAGCATCCTCTTCGCCCGACCCGCAGCACGTTATCAAGACCCGTATGCGAGTTGGATGACTACCGCCTATGACACGACCATTCAGGCTCTCGACGAGCGTGGAAAAGCCCTTATCGACGTCAACGAAGTGTGGATTGTCTGGGCTGAAGATGGCACGGCCATACAATCGGAAAATCTGCCGGTGAGTGATGGCCGAATAACCATCAAGGCGAGCCGATATCAACGGGCCACCCGTGCCTTTGTCTTGCTGAGATCGGCGTCTCATGGCTACGAATTCGCACGGGTTTGGCCGAGTCCGCAGAGAGTCTCAACGCTAAAGTTCGGTACGCCCACGTCGGTCGGCGGTCGAATCCTCTTACCGAGTGGCAAGCCCGCAACTGGTATCCGTCTAGACGTGCGGCTGATCATTCGGGGAGAACCTTCCGAGCCGGAATTCATTCAGCTGCCATCAGAAAGATCTAACATTCTCAGTGTAGTAACCGATTCTGTAGGTCGATACGTCTTCAAGGGTCTTCCGGCGAATTCAACCATCATGATGAACGCTCCAGGTAATTTTGCCAATCTTGGTATGGATGAACGGCCCAAGACTTTGGCGCAAGGAACGGCTGAATTCAAGGACATCAAACTAGTTCTGGGTGCTTCCTTCGCCGGTCAAGTAACACAAAACGGAAAGCCTGTCGCCGGAGTGACGGTAGCTGCCCAAGAGAATTTGCGCATGGGCACGGGAAGTCGTGGCGACTGGTCGCAAGCAACCACAGACAGCCAGGGTCGATACACCCTGACCGGGCTCGGGCCAAGTACCTACAATATCGCTCTCGATCTCCCGGCTCCCCTTCGGGACAAAGTCAATGCACCGGCAATCGTAGGCGTGGTTGGCAAACCCGGCAAAATCCAATCTAACTTCAACTTTGAACTCAAGCCAGGAGGCTTGATAAGTGGAGTCGTTACGGACGTTGAAGGTCATCCTGTTCCAAACACCTTTGTGGGGATCTACGGCCCGGCCCATCCCGATTCCAGCGCTTGGGTGCAAACCGTAGTGACGGACAAAGATGGTCGATATCGAGTTCGGGTACCCGCCGGTAAACAGCGAGTTTACTGGATGGGTGGCCAGGGGCAGGATGTGCGAAGCGTCGATGTCCGAGACGACGATTCGGCAATCGTCGATCTCCAAATCTCAGCAAACTCAACCATCCCAAGCGCGATGCCTCAGAAGACCTCTGAGATCACAAGAGAAACGTTGGCCGCACCGCAGGAAAAAGAATTCACCGGCGAAAACTCTTCGTTTGGACCGGGTAAGCCGACGTACGGCCCTTTCAAGCTCAAGAACGGCGCCACTGTTAAACTCGCTTACGTACAGTGGGATGCTTACGGCCCTCACAATCTTTGGCAGCCGGATGGGAGTCCTGCTAAGGGAGGCGATGTTGCCAGAAGTATTGACATGGGAGGCTTTGCCCAGCCCGGCGAGGACCGAAGGCTCCACATGAGAGTCGACGTGGATGGCTTGAAACGGGGCGATTATTACTGTCTCGTCGAAACAAGCTATCCATCTAAGTACAGCGTTTGGCAGACTTACGGCGAGTCCAATTCGGATCGATCCATGGACCTGGTGGGTATTTCTGCGCCCGAGACCCTCAAGACCACCGATCTCAAGTTCGGTGTCGCCGGGGGCCCGTTCAAGCCCTGGGCAACCTTGATCCCTGGGAAATCGAATATCCCCATGAAGATCTCGGGGCCAAAAGAAAGAGCCGCAGTCATTGGCGGCCCCGCCGCCTCCGTCGGCATCACCATCGAGGTCCCTGCCTCGCTTGACAAGGTTGAGATGCAAATGGAAGCCTTCGACAAAGCCGGAAACAAGCTGGAGTGCATGATCATCAGCCCGGAGAGCGAGATCGATCCCAACACCGGTAAACACATCCGGTGGTTTGACTTTTCCGGCGGCGCGCCAGATGATGTAGCCGTCGTCAAGGTCGGTATTCGAGAGTTCGAGTGGGTCACCTTCAAAGGCATCCACCTCTATCCAAACCGGAAATAAGGGTCAAAAGGGGCGGGATCACTCCCGCCCCTTCCCTTTGTCAGTCACGACCTCGGCAGGCTACTTGCCAAAGCCGCTACCCATGGCCTTCTGAAGCTCTTCCGGGTGCTCCTTCAGATACTTTGACCGCTCCTCTGGCGTCATGCCCTGCAACTTCCCGGTGAGTTCTTTTCCAGCGGGGTTGACGATCGTATTTTGCTTGGGAGGCTCCGGAGGACTTCCACATCCAGCTAGCGTCGCGACCAAGCCCACCAGAACAAACAACTTAGTTCGGTTTATCGATTCGATAGTAGTAGTCCTGCCATTCATTGCCATAGGGATACTGAGGGTTCATTACGTCCCCTACGTTATATCGTTCCGCCGTTGCCTTCGCGCCTTCATCGCCGAAATAGAGATCGAGAGTTGGGCGCATGGTGATTTGTTTGGATTTTGCGTGACCATCCACCCACCCCACGTTCACCATTTTGGAATGAACTCCCCAAGTTTGGGGCACGGGATTGGAGGGACCATCAATCCACGTCTGGTGCGAGAGGGTTCCATCGCTGTTCGCGCTCACCGAATCTGCGATCAACAGCGTCTCCGCCGGACGGTCCACTTCAGTCAGGCTGATCGTCGGAATGATGGGCACCCCGAGCGGCGTGATTTCGAAGGCCATCACCGACGTATTCACGCCAAATCCGTTCGGAAACGCCGTGTCCAACTGTCCGGCTAAGAGACCATCCGACTCTGGACAACCGTAGATCGCCTGATTCTTCATGTACGGACCCAGCAGGCCCTCCTCAGAATTGAAGTACGCCGTTTCAAAGTCGGGCAATTCGTAATAGACGTAGGCATACCAAGAGCGCAGTTCGTAACGTGTGTCCGTCAGCAGCACATTGATGCTGAACGGAGGATGATCGTCGTAATCGGAGGCGTACATCAAAACCGCAATGGGCACCTGCTTGACGCTATTCAGACATTGAGTCTTCTTGGCCGCCCGCTTCGCCTGGGCGAATACAGGGAATAGGATCGCGGCCAAAATCGCGATAATCGCGATAACGACCAAGAGTTCGATGAGCGTAAACCCACGGAACCTCTGGAAAACGGATTGAGATCGAGACATAGACTTCTCCACAAGGGTCACGGATTCAAAAAATGACGCTCTCAGCATCCCTAAAGGGCGTCAACAAAACGTATACAGCCTAACGAAACCGAGCTGCGAACCAAAAAGCCTCGTCCATGTTCATCCCCAGGCCCTCCGCCCAGGCTTGCTCGAACGCCGTCTCCGAAAGCTGACTCTTCACCCTGTCGACCGTTGCGGAAAACTCGCGGTCGTCCATCACTCGATTAAGCCTCGTCACCCCTCGCGAGGCGGCCAGCAGAGTAGCCGCCTCCGCGCTCCGACCGATTTCCGCCAAAATCATGGCGTGCTCCATCAAGGCGAGAAGCGTCCAGAACGAGAACCCCACCTTGCGCCTGCGAACCATCGACTCATGACTCGTGGCCAACGCCGCTGTCTGATTCCCCTTGAGCCGATGGTAGCGAGCCACCAAAGACAAACACATCGAGAGTCCCAGTTCTTCGTTCTTAAGCTTAGAAGCCCTCACTCCATCGTTCGCAAACTGCATGCCATCGTCCAGTTCTCCGGCATCCAACCTTACACGGCCCTGATTGTAGTGAACCTGCCAGGGAATCTCGCTCCCATGGAGTTTCCTCGCCGCCAACAGTGCGCCATCGAACTCCTTCCGTGCTTCCTCCCCTCTCCCCATGACCCATAACTCGGTTCCGATAGCGTTGTAAGCGTGCTCCATCATACGCAAGTCGCCGACCTTCTCGGCATAGGCCAGGAACTCGCGCGTCAAGGCGATCCCTTCCTCTCGCCTTCCCAAATAGCCCGCCGCCACCCCCACGCCACGTTTGCAAATCGCAACCTGATCTTCCCTTCCGATACGCCGGGCAATTTCCAATGCACGCTCAGATACCCGGTACGACTCTTCAAACTCCGAAGGATACAAATGTGCGTCCGCCAAGAGGCGCAGCAGCATGATCTGATCCAAGGGTTCAAATGAATCGAACCGGGGATCCACCGCCAACGCGCGCGTCACGTCGTGCCCCACCATGGTGAACCCATGCAAAGCCACCAAGAGCGCAACGCATTCTGAAGGCTGCCCCTCATCAAAATAGAACCGAAGCGCCGCCAGCAGGTTCTCCCGGTCGTGCTGCGCCGCCGCCTTCCCTTGCTCACGATAGTAAGCGGCATGCCTTGCCTTGAGGTCCCCAAGCTCCTCACCAGAGAGCAGTTCCGCCCCATATTCGCGAAAGGATTCGAGCAACCTGAATCGGGCCGGACTCCCTTCCGCCGCCTCATCGGCCCGCAGGAGCGACCGTTCCTGCAAATCCAAAGTCATCCTGAGCGTCGCGCCCACCCCGCAAACTCGATCGGCCGCCTCCAGCGTAACCCCGCCCCGAAACACGGAAAGCGCCATGAAGAATCGCTGCAACTCCGGTGAAAGCAGTTCGTAGCTGTAGTCGATCGCCGCCCGCAAACTTCGGTGCCGTTCACTCAGGTCTCGGCGGCGGCTCCGGAGCAGCTCCAGCCGATGCTCCAAGTTCTGCAGCATCTGTAACGGAGTAAACGCATGGGAGAGTCCCGCCGCAATCTCCAGGGCAAGAGGGAGCCCGTCCAACTGCGTACAGATCGCCGCCACCGCCCGCGAGTTGTGCGCGGTGAGCTGAAAGTCAGGAACCACCGCTTGCGCTCGGTCGACGAAGAGTTGAACGCTTGCCGCTTCCGCCAAACCGGCCAGATCGCTCTCGTCCTTCGGGATCGGCAGCGTCCCCAAATCCATCTCGTGCTCGCCCTCCAGCTTCAGACTGTGTCGAGATGTCACCAGAATCGCTACGTTCGGCACATCGGTCAACAAGCTCTGAACCCTTGGTATCGCAGATTCCAAAATGTGCTCGAGGTTGTCCAAGATCAGAAGATTCTTGGCCCCCGAGAGATTGGCGGAAATCGCTTCAAGCGGAGAATTCCCCGCTTCTGTCGGCAGCCGCATCCCTTCGCAAACCGCGGAAAGAAGCTGAGCGCCGTCCGCGTAGTCAGCCAAGGACACAAACCAAACATTCCAACCCTGTTGCTCAGCTAAGCGACGCCCAACCTCCACCGAAAGGCGCGTCTTGCCCGTCCCCGCCGGCCCCAAAAACGAAACTAGACGAACTCCTTCCAGCAAACTTCCCAGTGCTCGCTCTCGATCCTCTTCTCGCCCAAAGAAGCGCGTCAGCTGGACAGGCAAACGGATGATCTGACTTCGTTCACTACGCGCTGGCTCCAGCGGAACGACAGCGATCGTTTCTCCAACTGTGGCGGGAACCGAGCGCCGAGCCCGCTCCGCAAGCCGTCGCGTTTCCAGTCCCGGCTCGTCGTTCAGTTCCCGCTCAGCCGTCGCTCGCCAGTCCTCAAAGTGCTGAAGCGCGCTGGCCGACCGCTCCGAGGCGATGTAAAACCGCATGAGGGCCGCATGCAGGTCTTCCTGAAGATTGTCTTTGGCTAAGGCGAGCCTGACATAGTGAATGCCTTCGTCCACCCTCCCCTCCGCCTCGCACACCTTGACTAGTTGCTTGAGAGCCGAAACATAGAGGTCCTCAAGGTGCAATCGTTCCCGCAGCACCCAGTCCTCGTAATGTCCAGGCAAAAGATCGCCCCGATAGACCTCCACGGCGCGCCGCAAATCGTCTGTCCGCTCCGACCGAACGGCCGCCTTGAACTCAGCAACGTCGGTATTCACAAACTCCAAATTCAGCGAGACCCGCCCTTGCTTGGCGGTCAGAACCGCCCCCGCCGGAACTCCCGGTGGCTCCAAGGGCCGGCGCAAAGAGGAAAGGGTCTGTCGCAGGTTTCGGCGTCCCAATTCCGGTTCGCACTCCGGCCACAGCATCTCGGCGAGTTCCTCCCGTGAGTGGCTGCGTTCGGAGAAGTAAGCGAGGTATGCCAAAAGCAGCCCTACCCGCCGCGTTCGGAACCGAGACACCGCCGCATCTTCTCCCACCGCCTGCAGAGTGCCCAGCATCTCCACCCGCCAGATCGACCTCATTCCCAAATTCTACGGAAATCTCTGCGCCCCAAACCTGAATGTCTCAGAAATCGCCGTGGCCATTCTGTCGATCCGAAACCATCCGAGGCATGAGGCGTCGGATCCTTTGAACCCATTCGACGATTTTCGTCACTCAAGGATTAATGATGTTGAAAGGAAAGACCCTTGCGATCGGACTGAGCCTGGTGACCACCGGGGCCATCTGCGCCGCGTTCCGCCCTGCCGCCCAGGTCAACGAACCGATCATCCAAATTTCCACCCTGCGTCCAACAGAAACCTTGGACGTGTTCTATAAATCTCTTGGCTGCTTCAACCAGAGCGGCTACGCCCTGAAGTTCACCAACAAGAGTGGTCTCATGGTCGAAATTTCGGAACAGGACAAACAAAGCCAGAAGCCAGTCTTTCATCGTCTGGGTGTGCTGAAACTAAGCGCCGCCGATGCGAAGGGACTGGACTCCCTCCTGAAGTTCTACCGATCCAACCCGAAAGGGGGCTGCACGACGATCGACCAGACCGAACTCGCCCTCAAGACTTCCAACCGCGTCATCCGGAAAGAAAGCTACGTAGACGCCTCCTGCTCCGCCAGCGAAAAGCCCGGCGTGATCACGTTCGGCGAACTTGTGGGCCGCTTGAATTCACATTGACAACCGAGAGCTACTTCAGAGATTCGAGCTATTGTTGAATCGCCATTGAGGGTGGGTCTGAGAAGGACACGTGATGGCTAAACCAGATGGAGAACTCCTGCAAAGACCCGATGCTAGTTGCTCAGTTCAAATTGGCCAGGGTGATCGGGTCCCAGATAGGCCCATCCTTGGGCTACCTCATACCTTCGCATTGCCACTCACAACTCGCGTTCGGTTCAGACCTCAGGATGCGCGACTACGGTCTGAAATAGAGGATGAAGTCGATTAATCGAGTTCCATTTCCTGGAAAGAGGCATCACCTAGAAGGCGGACCCGTGAGTACCAATATCCGCCCGGATGAGTTTCTGATCTCGATCCAACCAAAAATCCACCAGCATCCCCGCCGATCCCCCGTAATAGTGCGCCTCGTAGGGATGCATTCCCCGGACTTCCCACTTCGCTCCCTCCGGTGGGTCCCCTGGGTGCCAAAACTCTTCCGAAGGCTCCCCCATCTCCAGCCCCTCACGCACGCAAAACTGGCGAATCTCCGCCAACCCCACCCCCGGCCGCAACTCCTTCAATCCCTGCCTCAATCGAGCCTCAACCCCCTCCAATCGATGCATACCAATAGGGTTAAACAAGACATGAACCCCACCCCCAACCAGCCCCACCACCAACATCAAAATCACGACTCGGACGCCTAGTTTCGTGCCCACAATTGGTTCGACGCAAGCACGCCTTCCCTCAACACCAAAGTCCTAGAAAACTCAGCCCAACGCCCAAGTCGCGAAGCGCCCTAATACCTCCGCGCAGCGGCCCTAAAACCTAACACCTGCGGCTGCTGCCGCTTCAATCGTCGCAAAATCCAGCTTCTGCGAGTTCATAATCGCCGCCACCACCCGAGACACCCGCTCCGGGTCAGGGTCGGCCAGGTACTGCTTCACCACTGCTGGAACCACCTGCCAAGACAGCCCAAACTTGTCCTTCAGCCACCCGCAATACTGAACCTCCCCACCCTCCGAGAGCTTGTCCCAGTAGTGGTCCAGTTCCTCCTGCGATTCGCAAGGAATCATCAGCGAGATGGCCTCCGTGAACTTGAACGCCGGTCCCCCATTGAGCGCCACAAACGGCTTCCCGTCCAGTTCAAAGTCGATCGTCAGTACCGACCCCGCCGGCATCTGAGCCATCTTCGCCGCTTCCTCGTTGTAATAAATCGTGTTCCCCTTCTTGGAGTTGGGAAACACCGAGCAATAAAACGCCACCGCGTCCTCCGCCTGCTTGTCAAACCAAAGGTGAGTAATGATCGGTTTCATGGTCTCTAGTCGATTGTAAGGCAGTGTTTTCGACATAACTCGGTAGGTCCCCAACCAAGAGCAAACCTATCGAGGTGCTATGCGACAAAAACATTCTGGTTATGCCACTCGAGAAATTCGGAATTTGGACGCTCACGTGCCTCCTCTGGCAGAACCCTTAATGACTGTCCTTGATAGCTGTAGTAGAGCTTTCCGTTTGTGTATTGCCCTTCTATTTGAGAGCTAACTAAGATCTTGTGATCGGGGCTGATCGAAATGAGACCACTGTCAAACAGCTTATGCATGTCTGCCCGCAAAAGAACTCCGTTGACCACAGCATTTGGCCCTTTTTCAGCAAATGGACGTATATGGGCTGCTTCTAGAACAGGCAAGGTCTTTTCACCAGTAATCGCACATCGACGACTGTAGGCTTCTGTCACGAGGACCCGAAAGGCTCCCTGCCCCAGTCTGCTCCTCACGGCGTACTCCATTCCATACCTATTTTCTGCGACCTGATTAATGCCAAGAGGTAGTCCGAGACGAGTTTTGAGGTCTTGGAGGATCGACGCCCCTTCAACAGAATTCAACTCGTAAGACTTGCCCTGAACAGTGCTTCGTGGCCAATGCACTGGCGCCGAAATCCAATCGTCACGGTCGAAGAAGAATGGCTGTGAGAGGACGATACAACCAATATTTGGGTCCGCTTCTCTTGGCCCCGCTCGATATTTGGAGATTCTCTCATGAAAGCTTCGGAGATCTTTGACCCCATTTTTCTCACCGAATGCTTCCCAGGCCAAGGAAACCGGTAGCCGCGAAAACCTCACGAAGTGACCACCGCCGACGATAAAGTTATTGGGGCTGTGGAGCTTAAAGAGAAAGAGTTCGCCAGGTTGTAAAACACCAAAGCCGCCCGATGATCCGGGTTTCCAAAAGTTAACTTCATCTGGACGCATTTCCTGAAGCTGTTTGAACCAACCAGAATCAGTAATGCCAACGAAAAGCTTCATTCTCGAAGGTAATTTACCGTTAGGATGACAGCAAAGGAAATTGATCAAGAAGCATTCGATCAAGTGGTCAGGGCATATCGCAAGTACCACGAGATCGTCACATCATCTGAGATGACTGACAGCACAAAGCAAACCTATTTAGTTCATGCGGAGAACTTCTTTCGCTGGCTGGCAAACGACTTTGAACCCGGCCTACAGGCAAGATCGGGAAGAAAGAAAAAAAACCATCTTATAGCTCTTTGGAGCTTACAAATCCTTGTTCTAGGGTGCGCACGTAAGTCCACCTCACCCTGCTCCGCCTGAAGGATATAAAATGCGGTTATGATCTCCCGGCCCCTTCTCGCATTTGCAGGATTCGGTTTCGCGATAGCCGCCTCCGCCCAACACGCCCCCGTCGTCGGCTCCAAGAACCCCGAGGCCCTCTTCACCAGCCACGACCCCAAGCTCCACCGAAACAAGCAAGCCGTCCTCCACATCGTCCGAGACCTCCTCGAGGCGGGCCATTGGGATCAAGCCCCCAAGTACCTCACGCAGCAATACATCCAACACCACCCCGGCGTCCCCTCCGGCCTAGACCCGGTCATGAAGTTCTTCTCCAACATGCCCAAGCGCCCCATCCCCAAGCCCAACGAATGGAAGACCCAAGTCGTCTCCGTCGTCGCCGAGGGCGATCTCGTCGTCGTCGCCACCGTCCGAGAACTCAAAGACAAATCCGGCAAACCCTACACCACCACCTGGTTCGACATGTGGCGCATGAAAGACGGCAAAGCCGATGAGCACTGGGACGGAGCAGAAATGCCCGGTGGCGCTGGCTAGTCAGAAGCGAATGCTCTAAGAAAGGAGAACGGTACCAAGGCAAAAGCCTACTAAGGAGCGAGGACTAGCCTGGCAGATCTCCAAGGACCTCTCGCATGAGCTCCAAGTCTGCCAAATCCTTGGGGCGCCCGGCGGCTCTTTTGGCACGAATAAAGTCTTCCATGCCGATCACTTTGACCTCCACCCCCGAGAACTCAGCGAAGACACCACGCCCCCAGGCATCTTCGAAGGAATCTTCAGCCATGAAGTTGAGCAAGTCGATACGCTGAGGTTTTGAACCGAGAGTCACCATCTGCCGCTCTTCCTGCCAAAAAGGGCGAAGCTTTGCCTCTTCGATCGAGAGCCCAAATTCATTTAGGGCCTCGCACAATCGGTGGACATTCTCCTCGGTCTTCTCAAGCCAAAGATCGATATCCTCGGTATAGCGTGGACGGGCATGTACCGCCAAAGCCGTAGACCCGACGACCAAGAACTTAACTTCGTGGGATCGTAGTAATTGTAAAAGTTCGATCCAATCGGGATGCATGAGGGTGCCAAACGTTTAGGAGTTCCACGAAGGCATCGAGCCTTTCTTGATTCGTTTTTCCACGCCAATCGCGCAGCGTTGAATCCTGAAGGTGATCAAAGTCGCCTATCTGAATTTCAATCTGACGTCGTTGCATGGCTAGGTTCAATTTTACATCAATTGAACCGTAGCCATGCTGACGACTAACACCAGAAATTAGCCGACCGACCCCTCAAGTGAGACCCCCAGCAACTTCTGAGCCTCCACCGCGAACTCCATCGGCAGTTCTCGGAAAACATCCTTGCAGAAGCCGCTGACGATCATGTTCACCGCGTCCTCCGTCGGAATGCCGCGCTGGTTGCAGTAGAAGATCTGGTCTTCGCCGATCTTCGAGGTCGAAGCCTCGTGCTCCACAATCGCCGAGGGGTTCTTGACTTCGATGTACGGGAAGGTGTGCGCGCCGCAGCGGTCGCCCATGAGCATGGAGTCGCACTGAGAGTAGTTGCGCGCGTTGTCCGCGCCGGGGTTCACGCGAACCAGGCCACGGTAGGTGTTCTGCCCATTCCCGGCCGAGATCCCCTTCGCCACGATGGTGGATCGGGTGTTCTTGCCGATGTGGATCATCTTGGTCCCGGTATCCGCTTGCTGCTTGTTCGCCGTTAGCGCCACCGAGTAGAACTCGCCGATGCTGTCGTCGCCGCGCAGAATGACCGAGGGATACTTCCAAGTGATCGCCGAACCGGTCTCCACCTGAGTCCAGGTGATCTTCGACCGCTTACCCGCCGCCATCGCGCGCTTGGTCACGAAGTTAAAGATGCCGCCCTGGCCGGTCTTCGGATCGCCGGGGTACCAGTTCTGGACGGTGCTGTACTTAATCGTCGCATCGTCGCCCGCCGCCACCAACTCAACCACCGCCGCGTGCAGCTGGTTCTCATCGCGCATCGGCGCGGTGCAGCCTTCCAGGTAGGACACATAAGCGCCCTCTTCGGCAATGATCAGCGTGCGCTCAAACTGACCTGTGTTCTCCGCGTTGATGCGGAAGTACGTGGAAAGCTCCATCGGACACCGAACGCCCTTCGGCACATACACGAAAGATCCGTCCGAGAACACTGCGCTATTCAAAGTCGCGTAATAGTTGTCGCTGTACGGAACCACCGAGCCCAAATACTTCTGAACCAGTTCCGGATGCTCTTGCACCGCTTCTTGGATCGAACAGAAGATGATGCCCAGTTCGGCCAGCTTTTCCTTAAACGTGGTCACGACCGAAACCGAGTCGATCACCGCATCCACCGCCACGCCGCTCAACGGAATCTTCCGCGCATCCGCCGCCGAAGAGGCCGCGCCCTTCACGTTCAGCAGCACCTTCTGCTCGTCGATCGGAATGCCCAGCTTTTCAAAGGTCCGCAAGATCTCGGGGTCGGCATCTTCCAGCGAATTCAGCACCGGCTTCTTCTTCGGCGCCGAGTAGTAGCTGATCGACTGCAGGTCCACCGGCTGATAGTGCACATTCGGCCACTTGGGCTCCACCATCTTCAGAAATTGGTGGTACGCCTTCAGTCGCCAGTCCAGCAACCATTGCGGCTCATTCTTCTTGGCCGAGATAGCGCGGATAACGTCTTCGTTCAGGCCGGGGGGAAGGGTGTCGGCTTCAATGGCCGAGGTCCAGCCGTGTTCGTACTCTCGATTGGCGAATTGTTCCAGCAGAGCGGTGCTCTGATCGATGACTTGCTCACTCATAATGTCTCAGCAGAAAACGCCCTCCCGGCCGCACCGGCTACGCGCTTCGCTAGATCTATTGTGACAGGAATCTTGACGATTTCGGGCAGATTCCCGGGACTCCGCACGGAATCCTCGCTGAGAACATTCCGGTTGTAAAAGGCAGATAAATTGCCTCCTAGAACTCCTCACTCCCCTGAGCGCGGGCCATTCGCAAAAGAAAATGAGCGAAGCCGATATGTCAGAGGTCAAAATGTTGCCCATGAGCCGACTGATCCTCGACGACCAAGGTTTCGAACTCACGTCCGACTCTGGCGAACGGGTGGGAACCGTCCAATGGTCGGCCATCGACCGCATCACCGCCATCCAGCGCCACAACATGGAGCCAGACGAGGTCTGCCTTGATTTTGAGATCGGAGAACAAACCGTCACGGTCTCCGAGTTGGATACGGGATTTGAGGAGCTTGTCGGAGCCCTCTACACCCAACTGGATATAGAGGACCCCAACTGGTACGCAGAAGCCATTAAGCCCTCCATCCAGCTCAAACCTGTGCTCGTCTACGACCGAGAAGCGGGCTATTAGCCGCCGGTAGACTGCCGAATCGTAAGTTCAGGAACCAGAACTTCGTGCCGTGCTGGCTCGTGAGGGTTGGCAATTCGGTCCAACGTAAATTGCCATCCCAATTCGCACATCTGCTGAATGGGTTGCACGATGGTTGTCAGTTGCGGCTCCGTGTACTCCACCTCGTCGATGCCATCGCAGCCACAAATCACACAATCGTCCGGTATCTTCACCCCTAAATCGTGCAGGGCACGGACAATGGCAACGGCCATATTGTCGTTGTAAGCGAAGATGGCCTCCGGAACGCCATGCTTTGCGAAGTAAGCCTTCGTCTCCTCCAACACCACGGCTCTACGCGCGGCAGAAGTCTCAATGATCTCTGGCTTCAATCCAGCCGCCTTCAACTTCGCTAAATACTCGCGATTTCGAGGGTCTTCGGTATCGGGAGGATTGTAGGGTCGGATAAACGCGATCCGCTTTCGGCCGGTCGCAATCAAATGATCCATCGCCTCGCGTACGCCAGCGCCCAAGTCGATGGAAACGCTGTCCCGACTCAGGTGGCTATAGGCGCCAATACTCACAATTGGTCGATCTGCCAGTTCCGGCGCGTTTGCCAAGGTTTCCAGCAAGTACATGCTGTCAATCGCCAAGATCGCGTCCACGGGCCAGGAAAGCGACCGCAGCTTATCGTCCAGATCATCTGTCCCAAAGTAGGTTTGGTAGTAGATCATGTCGTACTGAGACCGGCGCACGCAGGATTGCATGTAGTAAAGAACCTGCGCGTAAAAAGGGTTGTAGGAACTGGGAATCCAAAGCGCGACCATTTGGGTTTTTCCCCGCGCCAGCGCACGGGCCGCTCGGTTTGGTTGATAACCCAACTCCTTCGCCGCTTCTAAGATGCGGTTCCGTGTCGTCTCCGGGATGGCCACATCCCCTCGATCATTTAAGACGAAAGAAACTGTCGCGTGCGACAAATTAACATGCTTTGCAATATCGCGGAGCGTAACTGGCATCGGTCTCCTTCCTAAAACCTTTCAATCCACAAAAATCCGAATTCCGGTCTCCGATAGATGACGCACGGCTGAACGTCATCTGTTCGGGTTAGTTGGTCATTTTTTTCTATCAATTCTGAGTCTAGCAATATGACCACAGTGATCCTTCATTACTTACACCTATTGTGATCTATTCATTTTGTCTACGTGATGTTAGCTATCTCCTCTCGCGACACTTCGGGCAA
This sequence comes from Armatimonadetes bacterium 55-13, assembly GCA_001898035.1. GTDB lineage: Bacteria > Armatimonadota > Fimbriimonadia > Fimbriimonadales > Fimbriimonadaceae > 55-13. The sequence goes on from MKRX01000026.1 coordinate 197,527, forward strand.
ATAGAGGCTCCCGGCGGTTAAAATCTTTCAATGCGCGCTGTGGTAACCGGCGGTGCGGGTTTCCTTGGCTCGCATCTTACAGACCGGCTAGTAAAAGAAGGATGGGACGTAGTTGTTATCGATAACCTCGTTACGGGGTCTACCGACAACATTGCGCACTACGCCGGAGACCAAAGAGTCAAATTCATCAAACAGGATGTCACCGAATATCTGTTTGTCGAGGGTCCGGTCGATTTCATATTCCACTTTGCCAGCCCCGCTTCCCCTATTGATTTTGTCAGAATGCCAATCCCAGTTCTGAAGGTGGGAGCCTTGGGGACGCACAAAGCGCTCGGTCTGGCAAAAGCGAAAGGCGCCAAGTTTATGCTGGCTTCCACCAGCGAGGTATATGGGGACCCTCAGGTCAGTCCGCAGCCGGAAACCTACTGGGGCAACGTGAATCCCATCGGCCCCCGAGGCGTTTACGATGAGGCTAAGCGGTACGCGGAAGCCATGACCATAGCCTACCACCACTACCACGGTCTCGATACTCGGATCGTAAGGTTCTTCAATACCTACGGCCCCCGAATGCGTCTGGACGATGGCCGGGTGGTCCCAAACTTCTTGACCCAAGCTCTTGCCAATAAACCCATAACGGTTTATGGTGATGGCAGTCAAACGCGCTCCTTTGGATATGTCGAAGACATCGTCGAGGGAGTCTGGCGTCTGGCGAACGCGAATTTCCACGAACCGGTCAATATCGGCACCGAAGACGAACATACCGTTCTTGAATTTGCTAAGATCGTCATCGAGGTTACGAACTCACAGAGCGTAATCGAAAACCTGCCCCCCCTACCGGACGACCCGAAGCAGCGCCGCCCGGACTTGACTCGTAATCATCAGGTTCTCAACAACTGGACCCCGCGTGTGGGACTGCGCGATGGTCTTCAGCGAACTGCCGACTACTTTCTCAAGCATATGAAGCAGGAAAATACTGACAAGTGATCGCTATCTTGCCCGCCGCCGGAAAGGGGACGCGAATGGCGGCGGTCACTGCAGGAAGCGCAAAAGAAATGCTCTTGGTTCACGGTCGCCCCGTGATCCAGTGGGCTATTGACGAGGCACTTGATGCCGAAGTCGAATCATTGGTCGTCGTCTCCGCACCTGAAAAACAGGATCTTAATTCTTTCGTTCAAGCGTCACCCTATGCCATTCAGTTGGAAATGCAATACGTGGCGAATGGATTGGCGCCAGCCGTCGCGCTGGCCGCCCGCCCCGAACCCACGCTTGTCATTTTGCCCGACACCCTCTACTACCCGAAACTGCCCAGCCGTCGAATTGCCCGCGCTCTTTCTGAAGGTTACGACATCGCCATCCTGACCCAAAAGGTCTCGGAAAGCGACATGTCCAAATACGGAATCGTTGAGACGGACGACCAAGGGGAGATTCGACGGATTTTTGAAAAGCCTATGCCTACCGCAACCACTAGTCGAAACGCCGTCGCTGCACGCTTCGGACTATCTGCGCGGATGATGGGATTCCTTTTGGAAGCCCTCGATTCGCTAAAAGATGAGCCGGGCGAAATTCAACTCACGCCTATTCTGAACCTCGCTCTTAAGAACGGATACAACGCCATCGCCTTGCCCGCCCGTTCCGATGAGACTCGCTACGATTGCGGCAGCGAACAAGGATATCGCTCCGCCCTTGAACAAATCGCATGAGAGTCATCCAAGCATCTGCCCCTGGGCGATGCGGCATTATCGGTAATCCGAGCGACATCTATGGCGGTGTCGTAGTCTCCGCATCCATCCCCAATCGCGCCGTCTGTCGCCTCACGCTTGGCGTCCCCACCCAGTTGCCCAGCGACCCCACGCTCTGGAACGCCGCCACCGCACGTTTTCCTCTGGAAGACGTAAAAGTCGAGTGGAGCACGTCCATCCCCAGGTCCAGCGGCTTGGCGGGTTCAACCGCGTTGCTGGCGGCAACTCTGGCCTGCGTCCTCGCCGCTCGAGACGAACCTCCTGAGCTTCGTACCGGAATTGGTCTCAAAAGATTCTCCGAGCTGGTTCGAGACATCGAACGAAACGAGGCTGGCGTTCAGTGTGGTTACCAAGACGCCTACATGGTTGTCCATGGCGGTATCCAAAGAATGGAATTCGCCGGAAAGCGACCGGATCAGGTCGGCCCCATGGCCACGCTCGAATCGCTGAACAGCCCCCTGCCATTTCTTCTGGTCACCACGGGAGTAGAAAGGCTGAGCGGCTCCGTTCACGGTCCCGTGATCGAACGATGGATGAAAGGAGAACCCGAGGTTCGCTCTGCCATCCGACGTCTTGTCAGGCTCGGCGTAACCGGGTGTGCGTCTCACATGGCGCATCGATGGGACAATCTCGCATCGGCCATGACGGAAAATCAAGACATTGTGTCCAACCTCGGCGGCTCAGGGGAAGCCATCGATAAACTCATCGCCGACTGCCTGGCTTGTGGAGCCATGGCCGCCAAACTGGCGGGAGCAGGAATGGGAGGAACCGTGATCGCCCTCACTCCCGATCCCGAAAAACTAAAGGCAAAGCTCAGCGAAAGGGGATATTCTCAATTCATCCAACCCTCAGACGAACCGGGTCTCCAGTTCGAAGAGTTTTAAGATGTCCAGAATCGCCGCCCAGCTCTACACCCTTCGCGACCACACCAAAACCAAAGCCGATTTCGCCAACACCCTGAAAAGGGTCGGCGAAATTGGCTACCGGTGGGTCCAACTCTCCGCCGTCGGCTGCATGAACGGCGAGAATCCCGAAGTCACCGCCAAAGACGCTCGCGCATTGCTCGACGAAATCGGCATCGGCGCTCCCCTCACTCACCGCGGCTGGGATGAAATCAGCGAACGCACCGAGGAGTGCATCGAATTCCACCAAACCATCGGCGCAGAACTCGTCGCCATTGGCTCCATCCCCGGACACTACCGCGCGGATGGACTCGACGGCTACAAACGATTCGCCGAAGACTGCCAAGCCGCCATCCAAAAACTAAAGGCCGCTGGCCTCCTCTTCGCCTATCACAACCACGCCTTCGAATTCGAACGAATGGGTCCTGAAGGCAAAACGCCATTTCAAGTCATGGCTGAAACGGGCGGACCTGATTTCCTTTTTGAGATCGACACCTATTGGGTCGTCCATGCCGGAGTAGACCTCCAACAACTCATCGGAGACCTCAGTGGCCGAATCCCCATGATCCACGTCAAAGACAAGAATCCGTCGGGGAACGAGGTCCGCATGGCTCCCGTCGGTGAAGGCAATCTCAACTGGAATAGCTACCTCCCTGCCGCCCAATCCGCCGGGACCGAGCTCTTTGCCGTGGAACAAGACGACTGCTATGACCGAGATCCCTTCGACTGCCTCGCGTCCAGCTATCGCTATCTCCAAGGACGCCTGTAAATAGGGCCCATTCGCGCAACGTTTTTAGCCGTGTACGCGTGCCAGTAATCTGAGCCTGCTATCATTGGGATTCGCGTCCCGATAGGGCAGCGTTCGCACTTATGAGCGGCAATAAAACTTTCTCGTGGGGCAACATCCGACGATTTCTCTTCGGAGCGCCCATCCCAACTTCGCACGCACATCATGAGCGGCTCAGCCCGCTAATTGGTCTTCCCGTCTTCGCTTCGGACGCGCTGTCGTCGGTCGCTTACGCCACGGAAGCCATCCTCAGCATCCTCGTCCTGATGAGCGTCGCGGCGTTGCAGCATCAGTTCTACATCTCCCTCGCGGTCTGCTTCCTCATCTTGGTCGTGGCCATCTCCTATCAGATGACCATTCAGGCCTACCCAACGGGAGGTGGCTCGTACATTGTTGCGACGGACAACTTGGGGACCTACCCGGGGCTTGTCGCGGGCGCCGCGTTGATGATCGACTACGTCCTCACCGTTTCGGTATCCATTGCCGCCGGTGTCGCCGCTATCGTCTCCGCCTATCCTGCGCTGCACGATCACCTGGTCCCGCTCTCGCTCTTCTTCATCGCCCTGGTGGCCTGGGCCAACCTACGCGGCGTGAAGGAATCCGGTGCACTCTTTGCCATCCCCACCTACGGCTTCGTGCTGGCCATGATTCTCGTGCTGATCTTCGGCATCGTGAAATCACTGGGCACCCCTGCCGCCCTGCCGCAAGTCGTGGCGGAAAACGGCGCTGGCAAGAACTTGATCGGCATCGAGGCGAACTTCCCGTTCTGGTTCATTATTCTGCGCTCCTTTGCCGCCGGCTGTACCGCTCTTACCGGTATCGAGGCGGTCAGCGATGGTGTCCAGGCATTTAAAGCGCCCGAGGCCACCAATGCCATCAAAACCCTTCGGTGGATGGCCGTCATCCTGCTGTCGATGTTCTTGGGTCTCGGCTTCATCGTCCAGCACCTGCCAAGCCTTGCGCTGCACTCCACGGATAACCCCGCGTTCCGAACGGTCGTCTCCCAGATCGCCGCTTGGGCGTTCGGTGGAACCACGCATCCGCTGTACTACTTCGTCCAGTTCGCTACTTTCGCGATCTTGATCCTCGCCGCGAACACCGCCTTCGCCGACTTCCCGCGACTCTCGAGCTTCATCGCCCGAGACGGCTTCCTGCCGCGTCCCTTGGCTCGCCAAGGCGACCGGTTGGTCTTCCACAACGGCATCATCATTCTCGCCGTTGCCGCCGGAGTCCTGGTTTGGTTCTTTAAGGGCGAGTTGGACGGACTGCTCCCGCTCTACGCGGTGGGCGTATTCACCGCCTTCACCCTTTCCCAGTCCGGCATGGTCATGCACTGGATCAAGAAGAAGCCGGAAGGCTGGCGCAAGAAGATGTTCGTCAACATCATCGGCACCACCCTCTGTTTCGCCGTCTTGATCATCATCGCCGTGACCAAGTTCTCCGAGGGCGCATGGCTCATCATGATCCTGCTGCCCATCGTCTTCGTGATGTTCTTGGCCATCAAGAAGCGATACGACAGCATGTCCGGCCAGTTGGTGATCAGCCAAGAGTTGCCAAAGATGCCCCGAGGAAACACCTCGCTGCTTCTGGTCCCCCGTGTCCACAACGGCATCCTTGCCGCCCTGGCCTATGCGCGCCTGACCGACCCTGACTGTCAAGCAATCCACGTCGCTATCGATGAGCGACGAATCGCCGATATGCAGGATGAGTGGGAGAAGTACGGCGCCAATGTCCCCCTCGTTGTCTTGAGATCGCCCTACCGATCACTGATCGAACCGGTGCTAGATTACGTCGATGAACTATTAAGTGAGAACCCTGACCAGGTTGTTACCGTCATAGTCCCAGAGGCTGTATCGACGCGCTGGTATCACAAGCTCCTTCAGGAGAACGTTGCCCAGCAGTTGAAGAACGCTCTGGGCTTGCGACCAAACGTGGTCGTAACCAACGTGAAATATTTCTTGAAGTAAGCCGATGACAAACAAATACGGGGAGATGAAGCCCGCCGAACTCCGGCGGGCCATAGACACTGTTGGCGTTGCAATCCTGCCTCTCGGCGCACTCCAGTGGCACGGAAATCACCTCCCCCTTGGCTCAGACGGCATCATCGCCGAAACCTTCGCAACAAAACTGGCCGAAGCCGTCAGCGGCGTCCTCCTCCCCACGCTCTACACCCCCATGACCCCAGTGCCGCATGAATACTCGCTGGCCGTCAAGAGCGAAATCTTCCGAGGCATTCTCTACGACACCCTCAACGGCCTCAAAGCCGCCGGATTCCGCACCGTCTGCATCGTCAGCGGAAACGTCACCGAGGGCCACCGAGTCGAACTCTACGAAACCGCCACTCAGTTCATTGGCGCGGAACTCTACGTCGTCGCTGGCACACCCCTAGAAGTTCTGGAGCGAGACGATCTCATGGACCACGCCGGTAGATGGGAAACCGCTCAACTCCTCGCCCTCCGCCCCGATCTGGTTGACCTCACCGCCGTCCCTGAAATCCAGACCCCCAAGACCTCGGGCATCCTCGGCGAAGACCCCCGCTGCGGCAAAAAAGAAGAAGCCCAAGCCCTCCTCAGCCAAGCCCTGAATGTCTGGGTCAAATGGATCCGCACCCCCGATATCCGAGAAATCGAACGCTTCTATGCCCGCCGAATCAAATCGGTCTCCCTGTACCTAGAAGAACACGCCGCCCTCTCCTGGGAACAAGCCACCAAAGCCTGGTGGGAAAAGCTCGACTAGTAGTGAATTCTCGGACGAGATTCTCAACTCCAAAGATCCACCACCAACGCCCGATTACCGACCCGAAGGGTGTAGGCGCGGTTCCGTCCGCGAGCACGCTACCACTTCACTGCCCAAACTTTGGATCATCCACAAGATCTATAGCCAATGGGAAAGCTTGATCCGCAACCGGCTTGAACAGACCAACTAAACTCGCCCCCCGAGATCCACCACCAACGCCCGATGACCAACCCGGAGGGTGTAGGCGCGGTTCCGTCCGCGAGCACACTTCCGCCTCACCGCCCAAACTTTTGATCGCTCTCAAGATCCCGCAGATATTCCGCCAACTCGATTCCGACGGAACCCGAAAAAGGATATTCCGACCAAGCCTCCACCAGTCCGGCGCGGACCGAATTATTGAGAATATAAGCGACGTGAGCACTCAAATCATCCGAGTGCCGAATGATATGGTCGTGGTAGTTTCGTTGCCAGGCAATTCCTGGAAATCTCTGGGCCAACAATTCTCCCGATCTACGCTTAAATTGATCCATCGCGACTTTTAAGCGGCTTGCTGGCGACACCCCTTGAACAAGGAGATGAACATGATCTGGCATGAAGCCATAGACAGGAATGACACACTTCGCGCTTTCCGCAGAGGTACCTAGAACCTCTACCATTCTTCCCACTAACTCAGAGTCACCAAATGGTCTCAGGCGTCGCTCGATACAAGCCGTAAAACTAACCGCCTTGACTCCCCGGTAAGCCATTTCTGGTAGTCGGTGCGCCTTGGTCTTGATATCCATGCTAAGTCACCCTAACCGGGAGGAGACGCGGAGGGGTGATCGCCAGCAGACCAACCCTCCCTCCGACGGGAGGGTCTCATGAAACGAGAAGCATCTTTACCAACCCCTCGATTGCCCTCTGCCGAGACACCGCCGTCTTCTTCCTTCGAAGTCCGTTCAAGAAATCGCAGATCGCCTCAAATCCCAACGCTCTCCATGCGGCTTCCCTCCCCACCAACGCCGCTTTCAAATCATCCGGCGCCGCCCGGTCCCAATCGATCGAGAACTTGCCATCGCTATAAGCGAACCGAGGAATCCCCAGTTCAACGGCGGTATGCGTGATGGGATAGATCCCAGGATAATCGATTTTGATGGCTTCAGAGCCAAACGTCCGCCCATTTACACAGACTCGAATCGGAACAACACCATGTAAGCGGACGGCCTTCCAATCAGCCGGCCAGATCCGGCCGCCCACGTGCTCGTCCACCCACTCATAGAGGTGGCAATCAAACTCGCGATCGTCAAAAGGCGCCCATTCAGACTTCATAACCCAAAAAAGCCCTCCTCCCAATCGAGAGGAGGGCGGAGAACCCGAGACTACTTCGCGAGCTTGAACAGCATCGCGCCATGCGCGGGCACCGAAGCCGAGACCGAGCCGTTCGCGGTTCCCGTCCACTTCATCTGCCAAACGTCCATCACCTTGTGCGAACCGCTCAGCCCCAGATCCTTCCACGTCGCCGTAACCGTCGCCCGGTCGGAAGATCGGTTGAACAGCGCCACCGCCGTGGATCCGTCCCAAAGCGGACGCGACCAAACTTCCAGGCCATCCTTCGTCGCCGACTTCTGCACCGCGCACTTGCCGAGCGGATCCTGATCGATCTCGATTACCTCGTGGTTGCAAAGCAAAGCCTTCGTAAACGCATCCAAGCGAGTCAGGTCGCAGCCGATCAAGAACGGCGCGCCCAGCATCGCCCAAAGCGTGATGTGAGTGATCTGCTCGTTCGGGGTCAGGCGCGTCGGTCGCGGCGATGGCCCCCAGCCGAGGTAACCCACGACGAGCATATCCGGGTCGTTCCAGCCACCCGGTCCCGCGTAAGGCGAGCGAATGCTGTGCTGGAAGCCGATGCTCGTCATGCTCTGCCAGGTGTCGGTAATGTCTCCGGTGGTACGCCAAAGGTTGCCGCCCACGCGACCGCCCCACTTATAAACGTCACCCATACCGTACTGACACAGCGAGTACACGATGTCTCGGCTCGAGCCTTCCAGGTAGCTGTACATCAAGCTGTACGGCTTTTGCATTGCGCGAAGATCGGGGCGAGGCTCGATCTGGCCGTAAGAACACCAGTCGTACTTCAGATAGTCGATGCCCCATTCCGCGTAGCTCTCCGCATCGTCCTTCTCGTGCATCCAAGAACCGGCATAGCCAGCGCAGGTCAATGTTCCTGGCGAGGAATAGATCCCCAGCTTCAATCCGTGGGAGTGAACGTAGTCCGAGAGCGCCTTCATATCCCCGAACTTCTCATTGGTGTGGAGCTTGCCGTTGCTATCGCGCTTGTCTTCCCAGCCGTCGTCGATGTTCACGTACTGGAAGCCGAAATCGGCCAATCCTTCCTTCACGAAGGAATCCGCCGCCGCGCGAACCTTATCCGCGTCCACATGCGTTCCCCAAACGTTCCAGGAGTTCCAACCGAGAGGAGGCGTCAAAGCCAGTCGACCGTCCGCATGAATCGTATACTCGCGCGTGTCGCTTCCCTTCGCTCCGGCAACCTGAATCGTAAAGGTATAGCTTCCCTTCGTCTTCACCGAGCCTTCCAAGATGCCACGGGTCTCGCTCAGATGAACGCCCTCGGGAAGATCGCCCTTGACCACGGTGTACTTGAGCGGCCCCTTACCCGTCGCCGGAACTCGGAACAGGAAAGGCTTGCCCGGTGAACAGCCCATAACGCGAGGACCATGAATCCAAGCGCGCTCGGGAACGCCCATCGCAATCTTGATCGGAGGCTCTACCGGAACCTTGGCCACCGTCGGCTTGGGAGCGCCTGCCATCATCAGCACCGTTGCCGCGCCCCAGTCGGCGTGGTCGTAGTCGATGCCATCGCCGCCGTCCTTCACCCGAAGCACCAGTTTCTTGACGCCCTTCAACGCCACATCCACCCGCTTCGCGGCTTGGTTGCCCTTCATGATCCCGGAGTCGTAAAGCTTCTTCCCGTCGCCCACAACTTCGAAACTCACGGTTCCCTTGCCTTCCACCTCGTCGTCCACGCCCACCATGGCGCTGAACCGTTCACCCTTCCCTTTCAGGTCGAGTTGAATTTCACTGGCGGCGTGCGTACCAACCCCCGTCGTGAAGGTCTGACCAGCCACCTTCAAAGGGTTGCTGTCCACACTACGGTTCACCTGCGGCGATCCCCAACCCTGCGTCATCGCCGAGAGATCAAATTTTTCGAGAGGATAGGCATCGCCCGCGGTCATTGCGAGCGCCAAACAGATCAAGCTCATCGCCCCCATGCTACCAAGAAATCCCCCGGCAGGTTAAAGCATTTCGCGAGGGTTTAGCGTGAACCACCGAATTGCGTTAGCAACCACCGACATTCCAGCAATCCGCGCGCGAAACCTTCTAAACTTCGGCCATGATTCGCGTTCTCGTCTGGGATGAGAATCCCCGCCACGCCCCGAAAGAAGTCTATCCGGAGAACCTTCGCGGCGCCATCGCCGCCGGTCTCCAAGAGTTCGACAAGTTCAACGAACTCAGCGTCAAGGTCGCTCACCTGGATGAAGCCGAGCAAGGCGTCCCTGAAAGCCTCCTTGCCGAAACCGACGTCCTCCTCTGGTGGGGCCATGCCCGCCACGGAGAAGTCGAAGACGAGCTTGCTGAGCGCGTCCGAACTCACGTCCACGAGCGAGGGATGGGCTTCATCTGCCTTCACTCCGGCCACTATTCCAAGACCTTCAAGCGAGTCCTGGACGCCACCGGTCACCTCAAGGGCGGCTGGCGAGAGGCCGACGATACGGAGCAAATCCGAGTCTGCGCCCCCTGGCACCCCATCGCCCAAGGCGTTGAAGACTTCACTCTAGAAGCCGAGGAAATGTACGGATCTCCGTTCGACGTTCCCTCCCCCGAAGTCCTCGTCCTCCAGAGCTATTTCCCGCTCGGTCGCGAGTCCTTCCCCAGCGGCATCTGCTGGACCGTCGGCAAGGGAATCGATCCTGAATTCACCTCCGGTCCAGGGAATGGCGTCAACCAGGGCTTCGGTATCGGACGAGTCTTCTACTTCCGCCCCGGTCACGAGACGTACCCGACGTACTTCGACGAGCGAATCCGCCGGGTCATCTACAACGCCGTCCGCTGGGCCGGCAAGCTCACCTAAGGCCAGGCTTGTGCAGGCCGAGCGATTCCCCAAGATCATAGAGGGAGTCGATCGGCCTGACCGGTACGTCCGCGAACGTCACCGAGCCCAACTTCTTCTTCCCCGTCTCATCCAGCACGGGAATCGTCAGTGTCACCCGGTTTAACTTGCCCACCGGCAACTCCACCGCCATCCCTCCGAGCCGTTCTCCGCATCCCGGCGCCGGGTAGGTGGGTGGGCTGGTCTCCTTCGCCACCGTAAACGCCTTCAGGCCGAAGACCCTGCGCTTCCCATAACCCTTCACCAAAACTGGATTTTCCAAACTTCCCGCAGGCGCGCCGCCCGTCCATAACACCCACAACGACCCGCCGGTGTCATGAAGAACCGCCCGCAATGTAATCGTCTTGCCTGCCGCCGATTTCGTTCCAAGCCCCTTGGCGATCACCGAATTCAGAGAGGAGATTTCCTTTTCGACATCAAGCACTTTCACCCCTGGGGGCGGGGTCAAGGAAAACCTCTTCGGATCAATGCTCTTCGGGTAATCGACTTTGGAAACCGCGACCACCTCGCCCTTCTCTCCCAGAGAGTCCAAGCGTCGGATCAACTTGGTGTCTTTCTCGACATAGGCGTTGACCATCCGCTTCGTCTTGAACATCTCATTCTTCAAGCGATAGAGATCGAAGGTTCCATCCTCCGTCTTCACCGAAGGCTTCTGGTCGACGAGCTTCCACTCATCCTGCGCAATCACCTTTTCGATATCCGGAGAATCCATGCCCAGCATGCTAATGGGTGGCAACTGATATCCGGGTACTGGCGAGACCCGGGACAAATGCGCCCGCTGCGGCACGCCATTCTTTGCGGAGTGGGCTAACGAATAGTGAGAATAGCGAACGGATCGATCTCCATCGCTTCTCGACCAAAAGACAAGCTCGCCGGTCAGAGGATCACTCAGAACCAAGCTGTACTTGCTTCCGTCCTGCCACTTCTCAGAAAACATGTGCTTAGACTTCAAAAATCGGACAACCACGTGCACTCGCACCTGACCCTGATTGGCCTGGGCAACCTGCGCCCAACCGGCGCTGGTCTCCACTCGGGGCCACATCATCACCCCCAGCGCCACCGCCACTCCGCCAAACGCCCAATAACGTAACCTCGGGATCGCACGGTTGGGTTTCACCAATGCGCCCCGCGCCCGGGCTTGCATCTCGGAGGTCGGCTTCTCCTCGCGAAGGGCCTCCACCGCGCGTTGAAAATCAAACGGGTTCGACGACATAGTTTTCGTCCTCCTTGAGCAGAGTTTTCAAGTGAGTGCGGGCGGCATGAAGGCGGCTTTTCACCGTGCCTTCCGGAATCCCAAGCGCCGCCGAAATCTCCAAAATCGACAGATCCTCTACGTAGTGCAAAAGGAAGACTCCTCGAACGAGGGACGAAAGCTCAGAGACTGCCTTCAAGAGCACCTCCGCGTCTTCCACCTTCTGATACGGGTTGCCGGGCGAGGGCCGATCGCCAATCAAAGGCAACCAAAGCCGCCTCCGCCTCCATCGACCAAACTCATGAAACGCGATCCCAAAGAGCCAAGCCCGCATCGGGGCTCGACCATCGTAACGAGAAGCGCCATTCACCGCTCTTAGCAAAGTCTGCTGCGCCAAATCTTCTGCATCCTCGACCCGTCGGGTCAGATGCCTGAGAAATCGGTAAATATCGGCGTGATAGCGGTGAACCAGCTCTTCCATCGCCGCTGGCTCACGTCGAGAAAGTCGCTCGGCAAGTTTCAGATCATCCACGGATTCCAACACTCCCTACTCCACACGCCCTTCTCTAACCACTAACCATAGCGTAGGTTCAGTCAGGAGCAACAAAAAAGCCGCGCAGTCATAAAAACTGCGCGGCTCTTTCGTTCGAGTGTTTACTTCAGATACTGAGCCGGAACTTCAAAGCCCCAGTCCTTCAACTGATTGGCCCACTGAACCAAGTTGCTCTTGTCCACCTTGATCAGTTCCATCTTGTTGACGGCCGGAACGTCCTTGCCCAACACCATCTTGTCCACGATCAACTTGACCGAAGTGTGACCCCACTCATAAGTCGGCTGAGCCAGCAGCACCGGCGCCAGTCCCTTCTGAATGTAAGCCAGTTCGTCCGGCAGTGCGTCCACCGCAACGATCTTAACCTTCGAAGCATCCAGGTCATTCAACAGCGAGGTCGCGAACAGCGGCCAGCCGCCAATCATCGCCCAACCGTCGATCTGAGGGTTCGCGTTCATCGCCCGCATGACTTCCGCGCTCGCGTCCTGCGGAGTCTCGTTGTGATAGAAATCACCCACGATCTTGATGCCCGGATACGCCGCCGCCGCGTCGTGAACGCCCTTCACACGAGCCTGAAGGTTCGGCGCATTCTGGTTACCCGCCAGGATCGCGATGTTGCCCTTGCCGCCATTCAGCTTGGCCAACTCGTCCATCACCTGCTTACCGGCTTCGGCATCGTTCGCGCCGTAGAACGCAAATCGCTTGCTCTCCGGGGCGTCCGAGTCGAACGTCATGACCGGTACGCCCTTATCGACCGCGTCGTTGATCGCACCCGTCACCTTGTTGGCGTCGGAGCAGGAAATCAAGATCGCATCCGCGCCCTCGTTCACTGCCTGAGCGATGCGCTGTGCCTGAACTTGACCATCCTCTTGATCCGGCGTTCGCCAGTCGATGGTGATTTGGCACTTCGTAGATTCGGTCAGCTCTTTCGCCGCCGCTTCGGCGCCTACGCGGGCCGATTGAAAAACGGGGTTGGTGTTGCTCTTGGCAATCACCGTAATCTTAAGCTTGTCCTTCTTCGGCCCGCCTTCTCCACCCGAAGTGGAATTCTCGGTCGAAGCGGTCGTGCCCGTCGTGGACTCGGCGCCTTTGTCGCCGCTGCAGCCAACCATGGCTAGGGCCGCCAGTGCGGAGAGGCCGACCCAGTGTAACTTCCTCGTCATTCGCATTAACCTCCTGAGAGCTTTATTCTCCCATGAAGGTTAATGCATTGGCGCGTCGTTTACGCCTTTCTCAGTTGAATTGCCGCGGAATTGATGCAATACCGCTGTCCGGTGGGGGTCTGAGGGGCGTCGTCGAAGATATGACCCAGGTGTCCGCCACACTTGGCGCAGGTCACCTCAACCCGTCGCATTCCATAACTCAGATCCTCATGGAACTCCACCGAGCCTTCGTTGGCGTCGTAAAAACTCGGCCAGCCGCAGTGGGAATCGAACTTCGCGTCCGAGGAGAAAAGCTCGTTTCCGCACGCAGCACAAACATAGGCGCCGTCTTCGTTCACGTTCCAGTACTTGCCCGTAAACGGTCGCTCGGTGCCCTTCTCACGCAAGACGTGATACTGCTCGTCCGTCAACTCGGCTTTCCACTCCGCGTCGGTCTTTTGAATTTTCTCCATATTGTTTCTCTTTCCTCCGAGATGCCTTAACCTAACTTTAACAATCCTGATTCTCACTCCATCCGTAAGGATTTGCGAAGATGGCTCACCGCACGCTCGCCGGATTGCTTCTCGTTTTGTTAGGTTTGGCTCTCGTGGGTTGTAATACCGAGAGTTCCCCCTCAGTTCCGGGGTCCCAAACCCCCGGTGTGACCCTCCACATTCTGAGCGGTTCCGAGCACAAAACGCACCAGCCTAACTTCGATCGCTCCGTCGCTGGACAAGCCAACGTCCCCAAATCCATCGGCAACGTCATCGGCCTCCCCGGAACCAAGGCGATGAAGCGAATCCTCAATAGTCTGGAACAGGGCTAACCCAAAAGCTCGAACCGAAAGCCCCGCGCGCGGAGAGACCGAATGATCTCCGGCAAGGCCGCGCGGGTCTCATTCACTCCGGCATGGAGTTGGATCACCGATCCCGCCTTCACCTGGAGCGAGATCCGCCGCAGCAATTCCTTGGTCCCCGGTCGCTGGAAATCATAAGGGTCGGTCACCGGTGCATTCAACGCCGCCCCACCAACCCGAATCACTTTCTCCGAGCCCGGCGGTCGATACAGCGTCGGCTTCTCGCCAAACGGATCCAACGCCTGCACACAGCGCGAAAGCTCCGGTTTGTCCGAATCGTGATCCCAAGAGTGAATCTGGAGCCGATGCCCTTCCCGAACCGTCCGCTTCAAGAGCGAAGCAAAGCTGCTCACCTTATTGCAGATACAAAAGAAGGTCGCCGGAACCTGTTCCGCCCGCAGAACATCGAGCAGTTCCTCGTTCCCCGTCTTCGCCGGGAAGTCGTCGAAGGTCAAATACACCACCCCCGTTGCCGGCTCCCCGTTAAGGGTCCCTCGAATCTTGTCGAGCAGTTCTTGACTTCGAAGGGTCCCGAACGACGCGAACGTCACCGTCCCCTTTGCGTCCACCACCAACGTATACGGCACCCGATCGATCCCAAGACCCGAGGACCATCGCCCTCCCGGATCGCTGAGCATCGTGCCCGCCGAGGCCGCCTTCCCTTTCTCCGTCCACCGACCATCGACCGAGACGGTCAGAAAGTCCACCGGCATTCCTCGCATCGATTGGTGCGCCTCCTGCACACGGGGGAGTTGGGTCTTCCAGGTGTCGCACCAAAACGCGCAGACCGTAATGATCGTCACCCGTCCGGCGCGCCAAGAGTAGGTGCGGTTGGAGAGGTCGCGCAGCGTGAACGGATCGATTCTGTCCCCTGGGCCGGGCGCTGCTTTCACGTCCCCGGCCAAGGTCAGCAAAAGCAGTACCCACAGGAGCGCCTTCATTTCAGCTCCCGAACCTCGATCCGCTCCGCCGCTGATTGCCCTCGGCTCGAAGGCCTTCGCAGATACTCCGCCGTCGCCGGAAGCCCAATCAACTTCCCTTCCGATTCCGCCCGCAGATAGTAGCGGAACGTTTGCGGAGTGCCGTTGTTCAAGATGTAGTGGAGCACCGCTCCATCCCGAACCTCTTCTCGGCCGTATTGGAAGTAGTCCGATTCGGTGTACTCAAATCCCGCCGGAATCGGTTCCACCACGCGAACGCCATCCGAAAGGTCGTCTCCCCAGGTAACCACTGTGCATCGCACCGGCTCCCCTGGCTTCACCGCCCGGTTCAGTTCGGTCCAAACCCCCGCGCCATTCCGGACCTCGTACCGACGTAGAACCCGAATCCCACGGGTCGATTCCTCGAACAGTGGACGATAAACCGTCGCATCCACCGTGTAGAACGCCTCGCCGTTCCCAGATCGCTTGATCTTGATCGCGTTCGTTCCGCTCGTCAGGACGTTCCTCGGCAAGACCGCCGTCGCAAAGTTGCCAATCTTCGCCTTCGTCGCCTTCACCGTTTGACCACCTACCGAAATCTCCACCTCTCCCAGATCCGTCGCGTCCGGATGATCCTTCGTGTACGCGTTCAAGGAACGCACCGTCTCGGTGTACTCATCCGTAGAGAGCCAATCCTGATCATTCTTCGCCGCGATCCATCTCGCGAGGCGCGACTGCGTCTCAGAATCTCGATCCAACACGTTCAAGGCATAGAGCGCCTCCGCCGTCGCTTCGGTGTCCGTCGCCGTCCAACCGATGCCGACTCCCACCGGTACGTAGCTGCTCCCCGGGCCCGACGAAGCCTCTCGCAAGACCCCATCCACCATCTCGTTCGCCGAACCTCGATCTGCCGCCGCCACAAACCCGACCGCCATGCGCAGCCGAGCGTACGGCGAAAGGTTCTGCCCACGTTCCTTCGTCTCCGCCAGATAAGTCTTGCCACGCTTGTCACCCGCCAGCGCCAAGGCAGTTGCCAGCGCCGCCCGGTGCTCCCACAAATTGGTTTGCGCATATCGGGTCGCCGCGCTCTCCTTCGCCGCCTCGAACAGATTCTGATAGACGGTAATTCCCGCCTTCCGCGCCTCGCTCAGCGCCGAGAGCACGCGGGCGGTAATCAGTGGGTCTGCCGGAGCCCCTTCCCACCATCCCCAACCATCGGGCGCCTGCGTCCGAGAAATCATCGCGATCGCCTCGCGAACCTCCTTCGCGCTCGTCGGCATTCGCTTCGCCGCCGCCACCATCAGTTGGTCCGCTGCGGCCACGCTGCTGTATCGTCCACCGGTCAAAACTCGGGTTGCCGCCGTTTCCATCGTCGGCATCAGCCCCGCCCGAACGTCGACACGGATCACCGAAGCCGGCTCAATCCGGTCGGCTGGCAGGTCGAGCTTGGCCATCGCCTCGTCCTTCACCACTCCGCCAACCACTTCTCGCTCAGGCGATCCCGGAGGGACCACTCGCAGCTTCACCCGCAAGGCATCCGCCCAATCCGGATTTTTCGGATCGTCTTTCGCCACCACTTGCCCCGTCAGTTCGGCGTTGCCGGATTCGGGTAGCGTGCTCGCGTCCAATTCCCACTCCACCTTCATCTGCTTCTTCGCGGGAATCGTCACGTCTTGCTGAGCCGCGTTCGCCAGCTTCACCCCATCCACGTCCAGGCGCACCGTGAACGTTCGTTCTTGATCGGAGCGATTGTCCACCGTTCCAATTAACGTCAACCGATCGCCTTTCACCACTTGTCGTGGGGTGGCCAATCGAAGCATCACCGGGCGGTTCGCCAGCACGTTCACCCGCGCCATGCCAACCTTGGTGTCCCCCGTAATTCCTCGAACCGTCGCCCGCCAAGACGTCAAGTTGCCTGGCATCTCCACCGTCATGTCCGCCCGACCGTCCTTGTCCGTGACCACGGTAGCATTCCAATAGGCGGTGTCCTCAAAGCGTTGCCGGACCGGCGCCACCGTGCTCACTCGCTGATACGCGCCCCCCGAAAGCTCTTCCGGCGCGGAAACGTGCATCGTTACATAGTTCTGCCGAGTCCCCCAGTAGAGCTGATACAGGTCTTGGGTGTTATCCGGGCTCAACGCATAGATCGCCTCGTCCACCACCGAGAAACAAAGTTCCGCCGCCACCGGCCGCCCCTTGTTGTCCGTGACATGCAGATGATAAGTCGCCTTATCTCCCGGTCGGTAGTCCGTCCGATCCGGCGTCGCTTCTACGTTCAATTGCCGCGAAGGATCAGGAAGCGGCACCAGCCGATTCGCGGAAAGCATCTGACCATCCGCCCATTGCACCGCCGTCACATAGGCGTTGGGAGACATCTGATCGCGGGTGGGAGACATCCATCGAACGGATTCCTTACCGCTCACCACCTGGTATCCCCAAATGTCCTGGCCTTCCATCACCAGCAAGATCGGTCGCTGCGGGCGGTTCGTGGTCACAAAGGAAGTCACCGTGTCGCCCGGAGCATAGAACTTCCGGTCGAGCATCAAATTCATCTCCGGCGCCTTCTTCACTTCGCCTTCTTTGAAATTGCCAGAAACCCAAATGCTCGTCTGAGCAAACGCTTTGCGCCCCGTCCCATCCGGAGCCACCGCGTGAATTTCCAACATCCCCGCCTCTCGCGCCGGGATCGTAAACGTCGCCTTCCCGCTCGCCGGAACGTTGACCGAGGTCTCCGTCAAAACTCGAACGTCCCACTTTCCGGTCTTCTCGTTCCAAACGTGCTTGAGCAGCGTAATCGCCGCCTTCCCCGCCGCTGGTTTACCATCCAGATCCACAACATTCACCCGGATCGGAACCAACTGCCCCAGGGACGCGCAATACACATCCGTCGCCAATCCCATGCGAATCTTTGCCGAATACACCGGAACCGAGGACGCCCCGGAAACCTGTCGACGAGACACGTCCGTCACCGTAAGCGAGATCGAATAACTGTAGTCGCCCAGTTTAGGATCGCTCGGAACCGTAATTCTCAGCTTCCCATCGTTGTCGGTATGCGCCACATCGTCCGCCACCACCGCGTTTGCGCTGTAGGTATCTCGCGGGTAAAGGTTGCCGTCCCCACTGTAGAAACTGTCTTCATACGGGTCGTAGCCCCAGAACGAGATCGGGCTGCGTCGAACGGTGTAGCGAACCTCCGCCTGCCCCAAGGGAGCGCCGAAGTAGTAAGCCGCATTCACGTCGAACGTCACCGGTTCGCCTGCCAACCATCGTTTCTCCGCCGGTTTTACATCGACTTTGAACTCGGGCTTTCGGTAAGCCGCAATCGTGATCGTTTGGTAGTCCGTTTCCTCGCCATCGGTCAAAACCAACGTATAAGGTCCGGTCTGCCCCTCTTCGGGAATCTCAAACTTCCCGTTCACCGTCCCCATTTCGTTGCTCGTCAGGGCCAGTTCGTCAAACGGATTGTCCTTCGGATCTCGAATCTGAACCTTGACCCCCTTCTTCCCTTCCGGCTTGTAGCCTTGGTCGTTGGTCCGCCGCAAAATCGTCTTGAAATACACCGTCTGGCCCGGGCGATAGATCGGTCGGTCCGTCTGCCAGTGAGCGACCAAACGACCGTCCGGGTTCTCAACCGCCGTCGGCACCCCCGCCATATCGTCGCCTCGTTTCACCACCAGCGTCTCGGTTCCCGGGGACATCGGCACAATCGCCACCCCGTCGCCACCCGTCTTCGCGTTCTGAACCAACTTGCCTTCTTTGGTAAAGAGCCGAAGCGATGCAGCCGGCACGACTCCTCCCTTCACCGCATCGGTTACCCAAATCAACATCCGCTTGGGCGAACGTTTCGCCACGACGGCGAGGTTGGTCACGTTCACCACCGCCCAAGCCTCTCTCCCTCCACCGGTCACCGAGACCAGATACACGCCGGGCTTAAGCAAGGGCAAATTGACTTGTCGACTGTAGTACGTATCCGCCTGATTGGGATTCGGCTTTTGGTTGGGTAGGGCCACCGTTTGGTTCCATTCCTTCGCCGCCTTCCCCTGGATGCCCGGTCGCTTCTCATGTTCCTTTTCGGAAGTTCGTAGCCACCGTTCGCCATCGATCGGATAAGCCGCAATGTGAACAGCTGGCACGTTGCGGGTGTTCATGTTCAACCGGATCTTCGCGCTCGGGGCAACGTCGCGAGAAACCCAAATTGAAACCTCAGTCTTTAGGTCCGCCATCGCCAAGCTGGCAATCAGCAGACACAAAACGGCAATGAAACTACGAACAATTTTCATCCTCGGAACCTTGTGGCAATCAGCCGCTGGAGTTTCACCGGTGCGCCCTTCATCACCCCGGCCTTTCGGTAGGCCCACTCAAGCCTCACCTGTGGATCTTTGCCCTCCCAGGGCAAAACAATGCCGGACTTTCCGCCGGCAGTCAGGACCAAACCATCCTCCGGTCGCAAGCCCGAGACACGAGATAGCGGCTCCAGTCGCTCGACCAGAGTCACCGTAACTTTAAAGTCCTGCAAGTCCTTCGCTGTCAGGGGGCGATATCGGGGATCGTGTGCCGCTGCCGAGCGTGCCGCCAACTGCACTTCCTCTTCCAAGGAAGTCGTCCGAGCAACCAACCCACCCCGGCACCCAATCACCTTGTTCGCGACCTCGATCGTAACGAAAACCGGTCGCGGAGAGTTCTCCTTTTCAACCTGATCCTGCGACTTGCGCAAGACCTCCGCCCGAACCGCCGACTTCGCGATTTCGATCAGTCGGGATTCATCGGAAGGGGAGGAGGCAAACAACGGAATCGCGCTCAGCCCACTGGCCAACACGATTCCAAGCCTCAAGAATGTCCCCACGGCAAACAGGACGCCTCGATGTTTCCACGGTTACGCGCTTAAGAAAAAGGTCCCAGTGGGAACTGGGACCGAGTGGGGGGATTGTGCTTGCTAGGAGTTAAAAGTCGGCAGGAGGCTCGCCAGGACCGCCCGGGCCACCCGGAGGAGGTCCGCCGGGACCACCAGGTCCTCCTGGCCCGCCAGGACCGCGCTTGGCTCGCTCGTCGAACTTCTTCTTTTGCTCATCCGTCAACTGGGCTCGAATCTTCGTGTCCGTAGCCTTGCGCAAGGCTTCAAGCTTGGCGTGGCGCTCCTCACGCTCCAGGTCTTGATTGTCAAAGATCGCCTTCATCTGCTTCTCGGTGCTTTCCAAAATCGGCTTGATCTTCTTCTGCTGAGCCTCAGAAAGCCCAAGCTCCTTGGTCATCATCTTCAGACGCTCTTCAACCGTCGGTGGCTTTCGCTGCCCGGGGCCTCCCGGTCCACCCGGCCCTTGTCCCGGACCACCCTGGGGTGGTTCTCCCGGTCCCTGGGCAAACGCAGCCGCAATGCTGAGCACGGCCAGACTTGATGCGAGGATTTTGTGAATGTTCATGGTTTTTCCCTCGTGGGTACACCAGAAGATTCGTACTATCAAATGAAAGACCCATGAAACAGGAGTGTTTTCATTTTTTCTTCATGTTGTTTCACCAGTCTGCAGACATAGGAAAAGAATATGAAGGTGCTCGTTGTAGAAGATGAACCCGCCATTGCCGCCGCCGTCAAGCAAGGCTTGCAGGAAGCGGGAATGAATGTGGAGCTAACCGGCGATGGTATACGCGCGCTGGAAATGGGCTTGAATGGAGCCTACGGTCTCATTGTCCTCGATATCATGCTGCCCGGTTTGGACGGCATGCAAGTCTGCCAAAAGCTGCGAGAAGCGAAGGTCACCACGCCCATCCTCATGATGACCGCGCGGGACTCTCTCGATGATAAGGTCAAGGGCTTGGACCTCGGCGCTGATGACTACCTGCCCAAACCGTTCGAATTCCCCGAACTCATCGCCCGTGCCCGCGCCCTCACGCGCCGAGACCGTCTCCACAAGAGCCGCGTCATCCGCGTTCACGACCTGGAGATCGATACCGGCGCTCATCGAGTCAAACGAGCGGAACAAGAGATCACCCTCACCGCCCGGGAGTACGCCCTCTTGGAACTCCTCGCCGCGAACGAAGGCAAGGTTCTCACTCGTGACGTCATCCAAGAGCGTGTTTGGGAGGGTTTCGAGCTATATTCCAATACGGTTGACGCCTTTATCAAAATGCTTCGCAAGAAAGTCGATGCGCCGTTCGACATTAAGCTGATCCAGACGGTCCACGGCACCGGCTACACCATGCGGAGTCCCATACGAGACTCGTAATGAACAGCATTCGCACCCGGTTGACGGTCCTTAACGTAAGCGTCCTCATCCTGGTGCTCTTGCTGCTGGGCGCCGTCGTCTTCGTGATGGCGCGCAACTCCCTCATCCAGTCGGTAGACAAAGCCCTCAGCGAACGGGCGGGCCGAATGATGCGCGGCCCTGAAGGTCCCCGTCAGCGGGGTCCGGTGATGTTCGGTCAAGGCGGCCCCTTGGGGCAGGGCGGTCCCCAGGGCCAAGGCTTTGGCCAACCTGGAGGCAACGGGCGTCCCGGCGGTGACCGACAAAGACCTAATCCCGATCGCCCGATGGACCAGGGCCCCTTCGGTCCCGACGGCCCCGGAGTTCCCTTTGGCCGACTCCGCGTGTTCACTCTCACGGGCAAGTCCGTCGGCCCCGATCTCGAAGACCCCTTCGATCCCGCGATGATCGAAAAAGTCGCCAATTCCGGCCCCGGATTCTCTACCGTCTCCATTCAGGACGAGCCGTACCGCGTCTACACCTACCGGCTCCCTCCCCGCGATGGCGTCGAACTCGGCTATGTTGCTCAACTCGTGGAGGACTTGGCTCCGACCTATCGTGCAGTCGGCGTTCTCACCTCTGCCCTCCTGGCAATGATCCCCGTCGCCGTCCTCCTCGCCACCATCGGCGGTCTCTACCTCACCGGTCGCGCGCTCCAACCCGTGGGCGTCATGCAGCGCAGCGCCGAGAAGATCTCCGCTGAGAACCTGTCCAGCCGCCTCAAACTGCAAGGCAACGACGAGTTCGCGCAACTCGGCATCACCATCAACAAGATGCTGGATCGCCTCCAAGAGGCGTTCGTCACCCTCGGTAAAGCCCTGGATCAACAGCGACGGTTTACCGCCGACGCCTCGCACGAGCTGAAAACCCCGCTCACCGTCATCAAGTCGAACATCGGCCTTGCCCTCAGCCAAGACCGCACGCCCGAGCAATACCGAGAAACCCTCCAAACGGTGGATATGGCGGCCAACAGCATGAACGCCCTGGTCTCGGACCTTCTCACTCTTGCCCGAGCCGATTCTGGAGCGCTTCTCCTCAGTCCTGACCGGCTGGACCTCGATCAAGCCATCGTAGAGGCACTCGACCTTGTCCGAGGGGCCGGGCATACCAACATCGAATTTGAACCAAGCGCCGAGCCGATGACCGTCGTGGCGGATGCCCAAGCGATTCGCCGGGTCGTCGTCAATCTCCTCACTAACGCCCTTCAACACACTCCCGAAGAAGGACAGATTAAAGTCGAAGCCGTTCGAGACGGACGAAACATTAAGGTCGTCGTCTCAGACAATGGAAAGGGAATCGCGGAAGAGCACATCTCTCATCTCACCGAACGCTTCTACCGTGTTGACAAAGCCAGGACCAGTGGCGGCACCGGCCTCGGACTCGCCATCTGTCAAGAGATCGTGGCCGCTCATCATGGCGACCTCAAGATCGCCAGCAAATTGGGAGAAGGCACCACCGTCACCATCACCTTGCCCGCGGCATAGAAAAAGCCCGACGACTCGAAAGCCGTCGGGCTCTTTACTGCGACGATGGGAAAGGCTTAGCCCTTACCCTTGCCACCCGCCTTGGGAGGCGCTCCACCGGGACCACCAGGACCTCGTCCGCCAGGACCACCCGGACCGCGCTTGCGCATGTCTTCCATCTTCTTCTTCTGCTCTGGCGTCAAGATCGCTTCGATCTTCTTGTTGTTGGCGTCGCGCAGCTTCTTCATCGCTTCGCGCTTCTTGTCCTCGGGCATTTTCTTATCCTCGCGGATCGCCTTGGACTTCTTCATGCTATCTTCCAGAATCGGTTTGATCTTCTTCTCTTGAGCCGGGGTGAGGCCTAGGAACTTCGACATCATCTTAAGTCGATCTTCCGGAGACATCATTCGTCGCTGCATGCCGGGACCGCCAGGACCACCCTGCCGACCGCCCGTCTTAGGACCAGCGCCCTGAGCCATGACCATTCCTGCTGCTGCAATAGCGCCAAGAATAAAAACTAACTTAACCTTCACTCGAATTCCTCCTGAAGCGTTCGGGTCATTAACCTAACCGCCCGCGCGTAAGCGCGCACAACAGCAGTAACGCTTTTCTGTTCTGAAAGTGCGCCTAAAATGCGAGTTTTGTGAAAGCGAAATTCCAAGTAGCCTGGTTCAGGTACCGGAAGTTCATTTTGGCGGCCTTTTCCTCTGGATACTCGGACGAGACTTCCGCCCCTTTGCTCGCCCAGCAATAACCCGAGAACCCACCAAACGAAGGAATGATCGCCTGGTAGCTCCCCGTCTTCGGGAACACTCGCCCAAACATCTCCTCGATGTTCTCCAGCGAGTAAGGACAGAACAGAAGGTTGTCCGCCTGGGTCACCAAAATCCCGCCCTCCGCCAGGGCATTAAAGCAGTCCTTGTAAAACTCGTCCGTAAAGAGCATCTCGCTCAGCGCGCCATCCTCTTCCTCATAGGTGTCCGTCGAATCCGCCACGATCAGGTCATACTTCCGCGTCGCATTTTTCACAAACGGAAAGGCGTCTTCCAGATGCAGATGCATCCGAGGATCGTCGAATGCCCCATCGCTCACCCCAGGAAGCCACTGTCGGCTCTCTTCCACCACGCCGGCATCGATCTCCACCATGTCCACATGCTCGATCGTCGGGTGCTTGGCCAGCTCTCGCAAAACGCCGCCATCTCCACCGCCAATGACCAGCGCCGCCTTGGGCGCTTTCATGGAAAGGAGGGGAATCTGAACGAGCGACTCATGGTAGGCATGCTCGTCCAACTCGGTGAGCTGAATGTGGTTGTCCAACATCAGCACCCGTCCATACACATCGGTTTCGTAAATATCGATGGTCTGGAACTCGGTAACTCGGTGCGAGAGATGCTCTCGCACCGATGCCGTCATGGTCAGCTTGTCGCTGCGAATCGGGAAGGTCAGATGACTCAGGCTCACGCCCTAGAGTCTACTTGCGTCGGATGTGGCAAGAGGCCATTCCGCGCTTCTCTAGGTATTTCTGGTGATACTCCTCCGCATCCCAGAATTTACCGGCGGGAACGATCTGCGTCACGATCGGCCGACTAAACTCGCCCGATTTCCCTAACTCGTCGATCACTCGCTCCGTGATCTCCTTCTGCGTCAGCGAATGATAAAACACCGCCGACCGGTACTGCTCGCCGATGTCTGGACCTTGTCGGTTCAGCGTCGTCGGATCGTGGAGGTTAAAGAACTCGCGCAGCAAATGCTCGTAGCTCACCACCGTAGGATCGAACTCGATTAGCACCGCTTCCGCGTGCCCGGTATCTCCATCGCAAACTTCGTAGTAAGTCGGATCGTTTCGGTCGCCACCCGTGTATCCGACGCGGGTTGATAACACGCCCGGGATCTGGCCGAACTCAAGCTCGACACCCCAGAAACACCCGGCCGCGAACGTTGCAAATTCCTTCTTGACTTCACTGTTGCTCATATCTGCCCTTTCCCGAATGCAACCTCACCCCGCCTGGTTCCCAGTCCCCGCACTCTTCCCAGGACCTTATAGAACTTCTTGCGGCATTTTCGATTCTCCTCCCTAGGAATGGCATCCGATTGCCGATATTCAGTCTGAAGTGCGGAGGAAAACAAATCGGGTCAGACCGTCAAGCTATCGGCGACGGTTTAGAAGCTTCTCGCTGGCGTACCAAGTGGCGCTGGCGACCATTGGCTTGCTCTGCATTCTGTCCAGCTTCTTCGTCAACCAAGTGAGCCGGAATCAAACGAATGACGCCGAAATCATCGATATCGCCGCCCGTCAACGTCTCCTAACCGTTCAGATGGTCCAGTATCTGGAAGATATTCGGGATGGAAGATCGATAAACCCCAACGGTCGTGCAACCTCCTACTTGCTTCAAAGAGCAAGAGCCGACTGGCTGATCGCGCATCGTCAACTCCAGCAGCTGGCCCAAACGCAGAATCTAAGCGAATTAAACGCCGTTGTAAACGAAACCGGAACGATTTTTGGCGCTCTCGATCAAATCGCCCGGCGAGCCATCGCTTCCGAATCGATTTCCGAAGCCGCCTACGGCGAAGCGCGGCTCATTCAGAAGGAATACCTGAATAAACAGACGCAGGTCATTCGATATCTTCTTGGCCTCCACGAAACCAAGATATCCCGCCTGAATCAGATTCAAACCTTCTGTTCGCTTCTGATCGTGCTCGTCGTCATTGCCGAAGGCGTTTGGGTGTTTCGTCCGCTGGTCCGGGGTCTTCAAGACAAGTTCGACCGAGAGTCGGATCAACGCGAAGAGCTGGAAGCGATCCGACGCGAACTGGGCGATCAAAACCAAAGTCTTCATCACAAACAACGGGAATTGAGCCACGCGCTACGCCGAGCGGAAGATATGAGCAAGCTCAGCCGCTACGCCGCCGCCCGATTCGAAGAACTCTTCGCGGGACTTCCCATCGCCGCGTTCACATTCGATGAATCCGGCGATGTCTTTGAATGGAATCGAGAGGCGGAAACCTTGTTCGGGATCAAAGCTCCTCAGGTCGTTGGACGTAATCTGACGGAGTTCCGCGTCCTACCCAATGCAGGAACTCAATATCTGGAAATCGTAAAACGTGTGTTCTCGGGAGAACACATCTACGATTTGGAGCAGAGCATTCGTCGGAGCGATAATCAAATTCGCACCGCCGTCTGCAATGCGTTCCCTCTAACCGACCCCGATGGAAACATCACCGGCGGCGTTTGCTCGCTTCAAGACGTCACCGAAGCTCGCAAAGAAGCTCTCCGAATTCAAGAAAGCGAATCCCTGTTCCGCGTCTCCACCGAATCGCTCCAATCTGGCATTGTCTTTATGGACCGCCATCTCAAAATCACGCAGTGCAACCCGCGTGGCGCAGAGATTCTGGGAGTGCCTTTGGATCATATCGTCGGCGAATCGATGAACCATCAGCTCGTCGATTGTATCTGTGAAGATGGAAGCCCTCTGGTCCCGGAAAGCGGTCCCCTTTTGGTTGCCTTCCGAACCCGTCGCCCCGTTCAAGACTTCATCTACGGCATACGCCGAGACGATGGCCGAATCACGTGGATCAGCGTCAACGCCTCCCCCGTCCAGTTGCCCGGCGCCTCTGAACCCATCGGTGCCGTCGCTAGCTTCACCGACATCACCAACATCCGCATCCAACAGCGTCGCTTGTTGGACGAGATGCAGAAGACCAACGAACAGTCGCTTGTCCTGGAAGTTCAAAAGATGGAATTGGAAGCCGCGAACGCGCGTCTGGAAGACCTGGCAACCACCGACGGCCTCACCGGTCTCAAAAACCACCGCTCCTTCCAAGAATTCTTGGAACGCGAGTTCGCCCTCGCTGCCCGCAATAACCGCCGACTGTCCATCATTCTCCTGGACGTCGACCATTTCAAGCAGTTCAACGATGACTTTGGCCACCAGGCAGGAGACAAAGTTCTCAAGGGAGTTGCGGATGCCCTCCTCGCCGTCGCCCGAACCTCTGACTTCGTGGGACGCTACGGTGGCGAAGAATTCGTCATCGTTCTCCCCGAAACCGATACCGAAGGCGCGATGGAAGCCGCGGAGCGGTTCCGAAAGATCATCGAAGACCAGAAGTGGCCCTATCGGACCGTCACCGCCAGTTTCGGCGTCTCCACGCTCTCCCCCATGATCGACGACAAGGCTGAACTCGTCGCTCTCGCCGATGCCGCCCTCTACACCGCCAAGCGCCTCGGCCGAAACCAGTGCTTCCACGCCAGCGAGTTACGCCAGACCGCGTAATTCCTTCGCTTCAGAATCTAAAATTGGGGAATGCCGAAGATCCCCGTCGAGATCGTTTGTTGTTCCGTTGATGACTGCCTGGAAGCCCATGCCGGAGGCGCGGATCGCATCGAACTCTGCGGAGCCATCACCGTCGGCGGTCTCACCCCGTCCATCGGCACGCTGATCGAAGCCAAGCGACGCATGCCCCTGCCCATCGTCAGCATGGTCCGCCCCCGAGGCGCCGGTTTCGCCTACACGGATGCCGAATACGCCACGATGCTCGCCGATGCCGAACAGCTCATGGCCCACGGTTCCAACGGCCTCGTCTTCGGTGTCCTGAAAGAAGACGGAACCCTCGACGCCGCCCGCATGAAACAACTCGTCGAACTCTGCGGATCAGAAGACAAAGTTTGTCACCGCTGCTTCGACGTCGTCCCCAATCCCGAAGACACCCTCGAACAGCTCATTGACCTCGGCATCACCCGCCTCCTCACCAGCGGCCAACGAGCCTTTGCCTCCGATGGCGCGCCTCTCATCAAGAAGCTCGTCGAACAAGCCGCCGGACGCATCGAGATCCTCCCCGCCGGAGGTCTGCGCATGCACAACGTCGTGGAGTTCCTGAAGGAAACCGGCTGCTACTGCGTCCACCTCGCCCCCTTCCTCGAACAAACCGACCCCTCCACCCTCGGCAATCCCGAAATCGAATACGCCCCCACCAGCCTCCCCAAGGAGTCCGTATTCCACCTTATCGACCGCCAGCAGGTAGTCGAAGTCGTCAAACTTGCAAATGGGGCAGCATGAGGAACGGAACCCCGGCCTAAATCGTAGGTACTTGATCCGCGTACGCTTCCAAAATCGCGTTCGCCTCCGGCTCGTGCTCCAGCAATCGCTCGAACAACTGAATCTGCACCATCGCCCGCACCTTGTTCAGGTCGCGAGGGTCGTTGACTCCCAACTGGAAGTATGTGTCGCCCCGTAGGTAGTCCGAGAGGAATCGCACGCCCAATTCCAAGGTAATCACCTGAACCGCGCGCGGCATCAAGGCGATCTCTTCCTCAGTTGCCGTCGAGGCCGTGCTCAGAAAGCCCTCCGTGACCGCCGCGTAAACATCCTTATCGACCTGAACCTTCGCCAAGTCGCGCTCCTTCTCGCCCGCCACATTGACAAGCGACCTGACCATGTCCCCCCAGTCCGCCAACCAGGTCAGCGGCATCACGGTATCCAGATCAACCAGCGCCATCACTTGCCCGGATTGAGCATCGAAAAGGAAGTTCTCAATCTTCGTATCGCCATGAATCGCCGTGTACCGAATCTTCCCTTCTTCCCGGGCGGACGTCATGGACAAAGCAAGGTCGCGATACTTGAGCGCCGTCTGAATGAACGGCTGTAACTCCGGATCGTTCACCCGCGCCAACCGCTCCTGCTCTTCTGCAATGCAGATAAAGTGCTTCTCCACCGCCGCCCGAACCTCATCGTCCTCCGGCAATCGGTGCGCCGTCTCTTCCAGACTTCGGCACCCTTCCAGAGCCGCATCAAGCTGATCGAAATAAATCCGGGTGTTTCGGTAACCCGGCAACGCCGTCGGCAGCGTCTCCGCCTCAATCCCTGCCGTCAAGTCGTTGTAAATCGCCAGCCCTCGACCCACCTCGTAGGCGGCTTCTGTCTGTCGGTGCTTGGGCAATTCCGAGAGGCTCTTGTAGCTGACCGTCCCCTCGATGTACAGCATCATTCGCCAGATGCCGCCTTCTTCGTGATACAGCCGCCCGTCTTTCGTCGGAATGAGTTCGGGAACTTGCCAACCCGTTTCGGCCGCGATCCCCTGGTGCAACGACTGCTTCTGTGCCTCGATCGAGGCGATCATCCCCGTCATCACCCGGTCCGCTAACGCGAACACGTCGGGGTTCACGCGTTGAAGGAGATAAGCCCGCTTCTCTGGACCCGCCGAAACTAACAGCGTATCGAGGTTGATATTTCCCCGCCCTTCGAAGAATTCAATTTCGAAGGGCTGTTCAATATGGAAATGATTAGCAATCGAGCGGGCGTCGTCGAGTGAAAGCATGGGGCAGGGCAAAGTATAGCAAAAGACGACGCATTTGTCTTAATCGATGCGTTTCACTCCTCGTGGAAGCTCAACCGGTACGTCTTCCCCACCTGAGTATCAAACCGCACCACGCCGTTCGCATCGGGCGAAAGCCGCTTGTACCCCGAGCCATCACCCTCCAGCCGACACTCGGCCGCCTTCGTCTTCACCGCGCACTCGCCCCCCAACTTGGAAACGATCTGAACGCGCTTCAACTGGCTGTCTTTCCAATCCGCGTCGAGCACAAAGCCACCCCGAGCGCAAAGCCCCTTGAAAGATCCCGTCGGCCACGCCTTGGGCAACGCCGGAAGCAGATTCAAGAAACCTTCTTGGCTTTGCAGCAGCATCTCGGCCATACCCGCCGCCCCGCCGAAGTTGCCATCGATCTGGAACGGAGGGTGATCGTCGAACAGGTTGGGCAACGTCGATTTGGCCAAAAGCAGCCGCACGTTCTCATGCGCCTTCTCACCGTCCTGGAATCGAGCAAAGAAGTTGATGATCCAGGCTCGGGACCACCCCGTGTGACCGCCACCATGCGCTAACCGATATTCCATCGACTTCCGCGCCGCCTCAAAGAAGTCGGGTGTCTTCGACTTCGTGAACTGGTGTGATGGGTACAGCCCATAGAGGTGAGAACTATGTCGGTGCCCCGGCTCTGGCTCCTCATACTCCTTGCCCCACTCCAAGATGCGGCCGTCCGAACCAATCTTCGGCATTGCCAAATTCGCCAAAGATGCCTTCACCTTGCCGGTGAATTCGTCGCTCACTCCCAACAAATCCGCCGCCTCCAACGTGTTCGTAAAGGTCTCCCAGATGATCTCCTGATCCATCGCATTCCCCATGCTCACGTTCAGATCGCGACCATCCTTCGTGCGGTACCAGTTTTCCGGCGAGGTCGTCGGTCCCGAAACCAACTTCCCGGTCTCCGGGTCCTTCACCAGCCACTTCAAATAGAACTCAGCGCACTCCTTCAAGAACGGATAGGCGCGCTCCCGCAAGAAGGTCTTATCCCCCGTGTAGCGGTAGTGCTCCATAAAGTGCTCGCTACACCATGCCGCTCCGTGCGGCCAGCATCCCCAAACCGTTTGCCCGGCCAGCGCGGTCCACATTGGACCATCCGACGTGTGCCCCATCGCAATCCCTTCGCTTCCTAGCCGTCGGGCCAATTCGCGCCCCGCCGGACGCATGTTTTCCAGCACGTCGAACATCGGCAAATGGCACTCGCTCAAATTCCCAACCTCGGCAATCCAATAGTTCATCTGAAGGTTGATGTTCAAGTGGTAATCGGAATTCCAGGGCGCGGAGATGTAAGGACTCCAGATTCCCTGCAAGTTCGCCGCCATGTCCCCCGGACGGCTGGAGCAAATCAACAGATACCGACCGAACTGGAAGTACATCGCCTCCAATCCCGCATCCGTCGCTCCCGCCTTCACTGCGTCCAGCCGCTCATCCGTCGGCTTATTTGGCTGGGCGCCAAGGTCCAACGAAACTCGCCGGAACAACCGCCGATGCTCGTCGATACTCGCTGATTTCAACTTTCCGTAGGCCTTCGCCTCCGCCGCCTTCAACGTCGTCTCGCACTTGGCCATCCGATCCAGAGTCAAGGGCTTCGCCGGTTCAAACCGGTTGTAATCTGTCGCCGCGGCCAAGTAGAAGGTCACTGAATTAGCCTTCCGAATCTCCAGCCCCGCGCCTTTGGCAACGCTGACGCCTCCGTCCAAGACCGCATCGATCACCGCGTCGAACTTCGTCCCCAAATGTCCGCCGTTATGGGAAGCCTGTCCGCTCAGCACAAGCCGATGATTTCCAACCGCAACCGTCTTATGCGAGGTCCCCGGTCGGTCAAACCCAAGGTCGAACGACAGTGCGCCCGGCTTACTTGCCGTTAGCCGAATCACCGTCACCTGATCAACCGGAGAAACAAACGCCTCGCGCTTAAACGTCACTCCATCCACCGTATAGCTGCTGGAGGTCACCGCCGAGTCCAAATCAAGTTCTCGCCGATAGTCTTTCGGCGTGCTATCGCCCACCAATTTCACGCGGGCCGCCATGTTTCCGTCGCCCCCGCCGTTGTGGACCACCGCCGCCAAGACATTTCGCCCCTTCTTCAGTCGACTACCCAATAAAAAGGAGTAAGGCTTGTCGTATTGATTGGTCTTGCCAATCACTTCCCCGTTCAGATAAATCGTCGAATCGTCATCAATCGGGCTCAACTCGATTCGGGAGTACTTCCCGGGATCATCCACGGTTAGCGCCGTGCGAAAGACCACCGTCTGGTTGTTGGCCACCGCCATCGGCGCGGAAATCTCCCGCTTGGTGTAGTGAAACTTAATCCACAGGTCCCCCAAGGTCTGATAGCTGCGAGTCCCTTCGGAGTCCGCCATCACGTGGTCCTGCATGATCTTCTGCGCTTCCGCGTTCTTCCCTTGGAAGATCAATTCGCGAGCCTCAGCAATCCACTTCGCCGAGTCCGCCGGCTGCACCGGGTTTGGCGGCCCTGCCCAAATGGTGTCCTCGTTCAGTTGGATGCGCTCTAAATCCACCCCGCCAAACACCATCGCGCCCAAGCGCCCGTTCCCAATCGGAAGCGCCTGCAACCACCCCCGCTCATCCCCCGTCCCCACCCTCTCGGTCCGGACCGTAGGAGTCGTATCTGCTGGCTGTCGGTACCACATCTTCATGTCCCCAAACCCATTTGCCATCACCGCCAAACTCGCCAAAACCCCAATCATCTTCGCTCCTCGTCCCTAAAACCTAACGCCTCCGCGCAGCGGCCCCTAACGCCTACTAACTCGAATTTCCCCATTCGAGTCATTCCCCTCATCGGTCCGAACGCTCGCCCGCAACGTGAACTTCGCCCCCGCCGCTACGGAAGGAATTCGGAAGGTGTAGTCATTCCCCTGATCCCGGGCTCCTGTCGTCCCCTTGTGAGCGTCCCGAGCCACCACCGCCTCGTTCTGCAAGATTTCCGCCCACTCAATGTCCAGCCGATGCGCCCCGCCCGTGTATTGAAACTCAACGTTGTAGGTTCCCGCGCCATCAATGGATCGCGTCACGTCCCACGTCTTCGTCTGGAACTGCTCGCTCATCTCGCCCGACTTCCAAGTCGCCGCCGGTGGCGGGGTCGGAGGATCGAGCTTTCGGTAGTTCACATCCAGCCCCGCCAACCGTTCCAGGTGCGTCGGCAAGCCCGCCATGAACCGATCGTAGTTCTTATTCGCCTTACTGGACCACGCCACTTCCGAAAGCGCGCAAGCCCGGGGGAAGATCATGTACTCGGCATACTTCGGATCGCGGATGTACTCCGTCCAGCACTGGAATTGAACGCCCAGCACGTGCTTGGACTGCTCATCCGTCATCTTCGGCAGGACTGGATCGTAGGCGTAAACCTTGGAGATCGGCAAGAACCCGCCAATCGCCCACGGCTCCTTATCCTTGTCCTTCGACTGATAGTAGTCAAAGTAAGTCGAGCTGTTCTGCGCCATCACCACGTCATGCCCGCTGGACACCGCCTGCATTGCGCCGTCATCGCCCAGCCAAACCATCAGCGCTGCCTTTTCTGCCAGACCGCCTTCCAAAATCTCGCTCCAGCCAATCAACCGCCGACCCTTCGCGTCCAGATACTTGTCCATCTGACTGATGAACCAGCTCTGCAAGCCATGCTCGTCGGTGATTCCCAATTGCTTCATCTTCGCCTGGGCCTTCTCACTCGCCTTCCATTGCACCTTCGGACATTCATCGCCGCCGATGTGAATGAACGAGCCCGGGAAGAGATCCATCACCTCGTCCAACACGTTCTGGAAGAACTTGATCGTGCTGTCCTCCACGTTGACGACATTCTCAATCACGCCCCACTTCGTCGCCACGTCAAGCTGCTTCGTCGGGTCGTTGCCTAACCACGGATACGCCGCAATCGCCGCCTGACTGTGCCCCGGCATCTCAATCTCCGGTAGCACCGTCACGAACCGCTCTTTCGCGTACGCCACGATCTCCCGAACGTCATCCTGCGTGTAGAACCCACCCGCAGGCTTGTTCGTGTACTCTGCCGGGCTGTACTTGGTCATCGTGTTCTTTCGCCACGCGCCAACCTCTGTCAGCTTCGGATACTGCTTGATCTCAATCCGCCACCCCTGGTCATCGGTCAGGTGCCAATGGAAGACGTTCATCTTGTGCAGCGCCAGCAGGTCGATGTACTTCATCACAAATTCCTTCGGCATGAAGTTTCGGCACACATCCAAGTGCCCGCCCCGCCATCGGAATCGCGGCGAGTCCTCGACCGTCACCGCATTCGCCGTCCACTCAACTCCCGCCACCGGCGCTTTCCGATAGATCTGCACTGGGAGAAGCTGACGAAGCGTCTGCGATCCATAGAATAGGCCCGCCGGAGCGTTCGCCTCAATCTCAATCTGGTCGTTGGAGACCTTCAGCGAATACCCTTCCGGCCCCCGCTCCTTCTTCTCCTTCAGTCGAAGAACGATCGCGTTCTTCCCTCCCCGACCATGAATATCCAGCGCATAGCCGGTTGCCGGACGCAGGAACTCCTGCAGGGTCCGCGCCACCGCCTCGCAATCCTTTCCGGCGGCAATGACGGTGTCGGGCTTAATCGTAAAGTGGCCTTCGGCAGGCTTAACCGAAAGCGGCTGAGGCACGATGACAGGCATGGCCTGAGTTTGGCCGCTGGCGAACACTGCCAGCGATGCGAGCACGGCGAACATAACACCAGTTTCCCAATAAAGGGCTAAATGGGTTCAAAAAAGAGCAAACCCAGCCTCATTTCGTACGTCTTGTCATTGATGCCGCAGGCTCCGTCCTTACCGACCCCTGTTTCCGAAGCGCCCGCGGCGGATTCGAATCGGGCTATAGTCTCTCCCATGCCCGCCCCCCGAGACATCGCTTTTGACGTCGTCAAAGGGATCAGCATTCTCGAGGTGATGATCCATCACTCCACCTCGCACAGCGCTCGAAAGTACACGGTAGAAGGCTCGT
The DNA here is from genome assembly GCA_001898035.1 of Armatimonadetes bacterium 55-13. Classification (GTDB taxonomy): domain Bacteria; phylum Armatimonadota; class Fimbriimonadia; order Fimbriimonadales; family Fimbriimonadaceae; genus 55-13. The sequence continues at coordinate 231,537 of MKRX01000026.1, forward strand.
TTGAATGGTGGAGCCTCATCCTGATCAACCGCATCCTCCATTTCGCCGTCCCGGTATTTATCTTTATCTCGGCCTTGCTCCTCGCCCGCAGTTTAGTCAAAGCGGACCGACCCAACTGGCGTCGCTTTGCCCTTCGCCGAGCCTCCCGCAGCCTCTGGCCATACCTCTTGTGGACCGTTGCCTATGTCTTCTTCCGCGCCCTCATCATCAAGACGGGATCAGACATGGTCACCTACACCTGGAATCTTCCCTTAATCGGTGAGGTGAGCGGCCCAATGGTGCTTCTGGACCCCAGAGAATGGGTTCGAAACATCCTCTGGGGTCGAGGTTATTTCCACCTCTACTTCATGTCCATCTTGCTGCAGCTCTCAATCGCCTTCCCGCTTGTCCTCCTTGCCGCAAAGAAGATAAAGACCTTCGGACATTCCGTCATCGCCGCCGCATTGGCCCAGTTCGCGGTCTATCTGCTCCAGAAGTATTGGTGGGGATTCGCCAATCCCGGCTCGCTTATCCTTTGGTATCTCCCACCCGTTGTCATTGGGGCTTGGGCGGGTGCCCATTGGGATCAATTCAAAGAGGCCGTCAACAAGAACTGGTGGCCCATCGTATCCTTCGCGGCTTTGGGGGGCGTCGCCTACGTCTTCATTTCCATCGAAATCCTGTTGGGGCATCCGGTGAATACCATGCTCTACAACCTCGCAATCTCCTGCTACACCATGGGAATGGCGCTCATCCTGGTCGCCAAAGCCAAGCAACTCGCCAGTCTTCGAATCGGCCCCACCCTCGCCAAGTTCGGACGCATCTCCCTCGTCCTCTTCCTCATCCACCCGATGCTCCTCTACCTCTCCGGGGGCCCGCGTCTCTCCGGCCTCCTGAGCAAACTCCCCCTCGCTCCCGTGTGGGCCTTCGCCATCCTGCTTACCGTCAGCGTCCTCGCCGCCAAGTTCATCATCTGGCTCAAGGCCGACCTGGTGCTCTTTGGACAGAAGTTCCAAACGTCCTTAGCCAACGCCCGCACTACGCCCCAAGCTCAAAACGCGTAAACCACAAATGGAACTAATCCTCTTTTACACGGAGGAGGAGTTGGAGACTCTCCTCACCCGCTTTGAGTCCGCCGCCATCCCCCGCCCAGAATGGCTCCACCGAGAGCACCTCGCCGTCGCCACCCTCTTTCTCCTCGGCGGACGAACCCTCGATGATATCCGCACCGGCATCCAGCGACTGAACGAAGCAAACGGGGTAGAAACCACGCCCATGATGGGTTACCACGAATCCATCACCCGCTTCTGGGCGCACATGATCCAGCACCGGCTGAACTCCGCCCCCACTCTCAGCCGACTTCAAGCCGTAAACGATGTCCTGACCGCCTTCGCTGACAAGGGCTTTATCTTCCAGTACTACACCTACGACCGGATCACGAGTGTGGAGGCCCGGTACGGTTGGGTCACCCCGGACCTCCAACCCCTGCCCTAAACTCGAATCACGATCTTCCCGAAGTGTTGTGCGCTCTCCATGTACTCGTAAGCCGCCTTCGCCTCGCTAAACTCGAACACCCGATCGATCACCGGTCGAATCCCGTTCGCCTCAATCGCGCGGTTCATATCTTCGAACATCGTCCGCGACCCCACATAGATCCCCTGAACGCGAATCGCTTTGCCCAATATCAGAGGCGTCGCCACTTCTCCACTAGTCCCCGAAAGCACCCCAATGACGCTCACCGTTCCTCCGTAGCGGACCGCCTTCAGCGACCGATTGAGGGTCCCGCCCCCACCAACCTCCACAACCTGGTCGACGCCCCGAGAGTCCGTCAGTCGAAACGCCTCAACTTCCCAATTCTCCTTCGTTCGGTAGTTGATCGTCTCATCCGCCCCTAACTCCTTCGCCCGGACCAGTTTCTCGTCAGAACTCGAAGTGATCATCACCCGCGCCCCCGCCGCCTTCGCCAACTGGAGCGCAAAGAGCGAAACTCCGCCCGTCCCCTGAAGCAACACCGTGTCGCCCGCCTTCAGCGCCCCCGAACCATAGAACGCGTTCCAAGCCGTCACCGCGGCACAAGGCAAAGTCGCCGCCTCTTCAAACGAATAGCCCGCTGGAATCGCGACCAATCCATCCTCATGAAGAACCACCTCTTCCGCCATCATCCCGTCGATCGCTCCACCCAGCGCCGAGGCTGCATAGGAAGCCGCCGGAGGTCCCGCCAGCCAGGTCTGCATAAAGATCCCCGCCACCTTGTCGCCCGCCTTCCACCGGGTCACCGCACTTCCAACTTCCACAACCTCGCCCGCCCCGTCGGAAGCCGGGACAACTGGCTGAAACCCTTTCGTCCCGTAAGCGCCCTTTGCAACCATCAAGTCTCGATAGTTCAGCGAAATGGCCCGCACCCGGACGCGGACCTCGTGTGGCCCAATCGGCCCCAACTCCTTCTCCACCAAATCCAAGGATTCAAACCCTGGGGCTTCCTTCAGCACATAGCTCTTCATAAGCCCATGATGAATGCCTATGCTCTATAATGCAAGTAAGCACAATCATGATCGGTAGTATCACTTTTGATACTATTAGTTCAAAATCGATGAAAGCACGCGAATACAATTCTCGAACGGGCTGCGCGGTCGAAGCGACCTTGGACGTTATCGGCGGACGCTGGAAGGCGGTGATCGTCTTCTATCTCCTTCACCATAAAATGAGATTCGGGGAGTTAAAAAAGCGCCTGCCCAATGTCACCCAACGCATGCTCACGCTGCAATTGAGAGAGCTAGAAGAAGACGGCGTCCTGACCCGAACGGTCTATGCCGAGGTCCCGCCGAGGGTGGAATATGAACTCACCGAGTTCGGAAGATCGCTCAAACCCGTGCTCATCATGATGAGAGACTGGGGAGAAACTTACAAAGCCCTGCTGGAGAAGCAGGATGTGGCCTAAAGGAGTGTCAGGATGGCGGCATCCAGAGGTTCTCTCGGCGTCATTGCCGGGGCTGCCGCCACCCTATCGGGCCTAATTTTTAGTTAGTGGTAACTTCGCGGCAGTTCAGGGCGAGGTGGCGGACATCGGTGGCCAATGCCTCTAAGTACTTGCGCGCGCGGTCCACAGCGGCCTTGACCCATTCATCGTTTTGGCGCCGCTCCGGCGGAAGCTCTTCCAATCGGCTCAGGTAAGCCGCGATCCTATCGCTGAGCTCGGTGAGCTGCCTAGCTTTCTGATCGGGACTAACTCTCGACGTCCAAATCCTACGGGCGTTGGTTTCAAAGTGCGCAACGGGGTTCATTTACGGGCCTCCTGTACAGATAAAGATGTAAATGGGGTCGGGGTCGGCTTAGCGTCATACGCCAGTTCCGACGGTTGTCGAAGTGCAATGCGGGCTTTTTCGCGAAGATCGTCGTGAAGTTCACTGAGGCGTTCGAATGCCTGCCGAAATCGGTTGGCTCGAACCCATTCGCCGTTATGCGCCAAGCGGATGCATAAAGCTCCGAGGTGCTTGGTTTTTTTGCGGATATCACGGGCCAGCCTCAGAAGCTTCCGAGCCTTGCCAATACCGCCAACATGACTGATTTCAACGATTTCGGCAGCCTGCCGAACCGATGATTCAATAAGCAATCGTTACCTCCATGGTGTTTATCCCTGGAGGGCCTAGCTCTCGCCGATCCGAGACTAGAGGTCCTCTCTTCTTAAGCCGACGAGGTTAGCTGACGGGTTCGAGCCAGAGTCGCTCTACGCGTAATCGCGATTCACCCCATTCGGATGGGTCCCCCGTTCCAGACCGTGGGTCTGAATTTGGCTTGGGATAAGTATACCCAATTCGTCACGTAAGTCGGCTAGGACCTACGTGACGGGTGAAGACCACTTAGTTGGGGAGCGTGGAAATGTCGGGCTTTCGGCCCGTTGGCTTCCGCTCAAAGGTGTCGCCGTACTTGACACCGTTATCTTCGAATCCACCATTCGCAAGGAAGAAAGCCGTCCCTTTGGGCCCTGCCGAGTAGTCCTTGCGAGCCTCTTTTCCGGTTGGGTCGTGAGTAAACCGCGCCTTCGTCACTTCCGTCCAGGTTCCATCCTCAGTTTGCATCCACTGGTTCCCAAACTCGGCTTTGCGCAACAGATACCCGTTCGTTCCCCAGAAGTTCTCGTCGAACGAATAGAACCCTCGCAGGTATCCGCCATCCTTCGGCGCTCGGAAACTGGCGATCAGTTGCCACGCCTTTTTCTCTGGGAAGAAAAAGTAACCGGAGTAAATCGTCGCCGTTCCTTCCGGCTTGGCGGTCACCAGGAACTTGTACGTCTGCCCCTTCTTCCAGTTGTAGACCTCGTGGCTATGTCCCCCGGTTCCTTCGTTGCCAAAGTCTCCGGCCACTACGTTCGGCCCTTTGGCCAACAGCTTTACCCGATCCTCCGCGCCGACCTTATCGCGATCGTTCGCCTCGTTTCCGCTGTCCCAGATGGAGAAAATGATGCGTCGCTCAGTCGGGCTATTCACTTGCATGCCGAAGTAGCCGCGCCGGAACCCGATCGCACAGTAGTAGGTATGAAGCGGATCTTCTTTCGCCGTGACCTCATTGTAGAACTTCACCACCTTCGCGTCCTCCGGTGTCGGGTATCCCAAATGCACGGAGGCCGCATTGCGCCGTGACTCCACATTGAAGTGTGCGCCTGCCGTACCCGGACCGCTCAAAACCAACGCGCTCGGCGTTCCAAACGCCGTCCCCTTTTTGCCCAAGGCGCTCAAATCAAACTTTTGATACCCCGCCTTTCCAAGTTTGAAAACTCCGAAGTCCACTGAGCCGCTCGCATCGGATTTCGCCACTTTCGTTTGTCCAGCGAACGACATCCGGAAAGAAGAGCCCGCGCCCTTTCCTCCGGTGATCTGCACTTCAACCTTTACGTTTCCAGACTGCGCAAACTTTCCGAACCACAAAATATGAGTGGCCGGATCGTTCCAACCCACCACTCCCCGCCGCTCGCTCACCTCGAACGCCTCTGGGTTGGGGCTCAAATATGCGGTAAAGCCAGGAATGCGCAACTCCGATTGCGCTAAGACAGCGAGAATCGCCAACGATGTCATACCAACAGATTGCTCCGCTTTCCCAAAATCGGGCTAAAGGGTTGCTTAAGCGGAATGAGAAATCGCTTCGCCTTGGGGAAGCCAAAGGCGAAAGGTCGCCCCGCAGCCCTCTCCCTCGCTCGATGCCTCTACGGATCCTCCGTGCAACTTCATGATTCGCCGAACGTTCGCCAAGCCAATGCCGGTTCCCTCGATCTTAGGGCGATCTCCCAGCCGCTGAAACGGTTCGAATATCTGCTCTGAGAATTGAGGATCGAATCCCAACCCCGTGTCTTCCACTGTGATCGAGAAGCCTCCCGCCTCCTTTTGAATCGCCATCGTCACCGTCGTCCCGGAGGAGGAGGAGTATTTACAGGAGTTCTCCAACAGATTCTCCAGCACGCAGCCCATCATCGTCGCATCTGCATACACGGTGACTGGCCCCGGCAAATCGAAAGTGATCGACTTATTTGCGTACCGAATCTTCAAGTCCGCCGCAATGTCCTTTGCCAGCCGCGATATCTCAACCGGCTCTACCTTCGCCACTGACCGGCTCAGACGCGTGTACTCCAGCATCTTGTCAACCAAGTCTGAGAGCCTTAAGGCGTTCTGTCGTTGCCGTTCCAACATCTGCAGTCCGTCCTTGTCCAGCACGGACGCATACTCCCTCTGAAGCATCACCGAATTCGCGATGATCGCGCGGAGCGGAGCCCGAACGTCATGCGCTACCGCATGAGTGATCGTCTGCAGTTCGCCATGAGCTTGCACCAAGCTTTCTGTTCGCTCCAACACCCGGTTCTCTAAATCGCGGTTCACCTCTTCCAACGCTCCTCTCGCCAAAGCGAGCTTTGCCTTTTCCACCTGGAGATGAGACATCAACGCCACGATCACACCGCATGTCGTAAAGAACATTCCCAGTCGGGAGATATCCGCCAGAATGCTCTTCGCGCTATCGCCTTGACTGGGATCGATAAAGCCAAAAACGATAATCGCCCCAACGATCATCGCGATCACTCCCGCCCGCCAACCGCCCTTCCAAGCCGAGAAGGCGCTGCCCAAAATGAACATCATAAAGGGAGACCGTGCGCCAAGCACCGGGATCAGTGCAAATCGGGCAACAGTAGCCATCACCGTTCCCAGAACGGCAATGCCTAAGGCAAGGGGCCAAGTTGTCGTTGCCCCAACCGGATTCAAACGTTTGATTTCGGCTTTGATGCCAGTCTCCGAAAGCAGGTGCCGTACCCATTCTAAAACAAAATGGATAGAGGCAAGATGAACGTGTAACTAATCGGGGGCAAAATCGCAATTTTGTTGGGGAATGCCTTATCCAACTACCTCTGGGCGTTACTTGAACGTCAGAACGATCCGATCGTTCGTCGCCAAATCGATAGGCTTCTTGAAGATGACCTCTCCGGTTGACTCATTCAACACGGCGGGCGCCTTCAGATTGCCAACTATCGCACTGATCAACTGCCGACTTCCCACGGATAGAACCAACTTGGATAACCGCAGTTTGCCCCACTTCACGACCAATTCCACCGTCATTCCGCTCTTCGATGCCGTCTGCGAAAACCTGCCCCAACCCTCCGCGACCGTAAACGCGCCCCGGAAGTCTTCCGCGCCGATTCTCGGCCGGATCGTAAGCCACCCCTTCGGCCCGTCGTACTCAAACCCACATGCCGCCAGATAGACCCCGTATGAAGCCATCGCCCGGGCGTAGTGGTCACTGCATTCGATTTCGTTATAGGGATTGCGACGCTCCGCGCGATATCGTTCGTGGATTGTCCGCTCCACAATGAGGCCCTGATCCACCATTCCTTCGTAGATCATATGCCCCGCAACTTGGTGCTCGAACCCTGTCATGCACTCGTTGAAATAACCGACCGCCCAGTCCTCCTGACCTTCTCCTGGCGCCTTGTTGGAGCCTCCTCGCGGCCAAGTACACATGAGTAGCCCAGCCTCTCCTGGTAGCGCGTACCACCGGCCCCCCCGAATATCCTTCATCGATTGCCGGTACTTGCCTACATCGGGAGCGTAGTTGTAACGGTACAGCGCCTCAAGCGCCTTTTTGGACTCCGTCGGCGGAACCACCCGAGGTAGCCCCACCTGCCACGCCCACGACTGACCAAACACCTGATCGATATGGCACCCATTGTTCGTGTTGATCGCTCTCGGGTGATTTGTATCGGTCTTTTGAATGAAATACTCGCCATTGAAGAGCTCGTCCACTAAGTGACGCGAGCCCCGCTCTGCGATGGTCCGGCACAGGGACGAGAATGTCGCATCTCCCATATCTGCGGCCATCGCCTCCCCCGCCCGCAAGGTCGCCACGTACAAACTGCTGATCCACGAAATCTTGCCGAACCAGGTTGCGTCCAACGTATTGAACTGCGGACCTTCCAAAATCCCATCTTGATTGGGATCTTGTTCGATCAAGAACCGGATCGACTGCTTTACCCTTGGCCAAAAAGCCTTCAGCCACCCTGAATCCTTCGACATCAAATGCTCTCGGTAAACCCGTAAGATTGTCCCGCATTGACCATCCGTCGCTGGTCCCTGCGCCGCTTCTGCCCGATGACCCAGCGCACCGTTCTCGTGATAGGCGATGCCGTAGTCCACTCGAGTTCGCAGGTCTCGCTCCAACGCCGGAAACAGTCGCCCCATCGCCTGGGCATATTGCCATACATGAGTGCACGTCCCCGCACAGCAATAAACTCCCTCCCAACCGTAAAACCGACCATCGTCGAATCGGTAGCAGGTTGAAGTCGAAAGGGTCGATGTATTCGCCATCGTCCGATCCAGAAACCAATACGGAAGCGTGGAATCGTACCAAGTCTCCGTCCACCGCCGAGTCTCTTGACTGAGCCGGACAAAGTTCTTGGCCGCGTACACCGCCACCTCACGCGCGTCCGAAAATCGCTTCGCGTAGTATCGCTTGAACGTCTCGTGTCCTTCCAGAAACGAAAGCGATTTCCGATTCGGATTGGGGAAATGCCAAGAGACCAAGAACGTCACCGTCTGAGTCTCACCCGGCTTCAACCGAACTCGTTTGCCTGCCACGCCCCTTGGCGCCTCGGTCGTGAAGTAGGTGGCGGCAAACTCTTTCCACGATCGCACCCCGGCGTTTGTTGCCCCGCCCTTGCCAAGAACCCCGATGCCAATTGTTCCGAAGTCTCCTTCATCCTCTAGCTTCTCGACCTCGTGAACCGCCTCGTCCCGGAACTCGATCTGATCGACGCCCACATTCCCCCAGGGCCCCGCCTCCGCGTCCAAAATCTCAATCCTCGCCTTCTTCACTTCCAAATCGCGAACGTCCCAGTTAACCCAGCTCATCGCGTTGGCATCTTGCCCCGTAGCCGTCCTCACCACGTGGCCATCTACAAGGAGGTTGACGCACGTCTTACCTGCATGCTCGCCCCCGCCGATTAACATTGAAATGTAGCGCCGCTCAACCGTAAACTCCCGACTAAGCAACCTTCCCAAATGAGCGTCACCGCCACTCACATTTTCGCCATGCCGAACGTTATGGCTGTTCACTACCCGCTTGCCCTTTCCGCGAACGTCTCCCTGATATTGGGGAATCTTCGAAATCTCGATGGGCCCCTCGCCGAACGCCGTACCCTCCACCGTCCAGCCTTCATACGAAGCCTTCTCGAAATCCTCGAACACCACCACCGGGCGCCCACTGGTTCCACCTTCTGCGTCCGAGCCTGAGTGCTGGAAGAAAGCAAGACCATCTCCGGTCCTGGCATCGGTCTTCAGTTGAACCAAGCGTCGGTTACGGCTATACAGACAAACGGGGTTCTCCATCCATCCCGCCAGTTCCACTTCCGCCGTTTCGCTTCCGGTGTTCTTGACGGCATAGCTCAGAATCGCCATCGGCAATCCCGAGTCATCCTCGTTCAGCGGAATAAAGGGAGAATAGGCTTCCAGCCGAACGTCGATCTGGTGAAATTCCCCGTAGTGGATATCCGCCATCGGATAGCGCCCCAAGAACGCGGTGTCGGGAAACGCCGTCAGGTCGAAAGCCGCCAATAAATCGCCCGCCTTGGTAGCTTTTGCTAAATAGAAGCCCATCGAAAACGGCGATCGCTCCGGCAAGGGGTGCGAATAGTGCAATCCATTGCGAATCTCACCCATATCTGCCTCGGCCAATTGGTTGAATACGTCCCAATGCCAAAGCTGACCATCGCCGCCCAGGTACACCTGCCCGCACCCGATGCCCCCAATGGGCATTCCAATATTCCCTAGCGCCTTACCCCGGTAAACCGTCGGCTTGCCCCGCTTGGAGAGTCCAGCTATCCAGGACGCAGAAAGACCCTTATCCGCCGGAACCAAAACCTGCGGCTGTTCGCCCGCCATCCGTAGCAACCCCGTGCCCTTCAAAGGAATCGCTGCCGCCCCGCTTGCCGCCATGCCCAGAAATCTCCTCCGAGAAAGACGTTTCCCGCTCACTTGCCGCCCATCTTCTTGCGTAGCGCCGATTCCTTATCGCCGCTCCAGTAGCCGCAGTCCAACTGCAAAAACACAGAGGTATAGGGCAGAGTGAGCTTAGTCTTTAAGACCAGCACATGAAACGTCTTCCCCGCCTCGTCCAGCTTGGCGATGATGTCTTCATGAAGCATTGAAGCCGCCGACATCCCTTTGAGCAACGAGCTAACCGAGTTCCGATACTTGGTGATCCCTGGCGCCGCCTTCTCGTCGATGAACTTCATCTCCTTATCCAAGAACACATTCGCCCGAACATGCTTTTGCTTCTTGAGTTCCGTCAGTACGGCCTTGACCACCGTCAGTTGATCCTCGCCCGTGAAGATCGTCTCAATACCCGCGCTGGTTTGGAGCGGATACGCGGAATCAACAATCACCACCCAATTGCGATGACCCAGTAGAGGAAGTTCCTCCTTCAGTTTCGTCTTCCAATTCGTCTGTGCAAATCCAACCGTCGCCCATAAAAGCAACGCCGTCAATCCCAAGATTTTCTTCACGCTTCGCCTCCTCGCGAATCTATTTCAGTTCCTGAGCGTTAAATCTCACCGACTTGATATAAGCGGGCTTGTCCTTGTCCCAATGCCCGTAGGTCGTCGCCACCACCGTCCCGTCAGGCAGAATCTCCAACCCCGGATAGCCACAGTCCCACGAGTCTTGGTTATCCAGGAGCCGAATCTTCATCTGGCCGGGCTTACCCATCACCAAGTCCTCATAGCTTCCCACCCAGGCCACGAAGTCTCCTTTCCAGGGCCCGTCTTGCATATCCCGGAAGACGCATACCAACCTCCCGTCCGCCAATCTCTTTAAGGTATGCCGATCGCCCGTCAGCGCCTCGTTCATCGGCCGCGGCGTCGACCACGTCTTAGCCTCATCGTTGGTGAACATGACGTGGCTCGGCTTAACTCGCTTGTTCTCCCGCAGTAGCACCGCCAGCTGCCGCCCATCGTCGGAACGAATCATCCCCGGCTCGCACAGATGAACGTCCGAACTGGCAAAGATCGCCTCTGGCGTGGACCATGTCAGCCCGTTGTCCGCCGAAAACGTCTCGTAAAGCGTCATCGTCGGAACCAACTTGCCGCCTTGCTTAAAAAACCGACCGTCATCATGAAAGAGCGCCAACCATCGCCCGTCCTTGAGAGGCTTCACATCGCCCATGACAACGATGCCACCCCAATCTCCCGCCTGTTTCAACGGCGACCAGGTCGCCCCTAAATCGTCGGAAACTGCCAAGCGAGCCGGGTAAAGCCCCGACCACAAGATAATTCTCTTGTCGTCGATCCTCGTCAATGTCGGCGTTTCCAGCGAGGTCGCCCAATTCTCCGGCGTCGGCAATCGATCGCTCCACGTTTTGCCGCCATCCGTAGAGCGCTTCATCACAATCGCGCCCTTGCCATGCCCCTTCGGATACACCGCCAAAATCGTCTTACTGTCGGGCAGCAAGGTCGTCGATACGTGGCCCAAATACTGCCCCTCCTCTCGATCGACCACCACTTGCCGCTTGGCATCCTTGGCCCAATCCAATCGCTTCAACTTCGCCTCCCGCTTTGGAGTATCGAAAACGTCCTTTGCCACCGCTTCTGCCAGGACCCGAAATCCCAAGTTGTTCGGATGCAGCCGATCCGTAAACACATCGCCCTTGCCGTCGAAGAGCGCCCGAGCGTCGAAGGTCGCAAGCTTTAACTCCTTAGCAACCTCGCCCAAAGCTGGAATGATCTGCTCATCCAAATTTTTGGGCCTCCAATCCGCCTCGCTAAAGAACATGGGCGGCGGCATCATGATCACCACCTTCGGCTTTGTCGGCAGTCCCATAAACTCTCGAACAAGCGAACGATAGGTCTCAGTAAACGCGGGCCGTCGCGCGGTCCAGTTCGGTCCCGGAGAATCGTTAGTCCCTAACATAACCAACACCACGTTCGGCTGAGACTTCAGGGCCGACTCACATTCAGGCAGTCGCCTATATTGCAGAGTCCCCGGCAGCACTGAGGCGCTCTGCCGACCATAGTTCTCCACGATGTAGCGGTCGCCCAGGATCTTCTGAAGTTGGGCCGGATAGCTGTTCATCCCCCCGCGCCCCTGCGTGATGGAATCCCCAACGCACGCCACCTGGATCGGTCCCAAAACCGCCATCGAAATCAAAACTGCAAGCATCACAAGCCTTTCTCCATCGCATCGCGACCGCGTTTAAACAGCGCCCAGAAGCAGAGGGCTACGCCTCCAAAGAAACCCACAAAGTAGGAGGCGTTATGGGTAACCCAAACCGCCGTAAACCGCCGCAATTCGTGGTCCGATTCAAAAGCCATGCGGGGCCCATAGACAAAGCTTGGCGCCCTAAAACCAACGGCGTAGCTGCCCAACCCCGCCATGGCCGCGCAGCCCGCCATCACCATCAACAAGATCGCCACCGCGCGGACCACCACCGAAAATGCCAGGGGACGAGTGCGTCCACCAATCGCGCTATAAGCCAACGGGAATCCCAAAATCAATCCCACCCACCACGTCGCGATCACCCCCCCAAACCAACGCCACCACCGTCGGATCTTCGGAATCGATGACATGAGGATGAAACACCGTGAAGTACGGCAAATAGACGCGAGCGGTGATCTGATCGTGAACGATCCCGTAGATCACCGCCGCCAAGATGCAAAGGCCGACGATCTTCAAAGTCTCGACGGCCTTGTTCATGGAAGCTACTGCACCTTGTGTTTCTTGATAGAATCGTCCCCTCGAACCTTCTCTGCCGCCGCTTCTACTCGGTCGCAGAATGCTTCGGGGGTCGAGTTACCCTGCAGGAGCGACGTCAGCGCATTCTCAAGCTCGGTACTGAACGCCGGATACCACTGCCGGAACTGTACTGCCCACAGGTACTTGCTCGCCTTGAATGACTTCGCGGGCTCCACCAAGATCTCAGGAAGCTTCACTTCATCGCTTCCCTTAATTGCCATCAATGTTCCTTTCTTCTCGACGAACTCCTTGGCCTTCGTCAACGAAGTCATGTACTTGAACAACCCAATGGCATCTTTCTGATTCTTCGCTTCGCTCGGAACCATCCAGGGCTCAATGCCAATCAACAGACTCGTCGGATCGCCCTTGCCATCCGCCACCACCGGCGGAAGCATAAATTGCATCTTGGCTCCGGGAGGAATGACCTTCTCCATCTCAGAGTAAAGCCAGGAACCGCATGGAATCATCGCCGCTTTGCCCTGCAAGAAATCTTGCTGAGACTCGGTATGTGTTAACGCCACCGCTCCCTTCTCGAAGTACCCTTTCTTGTTCAGTTCGTCGATCATCTTGGCCGCCTGAACCATTGCTGGCGACTTCCAAGCGCCCGGTTCCATGTTTTGCGCCGCCTTCAGCGCCTCTGGACCACCCACGCTCAACGCCCACGGTAGCAACATGCCGTCAATCATGTAATACGGATATTTGCCCTGGTAGGTGAGAGGAGCCATCCCCTTGGCCTTGATCTTTTCGCAAAGTGACAGGAGTTCGGAATACGTCTTGGGGGGCGTCCAGCCGTTCTTCGCAAACACGCCTGGGTCGTACCACCAACCGTAGAGCATCACGTAATAAGGCAATACATACTGCTTGCCTTCAAGCTGGCCCAACTTTAGAAGCTGTGGTTCAAACGTATCGCCCCACGTGCCTTCGCCTTCATAAGGCTTTTCAGCCAGCGCCGAGTCCAGATCCAGTAGCTGACCTTCTTCCGCCAGCGCCCAATGATCCATTCCCCAGCCGGGGAAAGTCAGATCAGGGGGATCGCCACCTACAAAACGGGGTTTGAGCTGCTCCCAAACGCGAGGATTTCCTTCGACCGTTATTTTCAGTCCCGGATTCTTAGCTTCGTATTCCTTGGCCGCTTCTTGATAGAAGTCAATCCCATAGCCACCTTTAAAAGCCTGTACTTCGAGTTTGCGCTCTCCGCCACTCGTACCGCCCCCGTCATTGGAGGCCGAATCCTTGCTGCCGCCAGAACAGCCAATTGCCATAATCGCCGCAATTGCGCCTAGCGTAAAAGTCCATTTGATCATTCGTTTGTTACCTAGATGTCTCGGTTAGGCCGTCAAGTTAATCCCGCCAGCTAAACGTCTCCTAAAACCCTAACGCGGATTTAATGGCAAAATCAAGTAGTGATTCTTCCGTGGCGAGTGGAGATGCTAGGTGGATTGGCGATTGCGCAAGGCGATCGTCGCATTACACGTTTTCAAACCCAAAAGACGGGCGCCCTTCTGGCATACCTAGCCCTGCACCCCAATAAGGCTCATTCTCGCGAAGCTCTTGCCGAAATGCTGTGGCCGGAAGGCGACCCCACCGCCATCCGAAATCGCCTCAACCAAGCCATCTCTTCCCTTCGCCGCCAACTACATCCGCCTGAACTCGGGCCTGGCACGGTACTCGTCACTGACCATCATTCCGTTGCCATTAATTCAAAAGTTGTGGGCAGCGATGTCGAAGAATTCGAACGCGCCATCAAACAGGCCGAGCGGGCCGAATCCCTAGCTGATAAAATTAAGAATCTTGAATATGCCGTAGAGCTTTACAAAGGCGAACTACTGGAAGGCTATTACGAAGAGTGGGTCTTCTCGAAACGAATGCACTTGGCCGATCACTACGATCAAGCGCTCCAAGAACTCATTCGCTCGCACGTTGAGGCTGGCAATCCCGATGCCGCCATCGAATTCGCTCGCCTTCGCCTGCAACTCGATCCCTACGACGAGACGCCCCATGTCATCCTCATGCGTCTCTACCTCCGCGCCGGACGTCCCAAGAGCGCTCTCAAACAATATGAGGACCTGGTTCGCGCCCTCCAGACTTTCGACGACGAACCCTCAGAAGTCGCCGAAAAGTACCGCACGAAGGCGGAAGCCCAAGCCGAAAATCGAGCCGTTGCCACCGATGACGACGACCTCCCGGTAATGGAATCTCGACGTGCGCCAGAAACCGTCCCGCCCCCAGTCACTCCGCGAGAAGAACCCATTCCCTCCATCCCGCGGGTCGTCAGCACCTTCGTCGGAAGGGACGCCGAGCTCACGGCTATTGAAGACGCCATCGTCCAAGACAAGTCGCGCCTGATCACCATTCTCGGCGTCGGCGGATGCGGAAAAACTCGCCTCGCCATCGAAGCCGGATGGCGTTTGGTAGAGAAGGTCGGCGGACATGTGTACTTCATTGCCCTCACCAATATCGAAGACGCCTCGGACCTCCCCGTTGAGATATCGCGCGTCGTCCTGCCGGACAAACTGGGAGGAGCCGATTCGTTCGAGGCTGCCATGACGCGCCTTCGTTCGACCCCGAAAGCCGTTCTGATTCTCGACAATTTCGAGCACATCGCCGAACTCGGCAGCGCTACCATCAAGACGCTCTTGGAGGCCCTACCAAACCTCTATTGCATCGTAACCACGCGGATCCCGCTTAATTTGGACGGCGAGGTTCAGATCCCTCTCACCCCGCTCTCCGTCCCCCATCTGGAACCCAGCGTCACCCTCAAAGAGTTGGCCGAGAACCCATCCGTCGCTCTCTTTGTCGAACGCGCCCAAGCCGTCAAAGCCGATTTCCAACTCACCGAGCGAACCGCAAAATCTATCGTCGATCTCTGTCGGCACCTAGAAGGGCTCCCCCTTGCCTTGGAGCTCGCCGCCAGTTGGGCCCGCGTCATGACCCCCAGCCAAATGCTGGAGCAGATCAGCGAGAACGTGGACCGCTTGGCTAGCCGCCGCCGAGACATCAATCCCCGCCACCGCTCGTTCCGCGCCGTCTTCGATGGCAGTTTCTCGCTCCTGGACGAAACCCTAAAATTCGTGTTCCTTCGCCTGACTTACTTCTCCGGTGGCTGGGACTACGAGTCCGCCGCGCGTCTATGTCCCGGCGTAGACGTCATTACCGCCATCCATACGCTAGAAGAGCACTCCATGATCTTCAGCGAGCCCACCGACGATGCCATTCGCTTCTCGATGTTGGAGACCCTGCGCTCGCTGGGTGAGGGCCTAATTCCTCCTGACCTGGACGCCGAATGCGGGTGGCTTCACGCCGATTACTTCCTAGAGATGACTGAACGCAATGTCCCCTGGAACAAGTGGGAACGCGCGGTTTCGCTGGACTACTCGAACTGTATCGCCGCCCTCCGTTGGTTCGCCGAGAACGAGCGATCCGAGGAGGGCCTCCGAATGGCCGTCGCCATGTCCCGTTATTGGGTCGGCAAGGGCCTCCTCGCCGAGGGAAGAGAGTGGCTGGACCTCTTCACCACCTTTGATGGCATCGACCTGCTTCTCAACGCTCGCGCCAAATCCGCCTCCGCCAAACTCGCCTGGCTCGCCGGCGATTTCATCATCGCCGAGCGCTCGATTCGAGAAGTCATCGACACATTCCGTACCTACGACGCGAAGCTCGACGAAATGGAGGCTCAGTTCATCCTCCAGCTCGAGGCCCACCGCCGGGGCGATTACGAAGAGTCCAAGCGCATCCTCTACGCCAACCTCGCTCTGGCCGAAGCCCTCGACGACGTGAACGCCTCCGCACGCTGTTGGCTCGCCCTCGGAAACGCTTCCATCGAACAAGGCGAATTCGATGAAGCGCGCGAATACTACGAACGCAGCATCGAGGTATCTCGTAAGACAGGCACCCCTGAGCGAATCGCCCACGCTCTGACCAACCTCGCCAACCTGTCGATCTTCGCCGGGCAGACCGAAGCCGCCCGAAAGTGGCTCGACGAAGCCGCCTCGCTCATCGACATGTATGAACAACGCTGGCGCGCCGCTATGACCTATCTCGTCAAGGGCCGCCTCGAGAACGTGGAAGGTAATTACGAAGCTGCCATCGATACCCTGGTCGAAGGACTGCGCACGGCCCCAACCGAAAAGTTGGTCACCTGGCGATTCCTCATGCAATTCGGCCTCGCCCTCGCCGGGCTTGGTCTGACCGAAGATGCCATCCGCACGTTTGGATTCTTCGAACGCTATCGCGAACGGATTGGTGAACAGCATCGAGGGATCGAAATGCGAGTCTACGAAGAAAAGCTGGAAGAGATCCGTTCCGTCTATGGCGAAGATCGTTTTAACGAGCAATTCAACATCGGACGCATCATGAGCGCAGATGAAATGAACGGCCTCATCACCAAGGTTTACCGCCAGCCCATCCGCCTTTTAGAAGCCATTTAGGTACCGATTAGTAACCTCTGGGGAAATATGTTGAAAGTTGCGATTGTTGGATGCGGGTTCATGGGCCGAATGCATGCCAACGTGTATGGATTACTTGAAAATGCCCAACTTGTCGCTCTGGTCGATCGTAAGGCAGAGAAGCGCGAAACCTATTCCAAGGACTTCGGCGTTCCCGCCTACGAAACGATCCACGAAATGCTCGAAAACCACGATGTCGACGCGGTAGATATCTGCCTCCCGACCTACGAGCATAAAGATGCCGCTATCGCCGTTGCCCACGCCGGAAAGCATGTCTTCTGCGAAAAGCCGATGGCCCTCACCGTGGATGATGCCGAAGCTATGATCGCCGCCTGTGAAAAGGCCGGGGTCCGCTTGATGATCGGTCACTGCATCCGCTTCTGGCCGGAATACGCGCTCCTCAAGAAGATGAAAGACGAGGGCAAGTACGGCAAGCTCCTCTCCATCAATCTCACTCGATACGGCGAATTCCCCTTCTGGTCCACCGATAACTGGCTGGCCGACGAATCTAAGTCCGGCGGCGGCGTCCTGGATATGCACATCCACGACACCGACTACGCCCACTACCTCCTCGGCGACCCCAAGTCGGTTCACGCATGGGGCACGGTCGATCATCGGGGCCCTTCCCAAGCCTTCGCCACTCTGACGTATCCAGATGGCGCGGTTGCCCACTTGGAAGGCGGCTGGAATCTCCCGAACCACACTCCCTTCAAAATGGCGTTCCGGGCGATCTTTGAGCGTGGAGCCGCCATCATGGATGCCGGCCCCATGACCATCTACGAAGACGGAAAGGACCCGGTCGTTCCCGAGTTTCCCAAGATGGAAGCCGCGGGCGGCGGAAACATTTCGGACCTCGGCGGCTATTTCCACGAGTTGAAGTACTTCGTAGACTGCATCACCCAGAACCGCCCCTTCGAGATCTCCACGCCCGAGACTTCTCGAAAGTCTCTAGAAACCACGCTCGAAGAGATTCGTCAGATCAAGCGTCAATAAACGCGACACTCCTAAACCCTAACCGCCTCCTCCGATCACCCCATCGAGGAGGCGGCCTCTATTTGCGCCCATTCTCCACGCCCAATCAAAGAGCGCCCTACCGGAGAAGGGATGGGGGTGAGGGCACAAACCGAACTGCCCTCAGATTCATCACCGCCAACCCCGGCTTCGCCGTCGGCTTCAACACCAACTTCATCCGCCCCGGCGTCACCAGCGCGATCTTCCCAAGATCCACCTTCTGAAAAGTCTCCCAACTCCCCGTCGAAGAAACCTTCCCCTTCACCGTCTGTCCGCCGACCTGGACCTCAAACGTCGATCCCGCCGAGTCCGCCGGACAGGCCAACTCCAGTTCCAACCGAACCTCGCCCGGTCGCCGAACCTCGAACTCCCATTCCACCGAGTCCTTTACATCCGTCCAGAACCCAATGCAGTCCTTCGCCTGCTCGTACCCCGCCGAGTTCCCATTAACCTTCGCATCCCGCGCACGAAGCTCCAAAGAGCCATCCGGGTTCTGTCGCGGAACCGGAATCTCCACCGTCAACTTCCCTTCGTACCGAAGCTCCAACACCTCCGGCATCGTGGAAACCGCGTGAGGAACGGAAACGAATACCGAGCCATCCGCCTCACGCCACTGCGCCACCGGCCCGCCATTCAATCCTCGAACCGAAAGAATCTTCCCCTTCAAGCCAGGAAGCTCGATCTCTGGCGTCGATCCCGGATCAAAGACGTGAAGATAGAGTCGCCCCGGCTTCGCCGTTACACGTCCCCAGCTCACCGCCCGAGGGAAGGGCCCCGCCTGCGATCCATAGATCGACTCGCCGTTCTGCTTCAGCCAAGCTCCCACCGCTGCCAATCGCTCCACACTCGGGGCGGGGATCTCTCCCTCCGGCGTTGGTCCTACATTCAAAAGATAGTTGCCGCCCTTGGAAGCGCAGTCGATCAGGTTCTGCACCAGTTTCTGCGCGGACTTCCAGCTGTGGTCGTGCGAACTGAATCCCCAAGTGTCGTTCATCGTCATGCAAGACTCCCAGTCCTGCCCCGGTAACCCGTTCGCCGGAATCGTCTGCTCGGGCGTACCGTAGTCCCCCACCGCGTCATCGCGAGTGTTAAACCCGTTCATCCCCGCCCGCGCCGTGTCCACTCGGTTGTTGATGATGATGTTCGGCTGAAGCGACCGCACGTAGTGATACAGGTCCTTCCCTCGCTCGTGCGTCCATGTCGATTCCCACTCGCCGTCAAACCAGATAATGCCGATGTCCCCATAGTTGGTCAGCAGTTCCTTCAACTGCGCCTTCATGTACTTCACGTATCGCTCAAAGTCCGGCTTCAACTCCGGTCGCGGATCCCATTCCCGGCGAGGCAGATAGTCCGGGTGATGCCAATCCATGATCGAGTGATAGAAGCAAAGCTTGATCCCCGCTTCCTTACACGCCGCCGCTAACGGCTTCAGCAAGTCCTTCTGATAGGGCGTAGAGGCGATATTCCAATCCCCTTGCTTACTCGGCCAAAGTCCAAATCCTTCATGGTGCTTGCTGGTGATGACGATGTACTTCATCCCCGCGTCCTTCGCAATCTGCACCCACTTCTTCGGGTCGTACTTCACCGGGTTGAACTGCTTGATCAAAGGCTCATAGTCCGAGACCTTGATCTTCGCCGAGTTCAAAATCCACTCCGCCGCCCCCGGCACATCCTTCCCGTTCCAAACTCCCCCGGGCACAGCGTACAGCCCCCAGTGGATGAACATCCCAAATCGAGCTTCCCGGAACCAAGCCATCCGCTTGTCGTGCTGCTCGGGAGTATCCAAAAGCGCGTCTTGTTCCGCCGAAGGCGTCGCATAAGCCGCCAGCGAGGATATCATCGCCGGCGCCTGAGACTCCGTAACCTCCACCTTCAGACTAGAAACCTTGGTCGCCGGAACCCTCAGAATCCGCTTCGCGCCAATCGTCGTACCCTTCGCGAACTCCTTCCAAACCCCGTCGATCTTCGCCAGGACCCTAAACGCCTCTACCCGCTGCCCCTCCGAGATCTTCTCCTGGACTACCACGCGGTCGATCACTTTCGGCTTGTCGAAGTTCAACTCCGTCGAACTAGATTTCGCGCCTTTCCCATAGGTCGCATCGCGCAGCTTCTTAAAGCCCATCAATGCCTTCACATCGTTCTCATGAATCAACCCGCGCCGGTCCGGCGGCACATTCAAGAGGAACGAAGCGTTGTGCCCCACCGACCGCTCGTAAAGGTCCATCAACTGCGCGGGAGACTTCACCCGGGCGTCCTGATCCGCGTGATAAAACCACCCGGGCCGAATCGAAACATCGCACTCCGCCGGTGTCCACTGGTCCCCATGCTTGGAGCCCTCGCCAAGCTCATTCGAGAGCGGAGTCCCCGGCACGTACCGCTTCGCCGGAATCGTCGCCCAGCAAGTCTCCGGCGCAAAACCCTGCTCGTTGCCTACCCACCGAACATCCGGCCCGCCGTCCCCAAAGATCACCGCCTTCGGCGCATATTTCCGAACCGTCGAGTTGAACAGTTCCCAATCGTAAACCTGCTTCTTCCCATTCGGCCCTTCCCCATTCGCCCCGTCAAACCAAACCTCATAGATCGGCCCGTACTTGGTCAGCACCTCCTTCAGCATGTTCGCAAAGACTTGGTTATATTCCGGCGTCCCATACTTGGGATGATTCCGATCCCACGGCGAGAGATAAACCCCCATCTTCAGCCCGTACTCATTGCAAGCCTTCCGAAGTTCCATCAAGACGTCGCCCTTCCCGTCTCGCCACTTGGACTGCGCCACCGTATGCGTCGAGTAAGCCGAGGGCCACAAACAGAACCCGTCGTGGTGCTTTGCGGTAATGATCACCTGCTTCATTCCCGCATCTTTAAAGGTCTTCACCCACTGCCGACAGTCCAGCGCCGTCGGGTTAAACAAGTTAGGATCTTCCTTACCCTCGCCCCACTCCTTATCGGTAAACGTATTGGGGCCAAAGTGGACGAAGCCGTAATACTCTAACTTGTGCCAATCCAGCTGTCGCCGAGAAGGCTTCGCCAGCACAACGTCCACCGTTGGAGTCGTCGAGGGGGTCATCGCCAGCGCGATTAAGGTCGGAAGCAGCATAACTGTTCCCATCATAGCCCTCCCGATAAATCACAACGAAAACGGTCAGGCAACCATGGGTGAAGCGTGGCATGGGCGGCCCGCCCATGGCTTCACCCCTCCCCACCTCAGGACCAACAAACGACCACTTATCCCTAGAATAAGCGGAGAGACAACTGAGCTACCACTTGATCGAGTAGTTCTTCGGCAAGGGTTGGGAATTCTTGCGTCGCTTAGTTGATACGGACGTTGGGGTGAAGCGTGGCATGGGCGGCCCGCCCATGGCTTCACTCCTCCCCACCCCAGGCCCAAAAGCGACCACTTACCCCTAGAATAACCAGTGAGACAACTGAGCTACCACTTGATCGAGTAGTTCTTCGGCAAGGGTTTAGAATTCTTGCGTCGCTTAAACGTCTGCTTCAAAGCCTTGGCGAACTCCGCCTTCTGATCCGCCGTGATGATCTTGGCATGGCCATCCAAATAGGCCACCGCCGGTTCGTTCTTCACAGGCTCAATCCACATCAGTGATTCGGAAGGACTGACAAGATCGGCCATATTGACGCCACCCACTTTTAAATTGAACTGAAATCGACCAGACCCGGAAGGCGATTCATAGACCTTCTTGTTTTTGATGTAAGGGAAGATCACGGAACATGCCGTCTCTTGCGATTGCGCGTACGGTATCACGTCATCAAAGTCGGCGGCATACATCATGGTTGCCAAGCCCAACTGCTTGACGTTAGCCAAAGCCACTGCCTTATCCCGCGCCGAGCGGTGACCGGGCTGCTGAGTGACCTGAACGCCTGCCAGCGCCGAAACCGCGACCACGGCCAACGCCAACGACGCCAAGGTCTGAAGGGTCGTAAACCCACGTTGGCGCGCGGGCGACAAAATCGACTGAATTCGAGATTCGATCTTCGATGAATACATCACGGATACTCCTGTAAGAGAAAGTTGAAGAGATCGTCCGCCGAGACCCGCCGCCATCTGCAGAAGTTCCGAAGCGTAGGTCGAAGGCTTAACCCCCGAATCCAGCACACTCCGATCCGCGGCAATCTCAGCTGCCTCCCGCATGGCCCGCGCGCCGAACCACACCAGAGGATTGAACCAATAAAGGGCGCATGTCGCCTCCGCCAGCAGCTGACTGGCAAAGTCGCGACGGCGCACGTGGGCGAGTTCATGGAGCAAGACTGCTTCCCGGCGTTCCGCCGTCCACAGGTCCGCATCCTCGGGCAACAGCACCACCGGGCGCCAAAGCCCCCAGGTCATCGCCGTCGCCAATTCGGGAGACGTGCTCTGTCGCAGTTCCCAGGGTCGTCGAACACCCACTCGCGCCGATAGCGCGCCGAGGTCCAGACCCACATCTTCAGGTTCCAGGGCATAAGAAGCCCGCACTCGCAGGGATCGCAGCGACCACAGTCCAGATAAAGATCGCCCAATCACCCACAGCGCACCCACCAGCCAGCCCCCCATCAGAATCCGGGCCCAATCCACGCCCGCCTCTTCTTCAGGAAGCGCCATCACCGGTGTCGCTCTCTCCACCGAGCCTCCCGCCGTACCAGACTCCTCTACATCGTAGTGAGCCGGTTCCGACTTGACCGCGCTCGGAACATAAATCGTCGCCTTCGGCACCGCGTTCGAGGCCAGGAAGGGCAAGGTCAACATCGCCACAAACGCCAGTCCCCAAATCACATGCACCGCCGCCGGCCGCCCGCGCATCACCAGCCGACCCGCCAGCCAAGCCAAAACAGAAATCGCCAACGCCTTGCCCAACACCCAAAGAACCGCGCTCATTTCCCCTCCCGCTTTGCCTGCTCAATAATCTTTTCCAACCGAGAGATCTGCTCGTCCGAGAGCTTCGACTCCTGGCTGTTCACCAAAGTCGCCACCACCCGCTCGATCGATCCCCCAAAGAACGTATCCACCACGCCCGAAATCACGTTCTTCGCCATCTCATCCCGAGGCACTACCGGCTCATAGATGTACTTCGCCCCCTCTTGAGCAAACCGAACATGCCCCTTGTCCACCAAAATCGTGAGCAGAGTCCGAACCGCCGTGTTGCTAGGAGGACTCTCCATCTCCTCCCGAATCTCCACCGCCGAAGCCCGCCCCAACCGGTAAAGCGCCTCCAAAATCTCCCGCTCCCGCCGACTCAGTCCCTTCGCCTCCGAACTCATGCCAAAATCTTGGCACACATTTCCACAATTGCCAAGATATAACTGCCAATTTTTTGGCACAAAAGGAAAAACGTCCCAAACATGGACCTTGTGTGAGGCACGGTTAGTCCGTGAGCTGGCCCCAAAAAGCCTCCTGCCACCCAAACAATCGCCATGCCTCCGCCTTTTGCGGTGGAGGCAAACCCACCGAGCGCTTCCAACACGCCTCCACCTCAAAAGGCGGAGGCATCAATCTTCCGGCCACCGGCAGGTGTAGCCGCCAGTTCCATGACGGCGTGAGCGATACCAATAACCAGACCGCTCTGACCCATCACCCAAACAACCGCCCACCAACCCCGAAGGGTGTAGTCGTCGGTCAAGCCCGACGCAGAACAACTGCTTGCGGTGGAGGCAAACCCACCGAGCGCTTCCAAGCAGCCTCCACCTCAAGAGGCGGAGGCATCCATATTCCGGCCACCGGCAGGTGTAGCCGCCGGTTCCGTGCCGGCGTGAGCGCGTATGCCAACAGAGTTCCTCCGCCAAACCTCACCCCAAACCAATCCCGCGAAGCGTACAAACGCGGTTTCGTACGCGAGCAGGCCGAAACGCACTCAGCACTCCGCACTCAGTACTTAAAAAGGGGCCACCAAAACGTTGACGACCATAACCCCAATCACCAAAACGCCTCGCGCCAAGTGAATCAAACCGCCCCCAGTCTCCGCCAACGCCATCCGCCTCGCCTGCAACCACTCGATCAACAGAATCGGTCCAATGGACATCAACACCCAAGGAGAAAAGTGGCGCGTCCCCACCACCACCGAAGCCAACAACCACACCATCGCCGCGACCCCAAATGCGAACAATACCGCCATCATTTTTGAGGACGAGAAGAAAGGCGGGCGACGATTCGCCCGCACCAAATAAGCTGGCCCCGCTAACTGAATCCCAATAAATCCCGCCAACCCTACGGAAAACATCAAAACTGGAAAGACAAGCATTACCTAAATCCTACGCTACAACACCTCTGAAGCAAAGTGCTTTAAACCGTTCAACACTATAGAGCCGATCAACTACCTCAGCAAAGGCGGACAGCTGCTTGGAAATCAACTCGACGAGCAGAGGCAAACCCACCGAGCGCTTCCAACCAGCCTCCACCTCAAGAGGCGAAGGCATCAAGGTTCCGGCCACCGGCAGGTGTAGCCGCTGGTTCCGTGCCGGCGTGAGCGCGTATGCCGACAGAGCGTTCTTATCCAAACACACGTTCTCAAAATTGGCAACGAATACACATTTCTCGTTCCCTAAAGATCGATCATGTGCGTGCCTTCTCTGCCTCACAAAGCCGCATCCGCTCCTCCATCCCGGGCTGGATCAAGGCCATCCATCGCTCAAAGTTCTCCGGGCTCAACCAAGTCCGCATCTCCGAAACCATCGCCTCGTGCCCCCACGCCATCTCTTCGCAATCCACCGACGAAAAATCGATCTCCAAGACATCGACAAACCACCCGTCCCACCCCGCTGGCGGCCCCACCTCGCCCCGGTCGTACCGAGCCATCAGCGCCAACACATCAGCTACCGAAAAAGGATCGTCCAACAGGAAATCCATCTTCCGAGGAGCCCCCTTCGAGAGGTCCAAAAAGCGAGCCGCCGGACTCGCCTGTCCAACCAAACACTCAGGATGAGTCGCCCGCATCAACCCGGCCAAGTCATACCCAGAGCCCCCCTGCCGCTGCGAATCAAACAGAAACACCTTAACCTTGTCCGAGTCACGTATCACCCGCGCCGCGGCCTCAAACTCCGCCGTGACAACAACCCTCACTCCGGCGTCCGCCAGTTGCTTCTCGAAAGACTCAAACCCAAAGAGAAGTACGTCCATCAAACCGCTCTAAACTCAAGACTGCCGCCTAATCCCGCCCCCAAGCCCATCACCGCGTCGGCATCACGCGCTCTAACATCCGCTCAAAATCATCCACGCTCGGCGTCTGTCGCGCAATCTTTGCCCGAATCTTCTCAAGCAGTTCTGGCTCTAACTCACGCTTCAGCAGAATTGAGAGGGCGAGGAGCCTTTGCCCGCGTCGAAACGCTATCGGACAGTTCATTCCACGGTTGATCTCATCGAACTGGGAGAGAACTTCGAAGGCATATTCAGGACGGATGAAATTCTCGTAATACGGAAAACCATATTGAACGGTTAACTCATAAAGAGCTTGCGCCGCTTCATCCGCCATGCGCTCATTTTCAACCGAATGACGGATTCCCATTCCGCGGATGAAGTTTCCAAACTCAATTTCCACGGTTAAAGTCTTTTTGAGGTCAGCAGCAGACCAGTGCGGTCTATCGACGTTCACCATCTCTTCAACCGCATCGATTCGAACTCCCATGTATCCCAACACATCAAAATCGATCCCAGGATGATTCACAACCTCTAGGCGAAGCGAAGCATGCCCCCCAGGCAACTTCTTTCGATAGACTCGACTCGACTTCGTGGTGGTAAAACCATGTTCAGCCAGCCTACAAGCAAGATCGCCATGAACCCTCTTTCTTAAATCGTCTAGCCGCATCAATAGATCCTTTCCATAGAACTCGTCACCAGAGCCTCCGTTGAGCATGGGGCCCGTTCCTCACCCCCAAAGGGCAATCATTTGTGTCGCCGCCGACTCTCAACTATCAAAGAGCTCTCTGCCCGACCGCCCGTGAAGCGTCACGTCACTCGCGCTCAAAACCACCGGCTCCGACCGATAGATAACTGCCCTCGGAAACCGGACAGCGTCCAAATCCAGACTCGTGCAAAGCCCATGCGCCTCAAAGGCCCCCTCCCAAGCCAATTCGATCAACTCAACCGAGCCGTCTCCCCCCATCACCTCTCGGGGATTCCAAGAGCGCTCAGGCACCGAGATCCGATCCGGCGTGAGCCCAAACGCATAGTCGCCAAACGCCTCTAACGGAACCGACGGAAGCAACCCAAAGTCCGAGAGCTTCGCCTCCACGCAAAACTCCTGATCCAAATGCTCAAACCGGCATTGGTAAGATAAAGCGTCCGGGCATTGGGATAGAAAGCGCTCCCAGTCAGACCTGTCACCCACAAAGTGCCCCCTCACATGGGCAAACCCAAGGTGCGCCTGTCGAAGGCTCCCCAGCAGTTCAAAAGTCCCCCACCAAACACTCGATGCAGAACCTCCGAGCCAACCGCTTCTCCCTCAAAAACAAGGTACTGATAATCGCTCGACTCCACCTGGGATGAACTGATTATCTACACGCCGAACAAAGATCATCTCGAGTAACCCTAATCTACTGAGCCCAGGAACAGCTCCGCTCAAATCATAATCACGCCAACTTCGAGGAAGTCGCCCGGCGCCGCCGCCAACTGAGAATAAACAGCGTAACGAACAGCAGCTTAGGGATAAGCATATAGCCGGACACATGGAGCACGGGAACGAAACTGGCAATAGCCAAGGCAAAGACACCGAACGACGGGAATAGCCCCTTTCCGTCACTTGGTTTCAATTCAACCAACCATAGGAACCCAATTATCACGAACGCCAAGACGCCCAATGCATGATTCCGAGGGTAAACAATCTCGGGCAGAATCACACCCGCCAGCAAGGCGAACCAAACCCAAACCGCATAAATCCTCCTACCCAATCGCATCCCTCCACCAGGGAGTGTTCAGAAAGAAGCACCCGCCTTCCCAAGCGTCGCCATCATACAGCGGATAACCCACCGTCGTCCCCGAAGAATTCACCCGCTCAATCCGATCAATCCCCCGAGCCCCAAGTCCATTCAGCGTGACCGTGGCGACATGGCTCACCATGGTTAGATCATGCAGCAGTGGGAGCAGACCAATACTTCTATATTCACAAGTACACTCAAGATCATCACTGACTTCACATACTTACGGGCTCGGTTTTGGGTTAGAACTGAGTTTCAGACGTTCCGCGTGTCCTCACGGTCGCTAAAATTGGAACCTAAAGTGAATTTCTTTGAGAAGAAATAGTACCCACAGGCCACAGCCACCTTAAGGAAAATGCCGACTAAGAGCACTTCCCAACCTCTGTGCACTACCGGAATCATAACAGCAACTACCAACAAAACCAAAACGACGGATTGGCGCAAGGAGTAATGGGATTTTGAGAAAAACTCGGATACCCATGATCCCATGACTATAGCGAATCCCAGCATGGGCAAGAACACCGAACCGTTTGACCAAACCGTCATTCCGAAAAGTATGCCCCCGATTAGGCCTAATACAGAACTGATCCTGGAGTCCAAGTTAGTGACCTCCCATATCTTCATAGTCCATTTCAAACAGTTCGTAAAGAATTTGACCACTACGAATACCGTAATACAATGAAACAACCATGCCGATACCGCCTCCCGTGATTGCGCCTCCCAAGCCGCCTTTCGCAACTTGGCTAATCCATTGATTCCACGGAATCATCGTATGAGCACGGCCACCTAAAGCCTGCCCAATTGCCCGACCTAAGAAACCAACAAGAAATGAGAAGGCAGCAGTCATAAACACCGGAAGTCTCAATTGCGAATTGGGGCCAGCGGTCAAGTTGTATCCCAAAACCCCACAAAATCCAATAATCATTCCAAATAACGCAGCTTGAGCTGTACCCGTCCAGTCAATTGAAGCATGACCATCGATGTCCATTTGATTGACTGGATCAGATTCACAATAATTGAACCAGTTCGCTCCGTCTCGTTCAGAATCCTCACTCACGAAACGCCCACTGCTCGGTTCGTAATACCTCGCCCTCATGTAAGTCAGCCCAGACTCATCGTCCTCCACATGCCCAAGGTTCGCGCAATACCGCCCCTTCGGATCCGCCGAAGTCGCCCCTTGTCGGATCACCCCTCGGGGCTGCCCAATTTGGTAGGTCATTCAAAACTTCCGCCCATGGTTCAAGCCACATGACTGGCATAGTGGATATCCGACATTGGCAACCGGCGCCTCCTGAGGCAGTAAAAATTACTCCACTCTGTCTTCAAGTTCTCTTATTAGCTGATTGCATGTCATTAACATGACCGACAGCATGAAGGTGATACTATTCTTCATGACTTCTGAATCGTGGGCTGCTCTCACGAGTTCTTTCTCGAAATCTGGATCTTCAGGATAAATTCGTCTTACTACATCCCTAAGACGATCACTCTCAATTGCAGATATGGATTCGGATTGTTGAGACAATATCTGCATCATGTAGTGATGTTGAATGCTTAACAACTCACGACGAATATCTTGCAACCTTGCTATAGAATCATTACTGAGCATTCTCTAACTCCCGATATCTACAACGATGTCATTAAATAGCCACATCGTGATCTCTAGCCGCAATGCATAAGCACCGGCAACCGCTACAGCTTTCCCAGATGGGCTTGAACTCGCCAGCCCCCAACCATTACTTGCAGACGCACCCAGAGTAATTCCTGCTTGTACAATAAATTTTT
>MKRX01000026.1:259944-263287 GCA_001898035.1 Armatimonadetes bacterium 55-13
GTCCGGTGATATCAACGAATCCGCCGATAGCCACTTCTGCTTGCCAAGCCACAAGTCCAACCAGTAAAATGCCCCAGGCTTGCTTATCGGCTCTTGAATATACACCTATAAGTCTTATCCATAGATCGAAACGTGATTGAGAAACAAAGTCTGTGCCGTTTGGATCAACGCCCATTGTCGGAACATTACGTGCATAGGTAAACCAGTTTATTCCGTCTCGCGCTGAATCTTCGCGGACAAATCTCCCTGCACTTGCCTCGCAATACCTATCCCGCATGTAAGTCAGCCCCGACTCATCATCTTCTACATGCCCAAGGTTTGCGCAATACCGCCCCTTCGGGTCGCCCGAAGCCGCCCCCTGCCGAATCACGCCCCAAGCATCATAAGCTCGCTGGTCTCCCAGCGAAGTAAGAAGACCCCGACTTACCAAGCGTCGCCACCATATTCCCGTGACCATCATACAGCGGATAACCCACCGTCGTCCCTGAAGAATTCACCCGCTCAATCCGGTCGATTCCCCGGGCCCCCAGTCCATTCCGCGTTACTGTGGAGCCAGAACTCGTGGTATCCAGCGTCTTCATTCCGGAGGGGGGCAGGCCACCAGAATGATCCAGCACATCAAGCCCGAATTTATACCACAATAAGCTAATTACTGCTTTCACATTAACAACTTAGGTTGAATTGTCTTTCACTGATTGACTAAGTCTTAATTTAAATAGCGCAACTGCTCGCAATATAGATTATTAAAGATACCGCCATTTTCAAAATTGTGAAGATATACCGAGTCTCGAATCTTCCTGCCTTAGCCTGCTTCACCAAATACAAACCAAAGACAAGTATTCCAAAGGCGGCGAGTGTTATAGAGGCAATCCAAGGCAATGGTATTGACATTCCAATTTTCCCTGAATAGCTATCAGCTGACATTGCAAGGGGCATCAAGAAGAAACCAAGCAATATTGCGACGATATTGATTCTCTTCAAAAAAGCATGGAGCAAAAAGTCAATCGATAAATAGACTAACACGATATAGAGAATCATTAGAACCCAAATACCCAAGCATCATCCTCGTCGCCGGTTGAAATGCCGAGAGCCACACCTAGGAGATTCAACCCCGCATTACCCAGCAAAAACAACCCTCCGCAAACTTGAATTCTATCAGCATTTTCCTTAAGACCGTGCGCAAAAAGTCCATATCCCATCCTTGCCAATAATGCTGCTGAGGCGAGAGACAAGATTGAAGCCGCAGCCAACGCACCTGCTGCCCAATAATCTTGCTCCGCTGCTGCCAAACAAGCCCCTGCTCCAAATACTAGGCCCGCAACGGTTAAGTTAAAAACCAAGGGCTGCATGTTTTGCCATATGATCTTAATAATTGCATCGGAAAGGTCTAAAGCAGAGTTCCCGGAATAGTCAATCTTTCCTATCGGATTGTTTAAGCAGTATACAAACCAATTTAATCCGTCTTTTGACGTATCGGCGCTCATAAACCTACCCACTGTCGCCTCGTAGTATCTCGCCCTCATGTAAGTCAGCCCAGACTCATCGTCATCTACATGACCCAGGCTCGCGCAATACCGCCCCTTCGGGTCGCCCGAAGTCGCCCCCTGCCGGATCACCCCCCAAGCATCGTAAGCCCGCTGGTCTCCCAAAGAGAAGGAAGTCCCCGACTTGGCAAGGGTCGCCACCATGTTCCCATGACCATCATACAGCGGATAACCCACCGTCGTCCCCGAAGAATTCACCCGCTCAATCCGGTCGATTCCCCGGGCCCCCAGTCCATTCCGCGTTACTGTGGAGCCAGAACTCGTGGTATCCAGCGTCTCCATTGGCATTTGCCCATCGTAGTAGAACCGAGAAGAATCCGTCCCGTAATCCTTAGAAACCCGCATCCCGTCCGGACGGTAAGCATAATTCGTCGTCGTTGCCCCCGAAGTCAAAGACGTCATCCGGTTCAAAGCGTCCCAAGTCATCGACTTCGAAGACCCAATCGTTAACGTATTCCCAAGGATGTCGTAAGTTCGAGCCACCCCACCAATCGTCGTCGCCCGGTTCAGGTTATCCACCACCGAGGCATCGTTCCGGTTCCCGGCCGCATCGTAAGACCAACTCGGCGTCTCATTTGCCAACCCATCGTTGTAGTCAGCCGAGGTCAGATAGTCTAAATCCGCGTCATACCCAAGACGACGCACCTCAAACATATTTCTAACAAAACAAGTTTGTTCCTAGATGACATCGAGTGACAGTAAATCAAAGACAGCCTGAGGTTTTGGAGTTTATTCAACGCAATCGCCCCGCCTCCATCCCGAATAAGAGGAGAAAGACAAGCGATGCTATTTCAACATACGGCCGAGATTTTTGGTCTTTTCGATATTTCGCTAGGAAAGTACATAGAATTGACAGGCAAGACCACAGCACACCTAACCAGTAAATCTCATGTTTAACGAACAACATGTGAGCCCAGAAACCTGCGTTAACTATCAGAATAAGTAAAAACATCAATTATCAGTAAAATCATGAACAATGGCTTCGATCTCAATAAAGAGTGCCAGATTTAGAGCGTAGGCCTGAACAGTTGACTTGGCTTTATCTTTGACAGAAGTGACTTCAAGGCCACTGTGAGCAAGCGTTGCATCGATTACGGAATCAAGAGCCGAGCCCATCATCCCAAAAAGAGCTGAAAGCAGAAGAGATCCGCCAGCAAAAGATCCATAGCAACTGTATCCGATAAGCGACTGATGATCCATACGATCAAAGTTGCAGTACCACCCAATTATGCAGATTAGCCCCGCAATCGCCACCATCCCAGCAGTCGCACACGTCTTAGCATTCGCAACAATTCCTACAATTGTTGCTACTGCGCCAGCCAATAACGCTATCAAGCCATTGATTGCGTCAGCTTTGGAATTACCACTCTCATCAAAGTACTTTATAGGATTGTTCCAACAATAAACAAACCAGTTCCCACCATCCATCTTGCGATCCTGGCTGATAAAACGCCCGCTGGCCGCCTCGTAATACCTCGCCCGCATGCAAGTCAGCCCAGACTCATCGTCCTCCACATGCCCAAGGTTTGCACAATACCGCCCCTTAGGATCGCCCGAAGTCGCCCCTTGCCGAATCACCCCCCAAGCATCGTAAGCCCGCTGGTCACCCAGAGAGTAAGAAGACCCCGACTTACCAAGCATCGCCACCATGTTCCCATGACCATCATACAGCGGATAACCCACCGTCGTCCCCGAAGAATTCACGCGCTCAATCCGGTCGATTCCCCGGGCCCCCAATCCATTTCGCGTAACCGTGGAGCCCGAGCTCGTCGTGTTGGGCAAGCGACATCGCAGCTCAA
>MKRX01000027.1:0-89000 GCA_001898035.1 Armatimonadetes bacterium 55-13
ACGCCTACCGACAATATTGCTGGAGCGTTCGGGAGCTGTCGGACTACAAGATTGCGCCGTTCCACCTGATGGCGACCGAAGGGAAGGTTCATGATCACCAAACCCATCCGTGGCACATCGAGACGCTCGCCAGACTATGCCAAGCCGACCCGACCGGCATCCTCTTCACGACCAAGACTCGAAGGGTCGATACGACCGATCCCGCCAGCATTGCCGAAGCCTGTCAGTGGTGGGAAGAGATGACGGCATCGGGTGGCGAAGGGATGGTCATCAAGCCTCTCGACTTCATTGCCAGAGGCCCCCGTGGTTTGACCCAACCGGCGGTGAAGTGCCGAGGAAGGGAATATCTTCGCATCATTTATGGCGCGGAATACACGCGTCCGGAGAACCTTGCACGGCTACGAAAACGAGGCTTGATGCGGAAGCGAGGGATGGCGGCGCGAGAATTTGCCTTGGGCCTTGAGGGGCTCCGTCGATTTGTGGATCGGGAACCGCTTCGGCGAATTCACGAGTGTGCATTCGGCGTCCTGGCGATGGAGAGCGATCCGGTCGATCCGCGCCTCTAAAAGAATGGGGTCCAGGGTTCGTCCTTGGACCTACCTCTTGCGAAAGGGTGATTCGACCGAGTATTATTTCGATTCGCGTCCCGCAAGGTCGGGATGGAGTAACGGTAATGGCGAAAATCTGTCAGGTCAGCGGCAAGAAGGGTAACACCACGGCGAAGCACATTCGAAACCAGCACTCTCAGGGCTGGAAGTACAAGGCGCCTCACAAGAACCGCATTCAGCAGCCCAACCTTCAGGTTGTGCGTCTCAAGACTCCGAATGGTACCGTGACCTTGAAGGTCGCGACCTCGGTCATCAAGTCTGCCGAGTTCAATTCGGTAGCTTGCGGTCTGAAGCCGGTTCCCAAGGCTTGGTTGAAGAAGCCCTCCTACAACCTGTAAGCCGCGTCACGAATTTGTAAGAAGAGGCGATCCAATGGGATCGCCTCTTCTTTTTTGTGCTGCTCTCCTAAGAAGAAGTGGGCCGCCGAAGCGGCCCAAAGGAATGGGAGGTAGAGGCTTACGCCTCTCCTATTAGCCACCGCTCGTGGTCAGCGAGCTGGTTGTTTGGTGGCGGCCCTCCAAGGGGGGTGGAGGGACCGCCCGAGGTGAACGAACAAAGCCGGACGATGGGGTGGAAGCCCAATGCAATCAAAGGAGCCGCCTTCGCTTCCGAAAGCAAGCCCATAAAGGCAAAGCAAAAGGCACCCGTGGTGTAGAGAGCAAATCCCGCTAACCTAAGATCACCTTTCCTCAATGTCCCTGTTTCGTGGCTTTTCATATTCGTGCCTCGTTGAATAGATTAAAGGCGATTTGCTTGGGCAGTTCGTCCCTCCCTTGGTGTGCCCTTGAACCTCACTTTCGTTAGCAAGTTGCACGAACCTGGGTCTAGTCTAAGAAACCGGCGAGAGAGGGGGGCGGAACCGCTATAATTTCGACTATGGATTGGACCGAAGGCGATGATCGCCTGAAGGAAGAATGTGGCGTCCTTGGTGTATTCGCACCTAGCCAAGAAGCGGCACGCGTTGCATTCTTCGGGTTATTCGCGTTACAGCACCGTGGCCAGGAGTCCGCAGGCATTGCCGTAAGCGATGGCGCCCGGGTCCGAATGCACAAGGGCATGGGCTTGGTGAGCCAGGTCTTTGACGAGGCGAGCCTGCAATCTCTGGAAGGGCATGTCGCCGTTGGCCACACTCGATATTCAACCACTGGCGCGAGCGTTCTTCGAAACGCCCAACCCATCTACTGCCAAAGCTTGGTGGGAGATATTGCCGTTGCCCATAACGGCAACCTGATCAACGCAAAGGAACTTCGCGAAGAGATGGAAGCGGGCGGTGAAATTTTTGACACCACCAGCGACAGCGAAGTTCTGGCCCGCATTCTTGTTCACAAGATGGAAGACGGCCCGGAGGCCGCCGTCGCCGAGGTCATGCGACGAGTGCGTGGCGCTTATTCGTGTACGATCCTCACCCCCAAGTATCTGATCGGATTCCGCGATCCCTCTGGGATTCGCCCGCTCGTCGCCGGCACGCTCGGAGAAGACGGATACATGGTGGCCAGCGAAGACTGCGCCTTTGGCCCGGTCAATGGCGTTGCCCAACGCGAACTCGACCCCGGCGAAATGGTGATTATCGACGAGAACGGCATGCGATTTTCTCGCGGCGCTCCCCTCACCACGAAGTCGATGTGCTTGTTCGAGTTCATCTATTTTGCCCGCCCGGACAGTCACATGTACGGCAGCCTGCTCTACGGCGTTCGCCAACGCATGGGGGCTAACCTGGCGAAGGAGCATCCGGTTGAGGCCGATATCGTCGTACCTGTTCCGGACAGTGGTATTCCGGCCGCCCTTGGCTTTAGCCAAGAGACGGGGATTCCGTATCGCGAAGGCATGATGAAGAGTCGCTATATCCATCGCACCTTCATCGCCCCCGACCAACGACTTCGAGAACTAGGTGTCCGAATGAAGCTTACGCCGATGGAAGAGCATCTTAAAGGGCAGCGTATCGTCTTGGTCGATGACTCCATCGTTCGAGGCACGACCACCAAGCAGATCGTCAAGCTGATGTTCGAGGCGGGCGCAAAAGAAGTCCATGTCCGCATTACGGCGCCTCCCATCAAGTTCCCCTGTTTCTACGGCATCGACATGGCGAGCAAGGGCGAACTGGCGGCGGCGGTGATGTCCATTCCCGAACTTTGCGAATACCTCGGCGCAACGTCGTTGGGTTACCTTTCTATTGGGGGTGCCGTAGACGCGGTGGGCAAGCCAGAGAATGACTTCTGTCTGGCCTGCTTTAGCGGAAACTATCCGATCCCCGTTCCCGAAGGGCAAAAGAAGCACGCGTTCGACGATCCTCCTGATGTGGGTGAGTTCGCGGGCGTGGCCAGCGGTCAGCTCAAACTGATCGAAGACTGAGCCGGACGGCTTCGGGCGGTTGCCAGGAGATCGGTCATCCTATCGACCTCCTGGTACAGCCGATCAAACTCGTCGTTGCTCAGCAGCCCGTCAACGATCGCCAAGAGGTACCCGCCTTGGCTGAACCACCGAATCCCGGGGGCACGCAGGGCGTTGGCTCGGACCTCGGCGGTGAGCATCTCCTGAGTTGGATTCCCGCGCTCGCCCCGGATCACAAAGGTGCGATCAAAAAGGGGGTCGCCCGTTTCGGGTGGCCCTCCGACGGCCGAATCGGCGGATTGGATCGAGAACGCCGGGATCAAAGTCGTCATCTGAATCGCAACGCACGAGTAATACAGGTAGTAGTGCGATCTCGCCTTGTACTTGGTTTCACGAATCTGAAACGCGCGAACCCGTCGGCCCTCGATCTGACCTACGAGCATGTTGAATGCGGTGTTCTCCGCTACCAACGGATTGTCGGCAAAGGGTGCGAGTTCCTCGCCTTTGTAGCCGCTGACCACGTTCACGTTGTACATGGGATTGGGGTCGGGATGATCCTGCATCTTCAACCCACGAGCAAGTCCCCACTCTTCCAGGCGCTGGTTGAGCGCTCGCTGGAACTTGATATCCGCCGCCCGAGTGAAGAGGGATATTCCTCCACCGACTAGGACAACGATCAATACGGCAATCAAATTGTAAGGCATGCCTTTGATGCAATTTTACGGATCTAGCGGGGCTGGGTTTTGAGGCTAGGACCAAGGAATCACATTTAGGTGTGAACGTGGCGGGACTTGGCGCGTCCAATTCCATTGATGAACAAGCTTGCCGTTACCGCGTACTTGGGCCTGATCGTGCTCAGCTCAGGTGTTTACGTCGCTGAAGCCCGACCCGCCTACGCCCAAAAAGAAGGGAAGCAGTGCGTGTATTGCCATACGAGTAGTCGCGGCGGGGTTCGAGGTTTCCGGGGGCAGTTCTACGGTGCGAACAACCTCACCTTTAGGTATTTCGAAGAACAGCGTGAAGCAAGCATCGCCGGTGTCACTCCCGACTCAACCGGCTCCTCTTCGGCTCCCACCGTCGCCTATGCGGGCAACACGTCCGGTCCCGCGACCTCCCAAATTCAACTCGCCGCCCTCCGAACACCGGTTCTGGTCTTCTTTGTCGATCAGGCCAGCGCGGATGCCAAGGAAGCGATGAAGGGCATCCACGAGCTGCAAAAGGCTTATGGAACCAAGGTTTCCGTTTTGGCGGTGACGAAGGCGGATGAAGAGAACGCGGTGAAGATGACGAGCGATCTCGGATCGTTCGTCCGGGTGTTGCCGGACGAGAAGGGAACGGCGATCAAGAAGTTCTCGGTCGCAAACGGGTTTGATTTCGTGGTGGTCGGGAAGCGCGGGGACTATGTCAAATCGTTCGAGGGGCTCTCGAAGGCGAACCTGGATGGGGCCGTCAAGGCGATCGCCGCGGACCTGGAAGTTGAAGCGCCCACGTTCGACGAGAGCAAACTGCCCGCCAAAACCCTTCGCGGCAAGGCGTTCTAAGCGACCATAATCTCAGGTCGTGCGTAAGATTACGATCATCGTTCCCGGCTGGCTGGTTGGGAACGAGGGTGAGTCGGTCCTTCGGCAGAACTTGCCGAACTTGGCCAAACTCACGGAACTGGGAACCCTGGCCAAAGTGGCGCCGTTGCCTCGGGTGGAGACGCCAGAGGCTCTGCTGCTGGGCATCGCGCCCGATCAAGTCCGCATGGCCCAGGGGCCGCTCACGGTCTCGGCGCTCGGCGCGGATCCGCCCGAACGTTCCACGCACTATCACCTCTCGGTGCTTTCCCTTACCGATGGTGTCATCTCGCAGCACCCTTTGGCCCTCCCGCCTGAGCAAGTCGATCTGGTGCTTTCCTTGGCGAAACGGCTGAATACCCCTCGCTTGACGGTGGTGGCAGGAGAAGGGGTGGACCACGGGTTGGTCTGGGAAGGGATGGGAGATATCGGGACGACCACGGCTACCGAGGCCGATGGTCAACCCTATCGAGCTTGCCTCCCGGAGGGGGACTATGAGCGTCCGCTGAGGCAATTCATCGATGATTCGGTGAATATCCTTGCCGAACTCGAAATGAACGAGCGGCGTGTAGACGAGGGGCTATTGCCGATCAATTTGCTCTGGCCATGGGGGCAGGGGATGCGGACGAAGGCGCCTAACCTTGCGCTCCGCCGGGGTGAGCCAGCTATGGTCTTGAGTGATTCTCTGCGGTTGGCGGGCTTGACCCGTCTGGTGGGCTATCGCCACGGGGATCGAAGGTTGTTTGGAACCGGGATAAACGTGAAACTGGAGGAACTCCGATCGCAGGCGCTGAAGGGACAATCCACTCTGATCGTTTTCAATGCCTTCGAAAGGCTCGCCGGAGACGAGAGAATTGATGAGCGTGGATGGCTCACCCATGAATTCGATGAACGATTTCTGAAGGGGCTTCTCGAAAGCGCGGTAGACACCCCCACGCGGCTCACCTTGCTCGCTCCTCGTTCAGATAGACCTGGACTGGGCGTGACTTACGAGACCAAGGATCAAGGCGCCAACGTGATTCCGTTCGACGAGCGGGCGTTGGAAGAGCGTCTGTCCACACGAGATTTAGCCACCTGGGTGGACCAGGTGATGGCCCCCTAGCGGCTACACTCGAATCTATGCGCCGGATCGCCGTTGCCGTTGGACTCTGGGGATTGGCCCTGGTGAGTCATGCTCAACTCACACCGGCGGAACGCCAAGGGCTGACGGATACGCTGTATATCGGCAACATGACCTTGCGAGATCTGGATCTCCACCCGGTATATCCCGCCGATCCACTCCGATTCCCGGCGATCCAGGAGGCGGCAAGCCAACCTCTCAAAGCAGTAGATTCGCTGATGGCCCTGCACGCAACGAGCAGCAGTCGTAGCGTCGCGCAGTTGCTTGGTCATCTGCGAACCAAGATCTTTGGCGATCCCGAAGGATTTGAGGCGGAGAACTCGCCCGAAATCTCCTTTCCCGAGGAGGTACCGGATGCGCTTCGCCCTAGCCTAAAAAGACTTTTGGTCTCCCTCCACTATGCGAACGAGTGCGTGAAGCAGGGCACGGCGAATCTGAGCCCAGAGGAGCGCCGGACCCTGATCGAGGGCCTTCCCCGTTGGGCGACCGGACAACCCTCCATCAAGTTCGAATTCGTCAAGCAGCCGATGCCGTCTCGGGCCACTCTTCTCGCGCTGCTGGCCAAGTGCGATTTGAAATGGATTCGGTATGGCGCGCAGTTCCTTGCCCAAGACGTTCAGGAAGAACTTCCAAGACTGCGTGATCTTGCTTCCCAAATCAAACTCGATCAACCTCTGAAGGTGAGCATCAACGGGACCGTGGTGGAGATTGGAGGAACGGGGAACGACCTTCACGATTCCACCGATGCCGCCCTCTGCATCGATTTTGGTGGGAACGATCGCTACGTGGGTCGCTATGGTGCGGGCGTGGGTTACGCCTCGCTCTTGATCGACGTGGCGGGCGACGACGTTTACGATGTACCCGATCTCTCCATTGGGGCCAGTGTCTTAGGAATCGGTCTGGCTTATGATCTGGGCGGGAACGACACCTTCCGCAGTCGTTCCCTCGCCTTTGGCAGTGGGTTGGCTGGCGTCGGGGTGCTCCTGAAGGACGATGGGAGCGACCTCTACGAAAGCGGGGCGCTTGCTCAGGGATTTGGATTCTTCGGGATCGGAATGCTCCTGGACACCAAGGGGGACGATCACTATTCGCTCGGATTCATGGGGCAGGGCGCCGGGCGCACTCAGGGGGTTGGTTGGCTCATCGATAAGGCAGGACGCGATACCTATCGGTCGGGCGGTTTGATTCAAAGTTCGCTTGATCCTGAGTGGTTTGATTCAAAGGCCCAAGGTTGGGGAGGCGGTGAATCTGACCTTGCCGGTGGGATGGGTTTACTCACAGAGCTGGCGGGGGACGACGTTTACGTCGGCGGAGTTGGCTGTCAGGCGGCCGCTTCGGATTTCTCGGTCGGTTCCCTGTTTGACCAATCGGGGGCGGACTCTTACACGGCCTCCAGAGAGGCCCAAGCCTGCGCCAGTCGCTATTCGGGAGCCTATCTCTTTGACTTGGCCGGGGGCGACAACTACCTGTTGCGGGCAGGAAATGGTCACGCCTTTGGACATGACGCCTCGGCGGCGGTCTTGCTTGACCGGTCGGGAGCGGATGTTTACGCCGGGCAAGGGGATCGACCAGGAGTGGCGAACGCGAATGGCATGGCGATTTTCCTGGATGCGGCAGGCGAAGATCAGTACATGGGGCCCCCCGCCGTCGGAAACCCCGCTCGCGGGTCGGGCTCGTTGGCGGTCTTTTGCGATTTGGCGGGGATGGACGACTACGCGGACGGCTTAGACAACGGTCAGGCGACAGCAGGGACCAAGTGGTCGGTTGCGTACGACGCCATCTCTTACGCCCCGAAGCCGCCTCCGCTAGATCCCAACGCTCCAACAGGGCCTCCCAAACCGGGCTCCAAATCGATTCAGGGTGACGCGGAGATGGAAGCTCTGCTTGAGCGGGCGGCGAACGGCGCCCCGGATGTCGCGGGCAAAGCGTTGGACGAATTGATTGCCATCGGAGAGCCGGCGGTCAAATGGATGCTTGCCAAGAAGCTCTCGACCGCCACTCCCGGTCAGCTGAGGGCCATCGCTTGGGTGGCGCGCGAGGTGGGCGGGCTGGCAAAGAAAGACGTGGTGACGGAGATCGCCTCGCCGGAGGACAAGCGCGCCCTCAATGCGATCCTGATCTGCCAGGACGCGGGGATCGCGGAAGCGGCTGGCAGCCTTCTCCCGGCCTTGAAACGGCCCGTGTTACGCTCCGTCGCGATCCGAACGGCTGGCGTCCTGCAAGCAAAGGAATGCGTTCCAGAACTCCTGAATCTTCTGAGTGGGGAAACTCAGTCGGGAGCCCTGGTGTCGCTGGCTCAAATCGGTGACATCCGAGCCTATGAGAAGCTGGAGCCCTTTGCTCAGTCCGAAGATCTGGTCGACCGCAAGGCAACCATCGACTTCTTAGGCCAGTTCCCGGACCGTGCGCTCGTGACGGCGCAGCCGTTGGTCGAGAGTCCCTCTGAGCGTTCCGCACGGATCGGAATCGAGATCCTTGGCGCGGCGGGCTCACCCGAGGCGCTCGCCCTTATCGGAAAGGCACTCAGCGACCCGAGAAGAGGAGTCAAGATTCAAGCGATGCTTGCCCTCGATGGTCGGTGTCCCAAGGAATTCCGAAGCGAACTCACCGAGTTAAGGAAATCGGTCGATCCCCTGGTTGCCGCCGTTGCCAAACGGGTTGATCCCGGAAGATAATGGGGAACCGATCAGAAAGAGGCGCCAGATGGTAACAAAACTAATAGGGTTGGTGTTGGCAATGGGAGCAACCGCTCATGATGCGAAGGTAGACGAATTGAGTTGGATGGCTGGCTCTTGGACTTGCCAGAAGTGGGGCGGGACCTATGAAGAGCATTGGTCCACGCCCGCGGGCGGGCTCCTCATGGGCTTTAGCCGACTCTTGGTCCCCGGCAAGTCCGCGTTTAAGGAGATCTCTCGGATCGAAGACACCGAAGATGGGATG
The DNA here is from genome assembly GCA_001898035.1 of Armatimonadetes bacterium 55-13. GTDB lineage: Bacteria > Armatimonadota > Fimbriimonadia > Fimbriimonadales > Fimbriimonadaceae > 55-13. The sequence continues at coordinate 8,556 of MKRX01000027.1, forward strand.
GTGCTCTACGTAGAGGTCAATCCGAAGAGAGAGAAGGCGGGCAATATCACCGCGTTCCCGATCAAGGAGCTGACCAAGGAGAAGGTCGTTTTTGAAAATCTTAAACACGATTTTCCCCAGCGCGTGATCTATACCAAGAAGTCGGATGGCACGATCAATGCTCGGATCGAAGACGAAGGGCAACCAGCGGAAGACTTTGTATTCCAGAAGATGAAGCTCTAAACTGCGTTGCCAGGGGTCCCGACGGGGCCAGGACTCCTGGTATTATCTGAAAGGTCTGAAGGTCGCGGCAACGTGGCGCGCGACGGACCGCGATCAACCTTGAAGCGGTATTTAGTTCTAAGCGACGGCACCATCTACGAAGGCAAAGCGCTCGGCGCATCGGGCGTGACGACCGGCGAGGTCGTTTTCAACACCGGCATGACCGGTTATCAAGAAATCCTCACGGACCCTTCGTACTCCGGACAGATTGTTCTTCTCACCTATCCCCTCATCGGGAACTATGGGATCAACGAAGACGATTTTGAATCGGATCGAATTCAACCCACCGGGCTCATCGTTCGGGAAGCCTGCGAAGTCCCCTCCAACTGGCGAGCAACCAAGTCGGTCCACCAGTTGCTAGAGGAGCGCGGAACCGTTGCGATTCAGGGCCTAGACACCCGTGCCATCACCAAGAAGATCCGAAGCGCCGGTGTCACCATGGGCGCGGTCTGCGATGATCCCGATCAGGGATTTGAAGCCATCGAGAAGGCGACGGGCTACGACGACCAGGACTTTGTCTACACCGTCACCACCAAGGCTCCCTACGCCTGGGGAATTGCCGGACGCGAGAACGTCAACGAGCCGGAAGCTCCCTACAAGCACAACCTGGTGGTCTTGGACTGCGGTCTGAAGTACAACATTCTTCGTCGCTTTGCCGCCGCCGGTTGCCGCTCCATCGTTCTTCCCGCCACCAGCTCGGTCGAAGAAGTCATGTCCTACCGACCGGACGGAATTTTGCTTTCCCCCGGACCGGGCGATCCCTCGCGGCTGGAGCCCGTTATCGAGACCGTGCGCGGACTCTTGGGCAAGCGACCGATGTTCGGAATTTGCCTCGGCAATCAACTCCTTTGCCACGCGGTCGGAGGAAGCACTTACAAGCTCAAATTCGGTCACCGAGGTTCCAACCACCCGGTGAAGGACCTGATCACCGGAAAGGTCACCATTACTTCCCAGAACCACGGCTACGCGGTCGATCCCTCGTCTCTGAACGGGACCGGCGCAGAAGTTACTCAGCTCAACCTCAATGACGAGACGGTGGAGGGGATTCGCGTGAAGGAACTCATGGCCGCCTCCATCCAATATCACCCAGAAGCCGCCCCCGGCCCGTGGGATTCCCGCCCTTACTTCACCGACTTTGTCGAGCAGATGGGCGAGTATAAAGCGGTTCTTGCCTAGTTAACGAGGGAGTCTAACCACTCCCTCACCGGTGGCACCATAGCCGAGGCATCTTGAAATAAGCCGTGATGGTGTCCAGTCATTTCTTTAACCGTCCAGCCATCAGCCTCTAACTCAGCCCGGTGTTCTCGAATCGTGGGCGCAATCCGCAAGCTGATTCCGTCTGGATAGTCCATCTCATCCAACTCCCCATAAATGGCCAGTTTGGGGCAACTTGGCGAGACTTCATTCCAAACTTGAATGCTCTCGCAATAAGTTACGTATTGGTCTACCGAGACGGGGATGTCGGGAGTGTCCGCCATCTTTCGGGTGATCGTGAGCATGTCGGCGTACTGAGCGCCAAGGGGCGGCCATCCTCCGCAAATCAACGCGCTGAGGCGATCCGTGCGAGCGGCGAGTTGCAAGCCCATGACGGCGCCAAAGGAGTAACCCCAAAAGATGAATTGGTCAAATCCAGCGGCATCGGCAAGAGAGAGAAGGTCGGCGCAAGCTCGCTCAGCCGTGAATTGCTCTGGCGGGACGGCACTCCCTTTTCCAATCTCGGGGCCAAGCTTTGGATAGTCCGCGATGACGACTTGGAATCGGTCCGTCAGTCTTTCCAGATAGCTGTCTCGAACTTTTAGATCTGGATCTCCAGGCCATGGAGAGGCGGTCAGCGGGAAGGATAGGAGCAAGGGCGATCCTGTGCCATGGACTTCAAAATAGATTGGATTTGTCATTGTTTGGATTCAGTAGTCAAGTTTGAATAGATGAATCTACCAGGTTTGGGTATATGTAGTCAAGTTTGAATAGTGATCAATATGGCAGTGGTTAGACTTCTGGTTCTTGGCATGGTGCGGCTCAAAGGGCGGACGCACGGATACGCGGTTCATCAAGAGTTGGTGGCCTGGCATGTGGAGACATGGACCCGAGTCAAGCCGGGCTCCATCTATCACGCCCTTAAGCAGCTGACGAAGGAAGAGAAGCTGAACGAGGTGGGAAGAGAGCCCAGTGAAGAAGGGCCGGGACGTACTCTCTACGAGCTAACGGAAGCGGGCGAGGCAGAGTTCATTCAATTGCTCGAATCGGCTCTTGGAAGTTTCGACCTTGAGGAGCTTGGAACAGGTGTTGCCTTCATGGAGTGTTTGCCGCGCCGCCGGGTGATCGAAATTCTCAAGGACCAGCATCGGCGGGCAATGACGACTCGAAACGGTCTGGAGGCGATGGCGCCTAAGTTTGCTCACGTTAGAGACGCCCCCCACACCTCGGACCTGCTTTCACTTTGGAGCGGGTCACTGGCGGCAAACGCCAGTTGGACTCGTTCTCTCATCCAACGGCTCGAATCAGGGGCCTATAGAATGTCTGAAGGCTAAGGGCCGCGGAAGTCTGACGAACGCCAGCACAAAGTCTTCAGGACAACTGGCGGCCATGAAGGGTGAAATTCGTTGCCGTCGTCACGCGGGTGGGGAGAGCATGGAAGTCCCGCCAACGTTTTCGACGATAGGGATTCGTCTATGCTACGGAAGCCAGCGAAAACGCGTTAAGACCGCCGCATGATCAGAGGGCCATGTGTTATTCCGAATCGCTTCGGTTGCGCCATTGCCCGTGGCAAGCCAGCTTGAAGCGGTGCTTTCCACCTTGGTGACATAAACTTTCGATTCGCGCGGCTTAAAGCGTTCGCCCTTGCTGTAAACAAAGTCAATCCGATCACGAGGCTCATCGCCGACATAAATGGGAGACCAAGTTACTCCGGGGTCTTTAGCTGGGTCGGGATGGAGGGTTCGGTAGGTATCGATCAGCCCGGCCTTTTCGAATAGGATAGAGCCAGGAAAGTCTAGGGCGTGGCCAGCGTGATTCTTCCGGTTCGCTTCCGTCCAATCCAAGTGAGAGGCAGTGTTAAAGTCGCCCATGACCACCACCGGCTCACGATCTGTATTGTTGAGATACGGGGCCGCGGCGGCCACAAACTCTCGATATTGCCGCGGACGTTGGGAAGCATTCTCCTCGGCCATGAGCATTTCCGTAGTCGTGCCCTTCTTTTGGGCCAGATAGGGAACGTAATGCTGATAGTCAAAGTGGCAGACCCCCACGATCAGTTGCTTGCGAGGAGATTCCGCGACCGTTACCCGGTAAAGCGAAAAACCGCTACCGGAAGATAGCTTGGTGAACGGATACTTGCTGATAAAACCATCCGGATCGTGATGCCATCCCAATTTTTCGCCCAGAACCTGTGGCGTTTGACCGGGTTCCACAATGCCAACCATATCCACATCAGCTTGGACGATGGACTCCAGGCCCTTTCGCAGACCGTCCTTCACTCCACCAAGTCCAACCCATACGTTGTAGCTGAGAACCGAGAGGGAACTCACTTTCTCCTTCCCTTTCGGCTGCACATTAAACGAAGCTTGGGCAAAAATCTTCTCCGTACCCATGCGTGCGGACAACGTTAAGCGAACGTCTCCCGAGTCCTTAGACCCCGGCGTCCCCGAAATGAGACCATCGGCTGAAACCTTGACCCAACTGGGTCCAGTCACCTTGGCAAAAGAATCGACATTTACGGCATATCCAGAAATCCGCGCTAGATAAGGCTGGCTCGTGACGGCGTGCCGAAGGTGAATCTCTCCAACGAGAAATCGAGGCTTTGCCCCCGGGGGCGGAAGAATTCGGAACTTAATCGGTGGTGCAAGATCGACATAGCCATCCTCTTTCAGCAGATGAGCAACGTATTGGCCTGGGGGAAGGCCCGACTTGTCAAATGTCAGGCTGCCATTGGCTTTGCCATCGCAGTACTTCCAAAGTGTTGCGGGGCCGTTGGACTTACCACGGATGGGCGCGTTACCCGGAGTTGGATAGAATCCCACCCAATCCTTTTGCCCACCGCTCGATCCACTCCAGGTCGCCCGGATGGTCTCTTCGGGCCGGTACACGCTCTTGTCTAGCGAGAATGTCGTTGCAGTACATGAAAGGAAGAGAACAAGTGCGCTAGTCATGGGCACTCTTGTTTTAGCCCTTGACAAGTCTAAACGGCTACCCGGATTCTAAGACCGTTCGAAAATGGCGGAATCGCCGAGATCGATAAGCCACTCTCGTACTCCTTCAGAGACTCGGCTTTCTCGAATCATCCCGGCCTTGCTCAATACTGCTTCGCCTGCCCGGTTTTCGGCCAAAGATGCCGCCCGCAGGTAACGAATACCTGCTTCCTGAGCCGCTTGGGCTAGTCGAGAGATAAGTGCGGTTCCAAGGCCGTGCCCCTGAAACTCATCGAGAACCACCACTCCAATTTCCGCCGTATCGGGCTGCTCTGGGTCGCGAATCCATCGCCCCACACCCAGTCCTCGTCTTTCTGCGCCAGGTGTGACGTCGGCGAGCACAAACGCACAGTGATTGCGCTGATCGCAATGTGTCAGATAGGCAAGTTCGTTCGCGGTGAGGTTCTTCTTCGCAAAGAGGAAGCGGTTATAGATCGATTCCTTGCTGAGCGCTCGGAAACCCTCGTTCAAATGCCACGCATCATCCGTCCGAATCGGACGCATATGGATGACTTGACCAGAGGCAAGGTGAAGGGTTTGCAAGGATCGTCGCCTCTTTCTACTGCATTTTCTTGATCGATATCGCAAACCGAGCGGTAGATTGTGTCCATGAAGATTCGCGCGGCGATTCTCTCTGACGTTGGGGCTCCGTTCGATATTCGTGAACTGGACTTGCAGCCGCCTCAAGCCGGGGAAGTGTTGGTTCGTGTCGCGGCGGTCGGAGTCTGCCACAGTGATTGGCATTTGGTCACCGGAGACACCAAGCACCCCATGCCCTTGGTCCCGGGTCATGAGGGGGCGGGCTATATCGAGGCGATAGGCGAGGGCGTCGCCGGGTTGGAAGTGGGGGACCTGGTCGCACTGAACTGGGCGCCCAACTGTGGTCATTGCTTTTACTGCCTGGCCGAGCGTCCCAGCCTGTGCGATACCTACGTTGGGCCGATCTGGGCGGGGACGATGCTCGACGGCACAACCCGTCTCTCAATGGATGGCCAGCCCGTCTATCACTACTCGGCCCTCGCTTGCTTTGCCGAGCGTTGCGTCGTTCCCGCTCCATGCTGTGTGAAGATGCCGGAAGACCTTTCGCCGGAGATCGCCGCCGTTATCGGCTGCGCGGTGACCACCGGCGTAGGCAGCGTTCTGAATACCGCCCGTGTTCGACCTGGTTCAAGCGTCGCGGTGATTGGCGCGGGGGGCATTGGTCTTAGCACCATCATGGGCGCTCGCTTCACCGGCGCCGATCCGATCTTCGCCATCGACCCGTTGGAGATCCGCCGGGAAGCGGCCAAGAGCCTCGGCGCGGACAAAGCGCTCCATCCTAACGAGGCGCAAGCCGCCATCTTGGAAGCCACCGGTGGACGAGGCGCGGACTATGTCTTTGAAGCGGTGGGAAAGCCCGAGCTTCAAGAATGGGCGGTCGAACTTGCCCGCCCAGGGGGCACGGTCGTGTTCAGTGGTTTGAGCGCGGTGGGTTCGGCGACAAACATCCCCGGCGCCACCCTGGTCCGGCAAGAAAAGACGGTGATGGGTTCCTATTACGGAACGGCGAATACGAGTCGAGACTTTCCCCTCTACGCCCACCTTTTCCAAACCCATCGCTTGCCGCTGGATCGGTTGGTCAGCAATCGATACTCGCTGGACCAACTGAACGAAGCGTATGACGATATGTTGAATGGGCGGAGCGTGAGGGGAGTTGTCGTCTTTTAGGTGATTCCGAACTTAGCCAAGACCGCCCTCACTTCCGGCGGTCCGGCGGGTTCCTTGGGCGGCGGGGCGCCCGCTTCCAGCAGGAGTTCCACGCAACGCGGATAGTTGCCATCCTTTCGCCACCCGTGAATGGAGCCATACAGAGTGGCCCCGAGGGGGGTGCCGCCAAATGCGTTTTTGATATCGAGCCGGGGCTGGTAGGGCAGTAGAACTTCGATCACGTCATAGAACCCGTGAAAGCCCGCGCGATCGATCGGCGCCGAATCGGCCTCTCCCGCTTGGGTGTTCACGTCAAAACCCAACTCCGCCATGAGTTTCACCGAAGAAGTCCGCCGATCCCACGCCGCATGGGCGATCATCGCCATATCGGAGCCCGGGAGATTGGGCACGATCTCGGGGTGGTCGTTGGCCAGCTTCTTGGCGGTCTCGGAGTCCCCCTTCCAGCAAGCGGCAAGGAGCTGATTCTTGACCGAGGCGTGCTCGAATAGGTAGTCGAAGATCTTGAACCGGCCGAGGTTCCAAGCCAATTGGAAGGGGCGGAAGTTCCCGATCACGTAAATGTAGATGTTGCCGCCCTCGGCGGGCTTTACCTGCGTGTCCTCCGGATCGCCGATCTGCCGGTTCACCACCTCGGGATCTTCCTCGACGAATCGCTTGACCATGTCCAGATCGTTCAACGAAATCGCCAGGTAAATATCTGGATTTGCTCCCCGCTCGAGGAGGCGGCGGACGATGGGGGTGTCCTTCACCCGCCACTGGGCGGCGGTGGAGTTATGATCCAGGTCTCGGGCCTCTACGTCTGCGCCCGCGTCCACCAAGAGATCCACAATCTCAGGCGTCTTGGCAAAGTGCAAAGGGAATTGACCATCACCCCCTCGTTGATGAACGACTTCAGGGTCTCGCCGAATCATCTCCTTGAGCTCAGGCGCCATGCCCAATCGGGCGGCGGCGTGAGGAGTGAGCGTTGCGCCGCGTTTCAGCAGATAATCCGAAATCTCCGGGCTGGCGCTGTCCAAAGCGCCAAAGCTGCCCGCCCACCAGTCGCTTCTGCCATCGATATCGACTCCCGCGTCAATCAGAAGGTCGATCAGCGCCTTGTCTCCCCGGTTGGCGGCAACGTAAATGGGGGCCGCCCCAAAGCTAGTGGGATCGCGGGCATCGATCAGCCACCGGTCGGTTTCGATCAGTTGGCGAGTGCGCTCACGATCCCCCGCACGCAGAGCGGCGAAGAAGGCGGTGCGTCGGTCGGCGTAGCCTTCCACATGACGCTTGAGCGCCGCCCAACTGGGAAAACCGTATTCACGCGCGATCGCGAGTTGGGCGTCGGCCAACTTAAACGGCGCTTGTCCGGGCAGGTCAAGCATTCGCGCAAGGGCATTGGCGTCGCCGGTTTCGAGGGACTTGTGGAGCGCTTTGGCTTGACCCTTCAGGTGTTCCAGGTCGGGGCGCTCAGGTAGTTGTTGATTCAATTCAGACCTCCATGCGTTCGCCCAAGGTCCGCAGTTGGGCCGCACAAAGGTGTGGCTTCGTAACAAGTTGTTTTCGGTAGGTTAAACCCTTTCCGCGGACCCGGATGCGCCCGATGCGCCGGGTGAATTATACGACAAGCAACATGAAAATGGGGGATGCAAATTGCATCCCCCAGATCCCCGTCATCGAATCGCCAACTCCAAGTCGCGAGTCGCCAGACTACTTCTTCGAACTGAAGTAGTAGATGCCGCCGATGATCAGCAGACCCAGTAACACAAGGCCGAGGACCTTCCAAACGCTGATCGGCGCATCGCCCTTGACTTCGCCCGTGCGAGCGTTGACGAGGAACGAGTACACCTTGTCCTGGAACCGGTAAGCGCCAAGCCATACAGGGAGCAAGATGTGCTTGAAGGTGATGGCATCGTACTGAGTCTTCTTCGAGAGAATCCTCTGCTCATCGCCGCCGATATCGTAACGAATCGAGCGGTCGATGGTCGGCTCCATGATCCCCTTCGCCACGTCGAACCCGTCCTCAAGGCCGGTCTTGTATCGAACGGTGCGGAAGCCGCTCAAGTACTCGTCCGCGTAAGGAACCAGATCCGGCAAGTCCCAGTTTCGCAATGCTTGCGCGTGTTGGGGGGGGACCGCATCAGTGGCGTTCACCAGCACGTCGTCGAACTGGTCGAAAACGGTGCCGGAACAGGGGTACCAGTCGGTTTCCCGAACCTCTCGGCTCTGTCGGTTGCCGTCGGAGTCGGTGTAGTACTCCGTGCGATACCGGTGGATGCCGCGCATGCCGTTGTACCAAGTGGTGGTGTTGCAGTCGTAAGTCCAGTAGGGAATGTACATCCCCTGCAACCCGCCGGTCTCCCGGGCAAACTTCTTGAGCGCATTGGGGGCCAGCCACCGAGAGTTGATCCACTTCTCGTAGGCCTCCCGCGCCATCTGCATGGTGAACTTGAACGGCAGCAGCGATTTGGGCCGAATGCGAACTTCGGCGGCTACCGTGATGATCGAGTGCGATCCACAGAAGGGGCAAGTGTCCGAGGTCGCGTCGCCACGAGCGGTGAACTCGGCGGCACAGGCAGAACACTTAACCGTCTGCTCCTGGTCCGGCACCGATTCCTGGCGGGCGATCTCAAGATAAGCATGAAAATCGAGTTCCTCAATCTCTTCTTCCGATTGAGGAATCTCATTCACGAATCCGCAGTACTCGCATTTTAGCGAGTGGGTGCCCGGAGCGAAGGCAAGCTTCGCTCCGCACTGTCCACACGGGAATCGTTTCTCAACGGTATTGGCGGGAGCACTCATTATTGCGGCGGTAGGGGTGGTGGGACAGAGCCAAAGACGGAACTTAGCTCAGGAACCTCTCCGGCCGTGGTCCATGCCGCCATGCCTTGCTTCCAGACCAGCGATTCGCGGGTCAGCTGACCGCTGGCCGCCTGCTGTGTGAGCTGGCTGACGGTGAAGGGGCCAGTCTGGGCTCCATTGACCGCAACGTGATAGGAAGACTCCTGGGGAATGGGAGGGGGAGCTGCCGCTGCGCCACCGCCGCCTTGGTTCATCTGATTGGCCATGTTTTGAGCCATGACCATTCCCATGCCAGCGCCCATCATGTCGCTCATGGTGCCGCCGCCCTGGCCAATGCCTTGCGCCGCTTGGAACTTCATGTAGTTGTCCAGGTTGCCCACCGCGCCCATGCTGGACCGCTTGTCGATGGCCTCCTCGACTTCCGGCGGAAGCGAGATGTTCTCGATCAGCATTTGGTGAAGCTGAAGTCCGTATTCGTCTACGGAAGGCTGAACCTGTTCGACGAGGAAGTTGCCCATCTCCCCGTACTTGCCAGCCAGGTCCAAGACCGGAATCTTGGCGTTGCCCAGAACATCGCTGAACTTGGAAACGATGACGTTGCGGATCTGTCCAACGATCTCGTCCTTCGTGAATTCGCCGTCGGTGCCGACCACGTTCTTCAAGAACAGGGAAGCGTCCTTGACCGAGATCGTGTAGGAGCCAAAAGCTCGGACGCGCACGATGCCGAAGTCCTGATCGCGCATCATGATCGGGTTCATGGTGCCCCACTTCAGGTCGGTGAATCGCTTGGTGTTGACGAAGTAAACCTCGGCAACGAACGGGGAATTGAAGCCGTACTTCCAACCCTTGAGGGTGGAAAGAATCGGCATGTTCTCCGTGCTCAGCGTGTACATGCCCGGTTGGAACACGTCGGCGATCTGGCCTTCATTCACGAACACAGCCACTTGAGATTCGCGAACGGTCAACTGTGCGCCGTTCTTAATCTGGTTGCCATACCGCTCGAACCGGTACACCATCGTGTCTTGGGTGTCATCGGTCCACTGGATGATGTCAATAAATTCGCCCTTGATCTTGTCCCAGAGGCTCATATCTTTCGCTTTCTCCTTATCGTTGCGCTTGGCGCAAGTATACAAAGGAACGTTACCGGATGGGAGGGGGTTTCAGGTCCTAACTATGGATAGGTCGGGCTTCAGGCGTCGGTTCATGTCTGGAACTAGGCTCATCGCTTGTGCCAACCTTACAAAAGACGCCAGAGACTGCGAACGAGGATCGTTTTCATGTAGAGGAAATTCTTTCGATCTTTCTCTATGTCGAATGTGTAGACGTAAGTATACTATTATGAACATGAGCATTCGCGACCTGTTGGAAGTAACGACACCCGGTGGTCATGTTTTTGCACAAGGGGATCGCAAGCTTCGAATCTCTCCAATTATTCTGAGAGCTGCGCCAGATGAGATTATTAGGCGAAGAGAAAGGCTCTTTGACTCTTTACAGAGCTCCAAAATCGAGGGAGGGATAAGATTGAACACCGTGACTACTATCCCGCCAACAGCAAATCGTTTGGGAAGGTCGGTGGGGGGAAGTTTTCTTCTGATGAATGTTGAATGGCCCATTGCGGCGTTTGTTGCCGAGCTTGACTCGCATTCATATCTTCATAGTGTCGAGAGGTTAGAGGGGGCTTTATATCCATTAGCAATCAAGCCGTATGTTCCCACAGATGAGGTTGCAGTTCAACTCGACAAACTAGCTGATAAATTTGATTGTCGCCTTGAAGTCCTTCATTTTAGGGCTAGATCAAAAGCCGATAACTCGAAGCTTCAACTGCATGGAGTCCAGGATCTGGGTGAGGTGCTGGATAGAGTTAATCGAGAAAACAGGGTGCTCGAGGGGATAAAGGTTCGAGCTATGAGCGGGATGAACGAAGAGGTGCTAAGGGTAAGGGCAGACTCTCGATGCCGATTGCTTATTGAGAGGTGGTCAATCGAATATCCTCCTTTAACTCTTGTCGGAGAGTTGGCGAATCGGTTCTTAACGAGCTTGCAAGATGTACCAACAGAGGAGTTCTCTGTTGTGACGTCAGATTTTTCTGGCACAAGTGTTCCGTTTCGGGTCGAAAATTTGAGAGTCGGTTTGATGCGTGTGGGTGAGTATCTTCAAAGAGAAAAAGGGGCTTATGTATCTGTGCTTGATGAAGCACGTGGATATCCCTTATGTTTAGTTGATTTTGTTTCGGGAGTTAGTTGCCATATTTCCATTGATGAACTGGGAAATCTAGTTATGATTTCTGACGAAAGATTGCCTGCAGCATTTGTTGAAAGATTTAGGTCAATTGTGTCGGAAATTGAAGAAAGAGAAGGATCAGTGGGCCGATGAAATCAAAAACCAAGAGCCGAAAGGTTATTCTTTCCGAAGCTTTTAAAGCAAAGGTCGAGGAGTTTAGGAGAATTATTGATCAAGATATCAATAATTATTCTTATAAGAATAAGATAGTTTCGTCACTAGATGGTGCCATTTGTAAGACTTGGAGTAAAGATACAAGTTTAGTTAAGGTCACTGAACGTAATCGGTTTCCGAATGTTAATGGGTATACCCCCGACTTTATGTTTGGATTCTCTAACGGCTATCACGTGATCTGCGAGTTTAAGACGATGTGGCGGCCCGATGGTGAAAGTGATAATGATCTCGTCCAACTATCTTCATATAAGCGACTTTGTTCTGCTGAGGTAGAAGATAAGGTCGGTCTTGTTCCTACTCGAAAAGGCGATGTGATGCTAATAGTAGCCGGATCCAATGACGAAGCAGCTTGCGAGAGTATAGCAAACTGTAGCCATTTGGGGCCGGGTTCTGTTGTTGTAACAGAAGCGCATTATGAGGGGCAAGCGGTAAACGGCGAGTATATAAAATTTACATACAGAAAGTTTGGAGGGCAAAATGGTCAATTTGGAGAAATAAATGCTGGGGAGCCTGGAACAGAGTTTGATTTGAATCATTGGTTCGTCGAAAAAAGGGGATTTTCGCCAAAGTGCGATCGAGAATCACTTTTGGAATCTGGAGAATGTCCATTTGTGAACGATACTCCGCCTCCGGTGTATACAATAATTGAGGTGATAATGCCGATTATTAATTCATTGCTAGACGAGTCTCATCGTGATGATATCGCGATGGGAAACAACATTAGTATCCAGTTTTCGGAAGAGGATATCGCTAAAAAAGCCGTTAGTAAATATCCAAGAGTTCCTAATGAAAAGTTGCGAAGCTGGATTAAGAAGGGGCTTATTGTTTTGAAGAACTTAGGGGTTGTTCGTCTGGCACAAAGGGGCGGATTACCTACATACGAAATATATCTTGACGATTCAGGAGCCCGGCTTTCTAGGCTTAAGCTAGTGGACAGATTGGCCAAGGGAAGAGCCACTGAGGAATTTACTCCCGTTAGTTTGAATCATGTTAGTGACCAGTACTCCTTTGATTTTGACGCTATGGGAATTTAATTCCATAGTCGAGATATTGAGAGTTTTCTCAACGGATCTTATCTGATTTTTGATCTTTCGGCCTAGAAACGGACGACGTGCGGGGTAGGATATCTCTTTGGAATGAAGGTCCTTGTTATCGGCTCCGGTCCCATCGTCATCGGTCAAGCGGCGGAGTTCGATTATGCGGGAACTCAGGCCTGCAAGAGCCTCAAGGAAGAGGGTCATGAAGTTGTCCTGATCAACTCCAACCCCGCCACCATCATGACCGACCCGGGAGTGGCCGACGCTCTCTACATCGAACCCCTCAACGTCGACTTCTGTGAGCGCGTCATCGACCGAGAAAAGCCCGACGCTCTCCTTCCTACGCTTGGCGGACAGACTGGCCTGAATTTGGCCACCCAGCTTAGCGACGCGGGAATCCTGGAGAAGTACAACGTCAAGCTCCTGGGCACTCCTCTTTCCGCGATTCGAAAGGCCGAAGACCGCGAGCAGTTCCGTTCGCTCATGCGCGAGATCAAAGAGCCGGTTCCGGAGAGCTGGATCATCGAATCGCCCGAGCAACTAGAAGCGATTTTGGACGTGGTGCCATACCCTTGCATCATCCGACCCGCCTACACCCTGGGCGGTACGGGCGGAGGCATCGCCAACACCCGAGAAGAACTTTGGGAGACCGGTCAAAAGGGTCTGAAACTCTCGCTACGGAGCCAGATCATGGTCGAGCGCTCGCTCCTCGGTTGGAAAGAAATCGAATACGAAGTCATGCGAGACAAGGCAGGCAACTGTATCACCGTCTGCAACATGGAGAACTTCGATCCGATGGGCGTCCACACCGGAGACTCCATCGTCATCGCCCCCTCCCAGACCTTGAGCGACATCGAGTACCACATGATGCGCACCGCCTCGGTCAAGATCATCAATGCGCTGGGCATTGAGGGCGGCTGTAACGTTCAGATGTCGCTGAACCCAGACAGCTTCGACTACTACATCATCGAAGTCAACCCGCGCGTTTCCCGGTCCTCCGCGCTTGCCTCCAAAGCCACCGGCTATCCCATCGCCCGCGTTGCAGCCAAGATCGCGGTCGGCAAGACTCTGGACGAGATCGATAACCAGGTCACCGGCAGCACGAAAGCTTGCTTCGAACCTGCGCTTGACTACTGCGTCGTCAAGATTCCTCGCTGGCCGTTCGATAAGTTCGCCAGCGGTGATCGCTCGCTCTTCACCCAGATGAAGGCCACCGGCGAAGTCATGGCCATCGACCGAACCTTCGAGTCCGCCTTCATGAAGGCGATTCGAGGGTTGGAAGTCAAACAAAAGGACCTCCGCCACGCCAAGTTCCAAGGCTCGGGCCAGTGGCACGGGCGGCTCGCCCGTGGGCCCGAGTCCGTGCCGTTCCTTGACGACGAAAAGGAAATCCAAAAGAGAAAGGGCGCCTTTCTCCCTCACTGGACCCAGGAAGGAGCCGTCTACGCCGTCACCTATCGACTTTCCGATGCCCTCCCCGTTGAGAAGCAACTGGAGATTCGAGAGGCGCGCGAGGAACTGAAAAAGGCAATGGAATCTCCAGCGCCGACATCTGCGTCGTTACTAGACACGGCAAGAAAACTCTTCACCGACAAGCTTGAATCTCTTCTGAATACCGGCTCTGGAAGTTGCGTCCTTAAGGACCCGAAGATTGCCGAATTGGTCGAAGCAAACCTCAAGCATTTTGATGGCGAACGTTATCATCTTCACGCGTGGTGCGTGATGCCCAACCACGTCCACGTGGTAGTTGAGCCGCTCGGAGATCATAATTTGCCCGAGATTCTTCATTCGTGGAAATCGTTTACAAGCAAAGAGATTAACAAGATCACGGGCGGAACCGGCGAGGTGTGGCTGAGCGAATACTACGATCACTTGATCCGAGACGAAGCGGACTACAACAACCAGATTGAATACATTCGCAAAAATCCAGAGAAAGCGGGGCTCCAAGGCTGGGCGTACATGGGTTCCCCCGGAACTCGGGCGAGCCGCCCGAGCCACCTTCCGGGAGAACCCATGCCCGATGAACTTCTCAAAGAGGCCATTCGCAAACCGACCGACGAGCGACTTTGGGCCATCGCCGAGGGGCTCCGTCGTGGCTATTCGATTGAAGAAGTCAACCGACTCAGCCGCGTGGATCCATGGTTCTTGCGAAAAATCCAGGGACTGTTGATTATTGAGCAACGCTTGCTCAAAGCTAAGGAATCTAAGGGGACGAGCGAAAATCTCGCGACACTGGTTGCCGATGCGTTCCTCATTGGATTTCCATCTCCGGCCATTAGAAGTTTGCTGCTGGACGGTTCTGAAGATCTGGCTTACAACCAGCAGGCAAGTGAAGAGATCGAGCGCCAAAAGGTCATGCCGGTCTTCAAGATGGTTGACACCTGCGCCGGCGAGTTCGAATCGCAGACGCCGTACTACTACGGAACGTTCGAACAAGAAGACGACCAGATCGCAAACGTTCACTAGTCAACTCAACCGCCTCGCATTCACTTCCGTACAGTAGTCTGGAGGGAAGACGTGAGGCGGTTTTTATTCTTTCTGCTTGCCATCTGCATGGCTCGTGTCGGCTCGGCACAATCGGGCGTTCGGTTCCTGGTTCGGCCGGACGAGGGCTATGTCTTGGATCAGGCGCATCTCTTGTCCGGGGACTCCATCGATAAAATCAACCAGATCTCGGCCAACTCAGATCGCTTGGCGCACGCCCCGATCTTTGTCGTCACCGTGAATTCACTTTCGGAAGTCGGTTCGTATGACATTGAGACCTACGCCCGACAGCTTCATCGGGCATGGCGGATCGGTCAATACGGGGACACCGATTACCATCGCGGGGTTCTTCTTCTGATTTCTCGGTACGACCGAAAGGCGAGAATCGAATTGGGAGGATTTGTCTCGAGGAAGCGAGATAAAGATTGCCGGACCATCATGGACGGATTTATCATCCCTGAGTTCAAGAGAGATGCCTATAACGACGGAATCATGGCGGGCGTCCAGGCGATTGATTCCATGGTCCGCTTGAACCAAGTTCCTCGCGTCCCGCTGCCAGAGTGGCTACTTCCCGTTTCCGTAGTTGCCGGAGTCGTGATCCTGCTATTTGTGGCAAACATGGTGAGATACGGCATGGATGGCTGGGCCGGAGGATTCCTCAGAACGCTTACTGCGCCCCCAAGATACAGTTCCTCCTGGAGATCGGGATCGAGCTATAACTCCTGCGATAACTACAACTCCTGGAGCAGTGGAGGGGGGTGGGATAGCGGTGGAAGTTCCGATAGTGGCGGATCAAGTGGAGGCGCCACGGGCTCTTGGTAAAAAGCCTTCAACCCTTTGCTCGGTACTCACGTATGCTCTTTCGGTTTCCTATCAAAACTATGAAGTCACTGACTGCAACGCTCTTGACGGGGGTGCTTCTCATTGTAACGGCCCAGGCTCAGCAAGACCCCCACATGCTGACCAAGCCGAAGTCTGGATACGTGGTGGACAAGGCTCATCTTCTGTCCTCTTCCACCCTCTCGGCGGTAAACAAGGTGTCGGGATCCTCAGCCCGCAACCATCAAGCGCCCATCTATGTCGTGACGATTCCATCGCTTGAGAGCGTTCATGGGTACGAGGTTGAGGAATATGCAAGACAACTCTTCGATCACTGGCAGATTGGCAGCAAATCTCCAAACAAGGGGATTTTGCTTCTCGTT
This sequence comes from Armatimonadetes bacterium 55-13, assembly GCA_001898035.1. GTDB lineage: Bacteria > Armatimonadota > Fimbriimonadia > Fimbriimonadales > Fimbriimonadaceae > 55-13. Next base: position 24,666 of record MKRX01000027.1, read on the forward strand.
TCAAAAGGCGACCGTCGAGCCAGAATTACCTTAGGCGCGGGTTGGCGGCATGGCTACGATCAACAGTGCCAGTCCATCATGAACTCGACGATTGTCCCTGCCTTCAAGCAGGGAGATTATTCCAGAGGGGTCATGGCCGGTGTGAAAGCGCTCGTCCAGATGGCAAGCGCTCAAGTTCCCGTCAGCGTTCCTCCTGACTCTGTTCCACGCAAATCACATCCTGGCTTGTCCCAGACCTATTACCCTTCTTCCGAATTCGACACCTCATCCGCTACTTCGCCGAACGCATACGGAATGCAACCTATGGTCTTTATCTTTGGAGTCTTTGTCTTTCTGGCGATTCTGGTGGTGACCCTGTCTAGGCTTGCTGATGGATCCTCGATTTCATATCCTATCAACCGATTTGACGAGGACGACGACTGGCTTTTCTCATCAAATCGTCGCCGTCGGTCTGGATTCTTTAACGACGACGGGTTCGGTAACTTCGGCAGTTCGAGTTCTTCGCATCACTCAAGTTCAAGTGGTTCGGGCAGTTCGAATAGTTCTAGCGGGGGATTTAGTGGCGGAGGGGGGGCCAGCGGCTCATGGTAAAAGTGTATCGGACCATATCAATGGCGAAGCCGGAAATCGACGCCGCTATTAAAGAGGCGGAGAAAGGAACGACCGGTGAACTGGTAGTCGCCCTCAGTCGACGAGCAGGGGATTACGGACGCCAGGAGGCAACATTTGCTTTCGGCGTAGCTCTGCTGTCCTTTGTCGCTTCCTGGGTCCTGGGGCAGCGAATCCTCTTTGCCGATTGGACGGCCGCGCCCTATGTCCGTCTGGGGCTATTTGTGACCTGTCTTATTCTTCTTGCCGGGTTCTTGTTCGGCTTGGGATTCTGTCGCGCGTTCCCTCGTTTTGGATTGCTTCTCGCTCCGAAAAAAAGAGTCGACAGCGAAGTCGAAGCTGCCGCCTCGGTGGCGTTTCGTCGTCTCAACATCACCGATACGAAAGCCGATACAGGCGTCTTGATCTACGTCGCAGAACTTGAGCGACGAGTGGTGGTTCTTGGAGACTGTGCCATTGCGAGAAAGGTCTCGGATCAAGATTGGGAGGCGATCCGGGACGACATCCTAGAAGGCATCCGGAAGGATGATCCCAAGTCGGGATTTCTTGCCGGGATCTCCCGTGCCGGCGATCTCTTGAGAACCTATTTCCCAAGCGAAACCGACACGGAGGATGAACTCCCGAGTGAGGTCCACCTCAGCTAGTTCTTAGCGCTGGCGCGCTTGATGAAGGCTCCCACGTCAGAGTGGAGCTTCTCCCGAGAAGCGGTGTCGATGTACATCATGTGTCCCGCCATGTAGTACGTCCACTCGATATTCGAGCGCGCCGCCTTAGGCAGGTCCATATGGTTGATGGTGTATTGAATGGCGTAGTACGGACACGCCAGGTCTGTGTAGCCACAACAGATCATCACTTTCATGTGGGGATTCGCGGCCAAGCAAGCTCGAAAGTCCTCGCTGGTGTCCGCATAGCCCCCGCCAAACTCCCATCCGCCGTCCGGCTTGTAAGGGAAGTACTTCACGTCGGTTTGGTAGTTCAAGTCGGTGGATAGATAGTTGTAGAGCGAAGAGACGATGGGAGGAGTGATCGCATCGGAACTCGGATCGGTTTCCGGCCCCTCACCGGATTCGTTGGCATCGGTTCCAGTCAAACGGGAGTCCAAACGGCCAATCGTCTTGCCTTCATCGCGCAGAAGTTCCTTGTAGTAGCGATAGTCGCTAATTCGCAGGTGGCTTCGCAGCACGAACGTCTTGCTAACGCCGGTATACTCCGCCACCTTCGCCGCCACCTTGTCCTTCTCGACATCCGTCAGCGCATCGCCTTTCGTAAGCGCCGCGGCGTATTCTCCACTGGCAAACGCTTCAGCTTCGGCCATGGACTTCTTGAAGTCTTTCATCAGTCGCGGCGAGAGCTTCTTGTGGTAGTAAGCGGTCGCGCAGTAGGTGGGCAGGTAGGTGATGTAAGGCAGGTCGTTTCCTCGTCCCGCATCCAAGTTGCCGAAGTTAAGAGTTCCCGAAACGATGATCGCCCCGGCAAGTCCAATGCCGTTGTCGAGCAATGTCTTGGAGAGAATGCCCACTCGCATCCCGCCATAGCTTTCTCCGGCGATGAACAGCGGAGAGGACCATCGCTTGTTGCGCGTGAGATACATTCGAATGAACTCGGAGAACGCCTGGGCATCGCCGCGCACACTGTAATACTTCTTGCCGAATTCAGGCTTGGTGAGACGGCTGTAACCACAACCCGGAGCATCCACCATCACCACGTCTGCCCATTCGCACCAGGTCTCTTTATTGTCGACCAACTTGTAGGGGGCTGCTGGTAGAGAGCCATCGCCATTCAACGCCGCTCGCTTGGGTCCCAATGCTCCCATGTGGAGCCAGAGCGAAGCCGAACCCGGACCGCCGTTAAAGGCAAATATGATGGGGCGGTCGGCGCCGGCATTTTCCTTGGTGTAGCCCGCATAGAACATCCGAATTTCTTCCTCACCCTGGTTATTCCGAATCGGAAGGGTGCCGGCGGTGGCCGTATAGGAGAGACTTCCCGAGCCGAGTTGGATGGAGTGCTTGGTCTGAACATACTCAGGCAACTTGTTCAGATCTGCCTTATCTTGAGGAGCCGCTATCAAAAGTGGCAGGGTAAGGGCGGCGAAGAGATTCATTTCGACTCACTTTACTGCTGGAATCCATCTCGAAGTGCCGGTTGACGAGATTTTTTGAGGGACCACCGACCCATCGAAGGGTTACGCACTGGCAAATAGCGCGTCCATAATCGCGTTGTGACATCACTCGCTCTTGCACTTACTTTGTGTTTGTCGCCTGCCCAAGCGGATGTGAAGGCGTTTCGAGACGCCTTTGCTCTCCGATCTGACGACGTCGCTTCCGCCAAGCCAGACGCTGGAGTGATCAAGGCGATGGACATTCTCATCGATAAACTGAGAAAGGACACCAATAACGGCTCGACGGGGGAAGATATCGAGAACATGCTCGGCCCATACTCTCGAGCCATTGCCGCCGAGGAGATTTTCCCTACCACTTACCCCAGCCTCTCGGGCGCAGTAACTCGTTTCCGGGGCAGAGTGGCCGTTTCGGTAAGAATGGGCGCGGTATCCCGAATGCGCGTCTTCGAACTCTCAAGTGGAAAAGTCGTTCCCGTTGATAAGGCTTTCGATTGGATGTACCAATACGATGCTCAACCGAACAGCACATTCGATGGCGGAATCGTGGTGAATGCACCGGGCATTCAAGATGCAGGCGTTCGCTATGGCTATCGGGTCTACTTCCTTAAGCCGAGCGCGGGCAAATACATCACGACCAAGAGGTTCGACGGCGTGTGGGTGCTGGAAGATGAGTCCAACTCCCACTTCAGTCAACCGGGCGCTGAAGTCGTTTTGCACACGCTTGACGTGCCTCTAAGCTATTTCACTTCCAGTCCTGAAAAGCTCTTTATCAGAAAGGTCACGTACAGCGTCCGCTTGGGAACCCCGACTCTGGTGAGCGAACAAAAAGAACAACCCTCCATGCGCGCTCTCGATGCGTGGATGGCCAAGGCCATGAAGAACCCTCAAACGACGCTGGAAAAATCGTTCAAGAAGGCCTATGGAACTGAGCGCCAGATGTTAGAAGGTTGGTCCTCTAAGAAGGACGGCGCCAATGAAAAGATCACGCTGAATCTGGAGGAAAAGTTTGTCTTCACGATCAGGAAACAGGGGAGTTCCTACTCCGTCTTAAGTTTCGCCAAAAACTGAAATGCGTATTTCTTTCACCTCGATCCTTATCCTGCTTGCCGCCTCGTTGCTGGCCCAACAAAACCCCATGCCAATGGGAATGCTAAACGGGAAGGCTTCCGTGGCGATGCGGGGCGAGGTGAAAGGAGAACTCCAACTCACTCCCGAACAGCAAACCCGAAGCCAGCGAGAAGTGGACGCGATTGGGTCTGTTCCCGTCGCAGAGTCCGCGTCCGGAATGCTTGGTCCCCTGGAGCGTTTGGACGCCAACATCAAACCCATCCTAAGCGACGATCAGTGGAAGCGATTAACAGAATTGTGGATTCAATTTGAAGGGCCATTCGTTCTCCAAAGTCCGGAAATTGCCGACGCACTGAAACTCGATGACGAAGTTCGAAAAAAAATTTCTGACACTTCGATGAAATACACCGCCTGGTGGCGAAAGGAAATCGCGAAAGTTCGAAAATCGGCTGATTTGGGGCGAATTCGAGGTGAAGCGCGAAAGGTGAGTGGAAAGCTCCTCGGCTTTCTCAACAAGGCGCAAAGAGAGCAATTTTCGAAGATGGAGGGCCAGAAGTTCCGGTTCCAGACCTGAGAACGTGTCAGAATAAGATTTTGGAATGAAGCCCACCGTCCTCGTCCTTGGCTCCGGTCCGATCCGCATCGGCCAAGGAATCGAGTTTGACTACTCCTGTGTTCACTGTGTGTGGGCCCTTGAGAAGCTCGGTTACCGCGCGATCATCGTCAACAACAACCCCGAAACGGTCTCTACCGATTTCGATACCGGCGACGGACTCTACTTCGAGCCGGTCACGCTGGAAGACGTTCTCGACGTAATCTCTCACGAAAAGCCCATCGGCGTCGTCTGCCAGTTTGGTGGCCAAACCGCCATCAACTTGGCTGAGGGACTGAAGCAAAACGACATTCAAGTTCTCGGCACCTCGCCGGAGGCCATCGCGATGGCCGAAGATCGAAAGCAGTTCGATGAACTGCTGGAGTCGCTCAATATCCCTCGCCCTCGTGGTAAAGCGGTTCGGTCCGTAGAGGAAGCGGCGAAAGTCGCCCAAGAAGTCGGATATCCGGTCCTCGTCCGCCCAAGTTTTGTTCTCGGCGGACGTGCCATGGAGATCGTCTTCTCAGAAGAGCATCTGCACCGTTTCTATGGGGAGGCTGAAGATGCCAATCCCGGCCAGCCGGTTCTTGTTGACAAGTATCTGCTTGGCAAAGAAGCGGAGGTAGATGTCATCTCCGATGGCGAAGAGACTCTTGTCCCCGGAATCATGGAGCATATCGAGCGCGCTGGCGTTCACAGTGGCGACTCGATGGCCGTCTATCCTCCGGTTTCGCTCAGCGTAGATGTTCAAGCGCAAATGGTCACCAGCGCCTGCAAAATCGCCAGGGCGCTCGGAGTGAAGGGTCTGATGAACATTCAGTTCGTCATTCAAGACGAGATCGCTTACGTCCTTGAAGTCAATCCACGGGCTTCGCGCACCGTGCCCTACCTCAGCAAGGTAACGGGAATCCCGATGGTTGACCTGGCTACTCGCTGCATGATGGGGGAAAAGCTGCGAGACCTGGGCTACGCCAGCGGGCTGTGGGAACTGGTTCCTTTGCCGAAGAAGGGAGCGAGTGAGCCTTGTGGACTTGCCGAAGTGGCCGAACAATTTGGTCTCATTGAATCCGTGAAGTCTCACGCTCCCGGAACGATCATCCCCGAGTCCGCTTTTGTGGAAGGCGCTCCAAATCTGGCCAAGCCCCTGCTTTACGCGGTGAAAGCTCCGGTGTTCAGCTTCCAGAAGCTCGGCCGAGTCGAACCCAGCTTGGGGCCGGAAATGAAATCCACCGGAGAGATTCTGGGTATCGACCGCACCTACGAAGCGGCTCTCTACAAAGCGATGGTCGCGAGCGGAATCCACTTCAAAGGCGATGGCTTTGTTCTGATCACCGTTAGGGATGAGGACAAGGCAACGGCCTTGGAGATCGCCAAGAGTCTGCACGCCGCCGGTCGGAAGATTGCCGCCACGCCAGGAACCTCCAAGTGCCTGCACGACGCCGGAATCCCTTGCCACACCGTCAACAAGATCCAAGCCGGATCGCCCAACATCCTTGATCTCATTCTTGAGAACAAGGTGAGCCTGATGGTGAACACGCCATCGCTGACGGAGACAAGCGAAAGCGAAGCGGCCCGAATTCGACGCGGTTGCATTGAGACCGGTATCCCGTGTGTCACCTCGATCGACACCGCCGCCGCTCTCATCCGGGCCCTTGAGGTCTTCTCCGACCCAACCCAATCGAGTTGCTTGCGACTCGAAGAGTATTTCACTCCCGCCTAGGTGGCGGGGGTGAACCCGTTTTCTACCTTGCCTCACCGTCGAACCTTTCCGGCACAAATGCGTGGCAGGATGGAATCCGAAACTCAGGTTCGTATCGACTCTAGATGCCGTCTCGTTTAGGACCTGCCACAAGTAGGTACAATTTTGCGTATCAAAACGGGGCGCCTAAGCCCATTCACCGTCATGCAAGTAACCCGCGAAGATTTGAACCCCTGTACCGTTAAGTTGACCGTCGTTTGTGATGCGGAGCAGGTGAAGGAAGGCTACGACAAAGCCCTCAAGCAGATTTCTAAGTCCGTCAAGCTCCCCGGCTTCCGCCCTGGCCACGTACCGAAGCATATGATCGAAAAGATGGTCGATCCGGGCCAGTGGAATGAGGAAGCGGCGGAGAACATTGTCCGTAAGGCGTATAAGCAAGCCATCGAGCAAGAGAGCCTGACTCCCGACCCCGGAACTTCTCCGTCCGTCGAGTTGGTCAAGCTTGAGCAGGAAGAGGGCGTTTGCGAATTCAGCGCCAAGGTTCCGCTTCCCCCCGTCGTCGAACTCGGCGACTACAAGGGCCTTCCCGTGGAGCGACCCGCCGCTGAAGTTAGCGACGAAGAGATCGAGTACCAGATCGAAGAGCTTCGAAAGCAGCGCCAGACCCGAGACGCCGTGACCGACCGAGGCGCCCAGGAAGGCGACGTTGCCGTTGTAAACATCAAGCTCGACGGGGAAGAGGGCGAAGGCCGAAACTTCATGACCGTCGTCGGCAAGACCTTCCCGCAGCTCGACCAAGCCCTGAGCGGCATGAAGGTCGAGGAGATGAAGCACCTGGACCTCACTTTCCCGGATAACTTCCAGGAGAAGGACTGGGCGGGTAAGCCGTACAAGTGTCTTGTCTCGCTCAACTCCATTAGCGCCGTAAAGCTCCCCGACGTGGACGATGAGTTTGCTCAGAGCCTCAAGACCGACAACTTGGACGATCTCAAGGGCAAACTGCGAGAGGGCATCCTTCGCGCCAAGAACGACATGGTTCGAGAAATGCTCACCGAGCAACTTTTGGAGCGTCTTCACGAGCGCAGCAAGGTGGAAGTCTCCGACAATATGTGGGAGCAACTCGCCAACCGACGTATCTACGAAACTCAGCAGGAAGTTCAGGAACAGGGCAAGACTATGGAGCAGCATGCCGCCGAAAACGGCATGACGGTGGATGGCCTTGTCGAGGCTTGGCGGGAGAAGGCAAAGACCCACGTTATCCGAGCCCTCATGATCCGCACCGTTTTTGAAACGGAGAAGATGCAGATCACCAACGAAGACCTCAATCGAGAGCTTTTCGCGATGGCATCCGAATTTGGCGTCGAACCGGCCCAGATGCTTGAAATGCTGAAGAACAATAATGCGTTAGAAGAAGTGCATTACCGAGGAATTTCTCGGAAAGTATCGGAGTTCTTGCTTCAGAATGCCGATATCAAGGAAGTCGCACTCGCGGGTTCAGCATAGTCTGAACCCCCGCGCGCGGCGGTAGAACAAAAAAACTGGGCCACAGCAGGAGGAATTAGTGGGCATACCTTATGTAATCGAGCAGACGTCGCGCGGAGAGAGAAGCTACGACCTTTGGTCGCGTCTTCTCAAAGACCGCATTGTTTACCTTGGAACCGAGGTGGACGATTACTATGCCAACCTGATCGTCGCCCAGCTTCTTTTCTTGGAAAAAGAAGATCCCGATAAGGACATCGAACTGTACATCAACTCTCCCGGAGGCTCTGTCTACGCGGGATTGGCGATCTACGACACGATGCAAATTATCAAGCCGGATGTTGCAACCACTTGCGTCGGCATCGCTGCCTCCATGGGCGCGGTCCTTCTCGCTGGCGGTGCAAAGGGCAAAAGATCGGCATTAAAGCATGCTCGCGTCATGATCCATCAGGTTTCTAGTGGGTTTCGCGGAACAGCCGCCGATATTAATGTTCAGGTGGCGGAGACAAACAAATTAATGGACACGCTCATGGGCCTTCTCGCCAATGACACCGGCCAGCCGGAAGAGAAAGTGAGAAAGGACTGTGATCGAGACCATTGGATGTCATCCGAGGAATCTGCTTCGTACGGACTCATCGACCGAGTGGTCGAACCTGGCGTACGATAAAGGCAGCGAACCACTGGAGTGTGAATGGCTAAATCCTTGGAACGACGAGATCAATGCTGTTTGTGCGGGAAGACGAAGGAGCAAGTTAAAAAGCTCATCGTCGGCCTGCACGGCGCAGTCTGTTCGGACTGCATCGACCTGTGCAACGACATCTTGCACAACGATCCGGAGAAGAAGGACGGCGCGGCAGGTGCGGCTCAAGCCCTCGTGCGTCCTCCGGCAGCTCAGGCCTCTCCGGCGGCAACGAAGGTGCCAAAGCCGGCAGAAATCGTCCGGCACCTCGATAACTATGTAGTTGGCCAGACCCATGCCAAGAAAGCCTTGGCCGTCGCGGTATATAACCACTACAAGCGCATTCAGGATCGACCTTTCAAAGAGGACGACGTCGAACTGCAAAAGAGCAATATCCTCATGGTCGGTCCTACCGGCTCCGGAAAGACGCTTTTGGCCCAGACGCTCGCCCGAATGCTCAACGTCCCCTTCGCCATTGCCGACGCAACCGCTCTGACGGAAGCCGGTTATGTGGGTGAGGACGTTGAGAACATTCTCCTCAAGCTTTGGCAATCCGCCGAAGCGATCGATCCTCGAGATCCGAAGCGTGCGTGTGAGCGCGGCATCATCTACGTCGACGAAATCGACAAGATCGCCCGAAAGAGCGACAACCCCTCGATTACTCGCGACGTGAGCGGCGAAGGCGTTCAGCAGGCCCTTCTCAAGATTCTGGAAGGAACCACTGCGAACGTTCCCCCGCAAGGTGGACGCAAGCACCCGCAGCAGGAATACCTGCAAATCGATACGTCCCACGTTCTCTTCATCTGCGGCGGCGCCTTCGAAGGTATCGAAGACATGATCCGCCGACGCATGAAGGAGAATGTCATTGGATTCCGAGCCAACCCGCAGTCTAAGCAGGAGCGCGATGAAAACATCATTCGCCACCTCTTGCCAGAAGACTTGCTCAAGTTCGGCCTGATCCCCGAGTTCATCGGACGACTGCCTGTACTCGCTACCCTCGACCAGCTGGATGAAGACGCCCTCGTCAGCATCCTCTGCGAGCCGAAGAACGCGATTCTCAAGCAGTACGCCAAGTTCTTTGAATTGGATGACGTAGAGCTGATTGTCGAGCCAGGAGCGATGAAGGAAATCGCCCGCGAAGCCCTCAAGCGAAAGACTGGCGCTCGTGCGCTGCGCGCCATCATCGAGCAGCTCATGATGGACGTCATGTACGAAGTGCCCACCGCCGAAGGCGTTCGCCGCGTCCTCGTTCCCGCCGGAATCTTGGAACGGGGCTTGGACCCAATCCTGATGACGGAAGAAGAGATCCGACGCGCTTCCTAAGCCACCCCTTGCAAAGGCGCTCTCCTTTACAGGAGAGCGCCTTTTTTTGTTGCCAAATTCGAACCTAAGTCCTCGTAAATTGCGCCTGAACTAGCTGGATTCTAACTCAATAAAATTGCCAGGCTGGCAATTATTCTATCGGTACCTCGACCGGCTGGTACCCCTGCCGGTTTGTAAAAGCCTTGCGGTAATTACCGGGCAAATACCCTTTTCCAAGCGGAAAGAAAGGGGTGGAGGTAGGGAGTTAACAACCCTATGTGTGAATGTATTTAGTATCAGTTCAAGAGGAACGCGCAATCGTCGAAGCTAGCCTGGGTGGGCGAGTCGACTCGCTGGAAATGCGAGCATTTTCGGAGGATCTCCAGGAAGTTCTGGAGTCGCTGGGCGCCAGCGGCTTCTATCTGTTGATCGACCATTCTAAGGCTAAGTCCCTGGATATTGAGTCGGCCAAAATTTTGTCCGATCTGAAAGACCTGGCGTTCCAATATGGCGCCGAAAAGATCGTAACGTTGGCGAGCGACGAGGATGAAATCGCCAAGCACACGACGTCGAGGCTGCAGCAGGTTCTTGAAGGTCGAGAAGAGTTTTGCCTCGATTTGCCGGAGATTCAGTATCCGGTTTGGCAGCGCCAAGCAATCCTTCGGGCCGCTTAAGCGCGACGTAAAGCGAACAACGCAGTTCGTCTTTTCTACGGAAGGCGGGCGGGCAGCTCACGGCGTATATCCGGACGCCGGTCGGGTTGCCCGCCCGCTCCGTGTTTACCAGGTTGCGGTTAGTTAAACTGGAATTCAGGTGAGGCAAACATCACTCGGCACACCAGTCTCGCTACCTCGCCTGCGTTCCGAGGAGTCACTTGCCCCCCGCTCGCCTTCTTCGCCGCTTCGACCATCGTCGCCGTCGATTTCGCATCGAATTGACCGTCGAACACCGACTGCAATTTCTTCACCGCCCCCGCTGGTGAAGGATCTTGTACAAAAAGCTGAAAAGCGTTATAGCCAATCCCCATGCCGCGCCGCTGAGCCCCATTTCCGGCCAATGGCTCGCCCGGTCGGGGGCCAATGGTTCCGCCCATAAACAACTCGTCCGCCCACTTAATGCGCTCAATCATCGTCGCCGAGGTAATCCAATAGGCGCCGGTTCGCCAACCGGAAACGTCGGGTGGGTACATCAACTCCATCCCCATTGACTTTGTGGATTGCCGTGCGGAGAATGCAGGCGCCATCGCCCGGATCAACGCCACGTTCAGTCCGTTTTGCCCCACCACCGGATTCGCTTTGCCTGCCTCCAATCGCTGCATGGCCGTCGCTCCCGCGCCAAGCTGTCGAGCAATGGAGACCGTGAATTCGATGGGATTCTTCAAGATTCGACGGTAAGCCTTCTCCGAATAGAATTCGTCAGAATTCATGATCGCCCGAATCAGCGCTTTGATATCCAGATCGCTCTCCGCAAACTTCTTTGCCAACTTGTCCACCAGCGCGGGTTCAGGATCGGCATAGGCAAACCATTCCCACATTTTGTGAACGATGAACTTGGCGGTCTGGGCTTGCGCACATAAGAGGTCGATAATGTCCTCGCCCTCTAGACGCCCCGCTTTGCCCAAAACTTCCTTCTCGCCATAGTCGTGACGGTCCCTCACTAAGACGAACTCCTCGTACCTTCGCGGTGACCGGGCGGTGCGGTTGGCCAGACGCGCAAACCGGGGTGGCCCATAGGTCCAACCCGTAAACGCCCTCGCCGCTTCCTGAATGTCCTTCTCAGTGTAGTGGCCAATGCCCAGAGTGAAGAGTTCCATCACCTCCCGAGCAAAGTTCTCGTTCGGTCGTCCCGCTACGTTCTCTTGATTGTCCAGCCAGTAAAGCATCGCCGGGTCCTTGCTGACCGCCATCAGGAGATCACCAAACTTGCCCGTCGCATTCTTTCGCAAGGTGTCGATATGCGCGTCCATCGCATAAGAACTGTCCACCTTGTCCGCACTGGTGGCGAAATGGTTGTGCCAGAAGATCGTCATCTTTTCTTCCAGCGGTCTCTGGGTGGCCAAGAGCCGCAGGTACCAGTAGCCCTGCATGACTCGAATATTGACGACGCCCTGAGGGTTGGCAAAGAGATCCGGCTGAACGTCGAAGTTCACCGGTGTTTTCTCATAATCGACCAACGCGTCGATCGCCCCCTTCCATCCGAGTCGGCCATAAAAATCCATCTCCGCCTCGCTGGCCCCCAGCCCAAAACGCCGCAGCAAATGGGCAATGCGATCTCTCTCTGTCAGAGCGCTCATGCACGGCATGGACGGAAGCCCCAGATTCATTGTTCACTGCTGAACTTAGACCCGGCAATCACCGAACATATTCTTAATCCGGCTGGTATAATTCCAGCCCTAACGCTGCCCGCTCGTCTAATGGCAGGACAACAGTCTCTGGATCTGTTTATCGTGGTTCGAATCCATGGCGGGCAGCCAACACCCAAGATCCCGGGAATCAGTCCTGCATCAGCTGTTTGTAGCATTTATTGAATGGCTCTTCTCCCCTTTAGACTAGCCTTTTCGAATTTGGAGGGCAGTTCAAGCAGGCTTACGCCAAGCTCGTCGTAGGATCACGTAAGGGGTGGCATCTTAGCTTGCCTAGATTCCAGAAGGAGCTAACTCCAGAACAGAACCGGCATGCCTAGCTTATACTATTGAGGCTACTCTGCGTCTGTGTTGTTACGCTGGCAGAAATGGCTGCAAGATCGCCCAATACACGGCGGAAAGGAAACGACCGATGACTGCATTAATTATGTCCATATCCTTTCTTTTGGGCATGCAACAGACAGAGCCAACTGCACCGTTATATATCAATACTCCAAGCGGATTTGAATTTCAGGATGGATGCGGAGACTCAAGCGTTAGCTTTGCAATTCTCAAAAAGTCTGGACGCAGTTTTTTGTATCAGACCACGTCGCGCCAAGTTAACTGGTACCCCTTAGATACACAAGACGGAACACAATGGTCGCTTCCATTGCAGTGGCGGGGTAGCTGGGTGATCTATTCACTTAAACCGACCTCTAAACTTAGGCGTTCCGAAGACGGTAAATACTCCTTCGAATACACTTCAAGTGCATACACTGTCGAAACATCCTCGGGAAAGCTTGTTGCCAAATCTGGCGCTCCTGATGCGTTTGCTCTGTCCGATGGAATTGACCCCGGCAAAAATGACCGTGCATATCATCTGATGTATGGGCGGCTAGTCGAATACAACGCTCTCCAAGAACTTCAAGATCGCAAATCATATAATTACAACCTCTGCTTTCCTCTAATGCCTGTTGCTCTTTCCAATGATGGGGCGTACGGAGCTGTCTTGCAAGGGGGATTGCGTTTATTTTCACCACAGAATCGCACTTGGGCCCCACTTTCGTTCGAGGGGCAGTCGACCTGGAAAATCCCAAATTGGAACCAACCGATTAACGCAGTGTTTTTTAGGTCGAATAGTTTAGCGGTGACATTCTTTGATCGCAGCCCTAAAGACTATTCAGTATCTTATTGTGCTGTTGTATTCGACCTTAAAGGCCAGAAAATAGCCTCAATCAAGCCTGGCAAATGTGTTCTTAGGCCAGCTCTGGTGATGAATTGATATCGTCCTCACCTTGGTGTTTCCCCCTTGAGCTTGGTGGAAATTAACACACGCTCGCGAGATAAATCGGCGAAACGTTGCTCTGGTCCGTACCCGGACATCAGAAACGTCCAAAAATGAGCATGTTGCTTGCGTAGCACAACACGAAAAGTGTCGCGAGGCTCAAGAAGCCGATTCGGATCGCCAGAGGAATCCTTCGCGTCATGGGTTGATTATCCGACGGAAACGAACTAGATTCGCATCCCCGCAATCAAAACGTCCACCATCCGCCGAGCGTTCTCGTGCCAGTTCGAATCCGGGCTCGCCATTGCGACCCCACTGATCGCCCGCAGCAAATCCAGCGGCTCAAACTCCAAACGAATCTCGCCCGCCGCCACTGCCCGATCGGTGAGCGAGGTCATGGTGCTTCGTAGCATCTCTCCCGACTTCGCGTAAAGCGCATCCGTCCCCCCAACCATCGCGCTGAGCGCCTCCTTGATCGAGATCTTGGTCGCGATCAGGTCAAGAAAGAGGATCATCCACGCGCGGAGCGCCTCGACCGGGGGATGCGTCTTGGCCAGCTCCTGCTCCGCGACCACCAACTTCTCCAATTCGGAGAGATAAAGCGCTTCTACCAAAGCGTCCCGAGTAGGGAAATGCCGGTAAAGCGTGCCGACCCCGAGGCCAGAACGGCGGACCACATCATCGAGCGTCACATTCGGGCCCTCTTCGGCAAAGAGCGCCTGCGCTACCGCAAGGATGTGCTCACGATTTCGAAGCGCGTCGGCGCGCGGTTTTCGGATTTTTTGGTCTGACATACCTAGGACTCTTGAAAACGGAGACATTCTCCGTTTATTATTTATCCGGAGGTTCTCTCCATTTTACCGAAGAGACTCCGGAGAAACAAATGATTAAGATTTTCGATGCGAAATCGACCACGGACGAAGTCCTCGACGGCATAGACCTGAGCGGTAAGCGCATCCTGGTAACGGGCGTCTCCGCCGGACTGGGGGTCGAGACCGCACGCTCCCTCGCTGCCCACGGCGCTCAAGTGGTGGGCGCGGCCCGCGACTTGGCCAAGGCCCGCCGGGTCAATGGGGAAGAGATCGAACTGATTGAACTCGATCTTGCCTCCCTGAGCAGCGTCCGCGCCGCCGCCGATCGACTCCTCGCCGATGGCCGCCCCTTCGACGTCATCATCGCCAACGCCGGCGTCATGGCCACCCCTCTCGGCAAAACCTCCGATGGGTTTGAGACCCAATTCGGCACCAACCACCTCGGCCATTTCGTTTTCATCAATCGCATTGCATCGTTGCTGCGACCCGGATCCAGAGTGGTGATGCTCTCCTCATCCGGTCACAGATTCTCGGATGTGGACCTGGAAGACCCGAATTTCGATCACACCCCTTACGACCCATTCATCGCCTACGGACGTTCGAAGACCGCGAACATTCTCTTTGCGGTGGGATTCGATAATCGTCACAAGTCAAACGGCATCCGCGCCACCGCCGTCCACCCCGGCGGAATCTTGACCGAACTCGGCCGCCACCTGGAGCCGAACCGCATCAACGATATCGTCGACAACCTCAACAAAGAACTCGCCGAGCAGGGCAAAGACCCGTTCGAGTTCAAGACTGTTCCCCAGGGAGCCGCAACCTCCGTCTGGGCCGCCGTCGTCGCTCATGCCGATGAGGTTGGCGGAAAATACTGCGAGAACTGCCACGTCGGCCAAATCGTCCCCGACGACCAGAGCATCAGCGCCGTCAGCGAAGGCGCCCGAGCCTACGCCCTCGACCCCATCCGAGCCGAACTCCTATGGGCCAAGAGCGAAGAAATGGTGGGAGAACTGTTCTAAACCCCAAAGTCCCTCGGCGACCCCGCCGAGGGACGAAACCTGGGTTATCATAATTTCTAGGCGACACCCACGCCTCCACCCTCCAAACGGGAAGTGTCATTCGCACCGGGTGCCACATTCGTCGAACCGACTGATTCGAGCGCCGCGCACAAGGAGGGACTGCGAGCCTTGCTCGAAGAAGGAGGTTTGAAAATGACTCTGTCTGCACCCGTCTATCAACTCAAGCGCCGCGCCAAACTCTTGGCCCGCCAATCCCAGATTCCCCTTCACCAAGCCTTGGACCAAGTCGCTCGCGAAGAAGGTTTCCAGTCCTGGAGCCTACTCCTCGCCAAGTTGCCCTCTCCCGCGCAACGACTCTACGAGCAACTCCAACCAGGCGACCTCGTCCTCCTCGCCGCCCGTCCCGGCCAAGGTAAGACTCTCCTGAGCCTGGAACTCACCGTCCAAGCCGAGAACAGCTACTTCTTCACTCTGGAATCCACGGAGAGCGAAGTCTTAAGCCACCTCAAGGGGCTCAACCTCAAACGACCGCCGAGTCTGAAAATCGACACGAATGACTCTATTTGCGCCGACTACATCGCGCAAGAGCTTGGCCAAGCACCGAAGGGAACCCTCGTGGTCATCGACTATCTCCAGCTTCTCGATCAAAAACGCCAAAACCCGGACCTCGCCACCCAGGTCAGAGCGCTCAAGCAGACGGCGATAGATCGGGAAATCACCATCGTTTGCATCTCCCAAATCGACCGTCACTACGATCCAAAATCCAAGCCGTGTCCCGACCTTTCGGACGTCCGTCTCCCTAATCCCGTCGATGTCGATCTCTTCAACAAGACCTGCTTCCTTCACGCCGGACAAATCAAGTTCGGCCACGCCATGACATAGAATAGGAGGGCAATGACGCCGATCCTGTTCTTCACCCTCCTCGCCGTTCCTCAGACCAGAGTGTCGACGAGCGAAGAACTCAGGCAGGCCACTCAAATCGCCAAACCCGGCGCGATCATCCTCCTCGAACCCGGTCAGTATCGAGGAGGAGTCCACCTCCAAAACCTCCACGGCGCCCCCGGAAAGCCGATTGTCATCCGCGCTGCTAACCCAGAAAATCCTCCCCAATTCAGAGGCGGAGGGAGCGCAATCCAACTCTCCGAAGTCACGTACGTCACCCTCGAAAATATCCAGGTCGAGGACGCCAATGACAACGGTTTGAACGTCGATGACGGCGGAACCATAGAGACTCCCTCTCACCACATCACCCTAAGGAACATCCGCGTCGCCAACCTCCCCAAAGGCAATCACGACGGTATCAAACTCTCGGGAATCGAAGATTTCCGAGTCGAGAACTGCACCATCGAGCGTTGGGGTGGCTCGGCCATCGACATGGTCGGATGCCATCGTGGAGTCATCACAGAGGGAACCTTTAGTGAAGGCGGGGACAGTGGCGTTCAGTGCAAGGGCGGGACCTCCCAAATCAAAATCACGAATTCCCTATTTGAGAACCCTGGTGAAAGAGCCATCAACATCGGCGGCAGCACCGGCGTCCCCTTCTTCCGCCCTCCCCTCCAAAAGATGCCTGCCGCTGCTAAATACGAAGCGAAGGACATCCTTGTGGAAGGGAACACCTTCACCGGTGCCACGTCGCCCTTTGCGTTTGTCGGTGTGGATGGCGCGAGGGTTCGTTACAACACCGTCTATCATCCTCAGAAGTGGGTCGTCCGAGTTCTCCAGGAGACCACCCTCCCCGGTTTCGTTCCTTGCCGAAATGGGGTCTTCGAGAAAAACCTCATCGTCTTCCAATCCCAAAATTGGTCCGCGGGCGGATTCAATATCGGACCAAATACAAACCCTCAATCCTTCCGCTTCTCCCAAAACCTCTGGTACTGCGAGGATCGCCCCGAACGCAGCCAGCCAACCCCGCCCACCGAAGAGCAAAAGCCACTCATCGGTCTAGATCCCAAATTACGAGACCCCAAGAACGGCGACTTCACCGTCCTCCCCAACAGCCCTGCCAAAGATTGCGGCGCTCACGCATTGAAACCGGAACTCGCGCATTAACGGCCACCATCCCGCCTACAGAATCTCCTAATCGTTCCTTAAAAGAGAAAAATCTTTGCTTCTTTAGTACTGTATGTGTGTGCTTACATTGGGCTGCGGGCAGATGCCCGTGAGGAGAAAAACACTCATGCTAACCGCAGCAGTAGCTCTCGCCGCCATCGCGGCGCCCAAAGCGCTCTCATTCACTCGACCGACCACTCCGTTGCCCAGCAACATCCAATTCTACGAAATCTTCATGAACCCCCCCGGCGGCGGTGACGATAACTCGGGACTCGAGTACATCGTTGTTCGCGGTCCGGCAAACACGAGCCTGAACACCTACGCCATCGCCGCTGTCGAGAACGAGCACAGCAGCTCCGGCGCCAACGACATTGGAACCTTGGACATGCTCATCCCGCTAGACGGCTACAGCACCGATGCCAACGGCATCTGCGTCATCCGAGACCTGAACGGCAGCGGCAACCTTGGAACCTTCAGCCCGGCGGACACAACGAGCGGAACCCATGAGTTCGCTTTCCAATGGCAAGACGATTCGAACATCGCGAACTTCGGCTACACCTACACGGGTGCAACTCGCTCGGGCAGCGCCGTTTCCACCTACTTCGGCGGAAACACCCTGGAGAACGAGGGCACCAACCTCTTCATCGTCCAGTACGTCAACAAGGATCTCGTTCAGGAATTGGACGGTGTCAGCAAGGGAACCGCGCTTGATGTCGATCACGACGGTCAACTGGACTACACCGAAAGCACCAAGCCCACCGGCTGGATTCAGCCCTGGGACAATGCCGTTTCGGATGCCGTCTTCATTCCTTTGAAGAACAAGGCTCTTGGCACGAATGCTTCCACTCAGCAGGTCGACTACACCGGCTCCGTGGCCGCCACGACCCGAATCTCGGTCGAGCGACACTCGGGCTCCACGCCGGACGTCTTCTTCCGACTGAACGACACTCTCGCCCTCGTCTCCGACATGTTGAATGCCGGTTCAAACGTCTACAACGTAGACAGCAGCGAGGTCTACTTCTCAAATGACACGATCACGACGAGCCTGGTCGGCGCCGTTTCCCCGGCAAGTCTTTCCAGCATCCAGATTGAGATCGGTACGGTGGGTTACTTCACGGTGAAGAACACCTCGACCAACGTTCAATACACCCACTAGTCCTCCAAGACCAAGTGACATCAGGGGCCGTAAGGCCCCTTTTTTTGTGCCTGAGCCCTGCGCAAAAAGAAAGGGGCCTTGCGGCCCCTGGTTTTGTCCTCGGTTAAAAGACTCTTTTAGGATCGGCGGCGACGTCGCAGAGCCATCGCGCTCAGGAATCCACCCATCGCCAGAAGCGATGCGGGCTCCGGAACCGGCTGGGCGAGCGTTGCAATGTAGCCAACCTTTCGGCCCGAAGCGTCAACGCCCAGGCCAACGATCTGGCCCTTGTCGTTGATGTCCATCGCACCGGTGATCGTGAATCCGGCGGTGATGGCGTCGGTCTGGTCGAGGAGCGTGTTCAGGTTGTATTGCATTCCGTCCTGGTAGAGGAAAGCGTTGGAACCCGTAAAGTTGGTCGCGTACCGCTGCCAGAAGCCTTCGTTGCCCACAATCGCGCCGCTGTTGTTGATCGCGGTTGGCATGAACTTGTTGGCAAAGTCCGTAAGAAGCGTGCAGTTGGCCGTTCCCGAACTGTAGTCCCAAAGGGCAACCTGATATTCGGACGTCCCATCCGCGGTCACAACGCCAACCGCTTGGCCGGATTCGTTCAGGGCGTAGGCCTGAGACCATTGACCGGAAGGGCGATTCAGATCGATATAGTTCCCGTTTTGCCAAACCCAAGAATCTTGAGTTGGGCTGAAAGCGCCGCCGGGGTTGTTGAGATAGTCGTCGAATCCAAGAACCTGACCGTTCTCATTGGCCGCGTAAACGTAACCCTGAGGCACGCCCGACTCGGTGTTAATCAGCGACATCGCCGCCGAACCAGGACCCCAGGAAACCGGTAGCTTGTGGTCGTCGGAACCAAATGTTCCCACCATCATGCCGTTGCCAGCGATTCCGCGAGCGACCGCGCCTGAACCGTCAAGCGTTGTCACGGTGTTCGTATTCGAATCGTAGCGATAAGCGCCCGCAATTCCGGAGGCAATGCTCTGAACCGCGACCTGGCCAGCGGCATTAATGTCGTAGGCCTGCGAACGCGAGATGCCGCCACCGATGAGGCTGCTGACACCACCGTCGTAGTACATCGCTCGTCCGCGAGTGATCGAGACATTCGACGTCGTGTACGAGATGCCGGCGACCTGACCGTTGTTGTTGATGCTGTAAGCAAAGCTTGCCAGATCGCCCGCCGTGGGCTCAACGATCGTGATTCGATAGAGAGGCTGGTCTGCCAATGCAGAAGCTGCGGACACGACGATGAGCGCCGCGACGCTAAGACGCGTTTTCATGCTGATTCTCCTCAAGAATGGAATAGTGTTATGGGTCAAGTTCGGTGACCGCGACCGATCAGTCGCAGTCACTTACGCCGGGAATGTTGGGAGAGTAGAAGTACTCGCCCCAGAGCGGTCGACTCTTGTCCAAGGTCCGACCGAGTGAGCTAAATTTCGCGTGGCCATCAGCAAAGGCGTAATTAGCGCCGTTTTCAAACAAGTCCCAATTCGCGCGGTTTAAGAGGTTAGTTTTGTCGCTCGTCTGGGTCTTGAGGTCATTGCGGGCTTTGGTTTCGGTCATCAAGCCATAGGTGCCCGCGCCCGGAGTGCCCGTGAAGACTCGCGAGCCAAAGCCAACCGTACATGGCTGCCCCGGCAAGAATCCGCTGGCGCCCTTATAGCGAGTCACCGATCCTCCCGCCGGGAAGCTGTGTCGACGATTCGTGTTTAAGATCAACCCCGCCGGATCTCCAAAGACGGAGAAGTTCACCGGCTGAAAGTCGTGCGCCGCCATCGCTGCGTAGTTCGTGATGTAAGAGTTGTAGTGAACGGGAGAAAAGCCGTGAACGTCCTCCGGTGAGTTGTCGGCGGGGGACCGGAAAACGTCTTCGTTCTTCACGTACGGATAAACCCACTCGATCCAGTAGACGCGGAAGTTGGCGGTCGGTGCGTACCCTCGGCTCGTCCAGTATGCGGAATCCACGTCAGTACTGGTTCGTACCATCATGTCGTCCCAATCGCCGTGATACATCTGGAGCGCCAAAGCCTGCTGCTTCAGGTTGCTCAAATCCACCGTCTTCTTTGCCGCCATCTTGGCCTTGGCGAAAACAGGGAAGAGAATCGCGGCCAAGATCGCGATGATGGCGATGACGACCAGGAGTTCGATGAGCGTAAAGGCTCGGTGAGTGCGCATTGTCATGACGTAGTTGCCTTGAATGCCCGTAAATCGTCACTGAATCGAGTCAGTTAGGTTCAAATTGTTAAGAACCTTTCGTCCTTCAATCCGTCTTAATTAAGTCTTAACTAGATTAACGATATATGGATCTTCGAAATAATGATAGAAGGATCAAAAAGGGGGTCGCAAGACACTTAACCGAACGTTAAACAAAGAACCCGATTCCCCGTATCGTCTCCGTTACACTCCAAACAAGGTCAACTCCCACCAATCACGAATCGCCAATCACCAATCGCGAATCACGATTCCCCAATCCCTGTCGAATTTCCCCGCCTCCGTGCGACTAAGAAAAGATCAATGCCGTACAAGGAGAAACATGCCTGGCAACATCATTGAAGTTAAAGACCTGCGCAAAACCTATCCCGGAAACGTCGAAGCCGTTCGTGGTGTCTCGTTCCACGTCAAGGAGGGCCAGTTCTACGGATTCCTGGGCCCGAACGGAGCGGGGAAGACCACCACCATGAACATGCTGGTCAACCTGGTGAAACGCACCAGTGGCGAGATCATCATCGATGGACAGCATCTGGATCAGCACGCGAGGGACATCTACGCCAAGATCGGATTTGCAATGCAAGAGATCGGTCTGGACGAGACCGCAACCGCTCGAGAGATGCTCCAACTCCACGGTCGCCTCTATCACCTCCCCAAAGAGCGAATCGAGGAGCAAATCACCAAGCTCCTGAAACTGGTAGAACTGGAGAAAGTCGCCGACCGATACACCTCCACCTATTCGGGAGGCATGCGCCGCCGATTCGACCTTGCCCTTTCCCTTATCCACGAACCCAAGGTCCTCTTCCTCGATGAACCGACCCAGGGCCTCGACCCTCACGCCCGCCAACTCATTTGGAACCACTTACGGGACCTGAACGAAAAGGGAATGACCATCTTTCTCACCACCCACTTTATGGATGAGGCGGAGGCGCTCTGCGATCACATCGCGATCATGGACAAGGGCCAGATCGTAACTCAGGGAAGCGTGGAAGAACTGGTCACCAAACACCAGGCGAAGAACCTAGAAGACGTCTTCCTGAAGACCACCGGAAGCAACCTTGGCGATGAGGAAGTCAACCTCAAAGCCGCCGACCCCTATGCCCGCTCAAGGATGTAATCGACTGTGACCACATTTTTCTCTGACTGGTACTACCTCTCCATCCGCAGCATCAAGCAGATCTGGCGGCCCCTCTTGGCGCTGATCCCGTCGCTTTTTATTCCGCTGTTCTTCTTCGTCGTCAACTCGGCGTCCTTAAGCGCCTTTTCCAAGGTAGAAGGATTTCCCGAGGGCATCAGTTACAAAGACTTCATCGCTCCCGTCGCGCTCTTTACCGCCATCTTCTTCTCCGCGGGGAACGCGGGAATTGAACTGGTCCAAGACATCTCCAGCGGCTACTTCAAGAAGCTGATCATCATGCCCATCAGTCGGCTCACCATCATCTTGGGCCGTCTGACCGAGGTCGCCTTCCAGGCCGTCTTCCAAGGGTTGATCGTTCTCGTCCTCCTGCTGGCGGTCGGCGTTCACATCAAGACGGGCATCCTGGGAACCATCGCGATCTTCGCCCTCCTCATGCTCTTCGCCATGGCCTGGAGTTGCGTCAGCATGATTTTCGCCCTTCGAACTCAAAACGCACGGTTGGTGCAGTCGATGTTCGTGTTGGTGTTCCCGCTGCTCTACTTGACCACCTCGCAAGCGCCCAAGAACCTGCTCCCGCCGGTCTTTGCCGCTATCGCCGAGAAGAACCCCGTGACTTACATCATTGAAGGGGTCCGGGCCCTAGTCCTCTACGATTGGAGTCATCCGGCCGTCTGGCAAGGGTTTGTCATCGCTCTTATCCTGTTCGTCGTGCTGGTCGCTCTCGCGCTCAACTCCTTCCAAAAGGCGTTGAAATAGATCACTTGGCCAGGTCTAAGACCTGGCCATCCTTGCGTAGCCGCTTCTGGAGCTTGTGATAGTCCAGTCGCTGAACGGGCACGTAGTCGTCCATCGAAAGCGCCGCTGCGGTCCCTGCCGATTGGCCCAAAATCATAAACACCGGCTCCATTCGAATCGACCCGTAGGCGATATGCGTTGCCGAGACGCAGACCGGAACAATGAGATTGGGGCACTCGGTTTCCCGGGGCAACAGGCAGCCGTAGTCAATTCGATAGGCGCCGCCTGCCGACTGCTGCACGTCTCCCTCGTTCATCAGTGTCCCGTCTTCCCGAGCCATACGCCGCACGTTATGAGAGTCCATGTTGTACGAGCCCATGCCGACTGAATTCACCTCGCGAGACTTGTCTCGTAAACTTCCTTCCGTGGCTACCACTTCTCCCAACATGCGCCGCGCCTCCCGAATATAAAGCTGATGCGGCCAGCCCCCGTGGTCCACAAACTCGTCGTTGGGTAGTCCCCAATCAGCGTACTTCTTCCGAATCGACTCCGGAACCCGCGGGCTATTCTGGAGTGTCCACAGCAGCCCCTTTTGCCAGTCTTCATGGGCTTTGGCAATCGCTTCTCGCTGTGCGTATCCCGCATCGGGATAGTCATAGTTCCGGCCAATAAAGTCGGTCGAGAGCCCGCCGGAATTGTTCGAGTCCGTCTTCATGTTGGGAATGGCGTCTAGCTTGAAGAAGGTCCCCGTCTGACCTGCTTCGATGGATCGGATTAGAATCTCGTAGTCTGACTCCCGATATCCCTTCGGTTTCTCAACCTTGATCCGATTGTTCGGAGAGTTGGTCAGACACATTCGGTAGCAGTACGCCTGAATACGAGCATCCGCCGATCCATCCTCCGAGGCATCGAACGGCTCAACTCCCGCCAGCAGTCCGCTCTTGGGATCGCCCGCTCGCCGAAAAGCGCTGATCCCCTTAGGCACTTGGTTCTTCAAGGCGTGGCCGGTTTGAACGCCGTTCAGAGTTTCGCCATACTGGGCATTCGCCTCTCGACCGACGGTATAGCTGACCCCCGCCTTCGCCATCAGGTCACCTTCGTAAGTGGCATCGATGAAGGTAACCCCCACGTACTTGTGGCCCGCTTCCGTACGGATGCCCACAATCTTCTTGCCCATCTTGAGAACGCCATCATTCAGATCGAGCCGACCGTGAACCACCGGAATCCGGGCTTCCTCAATCATCGCGTCGAAGATGCCCTCCGCCACATGAGGTTCAAAGAGCCACATCGTCTGCGTCTTGTCGTCACGCGCCTTGGTCCCCTGGGCCGCGCTCTTGAAGGAGTTCTTAGGCTGCCAATACCAGTTGTCCTCCTTTCCATAGTGCTCGTAGATGCGGTGATAGAACTCCTTGGAAAGCCCCCCAATGGTGCGAATATCCCCGGAATCGGTCCAACCTAAACCGCCACTGGTCAGCCCGCCAAGGTGAACGTCTGGGGAAATCAGGAGAACGCTTTTACCCATCCGCTTCGCCTGTACTGCCGCCGTAACCGCTGCCGAGGTGCCTCCGTAAACCACAATGTCGAACACCTTATCGGCTTGCTCGATGGCGTCCGCCTCCCAAGTGCCCAGGCTCTCCAAGACGGTGTCCCGAACCACCTGCCGATAGCCCGCTGGACTAGGATGAAGGCCATCCGGCACGAGTTTCTTATAGGCTTCATCGCCCCGATTCAGAACCCTCTGCCAAGCCGCTTCATGGTCGATCAGCCGTGTTCCTTTCCGCTTCGCCATCTCCCGCACCATCTCAAAGTAGGTGTCTAGATGCGGTCGATGCCCAGGATCGCCGGCGGGCCGACCAATCACCGGGTTGGTGATCTGAAGGATGATGTCCACCTTGGGGTTTTGAACCCGAAGCCGGTCGATCATCGTCTCCAGGTTCTTCCGCGCCCGGCTCACGGGCAGATTGAATCGAGCGACCGAATCGTTCACCGCAAACTCAATGAACACGACGTCGGGGTTCTTCGGCAGAACCCGCTCGTTGAGGTTCTCAAGCCCCCAATCGGAGTTCATCCCGCTCTTCGCCGCGTTCGTCCAGATCGCGTGCCCCAGGTATCGCTCTTTCAGGGCGTCCGCTACCTGCTGAGACCATGCGCCCCCCGCCGTCAAACTCGTGCCGTAAACCACCACATTGAGCGACTCGCCATGGGCAAGCCGAACCGCCATCGGCTCTTGTGCCATCGCCAAACTGGCCATCCCACCCAACACCAACGCAAGAGCTGACTTCCTGATCATCCCCATCTATTCTGCCCGACCCACAGAAAGGAGCGGGCATACTAGGGGACTCACGAGGTCTCATGGTTTCCGCTCTCCTACTCTCCGCTGTTGTCACGATCGTCCCTGCTCAACTCCCGGATAACGTCCTTTCCCTTCGCTCAACTGAGATCGATGGAGGAAAGCAGACGTGGACCATGAAACAAATGGACCAAATCGGAAGCGGGGAAGCCGTCTCCAAAGCCGACTACGACGATGAAAAATGGCTTCGAGCCATCGTCCCGGGCACCGTCCTCACCAGCCTCGTCGCGAACCGAGTCCTCCCTGAACCCTACTTCGGGCTCAACAACGTCGCCGATCTCAAGCTCATTCCAGACCTCGCCGAAACCGGCCCCGATTTCTACACCTTCTGGTTCCGAACCGAATTCGACACCCCACGCTCATTCCGTGGCAAGCACCTGACGCTTCAGTTCGACGGCATCAACTACCGCGCCGAGGTCTGGCTCAACGGCCATCACCTGGGCAATCTTGCCGGAATGTTCAACCGAGGCCGATTGGACGCGACTCCTTACATGGCTAAGAAAGGGAAGAACGCCCTCGCCATCAAGGTCTTTCCCGTTGACAACCCCGGCGGCCTTCGTGCCAAATCCAATAGCCCCCGCGCCCCCGGCGAGAACATCAACGGCGGCGACGGCACGATCGGAAAAGACGTCACCATGCTGATGAGCGTCGGCTGGGACTTCACCTTCGCCGACGGCATCCGCGACCGCAACACCGGTATCTGGCGAGACGTCAAACTCGTCGCCACCGGCCCCGTCGCGCTCAAGAACCCCTTCGTAAAATCCAAGATCGATCTCCCCTCTGCCAATTCCGCCGAAGAAGCCGTAGTCGTCGAGGCGGAAAACGTCACCGACGAACCCCAAACCGCCCAAGTCCAGGTAGAAATTCCCGCGACCAAGGCGAAGCGATCCCAAGAGGTCACCCTCGCCCCCCGCGAGACGAAAGAAGTCGTCTTTGAACCCATCGAAGTCCAAAAACCCCGCCTCTGGTGGCCGCTGAACAAGGGCGAGCAGTACCTCTACGACCTGAAGGCCGAGGTCATAGTCGGCAAACAAACCAGCGACCGCCTCAAAACCAAATTCGGCATCCGAGAGATCCGCTCTGATCTCAACACCCCCGACAAGAGCCGAATGTTCTACGTGAACGGCCATCGCTTCTTCGTACGCGGGAGTAACTGGATCCCCGAGGCCATGCTTCGAAACTCCCGCGCCCGAACCGAAGCCGAACTTCGCTACACCGCCCAGTCCGGTGTGAACTTCCTTCGTCAATGGGGTGGCGGCATCACCGAGTCGGATGACTTCTATGAACTCTGCGATGAACTCGGAATCATCGTCTGGACCGAGTTCTGGCAAACCGGCAACACCACCAAGCCCACCGATCCGATTCTCTACCGGGCCAACGTCGCCGACACCGTAAAACGCATCCGCAACCACGCCTGCAACGGCTACTACGTTTCCGCCAACGAACGAGACGACATCATCCCCATCAAGGATCTGCTCGACCAACTTGATGGAACGACTGGATATCAAATCCAATCCGAGGTCTCCGGCATCCACGACGGCAGCCCCTACAAGTACGTCAACCCGATGTACTACTACGACGACACCGCCAGTCCCCGGGGAAGTCGCATCAACGGCTTCTGCCCCGAGTACGGAACCCCCATCTTGCCCACCGTCGAGTGTCTCCGCGAGATGATGCCGGAAAAAGATCTCTGGCCCGTCAATAGGGATGTCTGGAACTACCTCGACGGAGGCGGTTTCCACCTCGTCGCCACCGACTACAAAACCGCAGTCGATCAGTACGGCCCGTCAACGTCCATTGATGAGTTCGCCAAAAAGGCTCAAGCCGTCGGCGCCATCGGCTACCGAGGCATCTGGGAGTGCTGGAACGAGAACCGCTACGAATACGGCGACCGATTCACCTCCGGCTTCCTCTTCTGGTACCACAACAGCCCTGTGCCGCAAGTGGCGGGA
The DNA here is from genome assembly GCA_001898035.1 of Armatimonadetes bacterium 55-13. Taxonomy (GTDB): domain Bacteria; phylum Armatimonadota; class Fimbriimonadia; order Fimbriimonadales; family Fimbriimonadaceae; genus 55-13. Next base: position 51,246 of record MKRX01000027.1, read on the forward strand.
AGAATGTGGGATTGGTCACTCGAACCCACCGCCGCCCTCTACTTCACCCAAGACGCCCTCGAACCCATTCACGCCCAGTTCGATTTCATCAAAAACACCGTCAGCGTCAACAACGAGTTCATACGGGAATTTAAAGGGGTAAAAGTTCGGGCTCGAATCTTCGACATCGATTCGCAAGTCCGCTTTGACAAGACCGTGTCCACCGACCTCCCCCTAGACGGCGTCGCTAACGATATCCTCAAACTCGATTTCCCAGAAGCCTTCGCTCCGATCCAGTTCATCCGGCTTGATGTTACGGATTCCGAAGGCAAGCCGATCTCCGACACGTTCTACTGGCGATCCAGCCAAGCCTATGCCGGCCCCAAAACCCTGTCCGGTCCCCTTTACGGCGGATTCGAGCCCCTGCAAAACCTCGCTTCAGCGAAGGTTGAAATGTCGACTTCCAGCAAGAAGTCGAAGGGCAAAACGGTATGGACGGCCAAGCTCACGAACCCAAGCTCGAAGATTGCCTTCCTCATCCAGCTAAAGCTCCAAGACGAAAAGACCAGCCGCCCCATCCGCCCGGCTTTCTATTCCGATAACTGGATCTCGTTGCTCCCCGGAGAATCCCGAACGATCACCATCGAGACGGCTCAGCCCAACCGGGCCAAGCTCGTCCTTGATGGCTGGAACCTCGCCAGAAACTAACGCCGTCCGTCCAGCACCAACTCCGCCAAGCCATCCTTGCCGTGAACTTCCACGGTAAAGGTGGCCCCCGGCGTCAACTTGGCCGAACCCCGAAGCGACCGAACCTTCACGCTGTCTCGCGAGACTCCCGACAGCGTCACCGGTCCCTCACCCTTCGCAAACCGAATGCGAACCCGCAATCCATCCCCCGAGTCCACCATCGATTCGATTCGCTGCTTGCCCGTCGGCACGATCTTCCCAAGGTCGCCAAAGAGCGCCACGCCCGTCTTCGTCACCGGAGCCAACATGAAGTACCCGTAGCCCGTCTGCGGCAGTGAAAGCCCAACCGGTGCCTTTGAATCCACATAGCTCACAAACTTGCCCGTCACCAAATTCACCAGCGCCGTTCGAACCGCCGAACCCTGAGCAGAGAAGTTCAGCGACGAGTCAGACCGCCGGAACGCGAACAAGTAGCGAGTCTCCAACGCGCCATGACGGGTAACCGTCGAGGCCACAAACGGCAACCCATTCTTCACCGCCTCGTTCTGATAGGTGGCGTCCGTCGGCACAATCGGCTCATCCGGCTTCACCAAAACTCCGTCGGGCCGAGCTGCCTTCAAGATGTTCGCCTTGTCCTCGCGACCAATCGCGTCGCCCGTCCCCACCGGCCCAGCCGAGAGCGCCGCCAGCGTCATATTGCCCATCTCCGAACTCTTGAAAACGTCTGCCCAGGGCAGAGCCCCAACCCCTTCAGCCAACGGAGTCGTAAACAAAAACGCCGCCCACTTTCGAGGCTCAAATCGATCTTGCGAGGTCCGAATCGTCGTGAGGTTCGAATACTTCACCCCCTGCATCATGTTCCGCGGCAGCGCCATGCAGTACTGAAGCGTCAATCCCTCTTTCTTCATGGAGTGAGCCATCCCATCCATGAACAGCTCTGCCTTCCCAACCTTCGTGAAGAACTCGGGGCTGTTGTTGTAAATGCGATCCAACCAGTCCTGCTCAAAGCAAGTCACGCCGGACTCCCGCAGATAGGCCGCCGTCTCACTCCAATACTTCGGATCCACCGGCGCCACTCCAGACACCTTGTACTTGGACCTCAATGGACTCTGCGTGTCAATCCACCGGCTGTGCACCGCAAACGGCATCCCCGCCGACTTGGAAAACGCCTGAAGTCCATTCGGAAACAGATCGGGAGAAGCCTTGTACTCCAAAATTCCGCCGTACCGATTCCAGTCCAACGCCGGGAACTTCGAGTTCTTCAGCTCCGGTCCTCGCTCCCCTGAAATCGAATCCGAGAGCTTCCGGTACCACCAACTGTCCAATTGCAAGTACCCGACCGGCACCCCGTTTGCCTTATAGGATTGCAGCAGGTCCAAAATCGTCTTGGCATAACCCTTCGCCGGATCGTAGTTGTAGTAGTAGTCCGCCCCGTTGTCCGTCCAGTAGCCAAACTTCTCGATCAACACGTCCGAATCGGGACCCGAAGGCTTCTTGCTGTAAAGCTTCCGCAAGTCGCTGCCCCACTGCTTCCAAGCCTTCCCAATCCCTTGCTCCAGCACCAACAAGCTGTCTTGCCGGAGCCCTTTCGGAACGCTCTCCAGCCGAGTGTTCAAACTGACGCCAATAGAGTCTTTACCGTCCCCCACCATCTTCGCGACCATAAACGTCGAAGCGGGTGAGAGCACCGCCGCATGGTTGTTTCGATCAAACAGTAACGCCGGAGTTCCGTTGTCCGCAAGTCCAAAGGTGTAAGGTGCAAAGGCGTCCTCTCGGTAGCTGAAAACCGAAATCCGCGAAGGCATCGTCGTGAAATGCGGAAACGCCTCCGGCTTGTCCGCTGCCGTCAGGTACTCCAGAGAGAACTTCAAAGAAGACGATCCCTCGTACGCTCGAATCGTCCCTCGCCGCCCCGGCCACTCCAGAATCAGATCCTCGTACTTGCCAATCGCGTCCGAACCCGTCCGCTTTGAATGCCGACTAATCGGCCCCGGCGCCTTCCCCGCAAACTTCCATCCCGTCGCAGGATCTAAGACCACATACTCACTCGCCGAAGGATCGAATCGAACCAGAACCTTCTCCGTCGCTATTGCCGAAACCGGCAGCAACAGTCCCAACGCCAAGCTCACTCGCGAAAGACACATGCCCGCGAGTTTAACCCTTATCGACTCGGTAGCTTCAAAACGCCAAGACAAACGAAGTGAACCATCGGGGGCTTCTCACCCACGGGAACAGGTACAGAGGGCTCCAACCAATACTCATCGTCCCCCTGAAAGACCACCGAGTCCCCTTGCTCCATCTCAAATACCCGACCCCGAATCGACATCCGTAACCCACCCCGCAAAAGGTGACAAACATAGGTATAGCCAAACGCATCCGGCGGCGTCACATCCCGACTGAAAAACTCACCCAAGTTGTACTGGAAGTAACCCGCCGACATTCCGCCCCCCATCGTCTTCACGAACCCCCGAGAGAGCCCCGCGTGCCCCAAACGATGCCGCTCCGCCTCGTCCTGGATCTCATCCGGATCGCTCCGCAATCGCGTTTCCGCCAACTCAGGCTGAGCCTGAATCAGCCGCCGCAGATGCTGCTCCGCATCCTCCACCGCCGCAAAGAACCACCGCCCCTCGTCACGCCGAATGAGCCGTTCCCGCTCGTCACTCAATAAATCGGGATCCCACAACCGCCCAACGTACGCCCCAAACCCAAGCGCAATCTTCTGCTCCGTCCGAATCGTGCACCCCTCGCCCCGCTCGATCTTCAAGATCGTCTTCGTCGAAACGCCCGCCCGCTCGGACAACTCCCGAACGCCCCAGCCCCGCAAAGCCCGAAACGCCCGGACGTTCCGCGCAAACACCATGAGGTCCCGTTCTTCCATCCCCAACTCCGTACCAACTCCAAAAAACTCCCACAAAACAAGCCAATTTGTAGTAGTTTTTTCAAGCCCATTCTGACCCACCCTGTCGTTAAGAATCCCTCGTTGTTTTAATGTTTTCTATCCCAATCCGAGGTCTTATCCAATGTGTCATCCATCCCAAAATCAGGGTGCCCGGCGTGCGTTCACGCTCATTGAGCTCTTGGTGGTGATCGCCATCATTGCCATTCTCGCTGCCATCCTTTTCCCCGTCTTCGCCCAGGCCAAGCAAGCCGCTAAACAGGCCACCAGTCTCAGCAACGTCAAGCAAACCGCCCTCGCCGCCATCATGTATTCCGGCGACTATGACGACGTCGCCATCATGCCCGGCGTCTACGGCGCCGGTACCGGCATCACCGGTCTGAATCCCAAGGACTACGCGCCCTGGAGCATGATCATCCAGCCGTACGTCAAGAGCATCGACATCTTCTCCGATCCCCAAGTCGGCGCCGGTGTCTTCAAGTTCCCGTTCCCCGCATCAAACGCCTGGAACAAGCTCTTCGACACCCAATACGGCTTGAATTTCCGGGCCTACGCTCCCATGCCCGCCATCCCTCCCGCCAATCCCGTCCCCAAGTCGATGACCTCCATTGCTCGACCGGCTGAAACGGTGTTCTTCGCCGCTAAGACCGCGCTCAATGAACTCACCATCCCGGGCTTCTGGAGCGATTACTTTGGCGACGAGTCTCCCTTCCTCGCCCAAATCGTCTGGCCCGTCGTCTGCGATGCCGAAATTCACTTTGCGCCTGACTGCTGGGGGCCGGACAGCTTTTTCAACTACGCCATCGTGAACAACAAGGCGAATGGATACCAAACCGGAGAGGTCAGCCAGCGGGGAAGTGGCCTCATGCTCATCGCCTGGGGAGACGGCCATGCCAGCAAGAAATCGGCGGGAGCCATGGCGGTAGGTACCAACTACGACGGCGTCCGCTCCATGTTCGCCACCACCATCACCGACCCCTCCAAGTACCTCTGGGATGGCAAGCAATGAGGTGGATTGCTCTTGTGTTGCTTGCCGTGGCGCTCTTCGGCTGCGGTCAATCGGAACCCAAAGCCGCCGCCCCCGTCTCGCAAGCGAATGCCCAACTCCCTAGCAACGCTGGGGGACAGCAACTCTCCTATCCCGGCAAATAGGCAAACTCAGCGCGGCCCTCCCGCAAAGGAGGGCCGCGTCATACTGAGATCATGCCCTCACTCGCCACCATTCGCGATCAAGCTGGCGGTTACGAGCGCAAAGCCTGGCGGCTAACCAGCCCCCTCCCAAACCCAAACCACTTCTGCGTCTTCCTAGACGCCGAGTTCTATCTCGACCGCATAGACGTTGCTCCCCTCCTCGTCCAACTCCAAGAAGACGGAACCATTCCCCCCGTCAATTGCCTCTTCATCTCCCACCAAGACGCCACCGCTCGCCAGCACGATTTTCTCTGCCGAGACGACTACGCTCAGTTCGTCCTGCAAAACGCAATCGGCCCGGAACCGAACAAAGTGATTTGCGGACTGAGCCTCAGCGCCCTCGCCGCCTGCCACATCGCGCTCAGCCATCCCCAAGTCTTCCTATCCGCGCTTTGCCAATCCCCTTCCTGCTGGTGGAACGATGAATGGCTCACCAAGCACATCCCCAAAGGGCCAGCGACCGCCAACCGCATCTGGATAAGCGTCGGTGACCAAGAGACCGAAGCCGGGGTGTCCCACCCTCCCACCGGTCTCCGGCAAGAGATCTCTCAACTGGACTCCGTCCAGCGCTGTGCGGAAGCTCTCAACCAACACGGCCACCTGGTCAATCTTCACGTCTTCGCCGGAGGTCACGCCCTGGAGCCCTGGATGGCCGAACTCCCCCTCGCCTTTCGCTGGCTGACCCATTTCGCTTCTGATACGTCTATCGAATCGTGAGCCTGTCCGCCGCCCTCCTCTTGGTCGTTGCCAAACCCGAAATCGATGCGGGAGCGCTGGAACTGCTGAAGGTCGCTGCCACTCGGCTAAAGAACCTGAACTCCCTTGAACTAACCGCGACGAGAACACTGGAACGAAAAGCTCCCGTCTCCGGCCAAAGCTCTCAAATCATCCGAAACGAGATCCAAGTCAAGATCCTGCGTCCCAACTTCGCCCTCATCCGCTCCGCCCTCTCCACCCGAAAGGCGGGCGAGAAATCCTGGGAGCGAATTCCCGACTGGCGAACCTTCGCCTCGGATGGCCACCAAGCCTGGCTCCTCTACGGCCATCGCAAGGAATACCGCGCAAGCTCCCCAAGTTACATCGACATCAAAGAGCTAGCCCCGCTCAATGGACTCTTTGGACAATCTGAGTCGCTCCTGGACAAGGTCAAACTCCTCCAAGATCAAGATCTGCTCACCTCGCTCAAGCTGAGGAACAAGAACACCGTTGTCATTCAATATCGCCAAGTCGGCAGCGAAGAAGTCGTCAAGGAAACGCATACCTTCAATGCTCAACGCATCGAAGTGCGGACCCTCGTCGAGTGGTTAACCGATAACCGCACCGCAACCTTCGAACTGAAGGACATCAAAGTCAACCGCGCTATCCCGAAGGCGAACTTCACCTTCGAACTGCCCGAGGGTTACCGCCTGGCCGAAGCAAAGGACTTTCAACGCAAGCCCCTTTTACCCATCGGCTCACCCGCCCCTGGTTTCACCGTCACCGACCCCAAGAACCAACCCGTCCGACTCCAAGATTTCCGGAGTCAGGTGCTTGTTTTGGACTTCTGGGCCTCCTGGTGCGGGCCATGCCTCCAATCCTTGCCCCAACTGAACGCCCTTGCCGCTAAGTACGAAACCTTCGGCGTCCGGTTCCTCTCCGTAGACGTCGGCGATACCCCCAAGGTCTTCCAGCGTTGGCTAGCCCAAAACCACTATCCCAACCTCCAGTTCGCCATCGATCCCGCTGGCATCCGAGGCAAGGGAATTGATACGCGCCTCTTCAATGCCGGGAGCTTGCCGACCACCTTCGTGATCGACGCGAAGAGCCGAGTCCGAGCCTCCCTTGTGGGCTATGGCGGGAACCTCGACGAACTGGAGCAATCCATCCGAATCGCAATTTCGCCCTAGGACCGCAACCCCCAAATCGCCGCCCCGTAACTGCTGTGGGATGCCAAAGAGTCCCACGAAAAATCGATTGGCGAAAGCTTCGTGCGACTCTTCCTGGCACGATCTATATGCTTTACGCACAAATGACAAACACGGACATCGTCCGTTTCTGGTGGGTTCTTCTTCCCATCTTCTGCATCATTTTCTTCAAGCCGCTTCTTCGGCTTGTCCTCGGCATGGTAATCGTGCCCGAGGACCGTATCGGCCTTGTCACCAAGAAATTCGTGCTCTTCGGCGCTCATAAGGAGCTGCCGGATGGCCGCATTTTGGCAACCAAAGGCGAAGCCGGTATTCAGGCCCGCGCCCTTCCTCCCGGACTCTACTGGATGATGTGGCCGTGGCAGTACTCCGTCACCATGCAGCCGTTCACGGTTGTGCCCGAGGGCAAGGTGGGACTCGTTTTGTCCAATGACGGACACGAGCTTCCGACCGGCCACATCTTGGGCCGCAAGGTGGAGTGCGATAACTTCCAGGATGCCGTACTGTTCCTGGAGCGAGGGGGCCAAAAGGGTCGCCAGACCCAACTATTGACCGCCGGTACCTACCGAATCAACACGCTTGCCTTCAATATCGCGATGGCCGATATCACGATCATTCGCGAGAACATGGTCGGCATCGTGACCGCGCTCGACGGTCTTCCCATCAAGCATGGGCAGATTGCCGGTGACTACATCGAGAGCCACAACAACTTTCAGGATGTGGATGCATTCCTGTCGAACGGGGGCAACCGAGGTCTCCAACCGCAGGTCATGCTCGCGGGTAGCTACTTCATCAATCGCTGGGCCATCCAGATCGAAGAGATCCCCATGACGGACGTGCCCATCGGCCATGTCGGCGTCGTCATCTCCTACATCGGAGAGGATGGCAAGGACCTGACCGGCGAAGGTTTCCGCCACGGCAATATCGTGGAAAAGGGATTCCGAGGTGTCTGGATGGAGCCGCTTGGCCCGGGCAAGTACCCCATCAACACCTACACCATGAAGGTGGAACTGGTCCCCACGACCAACCTGGTGCTGAACTGGGCGAACGCCCGTAGCGAGGCCCATGCGTTGGACAAGAACCTCTGCACCATCACGGTCCGCAGTAAGGACGGATTCCCGTTCAACCTGGACGTCTCGCAGATCATCCATATCCCCGCCACCGAGGCCCCCAAGGTGATTGCTCGCTTCGGCAGCATGACCAACCTGGTGTCGCAGGTGCTGGAGCCAACCATCGGAAACTACTTCCGAAACAGCGCGCAGGATAGCGACGTCATCAGCTTCCTTTCCACTCGAAAGGAGCGCCAGATGGCGGCGAAGGATCATATCCGAGAGGTCTTGGATGAGTACAACGTGAACGCGGTCGATACGCTCATCGGCGATATCGTCCCGCCCGAGGCGCTCATGAAGACCCTGACCGATCGAAAGATCGCCCAGGAGGAAGAGAAGACCTACGAGACTCAGCGCATGGCGCAAGAGAAGCGCCAAGGCATGGAGAAAGAAACCGCCATCGCCGATATGCAGCGAGAAATCGTTAAGGCTCAGCAGAGCGTCGAGATTTCTCAGCGCACCGCCGATGCCACCGTCCGCAAGGCCGAGGGTGATGCCGAGAGTCTGAAACTTCAGGTCAAGGCCGAGTCCGAAGCGACCAAGATGCGAGCGAACGCGGAAGCCGAAGCTACCAAGGCAAAGGGTGCCGCTCAAGCCGAGTACACCAAGCTCAACGCGGTGGCCGAAGCCGAGCGCATCTCGAAGACCGGTCTCGCCGAAGCCGAGAAGATCATGGCCATCGGTAAGTCGACGGCGGAAGCCTACGAGCTTCAGGTGAAGGCGATGGGTGAAGAGAACTTCACTCGCTACAAGATCACCGAGGAGATCTCCAAAGGCAAGATCAAGATCATTCCTGATCTGATCGTTAGCGGAGGAGACTCCACCGACGGCGGACTGAATGGTCTGATGGGAATGCAGCTACTCCAAATGCTGCAAACCCGAAACGAATCGACGACGAACGGTTCTTCAAAGAACTAACTCGCCAGCCGTCCCAGAAATGGGGCGGCATTTTTATGCCAATCATTTCCATATATAGAAAAATGTTATATATTGATCTTCAGGAGTTTGCATGGCATTTCGTAGCGACATTAACGCCCTCATCCTAGCTGCGCTGGAAGACGGACCTCTTCACGGCTATCAGATCGTGAAGCGGCTAAAGGAAACCGGTGGTACCGGGAGACTGTCGGAAGGGCAGATCTATCCCTACCTCCACAAGCTAGAGGGAGACGATCTCCTTTCTGCGAACTGGGAGACCGATACCGGCGCCGCTCCCCGCAAGGTGTATCAACTCACCCCTAAGGGGGTTGCCGAACTGGATCGCCAACGCCTGCAATGGCAAAAGTTTGTGTCAGGAGTGGGAGCGTTGTTGATCCCCGCCATCAAAAAATCGGAGAAGGGAAATGTCTGAGTATCTCCACTGGTATCTCGTCGAACTCCGAAACCGCCTGGACCCCAAACTCCCTCAGCGAAAGGTCCACGAGATCCTCTCTGAAACGGAAGATCACCTCAAAGAGTCGGCTCGGGAGCTTGCCGAGGAGTTCGGCTGGAACGAGAACGACAGCATGCTTGCCGCCATCCAATCTTATGGCGATCCCGAAAAGGTTGCCCTCAGTCACCTTGCCGCTTCGGATCCAAAATTCTGGGGCGTACCCCCCATTTGGGTGATCTTCGGCAGCGCCCTTGTCGCCATCTGGTGCTGGAACTTTGAGTGGCTCAGCCTCCGAGGATTCTTCGACCATTTTGGTGAGACCTGGGAAAACGGTTTTGTCGCTACCCTCGGCGTTTTCGCCCTCGTAACCTTCTTCCGCGCCTGCCGGGCAGGCTATCGCTCTTACCGCAAGGAAGTGATGCAACTTGGATTCGTCACCGCCTTCGGCCTGGTCTTCCTGATGTCCACCTGGATGATCTCCGTCCCTGACCAATGGCAGGGGATCTCTCGCTTCCACATCAACCGAGAAGAGAAGAACTTATGGAGCAATTTGACTGCGCTGAATCGAATTGAAGATCTCTGCGAACTGGGAAGAAACAAATTCGGCCAGGCGGCAGATCCAGGTCAGATCCCCTTTCAATTTGAAATCACGGCGGATCTCCGGGGCGCCTATGATCACATTTTGTCGCTCAACCGTGGCAAGTCGCCGACCGTTAGCCAGATGGAACAAACGGTGGTGAATAGCTACATCGTTCCTGGCTCTGTGATTTTCGTGACCCCAAGCAAGCCTCTCTGGTTCTTCCAACAAGAAGATCGCTTTGATGTGGCCAGAAAGAGATGGGCCGCAAGCGGGCCATCGACTCAAAAGGCGATCCAGGGGGCCAGGGATGAGATCAATCTCTACCTCGCCGCCATCGCACAAGCCCGTTCGGGCCGCATCTTCTTCTTCGATTCCCGCGTCTATGGCAAGCCCGTGGTCTTGACGCTCTTGTTTCTCCCCGCGCTTCTGTTATTGGAAGCCGTCGCCTACAATCGTTCGCGACGGCGTTCCCCCCTCCCCGTGCGGGTGATCGCATAAACCCCTACCAACGGATCTGAGCGGGGAAGAACTCTCCGATCAGGTCCTCATAGTAGGGCCGTAGCTTCTCAACGTTCGGCCTCTCATCCACCTTGGAATAGAGGTCGTACTTGTTGAACTCCTTCACCCACTTCAGCATCTCCCGATCGGTGTCCGAAGCCAAGTGGTCGTACTCGCCCTCCCGGTGCCACGGATAAAACGAGTGGTACCGGATCATGTAGAGAGCTTCTTGAGGCATGTAGTCCTTCACCACGTGATACAGATACTCGTCGTGCCCAAAGGAGAGATCGACATTGTCGAACCCAATCCCCGGCTCATAGATCCCATGGGGAGTCTGATATTCGGTCACCTGAGAATCGGGATTGTCCTTAAAGAACTCTGAGAACACGATCTTGTCCGAATACTTGCAGGCCGTCGGGAAGGTATCGCCCACCACCGCCCACTGCGGTTCGCCGAACAGACAGAGAACCTTGCCCAAGTCATGCAGTAGGCCCGTCAAGATGAACCAGCGCGGATGCCCATCCGCCCTAATCGCCTCCGAGGTCTGCATCAGATGCTCAATCTGCGTGGCGTCCGTATCAGGGTCGCTATCGTCCACCAACGTGTTGAGAAACTCCATCGCCTCCCAAACGCTCATTGTTCGCTTGTTCAGCGAACAGTATTCGGCCTTTTTCGCCTTCACAAACTCGTGCGTCTGGTAGGTGTGGTTGAGGCGATAAAACTCCTTGACCGTGGGCCGAACTTCGGCCTGATAGTCGCGAAAAACGTGTTCCTCGGTGGGATACCGCTCCAGTAGATCGTCTTCCCATTCATCGAGAGATTCCAATGGCTGGGTTGAAATCGAGTCCCCTTCGATACTCATGTCCACACTATAAAGGAGACCCATCTCGCCGCCAAGAGGTTTATTCCCGTCTTAAACTTGAGGAACCAAACTGGGGCTCAAGAATCAAATGTCGAGCCTAAATGGACCGTCAAGACAAGAGGAGCGTCCGATAACCATGAACAACCCGAAAGCAATCGCCGCCATCCTCGCCCTCGGAGCTATCACCGTGGCGAGCGCCCAAACGGCCCCCAAGAAGACCGAGGTCACGGGAACGATTTCTTACCGAGAGCGTGTAGCCCTCCCCAGCAGCGCGGTGGTCACGGTTCGCCTGGAAGACGTAAGTCTCGCCGATGCCCCGTCGAAGTTCATCGCCGAATACCGCTTCATGACCGGCGGCAAGCAGCCCCCGTTCAGTTATCGCCTCCCCTTCGCACCCGGCGCCATTCAGAAAAACCACCGCTATCAGGTCCGGGCAAGCATCTCCGTTGCCGATGTCCTGTGGTTCACCACCACCACCGCCAACCCAGTGATCAGCAACGGGGTTTACAAAGCCAATCTGGTCCTGAACAAGGTCTCCATGATCAAAACCAACATCACCAACGTGGAATGGGCTCTCGAAGAAATCAACGGCCACCCCGCCGAGCCCGGACGTAACGGCGCTCCAAATCTAAAACTTGACACCCAGAATGGACGACTCACCGGAAACACCGGCATCAATCAGTTCTCGGGAACGTTCAAGGTCACCGGAAACAATCTCGAACTCCAACCCGGCGCCATGACCAAAATGGCCGGCCCCGAACCCCTGATGAAGCAAGAGCGAGCCTTTATCGAGGTTCTGCGAACCGCCGACGCCTACCGATTCGTGAATGGAAAGCTGGAAGTGCTCTCCCACGGCAAAGTCATCGCCCGCTTTGCCAAGAAATAAGAAAGGGGCCATCTGGCCCCATTCTCTTTAGAACAAGTCGTCGATCGACAGATACCGTTCGCCGGTGTCGTAGCTAAACGTCAAAATCCGACTTCCATCGGCGATCTCCGGCAACTTCTGCTGGACCGCTGCCAGGGACGCGCCCGACGAGATCCCGACCAAAAGCCCTTCTTCCTTCGCCGCTCGCCTCGCGAACTCAAAGGCGTCCGCCTCTTCCACCGTAATCACCCCGTCCAGCGCATCGGTGTGAAGGTTCTTCGGCACGAATCCCGCGCCGATTCCTTGCAGTCGGTGCGGACTTGGCCCGCCGCCCGAGATGACCGCAGACTTCGCCGGTTCCACCGCAAACACCTTCAGATTCGGCCATCGCTCCTTCAAGACCTCCGCGACGCCCGTGATGTGCCCACCGGTCCCCACGCCCGTGATGATGTAGTCGAGACCTTCCGGAAAGTCCTGCAAGATCTCTTCCGCCGTGGTCTTCTTGTGGGCCGCAATGTTGGCTTCGTTATCGAACTGGCTCGGAATCCAGGCGTTGGGCAAGCTGGCCGCTAACTCGTTCGCCCGATTGATTGCTCCGCTCATCCCCTGCTCGCGCGGCGTCAATTCAAACTTCGCCCCGTAGGCGGACATCAGCTTGCGACGCTCCACCGACATCGATTCCGGCATCACCAAGATCAACTCGTAGCCCTTGACCGCGGCCACCATCGCCAACCCAACGCCAGTATTGCCCGACGTCGGCTCGACCAAAACGCTTCCTGGCTTCAAAACGCCCCGCGCCTCTGCATCCTCGATCATCGAGAGCGCAATGCGGTCCTTAATACTTCCGCCCGGATTCTGGCGCTCCAACTTGGCCCACACTTCCACCCGAGGATCGAAGAGTCGGTTGATCCTCAGGTGAGGGGTATTGCCGATGAGATTCAGTACAGATTCGCTTTTCACTTGTTAGCTCCGTGTTTAAATGTTAAAATCGAGGAGTTCGTAGGTGCTCTGGTCTTGAGACCTCCGAACCGTGTTTCGGTGGCTGACGATGGATCGCGGCGGGATACTCTCGGTAATCCAGCAGTTACCCCCGATCACCGAATTCGCGCCAATCCGCGTGTCGCCACCCAAGATCGTCGCGTGCGCGTAAATCACCACATCGTCCTCAATCGTCGGGTGCCGCTTCGTCCCGGCAAGGCGCTTGTGAACGTGGTGCGCCCCCAAGGTCACACCCTGGTAAATCTTCACCCGATCTCCGATCTCGGAAGTCTCGCCAATGACCACCCCCGTGCCGTGATCCAAGAAGAACGAGCGTCCAATCTGCGCACCCGGATGAATGTCCACGCCTGACTGCCGGTGCGCGTGCTCACTAATCAATCGAGGCAAGATGGGCGTCTTCAACTGATGCAGCACATGCGCCAGACGGTGCGTCGCAACCGCATAAAAGCCCGGATAGGACAGGATGATCTCATCGATGCACTCGGACGCCGGATCGTTGTCATAAAACGCCTTCGCATCCTCCTGAAGCAGGGAATAAACCTCTGGCAATGCCGCAAAGAACCCCTCGTGAACCTCATCCGAGACGCCCTCGTAACATGCTCGCATATCTCGCAACGCCTCTTGTAAAGAATCGCTCACCCGTCCCCGGGCGGTCTCCACACTCAAATCTTTAGAAGCAAAGTGGGGGAACAGGAATGCAAGAGCCTGCGGCACAAACCGATCCGACCACGCTCGCAGGTCAATCCCAAACGCATACTGCGCCCGCGCCGCCTTCAACTCCTCAATCAACGACTTCTCAATAATGTCCGACATGTCTCCACTAAGAATCTACGCGGTCAATCAACCCATTCGTCCGCAGTCCCACCTTCCGACTCACTTTTTGAAACTTACTCTATAGAATAATAGACTATTAAGCCCTTACTCTGAGCGAAGGGTCCCAATCCGAATCGCCTGTCGCCAATCCCTGGTCACGCCCTCGGCCCGTCTAAACTAAACGACGATGCCCCACGACGAAATCCAAAGAATCCAATCCAACTATCGTCGGCGCCTCGCCCAAACCTGGCCCCTCGCCCCCGGCATGAAGATTCTTGAAATCGGATGTGGTCAAGGCGACATGACCGCTATCCTCGCCGAGTCCGTCGGCCCCGCTGGGCACATCACCGCCACCGACATCGCCTCCCCCGATTACGGCGCCCCCCTCACTCTCCAACAAGCCACCGACCTCATCAAAGCCACTCCGCTCGGCGAGAGAATCGACTTCATTTTCGAATGTGACCTCCTCGACCCCTCAACTTCGTTCGCTGAGAACGCCTTCGACGCCGCTATCCTCGCCCACTGCTCCTGGTACTTCGCGTCGGTCCAACAGCTTCAAAGGACGTTCCAAGCCCTAAAACCCTGGGCCAAACACTTGTACTTCGCTGAATGGAACCTGAATCCAATTCAAGTTGAGCAATCCGCACACCTCCTTGCCGTCCTGATCCAGGGGCAAGTAGAGGCATTCAAGGCGTCGAGCCAAGCCAACATTCGCAACCCTATCCCCCAAGAACACCTGAAGCGTCTCCTCGAGGAATCCGGTTGGACCATCACCCAGGAAGCCACCCCCGATACTTCCGACCTCCAAGACGCCGACTGGGAAATCCAAATGTGCCTACGGGAGTCCGCGCAAGAGTTAGAAACCCTCGCCATCCCAGAGCGAGCCAAACAAATGATCCTGACCCAGTTGGAGATCCTGAGAGAAATTTCCCAACCCAAAGGAAACATGCCCCTCCCCGCGTACAGCCTGACCGCAGAGAGAAGTTAAATGATGTAGTCCAAGACCTTCGTGCGACCCTGATCCGCCAACCGCTGCTTGTCCCGAAGGTCCGCAAAGCTAATCTCGTCCATCATCTTCAAAAGGGCCGCGGACATCTCCACCAGCGCCTCCCGAATCGCGCAGGAAGAAGGATGCGGGCACCCACACTCGGGATTCTTCGCCGTCAGACTGCAACCCATGTCGATCACCGTCCCATCCATCGCCGTCAGCACCTGCCCCAGCGTAATCGACTCCGGTCCCCGCGCCAAAGAGTAACCACCGCCCGGCCCCTTCCGGCTCACCAAGAACCCCGCTTGCTTCAAATCAAGAAGAATCTGCTGCAGGTACTTCAGCGGAATGTTCTGCCGATCTGAAATGTCCTGAATCAGCACCGGCCCCCCGGGATAGGAGTAGCTCAATTCGAGCAAGGCGCGAGTGGCATAGCGGGCTCGGCTCGAAAGCATGCTCGTTTTATACCTGGGTCGAAAGAAACCCCAAGGCCGCCCCCGCCGCCACCAGCCACGCCGAATTGACCTTGAACCGAACCAGTACCGCCAACGAAACCAACGCCAAACTCACCGTAAACCAATCCCGCAAAGCGTCCTGCCCCAGTTTCACCAAGACCGCCCCCATCAACCCCAGCGCCGCCGCATTCACGCCCTTCAAGAACCCCTGCATCGCCTCCGATTTCCTTGCTTTCTCTAACCACCGACTGCTCAGCGAAACGAAGAAGAAGGAGGGAAGAAAGATCCCCAAAGTCGCCACCACCGCCCCCGGCACGCCACCCAACACAAACCCGATAAACGTCGCGGTCGTAAACACCGGTCCCGGCGTAAATTGCCCCACCGCCACCGCATCCAAAAGTTGCGCCTTGGTCAGCCACCCCAACCGAACCACCAAATCCGTGTTCAAATAGGACAGCAACACGTATCCGCTCCCGTATAAAACCGAACCGACCTTCAAGAACACAAAGAACAGCGGCGCCAACCCATACGCCACCCCCTTCGCAGAACCCTCCAACCACCAAGACAGCCCAAAGAACGCCCCCACCGCCAAACCAACCACCACCAAGGGCGCCCAGACTCTCCAATTCCGAGACGAACATAGACCCCAAACCAGCCCCGGCGCAAAAACCAGTGCCAACTCAGAGACCCCTAGCAAAGAGAGCCCCGCCGCTCCCACCGCCACCAAAATCGGAACCGGCCCTTTCAGCACCGCTTTTACTAGCCCAAAAAGCGCTTGCCCCACCACCGCCAGCACGACCGGTTTCATGCCATACAGCAGCCCCTGCGTCTCCGGCAACGCCCCAAACTGAACATAGATCCAAGCGAGGAACCCAACGATGAACGCCGCCGGCAAAATGAAGCAAGCCCCCGCGACCCAAAGCCCCGCCCATCCCGCCCGGCGATAACCCAAGTGAATCGCCAATTCCGTCGAGTTCGGCCCCGGAATCAGATTCGTCATCGCCATCAGCTCAACAAACTCTTCGTCAGTTACCCAGGCCCGCCGCTCAACCAACTCCTGTCGCATCATTGCCGTATGCGCCGCCGGCCCGCCAAAGGCCGTAAACCCGAGTCGAAGAAACACCGAAACGACCTCTCTCATGACGATCTTGCGAGTCTATTCCAATCCCCTGTTAAGATAGAACCATGTCAGAAGGGCTCGCTAAACTCCGTGAAATCTGCCTCGCGTTGCCAGAAGTTCAAGAGCGTCCCAGTCATGGCGAGCCCGCCTGGTTCGTCCAGGGCAAGAAGCTGTTCGTCATGTTCGCCGACCATCATCACGACAGCCGAGTCGCCTTCTGGTGCGCCGCCCCCGAGGGAGCCCAAGCCGCCTGCATCGCCACCGACCCCCACCGCTTCTTCCGTCCCCCCTACGTCGGCGTACGCGGTTGGCTGGGCGTCTACCTAGACGTCGAAGTCGATTGGGAGATGATCCAATCCATCGTCAGAGAAGCCTATCGGACCGTTGCGCCAAAGAAACTGGCATCGCAATTGGAACCTGACTAGCTCCTGATACGTTGGCCATTTGGGGATGGAAGATTCTGACGTTACATATCGCAGCCTCCGCACGGAGAGGCAGGTGGAGCAAGGAATTGCGCTTCGTCAAAGAGTCTACGAAGCGGCCGAAAGATTCCCCGAGCACCTCGGCCTTAGGTCGATGCGCGCCACTTGCCGCCTTTGGTCCGGCGATCTTGCCAACGCCCTCAAAGACGTTCAGTCGCTAGCCCACGTTCCCGATCTGGATGCGTCCACCCACGCTGATATGGCCATGGTACTGGCCTTCGATGGCCAAATCGACAGAGCCCTCAAGCACTACCGCCAATCTCTGGAAATCGATCCCGATAATTTTGATGCCCTTCGCCAATTCGGCGGACTCCTCGCCACTCTCGGCCAAAACGAAGAAGCCGAAGCGATGACCCACCGAGCCCTCGCCGCCTACCCCGAAAATCCCCTGATCCTCTCCTCCGCCGCTCACATCGGAATTCTCTTGGGCGATGCGGAAATCCAATCCAATGCCCTAGCTGCCCTGGATCGCCATTGTCCGGATCACCCCGCCACTCACTTAGTTCGGTGCCGCCAAGCCCTTCGCATCCAAGACTATGGCAAGGCCGAAGGAGAGGGAAGGCTCGCGGTCGCCGGTGAAAACGACCTAGCCCCGGCCTGGGAGAGCCTCGCCCTCATCTACAAGAACACCGGCCGATGGGCAGAAGCGAAAGAAGCTGCCGAAATCGCCATCTCGCTGAATAGCCGAGCCAAAGTCGCTCTCTCTCAACTGGAAGCTGTCTACCTCTACGAAGGTAACAAGGAGTTGGCCCAGGAATTCGCCGACCGGGCATCCAAAGCGATCCCCATGCTCCACCGGCTGAACGAACTCTCCGCTGCGAACCGCCTGATGCGCAAGGGAGACCGGCGCGCCGCCCGAGATATCCAACTTAAACTCGCCGACTCAAAAGACCCCCTGGTACGCCGTGCCGCTCGAGTCGCTCTCATCGCCTATATCGATTCCAAGATCGAAGATGACGCCGTTCTGGACATCCTCGATCAGATGGAACGTGAAGGAGAAACGAGCCAGGAGTGGTGGGCAGCCAAGGCCAAGGTCTACATGGATTCCGGCGACTTGGATGAAACCGAAAGAATTTTGGCGAAGGGCCTCGAAGCCCATCCCTCCTCAAGCTGGCTCCGGGCTCGCCAAATCGAGGTCCAAATAGATCGAGGAGAGGACGCAAGGATTGAAGATCTACTCAATCGGTTGGTCACATCTCCCCTAAGTGCCCCTGTCCCATACTCGTTCGTGGTAAATCGCTTGCTCTACCGAAAGCGCACCGACCAGGCCCAAATGGTATCGGACCTCATGAATCGCCGGTTTCCAAATGCGACCATGACCCTGTTTGTAAAACTATCCGTTGCTCGTGCCAAAAGCGACCGGACGACGGTAGCCAGCGTTATCCAAGAATTGACTCGACGAGGCGCCTTGATTCTCGAACCGCCCCACCCGAGTGTCGTCAAACGCCTCTTGACCACCGCTCGTCGATTCCTGGGTTTGGACTCCAAGAAGAAGT
Source organism: Armatimonadetes bacterium 55-13 (assembly GCA_001898035.1). Classification (GTDB taxonomy): domain Bacteria; phylum Armatimonadota; class Fimbriimonadia; order Fimbriimonadales; family Fimbriimonadaceae; genus 55-13. The sequence goes on from MKRX01000027.1 coordinate 69,539, forward strand.
AGCCCTCCTTTCCGGCTAATCATCGGCCCCTGAAGGTGGGCCAAATAAAGAATCGGTCCCGTCGTGTTGAGGTGGAGAGAACGACGAAGACCGATCTTCGAATAGATTTTTGCCGCGAAATCGTCAACGCTCTATGACGCCCGTCATAGTCCTCAATGAATTAAGGCGAAAGATAGTTTCTTGCAACGCCAACAAGACTCATATCGTCCCTTCTGGCGTAATGGTCGAACTTAATGCGTTGACCAAGTCGTATGGCCGGATCAAGGCCCTGGACGGTGTCAGCTTCTCAGTAGAAAAGGGGTCATGCTTCGGGCTTCTCGGTCCTAATGGAGCCGGAAAGTCCACTACCATCTCGGCTATCGTCGGCGCAATAAAGCCTGACGGTGGGACCATCGCGTTTAACGGCAAGCCACCGACCCCCGCCGCCCGAAGAAATCTCGGATACGTTCCCCAAGAAATCGCCATCTTCGAGGACCTGAACGCCCAGCAAAATCTCGCGTTTTTTGGCGCTCTGTACGATCTGAATGGCTCAAAATTAAAATCCCGAATTCAAGCCGTCCTCACTCAGGTGGGCCTCCAGGACCGTGCGAATGAACCCATCAAGAATTTCTCTGGCGGCATGAAGCGCCGCCTAAACATCGGCGTCGCATTCCTCCACGATCCCGATCTCATCATCTTCGATGAACCCACCGTTGGAGTTGACCCTCAAAGTCGAAACGCAATTTTCGATATCCTCGAAGCGCTCAAGTCACAAGGCAAGACCCTTATCTACACCACTCACTACATGGAAGAAGCCGAGCGCCTCTGCGACCGAATCGCCATCATCGATCATGGCCGAGTCATCGCCGAAGGAACCTTGGACGATCTCCTCGCCACCCTCCCCGCCCGTTATCGACTTACCATTAGATTCCAGGATGCCGAAGTCTCGACCAAGGCAAAGGAAGCATTAGCCCGAGCTGAAATCGGCCAGGTCGCTGAAATGGGCGATCGTCTTCAAATTGTCCCCACGCATGTCGCCACCTCCATCACGGGAGCCATTACCTGTCTCCAACGAAACCAAATCCCGTTCGAGGACTTCCACACCATCCGCGCCACTTTGGAAGAGGTTTTTCTCAACCAAACGGGAAGGAGCCTGAGGGACTAATGCTCGCCAAGATTGTCGCCATCGCCCGAAAAGACCTTCAGGTCTACTTTGCCGACCGCAAGGCCATGCTCATCAGCATTGCGGTACCCATCGCCATTGCCTCATTCTTCGGATTCGTCATGGTCCCCAGTGGAGGAAGCAGCGCCCCGACCAAGATCCAAACCCTCATCGTTGAGGAAGACACCGGGCCGTTGATGGATGAGATCCTGGCCGAAATCAAGAAGAACGACGCCATCGATCCTCGTATCGTGAAACGGGAAGAAGCAGAAGAAAAGGTCAAGAAAGGCGATGTTGGTGTCGCTGTGATCTTTCCCAAAGGCTTCGGTGATGCCGCCAAGAGAGCCCTCTTCAATAACCAGCCTCCAAAACTTGAAGTCCTTTACGACCCCAGCAAATCTATGGATCGGCAAGTGGTCGAAGGCGCGCTAATGCAAAGTCTCATGAGCAAGATCACCCAGGCCGGCATGACCGGCGAAAGCGCACGGGACAACCTAGAAATGGCGATCCAATCCACGACCAATCCTAAAAGAAAGGCGGCCTGGGAAGGCTTCTTGAGTGCCTGGAACGATCTGGACGCCTCTGGAGGTTCGCCCGGACGGCCCGGTGTGGGCGGAATGTCCGAGCCTTTCAAAATCGAGTCGAAGGCCATGACCGCCGCAAAGGATTCCGATGCGGATGCCGCCAGCGGCCGGGCTCATGTTTTCGCCGGTCTAGGTATTCAAGGCATCCTGTTCTTTGCCATTGATGCTGCCATGTCCCTCCTGAGAGAAAAGAGAATCGGACTCTGGACTCGCATCAGGGCCTCTCAAACGTCCGCCACAACGATTCTTCTGGGCCGGGGGCTCGGCTCAACCCTTATCGCGCTTCTCATCCTTGCCTGCGTGCTCGCATTCGGCATGGTGGCAATGGGAATAAGGGTGGAGGGAAGTTGGCTCGCGCTCGGCATAGTTGCCGCCGCCTCCGCCCTCATGACCGCTACGTTCGGCCTTTTGGTGGCCTCCTTGGGCAAAACTGAACAGCAGAGCCGTGGCCTGTCCATCCTTGCCGTCCTCATGATGGCCATGCTCGGTGGAGCTTGGTTTCCCATTTGGCTGATGCCCGGAGCAATCCAGACCGTGTCGAAGGCCGTACCGGTCCGTTGGGCAGTGGAAGGTCTGGATTCCGCCTTATGGCGAGGAGGGGGACTGTCTACGGCCCTCGTGCCCACTTTGTGGCTCCTCGGATTCTCCATCTTGTTTGCCGGAATCGCCGCTTGGCGATTCAAAAGTGCATAATCACGCAAAATTACAGTTATTGCAATTAGTTGTAATTTAGGATATCATTCGCAAGTTGCCAGATAAGATTAAAGAAATAATATTGCTATTGAGTGTTTGTGTCGAAATCTGGCGATTTGGAGGTCCTTATGAATCACAAGCAGATTCGATCCGCATTTACGCTGATCGAGCTACTCGTCGTCATCGCCATCATTGCGATCCTTGCTGCCATCCTTTTCCCCGTCTTTGCTCAGGCCAAAGAAGCGGCTAAAAAGACGACCGCCATCAGCAACGCCAAACAGATGGGCACCTCGATGCTGATGTATGCAGGTGACTACGACGATTATTTCCCCATCGCCGTCCCACCAAACAGCTCGACCAATACCTGGCGAACAGGAGAATATATCGATACCCCCAGTGACTGGCGTCCAGGGCTAACGGCTGCCGCCTACGCGGACCGTTCGCTTTGCTACGCAAACTCCATCCAGCCGTACATGAAGAATTACGGCATCCTGGCCGCCGAGGGCGGTGTGGAGTCGTCGCTCAAGGCCATCGACTATTCCACCGCGACCAAACCCGTCGCCTACAACTCCTTCACCATGAATGGCTTCTTGACTATGGCTTCTCAAAGTGAGGTTGCTCAGGTGTCCGCTCTTCCAATGGTGTGGATGGGATACGGTAAGTCGAAATCGAAGGGCTTTGCCTACGCAAACCCGCAATTCACTTCGTGCGCGGCGGCGTCCGTTCCTTGCCGATGGGGTTCCCAGACCGCCAGCGGCTGGATGTGGGTGAACAGCACGGACTACAACGTGTCGAACGCATCCGCGTGGTACTACGGAAAGGGAATGGTCATCGTGCGAGCAGACTCTTCCGCCAAGTTCCGAAACGTCGCTGCGGTTACAGACGGAGTGACCTGGAATAACGCCAGCAACCCAACCAATGATCCGTTCAATCGTTATGTAGCCGGGGGAATTCCCGTCAGCATGCTCGTCTGTAACGGCCTTTCATGCTATTTCCGATTGGATGCGGAGTTCAAGTAAGCATGCGTTGGACTGCCCTCTTCCTTCTCGCTCTCGTCGCATTATGCGGCTGTGGCTCATCGGAGCCAGACGCCACCGTACCTACCGATGCGCCTAAGACTCAGGCCGCGACTGACCCCTCGCAGCCCGGCAGAGCTCAACAAGAGGCCATGCCTGGCTCAGTTACCAACAACTAAATAAACCGGCGCTATCCGGCGACGATCGTTTCCAGGGCTGGCACGTCTTCAAGGGTGATGACGTGCCGGTCCGTGGAAATGAGCCCTTCTTTTTGCCATCGACTCATGACGCGAATCGTAGATTCCGTCGTGGTGCCCGCCATCTCGGAAATTTCCTGGCGTGTCAGAGGAATCTTAAGTTGCACCTTGCCATCGTGAACGGTTCCGTAGGAATCCGCCAAGATGAAGAGAATGGCCCCAATCCGCTCCTCCACCTTTCCGCTGGACATCTTCGCCATCAAATCCATTTTTTGCTTGTACCGAAGATGAAGGCGCTTTAAAAGAGCATCCTTCAAACGGTGGTTGCCTTCGTACATGGGAATAAAGCCGGACTTAGCCACCCGCACGTACTGAACGCGAGTCACCGCTACTGCGGAGAGCGGACACCCCTGTCCGTCGATCGTCCCCATTAGCCCGAAGATCTGCCCAGGCCCCATAATCTCCATGGTGGCATCGCTTCCATTGGCGTTACCTCGGACCATCTTGATAAATCCCCGAACGATCAGCCCGAAGTAGTCGACCGTTGCTCCGTGGAGCCAAATCGCCTCCCCTCTCTCTGCTTCCGCGAATCGCGATTGAGCGGCAAGGTTCTCACGTTCTTGTGGCTGCATCGCCATCAAGAGGGGGTTGGACTCCAGCGCCTTCAGAACGGTCATTGACTTTAATAACGTCTCCTATCCCCATTGTGACGGCAGGAATCTACAACTTCGTGTCGCTAGAACCTACGACAGGCTTGAGAGAGACCGTCTGAGGCCGTGTCCAACCCTTACCGGATGCGGTAACGGCCGAGTCGTTCACAAACGTCTCCTTCTTGCCAACCAACACCCGGAATGTCAACTGATAGTTCAGTTCTGGATTCAGGGAAGTGCGGGGCAAAGTGATCTCATAAGGAATTCTCGCGTCCTTTGCCTCCACGGTAGAACTGGCCAGTGGTTTGACCTCGTTCGATCCCGCCGCCGTCGCGATCAGATCCACCACCAACTTCGCCCCGGGTGGCAGTTTGACGCCGTCCGGCAACTTGGCGTAGCCCTGAAAGCTAACGTCGGCGGACTCCTTCCAATCTGTCTTCACGAACTGGGGACGCGTTCGATCGCTGGCCAACTCCTGAACGGTCAGATAAACCCACTTTGCCACGCTCGTCAACTTCTTAAAGTTGACTTTGTCGATGGTGTCGCCCGCTCGGTGATAGTCGCGATGCTCACCCGTGAAGACTTTGACGGTCGGAACGCCTCGCCAAACAAAGTTGCGAGTATCGCTTCGCTCCGTGCGGTCCTCCTTGTCGTTCTTTAAGCGCAAATTCACGAACCTGTTTGTGTCGAAAAGCAACTTCTCGAACTCGGGCGAATTCAGTCGAACGATTCCCGGATAAACCGAACGCTCGTTGTTCTCCGGGATATCCACTCCGGATTCCTCGTTCCGCCCCACCATATCCATGTTCACATAGGCCACCGTCTTATCCAGCGGCACGGTTGGCTTCATAGAGTAGGCAAAGGAACCATAGGTACCCGTCTCTTCCAAGGTCCAAAACGCGAAAACAACCGAACGTTTGGGACGCACCGGATTGCCCAAAATCGCTTTGGCGACCAAAAGGTTTGCGGTGCATCCGGAGCCATTGTCGTCCGCGCCAAATCGAATGCCATCGTTTGAAAGCCCCAGGTGATCTAGGTGAGAGCCGATGAGGACGCACTCGTCCTTTAACTTGGGATCGCTTCCCGGGAGAACCCCAACCACGTTCGTGGAGGGAATCTCTTTAGAAGTCACTTTGACCGCCAATTCAAACGGAACGTCGCTTGTCTCGATGGAAGTTTCGTTCCCTTCGGCTAAAAACTTGGCTGCACCGCACTTCGTCGCGATAGCCTTAACCGCATCCGCGGAAAATCGTGGTTGGCTATAGGCTTCGGTGCGCGGATCGGGCATGTCTTTTACGGAGTAGGCGCGCCCCACGTCTCCCATCCTTCCGAACGGACTTGAACGAATGATTTGATCGAACTTCACCTTGGGATTTCGACGGAGCATGATCTCTGTGATCGCTGGGTTCCGAACGGCTTCGCTCGACAGGACAACCCATCGATCCTTTACCAAATCCCAGTTGACTTGGCTCAAGTCGGCTTTTTCGGACGCCTTGATAAACGCGAACTTCACTGCCGCTTGGGTGTCGCTGACCCCCCGAATGGAGAAGTCGTTCCCAAAGGCGTAACTGACGGAACCATCTCCGCTCTTAAATGAGGTTCCGGCTGGATCGATACTGGACTCCAGCAAAACGAACCTTTGGAGGAAGGATCCTTTGTCTCCACCTGGCTGTAGACCCATAGCTCTTAATTGGTCGGCCACAAACCCCGCTGCCGCAAAGAAATCGCCGTTAAACGCGTTGCGCCCATTAAAGGTCGGTCCCGCCAGGAAGTTCAAAATCGATTGGGCATCTTCCTGTTTGATCGAATCGAATCCCTTTCGCCATGAACTCGGAGCTTTCTGCGCGCCGGGATACTGCGCCAAGCAGCTTGAGATCGTTAAGGCAAATAGAAGGCAGACCGAGGTTCTTCTCACAGAAATGCACCATACACCGAATCTTTACAGGAGGGAAGCAGAATTCCACTCCTGACCATTGCGCCAGAACCCGATTCGAAAATATCCTATCATCCCCAGTAGGCAAAGAATTGACGTCACCAGAACCCACCCCCATCGTCGCCTTGATCCCGCCGACAACCCCCTTTGTTGGCCCCGAGGCCATCGAACGACAAATCGGTCGTAAGCTCAACCTCCGGCTCGGAGCCAATGAGAGTCTATTTGGCGCATCCCCGAAGGCCATTGCCGCCATGAAAAAAAAGGTTGAGTGGGGACACTTCTATGGTGACCCCGAGGCTTTCGATCTCCGCATGGCGATCGCTGAAGAACACGAGGCAGGCATCCAAAACGTGGTCCTTGCCAGTGGAATAGATGAGCTACTCATGCTCTTCGCTCGTTGTTTCATCGCTCCCGGGGAACCCGTTGTGACCACGCTAGGCTCCTATCCCACGTTCGAATATGCCGTCAATAGCGTGGGAGGACGATTGGAACGTGTTACTTATCGAGACAACCGAGTCGACTTGGAAGCTCTGTTAGCCAAAACGAAGGAAACCAGGGCCAAGGTGCTTTATCTTGCCAATCCTGACAACCCTTCGAGCACTTGGCAGGGCGTTGAAGCAATTCGAAACTTCATCGACCAGATCCCTGCGGGCGTATTGCTCCTCCTCGATGAGGCTTACTATGACTTCGCCCCAAACGGCGACCCTTTCGATCCCACAAATCCTCAAGTTGTGCGTTTCCGAACTTTTAGCAAAGCGCACGGTATGGCCGGGATGAGGGTCGGTTATGCGTTAGCGCATTCTGATCATGTGGTTACGCTTAACAAGGTCAGGATGCACTTCGGTGTTAGTGGGGTGGCTCAAGCCGGCGCTCTTGCCGCACTTCAAGATACTGAGTTCGTAAAGAGCGTAATCGCCCAGACTCGCGCCACTCGATCTTGGCTGTCCGGCAAAATGGCCGAATCGGGATTTGACTCGCTCGACTCGGAGACGAACTTCCTCGTCACCGACCTCGGATCAGAGCCTCGGGCGACCGGCGTCCTCATGAAACTCCGGGAACATGGCGTTTTCATCAGAAAGCCGATGGTTGCTCCCTTAGATCGCTTCATTCGAGTGACAATCGGAAGAAGGGAAGACACCGAGAGATTCTTTGAGATCTTCCAGGGGCTCCTTCAAACCGTCTGAAACTTGTTTCGGCTAGAATCGGAAAGTTCATGAGCACCTTCGTTAAGCTTGGCAAAGACGCCAATCAAGCCCTCGGTATCGGTCAATTCGCCCTCGACTTTCTCAGTGGCGCCCTCGGACCCGGACCATCCGAGAAAGTGCTTGAGAGGGTTCGTCTGTTTCACACCGATTCCGTGCTTTGTGGACTTTCGGCACTTGCTCTTGGCACGAACGCCCCGACGATCTTGCGCGCAGAGGCTCTTGAATATCCCGATCCAGACGGAGCTATTGTTTTTGGAGCCAGTGAACGGGTCAAAGCGGAGAAGGCCGTGGTCGCCAACTCCAGCGCTGTACGAGAGTGGGACAGCAACGGTACCAACTTTGGCTACCGTCCCGAACTGGGACACACCGCCGGTGAATTCGGCCACAACGACTTCTACCCTGTCGTCATCGCCGCCTGTCAGCAGGGGGGACACGATGGCATCACCGCTCTGAAGGCTATGGTGCTGCTCGACGAAATCCGCGGTCGACTGGCCGAAGTCTTCAGTCTCAAAACCTACAAGCTTGATCACGTCGTGCACGGAGCCATCGGTTCGGCGGCGACGTATGGCGCACTCCTGGGAGCCACTGCTGAGCAAATCGAAAGCGCCATTGGCATGTTCGTCGCGCACTACATACCTTGGCGCGCGATTCGTGCCGGAAAACAGCTGAGCGACTCAAAGGGAGCCAGTGCCGCCATCTCCACCGAAGCCGCCATCCTCTGTATGAAGCGAGCGATGCGTGGCTTCGTCGGTCCCCGAGACATCTTCCGAAATCCCGAAGCCATCTTCCGCTTCTTCGAACCCACCACCGAAGGCGCCGCTCGCTGGAAGGAACAGGGCGATTCGCCGTTCGAACTCGTCCTCTCCCATTCGGGCGATGACTTTGCCGTCATGGGAATGCACTTTAAGCTGGGGCTCTATGAGCATCAGTCGGCTGGCGCGCTCCAAGGCGTGATCGATCTCCTGGCCGCCAATCCGAGCCTGTTGATAAAGGACGCCATCGAAAAGATCGTCATCCTCGCCTATGAACCAGCTTTCGGCATCATTGGCAACCCCATGAAGAAGGACCCTAAGACCCGACAGAGTGCCGATCACTCCATGGCGTACATCGTCGCGACGCTCATTCGAAAGGCGATTGAAAGGGGTTCGCTTCCCACCGGCGGCGGAGCCCACGACGAGGTTTGGAAATCCCTCATGCTTACGCCCTACGACTACCAAGTCGCCGATTCTGCCATCTACCACCCCTTGACCCGAGACCTCATGAGCCGAATCGAGTTCGCCCATGGCGGTCCCGACTACGATGCTAAATACCCCGACGGCATCCCGACCTCCCTCATCATCACTGATAAGGAAGGGAAGGCGTATGACTCAGGACTGGTGATGTACCCGGCGGGACATGCGAGAAACACCACCGCTAACCTTCCCGACATTCTTCGTCATAAGTTCAACCTCTTGGGTGAACTGAGCGTACCAGTGGGTGCGAATGTTGCAGGATTGGTAGATCGTCTCGAATCTATCGGCAGTCTTTCCGCTGAGTCCTTAGCGTCACTTTATGACGTCGAGATTGGATCCCGCCCGGGCTTTGAGTAATCTCGCGCCATGCTTGCAACGTTGCTTCTTGGGGGCTTGATTCTCGGCCCTGCGAAAGGTGTAGTCGTCGTCGATATGTTGGCCATTGGCCGCCTGGAAAACGGTCGCTGGTATACCGCTAAAGCTGAGCCAAATGACCCGGTTGGCAAAACTGGCGCCGCCAAATACTATCCGCTGTCTATGTCTGGCATCGGCGCTCCCATCAGCCTTCCCAAGCTGCGTTTTGACGAAGAGGTTGCGCCCGGTTGGTATATCGAATATGTTGAGAAAGCCGCCAGTACCGCGCTCTGGACGGGTACTCCTGCTAAAGCCGCCAAAGTCGTCAAGTACTCGCCGACTTCCAAGACCTATGTGGACGTTGTAAAGGCGCATCTTCAGGCGAAAGGACTCAAGAATTCCAAGCCGCGAATCAACGCCGTCTACGGTGTGGACCTTGATGGCGATGGAACCCGAGAAATCCTGATCGAAGCCGCCCCGAAGGCAGACATGCGTGGCACCACCATGGGTGAGAATCCGAACAAGGCGGACTACACGTCGATCCTGGTTCGCTACGTCTCCGGCTCAAAGGTTGTGACCAAGGTGATCGCGCATCACGACGCAAAGAGCGGTTATCTCTCGGATGCCGACCAATTGCGAGGATTGGCCGATCTCGATGGCGATGGTGTTCTGGAGATCGTTACCAGTTCCAACTACTATGAGGGCTCCAGCGCCGCCGTCTGGAACTTCAAGAAGGGCAAGCTCATCAAGCTTGTTGAAAACGGCTCCGGCGTCTAGTCTTGGCCGAGATAAGCGCGGGCGTGGATCATCTCCGGAAGATCTGCGTCCGCTGTGGGCCACTCCTTGATAACCTTCTCATAAGCTCTTTTCGCTTGAACGCGGTCCCCCGCCTTCTCATAGGCAAATGCTATCCCGTAGAGTAGCCAACCACTAAGAGGACGTTCCTTCAATCCAGATTGAAAAGCCCGGATCGCCTCGGCGTTTTCCCCCGCCCGAATCAGCACAAAACCTAAAGTCTCGTGAGGTAAGCGGTAGAAGTGGGGCGGTTCTGAATAAGCCGTTTTGTGGTAGGTGCGAATGGATTCCTCGAGCCTCTGCCTTGCCGCGGAATACTCGCCCTTCGCTGCCAGAGCCTCCCCGGCCAGAGCTTCCGTTTCGGCTTTCAACACGCGATAGGTTGTAACGTCCGTCACGTCTCTACTTTCCGAAAGGTATTTCTCGATCGATTCGACCTTGGCGGTCGCCCCGGCAATATCCCCTTGCTCCAAAAGCAGGCGGCCCCGGTAAACCGAGGCTAGCGTAGGAACCTTCTCATGGAGTCCATTGGGCCAAGGAAACTTAACCAAGTCCGCCCACTTGCCCTGGCGAACCAGAACCGCCATCTGCGAACCGGACTTGGCGCCCACTTCAGCCGCCTCCCTCAGCTTTCCCATTTCGATCAAATTCACCGTCATGAAGGCCAAGTTGTGCCCATACTGCCAATCCGCGTCCCCAGGCGTAACCCCTAGTTTCTCCGCGTAAGCCTCGTCGACTCGCTGAGACTTCCGAAAAGCCTCCAACGCCTCCTGGTAGCGCCCAACTCGAAAGAAGATGTGCCCCGGCATATGGACGAGGTGGGGGGACTCTGAATCCAGCGCCGCCAGCCGAAGGGCATATTCAACCGCTTTATCCGGATTGCGAGGCTCATAAGCGTGAATGGCATAGTGCAGTGCCCCCATGTTTTTGCCGTCGCGTTTCAGAATAGGATCAACCAGTTCCGCAACTTTGATCAGATCGCCTCGGACGACATCTTCCTCGCAGTAACCCGACATGCAGAGCTGACACCGCAAACCCGCCCACACCAGTCGCGGTTCCGCAAGGGTCGGGTGCTCGTTGATCAACTTTTGCATCTCACGCTCAAAAACCGTCCCCCGGTCGTCTCCGTCAAAAGAACGCAACCGAATCGCTCGAATAAACGTTTGCTCAATCTCCGAGGCTGAATTCACATGCGAGATCGCTTTCTGAATCGCATACTCTGCCTCCCCCCGATATTCGTCCCGATGATTCCAGGGCTGAGTCAGCGCAACGTTAAGTCCTGCCCAGGCGATGGCGCAGGTCGGATCTTCCTTCGCCGCATCCCGAAAACTACGGATTGCTTCGAAGAACCAAAAGCCGTGAATGAGCGCAAACCCCTGCTGGCATAATCGTCGAGCCTTCTCGCTCTTTGTCGTGATCGGCATATCCGACGACCCGACTTTGCTCAACATGGTGCCCGATGGGTAGGACACGACCGGAGCATTTTTAGGAGGAACGCAAGGCTGGGCAAGAGCCCCCTGTACTGCCGCAACGATAAGGACGAGAGTCACCGCTTTCATCGGTTTCCTCATTATATGGCCATGCAATCACCCAACTTCAATTGAAAATCCTTGCGGATTAAGTTAGGCTTAGCGTGAGGTGGGCATTCTGAACGCAAGCAGACAACTGCCCGTTAACATGATATGAAGTCGGCAAACGGTGTTCTGATCTTAGTGCTTGGCATCCTTTCGTGGGTGGGTTTCGGTTGCTTGGCGGGAATTCCCGCTTGGATCATGGGCAATAGCGCCTTGAGAGAAATCGATAGCGGGCGGGCAGATCCAAGCGAACGCGGGATTGTTCAGGCTGGCCGAATCCTCGGAATGGTTAATTGCATTCTCGTACTCGTCTTTATCCTGATTTGGGTGATTTTCTTTGGTGGCCTTGTCGCCCTCGGCATCTTTGCCGGCTCTCAAAAATAAGCAAAAGGGCCGTCAGATCCTAAGTGGAACTGGCGGCCTTCAGTTTCTCCGCCAAGTCTGAGCCAATCACAATCTTGATCTCAGGCCCATATTCGCCGGCCTTGACATCCTTCTCGATTGAAGTCGCTCCCAGCAACTGCTGAATCGCCCGCGCCGCTTCTTCAAAAGATGCTTTTCGATACACGATCGTCGTCACGTCGGTAGAAGAAGCGTTTCCCGGGGCCGAAGCGTTGTATCCTTCGGCGTCCAGCATGTTTGCCGCCGCCCGAGCCACGCCCGGAATCTTGGAGCCGTTCCGAATCTCAATGCGAACCAGACGCCGCATCGCGTGGTCGTCACCCTTGATCAGCCAATCCACCGTTGCCTGCGCCCGTTCCTGGTCCAGAGTGTAGTAATAAACCCCGTCCCGCTTCCCATCTTCGCCCGGCACCGTCCCGGAAACCATGCTTTCCTTGGCCTCCTTGAAAATATTGGCCAAGGCTACACATTGAGAGCGCTTCAAGTCCGTTTCGATCTGATTGAAGCCGGTGTCGATAATTTCATCGGCCCGAAGCAGATTGGAAGTCGACTTTGCCGAAGACATCAGGGCCGCCACCAACTGCTGTTGCCTGGCCGCCCGCCGAATGTCGCCCTCTTCCTTAGAACTCTTCACACCGCGCAAAGGAATCATGTTCCCCCGTGAGTCCATCCGATACCGGTTCACCTCGCGGAACCGAACGAACCCCTCCGCCTGAGCGCCATCGATGTGCTGAGAGCCCTCTGGAAGATGAACGTGAAGCCCCCCCCAGTTGTCGTCGTAGTTCATCTCGTCGATCGTCTCGACCTGAACTCCGCCCACCGCATCCACGATCTCTCGCACGGCGTCTGGCTTGACAATCACATAATGGTCGATCGTCACCCCAAACAAATCGTGCAAAGTATCCTTCAAAAGTTCAATCCCACCGCGCGCGAACGTGGCGTTGATCTTGCCAGACTTCCCATCGCGCGCGGTGACAAACGTATCGCGCGGTACCGAGCACGCTCGAACCTGCTTGCTGTCCAGGTCCATGCTCAGCATCATGATCGTATCCGCGCGAGAGGCTTTGGTGTAGATGAAGCCCTTATTGTTGTGGTTGTAGTCCTGCCCCACCAACAAAAGGGTCATCTTGTTGACGCCCGGAAAAGAGTCTCGTGGGTTGGTGACGACATGGATCGCTTCCGTAAAGCTCATGCCCTCGTCGCTAATGCTCTTAACAACGTTCAAACCCAGGCGCACCCCTGCCCCAGCGGCAAGGCAACCCATGAGAAAAAGGCCGTAAAGAACCCGGCGGAACCACTTCATCTGATCTAATCCACAAGTATACGGACTGTTTGGTTCCCACTGATAACCCTTCGCCCTTTGCCCCAGTAGAATGAGACCTATGGCAAATACTCACGAGTATCCGGTCACAGTGAAGTGGTCAGGCGGTCGTGACGGCGAAGGCGTCGTCACCGCGGATCGTTCCGGTGTTTCCAACCCCATTGGCGTTCCCGCAGAATTCCAGGGAACCGGCAAGGGCACGAACCCCGAAGAACTCCTCGCTGCCGCCGTGGCAAGCTGCTACAGCATCACGTTCGGCATCATCGCCGCCAACCAAAAGCTCCCAGTTACGAACCTGGATGTCTCCGCAGTTGGAGAGGTCACTCAGAACGGAGCCAGCTTCGTTTACACCAAGATCACGATCAACCCGACCATCGCTCTGAGCGCAGATGCCACTGAAGACCAGGTCGCCAAAGCCCATGATATGGCTCACAAAGCCGACAGCTATTGCATTATCACCAACGCGGTGCGAGGCAAAGTAGAAATCGTCGTTGAACCGAACATCGTCAAGATCTAAACCTCCATGACCTTGGAAGAGGCCACCGAAGCCTTCGGAAAAGGCTTCACCTACACCCGCAGCTTCACCCACCCTTACGAATGGACAAGGGTGGGCAAGCTCCTCGTGATGCGTGACGCCGCTCGAAATTCGGGTGACTACCGTGTCGAAGAGATCGTGATCCTCGGCATCGCTCCCGAAGAAGCCGTCGCCGCCATCCGGGATTATGCACCCAAGAAATTCGCCATCAGTGTCCTCCTCCACCCGGATCAGCCAGAGGGCCAGATCAAAGACGCCTACAAAGCCCACGGCTTCCGCCTACTGAGAAGGGAACCCATGATGATCCTTGAGCCCACTGCCCAGGCCGTTCCCCAAACGAACTACTCTCTCCGACGAGTCCTCGGCCAAGAAGACGCCGACGCCATCGCCCGTGTCACCGGTCACCGAGCCATCCTGCCCGAAGACATCCACCAAGGAGATGCCAAGCTTCGCCTCTATGCCGCCTTTGATGACTGCCGTCCAGTCGCCTGGGTTCGCAGCGTAGACTCCGGCCCTGGCATTCGCTGGGTCAGTAACATGTTCGTTCAAGAGGATCATCGACGAAAAGGCATCGCCCGCGCGCTCATGACTCACATGCTAAACGAGGACCACAGCTTCGGCGCAAAATGGAGCGTCCTCCTCGCCAGTCAAGCTGGCGCCCAGCTCTACCCCCATCTCGGTTATCGACAGATTGGACTGCTCCAACTCTTCGCACCGAAGAAAGATCGGTGGCCATAATAGGCTGATGCGTAAAAAGCTCGTAGCCGGAAACTGGAAAATGAACATGACCGCGGCCGAGGCCGCCGCGACCGTCGAATCCCTCGTCGAGTCCATCGACTACCGAGATTCCGTAGACATGGTCGTCTGCCCGTCCTATCTCTGTATCCCCAAGACCGTCGAGCTGCTCCATGACTCGCACATCAAAGTCGGCGCTCAGGATGTCTTCTGGATGCCCAAAGGTGCATTCACCGGAAAAGTCAGCGCCCCCATGCTCAAAGCCGCTGGCTGTGCCTACTGCATCGTGGGTCACTCGGAAACCCGGGGCCGCTTCGGCAAGCTGGAAATTGCCGACACCGCCGTCAGCCACTTCTCCGAGACCGATCACACCGTCAACCTCAAAATCGCTGCGCTGCTAGAGCAGGGAATCGTCCCCATCCTCTGTGTAGGGGAATCCCAAGTCGAGCGCGAGAACAACATGACCGACGCCGTCATCACCACCCAATTGGAAAAGGCGCTGGACGGTTTCGACCCAGATGAGCTTGATGACCTGGTCGTAGCTTACGAGCCCGTTTGGGCAATCGGCACCGGCAAAACCTGCGAAACTGCCGAAGCCGAAAGGGTCTGCGCCATGATCCGCATCGTAATCGGAGAGATCATCGGAACTTCCCACGCCAAAGGCATTCGAGTCCTTTACGGCGGAAGTGTAAAGGCCTCCAATGCCCACGAACTTTTTAGCCAGCCCAACATTGATGGTGGACTCGTCGGCGGAGCCAGCCTCGATCCCAAGGAGTTCGCCGCCATTGTAGGGGCCGCGTAATGATCGGCCTCGCCGTGGTTGCCGGCGTCGCACTCCAAGGCTGGAATCTGGTTTGGCAAGACGAGTTCAATGTAGATGGCCGACCCGATCCCGCCAAGTGGGGCTACGAAGTCGGATACATCCGAAACAACGAGCTTCAGTACTACACAGATAACCGCCCCGAAAATGTCCGGGTCGAAAATGGCAACCTTGTGATCGAGTGTCGGAAGGACAACTTCCAAGAAAAACCTATTACCTCCGGAAGCATCAACACCCTCGGCAAAGCGGGATGGACTTACGGTCGAATCGAGGTCCGCGCCAAAATTCCAACGGGTCTGGGCTCGTGGCCGGCTATCTGGATGATGGGCGTTGATCGCGCCAAACTCGGCTGGCCCCTCTGTGGCGAAATCGATATCATGGAAAACGTTGGCTTCCAGCCAGATAACGTCTTCGCCACCGTCCATTTCCCCACCGGCGTCCGCCGCGAACATAAATCGATCGGCGGCAAAAAAGTTGCCAGTCGTCCCTACCACGACTTCCACATCTACGCCGTGGAATGGCTTCCCAATCGACTGGACTTCTTCTACGACGGAGAGAAATACTTCTCCTACGAGAACGACGGTCGTCATCTGGGCTGGCGCTTTAACAAAGAGTGCTACCTCCTCCTCAACCTCGCCTTTGGCGGTACCTGGGGGGCATCAAAAGGCGTGGATGAGAAGGTTCTTCCGCTCAAATACCTCGTGGATTACGTCCGGGTTTATCAACGAAGCTAATGTCAGACTCCAAACGAGCCTCCGCCAGTCGTGTCGAAATCGCGCAGATCATGCAGCCAAATGACGCCAACTTTCTCGGCAAAGTCTTCGGTGGCGCCGTCTTGGCCATGATTGACCTCTGCGCGTATGCCGCGTCCTCTAAGCACTCAGGGCGAGTCTGTGTAACCGCCAGCTTTGATCGAGTCGATTTCCACGAGCCCATCAACGTAGGCGAACTGGTTACGATGATCGGTCAAGTCAGTTTTGTCGGACGCACTAGCCTCGAAGTCACCATCGAGATATACGCCCAAAATCTCTTGACGAGCGATAAACGGCACACCAACACCGCGCAGGTGACCATGGTAGCCCTGGACGCTAACGGCAAGCCCGTTCCCGTCCCCCAGTTGATCCCTGAGACCAGAGAAGAGAAGCTGCGCTACTTACAGGGCAAACTTCGTCGAGAGCTTCGGAGCCTCCAACGGGCCGAATATGAAACCCAAGCTGCCGTCTTCGCCAGTGCTTCGGAAGAGGAGTTGGACCGTCTTTTGACTACCCCTACCCTCCTCACAAAATAAAGATTGACCCCCGGCTCGGTACCGAGGGTCGTCTGCTCCTGAACGATTAGTGATGCCGAATGACGATCGGCCTACGGCTAGGCTTTCGAACGAATCCCGATTGATCGAATACGGGAACGTTCAGGCGTTGCGCGTGCCACTGGTTGGCGGGAACATGCGCTTTGTTGCCTGCGGTTCCATAGAGGGCGAAGGCAAGGTTGGCGTTGGTGAACCCATTCAACGTAATGAAGTCGTCGCACGTCAAAATTCCGTCCAGAGGGGGTGGAGACGGAAAGACGTCCATGAAGAACCCATTCACTGAGCCTCCAACGGTCGGAGCGTGGTCGGCAATGCCGAATGTCATGTTCGTCGAAGAAGACCGAAACTCAATAAACCGAGAGTTCGGGCCCATGCTGCTTACAGGTGTGCTCAGCGTGGAACTGACAACAAACGCCGCCGGATAGGGACCGTCGGCGGGAGTAAACGTGAGAGAACCGGTTGCGCCTCCTTCCAGATTCGCAAAACAGTTCCCGTTGTAGCTAGACATGGTCAGGTCGTAGGTTCCCGCCGCGGTAACTACTACCACCACGTCGAAGCTGGAGATAGACGCGGACGCAGGTCCAAGCGGATCGATGACAAAATCGGCGTCGTCTCCCATCAGAGTGATGTCGTAATCAATCGGCGAACTTGTTGAAGGGCCAAAGTAGCTGACCGAAGTGACGCCAGTTACGTTGTCGTAAATTTGGGCCGAAGCTTGTCCGGCGAAGAGTGACGAAATGGCGAAAGCCGACAATGCTAAATACTTCATATAACCTCCAGTGGTCAATGATCGGTAAATAAGTTACCTAAATAATAAATTACTCGATTAATGGAGCGCTGTCAAGTGTCATGGATGAGTTTTATATACAACTATGTGCATTATTTGAAGTACTTAAATAGTTAATCGTGTAAGTGGCATCGACGATTTTGAAAGGCAAAAGAGCTCAGAGAGATAGAGTTGAATAAAGTATCTAAAGCTTCTTTTTCGATCAGACAATTTCTACATTCCGACCCCATGAAGATTGAAATTGCCTTAAGATAAGCCATGACTGGCACATGGGTTCGTGTCGCCATGGTGGGTTTGGCCGGAGTGATTGCCGCAGGGGCGGTTCGGTATGCAACGCGCGGGGCAAATGAGGATTATCGCAACTACGAGATTCTCTATGCCGTGCCCAAGGAATGGAAACTCCTCCCCCATAATCCCAGCACGCTGCTGCTCGCGCAGCACCCGAAGACCCAGGCGATCATTCGATGCTCGACAACCCAAATCGTTGCATCGGCAAATCCAGAACCGGATGTAGACACAGAAGGCACGATCCGCAATGTGGTAAGGACCGCGCGAAGGAATCAGCCCGAATGGAAAACTGATGAGCTTGAGAAACACCCGGCGCAGAACTTCGACTTTGGCATGTACCGGAAGGTGCAGCCAGGTCACACGATCGTCGGCGCGATGTGTGTAAAAGGAAATACCACCCTGCTGGTCACGATCTCATCAAGAGGACCGGCGGCCATCACGGCCGCCGAGGGAGAACTGAATGAGTTTCTCGCCTTTCTCAACACGTTCGAGATGCGAGAAACCCACAAGTGGGATACGCGTTAGCCCTTGAGAGCTTCCGCACCGCCGACAACTTCCAGAATCTGGGTGGTAATGCCCGCCTGACGCTCCCGGTTTGCCTTGAGTGTCAAGGATTGAATCATCTTGCCCGCATTGTCCGTGGCGCTGGTCATCGCCGTCATTCGGGCGCCAAATTCTGATGCGGTGCCTTCCAAAAGAGACTGCCAAACCAAGGTCTGGAAGTAGCGGGGAAGAAGCGCATTCAGAACGGCTTCCGCGTTCGGCTCAAAACTGACTTCCGCGGGAACCATGCCATCGGCATCGTCCTTGACTGGAGCTTCGATGGGTAAGAGCTGGACCAATTGGGGGATCTGCCGGATCGCCGAATAGAATTTGCTGTAGCAGACGAAGATCGCATCCGCCTCGCCGCTCTCGAAGGCCTGGCGGGTAACTCGGGTCGCTTCAATCGCGTTTTCAAGCGATGCACCTGCAGAGGGCATCGTTATGGAGTGAATAATCTTGTATCCGCGCTTGCTGAAGAACTGATGTCCCTTCTTACCGATCGTGACCAACTCTACTTCAAATCCGGCTGCCTTGATAAAGTCCGCCGCCTTTCGAATGATCGAGGTGTTGTAGCCACCGGCCAACCCGCGCTCAGAAGTCACGACGACCAAAATCGCTTTATTGATCGTCTCGCGCTTTTCCATAAGCGGATGAACGGGAAGCTCGCCCGCCTGGGAAAGGGAACCCATGAACTCCTTCAACTTGTCGGCGTAGGGCCGAGACTCAAGCACGCGGTCGGTGGCCTTCTTTAGGCGCGCCGCCGCTACCAGCTTCATCGCCTTGGTGATCTGCTGGATGTTCTTCGCGGTCTTAATGCGTTGACGGATCTGCTTAAGGGTTGCCATCTATATGCGGATTCTTGTGTAGGTGGAGTTTCCGGGAATGTCCCGGAAACTCAAAGGGTTGTTACTTGCTGAACGTACCGGCGTATTCCTTGATTGCCTTGGAAAGCGTTTCCTCTGCATCTTTGGAGAGCGCCTTGCTGGTTCGAATGCCTTCGGCGACGTCCGGATACTTCTCGTGGACAAACTTCAAAAGGCCAGCCTCAAATGGCTTGACTTGATCGTTCGCCAGATCGTCCAAAACGCCAGAACCACCGGCGAAGATCGCGATGATTTGGTCTTCTACTGCGTACGGAGTCGTTAGATCTTGCTTCAGAAGCTCCGTGAGTCGCTGACCGCGAATGAGCTGCATTTGCGTGGCCTTGTCGAGGTCAGAAGCGAACTGGCTGAAGGCCGCCACGTCTCGATAGTTGGCCATTTCCAGCTTCAACTTACCGGCAACTTGCTTCATTGCCTTGATCTGGGCGTTACCACCAACGCGGCTAACCGAGATACCAACGTTAATTGCC
>MKRX01000027.1:89066-95485 GCA_001898035.1 Armatimonadetes bacterium 55-13
TAACGTTCGTCGGAATGTACGCCGAAACGTCGCCCGACTGGGTCTCGATGATCGGCAATGCCGTCAGAGATCCACCGCCCTTCTCCTCGGAGAGCTTGGCAGCTCGTTCCAGCAGGCGGCTGTGAAGATAAAAAACGTCTCCCGGATAGGCTTCTCGTCCTGGCGGCCGTCGCAGAAGGAGCGAGAGCGCGCGGTAAGCCTGGGCGTGCTTGGAAAGGTCGTCGTAGATAACGAGCGCGTGCTTGCCGTTGTCGCGGAAGAACTCGCCAATCGTGGCGCCTGCGAACGGAGCGAGGTACTGCATCGCGTTCGAGTCCGAAGCAGATGCAACCACGATCGTTGTGTATTCCAGGGCGCCGTTCTCGCGAAGGGTCTCAACGACGCGAGCAACGTTGGCCATCTTCTGGCCACAGGCAACGTAGATGCAGTAAACAGGGTCACCGCCGCCAGGCTCGTGAGTCTTCTTCTGATTGATAATTGTGTCAACGCAGATCGCGGTCTTACCAGTCTGACGGTCGCCGATAACCAATTCGCGCTGACCGCGACCAATCGGAATCATCGCGTCGATCGCCTTGATACCCGTCTGGAGGGGCTCGGTAACCGGTTGTCGGTCCACAACACCCGGCGCGCCGGTCTCGAGTCGGCGGTATTCCGCACCTGAGAAAGAACCCTTGTTGTCGATTGGTTGACCGAGCGCGTTGACGACGCGGCCAAGCAGTTGCTCGCCAACCGGGATTTCAATGATGCGTCCCGTCTCCCGAACCTGGTCGCCTTCTTTGATGAGGGTGTCGTCACCCATCAAGACCGCGCCAATTGAATCCTCTTCGAGGTTTAGGGCAAGGCCGGTAACCCCGTTCGGGAACTCCAGCAACTCGCCCATTTGGCAGTCCGGCAAACCGTAAACACGGGCAATGCTGTCGCCAACCTGGATGACGGTACCGACGTGCTCGACTTCTGCCGAGCGTTCGAAGCGCTGCAGCTCTTGTTCGAGAATGGATGTGATCTCTTCTGGTCGAATGCTAGACATGGATTTCTCGGTTGGGTGTGGGTTCCTCTTTGATTCCTAACTAACTAATCAAAATATCGTGGCGTAGTTTTTCGCCGAGTCGGCGAAGATTTCCGCGGACCGTGCCGTCGAGGACGAAGTTGCCGTAAGTGACCTTGATGCCGCCAATGACGCGGCCATCAATGTCAAATTCCGCTTCCACCTTCTTGCTCAACTTCTCTTCGAGCTTGGCGAGAAGGGCCTTCTTCTGATCCTCTTCCAGAACCTCGGCGGTTGTAACGGAGACGAAAGCAATGCTGCCGTGCTCACGACGAAGGGCGACGAACTCCGAATAGATGTTCGCAATCTCCTTCTCGCGTCGCTTGGTCAAGACAAGACGAAGCGCCTGCATCGTTAACGCCGTCACTCGGTCTGAAAACAGCTTGTCGGCGATTTTGATCTTCTCTTCACGCCCAACGTGAGGACTTAGCAAAAAGTCCTTGAACTTGGCGTCGTTCTTGAGAAGACCGACGATGGCGGACAGGTCGTCCTCGACGCTCTTAACGACGTCGTTCTTTTGTGCCGTCGTAAAGAGAGCCGTAGCGTATCGGCGGGCGACCTTGGTGTCGACCATTTAGCTCGGCACCTCGACCTTTTCGATGAATTCGGCAATGAGTTTGCGGTTCTTGTCCGTGTCCATATTCTCGCCGATGATCTTCTCGCTCGCCGCCAAGGTAAGGGTGACGACTTCGGTGCGAAGCTGGCTGAGGACTTTCTGCTTCTCGCTCTCGATCTCTTCAGCGGCGCGCTTGACCATCTCATCCGCTTTTGCGGTGGCCTCTGCCATCAAAGATTGACGAAGCTCCTGGGCTTCCTTGATCTGAGCTTGAATCTGGGATCGGGCTTCCGCTTCGGTAGCCGCCAGGCGCTGCTCGTAGTCGTTGCGCATCTTCGTCATCTCAGACCGCAACGTTTCGGCCTCGGTGAAGGTGTGCTCCAACTCGCTGGTGCGTTCATTGATCGCATCTGACAGCGGATTCAAATAGAAAATTTGAATAACCGGGAACAGCATGAGGAAGACGCCGATGACGGCGACGGTGATGCCGAGATCCAACGGCAAACCTTGCTCGGCCAAACCCTTCTGAAAGGGGAGATACTTCTCGCTGTTCAGCGACAGGTAAGTACCGCCAACCATCAGAAGCACGCCGACTACAAGCTTCACGGGATACGGGATGGATGAATTCTTCTCTTGTTGACTCATTCTGTCCGGTGTTTAGGTAAGGGAGGCCGAATCGCTCCGGCCTCCAAATTGATGTTTAGACTAGTGGGCTTCGCCGGCAGGAGCGGCAACGGGGGCGGGACTCGCAACCGTCTTGAGCTGCGGAGCGCCAACGAAGACCGTCAGAAGGAAGACGAGCTCGACGAACGCGAGCGCGATCAGCATCGCCGTCTGGAGCTTGCTGATGGCTTCCGGCTGTCGGGCCATGCCCTGAAGACCAGCGTAACCGATGATACCGAGACCGATGGCGACGCCCATCGCGGCGAGACTAAGACCAAGTACGTCCATTTTTGTTTGTAGTTCTCCTAAGGTTGTTTGCGTTTGGTGTTTGCAGATACAAATCGATTCTATGCGGCAGCGTGAGCCTCGTGCAGGTGGTCCTCACCGTGCGCGTGCTCGTCGTGATGCTCCTCGTGGTGAGTCACTAGCGACAGATACACGCAGGTAAGAAGCGTGAAGATCATCGCCTGAACAACTACCGTCAAAAGCTTGATCGGCAACAGAAACTCGCCGACCGGAATGTAAACCGTGTGTCCCAACTCGTTCATCGCCTCAACTGCCTTGTGGCCGCCATTGATGTTTCCGAAGAGTCGCAGACTAAGCGAAACGTTCTTCATCAACTCGGAGATGATTTCGATGCAGAAAATAACCGGCGTGATCAACAGCGCCATAATTCCGCCCAGCTTCGGACCGGCAAAGTGGCCGAAGTGCCCGAAGAAGCCATTCGCCTTAATGCCTTCGAACTGAACATACATGATGCTGACCAGGGCCATACCCAAGTTAAAGCTCAAGTCCGCTGTAGGGGCGTAAGGGAAGAAGAGGGCGACCATGTTTCCAATGAAAATCACCATCCAGAAGGTGATCAGCATCGGAATGTATTTGCGACCGTGCGCACCAATGATGCCCACCGCCATATTCTCGATGAACAGATAAAGCTGTTCCGTGCGCTGGGTCCACGCATTCTTGAAAACTTTCGAGTTCAAGCCCTTCTTAGCTGCCGCCAAGATGCCGAACATGAGAAGAAGTACCAGCCCAATATAAAAGGCAACGCCGATCAATCCCGCGTGGGCCTCATGCCCTTCGGCGGCGGCCACGAGGTTGGTCATTGGTGTCGAGAATAATTCGCCCATACAGAACTAAATGGACTTCAGCTCCGCGCCAAAGCCCACCCTATTGCGGCGCAGTATACCAGACCTAATCCATACAAAAAACAGTCTGGAGCACACCCGCCCAAGGTCTTTGAAACATGCATGCATCCCAGGATCAGCGGCCACTTCAAAATGAAGGCGCAAACCGTGAATGCGGTGGCCCATGGCGCCTGGTCTTCGTGCTTCACAGACTGTGCGGCAAGGCCTAAAACCAGCCAAGTTGCGAGAAAATTGAACGACGTCCCGAAAAGACCCAGAAGCATGCCCTGAAGTCCCAATCTCCCCCCAAAACCCGCCGCCAATGCGATCGCGATCAAGGTTGAGATCGTGGTGTAAGTAGCCCATTTCTTCAAGTTTTGTCGTTGTTCCGGTTGATCATCAAGAACGCCATCGCGAGCCCCGCTACCGAGCCTCCCAAGACTCCCACTTGAATCCAAATCTTTGTACCTAAGCGATTGTCCAGAAACCATCCGATTGCGACCCCTACCAGCGGCAGTCCGATGATCGTATAGGCAATCGAGAGGCCAATCCCCAACCCGCGGGCACTTTCCCCATCGGAAACTCGTGATTTCGTCTGGTTTGCGATGCCCGTGTTCTGTCTGGCCCTCGCCCCCGTCGCTTTCGATTCGATCTGCTTCAACCTTTCCTCAAACTCGTCCGTCAAGTCGGCGGCCTTTTGTGTGCCCGCCGCGCGAATGTCCGAGAGGGAATTTGCGGAATGATCGTGGAATCGAGCAACGATCTTCTCAAGCTCGGATTCCTCTTGCTCAGTCAACTCTTCGCCCCGATCAACTTTACGTTCTAACTCGCGCAGTCTGGCGTCGTCGGCATCGAATCGGGCATCGTCGGACATATCCCATAAGAGTACCGGGAACCACAAATCGTTCCATCGCCCCCATATTCAAAAATCCGAACTCAAAAATCGAAAATGCACTGACGTTCGTCTAGTATTCTTAAGTCGATGTCGGAGCGATCGCTGCTAACAGAAGCGCAGTTTCTCAAGGGGGTAGGCCCACGCTTGGCGCCCGGCCTTGCCAAATTGGGCCTGCGCACCGTAGGCGATGTCCTCTACCACCTCCCCCGCCGCTACGAGGATCGCCGAAACATCCCCCTCATCCGCACCATCCGCCCCGGCCAATACGTCACCATCCGAGGAACCATCCGCAACGTCAACGCCCGCCCCACCCGAGGCGGCATGGTCATCCTCAAGGCCATCGTCGAAGACCAGTCCGGCTGCGTCGCCCTCACCTGGTTCAACCAACCCTGGATCCGCCGAAAGCTCGAGTCCTACGAAGGCGAGATCCTCGCCTACGGCCTTGCTAAAGAAGCCGATTTCGGCTGCGAAATCAACTCCCCCGAATTCGAACTCATCGAAGACGAGGAAGACGCCGAAGACTTCGCCCGCATCGTCCCCGTCTACCCCCTCACCGAAGGCGTCCCGCAAAAGACCCTCAGAAGAGCTGTCCGCAATGCCGTCGACTACTACCTGGACCTCGTCGTTGACCCCCTGCCGGAAACCGTAAGAAAGGAAGAGAAACTCCGCAACCTCAAATGGTGCCTTAGGGAGATCCACGAGCCCACATCAGAAGAAAACCGCCTGGAAGCCCGCCGCCGCCTCGTTTTCGAGGAGTTCTTCTACCTCCAAACCGCCCTCGCCCTCAAACGCGCCGATGCTCAACAAGAACTCGGAATCGCCTTCCCCATCAAGGACCTCCTAAAAGGCAAAACCCCCCCTGCCCCCCTCGTCGTCGCCGAGACGCGATCCACGGGTAAAGAAGCCGTCGTCAAGAAATCCAAAAAACTGACCCATCTCTTCGAAGAACAACAAGAAGAACTCCGCAAAGACGAACCCCTCTGGGATCAAATCCATCGCATGCTCCCCTTTGAACTCACGGGAGCCCAGCGAAGAGTCATCCAAGAAACCTGGTCAGACATGTCCCAACCCCACCCCATGAACCGCCTAGTCCAAGGCGATGTAGGTTCGGGTAAGACCGCCGTCGCCGCCTGCGCCATCCTCCCCGCCATCCGCTCCGGCTACCAAGCCGCCCTCATGGTCCCCACGGAAATCCTCGCCGAGCAGCACTACAGCAACATCAAGCGACTCTTCGAACCCCTCGGCATCGAAGTCGCCGCTCTCATCGGCAAGCAAAACTCCCGCGACCGAAAACGCGCCCTCCAAATGACCGAAAGCGGGGAAGCCAACCTCGTCGTCGGCACCCACGCCGTTATCCAAGAAGGCGTCAAGTTCGACCGCCTCGGCCTCGTCGTCATTGATGAGCAGCACCGCTTCGGCGTCCTCCAACGCGCCGCTCTCCGCGAAAAGGGAATGGGAAATCCCGACGTTCTCGTCATGACCGCCACCCCCATCCCCCGCACGCTAACCATGACCCTCTACGGAGACCTCGATCTCAGCGTCATCGATGAACTCCCCCCTGGCCGCAAGCCCATCAAGACCCACCACAAACTCCCGCTCGACCGAGATAGCGTCTACGCCGGAGTCAAAAAGCTCCTCCAAGAGGGCAGGCAAGCCTATTTCGTATGCCCCATGGTCAGCGAAAGCGAAAAGATGCTCGCCCAAGCCGCCGAAGACCTCCACTACCGCCTCACCGAAGGCATCTTCAGCGACCTCCGCGTCGGCCTGCTCCACGGCCAAATGAAGCCGAAGGAAAAAGAAGAAGTCATGGACTCCTTCCGCCGCCAAGAGCTAGACGTCCTCGTCAGCACCACCGTCATCGAAGTCGGTGTAGACGTCCCCAACGCCAGCGTCATGGTCATCGAAGACGCCAACCGTTTCGGCCTCTCCCAACTCCACCAGCTTCGCGGCCGCGTCGGAAGAGGGGAATATCAAAGCTTCTGCGTCCTCATCGCCGATGCCCGAAGCGAAGACGCCAAAGAACGGATGCAAGTCATGGTCGAGACCACCGACGGCTTCCAAATCGCCGAGGCCGACCTCCGCATCCGCGGCCCCGGAGAACTCGCTGGCACCGCCCAAAGCGGTAATCGCGAT
>MKRX01000027.1:95512-126561 GCA_001898035.1 Armatimonadetes bacterium 55-13
GAACGAGATCCCCGCCTCACCTCGCCCGAAAATAAACTCCTCCTCGAACGCGTCAGCGAAAGAAGGAGCCAAACCGCCGTCGTCACCGTTTCCTAAATGCTCACCCCGGAAGACCTCCAAAGATATTCCCGCCAGATCATCCTCCCCCAGGTCGGTCAAGCGGGCCAAGAGCGCCTAAAGGCCGCCCGGGTTCTCATCGTCGGCGTCGGCGGACTCGGCGCCCCCCTGGCCCTCTACCTTGCCGCTGCTGGCATCGGAGAACTGATCCTCGTCGATCCCGACCACGTCTCCCTCAATAACCTCCATCGCCAAATCCTCTACGCGATCGAAGACCTGCGCCAACCCAAAGTCGAAATCGCCGCCCGAGAGCTCTCAAAAAGAGCCCCCACCAAAATCACGACCCACACCCAAGCGCTCACCGAAGAAAACGCCGCCGACCTCATCCAGTCCGCCGATATCGTCTGCGACGGAACCGACAACTTCACCGCCCGCTACCTCGTAAACGATTTCGCCATCAAGCACGGCAAGCCAAACGTTCACGCCGCCATCTTCCAGTTCCAGGGCCAGATATCGGTCTTCGGCGCCAACCAGGGCCCTTGCTACCGTTGCCTCTTCCCAAACCGTCCCAAGAACGCCCCCTCCTGCGCAGAGGCCGGCGTCTTCGGCGTCCTCCCCGGAGTGATGGCGCTCTTTCAGGCCACGGAGGTCATCAAGCTCATCCTCAACCTCGGAGATCCCCTCATCGGTCGCCTCCTCCTCTACGATGCCCTCGCCGCTAAAACCTCCGAGATTAAATTCCGGCGCAATCCCAACTGTCCCAGTTGTGGCCCGAACCGAAACGAATCCTTTCTAAGCAAGGCATACTCTGACCTACAGAGTTGTGAAATGAACCCAACCGTCCCTGAACTAACCCCCCTCGAACTCAAACAAGAGCTCGAGAGCCCCAACCCTCCGATCGTTGTTGACGTGCGAGAGGCCCACGAAAGAGAAATCTCGACCCTCCCGAACACCATCCACATCCCGATGGGAGAAATCGCCGACCGAATCCAAGAACTCGATCCTAACGCCAATCTAGTGATCCAATGCCGCTCCGGAGGCCGTAGCGCCCAGGTCGCGGCGTATCTCTTGGGACAAGGCTTCAAGCAAGTGAGAAACCTCGCCACCGGAATCAATGGCTGGGCGAAAACCGTCGATCCCACCGTTCCCACCTACTAAAAAAGAAAGGTCGCTCCTCAGAGCGACCTTTCTTTCACCTTAGTTCCCGCCGGAACCCGCTCCCGCGCCCTTCGTGTCGGGCGGAGGATTGGAGTGCTTCTTATCCGAATCCGGATCGTAGCGCTTGAACTCCTTGTCCAATGTCTTCTGAGACGGCTGGCTCAGTCGCTTAAGCTCGTCTTCCTTCAGCCGTCGTGCCTCATCCGGATCGCGAACCACACGCGGGGTCAGGAAGACCAAAAGCTCCGTCTTCGTGTTGGACTTATCCGTAGATCGGAACAGGTTGCCCAGCAGAGGAATGTCACCCAGCAACGGAATCTTCTTGACCGAGCTCGTCACCGAGTTTCGGATGATGCCACCCAGGATGATCGTCTCCCCGTCTCGCACACTCACCGTCGTATCGGCTTGGCGCTGGTTAACGATCGGTGCGTTGAAGTCCGTGAACTCCTGCAGGTCGTTCGCCGTCTGGCTCACGTCCATCGTCACGTAGCCATTGCTCGTGATGCGCGGAGTCACCGTCAAGACAATTCCAACATCTTGGAACGCGTAGTTAAACGTCAAATTGCCGTTCGTGTCTTCGCGAGTGCTCAGAACGTAAGGAATGCTCTGGCTGATGTTGATCTGCGCTTCCACGTTGTTGGAAGTGAAGATGCGCGGCGTGCTCAAGACCTGGAACTTCTTATCCGTCTTCAGCATGTTGATGAAGCCGCTCAAAGCGCCTCCCGTAAGCGTGTAACGGAATCCCTGAAGCGACGGGCTCGTGCCCTGAAGCCCGAAGTTGCCTTCGGAAGTGCCGGTGCCTGTGCCGCTCCCCAAGGGATTGGATTGGGCGTACTTCCACTCCACGCCAAACTGGCTCGAACTATCAAGAGTCGCTTCGATGATCATTGTCTCGATCATCACCTGCTCTGGAATCTTGTCGAGCTGTTCCAGAATCTGCCGAATCAACTCCATGTTCTCCGGCGTCGCCACCACAATCACGCTGTTCGTGTTGTTATCTGGAATGACCGTAATCTGACCCTGCAAGTCGCGAACGTTCACCAGTCGACCATTTGCGTCGCGGCCCGTCTGAGCCGTAGAACTGGAGGAAGATCCGGTCGTCCGTCGCTGCTGACCGCCGCCAAAGAAGCCGCCCTGCTGCACCATCACATTGGTGTCGAATTCTCCATCGGAGTTCAAGTTCAACTGCAGGTCTTGGTTATCCGAATCAACAACTTCAGACGTTCGGCCATTGTTTCGGTTGTTGGTGTTCCGATTGTTGTTATTGTTTCGGTTCGTCGTCGAGTTTCGATTCGCCTGATTCGTCGTTCGAGTCGTGCTTCCCGAACCCTGTCGATTGCCAAACGCCTGCTGCATCAGAGTCGCAATGTCGTCGGCGCGAGCGTTCGCGAGCTGATACACGAAGGTCGTGTTCTCAACCTTGACCTCGGTATCCAACTGCTTGATCACGTCCTCGGCAACCTTCAAGTTCTCGTCGGTGGCCGTCACAACCAGCGAGTTGGTGCGCGGTTCGCTAACTACGGTCCCAAACGCCGCTTGGCTATTGCCAAACCGCATCGCCTGCTGGAACCGCTGCTCGATCGGCACGTTCTGAGTTCCAATGCCACCTTTACCGCGCGGAGCGTTTTGCGTAAGGATGTTCTGAACCACCGAAGCCAAATCGTCGGAGGAAGCGAAATTGAGTTTGAACACCCTAGATTGCTGAGGCTGTTCGGTCTGCCTATCCAACTGTCGAATCAAATCGGCAACTTGCTGCTGATCCTTGGAAGAAGCGTTCACGATTACGGAGTTGGAATAATCGTCGCTGGAGGCGCGAACCGTCTGCGAACCGGAACTTCCGCCGAAGCCGCCTCGTCCACCAAATCCGCCACGGCCGCCGAAGTTGCCGAAGTTACCTCGACCACCCCGACCGCCCTGATTGAATTGGTTTTGCTGCCCCGTCATCATTTGCATGATCTGATCCATAGGATTGCTCATGCTGGCGAAAACTTCGTTCACCACTCGGGCCACCTGACTGGCGTTCGCATACTGAATCGTATAGACCTTCAACTGATTCTGCGAACCAAACATCTCCTGCAGCTTGCTCGGATCAAAACCCGGAAAGCCGTTGCTCGGTTGCTCTTGTCCACGGCCAAACCCGCGCTGGTTCTTCTGCTTAATCACCAGCATGTTGCCGTCCTTGTTAATCTCAAAGTTCTTGAGTCCAAGGGTGGTGTTCAGCATCGACATCGCATCGTTCAACGAGATGGACTTCGGACTGGAAATCGTAAAGGAACCCGTAAGGGAAGGATCCTTGATAATGGGAATTCCCGTCGTCTTGCTGTACCAGGAGATGATCGTATCGATCCCGGTGTTCTGGAAGTTCGGGCGAACCTTGGTCTTGGCATTGAGCTTGAAGCTTTTCCAAGCTGGCCCAGAATCTCCGCCACCGCCAAAGCCGCCACCGCCCATATCGAACGGGTTCTGACCAAAGGCGGCCAGGGGAGCCACGCACATCAGCGCGCAGATAAGGGTCTTAATTCGCATTCGGTTCTCCTTCGGTCTGGACTGGGTTTTCGTTCCCTCCGCGGTTGCGGCCCCGTCCACGTCCTCGCCCGCCCTGGGCATTCTGATTGTTCTGGTCAGGCTGAACGCTGATCGGGCCAATCGGTCCGTTCAGACTCCCCGGCGGCACATTCACCGG
The DNA here is from genome assembly GCA_001898035.1 of Armatimonadetes bacterium 55-13. Taxonomy (GTDB): domain Bacteria; phylum Armatimonadota; class Fimbriimonadia; order Fimbriimonadales; family Fimbriimonadaceae; genus 55-13. Next base: position 99,411 of record MKRX01000027.1, read on the forward strand.
TGCAAATCCCTCCGCCATGAGCGGAGAACCTGTGTTCAGCTTCTCTTGCATCTTGATCGTCACTTGTTGTCCTGAGTCTCCCTCCAAGACCAGGGAAGAGTCGGTCACCGCAACCACCTTTGACTTCTTCCACGCCTGACCCACAGAGAGAAAATCTCCTTGACCCGTACCCTGATTCTCGACCACCGCTTGGATGCGTCCATCCACCGAGGCCGTTCCTGTATAAGTCCAACCACCTTCGCCGCCGGTGAAGTCGGTCGGAACCGCGTTCGGAATTCCCGCGTTTCCAGAACCTCCACCACTTCTGACGACTAAAGGCATAAACGCATTCTTCGTCGGTGTGTTCAGCGGATCGAATTTCGCTTTGTAGTCGGCTTCAGTAAACAGACTCTGAGACTCGGACTTCTTCCGGGAGGATTGCGTCGTCGGGGTCTTCTTGCCGGGCGCTTCGGGTGTGGTCAGCACATAGGCTGCTCCGCCTAATCCGATGAGCGCCAACCAGAAAACGGGACTAGTTCGTTTTTTCTGCATGGACCTTCTCTGTTGTAGGGTTGCTTGCCGTCTTCAAGACGGAGGGAGGAATCGTATAGGCCACCGCGCCAACCGTCGCGGTCACCGTGTCGCTGTTAGCGTCGCTCGAGGCGATTTGAGCCGAATTGATCGCGAGTTTCACATTGCCCGCTTCCAATTTGCGCAAAAACTGCATGACGCCCGGATAGCCGCCTTCCAGGGAAATGAGGAAGGGAAGTTGGGTCAACCCATTCACATCCGTCGGCTTCTGGGGACGAAATGCCACCAACTTGATCTTCGCTTCTTGGGCAAATTTCGTTACCGATTGCAATGCTTTCGGGCCGATGTCGTCCAACGGCACATCCCAAATCTTGCTCTGAACATAAGTCGTCTTTTCGGTCAACTGCTCATCGCCTTGTTTGATTTGGTCTTCAATCTCGCGAATCGAGCGCTGGGGGCCATTCGCCACACCTTCGGTGCTCGGCGCCGGGATTAAAAGGGAGTAGGCAATGGTGGCGACCATGATGACCAGCGCCGCAATGATCGCGACACTTGCTCCGGTGTCCGCCTTGGTTTTAAAGCTAAACATTAGCGACTCCCCTTTTTCTTCTTCGCGTCAACCAGCGGTAAGTTGCCCACGGCAAATCCCTGGATAGAAAATTGAACCACCGGTGTCTTGTCGATATCGCCATTGTTCGCAAAGACGAGCTTCACGTCCCGGAGCCTCTCCTCGGTGGTCAGAGCCTGAAGGTAGTCAGAGACCCCGGCGCTGTCCTTAGAGGTTCCTCGAACAAACGTTGTCTTTCCGCGCTCAAAGGTGATTCCCGTTAGCCACAGACCCTTCGGAGATTGATTGGCGATCAGAGTCATAACGTCGGATGCTTTCTGAGCAGGCTCGAAGGCTCGCTTGATCGAATCCGCAAGCTGGATGACGCCGTTCAATTTGGTCTCTTGCTTCTTGCGTTCGCTCCGTAGCTTCGTCAAACGACCGTTCCACTTGGCTTGGCTCGCTTGTCGCTCGCCCGCCTTGTCGCTTCGCTCCACAAAAACCAGGACCGCCATCAGAACCGCCGCCGCGCAGAGCAGGGCAGCCAAGCGAGATCGCTTGGACTGCGCCGCCTTTTCTCGCCTTTCTACCGCCTCTCGGGTTTCGATGTTGATTCCAAGTTTGTCCACCGGCATCGTCGCCAGCGCTTCGATGGAAGGCATAGGACTTACCGATGACGCCGATGGATATTCAATCCCGCCGGCGGCGATGACTCTGGAGGCTGGAATGCCAACCGCGGCGAAGCTGCGGGCGACTTCTGCTTCCGCGGCGCCGGGGGAGTCTGGCAAGGGTGCGACGCGTGAATACTTGAGTTCGCCTCCCTCTAGCAGGTCGATCGCAAGCCCTTCGTGAGTGGATTGCACGACGGCCGCATCTTTCACCCCAAGAGATTCGATCAAAAGCACCGAACCCAAAGCCGCTGGAATAACCTTCTCAACCTTGAATCCAGCGTCTCGGGCCTCCGCCAGAATTCCCTTGAGCTCAGACTCTCTCATCGCCGCCACAACCGCCAGTCGGCCGTCGGCATTGATATCGTCGGTAAGTCGGAAACTATAGGAAAGTTCGTGCAGCGGCACCGGGAACATCGAAGCCATTTGAGTCTGAAGAATCAGATTAACTTCGGAAGCGCCCGCGTTGGGCACCCGAACCGCCTTAACGAAAGTTGAACGCCGCGAAATAGTCACCAGGATCGGACCGCCCCCCCAATTCGCCGCAAGGGCGCTGAGGTTCTCGGCCACCGCCAGGCGGCGGACCGAGGCGTCGTATCCGGTAACTCCGGACGGGGACCATTCCACAACTCGGGAATAGACCTGTGATGAACTCATTGATTCTCCTTCAAAGCGGTTGTACTGGTCGGATCGGTATCCCATCCCCAAGCGCCGATAATGTCGCCGTAAGGCGGTCGTTCGATGCGTACAAGTTTGGCCTGACCGTTAGTGATTGTCAGAGTCGCCTGGAGAGCCACTTTCGTAGCTCCTGCCACACCTAGAACGCGAACGAGAAACGACTGCGAATTCACTTCGAAGAATCCGGCCGTTTGTTGCAAAAGGGCAAGGTTGTTCATTCCGGGAACGTCGAGAAGATCGCCAAGATCGGTGAAACCCGTGCTCTGGCGAGTGATGATAGCGCTGGCCGCGTCAGGCGGCAGGTTTGGAACGGTGTCCAAGACTTCTTGGGTCACCGTATTCAAATTGAGTTTTCCAGTGAGGTTTTGGCCCCCGGTCGTGAGGTTGTTAAGAATGTCGCGAGCGTTCTGAATCGTAATTCCCGGTACGGCCAAGACGGCGCCAATATTTGTGTATCCTCCGCCCGGACGACTGTTTACGATTTGGGTGGCGACAGGGATCGTCAAATTCGCACGCTGAGCAATCTGGTTCACCTGAGCCGTGTTGACGTTTAGCTTCGCCTGTCCACTGGAGTTGACCGCCTGAGATGTCGAGTCGACGGTTACCAATTGCTCCAAGGGCAATTGTTGGGAGTCTCCATTCGTCGTCCGAACCGGACGCGCGGTGTTGACGACGTCCGTTTGAACGTTATAGAGCGTGTCCGCCGTAAATCCCTTCACCAAAAGCAGCTCGTCAACGGAGGAAAACGCTCCAAGCTTGGTGTTGTATGGCTTTTCAAGCTGGTTATAGTATTCGTCCTTTGCTCCGTCGGAGCGCGGGCTGACCCCTTCCTCTCTCCAGTCCAGCAAGCAGTCCACTTGTTCGCCCGTCAAGGGAAGAAGCTCCAACTGCTCTTGAGTCGCAGTGTTGATGTTAATGAGGGAGGCAGCATCGACGATCTCCATCCGAAAATTGGCTGAACCAAGAGTGAAGTCCTCGCTGCCGTTTTGTCCGAGAGCCGCCCAGTCGTCGCTAAGCGTGGTTGGAGAGGTCGTTGTCAGGTTCTGGAATTCAGCCAACGCCCGCTGAATGCCAGCCTCTGCCGCAATCTTCGCCCGGCGAATTTCCATTCGGTGCGACTGGGCGATGGCGGCCGACCGCTGACTGGCCGCCGCCAATGCAAGGACTGACACCAGTCCGGCCAACACGGTAAGGGTCAAAACGAACACACTGCCAGATTGCTTGCTGCGCCTCATTGCGTCCCTCCCGTTCCTGTCTGATCTGCCGGGTCGTTAGCGGTTACGTCGCTCATCGGCAGACGAACCGTAAAGATGTGGTCCACCCCTTCCTCGTCGTCGGTGAGAGTGTAAGTGACGCGTATCGCTGCCGGCAATCGCTTGACCGCCCCAACTTGAGTGGACCAAGTGGGTTGCCAGGTCGTTCCGTCCCAAAACTCGAAAGAAATCGAGTTCACTTGGGCGTCGAATACTCGCTCGGTACCGCCCTGCGTCGGTTCGCTGTCTGACGGCGTTTGCCGTCGAATAAAGAGTCCTTCATTGGTACCCGCGTCTCCCACAGGAGTGGTGGAAAGCTCGATCTCGGTGATTCCTCCTGCCGGTCCGTAACGCTGATTGACCGTCTCGAAGTCGTCCGTACTCGCCAGCAACGTTCCATCCAGACGCTGCCCCTGAATCGTGAAGGTAAGCGAATTCGAACTGCTGGAATTCATGAGCGAATCGTCGCCGTTGGAACCAATGAAATAAGTCGTGGTGTCCGCTTGATTCTGAGAAAGGTACGCGGCTCGGAACAGGTCGCGCAGATTCTCCTCGAACTGATCCCGAACAAGATTCCTTTCCCGCGCCTGGGCTGCGGAACTCTCGTAGTTCAGGCCCACAATAAAGGCCCTGCTAATGGCGCCCATCAGGATCGCCACAATGGTAATGGCAACCAGAAACTCAATAAGCGTAATACCGCGACGGAGTCTCATTGAGTTCCTCCGGTCGAGATTGGAGGCTCGAAGATCAAACCATCCACTACCGCTTCAGGACCCCCGTCGGAGCCGGATTTCTTGACCGTAACCGTGACGATTTGAAGATTCTCTTCGCCGCTCGGCGTGACTTCCGCGCTCCATTCGTAGTCGTTGATGTTGCGATCGGTAAAATCGCCACTCAAGTCGGCGGTATCGATTCCCCCCGTCGAGATCAGCTCGTCGTACTTATCCACCGCCAAACGCTGGACGATCTCCTTCTGGCGGAGAACGTAGTCGGTTCGACTCATTGAGGAGAACCCCTGCATGGCCGCCACCAGCCCCACGCCAACCAAGGCGATGGATGCCACCGCCTCGATCAAAGTAAAGCCGCCGCACTTGGTGGACCGCTTAGACACGCTGCTCGTATCCTCCCGCATCCCACTCATCGTCGGAAATATCCGGCATCGTCCCTTGAACGACCTGTACACCGCCGGTTCGGGAAATCTCAAGAGTCTGAGAAGAGCCCTCGGACGAGAACTGAATCATTCCGCTCTCGGACTTGCCATCCGCATAGAATCCGATCGACCACTCGCTAGACGTGCTGTCGTCCTTTTCCACCCGAAACGCATCGGCCGTTACCCCCTCGGGCAGGTCCAAGCCGCGCTCTTCAGAGTCGGAGGAGTCGCTATTGGCGTCGGTGCTGACGCGCTCGATGATGAGACGGCGACTGCTGTCGTCGTACCGTGCTTTTCGAGTCATTCCGTCGGCTCGGGCGCGCTCGCGTGCGTCGGACATCAGGTTCCGAGCGGCTGCGTAAAACTGCCGAATCTCCCGGCTCCTCTTCTGATTCACCAGGTTCGGCATGATCGCAGCCGCGAACAGAACTAGCATCGTGATGACCACCATGAGTTCGATCAGCGTAAACGCGTTCTTATTGATTCTCGGTGAGTTCGTCGCCAATGTCTGCGTTGTCGCCGTCGCCGCCCGGGGCGCCGTCCGCGCCATAGGACTTGATCGTGTAGTCGCTGCCATCGCTGTTGACCTCGTAGGCGTACTCATTGCCCCACGGGTCGGTAGGCAGTTCTTTGTCCGTGTAGGGACCGTGCCATCCGGATGCGCCGTCGCTAGGTCGGGTTCGCAGATCCTGAAGCGTGTCGGGGAATCGGTCGCAGTCCACATGGAACTGTTGGACCAGTCCGCGCAACGTGGAAATGTCGCTCGCTGCCTTCGCGCGCTTCGCATCGCTCGTTCGGCCAACGACGCGCGGCACGATCAGCGCCGCCAAGATGGCCAAAATGAGGATAACGACGACCAATTCGATGAGGGTAAAGCCGCGTCGAACTTTGGATCGAGCCATAGATGTCTCCCTGCCTGTTTGAATGTTCTTCATTTGAAATCGAGTTGCCAAGAGTTACTTCACCGCGCTCTGTGCCTGGAAGATCGGCAGCAGCACGCTCAAAACGACAAATCCTACGAACGTTCCCATCACGAGAACGATCAAGGGTTCGACAAGGGCCGTCAACCGACGCATCCCGTTGTCGACTTCAAAGTCTAGACTCTCCGAGACGCGCTCAAGCATCTTGGGAAGGTCTCCCGTCTCTTCGCCGATTGCCACCATGTGGATCAAAACCGGCGGAAAATCACCCGCGTCTCGCATCGCCTCGGCGATCGGTCGGCCCTCTCGCACCTCTTGTTCAACGATCACGCTGTTGGCGCGGAAAAGCCGGTTGCCACTCGCCATACCGGAAAGTCGAAGGGCTTCAAGGATCGGGACGCCACCGTAAACCAACGTTCCCAAAACTCGTGCGAAGCGTGAAACCGTCGCTTTGCGGATGACCGGGCCTGCCATCGGCATGCGGAACATGAACCGGTCTCGGGCCATCGCGCCCGCCTCCGTCGCCACCCATCCTCGGTAGAGAATGATCGTTCCCACGATGCCGATAACGATGAACAAGCCGTTGTTCGTCACAAAATCCGTACCTGCCAAGAGCATCTTGGTCGTAATGGGAAGATCGGTCTTGAGATCTTTAAATACGCCGGAAAGGCGCGGCATAACGAACGTGATCAAGAAGATCACCACGCTGACCGCCGTAAACGTCAGTACGCCCGGGTAGATCATCGCCGAAACAACTTGGCTTCGTCGAGTTACTTCGTTCTCTTGAAAGTCCGCCAATCGGCTCGCAACTTCCGCGAACTGGCCCGAGGATTCCCCGGCTCGAAGGGTCTGAGTAAAGACGTCCGGAAATAACTTGGGATGCATCGCCAAGGCGTCGCTCACCGGCGTACCTTTGCGAACCTGGTCCAGAGCTTCCAGCGCGACGTTTTGCAACTGTTCGCTCTCTGACTGCTCGGAAACGACCTGCAACACGCGATCCAGCGGGAGCCCCGCCGCCGCCAGGTCGGACATACGTCGTGTGAATAGCGCGAGGTCGCCCCGGGTGACCTTCTTTCGCCCCGTCGCACCTGCCCCTTCCTTTTTCGCTCCTGTCGATTCTTTGATCTCAAGAACGAACTGTCCACCCGAGGCGACTGAAGCGATCGCTGCATCCTTGCTGGGAGCATCGATAAAGCCAGACTTCCGCTTGCCCGCAGGGTCAAGCGCGGTGTACGCAAATGTCGTCATTGGGCGATCTCGTACCTAATCCTAAGCCGCGAAAATGAAGCAATCGTGAGGATCACGAGAAATCCTCCCGCTGGCAGACGCGCATGACTTCTTCAGCCGTCGTCTTGCCATCCAAAACCGCCAGTTTGCCTTCCATCAAAAGGGTCCGCATGCCTTGATTCTTGACCGCGTGCGTTTTCATCGTGTTGGAAGATGCCCGGTCGATCGTCATTCGACGAATCTCTTCGTCGATAAAGAACAACTCGTAAAGCCCCTGTCGCCCCTTATGCCCTGTCCCCTGACACTTATCGCACCCGCGACCATGCTTAAACGTTCCCGCCGGAAGCGAAGCGATCTCTTCGTCCGTAAACCCGATCGCAATCAAAGACTCGCGAGAAGGCTCATAAGGCTCAATACAGTTCTGACAAACACGCCGCACCAATCGCTGAGCGATAACCCCAATGAGCGACGAAGCTGCCAAATAAGGCTCCACACCCATATCCAGCAATCGCGTCACCGCACCCGGAGCGTCGTTCGTGTGAAGGGTAGAGAACACCAAGTGGCCCGTAAGCGAAGCATGAATCGCAATCTCCGCAGTCTCATGGTCACGGATTTCACCCACCATGATCACGTCCGGGTCCTGTCGCAGGAACGAGCGAAGTCCCGAAGCAAAGGAAAGCCCAATGTTCGGACGAACCTGAACCTGACTGATACCCGGAACCTGATACTCAACCGGATCCTCAATCGTCAAAATGTTCGTCGTCGGCGACCAAATCTCCTGAAGAGAAGCATAAAGCGAAGTCGACTTACCCGAACCCGTCGGCCCCGTCGCCAAGATAATCCCATAAGGGTTGTGAATCAGCTTTCGGAACTTCTCCAACGTCGGCGCCGGCATTCCCAACTCCTGCATCCCCAGCAAAGCCGTGCCCTTGTCCAACAAACGCATAACCGCGCGCTCGCCGTAAACCGTCGGAATAATCGAGACGCGAACGTCGATCTGTCGCCCGGCGATCGTAATCTTGATACGACCATCCTGCGGAAGTCGCCGCTCCGCAATGTTCATCTCGCCCAAAATCTTCAGTCGCGAGATAATCGCCGCATGCATCCGCTTCGGCGGCTTCATCATGTCATTCAACATGCCGTCGATGCGGTACCGAACCTTCACATCTTTCTCATAAGGCTCAATGTGGATGTCGCTGGCGCTGTCGCGAACCGCCTGCGCAAAGATCAAGTTGACCATCTGGACAACCGCCGTCTCCGCCGCCATCTTCGTGAGGTCGGCCAAGTCGGTTGTGTCGTCGAACTCGGCCACCGAGCCTGCCTGTTCTTCACTTGGAATGCCCGCCAGGATCTTTTCGAGGAAATACTCCTCGATTCGCTCCTTGATCATCGCGCTGTCGCCCAGCACCGCCTTCACCGGACGGTTGGTAAGAATGCCCAGGTCGTCCACCGCAGGCAGGGAAGAAATCGTACCGATCGCCACCACCAGCGTCTCGCCTTCCAAATGCAAAGGCAAAACCTGATTCTTCAGCGCAAACTCGCCCGGAGCCAAACTCATCGCCTCCTCTTGGGGTTTGGTGACTTCTAGGTTGACTTGTTCTAATCCGACCGCTGCTGAGGATGGGGAAGCAGCGCCGTTGGCATTGAGGTTATCCAGAGGGAAATGAGCGCTCATAAAGGGAATTCCAATTGGCTTATCGTCTGTACGCTAAATTCGACTGAAAGTTCACAAACCCGTTTAGGATTCAACGAATTTCATCAAACTCTCACGCACCAAATTTTAGATTCTTTTATTCAATCCTTTTGTAGTTGTTTAGTCCTAATAACTAGCGTTGGTACTGCACCTGCCGGGCAAGTGCCCGCCAGGGCAAGGAGAGTTCGCATGAATAGTCTGCGTTTGCCTAGCGTGAGTGCCACCAGCAAGTTCGCGCTCTGCCTCGGTACCATCGGAGCCTGCCACCTGGCATCGGCCCAACACCTTTGGTACAACGACGCCGGTTCCGGCGACATCATGATGAATGACATCATGATATCCGCCACCGGCCCCACCACCTACTATGAGGTGCTCGGCTGGAACAACGGCGGAGAAGCCGGCGGTTACACCGGCATCCAAGATACTCCCAATGGCCGGAACTACATCTACTCCATCTGGGATCCGTCGAATGGTCAAGCCATCACCGACGTCTACCATGACTCTACCGGTTATGTCGAACCGTTCGGAGGAGAAGGAACTGGGATGCACTTCCTCACCTACGGCTACCCATGGGTCCTCGGCCAGTGGTACACCCTCGTCACCCGAGCGTGGGACTACAACAGTCACACCTATTTCGGCCTCTGGGTCAAAGATCAAACCGCCGGTACCTGGCGTCATCTCCTGACGTTCAACTACCCCATGGCCAACATCCGCTTCAACTACGCCGCAAACTCCTTTTTGGAAAACTACGGCGGACAAAGCACCGGAACGACCCGACACATGAACCTAAAGGACGGCTGGAAGCGCTACAGCGGTCCGTCCTGGGGCTACTTCAGCCAGGGCGACTACGATCGCCCATCGACCAACGCTAACACCGGCGTCAGCGGCAACGCCTATTTCATGGAAACCGGTTCATCCACCATTCCCAGCGGAGGCGCAACCGGAACGCTCTACACCACCGCCCCCGGCGGCTCACCAACTGTCGCCACCGGCCAACTCGCCTCAGTAACCCCGAGCTACTCCAACACGACCAAGAACCTCACGGTCAACTGGACCACTGACGCCACCAAGGCGCCTCAGTTTGGTTACAGCATTCAGGTATTCAACAACTCCGGTTACACCGGCTCCCCCCTCGCCTCCGCAACCGACACCGCCCCCCACATCCGAACCGCCAATCTCACCACATCGAGTCTGGCCAACGGAATCTACTACATCAAGTCGACGATCACCGACATTTTCGACCAAACTTCCAATGTCAACGGAACCAGCTTCGCGACCCAAACCCCGAACGCCGTCGGCATCTACGGTGGAACCGTCTCGGGCGGCAGTGCCACCAGCATGTCGGCCAGCGATAACTCCCGCTACCAAGTCGCCAGCGCTTCCAATAGCGTCAACTACTATGCGGTCTTCTCCGGCTTCGGCTCAGGCTCGATCCTCTCCGGCAACGTCACCGTCGAACTGAACGCCTCCGCCACCGGCACCGCCACCATCTCTGCCTGGAACAACTCAACAGGAGCGTGGGTAAATGTGGGGACAACCAGCGTCGGAACCTCCGATGCCACCTCCACCTTCGCCCTCCCCTCCAGCCCCAGCCAATACCTCACCTCAACCGGGGACGCCTTCATCCGCGTATCCATGTCTCGATCCAGCAGCTTCACGCTCCGGAACGACTACATGCGCATGACCGTCAACCGCTAAAAAAAACGGCGGGCTCCCACCAGGGAAGCCCGCCAATTGCTTCTTGTCGTTATGCCGCGTTCAAAATCTCAATAATCGCCTCGCGATCTTTCCGAGGACGGCCCTTGATGGCGTTCATAACATAGGCCGCAAACTCCATCGGACTCGCCTGATTCACCAAATCCACCGGCTCACCATTAATCTTGATAACCGCATCACTCGTCTCCGCCGCCGCCGAGAAAGGCATAAACAACTTCTGCCCCTCATACGGAAGCCTCCAGAGCATCTCAAACTCCGTAACGTCCCACTTCTCCAAAATCAACGCCAGGTTCCGCTCGATATTCATCGAGTAATTGATCCCCAACTCCCGGAACGTACTAGATCCCATGTGATGAAGGAACGATCCATCCACAATCCACAAACTATGCCCGGCAAAGAGCGCCCGCAAGTTATAGTCGTCGTCCTCAAAATTTCCAATCCCAAACCGAGGATCGAACCCGCCGACATCGCTCAAACAGTCCGGCGTGATCATCATAAATAGACCACGGATCTGCTCCGCCTGTGTCGCTCCGGAATGGTGGCTCTTATGCCAAACCCGAGCGCGCTCCTGCATCTCCGGCAAGTTTGTGTAAGGCCCAATCTCAACCCGTTGATTTCCTGCGATCTCGTTGGTAACCGGCCCCAAAATCCCCGGCTTGTGTCCCATCTTCACCAACTCGTCGTAGGCCGCAATCATCTGCGGCAGACAATCGACGGCCGGAAACACGTCGTCGTTGCTCACACAAAAGAAGTCGAACCACCCTTGTTGCCACAAGAAGTCCAGAGCCTTATTAGCTCCCCGCCCGTACCCCAGATTCTTTTCCTCTTCCAAGACATGAACGATGTAAGGAAGCTCCGACTGGAACTGTCGCAATTCTGCCAAATTCTGCTCGTCGCATCCATTGGCCACCACCGCGAACTCGATCTCACCGGGATAGAACTTCGTGTAACCCAGAACGCAGTCCCGCACCAGCGATGCATGCCGAGTCGGCACGGCAATTCCCAACCGTGGCCACTTCGGCAACTCTCCGTCGCCAATCACCGCGATCGTATACATCGCGTCCTCATCCAACCCTTCCCGAATCAACCCGGGCCAACGCCCTTCTTGCGAAAGGAACCGAACCTGTCGATCGGGAAAATGCTGCCGGATCAAATCCGCGAACTCCAATGGAGTCCACTCGATCGTGTGAAACTGATTGAATGGCTTGTCCTCAAGCCGATTCCCCGGCGAGTGTGTATTCCGGTTCGGAGTCGAAATAACGATGTTGCCCGGACATGCCTTCAGCGCATCCAAAAAGGCGGCGGGATCGGGCACATGCTCGATCGTCTCAAAACTGACCACCAAGTCCGCCTCAGAATAATCGAAGGCGCATACGTCCTTCAGCACAAACTTCGGCTCGTCGTACCTCCGCCGAGCGTGCGCCACGGCGTCCGCCCCAATATCCACCCCAGTTGCCGCGGTCGCAAAGCTCGCGGCGTAGTCGGTGCCATAACCCTCGCCACTTGCCGCGTCCACCACGCGCCGCCCTTGATACCAAGGTCGAAAATACAGGTAGCGCTGCCAGTGAAACAGCTCTGTTGCCGGATCGGCAAGGTTAGGGATCATACGCTCGCCGGTCCAGGCGAGCGTTGGGACGTCAAGAGAAGGCGCGGTCGGGCTCATAGGGTGCTCCTAGTAAAACTATCGGCTCCCCGCCCGAAAATCTAAAGTGAAGTTTTAGGTTTTATTTGTGCGCAAGCTGCTCTTCGATGGCGGCGATGATCGCAGGATCGTCCGGCTTCATCTTCGGCTCGAACCTCTTGACTACCTTTCCATCCTTGCCGATCAGGAATTTGGCGAAGTTCCACTCGATGTCGTCCTTCGGACGGTCGCTGGAGCCAATCAACCATTGGTACAGCGGATTGATTCCATCTCCCTTCACCACGATCTTGGAGAACATCGGGAAGCTCACGTTGTACTTACCCGTACAAAACTGCTTGATCTCTTCGTTCGTCCCTGGCTCTTGACCGTTGAATTCGTTGGCCGGAAAGCCCAGCACTACAAACCCCTTGTCCTTGTACTTCTCATAGGTCTTTTCCAAGGCTTCGTACTGGGGCGTCAGGCCGCACTTGCTGGCCACGTTCACCACCAACAGCACCTTTCCCTTGAACTTATCAAGAGAAATCTCTTTGCCGTCGATGTTCTTCATCTTGAATTCATAGATCGAATGGGCGGGTGGCATCTTAGGCTCCGATTTAACTGCGAAAGCTCCGGCCATGGCCAGGGCAGGGATAAGAAGCGCGATTGAGTTCATGGCGTCTGTTCTCCGAAATGTCTCCTAAACGCATCCAGTTCCGTTTCACTGCGATAACATCGCAAGTCGATAAAGAATATGCGCGTAAATTCGGCTCATCTTAAAGAGGTGATCCACCTTTAGTCGCTCGTCAGTCTCGTGTGCGTTGCCGTCGCCTTCCCATCCGGTTCCAATGGAAACCGTGTTCGGAATGGCCCGAGCGTAGGTACCTCCTCCCATCACGATCGGGGGTCTCTCTTCACCCGTTTCGGCCTTCACCACTTCGCAAATGGTGCTGACCAGCGGGTGTTCTAGAGGGAAATAGAGCGAAGGACTGTCTCGAACCACTTCCAACGTAAAGGAGTGCCGCAGGCCCGCCAGATACTCCCGGCATCGCTCGGCCATCTCCTCGCCCTTCCAGGTCACCGGATACCGAATGTTAAACAGCATCTCCAGCTTCCCATCCTTTGTCTCCACCACCCCCAGGTTGGACGTCAGGTCCTTGCTCACGTCGTCTCGACCATGAATGCCCAATCCCACGCCGCTGATGTGTCCCATCAAGAAGATCTCTTCGTAATTGGACTGACAACTCAGCGGTGCAATCTCCGCCAGGAACCGAAAAACGCGAATCGCCGCATTGTCGCCCCCAAACGGGATCGATCCGTGGCAAGCCTTGCCCTTGGCGTTGATGTTGAGCACGTCGCCATCCCATGCAAAGGACAGATTCGCGTCCCAGGCGTCGCCCAACTTCTCGTCCACGTGCTTTCGTGCGGAAGCTGCGACCTTGACCCGGGCCGAGCACGCGTCGATCACGATGTTCGGCCGCTGTCCGCCCGTGACTTCCAAAAGCTCGAATTCACCGGCTGGCAAAGGGGTCGAAACTACGAAATCCGCAATCCCTTTCTCGGCGTGACAGCAGGGCCAGCCCGAGTCCGGCGCCACGCCCAAAGTCGGCGGCTCTTCGGTCTCCATGTACCGCTCCACACACTTAAAGCCGGATTCCTCGTCGCACCCAAAGACCTGTCGCATCCGTGCGGGAATATTCGGACAAACCTCCTTGATCGCTCGCATGGCGTAAAGGGAAGCCATCGTCGGCCCCTTGTCGTCCGTCGATCCTCGCGAATAGATGTAACCCTCGTCGATCTCCGCCCCAAAAGGCTCGTGCTTCCATCCGTGACCCACGGGAACTACGTCCAAGTGCCCAAGCGAAACGACCAATCGATCGCCCTGACCAAATTCACCCCATCCGGCATGGCCCTCTAGGTCCTTGGTAGTCAATCCCCACTTTTCGCAAAGGCCCAGCGCAAAGTCTAATGCCTGACGGTTTTCAGGACCATAGGGAGCATTGGGGGCCGCTTCTCCCTCAACGGAGGCAAAGCGAAGCATTGTTTGGGTGTCTTGAAGAAGCTCGTCTTCGTGGGAGCGTAGCCAATCTTGAATCTTGGCGACGATAGGGTCTGGCATTTCGCGAGGTTACCCGCGACGGAACCCGAAGAGAAGACCGCCGAAAAAGGGAGAACAAGGGCTCGCGGACGCTCGGGCGGTCGGTGAACGCCCGCGGTGCCGACTAGGTAGTTCCACGGACAGTATTTCCGCCACCTGGTAATCCCACGGGTTCTAACTGGAATTGACTCTAAAACGGGTATCACGTTTCGAATGACTCAGGCTGAACTTCGAGAGGCATTTGCCAACCGCTTTGGGGGCCAACCCACTATCTTTAGCATTGCCCCCGGACGTGTGAACCTCATTGGCGAACACACCGACTACAATGACGGTTTCGTCTTTCCGGCCGCCATTGACCGATGCATTCACGTCGCCGCCCGCATGGTAGAAGGTCCCAGCCAAGTGACTTCCGCTCAAATCGGAGACGGATCCCCGTTTGATGCCCGCGCCATCAACCCCGGGGAAGTTGGCGGATGGGCCGCCTATCCGGCGGGTATGGCTTGGGTATTGAGAGAGGAATCGGGCAAGCCCATGCCAAATATCGAGGCTTACGTATCCAGCAATCTGCCCATGGGGAGCGGAGTTAGCAGCAGCGCTGCCATGGAGCTGGTCTTCGGCGTTCTCTGGAACCACCTGGAAAGTCTCGGTTACGACAATAAGAAGCTCGCGATCCTTGGTCAAAAGTGTGAAAACCTGTTTGTGGGCGTGAACTGCGGCATCATGGACCAAATGGCCAGCGCCATGGGTGAGGAAGGTTCAGCGATGTTTCTCGATACTCGCTCCCTGGAAATCGCCTATGCGCAAGTCCCCCAAGATCTCCTGATCGTCCTCTGTGACACCAAAAAGCCTCGGGCCCTCACCGATTCCGCCTACAACGAACGGCGCAGCCAATGCGAAGAGGCGGCTCGCATCCTTGGCGTGAAGGCGCTCAGAGACGCCACGGTGGATCAATTAGAATCCAAAAGGACGGAAATGCCCGATGTTGTCTACCGCCGAGCCCGCCATGTCGTCACGGAGGATCAAAGATCCCAGGCCTTCCGCGTCGCGCTTCAGAACTCAGACTACGACCAAATCGGGGAACTCATGAGGGCCAGCCACGAGAGCCTGCGCGACGATTACGAGGTCAGCTGTCGAGAGTTAGACCTGATGGCGGAAGCCGCCTGGCAAGCCCCCGGCTGCGTCGGCGCGCGCATGACCGGCGCCGGATTTGGTGGGGCGTGCGTCGCCTTGGTAAGGAAAGAAAAGTTCGCCGAGTTCGAAGCCTACGTAACGAAAACCTACCGTGAGACGTCGGGAATCGAGGGAGCACTCCTGGCAACCCGCCCTGTCGATGGCGCGAGGATTTGGACAGAGTAAGAGGTAAAAATTTGAAATGACTGGCAAAATTACTGGAAGCCTCAGACCCGTCGAGAAATGAGGCATAGGTAATATTGCTTGCGAACTTTGTCTTCGGAAAGTCGACTAAGAACTAAAGCTCGGGCAATTAAAGGAGGCCGGGCGCGAATTGTGGGAGAGCATGGCGGGACCGTATTTACGCCAAAGCGAGATTCACTTTTTAGAAAATCGTTGGGTCCATCTCAAAAATGCCAGGTGGTTGTGGAAAGTACTTACCAGGCGGTTAGAAAAACAGTGAGGGGTGGGTTAATGCCAATGCCAACCACGTCGAGATCGGATTCCTCCCAGCGAGCAGTTCGACTGACGAAAAGAGAAATTGAGGTTTTAAGTCTAATTGCACAGGGACACAGCAGCAAGGAAGCGGCTGATGCTCTGTACGTGTCAAAGCGCACGGTGGACTTTCATCTCGCCAATATTTATGACAAGTTGCAAGTGAATAACCGCGTACAGGCTTTCCGAGCCGCTACGCGCCTTGGCCTGATTCCGTTTGAGCCGACTTTCGGCCATACGCGAGGAGACGCCTGAGGTAAACGATTTGAGTGCCCCGTCGCCGAAAGGTGGCGGGGCATTCTTTTTTTGCTATCCTCTCTCAAATGCTCGCAAAGGCTCTGGACTGGATGTTTCCCTCCAAATGCGCCCTTTGTGGCATCGTGGGATGCCCCAGTATCTGTGATGCTTGCCGAGATGGCTTTCGAAGGCTGGATCGCTCCATCAATCTGGCGACTACTCCACTCGACTATCGCGTGGCGATCTTTCACCATGAACTTCGTGCCGCCCAAGCCGTTCGTCGGCTCAAATACAGCCGAGTGACCTCGCTGGCAAGTCCTCTCGCCGATTTTGTGAAAGGTGCCTACGATGAACTTGGCTTGGACGAAGTTGATGCCGTCGTTCCTGTCCCAATTCATTGGACTCGAAGAACGCTTCGCGGATTCAACCAATCCGAACTCTTATCTCGGGCCCTACCCGCCGAAAAAGTGCATCCAGAGCTGCTTCTTCGAACTCGCCGCACGCGGCCCCAAGTCGGTCTAGACCGCTCCAAGCGTCAAATTAACCTGTTGGGCGCATTTCGGGCTTCTGACCAAGTGGCGGGCCGTTCGATCTTGCTCGTGGATGACGTAACCACGAGCGGCTTCACCGCGGAGCACTGTGCCCAAGCGCTGAAGGACAAAGGCGCCAGTCGGGTCGGGCTGCTCACCCTGACCGGCGAGATTTAACGCTCTCGAATCGTCGCCGTTGCAAAAGCGGCGATTCCTTCTTCGCGACCAAGCGAGCCCAAACGCTCATTGGTAGTCGCCTTAACGCTCACCCGTCCCACTTCCACCGCCAGAGCGTCGGCCATGTTTTGACGAATTTCTAGCGACTTCTTCATGATCTTGGGCTGTTCGGCTATGACCGCCACATCCAAGTTCACGATTTCCCAACCGGCCTCTCGCACGAGGGATGCGGCATGGCGAAGGAAGGTCAGGGAAGGCTCTCCCTTCCAACGCGGATCGGTATTCGGAAAGTGAACGCCAATGTCCCCAAGGCTCGCCGCGCCCAAAAGCGCGTCGGTCGCCGCGTGGAGGAGGACATCGGCATCGGAGTGACCTTCCAAGCCCGTTACTTCGAATCGAACGCCTCCGAGCATCATCGGTCGGTTAGCATCGTGGGAGAAGGCGTGAATGTCGTAACCCAAACCTGTTCGCGTCTCCACAAAGCCGACGATTCCTCGTGCCTTGGCCAGATCGTCGGAAGTCGTGATCTTAAAATTCTGAGGATCGCCTGGCGTCAATTGGACCGAAAATCCTGCTGAGTCCAACAAACCTAGTTCGTCTGTGAAGTCGCCCTGATTCTGAGAATGAGCGGTCAAGAGATCGGCCCGTCGCGCCCCCTGAGGCGTCTGCATACCGAACAATTTCTCGCGGTCGAGAAGAGTGGCCCCTGCCTCGTCCAGATGACGAATCGTGTCGCTGACTCGCACTGCCGGAGCTCCCGCCGATCCCTGATTGATCGCGGCCAACACGCCGTCAATCAAACCATGGCTGACAAAGGGACGGGCGGCATCGTGAATGAGCAGGATATCGCCAGCGGCGGCTTCTGCAGCTATGCGAGAACTCTCTTGTCGAGTTGCCCCTCCCGTCACCACAAAGGCGGCCTCAGGAGCCAGAGGTCGAATACTGTTGATATTCGTTTCCGAAGCGACGATGCCCACTGAACTCACCGCCGGATGGGACAAAAGGGTTTCAAAGGACCAACGCCAGACCGGCTTGCCCCCAAGACGGGCTAGAACCTTGTCCGACCCAAATCGCTCGCCTCGGCCCGCCGCCAGGATAACCGCAGTGACTCCCATTAATGAGTTTTCCGGGGTTTTCTCATCTGAAAGTCGTGTGGAGTGTGATCGACCGGAACTTCGCCAAAAATGAGCTTGCCGCGTTCGGTTTGAATGACCTGAGTCACCATAACCTCCACCGTCTCGCTAATGTGAGTGCGTCCGTTCTCCACTACCACCATCGTGCCGTCTTCTAGGTACCCAATTCCCTGACCAGGTTGATTGCCCTCGCGGATAATCGTCAGCGTTAAGGATTCTTGAGGTAGCACGTTGGGACGGAGCGCAAGCGCCAGATCGTTGAGGTTTAAGACCTTCACGTCTTGCAGGGCTGCCACCCGGTTGAGGTTAAAGTCGTTCGTGACGATGTCCGCCCCAAGCGCCTTTGCCAAACGAACGAGTCGGGAATCCACCGGCTCGGTTGCGTCTGGCGCGTATTTGTCGGCGGTGCGTACCTCAAGCGGAAACTCTGCTTGCAGGTGTTTCAAGACTTCTAATCCCCTGCGTCCACGCTGGCGTCTGAGCGCGTTGTGGTCGTCCGCAATGTACTGAAGCTCATCCAAAACGAATCCGGGAACATAAACCTGACCCTCTAAAAAGCCAGCCCGCGCAACGTCGTAAATGCGTCCATCGATGATCACATTCGTGTCCAGAATCTTGATGCCGGTTCGCCGCGTCTTGCCCTTGTTTTTGGACCATGGAAGGATTTCGTCCATCGATTGCAGGGCGTAGATCGAAATGGAAACGAAGCCAACGGTCAGACCAACGATCAAAACCGGCAGAAACGTGAGCGAAACGCCGATCGATTGAAAGAGCACCAGAAAAGGGAGCGAGACGACGACTCCCATAAAGATGCCGATAAATAGGGTGACCTTGTCGCCCCCCGCCATCTTGTCCCAGCGTTCGGAGGTGCGTTCCATCCAGCCGAAGACCTTCGACCCGACCCAGGCGCCTACGATTCCTCCCAGTACCGCTAAGGGGAAAATCGAAGCAAACGAATGAGCGCCTGCGTAAGATTCGGGGCTCGTTCCATCGCGCCTGACAAGGGGAGCGATCACGTCGAAAATCTTCTGCATGATCGACGGCGCAAGCGCACCCAGGGGAACCGCGCCAATTGCGGTAAATATCAGGATGACGACGAGTCTCCAAACGGCCCGTCCACGTCCCGACTTAGATGGCTTGAGGTCGCCGTTCGTTTCCAGGGAAGAGGCCACTTCGGCTGGTGACTCAGTTTGTTGTTCTTCGTTCTTTACCAGCGCCGTGCCTCCAATACTTCAACCTTCACGCCATCCAAGAGCAAAAACGTAAATGCTTCTTCTACGTTACCATCGTTTAGTTTCACGTGGGCCGCAGAGATTTGCGGGTCTGGTGTCGTGGAATCAAGCCCAATCCAACGCTCGCCATCCCAAGCCTCCACCCAAGCGTGATAGTAAAAGCTTCCGTCCCAGTTCACAAGGCCACTTACGACCTTGGTTGGAATGCCTGCGGCGCGCAAAAGCGTAGCCGTCAAAATCGCGTAGTCCCGGCACACTCCTTCTTTGGTTTTGAGAATCTCGGTCGCATTGCGCAGCACACCAATTCCCGCGTTCGGTCTCATCGACTTTTGAACGTAGTCCTTGATCTTAAGTGCCGCCTTCTTAACGTTGGTTTCTCCCGCCACAATTTGCTCGGCCAGCTTCTTGAATTGAGGCGCGTCGCTCGGAATGTAATCCGATGGTTTCGTCCATTTCTCTTGCTTGGCAGCCGCTTCCGAAATCGATTGACCTTCGCTGTCGGAGAGCTTCGGTGGATGAATGGTCAGAACCCAAGAGGTGCCACTTCCAGCCGCGGTTTGGAATCCGTCGTTGGGAAGGCTTTTGAGGTCTTTGCCCGAGATGCGGATCTTTAGGAAGCCGAGGTTTGATGGGTCTTCCAGAGGCTTATCGGTCTCGATGCTTGTAACGACGGCAAGGTCGAGCGAAGGGCTGAATCCCGTCGATTTACCCAGGGCCTCCGCCTTCGTCTCGGGGTAGATCTCCATTCCCATCGGTCCGATCGCCTTGATGAAATCGCCCTTGCTGCTCACATAAATTGTCGTATTCGCCCGCGGGTCGATAACCTCAACCTTGGTCGCCGTCACCGTCTTTTTCTTGACGGTTACCTTCTCCTGGCCATGGACCACTAAATCGTTCTTGATCAATGAAATCGTTGTGGGGTCCAAGATGTAGAACGATTTCTTCGCCCCCGGTCTCGCCCCATCCAGCATGATGGGAGTCAGCGGATCGTCAACGACTGAAGCGCCCTTGGGAATAGTAAGGGTCTTCTTGGTCTTCGTGCCGTTGTTGTCGATGTTGATCTGAATTCTGCTTCCGGAGAAGGCCGCGTCTACGACTTGGGTTCGACCGCCACTGGTGGTCACAAACCTCATTCGAACTGGTTGACCCTTGGCGTCTGCCCAAGTCGTTGTCTTGACTTGCATCGTCATCGCAGAACCAAGTAGGGCCGCATTGATGACCGTATTGGAATCGTTACGCTTGACCGATTTGCCGTTAAGCTTGGCGTTTGTGGACAGATAGGACGAATAGCCCAGCTTGTTTCCCTGGAGATAGAGGCCCAAATAAGTTTCTTGCCCCAAACCGAGCGCCGTCAGGCAGAGCAGGATGAATATTAACGATCGTTTCATGTGAAAGGCCCCTTCAGTCTATCCGCCCCGGGGCGGAGCATAAGTATTCAGACGGTCTTATGTCGGATCAAGCTCCCTCAATTCGACGTCTATTCGTACGAATCAACAATTCGTCGGGTTGAATCGATCCCAAGATCACCTGTCAAACTTTGCGCATCTGCGGGTAGGATGCACCCGCCGCACTGAAGAGCCGGGTGATTCACGGCAATATCTTGCGTAGTTACCAAAAAGAAAACGTTGTATGGCAAAGAAACTGGTCATTGTCGAGTCGCCTGCCAAGGCGAAAACGATCGGGAGTTACCTCGGAAACGATTACGAGGTGCTTGCGAGCGTCGGGCACATTCGAGACCTTCACCCGAATGCTCGCGGGCTTGATCCCGAACTCAAAAAGAAGTGGTGGGCTGATTATTCCGTCGATGTTGACAATGACTTCGAACCCATCTATGAGGTGCCGCCGGAGAAGGCGCAACAGGTCTCAAGATTGCGTCAGGCGTTGAAAGGAAAAGAAGAACTCATCCTCGCAACAGACGAAGACCGCGAAGGCGAATCTATCTCTTGGCACTTGCTGCAGACCCTCAAGCCTGCAAAGTCGGTTCAAGTAAAACGCATCGCGTTCCACGAAATTACGAAAGACGCCATCCTCTCCGCGCTGGCCACTCCTCGCACGATTGACGAAGGGTTGGTTGAAGCTCAAGAAGCCCGACGAATCCTCGACCGACTTTACGGCTACACCCTGTCTCCCGTGCTCTGGTCTCGCGTCATGAAGAACCTGAGCGCTGGTCGAGTTCAAAGTCCCGCCGTCAAACTGATTGTCGAGCGAGAAAAGCTCCGTCGAGACTTCCGAAGCGCCAGTTACTGGGACCTCAAAGCCCGCTTAAGCCAAGACGGAATCGAATTTGACGCCGAACTTCGGTCGATCGATGGCAAGCGCGTTGCCAATGGAAGCGACTTTGATGACTCAACCGGCCAACTCAAAGAGAAGAAGGGCGAGTCCGTCATGCTTCTCAACGAGGAGCAGGCGTCGAGCCTGGCCGAAAAACTCAAGACCGCCAAACCGTGGCAAGTTTCCAAACTTTCGGAAACCGAAGGGCAGGAAAGACCTTACGCGCCCTTCATGACCACGACGCTCCAGCAGGATGCCAACCGAAAGTTTGGTTTCAGCGCGGATCGAACCATGCGCATCGCCCAGACGCTCTATGAAGGCGTCGAGATTGGCGGCGAGCAGATTGGTTTGATCACTTATATGAGAACGGACAGCCTTACGCTTTCCTCTGCTGCGCTTGAAAACCTCCGCGGACTCATCCAGAACGATTACTCAGACTGTCTGCCTGCTAAGCCGAACGTCTACACCAGCAAGGTCCGCAACGCCCAGGAAGCTCACGAAGCCATCCGTCCGACCGATGCCTTCCGTAAGCCCAGCGAAATCCGCAAGGCGCTCACCGAAGACCAATTCAAGATTTACGATCTTATCTGGAAGCGAACTGTCGCTTGTCAGATGAAAAATGCCCAAGTCCTTCGAACTGAGGCCGAAATCGCCGTTGAGAACACCATCTTCCGCGCCGCCGGAAAGCAAATCCTCTTCGACGGCTATCGTCGCGTCTATCTCGAAGGACTGGATGATGAGGATGCCGAGAAGGAAGCCGGAGAGCGCCGCCTACCTCGCATGAAGGAAGGCGACCAGGTCCAACTGGTCAACCTCGGCGCCGCGGGCCACGAAACCAAGCCCCCCGCCCGGTTCACGGACGCCACCCTCATCAAGGAACTGGAAAAGCAGGGAATAGGTCGCCCCAGCACCTACGCCTCGATCATTTCCGTCATTGTCGACCGAGGCTATGTCCGAAAGGCGGGCAAGCAGCTCATCCCAACCTTCAAGGCGTTCCTCACCATCGAAGTCCTCGAAAGCGGGTTCTCCGAGTTCATGGAACTCGACTTCACCCGCAACATGGACGACGCCCTGGACGAGATCGCCGAGGGCAAGGTCAGCGCGAAGGGATACCTCAAAGAGTTCTTCCTCGGCGAACCAGATCGCCCCGGCCTCAAGGTTATCGTCGATGAGCGAAAACGCCAAATCCCCTATCCGCTCTACTTAGTGGGGACCCACCCCGAGACCAACGAACCCATCTACGTCCGCAACGGCAAAGATGGAGACGCGTTCCTCCAAATGGGCGATGGCGAGACCAAGAAGTACGCGAACGTCCCCGAGGACCTCGCCCCCGCCGATCTCACCATCGAAAAGGCGGTCGAACTCTATAACCAAAAGTCGCCTGAAGCCGAATCCATCGGCATCGACCCCCGATCCGGCCGCCGCCTCCTGCTCAAGCAACGCGGCAGCTACTACCTCGAAGTCGAGCGAACACCCGAAGAGATCGAGGCAAAGGTCAAACCCACCTGGGTCAGCCTCCCCCTCAACGCCGATCCGCGAGCCCTTTCCCAAGAAGATCTCAACGATCTCTGCCAACTCCCCCGCCAAATCGGCAAACACCCGGAGACCGGGGAGAACATCGAGTTCAAGCTCGGCAAGTACGGCCCCTACATCCAAAGCGGCGCCGAGATCCGAAACGTCGAAGACTGGCGCACCGGACTCAAAATGTCCGTCGAAGAAGCCGTCGAAGTCCTCAAGCAGCCCAAATTCCAGCGCCAAGCTCGCCAAGCCGCCGCGCCCATCCAAGAATTCGGTGAACTGCCCGACGCCGCCGGTCCCGTCAAAGTCATGAGCGGCCGCTTCGGCCCCTACGTGACCGACGGCGAAACCAACGCCACCCTCCCCAAGGACTTAGACCCCGCCACCCTCACCAAAGAGCAGGCCATCGAACTCCTTGCCAAGAAACGAGCCGCCGGCCCCTCCACCCGCAAAAAGGTCACCCGAAAGAAGACCGCGACGAAGGCCAAGGCCAAACCGAAGTCTAAGAAGTAATGGAAGTCCGAGAGATCGGCCACGATTCGTGTGAGTATCTGGTAGCGCTTGAATTGCGCCGCCAGATCCTCCGCCGTCCTCTCGGCCTCGACTTCACCGCCGACCAAATCACCGCTGAAGCCGCCGATTTCCACATCGCCGCGATGGAAGGAATAGAGCTGGTCGGCTGCCTCGTCCTCAGCCCCCAAGACGAAACCACGATCAAAATGCGCCAAGTCGCCGTCACCCCCGACCGACAAGGTCAAGGCATCGGTGCCCGCATGGTGATCTACTCAGAAGAATTCGCCCGGGCCAAAGGCTTCAAAGTCATGACCCTCAACGCCCGAGATACGGCCGTCCACTTCTACCTTCGCCTAGGCTACGAGGTAGTCGGGGAACCGTTCGAAGAAGTCACGATCCCCCACCGAAAAATGCAAAAGGGCCTAGACTAAAGATCCGTCCGGTACTTCTGAATCAGTTCAATCGCCAATTCCGGCCCGTGCCAGCCCTTAACCTCAACGTCCTTCTCTTCCAGCTGCTTATAAACCTCGAAAAAGTGCTGCAACTCGCTCAAAGTGTGGTTGTTCAACTCATCCAACGACTTCCGGTACCCATACCGAGGATCCTTCTTCGCCACGCAAAGAATCTTCTCGTCCGGCCCCTTGTCGTCGCTCATCTCCAAAACCCCGATCGCACTCACCTCGATCACACACCCCGGCACCGTCGGATGGCTCAACAAAACCAAAACATCCAAGGGGTCCCCGTCTAGGTAGTGCGTCTGAGGAATGTAACCGTAGTCAAACGGATAGAACAGCGGAGAATATAGAACTCGGTCCAGTTTCAAAACGCCCGTGGTCTGATCGACTTCATACTTGTTCGTGCTCCCACGAGGGATTTCGATAATCGTATTGAAGACTTCCGGGGCGTTGGCGCCAATAGGAACTGATAGCAACGACATGGTGAGTCCAAAAGCGTACCAGTCAAACCAACCCAGACCCGGGTCGATTTGTTAAGAAATAAGCTCGCCGAACAATCCCCACTGGTGAGATTCCGTGGCCCGCACCCGAACAATCAACCCCTTCGCCACATCTCCCCCGAAGTGCATCATCCGAAATTCCCGCGAGTATCCCTGCAAAACCGCCTTATTCTTCGGCGAAGGCCCCTCGACCAAAACCTCAAACTCCTGCCCGACCAAAGAAGCATTGATCTCGCAAGTAATCGAGTTCTGCAACTCAATCAACCGCGCCAACCGCTCCTTCTTCACCGCCTGAGGCACCTGCTCCATCTCCGCCGCCGGCGTCCCGGGCCGAGGCGAGTAGATAAACATGTAAGCCCCATCAAACCGAACGTTCCGCACCACGTCCAGAGTCCCCTCAAACTCCTCGTCCGTCTCCCCGGGGAACCCAACGATAATGTCCGTCGTGATCGAAATCTGAGGAATCGCCGCCCGCAATTCCTCCACGATCTTATAAAACCCCTCAACCGTATAGAGCCGCTTCATCCGCTTCAAGAGCACATCGTCCCCGCCCTGCAAGGGCATGTGGCAGTGCTCCATCACCTTCGGACAATCCCGAATCGCCTCAATCACGTCTGTCTTGAAGTCGCGAGGATAGGGCGACGTATACCGAATCCGCTCTAGCCCTTCGATCTCCCCCAACTTCCAAAGCAATTCGCTAAACGGCACTTTCCCCTCCGGCATGTTCTTGCCATAAGAGTTCACCGTCTGCCCCAGCAGCGTCACTTCCTTCGTCCCCTGCGTCGCCAGCGCGGAGACCTCTTCCAAAATGTCCGCCGTCGGTCGACTCCGCTCTCGCCCTCGAGTCGTCGGCACGATGCAAAACGTGCAGAACTTGTCGCACCCGTACTGAATCGGCACAAACGACTTCAGCTTCGGCTCACGCCCCACGTTGCGCTGCGGAATCTCCTCCACAATCGCGCCCTTCCGCTCCGGCAACTCCAACCGCTTCTGGAACCGCCGCTTCTGCAAAATCTCCTCGACCAGTCCCGGAATCGTCGCCACCTGTCCGGTTCCAACCACAAAGTCCACATGCGGAGCCCGTCGCCGAATCTCATCTGCCCGAAGCTGCGCCATACATCCGCAAACCCCAATCAGCAAATCCTTCTTGCTCTGCTTCAACGGCGCCAATTCGCCCAGCATCGAGAACGCCTTGTCCTCCGGCTTCTTCCGCACCGAGCACGTGTTGAGCAAAATGATCTGCGCCTCCAACATGGACGAGGCGCGCTCAAATCCAATCTGCTCCAGGTACAAGCCCATCTGCTCGCTATCCTCTTCGTTCATCTGACATCCCCACGTCTGGACGAAGTAAGTCCCTCGCTTGGCGCGGGGCCGCTGAGCCATCGCTAGATTCTGGGGGCTGAGAAGGGTGGACATGGAAAAGTCGGCCTCGGCTAACATGGTTAGCCGGAAAAGGAACTTTCAGTGTACCTTTTGGCATTGAATTTGACGGTCCTGTCGGACCGAACGCATATCCTACAGGACGGTACAATTCCCCAGTGAGCGCAGTCGCCCTCAATCGCATCCTCATCGCACTAGGCTTTATTGGCATCTTTATCGCGGGCTACCTCAGCCTCAGCCACGTTCTAAACATTGCGCTTCCGTGCGGTGTTTCCCATGGTTGCGATATCGTCGCCACGCACCCAACATCGTATTTGATCGGAGACCATCAAAAAGGCGGCATCCCCGTTGCCTACCTGGGCTTTGTGGGATACGTCATCCTTGCTGCCCTCGCCATCATCAGAGGTTTGAAAGGAA
The DNA here is from genome assembly GCA_001898035.1 of Armatimonadetes bacterium 55-13. Classification (GTDB taxonomy): domain Bacteria; phylum Armatimonadota; class Fimbriimonadia; order Fimbriimonadales; family Fimbriimonadaceae; genus 55-13. Next base: position 125,517 of record MKRX01000027.1, read on the forward strand.
TGATCGGCGTCAAGTCGCTGGTCGTCATCGGTTTCGTCTTGTCGGGTTTGGGAGCCATCTACAGCGGCTACCTCACCTACATCGCGCTGTACGAGATCAAAGCCACTTGCATCTGGTGTCTTTCATCCGCCATTACGATGGTGCTTACCACCATCACCTACGCCGCGCTGATGCAAACCGACCTGCCCCAAGACTCCGTTGAATCATCCGAAACGCGGGGCCGAACGGACATGATCGTCGCCGCCGCCTGCGGTCTGGTCACCCTCATCGCCCTCGGCATGGGCCCCTCGTTCCTCCGCAACACCGGAGCCAAACTCGATCCCGGCGCCATCACCAAGATCGTTGAAGGCGAAGTCAAATTGATCGACGACAAGAGCCATATCCTCGGCCAAAAAGACGCTCCCATTACCATCGTAGAATTCGCCGACCTCCTCTGCCCCGGCTGTAAAGGCGCATTCCCCAAAGTCGAAAAGCTGGTCACCGAGAGTGGCGGCAAAGTCCGCGTTGTGTTTCACCACTTCCCGCTCTTCATGAAAGAAGACCACCGAATGGCCATGCCTGCCGCCACCATCGCAGAAATGGCCGGCGAAGAAGGGAAGTTCTGGGACTTCCTGACCGCCATGTATGCCCACAGCGGGGAAGAACTCCAATCTCAGGACGCCGTGCTGGCCATCGCCAAGTCCGTTGGATTGGATCCCGATAAGGCCAAGAAGAGACTTGAGGACGCCCAAGACCCCGCCCTCGCCCGAGTCGTCGGCGACATCAACCTCGCGAACGAGCTCAAAATCAATCAAACGCCGACTTTCTTCCTAATGGCGGAAGGAGAGAAGCCCAAATCCGTATCTATTGATGAAGTGCCCGATCTTCTCAAATCCGAGCCTTATAACAAGCTCATGAGCGGAGGAACCGCCCCTGCCTCGAAATAAGCCCACCGTCCTCGTCGCCATGTCCGGCGGCGTAGACAGCTCCGTAGCCGCCGCCGTCCTGAAGCGCCGCGGCTACGACGTCATTGGCCTCACCATGCAGATATGGCAGGAGAGCCAAA
>MKRX01000027.1:126646-131522 GCA_001898035.1 Armatimonadetes bacterium 55-13
CGCCAGTCTGTCATCGACAATTTCGTCGACGAATACGCCCAGGGCCGAACTCCCAACCCCTGCGTCCAGTGCAATAAATTCGTCAAGTTCGACATCCTCATGAAGAAGATGCGCGAACTCGGCTGCGACCGCCTCGTCACCGGTCACTATGCCCGCATCCGCCAGGACAAGGCCACGGGTCGTCACCGCCTCCTCCGGGCTCGCGGAGAGGGCAAAGACCAAAGCTATGTCCTCTACATGCTTGACCAAGACCAACTCGCTGCCAGCTATTTCCCCATGGGAGAAATCGCCGACAAAGCCCAAACCCGAGAAATGGCCCGAGAATTCGGTCTCTCCGTCGCGGATAAGCCGGATAGCCAAGAAATCTGCTTCGTCAGTGAAGCCGGCGGCTATCAAGAGTTTCTCCGTCGAACCCGCCCAGAAATGTTCGCCAAGGGCGAGATCGTCAACCGGGAAGGGAAGACCCTCGGCGAGCACGAAGGCATCGCCGATTTCACCGTCGGCCAGCGACGCGGTCTCGGCGTCGCCTCTCCCAGCCCGCTTTACGTCTTGGAACTGAAGCCAAAAGAGAATAGAGTTGTGGTCGGTAGGGCCCCGGAACTGGAAACCAAGCGTGTCCCCTTAGACGGACTCTTCTGGAGTGCCGTCGAACCAACCGTAGAACCGCAGCGAGTGATGGCCAAGATTCGCTACAACATGGACCCTCAATCCGCCACCCTCTTCGGCGGCGAAGATCCTCACCTAGTTTTCGACAAACCGGTCCGGGCGGTGACCCCTGGTCAAATTGCGGTGGCGTACCGTGGTCAAACGGTGCTGGCGGGCGGTACTATCCGGTCAATCCGGGAAATGTCCCTCAACTAGGTCTCTGTCCCTGTTAATTTGAGTCAGAACCCGCCTATTTGAACAGGATAGGAAATCCATTCGTCGGGAATAAGTATCTCGAAGGTCGCATCAAGCTGGTGGATTCTGCAAAAGATGCGCATAATGGATTCGTACCGAGGAGGAATTTAGATGAGCAACGATAACAACGAGAACAATGTGGTGCTTTACATGCTGGCAGGTGTAGGCTTAGGAGCCATCATCGGTGCCGCCGCTGGCCTTCTGTTTGCGCCGAAGTCGGGAGCCGAAACCCGAGACGAGCTCGCTCACAAGTTTAAGGAGCTCAAGGGCAAGACCGATGAGTGGATTTCTGAACAGCGCGCCAAGCGAACGGTCAAGTCGGCCGCGGAAGAGCTAGGCGTCTAACGCCACCCGCCCCGGATGGTAGGTTGGAGGATTTTGCTGTGGGCCACCATTGTCGTGGTTGCCTTGGTCTTCCTCTATCTGGTCCGGGGCATTTTATTGCCCTTTGTCATCTCTTTCATTATCTCGGCGCTGCTAGAGCCCAGTGTCCGCAAACTCCGTCTCCGGGGATATTCACGCGGAGCCGCCGTCGGGATGGTATTCGTCGTCTTCTTCCTGGGGCTCGGCTTTATCGGCGTGTTTGCCGGTCCTTCCATCGCCCGCCAAGTTTCCATGGCCAGCGGCAAACTGGACGAGTTCACCACGAGCTTAACCGGTGGGGACAAAACCGATAACTTCTTCCTTCGCTGGAACCCCGTCAATCAGGCTCAGGAGTTTACGAAACAAGACCAGTTCGACGTCTTGCTAAATCAGGCACGCCCATTCCTGGAGCGCGCCGGATTGCCTTCCACGCGCCGCGCCATCACTGAGCAATACATAGACAAGCATCGGGGTGAGATTGCCTCCTCCGCACAAAAGGCGTTCGGATCCTTCTTCGGTATCTTGGGCACCCTCGCTTCCGGTCTCTTTACGCTCCTGCTGGTACCCCTTATCGTCTTCCTCATGTTGCTTGAGATGGAGGACCTCAGAAGAAGGGGACCCCGCTGGATCCCTCCATCCATCCGGGCTAGCACCATCGCTATCATGAGCGATATCGGACAGGTCTTCCTCCGTTACTTGCGTGGCGTGGCCACCGTGGTCCTGCTCTACATCGTGATGGCCACCATCGTGCTGTGGTTCTTTAACGTCCCGTATGCCTTCCTTCTGGCCTTTGTGTTCGGTGGCCTCTACCTCGTCCCCTACCTTGGCAACATCATCAATTACGCGGTCCTGTTCCTGATGTTGGGTCTTGGTGGCGTATCGGGCAATTTCCTCTTCTCCATGGGCTCGCCCTGGACTTACGCTATTCTCGTCACCGCTATCTTCGCTGGAATTGGACTTGTTTTTGACCAAATGGTCTATCCGCAAGTGGTCGGAAACTCGGTGGGACTCAGCGGCGTGATCAACGTCTTCGTTATCCTCTCCGGCGCCGCCCTCTTTGGCCTGCCCGGCATGATCATCGCGTTCCCCCTTGCAGGCTCCGTCAAGGTCATCTTGGATCGCCTCATCAAGGTCACCTCCGTGCCCAGCGATACGCTGGCGCTTCCCGCCGTTCCCCTCCGGCACCGTAGTTCAGCCTCGAACTAACAACGGGGGCGAAGCTCCGAAGTGATCCGGGCCGCTAATTCGTTGGGGCCTAGTTCCACCGTATAGCGTCCTGACTGCAGATGACTTGTCAGTGCAATCGGCGAGACCGCAAAACCCACTGGCTCCGCCTCGCCGCTGACTCTTAACCAAACGGTGCTGCCGTCGGAAGAGGCCTCCAGAATCGCGTCGAACGGAATCTTCCACTTTCGAAAAACACCCCCAAACTGCACCTCCTCGCGAGTGATCGAAAGGTTCCCATTCCCATCCGAATCCGTTCGGCTGGCCGGGCCCCTCCACAGGATCGTGTTGCCATCGTCGAACCCCAAATCTCCTTTCTCGTAAGCGTGCGATACCTCTTCCAAGAGTTGTCGACCGAAGTCTGCTTCCTCGCTAATCGTTGGCAATCCTTCGGCTAATCGATGCAGATCCGCTAATTTGATCGGCTGGTCCAAATGGCGTGCGAGGGCCCGGTTCCGGGTTCTCACGACCCGTAAATATTCGCCGTCCCGGTCGAGCTCGGTATGGCAGTGATGGCAGATCAAGCCTGGATGGGGACTCTGTTTGCCAACCCCCATCCATCGGTTGTCCTCCAAGGTTAATAGCCGGCCAAGATGATCTTTTGCGAACCCAAATGGATCGTCCTTCGAACTCAGCAGCGTGACGTTGTCGCCGTAAAGGTAAAAGTCGGCCCCGCAGAGCATGCATTCGGCATTCCCCGATCCCGGCTCCAAGCCCACCGCGACGCAATCCCGTTCCTCCAAATACAGTCGAGTGTGCTTGAGCGCTCGTTCGCTCACCACCAGGGCATATCGTCCGTCCGCTTCCCGATCCATCTGCGCCCCGCAGCCATCGCAATATCTCACCGATTCAGATCGTTCGCTCTCTTCTAGCCAATCCACCCATGTCCGCCCGTTGGCTTGCTGGGAGTTTCCTTCGAAGTGGGCCTCGCAGTCGGGACAGTCGGCGATGATTTCTTTACTGAGCAAACCCTTCTTCTTGATCGTCAGCCAACCGGTTTTGCAACGGGGACAGGTGTGCATCGGATCCAGATTCCGAATTTCTTTCATCGGCTGAACACGGCAAACGGGACATAGCCCCGGATGAATCTCGCGCTTCTTGATTGTCCCTTCGTGGCATACCGGGCAAATCCCCTTGCGCAAGGGCCGAGGTTCTTCCAGAAGCTCCTTGCACGCCGGGCATTGACGTCGTTCGAAGCTAAATCGTTGAAGCCGAACCATCTTTGCATCCATCTCCAAGAGACTGGAACCATGGGGTTCTTCCTCGGGTTCGTTGTTCAGCAGCGTTCGCAAAGCGGCAATGTTCTGGGGCCGATCGGTCAACTTCAGAGCCATGCCCGCTTCCAGTGCATCCGCCACCGTCGATTCCACATCGGGTCGCAAGGTCGCGATCGGGATGAGCCCAACCCCGCTGGCCCGGTCCGTTGCCGGCGTCGGCTTGTGACCCGTCAGCATCTCGTACGCCGTCGCGCAAAGGGAATAGATATCCGTGGCTGGCCCTCGTCGGGCGCGCTCTGCCATTTGTTCCAAGGGCGCGTAGGCCGGAGTGAAAAGCACTGTATGAGTCACCGAGGCGTCCGCGTGCCACTCCCGAGCCGCCCCAAAATCGATCAATGTCGCCTCGCCGCCGGGCGTGACCAGGATGTTGCTGGGCTTGATATCGCGGTGCAGAATCCCCCGCTGATGAACCTGCTCCAGGGTCTCCATGAGCTGATACAAAATATCCAGCGCCCCCGCCATATCCATCCGCCCCTCGGATTTGAGCAACCGCTCCAGAGGAACCGCATTGGGAAGGTAGTCCGTGACGTAGTAGGCCGTCCCGTTTTCCGTAAAGCTCGTCCGCATCGGCAAAACGCCCTGCAAGTTCAACCGAGCCATCGTCCGCGCTTCGTCTAGGAACTGCTGTCGGAGTCGAGGCGAGGACGCCATATCCAACTCCACCACCCCATCCCCATTCCGCCGGACCCCGCTCGGCGCCAATTCCTTGACCACCACCGTGTCGTTCCGCTGAAGATCTTGGGCTCGATAAACAATGCCAAAACCCCCACGCCCCAATACCGTCTCCACCTCAAACCGCCCCGCCAACAAAAAACCCTCGGCAAGCGGACGTGGCTCCAACGACATACAAAGATTGTAGACGCCTAACCTCGCTCCCAGCACCCCCAATTCCGCCCCTCACCCGCCGACGAGAAGCATATGGGTGCGGTTGCGTTCTAGATCGTGTGCGGAACTGAATTCTCCCCGGCGCTGGCGTACCCCCATAACCTCAGAGCGCAATGTAGCCGACGGCCCTACCGTCGTACGCGCGCGGTCCAACCAGAGTGCCCTGAACCAGAACACACCCTCGTCAGCAGAACTGACGCCCACATCCCGCCCTGTGTCCACAACGC
>MKRX01000027.1:131950-134570 GCA_001898035.1 Armatimonadetes bacterium 55-13
CTGACGCCTACATTTCGCTCTGCGATTATTCACGCGTTACGAACCACTGAGCGCAATGTAGGCGACGGTCCTACCGTCGTACGCGCTCGGCCCAAACCAGAGCGCCCTAAAACCAGAACGCGCCCACGTCAGGAGGACTGACGCCCACATCCCGCCCTGAAATCAGAACACACCCACGTCAGAAGGACTGACGCCTACATCTCGCCCAGCGTCCACAACGCGCAACCAATCACCGAGCGCAATGTAGCCGACGGTCCTACCGTCGTACGCGCGCGGCCAAACCGAGCGCCCTAAAACCAGAACGCGCCCACGTCAGGAGGACTGACGCCTACATCTCGCCCAGCGTCCACAACGCGCAACCGATCACCGAGCGCAATGTAGCCGACGGTCCTACCGTCGTACGCGCGACGACCAAACAGAGCGCCCTGAACCAGATCACACCCACGTCAGAAAGACTGATGCCAACATCCCGCTCTGCGGTTGAATTCGCTCGCAAACCCCAAAATCGACGGTCCCACCGTCGTACGCGCGCCCCCCAACACCCCCGCCCATCCCAATACCCAAATCCCAACCCAAGAACCAAGAACCAAAAATCAAAAATCAAAAATCAAGACAGGCTCTTCCGAAACCGTCGCGTACTCACAAAAATCAATGCAGATGCAATCAACATCAAAATCCCCGCCGACGGCAGCAGATCCCAAAACGCCGCCCCCCGCACGATCACTCCCCGAACGATGTTCAAGTAGTGCGTCAAGGGAAGGACCTCCGAGATGATGTAAATCGTCCCCGGCATCGTCTCCCGCGGAAAAATGAATCCTGACATCAGCACCGACGGCATCAACGTCAACATCGCAAACTGCAACGCCTGCGCCTGATTCTGCGCCGCCGTCGAGATCAAAAGCCCCAGCGCCAGGTTCGCCAAAATGAATGGCGTCGAAAGCACGATCAACCCGAGCAGACTCCCCACCACGTGCACGTCGAAGAGGAAATACCCAAACGTCAGAATCAATCCAAACTCGAACATCGCGACCCCGGCATAGGGCGTCAACTTCCCAAGCATTAACCCCAGCCGACCAATCGGCGAGACCATCAGCTGCTCCAACGTCCCCTGCTCGCGCTCCCGCACCAAGCTGAAACTCGTCAGCGAGACCGTAATCATCTGCATCAGCAGCCCGATCAACCCCGGGATCATAAACGTCGCCGTGCGCATGTTCGGGTTGAACAGCACATTCATCCGGGCATCGACTTGCCCCGAACCGCGACGAGGCGGCTGGGCAAACGCCAGCCGAGCCCGTGACGCAACTTGACTGTCCGACCCATCGATCAAGACCCCCACCTGGGGAGCGCGTCCCGCCGCCATTTCGCGAGAGAAATTGGGCGGAATAATTACCGCTACCTTCGCCTGATTCGTGCGCACCATGTGCGCCGCCTCATCTTCGGTCGCCGCCATCACGTCCGGATCCAGATATTCCGTAGCCCGCAGCCGGGTCACGTAATCCCGACTCTCTCGGCTCCGATCCTGATCCACTACTACCGCGGGAATGTGCCGAACATCGAAGTCGATGGCATAGCCGTATAACATCACCTGAATGAGGGGCAAGAGCAGGGCGATCACCAAGGTCGTCGCATCGCGCTTGAGGTGCACGATTTCCTTCTGAACGACGCTCCAATAGCCGTTCATACCTTCGCCATCCCTCGGGTCAAGGTGACGAAAACGTCTTCCAGGGAAGGCTCAATCGCCCGAAACTCCCCAACCTTCAACCCCGAAACCGCATCCCGAATGCTCGCAAGATTGGCCGATTCCGGAACCAGCAAGTGCAGTTCCGACTCCACCAGCGTCACATCGATGACCTCTGGATGCCCCTTCAGGGCCATCAACCCCTGGGCGGGCGGCTCCACCGAAAGCGCCCACCGCCGAGTCCCCGCCGGCGAAACTTCGGGCAACGCCTTCAACTCCGCGGGCGTCCCTCGAACCATCAGCTTGGAAAGGTAGATATAGGCAATGTCGCTGCACCGCTCCGCCTCATCCATATAGTGCGTAGTGACGAACAGCGTCTTTCCCTCGCCCGCCAACTGAAACAGCAGATCCCAAAGGTCGCGCCGTGCCACCGGGTCGATTCCCGCCGTCGGCTCATCCAAGAACACCAGATCCGGCTCATGAATCAAGGAAGCTGAGAGCGCCAACCGCTGCTTCCATCCTCCCGATAATTGACCCGCGCGACGGTCCACATAGGGAGCCAGCCCCGTAAGCTCGATAACCTTGTCCTTGCGCTCTTGCAATCGCGCCCCGCGCAACCCGTAGACTCCCCCGAAGAAGTCCAAGTTCTCTCGAACGGTAAGGTCCCGGTACAAGCTAAACGCCTGACTCATGTAGCCAATGCTCCGCTTGACCGCCTCCGACTCTCGGACGACATCGAACCCGTTCACCGTCGCCGACCCTTCGGAGGGTTCCAGCAACCCGCATAGCATCCGGATCGCCGTCGATTTCCCACTCCCATTCGGCCCCAAAAACCCAAAGATAGTGCCCTTCTCGACCGTCAAAGAAAGATCCTTAACCGCCCAAAAATCCCCAAACCGCCGCCCCAATCCCGACATCTCAATCGCAACAGAGCCATTTCCC
>MKRX01000027.1:134970-135705 GCA_001898035.1 Armatimonadetes bacterium 55-13
GCCTCAGGGTGCGCATAAAGCTGTCTAGCGCATTGTGCCAACCCCAGCCCTGAGGCTATTCCAGAGCGCCGGGACCCATCGCGCCCCACGACGACTGATATCTGCCCCCTGTACCCTGTCCCCTGCCCCCTGGCTATTAGAACTGATGCCTCAGGGTGCGCATAAAACTGTCTAGCGCATTGTGCCAACCCTAGCCCTGAGGCTATTCCAGAGCGCCGGGCCCCATCACGCCCCCCCTGTCCCCCGACAACTGATATTTGCCCCCTGTGCCCTGTACCCTGCCCCCCGATAAAGGCCCCCTGCCCCCTGAAAAAGTCCCCCTGCTCGCTGACAACAGTCCCCCGAAAACCAACCACCGTCACCGCCACCCCCGACTTCACCCGCGAATCCGGCTGCTTCAGCCGAATCCGAACCGCAAACACCTGCTTGCCGCGCTCCTCCGGCGTCTGCAAGTTCGCCGGCGTAAACTCGCCCTGGGTCGCGATGCTCTCGACCACGCCCACCAAGTGCTCAGTGATCCCATCGACCGCCAACTCCGCCTCGTCGCCAACCCGAATCGAGGTCAAGTTCTTCTCGGGGACGTAAACCCTGAGCCAAAGATCGGAGGGGGCCGACATCTGAATCGCTGGGACAGAGGGACCGACCAGATCCCCGTCCGCCACTAACACTCGCTCCACCAGTCCGTCCTTGGGCGCGAAAATAGTTCGCTCATCTGCCGAGGCTTGACTCCCTTCG
>MKRX01000027.1:135719-137104 GCA_001898035.1 Armatimonadetes bacterium 55-13
CCGTTCTCTAGTTCCCGTAGCGCCGCTTCCATCTGCGACACCTTGGCCCGCGCTGCCGCGATATCCTCGGAGCGAGACCCGTTCGTGAGAAGCCTGAGGTTCTCCCTTGCCGCTCCTACCGCTGCCTCCGCTGCCTGTATTTCCTCTCGACGAGCCCCCGCGAGAGTCAGCTCCAACTGGGCCTCCGCTTGCTTAACCCCTTCCTGAGCCGCTCGAACTTCTTCCGCCGGGGAGCCCTTCCGCGCTCTTTCAAGAGAGAGAGCCGCTTGCCGATGCTTGGCGAGAGCCTTCTCGTATTGGTTCTCGGCCACGTCGAACTCCATCTTCGCCACCGCCCCTTGCTCCCAAAGCCGCTTCTTCCGATCCCGGGTCAACTCCGTGTAAGCCAGGTCCGCATCGGCTGCCTTCAGGTCCTGTTCAAGTCGTGCCTTGTCCTCCTCAGAAGGGCCGCGCTGAGTGATCGCCAATTGCGCCTTCGCCGCCTGAAGCGCCGCACGAGCCTTTGCGATCTCCTCCGGTCGAGAACCATTCTGCAGTTCTCGAAGCTTCGCCTCCGCTTGTCGGACCGATGCCTTTGCCGCTCCGATCTCCTCCGGTCGAGCGCCATTCAGAAGCTTTTCGAGGTTTGCCTGCGCCTCGGAGAGCGCCGCCCGCTGCCGCTGGATCTCTTCGGCTCGACTCCCGTTCTCCGCCTCTCGAAGCTTCGCCTCCGCCTGTTCCGCCAAGGCTTTATTGGCGTCCGATTGATAACGCACCTCGGGCATCGCTAACCGAACCAAGGGTTGCCCCTTCTTGACGGTATCGCCTTCCTTAACGAGAATCTGCTCGACTCGACCCGAGACCTTCGGTGCGAGTCGGCTCGGCTGACTCTCGAAGACCCCAGAGAGAACGCTTCGCGCCGCCGCCCGATTCCGATCCACGACGAACCCCGCCGCCACCAAACCCGCCACGACGATAAGGGGAATAATCCGCTTGTTCATTGTCTGTCTTCCTTTCCGCCGCCTTCGATCAGCCGAAGCAGTCCCTGAATAAACCGCTCGTTTGCGTCTGAACTCTCTGGAATAAGGGAAATGTGGGCGTACATCGGGCGGTATCGAAACCAAGCGTCCATTGCTCCCATAATGGTTGCCGCCATGATCGGCGGATCTTCGCACCGACCCTCGAGGTCATTGAGCACCTTGACGGCCAACCTCGGCCCCAATTCCCGCATCCGCTGAGGGGCTAAACTCTCTGGATCAAGCCCGACCCAAGTCAAAATTCGGGGAACCTCGGGATGGGTCAGCAAGAACTCGAATCGCCCTCGTACCAAACCGCCCAAGTCAAGCGCAGGCTCCCGGTCGCCAAGGTACCGCTCGATCATCTGCATCATCGGCTCGGCCATGTCG
>MKRX01000027.1:137146-187012 GCA_001898035.1 Armatimonadetes bacterium 55-13
CGATCGAGGTCGCTCCAAATCCCTTCAAAGCGAAACACTCAAGAGCCGCCTCCAATATTCGCCCTCGAGTCGCCTCTGGCCGCTGCACTTTTCTTTCGATAACCGCCACAGATCACATTATACTGACCGATTGTTCAAAAGTTTGAACAATCGGTCAAAAAATTGTCTCTATAGGTATTCCGTCGATCATAGGGTATCCAACCGATCAAAAAAAAAGGCCGCCTCGAAAGGCGGCCCTTCACAACCCTCTAACCCATCTAAGGAGGAGGAACTGCTCCCGAAGGCTGAGGATTCCCCGGAATCCCCCCCTTCTCATTTACTTTGGGAGCTGGCGCCGAGCCACCCCCCGCCGGCGGAGGAGACATCCCCTCCTTGCTCAATCGGTCCAAGTTAGCCTTATCCTGTGCCGTCCCCTCCGGCCCAGAATCCCCACAGCCAACCATAACCAAAGCCAAACCCGCCAATACAATCCAATTTCTCATCATTGACTTACCGGGAAATAGGTCATACAGCGAGCCCCAGGATCAGTCTTACATGGCTCCGTCTTGTAGAGCCGAGACAATGGCATTGCCTTGGTGCTCGTATCCACGAACGTAACCACGGCAACCCCCTCCAGAACCTTTCGCGCCAAGTTGTCAGGAATAGCAGCACTACCACCACCCCCCGCCTCACGCCACCCGGCACAAGACTGAGGACCGCCCCAACGAGGCACCGCGCCAACGATAATCGTTCCACCCGGATGATAAGAGGGGCCGGGAGTACAAACACCAATCGACCGACTGGCATCGGAACTCCAGTTCACATGCCCGGCAAACGGATCCTGAGAGTCAAACATGATCGCAGCCTCAGACGGCGAGTCGATTTGGCTATAAGTCTTGCTAGGAAATGCCGCCTGACCGGAATCCGCCGGGTAGTTACCCCACCGAGGATCAAGGGAAGGCACCGCCCATCCCATCACACCATCGTACCGAGCACCTACAACGCCAAGAGCGCGTGAGATTGGATAGTCCACGACTGTCCAATAGGGAAGGTTGTACAGGCGAGCCATTGGCAACGTGCCAATCGCCCAGATATAGTCCCACCCATTATTCTGCCCAGTAGCCGCCGCATTAGGCGCCGTCACACCAGAAATCAGAATGTCATAGCTCTTCATGTAGGGATAGAGAGTCAGATGAAATGGATTGCCTATGCCGTTGTAAGCGGGCACGATCGCATCATCATAGTCCGCCATGTAGATTTGACTCGCCGTATTAATTTGCTTAATCTGCGCGAGCTGCTTCGTCTTCTTCGCCGCCATCTTCGCTTGCGCAAAAACAGGGAAGAGAATCGCTGCAAGAATAGCTATGATCGCAATGACGACCAAGAGCTCAATCAAGGTAAAAGCCGCGTGTCTTTTCATTAAGTCACCACCTGCGGTCCAAAATCGTTGACCGTTAAAACAGGGCTACTTAAAGGTTCAACATTTCAGTTTCATACATGCCCATCCGCTCGTCATTTGGGCAATTCGAAACCACAAGCGGTGAATTTTCCACGAACGAATGTTCATTCGTTGCGCATTGCGGCAACCGGGTCTTTGGCAGCGGCTCGAATGGCAGGCAATAGTCCAAAGAAAGTGCCCACAAGTAGGCAAACTGCAAAGCTGAGGACAACGATGCTGCCGGTAATCATCGGCTTCACAGGCGTCCAATAGTAAAGGGCGAGACAGACGCCATAGCTCAGTAATAACCCCACTGCGCCACCGACGCTGGCGAGAAATATGGATTCTGCAAGGAACTGAACAAACACATCTCGCCGCCTTGCTCCGACCGTTTTTCGAATGCCAATTTCCTTTGTCCGCTCGTTTACAGACATGAGCATGACCGTCATGATTCCCACGCCACCGACGAAAAGTGCGATGGAAGTTAGTCCCGTGAGCAACCAGGTGAGGATTCCCATCAACTTGTAGACCAGTCCCAAAAGGTCCTCTTGCGTCAGAACCTGAAATTGTTGCTTGTCGAGCCGCTCAAGTAGGATCTTGTCCATGCGGCTGATCAAAGCTCGCGGCTCAACATCCTGTCTGATTTGGACCATGATTCGGTCCACCTGCAAATCGGGCTGAACTTGCTTCAAGCGATCCCAAGGAACATAGACGAGGTTTTGAAGAGATCCGAATGAAAAAAGACTCTGCTCCTGCTTTTTGTCTTCGGTTACGCCAATGACCTTGTAGCTGCGCTTGTTGATACTTACAATCTTGTTGAGGGCTGGTTCAGAACCAAACAACTGTTGCTTGGCAATGGAGCCAAGGACGACGACATCATTGAAGCGATCGTTTTCCTCAATGGGGCGACCTTCCTGCATTTTCAACGGACGCATGGCAAACCACCCTGGATTTGCGGCGGCAAGAAACGGAGTAGCCGATTTGCCCTTGTAGCGGATGCCCCCGCCTAGAAAGGAGAACGGTTCCGAACGTAGGACACCTTCGACTTTGGCGAGTTTAGAGGCATCGGATGCGCTAAGGTAGCTCATGCCACCGAAGTTGGGATTAAAAGTACCGTCCTCAATACGCCCAGGCACCACTACAAGGACGTTTACGCCAAGGTCCTTTACCTGATCGGTGATATCGCTTCGAACACCGGTGGCAATGCTGACGAGCAAGACAATGGACATGCTCCCAACCATGATCCCCAGAGCGCTCAAAACCGATCGACGCCATTGCTCGCGAAGGCTTTGAAAAGCCGAACCTAGGTTCAAACGCAAAGACAACACCTAAGATAAAGCTACCCTGAATAACTTCGAAAAGCAAAGAGCCCCTGTTTCAGGCACAGGGACTCTTTGGTCGTCTCTTCACGGTTGAAGTGCGGAAACTCAGCGGTTTCAGAGCGATACATTGCGCCGACTGCGCAATAACCAGGGTTGTATGGAAGGGATTTTTCCTAAAATCATCCGCCGCGGTGGTGACGGTCCAAACTATGGGGGCCTCTTTCAAAACTAACAGATTCTTGAGAATCTGTTAAAGATCACAATAAAGTTCTGGGATCTTAAAAATGAGGCATAGAGCAGGAGAAGGTGAAACGCGAATCCGCGTTCCACCTCAACTTAATTACCTGTTGGATTGAGAGCCGACTCGAGAGTCACCTTGTCCGGCACCCGGGCCAAGTGACATTTTTGACGCCGTAGCTTGAGGCTTTCCGTTGGCGGCTGCGGCCGAGGAAGGGGAGCCACTATTCGTCGGTGTTGAGGCAGCACTTGAGTCGCTTTGTCCACAGCCAACCATAAATGCTGACACGAGCAAGATGCAGGCTACTAAAGTTTTGCTCATCACTCAATGTCCCAAACATACTTTGACTTGTCGGTATAAGTCAAAGATCCCGCGTCAAGCGTTGACGTATAGTTGGTGCCTGCAGCGAGTTGACTTCGCTTCTTCTTAGAAGCATGGCCGTAAACCCAAGCCACCATTACATTGTCAGCATTTCTGGCCGAGACACCGCCAGTGTTCATACCGGCAACCTCTGTTTTGACAAGCCCGGCCCAAGCACTGTTCAGGCCCCAATTGTCAATGCATGCAGAGGCAATCGTATAGCATTCTGGTGAACCGACTACCGTGTTAATCAGCGGACCATTGTCCGTATTTGCATCCCACTGGAAAGCAACCCCATCGGTTACACCATACACCCACTCCGAGGTGGCATATTTCGACGTCATAAGTACGGTGTCGGCTGGATTTGCCGTCGCTGTTTGACTTACGGGTCGGGTGGCCGTGCCGTCCCAAGGAGATAGGTGATCTACATTCAAGCCATATTGGCTTTCTACGGACGCCAAGACAGCCTTTGATACACCAGCTTCGCTTGGAATTGAAGGACCAAGCGGATCTTGGAACAGATCGCCGTTCTTCATGTAGGGTTGTTCGAGCCAAACCCAAGTAGAAACACAAGCATCTCCATAGCAAATAGGATCAGAACCCGTGTTCCAACTGGCCCCAGGAACAAAGACGTCGTCATAGTCCCCGGAATACATTATCGAGGCCAACGATGACTGCTTGATATTGCTCAAGCTAGCAGCGGCTTTCGCAGCGGCCTTTGCTTGTGCAAATACGGGAAAGAGAATTGCGGCCAAGATAGCGATAATAGCAATGACCACGAGTAGTTCAATGAGCGTAAAAGCCCTTTTCAATTAATTGGCAACCTCCAAATTCACAACTGCAAGTACACGATAAATGAAACTGGGTTGTTTGGGTTTGGCTAAATAATTCGCTCGCAGTTGGTGTAACACATTTGACGTGATTTGTTGCAGAATCGTTCAACAGTTCCCTGAAAAAACCACGGAACCGTCAAAATTGCCGGTCCGACTGACACTTTATTCTGACCATTCTCAATAAAGTATTCTAACCCATGAAGGGATGTTCTCCGATTCGCTGTCGCGTCGCAGTGTCCACGGAAAAACACCAGTCAATTTGAAAATACATCTTGAAGAAGTTCGGTTTCGCCCCTTCTGGTCGGTTTCGCGTCGAATCCGTTCGAGGACTTAAAGCCTGCGGACCCTTTACGTTCGGCACGGCCTGGTTTTCCAACAAATCTCGTGGGGAATTGACAAAGATGCCCGCCAAGTGAAAGTCATGATCCGTCTTCGTAACCGTTGATGATGGCTTTCCATCTGACGCGGTGGTTTATTGGAACCGAACAGACACCCGGACTGAATTCTCAACTAGCGACCGACAACGGGAGGCTCGTTTCGGCAAAATGGGTCCGGTTGTTGCAGAACGGCTAAACCAATATCAACCTCTTGCGTTGCCTGTGTGCCTGTGCGAAAGTAACGAATTCCGGGACGAATGCTCGTCTATTTGAGAGACGAGGCGATCTTAATTTTTCCGCTTGGACAACGGCCGCGACTCCATCGGCCTTGACGACTATAGAAATAATGTCGTCTGATCGAACTCTCAATAGCGGAGCACCCTACGCCGGGGACTGCAATGCGAATCTGCGGAGAGACAGTTTGGTGGTACGTAATTCGGAATCCTACTCGCGCTCGGTCAAACTTTTTCTGCGTCATCGCTGGTGTTGCAAGACGCGGTCCCACTGGTCACCTGGCTACCGGTATCCAGCGCAGACAATCAAATATTCATGGGGCTCTGGTTAATCTATCTTCACGAAGCGGGGTTCATAATCTAGGGCCTAGACACGTGTAGAAATCCGCGAAAAATGACTGGGACACCAGCAAGGTGCGACGATCACTAAATGATCTTTCTACACCGATTATCGTCCTGAGACGTCTTCGCTACCGGTTTTGCCTTCAAAGCTTTCTCCTGCGTGTGGCATGCTGATATCCTCGACCGCAGGCCCTCGATCGCCTTGATCGAAGAGGACGTCCTCTCCTCCGAGAGGATATTCCTTTCGGAGGGGGAAACCGATCCAGTCGTCGGGGAGAAGGAAGCGCTCGCCTTTGTCGAATTCGTTACCGTCGAATTGGATGCCGTACAGGTCAGCAATTTCTTTCTCGGGATACTCTGCTCCGAGGAAGACGTTTTTCAGCGTCTTTATGGACTGACCATCATCGACTCCAACTTTAATGAATAGGCGGGCCGAGTGCTTCGTTGAAAAAATATTGTAAATAACCTCGAACCGCTCGGTGAGGTCTCGTTCGTGAGCCCATGTGCTGTAATCGGCACCCACGCACTCAACAAAGTAGTCGTATTGAAGGTCAGAGTCGCTCTTGAGAAACTCAATGACCTCGACAATACAATCACGGGCTACACACACGTAGGTTTCGCCGCGATACTCCTTTACTTTTAGGAGTGAATCACCAATCTTTTCGCGAATTCTCTTGACTTCAAGTCTCTCGCCGTCAACCACTGGATATCCCATTTACGCGGTTACTCCGACGGCAGGAAGAGAACTCACCTCTGGCGAATTGGAGTCGCCTTCAACAGGCTCCAATCCCAATTTAGCGGGTTCAAGCGATGTTGTTTCATCCCAATCGATCGCCCCGACTCGAATTACGTAGACATAACCCACTATAAAGGTCAGCATGTAAAGAGCGAAAGAGGTGAAACTCGTGATCATGAATTGAAGGTCGGTGCTGTTCTTGAAGACCGTCATCCAGGGCCAAAGGAACACGACTTCAATATCAAAGAGAATGAAAACGATTGCGACCAAATAGAACTTGATTGGGAACCGCTCTTTGGCGTCACCAACGGGGGCAACGCCACATTCATAAGGCGAGGCCTTGTATGGAGTGAGTTTTTTCGGGCCCAAAACCCAACTTAGCGTAACCATCGCCCCGCATAGGACGGCGGCAACCCCTACCAGGAGCAGGATTCCCCCATAGGTGCTCCAGAACTGCTCGGTCTGCATCGTAGAAAATCATACCCGTAGGAACTTGTTCGATGGTATGGGGGCGACGACGCTTCGGTCTCAGTCGAATCTAGGTCAGGATGTAAAATCTGGCGATGCCATTTCCCGACTTAATCCAGCCCTTGCTGGAGCAGCGCTCACTTACGTCTGAAGAGGCCACGGCGCTGATGGGTTGGCTCCTGGACGGAGAAGCTACCGAAGCGCAAATCGGGGGAGCCATCACGGCCCTAAGAATAAAGGGGGTGAATTCATCGGAATTGGCGTCTTTCGCAGAAGCCCTTCGATCTCGAGCAATCTCGTTGGACCTTGGAGACGATGTGATCGACACCTGCGGCACCGGCGGAGGAATCGCATCCTTTAATATCTCCACGGCTGCCGCCTTTGTCGCGGCAGGCGCTGGGGCTCGCATCGCTAAGCATGGAAATCGGTCAGTTACCAGTAAGTGCGGCAGTGCGGATGTGCTGGAGGCCCTGGGCGCGCCCATTTCGGCAGACTTGAAGAAGTCGAGGGATATCTTTGAACAGGCTGGGATCGTTTTTCTTTTCGCTCCGGCGCACCATCCAGGGATGAAACACGTGGGAAAGGCGAGGAAGGAACTTGGCTTCCGAAGTGTATTCAATCAGTTAGGCCCGCTCGCGAATCCGGCGCGTGCCCGGCGGCAGATGATTGGAGTGTATAGCTCTGAACTGGTCGAGCCGATGGCTGAAGCCCTCGCCAAGCTTGGCGCCGAAAGAGCATTGGTTGTCCATGGGGAGGATGGACTTGATGAGATTTCTCCCTGTGTTGGCACCAAAGCGGCATTTGTAATGCACGGAGAAGTGCGCACCCGCCGACTCACCCCGGGGGATTTTGGCAATCAGGGCATCTCTGCGGAAGCGCTGGCCCCTGGGGAAAGTCCAGCCGAAAATGCAGCTATTCTTCGAGAAGCGATCAGCGATGTTCATTCGGACCGGTCAAGGGCGGTTTTGCCGAGCGCATCTGCGGCCATTTGGCTGGCAGGATTGGCGGACGACTTCGTTCAGGCGCGTGACATTGCTTTGAGCGTCATCAAATCAGGACTGGCGACGGCAAAGCTAGCGACCTATGTGGAGGCGTCCAAGTGAGCGTACTTGAAAAGATTTTTGCCACCAAGCGCGAAGAGGTAGCCAATGCAATGGCACAGGTATCGCCCTTGGAAATTCGCTCATTGGCAAACGATCAAGCCGAGCCGTTGGGGTTTCGTGCCGCGCTAGAAAGCAGTGTCCGAACTCCTTCATTGATCGCGGAGGTCAAGAAGGCAAGTCCGTCTAAGGGGCTCATTCGCCCAGACTTTGATCCGGTTTCGGTGGGTTTTGCCTATCTGGAGGCGGGAGTTCAGTGTCTAAGCGTCCTGACCGACGAGCAATACTTCCAAGGGGCGCCGGAGAATCTCAAGCTAGTCAAAGAGGCGACGGGGCTCCCTTGCTTGCGAAAGGATTTTATTTATGACGCTTACCAGGTTTACCAAGCTCGCGCCTGGGGGGCGGACAGTATCTTGTTGATCGCGGCTGGCCTTGAGCTATCGCAGGCAGCGGACCTCATGGGGCTCGCTTCCGAGTTGCGAATGGATACTTTGTTTGAAGTCCACAACGAGGAGGAGGCGGAGATGGCCTTGGAGCTCGAATGTGGATTTGTTGGGGTGAACAATCGAGATCTACGAAATTTCGAGACTTCACTGGGTACCAGCGCTACACTCATGCCGATATTGAAAAATTCCTCGGCGAGGGTTACGCTAGTGAGCGAGAGTGCGTTGGAAACACACGCTGACATTCAAACTGCTGCCTCATTTGGTGCTCGGGCGGTTTTAATTGGAACGACCTTTTGCGCGAGTCCAAACATCGCATCCAAGGTCCGAGAGGTGATGGGTTGGTAAGGGTCAAAATTTGCGGGCTAACTCGGCAAAGCGATGCTGAATTTGCTCTCGAGTGTGGCGCGGATGCTGTGGGGTTCGTTTTTGAACCCTCTAGTCCCCGATACATTGGTGGAAACGAGGAGGCGTTGGCGGTGCCGCACCGATTGGCGCCTTATGCGCAATGCGTTGCTGTCTATGGAAACTACCAGAGTGGTTGGAGTGGGTATACGGGATGCAACGTCATTCAGTATGCGGACGGAGATCCCTGGCCAAACCCGCTGCCCTATGTCCTAGCTTGCCGAATCGGCCAAATGGATGAGATTGATCCGTTTGTCGGCGCAGTGAACAGCAAGGTAGGTGAACACGAGGGAGTGAAGGGAATTCTCCTGGACGCTTTCGATGCTCATCAATTCGGCGGAACTGGAAAGACGATCGACTGGTCGTTTGCAGCCGAAGTGGTAAACAGAGTTTCCGTCCCGGTGATCTTGGCGGGAGGGCTCACTCCTGAAAACGTTGCCGATGCCGTCCGTCAAGTGCGTCCCTATGCAGTCGATGTCAGTAGCGGAGTGGAATCAGAGCCCGGACTTAAGGACCTGAGCAAGGTTCGGGAATTCATTATGGCAGCCAAAGGAGCCACGCGCTAAAAAAGCGCGGGAAGGTTGAAAGGAGAGCAAAGCACCTTCCCGCAAGGCTTCCACCAATGTCGTCCTCTTCATTCGATCTCGCGATCGTTCGAGAGCACTAACTTGTTGGCTTCTAGTGTTATACGTCTTTTAAGGCCTTAACGCTAGATGTTCTTTTGCGTTTCGTGCCGCAATAGCAGCCCTTCGTTTACCCGGTCAACTCAAAAAGAAATTCTCAGAAAGGGAACCAGCGGCACGACTCCTGCTGTTTGGAGGTATCAGGTCCGCCACGCCACCTTCGTGGGTTTAATATCCCATAGGTATAATGGCGTCCGAACCACCCCAGGGAGGTGTGCTGCCATTGGGCGCCGCCATAGAAACACGACAGCTGACAAAGACGTATAAATCACGCGCTTTAGGCAAAATTAACGTTGTAGACCACCTTGACCTTCAGGTCGAGGAAGGCGAGATTTTCGGCTTCCTTGGTCCGAACGGCGCCGGCAAGACGACCACCATTAAGATGTTGCTTGGCATCATCTATCCATCCGCAGGCGAGGGCTACGTCCTCGGACGCGAGATCGGAGATATGGACGTTCACCGAGTTATCTCCTATCTACCAGAACGGCCGTACTACTACGAGCATATGACGGGAATGGAGATTCTAAAGTTCTACGGAGCATTGTTTGGAATCAATGACAAGGACAAATTCCAGCGTCTCCTAGAGAAAGTGAACCTCGCCGGTGACGCGACTAAGACGATTTCTCAATACTCTAAGGGTATGCAGCAGCGAATCGGTTTGGCCCAAAGCCTTTTGAATGACCCGAAGCTTCTGTTCCTCGACGAGCCGACCGGTGGATTGGACCCCATCGCTCATACGGAAATTCGAGACCTTATTCTTCAGTTCCGCGATGAGGGAAGAACTGTGTTCATCTCCAGCCACGAGTTGAGCGAAGTCGAGAGAATCTGCGATCGAGTCGCTATCATCAATAAGGGCAAAATCGAACGACAGGGAAGGCTAGAAGATCTGCTTCGCGGCGGACGCATCGAAGTCATCGCCGACGGTCTTAATCAAGGCTTTGCCGATACGGTGCGAGCTCCCGAATCTACAGTGTCCTTCCACAATGGTCGCTTGATCGTGGACATGTCCGAAGAGGGCGACGTAAACGGTCTCTTAGACGGAATTCGCGACGCAAAAGGACAGATCATCAGCGTTGTTCCACGACGCCGACGCCTGGAAGACTTGTTCATCGAGACCATTTCCGAAAAGAAATCTGGCGGGGAGGCCGCTTAATGGGCGCGATTCTTTCCATTTCTACAACCACCGTTGGCGAAGCGATTCGACGACGCGTGCTGTTGGTCATCTTGATGATTGGCGTCTTGCTGATCTCGATCGTTCCCGCATTGTCGGTGCTGTCGGCTCGATCAGACTTAACGACGACGATCTCAAGTATGTTATTCGTGCTTCGAATCGTGAGCGTTTTGATTGCTATCGTTCTTACGGTCTACATGATCCCGAACGAGATAGAGCGTCGAACCATTTATACGATCTTGAGCAAGCCGGTTCAGCGCTGGCAGTTCCTTGTAGGCAAGTATCTGGGCGCAGTTTTGGCGCTTGGCTTGATGATCGGCCTTATGGCCGGCGTGATGCTGATCTTGTTCTACTTCTTCAAGCATCCTCCGATGGAGCGAATGTTGGATCTGCTACGCCAGGCAATTCTCTACTTTATCGAAGTTAGTCTTCTTGCCGCCGTCGCCATCTTCTTTTCAACGTTCGTGACTCCGTTGGTGAACTTCTTCCTTTCGGCAGGCGTGTGGGGCGTTGGGTCGCTTCTGAACCCGCTATACGACTCGTTTGCGAACAATCAGGGCTCGGCTCCGATCATTCGTGGAATGGCCAAGTTCGTTACATCGATCTTGCCAAATTTCTCGAACTACGATGTGAAGAATCCGATCATCAATCCTGGGGTTACGATCCAGAATGAGACTACTTACTATCTGGGTACCGCTGGATACGGTCTTCTCTACATCACCATCTTGATCATCGCAGGAATCTTGATTTTCGATCGACGGGAGGTCTAAACCTATGAGGAGAAAAAACACCAAGACAACTCTGCTTGGCGTTTTGGCGCTTGCCTTCGTTGGCCAGTTCGCCGTTTCGCAGGGATACCTTCTGGGATTCTGGAGAAAGAACTATTCACCTGGAGGGATCGTGGCAAACAACCTCGATCCAAGCCAGCTTGCGCTCTCGCTTTTTGGATTCCGCGAGTTCTTGGCAGGAATGCTCTGGGTCCGAGCGGATAGCTTCTTCGATCAAGGAAATTACGACGCGGTTCTGCCCATCATCCGGTTATGCACAATTCTCGATCCCAAGCAGATCGATGTTTACGCGACGGGAATGTGGCACATCGGTTATAACTTCACTGACGAAGAGCAGCGATCCGACCGACGGTACATTCCTTCGGCCCTTGCTCTCGGCAAGGAAGGCGCTCGGCAGAATCCAAACACCTACGAGATGTTCTTTGAGACCGGATGGATGTGGTACCACAAAGTGGACGACGACTACGGTCAAGCCGTGAAGTGGTTTGAAGAGGCGGCGAAGCGAGAAGACATTCTTCCCGCGCGGCGCAACCTTCTATGGTCGGCCTACCAAAAGGCGGGGCGTCCGGATGAAAGCTTGAACTACCTATACGACCTCTATGATCGGGCTAAGGGCAGGCTCAAAGATGACCAGCAGTTTGGCAATCGCCAACAGTACGACACGATTGAGAACAATCTTGACACGATGCTCGTTCGAATGGTTCAACGTGGTTGGGTCGCACAACATTCGGAGGAAGGGAAGAAGAACAATTGGTATGCCAATGGCGCTTATGACACCAAGCCTCCGTTCGATGTTGGATTCTCAGCAAAGGTCACAGTCCTAAGCGATCGAGTTTTGCGTGTAGAAGGCACCTGGAACGTTTTGCCGGTTGGTACCCGTATCCGCATCGTATTGCGAGACGCGGACTACCCGCAGGCCAAAATGGCTGAGCTGGATTGGGACTCTTCCGATAGCGTGAATTTGGATCCCCCTCGAAACTTGACCTTCATGCAAGATCAATTATTCGTACGCAATCGACATTTCAACCGAAAGATCGATATGAGCAAGGACCCAACGATGTATCCGTTCATCGCAAAGAACTACTTGGTTGAGTTTTACTACAATCCGCGAAGTGCTCCGCCTCACATCCAAGACAAATTTGGATTCAATGGCGAAGGCTTTACGGACAAGAACTTCTTGCGAACGGATGTGAGAGAAACGATTCAATTCAAGCCCGCTAAGTTCGACGATCACAAGTTCCCCATCGAGTTTGAGCAGATTCCGTTGAAGGACATTCCTCAGCGGGTCATGTACACGACTCTTTCTTTAACTCAGGAACAGATCCGACGAAAGGGAGAGTGGTCAGACAAGACTCCCGTTGTTAAGACCGTCAATTATGTTGAGTCGACGGACTCGAAGGATAAGGATGATGTGATTTACATTCCGAATCTGAGAGTTTCAGGTACAGGAGATGCGAAGGCTCCGGCCGAAGCACCGAAGAAGTAGCTGCCTTGCGTCAAGAACCCACCGTTCTTTTAGGAGAACGGTGGGTTTTTCAGCTTTAGGGAACCGTAGACGGATGGCTAGGTGCTAAACTGTTGGGGCCGGGAACTGCGCGGCAGCAGGCTGGTGAACCCCGCCAGGGCCGGAAGGCAGCAACGGTAAGTCGGTTCTCTGTGCGACGCACCATTCCCGGTTAATACCCTCTCATGGGAGCATTCGGCTCCCAAGCAATCAGGTATGGCTTACCTTTCCCTGTACCGCAAGTATCGAAGCCAGACATTTGGCGATCTGGTGGGGCAGGACCACGTTGTAAAAACACTCCAGAACGCCATTTCGTCGGGCCGTATCGCTCATTCCTATTTGTTTACTGGGCCACGCGGCACGGGTAAGACGTCCTCCGCCAGACTCTTGGCGAAGGCACTTAACGCTGAAAATGGGCCGACCCCCAACCCCAGCGACGACGATCCAATCTGTAAGCTGATTGCCGAAGGCAATTGCGTGGATGTGGTGGAATTAGACGCGGCGAGCGAAGCGGGCGTGGAGAATATCCGCGAGGCCATTGTAGACGTTGTCGAGTACCGACCGATGATGGCCCGATACAAGATATTCATCATCGACGAAGTTCACGACTTATCGGGCAAAGCCTTTGATGCTCTCTTAAAGACCATTGAGGAACCACCTCCTCATATCATTTTCATTCTTGCGACCACAGAATACAACAAGGTTCCGCCGACCATTCGATCGCGATGTCAGAAGTTTGAGTTTCACCGGGGCAGCATTCAGGATTTGGTGACTCGACTCAGCTACGTGGCGAAGCAAGAGGGCGTTACGATTGAGCCAGCTGCGGTAACTGCGATTGCGCGGATGGCGGATGGCGGATTTCGAGACGCTCTGACTCTTTTGGAACAAGCGATCGTCACTTCTGACGGGAGCATTTCGGTCGCACATGTTTACGATCAGCTAGGTTTGATTTCAGAAGAGCTCGTCGATGGGCTTCTGCAGGCGATGCGGGAGGCCGACGTGCCCAAGATTATTGAGACCCTCAACGAGGTTGCAAGAATGGGGCGGGATCCCCGAGCCGTGTTGGAATCGATGCTGCATCGGCTAGGAGATCTGACCCGCGTGGCCTATGGTGTGGATATCGGAGGCTCGGGCGATACAACTCAGGAGGCGATGCTTCATGAGACGGCGGCCCGAATTGGACGAGATGTCCTTCTGAACTTTCGCAGTTCTCTCTCCGAAGCGCATAAGGTTATTCGCGATATTTCGCTTCCGCGCCTTTGGCTGGAGTCAGAGATCATTCGAATCGCGACGGACAGGAAGGCTCCGACGCTCGCTGGGCAGGGCCAGAGCGCTCCTAAGCAGGCCGTAGTCGTACCCGTTGCAGCGCCAAAGGAACTGAATTCGACGGAGACAAACGGTCAAAGGAGAGATGAGCCGAGGCAGACTGAATCGCAGGCGTCTCCGGTAGTCGAATCTCAGGCTCCAACCGGTAATCCAGATTTTGATCGCGTATTGGTTGCTTGGCAGGAAATATTCGCTGATTTGAGCAAGCTGTCCAAGACCATGTCTGCTCGCCTTTTGGAGGCCAAAATTGGCAGCGTAGAAGGAAAGCGCGTGTATTTGGAGTTTAGTCGCCAGATCGATCACCTTTGGGTCGCCGAGGTTCCTAAGCGGCAGTCGGCAGTCGTGGACGCATTTAAGCAGAAATTAGGCGAGGATTGGGAGGTGGAACTTGGCGTGGGAAAAGCCAAGGCGGCTCCCGCTGAGCCGCAAGCGGTAGAATTGGCACTCGAAGGTCAAAAACTGGCGGATACTGTTCGCGAGATTTTTGGCGCAAATTAACAGGACACACGATGAAGCTACCCAAGAACTTCGGAGGACAAGGCTTTGGCGGAATGCTGAAGCAAGCGCAGGATGCGATGGCACGAGCCCAGCAGCTAGAAGAAGAACTGGCTCAGGAGCGGATTGCCATCGACAAGGGACCGGTGAAAGCGATCTTCGATGGTACAGGCATGCTCCTTGGACTCAAGATCGATCAGTCGGTTGTTGATCCAGAAGACATCGAGGCGCTTGAGGATCTCATTGTGAGCGCTGTTCGCGATGGATTCACAACGGCAACTGATGCCCGTCAGGCGAAGGTGCAGTCGATTATGCCCAACATTCCTGGCTTGGGCTAGTTTTGGAAGTTTGAGGGCTCCGCAATTTCGCGGGTGCCCTCGTTCACGATTCACATGCTTTTTGCACGTCCTCTCGCTGAGCTGATTGCCGAACTAGAGAAGCTCCCGGGAGTCGGTCCGAAGTCGGCCCAAAGGCTGGCCTATCATCTTCTCAAGACAACAGATGCGGATGCCAATCGACTCGCAGACTCCATCCGCAACGCAAAGCTGAAGCTGAGGTTTTGCGCCAAGTGTCAAAACATCTCGGAAAATGAGATTTGTGAGATTTGCGCCGACCTTCGTAGGGATCAGCATGTCCTATGTGTTGTGGCAGAGCCGCGAGATATTGCGGCGATTGAGCGCATCAATGAATATCGCGGTCAATATCACGTGTTGCATGGATTGATGAGCCCGATGGACGGAATTGGTCCAGAGCAACTGAGAGTCAGAGAGTTGTTGGGGCGACTGGGAGAAGGTCAGATCGAAGAGGTCATTTTGGCGACAAATCCCACCATCGAAGGCGATGCCACCGCCTTGTATTTGGCCAAGTTGATTAAGCCCGCTGGACTTAAGGTTTCTCGGTTGGCGCACGGGATGCCGGTGGGGGCTGAATTGGATTATGCGGATTCGGCGACCTTGATCAGCGCACTCGAATATCGTCGCGAGATGTAGCGTTACACCTGCAAGTTGTCGAGGAGTTCGTCGTGGCCGATGTAAAAGTGCTGGGTGAATGCACCTGGTTTCAGCCAGATCAATGCAGGCGGCACTCCGGCTAGGAGATATCCGGCCACCGTTTGCCCTTCCTGGGCGGTAAGGGGGCTTCCGTCTTGTTTGGTGACGATGAGATGAAGCAGATCTTCCTCTCCCTCGAACTGATATCGGTATGGGCCAACGCCACCGGCAAAATCGTTAGGTTCAATTCCAACGGACTGAAGGGCAAATTGATCTGAAGGGCGACTGATTGAGGGATCGAATGAAGGGAGGAAGATTCGACGATCTTCTCGAATGTGATCCAAGATCCGCGTAAGAACCGCTCTGCGACACGAATCTTCTGACGGATTTGAACTCAAGGGTGAGGTCATTTGGAAAGGAAAGATGGCGGAGCGGGTGGGATTCGAACCCACGACCCGCTTATCACGAGTACGAGCTTTCCAGGCCCGCTCCTTAGACCACTCGGACACCACTCCGCGCCAAAAGACATTATGGCTGTAATTGGATCGATCCTGCAACGGAGGCGCTAAACTGTGGGTCCGAGAATCTCGGCGCCTAGCTCGCGTAGGCGGCGATAGTTGATCGTGCGGTCGCTTACGGAGACTCGGCGGCTAGCCCTGAGCGCCATGAGAGCCAACTTCTCCATATTGCCGCCTTCTTCAACTCGGACGAAATTGAGCTCTGTCGAAAGGCATGCGACAAGCCGGTCCCGCAACTGGTTGTTGACTCCGACAAAGTCTGCCTCTGGCCGAAATGGGCTGATTACAAGGTCCGTCTGAGGATCGAACTGGTACCGCCAGAGACGTGCCGCTCGAAATGCTTCGTCTTTCAGATCTTCGCCGAGGACCTTGAAGAGGCCGCGGTCAAGACAGAGGATTCTTGGCGAACCCCAACGTAGCGGCACAATGGCAG
The DNA here is from genome assembly GCA_001898035.1 of Armatimonadetes bacterium 55-13. Lineage (GTDB taxonomy): Bacteria > Armatimonadota > Fimbriimonadia > Fimbriimonadales > Fimbriimonadaceae > 55-13. The sequence continues at coordinate 153,328 of MKRX01000027.1, forward strand.
ATCTTTGATATTCGGGGGTATCGTGGCCAGTCACAAGGATCTTGCCGGAAAGAACTCCTTCCTCGGCAATCTGTTCAATCTGGTCTAGGTCGGCAGGAAAAGACTTGCGAGAGGAAAGGACGCAAAATGTTTTGGCTTCTAGGAGTTTGGTATTCCCATAGATGAACAGCAGCCCAGGCGGTTCTGGGTCCATGATCTCGATGCGTTCTGGATAGTGAATGTCGGCGGCCGTTACGAGAGTTACTCCCAGGGCATTTAGACGCTCCTCTAGCCGCTGTGTCCCTTCGAGGTCTTGCTGGGAAATGGCTTCGGATGCTTTTGCTGTGAGTCTATATTCTTCGCGCAGCGCCTCTGGCGAAAGACGGAGAAATTCTTCTGGTTCGCGCCCTAAGAGCCGGTTTCGAACCAGAATTCGAGTTACCGATTTTCCACCCACGCCGGGAGTCATCGCTAGGTGAAGGGCAAAGGTGCGCGGGTGCATCTCCGACAACTTACTCTAACTGAGGACTAAAGGTTGCGGATGGCTTGCTTGAAAATTTCAATGACTCGAGGACCAATTCGGCTCATAACCTCACCAACGATCGCATGTTCGACTTCACCTCCGAGGCCCTCTCCCATATTCGTGACGATCGCGAGGAGTCCGTATTCGATTCCTGCTTCCTTCATCAGAACGGCTTCGCTGGACGCGGTCATTCCGACGAGGTCACCCATCTTTTGCAGAATCTGAATTTCATGAGGCGTCTCAAAACGAGGACCGTTCAGACCCACATAGACTCCTTCGGTATGAAGGTTTATTCCCAGTTGCTTAGCCGCGGCCAGAAGAGATTGTCGGGCGGCAGGCCCGAATGGTTTGGGGAATGGCGTATGGGTTACGGAGTGGTCAAACAAGGTGAGGTTTCGACCTGTCAGATCCAGGAAGTCGGAGCAGACGACCAATTGTCCCACCTGGTAGTTTTCTTTGAGGGAGCCGACGGCGGCAGAGGCGAAACAGGCCCGTGCCCCGAGGTACTTCAGGGCGAGAGACATCGCTTTATAATTCACTTTATGGGGCGGAACGGAGTGCCCAGCGGAATGGCGGCTCAAGAGAAAGATGGTCTTTCTTTCCAATTCAATAATCTTTCCGCGCACCAATCCTTCTGGTGTGGGGATGTGAACCCCAACTCCTGGCTCGTTCGAGAGAATCGATCCAATTCCCGTGCCGCCGATTAGTCCCGCATCAACCTTCATTGGCTACGATTATAGAAGTTTGCCAAGTAAACTCGGCGAATGATTCTTCGTGAGGTGTTGCACGCCCACATTCCGACCCTCACTCTTGACAGCACCGTTCGGGACGCGGTGGACAAGATGGACATTTATCAGTTTCCAGCCCTGGTAGTTGTCAACGAAGAAACTACGCCGATAGGAGTTGTTACTGAAGGCGATCTGTGTCGTGTGGTATCGACTCGCGATAACTTGATGAGCATAGCGAACGAACCGGCTTACGTCCATTCAAGCAAGGATCCGACAACTGCCTCTCCCGATATGGAGATAGGCGAAGCATTCCATCTGATGCTTAGTTCGGGTCTAACGATACTTCCTGTGGTGCAAGATTTTCGACTTTACGGCGTCGTGTTGCGGGTGGACTTAATGCAAGCCATGTTTGTCGACTGTGAGCCATCAACGGAGTAAGAGTAGTAGATAAATAAGATGTTAAACGAAGGCGATAAATTTCCTGATTTCGAACTGCTCGATCAAGATGGCGAAAGGCATTCCTTGGGTGAGTTGTTGAAGGATCGATTGATTGTTTACTTTTATCCCAAGGATGACACCAGTGGTTGTACAGCGGAAGCATGCGGATTCCGAGATATGTTGCCCAACTTCAAGGGCGCGCAGGTGATCGGTATCAGTCCCGATGCCCCGAAATCTCATCGAAAGTTTGTGGACAAGTACGGTCTGAATTTTACGCTTTTAGCGGACGTGGACCATCAACTTGCTGAGAAGTGCGGTATTTGGGTTGAGAAGTCGATGTATGGCCGCAAGTATATGGGAGTTGAGCGCACCACGTTTCTCCTCGATAGCTCGGGTGTCATAACCAAGATTTGGAGAAAGGTAAAACCGGACGGGCATGCGGAAGAGGTCCAATCTGCCCTCTGAATACCTGGCGGTAAACTGCCGCCATGTCAGAAAAAGTGACAGCGCCTAGACTCAGGTCATTGAAGGCCAAGGGCGAAAAGATCGTTTGCATTACCGCATACGATGTATTCTTCGGAAGAATCGCGGACGAAGCTGGCGCAGATGTAGTGCTTGTTGGAGACTCCCTGGGCAATGTTGTCCTAGGATATCCCACCACCGTCTTCGTAACTCTTGATGAAATTTTGCATCATGTTCGGGCGGTCCGGCGTGGAGTTTCCAGGGCTTTGCTCGTCGCAGATATGCCATTGGGTTCGTACGGGGGTTCTATTGCTCAGGCGGTAGAAACAGCAACTGCATTAGTAAAAGCGGGTGCGGAAGCAGTAAAGCTGGAAGGAGAATATTCTGAAGAAATCCGAGCCATCACCAAGATGGGAATACCAGTTATGGGTCACTTAGGAATGACTCCACAATCGGTTAACAACTTTGGTGGGTTTAAGGTTCAAGGCAAGGGAAGTTCGGGCGAAGCAATTCTTCAATCGGCAAAAAGTATCGAGCAGGCTGGAGTATTTTCCATTGTTTTAGAACTTATTCCAAAAGCACTGTCAGCCCAGATCACGAATGGCGTTTCCATTCCTACCATCGGCATTGGGGCAGGGGCCGAATGTGACGGACAAGTGCAGGTGATGCACGACTTGCTCGGATTCTCCGATGAGACTTTTAGACACTCGAAGAGATACATGGACGGTCAAAGTGCCGTTCTGGAAAGCATGCGAACCTATGCTCGTGAGGTACGGAGGGGTAGTTTCCCTAGCGAGGAAAATAGCTTTTGAAAATTCTTAGGAGGGTTTCCGATCTAAGGGGGGTCATATCCGAGAATCGTGGATTTGTGCCTACCATGGGAGCCCTTCACGAGGGCCATCTTGCCCTCGTTCAAAGGTCGGTTGAAGAGTGCGATATCACGATCGTTTCTTTGTTCGTTAACCCAACTCAGTTTGGGCCCAACGAGGACTTTGAACGATATCCTCGGGATGAAAGACGAGATGCTGAACTAGTTGAGAGCGTTGGCGCCGACATTTTGTTTGCCCCGACGGTTGATGAAATTTATCCGAGAGAACTCGGTACGAGCATTCATGTCCCAGAAGTGACCGAACTCTGGGAAGGCGCCGTGCGGCCCGGACACTTTAATGGGGTCGCCACGGTAGTTGCAAAACTCTTCAATATTGTGCGTCCGAATCGTGCCTATTTCGGACAAAAAGACTTTCAACAGTGTGCGGTTATTAAGAGGATGGTGGAGGATCTCAATATGGAGATTAAGCTCTCATTTGAGCCTACGGTCCGAGAAAAAGATGGTTTGGCTCTATCATCTCGCAATCGATATCTATCTGCTGACGAGAGATCGGTAGCACCAACTATCTATCAACAGCTAAAAGAGCAACGCCTCCAAATCATTGAGGGAATGACACCGTCGAGTTGTTGCGAGAATGCAATCAGGCGGCTATCCGAGGTTGGATTTATCGTGGATTATTTTGCTTACGTCGACAACGCGACGCTTAGACCATTAGACGTCCTGGCGGATTCATCCAGCCTTATTTGTGCGGCAAAAATCGGGAAAACTCGTCTGATCGACAATATTCAAATTTGATAGTTGATTTGAGGCTCTTTGACGATGCGAATCGTATTAGTGTATAGTTATCAAGTTATTCGGTGCTGAAAATGAAAACTGTACAAAGTGTAAAGAACTCCCTAAAATTCAAGGCGCAACCAAAGTCTGGAATTCTTTCGATCAAGATTGGAGTGAAAAAGTATTCTGTGCCCGTTGAGGCGCGAATGCTGAGCAACGGCGAATACCTGTTTCTCTCGTTTCCTGCATCTTCCGAACTGTATAAGATCGAAAATAAGGAGTTGACCGCCCTGCCAAGTAGCGCCGACGCCTCTGACGCCCACGCGGCTTTGACGCCAAAGCGACGGCGTGGACGCCGCCGATCTTCACCGGTGGAGATGCCTGCTGAACTTGAGGCCGCGCTCAAAGCAATTCCGAGCGGATTCAAGCTTGGTTATACTGCTGATGGCTCGCTGAAACTGGTTAAGACGCGAACACGCCGAAAGAAGGCCTAGTAAGGCTATCAAAGTTGAGTTCCGGTGCGCCAAAATAGGGACCGGAAAAGGCCGACGTAGCTCAGTGGTAGAGCGGCTGTTTTGTAAACAGCGGGTCGCGGGTTCGAATCCTGTCGTCGGCTCCAGATCAGACGTCTATGATTCTTCGCGGAGAAGGCTTAGGACGCTCTTTGTTTTTCCCTCAATGCCTACTTCTGGCACGCTTCGCACTTCAAAAGCCAGAGTTCGATCGCCGATTGCGATGACGGCATGACATGAGTTCGGGCCTCCATCCTCGATGATTCGCTGAAGATGAGTTTTCAACTCGGAACGGAGAACCTCCTCCAGTTCAACTGCTTCCTTGGGCTCATCGCCGTGTGTCAGCCTTGCCCGGAATGCGGGATTGGAATAGACGATATTTTGTTCCAAGTCGGTACGGATAATTGGATCGGGAATGACCGAAAGCAAGTCATCGACTCGAGTAAGGTGCTCTTTTACATCGTAAAGTTCGCCCAGGTGAGAAACGATGTCTAACCCGGCGCTTTGCGCCATTTGATAGCGAACCATCTTAGCAATGATTGCGCCCCTCGTTGGTGCGTCAACCTTGGCTCTTATCCTGTTCCAATAAGTGGAGACGGTGCCAAAGTGGATCCCGAGATGGGCTGAAATCTCTTTATCGCTTAGCCCTGTTGACGCAAGCTCCAATATTTGGAGCTCTCGCGGTGTCAGTTTTTCTATCAATTCAACATCCTTGTCAGGCAATGTAAATCTCGTTGTCCCAGAACGAGTCTTTGCTTCGCTACCTTATCGTCTTCACGCTTTAGCTCTCCTACTCTCAAAAGCGCGTCAATATCGGCACAGCAAAGTCTCTTTTAGCCTCACTATACAAGTGCAATGATAATTCATGTCCTTTGAAAATGTTTCTGAAGATAGGCAACTTTAGAAAAATATGGTAATTCGTTAGGTGAAAGACTATGTAGAATTGTTCATCTATTATTAAGATTTCTAATTCGCTTTATTTGAATAGATAGTATTTCTGTTTTCCGCTTAAATGACGTTGGTTTTTGTCGTCCCCAGCAGAATTAGTATTCTAATGATTCAAAAAACTCAGGTCGGTTTGATTGGAATATTCGTTTCCTTGACCGTGGAACGCGTCGGTAAGCGAGCCGATCAATTTGCTTAGGAATTACCCTAGCCTGTGGTTGCCGTCAAATTCACTAGAGGATTAAAGTCATGTCCCGTTGATTGCTCGCCGAGTTTGGGCGCATAAGATTCAAATTTGAACTCAGTTGTCGCATTGCATTTGCCGATATTTCTGATGTGGCGCATAGAGTTGGTCGAAAGGAAACTCAGTTCATTGCAAGTCTGTTCGAAGTTCCGAGGGAGTTCGAGCAAGCCTCTTTGGATGAGTTTCTGAAGGGCATCGTGCACCGTAGCGCGGAGTGGTTTGGCGCAACCACGGTTTCACTGTTCTTGCGAGAGGGATGTCGAAACATCCTTCATCTGGCGGCTACTAGCGGCAGTGCCTCAACAATTCCAAAACAGGCTCAGATTGTCATCGGAGAGGGAATAGGGGGTATCGCGGCAGAAGACGGCGCTCCTGTTTTAATCAATGAGGTTTCTGGTACTGAAGAAACTCGCGGAAAGAAGCTTGTCAGTTCGATGGTTGTCCCGCTAATTTCTTCGAGCGCCGGGTGCGTTGGGGTACTCAATCTTTCCCGGAAGGTTGGACTCGAGCGCTTTTCCCATGCCGATCTCAAGCTTGCACGCAGCGTGGCCAGCCATATGGCTTTAGCGATCGAAAATGCCCGGTTGGTGGCGAATTTAAGAGCGGCAATCGATCAAGCCGAGTCTGAGCGAGCAAAGTTTCGGGGCATCTTTGAGGGCCTTGGATTAGCCGCTTTTCTCTTAAATGCCTTAGGGGACATCGTTGAGGCCAACGATCGAGCAAAGGAAGAGATCGATCTTCCGTTGGAAAGGCTGAGAGAAGAGTTTGATCGGAGAGGAATTTCTGATCGAAGCTCTCTCGAATTCGTTGATGAGCAATCGGGGCGAAGTTGGCACGCCGTTCTCAGCCCACATCCAGGTGGAATGGCCACCGTTGTTCTGGAAGAAACAACGGAAAGGGAGCAACACCGGCGTGAGATGGATCGCCTGAATCGACTGGCGGAGATCGGACAAATGACAGCGGCAATCGCTCATGAGATCCGGAATCCGCTGACTGGGATTCGGAGTGCAGCACAGATGATTGTTCAAGTTCCCGAATCGACGGAAGAGTTCGCCAGCATCATCGAGCACGAGGCAATCAAGCTAAGCGAACTTTGCAATGAATTCTTGAGTTTTGCAAAGCCGCTTGAGCTCAGGCTACGTTCCATCAATTTTGGAGAGCTTATTTCTCGAGTTGCAAAGCTGATGGAGCCCCAGTTTTCGGCAAAGGGAGTTCTTCTCTCCGTTGAGATTGACGTCAACCTGCCGACTATTGATGGAGACCCTCCCCGCTGGGAGCAGGTCTTGCAGAACCTTATGTTGAATGCGTTGGAGGCCTCGGAAGCGGGAGGGCAAGTAAGAATTGGTGCTTCTCCACTTGGATTTTGGGTTGAAGACGCGGGATGCGGCATGGAGGAGACCCAGGTAGCTCGCCTCTTTACGCCATTTTTCACGACGAAGGCTAAGGGGACGGGACTAGGATTGAGCACGGTCAAGAAGATCGTTGATGCTCACGGCGCTTCTATTACCGTGCATTCAAACACGGGAAAGGGGACGCGATTTGAAGTGAGTTTTGGAGTGAGAAGAGCTGCTTAATGGTTAAGAAACATCTTTTGCTTGTCGATGACGAACCAAACATACGCCGCATTCTTCAAGTTGCGTTTGAGAAGGTTGGGTTTCATGTCAGCGTGGCTGAAAACGGCCAAGAAGCGATCGAAATTTTCGGGGAGAGGCAACCTGATTGCGTCCTTACCGACGTGACGATGCCGGGCATGACTGGATACGAGTTACTACGTGAAGTCAAATCACAAAGTGATGTGCCGGTCGTTATCATGACGGCATTCGGCACCATTCCTCAGGCCGTACAAGCCATTCGAGATGGGGCTTTCGAGTATGTTACAAAGCCTTTCGACCTGGACCAACTTAAGAAAGTTGTGGCCTCGGCAATGGAGTCGGAATCGGCTCCGAAAGCAAAACAAGGCTTAAAGAAGGCAAAGGCTGCAACCCATCAAAACTGGATTGCCGAATCTCCGGCCATGAAAGAAGTTTTTGAGACGGTGGAGCAGGTAGCGGATTCCCGGGCCACCGTTTTGATTACCGGCGAGAGCGGCGTAGGGAAGGAGGTTGTATCCAAGTCTCTCCATACGCTGTCTCAACGTGCCAACCAGTCCTTTGTGGCCGTAAGCTGTGCCGCTTTGCCTGAAACTCTGCTGGAGAGCGAACTTTTCGGATATGAGAAAGGGGCGTTCACCGGGGCCACTGGCAGCAAGATGGGCCGGTTTGAGATGGCGCATCAAGGCACGCTCTTTCTGGACGAGATAGGCGAGATACCGATGTCCGTTCAGGTCAAGCTCCTTCGAGTACTTCAAGAACGCGAGTTCGAAAAACTCGGGGCCAACAAGCCCACGAAGGTTGATGTTCGACTCGTAACCGCGACGAATCGAGATCTTAAACAGGCAGTGGAAGAAGGAATTTTCAGGCTCGATTTGCTGTATCGACTTCAAGTCGTCGAACTTCATATTCCGGCCTTGAGAGAGCGCCTGGAGGATATCGTTCCGCTGGCCAATCACTTTCTCGCCAAGTATGCAAGGGAGAACGGTCGTGCTCCTCTGATTGTGTCCGATGAGGTAAGAGACGCACTTCATCAATATTCTTGGCCCGGAAATGTTAGGGAACTCGAGAATGTAATGGAGCGGGCCACGGTTGTTTCTGGTCCGAGCGATGACTACTTGACCATAAAGCTGCTCCCGTCCTCCCTCAAAAAAGTTGCGTAGGATGAATTCGCAACTCTAAGAGGGATGGGTAGTAGGACTCATACTCGAGTTCTTAAAGCCTAATTTTGCGCCGGATAGAGCAAGAAGTCTCTGACCGAGTTATGAGCAATTAACTAACGGTTAAATACCCAGGACCATAACAAATCGTTCGGTATCATTTAGCCATAGGATCAACGTTGACCTTCGCGCGACAAAGAGACTGTCCGCCCCGCGCACGGGATGTGCGCGACAGACATTTTGGAGGTCACCCAAGTGATTAACACCGTCCGAGTTTGGGCTCGAAAGCCTTCGCGAGTGTCTGATACTTCAGTTTATCGCGAAGCAAAGCAGAAGAAAGAAGGAAGTGCCAAGGTCCGACCGAGCTTCTTCCAAGGTTTCTTCAAGATGTTGGAGTTTCAGGCCGACTTGGTGCTGAAAAACATCGACCAAGAAACGAAGTAATAACCCGGGGGTCTCGTTTGCGAATGGCAAGCGAGACCCCTTGCCACTTCCAGAATCTCTTCGGTACCGCGACCTCGGGCTTACAGCTGCACCGGTTTTGACTTTGTGCCCTTGCTGCCGAGGTGGAGACCTAGGCCAGAAATGCTGAAAATAGCATGAATTTGCCACTTTGGACCTACGATGGCGGGTGATATACACGTCCAATAGGGAACCAGAAGGGCGCTTGAAGTGTTCAAATAGGTAGTCACGCTCATGTGGCAGATTTGAACCGCGTCCCTTCGACGCAACGTAAATGGCAGAAACAACTTTTCGACTTGAACCGCACGAAGAAGCCCGTTTCAATGCGCTCCTGGAAGACAGCTACAAGAAGGTTTATAACATGGCCTACCGGTTGTCTGGGAATCGCACAGACGCGGAGGATCTTACTCAGGAAGCCTTTTATAGGGCGTACCGGAGCTTCCGCGACTATGAAGGTGATCGGCCGTTCGAGAATTGGATATTTAGAATCGTGACTCGTCTCTTTCTCGACCTCCTGCGAAGCCGTCGTCGGCGAGTGAAGGCGGTTTCATACGATGCACCTCTTCATCGAGACGCTTCAGAGGACAACCTCTATTTCGACATGGCGGACGATAAGCCCACTGCGGAGCAAGAGCTACTTAGCGGCGCCTTGAGCGAAGATCTTCAGATGGCGCTGGACTCTCTCTCCCCAGAGCAGAGAACGTTAGTGATTCTGGCGGACGTTGAACATGTGCCATATAAAGACATCGCCGAGATGCTGGACAAGCCGGTTGGGACGATTCGATCCCGATTGCATAGGACGCACAAGCTGATGCGCCATCGGATTGAGCAGGCTCGACGTAAGCTGGGCAAGCTTAAGGTTGTGGGAGGGCTTTTGCCTTCTCTTTAACCTGATTGTCGTCAGCCCGTAGGTCCTGAGCATCTGGGACGCCTAACCTCCAAGTAAATATTTGAAGGGGCAGTCCTATTTATTTCGGTCGGTCATTGCATGATGCGAAGAGACCATGTATCATGACGGTTCGGACGTCATTCAAAAAAATATATATTTATTCTTATATCTCGATTGGCCATACAACCCTTGCATGACTGTCCGACTTGGAGGTTGTATGAATTCGACTAAAAGTCGACTGGCTTTCACTTTGATTGAGTTGCTGGTCGTAATCGCAATCATCGCCATTTTGGCAGCTATTCTCTTTCCCGTCTTCGCGCAGGCAAAAGAAGCCGCAAAGAAGACCACCGCGCTCAGTCAGTCCAAGCAAGTTGGCACAGCAATGACCATCTATGCTGGCGACTATGACGACGCGTTTCCATGCGGCACGACGCCCAGATTGGATAATCCGTCGATTGTTCGTTATTGGAGCACCTGGCCAGCTCTTCACCCTGCGGGATGGGCTCCTGACAGTGCATCACAAAACATCAAGGCCGAGGACGAGCTGGTTTGGCACAACTCGATCTCGCCGTACACAAAGAACAACGATCTCTACATCTCGCCGGGCGCCAACGGTTCCAAGACTACAGGTAGTCCTTGGGACGGATGGTATGCAGCGGCTGGTAACAAGCCTAAGGCCGGTAATCTGACCTTTAACGGCGTCCTTCAGTATCTGACCACGAGTGAGGTTGCAGCCGTTTCGGTTCTTCCAATGCTCTGGCAAGGTATGGGTGACACCTACTGGGTCGGCCGTGGACAGACCAATCCTCGACTAGCTTGTACTGGGACTGGAGTGTGCCGATACGGTGGCGCTTCAATGCCACAGGCAGGTCAAGCAAACGGTTGGGCCACGACAATGGGACTGTATGCCAATAAGTACGGGCTCTTTTCGGGTGGAAATATCTACGTCGCCACGGATACATCTGCAAAGGTGGTTCGAATGGCAGGCGGGAACAAGGCGGGCTTCCCTGCATCTTGTAACAACCGCAACCCGATTCAAGACGTGGATAGCAATGGTGTAGTCACGTTCCCGACCGTGACTCGCGGTTGGTCTTATTCCAGCGGCGTTGCCTATCACTGCGCATTCGACCCTGCAAACGAGTTTAATAACTAAGATGAAGTTAAAGTCTCTAGTTGCTCTCTTTGCTGTGGTGGGAATTCTCGCTGCAGGTTGTGGATCAGGTTCGTCGGATGTGACGGACGATGCCGCAAAGTCTCCGAATCCGTCTGGTGGCCCCATGGACAAAGGTATGTCTAATGCTGATGTCAAGGCTCCAGAATCGATGCCGACATCTCGAGAGTAGGCGTTACAGGAAGTGGTCAGCCTTTTGGTTTGGCCACTTCCTTCTCGGTTACGATTGCTCCTTCTTGAGTGATCGCAACTACTCTTGATGTATTCTCTAGCAGGCGGTTCAATCTGCCATAATGATTATTAGCTGAGGAGCGCTGCGATCTCTTTGAGACCAGGCTCAGCTAAGACACAACGGCGCTCGCAATCGATTAGGGGTTGCGGGCGCTTTTTGTTTTTTGAAGGTTCCCCAGCCTGCAAATTGTAAGGAGCAAGCGGATGCAAACAGAAATGAGCCCAACTTTTATCGACTATCACGTTGCCGATTTGGCCCTTGCGGGGTGGGGACGCAAAGAGATCAAGATCGCTGAAACTGAGATGCCCGGCTTGATGGCGATTCGAGAGGAATTTGCATCGAGTCAGCCACTGAAAGGAGCCCGAATCGCCGGTTCGCTTCACATGACGATTCAAACGGCGGTGCTGATCGAGACTTTAACGGCACTTGGCGCAGATGTCCGGTGGGCTTCGTGCAACATCTATTCCACACAGGATCACGCGGCCGCGGCAATTGCCGATCAGAAGATCCCTGTCTTTGCATTCAAAGGTGAGAGCCTCGATGAGTATTGGGAGTTCACTCACCGAATCTTCGAATGGAGCGACGGCGGGACTCCCAACATGATTTTGGATGATGGTGGAGACGCCACACTTTTGGTCTTGCTCGGTTCAAGGGCAGAGAAAGACGCAAGTGTTTTGGACAACCCGGGGAGCGAAGAAGAAGTTAGTCTCTTCAATGCGATCAAACGTAAACTTGCCGAGGATTCCAGCTTCTATAGCAAGATCAAGGCGAACATTCAAGGAGTAAGTGAAGAGACCACAACTGGGGTTCATCGACTCTACGAATTGCAAAAGAAAGGCGATCTTCCGTTCCCGGCTTTTAACGTCAACGATAGCGTGACGAAATCGAAGTTCGACAATTTGTATGGGTGTCGAGAGTCTTTGGTCGATGGAATCAAGCGAGCCACGGACGTTATGGTTGCGGGCAAGATCGCCCTTGTGTGCGGCTATGGTGACGTTGGAAAGGGAAGCGCCCAAGCCCTCCGGGCACTGAGTGCACAGGTTTGGGTCACCGAAGTCGATCCGATCTGCGCACTTCAGGCGGCGATGGAAGGGTTTAAGGTCGTCACGACTGACTATGCCGCGGACAAGGCAGACATTTTCGTAACTTGCACCGGAAACTATCATGTCATTGGGCACGACCACATGGCCCGGATGAAGAACAACGCGATTGTTTGCAACATCGGCCACTTTGACAATGAGATCGACGTAGCCTCTCTTTCCCAATACCAATGGGAGGAGATCAAGCCTCAGGTCGATCACATTATCTTCCCTGACGGCAAGCGGATCATCCTTCTAGCTAAAGGTCGTCTCGTTAATCTTGGCTGCGCGACTGGACATCCTTCTTATGTCATGAGCTCGTCATTTGCTAACCAAGTGATGGCGCAAATCGAGCTTTGGACAAAGAAAGGCGAATATGCCCCTGGCGTCTACGTGCTTCCGAAGCATCTGGACGAAAAGGTTGCTCGCCTACAGTTGCAGAAGCTGGATGCGGAACTGACGGTTCTTAGTCAGCAGCAAGCCGACTACATCGGCGTTCCCGTTGAAGGTCCTTACAAGGCCGATCACTACCGCTATTAAGATCTTTGGCGGCCCTTAAAAAAGGGCCGCCAACACCTTGTACCCATCGGTGATGAATATGCAAGATAAATGCGGTAAGTTCTCTTGCTCATGCAGAACTCTTCGGGGAAGAAAGCCGTTAAGATCTTTGGTTGCGGCGGTTGTGGTTGCGCAAGCCTAGTCGTAGGCTTTGTTGGCCTCATCATTTATTTCACCGCCTTTTCCAACTTTTGCGCTCGTATGATGGGCGAGGAAACGTATCCGCTCTCAGGAGACCCGGCTCGGTTTGAACCGTTTGCATCGGTTAGTGACATTCGGTCGAAGATCGGCGTTGGAGCTAAGCTCAAAAGCATCGAGGCCCGCTATGTTCGGTCAGACGGGACGATGGACCTCAACGCTCGATACAAGCCGGCGCCCAATGTCACCTATGAGTTTGTAATGCCCTTGGACAAAGAACCGGAGAATGCCCCTCCGATTGGAGCGGGAAGATCTCCGGGAGATGTTTGGCTCCAAACGGTGACTGTCAATGTCTATGAGCCTGGCCAGCGGCGCCACGTTCAGAGAATTAGTGGAGCCTCCCGAAGCAGCTACAGCTACACCAACGAAGGGATGGATGTTGATCGTGGGACACCTTCCATGGGGAGCATCAAGGAATCGCTTGAGGATCCGAAGGTTAGCGCCAAGGAAATGTGGGATATCGCTCTGAAGAAGGGAGCCGATAAAGACGCAGTGGCGACGCTCTCTTACGAAGAAGATGGCTATCGATTTACGATTGCAGGTAGCCGAGTTTTCTTAGAATGGGATCGAGATGGAAAGTTTAGTGAGGATCGATCCCACTATCCGGGGCAGGAGCGTTAGCTCCTAGCCCTGGACATGGAAAGGAAGGTTGGCGGTAGCCGCATTTCCTTTGCCGTCCTTGACGGTAATGTAGACCCGATAGGCGCCGGGCTGATCGGGGACTTTGAACTCAACTTTTGTGCCGTGCGAGTTGTCAAGGACACCCTTGATAACCCCTGGACGTTGCTCGCCTTGACCTGCAAAGGCTTTGTTTTCGGCTTCGCGTCTTAGCTCCCAGAGGTAAGTGAGAGGATCCCCGTCCGGATCCGTTGCTTTGACGATAGCGGTAGCTTGACTGCCCTTTGGCACATTCTTTTGAGCGATATCTAAGCTAAGTTCGGAAAGGGAAGGAGCACGGTTCTTGGGCCAATGGCCAGTCCAAGCCTTTGTAAGGACATCGATTGCCGCCGTTCTCTCTCCGGAGGGGAGAAACATTCCGAACCAAGTAGGTGTTTCTTCTTGCTTGTCCCCCCACAGGAAGGCATAGGAGCCAAGACACCATCCTGATTGTCCAGCGATCGAGTCTTGATAGTTCTTCTCGTAATAGGCGGCTTTCTCCGTGCTCGTTTGTTCTAGAGCGGCGCCCCAAGGGGTCTTAGGCCGCTCCCATGGCCCGAGGGGGCCGTACTCGGTTACTACAAACGGCTTGTCCCAGCCAAACTCTTTCAAGCGCTTGGGCAGGGTGGGGAGTCCGCCGTAGGAGTTCACTCCGAGCACATCGATGCTGGGAGCGTATTTCTTAATGTGGTCGATCTTCTGCTGGCTGATCTCCGCGACCACCGTCATCGTCGGGTGGTTGGGATCGATCTGCTTGGCGGCTTTGGCGATCTGTTCGACGGCGATCCAGACAGCGGGGACGTCGTTCCCCTCGGCTTCCATCTCATTGCCGATGCCCCACATGAGGAGGGCGGGATGGTCTTTGTGCTTCTGGAAGACGGCTTTCGAAGACTCAAGCTGCTGCTTGACCTTGGCGTCGTCGTTGTAGTCGAAGTAAGACTTATGGCCGAGCCATACGCCGATGGTTAGAGTAAGGCTGTGCTTCTGACAGGCGTCGAGCTCTTCGCCTGCCTTGTCGGCTCCCCAGGTGCGCATCGAGTTGCCGCCAGAGGCGACGAGGTCCTCCATTCGAGTCGTGCCGCCCACGCCGCGGATCACGTAGGGTTTGCCGCTGTGGAGAAGTTTCCAAGCGCCGGGTTCGCCAGCGACTTCCACCTTACCGGCAGGGGCTGATGTCGTAGAAGGAGACATAAGAAGGCCTAGAGCAATAGCGGTGAGCATGATTATTGAGGGTCTATTGACCGGGGGCAGGAGGCGCGGTGGGTTGATTGCCAGGGTTTCCGGTCCCACCTTCCGTCGCTCCGTACTTCTTCGTCTGCTCTTCGACCATCTTTTCCATCTCCGGCGAGAGCTTGCCTTTCATATAGGAGGGGACGGCTCCGTCAGGACCGAGTTTCAGCTTGGCCGCCGGGAATTCGGGCGGTCCCGAAAGCATTCGGAAGCCAAAGAAGCAGACGAGGCCAACGACGACCACGACGACGCTGTAAACGAGGGGCTTGGGTATTTCGCGTTTCATCTCGGGTTTGGAGGGGCTTGGCAATAAAGCCAAGCCCCTGGATGTCAGTTTTGGGGAAGAAGGCACTCTCGAGGCGTGCCGGTCGTGAAGTCCTCGTAGTCGAGGCAGACGCCGCGGAGTGTCGGATTGACGGCCGCTGCGTAGTCGGTCTTGCGTTCGTAGCCAGGGAAAATATAGCCGCGCGGTGCGGTCTTCACGTGGCCGTCGACGTATGCGAAGCCGGCTTTTCCTGCATTCGACGTGAAGTCGATGCCGGAGTAATACTTCTGGGCATTACCGACCGGAGTGCTCGAGTCTTCGTAAGCGAGCGTGTTTGCGGAGCCCGTCCACCAGACCCAGTTCTCATAGAACGAGGACCAGATCCACCAAGGCGGATCTACGACCGCGCCGTTGCGCTGCTCCGTCAACATGATGGAGTTGGCGGGCATCGGAACGGCGGTCTGGGAGATGCTACGTACGGGGAACTCGGCGGGACCCCAAGTCGAGTTGCCACCGACGCCTCGGATGACGTTATTCGCGGCTCGGTAGGAGCGCTTGATGTCGCCGAGGGGCGAGGGAACCTTGGCCGCGCGGTCCAGACCGGACTCCATGATGCCGTAGTTCTTCGTGTACGTGTAGATCAGCTTGTCCCAAGAAGGGCAGCCCCACTGGGAATCGTTACATGCGCCGGTAGCCCAAGAAGAGCCGTTGCCGTTCATGGTGCCACGCTTGGGGAAGATGTCGTCATAGTCCCCTGAGTACAGGATGATTCCTAGCGTATTTTGTTTCAAATTTGCGAGGCTGGCCGCGTTTTTAGCCGCGACTTTCGCTTGGGCGAATACAGGGAAGAGGATCGCCGCCAAGATGGCGATGATCGCAATTACGACTAGAAGTTCAATAAGGGTAAATGCATTCCGGAGTCTATTCACTTGATGTCCTCCTTTGGACGAGAAGTTGAATCTCTGACAATGAGTTCTGTTTCGAAAACCTTAGATTCAAATCGCTTTTCACCGTCGATCATTGCGATTAGCGCTCGAGTAGCGATTGAGGCCACGCTATCAACTGGTTGTTTGACCGTGGTAATTGGGGGGATGAAAACGGTGCTCAGCGGGACGTTGTCAAATCCGGCGACGCTATAGTCATCAGGAACTTTAAGACCTTGACTCACCGCGCCGCGAATCGCACCCACCGCGATTTCATCGTTGGCGCAAAAGATGGCGGTGGGCTGTTCTTTGTTGGCGAGCATTTCCAGCATGGCCTTTTCTCCGCCCTGCATCGTAAAGTCACCCGGAAGAACCCACGATGGTTCGAATCGCCCGCCCATTGCAGGAACCATCTGCTCAAAGAAGTAGCGACGTTCAATGGCGTCTTCCATCTGCATTCGACCATAGAAGTGACCAAATTTCCGATGCCCCAACTGGAAGAGGTGTTCCAGGACTGCTTTAACCCCACTCTCGTTGTCTACCGAGTACTGAATCGAGTTTGGGCGGGCCTCCCCGGCGATGACAACATGAGGAATGTCGTGCTTCTCGATAACGTCGATGACGGGGGCATGCTGGGGCGGGGCAAGAAAGATCAAGCCATCGACTCGACCGTCGAGCAACACGTCGCTCATTTCTTGCGTCTGCATTTGATCGTATCGAGTGAAGAACATCACATCGTAGTGAAGTTCTTCCGCGGCATTCACAATTCCGTTCAGTGAGTTTTGAAGGTAGGGGCTCAAAACAATATCTGCACTGGCTTCGCTGGGAACGACGCCGATGGTAAAAGTACGTCGAGTAATAAGGGATCGCGCGAGCCGGTTCGGACGATATTGGAGTTCCTGAGCTGCTTCCAAGACCCGTCGTTTAACATCTTCGGGAACGGGACGGGGGCCGTTATTCAGCGCATAGCTAACGGTACTTACCGAGATGTTTAGCTTCTTTGCAATGTCCTTGATCGTTGACGCCATCGTCCACTTCCGTAGCTGAGAAACGTTTCGCGAAACGTTTCTCACAACAATATAGAAGCAGATCTGTTGTTTGCAAAGGGTTTTTTTGACTTTCCATATTTTTTCCCAGTCTTTTAAATAGTGTTTGGCATTGCCTTTAACTTGTCATAGAATTGAGCTAAAGTATTTGAGCAAGGGAGCTAAAGTATTTGAGCGAGCCGAATTCATCGTTGAAAAAGAAAGGGAGAGCAACACTTGCCGAAGTTGCAAGACGCGCAGGGGTCTCGCCGACGACAGCCTCTCTGGTCTTGCGCGGAAAGACTCAGGAACTCCGGATTTCTGAAGAAACAGATTTGCGGGTGCGGCAAGCGGCAAGAGAGTTTGACTATTCACCAAATTTGCTGGTCCACTCGCTGCAGCAGGGAAAGACGGGCGTCATTTCTTTCTTCAACGCCTTTCGCCATCGGAGTTCCGACGACCTATATATGGATCGTCTCTCCACGGCCATTGAGCATGCCGCGGGAAGATTGGGCTGCGATGTACTGATTCACTGCGACTTCTCCAAATCGCCAGAGGATCTTTACCGTTTTATCAATGGCGGTCGCGCCGATGGATTGCTTTTCTTTGCTCCGCGGGCCGATGATCCATTGCTTCCCTGGTTACGCAAATCCAACTTGCCGGTCGTGATTATTGGCGCCCAGGACCCAGAGGGCGTCTTGCCGTCCGTTCAGGATGACGTCGTCTCGGGGCTCAAGTCGGTGGCAGATAACCTCGTCGCGCTTGGACATCGCAGAGTGGCCATTGTCGTTGAGAGAGGGCCAGATTTTCTCGACTCTGACCTTCGCGCCAGCATTCTGAGAGAATTCCTCAAAGAAAGAGGGGTCAATGTCCCTAATGACCAAGTGTTCAACCGAGAGGGGCCGGCGGACGCTGTTCTGAATGAGATTTTGGGGCAAACCCATCCACCCACGGCTGTCTTCTGTTGGAGAGATTGCTTGGCCTACGCTCTGCTAGAGGCATGCGAGAGGAAGGGTGTACGAGTTCCCGAACAGCTCTCAGTAGTGGGATATGACGGCCTTCATTGGCCCGCCGCCACTCGGCACATAGCCTCTTCCGTTCAAATCGACCTGAAAGTATTGGCGGAGCAGGCAGTTGCCCTACTCGATTCCTACATAAGCGCAACGGTGGAGGAGACCAAGCAAGTCTTGATCCCCGTGAGTTTTCATCCTGGGACCACGATTGGTCCCGCGTCCGAAGAATGAACTTCTGGAGTACACGATGCAGTACAAATCCCAATCATCTCGACCGTCAGGTTTCACCCTGATCGAGCTTCTTGTTGTTATCGCCATCATCGCCATCTTGGCGGCGATCCTCTTCCCGGTATTTGCGCAGGCCAAACTGGCCGCGAAGAAGTCGGCCGACTTGTCCAACGTGAAGCAGCTCAACCTCGCACAGACTATGTACGGGGGAGACTACGACGACACGTACGCCTTTTGCTGGGGCTTCGGCAATGGAACGAGTTCGCCGGGACAGTGGCAGCCCTTCGCTTACGTCATCAGTCCCTATATCAAGAATAACGATCTCTGGAAATCGCCCGTAGACAATTGGAGCCGAGGGGCCACCGAGCCATCAGGGCAAGAGTATTGCGACAGCACAAAATCAGCTCATCCCAGAACCTATGCAATGAACTATACATGGCCGGCCAGCGGATGGGGATGGAGCGCATCGGACCAACAAGAGCAGATGTCTCCGACTGCGTCTAACGGCGGAGCCTCTCAAACAAATGTTCCCAGTCCAGCCACCACGATCTTAATGGCCCCGCGCCCGAACTGGTATTCGCAAGTCTGCGTAGGTTGGGCGACAGACGTGTTCTTCAACTATGACGAGTTCAATATGGTGGGCGGTGGAGCAAAGATGTTTACGAACGGCGCTAACTATGCGTTCTGCGACGGACACGCCAAGTTCATGCAGAAAGGACAGACGCTAAAGGCTCAAGGAAGTCAGGTGGGTTCGACGGCACCAGCAAATTGGCCAAGCGATCCAGTGAACTGGCCCTGGCCAGTTGGAATGTGGGACAAGCGTCAATGAAGTCCGAACTAAAGCCTCCGGTCTTGGTCGCAGCTATCGTCGCGTTAGTGGTAGTGCTGGGATTCGTGATCTTCAAGTTCGCCGGATCCTCAGGAGACCTCGATCAAGGGCAAGTCAAATACACCCCTGGAGTGCCACCTTGGATGGATAAGGAGGCAAGCGCAAGCGCGAAAGGCGCCAGCCAACCTCCTAGCATGGCGCCCAAGATTGGCGGAAATAACTAAAGTTTAGGGGGATCGGTGCTTGGACCGATCCCCTAAACCTCTACCGTCGTGCGAACGACTCCAGCCCGCTCGTGCCGAAGTGTGATCTGGTACTTGCCAGATTTGCAGACAACCCATTCGATGACGGTTCGGTTTTCATTCCCCAACGATCCCCAAGACATCGATGCGGAGTCTCCAAGGTGGCTCCAACCTTCTAGTTGTCCGGCATCTTGACGCAATCCCCCGGCAGCCAGCCAGTCTGGCTCGTGTCTGCCCGCCGATTCTGTAGACTCTCCCTGCCTGGCGATTTCAGCCACTATTCCACGGCAGAGTTTCCGCTGTAATCCGATTTTTGAAACGTATGTGGGCAACCAGCCTACGTTCTCCACCATCAAGCGAACCCGATGAGCGCCGTTGCCGGTCTGCTCAATCCTCGTTTCTTTGATCACGATTCTTGGTGCAAGGTTTGCCTGCCAAACCACCCAGTCGCTCAGAGGAGCCACCTCACTTTCAAGATACTGAGGCGGAGGATTCCTGAAGGCGTATTCTCGGTGCCAGCCTCCCATTTCAATTGGACCGAGTTGAGGGTGTTCGTATGGATACCAGTCGATGTAGCCCTCGCCGTTCAACTTTTCGTCGCTCCAGATCAGCATCTTCAAGTCATCTTCGTGGGGATGTTCTCGGAACCAGTCGATGTATTTATAGTTTGTGATTCCGGCCTGTCGTTGGGGAGCCCAAATCTCGGTTGTCCAGGCAAAGACGCCTCGGTGTTCGTACATCCAGTCGTCGAAAACGCCGGTTATTACTTCCTTCGGGTGATATCGGAATTCGTGATAATTTGAGATGGCGGGATAGCCAGTCATCTCGAATCCTTTGTCGCCAATAGCCTTATAAGCCCACAGATCTTCAGCCGGGATATCGTCATCGGGCATTCGACTTGGTGGGCGCAGATGTACGCCGCTGAAGGTATGAAAACAGACGGCGCCGCAAATATTCGGGCGCTGGCAAATGGCGCTTACGGCCGCATGGATTTCCGGCTCGCTGGTAGGGAAGGGACCCGAACCGGGTTGTTCATACTCCAGCCGCCAAGCGGAAGGAAAATTTCGGTTGAAATCCAGACCTTCTTTCACACCACGGTTACGGAGCGTCATTCCATCCCAGTTGTGGAACTCGCCCTCCGGGAGAAGCCGATAGCAATCCTTGCCTCCGACCTCGCCCGGGCGTCGCTTCCGCAAAAGACGAGGTTCTAGCTCGGAAACGGTCCAGGGTCCGTTCTCATCTGGAATCCGCATCCAAAGAATCCTGCCATCACCATCGATGTCCTTTCGTTCAATACCGTAGAGGTCTTCATCGTCAAATGGATATGGACGAGTGCCCGATCTGACGATACGAGGTGGATCCTCCATCGCCCATTCGGCTCCATCTGGATTCAGCCGCGGAACAATGTAAAACGTGTGGGTCTTGAGCAACTCGATCTGCTCTGTGACCAATTTGTTGAGCAAATATAGGGCAGCGGTGCTTGCGCTGAGTTCACTTGCATGAATGTTGCCATCAACCCAAAAGGCGGGCTTTTCAAGCGCCGGTCCCGTCAATTTGTCGGTGACGGTCACAAGCCATATGTCGCGTCCTTCGTGAGACTTTCCGATCGATTGGAGATCGACGAATTCGGCATATTCTTGCGCGAATGCCTCTAGAAGACCGGTAAGGTCAGCGTATCGGTAATAGCGATCAAAAGCCATCGTTGGCATTTCCGCAGATTACCGCCCAATAATCCGTGAACAGATCATGGGCCGCCAGACAGGTTGCCAGGCTTATTGGCCCCGGCTCACGTCATAATCTGATTCGAAATGCAGGAGCGACCAAGCTGGGATGCTTACTTTATGCAGATAGCGCATCTGGTTAAGACGCGCGCGACCTGTCCACGGAGGTCCGTTGGAGCGGTGATTGTGAAGGATAAGCACATGTTGGCATCTGGCTATAACGGCGCGCCAAGCGGAATCCAGCATTGCCCAGAACTGGGCCCAACACATGAGTGGCCGGTAGGATGTCTACGTGCGGGACACTGCATTCGGGCACTGCATGCCGAGCAAAATGCGTTGTTACAAGCAGCGAAGATTGGAATCCCTTGCGAGGGCGCGACCATCTATGTGACATGCCAGCCGTGCAATAACTGCGCGAAGATGATCATCAACGCCGGAATCGTCAAGGTCATCTATGAGGGAGATTATCCGGACGACTTCAGCCTGGAATTGTTTAGAGAATCAAAGATGGAAGTCTTTCGGTACCGCGAGGGCGTCTTAGAAAAAGTAGATCTGTAAATGTTCGACCCCTTGCTCGCAGTCGCCCAAAATACGCCCAAAGTTTGGGGGGGATTTCGCTATCCCCTGCTAACCGGAATCATCGCCCTCGCGGTGACCTGGTTCTTGACGCCTTTGGTTCGCAACCTTGCGTTTAAGTACGGGGCGGTTGACGACCCCAAGCGCGATGATCGCCGAATTCACAAGGAACCTCTTCCGCGCTGGGGCGGAATTGCCATCTACCTTGGAATTGCGATCGCGGTGCTTGCGGTGCTGCCGTTTGCCTATCCGAATTCGGTGGCCTACCCGCTCTATCTTGTCGGCATTATCGGCGTGGGAGCGTTTTTGGTGATCGCGGGAGCATTGGATGATCTTTACCAGTATTCGGCGAAGATTCAACTTTTGATCCTTTTGGGAGCGGGCGTCCTGATTCAGTTCATCGCCGGGTCGATTGGTCAAGTCCAGATCAAGAGCATCGGGGTTCCCTTTGCGATCCAGCCAGAATACATGGTTTTTGCCCCGGGGCTGGCGATCGCTTTGACCGCCATCTACATTTTTGTGGTTACCAAAACCATGGACACGATCGACGGGGTCGACGGCCTAGCTTCTGGCATCGCTGCCATTTCGGCGGGGACGCTGATGATCATTGCCGTTTACGAGGGCCAACCGCGAGTTGCAATTGTGGCCGCAGCCGTTGGTGGAGCCGCCATTGGTTTTCTTCGGCACAACTATAATCCGGCAAAGATCATCATGGGCACGGGAGGCGCCTATATTTTGGGATTCACCCTCGCCTGCCTGAGCATTGTTGGCGCACTCAAAACCGCTGCGGCGCTGTCGCTTATCATCCCGATTTTCGTGTTCGGAGTTCCTATTTTTGATGCCATTCAGGTGGTGATTCGCCGAAAGATGAGCGGTGTTCCGATTACTCAAGCGGATAAGCGCCATCTTCACCATCAACTCCTCAAACGGGGCCTAACTCAGCGTCAAACGGTTCTGGTACTGTATCTCGCGGCTGCCGCGCTCTGCGGCGTCCTGATCTTCATTGTCCTGCGAAAATATGCTTAAGCCCCGCCTGCTGTGCGTCGTCGGAACCCGTCCCGAGGCGATCAAGGTGTCTCCCGTTGTACTGGAGCTCCGTCGGTACTCCGACGTGATTGAAACGATCTTAGTTTCTACCGGCCAACATCGAGAAATGTTGGCCCAGGCCCTGGGAGCATTTGGCTTGCAACCGGACGAGGACCTGGACATCATGCAACACGGTCAAACGCTTTCCCAGGTGACTTCCAGAGCCTTAGAGGGGCTCGACGCATTGATCGAGCGTCTCAAGCCTTCAATGATCCTAGCTCAGGGCGATACGACTACGACGTTCGTGGCCGCGCTGAACAGTTTTTATCGCCGCACCCCGTTTGGTCATATCGAGGCAGGACTGCGGACAGATACCATCGACAATCCCTTTCCAGAAGAGTTCAATCGTCGTGCCGCTGGACTGGTTGCTGACCTGCACTTTCCGCCGACTCAGTGGGCCGCGGAGAATTTGATTAAAGAAGGCAAGGACACGGCGAAAATATTCGTTACGGGCAATACCGGCATTGACGCCGTTTTGGCAACGGGACATAAAGAAGGGGGCGAATGGTATCCCGAGCATGAGGGCCGGATCGTCCTTCTGACAACTCATCGGCGAGAGAATTGGGGAGAACCCCAACAACGCATCGCCCGTGCCGCGCTCAAGTTAGTTGATGAATTTTCTGACATCCTGCTTGTCGTGCCGATGCACAAGAACCCGCAAGTTCGAGAACTGCTCACCTCGATTTTGGGCAGCCATGAACGGATCAAATTGATCGAGCCGCCAGACTATGCCGAGTTTGTTCCATTAATGAAACGAAGCACTCTTATCTTGTCGGATTCAGGGGGCGTCCAAGAAGAGGCGCCGGCATTTGGCATTCCCGTCTTGGTTTTGCGTGACACTACCGAGCGACCAGAAGGTGTAAAGGCGGGTACCGCAAAGTTGGTTGGAACCGACGAGGAACGAATATACGACGAAGGTCGCAAGTTGTTGTCGAGCCAAGTGGCCTACGATAAGATGGCCCACGCAGTAAGCCCATATGGCGATGGCGCTGCTTCCGCTCGAATTCGCTACGTGGTGCTGAATTTCCTCGGCATCGATTCTCCCCAGGTGAAGATGTGGGAATAGTTCAAGCAATCGTTTATGGATTGGTTCAAGGGTTGACCGAGTTTCTGCCCATTTCGTCGAACGCGCATATTCGAATCGTTCCTTCTCTATTGGGATGGCAAGATCCAGGGGCTGCCTTTACGGCGGTTATTCAGTTGGGTACGGTCGCCGCGGTCCTGATCTATTTCGCGAAGGACCTGGGAGCCGCGATCAAGGGTTGGGCGGCGTCCATTGCGGGTGAGGGAAAAGGAACGCCGGAGGCTCGGATGGGCTGGGCTGTTTTTTGGGGCACCCTTCCGATCATCCTCATCGGCCTAGCGCTCCACAATAAGATCGAGACAACATTCCGGTCCCTCTACTTCATTGCCTTCGCACTCATTGGAATGGGTGTCGTCATGCTTTTGGCAGAGAAGCTTGGAAAGCAAACTCGCAAGACGAAAGACGTCACGGTTGCCGACGGCGTTAAGGTAGGTCTATGGCAGGTGCTGGCGTTCATCCCCGGCATGAGTCGAAGCGGCAGTACTATCTCGGGGGCGCTGTTCGGTGGATTTGACCGTGGATCGGCCGCCCGCTTCTCCTTTCTTCTCTCTGTTCCAGCGGTGACGGCTGCCGGTCTCTACGAAGCGTTTAAAGAGCGTCACAACTTTGCCGGAGACCTTTTGGTACCCACTTTGGTGGCAACCGTCGTTTCATTTGCGGTGGGCTATGCCAGCATCGCCTTCCTCATGAAGTTTCTTCAAAAGCGAGGCATCGTTCCATTTGTCGCCTATCGGGTTTTGTTAGGCGTGGTTCTCTTGGTTCTCTTAAGCCAAGGCGTGCTTCAACCGTTGTCTGGAGTAACTTCGGAATCGAGCAAACCCTCGGCGGAAGGGACTGCTCCCTGATGTTCTGGAAGAAAGGCGGACCGGAACTAGCTCCTGAATGGATACTCGTTGGTTTGGGAAATCCAGGGGGAGAGTACAAGGGCACAAGGCATAACGTTGGCTTTGAAGTCATCGATCGTCTTAGTGAATCGCACCGCATCAAATTGGGCAAAGCTAAGCATCGTGCCATTACTGGCCTCGGCAAAATCCATGATTCAGTCGCCCTGCTTGTGAAACCTCTGACTTACATGAATTTGAGCGGCCAATCTGTTGCTCCCTTGGTCAAGGAATATCAACTCAAGCCGGAGAATGTCTTTGTGATTGCCGATGATCTAGACCTGCCGGTAGGCAAATTGCGAATCAAGCTTGGGGGCAGCGCTGGAGGGCACAATGGTCACAAGTCCATCATCCAGCACCTCAAGACGCAAGACTATCCTCGGCTCAAGATTGGCATTGGCAAAGTGAATAAGGAAGCGACAATCGATCATGTGTTGGGCTCGTTCGACCGTGATGAAAAGGATCTCATCGATTCTGCCATCCGTGCGAGCGTTCATGCGTGCGAGGAACTAGTCGCTGGCGGCCTTCAAGCCGCGTTGCGAGTCGTCGAATCTCACAATCAACGCTAAGACGCCAGAACCATCTCTCGGCGATTGGCAAAGGAATGTTGCCGACCGAGAAGGTGGATGGGACCGATGCAGTCGTTCCAAACCGAGCGTCCGCGTCCCATGTACGCGAAATAGACCAGGGCATTGTCTTTTGTGCGAGCCCACCGAGGCGTGCCCTTGCCGGAATAGAGAATCACATACATGCCTGAAGGAACTTGCTCGTCCTCCTTAAAGACATGGGAGTAAGTCATCATATCGCATTGCTCAAGGGCTTCTTCACTCATCACGACGTGGCCGCGCAATGTTTCGCGTAGCGTTCCCTGATTCTGAAAGAGTACAAACTCTAAATCTGGGCATTCATTCCTTTGAATCCCGACAATCCGGATCAAGACATCAACCTCCGACTTGTAACCAACAGACGGTTGGATTCCCCAAAAAGCCGTGACTCTTTACGAATTCCTAACGATCTGCGCATCATTATTCCGCTTTGGATGTAACGGTCTGGGCGAGCAGGCGATTGGCCTTTCGCAATACCTCGATGGCGATGGCGAGTTGATCTTTATCGATACCCGCCACGATGGCTCTGGAAATGGCGTCGACGGATTTAATAGATCCCGTGAGGGCTTTTCTCCCGTCGGGAGTGAGCTTTAGGTGCTTCACTCGATTGTCTTTTTCGCTGGGAATCTGGACCACAAACCTTTTTAGACCCTGGAGCGCCTCCGTGAGAGAGGGGGGCTTGATTCCCAGTCTCCGAGCGATGTCCGCTTGAGTCGCATTGGGACCTGCCGCGTGGATAGTGCTTAGGAGATCGAACGTTCCTGCTTTGAGACCGTTGGCATTCAGCGCAGGTTCCATAGCTGCCGCCAAGAGTTCGTTCATCAGCACGGCCTGCGAGGTCAGTGAGTCTGCCTGCAGTCCAACTTGTTCGGTAGCCATATCATTAGGATAGCAAATGTTTTTTCTCAATGCCAAGTGATTTGTTCACAATAGTTCCAATGGATCGCGATGCGGACGTTTTGGTTGTAGGAGCGGGAGCGGCGGGGATTATCGCCGCTTGGCGAGCGGCTTCGATCGGCGCCCGAACGATTTTGGTGGAGAAGACCAATCGGCTGGGCACCAAGATCTTGATCTCAGGTGGAGGGAAGTGCAATATCACTCACGACGGGCCACTAGAGGATGTGCTCCGCGCATTTCGGCCCAATGAAGCTCGCTTTATTCGTCCAGCTTGCTATCGCTTTACAAATCGGCAGATCGTCGAAATGTTGACCGACCGAGGACTAGAGGTCTATACGCGTGAAGATGGAAGGATATTTCCGGTCCACCAGACGGCCAAGGACGTGGTCGCCATCTTGCGTTCCTATCTGCACGATATTGGGGTCGACATCCGATTCGATACCGCGGTGAATGGGCTCATTGTCAGAAATGGGAAAGTGGATGGAATCCATACTTCAATGGGCGACCTAAGGGCGCCTACCGTCATCGTTGCAACGGGAGGCAGCTCCTATCCTAACAGTGGTACAACCGGCGATGGCTGGGTATGGGCTCGTTCGGTGGGGCACACGATCACAAAAGTGCGCGCGGCTTTGGCCCCGATCTACATGGAGAATGCTGACCCAGAACGATCTGGCGTTGCTCTCAGAGACGTCTTGCTGAAGGCCAGGGCAGGGACGAAAGAGATTGCGCGATGGAGAGGAGATCTGTTGTTTACGCATCGTGGTATCTCCGGTCCAACTGCCCTGGGCATTAGTCGAATTGTCACGGAGCATTTGGAGAGCGGAGCCGTTTCTTTAGAGGTTGACCTGGCGCCAGATCGATCTTTTGAAGGACTTAGTGAGGTCGTGAAGGCTTGGTGCGCCGACAACCCAAAGAAACAGGTTGCGTCTCTTGTGGAGCAATTCGTGCCCAAAAGTCTGGTCAAGGAAGTAATTGAGGCGACCCAGGAAAAGCTTGATCAAACCGTTCCTAACTTTGGCCAGAGAGGCAAGAATCGACTAGTAGAAGTCTTGAAGGGGTGGCCGCTTGGCATGGTTCGTACTGTTCCTCTGGAGAAGGGTGAATGCGTGGCGGGCGGGATATCTCTGGATGAGGTCGATCCTAAATCCATGAAATCAAAGCGAATTGAAGGGCTATTTTTGTGCGGAGAGGTATTGGATGTGGCTGGGCCAGTGGGCGGATACAACCTGCAATCTGCGTTTGCTACGGGATTTGTGGCAGGGGATAGCGCCGCTCACGAGGTCTTGATATAATAGACCTGTGTCTACATATTGCTCATATGCATCGGGAAATCCCATCCATGGTCCTTACCATGACCAGGAGTATGGATTTCCAGAAAGGGAAGAGAGTCAGCTGTTTGAACGGTTGATTTTGGAAATCAACCAAGCCGGTCTTTCCTGGGAGACAATCCTCAAAAAGCGAGAGGGGTTTCGGGCGGCCTACTCTAACTTTGACGTTGATGTCGTTTCGGGATATACGGAGGCTGATCGTGAGCGTTTATTGGCTGACCCGGGCATCATCCGGAATCGCCTGAAAGTGAATGCGGCTATTCATAACGCCCAGGTGATTCAGCAGTTGCGAGAATCTCACGGTAGCTTTGCCCAGTGGCTAGATGCTCACCATCCTTTGTCAAAGGAGGAGTGGGTGAAGTTATTTGGTAAAACCTTCAAGTTCACGGGCGGCGAAATCGTTGGGGAGTTTCTCTTGAGTCTTGGATACCTACCTGGCGCTCATGAGAAAAATTGTCCCGTTTACAAAAAGATTGAGGCGCTCAATCCTCCGTGGATGAGCGCCTCTTGAGGGTTCGAGGACGAGGATTTACTTCTCGTCTTCGATTTTGATGTGTTTAATGATGGCCGGATTTGAGTCCAGGGGATTGTCTCGGCTGTCCTTGGGTAGGTTGACGATCTTATCCACCACTTCCATGCCAGAGATCACCTTGCCAAAAGCCGAATACTGACCATCCAGGTGCGTGCTGGTTGCGACCATGATGAAGAATTGACTACCGGCTGAGTTTGGATCGCTGGAGCGAGCCATCGAGAGGATGCCACGTTCGTGCTTGATGTCGTTGAACTCGGCCTTGATCTGATAGCCAGGGCCGCCTGTACCCATCATGTTTCGGTTTTTGGCATCCTTGCTGTTGGGATCTCCACCTTGGATCATGAATCCTGGGATTACGCGGTGGAATCGCGTGCCATCATAGAAGCCTTTCTTGGCCAAGTCGATGAAGTTCTTCACATGGCCAGGCGCCTTGTCCGGAAAGAACTTAATCTTGATGGTGCCAAGATTGGTCTCCATCACCGCGATTTTGTGGGTGTAGTCATCCATTTTTTTCTTCTTAGTGCTTGAGCCAGTCTTAGCGCGTTGAGAGGCATAGGCATTGATGCCCGTACCGCCGATCAAAGCCAAAGAGGCTGCGACGATGGGAATCCAAGGAAGGAATCTCATGCCCGCCAGTCTACCGTTCTCAGTACACGTTTGCGGGCCGGAAGAAGTAGTTCACTTCGCAATAAGGCACATAACCATCGATCGTCCAAAGCTCAGCAAAGTACTGGATGCCGCCTTCGTCGATCGGGGTGAAGCGTGAGCGCATGCGTTGAAGTCCCCAAATCATTTCGGTCGGTTCGCTTACCAAAACGAGAGAATCGCCCTCGAAATTACCGGTCATAACCAGGGCGTCTTCTTGTGAAGTGGCGAAGTTCCACATTCTGTAGGCGTTGATCTTTTTGCAGAAGGTGATGAGTGCATGAATCGATTCAATCCCGTAATCGGGAAGAACACCATAGAATTCCATCCGCACAAATCTTTCGCAGGCTTCACGGGCAATGTTGAGATGACCGGAGAATAAAATAGGATCGTGGTCGGGAGGATACAACGTACCCTTACCAGTTCCTTCTCCGATTAAGAAGTCCAACCTCCGCAGTTCGTCACGGGGTATTCCAAGACCAGTATCGTTCGTCACCCTTGCGACGAATTGTACGACAGGTTGTCAAGAAATGCCAACGAAACTTAGACGACCCTGAAAACAATATTGATGTAAATATTGAATTAATTATATTGTAATTTATTTTAAAAATTACAGTTTTTTGCGTTGTCTATTACATTGACGCTCATTTCGCCTTGTTTGTGCGGCGAGACGTTGGTAAATCCTCGATGAAAAGTTGGGGGGACTTTTGGAGACGGGTTAGTAACGACTAGCGAGAATCTGTGCCTCGGAAGCTCCCAGAATCAAATCTTAGAGTCGCCCTCATCGGTATCTTGGACGTTGGACGTGTGCTGGAACTTGGCGCAAGAGTTCACTGCTCTTCCTAAGACTTTCCCAGTTTTTGGCAACTGTAACTCTCGCGTCATATGGCGCCGATTTTTGAACGGAGACCTTGTATAGCTATACCGCTGGATCGTCAACGCGGTCCCCGCGAAGACTGATGTCTGTTAAGGTGAGACACAAAGAGAAAAGCCGCGTTTAAACGAATGTTTCAAGGACTTAGTTTAGTGTACGACATTTGCTTTGGCGGATCTCAGTCGAGTATTCGTTTAAGTAAGATAGGTCACTAATATTCTGAAGAGTTGGATATGGGGCTGGGCATGATTTTGGTTGACGGAAGTAGTTCGACTGGCGCTAGCAGTAAAACTGGTCCATGCGATGGCCAGCCACAATAGGATTTGAATGGTTAGTCGTTCTCATGCGCAGCGGTTCGCCTAGGGGCTATGGAGGGGATTCAAGAGTCGAAGAGGGCTTGTCTAGCCCCCTTCCTGCAACTTCTTCCAGGCATCTAGATAGCGTTTTACTTTGGGGTTATCCGGGTTCCACCTTGGCGCTTTTTCCGCATTCGCCAAGATGTTTGTCGAGACACCAATCGCCTTTGTGATTTTGGCAAGGTTGTCGTAATCGATCTTGTCCCAGTGATCTCCAACGCGGTGATAATCCGGGAATTCATAGGCGACACTAATGGTGTGAGCGGGAATTCCAAATCTAGCTAGGGCCGCGTTGTCGCTAGCCATAAAGTACATATCGCCCTGCGGTCTCTTATCGACGCTTACTCCTGCTGCCTTGCCACCCTCTTCGATTGACTTGGTTAAATCACTGAATTCGTAACCCGTAACTGCAAATCTTGATATTTGAGGACCATCGGTATCGTCGGTACGACCCACTTGTTCGATATTAATTTGGCCTACGGTTCCCTTGAGGGGAAAGAGCGGATTCTTGCCGTAGTAGGTGGATCCTAAAAGGCCCTTCTCTTCGCCCCAAAAAGCCATAAAGAGAATCGATCGCTTGGGGGGCGACTTCATTTGGGAGAAGCACTTCGCGAGTTCGAGCATGGAGACCACGCCGCTTCCGTCATCATTCGCGCCATTGAAGATGACATCTCCCTCGCCTTCTCGGACGCCTAGGTGATCATAGTGAGCGCTTACGATAATGTAGGTATCGCGGAGTTTTGGATCGCTTCCTCGGAGCAGTCCCACCACATTGCGCACTGGCTTTTCTCGGAAGGTGGCCAACTGGTAGAAGCTGCCCTTATTGGCGGGTTCAAGGCCAAATTGCTCAAACTGTGAGGCGATCCACGCGGCGGCGATGTCTAATCCCTCTGAAGGGGTGTCGCGTCCTTTAAGCTCGTCTGAAGAAAGAAACTTCAGATTGGCTCGCAAAGAGCGCGCAGACACCGCTTGAAAAGGCGATGGGTCTCGAGGGCTGGCAACTTGTGCGAGGGCCATATGGCCGACACCCAAGATGGAAACGGCCAGAAGGATAATGGGGGTACGCGGCTTGTTCAATGAGAGCTCCGAATGACCGCGCATGATTAAGCGCAGTCTGATCGACAGGGTCGGTCAAATTGATCATAGCAGTCATGTATTCGTAACTGAAGGGGAATGATGAAATGAGCGCAACCGTAGGAGAACGATTGAAGGAAGACAAGAAGGAAGCTATTCAGGCATTCCAGCAGCAAGCTCAAGAAAAGTGGAGCGTCTTCGAAGACGTTTTCTACGAAAAGCTCATGTTTCTGACCAAGGGCGCCACGAGAGCTTTTTCGTGGGCGAGTCAACGACATGTCTTCTTTCGCTGGGCCATGATTGGGCTGAGCATGCTTGCTCTGCTTGCTTTCGGAAGGATCTTTCTGGGCAAGGAACCCGTGCAGGTTCAGTTGTTTCTCTTCGTCCCCGTAATATTGCTTGCCGCCAGCTATGGAGGCGGGATCTATGCCGCAATCACGTCCATCATTGGAGCAATCGTCGCATACGCGGCCAATCCCAATACGACGACTCCGATAATCGAGACGCCCACTGGGAACTATCAAAGCCTGCCGTACGTGCCCTATTTGCTCTATTTCATGGTCAGTCTCATCCTTGTTGGGCTTTGGAAAATGATCGAGCGGCGACAGGTGGATTTGGTGCGATTCAAGGATGAACTTGAAGTTCGAGTTGAAGAGAGGACCTCCGAACTGAGAGCAGCAAATGAGGAGTTGAGCAATTTCTGTTACTCCATCTCGCACGACCTTCGTGCTCCTATGCGAAACATCGTCGCATCTAGCACCTTGCTTACAGAGGAGCTAGGAGGAAAGCTGTCCACGGATGACCAGGAACTCCTGGATGGTATTGGTCGATCTGCTGGACGTTTGTCGGAATTGGTTGACGATCTCTTGAATCACGCGCGACTCGGAAACGCGGCCCTAAAACCTAGATGGGTCAATATCACGGGAATGATGGATGAGGTGGGGAATCAACTTCGGCTGGAACCGTGGCCATGCCGGACGATCGATTTCAACATCCAACCCAATATGGTGGTGACGGCCGACCCTTTGTTGTTGAAGCTGGCCATTCACAACCTCTTCGAGAATGCTTGTAAGTATTCGAAGATGGATTCAGACCTGGTCATCGAAGTGAAGGAGAATCGGACTCGAAGCGGAGCGATTTTCTCGATCAAAGACAACGGAATCGGTTTCGACATGCAGGATGCGACAAAGATATTTGAACCATTTCATCGATTGCATCGCGATGGGGATTATCCAGGCACCGGAATTGGTCTCGCAAATGTCCGCCGAATTATTGAGCGCCATGAAGGTCGAATCTGGGTCGAATCACGTCCTGGATTAGGAACGACTTTCTTTTTTACGATTGGCGAACTCAAGAAAAACAAAGTCGATCTACCCGAGACGGAAAACACCTAGGTTCTGTTTGTCCGTAAAACAACGGACGCGCATGTCTCCGCATTGAAGCACACACTGATGATGTTGATTGCGTTTAGCTTTAGACGCAAGCATTCCGCGTATTGCGAGGAGGAGAGCATGGAGCAGGTATTGATTAGTGACCTCTTTCTTATCGAAAGATGTCAGCAAGGCGATAGGATCGCCTTCGACTTGTTGGTCAAACGATACCAACCTCGGGCCTATCAATATGCCCTCAAACTCACCAAACATGCCGAAGAAGCGCGAGATGTGGTTTCAGAGGGATTTATCCGGGTTTACCGAGCGATCAATCAATTTCGGAGCAACAGTGCGTTTACGACCTGGCTGTACAGAATTCTGCGAAATTGTTTTCTAGACATGCGCAAACGACGGTCGCTGAAGGTGGTAATGAGTCTGGATGCAGCGCGTGAAACGGACGACGGGGAGGTGCGCCATCAGGTAATCGACCCACATTCGACTCCCTATGATGTGGCTGAGCGGGCGGAGCACTCGTTGCAAGTTCGTCGCGCGATCTGCCAGCTAACAAAAATCCAACGCACCATGATCGTCTTGTATCACGGAGAACAGATGACTTATGAAGAGATTGGCACGCTCCTCAGTTTGCCCGTGGGAACCGTTAAGAGCCGCCTAAATCGAGCGAGAATAGCGCTCAAGGACATATTGGCCAGGAATCCACAAATCCTTCGTCGCTAGACTCCCGTCATCATTTTGGATTCACACACCCGAATTGATGTCGGAATTCAAAGGGCAAACATGGTTACGATGGTCAACATGGAGGGTAACCGGTTCCTCAAATAGGGAACAGGCGATTCAAAAATTATCCGTCGAAAATAGATGTCTCTTGAAGCTCTTCCGGCACGGGGGATGCTGATCGTCATTTTTAAGAAATAGTGCCAGTCGGCTTGTTCGCTCGATCATGTCATGAAGAGCGGATACAATCGGGGTTCCGCTTCCATGAAACTTTACGAAGCGCCCCTGCTTGTCGCCATTTTCCTCGACCTAGTCGGATTTGGAATGGCGTTCCCAGATGTTCAACTTCGCGCTCAAGAGCTTGGAGCCTCCGGGCCTGTAATCGGGTTGATTTTATCAAGCCTCTTTGGAGTTCAAATACTCGCGTCTCCACGGTGGGGGTTGGTGAGCGACAAGATCGGTCGAAAGCCGGTTTTCATTATTTGCACGTTGCTCAGCGCCTTATCGATGTTGATTTATGCGGTCTCCACCAATCTTTGGGGAATCTTGTTCAGCCGAATCTTGGCGGGATTTGCGGCAGCGAATGTGGTGGCGGCTCAGGCATATCTTGCGGATCGAGCGGAGGAAAAAGAACGGGGCGCCGCCATCGGGAGAATCAGTGGAGCGATCTCCGTTGGGTTGATTGCTGGTCCATTTATTGGTGGGCTCCTTGTGGAGCGGGGCGGAAGCCAGTTAATGGG
>MKRX01000027.1:187020-205694 GCA_001898035.1 Armatimonadetes bacterium 55-13
CCGCTAGCGCATCGATTCTTGCTGTCTTGGTAGTTTTCTTCGGTCTTCCCGCTGATGAGTCAATCGTGAAAGGTGGAGGAGGAACGTCTGCAAGCCAATCGCTACTTGACTTCAGCCTCGTTCGAGAAGTTCCACTGCTTCGGCAGCTATTTGCTATTGCCGCCGTTGCATGGTTTGCTCTGGCATGTCTTGAGGGAACTTTTGGCCGATTGCTGGCCCTTAAATTTGATTTTCCGCTCCAAGCGATGGGAATGACGTTCACCAAGCCGCAAGGCGCATCTGGAGCGATCTTCGCCGCTGAATCTCTCGTCGCCTTCTTGGTACAGGGAGTGTTCTACGGGATGATCTCTCGTCGAATAAGCGATATTTGGCTCCTACGTTCTGGATACATCCTTCAAGGAATAGGATTGTTACTCACTCCGTTCTTACCGTCGTTGGGGTTGGTTTTGGTGGTGAGTTGCGTTTATTCAGGGGGAGCGGCCGTTGCAAGCGTGACCGTAAACACAAATTGTTCTGGTATTACTCCTGAGTCCAGACAAGGCGAACTTTTTGGGATGCTGCAATCTGCCAGATCGGTAGGCTTTCTTCTTGGGCCCATCTTGGGTGGTTGGCTGTTCGACATCAACCGGGCTGCGCCCTACGTGATGGCGGGTCTCGCTGCCTGGATCGCGGCAACGCTTATTCCAAGAGCGTCGAAAGTCCCGCTCAGGTCCTAGGCATGCGAAATTTTTGAAGAAGTTCGAACGTTTTAGATGAAGGAAATCGTCCTCCCAAAGGAATCTGGCAACGACTAGGTTTCCTATTTAAGGTGAGTACAGTTGATCGCAAACATGCGCGGAATCTGTGCATAACCAAAATTTATCTGAGTTTTGCGTCTCTTGTTGCATTGCAACAAGAGGCCCGATCCCGGTGATTTTGGTTAAAAGTGCGGGACTTTCGACTTAACTCGAAAAACTTCGAACTTTCGGGAACTCAAATGCGCTCATATTGAGTAGGGAACTTACAGCGTGAAGGCTCAACATTCGAAATTCGCAAGAATGGAGAATGGGATCCCTAAAAAAACCTCAAGGCACTCTTCACACGCTTTAACAAGAAGGGGCCGCTGTCCCGCCCAGTTTTTGGGTGGGTCCGGCATGGCTGTTCAGTTGAGAGACTGAACGGCCTTTTTTCTTTTTGGGCCAACGGTCTCAGCGAACGGTCAAGGAGCAAAGAGGCGGGTACCCTCAAGGCCGATGCGAGGCCTTAACCTACTCATCGTCATCTACGCCGTTCTTTGTATCGTTCTCGGAATCTACGGGGCGATCTCGGCGAAGGAATACTTCTCACTTGCGGGAGTGCTCATTGGCGTTCTTCAATTTGCATGCTTGGGGTGGACACGATCCAACCCACGGGCAGGGCGGATTGGTTCTCTCGTGATTGCCATCCTTGTTCTTGGGCAGTTTATGCCTAAGTTCATCAAACTCGGAAAATGGCCGGCAGGCGTGCTCAGCATTGCCAGTATCATCCTGATCATCGCCTTGTTGGCGGGACACTTTATGGCTATGAGCGCAAAAAAGCGCTCAGTCTAGCCGTAATAGGGGCATCTCGCGAACTTCCGCTTCAATCGGACCGCGAGATGTCTCAACGGTTACCCAGTCGCCATCCATCGCTGCCTCATTTCTAAGGATAGCTCCGCCAATGAAGCCAAGCGTAGGGGAGAAAACTGCACTGGTTACCTCACCTGCGTCTGCTCGTCGCGCGTGCTTAACGGAGGCTCCAACTTCGAGTGGTTCATCACTGATGAGCCCCATCCAAGTCTTGTTCGTGTGACCTCGACTGTGGATTCGCATTAAGACTTCCTGACCGGTGTAGCACCCCTTGTTGTAACTGACATGCTGGGCGTCAAACGCTTGACCCAGTTCGGGAGGCATCGTCTTCGAATTGATGTCAACGCCAAACTTTGGAATTCCTGCCTCGAGTCGAGCGATATTAGCGGCTTCTGGTTCGATCAAATCGAATTCGTTTTCGATAGCCTTTGCGACTTTGGCTGCATCCCGAGGAACCACCACATCCCAGCCACCCTGTCCAGCTCGATTCGACCGGAGAAGAGCAACTTTAACGCCATCCCAATCTGTCTCATGTGCATCAAGATTTGGGAGTTGAGCGAAGGCGGATAGTCGAGATGAAGCGCTTGGACCCTGAAGGCTGTACAAAACGAAATCTTCCAACACGCGCACGGCCACATCTTCCATGATCACCATTTGTTCCACACGCTTAAGAAACGCCGAGAGACTATTGGTTGGGAGAGTGAGGAGAAAACGGTCCTGTATTGACCAAATATTGCAAACGCTTTGGATCTGACCGGTCGGTTCGCAAAGACAAAAGGAAGAAGAAGCGCCAAAATCCAAGGACCGCAAATTGTTGGTCGCCTGGCCTTGCAGCCATCCTTTGCGATCTTCTCCAGATAACTCAATGACGGAGAAATCACTTATGGGAAAGCGCCCACTATCGGCGCGAAGCATGTCGTAAGACTCTACGACGGTCGTCGCGAGAGGATCGATCACTGATTCAGACATCGTTCGGTGCTCCGGGAATGAAGGCCAGAATGGGCTATTCTCCCCAAAGAAAACGGCTTATTTTGCCGCAGATTCAAGTATGAACTACGTTATGAACCAACAAACTGTGGCGGGCCGATGTTCCTAATTGCTTTGGGAATCGCCGGATTGTTGTTCGGGATCGGCGGAAATGAGGTCAGAAGGTTCGAAAATGCCGCGGGGAAGGACATTGCGGCGAAGTTGATCGGCGAGAAGAAACAGGTAAAAGTTCGGACAAAATTCGATCCTTTCGCAATACTGGACGGTCGACTAAAGTCAGCCACTATTACGGCCGCAGATTTTCAAACAGATGGCTTGCCTTTCTTCACGAATCCCGAAGGCTCTCAGAAAGGGAGATTGAATGAACTCAAACTTGATTTGCAGCGGTTCACTCTTGGCCATCTCGCGGTCGAGCGACTTCGGGCAAGGATTCCGGATTGCCGGTTCGATTTTGGGTTGGCAACCAAGCACGGCCGAATTCGCCTAACGCGATCTGGGGAAGGGACCGGCGAGGTCGAAGTCAAGCAGGAGGCGCTGAGAGAATTCGTCCTTTGGAAGTTCCGGGAGATAAAACGACTCAACATTCGCTTGGAGGATAACCGGGCGGTTGTCGAGGGTTATGGAGAATTCCTGATTTTCAATACGAATTTCAAGGTCGAAGGAAGTCTGGAGACGCCAGATGGCAATCGACTGGTCCTCACCAATGTACGTATCACCTTCGATGGAAAGGAAGCCGATGAGGCATCACAGGAAGTCTTGCTCAAGGCGCTGAATCCGGTGGTCGATCTCGACCGAGACCTGCATCTTTTTGGCGCGATTCGGGTTCAGAGTCTTCAACTCCAAGGCGGAGTTCTTCGGGCTAAGGGAAAAACCAAAATCCCAAACGACCCTAATGGCACCAAATCCGGTTTATCGGTGTTGAGTTGCTTTAGATGGCCCATTTGTTGCGCTTCTCATTTGGCATCGTAGCCAAAGAACAAAACCCTCATACCACTGAGAGCGACCACCTGAGTATCATCACCCGCATGCCTGAAGGCCAGCCGGATGTAACCGTCATAGTTCCGGCGCTGAACGAAGAGGACACGATCGGCGAAGTCGTCGATCGACTGCTTGCCGTCCCTTTGGTGACTCAGGTTATCGTTGTCGACGACGGGAGCACGGACCGAACTCCCGCAATTCTGAAAGAGTTTGGCGATAAGGTTCTGGTTCTGACCAATCCAACGAAGACCGGCAAGGGCAACGCAATTCGCAAAGCGTTACCGTATGCGACGGGCAAGGCAACGATTATTCAAGACGCTGATCTTGAATACTTACCCGAAGAAATTCCTTCGGTAGTTCAACCCATCCTCGATGGCCGTTCTAACGTTGTCTATGGCACCCGTTTTCAAAAGGGAATGCCTAAGGGTATGGCCGCGCCTAATAAATTGGTCAACCTATTGCTAGCGTGGTCCGTCCGCCTCCTTTACTTTCAGCCCGTCACCGATGAGGCGACTTGCTACAAAGCCTTCCGAACGGAGCTCATTCAGAGCATGGATTTGGAGTGCCGGCGATTTGAGTTCTGTCCCGAAGTTACGGCCAAAGCGGCCCGACTTGGGGAGAAAATCCAGGAAGTTCCTATCAGCTATATCCCTCGCACGAAAGCGGCAGGGAAAAAGATACGCTGGACTGATGCCCCCGAAGCCTTCTGGACCTTGGCGAAGTACCGCTTCTGGAAGAAACGTTAGGTCCGAAGCGATTTCAATTTGGCTCCAAAGTGAATCCAGCCTTCGATAATTCCCTCACGAGCTTCGGCATCCTCTGGTTCGAATTGGCCATGCTCCAACAGGATTCTTGCGCCAGATTCCGATCTGCCAAATCCAATTAAGACTTTGAGCGGATTGTCCGCTGGTTTACCGCCTTCCCAAATCCAAGTGAATCCAACCCTTTCATCGGGCACGAATTCATAAATCGTGCCTAACAGACTCCAACTCATAGAGGGCCAAAACAGGTGATAGCGACCTCCTGCGTGGGGATCGACCTCTGCTTCCTTCGGCCACCAAAGACAGAGCAGGTCGGGCTGTACAAAATGGGCGAAGAGCTCTTCCACGGAAAAGCCGGGGAATTCTTCGGTCATCACAATGCGGTCCTGGGCAGTTGGCAACTGGAGCATCGTCGCTCCCATTCTAGCCGTCTGTACTGCGTGACGTTGACCCAAAATGTGCGAGAGCAAATCGAGCAACGAGAATTAGCCTCGCTATCCTCCTATGCCGCCAAGGCTGCCGAGAGCGCTGGTCGCCTGCGCAGAGTGACTCAAGATCCCTTGAGAACCTGCTTTCAGCGAGATCGGGATCGGATTCTTCATTCCAAGGCCTTTCGAAGGTTAAAGCATAAGACTCAGGTTTTTATCGCGCCCGTGGGCGATCATTATCGGACGCGGCTAACGCACACGCTTGAAGTGTCCCAGATCGCCCGCACCATCGGGCGCGCGCTTCGCCTCAACGAGGACCTTATCGAGGCCGTCGCGCTTGGGCACGACGTCGGACACACTCCGTTTGGTCATGCCGGAGAACAAGCTCTTGACGATGCTGTGCGCGCCCTCGGCCACCCCACCATTACCCGCTTTAGACACTACGAACAATCACTCAGAATTGTGGACGTGCTAGAGGATCTCAACCTGACAGAAGAGACCCGAAAAGGAATTGATGGTCACAGTAAGGGCGCTAAGGACCTTACGGCAAGCGACGGAATGCCAACTTCAACTTTGGAGGCGGCCGTTGTGAGAGTGAGCGACAGGATCGCTTATCTCAGCCACGATATCGACGATGCGATCCGGGCTGGGGTTATCGTCGGATTGCCATCTCAATTCGATTGGCTCGGAAAGAACCAATCTGATCGAATCAAGACGATGGTCTTGGATGTAGTCAAAAACAGCCTGGACCGCCCGGCCATTGAGCTATCTCCACGCCTGCTAGACGGAATGAACGAACTGAAAGACTGGATGTTTTCAAACGTCTATTTCAATGAACAGGTTGTGCTGCCGGAAACGCGGCGCGCTCAAGAAATTGTAAAGGAACTGTTCGGCCATTTCGTTGAACCGGGCGCACTTCCAGAAGGTTATGAGGGTGTCCAAGGCGCGATCGATTACATCGCCGGCATGACAGACCGATTTGCCATCGAGTCGTTCGAGCGACTTAGAATCCCCAAGGGCTTTCGCAGCCTCTAGCGCGTGACTCTCAATTCGACTCCTGCTTCCAATGCGATTACGGGAGCAGGAGGGAACGGCTTTGCGATTCGAATATTGATGTCTTGGATCGTGGGATAGCCATCCAGAAGTCTTTCCGCCATCATGCGTGCCAATCTCTCCACGGTCAGCACTTTCACTTCTTGTCCCATTCGAGCGATTAGAACCGAAATAGCTCCATAGTCCACGGTGTCTTCAATGAGGTCGCTGGTATCGGCATCGCCTGCAACCTTCATCTCAATATCGACCCGATAGCGATGCCCAATGACGCGCTCTTCAGCGGGTACGCCATGAAACCCGTAGAACTCGATGCCTCGGACGAAAACGGTAAACGTAGATGGCACGATCGTCTTTTACCACAGGCCCAGTAAGTCTGAATCTAAACGAGTCGTTGTGCTATACTCAAACCAATAGAAAAAAGGCGCCTAAAGGTGGCTTTAAGCCGCCTTTTTTTGTACGCCTTTGGAGGAGAAGACCGCGATGGATATCATGCAGCAGCTGAAGCAAATCGCCCAAGAAAGGGACATCGCCGTCGAGGAGCTGGTTCAGCAAATCGAAGCGGCGTTGGCGGCCTCTTACAAGAACTTTATTAACGTCCCCCACGACGTCAAGGTCGAAGTCCACGTTAAGCTCGACCCAATGAAGGGTTGGTCGGCAACCGTCGGTAAGGAAGTTGTGGCGTTCGTAACGGAACCCGCCTATCAGATCAGCGTCATGGATGCGCGGAAGAAGCGTTCGGACGTTGAAATCGGCGATTTCGTTGAGATGGACGTCGATCCCAACCGATTTGGTCGTATTGCCGCCACGGTCTTTAAGCAGGTGCTCAGCCAGAAGCTCCGGGAAGCGGAGACGAAACAGATTCACGACGTCTTTAGCGAGAAGATGGGTGACGTCGTATCCGGGACGGTTAGCCGACGCGAGGGATCGAGTATTTACATTCAGGTCAATAAGATTGAGTGTGAGTTGCCCAAGCGGGAGCAGGTCCCAACGGAGCCCTACCGCCCGAATGACCGGCTTCGGGTGTACGTATTACGTGTTGATGACAGCACCAAGCGGTTGCGTGTAATCGTCAGTCGAACGCACCCCAATCTTCTCCGTAAATTGTTTGAGTTGGAAGTCCCGGAGATTGCCCAGGGAATCGTGGTCATTAAGAGTGTTGCCCGAGAACCCGGTCAGCGCAGCAAAGTGGCCGTCGTCAGTACCGATGAGCGAGTAGACGCAGTCGGATCGTGCGTGGGCCCGCGAGGCGCTCGGGTACAGGCCATCGTGGATGAACTTTACGACGAGAAGATCGACATTGTTCCTTACTCAGACGACCCCTATGCGTACATCACGAACGCATTGAGTCCGGCGAAGGTAAACAGCATCAAACTTAATGAGGAAGAGCGAAGCGCATATGTGGTTGTCCCCGATACGCAGCTTTCTCTCGCAATCGGCAAGGGTGGTCAAAACGTTCGGCTTGCCGCGCGTCTGACCGATTGGAAAATCGATATCCGCAGCGATAGTCAGGCGTCTGCGGAAGGGAAGAAGTGACAACGGTTTTGAACTCGAAGGCCCATCGGGCCTTCGTTGCTCAAACCATGACCTGTGATGGCACAGCCACAACGGACCTGTATCGGATGTAAGCGTAAGGGAGATCAAAACTCTTTCCTTCGCGTCTCCCGACAGGTCGGGGGGCGCGTTGTTTTGTGTTTAGGACATTGGATGGGCCGAACCGCCTATATCTGTCCGAGCCAGGACTGCATCGACGCGGCCCTAACGAAGGAACGTCTCGCGAGAGCTTTGAGATGTTCTGTTGATGAGGCCTCTAAGGCCGAACTAAAGCAAGAACTGGTATGCAAACTGAGGTAAAGAAGAAAAATATGATCGTCGCCATCGCAGATTTGGCAAAAGAATTCAAGGTTGTGCCCGGTGTGGTTTACACCGTCCTCCATGACCTGGGACTTGAGCATGATGGCTCCAACTTCGAGGCGGACGACGAGACCGTTGATCTGGTGAAGGAAGGGGTCGTCGATCAATCCGATTCGAAGTCCATCACCCTTCAGCCGGGACGCACTCCACGGGACCTAGCCGTTGCGCTCGACGTTGCCCAGCCGGATATTCAGAAGACCCTCATGATGAAGATGAAGGTCATGGCTACTCTCACTACGGCGCTAAAGGATGACGTAGCGGAGAAAGTTGCTCAGAACTACGGTTACGCGATCCAATGGGCAGACGCTCCCAAGCCCCGTCCGACGGATAGATCCTCGGCAGGCAAGAAAGGGGGGGCGCAACTTCGTCCCCCGGTCGTCACCATCATGGGCCATGTTGACCACGGAAAGACCTCGCTCTTGGATTACATCCGAAAGGCGAACGTTGCTTCGAAAGAGCATGGCGGAATTACGCAACATATCGGCGCCTATCAGGTTGAGCTTCCCGAAGGAAAGATCACTTTTCTGGATACGCCTGGTCACGCAGCATTTACTGCGATGCGTGCTCGCGGAGCTCAGGTCACTGACATTGCGATCTTGGTGGTTGCCGCCGATGACGGCATCATGCCGCAAACGCGCGAAGCGATTCAGCACATCAAGAATGCCAACGTTCCGATGATCGTTGCGGTGAACAAGATCGATAAACCGGACGCGAATCCTGATCGAGTCCTGCAGCAGCTTACGGAATTTGAAGTCATTCCCGAAGCCTATGGTGGTCAAACCATGTGTGTGCCCGTATCGGCTCACACCGGTGAGGGCGTCAAGGACCTGCTGGAAGGCATCTTGCTCCAGGCAGAAGTCATGGAGTTGAAGGCAGATCCAAAAGGTGAATTGCAGGGATCCGTCATCGAGGCAAAGCTTGAAAAAGGCCGCGGTCCAGTTGCCACGATTCTCGTCCAAGAAGGAACGCTTAAGATCGGCGATTCCGTGGTTGCGGGAACGGCTTACGGTCGAATCAAGGCGATGACCGACTATACGGGTGAAAAACTGGCGGAAGCCGGGCCGAGCACTCCCGTCGAAATCCTTGGTTTGAGCGAAGTACCTCAGGCGGGCGATCAGGTTGAGTGGGCTCCTGATGAGCGAAGCGCACGTGAAGTCGCCACCAAGCGAGTCGATGCCGACCGGGCGAAAAACCTTGTCGTCGTCAGCCGCGGTATGACCCTGAGTGAGTTGCGCAAGAAACTCGACACGGAAGAGCTAAAGGAACTCAATCTGGTTATCAAAGCAGACGTTCAGGGTTCGGTTGAAGCAGTAAGAGGCATGCTCGAAAAGGTCAAGAATGAGGAAGTCGAAACCAAGATCATTCTGAGCGGCGTTGGTTCTATAACCGAATCTGACATTCTCTTGGCCAGTGCGGCGAACGCCATTGTGGTTGGCTTTAATGTAAAGCCGGAAGGCAAAGCAAAGCAGGAGGCGGAGCGGCATAAAGTCGAAATCCGAACCTACACGATCATCTATGAGTTGATCGAAGATATTGAAGCCGCGGTAAAGGGAATGCTCGAACCCAAGTTCGAAGAGCAGTACCTCGGATCGGTCGATATCCGTATCCGATTCCAATTCGGGCGAAAGGGCGTTATCGCTGGATGCTATGTCACCGATGGCAAGGTAATTCGAAACGCGCTTTGTAGGGTTAGACGGGGTAAGGACATCATTTACGATGGAAAGGTCGCTTCCTTGAAGCACCTTAAAGATGATGTACGGGAAGTTACGATGGGTATGGAGTGCGGTGTCACCTTCGAGGGCTGGGAAGGCTTTGCAGAAGGCGATACCATTGAAGCATTCGAAATGATTCAGGTGAATGCTTAGTCGGTTACGGCTACGGCATATCGAATTGGCGCCTGAATCGGCAGTTCAATCTTAAACGTGGTCCCCGCACCCGGTGTGGAGACCACGTTTATTTTCCCTCGGTGGAGTGCGATCGCTCTTTGGACAATGGTAAGTCCAATGCCTGAGCCCTCAAATTCTTTTTCGGTGACGCCTCGATTGAATGGCTCGAAAATCTTCTCAACGTAGTGGGCATCAATCCCGATCCCGTTATCCGACACCTCAATCACACATTGTTCGTGTTCCGACCTGCCTTTGATCCAAACTTCTGAGCGCGTACCCGCGCGGCTAAATTTCAAGCCATTGGAGATAAGATTGAGGAAGAGTACGTACAGGGCTGCACCAAAGCCTTCAATACGGAGTTCTTTGGGGATATCCACATGGACCAGTCGGGCATCGGTCTCTCCCAAGTCGAGCAGGATTTGTTGAAAGATGCTGCTCAAGACAATCAACCGGGGAGGATCTGCGGCCCTTCCCAGGCGGAGCACGGCGGCCAGACCGTCAAGCAGGTCGTTCATGCGGCGCGTGTTGCTCCGAATACGTTCCA
The DNA here is from genome assembly GCA_001898035.1 of Armatimonadetes bacterium 55-13. Classification (GTDB taxonomy): domain Bacteria; phylum Armatimonadota; class Fimbriimonadia; order Fimbriimonadales; family Fimbriimonadaceae; genus 55-13. The sequence goes on from MKRX01000027.1 coordinate 197,155, forward strand.
GATAGCTAAAGAACGATTCTTCCTGGATTCCAAACTCTTCAGCGATGAAGGTTGAATTGGCATTGATCGCTCGAAGAGGGGCGCGGAGATCGTGGGCGATTGAGTGGGCGAGAAGCTCAAGTTCATAATTTCTTTCTCGCAAGATGTCTTCGACAAAAGACCTGCGCTCGATTTCCGTCTCAAGCCCCTGCTTGGCTAGTCGAGCATCCTCGGCTCGAATGGCGTACTGACCATACGTGTGCATGTGTCGGCGATGGAGGTCCATCACTTTATCCATGTGATGAGTTACATCGGAACCGACAAGGAGCCAGGTTGCTCCGGACGTATGAGGAGCGTTAGATATGACTCGCCAGTCCATGTCCAACTGGTGTTCCATGTAGGACACCGTCGTCCGCCGAGTTAACTCCGGCGAACGATCGTTCCATAGATTGAGGAGTTCGGAATGGTGCGAAGATTGTGAAAAAACCTGATCAATGGGGAGTCCGGTCAGACGAGTCTCCTGACTACCAATCAATTCGCGAGCGAAGGAATTCGCCTCAATGATTCGCTGTTGATCGTCAATCCAAACTAATGCCAATCCTGAGTTCGGGGGCGATGTCTTAGCAAATTCTCTCGGCTTTATTGGCTCGCCGGGATCCTCAAGTTCGTCCGAGAATCGAAGCATTTGCAGACGACGAATACCTCGAGATTCGAAGATCTCGGCAATGACGGCACAGAGGGTGGACAGCGCTTCATGGATGACGGGATCGTGGGAATTGCCGGACAACGCCGAATCGTGAAACATGACTCCATACGGAATCGGCGGATGGCCGATTAGGGTGGAACCGATCCATCCCACACGACTGGAAATCGCCTTGCCGTTTTCAATGTAGCTTAACTCGGCGCCTCTATCGATCCAGTATTTGGGGCACCCATCGCTATGGAGATAGAGTTTGAGCCAAAGCTCGCCGACCGGATAGGATGCCGAAGTTTCTTCGATCGTCTGACCTCGGTCCGTCGTTCCATACGTACCGTGCAGCATTCCATCTTCGAAGAATCGATGAATGGATACGCGTTCGACTCCGAGTTCGTTACGTGCAAATTCTACGACTGCGCGGCATAGCTCCAGTTCGTCGTCAATCGATTGGAACAGGTCTGCTGAACCTGCAATTTTGGTCAGCATGGCCGGAAGGGCGGCTGATTTCAAAGAGTGGGTCGGGGCAGACATAGGATCACGTTAAGCCAAGCGAAAGAGAGCGGAGAATAATCCATTTTATGACATGAACGCGCAAGAGTCCGATGACTTATGGAAATTCGGTCGCACTACTGGTATCTCTCACGTGGCCAAACTTTACCGAAAGTCATCGCTTATGGCGGACGGGTAACCTAGTTTCATGCCCCCCTCCGACTGGAATGCCAGTCTCTACGATCAAGCTGCTCACTTTGTAACGGACTACGGAAAGGCTCTTCTCGACGACCTCAAACCCCAGGCCGGAGAGAGGATTCTTGACGTTGGTTGTGGCACAGGGCACCTCACGCAACAGATCAGCGCGTCGGGAGCTACCGTTATTGGGATCGACTCCAGTCAAAACATGGTAGAAACGGCCCGCTCGACCTATCCGGAAATCGAGTTTGTTCAAGCAGATGCGGCGCACTTTGAGTTTGCGGATCCATTCGACGCCATCTTTTCCAATGCGGCTTTGCATTGGGTCTCGAACGCGAAAGGCGCAGTCGTCTCGATGGCGCGAGCGCTCAAACCCGGAGGAAGATTTGTCATTGAGATGGGAGGAAAGGGCAACGTGTCCATTCTGGTTGGAGGACTCTTTCAAGCCTTCCAGGAAATGGGATTGGGCGAAGTGGGGCACAGATGGTTCTTTCCGTCGATTGGCGAATACTCGTCTATGCTCGAATCGGAAGGTATCGAGCCGACTCTCGCTTGGCTTTTCGAACGTCCCACCCCATTGCTTGGGGAAAGTGGAGTTCGAGATTGGTTTGCTTTGTTTGGAGATGCAATCCAGACGACAGTGCCTAAAGAAGAGTTCGAGAGGGCAGTAGAACGGGCAGAATCCATCCTTCGTCCGCAACTTTATAAAGATGGAGTTTGGATTGCCGACTATCGGAGGCTGAGAATCATCGGCCGCAAGATATCATAAGCGAAATGTCCGAAGTTCCACCACAATTCGCTGAATATCCACGTGTGCCGCAAAGGCCTAGAGTTCGTATCGAGGCGATCGGCGAAGCCTGGAAACTACTGACGCAGGATTTGGGAACTTGGGCGCTTGCCGGATTCATCACATCGGTGTTTGCGGTCGTGGCGTTTTTGCCTCTCTATCTGGTGGCAATCATCCAACTGGTTGCGTCTCGCACGCCAACTCTGGGGCAAATGTTCATCTTTTACGTGTTGATCTTTGGAGCGATGATCGCCCTCTATATCGCTCAGGGACTTGGCTATGCGGGGATGTATCGAATGGCCCTCAAGAAGCTTCGTGGCGAGCCCATAGCGATGAAAGATTATTTTGCTTGGGACTCTTCGATGATCACCCATGCAGTCGCTTCACTCATTATCGCGTTAGGCGTTGTGTTCGGCTCAATCCTCTGTTATCTGCCCGGGTTTATCGTTGGAGGACTCCTCATGCTCACCCAGCCGATTATCGTTGCTCGCAAGTGTGGCGTTGGAGAAGCCGTCGGCACGAGTTGGAATCTGCTAAAGGGCGATCTATGGATGGCGACCGGACTCTATTTCCTAACCTCGCTGGTTGCGGGATTAGGCGCGATCGCCTGCGGTATTGGCATGATTTTCACGTTACCGCTGCTTCCTTTAACCTTCGCCATCGTTTATCGAGATTTCTCTCAAGGCGAATATAGTTCAAATGGTCCTACCGCGCCCTATGACGTGATGGCTCGCTAACGGCATTGTTATCGTATTAGTAAGTGAAGCCGATATCGGCATCTAGAGGAGATTATATGAAGACCGTAAACAAGAGTGAAATTTTTGACGAGAAGAAGACCTCTGCCATCGTCGAGGAACTTCAGCCAACTCTTTTTGACCTTATTGCACTGGGGCTCATTATCAAGCAGGCGCACTGGAATGTCGTGGGTCCGAACTTTCGGGCGGTGCATTTGCATCTCGACGAAATCTGGGCCCTCGTTCAAGAGGATGTAGATACTGTCGCTGAACGAATTTCGACTTTGGCGGTTTCTCCATCCGGTCAGGCTCATGAGGTGACAGATAACGCTCAATTGACGCACATTCCCCTTGGGTTCCTGCGTGACGCTGAAGTCATCGATCTGATGACCGATCGGATGAGCACGGTGTGCCACAACATTCGCGAACGAATGGCGAAAATCGAAGATACAGACACGGTCACAGCCGATTTGCTTCACCAGGTCGTCGATGGGCTTGAGAAGCAATTGTGGATGCTTCGAGTTCAGGGTATGTAGCAATAAACAAAAAGCCCCTCGCCGTTTATAGGCGAGGGGCTTTTTGTTATGTGGTTAGCCGCTGGCAACTGGAGTAGCCTTTACAAGGTCTAGAACCTTTCGAATGCTCCAATCGTTCTTTTCAAGCAGAGAAAATGCTTCGTCATAGGTTACAGGAGCAAGTTCCTTTACTATGCGCGCGCAACGCTCTTTGAGCTTCTGGTTCTTTGCTTTGACATCTACCATGAGGTTCTCTATGATTTTGCCGGAGAGAACCATGGCACCGGTGCTGATACGGTTCAATACGAGCTTCTGCGCAGTACCCGCCTTCAATCTCGTCGAACCCGTGAGAATCTCGGGGCCAGTGTCTAGCAGGATGGGATGCTCGGCCATTTCAAGAAGGGGCGCTCCCTTATTATTGGCGATCCCACATGTCCATATCCCCTTTTGCTTTGCGTGACGAATGCCTCCCAGAACGTAAGGAGTCGTACCAGAAGCGGCGATGCCAATCACGATGTCCCGGGTATCCACGCGTAGTTCATTCAACGCGACGACGGCTTGGTGCGGATCGTCCTCTGCATCCTCCACGGCTTTGGCGCTGGCCATGGCGCCACCGGAGACAAGCGCAATAAATCGGTCAGGATCAACGCCAAACGTTGGCGGCATTTCAGCCGCATCCATCGTTGCCACCCGACCACTTGTCCCGGATCCCATGTAGATCACTCGTCCACCTCGGCAAAAGGCCTCTGAGGCTTTCTCAATGGTAACGGCAATGGCCTCTTCGGCTGCCTGGAGGGCGCGTAGAACAATCGCTTCCTCCTCGTTCATTAGTCGCACGATTTCTCTTGCCGACATCTTGTCGAGGCCGTACGATCTTGGATTTCTGGATTCAGTTGACATATGCCAATTCCTTTGCAAGCATCACCGCCCCGTAGACGGGAGGTTTAACGATGCGGTGAACTTCCAAATTGGTTTTCGCTAGCTTTTCCTCAAGCTGATGCGTGAAAGCGTCGCGGAACTGGGGTGCATTTTGCCAGAGCCCACCCGCCAAAGTGATTTTCAAATCTTTGACCGCGCTAAAGTAAGTATCGGCATGATTCGCCACAACATCTGTCAGTAGATTCATTTGGACTTGGATGATGTTTAGGGCGTATGAATGACCTTCACGCGCATCAATGCCAACGGTCTTCGCCAACTTTGCCAACGTGGATTGAGGCGAGGGCAGTTGGTAGAGATGGCTGAGTACATCTCTCTCCTCCGTGGCGCCAAACAAACGGGCGATGGTTTCCTTAAGCGTGCCTGTATCTTCGCTGGAGTGATCCAGAAAATGAAGCATGGCCTCACGTCCGATCCTAAACGCTGAACCTACGTCGCCAAGGAGATACCCTCGGCCACCGCTTTTCCTCATTTGGCCGTCTTTGCGTGAGCAAACAAGTGAGCCGGTTCCCGCAATAACGCATATGTCCGTGCCATCCTCGCTCGCGGAGTAAGCGGCCGCGTAGTCGGGTTCGGCCTGCACACGCGCCGTGGGAAAGAGCGACTTTAAATAACCTTCAGCACGATGGCGGTCGTCTTCGGTCAGTAACCCTGCAAAACAGCCACAAATGAAATCTGCTCCGGGACACTCTCGGGTTGCCTGAAGTAGATTGGAACGCAGCCGGCGTTCGGGAGTAGAGACGAGATTTGCGGAACCAGCTTGCCCTTGGTGGATCACTTGCCCTTGATGGTCAAGAGCCATCGCCCGCGAAGAGGACCCGCCACAGTCAAGCCCAAGATAGATCGGCATGGGACTCGCTTGGTTATACCCAAGGCGGAATCGATGTCTTAAGTCTTCTGGACTGAATTTTCTGCAATGTGGATTTGCCTTAATCCAAGACGGATAGGAACAGCTTCATCTTCATGCAAATGACGTTGAATTAGCCTTCTGGAAGGCCAACGACCGCGGCCTTAGGCTACAATTTCGCCCATGAGGAGATACCAGGGCCAAGCGCTTTCACCGAATCCCAGAATCGCGGTGATCGCTAACGATGCCCTGGGGAACTTTGTCGCGGCAACTCCCTTATTGCAGATGCTACGGCATAAATTTCCCGCCGCTCACTTATCCTACTTTGGTGGAACGCGCACACGGGAGCTTCAGGATGCGTCGGATCTTTTTGACGAAGGGCATATATTGCACGGCGCCGACTTTCGGGAAGTTTGCGTCCGAGCCCTCGAATCGGCCCCTCATGATCTGGTTATTAATCTTGAACAACAACCCGTGGCCAGAGCCTTCGCCGCAGTTTTGGCTGGTCCCGAGACTTACGTAGTAGGGCCATGCTTCAATTCCGATAGTCGAGGGGACCTACCTTATGCCAACGACGAGATGGGGCGATTAGCCATGGACAAGAATTGGCTGAACGAAGACACTCCCTCGCGATTCCCGTTTCTCAAGACGGGCTTTATATCGGAAATATTTTGCCGCCTCGCATACTTGGAGGGGCCCATTCCAAGATATCGAGTCCCAAGCTCCGATCCTGGACGCGAGATCCCCGATGTTTTAGTGGCCACGGCGGCGAGTCTTCCAGAAAAGCTTTGGCCTATCGATAAGTGGATTGAGGTGGCGTCAACCCTGGTCCATAGTGGAAAAGCCATTGGGCTTCTGGGAGCCCCTCCCAGGGAACAGGGAAAGCACTGGAAGGGTGCGGAGGACGAAGAACGTCTTCTGGATGTGGGCGTAGAAGATCTTCGAGGAAGATTGACGTTGCCTCAAGTGGTAGGTGCTCTCCAGGGCGCTCAAGCGGTCTTAACCATCGACAATGGCATTCTTCATTTGTCTGCCGCCGCCGGAACCCCGACGGTCGGACTTTTTCGTCATGGTATCCATAGACTTTGGGCGCCCCCCTTCGCCAATTTGACGGTTCTCATACCCGGCGAGGACGAGTTGGTCGCTGAGATTAAAGTCGAGACGGTATTGGAAGCGATCCTGAATGTCCTTTAACCGCGCACTGATCGTGATGAAGAGTTATCTGGGCGACACAGTGATGGCGTCGCCGCTGGTACGAGGCGTAGCCAAGCATTCAAAGGCAATGGATATCTTTGGGTCGCCAATCGTCGAGCCAATTTTGCGATACCCAGACTTTCGCATTCGCGTTCACGATCCCGGCGATCTGAGTCGCCTACCGCAATTGTGGAAAGCCGCGATGCAAGTCAGACAAGGCCATTACGATATTGCCTTTGTCGTCAATCGGAGCTTTCGATCTGCGCTTCTCGTCAGACTTGCCGGCATCAAGGCTCGTGTCGGACATACAACCGAAGGGCGAGGTTTTCTTCTCAACGAAAGAGTTCCTTACGAATCGGAGAAGAACGAGGCGGAGTGCTATCTCGATCTTCTTTCGGCCACCGGACATTCTTTTGATCTTGACGAGAGGCTCCCGAGTCTTTGGATATCTCCCGAGGAGAAAGTGATTGCATCACAGCTTCTCGAAGGCGGTTCCATTGGAATCCAACCCGGCGCTCGGCACGAGTATAAGCAGATACCGACCCATGTCCTCCGGGAAGTCGGGCAGGGGCTGATTGATCGCGGCCACAAACTTGTTTTTGTCGGTGGTCCAGAGGAAGAACCGGCGGTTCAGGCGCTCGGGTTGCCGGGCGTCTCGCTCGTTGGAAAAACCAGCCTTAGAGAGTCAATGGCCGTTCTTGCTAATCTCAAGCTTGTGATTGGCGGAGATACAGGCGTGATGCACCTAGCCGCGGGTGTGGGCGCTCCTACGATTACCGTTTTTGGCCCAACTCCTGCGCGCAAATGGGGCTGGTTCCGCCCCCCTCATCAAGTCATAGAGGCGCCCGATCGGATGATTGGCAATGTCACACCGGATGCCATCGTGGAGGCCGTCCAGAGGATTGAATGCGCCTGATCGCGCTCGTTCTGCTGTGTCTTATTTCCGCCGTCATTCCTGCCTCAGACATTCTCGTTTTCATACATGCCAAAGATGCCGGTCCTCAGGTGCCAGCGGGAGACTACATTCATCCGCTATGGATTTTGTGGCCCCCTGCATCGGACTCAACGGGGATTAACCGGCTCATGTCGGTTCCTAGTGGGATGAATTGGCGGAGCCAAGAACTCGATGCCTCGTTTGAGACCACAAAGACCTTTCCTAACTCCAAGAATTCCGGTTCGCTAGGGGACCGGGGCTACTTTGAAGCTACCCGAGCTTATTTAGGGGAAACACCAGTTATCGCCGTTTCCGACAAGTCGGGCGCGTACAGCTTGGATACCTTGCAAGCAGCCCTAACGCGGCCCTTGCAAATCCCTTTTGCGGCTTTCTCTGGACCCTTCCCACCCGGACTTCTCGTTACGACCGTCGACGGTCAACACGCTTGGGACGACGTCGCAGGCATTGTCACTCGCGTTGGGGGTCGTGCTCTGATCGTAGAGCTCCCGGGAAAGGGGGACACGACCTGGACTCGAGCTTGGCTGAAAGGAAAGGGATGGCCCGATGGCATCCCAGTTTCTTCGCTGGCTCGTATCCCGGGCCTTGTTCCCGCAACTGAGGCGCTCGATCTTTTGCGGGAACCCGAGCGGCATTCTTGGATTCAGACAGATATTAATCGGTGGGGCGGACCCAATCGATGGCTCGAGTTCGGGCATTACACCGGGCCGATCTTTCTGGTATTCGTGGCCGTGTTCGCCATCTACGTGGCGGGTTGCGCCGTCTTCTGTATTGTCCGTGAAGAAAGTGGGCGTCTTGCCGCTATCTTGATTCGCCTTCTCATATTGGGGCCGGCGATTCTCATTTTAGGCGGACGACTTGCCGCAACGGGTCAAGTCTCGAAGTGGCTCAGCTGGTTGGTTCTGGCATCTGCAATCTTGACGATGGCCGCACTGGGATCGAATCTTGTAGTGAAGCGGCTTCTCTCACATCCCCATCCTCTGTTGGGTGAAATGCTCGTGGGGCTCGTTACGGCTACGTTGGTTGATCCCACCTGGAGTGTTCTTGGAAACTCGATCGGCCCTCACATTTCAAGAGTGAGCACCGAGGCTTTTGGGGTCTGGTGTGCCTACGGCGTGGGATCGGTGGCCTTTATTCGCTCGTGGCGGTTTGACTGGAAGCTGATCCTGATGGCGATTCCGCTTTCAATTCTGGCCCTTGCCACGCTCTTCT
>MKRX01000027.1:205726-326224 GCA_001898035.1 Armatimonadetes bacterium 55-13
TTAGTTGTTGTTTACCAAGGGGTGTGGCAATGTTCGCGGTGGTCCCTGCCTTCATTGGCGCTGCCCAGGGGCCACTCTCCCATGGCCTTGCATATGCCCCCCAAGGACTTTATTCGACCTACCAAGCTTCTCAGGCATTAAATGTCGCGGAGCATGTTGCGTTCTTCGCGAAGCCGACCTTCATTGGTTTCGCCCTCCTCGCCATCGTGGTTTATATCGCCGGCGATCGCTTTTTTAGCCACCAGATTCGAAGGACGCTTCGTTTTAATCGCCAACCGATGGCACTCGTAAACGGAATGGTGGTGTTTGCCGTCACGGGAATAGTGAGTCCGCTCTTTCTGCACGCGTCACTGGCTTGTGCGCTTGGTGCGGCGGCAACGATCCTCTTCGATGCTATCCGGACGCCCTAGCGAGCTAGCCAACCCGCCAAGCGTTGCGCTGTTTCCGGCGAAATCTCCGGATCCCGCACGACGGAATAGCGATTTGCTTTCTTGCTGCCACTGCCGGGAATAACCTCGCCGGGCTTGATCACCATTAGCCCAATGTCTTGAAGGCGATCGTAGGGAAGTGGCTTGGTGGACCGCACCATATCCATGTACAGGCTTGTCAGATCCGTTCCGGCCACGGTATTGATCGTGGCGATCAGCTCATCTTCTCCATAACCTGGATTGGGCAGCATGCACCTGGCATAGAGAGTTCTCATCACGTCGTCCAAAGACTTCCTGCCTCCAGTGGCCTTTCGAATTTCGGCGTCGAAAATCCAGCCGATCAAGAGTCCCTTCGTGTAGTAGCTGAGATCGCCAACCCCGAAGCCGCCATTTTCCCAGTTTTCGCGACTGGAGTCTTCCACTGTCTTCGTCAGCCGAGTTTGCCCACTTTCGTAATCCGAAATCTGCGCGGCGAGAGACGACAAGAGCCAGTCAGAATCGAACAATCCGCTCGCATAAGTGTGTTTATACGCGTAGTAATCGGTGACGCCTTCTGCGAACCAGAGATTTCCTGTGCGAACCTGTTTCGTGTAGTCGAATGGACCGAGAACGGCGGGGCGAATCTGCTTCACATTCCACGCGTGAAAGTACTCATGAGTCGCCAAGGTATCCAGGTTGAGCGGTTTAAGATTTGGTACCGCTTGTACGTTGCAGGCCCGGTGCTCTAAGCCACCAGAGAAATCGCCAACCGCCAAGTGGATGATGTAGAGGTACTTCTTAAATGACGCTCCACCAAACATTCGCACCGTTGGAATGCTTTGTTTGCGTAGACGTTCCGTTTCACGGTCCACGTCGCAACGTGGTTTGTTATCCGGCGCAACGTAGATTGCCTCAAAGGGAATCCCTTCAACGGTAAAGTTGCGACGGACGAATTTTCCGAGTTGAATGGGGTGGTCGATGAACTCGTCGTACCCTTCCGCCACGAATTCAGTTCCCTGTGAACTCATCGCCGTGGCTACATCCCATCCGGCCGGTAGTTTTAGTCGGAGAGTTGATCGTTCCGTGAGCCGACCGTCCACGTACATAAAAGTGGATGCTCCATTGACAAAGGCCTTGTCATCTCGAACGTTAGCCCCGAAAAAACCTAGTCCTCCATCATCGCCCAGGACACGGTAACTGAACGTAACCGGGCCCTTGCTCGGATTGGTTACGACCCACTTGCGCTTGTCGACGGGTTCAATGTGAAGTGGCCTGCCTTCTGCATCCGTCGCTTTAATGTCGCTGATTTTGTCTTGATAATTCATCAGCACGTACATTCCCGGAGTCCAAGCTGGGATACGAAAGGACTCGATGGCTTTCGCATCCTCAAGCTGAACGGCTACACGAAGACTTTTTGCCGCTGGTAGCGGTTCCAGAGTGTAGTGAACATCGGCGAGCGCGAAGCAGGGGAGGAAGAGAGCCGCGAGAAAATAGCGCTTCATGGAGGTTTGAGGATTATACGTGCGCGGCTCTTTCGTTGTTGCCTACAATCCAGAGGCTGCTAAAGATTGCCGAAGATCTGAAATCAAATCTTCGGGTTCTTCCAAGCCGCAAAAGAGCCGGATTACCCACCGGGGTTCCAGCCAATCGTCAGGCTTTCCGTAGATAGGAACGACAAGGCTCTCGTACCCGCCCCAAGAGACGCCTAATTGAAACAGCTCCAGCCCTTCCACAAAGCGCATAATTCTTTCCTTATCCTGCGTCTTGGGCTCGAAAGAGAATAGCGATGTGGAACCCCGCATCTGCTTTTCGAACAATTCTCGCTGGGGGAAGTTAGGAAGACCTACGTGAAAAACTCGTTCTACCTGCGATTGCTCATTCATCCAACTGGCAACGATGTTGCCAGTTTCTTGATGTCGCTTCATCCGAATACCCAAAGTTCGAAGCCCGCGCATCAAGAGCCAAGCTGGAAATGGGGCGAGGATTGATCCGAGCAGATTGACTTCTTCCTTGGCCAGACGGTCCATTCGCGCCTTGGTTGTACAAACGGCGCCCGCAGTCAGATCGCTGTGACCGCCAAAGAACTTCGTTCCGCTATGAATAACAATGTCCACCCCGAACTGGACGGGATTGCTAAATACGGGGGTGCAGTAGGTGTTGTCGATCGCGGTCGTGATGCCTCGTTCACGAGCTACCTTAGTGATCGCCTCGATGTCTTGTAGACGAAAAATGATGCTGCTGGGAGACTCCAAGTAGATAAGCGTCGTTTCAGGGGTGATCGCTTCAATTACTTCATCCGCGGAAAGACCGCTGACGAAGGTGACCTTCACTCCAAAGCGCTTAAGATAGTCCGACAAAAGTGTTCGGGTTGGTCCGTAGCAGGTATCCACGGCAACCACATGCGCGCCGGACTCAACACAACTCATGATGGCGACCGTTATCGCCCCCATACCGGTGCCGATCAGCTTGCATTCCTCGGTCCCCTCTAGGTCGGCGATTTTTCGTTCGGCAAGGTCAACTGTGGGGTTGCCAATACGGCTGTAGTGATAGGGTGGTCCTTCCGGATTACCCACGATTCCCGACTCAAACTGGTCAAAGGTATCAAAGACGAATAGGGAAGTCTGAAAAATCGGTGGAGCTATCGCGCCCTCTAACTTCACATCTTCGCCAAAGTGGGCAAGTCGGGTGTTAAGACCCATCTCGGTATGGGAATCCATTTCTGGGCTGATTTTGGCAGAATCAGGGAGCAGTTTGGTGCGACCGGACCTACACAGTAGACCGATCTTCTTGGAACCAACTGATTGGAACGAGTAACCTAATTCGGCAATGCCCGTAAAGCTCAACGAATCTCTTTCCATCCTCATTTCGGCCGAGGAAATTCAGGAGAAAATAAAGGAGCTGTCGCAGAAGATCGAAGCTGACTACGGTGACGAGCCGATTCTGCTGTTAGGAGTTCTCAAAGGTTCGCTCCACTTCATTTCCGACCTGGGAAGGCTTCTTTCTTCTCAGACTACAGTGGACTTTGTGCAGGTAAGTAGCTATGGGTCTGGCAAATCTAGCACGGGTGTGGTACAAATTCGCAAAGATCTTGACGTCAATATCGAAGGATTAAACGTCTTGATTGTTGAAGACATCGTGGATACCGGTACCACGCTCAGTCATCTGCGCGAGTTACTCGGTACGCGTCGGCCCAAGTCGCTAAAAGTTGTGGCGTTGCTTTCAAAGCCGGAAGCAAGGAAACATCAGACCCAGGTCGAATACGTTGGATTCGAGATTCCGAACGAATTTGTGGTAGGATATGGATTAGATTACGGTGAAAGGTTTCGTAACCTCCCGTACATCGCCATTCTCCACGAAGGTTAATTCCCCGCGAGTCAGTCTAAGACCCGCAACTCCAATTATCTGAACCTTGCTTCAGGAGCCAAATGACGCATCAGTTTCGTCCCAGAAAGTCCGACGGCGGCGGCGGTGGTCGCCGACGTAGCGGCGGTCGTAATCGCGAGGGTCTACCCAAGGCCGACCTCCAGTCCGATCTCGAGGCATTGCCCGAAATCGATTACAACCATTTCGATCAAATGACGCCTGCCGAGCTGCTTAAGGCAGCCAAGGCAGCCAAGCTCGATCCTAAGAGTCTCCTCCGACATGAGCTCATCGAGCTGCTTTTGCAAAAGAAGAATGCCGAATTCGAAGCGATTTACGCCAAAGGCATTCTTGAAGTTCTCAACGATGGTTGGGGCTTCTTGCGAAAGGACAACTATCAACCTTCCTCCGAAGACGTCTATGTAAGCCAATCGCAGGTTAAGCGATTCGGATTGCGCGGAGGCGACACGGTTTTTGGCCAAGTGCGCTTACCGAAAGAAGGTGAGAAGTACAAGGGGATGCTCCGAGTTGAGAGCGTTAACGGATTTGCGACTGGTTCGCCAGAAATGCAGCGCCGAAAGACGTTCGACGAACTCACGCCCCTCTATCCCGACGAAAGGTTGGTCATGGAGACGATGCCGGATAACATTCCGGCCCGAATCGTCGACCTGATCTCTCCGATTGGTAAGGGACAGCGCGCCCTCATCGTTTCGCCGCCCAAGGCCGGTAAGACCACGATGATGAAGACGATTGCCAACGCGATCACTTCTAATCACCCTGAGGTCTATTTGATGGTGCTCCTCGTAGACGAGCGACCAGAAGAAGTTACCGACATGCGTCGAGCGGTGCGTGGTCAGGTGATCTCGTCAACTTTCGACGAGCCTGCCGAGAACCACATGCGAGTTGCTGAGCTTTGTCTTGAGCAAGCGAAGCGACTGGTTGAGACCGGGCGAGACGTGGTTATCGTTCTCGACTCGCTCACTCGTCTTTCGCGAGCTTCTAACCTCACCATCAACCCCAGCGGTCGAACGCTGACGGGTGGTTTGGATCCTTCCGCTCTTTATCGCCCGCGACGATTCTTTGGCGCGGCACGAAATATTGAGGAAGGTGGATCGCTTACGATCATCGCGTCGGTACTTGTCGACACCGGTTCTAAGATGGATGAAGCCATCTTCGAAGAGTTGAAGGGTACGGGTAACAGCGAAATCGTGCTTGATCGAGAATTGGCCGAGCGCCGTATTTGGCCCGCTATCGACATTCGCCGCAGTTCTACTCGCCATGAAGAGTTGCTCTTTAAGAAAGAGGAACTGGAAGGCGTGGTCCAACTTCGCCGCCTAATGGCAAAGGAAAAGGACAGTGTCGAGGCTACCGACAACCTCATCAAACTTCTCAAGCGTACTCCCACGAACGCCTCGTTCTTGGAGACTATCATTCAGCGCGTTAAGGCTACGGTTTAAGCCTTATTTGAATCCGTTTTCTCGCCACCGTAATCCGGTGGCGAGAACCAAGAATTCCGCCCAATCGCCCTTTCTCAAGGTATCGTAAAGGCATGCCCGAGGAATTTGACGGCCCGGAAAAACCGGATAACCTGGACCAACCGCCGGCCTTCTTCCCATACGATGGAGGAACCCCCCGTCGTGAGCCGGGCAGCATGGGCGAGCTGGTAGAAGTTCAGGTTGAAGGCGTATTCGCCGCCGAGAACAACGGCAATATTTCACGCTTCGTTCTGGTAACGGATGGCGAGCGGCGGTTGCCGATCATGATCGGCCCCTACGAAGCCAGTGCGATCAGCTTGGCTTTGGAAGGGACTCATCCCGATCGGCCGATGACACACGATCTTCTTCGAAACATCGTCGACAAGCTTGGGGCGACTCTGACGCGCGTCGTGATTGACGACCTTTGGAATGGCACTTACTATGCCAAGCTCTATTTCCGAACCGACAAAGAAGAGATGGAGATCGATTCTCGGCCCTCGGACGCGATTGCGCTCTCTATCCGATTTGGGTCGACGATTCTTGTCTCTGACGGCATCCTCGAAACCGGTCTCGAAGAGTAGTTTCCAGCGGTATCCTTCCATCGATGGATCCCGTCGCCAAAGCCGCGGAACTACGCCGCCAAATTGAGCACCACGACTACCGCTACTACGTGCTCAACGAACCTGAAATAAGTGACAGCGAATATGATCGTCTGTTTCGCGAACTGAAGAATCTGGAAGAGGCGCATCCAGAGGTTCGAACTCCCGACTCCCCCACTCAGCGGGTCGGTACGCCCCCCATTGAAGGATTTGAGCAGCATCGACATTTGATCCCGATGTTGTCTCTGGACAATGCTTTTGGACACGATGAGCTTCGTGACTTCGACCAACGAATCAAGCGAGTCTTGGAGTCAGAAGATGAGGTCGAGTACTTCGTTGAGCTCAAATTCGACGGCGCATCCATTTCACTCACCTATGAGAATGGCGTTTTGGTGATTGCGACCACCCGAGGCGATGGAACGACCGGCGAAAACGTGACGCATAACGCCAGAACGGTGCGGGGGATTCCGCTGCGACTTAGGGGTGATTTGCCCGGCCGCATCGAAATTCGGGGCGAAGTCCTGATGTTCAAGGAAGTCTTCGCGGAGCTCAATCGAGGGAAGGCGGAGAAGGGTGAGCAACTTTTTGCGAATCCACGGAACGCAGCGGCCGGCGGATTGCGACAGTTGGATAGCCGCCTTACGGCAGCCAGGAAGTTGAATTTTTACACCTATGGGGTGGGCGCCGTTGAGTTGGACACTCGGCGATTTGCCGATTCCCAGAGTGGGATCCTTTCTAGACTAAGGGGGCTGGGCTTTGCGACGCGTCCAGAGGCGAGGGTGCTGAACGGGATTGAAGCGGTCATCGAATACGTCGATCAGATTCAAACCTTGCGACCTTCCTTGCCGTTCGGAATCGATGGCGCGGTGATCAAGGTGAACTCTTTGGATACCCAGGAGACCCTGGGATTCACCGCGCGGGGACCGCGATGGGCTACGGCCTACAAATTTGCCGCTGAACAGGCGTTTACGAAGCTGAACAATATCTTCACGCAAGTGGGACGAACGGGGGCGGTAACTCCCGTGGCCGACCTTGAACCGGTGGTTGTGGGAGGAGTAACGGTCACTCGGGCCACCCTCCACAACTATGAGGATCTCGGCCGTAAGGATGTCCGTCCAGGCGATATCGTCATTGTGCAACGCGCGGGCGATGTCATTCCAGAGGTGGTTGGTCCAGTGCTCGATAAGCGGACGGAAGAACTGCCGGTGCCGGTGGCGCCTACCGAGTGCCCGGAGTGCGGAACGGCTCTCTTCCAAAAGCCTGGGGAAGTCATTTTGCGATGCCCCAACAAGCATTGCCCCGCTCAGATCTCGGCCAAGATTCGGCACTTTGTGAGTCGTGGCGCCATGGACATCGAAGGCCTGGGTGAAAAGCTCATCGATCGGTTCCTGGAGCTTAACTTTATCTCGGATCTACCAAGCATTTATCGGCTCAAGGATTATCGGGAAGAGCTGATCGGGTTAGAGAAGCTTGGAGAGCAGAGCGTAGATAATCTGCTTGAAGCGATTGAGGCTAGCAAGACCCAGTCTCTGGATCGCTTCGTGTTTGGGCTGGGCATTCGTTTTGTTGGAGATCGCGGAGCGAAGGACCTGGCAAAGGAATTTCGATCCTTGGATCGACTCTTAGCCGCAACCTATGAAGACCTGATCGCCATTCCCGACGTTGGGCCAAGAACCGCAGCAGAAGTTGAAGAATGGCTACAGGACCCCGCCAATCAAGGCCTCGTCGAGGATCTTCGTAAATGCGGCGTGACCCCCACCGAGCCGGAAGGCCCGACGAGCGATCAATTTGCGGGTCAGACGTTTGTGTTCACTGGAAAGCTGGAGAGATTCGCGCGAGAGGCGGCGGAGGAACTTGTCATGAAGATGGGTGGAAAAGCGGCGGGAAGCGTGAGCAAGGCAACTACCTATGTAGTCGCAGGCCCGGGCGCCGGTTCAAAGTTGGCAAAGGCAGAGCAACTTGGGGTGGCCGTTCTTACCGAAGAAGATTTCTTGGCGATGCTTCCTGAGGGCTCGCTCTGAATCAGTTCGTCATCCATTTGAAGCCTGGGCATCTTGATCTGGACTTTTGCCTTCAGAGTGGCCAGGTCTTCCGTTGGCGAAAGATTGGCAGTGGCTGGGTTGGAGTGGAAGGCGATCATGCCTTTCACATCCGCCAGCCGGATGCAACAAGGCTCGAGGTCGAAACCTCAGCCAGCCGTGAGCAGGTAGAAAGCTTCTTTCGCCTTGACTGGGACGCTGACGAAGTGGCGGGACGAATTCTTGAGAAGGGGCCGGAACTATCTCCCTATTTCGGGGAACTCAGAGGTTTGAGGGTGATGCGACCCAGCAATCCGGTTGAAACCTTCTTTTGCTTTTTGTGCACAGCAAACAACAATCTGAGCCGAATTGGGCCAATGTGCTGGAAGTTAGGCAGTTACGGGGAAGAGATTGGCGAGATTGAGGGCATCCTACTGCATAAATTTCCTTCGGTCTCCGGCATCGCTCAAATCCCAGAAGCTGAACTAAGGGAGGCAGGTTTTGGATACCGTGGAGCGACCATTCCTCATGCCGCGATGCAGGTGCTCGAACGAGGAGCGAACTGGATTCAATCTCTGATAGAAATGCCCTATGCAGAAGCACACGCTGCGCTCGTGGAAGTGAAGGGGATTGGTCCGAAGCTTGCCGACTGCATCTGCCTTTTCGCCTTGGACAAGTCTGAAGCAGTGCCGCTAGACACCCACATTTGGCAGGCATTTACCAGGCTCTATCATCCCGAGTGGAAAGGGAAGGCCGTCACTGCCTCGCGATACAGGGAGGCCACTCAGACGTTTCGAGAGCGGTTTGGGGATGTCGCCGGATGGGCACATCAATATCTTTTCTATGAAAATCTCTTGAACTGGCGGTCCCGGTAGTGCGAAGTCAGCCCGTATAATTGCAGTCGTGAGACTGCTGCCTTCCCTTGCAACTTTATGCGTTTTTGGTGTTCTTGGATGGTGTACTTTGCCCCAAGTAATTGCACGGGCGGCTCGGCCACGCAGCTTTGGAGCGCCTGCTCCTTTTGCCAAGCTCACCGACACCCGAATCGACGAAAGCTCTGGGCTCGCTCCCAGTCGAACAATGGCGGGAATCTACTACACACACAATGATAGTGGTGACTCTGCCCGAGTCTTTGCGTTCGACAAGACAGGCAAGACTTTGGCCACGATCAACCTTTCTGGGACGAAGGCAATCGACTGTGAAGACATCGCTTCTACTAATTCTCATCTTTACCTTGGAGACATCGGGGATAACGCAGAGAAGCGCAAATCGATTCTCATCTATCGATTTGCGGAGCCCAAAAACCTCGATGGAGAGATGACCGTTGAACCTGAAATCTTGGAACTGAGCTATCCAGACGGTCCTCACAATGCCGAGACGCTCTTGGTTCATCCGTCCACGGGCGCCCTTACGATCGTGACGAAAACTTCCTCTGGCGCCTCTGGAATCTATCAATTGGAGAATGTCCGGGGTGCGGGTAAGTACACGTGGAAGAAGGTCGGCTCGGTTGAAATCGCTTCTTTCATCAAGGAAGGGAAGCTTCTGACGGGAGGCGACTACTCGCCCGATGGAAAATTCGTGGTTCTGCGAACGTACCTTCAGGGCTATGAGTACGCAAACCCGGTCAATGGAGAGTGGTGGAGGTCCAAACCTGCCTCCATCAGAACCGCACTCGAGTTCCAGGGAGAGGCAATCACTTATTCCTCGTCTGGCGATTCAATTCTGACGAGTACGGAAGGGAAGCCTTGTGCGGTAAGCCAAATTACTGTAAAAAAAAATGATGTGCAACTTTAAGTTTTGAATTCACTCTATTAGTGTGAAGTACTTTAAGAGACCTACCGTTTGAAACCTGAATTCTGGATTTGAGGTACAACCAATCGTCTGCAGCCAGGCAAGAGGAGGTTCCAAATGCGCAACTGCTCACACATAGTGAGTGCGCTTGTTCTAGCGCTCGCAAGCTCTATAGCAGCTTATGCGGGTGTGAGACAAGAAGAAAATAAGGCGGTCGAAACGAAGGTAGAGACGAAAGAGATCCCTTCGACCGTTGAATACCAGCTAAGCCGATTGGTCGGCGCCGGAAGAATTCAGAAAGCCCAAATTGGCAAACCCGGCGAAGTCCGAAGAACTTATGAGGTTATCCGTAAAGACGGCAAACCAGTTGGCAAGAAGCTGATCAAGGAAGAAAGAATTGAGCCGACCCCTACGATTATCTTGATGGGGAAGGCAGGCTTTGCAACGAGTCGTGGATCGTATGCTCGAGCAAAAGTCGTAACCATGGAAGCAACGGCATACGATCCGGGGCCACTTTCCTGTGGAAAGTACGCCAATGGTCTGACGAAGATGGGGCTGAAAGCTGGATATGGCCACGTCGCCGTCGACCCACGAGTGATTCCTCTGGGAACAATGGTGTTCGTCGAGGGCTACGGTTTTGCGATTGCATCTGATATCGGAAGCGCGATCAAGGGAAATCGTATCGACCTGTGTTACGCAAGCCGAAAGACCGCAATGGACTTCGGTCGCAAGAAAGTGAGGGTTCATATCCTCAAAAAACTTGGTTGATTTAACAGATCCTGGCTCGCTTAAGGCGTTCCTCGGTCGTCACGGCCTCCAGGCCGACAAGCGGCTCGGACAACACTTTTTGTGTTCGTCCCGAGTCGTAGACGCGATCGAGGAGCGTCTTTCTTCATATCGGGGAATGATGGAAATCGGCCCCGGTCCCGGAGTCATTACTTCTCGCCTGGCCAACATGGCGGAGAAGACAATCGCCATTGAGCTTGACGATCGAATGATCTCTGCCTTGGGCGAATCTGCCCCAGGGGTCGATGTTCGGAAAGCCGATGCTCTGAAAGTTGACCTTAAAGCAATTCTGGAAGAGCTGCCTTCGCCTCGCGGTTTGGTCTCAAACCTGCCTTATTACATCACGGGCCCCCTCCTCACGAGGATTGCCGAGGTACGCGGTTCCTATGAAAAAGCCGTTCTGATGATGCAGAAGGAGGTCGCGGATCGCGTCCTTGCTGCGGCTCGAACCAGCGCACGGGGCTCTCTGAGCGTTTACCTGCAATCCCAATTCAGCATCGAAAAAGTCGTTAGCGCCCCTGCAGGCGCATTTCTGCCCCCGCCAAAGGTTGATTCTACGGTTCTTCAGTTCGTTCCCAAGCCTACGGGGATCGAGGATGAAGAGGGCTATTTCAAGCTTGTTCGACTTGCGTTTACTCAACCCCGAAAGACGCTCGCCAACAACCTCGTTGGAGGCTATCACTGTTCAAGGGAACAAGCCTTAGAATGGATCACCGGGAGTGGCCTCGGAGAACTTGCTCGACCTCAGGAGTTGAGCCTTCCCGAGTGGCATGCGCTTTGGGCGAAAATTGCCGGTTAAACTGAATCGGTGGAGCCAACCGATCACCTCAAGGAGCAAGCCCGGCAGTTGGGTTTCGACCTTGTTGGCGTTTGCGAACCAGGAAAGCCTCCGCATCTTGAGGAATACGTTGCTTGGCTGGCTCATGGCTCTCATGGATCGATGGGATATCTGGAGACTCAGCTCCCTCTTAAATCGGATCCACTTCATCTGCTTCCTTCGGCACGTTCGATCATTGCCGTTGGCTTGAACTACAATCAGGACCCCGAGACCCGTCCAGATCACCCAAAGATTGCTCGCTATGCTCTTGGACGCGACTACCACAAGGTCATCCGTGGAAAGCTTAAGCGGCTAACCGGGTGGATCGAAGCGAACCACCCGGAGGCGGAGACGCGAGCTTGCGTTGATTCAGCCCCGATTTTTGAGCGCGACTACGCCAATCTGGCCGGACTTGGTTGGTTTGGCAAGAATACGATGCTCATCAATTCCCAACGAGGAAGTTGGTTTTTTATCGGACTCCTCCTAACTTCGGTCGAGTTTCAACCCGATGCGCCAGCGGTGGGTGGCTGTGGCACTTGCCGGAAATGCATAGATGCTTGTCCAACCGGGGCCATCGTCCAGCGCGACAGTCGCTGGCAAGTCGATGCCCGGCGCTGTATTAGCTATTTGACCATCGAGCATGCGGGAGAGATCGAGCCAGATCTATCGAGAGAGGTGGGAACGTGGACGTTTGGGTGTGATGTCTGCCAAGAAGTCTGTCCCTTCAATGCGGTGCGTGAGTCTCAGCCGCTTCGAGCGATGACGACACGCGAACGAGATTTCTTGAACCGTCGCCAGTGGCCCTCTCTGCGTGATCTTGTGGAGATTTCTTCAGAAGATTGGGACGGACTTACGCAGGGAAGCGCGGTCCGCCGGACGGGCATCAAGGGCCTCCGACGGAACGCGAGAATCAATTTAGACAATCAGGACTAAGAAGCCGCAGCGGCAAGGTCAAGTTTGCGAGCCTCTACGGCACGATAGTAAACGCCTTCGTAGTCCATGGCGCTCTTGGTCCAGGTCAGATCGATCTCCATCCCAGCAAGCATGAGCTTTTTCCAGAGCGTCTTATCACGGTAAGCGTCGACGGCTCGGTGAACCGTGGCATAGAGTTCAACGGGAGTGCCTTCCTCAAAAACGAACCCATTCTCGCCATCAAAAATGGTGTCGGCCAACCCGCCCGTTTTTCGAACCACTGGAACCGTTCCGTAGCGCATGGCGATCATTTGCCCGAGACCACAGGGCTCAAAGGCGCTGGGCATGAGGAATCCATCACAACCTGCGTAGACACGCTGCGCGAGATCGGCATCGAATTTTTGGACAAAGCGAATGTGCTCGGGATGTTTCTTGCTCAGTTTGGTCAGCTCTTGAGCGAGCCACGGATCGCCAAGACCTTGGACAATGAGCTGAGCAGGAAGCTTGGGGAAGCGATTGGCCATGGCCACCACGTGGTCCAGGCCCTTTTGAGAACTCAACCGACTGACAACACCAAACAGGGGGGCATCAATATCGGCTAGCCCTAGTTCCTTTCTTAGTCCATCCTTGCAAGCTTGCTTACCACTCAAGTCTTGGGATGAAAAATGTGTTGGGATCGCGGGATCAGTGGACGGATTGAAGAAATCGATATCAATTCCGTTGAGGATTCCGCTCAGTCGTCCTTCAGCCCAAAGATGCCGCATCAGGCCGTCCAGAGCGCATCCATAGGCCGGAGTCTGGATTTCTTGCGCGTAATTGGGGCTCACGGTGTTGACTTGATCCGAGAACACGCAACCAGCCTTGAGGAAGTTCACTCGGCCCCAGGTTTCGAGCTGGTGCATGTTGTAGAGTCGATGCGGCAGCTCGAGTTCATCAAGGATCTCAAATCCAAATTCGCCTTGGTAAGCAAGGTTGTGAATGGTGAAGACGGTCCCGACTTCATTCCAGTGTCCCTTCACCTTCTCGCGCATCAAAGCGGGAATGAGCCCGGTATGCCAGTCGTTGAGATGGACGACGTGGGGGGCAAGCTCGAGTCGATCCGAAACGGCCAGCAGAGCCTGGCTGAAGAAGAGGTACTGCTCAACGCCCGGATAGTAGATGGTGTCGTTCGAGACGGACTTCTGAAAGAACTCATCGCCCCCGATGAGAAGGACTCGAACATTTTCGAGCCAAGTCTCTTTTACCCATGCATTTACTGTCCAAAACGGATTCATGGATACCGGAATCTTTTCTGCGATGGTTTCAATCTTCCAGCGCGGATCGTCCAGCACCATCTTGTAGGCGGGCATCATGATAGTAACCTGATGACCCCGCTCCACAAGCGCCTTGGGTAGCGAACCTGCGACATCGGCAAGGCCACCTACTTTTGCAAAGGGCGACACCTCTACCGAAACGAAGAGAACATTCAACGACTTAGACTTCTTGGACCCCATACCTTTACTGGTCTTTCCTGCAAATCCACGGGGATCTGCAGGTAATACGACGGGGTAGGGGGATCAAATGTTGCGCCTTCCTAACCAAAGACACCCTCGTTCTCCGTCAGAAGCGCAAGAATCTACATAGCTTCCAGCAGGACAGCCGTGGCTTCGCCGCCACCGATACATGGTGAGCAAACCGCATACTTTCCGCCTCGGCGTCTCAACTCGTGCAGAGCCGTCAGGATAAGTCGAGACCCCGTCATACCGATAGGATGTCCGAGGGCGACGGCGCCTCCATTCACATTCAGTTTCTCGTGAGAGATTCCGACTTTTTCTGCCACCACCATGGCGACGACGGCGAATGCCTCATTGACTTCGAATAGGTCGATATCGCTCACGGACAGGCCGTGCTTGTCCAGAAGTTTCTGAATCGCGAATGCCGGTGCCGTGGTGAACCACTCTGGCTCTTGGGCATGCTGGGCATAGCCCACGAGCTTGCCCAGAGGTTGAGATCCTCGTCGCTCAGCTTCCGCAAGTGAGGTCAATACCAGAGCCGCTCCGCCATCGTTGATGGAACTGGCATTTCCGGCTGTTGTGACTCCATCCTTATCGAATGCCGCGCGCAGGGAAGGGAGCTTTGCCGGATTCCCTTTTCCGGGCTCCTCGTCCTCAGAGACGATGACTGGGTCGCCTTTTCGCTGAGGTACCGAAACGGGCACGATTTCGTCGGTGAACTTCTGGCCCTCTTGCGCCTCGACGGCCCGTCGATAACTTTCTGCGGCGAACTCGTCCAATTGCTCTCGGGTGACATTGAACTCTCGGGCAGTCTTGTCTCCGCAACTTCCCATGTGGACGTTGTGATAGGGATCCCAAAGACCGTCGTGAATCATCAAGTCGATGAGCGTGCCGTTCCCCATTCGGTAACCGGCACGCGCTTTCTCTAGCGCATAGGGCGCGTTGGTCATTGACTCCATTCCACCGGCAACCACAATTTGGGCATCGCCCAGGCGAATGGCTTGAGCCGCCATCATGGCCGTCTTCATCCCGCTTCCGCAGACCTTATTGATGGTGGTGCAGGGCACAGAGTTTGGAAGACCCGCGCCGAGGGAGGCTTGTCGGGCTGGCGCTTGCCCTACGCCTCCAGTCAAGACGGATCCCATCAGGACTTCATCGACTTCTGTTGGTTGCACTCCTGCTCGTACGAGCGCCTCTTTGATGGCAATCGATCCAAGTTGAGGACCCGTGAAGCTAGAAAGGCTTCCTGAGAATGCTCCGATGGGGGTACGGGCCCCGGCAAGAATGACGGCTGTTTCCATATGAATTTTTAGACCTCGTTGTCAGTGGGAAGTAGTGGGTTCAGCGTACCCGGCTATTCTGAGTGAGCTTCTACCTCGGCAATCGGCCGGAGTTTCTTGTTCACTCGATTCATCGCGCGGGAGAGGTATTCCGTCTCCGGCATCTTGAAGGCTCGGGTGATGTAAAAGTAAACCCAAGCAGCCAAGACCAAAACGAATCCGAATGTCAGCACGGCAATGAGCCGAGACATGTGGTGAATGGAGACGACCTTGAACACGCCGAAGATGAATCCACCCATTGCCGCCGAGGCAATCGCGGTGCGACCAAGAGTTATGAGAAGTCCCTTTCTATCGAGGTGACCTACGTCTCCCTCAAGGGCGAAGAACAAGATTATCGCCAAGAGAATTGCGGCAATGTTTGTCGCTACCGGGAGTCCAATGTAACCAATATTCAGCACCGTGTTGGCGTAGCAAAGGATGATGAACAGGGCGGTCATTCCGGTGCTCAGGATGATAGGTTTGAAGGTCTTATGGATAGAGAAGAACCCACGCATCAAAGCCGGTTGGACGCACCAGGCGACGACGCCAAGGGAGAAGACCTGGAGGCAGACCGCAATCGCGTGATTGGTTTCAACCTCCTTTGCCTGCTTCCCGTATTCGTAGAGCACGTGAACGATCTGAGGAGCGGCGGACAACATGATGGCTGCCGCGGGAAAGGCGAGATAGATCGTGGTTCTCAGGGTTCGCGAGACTTGGTCTCGATACAGGTCCATCCTCTCCTGAGCGTAAAACTGAGCGAGAACAGGGAAGGCAGCCAAGGCAAGAGAATGGCCAAAGATGCCCAGCGGGGCCTGCATCAGGTTGTTGGACAGGTTGAGGACGGTGTTGATGCCCTCTCCATACATCGATGCAAACTTCGTCGTGATCAATCCGCATACGCTCGGCAATGAAAATCCAAGGATGACCGGCAGAAGGAGCTTGAAGAACTTATCGACTCCTGCGATGCTTGTATTGAAGGAGACCTTGAACCGGCTCCCCAACTTGATCATGACGGCGATAGGAATGAGGAGATTTCCAACGACGGCGCCGATCAAAGCACCCCATGACATGCCGAAGATCCCGACTCCGAGAATAGGGCCGGCAATCGCTCCCCCGATAATGCCGAAGTTGTATACGTTCGGCGCTAATCCGGGCGCGGCAAATCGGTGGCGGGCATAGAGGGTGCCGAGCAGGATGGAACCGATTAAGAAAGCGAACTGCGCCGGGAGCATGATCCGGCTCATCATCACGACATCAGAAATGAATCCCGGACCGACGGGAACTTCAACTCCGTTGACGAGATGGGTCTTTCCCTCTGAGATGTAACTAGCTACCCATGGGGCGGCGAACCAGGCGATGGTAATGAGGCCAAGGACAATGGCCGAACTCACGCAGACGACAACACTGAAAAGATCCCAAGCCTCTTCTTCCCGTTCCGTGTGGAAGAACTCGCTAAACACGGGAATGAACGCCGAGCTTAAACCTCCGCCAGCGATGAGCATAAACAGCAGATCGGGAATGGAGAAGGCGATTCGGTAAGCGTCGGTGGCGAGGCCCGCCTGAAACTGTGAGACCATCACCGTGTCTCTCAGGAGCCCAAGAACTCGACTAAGCGCCAAGCTGAACATCATGATTCCGCCCGCTTTGGCTACGTTTGGAAGTTTGGCCTTGGTGGGAGGAGGGGGAGGGTTCTGCACAGTGGTGGCCACGTCGATTGATTAAACCTCACCGGACAAAACAAAGGCCCCGGAACTGAATGTTCCGGGGCCTTTGACGATATGTCGAAAGCCTTAAAGGGCTTTCTTGATCATGTCGGCGTACTTCTCTTTGGGGGCCATGCCAATCTGCTGATCGACAATCTTGCCGCCCTTGAAGACGAATACGGCCGGGATGCTCATGACTCCATACTGAGTGGCGATGTCTGGCTCGGTGTCCACGTCTACTTTGTAGACCTTGGCCTGCCCCTCGAACTCGCTGGAAAGCTGCTCGATGGAAGGACCGATCGCCTTGCAAGGACCGCACCACTCCGCCCAGAAGTCAACGAGGACGGGGACGTCGGACTTTAAGACCTTGTCTTCAAACTCAGATGTGCTAACTGCTAAACCTGCTGCCATAGATGTGATTCTCCGTACAACCTTCTGTAAGTCAGGATACCGCAGCCTGGTTCCAGCCTCCGATCAATTTAAGGAGATGCCTGTGACTTCTGGGCCAAAGCGTGCGTCCATAATAAACGAAAAGGAATCGTTACCGGTTCGGCAATCAGGAGGACCAACGAATTTGAATAAGAAATGGATTGGCACAACTCTTAGCGTCGTCGCTGCTCTCAGCGTCGCGCAGGGAGCCTTGGCCCAGAAGAAGAGCGGTGCAGAAACTGGCCTGCTAGGCATTAAGCTTTACGACTCAGGACTTAAAGTAGTGAGCATCTACGGAACACCTGATTCGGTGGAATCCGTGAATGGCGGTGGCGGAGCTATTGGCCCTGGCGCTGCTGGTGGCGCACCCGGCCGTGGTGGACCCGGCGGTCCGGTTGGTGGACCCGCTGGCGCTCCTAGCCGCGGTCCCGGAGGAGGGGGCGGCGCCTTGGCCCCTGGTGACGTTGACAAGAGCTTGAGCCCGTTCCAATTTGGAAACGAATTGCTGCGACAACGCGGAGTTCCGATGCCAGGTGGACCTTCTCGCGGTGGTGGAGAAGCTGGAGGACCGGTTGGCCCGTCTGGCGCTGCTCCCGGTGTGGGTGGCCCTGGCGGCGGCGCTGCTGGCGGCGGCAACAGCGGTCGCATTTTGTATACTCGGTGGGTCTATAACCGAAACGGGTCGAAATATGGTTTCGTTTTGGACAAGTCGAATCGAGTGGTCCAGATCGAAGCGATTGGCCTTTCGAACGGCAAAGTGAAGACTGCTCGTGGAGTTACCTTCGGGTCCACGTTTGCTCAACTGATTAAGAAGTACAGCGCTCCCGATGGTTACGAGATCAACGGTGATAATGTTGTCGTTCGCTTCCTGGTAAAGAACAAGGTCGCTTTCAAGCTTTCACGCTTGGGTGCGAACAAGCCTCAGGTTGTAACTGGGATTGTTGTTGCCGCTGGAAAGACCTAAGGTCGAAAATAGCGTTGGCAGGTGAAATCGAGGAAATCCGAGCGCGGATCAATATTGTCGATCTCGTCAGTCAACGCGTCCAACTGAAGAAAACCGGTAAGAACTATCAGGGCCTCTGTCCGTTTCACGACGACAAGAGGCCCTCTTTTACGGTTAATCCCGTTGTCGGTCGCTACCGATGTTGGTCCTGCGGTGAAACGGGGGACATCTTCAACTGGGTAATGAAGACCCAGAACGTTCCATTTGCGGAGGCCCTGCAACTCCTTGCTGCTCAGGCAGGAGTTGAACTTACAAATCGGCCCAATCCACAAGAACGATCGGAACGAGCACTCCACCTTGAAATCATGGAAGAGGCATTGAAGTTCTTTCGTGAGCAGCTTTCTAAGTCTTCAACGGCTCAGGATTACCTCACTCGCCGTGGAATCGATGAATCAACTATTGCGGAATGGGAACTTGGATATGCGCCCGATGTAGGTGAGGCGCTGGCCGTACACCTCCGCAAGAAGGCTTACGCTCTTTCAGTATGCCGTTCATTGTTTTTAGTTGAAGAAGATGCTAGTGGGGGCTACTACGATAAGTTTCGCGGACGTCTCATGTTTCCCATTCGGGATGAAAGAGGTGACCTGGTGGCCTTTGGAGGACGGGTGCTTGGAGACGGAGTTCCGAAGTACATCAACTCAAGCGATACGCCGGTATACCGCAAGAGTCGGGTGCTGTACGGCCTGAATCGAGCACTTGGGCACATCTCAAGAATGAAGCCACGACAGGCGGTCCTCTGCGAAGGCTATCTGGACGTCATTGCCTGTCACAGAGCAGGCGTCAAAGGAGCGGTAGCGTCCCTTGGAACTGCGTTAAGCGAGGACCACGCTAAGCTGCTAGCCCGATGGTCCGACGAAGTCGTCATTTTGTACGATGCCGACGCAGCCGGTCAAAAAGCAGCCGAGCGGGCTATAGAGGTTTTAAGACCCGAAAAAGTGCAACTCAGAGTTGCCCTGATGCCGCCAGGCGAGGATCCGGACACCCTCTTGAGGAGTCAGGGACCCGTCGCGATTGAGAATGCGGTAAAAGGGGCAACCTTACCGACCGAATTCAAACTCGATCAAGTCATCGCTAGTCATGCGGAAAAAGGACAGGCGTTCTGGGCCGCCGTCGTCGATGTCATCGCGCAAGCTTCCCACATTGCGGAGATGGAACGTCACATCGAAAGAGTGGTGAGCCAATACTCAGGGGTAGAAGATCAACTTTATCTCCGAGAGTCCATTCGAAAGCAGGTGTTGACACGACGTAGGTCAACGAAACAATCGATGCAGGAGGAGTATCGTCCTGTGCCGGCCATTCAGTTCACGGTTTCGGCCCTCCAACCGGCGGAGGCGACTCTGATCGCGTGTTTGCCGACAAGACACTTGCGTGTTATTGCTCACGAAGCTCTGAGCTTGCCCGAATTATTCCTCTCCGAAGTCGGTCGAGCGTTTTCTGGTGAATATGCTAGGATTTTCGAAGATAACCCCCCAGAAGGGGAAATTTCGGTGTGGTTGTCAAGGCTCTCGGAGCCGATGCAAGACCTGGTAGATCAATGTGTCAGTGACCCTCGATTTAGTCAACTTGATGAAAGATTTGTAAAGGATTCAGTTGGAAAGCTGGAGAAAGAATTGCAAAAGCGAAGATTGCAATTTATTAAGAAGGGCGCAGATTCGGATCGTCTCAAGCAAATTGAACAAACATTGCGAAAACTCAAAGGGGAGCGAGATTCAAATTAACCATAATTCAGAAACAATCGTTTTTTTGAAAAGCCTTTTGGGGTTCGATAAAACGTCTGCTATATTGAAATGCCTTTGGCCAGCTAGAGAGGGCAGGCTAGCGTGAACCGGATGTGCTTGCATATCCAAAAGGGTCCGCTTGAAAGATAACGGAATATGGTCCAAGCCAACCTACTCGATCAAGTCCACGGAGAAAGCGAGCCAAGTGCTAGCCACTCGCGGACCAATCTCAGCAAGATTCGAGGGTTCGATGCTCCTGTAGCTGAAGAATCTCACGAACTTGAACTCTCCTCCACCTCTCCCTACGTCGACAGTGATCTACACTCCGTCGACGATTCGGTGAAGATGTGGCTCCGCAAAATTGGGAGGATTCCACTTCTAACGGCGGAACAGGAACTTGTCTTGGCTCGAGCCGCGCAAGGCGGATGTGTCGACTGCAAGCAGGTTCTAATTGAATCCAATTTGCGCCTGGTTGTCAGCATTGCGAAGAAGTTCTTAGGACGCGGTCTTTCGATGCAGGACCTGATCCAGGAAGGAAATATGGGGCTCATCCGCGCGGTGGAGAAGTTTGATGCCGATAGAGGATTCAGATTTAGCACTTACGCTACCTGGTGGATTCGGCAAGCTATTTCTCGCGCCATAAGTGACCAGGGAAGAACAATCCGCGTTCCCGTTCATACCCTTGAGGCCGTCAATCGTTTGATGCGCGTTGCCAACCAACTGCAACAGCGTTTTGGGCGAGAGCCAACTCCCCAAGAACTGGCTGACGAACTCGGAATCAGCGAAGACAAAGTTCACGATTTTTTCCGTGCAATTACGGAGCCTCTTTCCTTGGAGACCCCAATCGGAGAGAGTGAGGATTCGACTCTTGCCGAGTTTATAGTGGATGGCGTGGCCGAAACTCCGGCGGAAGCTGCATTGCGTTCCGTCCTTCGGCGCCGAATCGACGAGGTGCTGGATGCCCTAACCGATCGCGAGAGAGAAGTGATCCTCATGCGATTCGGTTTGCTGGACGGACAGCCCCACACGCTTGAAGAGGTCGCGCGGAGTTTCCAGGTGACGCGGGAGCGAATTCGGCAGATTGAGCAGAAGAGTCTCAAGAAGCTCAAGCATCCCTCTCGATCAAAGCATCTGCAAGAATTGATCGACTAATTCGGCGAACTGCGCGTAGAACATACGAATGCAAGCGCCCGAACTCACGGTTATGCTTGACGATGGAGCCAGTGTCTCCCTTTCTTCATTGTATGAAGGGGCCCCATTGGCGATTGTTTTTCTGCGTCATTTTGGATGTGTCTTCTGCCGCTATCAAGTTTCTCAACTTAGGAAAGATGCGGACCTAAACCTCGTGTTTGTCTGCATGGAGCCCCCATCCGAGGCCAAGGCTTTCAAGGAAAAACTGCGTTCTCCTCATCGATTTATTTGTGACTCTGACCGTCGTCTTTATGAGTCTTTCGGGATTTCGAGAGCCACGATGTCTCAAGTGTTTAGCCTCAGGACCGTGAGGAGAGGCATGCAGGCAATGCTGGCTGGTTCGCGGCAATCAAGACCTACGAGTGATCCCATGCAGCTCTCAGGAGCATTCTGCCTGGATAAGACAGGGAAGACCCGATGGAGCCACTATGCTCAGGATGTCTCGGATATCGTTTCTGGCGATCGTCTGCGCACCGAGTTAGCTCGCATCAGTCAGGTGGAATCCTGATCCTTCCGGGAAGATGATCCATGGCTTTCTGAACGGCGTTCCACGCACTAGATTAGGGATATCTAACGTGGACCCATCGGCATAGCGCACCTCAGCGCCAAGCTCTTGACAGATAAGGACGGCGGCTGCTACATCGTAAAGTCTCTCGTTCTTTCCGATCATGCCACGGAATCTTTGCTGAGCGGTAAAGGTGCCATCAATCACAAAGGCGCCTGTGCAACGCATCTTGCCAGGAATCGACTGATTCTGATATTGGCGGAGGATGCCGTCGTGATAACTCACCAGTTCGTGACTCTTGATTTCGCCAGCCGGGATGCGCGAGAGCGGCTCCCGATTGCAGACAGCACCTTGACCTAACTCTGCCAAATAGAACTCATGAAGGTCTGGCAGCGCAATGGCCCCCAACTCTATTCGGTCTCCCACCGCCAGCGAGATACTCACTCCCCAGAGAGGCGATCCGAAGGCGAAGTTCGAGGTGCCATCGATGGGATCTATAAGCCAAAGACCATTGGGGCCTTCGTCACCCCGTCCGAACTCCTCCCCCCAGAATCCAGTTCCTGTAAACGAGGCAGCAAGCTCTTTGCGTAAGAATGTCTCCACCTCGCGATCGGCGTTGGTTACGATTGATCGATCTGACTTCAATTCAATTTGAAGGATCTGCCGTGATTGAAGAGCGATGTCTACGGCCCTTTCCGTAATGCGGGCGAGTTCGACGAGACGATCTGAGAATGAAGACACAAGAAAATTATGCCCGGTTTGCCCAAAGGGTATTCATATTCAAGAGAAGACCGGGTATAACTCTAACCCGTTGCGGGCATAGCTCAGTGGTAGAGCGATTCCTTGCCAAGGAATAGGTCGCGCGTTCGAATCGCGTTGCCCGCTCCAAGAATTACAAAGAAGCACAGTCGTTAGACTGTGCTCTTTTTATTTTGATTCGTCTTCGTTGGAAAGACATAAGGCCGCCATACGGCGGCCTTTAGATTGCGAAGTCCCATCATCCCAACATCTGGGGCTCGCTTCGAATGAAGTTGTTTGGGGTTAGTTGCCGGTTGGTGGCGTGAAGTTCTTATAGGGATCTGGCCGCTCGCCAGCACCACCTCCATATCTTTGTTGGGTAGACATGCCGCTCTGCTCAGATCGCTGGTTGAGCAATTGACGGTCTGAGTCAGATAGTTTGGTAGTGTCGCCTTTAGAAGCCTCCAACTTTTTGATCAGGTCTGCTTCCGAGGCGCTGACTGCTCCTTGGTTACCGTCTGGCCAGAAGTAGTAGACTCCTGCTCCGGCCAACAGCACGACCAGACAGACGACGCCGATGGTGATGAGTTTCCTATCCATGGGTTGTGCGCATCCTTACTTGCTGTACTCGTCTATGTCCACGCATCCATAGTCGCTCGTCTGATAGCCAGGCGTAGCGCCCTGCTGCCAAGATCGGAGAACATTCGAATCGGGACCGGACCACCATTCCCATAGAAAGTCCTCGGCAGGTTCTTGTCCCGGTAGCCATTGGAGTTTTCCGAAGGTCGAACATGGGTTGATGGATTTCCCGTGACCGTCAAAAAATGCCCAGTTCGCAACACGAGAGTAGGCCACATAGGTGCCCTTGCCAGGATATTGAGGAGTGCCGAGCCAGGTTTTGTAGATGGTCCAAGTTCCAACGTCGCCATATTGGTACCTCGACGTGACAAGGGAGACTAAGCCAGCTACGCGCGGAATCGTTCCCATGTTCAGCCCGTTCGGAGCGTAGCCGGGATGAGCCCAACTGTGGATGCCTGCAATACCCATGGAGATGCCTTGGCGGTAATCCTCGTACCACGTCTGATAGTCCAGCATCACTGGGCCTGACTGGGAGCCCATTCGAAACCCTGGCGGCTCGAAAATGTTTTTGCTCTTGATATATGGCATCACACTGAGTCGCCATGTATGCCATTTCCAACCTACCACCGGCTCATCTCCACCCCAGCCGCCAACAGGCATCACGTCATCGTAGTCGCTGACATACATAAGGAGTCCGAGCATGGACTGCTTCATATTCGACATATCAACCGACTTCTTTGCCGCGTTCTTTGCCTGCGCAAACACGGGGAAGAGAATGGCCGCCAGTATCGCGATGATTGCAATGACGACCAGGAGCTCAATAAGAGTGAACCCCTTACTCTTCTTATTTGTTGCGTTAATCATACTTAACCCTATGCTTAGCAAGAATACGCTAGGGATTATAACGCAGGAATGACAGAAATGAGACTATAGCAATTAAATTAAAAGTAAATGTTTGATTGAAAGATAGGTTATTGCCTTTGCCTGTTGGATTAGGCGGCGCTGAATTCTCGATCGGCAAAGGGAGCAATAGTTGCCGATATTCGAATAGGGCCACCAGGTACGGGAATTTGATCGAAGAGTGAATAAAGGCGTTGCATGGCAGTCAAGCTAATCCGATCAACTTGCTGTCGCACCCGGATGAGCCGTCGGGGATAGCGGAAGAATCCTTCGCCAAAGTCGTTAAAGGTGGCGATTTTGAAGTTGACGCCAACTTCCAGCCCTTCCGCATTGCAGGCAACGATGAGTGCCTGAGCCAACCAGTCCTGCGTGCAGAATGCGCCATCGAGATCAGGGAACTTGAGTCGCATTGTTACCAATGCGTCGTTGACAGCCTGATACATGGATTCGGAATTGTCTTCCAGGCTCATGTGAATCCAGCGTTCTAGTCGCGGGTCAATGGATTCAACGGCTTGTTCATAGCCAACGCGACGCTCTCGATTGCTCATGGCGCGGTCATTGCTATTTCCAAAGAAGGCGATTCTATGACAGCCCCTCTCTGACAGACACTTCACAGCTAGCTCGGACGAAAGAACGTTGTCGGTCAGGACAACCATGTCTTCACAGCCTCTTGGAGCGCGGTCGATGAGAACAACAGGGAATCCCTTGGCTTGAATTTCCTTGAACAGGGCGGCGTTTTCGTCTCCTTCGGCTGGATAAACGATGAGTCCGTCGACTTCAGACAGAAGTGAGCGCAAGTGTTCGGCTTCTAAAACCGGGTCATTCCGAGACGTCGCCACAAGTAGCCGGTCGCCCTCTCGTAACGCGAGCTCTATGTGACTGAGCAATTGCGTTTGGAATTGATTCGTCGTAAAGTCGACGACATAGCCGATTCTGTGCTTCTTTAGCCGCGGACGTTCCGCGACGACGGTGCCCCACCGTCTTTGCCGAACAACGAGTCCTTCTCGCTGTAATTCGTGGATAGCCTTGTGGACGGTATGGCGCGATACTCCGAGTCGTTCAGCCATTTCGGACTCTGACTCAATCTTGGTGCCGGGCGGAAGCTCACCAGAGACAATCCTACGTGTGATCTCGTCGGCAATGCCACGCCAAACAGTTACTTGCATCGGAGATCATTATACAAAGGCGCCGACAAACTTAATATTGTCTATGCTATATGCAATCAAAACAAAAAAGTGAGGCAAGCTATGGTGAGCTTGCCTCACTTGGTTCCAATCAGTCTTGTCTTAGCGAGTCGTCCAGACTGCGCTTTCCTTCTTCAAGTCCCTTCTTGAGCTCTCCGATACCCTTACCCACGCCTCGCATAAGTTCAGGAATCTTCTTGCCGCCGAAGAGAAGTACGACGACGACGAGCACGATCAGCATCTCAGATGAGCCAAGATTCATTCTTCCAATTCTCCTTAGGTCCCGAAGGCCTACCTCTATTGTGCGCTATTTGTTACGACGTCGACTGGGCTCCAAAGATCGCCTCTGCTGCCATAACCGATGTAGATTCTCCGTTTACGGCACAAATAAGGGCCCCTTCCGGTCCAACGCCTAAGGCAACTCCCTCGTTCCCATCGGCCATGCGATAGGACTTACCTGGAGTGTGGTCAAACAACATCCAAACAGGCTTTAGGTCGGCCCATGTGAGCAATTCGGGTAGTTTTGGCAATCGATCGAGGATTGCCCTGCCCATGGCTTCGGGCTCATAAACCCCTCCACTGTAAATTGCAAGACTTGTTGCGCGATCAGCAATCTCCAGCGGAAAGTGCTTTTGGTTAAGATTGATTCCTACGCCAACCACCGGCGTGGACTGTCCCTTTTCGTTCGGCAAAAGCTCGGTCAGAACTCCCCCCACCTTCTTGCCCTCAAAAACTAGATCGTTCGGCCACTGTAACTCACAATGCAAGACTGCCGCCGCTGCCGTGGCAACACCCATTCCAATCAAATGGGGCGCCGGATGGTTGACATAGTCTCGAAAGATGAGCGACATCGTGAGTGAATCGCCCTCAGAGCTGACCCATACTCGGCTGAATCGCCCCTTCCCGGCATTCTGATGTCGCGCAAAAATCACTCCAACGGGTTCGTCTCGCAAGAGATGTTCGGCAGCTACGGTCTGCGTGGACGATACTTCATCGAAGGACACCCAAATCCCCATGTCGAGGGGAGACTTCATCGGAACTCCATGTGGAGAGGTAAGCCGACCGCTGAGTGCGTTAACGCGCCGACGGAAATGATGTCCACGCCAGTCTGGGCAACTCCTCTGACCGTATCCAAATTGATACCGCCACTTGCTTCAAAGAGGCAGCGACCCTTAAATTGCCTCACGACGTCACGCATCATAAATGGGTCCATATTGTCGAGAAGAATCACATCTGCGCGGGCCCCAATTGCTTCTGCAACTTGTTCTACGGACTCGCACTCGACTTCGATCTTCGTCATGTGTGAGGCGTAACGTCGAATTGCATCTACCGCCGCTGTTATCGACCCCATAGCCGCAATATGGTTATCCTTTACCATCGCGCCGTCGAACAACCCCATTCGGTGGTTATGCCCCCCTCCGCAGCGAACCGCATACTTCTGAAGGGTCCTCAATCCGGGAATCGTCTTACGAGTATCGACAATTCGAGCATCCGTGCCTTCAACCTTTGACACAAATTGAGAAGTCAGGGTCGCCACCCCGCTCAAGTGCATCAGGTAATTCAACGCCGTTCGCTCGGCGACCAACGCCCGTTTTGCAACCGCTAGACCTTCGAGCAGAATATCGCCACGACTGATCGCCTCTCCGTCGACTTTCCTGACCTCGACTCGGCATCGCTCCGGATCTTGGGGGGCAGGAGAGAGGAGATACTCGGCGATACCCGCGCCGGAAAGAACGCCATCGGCCTGGGCTTCGATTTGCCATTCCACAAGCAGGTCTTCGGGAAAACAGCTTGCACTAACATCTCCAAAGCCAACGTCTTCGGCTACGGCGTCTTCGACATGATTCCACCAGTCGATGGGTTCGGGTTGCAACCAAGTACTCACAAGTGTTCGAGGTTTACCCTAGACCGAGCGCACAACTCCTCGATGAGTAGTTCGTATGGCACTTCCATGCCGTTTCGACTCCAACCCACCGGAACCTTAACCCTCCCGGAAACGATGTAAGCGTGGGGTTTAATCGTGATGGATCCCTTGTCAAGCTTAAAGGTAAAGGTGTCGCCCTTCATGGTCACCTGTTCCACGCGATCGTAGGCCACGGTCTTAATTGCGGTTCCATTCACGACGTCGAAGTGGTGCTCCTGAAGAACAAACTCGCTGGCTTCGGCTTGTCGGTGCAGCATATCCGCCCACGCGCCCTTACCGTAGTCATAGAGCGCACTGGCAGCGTCGGCTACATTCTGTCCAACCTTCTTGAAGTCACTTCGATCGCGCTTTAGATCGACCGCTTCCTTTCCCTTCGACTTCGCGGTCTTTCGATAGCTATCTGCAGCGGTCTCCAGCCACCGAATGGCCTCCCCCGGTTTGTAGCGAATTGGTTCCATCAACAAGGCCGATTATAAGCTGACCCATCCGAAACGAAAAGCAAATGTGGACATGAGCCCTATCGCCGATGAAGTGCCAGAATCGGCGTAGATCACCAAAGGGAGGATTTGACTTGGAATACAAAAGACTCGGCCGCACTGGCCTTAAGGTGAGCCCACTCTGTTTGGGAACAATGAATTTTGGTCCGCATACAGAGGAGGGCGATAGTTTCGCCATCATGGATCGGGCATTGGAGTTGGGAATCAACTTCTTCGATACTGCCGACGTGTACGGCTGGAAGAAAGGCGAAGGTATCACAGAGCAGATATTGGGGCGCTGGTTTGAACAGGGCGGGAATCGTCGTGAAAAGGTCGTTCTGGCAACCAAAGTCTACGGGGACATGGGCGATTGGCCCAATACGGGTCGACTTTCTGCGTTGCACATCAGAAAGGCTTGTGACGATTCGCTGAGAAGGATGAAGACCGATTATATCGATCTCTACCAGTTTCACCACATTGATCGAAATACCCCGTTTGAAGAGATATGGCAAGCCTGTGAAATCTTGGTTCAACAGGGAAAAATTCTGTACGTAGGGTCTTCTAATTTTGCCGGGTGGCACATCGCCATGGCTAACGAACTTGCATCGAAGCGTGGTTTTATGGGGCTGGTCTGCGAGCAGTCGCTCTACAATCTCAACGCTCGGACGGTAGAGTTGGAGGTCATTCCGGCTTGCGAAAAATACGGTCTTGGTCTTATTCCGTGGAGTCCCCTGGGTGGCGGTCTTTTGGGCGGAGTTTTGCAGAAGATCGAGGAAGGAAGGAGAGCATCGGAACATGTTCAAAAGTCGATAGAAGCGAATCGGCCAAAACTTGAAATGTGGGAAGAACTTTGTCGTCAGGTGGGCGAGAAACCCGCGGACGTTGCGTTAGCCTGGCTGCTTAACAATCCGATTGTCACGGCACCTATCATTGGACCTCGAACGCGAGAGCAGCTCGATGGTTCCTTAAAGGCTCTTGAGATCAAACTAGAAGCAGAGACGCTGCAGAAGATCGACGAAATCTTTCCGGGTTTCAAGACCGCGCCCGAACATTACGCTTGGTAAGAATTGAATGAGCCTCCCTTCCGTGGGAGGCTCATTTTGGATTCACTGCGTCGCAAAACTGACAAAGAGCACTTTGAGAACCGGTCCTTCTGCAGAATCCCATCCCTCCGGGATTTCTACTTCCCCGTCTTCGTCATCTTCCGACTTCTTCTTTTTCTTCTTTTTAGAATCCTCGTCTTTTTCTTTGTCCTTGTCTTTTTCTTCTTTGGGTTCGTTTTCCTTCAGCAGTTTATTGATGGAAGTCGCCAGGGACTCTTTCAAATGCCTCATTCCCGCGGGGGTTGAGACGTCCTTGGGGCTCGTCGCCTGGAGTTGCATGTTGATGACGTCCTGAATGGCTGCCATCTCTTCTTCAAGGTGTTCGGCCTTGAAGTCCTTGCGGAACTGAAGCGAAATCTTTGTGCGAACGTAGCTCGTGCGATCCGCCATATTGGTCAGAAACTCATCTTTGATTTCGACAATTGGACCAAGCTCAATTTTTGGCTCTTCTTTCTTAGCGTCACCGCCACGCATTTTCATGCCAAAGAACCCACCTGCGCCAAGGACGATGGCGAGGATTAATACGACTGGAAGTTTGCCTTTCTTCTTAGGCTCGTCAGCTGCTTTTTCAGACATACCCTGTACCCAACCTGTTCATTCCACAAACCCCCGCAGATTTCACATGGCCCGGACCCATTTGAGATACTTGCGGCACTAACCGCAGATTCTGGATGGGTGATTGCCACGGTAAACTCTTCGACCTCCATGGACCTAATCGAGCAGCTTGAACGTGAAGCCACTTCCGAAGTGCAGGCAGCGGATTCAACCGCGACACTGCGCGAACTTGAGATCAAGTTTCTTGGAAAGAGTGGGCTCTACACCGGCTTGCTCCGACAAATAGGTCAATTGCCCGCCGAGGAGAAGCCGAAGTTTGGCGCAAAGGTGAACGAAGCGAAGGCGCGTCTCCAAGCAATGATCGAGGAACGATCGGCAGACTTAAAGTCAGGTGAGAGATCTGCCCAATTTGAAGCGGAACGAATCGATGTCACCATGCCGGGAAGACCCTTGCGAGTGGGATATGAGCACGTACTTCAACTGACTACCAACAAGATCAAGCGAGTTCTTGGCGGAATGGGCTTCGTTTACAAAGAGTCACCGGAACTTGAAGAGTTTCGTTACAACTTCGATGCCCTCAATTACCCACCGGATCATCCGGCCATGGATGAGCAGGACACGTTTTATGTGGATGATCAGTATGTTCTGAGAACTCAGTGTACGGACCTTCAAGGGCGAACATTCGAAACTTCTCGTCCGCCGCTGCGGGTATTTACCGTTGGGAGAACATACCGAAACGAAGCCGTGGATCGAACGCATTCCCATACCTTCCACCAAGTCGATTGCTTTATGGTGGATGAGGGAATTTCAATGGCTCACCTCAAGGGCACTCTAGGAGCCTTCGCCAGAGCTATGTTTGGCGACGACGTGAAGATTCGATTCCGTCCCGACTTTTTTCCATTCGTTGAGCCAGGAGTGGACTATGCCATTTCTACCCCCAAGCTCTTCAACGGTCGGTGGGTGGAATTGGGAGGTGCAGGCTTGATTCATCCCAATATTCTTGAGAATTATGGAATCGACACCGAGCGCTACAGCGGCTTTGCCTTTGGCCTCGGCGTTGAGCGAATTCCGATGATGGCCTATGGAGTTGACGACCTCCGCCAGTTCTTGGAGAACGATCTGCGTTTCCTGGAACAGTTCAGAGCGATGGCCTAGGCACGTCCGAACCCACTTACTGAGAACCTTAGAAGAAGAACCCCGCATGAAATTTCCGATCTCGATGCTTCGTGATTTCGTCCAAACGGACCTGAATGCCGATCAGTTAGGTGATCTGCTTACCATGGCTGGCTTTGAGCTGGAAGGTATCGAAGAAGTCGACGGTGACTCCGTCCTTGATATTAAAGTCGTCAGCAATCGGGGAGATGGACTGAGCGTCTTTGGTTTGGCCAGGGAAGTTCTTGCGAAGGATTCTGAGGCCAAGTCCACCGCCCTCTATGAGGAGGCAAGGATTGACTTTGCCGTTGCCCCAGATCTCCAGCGCGTACCTTCGCTTTCGATCGATGAAGACATCGCAGCCATTGAGTCCGAGGATTGCAATCGGTTCGCATGTCGCGCTTTCGACCATGTCGATGCAGCAGCAAAGTCTCCCGATTGGATGCAAGTCCGGCTTTCCCAAGCGGGGATTAGGCCAATCTCAATTCTGGTCGACATTACCAACTACGTCATGTTGGAACTTGGGCAGCCTCTACACGCCTTCGACCGAGACAAACTAGCGGGGGACAGGATCGTTGTTCGTTATGCCGGATCGGGCGAAAGACTGACGACCCTGAATGGTCTGGAGCATGAGCTTGACGGCCAGATGATGATCTGTGACGCTGAAAAACCGGTAGGCGTTCCCGGAGTCATGGGCGGGCTGGACACCGAGGTGACAGATGCCACGACTCGTCTTCTTCTAGAATCGGCGAACTTCAAGAACACTAATGTCCGCAAGACGCGAAAGCAGCTTGGCCTAAACACGGAAGCCAGTTATCGATTTGAGCGGAGCGTCGATCCAAACGGCGTGGTGCGGGCGATTGAACGGTTTACGGATCTGCTTCTTCAGTCTCAACCCAATGTCCAGATTTCGAATGTGGTCGATCACTACCCTGGTCGGGTTCAGTTCGAGCCGTTGATTCTCAGGGTGGCTCGGTCGTCTGTTCTGCTGGGAATGGAGATTTCGGTCGATCAGGCAAAGTCCTACCTTGAACGATTGGGAATGGATGTGACGGACCAAGGGGACGGTTCCTTGAGCGTGGTTCCTCCCTCTTGGCGACCGGATATCGTTCGGGAAATCGACCTCGTCGAGGAACTTGGGCGGGTTCACGGTTATGAGCGGATTCCAGAAGAGTTGCCCATTGGCCATACGCCTGTTGGTGGAGTCATCGGCGAATATTTGGATCGAGATCGACTAAGGGAGGCAGCGGTAAGAGCTGGCTTCATCCAGATATGGTCTCACTCTTTGCGAGATCTTCACCCCCTTGATGCGGGAGGGCAAAGAGTTGGACCAAGAAATCCAGCGTCGCCGGAGATGGCCCATTTGAGGAACTCGCTTTGGCCCTGCTTGGCAGATGCGGCACAGCGAAACGGAGGAAGGGATCTGCATCTTTTCGAACTCGCGAATGTATTTTCGCGGTCGGATCAAGGGTATCTCGAGCGCGTAGAGCTTGCTCTCTGGAGTTCGGGTGCCTTACTTCCCACCAGTCGTCAGGGCGAAAAGAACCCGGAGGCGGATTTCTTTTCACTCAAGCAAAGTGTCGTGGAAATCGTTGAAAATCTCGCGGTCGAAATAAGATTTGAGTCGCCAAACAAATCGGACGCTCGGCTCCACCCGACCCGTCAAGCCGTAATCCTCTCTGAATCGGGCAAGGCGTGCGGCACGTTGGGGCAATTGCATCCGGACATTGCGGAGGAATTGGGACTCCCCATCCAATCGTTGGTTGCTGCGCTGGATGTCGCTACGCTCTTCGAAAGTTCGTCTCGTACTGTTCGACTGAAGCAAATTAGCCGAAACCCCGCCGTTCGTCGGGACATCTCATTCGAAACGCCCAAATCGATACCCTTTGCCACATTAGAATCGGCGATCAAAACAGCTTGTGGAGATGTGCTTGAGAGACAATGGCTTTTTGATGTTTATGAAGGGAAGGGAATTGCCGATGGCAATCACTCTTTGAGTGTGGCGCTGCAATTGCGAAAACCCGGCGAAAACTTTACGGATGAGGAAGCGAACCAGGTGCGGGAGCAAGCCGTTCAGGCGCTTGTCGCGCTGGGGGCGAAACCGCGATAACGCAAAGCTCCCAAACACCCCACGCCAGGCAAGAGACATAGAGAGATCTGAGTGCCATTGGCCAGTAGTGATAGTGATCGAACTGGTTGAGCCAAGCCATGGGAAGGTATGCGAAGAAAGACAACGCAAATCCGGTAAGCGCCAGCTGCCAGTGTCTAAGCGCGGCCTGAAGGCTTGCCAGATTGCTGTATGCGAACCACACAGCGCCATATAAACGATCGGTAATCAGTAGGGTCCAGCCAAGATCAAGGGATTTGAAGAATAGGTAAATGGAGCTGGCGGCGGGAAACAGGTAAGCCAGCAACGAGAAGTAGACTCCCGGGCCTGACCGGAATTGCTGGGCTTGGTACCCAGAAACATCGGACGGGACATAGGCATGTCGGACGAGCCAATACGCTACCAAAAGACTCCAAAAGCCAACTTGCCAACCCCAACGCACCCGGAAGCGTCGGATGCGGAACGAGACGGCGATTCCCAAGAGAGCGGTTGGCAGCATGACCGCTTGCTCGTAACTTGCTAGTGCCAGAGCTCCCGATAAGGTGGCCAAAATGGGCCAAGCCCAGTTAGCACGCGAAGGCCCGGCGTCCTGAACGGAACTCTTCGTTGCCGGTTCGTCCGTTGCCGTCGGACGGACGGGATCGAAACGCGCGGAGGTCCGTTCATATCTAGCGTAGGCCGCCATAGATATCAGGCAAAAAACCGTCATGACGGAAGCGGTTCGCCCCGGAATCCAATCGATCATCCGAAATTGCAGACCAACGATTCCGTCCAAAGCACCCGACAAAAAGTAGAGCGCTCCACAGGCAGGTAACCAACGACCCCATTCCATGTCTCTCCAAAGATTGACTTTGGGGCGTCCAACTGCTAGGGAAGGAACATAGCGTCTCAGAAGTCTCCAAAAGAAACTAACCGCAACAAATGCTTGGGCTAGCAAGGCAATCCAGGGAGAAATCCTGCCAAGTCCATTCCAATGCCACAGGGCGAAAAGGGCTGTGCCACCGCAGGTCAGTGCCACGCTGTCGGTTACTTCACGCCATAGCCACGCAACTAGAAGTATGCACGCGACGCAGAGTAAGCAATTGGTCCAACCATAACCTGCCGCGCTATCGCCATAGAGGCGGTTGTCTAGCTCAAAAGGGAGAGTGGAGATCGGACGATAGAAATGATTGCCGAGGGGCCAATCGCTGGTAAACCAGCTTATCGGGGCCCGCTTCTCACGAATTACTTTAAGGAGAAACGCGGTATCGCTATCCGCCAAAAGCGCAGGGCTTGTGGCGTGGCGAAGAAGGACCGGTATGCAGGAGAGCACCGCAACAATTAAGGCCGTGCCCCAGCGTTTCATCGGGGAGATTATAGCAACCCGATGGAACGCGCTGTGGCTCGTTGGAGTACCGTAGACGTGAAATGCTGAAACGAGTCCTGACCATCCCGCTGATGCTTCTGTCCGTTCCCCTGTTTTCTCAGGACGTTGAATTTCCGGTTTACAAGTTCCGAAATAAGCCTATGCCAGACTTCAAAATGGTAAGCACCAAGGGCAAGCCCTACAGTAAGTCCAGCCTGAAAGGAAAGGTCATCCTCATGGATTTTTGGGCGACATGGTGCGGGCCTTGTATAGGTGCGATGCCGACGATGGAGAAACTGCACAAGAAGTACGCCGGGAAGGGGCTCGTGGTCATTGGCGCGAATATTCTGGAAAATCGCAATAAGGAGCAAATGGCGGGGAAGTTTTTGAAATCGAAACCGTTCACCTATGTTTTTACTAAGGACACGCCCAACAATGAGGCACTTGCCAAAAAGCTTGAAATTCAAGGCATCCCAACTTTGCTCTTAATTGACAAGAAAGGCACAGTGCGTTGGGTCAAGTGCGGCTTTGAGCCCAAAGAAGAGAAAGAGCTCGCCGCACAGATCGAAAAACTTCTTAAATAGCCAGTTCCTTGGATCCTTCCAATTCGGACTAATTGGAAGGATCTCGCTATCTCAAGTGTGAGTCGGCCGGGAGTCGCTGGAGAATCTCCTTGACCCTCTGCGCGTCATTTTTGTGGCAAACCATGACTGCGCCATTTGTAACCGCGATAACGATGTCTTGAAGACCTATCGCCGTGACAAGAACATCCTCCGTGTCGTTGTAGACGATTGCGCCAGTGGTGTCCACCATCAAGGCTTGGCCCTGAACGACATTTGCTTGAGAATCACCCGGCATCGATCTCTGTAGGGCATCCCAAGCCCCCACGTCGTCCCAGGGAAAGTCTCCTGCAACGGTATATACCTGGCTCGCTTTTTCCAGGAGTGCGTAGTCGATCGATTCGTTAGGGAGGCTTTCAAACGAGCGAATTGCCGCTTCCTGGTCACCCTCCGCCAGACCATTGGCGATCTGAAGGATTGTCTGATAGACCTCAGGATTGGCGTGACTCATCTCCTTCATAAACCCACGCAGTGTCCAAAAGAACATTCCGCTGTTCCAGAGGTAGTTTCCAGAGGCAACATAATGTTCGGCGGTTGCCGTATCTGGCTTCTCCCTGAACCGGTTCACTTGAAAAACGGTAAGGGAGCCTGTCTGCACTGTCGAACCAAGTTCGACATATCCGTATCCTGTCTCGGCCCTCGTGGGTTTGATTCCGATCGTTACAATCCCCCCGGTGCGTGCAGCCGTATCCATCGCCAATTGAACGGTTTCGCGAAATCTATCGGGTTGGCCAATCTTGTGATCGGCAGTCAGAACGGCCATGACGATCTCACCGTCGTTGCCTTCGTTTTCCGAGAGTAAGTTGGCGGCCGCCCAGGAAAGACAGCCCAGGGTATTTCGCCTCGCCGGCTCGGCAAGAACTCGATTTTCTGGAACGAGACCCTCTTCTTGAACTGCCTTTCGGAGGGGGAGGCTGGTAGCGATGTAGACGCTTTCCCTGGAAATAAGGGGCGCTATCCGGTTGACGGCTTCTTCCAGCAGAGTCTCATCGGGATGGGTCAGCTTCAAAAGCTGTTTGGGGCGATCCTTTCGGGAAACCGGCCAGAATCTCTCCCCAGAGCCTCCGGCCATGATCACAGCAAAACTTTTCATGGATTCCTTACTGATTATGGGTTCTCGCAGTTAGGTTCCTTCCGTCTCGTGAAGAAACCTTTAAACGAGTAAGATCCTTCTATGCCTAGCCGCAAGCCAAAGATCGACGTGGAATCTTTGCTGGCGAGACTAGAAAATGAGTTTGGCCGTCCCCGGATGATCGCTCGATTCGATCCCATTGAGGAGTTAGTCAGTTGCATCATGAGCCAACACACGAGCGATGCGAACTCCTTTCCGACTTTCACTCGGCTGCGGGAGACATTTACCGATTGGCAGGACATCGTCGATGCGGGAGCCGACCGCATTGCTGACACGATTCGCCACGCTGGACTCGCCAATCAGAAGTCCAAAAATATAGTTGAGTCTCTGAAACGGATTAAGTCTGAATTTGGGGATTACACTTTGGAACCATTAAGGTCAATGACCCTGGTCGGAGCTCGAGATTGGCTGGTACAGTTGCCAGGTGTGGGGCCGAAGACGGCATCCATTGTCTTATGTTTCAGTTTCGGTATGGGAGCGATCCCGGTGGATACACACATATTTCGAGTTTCTTGGCGTTTGGGGCTGATCGATGAGTCGATTGGTGAGAGCAAATCTCATGATGCCCTCCTC
Organism: Armatimonadetes bacterium 55-13; assembly: GCA_001898035.1. Classification (GTDB taxonomy): domain Bacteria; phylum Armatimonadota; class Fimbriimonadia; order Fimbriimonadales; family Fimbriimonadaceae; genus 55-13. The sequence goes on from MKRX01000027.1 coordinate 241,641, forward strand.
AAACTTGTGCCGCCAAAGGATGCCTTTCGCTTCCACGTGCTACTTATCCAGCAGGGCCGGATCGTGTGTCGGGCGCCACTTCCGGAATGCACAAAGTGCGTCGTCCAAGACCTGTGCCCATGGCATGCCAAAGGTGGTCCTGAGAAGCGACGAACTGAATTGGCGAAGAATCGATTGAAGGCAAAGGAAAAGTCTGCAAAGCGTGCGGTTGGGCGGCGGCTCTCGTGAGCTTGTTCCGCGACGATGAGACGGCTAAGAGAACCCTGGCTCGGTTGGAGGCATCTTCAGGAGTGGTTCTGCCGTCATCATTTCAAAGAATCTTTGGGGACAACGCGAACGCTGACCTAGCCTTAACGAACTTAGAAAGGTGGCTCGCTGCCACATCAAGCCCGACCCTACACCTACAGCAACTGGTCGTCTATCCTGCCTTGGCGAAGCACTTGGCCACGATTTTTGGAGCCAGTCAGCCCCTTACGGATTCTCTGATTCAGAATCCTGAGCTTGCTTCGATCGTTCTGGAGCCCAATGAGCTTTCTCATCACCCAACTTTGGACGGGGTGATGGCCGAGGGTGAAGCCTTGTTGCAGAACACGACTTCGTATAGCCACGCTCTTGACCGACTGCGGTTTCTCAAGCAGCGCTGGACTTTGCCAATTGTCATCAACGACCTTGCTGGCACGTGGACCGAGGAGTCGGTATGGGAAGCGCTTTCAGATTTGGCGGAAGCGATTATTCGTTTGACGGTAGGCGTGGTTTGGCGAGAGTACGCGTCTCAGAAGGAACTTCCAGGCGATTGTCCAGTCATGGTGGTTGGATTTGGAAAGCTTGGTGGAAGAGAGCTGAACTACAGCTCTGATATTGATCTTGCCTACGCCATTCCTGATGGGCTCAGCGAACAGTTCGATATCCATGCAACGAGGTTCTGTGAGCTTTTGGGGCGCGCTTTCAGTGATCGTATGGGGCGTGGCTCCCTTTACCGGATTGATTTACGACTTCGGCCATACGGCAGTGCTGGCCCGCTCGTCGCGAGCATGCGGGCCTTCGAGACTTACTACCGACTGTATGCCGAGCAGTGGGAAGTTCAAGCGCTTATCCGGACACGTCCCATGGCAGGGCCGCCGGAATTGATTCAACGCTGGCGCTCGATGAGAAAGGAGAGATGTTTCCGTCCAACTTTAAGCGAGCCGGAGTTGGAAGCGATGTTGGCGATGAAGTCTCGAATCGAGGAGCGTGCTGATGGAGGGGATCTCAAACGAGGCGCGGGCGGTATTCGGGACGTTGAGTTCTTGGTCCAGGCTCTTCAGTTGTTGCACGGTCACCGCGTCCCGGCTCTGCAGACAGAAGGAACAATCGAAGTACTTCATGTTCTGGAAGAGAATGCGCTCCTCGATCATGCCGTGGCATCGGGATTGCGCGAAGGTTATACTTTCCTGCGTCAACTGGAGCACCGCTGTCAATTGGTAGGCGATCAGCAAACCCACAGCATTCCGACCGACCCCCAAAGCCGTGAGCGTCTGTCGAAACTGATGTCCCTCGCAAAATGGCGGGAGTTAAGCGCCAAGCTGGAGGCTCACCGGCGTACAATTCAGACCTTGTACAAGTCCATCCTCCAGCCAGAACCACTACAAGAGGATAATCGCGCCAAGGTGGCGGCCAAATTGGGCTCGCTTGCTCCAAGTGTGTTGCAGTGGTTCGATTCGTTGCCAGCCGCCGAGGCGTTCTATTCGAGCCTTGCCGAAAACCGCGATAGCATCGAACGAGTTCGAAAGATCGCTCTTTGCGCCCCGAGATTAATCCACGATCTGAAGGAGTCGGTAAGCCTTACTGAAATGGTGCTTAGTGGAGAGGTTGAAGAGCAAGCTGACGTGGCGGAGAATTTACGGCAGCTGACGGTTGGAACTCCCCTGCAATCGGTTGCAAATGCCTTCTCTCGCGGGAGAGCGACTTTGCTGTTGCGATGGACTCTCTCTCCCTACCACGAAGTCTTTTGCGAAGTATCTCGTTTGGTCGATACTGTCGTCGAACATGTAGCTCGACGACTAGAGGTTTCATTTGACGTAATCGCGTTGGGAAGCTACGGAGCAAGAGAAATGGGCTTCGATTCGGATGCGGACTTCCTGTTCTTGGTTGAAGACACCCAGAAGCAGAGAACGGCCGAGTCCCAAGCTCAGCAGTTTCTGGGCCAACTCTCTCAGCTAAAGCGCATGGGGATGCCGTTTGGCGTCGATCTCCGACTCCGTCCGGACGGAGGGAAGGGAATGTTGGTCCGCTCTTACGAGGCCTTTGGCCACTACGACTTGGACGGAATGGAAATGTGGGAGAGGTTCGCTTTGGGACAAGCACGTCTCGTAATGGGGAACAAGGCTGCCAGATCATTGGTGGATAAAGCCGCATATGCTCAGCCACTGACTCCCGATGGACTCTCCGAACTCCTCGCTATGAAGAAGCGCGTCGAGACTGAACGGGTGCGACCACAATATCAGCGGAGAGACATCAAGCTCGGCTCGGGGGGGCTCAACGACATCGAGTGGCTCGTTCACCTAGTTGAAATGAGACGCTCTGGCGAGCGACACGGCGACGGGTTTGTGGATATGGAGGACCGTATTCGAGCTATAGCTCAAACTGGGGAGCTTAATACGGTTGAGATAGAGCAATTAGTGGACTGGAGACGATATCTTCTGGAACTCCGATTGCGCCTGGCCCTCTTGGGGTTTGAGAAAGATGTTATTCCAGAGAATCCTGACAAACTCAATCGACTAGCAGAAAGTATGAACCTTGAGGATGGAAACCACTTTTTGTCGCGACACAATCAAATCATCGACGCAATAAGAGCGATCTATCTGGGCATCATCGAACGTCTGCGAGCATAAGGGATGGAATTGGTAGCACTGTTAATTGGGGCATATTTCTTAGGATCTGTCCCGGTGGGCGTTCTGGTTGTCAGGGCTCACGGAAAGAACATCTTTGAGATTGGAAGCGGAAACATTGGTGCTACTAATGTAAAGCGAGCCATTGGCACTCGCGGCGCCGTTCTTGTGTTTCTGCTCGATCTATTGAAAGGGCTGGCTCCCGCGCTGGTTGCAAGGAACCTCTTCCCGGAACGTCAAGAACTTTGGATGGCGGCGGGGTTCGCCGCTGTGATTGGCCATACCTTTTCTCCCTTTTTGAAATTCAAGGGTGGCAAAGGCGTTTCAACGGCCCTGGGCATGGCGATCGGCTCCACACCACTCGTTGCACTCATCGCCTTTGCACTCTTTATCGTCACTCTACAGGTTTTCCGATTCGTTAGCCTTTCCAGTATCATCGCCGTCATCAGCACCATCCCTCTGTGCCTCGCCCTCAATCAGTCTCCATGGGTATCCGTTGGCTATGGGTTTCTGACCGTCTATATCATTTTTAAGCACCGATCGAATATCGCTCGATTGAGAGACGGTACTGAATCGAAATTCTCGTGGCGATCAAAGCCAACAGACGACGACCCGGGAGATGGTGGACAGTCGTTGGCAGTGGCAGTGTCCCCAAAGCCTCCCAGTTCAGCCCCAGGAGAGCGGAAAAACCTACCATCGGGTGACGATCTTGCTTCGTGACCAAATCTTTAATCATCCAGGCTCCCTCATGGCTGGATGCCTGATTTGGGTTCCCATCGGGATATGGGTTTTGGCTCTTGTCCAGTGGGCGGTTCAGGGAGATATCGATGTCCTGAGCGCGTTTGCGGGCATATTGGTTGGAGTCGGTTTGGGGATGACCGCGCTGCTTGCAAAGGAGCCTTTCATGGCTCCCCTGATCTTCACCGCCGTCGTCATCACTCTCATCGCATTTCCATTTGTTCGAGGGGCGCTCAACCGGCGGGCCTTGGCGCAAGTGGATGTGGATGCGATTGAGAGGGCCTATGAGATACTTGGACAAAAGCCCGGTAATGCTGCTGCCAAGTTCAAGCTCGCCAAGCTTATCTATTCCAAAGGCATGCCTGGCCACGCCCTTAGCATTGCCGAAGACGCAATCCAACAAATGCCTGAGTCGGTGTTCGTGGAGGAGCACCGAATTCTGAAAAGTTGGCGGCACTATCGGATGCAGCCGGGGCAACTCCAACCTTTGAGTTGCCTGCAATGTAGTCACCCAAACGCCCCGGGTTTGATTTTCTGCGAAAAGTGCGGCTCAAAGTTCTTGCTCGATCACGCTCGGGGCGCGTGGGTGGGACCCGTTTTGGCCCGCAAATTGGTCGCCGCTTGGGTAGGCATTATTGTGGGTCTTGTAGGTATTCCATTTGCCGCCGCCACTCTCCCGCCCGCCGCTGCTCTGGTGGTGATTGTGGCCCTTATGGGGCTCTCGATCGCCGTGCTTGTCCTGGCCTTTAGGAATACGGGAGCTACGGCGAGTTGAAAAAGCTAGATCGGTACTTGCTTAAGGAACTCTTTGTTCCATTTCTCATCGGGACGCTTTCTGTCCTCCTGATGTTTCAGGCAAATCAAGTCATCTATATTCTCAAGACCTTCACGCCGCAAAACGTCCCGATGTCGGCCGTCTTCCAGATGGTCATTTATAAAACCCCCTATTGGGCGACCATGACTCTTCCGGTTGGCACTTCATTAGGCGCCTCCCTAGCGATGTCTCGCTTGGTTCGGGAGAGTGAACTTACGGCAATACGTTCTGCGGGAGCCAAGATTCTCCGGGTTATCGCCCCCATTGCGCTTTTTGGCGTTTTGCTTTCGGTGGGACACTTCGTACTGGGTGAAAAGGTGATGCCCAATGCGGAGAAAGCATTTAATAAACTTCAGTCGGAAGTAATTCAAGCCGCCGGACTCCCAACCTTCAACCAGAACATTGGCCTAAAGATCAACAACTGGTATGTGAATATTGGTGGCGTCCAGCGAGGGAGTGCGGGAAATCTTATTCTCAGCGACATCGTGCTGTTCGAAAGAGCTCAACCGAAACAAGTGGTAATTACGACGGCGAAGAAGGGTTCCTATGACAAGGGCAATTGGATCCTGACCGACACCTTCGTGTGGGTGATCCAAGATCAGACATTAGCGAGCGCCAAGGCAGGGAAGCCCATGACGATCCACCAGCCCATTGAGATATCCTCCCTTTTTGGGCAGAACCTCCCCGATGAGAAGTCCGTGGAAGAACTCAAGGCGGCAATTGAGCGGAACAAGAAGGCCGGGATGGATACGCGATACGACGAGGTTCAATACCACAACCGTTTTGCCGCACCCGCGGCCTGTATGGTTTTCGCGCTTGTTTCTCCGATTTTTGCCGTTTGGTTTGCCCGAAGTGGCGCATTCATGGGAGTTCTGCTGAGCATGATCCTAGTCCTGCTTTACTACAACGCCTACGTGATTTGCACCGAGGTGATCGGTAGGTATGGCTGGACATCTCCTCTTGTCGCCGCTTGGCTGCCGAATGTGCTCTTTGTGGGCCTTGGCTTGCTTGCCATCCGGAGGCTGGAGTGAGGCGTCACACCAGTATCGTCATTCTGGTTTTTGTTTCGGCAACGGCTCCTGCACAAAATATTGGGGGAGCACTTCAGGGCGTTGTCAAACAACTCAAAGACAAGGAGCTACTTCCCAAGCCGCCGCAGATTTCGCCTACGCAACCGCAAGTTAACGATCCCAAGATACGTGCCGGCGAACTCCCTTCGCCAGACCGGACGGTGGAGAACCCAAACAAGTTAGTCGTCAATCATGGCGATGCCGATCTTAAGGGACCACTGATTGTTGTTACAAATGGCGCGGAGATCGCTTATCGTGGCTACGAGATTTTTGGCGACCGGATTGAAGGAAACAGCAAGACTCAGATATTCAAGGCTATTGGGCATGTGATGGTCCTAGGATTGGACGCCTTCGTCAAAGGCGATGAGGTCACCGTTAATCTTCGTAACGGAACGTTTTTGGCCAAAGATTCCTTCGTTGAGGCGCGACCGAGTCTTCTTGGCGGCAACATTCAACGAAACCTTTATGTTCGCGGCGGACAAACCTATGGAACGCGCAATGAGATTTTTGGAGAAGCTTGCGACGTTACCTCATGCGATCTAGAGCACCCTCATTATCACTTGCAGGCGGCAAAGGCGACGATTCGTCCGGGCAGAAGGGCGATCTTTAGAAAAGTGTCCGTGGTGGTGCTGAATAAGACGATCTTCAAATTGCCCTATCTGTCCATACCACTCGATGAAAGAACCTATCGCTACATGCCTGAAGTAGGACAGACCTTTGACGAAGGTTACTACGCGAAATTCAAGTTTGGAATACCTCTCAAAGGGGACTTCAATTTTCTCGACAGCCACGTCGACTACTACACCAAGAAGGGGGCGGGACTCGGGCTCGACTATAGCTACAATGCTCCCAATACTCGTGGTATCGCAACCATTTATAGCGTCTTGGGGAGCGACAAAACTCTCAATATCACGTCACGGCATCGCTCTGATTTCAGGTTTGGCACACTAACGGTCGATACAAATTATCAGCAAAATAACTATCTCAGCACTCCTGATTCCGCTATCCTATCTTCTCGTATTGGTTTCCTCATTCCGCAAGCGAGAGGCGTGAGTACTCGACTTGGAGTCCTCTACAACAGCAACAACTCCGGTGGGTACACAAGTGAGTCTCAGACATTCACGGTAAACGATCTGCGTCGGTGGACCTCCGATTTTAAGACCACTCTCGACTTGGGGTTCGCGAAGAGCGCAAGTTCGAGTGGTTCTTTTTCTACTGAACGCTCTCAACTCGATGTGAAGTTTCGGGCCGAGCAAGATCTTCACCGAGCCACGGCTCAATTCGACTATCAACGATCCATTCCCGTCGGCGACACTTCAGGCTTCTTCAGCGGCTCGGATCGGACCCCAGTTATCTCCTTGCTTTCGGATTCCAGGAGGCTGTTTGGGCGGGGAAGGAACTTTCCTCTCCCGTTCAACGCCGAACTTTCACTTGGCGAATTTGCGAACACGCTCGACAAGAATCGGGTGACGCGTGCGAATTTCGATTTCAACGTCAGTCGTCCAGATCGTAGTAATAAACGTCTGAAGCTCGATGTGAACGGGCGATTTAAGCAAGGAATCTATAGCGACGATACCGCCCAATACGTTCTGGGCTTGGGGATGGTAGCGAGTTATTCCCTCGGATACGACACTAGTTTCAATATCCGCTACAACAATTTGCGTCCCTATGGATTCTCCCCGCTTTCGATCGATAGGATTGGAAAGACAAACCTTCTCACGGCCGACTTGAGCACCAGACCTTATCGAACCCTCTTGGTGGGAGCCCAAACTGGGTACGACATGCTCCAGCTAGAAAAGAAGAGCACGGCGTGGCAGACGATTGGCACGCGATTGGAATACATGCCGACCAGCTATATCTCATTTCGATCCGTTGCCACTTACGATACTTTCCAAGGGGTTTGGAATAACCTTCGCGTCGACCTGGCTTACCGTCCCGGAGCGACTTTTGTAGGCGTAGGCGCTAAATACGATGGCGTTCGCAAGGTTTGGAGTTCAGCAGAGGCATTTGTCGACGGATTCAAGTGGGGCAGACTCCGGACAAGCGCCATGCTGAACTATAACGGCTACCTGAAGCGGTTCGAGGCGAGGCATTTCCAATTTACTTACGATCTACACTGTGCCGAGGCTGTTCTGACGGTTATCGACAATCCAATTGGATTTCGTTCCGGAACCTCCATCAATTTCATGCTTCGATTGAAGGCGTTCCCATTTAATACCGCGTTTGGAACCGGGACGAGTGGACAGCCAGTGAGCTTGGGGAACTAGCTACTAGCGCTGGTGTAGTGACGTAGCGCAAATCGCCAAAACCAACGAGAGGCGAGCAAGGCCACCAGAGCCCAGGTCAGACCCATGGCGACCATATTCCACTGAACCTGGCGTACAAGTTGCGACGATGGCACGGTTGCAATGAATCCCAGCGGTACGACAAACGTCAGCAGGCGTCTTAAGCCCAATTCATAAATGTCCATGGGAAATCGGGCGACCTGGGTCGCCGATTCGGTAAGAACCCAAAGGTTGTCGACTCTCACCAGCCAAACTCCCGTCGTCATCAAAATCAAGCAGAAAGAGTAATAGATGGCAAGAGACGCAGCAACAAGCAGGACATATGCCAGCCATTGGTTAGCTGAAGGAGTGATATGAGTCTGAGCCAATCCAAAGATCAGGAGCGCGATTCCAGCAAGCAAATTACCAATCTGATCGAAATTGAATCGGCGAGTCGATATCCAAAACTGAGTGTCGATTGGCTTCGTGATCACGAAGTCCAACGTTCCTTGCCGAACTTGCTGCGGAATTTCCATCAACGACATGAAGAATGCCGCCGAGATCGACGTCATGATGAATATAGTTGCGGCAAGGATAAACGAGTCGGCGCGAGACCAACCGGCCACCGAGTCCGTGTTGCCGTAAATTACCAGAAGGATCAATACGAAAAACGCGATCCAAACGATACTTTGAAGGATTTTGGCGAAGAAGTTGGCTCGGAATTCCAACTCACGGGCAAATGACGAGACGAAGAAAGTTCGGTAGATCCGCCAATACCGCCGCACGCTCGAATATTACTCGTCCGGGCGTATAATTTCCGCCATGCTCGGCGTCTTGATCAGCTTCTTGGCGACTTTGTCCGCCATCCTCCTCGGTCGCCGACTGTTCCGGGAAACCCTCGCAGGTCTCGATCCTGCGGCCCACTTTGGCCTATCTGGCCTTATCGGCTTGGCGCTAGTGGGCAGTTTCACTTTTTTGTGCGGACTTTTCGGTCAGTTCATGATCGCTGTTGTCGGCGTATTCTTAGCGGGTGCAGTCGCGTTTGCTTCAGACGTGAATTTCCTAAAGGACTCGAGGTGGAAATTCAAAAAGCCCGAGGGATCAGATTTGATTTTTCCGGTCGTGATTGGACTCGCGATGCTGCTGTGTCTTTTCGCGGTGTTGGCGCCCAGCGACTCGAACGATTGGGACACCCTTGCCTACCACTTGGCGGTACCAAAGCTTTGGTTGCAAGCGGGAAAGATCAGCGTTATCGATTTCATCCACCAAAGCAATTTTCCCTTCACGGTCGATAGCCTCTACATTCTTGGCCTCAAGTGGGGCGGAGCTGCGGGCGCGAAAGCCTTTAACTGGTTCTTCACCGGTTTGGGAGCGATCACTCTTTTTGGTTTAGGGAGGCAGCGGTATGGCCAACGAGCGGGATGGTGGGCCGCCCTCGCATTTTGCTCCGCACCGGTCGTGCTGCTCGAAACTGGAACCGGTTACATTGATGTAGCGCATGGTCTCTACGCAGGGCTTGGGATTGTTTTGGCCTGTTGGTGGCTTGAGAACCAAGATCGACGACTAGCTGTATTGAGTGGAATCATGCTCGGATTTGCCACCGGCACGAAATACACCGGGCTTCAGACCATTGCCGTGGTCGGAATCGTCATGCTTATCGGTGCCGTCATTTGGAAGCGAGACATAAAGTGGGTCTTCTTGGTGGGGCTGCTCGCCATTCTGATCGGCGCCCCCTGGTATGTAAAAAATGCGCTCTGGAAAGAAAACCCCGTGTTCCCCTTTTTCTACAGCAAACTGGGCGGCAAGGACTGGGATCAAAGGCGAGCCGATGCCTACACGAACGAGCAGAATGGATTCGGCGTGGGGAGAGAGGCGCCACCAGCCGGAAAGATCGAACCTGGCCGACTAGGACACAGCGTTCTAGGATTGGCTTATCAACCGGGACGATACATCAACCCAAGGCAAACGATGGGCCTGGGAGATCCGCTTGGTGCAGTAGGAATGGCGCTCATGGCGACGCTAACTCTTGCTCTTTTCGGTGGATTGAAGAGCATTTTTCAGAAGTCAACTATGGCGTCCGTGCTTCTTAGTCTCTTGATCTGGTTTGTACTAACTCAACAAAGCAGGTACATCATCACCCTGGCGGTTCCATTGGCCTTGCTTGCCGCCGAACTGAGCCTAAGACGTATCTTGGGATTGGTGGTGACGGCCCTTATTGGGCTCCAGGCAGCGTACTCCTTGGGATTGCTTCATCTCCAAAGGTCTGCCGACCAAATGCAAGTCGTTCTGGGAAAGGTAACCGAGGAGGAATATTTAACTCGGAGATTGGGCTTCTATGTACCCAGCAAGGCCATCAATCAGCTGGGGCCAGAGTCGAAGACCGCGCTCTATGACGAAGTATTTGGCTACATGCTGGACGTGCCCTACTATTGGGCCAATCCGGGCCACAGCACTCTTATCACTTACGATTCGATGCAGGATGGAAGGTCATATGCAGATGGAATGCGGAGGCTAGGTTTCACTCATGTCTATATGAATTTAGGAAGACTGGTCAAATCTGATGAGGACGTCCAGACGATTTTGGGAGTCATGGGGGGGCAACCGTTTGCGGCGAAGAAACGAGAAGAATGGATGAATAACTGGGAAGTAAAGTTCAATGCGCTCATTCCTGAGGCAGTGGCCGCCGGGGAACTTGAGATCGTGCAGGTGTTCGGAAATACCCAGCGTCCACAGGCAATTCTCTTGAAATTCAAATAACTGCAAGAAAAAGGAAAATCGATATTGACTGTCGAATCGTCCTTCTCTGTTAGGTAGCGAAATGGACGAAAACAACACGCCCCCCTCGAACGAGCCAACTCCGACTCCGGAACCGGAAACGCCTCCGACTCCTCCGGCGCCAGAACCTGCGCCCGCTGCGACAAGTGCATATCCTCGTGATGTGCCTGCCGGGAAAGGGCCGGTGCCTTGGTCAAGTGCGCCTGATCCCTCAATCCCAAGCGATCAGAAGATGCATGCTCTTTTGTGCTGGGTATTGAGCTTGTTTGCCAGCTTCATTGCTCCGCTCGTCTTTCTTTTGATCTCGAAAGATAAGCCGTTTGTCTACCATCATGCCGCGCAATGCTTGTCGCTGGCGATTGTGACGACGGTGATCGCCATTATCTGCATCGTCACTTGCGTTGGAATGGTGTTGCTACCGTTTCTGAGCTTGGCGGTGCTTGCAGTGGTTATCATGGGTGCGATTGCGGCCAACGCCGGATCGCATTTCGATCCGCCGCTCACCGGGAAGATCAGCAAGTCCCTGTTTAAGGCCTAGGTTAGGTTCCAGGGGGTAACCTACCCCCTGGAATGAACTATCGAAAACTGGGGCGATATGGCCTCAAGGTGAGCGAAGTCGCCCTTGGTGGCTGGCTGACCCATGGGCGCAGTCTAGACGACGGCGCCACAACGCAAATCGTTAATCGCGCCTTTGATCTCGGCATCAACTTCTTTGATACCGCAGACGTTTACAATCAGGGCGAGGCGGAAAAATCTCTTGCAATTGCGATTAAGTCCTTCCGCCGTGATGACTTAGTCATTGCGACGAAGTGCTTCTTCCCTATGAGCGATCGCCCAAATGATCGTGGCTTGAGTCGAAAACACATTGTCGAGTCGGTAAATCATTCCCTTGAACGGCTCCAGGTTGATTACATCGACCTAATGCAGTTCCATCGCCTTGACTTGGATACTCCGATCGATGAGACCGTGCGCGCCATTGATGATCTCATTCGTCAAGGCAAGGTCTTGTACTGGGGAACCAGCGAATGGCCAGCTCACAAGATTACCGAGGCTGTGTTAACCGCGAAGGAACTGAACGCCAATCCGCCGGCGAGTAATCAGCCTGCCTACAATATGTTGCACCGTGGAATAGAAGCGGCCGTACTCCCTGTTTCAGAACAATACGGGATTGGCAACGTGGTTTTTTCGCCCCTTGCACAGGGTGTGCTTACGGGTAAGTACTTCCCGGGACAGATGCCCGCATCTGGCACGCGAGCCGCCGACGAAAAGTCGAACATGTTCATGAAGAATCTTATGAGCGACGAGACTCTTTCTCGTGTTCAGAGCCTCAAGGCTTACGTTGAGGGACTGGGATATACCATGCCCCAGTTTACGTTGGCCTGGTGCCTACGGCAGCCGGCGGTCAGTTCCGTCATCATCGGCGCGACCAGCCCGGAGCAGGTCGAAGAGAACGTGAAAGGCAGTGGACTCCAACTTGATCCAGAGATTTGGTCTCAGGCTGAAGGAATCCTCTTAGGCAAGGCAGAGTAGATGGCGCAGCAGCAAAAACTCTCGGTCAAGGAGACCGCATTTGAGAAGCAACGGGGCATTAGTCAGATTGATGTTCGTGGTGGATTCGCTCAGGTTCACGTTTCAAGATTGAAGGATCCTCTTGTGGAGAGCCGACTGCAAGTTCTGAAGGCGGTCGCTGAAGCGGGGGTTAGCGTTGACTTCATGAAACTCACTCCGTCTGGAGTCTCCTTCCTGATTGCAGAGGCAAACTCAGGAGACGTTGAAGCGGCGTTGGAGAACATTGGCGTTCACTACACCATTCGAAAAGACCGCTGCGTAGTCTTGGTTCATGCGGTGAATATGCGCGATGAAGAAGGGCTGACGGCGAGCGTCGTTCAGCAGGCGATCGCCAGCGGCGCCATCGTCGATCACATCAGCGATATGCACGACCGCATGCTTATTGTCGTTGAGTCGAAGTTCGCCGAGACTCTAGCTTCCCAATTGAAGGAGGCTAACCATGTCGGAGAGTAACTTGCGAATCAAGGTAATGAAATTTGGCGGTACAAGCGTCGCCAAGCATGAAGCTCGCGTTCAATCCGCTCTCAAAGTGATATCGGCCAAAGAACAAGGCTTTTCGCCCGTCGTTGTTGTGAGCGCAATCGGTCGAAAGGGAGCCCCGTACGCAACTGACACACTCATCAACATGCTGAGGGAGATTGATCCGGCCGTTGAGCCGGATGCACGTGAACTTGACCTGTTGGTGGCATGCGGCGAGATTCTTAGTTCGGTGATTTTCGCCCACACCCTAAAGACCTTGGGCTATCACGCGATGGCTTTCCGAGGTGGCCAGGCTGGAATCCGGACAGATGGAGTTTATGGCAATGCCCGGATCGTGGGAATTAACCCAATAAGCTTGCTCCGAACCGTCGAGCAGGGAAGTATTCCGGTCGTTTGTGGCTTCCAAGGGGTTTATGTGCCTGGCGATGGTGCTCCCGGTGGCGAACTGACGACACTGGGCCGAGGCGGCAGCGACACCACTGCCTCTGCGGTTGGAGCTGCGCTCAAAGCTGAAGCGGTGGAGATCTTTACGGATGTGGATGGAGTCAAGACCGCCGATCCAGACTCCGTTCCCAATGCGCCAACCCTGCGCAATGTGACTTACGATGAAGTAGCAGAGATCGCTCACCTTGGGGCAAAGGTGCTTCACCCCCGAGCGGCCGAGATCGCCATGAACTTCGATATTCCGCTTTGGGTTAAGAACACGTTCTCTGACGATCAAGGGACCGAAATCGTACGTCGTGACCGTTTCCCAGGTAGACGTGTAACGGGCGTAACCCACACTGGCAAGCTCGTCTATCTTCAATTTGACCTGAAGGATGCAACGGGAGAGCATCGTCGTATTTTGGAGAGTCGAATCTTCGAAACGATGGCAAGGTACGGACTCAACCTGTTTATGTTGAATTTGAGTCCAAGCGGAACCGGCTTTGCCGTGCCGAGATCACAGTTTGCGATGCTCGCTGGAATTCTCGACTCATTGGTTGTTCCGGTCGATGGTCAAATCTACTTGCTCCAGGTGGGCGCTCAACCATCAAAGGACGTCGAGAATCAATTACGGCTATTGGCTCCTATGGGGACAGTGAAGACTGTGGTGGCGGAGTTAACCGAAGGTTGCACAATGGTGAGCTTAGTCGGTCACGATTATATGCAACAGCCAGGCGTGTTCTTTGATGTGCTCTCGGCACTCCATGAGGCGCAGATTCCTGTCTTGCAAACCACCGACAGCGATTATTCGCTGAGTGTTTTGATTCCTGAGTCGGAAACAAACAGGTGCGTGAAGAGTCTGCATGAGCGATTCAAACTCTCTGAGATCATTTAGCTTTCCTGCAGGACGTCCGGCGTTGATGGGAATACTTAACGTCACGCCGGATTCTTTCAGCGATGGAGGGCTTTATCTTGAGCCCAAAATAGCGGTTGATGCGGGCCTGAGAATGATCAAAGAAGGGGCCGATTTGGTGGATGTCGGGGGCGAATCAACTAGACCGGGAGCGGTGCCTGTGTCCGTGGATGAGGAATTGGATAGGGTGATTCCTGTCGTTGAGCAGCTTGCACGGCATGGAGTCAATATTTCGATCGACACGATGAAACCGGCGGTCGCGCGGAGGGCGATTCTTGCGGGGGCGATCTTGATCAACGATGTGTCTGGATTTCGAAATCCTGAGATGATCAAAGTCGCAAGGGACACTGGAAGCTATGCGTGCGTGATGCACATGCTCGGTGAACCACAAACCATGCAGGACTCACCTAAATATGTCGATGTCGTCCAAGAAGTCAGGAATTACCTCTTAAGACAAGCCGAGACTCTGTTGGCAAGTGGCGTTTCGCGAGAAAGGATCTGGCTTGATCCGGGTATCGGATTTGGCAAGACCACCGAACACAATCTTGACCTCATTCGAAACCTGGATGTTTTGAGAAAGGAGGGATATCCGGTCATGCTTGGCGTGAGCCGCAAGTCGTTCATCGGTAGATTACTTGGCAATGAAAACGGTCCATTATCGTCGGAAGATCGACTCGAAGGAACGTTGGTCGCCCAGGTGATCGGTCAACAGAACGGAGCACAGATTATTCGGTCTCACGATGTCAGAGCTTCACGTCGAGCGATGGATATGGCGGCATATCTCAAACCTGAGCCGTCTTCCACTTCCCCTGCTTAAACGCGATCAGACAAAGGATCCCTTGTATGCCTTGGGTCAGCGACATTGAAATCCACGCCCCATAGGACCCAAGACCGAAACCAAGCGCCAATAACCAGGCTAGTGGCACGCGAATTCCCCAAAGCGAAGCCACGGATATCCAGAGAGGTCGTTTCGTGTCCCCCGCGCCCTGCATGGCACCAACGATCACCATGGCATAGGCGAAGAGCACCTCCGTTAGGCATAGCAGACGAAGGAACCTCACTGTTTCCAAAATGAGGTCGGGTTTATCCTGCAGGATAATCGAACAGATTTGGGGAGCGAAGGCGAAGATTGGCAACGAAAGAAAGAGCGTAACAAGTGCTCCATGGTGGCTGGCAGTCCATCCCAATCTTTCAGCTCGATTTGGATCTTCCATTCCCAAACTTTGTCCTACCAAGGCGCTAGCCGCAACGGCAAGACCAAATGACGGCATGAACATGATGGACTCGATGCCAAACGCAATGGGAAGAGCGGCGATGGCGACACTCCCATTGGGAACGTAGTTCAGAAGAAATGTAAACACGCTGAGCGAGAGAACCCTCAACACGGCCATCGTTGCGGCGGGGACGGCCACACGCAAGATGCGTTTCATCCAATCTAGACTTGGAAGCAGCAAAATCGAAGCTTGTCCGAGAGGAGTCCGACCGCTGTAGATCACATAGATGATGGCTGAAACCCAGGCGCTTGAGCTGAGGGCCGTAGCAGCGCCGACCACTCCGAGGTTTGCGCCCGGAATGACCAGATTGCCAATTTGGTGAGAAGGGAAGATAAGGAGAAAATTAAGAACGATGTGGAGAAGAATCTGAATGCCTGAAATCACCATCGGACTCTTCGTGTCGCCGATACCTCGCAAAGAGCCCGCCAAGGTTTGAATGACGAAGATCGCAGGCAATCCGAATCCATAGGCGACAATGAATCGCGACATGATGTGAATCGACTCAGCGTCGCTTTGCTTGAGCATCGCTTTGGCCAAGATGCCACTCAAAAAAATGGTGATTCCAGATACGACGATTCCACCCATCCAAGCCATCCCAAAGGCTTGCCGACTAGCCGCGCGAAACTCGGAGTAATTATCCGCTCCGTAGGCCCTTGCCACAATCGCGGTCGCTCCAGTGGAGAGCGCCATGGCGAGCGAGAACATGAGGAACATCACTGAAGTCGCTCCCCCCAAAGCAGTTAGCGAGGACTGGGGAAGATGTCCGACAAAGAATCGATCAAGCAGCGTGTTGATGACTTGAAGGGAATTGAGCGCGACCGCTGGCCATGCTAGCGCCCACACGATTCGGGCTGCCTGGCGGTTGTTGGCGATGGGCTGAAGTAACGATGGTTCGACAGTCTCCGCCATGTCGTCAAATGGTACCAGCCGGTGGATATATGTCTAGGCCCGGACGAACGCTTACACCGGTAAATTGTCGTAACCCTTTGGATGCCATATGCGTATTCAGTTCAAGCTCGATCCGGAGAGAAGTCGTGTGAGGGCAGGACCGCAATGATTGAAAAGGATTTCTTAGCTCAATGAGAGGGGGTACTCCGAAAGGTATTTACAGCCAAATCGTAGCGATGAACACGGGAGGACAGTGGTCTGGCGAAGAAGCCTTGGCTCTGGATAGGCTGGCCGTTCAAGCCAGCGGAAAGACGCGACCCTGGGCCGTTTGCATCGCTTCGGCTAGCCATGATAGCCCTGAAGTTTGCGATTCTTTTGGCGCACTGTTTGGCGACGAACTTCGGTGCAGAACGGATTTTATCCGCGTGTTTAGGGGAACTCAAGATGGGGACGATTACGCGCGAAAGATTCGGCGTTCAGAGATTGTTTATCTTGCGGATGGGGATGGGCAGGCCCTGATGGATAGTCTTCACCGATTTGGACTCGAGGAAGAAATCCGTCAAGCGTATGAAAGAGGCGTCATTCTCTGCGGAGACGGCGCGGGGGCCATCTGCTGGGGAAAAGAAATCCCGAATTTGAACAGCAAAGTTGGATTGGGCTTCCTGCCCCTTGCTATTCACTTGATTAAAGACGAACTATCGTCGATGGCCCTGACGAACGGGACTGAAGCCCGCGCCCATCCGCATCTTTTTCTTTCGAAGGGATCAGCAATCCATTTTGAAAGCGACTCTTTGAGGGTGGTAGGGAAACCAGGTAGCAATAAATCGGCTTTGGTGGAGATTGATGGAACCGTCCGAACACTATCCGTGAACAAAGACATCGTACGTTTCCACGGTCAGGGCGAAAACGTACAAGCTGTCACTATCCGCCGGTAGCGCGGGGGCTGGCAATGGGACGCGCGTTGGCCGGGGGAACGAAAACAAAATTGCCGTTGGAAGGCAGAACTCCCGTGTAAACGTCTATTGTCCAGTCAACGGTGCGATCTACGCTACCGATCCGTGTGGTTTCAGTCTGGTAAATCTTCTTTAGATCCCACTGGTTAGTGTCCTGGTTGTATTCGGTCTGAAACGTTAGAGACTTGGTAACGACTCCCGAACGTGTCAGCCAGTACACGTAGTATTTGGTTGAGTCTGAAGAAACGTAAATGCGCGATGAAACGAGTGGATCGGGAAAGCTATCTCCTACCCCTTCCACGGTTCGCTCAGAACGATTGGACGAAGCAGGGATCCAAGGACGAAATAGCGAGTCATCTCCCGCCCAAACCTCCAGACAAAGTCGGCTAAGCCATGCGCTTTGCCCTGAAGCCATAAGATTGATGGCCTGAAGTCCGTTTTGAACATAGTTGGTCGGGGTGGTTGTGGCGTAGCTGCCATAAATGGAGGATTGGTAGGTGTTCTTGATCGGATCTACTCCCCAGACATACTTCCCGTCCGCTACGATTCTTCGAGATTGCAAGTTGGCTCGGCTTTCGACGATCTCCAATTTCATGTCCTGTGCGGTTGAAGCAAGAGGACGACTCCAAAAAACGTCGACGGCAATTGGCGTGGTCGACTTCCCGAAGTATTCGTTGCCGTTCAGGCGAAAATAGACCTTATCGAGACCTCTTAAGTTGGCGAATGTCTGGGTGATCTCCGACTCAGCGTTCGTCTGTCCCAATGCCATTGAGGAGGCCAGGGTCGCTACGATGGTGGCAAGTGCGATGCTCTTCAATTCGATGTATCCGTAGGGAGAAATTTGGTTTCGAGTCTTTGACTTGGATTCTTTAGCAAAGGTTCGAAATAGGACTTTCGAAAAGAGTCTCTCGGTTTACCGCATTAGTTACACGTTGAAATTAACATTGTGTAAAAAATCGATATAGATATTGTCTTCGGTACCGTATAGTTCTTTCATGTTGCGGAAATGGTTGGGCATTTTACTGGGTTACTGGGTTCTTTGGTTCTTGTTTCCAGCGTTTTAGGTCAGGCGGTTTCGGACGCGACCAATATCGACACGCGTTGGAATCGTTCATGGCCGGCGGGTCCGTTCTCAGAAGTAAGCACGTCTTGGGGGGTCTTGCAAACCTCGGTTCCGCTCTTTAGTCTGGAGGGGCCGGCCGGGACTTCCATCGGCTTTTCCATTTACCATCGCAGCAACCAAAACTCTTCGGCGATGCTCGCTTACACGGACGGCGGCGCAGGGCGTGGGTTTGTGACGAGCGTGACGCAGACGATGCAGGCGGGAACCTCGGCGGTGACGTGGTACCAAGGCGGCAACTCGACGGCAAGCTGGACGGTGGCTTCGGTCAGCGGGGGCGTTCCTACTTACTCGCGTACGGCGGGCACCCGGGCCGACCTCTATCCCTACATGTCGGGCGGAAAGATCCAAGGCTGGGACGTGGTGGACCAGTCGACGAAGGCGGTTTACAAGTTTCGCCAGGAACTGGTGGACCAGGTGGTTTACCGCCTAACCCAGATCGTCGACACCCACGGCAACACGGTCAACTACCAATACGACAGCGCCAACCGCCCTACCAGGGTGACGGACGCGAGCGGCGTTCGGTACGTGCAGGTGTATTACACCTCAGGCTGGGGGAACGAGCAGGTGGCGGGGATCACGCTCAACTATCCGGGTGGCAGTCGCACCTGGGACTTCTACTACAGCAGCTTCTACCTGGACCACATCGACTTTCCGGCGCCGACGACGGGCGGGGCTCGTCCGAAGGTGGGATTCCACTATACGTCCAACTCCAACATCGACGACGTTTACGACCTCAAAGGGTATCGCTGGCACTATACGTATGGGACCGTGTTCACGGGTTACCAAGGGGTGACGAAGGCGTATCCGCCCTCTTTGAGTTCTCCGACGACCTCTTACGATTCGACGGGAACGGGGTTTGCATGGTCGACTTACACAAGCGGTCCCGCCTCGGGATGGACGAAGACCTGCACCATTAACGACCGCCGTGGTTGGAACTGGAAGCACGTTTACTACAACAACGGTGGCAACGACTGGTTTAGCTGCCCCATCAAGGAGACTTGGGATGGAGGGCTGGTGTCTCACGACACCTACGTTTGGAACTACTCGGACGCGACTTTGGCGAGCCATACGGACCGGCGGGGCTGGACGACGAGCTTTACCTACGACACGGGCAACCGCGGGTTGATGCTGACCAAGACGGACCGGGAGGGCTGGCTTTGGCGGTACCTGTACTACCAGGACAAGCTGGTGACGCAGATTGACCCGACCACGAACCGCACGACGTATGCGTACTACACGCCGAGCTGGGATCTGGCGACGGTGACGGTGGATCCCAAGACGGATCCTTTCGATGGCGGCTACAGCAAACCCTCGGGCGTGGCGCTCAAGACGACGTATACGTACACGGCGAGCGGAGAACTGGCGAGCCAGTACGCGGGCACGGATTCTCCGGTGCAGTATTCCAACTTCGACGCCTACGGAAATGCGCGCACGGTGACGAGTCCAGCGGGGAACAACGCGACCTTTACGTTTGACGATCTCAACAACAAGCTGAGCTCGACGGAGCTCGCTCCGGGGGGCACGACGAACTTCACGTACGACAACTGGAACCGCCCCTTGCGCACGACGTTCCCGGGGGGTTCTTACGCGGAGAAGTCTTACGACAACAACTCCAACGTGGTGAGTGTGCGGGATGCGAACGGCCACACCTCGACGATGGCTTACGACTCAATGAACCGCCTGACGAGTACGACCCAGCCGGTGGATTCGGTGGCGGCGAACAACATCGTGACCGGCTATGGCTACGATCTGGACTCCAACCAGACGAGCGCGACCAACGGCCGGGGGAAGGTGACGACGTACACCTTCAATTCCCGCAGCCAGCTCACGCAGATTACGTATCCGGACACCACCACGCGCAAGTTTGACTACGACAACAACGGCAACCGCATCAAGCGCTGGGATGGACAAAACCGTTTGACGAATTACACGTACGACAAGGAGAACCGCCTGACGGTGACCTGCTTGCCCGATGCTACGAGCACCACCAACACCTGGCGCTCCGATGGTCTAAGGGACAAGTATGTGGATTGGAACGGGACGACGCAGTACACCTACAACGGGGCGAAGCAGCTCCTGACGGTGGCGCAGCCCATCCCCAACAAGACGGTGACGTATACGTACGACACCGGCGGACGCAAGAAGACGATGAATGTGGGTTCGATGACCTGGACCTACAACTTCGACTCGGGTCTGCGGCTTTCTTCGGTGGCGCAGACGGTGGGCGCGGCGACTCCGGTGACGTTCTCTTACAACGCGAACGATTCGATGGCGTACCGCACGCTTGCGAACTCGACGAAGACGGTTTACGACTACGATACGCGGGGACGGGTGAATTACATTTCTCACCAAACGTCCTCGGGTACGGAGCAGCAGCGTTTGAGCTACACCTACGATGACAACGGGAACGTTTTGACGTACCGTGACAACATCATCGGAGGGAACAACTGGCTGACGACGCACACCTTCGACTGGGCGGACCGGCTTGGCACGGAAACGCGCACGGGCGGTTCGAGCTTCAACTTCACGAACGTTTACGCCTACGACAAGAACGGGAACCGCACGAGCGTAACGCGGGGTGGTTCTTCTTCTTCGTACACGGTGGACGACAACGACAAGCTTTTGTCGGGCGATGGGTTTACGTTCTCCAGCTACTCGCTGGACGGCAATCCGGGGAGCGTAGCCTCCGGCGGGGTGACGAAGACGTTTACCTACGACACGGAGAGCCGGGTGAAGACGATCGCCTACTCATCGGGTGGTTCTAGCGACACGTTTAAGTACAACGGGGACGGTCAGCGGGTGGAGAAGGTGGAAAACGGTACCACCACGCGCTTCGTCTACGACGGTTCGACGGTGATCGCGGAGACGAACGGCTCGGGCACGATTACGAACTACTTCCTTCCAGGGATTGGCTGGGTGGCGGGGACCACGCAGCGTTACTACCGTGAGAACGGTCTTGGCTCGAACGTGACGACGATGACTTCATCGGGAAGCGTTGACTCCCGAACGGAGTACGATGCTTATGGCGTCGAATATAACGTGAGTAGTGGTACGAAGAGCCAGTTTAGGTTTGCCGGCAAGCACGGCTACTACACGGACGACCGCTCGGGGTTGCAGCTTCTGGGCGCGAGATATTACATGCCCGCGCTGGGGAGGTTTCTCACGCAAGACCCCATCGGGCATGAGGCGGGACTCAATCTCTATGCCTACTGTGGAAACAACCCCCTCAGCAAAGTCGATCCAGATGGAAAAGACTTCTTTGACACTTGGTTTGGACAGATGTTTGTAGGGGAAAACTGGAGCAAAGGACTTACTACCTCCATGGCAGCGCTAGGAACCGTAGGCTCGAACACCGCTATTGGCATGGTTAAGATGGGGACCGTCGGCGGTGATTATATCTTTAAGGATGTTCAAGGGTGGGACGGTGGAGCACACAAGCATGATCCAGGATTTCGACAATCCACAATAGCCTGGGATATCGCAAGTGAGTCCATTCAAATGCTAATTGGGGCAAAACTATCTAGCGTAGATGGTATTGTGTGCAGAAAACTCCCATCGGGTGGTTTTACCTGGACTCGAGTGGATCAGGCCGGAAAGCAACTCGGAAGATTTGATTGGCACCGCTTACCGAAAGATGCGTCTCAATATAAAGATATTAAGAAAATATTAGAGTGGGCTAGAGGAAGAAGTCTCCCGCATATTCACCGCAGAATGAGCGGGGGGATTGGCAGACATTGGCCCTGGGAGGGTAAATGACGCGAAAGGAAGTAATTGTAGAAGTTCAAAGTGCTGTAAGGCGGGCGATGGATGGCTGGAAATATGGTTCTCTCTATTCCAATTTCCATCTAGACGAAAACTTGGATATCCGAAAGGCAGTCAAAGACTTTGATGACATCTTTGAAGTTGTGGTGTTTGCAGACGAGTTCTTTTTGAATTATGCTCATGCAGATGAATTTGCTAATCTATCCTGGGAGGAAGCCAAGGAAAGGCTGTACTTAATGTTGAAGTCTCTCGCAGAAGAAGCCGGAATTGAGAAAATTACGATGGCAGAATTAAACGGAGACAGGGTGAACGACGACGATATCAGACAAAAAGACGGCGTTTAGGCAAGAAAGGTTGATTAGCGGAGTAGCTTTGGTTTCCCTGACATGGGCTAGGAGAATTTGACTTGCTGCCTTTAATGTTTCAAGTGTTAGTATCGGTATGTTGACTCGAAATCAGGATATCGAAGGTCGCGAAGGAGAATTAGTGTAGAAAGGAAAGGAGAATTAGTGTAGCAAGGAGTAGATCCTCAATTATTTATGTGAGATCTCAGTGTAGCGAGCATTACCTGGGAGTCGAGGAACGCGGGAAGCGTAGCCTCCGGCGGGGTGACGAAGACGTTTACCTACGACACGGAGAACCGGGTGAAGACGATCGCTTACTCATCGGGGGGTTCTAACGACACGTTTAAGTACAACGGGGACGGTCAGCGGGTGGAGAAGGTGGAAAACGGCACCAACCGCGCTTCGTCTATGACGGTTCGGGCACGATTAAGAACTACTTCCTTGCGGGGATTGGCTGGGTGGCGGGGACCACGCAGCGCTATTACCGTGAGAACGGTCTTGGTTCCAATGTGACGACGATGACTTCATCGGGAAGTGTGGACTCTCGAACGGAGTACGATGCTTATGGCGTCGAATATAACGTGAGTAGTGGTACGAAGAGCGAGTTTAGGTTTGCCGGCAAGCACGGCTACTACACGGACGACCGCTCTGGGTTGCAGCTTCTGGGTGCTCGTTACTACATGCCCGCGCTGGGCAGGTTCCTCACGCAAGACCCCATCGGGCATGAGGCGGGATCCAACCTATATCAGTATTACGCTAATAACCCGCTGGTTAAAACAGACGCTACTGGATTGGACTGGATTCTCTACCGGGGGCAGTCTCTAACGTATTATCGAGGTAAATACGGTGGTGCCCAACGTCCAATATTTACTATTGCCGCCACCTCTGGCCTGTCCGGAGATCAGGAGACGAGGTATTCAAACATAAATGCGGAAAATGCCGGAATTGACAATTCTGGAGGACCGATACCTGCGGGGCGATATCGAATCGACTTAGGGAAAAAGCCAAGAACGGCAGATCAAGTGCAGATTGACGGTGACTATTATCTCGCTGCATCTAATGGTATTAGCTATATGCCGAAGGACTCCGACAGCAATTCTGAATACCCTAATTGGGGAACATGGCGGGCAAGATTGGAGCGTGTAAGGGGAAAAATATTTGGAAGAGGGAACTTTTACCTTCACGATTCGGGCAAAGGGTATTCTCATGTCAGTATTGAGTCATCGCGGTCAGGTGGCGATATGCTCCTAAAGCGCCTTCTCTATGCACGACGATCTGGAATCAAATCAATTGATGTAAGGGTGGAATACGAAGGCACTTCAACCAGGGGAAACACGACAGGAAATTAACGTAAGTGAAAAGGAGATGACAATTATGAACTTGTTCTCACATTTGATATCTTATTTTCTTGTGCTCCTGAGTCTGTTCGTTGGTCCTTCAACTTCTTCAGGTGGAAGCCTTGAATTTAAGAGATTAGGTGAATCTTATTCATTTGATTCTCACATAAAATTTTCTATTAAGAATAACTCTAAACAGATGATCAAAGGTTTTGTCGGCCTACAAGAATGGCAAAAAGAATCGGATGAGTATCGGCTTGATTCCGTTGATGTCTTTGCGAAAGACTATAAGGCGCGTCCACATCGTTGGGATTTTAGGCAAGGCGAGGAAAAGCACTTTGACTGGAATCTTGATCAAAAAAGGAATAGCCTAGCGAGAAAGGGAATGCGTGTTAGGTTAGTTTTTCTGGCAGACAATAAGAAAGGTCTTATGACTGTCGCGAGAAGCTCGCCTTTTACAATCCACTGAAACAGAAACGCGGCCCATTACATTTTGGCCCCAATCAAGATGAGTTCGTAGCCGTGTGAAGTCCAAGAATTCAGGATGAATGGAAATTTGTGTTTGTCCATATCTTCGCCATAGTTCAAATGACTTGGTAATCAATGACATGATAGAGGTTTTTGAATGGGAAACTAGTTGGACTCAAGAGAACTTTTCCATACCGTTAGCGTTACTCTATTGCTAATAATGTCTGGAATAAACCCGCGATGGCGTCAGGCGAAAGTTGAGCCATTTTACGGCGATCCAGATCCAGGGAGTTATCTATCGCGGTTAATGGAGTCAATTGGTCGATGGTCTCCTCGTAATAGGCGTCTCTTGGAAAAGAGGAGCATAGAAGAATCAGTCTGGGTTGGCTAAAGTCAAGATACAGCGCTTTTCAAGATGATGACGAGATTGCTCAGATATGTTTGACGAAGCTGGTCGCGAGAAGCCTCCCAAAAACGATCTGCTTGTCAAGGTAGCAACAAGTTTAGCTGCTTGGTCACAGAACAATTCCAGTTCATTTGAAAGGACTTATGGTTGATGGAAGAAAGGAAAGTGAGAACTGTGCTTTCATACGGTCTGTTGATGCTCATGGCGTGTAGCTTCGCTTGTCACAAAACCAAACAAACACCGCAATCAAGCGTTCTTGGGCGATCAGCCTCCAAGAGCATTGTTGGTCAGTTGGCTCCACCTAACGATATGGGAGCAATGTTTGAGACTGAAGTAATTTATGGTGTTTACGCAGTTTTAAGAAGCCATGGTCTATGTTCTGTGGTGCCGCTCATAGACACCGGTCAGAGTCTGCCATCCTTTAACGATGAAGAACGGGCCTGTCTTTTAAAGTATGCACCGAGCCTCATTGAGGATCTCAAGTCCTTACCTAAGTCGCGATACATTATCCAAACTCATCAAACCGCTGTTGGAAAAGCATTTAGTGACCTATCTAAAGATGACGTCATCTTCGTAACCTACTCACGTCGAGATGATATTCCAATTTCTTACAGTACAAAGAAGTATCCTTGGATCTTTTTACAATCAGAGTCTCTAAAACTTAGTCGCTATATGCGGAGGGCAAAGTGACAAGAAGAACTCTAACTGGTCTGCCCCCGTTGGTGAAGAATATGGAGTACGTATTGCACAGCGCGGACGTAGACAATCTGCGGTTATGGGAACCTGAATCCAATTCTCCATGGCAAATCAATGTTCAAGTCTTGATCGAGGGAGAGAATTGTCAGTTTCAATTGACTTCGCAGCAATAGCTCGAAGAGCAAATCGCTAAGGATGGGTGTGTGATGCTTGGCCGCCGAGCGGTGGTTGACAAATACAGCTATGAGAAGCTCAAACAGTCGGTGGATCAGATTATTGCCGAATGCGATTCAGCAACTTGGAGTGAATTTGCCAGGTGTTTGAATTGGTACATGCAGTGGGATGGTGAACTCTTCCGGGGTTAAGTTCTTATCTTCAAAGGGACAAAGATAGAAGAGATGAAGATCGTTAGGGCATGCGTGATTGGTTTTTTGCTCTTGATGATGTTGAGCTACCTTCGCCTTCTGCCCGTGGTCGAAGTCACTACGAGGCCTTCTCTTAACGACGCGGATCCGGAGGCGGTCTACTGGGTCTTGAGGGCGATCTGGCCCGGGATTCTTGGCTTTATTGGACTGGTTGCGACCGTGTTGTGGCGGTTCGTAACCCAAACGTCAGGACAAGAACAGGTGGACAGGTCTGACCAGTCAAAAAGCCCCGCCCCTTAACCGGCTCTTCAAGTCTCGTGCGATATACTTTCTCCTGACAACTCATTCCCATTGTCTGGGAGGGATAAACGCATGAGCGAAAACTACGAACAATCCTATCTGTATCGTCTCCGCCACTCGGCCGCCCACCTCATGGCCCAGGCGGTTACCGAACTCTATCCTGGCGCCAAACTTTCCATCGGCCCCCCCATTGAGAACGGCTTCTACTACGATATCGATTTCCCGACCCCCCTGAAAGAAGAGGATCTGCCAAAGATCGAGCAGAAGATGAAAGAGCTTGCCAAGCTCGATCAGCGAATCAATCGAATCGAGGTCTCCCGAGAAGAAGCCAAGAATCTCATCTTGGACGAGAAAGTGCCTGGCATGGGCTCGGATGTCGCTGAGTACAAACTGCAACTGCTGGACGCCATTTCTGAGGGTGAAACGATCTCTTTCTATGACCAACAGCGAACGGACCGCGATGGCACCCTTCACCGGTTCCTCGATCTTTGCCGTGGCCCGCATGTGGATACGACCAAGGAGATCAAGAATTTCAAGCTAATGAACTTGGCGGGCGCCTATTGGCGTGGCGATGTCAAGAACAAGCAGTTGACCCGAATCTACGGGACGGCCTTTGAGACTCCAGAAGAGCTTCAGAACTATCTCACCATGCTGGAGGAGGCAAAGAAGCGCGACCACCGCATCTTAGGACGTGAACTTGGTCTGTTCATGTTCTCTCCGCGGGTTGGCACTGGTCTGCCGTTGTGGCTGCCGAAGGGCGCGACTTTGCGCGAGACGATGACCCAGTTCCTGAGAGACGAGCAGGTGAAACGAGGTTACGAGCCGGTTATCACCCCGCATATCGCCAGCATCAAGCTGTATGAGAAGTCTGGCCACATCATCACGTTCAAGGATAAGCTATTCCCGTTTATGGAGGATGAGGAGAAGGAAACCTACATCCTCAAACCAATGAACTGCCCGTTCCACATTGAGATCTATCAGTCTCAGATGCGGTCATACCGAGATCTTCCAGTTCGGTACGCAGAGTTCGGAACGGTTCACCGTTACGAGCAGAGTGGAGAAGTGACCGGTATCCTCCGTGCCCGCGGGTTTACGCAGGACGACGCTCACTTGTTCGTGCGTCCCGACCAACTCCTTGAGGAGTTCATCGGCGTTGTGGATCTGATGAAGGTGGTGCTGAACAAGCTCGGCCTGAAGGACTTCCGCGCTCGCTTGGGCACGAAGGATCCGGCAAGCGCCAAGTACATCGGCCACGATGACAACTGGAAGGCAGCGACGGATGCCATCGAAGCGGCATGTAAGCAGATGGACATGGACTACTTTGTGTCCCCTGGAGACGCCGCGTTCTACGGTCCGAAGCTCGACCTGATCATTAAGGACGCGTTGGGACGAGATTGGCAAATGGGAACGGTCCAGGTGGACTACAACCTGCCTGAGCGGTTTGAGTTGGAGTACATCGGGGAGGACAGCAAGCCTCACCGACCGATCATGATTCACCGAGCGCCCTTTGGCTCGATGGAGCGAATGATTGGACTTTTGACCGAGCAGTACGCCGGGGCATTCCCGTTCTGGCTCTCACCGGTACAAGTCGCCATCCTGCCGATCGCAGATCGCCACATTCAGGCGGCCTATGAGGTGGCGGAAGCTCTTCGAGGACCTGGACACAAGCATCCTGAAGCTGCTCCAGAGTTCCCGCACTTCCCGTCGGATGCTCTCGAAGCGGCAGGGGCCGGAAACAAGTTCCGACTTCACATTGATGATCGGCGCGAGACCTTGGGCAAGAAGATTCGCGAGAATCAGATGCAGAAGGTCCCTTACATGCTCGTTATTGGCGATCGAGATATTGAAAATGGAACCGTTGGCGTCAGAAGTCGCGAAGAGGGAGACCTCGGCGCGATGTCGCTGGCGGAAGTGATCAAAAAACTTCAGGCAGAGCTCTAAGCTGAAGAGGTGGCCCTTGAAGGGCCACCACTTTTATCTAGCGCAGTGATCCTTGAGAATCATCGAAAGCATTATTGCTAACGTTGGTCACGCCTGATCCATCTGAATTCATTAAGAATATTTGATAGGTCGCACCCCGATCCGAGGTGAAAACAATCTTTCCGTTTGCTCCGAAGTGGGCGCTTTGATCGATTGCCGCGTTGTTAGTGAGGTTGGTTTGGTTGGAACCATCAGCTTCCATGATGTAGATTTCAGAATTGCCGTCTCGATCACTGGTGAAGACGATCTTGGCGCCGTCTGGGCTGAATCCAGGTAAAGAATCGAATGCCGGATTGTTGGTAAGGCGGGTTTGATTCGAACCATCAGCGTCCATTAGGTAAATTTCGTCGTTCCCATCCCGCCCCGAGTAGAAGACAATCTTGGTCCCATCCGGACTAAAAGAGGCGTACCTATCGAGGGCGGCATTGTTTGTTAGGTTTGTCGGGTTTGACCCATCCACATTCATAACATAGACCTCACCGTTGCCATCTCGAATAGTTGTGAAGAGCAGTTTTGTTCCGTCAGGACTAAAGCGTGGATAGAAATCGTTCCCCGGTGAATTCGTTAGGCGGGTGGGATTGGTGCCATCGGAATTCATGATATAGATCTCGTTATCTCCATCCCGATTGCTTGTGAACGCTATCTTGGTGCCGTCTGGACTGATTGCTGGGTCACTGTCATTGGCGGAATTGTTTGTAAGTCGGGTTACTTGAGATCCATTCAGTTGCATCCCATAAATCTCGCTGTTGCCGTCCCGATTGGAGACGAAGACAATTTGGGGATTTCCATCGTTGCTTGTTCCGCCCCCTCCTCCTCCGCAACCGACGGAGATCAAGGCGACGACGAGAGCGGATATAGACGTCTTGGTCATTTGCTCACCTTCCTCGCTTAATCTAAGCCCGCCGCCAATAGTTGTCAATCCACTACGGATATTGTCTTGAGTCCCTTGTGGTCCCGTTTTGGTTGTAATCTTTATCTAATATGGCGTTCGGATTCCCGGCTTTTCATACCGAGTTGATGGCGAAGAATCGCTCGGTCATCGATCTCAGGGCCAAAGTGCCAAGTGTGCTTGAGTCCTTGGGATGGTCAATAGAGAGCCAGAGCCTGAATCAGATTGTTGCCAAAACGAAAATGAACATGGCAACTTGGGGCGAAACGGTGACGATTCGCTTTTTATTAGAAGGTGGAATCGAGGTTTCAAGCCGCTGTGCGCTTCCAACCCAATGTTTCGATTGGGGCAAGAATAAGGCGAATGTGGTGCGATTTCAAAAAGAACTAGGCGCATAGGCAGCCTCCTAGCGCCAATCGATGGCGGTCACGTCTGTCTTCCCCATTTGGAAAGAAGTAGGTGCAAGGCAATTGCATTAGGCTGCCGGTTTGACTCTTCATGAGTGTGAAAGTCATATGAAAATCCCCTCATTTTCATAGATCGCTCTGTAGGTGTACCAAGCATCAATACCGGGATGGACTCGTCAAGGGCCTATGCCAAGGAGTACAAGGAGTGACACTAAGCAGCATCAACAGCTCTTACTATTCGTCGTCCGTTTACGGATCGTCGGCTAGTACGGCTGCTTCTGCCCTGGCACAGTTCTCATCTTCCATGAGTGGCGCCAGCGGTACGAATGCTAGCCAATCCGCACCTCCTCCGCCCCCACGTGGCGGAATGGATATGGAGGCAGCCAAAGCGAAGCTTCAATCAGTCGACTCGGCCCTTGCCGAGAAGATGGAGAACTTCCACAACCAAATCGATCAAATGAAGGAGAGCGGGGCCTCGGAAGACGATATCCGGGCGACAATGAAGTCGAACATGGAATCACTTTCGGACACCGAGAAGTCGGAGCTCCGATCGGTCTTCGGGAAGCCGGGTGGTCACGGCGGACCTGGTGGTCCTGGAGGGCCAGGCGGTCCGGGGGGACCCGGCGGAGCGGGAGGTGTTCAAGACCTGATTGATCAACTCTCTACAACCGATTCCGACCTTGCCGAGCAGCTTCAGTCTTTTCAGGATGAGATTGATCAGCTCAAGGAAAGCGGCGCCTCGGAGGATGAGATTCGTGGGACGATGAAGTCAAACATGGACTCGCTTTCCGACGACCAAAAGTCCGAGATTAAGTCTGCGATGGATACACTGCGCGCAAGTGCATCCTCAAGCAATCAGACGGTAAACGCACTGACCACTCAGGCTGCCACAAGTTATCGACTTGCGTCGGCTACCCAGTGGACTTCCTCGTTTGCCGCTGCGGCCTGATTTCAGACCCTCCACTAACCCCTACAACCCCCAGCATCGCCGCCGGGGGATTTTTTATCCGTCTTAATTGTGAATAACCGTTTATTCAATTGCAATTTGATTTTGAAGCAAGGCAGGATCAAGGGGACCAATGAAGTTCTCCGATGGCAATTGGATGATGCAACCGGGAGTGCGGGCCCACTATCCGGCAGAGATTTACGAAGTAGAGGAGTCACCGGGCCGACTTCGCCTCATCGCGCCCACCAGGCACATTGGACACCGTGGCGATACGTTGGAGGGGCCGATTCTCACCCTCGACATCACATCTCCAGCGCCCGATGTCATTCGAGTCCAGACAACTCACTTCGAAGGTGGCCCAGATTGCGGACCACACTTTCCACTCTTCACTGACCCCGTTCAGCCTCGGATTAAGACCGACGATTCCAAAGTCGTGTTTGAAAGTGGGGCTCTTTCACTCGAAATCCCAAGAGAAGGGAATTGGAGAATCGACTTTGCTGCGAATGGTCAACTTCTGACTCAAAGTCCATGGCGAGGAATGGCGTATGCGCAAACTCCCGAAGGTCCGCACATGCTCGGACAGATTTCGCTGGAAGCTGGGGAATGCGTCTATGGCCTTGGAGAGCGATTTACCAACTTCGTCAAGAACGGCCAGGTCATCGATATCTGGAATCGAGACGGGGGAACCGGGAGCGATCAGGCATATAAGAACGTCCCTTTTTATCTCACCAACCGGGGATATGGAGTCTTCGTCAACCACCCCGAGAACGTTTCCTTTGAGGTTGCTTCTGAGAAGGTGTCGAGGGTGCAGTTCAGCGTTCCCGGTGAGAAGCTTGATTACTTTGTCATCTATGGGCCAAGTCCAAAGGAGATATTGGAGAAGTACACCGCGCTGACGGGGCGACCTGCTCTGCCTCCAGCATGGACCTTTGGGCTCTGGTTGACCACTTCTTTCACCACCAACTACGACGAAGCCACCGTCACCGAATTCATCCAGGGCATGGCGGATCGAGATCTGCCGCTCCATGTCTTTCACTTCGATTGTTTTTGGATGAAGGATTTTCATTGGTGCGATCTCCAATGGGACGAGCGCGTGTTTCCCGATCCCAAAGGAATGCTCCAACGGCTTCATGATCGGGGATTGAAGGTTTGCGTTTGGATCAATCCTTACATCGCTCAACGCTCTCGTCTCTTTTCGGAGGCCAAGGAAAAAGGGTACTTGCTCAAAAAGGCGAATGGCGGAGTGTGGCAGACCGATCAATGGCAACCCGGAATGGGAATCGTTGACTTCACCAATCCCGATGCCAAGGCTTGGTACCAAGGACTGCTCGGTGAGTTGGTTGAGATGGGCGTCGATAGCTTCAAGACCGACTTTGGTGAGAGAATCCCTACGGATGTGGTTTATCACAACGGCGCCGATCCGGTTGGCATGCACAACTACTATCCTTACCTCTACAATCAGGCGGTCTTTGAAGTCTTGGAGCAGAAGAGGGGTAAGGGAGAAGCATGTCTCTTCGCTAGATCGGCGACTGCCGGATGTCAACAGTATCCGGTTCACTGGGGCGGCGATTGCGACTCGAAGTATGAATCAATGGCCGAAAGCCTGCGCGGTGGCCTCTCCCTTGGTCTAAGTGGATTCGGTTTTTGGAGTCACGATATTGGCGGATTTGAAGGCCTGCCACCAGCCGATCTCTATAAGCGCTGGGTTGCATTCGGCCTGATGTCGTCTCACAGTCGCCTCCACGGAAGTTCCAGCTACCGGGTTCCTTGGTATTACGATGACGAAGCTTGCGATGTGTTGCGGCACTTCACCAGGCTCAAGTGCCGACTGATGCCCTACCTCTACGGTCAGGCAGTGATCGCTCACCAAAAGGGATGGCCCGTCATGCGAGCAATGGTGGCCGAGTTTGAGGCCGATCCGGGCTGTGAAGCGATTGATCGCCAATATCTCTTAGGCGATTCCTTGCTGGTCGCGCCTGTCTTTTCTCCCGACCACTGCAGTTTCTATGTTCCCCAGGGAACCTGGATCGACCTTCAATCTGAGAGGAGTTATCAGGGACCAGGTTGGTTTAAGGAGTCGTTCGACTTCTTCTCACTGCCTCTTCTTGTTCGGCCCAACACGGTCATACCCGTGGGCAATCTCCACTCTCGCCCTGACTATGACTACCGATCCGGGGTGACGCTGCTGGTTGGGAGCTTGGACGATGGAGTGACGACGGAAGGCAACATTCCGAGTCCAACCGGCGAATGGACAGCGAGCTATTCCATCACCCGAAACGGGAATGACCTGATTGTCAAATGCTCTGCTCCGTCCTGGAGCTTGAAAGTTCTAGGATCCGAGATTGCCGTTGGACCCGTTTCGGAAGATCGATTGAAGGTGACCTTATCATGATTTCAACACTGGCTGTGAGCGCCCTGCTTGTCGCAGGATCGCAGACAACGATCGACGTCAAAGTCACGATCGATTCGACGAAGCCGATGGCGACCATGCAACCCGATGCTCTTGGTGTTGGAGTGGCGGTGTGGGATGCCCACATGGTCGATCAGGCGATCCCAAAGCTTCTGAAAGATGTTGGATATCGAGTCATTCGTTACCCCGGTGGATCCTACGCGGATATCTACCATTGGAAGACGGGAACCACGACGAAGGGAATTCAGGGCACGATCAAGCCCAACACTGAATTTGACAGCTTCATGGGAATGTGTCAAAAGGCGGCAAGCACCACCCTTATCACCGTTAACTACGGAACGAATGAGGAGGGAACCGGAGGCGCCGAGCCCAGGGAAGCCGCCGAATGGGTGCGGTATGCCAATAAGACCAAGAAGTACGGAGTCAAGTATTGGGAGATCGGCAATGAGGTTTACGGCAACGGTTTCTACAACGGCAAGGGATGGGAAGCAGACCTTCATGCTCCCGATACCGGAAAGTCAGAAGATAGACTCAAGAATCCGAAGCTGGGGCCGGTGGCGTACGGAGAAAACGTCAATGCGTTCATCAAGGCCATGAAGGTCGAGGATCCAACGATCAAGGTGGGAGCCGTCTTATGCACGCCGGGTGGTTGGCCAGATGGAGTTGATCCCGACTGGAATTCTAATGTTCTCAAGACCTGCGGGGCGAATATCGATTTCGTCGTGATTCACTGGTATGGCGAGGGGAAGTCGGCCTCGGAAGTGTTGGCGAGCACCTCTCAAATTCCGAAGATTATGAGTTCGCTCAAAGAGACAGTCAGAAAGTATTGCGGGGACCGTGCGGATCAGATTCAACTTTGGATGACGGAAGGAGATGGAAGCACGATCAATATGAGGCATGCGGGCGCCCTCTTCGCCGCCGACTTCTATTCTCAATGGTTTGCGAATGGAGCCTCAACGGTGGTTTGGTGGAATCTCCACAACGGACTAAGCGTGGACCGCAATGGAATCTTTGATGACCAGGGCATGCTCTCCAGTGGTCACTCGGAAAGAGGCGTTCAACAGCCAGATGCCAATACACCCTTTCCCGCCTATTGGGGGCAATACATGTTCGGGCAGTTTGCTAAGCCCGGAGATCAGTTCTTGCCCACCACTTCTTCTCGACCAGAGTTGATTGTTCATGCCGTCAAACGAGGAAACGGGGTCAGAGCGCTTTTAATCAATCGGGACCCAGATCATGTCATGCGGGTTTCAGGAGTAAGGGGAGCGCGAGAGTTGGGGTACGGCCGAACGGGCAGAGGCAAGTGGTCAGCGCTCGCGGGAAGCGAGCTTAGAATTGGCCCAGAAGAGATCGTCGTCGTAGAATTGAATTGAATCACGTTCTCGGCCGCCCGAACAGGCAGCCGAGAACGTAAAAAAACTTACTTCAGAGTGTTCGCGGTAGATCTGGTGGCGAAGTGGTTCCAGCCAGCCAAGGTCAGACGTTCGTTGGGATGAACGATTCCGTCCTCGATTCGATCATTACCCGCATGAAGTTGCGCCAGCACCGTCTTTCTTGTCTTGGGTGAGCAATTGGGCATAGAGCCATGGATCGTGAAGTAGTGGAAGAACAAAACATCTCCTGCCTCAGCCTCCAGTGGGGTTGCCCCCGAAAGAGGATGGCGAGCAAGTAAATCGGACTCGGTATTCCCAGAGGTCTCGGCGACTCGGCCGTACTTGTGAGATCCGGGATAAACGCGGAGACATCCCATCTCATCAGTCGCATCGGAGACATGGATGATTCCCGCCATCATCGTATCCAAGATAGAAGGAAAGTAATTCCAGTCTTGGTGCATGGGGAAGGGGGCGCCCTCTTCACTTGGCTTTTGGAAGAGCTTGGAGTGATGAAGAATCACGTCTGGACCCAGGATATCCGTCGCCGCCTGGATGAATTTCGGATGGAGAAACGCGCGAGTCCAAACAGCTGAATATTGCTGGACGTTGTGAGTGTGAATCACCACCATATTCGGATCGCTGACCTTGTCCATTTCAGGGCCGCTCCACTTGGCGTTGATATTCTCTCCGCTTGCAATCAATTGGGAGACGATTCGATCGAAATCTCGCTCAAGCTCGGCGACTTCCTCCGCGTTAAAAACGCCTTTGGCAAGGTAGTAGCCATCAGTGGCGAATTGGCGACCAACTTCAGTGTCAGCCACCGGAATTTGAAATCCAGTTTGTACAGCGTCCATAGCTTTATCGGACATGATAGAATGAGGATAGGTAAGGGGCAAGGGCAATTAGGGTCAGAATCTTGATCCTTTCGGACTCGGACATGGTAGTCAACGAAGTTCTAGGTGCGAATCGAATTGAAATTGAAACGGGCGGATATGTCCACTTCGACGTCCAACTCACCAACTCGCCCCATCGCCATAGTCACTATGAGGTCTGCTACGTCACCAGTGGCGCCGGACGATACCACCATGGGGGCGTCATTTATGACCTCAAGCCAGGCGATGTTTTCATTGCCGATCCCGGGGTAACTCACGAAATTACGTCGTACGACACCAAGGATTTGGCGCTCTTTTTTGTCACGATGACCCTGAGTCGGGTGGAAGCATCTCGGGCCGGTCCTCAAGACGATGTGATTGAGTCCTTCCGGCGATCGCATCGGGTGGTTGGGCCTGGAGACGAAGCGCTCAAGAGTTACTTGCCTCTGGTGGCTACGGGACCGGGAGGCTTCAGGAACTTTGCCGCGAGGGAAGCTTTGAAACTGTTTGTGCTTGAGATGCTGAGTCAACTCACAACGGTCCAGTATCCGGAAGAAATTGAAGAGGTAAAAGGGGAGATGGCATTTGTCATGGCTTACATCGACCGCAATCTTCGGCGGCGGTTGAGCGTGGAGGAGATTGCTCAAGCGGCAGGCATCTCGTCTCGTACGCTGCGGAGAAGGTTCCAGCAACTCTCCGGAACCACGGTCGCTCAAGAAATCAATCATCGGCGCATGCGATGGGCGGCGCACCGTTTGCTCATGGGATTTCCGGTTTCGGAAGTCGCGGAGTTTGTTGGGATTAATGATCCCGCTCAGTTCACACGATCATTTGTTCGGGCTCATGGAGTCACGCCTAAGAAGTTTCAGAGCACTTATAAGCCAGGGCGATTAGCGACTCAAACTCGACCTTAGCGGGTTCTTAATCATACGAATGTAGCCTCGGAGAATGAAGATCTCCCGACGTTCCTTGATTGGCGCTAGCGCTGCCGGACTTGCTTCTTCGGCCCTTGGACTAAGCGGATTACAGCCATCTTTCGAACGTGCTCGAAAGAAAGGAGCCAAGAACCCAAAGAACATCATCTTCTGTGTCGTCGACGGCATGGCCATCCAGACCATGTCTATGGCGAACCAATATCAGCAGATGGTGCTCGGTCATCCTTCCTACTGGGCGAGCCTTTTGAATCAGGACTATGTTACAAGCGGCCTAGAGGAGACTTCTTCGCTCAACTCCCTCGTGACGGACTCTGCCGCGGCATCGTCCTCTTGGGGATCAGGGAGACATATCTGGAATGGGATGCTGAATATCTATCCCGACGGCACCGAACTCCGCACGCTGGTCTCGCTCATGCATGAGCAGGGGGTTCGTTGTGGATTGGTTACCACCACGGCAATCACCGATGCCACTCCGGCTGGCTTTGCCATCAGTTCTATCAGCCGTGGCCTGGAGGATGAGATCGCTGAGAAGTACTTGAAATCGGGCGTGGACGTGCTTCTGGGCGGTGGAACCAGCCACTTTGCCCCCGAAAAACGAAAGGACGGCAAGGATATGTTTGCCGAATTTGCAAAAGTAGGATTCGCCGTCTCAAGATCCCGAGATGAGTTACTTGCGAAGAAAGGGAAGAAGCTCCTAGGACTCTTCAGTGATGGAAGTATCCCTTACACCGTCGATCGGAATAACACGCCGGAGATCAAGCGAGATGTGCCAACTCTTGCCGAGATGGTCACCGCGGCGCTAGAGGCGCTCAAAGACTCACCGAAGGGATTCCTCTTGCAACTGGAAGGAGGTCGTGTAGACCACGGAGGTCATGCTAATGATTTGGCCGCGCTTCTGTACGACCAAATGGCCTTTGAAGAAGCGCTCAAGGTTGTCGTCGATTTTGCGCTGAAGGATGGCGAAACGTTGGTGATCGTCACTGCCGACCACGCTACTGGCGGTCCTTCGCTGAATGGAGCCGGAAAAGAGTACATCGAGAGCACCGGAGGCTTGAAGCTACTCAGCGGAATGAAGTCGAGCTACGGACCACTGCAGGCGGATTTGGGCAATACCTTCACTCGAGGCAATGTTCAGGACGCGGTGGAGGCAAGACTGGGCATCAAACTCTCCGGCGAAGAAGCAGAGGCAATTGTTGCCGCCAAGAAGAATGATTCGCCGCTGAAGTCTGCGCAATTCCTGGCTCCGCTGGGCATGACGCTTGCCGCCATGCTTG
Organism: Armatimonadetes bacterium 55-13; assembly: GCA_001898035.1. Lineage (GTDB taxonomy): Bacteria > Armatimonadota > Fimbriimonadia > Fimbriimonadales > Fimbriimonadaceae > 55-13. Next base: position 278,556 of record MKRX01000027.1, read on the forward strand.
GTAATCACACCAAGGTGACCTGGACGAGCGGAAATCACACCTCGGATCATGTTCTGGTCACCGCCCTCGGGCCAGGCAGTGAGCAAGTGGCGGGCGTGACTAAAAACGTCCACTTCTTCGACCTCATGCTCGCCACCAAGGGGATCAAGTGGAGCAATCCCACCATGACCTTTGAGGACGCGTCACGTCACTACGAGAAACTGCAAAGCGAGGTCAACCTGGAGGCCAGTTCGCTAGGTTACGGGACGCTCTAAACGAACCACATACTCGGCTACCCAAGCGCCGCGCTTTTGGAAACCCTGCTCGTTGTAGGCAATCCGTCCACTGGAAAAGCGTACTTCGGGAACGGTTTATACTGACAACTCGTCAAACCAAAAGAACACCGCCGCCAGGAAAGCAACTCGAGAGTTTTCCCGCGAACCCGATGCGAATGATGAAGTTAGGGATAGTGGCGATGTTCGTTCGGAAGCCGCCTGTCTTTGAAGAAGGCGGCTTCTTCTATTTTATGGTCCCAACGTTTCTCGGGACCCTCTCGCATTTGACTGAATGACCAGAATATAATTTTAGTCAATGGTCAGCGAGACACACGGAATCGGGGCCACCGAGCAGACACAGAATCATATTTTGGAGGCTGCCGGGATCCTATTCGAACAGTACGGTTATCGCAAAACGACGATCGAAGAGATCGCCCAAGAAGCGAAAATCGGAAAGGGAACGGTCTATCTTTACTTCAAGAGTAAGGAGGAGATCGGCATGGCCTGGCTGGCCACCCTCCACAGCCATATCTACGAAGAGCTTGAGCAGATCGCCAAGTCGGACATCTCTCCCGACAAGAAGATCTACGAAATGCTTCTCAAGAGAATCGACCTTCGATTCGAAGTCTTCACACGTCACCGACGCAGTATGGACGAGGCGTTGAGCACGCTCAAAGAGCTTTGTCGAGTTCGGCGAGAAGACTTCCATCGGCGCGAGGCGGCGCTGATCGCAGATGTAATCCGAGATGGAATCGAAAAGGGCGAAATGATTGCCAGTGACCCCGACGTAGTTGGAGGGTCAATGGTGCTTGCCACCAACGCTTTGCTTCCGTACAGCATGAGCCCCCAGCAACTCGGGGATTACGGAACCGTAATGACGCGAGCGGACAACCTTGTGAGCCTGTTAGTCCAGGCGATTGTGATGAGGAAGGGTATCAATTCATGAAACCAAATGCAGCGGTAGAGACCGCAGATTCGAGTGGAGCCACTAAGCCAAAGAAAGGACCGATGGGAAAGATCATTGGCCTGGCCGTGTTGGCGGTGGTTATTGTTTTTGGAGCGAAGCACATTGCGTGGTCGAAGAGCCACGAGGCTACCGATAATGCGCAGGTGTCCGGCGACGTTGTCCAGATTTCCCCCCAAGTCGGCGGAATCGTCGAGAAGATTCTCGTCAAGGACAACCAAGAGGTGAAGCAGGGAGATCTCCTACTGACAATTGACGATGACAAATTTGAGGCGGCCGTCACGCAGGCAAAGGCAAATCTTGAAGCGGCAATGGCGGATGCCAAGGCGGCCGGAATCGATGTGGAATATACGCGAGCATCAGCCCAGGCAAGCAAACTTCAATCTTCGGGCTCTGTCGCCCAGGCAGATGCGGGAATTGGAACAGCTCAGACCTCTATCCTCGCCGCCAACGCCCAATTATTGGGTTCGAAAGCTTCTGCGCGAAGCGCCGATAGTGATGTGTTAAATGCCAAAACAGACCTCAAGACGGCAAAAGACAGCGTTGAGCGGGCCAAAGCCGCAGTGGATTCCGCCCGTGCCGCGCTGAAGGGAAGTCAGGCTTCCATCGGGGCGGCCGAAGCAGCGGTCAAAACGGCCCAGGCTCAAAAGGATCTCGCCAAACAGAACCTTGATCGAGCCCAGTATCTGGTCCAACAGGGGGCGATGAGCAAACAGCAACTCGACACGGCCACCGCCAACGATCGAACGGCGTCGGCGAATCTCGATTCTGCGAAGCAAATGCTGGAGGTCGCTCGCGCAACCGTCAATCAGCGCAATGCTGATTTGAAGTCAGCCATCGCCCAGCAGCGAACTTCTCAGAATGCTCTGTCCCAAGCTGGGATTAAGATCCAGAGCGCACAGGAGAAGGCGGAAGCGGCCCATGCGAACGTCGATCTCGCCTCGGCTCAGATCGCGACGGCGAAGCAGAGTGTAAGTGCAGCAAATGCCAAGAGAACGCAATCCCTCGGCGAGCAGCAACTGACTGAGACGACAGATATTCAGGTGAAACAGAAGGAAGCCGCCCGAGATCAGGCACTTGCCCGGGTCGAGCAGGCTAAAGGGGCATTACGAACCGCTGAATTGGATCTCGAACACACCAAAATTTATGCTCCCTGCGATGGCAAGGTGAGCAAGAAAATTGCCGAGACCGGAGCCACGGTTCAAGCCGGCAGCCTCTTGATGTCGATCGTTCCCAAGGACTCGGTCTACGTGGTCGCCAACTTCAAGGAGACTCAGATTGCGAACATCAAGGCTGGTGAGCCGGTCGATATCGAAGTCGACGGTTTCCCAGGTGTCGAATTCAAGGGGCACATCGACAGCTCCTCTGCGGCCACCGGCGCCACGTTCGCCTTGCTTCCCCCAGACAACGCAACCGGCAACTTTGTGAAAGTTGTCCAGCGAGTCCCCGTTAAGATCGTGCTCGACGATGAGCCGGAGAAGGTTGGCCGATTGCATGTTGGAATGTCGGCTCTTGTTACCGTGAGCGTGAAGTAAAGCCATGGTACAGGTCCTCGAAGAATCTGAACCGCTTAATCCGGCGCGTTGGTTGATTCTGGTCGGGCTGATCTTGGCCGCCGTGATGGAAGTGCTGGACACGACCATCGTCAATGTATCCCTGCCGCAAATGGCAGGGAACCTTGGTGCGACGACCGAAGAGATTGGCTGGGTCTCGACCGGCTACATCTTAAGCAACGTCATCGTTCTGCCTCTTACTGCCTGGTTGGCGTCTCGTTTTGGCCGAAAGAACTATCTGGGTGGTTCTATTCTCCTCTTCATCCTCGCTTCATTCTTCTGTGGCACCTCGGGTTCCCTGGGAGCGCTCATCTTTTGGAGAATCGTTCAGGGAGCGGGTGGAGCAGCCCTACTGTCTACGGCCCAGGCCACGATCCGCGAGATTTTTCCTAAGGAGCAGCAAGGTCTCGTTCAGTCAATCTATGTGCTCGGCATCATCGTAGCGCCAACCCTTGGCCCTACGGTCGGTGGGTGGATTACAGATAACTACAGTTGGCATTGGAACTTCTTAATCAACTTACCAATCGGAGCCATTGCATTCTTCCTCGTGTTCAACTTCCTTCAGGATTCAGCGTACAGCATGAAGGTCGGAACCGTGGACTGGACGGGGATTGGCCTCTTGGGCGCTGGTCTCGGATGTCTTCAGTACGTGCTTGAGGAAGGAAACGCCAAGGCTTGGTTCGATAGCGCCAACATCGTCTACCCCTTCATTGTTTCCTGTATCACGCTACCGCTTTTTGTTTGGTGGGAACTTCGTCCAAAAAATGTTTCGCCGGTGGTGAACCTGAGGGTTCTCAAGAACCGCGATCTTTCCGCCGGACTGGTTTTGTTCTTAGTGTTGGGGTTTGGGCTTTATGGTGGGGTGTTTCTTTACCCAATGTTTGCCCAGGGCGTGATGCACTTGACGCCGACCGAAACGGGTCTCACCTTGTTGCCGGGAGGCATCGCAACCGGCTTAGCGGCGATTATCTGTGGACGGATGCTCAATGGCGCGACTCAACGAATCGATCCTCGCGCTCTCATCGTCACCGGGCTAAGTTTGTTCCTGGGTTCCATGTTGGTTCTTGGAAAGTTGCCCTCGTCGGCAGGATCGGATAACGTTCAGTCGGCCCTACTCTTTCGCGGATTGGGACTAGGTTTGCTCTTCGTTCCGATCAATTTGGCCGCTTTTTCAAGTCTAAAGGGACCAGAAATTGCGCAAGGCGCCGGCATGATCAATCTTTGTCGACAGCTTGGCGGATCGTTTGGAATTGCGGTCCTGGGAAGTTTTGTGACCAATCGCATGGCTATGAGTCGGACTGGATTGGTCGATCACATATACGCCGGAAATCCGGCGCTAGAGAACAAGGTCAACCTTATTTCTCACGGTCTCATGGCCAAGGGATTCAACTTGGAAGCAGCCAAGCAGGCCGCTTATTCGATTGTCGACCGGTCGGTGCTCACCGAATCGAGCACAATCGCTTATAACAGCGGATTCATGCTGATCGCGATCGTCACAATCTGCACGGCTCCCGCTATCTTGGCGTTGCGCAAGCCACAAGGGGCAGCTGCCCCCGTGGACGCGCACTAACGCACTTTCTTGAGGAGAGTAACCCTTCCAATGGGGACCCACTCGGCAACGAGAATGTCCCCATTGCGGAGGAATATTGCATCGTGGGGATGAATGAATTTTCCGGGGATAAAGTCGCTTCTCGGATGATCGCGTAAGTTCGAGGGGAAGCCGTCACCAAGTTGCGCGACCACCTTATTGTCTTGATCCAGAATCGTCACGATGCTGTCTAAGTCGGGAACCAGCATTTCACCGTTTCGAATGGAAAAATGACAAGGCTGTCTCATGCCATCGGTAACAAACTTGATGTGTTTGCCGTCGAGTGTGAAGTACTGAATACGCCGATTCCCGCGGTCGGCCACCGCGAGTATGGGCTCCTTTCCTCGATTGTCCAACCAAAGGCCATGAGGCTGAGTAACCTGCCCGGGTGCAGATCCCTGTCCGCCAAATGTTCGAATGTAGTTGCCTTTGATATCGTATTGGTGAATCCAATGTGACCCGTAGCCGTCGCCCACGTAAAAATCACCGTTGGGAGCAAAGGCGACGTTGGTGGGCGTATAGGGTGCGCCGTCCTTATACTTCTCAGATTCGGCAGGAGCTCCCATCTCCCACACGACCGATCCGTCCAGTTTGGTCTTTACAACCTGGTGGTGAGCGATGTCGCAATGGTAGAGAAACTCGTCCTTACCTTCTTTTCTTATGTCCAGTCCGTGAGCGCCGCCTTTGAAGCGGTCTCCCCATGAAGTGATGAATTTGCCTTTTTCGTCATAAACGCACACCGTGTTTGAGGAAGGTGAGTCGCTGTGAACCGTGTGGCAAAGGTAGATCCGTCCTTTAGAATCTTGCGCAAGTCCATGGGTGTCGCCAAACTTCATGTCGGCGGGGGGAGTTAGCCAGTCGTGGACACATTCGTATCGATGAGATCCAGTTCCGAGAATGAGTGGCTCACGAAATCTAAATCCAGCAGCCGCGGTGAGCGCCAGTCCCGAAGCGCCTGCCAAGAAGCTTCTACGAGAGAACTTGTTATCGTCCGACATCATGGCCAGTTTAGGCGATTTGTGGTCCTTGGACAACCGGATGATTCTTAATGCTAGAATTTGGCGTTAATGCAGCTTTTCAACGTTTCATTCGATCAGGCGCCCTATACGTATACAGAAGAACATCTCAGAGAAATCGCATTTCCCCTTGGAGGGCTGGGGGCAGGCTGTGTCAGTCTCGATGGGAGAGGAGGACTACGTGATTGGGAAATCTTCAACCGTCCCAATAAGGGAAGCATCCTCGAGACAACATTTCCCGCAATATGGATTCAAGAAGAAGGGAAATCTCCCCTCGCAAGAAGACTCTTGGGACCGCGGGTCAAGGATTGGATGGGAGAAAATCGATCGTTCTGGTCGTACGGACACGGTCGATTCTTTGAACAGATGGATGGGCTTCCAGGATGCGAAAGTGTCGAATTCAAGGGCACTTTTCCCGTGGCTCGCATCAGCTTTGAACTTTCGGAATCCCCCCTTGAAATCGAACTGGCGGCGTTCAGCCCATTTATCCCACTCGATACCAGGAGCTCCAGTTTTCCGGTCGCTTGTCTCGTGTATCGAATCCGAAATCGATCATGTAACCCCGTAAACGCGACTCTCTCCTGGTCCATGATGAATCCGATTGGAGCGACGGATTCCGAGCCGGGAAGTGTCGAGCATCGAGCCCTTAATGAGTTTTTTGAGTCCGAGTCTTGCCAAGGGATTCTCTTTACAAATGCACGCTATGGGAGAGAACATCATTTGCATGGAACTGCCGCACTCTCAACCTCTTGGGAGAATGTCGCTGTATTGCCTCAGTGGATTCGTAGCGAGTGGTTCGATGCCGTCCAGTCTTTTTGGAATGAATTCCGAGAGACAGGACAATTTGGTGAGGTGAAGGCGGCAACACAGGGGACGCGTTGCTCGGGAAGCCTGGGAGCGATGGTTTCTTTGGCTCCTGGAGAAGAAGCAGAAATTCCTTTCCTGTTCTCTTGGGTTCTTCCAGTCGCGCATAAATACTGGGGAGGCAACAATGAACCTCAATCACCCCCTTGGAAACCTTGGTATGCCACACAATGGCAGTCAGCACAGGATGTTGCCAGCGAGTTCTTCGATCGATTTGACGAACTCTGTAGTCGAACGCTCGCATTTGAAGATGCCCTTTTCAACTCCACTTTGCCCTCTGAAGTCATTGAGTCGGTCAGTGCAACTGCGTCGATCTTACATAGTCCTACGGTAACCCGACTAGAGGACGGAACGTTTTGGGCGTGGGAGGGGTGCTCGGCGCAGGAAGGTTGTTGTCCCGGCAGTTGCACGCACGTTTGGAACTACGCCTTGACCCAAGCGTATCTCTTTCCTGAAATGCAGTGGAGCTTGAGGCGTACTGACTTCCAGAACAGTTTCAACTGCGGACCCGAAGGAAAGCGTGGTGCAATGAATTTCCGGGTGATGCTTCCGGTTGGTCAAGAAGCTCCGTTGTGGCATGCGGCTAGCGATGGACAGCTAGGAGGCGTGATCCAACTCTACCGGGACTGGAGACTATCCGGCGACGACGAATCCATGAAAGAGCTTTGGCCCAAAGCAAAACTGGCTCTGGAGTATGCATGGGTGCTCTGGGATCGGGACCGAGATGGTCTCGTCGATGGCGACATGCACAATACATACGACATCAACTTTCAAGGGCCGAATCCACTGACCCAATTCTTCTATATGGGAGCGCTTCGGGCTGGTGAAGAAATGGCTGCCTATCTGGGAGACGAACATTCATCCCGCGTTTACCATAATCTCCTTGAGATGGCGAAAGAGAAAGTGACGAGCCATCTTTGGAATGGAGAATTCTTCGAGCAACTTGAAGAGTTTTTGGGTAGAGACGCGCCGAAATATCAGCACGGGAAAGGCTGTTTGACCGATCAGTTGTTTGGTCAACTTGCTACCTCCATCGCGGGCCTTGGTAGATTGGTCGATTCTGAACTCATTCGGAAGGCGCTCAAGAGCATTTTCCAATACAATTTTCGGTCCCCCTTGCGCGGGCATGAGAACCTTCAAAGGGTCTATGCAGTGGAGGACGAATCGGGCTTACTCTTGTGTTCATGGCCAAACGGGGGACGTCCATTCTATCCCTTCGTTTACTCGGATGAGGTGTGGACAGGCATTGAGTATCAGGTCGCGACTCACTTGATACTTGAAGGATTTGTCGACGAGGCACTCCAAATTGTCCGAGCGGTCCGTGCCCGTTACAACGGAATACGAAGAAATCCTTACAACGAGGTGGAATGTGGGTCACATTATGCCCGCGCCTTGGCTTCATACGGACTGTTGATCGCCATGAGTGGATTCAACTATGACGCACTGGATCGGAGAGCAGAAGTGGGGTCTCCGGCAGCTCAATCAGACGGGTTACAGTCGTTTTTCTGCGTGCCAAGTGGCTGGGGCGTTTTCCGAACGCAAGATGGCAGGACTACATTTGACCTTGTGGAAGGAACACTATTTCCTCGGGGACATTAAGCAACCGAGGGCGAGCTTAGGGAGTCCAAATAAGGAGTAAGTACATGGAGGCAAGTCATGGCGACCAAGAAAAATCTTGATAAGGCGAAAGTGGCAAAAAGCCAGAAGGAGTTTGCGACCGATAAGGACACCGAGTCGAAATATGTGGATCTTGTTATTGAACATCCACCAACAAAACCTGAACAGACGAAGAAGCAAAAGAAAACGTAAAGAAAAGGGGACTTTCAAAGTCCCCTTTTCTTTACGTTTTAATTAACCTTGAACCAAAGCCAAAAGATCTTTGTCTTCCTTGACAATTTTCTTGAAGTTCATTCGAGCTCTGTTGAGTCTGCTCTTGATCGTTCCGACAGGTGCCCCCAATTTTGTCGCGATCTCCTCATAAGTTAACTGGTCTCGATAGTACATGTTAAGCATTTCCTTTTGGAACGCTGGTAATTTGGTTAGGGCCGTTTGGATCTTTGAAGAGTGCTCATCCATTGCGGAAACTTCATAGGGGGACGCGCTCTCGTCGATAGGCTGCCAGAAAAGGTCGCCGTCCTCTGATTCCATCGCAGCGTCCAAACTTGCCACGACCTTTACACGCTTCTTCTTGCGAATATCCAAAAAGCAGTTCTTCAGGATTCGATAAAGCCATGTGGCGAAGGACGAATTGAGTTGGAATCGTCCAATAGCTTTGTAAGCTCGGATGAACGCTTCTGATACTACGTCCGCCGCTTCTTCTGAGTGCTTGGTCATTCTCAACGCGTACATGAATGCCTTCGTTCGATAAAGTGAAAGGAGTTCGTCTACGGCGTGCATATCGCCCTTCTGACCCCGTTCAATTAACATCACTTCATTCGCGGTAACTGTCCTCATATCTTCCTCCTCACTTAGTTCGCCTTCTGGGCGAGTGCATGGAGATAGAATCGAACATTTCTCATTAGAAGAAGAAGATTTCTATGCCGATTTCCATAAGATTTTTGTAAAAACGACGGATATCGGAAATTCTTATGGTTTTCTTATATTAATCGGTTCGATTCTTGCGACGTTTCAACTTATAGGTATCGCAATAGAATTAGTTCGGAGGGTAAAGACTAATGGAAAGCAATCAGGACAGACTTGTTCGATATCTTCAAGATTTGCATGCGCTCGAGGTTTCTTCGTTGCAAATGATCGAACATCCCCTGAATCGAGATCTACTTACGGCGGGCACAGAACTGTTCGATGAGTATTGTCTTCAGGTAAAAACTCAATTGGCGGCATTACAATATCAACTGGGCAGACTCGGACACGAGCCATCGAAGCTAAAAGGATTTTTCAATGGACTGGTGGGTGTAGCGTCCGAGTGGACTGACATTGCTCACGACGAAGCCGATCGTGCGACAATGGCTTGTATTCGCTACTATGCTACATCGCAGACAAAGTCTGCTACATACGAAGCACTCAGCGCGTTTGCCAAGATGATAAACGAGACGCCCGTCATGGAAATGGCTCAAGCAGGACAGGCGGCTGAGTCTGCGCGAAGCGATCAGCTTTTTGACTTGATTCCCCGGATGGCGGTCAAGGCGATTGAACGTGAGGCCGGAGTATGAGCCGCCATTGTGAGTGGTTGAACGCAAGTGAAGAAGAATGAACAATGGGGCTGAATAGAGAACGTTGAATCGACTCATCGAGCAAGGCAAGTTACGATTACCGCGCTGGTCTCATTACGTCATCGCGGTAATTTCGACGATCTTGGTCTTGTCGATCCGTTACGCGGCTCGTGAGACTTTCGATGGCAGCGCCCCATTCTTTTTGGGGACGCTCGCCGTCACCTTTTCGGCTTACATCGGTGGATTATGGCCAGGATTGCTCTCGATGGCCATCTCCACGATAGCAGGGGCGGTCCTTTTCTTAACTATGCCGGTGGAGGGGGTGAAGCAAGAGGCAATTCGACTTCAGGTTGCTGGCTACATCACGATTTGCACCTTCGTCAGTTTGATCTGCGGCGCGTTAAGGAACAGCGAACGAGCGGCGGGCGAAAGCGCGGAGCAGGAACGACAGGCCAACAATCGGCTTAATTCATTGTTTGATAGCATCACCGACGCCTTCTTTGCCATTGACGGATCGTTCAAAGTTCTGAAGTTCAATACGGCCGCAGCGGAAGCATGGGGTTTGAATGAATCAGATGTGGGAAAGAGCCTTAGCGAGGCGTTGCCGGAAGGGACCTACGTCGCTTTGGAAACACCCCTCAATAATGCTCTTCAACTGGGCACCGTTTCCCATGTAGAGTTTCATGACCTGAGGCTCGAACGTTGGTTTGAAGTGAGAATGTTCGCGAGTCCCGACGGTCTCTTTGTTTATTTTCATGACATCACGGGCCGACTTGCCTACGAGGAAGACCTCGTGCGCATGGCTTCAGAGCAAGAGAAAATCTCATCGTTTCTGGACTCCCTTTTAGCCAATGCTCCCATCGGGTTCGCTTTTTTTGACCGGCAGTATCGCTATGAGAGGATCAACCAACAACTGGCTGATATTCATGGAGTTCCTGTTGCCGAACACTTTGGTAAATCGTTGCGAGAAATCGTTCCGAGCACGGCGCAAACAATCGAGAGATACATTGACGAGGTTTTTGCCACGGGGCAAGCGGTCAAAGAAGTTGAGATTGCTGGTGAGATGAGAGGCGATCCAGGGAAGAAACGCCACTGGCTGACCGGTTTCTATCCCGTACTTGACAAGAGAGGAGACGTTCGCGCCGTGGGTGCCATCGTTATCGAAATAACTCAAAGAAAAGACGTTGAGGATCGGCTCCGCGAGAGTGAAGAGAGATTCCGGCAAATGGCGGATCGGGCGCCGGTCATGATTTGGATCTGTGATCGAGCCGCCAAACCTAGTTGGTTCAACCAGCCCTGGCTCGACTTCAGAAGTCGGAACCTGGAGGATGCTCTCCAGGAAGGGTGCTTTGCGAATATCCACCCTGACGATGAGAACCGGGTTCGAGAGATTTACCAAGATGCCTTTGAAAAGGGAGACTCTTTCAACGTCGAGTACCGAACGGTTGGTTCAGACGGGGAGTATCGATGGCTTTTGGTTCATGGAAGTCCGCTCTCATACTCGAACGGAGAATTGGACACATACATATTCTCGTGTGCGGACATCACGGCTACGAAGGCCGCCGATGAGAACCTAAGGCAAGTCTTAACAAATGAGCGACTAGCTCGAAGCGAAGCCGAGCAAGCAAATCGAATAAAGGATGAATTCGTGGCCACGCTTTCCCACGAGCTACGAACTCCTTTAACCACAATGATTGGTTGGACGGAGCTGCTTAAACGGCGTCCCGTTAAGGAAGCGGATTTGGAGGACGGGCTCGAAGCGATTGATCGCAGCGCTCGCTTACAATTACAGCTCATCAACGATCTCCTGGATATCAGTCGCATTACAACCGGCAAGATCCAGTTGGAAATGGAGTATGCCGAACTCTTTGATCTTGCAGAGGGGGTCGTAGAGATGGTGCGTCCGATGGCCGAAACGAGGGGAGTCTTACTGCATTTACAAGGTGATGCAGATCCAATTATTGTTCGTGTTGATCCCAGTCGATTCCAGCAAGTTGTATGGAATCTGTTAACCAACGCTCTCAAATTTACTGCGCGTGGTGGGGAAGTGAATGTGCAAGTCAAACACGAGGGCAAAGACGCAATTCTTCGAGTCGTAGATTCTGGCGAAGGTATTGACCAGGAATTTCTTCCTCACGTCTTTGATCGTTTTCGCCAGGCGGATGGAAGCAAGTCGAGACGCCATGGTGGGTTGGGACTCGGGCTATCGATCGCAAAGCAACTGGCCATTCTGCATGGAGGAAACATTGCCGTTGAGAGCGAGGGCAAAGGAAAGGGAAGTGCGTTCACGATTTCGTTGCCAACCACGGAGGGCTTCGGTTCTCGATTTCGTCTCGCACCCATCGAGAAAGAAGAACCTTTGAAGAAAGAGTCAAGACCCTTGGCCGATATTTGTGTGCTACTTGTTGAAGACGATTTATCTTCAAGAACCCTAATGGGGCGAATATTAAGTGATGCCGGGGCCATCGTCATTCCGGCCGATTCTGCTCCCGCTGCTCGAAAGATGCTTCGGGAGACACAACCCGACGTAATGATCAGTGACATAGGAATGCCTGATGAAGATGGTTACCAACTCATTCGCAGTATTCGAGCGATGCCACTCGATAAGAATGGGATGATACCAGCCGCCGCCCTAACTGCCTTTGCGAGCGAAGAAGATCGGAAAGCGGCATTGGATGCTGGTTTCCAAATGCATTTGACGAAGCCTATAGAGGCTGACGATTTAGTCTTGGCAGTTAGACAACTTGCTCAGGCCGAATATCCCACGATCTAGCCATCAACATCGGGCATCCATCTCATCCAGGGTGTCCATAAAGGGTTCCAGATAGGCAAGCTTCATCACGAACGAGACATGGTCGGCTTCATCTAACTCTCGTCGCAAAGCTTCGATCTTCGGATCTGCGCTTGCGCCGTGAGAAGCGATGTCGTCAAGGCGATCTCTTAGGTCATCGATCATTAGATGGGTCTCCTTTCGTTAAAGATCAGCGACACGAGGAACAGGACAAGAAATACGAAAAAGATCGTTTCTGCAATCGGCGTGAGCGAACCAGCCCATCCGCTGAATCCTGCGATGCCCGCGATCATTGCAAACATCAGAAAGACCAGGGCGTATGGCAACAAGACAGCACCTCCAAAGGCAACTGACGGGTCGAATATTCGACAACAACTATTTGAATCGTAAAGCCGTGGATAGGTGTGTCTCAGGACGATCCAGGATATTGACCACTTGATTGATGGACCGCATGAGAGAGAACGCTTCGTCTCGGCGTTTGAGGTTTCTCCTTACGGTAGCTATGAGCGCCTCGTAGCCCAATTCCTGAGCATAACGCCGCAGACTCTGCGTTGAGCGTGGTGATTTCCCTTTCATCAGATCCTCCTGGCAGACCGCAGTCGCCTATAGATAGATTGACGAAGAGAATGATGTGCGAGGCATAAGGAGCCTTTGCCTCGCGATAAGAAAGTTATAAAGATCCCCTTAAACAGCCAACCGGTAACCCACTCGAGGTTCTGTCACGATCAGCTTTTGGCTGTCTGAGTTTGGCTCAAGTTTTCTGCGCAGATAGCCCATGTAAACCCGCAAGTACTGGGCATCTTCGGTGTATTCAGCGCCCCACACCTCGGTAAGGAGCTGGCGGTGAGTGACGACTCTCCCGGCATATTGCACCAGCACGCACAGCAACTTATATTCGATGGGCGTTAAATGGGTCTCTTCCTCATGAACCCAGACTTTGCGGTTCGCCCTGTCCAACTTGATTTGGCCATGGTGGAAGATCGGATCCTCGCCGGCTGGCGGCGCCATAAGTATTCGGCGGAGCGCAACCTTGATTCGAGCCATCAACTCGGCCACACCAAAGGGCTTCGTCACATAATCATCGGCTCCCGCCTCTAGGCATTTGACCTTGATCTCTTCCTGTCCGCGTCCGGACAAAATAATGATGGGAACCTGCGACCATCCTCTAACCGTTTCGATAACCTGGCGTCCGTCTTCATCTGGCAGACCTAGGTCTAAGAGAACCAGGTCCGGATTCCTTTTGGCGATTTGATCTATTCCTTCTTCAGCAGTCGAAGCCTCAATAAGCTTAAACTCGTCTGAATCGAGACATGACTTTAAAAGCCGTCGAATGGCAGCCTCGTCGTCAATAACTAGAATGGTGGGACGCAATCCGGGGGTTTCTGTTTCCAACAAGAAATCTCCTTTCAAGAGTGATTTTACCGTTCGGGCCAACCGTAGCCGCACAATTTATGCGGTTGGACTAGATGGGTAGGCTGAATGATCTTCCGACTTAAGGAAAGCCATCGAGATAAGGGCAGCTGAGGTCAGCGATTTCAGTAGCGAACTCTTTGCAACTTTTCTTCTCAATACAAACGTTAGCAGTCCTGCCGTCACGGGCACGAGCCATTTTCCTACTCCCAAGCTCGATGAGACATTGCTGGCGCCTCTCATTAAGGTTTCCTTCTTGGTTTGATTCATGATTCTCCTCCACTACGGATAGGCGAAAGTTGCTGGATCCGCCGACGTAATAGAAGACGACGAATCGGTAAAAAAAATGTAAGAAGCCGTAAAGGTCTCGGCGCAAGTTCCCCAAATTTCGTTGCAGAAAGCAAGGAAAACGTTTCCGCTCTTTAAGCAGGAAACGAAGGAGAGGTATCAATGCGACAAAACGTTTACGCGGTATTTCCAACGGTTGAGAGCGCGCACAGCGCGGTTGGAGCCCTTCTAGATCATGGCGCCCAGGCCGTTGATGTCAGCCTGATTATTCGCGAACCATATATTGATCAGTATGACGGTCACATCGAGACAGCGAACGATGTCAAGGACTCGGCCGAGCACGGAATTTCAACGACGACGGGAGCCGATGCCGCGAGTGGCGCCGCAAAAGGAAGTGCAATTGGTCTCGGCGTTGGTGCAGCGGCGGCCTTGGCTGCCTTATTGGTTCCTGGAATTGGACTGGTGATTGGAGGGGGCGCTTTGGCTACCGCAATCGCTGGAGCGGCTGGCACGACTGCGGCGGGAGCTATTGCCGGAGGAGTCGCTGGATTTCTTAAAGACCAGGGAATCTCAGAAGAGGTTGCCGCAAAGTATTCGGATACGTTCGAGTCTGGAGCGGCCATCGTAGGGATATCTGTCCCGAGTGGTCCGGTCGATGAGCATACGGCGCTAGGCATCTTTGGAAAGTACCAAGACATCAGCATCATTCGCCCGGATGCGGAATCCACTCCCCCGATTCCCGCTTTCTAATACCTTGTCTAGCCCTCCGGGCTAGACAACCACTTTTGAGGACTTAATGGACGTACACACTTCTCATCGTATTGCTATCTTGGGCAATCACATTCCGCGGCAATGCGGAATCGCAACGTTTACCGCCGACTTGGCAAAGCATCTAGATGCTGAAGTTCATGTGATTGCGATGAACGACCGCTCGGGATATAGGTACCCAGACGTGGTTAGCAAGACCATCGAGGCGGAGAAACTAGCCGACTACCAACAAGCTGCTGATTGGCTGAACGCCGAGCGGATGGAGGTGTTAAGCGTTCAGCACGAATTCGGTATCTATGGAGGTGAATGCGGAGAGTATCTTCTCGAACTCCTTCGAAATGTGAAGATGCCCATCGTCACCACGCTTCACACGATACTTCGTGAGCCAACCGACTGTCAGAGACGTGTCTTCGAAGAACTCATTCAACTAAGCGAAAGGGTGGTTGTGATGAGTCAGACGGGGGCTGACATGTTAGGAAAAGTCTATGGTCTTAGTTCCCGCCGGATTGATGTGGTGCCGCATGGAATTCATGCCATTCCGGCGGGTGTTGGGGCGCGTATTCGCGCCGAGATGGGCATCGGGGATCGGCCACTGATTCTCACCTTTGGCCTCTTGGCGTACGACAAGGGTGTTCACGATATGATACAAGCGATGGCCGACGTGGTCGCAGTTCATCCGGACGCCGTATACGTGGTCGTCGGCGCAACCCATCCCCATATCCGGCAGAGAGAAGGGGAAGCCTACCGTGAACGGCTATACGAAGAAGTGCGTAGATTGGGGATCGAAGACAATGTCTACTTTGTCAACAAATTTGTCAGCGACGAGGAGCTAAAGGGATGGTTAGATGCTTGCGATATATACGTCACTCCCTATCTCAAACCAGAGCAAATTACCTCGGGGACCCTTGCTTACGCGGTGGGTGCAGGTTGCGCCGTGGTGTCTACTCCGTATTGGCACGCATCGGAGATTCTCAGCGAGGGGCGGGGTGTGCTAGTTCCATTCCGGGAGCCCGCGGCCTTGGCCGAAGCGGTAAGCGGTTTAGTCGCAAATCCAGATATCCGATATCGTATTCAGCAGAGAGCATTTGACTATGGAAGAACGATGCTTTGGGGATGCGCAGGGGCCGCCTATCTGAAGATATTTGAACGAGCTCGCCATGAAGGCGCTGAGCATCTTCGGAATATCACCACCCAATCCGGCAGTGAGCTTTCACTGAGACATCTCAGTGCCATCAGCGATGATGTTGGCGTTTTTCAGCATGCCGTCTATGAATGGCCCAATCGACATGAAGGATATTGCACGGACGACTGTGCGAGGGCCCTTGAATTCCTCCTAACTCAGGAGCCAACTGCACTTCTTGATCGGTGTTTCGAGTTTGTCTGGCACGCGTACGATCCGGAAAGAAAGCGGTTTCGAAACTTCATGGGTTTTGATCGCAAGTGGATTGATGAAGGATCCGATGACTGCCAGGGGCGGACTTTTCATGCGCTTTGTCAAATCTGCCGAAGACGCCCCGAGTCTTCGATGGCAGATGCCGCGAGAACGCTCGTTGCTGACTTTCTTCCAACTGTTATGGGGCTAAAAAGTCCGAGAGCATGGTCTTGGGCCGCTATGGGGCTGGCAGATCTTTGCAAACAGGAGAGTAACTCAGAGTATCGAGAAAAGTTGGAGCAGATTGTCGGTCGACTGATGCAACTCTACACTAAGAACGGCACTTGCGACTGGCCGTGGTTTGAACCGACGCTGGCCTATGATAACGCCCGGCTCTCACAGGCATTAATTCTTTCAGGTCAGGTGTTGTCAAATCGAGAGGCGCTTCGAATGGGCCTGGAATCTTTAGGGTGGCTGATGAAGGTTCAAACCGCGAAAGACGGCTGCTTCGCCCCTATTGGTTGTAAGGGCTTTTACACCAAGGGTGGAGTTCGAGCATGGTTCGATCAGCAACCTGTCGATGTTTGGGCCAGTGTAAGCGCCTGTGTCTCCGCCTGGCGAGCCACCGGCGATATTGTCTGGTGGGACGAAGCTCATCGCGCCTTTGACTGGTTCATGGGAGAAAACACCGAACAGCTTGTCATGGCCGATTCGGAAGAAGGCAGATGTTTCGACGGATTGGAACCAGGGAGAGTAAATCGTAACTGTGGCGCGGAGTCGACGCTCGCATTTCTGGCCTCTTGCTGGGAAATGAATTCGGCGACAACGCCGCCAAGAAACACAACAGCTAAGCTGGAGGAGGGTTAATGCACGCTTCGTTTAAAGTGCTATTTCACCGACACGAAAAGAATCCGATTTTGACGGCCAGAGATTGGCCATATCCCGTTCATAGTGTGTTCAATGCGGGAGCCACAAAACTGGATGATGGCACAACGCTCTTGCTGTGTCGAGTTGAAGATCGAAGGGGGATTTCCCACCTAGCAGCGGCTCGATCACGTAATGGAGTGGACGGTTGGGAGATCGATCCAGAACCCACCTTCAAGCCCGAGCCTGAACAGCATCCAGAAGAACTCTGGGGTTTGGAAGATCCTCGAATAACCTACCTGCCGGACGAGAAACTGTATGTGATTGCTTACACTGCCTTCGGTAAGTCGGGACCAGGTGTGGCCTTGGCCACGACAAAGAACTTTAAGTCCTTTAAGAGACTGGGTCTAGTCATGCAGCCAGAAGACAAAGATGCTGCGCTGTTTCCACAGAAGTTCGATGGAAATTATGTCCTAATTCACCGCCCGGTAGCTGAACTGGGGTGCCACATCTGGATTTCCTATTCGCCAGATCTCTATAACTGGGGGCAGCATAAACTCCTTTTGCCTGCTCGTCGAGGGGCATGGTGGGACGCAAACAAAATTGGCCTTTCACCCCCACCAATTAAGACGGATCGGGGATGGCTCGTAATGTATCACGGAGTAAGGCACCATGCGTCGGGCTCCCTTTACCGGCTGGGACTGGCTCTCTTCGATCTAGACGACCCTGAAATCTGCCTAAGACGAGGCCAAAGTTGGATGTTTGGTCCCGAAGAGCAATATGAAATGGTCGGAGACGTCGGCGGTGTCGTATTTCCTTGCGGATATACCGTGGAGGAGGATGGAGATACGATTAATCTCTACTATGGAGCCGCGGATACGTGCATCGCTCTTGCGCGTGGAAGCATTCAAGAAATGCTGGACTGGCTCCAAGAAGATGGAACGGAGCTAACTGGCGTTGCTGGTCAGCATGCTGAGCGGGTGGAACTCAGCACTCCGGTGTAATCAGGTGGGGCCGCCAAATCCTTTTGGCGGCCCTGATCTTGACTTAGTAGGTTGCGACGGCATCGCTCGCATCGAGTGACTCATTGAGAGCTTCATCCAACTTCCGATCTTCGTGCTCCCAGCGGCGATGATCTTCAACACACTTCTTTGCCTTCTTCATCGAGACGATCGCCAAAAGAGCTAATGCCCCCGACACCAATGCCATTGCCGCTCCTTTGGCCATGTAGCTTCGCATGTGTTCAGCATGTATGCTTTTTGGCTTCACAACGGACTTAATGGCATGAACGCCGTTGGATGCTAGCTTGCTCATCTTTTCAGCGGCCTTTGCGCTCATAGTTTTCACCTCTTCTCTCAATGAACTCCTGGCAAGGCAAGAAAAGGGGAAGGAGAACTGTGCAGGGCATAAAGGATTTGTAAGAAGTTGCCGCTGAGTTAACAGAAAGAATTTCTGAAATGTTTTCCAAGAAACTTGGAATTTCTATCGTATATTCAATTCAGTGCCGGAAATCTCTTCGTTTGCCGTAACCAGTTCGCCCGACTCTTCCGGCTTTCCGGGAGAGATCGAGGCGGCAATGGGTCAGTTGCAGAGCGAATGTGCGGCGATGATTGAGGCGCTTTGCGGGAGTTCTCCTCGGGCGAAGGACGTCTCCGATCACTTTGAAATTCATGCCAAGTTGGGTTGGCAGATTTGGAATGTTGCCTATGCTCCGCCCTTAACCGCCTATCGATTTCTTCCAAACGACCATGGCCTGGGAGTCTGGCTGCAAGCCGCAGGCAATAAAGGCGCTCCAAGCGAATTATTAGATGGATTCTCGGCGGCAATTGATCGGTTTCGCGCGGTCATCGAAACTCACGCTGAAGACCGCGAAATGTTTGAAATGCTGGTGGATGCCCGCTCGGGTCGATCGAACGAAGATTCGATTCTTCGGTGGCGCAAACAAGCATTCACGGGGAATAGTTTTACTTTCGGAGCTCGTGCCAAGTGCCTGGTCGCTTCAGCAATCCTCTTTCCCGCTAGCAAAGCGCACACGTTCAGTATTGTAAGGATTCATGGCCTTATTGGACTGGTACGAACCAGGGCAGGGGTTCGCTGGCCATTGGCCACTCTCGTAGTTCAGCAAAGCGACGGAAGATGGACGACGCCGGGAAGAGAACCGTTGTTTTCCTCGCCCAAAGTGGATGAAATTGGCGTTCCCTTGCTTGCCGACTACTGTTCTCGCCCACTCCCGCCCGTTGAGCGGACGCTCGAAGGTGACACCCTCCATGATGAACTTTTACCGGGGGTGGTTGGTTTAACCGGGGCAAACACTGTATTCACCGGTGAGATATTGCATGAAGTCGGACCCACCCACGGCATGAAAGAGGGTGAAATAGCCCACTTTGGATCAGGAATCCGTACGCCCGCAGAGTTGATGATCTGCGATCATATCGTTCACCAATCCATCTTCCCATCGGTGATGCGGGAGCTACGAGTTTATAGCGAGCTGGTTTCGCCCGTGAGCCGAGACGATCGAGATCGTCTCGACATGACTGAAGAGCTACAACACCTGGGAACAGGACTGCATCGCGTCCGAACGGCGGACGTTCCCAACTATTCGGACCTCCTTCACGAAGCGTTCGCCAAGATCGGATTCGATCCTAACGAGTTTGAAGTTTATCGAGTGCGATTGCCTTATCCCCCCATTCCCGCCTCGGTAATGGTTCGGCATCCACTGCCTTCGCCACCCTCGCCTTGACAACGGCGCCTGGGAGTCTTTCCGAGATGGGCTCCTATGGTAACGACTTTCATCTCGGATCTGGAGAGATCATATGCGTACATTCTTTGCGTTTGCGGGCCTGGTATCGATCACAGCGATGGCCGCGTCTGCACATGCCGATATCCTTCACACCTACGAGGACTTGACGGAAGACTTTTACGGCACAACATTCCATCACGATGGAGTTACCTATCGAGATGTTAATAACGTTTCGGGGGTAAACCCAGACGGATGGACGTTCAATCCTGGCGATCTAGGAACCCATCTTGCCGTCGAACAGGCGACGTACCTCTACGACGATTTTCCCACGTTTGGGAGTCCTGAGAATGCGCTGACGTTTGGTGACTATTACGTCTCTGGCCCCAACCTGAGTATTGGAGCTCTGGCTTCGGTCTACCTTGACTTAGATGACCTGGCAAATGCGGCGAGTTTTGACATCGCTTTTTATGAGAATGGTCCCTGGGGCAACGTCGTCTATCAAGTCGATGCGTTAAGAAACGGCGGCGTGGTCGCCAGCGATTCCTATACTCTTGCCGATGGTGGCGGACGCGATAACGTGAATTGGACGACTCTTGCCGTTAGCGGCGCGGAATTCGATTCGCTCCATATCTACGCAACTCTTAACGGTGAGTACACGGGAGCGCGAGGAATGATCGATGATCTGGCGATCACCTCTGCTCCGGTTCCTGAACCAGCAACCCTGTCTGCCTTAGGGTTAGGCGCACTCGCGCTACTACGGCGACGCCGAACGGCAAAGAAGTAAGTTCTCTTGCCCCCGACGCAATAGCGTTGGGGGCAAACATCACTTGTCCAACTTTGGGCCGATCTGAGGACTCGTCGTGGGACCGTTCGAAATCGGTCCATCCTTTTCCCACGTCAGACGATCGATGCGAAGGGTTCGACCCATTGGATTATGTCCATACATGGGATCTCCCTGCCCATCCCATCCGTGGTAAGCAATCCACCACTCTCCACTCTTGAGTCGAAACACCGTCTGATGCCCGGGCGAATAAACATCTTCGGGGCGGGAATCGATAACCGGCTTTATTCGCTTCTTGTATGGACCAAGGAGGGATGTCGAGGAAGCGCATCTGACCCGGTAGTTGGCGTCTTTTTTCAACGACTGAAACCATCCCGACGAATAGAGTAGCCAATAGACGCCATCTTTCTTGATTAATGTCGGCGCGTCTAGAATTCCTTGCTCATCGGGTCTGTCGGTTTTGAGAAGAACCTTTGCTTCACCAACCACCTTGGAAAATCCAGGATCAAGCTCAACAATTTTTAGCGCTCTCGGGCGGGCTTCGCGAATGTAAAGCAAGTAGGTCTTGCCATTTTCGACGTAAAGACTCGGATCGATAGCTCCATCTTGACTTGTGCCTTCATTTTCGGAAATGCCGGGGACCAGTACGGCCAAGTCCTTAAATGGACCAAGGGGACTTTCACCAATCGAAACCGCGAGATCTCTTTTGTTCGTTTCCGGATTGAGGGCAGAGAAGAAGAAATACCACTTACCACCTCTCTGGTACACCTCGGGGGCCCACATTTGGTTGCTCGACCAAGAAGGCTTACCAACGGGCTTTTCAACCGTCCAATGAATCAAGTCCTTGGATGTCATAGCCTGGAAACCACGCCCACTGTTGTGGGTGGCATACGCATAAAAGAGCCCCTGGAACTCCAAAACAAAGGGGTCGGGAAAGTTATGACCATAGACCGGATTCGTGTAGCTGGATTGAGATACGGATTGGTTCATGACGACGAGTGCGAACAGAGACAACATAGAACTAACCTTTTAGGCCGGTGAGAGCAATGCCTTGGGTGATCCTCTTCTGGAAGAGCAAGAACGCAATGATGGCCGGGATTGAACTTAAAGTTGCGGCGGCCATGGTAATCCCATATTCCGCCGTATATCGACCTTGAAAGATGCTCAGCCCCACCGGCAGGGTTCGCATTTCAACGTCGTTGGTTACAATGAGCGGCCAGACAAAATCGTTCCAAGACGCCAAAAAGGTGAAGATGGCAAGCGTGGCTAATGCCGGCTGAGCGAGAGGAATGATAATGCGAGAATAAATCGTCCAGAGGGAAGCGCCGTCAAGAGCAGCTGCTTCCTCCAACTCTTTGGGAATGGTGATGAAGAATTGTCGAAGGAGAAATACTCCCAAAGGACTGGCTAGTGCGGGAAGAATCAACCCAGGGTAAGTATTAAACAGCCCCATCTTCTGAACAATCAAGAAAACGGGAATAAGACAGACTTGGCTGGGAATCATCATGGTAGAGACCACCGCCACAAACGCCCCATCTCGCCCTGGGAATCTAAGTCGAGAGAATGCGTACGCCGCCATGCTCGTGACCAATAGGGTGAGAACGGTGACAGATAGGGAAATGCCAACCGAATTTGCAAACCACCGCCCGATTGGAAACTCCTCGGCTCGCTCCGCGAGCTTCGCGAAGTTTTCCGTTGTTACGGTCTGAGGGATCCAATGAGGCTGGGCGCTCAGAACCTCTTTTTCAGGTTTGAAAGCCGTGGAGATCATCCAAACGGCTGGGGCAACCATAAGCATGGCCGCCCCAGTCATGAGCAATTGTCCAATCAGTCGTCTAAGTTTCATGGCCCGATCGGCTAACGAGAGGACTGGCCAGGCGAGCTTGTACTCGGATTAAAGTTAGCCCGTTCGTTCGCTTCTTGCTTTCTGATTTCCTGCATTTTTTCGGGAGTAATGGGATTCTCTTCTACGGAGCACCCGCAAAGAAAAAGAAGTGTTATGGTTGCCACCGCCACGGCGAAGAGTTCTTTGACTGACCGGAATACTCTTTTCATCGAATACCTCTAGGGAACCTGAGATGCATCGCACTGACCCCACGATCCCCAATAGTTTTGGCCGAGTTCTGGATCGGAGTCCATTGTCGGATTGGTGTCGGGATTGATCCACGTGCCACGACTGTCCATGTACACCCACTCGAAAAAGCCAAGCTGCTTGAATTTGAGGGCTTTTCTCTTGAGGAATTTGGCATGTCCATCGGCAAATCCGTAGTTGCCACCCTTGGCAAAGTTAAACCCTGCCCACGAGAGATCGGCATCATTAGCGTGCTTCGCGCCATCGGTGAAATAAGAACGTCGGGGAGAAACGATCGCTTCCTTGACGGTGGTCGCCCGAGACTGGAAAACCACGATATCGGCCGGCTTACTGATAGCCGTTTGCGGCAGTCGACTTACACAGCCATTAAACATATAGCTGGTTTTGCCCGCCCTTGAATTATTGGGAACCGGAGCCCATTTGGGATCGGCGTCGTTGGGAGCGGATGGGCTCACCATCATGTCGATGCTCTTAATATAGGGGAATGTTTCTCGGCCCCAGTTCTGAACAACGCCAGGGTCCATGAATCCGAGAGGAGCTTGGCTCGGCGGATTTCCGCCCGCACCAGCGCCCCATTGGTTACCGTAGAAGTCGGTCTGGCCGGTCCAGGGCTGCATCGTGGACCAGTTACCAGCGTTCGTGGGAACCATTCCTTCGCCATTGGCGACGAAGAAGTCGTCGTAGTCGGCAAGGTACATGATGGAAGCCGTGGTTAGCTGCTTTATGTTGCTGAGGTCGGAGGCTTTCTTCGCTGCAGCCTTCGCCTGAGCGAAGACAGGGAACAGGATTGCGGCCAAAATCGCGATGATTGCGATTACCACCAAGAGTTCGATTAACGTAAATGCTCTTTGATTATTGTTCATGACTCGTCCTCGAGTAATAAGTTCTTCGTAGAAGCTGAAATGTCTAGCCGGAGGCGTTATCCCCCGTCGGTTGAAATTCATGAGTGAACGAGCGTCCCATATTGGTTCGATCCGGCTCATTCGCGTTCATTACGTAGTGAAGGCGTAGAACGAGGTCTTGCGCATAGTTGCCAAAACCCTTGCCAAACAAATTGAATCCACCACGATGCGAGGCGTCCTTCTTGACTCCCAATCGCAATCGGATCGGTTGATTCGGTTTCACTCCAGCGTCGGCAAGGGTCACCTCAGAGAGGGGATTACCGTCAAGAGATGCGCCTTCGCGATCGATCGACCAAATCTTCAACGCTCCGTACTGGGTCATGTGATCAATCCACCATGAAGGGTTCAGAGCGCCGCGTTTTGCGCCGAAGTCGCCAGGAGAAGTCCAGGTTCCGACTTCAACGTCGTTGATCCAGAGCGTGATGTCAGATGGCCAATCGTGGTTGTAGTTCGGGGCCTCAGAACAAGCTTCGGCGATGAATTCCATCCGAAGAATCTCGACAGAGGTTGGAAGTGTATTGGGGAAGATGTACTCCACTTGTCCAGCTGCCATCCACAGGATTTCAGCGCTGGCGCGTTCGGGGTCCAGAAAGGACTGGGGAACATCCAGGAAACCGATGATCTTGTCGCGATTCGCCAGTCCGCATTGTGGAGAGGGATTGGCGTAACTATATAGGCCAACGGGCATGGAAATCTCTTCCACCCGCTCCTCCATTTCTCCCCGACTTTCGAAGGTGACCAGCATCTGACCATATCGAATGCGACATCTCTTTTGCATGCCCTGAGTTCCAGGCATGTACTCGCTCTCGATAAGGCCAACTTGCTCTAGGATCTGAATATGTTTGCTTACGGTGGGCTGAGATAGGTTCAACTGAAGACAGATCTCGTTGATGTTCCGATCACCCGCAACCAACATCGACAGAATCTCCAACCGCGTTTCCGAACCGAGAGCCTTAAAAACTTCCGCGCTGGTTCCATCGCAAACATGTAAGTAGTGAGAGTCGATTCGCTTCATGGTCTTTGTAGAGCTTTTGTGCTATAGTATCACACTTTAGCGATGTTATCGGCAAATTATCGGCGATGTGGGCGATTGGAGACCGTATGAGCAGCACTTTGACTCCAAATGAAGGAAGTCCATCGGGCATTAGCTATGTAAACCCGGTCTTTACAGATTATTTTGCCGATCCTTTCGTTTTTAAAGTTGGATCCGACTATTACGCGGTGGGCACCGGTGGCCAAGTTGATTCCGCGTCGGAACGGGTATTCCGTGTCCTCCGCTCGACCAATCTCGTTGAATGGACGCCGCTTGGGTTCGCTCTAAACAAGCCAGAAGGTCACGAGAACGGCGCATTTTGGGCTCCCGAGATCACGCAGCGTCACGGTCGATTCTATATGTATTACTCCGTTGGTCGCGGAGATAAACACCACCATTTGAGAGTCGCGGTGTCAGAGTCGCCTGAAGGTCCATACTTCGACAAGGGGCAACTCAGCGCTAAAATCTTGCCTTTCGCCATTGATGCGCATGTCTATCGTCACACCGACGGTTGTGACTACATGTTTTATGCGGTGGACCTACTAGGAGGCGAACGTCCGGGGACCTGTTTGGTCGTCGATCGTATGCTGGCGCCGGACCGATTGGAAGGCAACCCGCATTTAGTAGCTCGTGCGACCGCCGACTGGCAACGCTTCGAGAAAGGGCGTTCAATGTACGGTGGAATTTACGACTGGCATACCCTTGAGGGACCTGCCGCCGTTTGGCACGATGGACGTGTCTACGTCTTTTACAGTGGGGGAAACTGGCAAAACGAAAGTTATGGAGTCGATTTTGTTACCGCAGAACATCCCTTGGGGCCCTACGCAAACGGAACGATAGATCGACCGAGGACCCTCGCAACGTCGTCGGAGGTTCTCGGGCCGGGGCATAACTCGATAACAGTAGCCGCCGACGGCAAAACCGAATTTGCGGTTTACCATGGTTGGGATAAGGAACGGACGGCGCGCCTCATGCGGATAGACCCAATTCTCTGGACCGATCAAGGGCCAGTGATTGATGGTCCAAGCGTGGTCCGCAAGACGACCTAATCCGGACTCCAATATGAGAATCCAACACTTCCTTCTGAGTTTAGTGGCGATCGTGGTGGGATGGGGATGCCACTCCCAACGGCAAATGGAAGCAAACGGCGCGATTGAACTCAACTTCTGGAACGGATTCTCCGGGCCAGATGGCGCCGAGATGGAAAAGTTGGTCAAGAAGTTCAATCTTGACAACCAGGGCAAGATCAAGGTGCGAATGCAGATCATTCCTTGGGGCACGTATTACGACAAAGTAACGCTTGGACTGGCCTACGGAGGTGCTCCCCAGGTCTTTGTGCTTCATGTGAACCGATTTCCTGAATTTGCGAGTCATGGTGTACTCAATACATTCGACGATCTCATAAAGGACTCTCGGTTTCCATTTGAAGACCTTGCGCCCAAGGCATGGGAAGCAGCCCACTGGGAAGGAAAAGTGCAGGCAATACCACTTGACGTTCACCCTCTGGGGCTCTATTACAATCTTGATCTCTTTGCAAAAGCGGGCATTACGCGTCCTCCCACTACATATAAGGAGTTCATTGAGGATGCGAAGAAACTCACAATCGACAAGGACCACGATGGAACTCCTGATCAGTGGGGATTCGCCTTTACATGGCTACACAGCAACTCTCTTTGCTTCCTTAACCAGTTTGGCGCCGACCTACTAACCCCGGATCTGAAGCAATCCGGATTGAGCACTCCTAGGGCAAAGGAAGCGATGCAGAGGATGAAGGACATCATTACAGCCGGCGTTTGCCCAAAGCCGGAAGGACAAGATGCTTGGCTAGGTTTTCAGACGGGCAAAGTTGCGATGGTGCTGGAAGGTGTCTATATGGTGAAGGGACTGGAATCTCAAGAGGGACTTCGATTCGCGGGGGCGCCTGTTCCTCAATTTGGCCCCGAGAAGTCGGTTTGGGCCGGAACCCATATGCTCACCATGCCTTCCAGTCTCGATCCGAAGGTCAGGCGAGCGGGATGGAAGTTCATTCAGTTCCTGAGCGCAAACAGCATAATCTGGGCGCTAGGCGGCCAAGTACCTGCAAGAAAATCCGTGGTCCAGTCGCCTGCCTTTCAAGCCCTTCCTGTTCAAAGTGAATTTGCAAAGCAGGTTGAGTACGTCCATTACGAACCGAAAAGCATCGACTATAACCTTATCGCAACATTTGGCGACTCTGCATTTGAGGCCATTCTCAACAATTCCGATACCATTGATCACGCCTTAGCAACCGCATCGAGACGGATCGATAACCGGCTACAGAACAAATGAAACGAAACCAGAACCTCGCCGCGTTTTTGTTTCTGCTGCCCTATCTGACCCTTTTCTGCGTGTTCATTGTCGGACCACTGGTATACGGTTTTTGGATCAGTCTCCATAACTGGCATATATTGGGTAAGTCGATACCATTCGTGGGCTTTGACAACTACAGCCGCGCCCTCAAAGACGATCTCTTTCATCTCTCTATCGTGAAAACTGCGTACTTTGTGGTGCTTACCGTTCCCTTGGGAAATCTTGTATCTTTGCTCTTCGCCATTGGTCTTAATCAGAATTACCGAGGGACAACTCTCTATAAGGCCTGCTTTTATTTGCCCGTAGTTCTATCCATATCTGTCACCTCGGTGCTTTGGCGCTGGCTTTACTCGTCGGAAAGCGGGCTGCTTAACTACTATTTGGGCACGAAGGTTCAGTGGTTAGGAAGTCCGGATTGGGCGATGCCGAGCTTGGCTTTGATGTCTATTTGGTGGGGAGCCGGCGGAAATATGTTGGTCAACCTAGCAGCGTTAAAGTCGGTGCCGACCGAACTGCTTGAGGCGTCTTCGCTCGATGGTGCGTCGAGCTGGGCGAAGTTTAGGAGAATCACATGGCCGTGCATAAAACCGGCCTTCATGTTCTGCATCGTCATGTCCATCATCGCCTCCTCTCAGGTCTTCGGACAAAGTTATATCCTCACCAATGGTGGGCCAGCTGACTCGACGCTAACAGTCGTGCTTTATATGTATCGGCAAGGTTTTGGAATGTATCAGCTAGGATACGCCAGCGCCGTGGCGTACCTACTGTTTCTGTTGGTTCTGACGCTTTCGATGGTGCAAATTCGAAGTCTGGCGACTCAAATGAACCGTTACTGAAGTGGTGGGCGAGGAGAGACTCGAACTCTCACGGTTTTACCCGCTGGAACCTAAATCCAGTGCGTCTACCAATTTCGCCACTCGCCCGAGGGAAGATGAAATGATACCTAGCCGCTCTTCCAGTTCGCACCCAGCGTTGCTGGGAGAGGACGTCCGACCTTCGGTAGCTTTGCCGTGAGCCAAGCCTCTAATTGCGCCCATTCATCTCGGCTGACAAACTTGGCATGACCGTCACAAAACGCGACGCCCCGAGTTCCATCGGGCCACTCCCTCGATTCGAAAAAAAGCGGCATCGCGGACGGATTTTCCACGCTAGTGGATTCCACCCCGGCAATGGCCATGTTGAGGCGGTACTGTGTCCCAGGATTGGTTGCTTTGGTGATCTCCCGGTTCTTGAAGTAAGGCTGCATCACTTCAAAAGCCCCATTGGTGCTTTGCACGTAAGGGAAGATATCATCGTAGTCGGTACTGTACATAATCGCCGCGAGTGAGAGTTGCTTAAGGTTGCTCAGCGATGCTGTTTTTTCAGCAGCTCCGAGAGCCCGCTCGGAGGCGCCGTTTCCCGCGGGACCAGGCTTTAGCCAATCGGCCTTGGTGATATCCGGGCGCGGCACGATGGTGACGATATCCTGAGTGTTGACAAGAGTCAAACTCAGGTCCATCTTCGAAATGTCTGGAGGAGTCTTACTCTTGACGATCGAGGTTAATTCAATTTGGACGGCATAGGTCACCAGGTAGGTCTGGTTCCACATTTGTACAGTTTCGCCATTGGTCCAACTGACGGACATCATTTCGAAGAAGCGCATTGCGGCCTGATCGTCTCCACCTTCTTCGCCACCGCCTGCCACCGAACTCATCCCACCGAATAAGGTTCCCAAAAGGGCAAAAGGAGACATCATCATCGAAAAGATGTCGCCACCCCCTTTTGACAAAGTGATCTTTACCGCCCTCATGTTGTCTGGCAGATCGCCGGGCTTAATTTTGGCGGGGTGTTTGGGATCTTGAAATAGCGAGTCCAATCCTTGGGCGGGGGCAACAGCGAACGGGAGGATGAGTGAAAAGACGACGATGAACTTAACGAGACGAAGCATAAGGGCCTCCGAAAATTGGCATATTGTAACTTTAATCCAGGCGTTTCTGGCTATTCCGATCTCAGCGCTGGAAACAGATCTCCGAAAAGCGTCAGTTTGCCATCGGCAATCTCGTAGCCGGTGAGGGAGGACTGAATGGGAAGGTCTTTGGTATCCAGCACAGGGTTTATCTTGTCCAGTTGACTCTGAACCAGATTCTTGGCTCCTACCCCCATCAGATCCACCGTCTCCAAGTCCACAAAGAGTTGACGGTTCTCGTGAATTCTTAGGTTGCAGATCGCCGAGGCTCGAACCTCAACGATCATTTTCATGCTCGCTTGGACATGAATTTTTCCATCCTTGAGCTCAACGCTAAAGTCTCGGAGTCCACCGGGGGCTTTTGTTGTCAAAAACTGGGCCAAGTTATCTTGCCAAATCAGAATGGTGATCTTCCCGGGTTCAGGCGCCCCTATTCTAAAGGGATGGTTCTCAAGGTGAATTTGAGATCCGGTGAGAGTGATGGCATCAACGACAAGACCCATCGGCAGAGCCACTTGCTTGAGGACCACCTCAAATTCACCGATATCTAATTTCTGAGATTCTTCCACTAATGCGAAGGGTACCCCTGCAATGGACCGAGGTGAGCAAGGCATGAATTGGATATACAATCGCCCTAGGATGAAGTCTATGGCGCTCATGTCTTTGGTCGTTCTGCTTGCGGGATGCGGGAAAGGAAAGTACGACGAGCAAGCCATGGCACGGCTTACCGATTCGGAAAAGAAGATCGTGGGCGAATGGCAACTGGAGCGATCATTCGGGAATGAGGAAACCGAAGAGGTTCGCAAAATGATGGAAATGTTCAACGAAATGGCTGGCCCCGTAACGCTGGAGTGCTTCCCAGACAAGTCCTACAATATGGAACTTCTGGGAGTGCTTGTCGAAGGAAAATGGGCCCTCGATAGAACTCAGGTGAGGCTCCAAATTGAAAAAGTCGGAGGAATGGCGCCACAAGACGTTATTCGCGGTAAGTCTAAGCCAGGCGTAAGTGGTTGGAATATGAACCCTTCTCAGCGACAAGAGTTCTTGTCGAGTATGGGAAATTCGGCCGCACTCGATAATGCCGAAGAGATGCGTACCCTGAAGATGGGCGTTGACGGTAGGAGCTTGTATGTGGTCACCTCAAATTCGAACGCGTTATTTTCCTCTGGCGAGAGCGTCTTCAAGAAGGTTGTTGAAAATTCAGACTCGAAATAAACATTTCTTGTCCGAAGACAACATGTCTTAGCTCAGGGCCGCCGCGTCCAAATGAATATTCTCAAAAATCCATCACTTGAGTGGTGGAAGTGGTCTATATTCACCGTATGGCGTTTGTCTGGTCACTGCCGATGGGGATGCCGCCAATGGTCTTTGCGATCGGGGTTGGAAGGCATAACGAAGAATCACATCAATACCGCCTGAACGGCCTTTGGTGTCTCCATCTCTATCGATACAAGGGTGAACTCGTGTTGGGTGGGCAACGACACATAGTCGAGCCAGGAATGGTGAGCCTTATCCCTCCCAATACGCTCTTCGAACATGTCTGGCCCTATTGGCCGGCGGTGCATCTGTCCGTTCATATCGCTCCACATGGGGACTATCTCACTCAAAGGATTCCCCTCGTGCAGCAGCTTGGCGATCGGTTTGAGCGACTCTATATCGATCTACTCGAAGCGACTCACTGGCTTGGAAGAGAACAGGAACGACTTAATGCTCGGGTTTACGATGGTCTCTGGCGAATTGCGCGTCCCGCTGAACCTTTGGAAGTCTATCGTCGTACACACCCGTCCCTGGAGAAAGCGGAGAACCTAATCCGAATTCGACTTGCGGAGTCTTTCTCCGTGGCTGAGCTTGCGGACGCGGTTGGCATTTCTCACAACCATCTCATTCGTCTCTTTCGCACCGAGCACAACATGACGATCCAGTCGTACGTGCGACGCCAGCGAGCCTTGCGGGCTCGTCACATGTTGATTCACACCACCATGCCGATCAAGGCGATTGCCCATGAAGTTGGAGTGGGGAATCTTCAACAGTTCAACAAGCTTATCAAGCGAGAACTCAATCATACGCCTCGTGAGCTTCGGATGATCGATCCCAACGAAGCCGTGGGGAGCCACTTTGTCGTTCGTCCCGATGCAGCCAACTGGGAGCCCCAACAAGGCGACCTCCCTGGTAACTTGGATTTGTGAAGCCTGGAATCTCTCTGGCGATGATCGTGCGAAACGATGCATCGAGAATTGAACGAGCGCTGAGGTCGGTGGCCGGTGTTGTGAAAGAAATGGTTTTGATCGACACTGGTTCGACGGACGGAACTCAAGATATCGCTAGGGGATTGGGCGCTACCGTTTTCGAACGAGAATGGCCAGACGATTTTTCGATGGCGTTGAATTGGGCCTACGAACTGGTCAACTATGAGTGGACATTTCGCTTGGATTCCGACGAATGGCTGTTGCCCGGGTCGGTGGAACTCTTACGGTCTTTCGAGAGTCGCGAAGATGTCTTTGCCGCCACCATTATTCGAGAAGACTACACAAAGGATGGACGATTCGCTGAAACGCAAGCTGTTCGCCTTTGGCGGACTTGTCCAGAAATGCGAATGGTTGGGTTGGTTCACGAACAATTTTCACGAGATACCCTCGAACGTGCTTCTAAAGGCAAGCAATACATCGATTCAGCAATCCGATTGGGACACGACGGTTACATGGAAGATGCGTTGCCCGCAAAGCACCGTCGCAATCTGGCGCTGGTGGAAAAGGAGTTGAGCATTCGTCCAGGCAACAAGTATTACGAGTCCGAACGAGTTCGAATTCTCTACTTACTCAACGATCCCTCTGCGGACAGTGAAAATCAGAAACTTATCGACGATCTCCTCGCGATACGAGATCAAGACGTTCCTCCGACGACAATGGTGACGGGCCCTCTGACGCTGGTTTTGGACAGATTGCCAGATAGAGAATTGAAGACGCAGAGGACAAGTGACATCTTGCAGCTTGCAAGAGGATGGTGCTCGCGAGAACCCTCAGTGACCTATGCCGCGGCAAAGACGTACATACGACGTGGAGACCTACGTTCGGCTCTGGATGCCCTCCTTGACTTGGAATATATGTCAGAGTCCGGCGACTACCTTCGAAGCGGATTCGCTCATCCTGCAATGTTGCATGAGTCCCTCTGGCAGAACCTCGCTCTGGTGGCGCATCAACTGGGCCGAAAGGAAATAGCCGCTCGAAATTACGAGCGGCTCCTCAAATTCGATCCCAGTCACCCTTTCGCTGCAGACAACATGGCAATGTTATTGAAAGGCTAGAGGGTCTCGGTGACCTTTTGAATATGATCCGGCTTGTCTGGATTCAAGCCGTGGGCCCTTGCCGCGCAAAGGGCCAACCACTGTCCAAAAATGATGTCCCAGATCGGCTTGAGGGCATCGGGCGCCTGAGACGCTGGAGCTTGCAGGATGCGGCAGCCCTGGTCCGCCAGTCCCTGAGCTGCCTCTCCATACACAATAGCCGCACTACCGTGTCCCGCCAGCGCCTTTGGCCCGTGCTCAAAGTCGGCGGTCGAATAAGCCTTGCAAGGTAGGAGAGCACACTCCATCAGTTTAAGGGCGGTCTCGAGCGCCGTACAGAAGGAGTAACCGCGAGCCAACGAGAACGTTGGCGTTGAACGAAGAAGCGGTCCGCTAAAGCCTTGCGCCGCATTGAGAGCCTCATTGACCCAGTTGTCGCTCGGTAGCCGACCTTCTGGGGCTGGCAACTCACCACCTAAGACTCTCACCAGTTGGTACAAGGCCAAGAGAGAAGCTGAATAAGTCTTGGTGGCCGCAACCGAGTTTTCCTTCCCGGCTCCTAGCATGATCGAGAACTCAGCTTCCTTGGTTAACCTGGAACCTTCGGTATTGGTGATTGCGAGAGTCGCGTGTCCCTCCTCACGCATCATGGCCAACATTTCCGACACATCGGGCGCAGAACCACTCTGCGAAATCCCAACGGCTAACGCATTCTTGTACCGAACTCGGGTTCCATAGCGAGTCAACACCGAGGGTGCGGCTAGGCTAACCGGAATACCAAGGTGAATTTCGATCAAGTATCGCGCGAATTGAGCCGCATGATCAGAGCTGCCGCGGGCGGCCAAAAGAACAATGTCAAAGCTCCGATTCTCGAAGAATGACTTGAGGTTCGATTCGTAAGTTGTCGCAGATCGGTTGAGTATGGAGGGCTGTTCACGAATCTCCCTCTCCATCCAGTCGCCAAGCATTGGTCGATAGTTTACTGGACTCTCCGGGCTTCATAATGCCCCTATGCCCGTATTCCGTAGCCTGCCTCAGGTCCTCACCGCTATATCAGCCGAAAAAGATGCGTCGAAAAGTTTGGACATCATAGCGAACGCGGCTCTTGATTTGACCTATAGTCGCCACGCGATGATCGCCATCATGGATGATGAGCTTGGGCTACTCGTTGTCAGGCACGGCACAGGCGAGGAGTTTGAAAACAAAGCTCTAAATCGAAAATTGAACATCGATAGTCGGGTGGGAGAAGGCATTATTGCGTCGGTTGCGGCGACAGGAGAGGCCATTCGGACGGGAAATGTCGACTTAGACCCCCGGTATCGGAAACTATTCAGCACGACGATCAGTGAGATTGCTTTGCCTGTTCGAGACTCCAGCAGGCGAATTCGGGCGGTGTTGAACGTCGAATCGGATCGCATCGATGCTTTCGGCGAGCGAGAGAAGAACATCTGCGATGCTCTCTCGAGCTTGGTGGGGATGGTTTTGGAACGACAGGATCTCTATGATCGGGAAGAGGCGCTTGTTGAAATCGGAAGCGCTCTGGATAACTCACTTACCGAAGAAGCACTCATTGATCGGTTGATGCATGTAACCGCCGAGGTCCTTCGATTTCAAGCGTGTTCCGTCTTTCTTCACGATCCCAAGACCGACACTTTCGTTTTGAGAGGATCGTCCGGCGCCCTCAAAAGTGAGGTTGGTCGGATTGCTTACGGTCGGGGAGAGGGATTTACCGGATGGGTTTGCGATACCGGAATGCCAATATTGCTTCACCATCCTCAGCTAGATCCAAGGTGGAGAGGCAAGTACGTTGAGTTTGAAAGCGATCAAATTGCCAGCTTTTTGGCAGTCCCTATTGTCTCGCGGAAACACTCAATCGGCGCCATTCGCGTCCTCCGCCGTAAAACCGAGAATCCGTTTCTCGACAACAGCTTTGGAGAGAGCGATCTCTCGATTATGGTGACGATCGCGGAGCAAGTTGCCAGTGGACTTGAGAACATTCGGAATATGGAAAGGGTGGTTCACTCGGAGAGAATGATCGCTTGGGGCGAACTGAGTGCCAAGAGTAGCCACATGATCGGAAATCGAGTTTTTGCGTTGAAAGGAGATGTAAATGAGCTTTATCATCTCCTCGCTGGACATGAGCCGAATCTCGATGAACTACGCTCGATTCAAAAGAGTCTGGCCACAAACGTGACGCGTGTCGAAGAAATTCTTCAGGACTTCAGAGACTTTCTCACCGCCACTCAAATCAATCGGCAACCGACCGATGTCAACCAACTGATTCGCGAGACGGCTGACGAGGTGTTTCCTCGAAGTTCGAAGGTGAACTTGCAACTGGAACTAGACAATGATTTGCCGAAAGCCCCCCTGGATGGGAAAAGGCTCCGCAGGGCAATTAGCGAGTTGATCGAGAACTCGTTTAACTATATGCAAGAGGGGCGACTTCGCATCGCTACCTGTACGGTGAGTAAGGACGTGCACTTCGAAACCCGCGGAGGAAACATTCCGAAATACGTACAGATTGAGATTGAGGACTCGGGCCCCGGCGTGAGCGAAAAGGAGAAAGCCACCATTTTCCAACCATTCTTTAGCAACCGAGTCAAAGGCATGGGATTGGGACTTTCGATTGTCAAAGGAATCGTGGACGCGCATGGCGGTGAAGTGTTCGAGGCGGGGGTCGAAGGGCAGGGGGCCAAGTTTGTGATCCTGCTACCCTTAGATGATCGTCCATAATTCAGA
Organism: Armatimonadetes bacterium 55-13; assembly: GCA_001898035.1. Taxonomy (GTDB): domain Bacteria; phylum Armatimonadota; class Fimbriimonadia; order Fimbriimonadales; family Fimbriimonadaceae; genus 55-13. The sequence continues at coordinate 313,298 of MKRX01000027.1, forward strand.
CGGCTCGGCAAAGTTGCCAGTCCTGAGGGTGCTATGAAGACTGCTCTGCTATTTTCCGCTGTAATGCTTTTGACGGGTCTCCAAGGAGAAGGTGGGTCTAACCAAGCAACGTTAGAACTGCCGGACGTGGGTCTGGCCCTTTCATATCCAAAGGCTTGGCAGGTAACTGCAATCAAGAAGTCTCACGACTTCAAGGTGCGAATTCCAATCGACGGCTCTTCGACCGCCGCAGATCTCGAAATTTACAATGTCGGCTTCGATGCTGAGAAGGATGTTTGGCAGCTTTCTCAAAAGGGAATCAATGATCGGATGCGTAGAGAAGTCATCCGCCAGTGGGAGGAAGAGATTCTTGGCGTTCCCCTACTACTCACCAAGGTTTCCTATACCGATAAGTCCGGACCCAAGATTCTTTTGACCGGGCTCATGTACAGCCGAACTCCCAAAAAGCTGATGTTTCGGTTGGAAGCATCGCCCGATGACTTCGATAAAGCAGAGTTTGTTTGGCGAGAAACAATGCAAACTTTTAGAACCGGCGCACCGCTTAAACCGGAAGATCCAACGAAGAAACCCGATCCCAATAAACCTGTTCAGCAATCTTTGCCTCCCATTAGCAAGCCCAAATCGCTGGATGAAAAAGTTGAATTCGTAAAGCCAAGCGTGGTTGTTGAAGCAACTGCCGCCGGGCGGAAAGTCAATATCATGATTCCGACAGGCTGGGAAGGAAAGGTTGCCGAAGATGGAACGATTGCGCTTACAAATGCCGAAGTCGCGAGTCAGATAAAGGTGGCGTTGGCCTCAACCCTGGATTCAGACCCGCCACAAAGAGCCCTCTTTGTCGCTTCGAGCAAGACCCTGAACGACTTCCAAAAGGTGGCAAAGCGAGACGAGTCAGTGCCGGCCAAGAATAAGGCTGGCGCGATGACTGCTTCCGTTTGGCGCGTAGGAACGACCGCGCAAGGCGATCTCTATACCTGCGATGCCACCATCGCCAACGGTGATTTCTATGTGGTCGTGGCTTACCGAACGACGAATGCGGCCAAGATCGGGGCCGAGAGAAAGGCCGTAGAATCACTTTTACAATCGATGACCATCGAACAAGCACCGTGATAGTTGCTTTTTCGACATCGAGTCCGTACTCAAGCGTTGCACTGCTTTCTGAAGATGGCGAAGTCATGGCTAGCAGGCAAGTGCTTGCCCCGATGCGGGCCAGCGGCGCTTGTTTTAGGATGTTGGATGAGATATGGGACGAGTCCGGCGCCAAACTTGAGGATGCCCGCCTCTTCGCCTGTGATCTGGGTCCGGGTTCATTTACGGGTGTGAAGGTTGCCGTTACTATCGCAAAGACGCTAGCGTTGTGTCAGGGCAAGCTCGTGACCGGCGCCACCAGTTTCGACTTGATTGACGCTGATCAATTGGTAGTTATGCCGAGCAAACGAAACGAGTACTTCGTCAGGTATCCGGGAAAGGATGCGATGAGACGGAGCGAATTGCCGGATGACCCGTTCACGGGATTTGGTCCAGGATTAACTTCCGAGGTCTATCCTCACGCGGAAAGGTTTGCCACCATACTCGATAGATGCGTAATCGTAGAACCGGAGCGTCTTACGCCGAACTATTTGATTGAGCCAAGCATATCCAAACCCAAATCTCCCTTGAATGTAGTCTCGGAGCCCTGTGTTTGAAGCATTGATTGAAAGGTTTGGAATTCGTCGAGGAATGAACCTTGCCTCATTTACGACGCTAAGAGCTGGGGGAGCTGCCGAGTTCTTCGGCTCGGTTGCCACTTCAGGAGATCTTGCCGAGATATCAGCGGCGGCTCATCACGCGGGCATAAAAGTCACGATTCTGGGTGCCGGGAGCAATATGTTGCCTTCAGACGATGGAGTGCCCGGACTGACTTTACGAAATCAAGCGGCGAGAATTGCAGTGGCCAAGACTGGAGAGGTGCTTGCAGACACTGGTTGCGCATTTCAAGAACTCTTTCTTAAAGCGGCACAGGCCGGATTGAGAGGACTCGAGTTTGCCGTTGGAATCCCCGGGACGTTAGGTGGGGCGTTGGCCAGCAACGCAGGTGCCTATCGAAGCAACGTGTCCGAATTCATCACGAGGCTGGATTTGGTCCATGACGGAGAGCGTAAGTGGGTCGGGCCAGAATATCTAAAATTCTCTTATCGAGACTCAGTCTTGAGGCAGCCAAATCCCCCTCAGATCACTGTCCTTAGAGTTGAGATGAAGCTTCCTAAGGGGAATCCAAAGCAGATATACGATGAAGCGAGAGAATACCAACGACAGCGAATTTCCAAGCAGCCACCTCAAGCGAGTGCCGGAAGTTTCTTCAAAAATGTGACAGACCGGGCCTTTGCAGAATCGCTGGATGGTCTAAGCGAAACTCTCAAAAAAGCCGGCGTCGTGCCGGCCGGCTTCTTAATCGAGGCCGCAGGGCTCAAGGGATTCCGGATGGGGGGAGCGATGCAAGGAGCCCGGCACGCAAACTTCATTCTGAATGTGGGAAACGCCACCTCGTTCGAGATCCGCAAGCTCGCGTGCCATACCCGCCAGGTTGTCTTCGACAAATTCGGCGTCCTCCTGGAAGAGGAAGTTCTGTATCTTGGCGACTGGAGTCGTTTCGCGGCTTAGTTAGATTGCTTCATTGAATCAGTGGCTGAAAGAGCTCCCGATTCGTAAAGGTTCAAGACCACGAAGTAGCTAGTCGTGAGGATGACGCTCGCCAAAAGCAAATTGTAGGCAACGGTGAGAATGGGAAGCCCCACTTTTCGTGCGAACTTATTTTGTCGCACCATTGAGAGTTTCGCCCTCTCTCTCTTTTGGCCAGGAGGGAATAGGTTCGTTGAAGCTCGCTGCAGCGATTTCATCCACGGTCGTCGCATCAGCCAAAGCATTCCTTTCCAGGAAATGCGGGCGAGAAATCGGGCAAAGGCGCTCATATCAAACTCACTTGTTTTCTACGTTGTTAGAGAGGCGAATGATCGTTTTTTAAGGCGCGTTCGACCGAGTTCCTCGGTCGTCCTCGAAGTGAGACATTACTCAACAAGTTTTCTTGTCAAAGGAAGAGAGAGCTTTGACACAAGGGGCGGGCGATGAAATGAATACCTTGAGAATGGCGCGGCTGAAGGGACTCGAACCCCCGACTTCTTCCTCCGGAGGGAAGCGCTCTATCCACTGAGCTACAGCCGCTTCTCCCTTCGAGGATACAACAAAAAAGCGGCCAGGCAATTTGCCTGGCCGCTTCATCGTTCAACTAACGTTAGTGCTTCCCTGGGACCGTCAAGGCTTGCGGTCCAGAAGAAGGTGCCGAACCTGGTGCTGCTTGACCAGCCATGTTCGCTTCAGCCTGCTTCTTTTGCTCAGGAGTCAAGTTAACTTCGGTCTTGTAGTTGGAGTCATAGTTGTCTCCACCACTGCAACCGACCGCCGCGACCGCGATAGCCGCCAGAGCGATAACCCAAAGCTTCATTAGTTGGAGTGGCCTCCCCAGAGGTACTTCTCTTGGTCGACAACGCTGGAGTTGGAAGGATCGGCGCCTGCCCACAGAGCGGTTGTCGGGAGAGACTTTGCGTGACCATCAACGAAGGACATGCTTACCTTGCCCTTAATGTAGTCGTAAGCTCCACCGAACTGGAACCAGCTCGTGTTGTCAGTGAATGCCCATGCTCCAAACCAGTAAGAGGTTCCAGAGTTCCAGTAGCTGGGAGCCTGTACGAACCAGTTACCGCCACCACTAGGAGCAGTTCCGTTCTTATCCCAGACGGAATCGACCGTGAGGATGGTTTGAGCCGGTCGCGTGATTGAAGTTGCGGACTTCGGCATGAACACGGCTTGACCGTTAATGTCCATCAGAGGGCAGATGTAGAAGTAGTTGAGACCCCGGTGGCTGCGGAGACCCATGTTATATTCCTTCTGCAACTGAGTCGTTCCACCCGCTTGAAGGATAGAATCAGTTGAATTGCCATCGAGCGGGCATCGCTGAATCTGCCAGTTCTTAGAATATGGCTGAACCAGCTGGGCTCGAGTGACGTTGACGGTCTCGTCCGTCAAGTAAGCGCCGGTGTTACACGGTGCAAAAGTATCATCATAGTCGCCAGCGTACATGATGTTGGCGAGATTGTCCTGCTTCACATTGCTCAAGTTAGCGGTGCTCTTAGCAGCAGCTTTGGCTTGGGCAAAAACGGGGAAGAGGATGGCGGCAAGGATCGCGATGATTGCGATAACGACAAGGAGCTCAATGAGAGTAAAGGCTCGTTTCAAGAGAGTTGGCTACCTCCAAAAATTACAACCGCAATACTCCTGCGCCAGATGATTGCTTATTGTTTAAGAGGCAAAAATGGCTATACAAGAAATAAAGCAGTTGACACCATTATGACATCAAAAAATGGGCCATTTGTTCCAAAAAAAAATCGGATGCTTGAAATTTGTCAAAAACCCGATAATTGTTGCAATGCTTTCAAAATTGAACTTGCAGGAGCGAGTCAACAATCTAGGAAGCACCTGTCACAGATTCGTCTCCTGGATTCTCGTTACGGAGCCATGGCGAGCGTAGGTTCACTTTCCACCATGCTTTTGCCATTTTCAATAAAGTACTCGAACTCATGCGGGAATACTCGTAGCGCCGCTGCAACGGGCCAAGCCGCCGCGTCGCCAAGGCCGCAGAATGATCGCCCGTCGATCTGCGAGCAGATATCCTTCAGGAGTTCGATGTCGCCCTTCTGGCCGTTGCCGCGTCGGATTCGGTCCAAGATTTGGAGCATCCACCGCGTTCCCTCTCGACAGGGCGTGCATTTGCCACAGCTTTCATTGGCATAAAACAGAGCCGTGCGCCAAATGAAGGTCACGATGCAGGTGTGTTCGTTGAGGAACATACAACCGCCCGATCCGACCATGGACTTGACCTCAGACATTTCCTCGTAGCCAATGATGGCTCGGTCTACATCTTCAGCGGTGATGATCGGTACCGAAGAACCTCCTGGAACGCAAGCCTTCAGCTTCCCGCCTTTGACGCCACCCGCCATTTCAAGCAGCTCCTTCAAAGGAGTGCCGAACTCGATTTCAAAATTTCCTGGTTTGTTGACGTGACCTGAAACTGAGAAGATCTTCGTGCCTCGAGAGTTCTTGGTCGAGGCGCCCAAGGAGGCGTACCACTCTCCACCATTCTTGATAATAAAGGGAGCACAGCAGTAAGTCTCAACATTATTAATCAGAGTAGGGCGTTCCCAAAGACCGGCAACGGTTGGAAGTGGAGCGTGGGGGAATTTGAGTCGAGGCATTCCTCGCTCGCCCATGAGAGAACTCATAAGCGCGCTTTCTTCACCGCACTCGTACGAACCGGCGCCGAGGTGGATATCTAGATCGAAGTTCCATCCCGTTCCCATGATGTTCTTACCGAGAAGTCCTGCCGCATAAGCTTCGTCGATCGCCGAGCGAAGCGCGCGTGCGGCATCGATGAACTCGCCTCGAATATAGATAAAGCCTTGGTCGGCGTTGGTTGCGTGCCCAGCAATGGTCATCCCTTCCACTAAAAGAAAGGGACATGTCTCCATCAACTGCTTATCTTTGAACGTCCCCGGTTCACCTTCATCCGCGTTACACAGAACGTAGTGAGTGGTTTTCTTGTCCTTGGGGATACCATTCCACTTGATCCAAGTGGGGAAGCCCGCGCCACCTCGTCCGCGGAGTCCGGAAGCTTTGACCTCGTCGATGACCGCTTGGCGATCCATCTTAATGGCTTTCTCCAACGCCTGGTAACCGCCGGTCGCCTTGTAACCATCAAGGGTTCGGAAGGCAGGATCGTGAGTGTGTTCGAAGAGTAGCTTTCGCTCGGCCATGACTACCTCTTATTCTACCGAGTTCAACTCCCGGATCGGTAAGGGGAAGACGGCTTAGCGCTCGGAAGCCCGAATATGAACCTTGACCATCTCGTCCGCCATCTTGACAACCGTGGATTCGGGATTTGCGCGGAGGTCATCGATAAGCTTGCTGAGGTAGCCCTCGTCCACAGGACCATGGTAGGTGTCGCCCACCTGAATGACAGGTGCTCGATCGCAGGCGTCGAGGCACTCGACCTCTTCGACGGTAAACAGTCCATCGGCTGTCGTTTCGCCATGTCCGATTCCGAGTTTTTCCTTCAGAAAGTCTCGAAGTCGGTAAGTGCCGCAGAGATGACACGAAAGGCAGGTGCAGAGCTCAATCTTGTGTTTGCCTGGCTTGTGAGCGGTGTTGTACATCGAGTAGAAAGTCGCAACGCCTTCCACTTCAGCATAGCTGCGCTGAAGCCGGTAGGCCACTTCGGCAATCGCTTCGCCACTCAGGAATCCACCGTACTCTCGTTGGGCAATCCAAAGGGTGGGCAGAATGCAGGCTTTGAGTTCCGGATAGTGAGTTTTCAGCGCCTCTAACTCAGTGATCGCCTTGTCGGAGAAATTCAACTCCACCTCATCGCGGGTCGGGATGCGGGGGCGCTCATTGATACTGCCGATCTGGGTTAACTCACTCATTGTTTTCGATGCAAAAGGTTACCCGAGGGTTTGGGCTCGGTCAGGTTGAAGGAAGGCAAAATCCCCTTACCGGTCGATCTCACCCAAGACGATGTCAATCGACCCGATAATCGCGATCACGTCGGCAATAAGTCGACCTACAGCCAGCACTTCGAGTGCCTTCAAGTTCATGAAGGAAGAGGGACGCTCGTGCCAACGGTACGGTCGGTTGGAACCATCGGAGATGATGTAGAAGCCCAGCTCTCCCTTGGAGCCTTCAACTGCGGCATACGCCTCACCTACCGGCGGGTGGAAGCCTTCCGTGAACAGCTTGAAGTGATGGATCAGCGATTCCATCGACGTGTCGAGTTCTTGCCTTGGCGGAGGAGCAATCTTTCGATCAGAAGTGCGGAAGTCTCCTTCGGGCAATCCGTCAATAGCCTGTCGAATGATCTTGATCGATTCCTTCATTTCCGCGATGCGGACCAAGAATCGGTCATAAACGTCGCCGCGTGAACCGACCGGGATCTGGAAATCGAAGTCCTCGTAGCTGCTGTATGGATTGCTCTTGCGGAGGTCAAAGGCGACGCCGCTCGCACGAGCAATCGGTCCTGAACAACCCAACTCAAGCGCTTCCTTGCCGGTGAGGACACCAACATCGTAAGTGCGCTCTTTCCAGATCGGATTCTCGACCAGCAGATTCTCCACCACGTCCAGTTCCTTGCCGAATTCTTCAAGGAACGGATAAAGCTTCTTCTCAAAGCCAGCGGGAATGTCGCCTCGGAGTCCACCGGGGACAATCCAAGACGGCATCATGCGAACTCCCGAGAACATTTCAAACATGTCCAGGATGTTCTCTCGCTGCTGCATGATGTAGAAGAACGGCGTCATCGCTCCCAGGTCTAAGGCGTGTGTTCCCAACCAAACACAGTGGGATGCAATGCGCGAGAGCTCAGCCAGGATAACGCGAAGATATTGAGCGCGTTTCGGAATTTCGCAGCCCAGAAGCTTTTCAACCGCCAATGCGTGGGCGAGGTTGTTCCCATTCGCATTCAAGTAGTCCATGCGGTCCGTCATGACGACGCACTTGTGATACTGTTGGTACTCGGCTTCCTTCTCCATGCCCGTGTGCAAATAGCCAATGACCGATTTGCACTTGATGATGGTTTCACCCTCAAGTTCGCAGATCACGCGCAGAACGCCGTGGGTCGATGGGTGCTGAGGCCCCATATTGACCACCATGGTGTTTTCTCCCACCTTTTCAAAGATGGTCTCGGTTGAAGGCATGAAGGTTTGTTGACTCATGGCGACAAGCTCTAGCAGCTCCCTATACGATACCGCGTTAGCCTCTCCCGAGACTAGAAGGAACCTGGGCGAAAACAAAAAGCGCTCCCCAAGTGATCTTGGAGAGCGCTTGATTTGTCGGTGGGCTGGCTTCTAGAGCGGGCCCCCGTCAGGTCCCTTTGGCGGCATCTGTGGCGCAGCGTTGCTTGCTCCACCACCGGTCGCCGGAGGGGCGTCCTTGGGCGAGAGGGTGTTTGTCGAGGGCGGAGTGTTTGATTCCTTGGTGGAATCACCACTGTCTCCGCTTCCACAACCCCCGGCCACCGCAAGAACGCAGACTACCAGGGCACAATTCAGAAGTGTTTTGACTCTAATCATCTTGATCTTTCGATTGTTTCGATACTTGAGCGAGACTAGACACTGCGGATTTATTTATCTCCCAATCCGAGCGGCATAAGCCAGAATCCGCCAACGTACCAAGACTTCAGATTCAGACCTGACGACCAAGTGGGAACTCCGTCCGAAGCGACTTGAATCCAGTTGGAGTTCTTACCTGGAGTTCGATTAAACTTCGCGTGTCCATCTGCATAGACCGCATTTCCGCCCTGCGAGTGGTTGTACCAAGTCTTCGTAATATCCATGGTAAACACCGACAGAGTGTTGGCATTGGGATCCCACCGATACGGAGTCGGATCGGTAGTTAGCTGGTAGGGCAGGGGGAATGAATAGAAATACTTCCTGGTTCGATTCTTCGACGCTTCATAGAAAGCCACCGTTTCGGCGGGCAAACTGATCCCTGTCGAACTGAACGAATTCAGGTATGCATTAATCACGTAACTGAATCTGGCGGTGCCAAGGGCCGATTCTGTTTCCGCGAAAATGTTGTTATCCGTTCCAGACGGGCAACTCCAGATGTCCCAGTTCTTTATGTATGGATACATTGCATTGGCCCACATACTCCGCGTAACGGTAGCGGCCGATGCGGTGGGTATTGTTGGCAAGGATTCCCAAACAACGTTTCTCGCAACGTTGAGACCAGTAGCAGGATCAATCGCACGAGTGATTGGACATGTATCATCGTAGTCAGCCAGATACATTTGAAGACTCGTTCCGATCTGCTTGTCATTGCTAAGACATGCCGTCTTTTTAGCGGCCTCTTTAGCTTGAGCGAAAACCGGAAACAGGATAGCAGCAAGAATTGCGATGATGGCAATGACGACCAAAAGTTCAATGAGAGTAAATGCTTTTTTAAACATGGCAAACCTCAGAAAAAAATACAGAACGCAACGGTTCTTGCATTACCTTACAGTAAGTCCTTGATTATTGCAAGGAGAATGTTTTTGCGCAAAAGCTGTATTGAAGTGCGACCTAGGCAATAGGAACTCTTTAATCTAAGCAAACTGGCAATGGTGAGTCGCTCATGAAGTTGTGATCGTGATGGCAAGCAAATGTTGCTGATAGACAATGCATCGATGGCTGTACGAATGCTCTTGCTCAGAAGATAAAAAGTTTGCCCAGGACAGAAGTAGACTCAAGCAGTGAATGGGCTCGACTATTGGTTTTTAGATTGGATCAACGGCTGGTCCAACTCCTGGAACCCTTTTCTGAAATTCTTCAGCGTTGCCCTTAACATTTCCTACATCAAGATTGCCCTCGGGATCTATCTCATCGGTCTTTTGGTCGCCAATGTCCGAAGTCGGACAGCAGGCATTCTCACCCTCATTGCCGTCGGAATAGGGAATACGATCACCAACATCGCGAAGTCAAACTTCCCGGTGCATCGCCCCTTCCAGGACTTTCCCTTCATTCCCGTTGATGACAAGGGGCAGCTAGGCGCGCTCAAAAGTGACCACGTCACCACGGTTCTTTCAAAGATTCCTGAACACGTCTACCTTCGCGTGGGTTGGGCCGATAGTATGGGCACAGCATCGGCACACAGCGCAAACATGGCCGCGGTGGCGTTTGTCATGACCTACTACTTCAAGTGGTGGGGAAGTCCTTGGATCTTGGTCGCCTTCCTCACTGGAATTAGCCGAATCTACACTGGCGCTCACTATCCCTCCCAAGTTCTGTGGGGCTGGATGGTTGGTTGCTTTGCCGCCTTTGTGGTGATTAAGACCTGGGAAGCTTTCCAACGGCGGCGATCTGGCGTTCAATTGGATGGAGATGAACCGCCAGAACTCGCTTAAGGCGCATCAGACCGCCATTCTCACGGCCACGGTCGTGTCGATCGTCCTGTGGTTTGTGCCGTTCCTGCGGTGGGTGACGGTACCTCTCCAATATCTGAACACGCACATTCACGAGGCCTGCCACGCCTTAACCGCGGTGGCAACGGGCGGAATGGTGGACCATATCCAAGTCCATGCCAACGGCAACGGCGAGACCTACACGGCGGGGGGCTCTGAATTCCTCATCAGTTCGGCCGGGTACGTGGGAGCTTCGATCGTGGGGGCTCTCATCATGGTGTTGGCCAAGAATGGAAGGGCGGCTAAGGGTGTCCTTATTGGATTAGCCGTCGTGATGGGCTATTCGCTGATCGTTTGGGTGCGACAAGACGTTTTCGGAATCGCCAGCGCGATCGCCTGGATCGCCGCGCTAGTCGCGATGGCGATTTACTTGAAGGACGAGACGCGGCACTGGGTCGCTCAATTCGTCGGGGTTCAGCAATGCGTCAATTCGGTCCAATCGCTTTTCTTCTTGGTGAAGATCAGTGGATTTGGCGTACGTCAGAGCGATGCCGGGAACATGCAGGCAGCCACGCATATTCCCGCCCTTGTCTGGTCGATTCTTTGGTGCCTGGTCAGCTTTGCTGCAATGGGATTTGCGTTATCGATTAGTTGGCGGGGGGAGTCGAAGACTCCTGGTTCTCCCGAATCGAAATGGGCTCCGTGAGATCTACGTTGCCAAGAGTCTCGACCACTTTGCCTTCACAGAAGAACTGTACTTTGTCGATTTCCTTAAACTGAGCAAGGGAAGCGCAGATACCTTGAATCAAGGTTTGCTCGTCGAAGGCTCCGTAAGTCTGGTTGAACGAGGGTGTTACGTCCATAAGGGCAACTCGATCTTTCACCTGGACCCCAACAACCTTGGCGTCCTCGGGCACGATCTGCGACTCCTTCAGGAAATGGTTCACCGAATAAACCATCGCATTCTCTCCCTCAGGAAGTGTCCCTTCACTCTTGTGGAGCTTAAGGTCGTCACCTTCTCGGCTCGGGGATATGAGCGTTACCTTTGACTCTCTGATTTCACCTTTGTCCGACTTGGGCTTCACATGCCTTTGGGCCGGGCTCTTTTGCTCATCCGGCACTTGGGCGGCACCCCCAAACCGGACGTATCCGGCGAGTCCGGCAAGCCCGATGGCGGCCACGGCGAGTAGTCCGATGATTGGACCGTTGGAGGACTTCTTCTTTCGTCTACTTGCCATCGCCGAGATAAACCTTTAATCCTTTTACAATTGCTCCGGCCACGGAGCTTTGAAAATCTTCAGTAACCATTCGCTTGAGGTCCGTGCTCTGATTAATAAAACCGAACTCAATGAGGACACACGGCATCTTCGAATTTCTAAGGACGGAGAAACCACTCTGATAGATGCGGTTATCGCTCCAAGTACCTATTGAGCGCAGCTTGCTCACTTTCGCAATCTCGCTCTGAATACAGTCGGCCAAAACCTGCCCGATGGCATCTTGGCCGTGATAGAACGTGATCGTTCCCGTGGTCTTGCTCTTCGCACTGCTTGAGTTGATGTGGCACGAGATAAAGATGTCGGCCTTGTTCCGATTCGCAATCGCCGCTCGCTCGGTCAGTTCAATGAACACGTCCGTCTTGCGGGTCATGATGACCGTCGCGCCTTCATCCGCTAACTTCTGACTGAGCTGCTTGGCAATTTTTAAAGTGAGGGTTTTTTCGAGCGTGCCACCCCCCACCGCCTTCGCGCCACTATCGTGTCCCCCGTGGCCCGCATCGACAACGATGATCTTGCCCGCGAGTTTTCCGTTGCCAACGTTTGGTTTAATGAGTGAAATAGTGAGAGAGCCAGTATTGGCAACTAACTCCACTCCCATCGGGCGCGCCAATCTTAGCGCCAGAATTCCATTTCCATCTTCTGTTCGAGTCGAAATATCTGTCACGCTGGCAGAGCTAAAAGTAGCGCTATCCGGAGCAGTGATTTGCGCGTTGGGAAGGACAATCTCCAGAAGATCAGGCTCCGGACGTCTGAAGGTGGCCGGTTTGGGAAGGGTGCCGGTGATCTTCAACGTCATTTGGGCTCGATTCGGACTCTCCAAATCAAGGGTCATCGGCCCGGCAAACGCCGTTGGAGGCTTTGCAGTTTCAACCGGAACCGTAGGCGGAGCTGTAACGGTCTTGACTGGATCTTCGGGCGGATCGGTGGGCGGAACCTCAATGGGCCCCTGATCCTCATCGGGATCAAGCTGCCATTTGAACGACTTGCCGATGCCGGGAATAAGCGGCAGACTGGGGCGGTAACCGGGTTCGTAGGCAATCCGGACGGTGTTCAGTTCAACTTGAGCGACGCGAGTCGAAGTGGCGTTGAGCTGCTGCACCGTGTCCCGTGAAAGGCGAGTACCCGGAAGATCCACAACAAATCGGTTAGGCCCCGCCAAACGAAAGACTCGCGGTTTGGTGGGAAGGGCCGTTTCGATCTGGACGTTCCCATCCTTAACCACGATCTTGGTGACCGTGGAGCAAACCTGAAGGCGGTCGTTATCGGGCTCCCAAAACGTATCGGCGCCAATCTGATCCAGGGCCATCCTCAATGGAACGGCGCGGCCAAGATCAAATTCACGGAGGGGGACTCGTGCCGTTTTGCCTTCACCTTCGATCACAACCGAGGTGTTGTGGACCGAATACTTCCAGCCGACTTTGTCAAGAAAGTCAAGCGGCACATAGCACTCGTCGGCCACCCGAATCCCTTTCTCGGGAATGGGTCCGAAGTGAGTGAAAACGACTTCTGCCGAGCGCGACTGAATCGCGTTGGCCGAGCCCGCCATCACCATCCATGGTAATAGAGTTATCAGCATTCGCTTCATGCGTTGGGTCCAGTGTACACGTTCAGGCACACAATGCCAACGAATGAGACGGCTTAGCGTGTTCCTATTGCGGCAAAATTGCCTAGATTTTTTACCGACTGGCTAGA